>NZ_BCST01000004.1 GCF_001571005.1 Herbiconiux solani NBRC 106740 | reverse complement strand
GATCCGGCCGGTTCCGATCCGTCCGCCGTCAGCTGACGGTCGATTGGGCGAACTGGCGCTCGATCTGCTTCTTCGCCGCCCGCAGGCTGCCCCGGATGCCGAGGCCGACGAGCACCAGCGAGACGGCGGCCCAGACGAAGGCGAGCGGGCCGGTGACCGGCCAGGTCACCCAGCCGACGGTGACGAGATAGGCGAACCCGAGCCAGACGCTCGAGAGGATGACGCCGCCCGAGGGCACCCAGGCGAAGAACATCACCCGGGTCCAGAAGGCGCCGAACGGAGTGCGGCGCACGGGGATGAGCGACAGCGACTGCTTGTCGAGCACGTCGCGGTAGCGCGACGCGTCGCCCTTCATCGCCGGCGCGAGCACCCCGCCGGCCCGCACCGGCCCGATCGCGTCACTGGTCCAGCGCGTCGTCGTCAGCGGCTCGTGGGCGTAGGAAGGGAGGAGCGACCGGCCGAAGGCGATCAGCGACAGTACGAACAGCGAGAACGAGCCGACGAAGAGCAGGCTGATGATGGCCCCGAACACCAGCGCCACGATCGGCAGAGCGATCAACGCGGCCAGCCACTCGGTGTCGTGGGCCAGGTTCTCGATCCCGGGTGACGAGGCGAGGTCGCCCTGGTCGACGATGACGAACGGGATGACGGCCAGCAGCCCGGCGACGACCGCCGAGAGGGCCAGCCAGACGATCGCGATGCCGAGGTAGCCGAACGGGCGCAGCACCCTCCGCCGCGGAGTGATCTCGGTCGAGCCCGGCTTGGCCGGGATCCCGGTGAGGGCCGGGCCCTGGAATTCTCTGTCGGTCATGATCTCCCCCTGGTCGTGGCTACACGCTAACCAGGTCCGGGATGCGGCACAGGCCACCGGATGGGGGACTCTTCTACGCCTGTTGCCAGACTTCGATGCGGGGCCGGCTGGACTCCGGCTGGACTCCGGCTGCTGAACGCCCCGCGTGCGCGCTCAGTCGTTCGGGCGCACGAGGCAGAACGGATGCCCGGCCGGGTCGAGGAAGACGCGGAAGGTCTCGACCTCGCCGTCGCCGTCGTCACCGCTGTCGCTGTCGCCGGCTGCGTCCTGGGCCCCGTCGCCGCCGACCCGCGTCGCGCCGATCGCGAGCACGGCCTGCTCGCCCGCGTCGAGGTCGTCGACCTTGACGTCGAGGTGCAGCTGCTGCGGCACCTGCTGCCCCGGCCACTCCGGCGCGCGGTAGTCGTCGACTCGCTGGAACGCCAAGAGCGGCCGCGAGCCGGGGATCGGCGGCACGACCTCGGCCCAGTGCGTGTCGAACTGCACGATCTCGCCGCCGATCAGTTCGGCGTAGAAGCGGGCGAGCGCCCGGGTGTCCGGGCAGTCGAGGACGATGACGTCGAGCGAGCCGATCATGCGCCCACGCTAGTCCGGCGACCCGTCGAGAGCCACCCCCTCGATTCCGCTCCCACCCGCGCCCCGGCCTTACTCATGCTCGGGCAGGATCGGGCTCGACCAGCCCGGGTCGCGATCGAGGTGCGCGGCCCGGGCGACCGAGGTGGTGCCGAAGCGGTCGCGCACGGCGTCGAGTACCGTGTCGAGCCGGGCGCTGTCGTTCCAGTCGATCGGCAGCTCCGGGGTGAGGCTGTCGGCGCGCGCGAGCTGCCCGAGCGAGATCCCGATCAGGGTGAGGCCGCGCCCGGAGATCTCGGGCTGCGCCGCGGCGAAGAGCTCCCGGGCGACCCCGAGCAGCACCGAGGTGCGATCGGATGCGGTCCCCACCGTGCGCGACCGCGTCGCCTTCGAGAAGTCGCCGTAGCGCAGTCGCAGCACGACCGTGCGGCAGACCCGGTCGCCGTCGCGCAACCGGCGGGCCAACCGGTCGACGATCTGCGTCAGGATGAGGTCGAGCTCCTCGGGTGGGCGCGGCCGGCTGCCGAGTGCGCGCTGCGAACCGATCGAGGAGCGTCGCCGCGCGGTGTCGACCGGCCGCTGGTCCCGGAGCCGGGCGAGCGCGTGCAGATGCGCGCCGGTCGCCTTGCCGAGCAGTCGTTCGGCCGTCGCCGACTCGAGTTCGGCGAGCTGCCCGACGGTCGTGATGCCGAGCCGGTGCAGCTTCTCGGCGGTCACGCGCCCGACGCCCCACAAGCGCTCGACGGGCAGCGGCAGCAGGAACTCCTGCTCGCGATCGGGCTCGACCACGAGCAACCCGTCGGGCTTGCTGACCGCGCTCGCGACCTTGGCCAGGAACTTGGTGCGCGCCACCCCGACCGAGATCGCCAGCCCCACCTCGATCTTGACCCGTTCCCGCAGCCGGGCCGCGACCTGCTCGGGTGTCCCGGCGATCCGCCGCAGTCCGCCGACCTCGAGGAAGGCCTCGTCGATCGAGAGCCCCTCGACGAGCGGGGTGGTGTCGCGGAAGATCGCGAACACGTCCCGGCTGGCGGCCGAGTACGCCTCCATCCGCGGTGGCACCACGATCGCCTCCGGGCAGAGCTCCCGCGCCTGCCGGCCGCCCATCGCCGTCCGGATGCCCCGCGCCTTGGCCTCGTAGCTCGCCGCCAGCACCAGGCCGCCGCCGACGATCACCGGCCGGCCCCGGAGCGCGGGCGCATCCCGTTGCTCGACCGAGGCGTAGAACGCGTCGAGGTCGGCGTGCAGCACCGTGGCCTCGCCGCGCATCCGTCCTCCTCCCGCCCGTCACCGATGCGAACGCCGGCCCGGTCGTCCTGAAAGAGATCGTCGCACCAGCCCACGACATCGCGCCCGAGGGCCTCCTATCCGACGGGCTCGGCGGTGCGGATCCGCACCTCGCGCTCCATCCGCTTCTCGTGCCGCTCGCGCCCCTTGATCGCCTCGAGGTCGCGATTCTTCGGCGGCGCGTTGGTCACCAGGTCGTCGAGGATACTCCCCGCCTCCGCCGCCCTCCGGCCCCTGGCGGAGAAGACCTCAGACGTCGCTGAGCGCGGCCTCGGTGGGCGCCGTGGTCCCGGCGGCGTCCGGCGACGAGGGCTCCGTGTGCATGTACTTCCCGCCCGCCAGGAACGACGCGACCGCCCCGATCAGCGACATGGCCGCCGCCGCGATGAACACGATCACGAGCCCGGAGTGGAACGGCCCCGAGATCAGCTCCGGGAAGAAGGACTGACCGGTCAGGGTGGCCGAGTCGGCGGCGGGTAGAGCATCCAGGGCGCCCGTCGGACCGAGGATCGACGCGATCGGGTTGTAGCCGAGGAACGCCGCGAACAGGCTGCCGACCGGCGGTGTCGCGGCCACCGGCCCGGCGACCTGCGCCGCCACCCCGTTCGAGGTGAGCCCTGAGTACAGGGCGTCCGGCAGCGTGGTCGCGAGCCCAGCGATCATCAGCGAGAAGAAGATGCCGATCGAGAGCGAGTTGCCGGCGTTCTGGAACGTGCCCGTCATGCCCGAGGCCGCGCCGCGTTGGGTCGCGGGCACCGAGTTCATGATCGCCGTGCGGTTCGGGGCGGCGAACATCCCCGAGCCGATCCCGTTGAGCAGGGTGATGACGGCGAAGATCCAGTACTCGAAGTTCACCGGGATGAGCAGCAGGGCGACGAAGGTGGCGGCCACGAGCACGAGACCGGCCGACGAGAGGGCGCGGGCGCCGAAGCGGTCCGAGAGCGTGCCCGAGATCGGTCCCGAGATCAGGAACCCGATGGTCAGGGGCAGCAGGTAGATGCCGGCCCAGAACGGCGTGCTCTCGTACGAGAAGCCGTGCAGCGGCAACCAGATGCCCTGCAGCCAGATGATCAGCATGAACTGCAGCCCGCCGCGGCCGATCGAGGCGAGCAGGCCCGCCACGTTGCCCCACGCGAAGGTGCGGATGGCGAACAGGCGCACGTTGAACAGCGGGTCCTCGATCCGCAGTTCGAGTAGCACGAAGACGACCAGAACGGCGACCCCGCCGATGATCGCGCCGAGCACCCAGGGATTCAGCCAGCCGGTCGAGCTGTCCCCGTAGGGCTGGATGCCGTAGGTGATGCCGGCGAGGACGGCCACGAGCCCGACGGCGAAGAGGATGTTGCCCCACCAGTCGATGCGGCCCGCGCTCTTCGCGCCGACCTCGTGCAGCGACTTGTACGACCAGATCGTGCCCAGGATGCCGAAGGGCACGCTCACCAGGAAGATCGCGCGCCAGTCGAGCGCGGCGAGCAGCCCGCCGATGATCAGTCCCAGGAAGGTGCCGGCGATCGCGGCGATCTGGTTGATGCCGATCGCCATCCCGCGCTTGTTGGCGGGGAAGGCATCCGTGAGGATCGCGGTCGAGTTGGCGAAGATCATCGAGCCGCCGACGGCCTGCACGACGCGCCAGCCGATCAGCCAGAGGGCGCCCGCGCCGGAGGTGAACGGGTCGAAGACGAGCGCGACGGCCGCGATCGTGAAGATCACGAAGCCGAGGTTGTAGATCTTGACGCGGCCGACCATGTCGCCGAGCCGACCGAAGGTCATGACCAGAACAGCGGTGACGAGGATGTAGCCCATCAGCATCCAGAGCAGGTAGCTGACGTTGCCGGGCTCGAGCGGGTCGAGGTGGATGCCGGTGAAGATCGCGGGGAGCGAGATCAGCACGATGGAGCCGTTGATCGTGGCCATCAGCACGCCGAGGGTGGTGTTGCTGAGGGCGATCCACTTGTACCGGGGGTGGTCGCGGTTGAACACGCCCGCCCGCTCGCGCTGGACCTTCTCCGCCATGATCGCTCCGGTTCCGGATGCGCGCCCCGGCTCACCCGCCGCGCCCGCACTCACTTAGTTAGTTGTAGTGAGCTAACTATAATCCTTCCGGGAGGCGGACCCGCCCTTGTCCCGCCCGCCGAACCCGGCGAGACTTCGAGGAATCGGAAAGAGGCCCATCGTGACCGGAACCAACCCCGTCCTCGTGCGGCGGATCTACGAGGCGCCCGAGCCCGACGGAGGCGCCAGGGTGCTGGTCGACCGGCTCTGGCCGCGCGGTATGAGCAAGGATCGAGCCGACCTCGACCGGTGGGTGCGGGATCTGGCTCCCTCGACCGAGTTGCGTGAGTGGTACCAGCACGTGCCCGAGCGCTTCCCGGAGTTCACCACCCGGTACCTGGCCGAGCTCGAAGGTCCCGTGCAGCAAGACCTCCTCGGTCAGCTGCGCGCCCTGCTCGCCGTCGGCCCGGTGACGCTGCTCACCGCGACGAAGGACGTCGAGCACAGCGAAGCCGTCGTGCTCGCGGAGGTCCTCCGCGGCCGGGTGCCCGCCGACCCCGCCGCATCGGCCGGGGATACGTCTTCCGTCTGAGGAGATTTCCGTCCGAGGAGGTCAGTACTCGTCCAGGTCGTCGCGGCTCCGCGGCTCGTCGTCGGTCATCGGGCGGGGGTTGTGGAGGAGCGCGATCCGCCGGCGCATGTCGGCGACGACCTCGTCGTTCCGCAGCTCGCCGGCCTCATCCGCTTCATCGTCGGCCGACCCCGATTCGGAGACCAGCTGGCTCGCCGGACCGATCAGCATGTTCGCCGTGCCGACCGTGCCGTCCTCCCGGCGCACCGGGATGTCGACGGTGTCGGACTGATCGGCGAGTGCGAGCGCGTGCGCGTAGTCGAGCAGCGCCCGGGCGATGTCGGTGCCCGTCAAGATCGAGTCTCCTGCGTAGTGAATTCGCTCCATGTCCTCATGATCTCCATCCGGGGAAATGGAGCAATGGGCTTGCGCCCGGGCGCGGTGTCAGGCAAGCAGATGTCTCCGCCGCTTCCGTCAAGCCCCTCTCACCGCCCGCCTCGGCGATGTACGTTCAGCCAGGTACGGAACGCCAGAGCCACCCGGACGGGCTCGACGGAAGAGGGATGATCCATGGGCAAACTCACCTACGACTCCTCGTTCGTCGTCGATTTCGACGACCGCACCCTCGCACATCTCCAACAGGTGATCGGGGCCAAGCTGCGGCGCAACGAGTCGTTCTTCTTCAGCTGGAAGGACGACCCGGCGATCGGCGACGGGCGCACGACGCTCTGGGTCCACCCGAACATCCCGATGGTCTTCAAGTTCCACGGCAGCCGTCCGCCGGCGCTCAACCGGGCCTGGGTCGAGGCGCTGATGCTCACGGCGAACTCGCCGCAGGGTCTCCACCTCGTTCCGGAGACCGACGCACCGCCGGCCACCGAACCCATCGAGTGACGCGCGGAACACCACCCCGGACACAGCGAGGAGCAGCCATGAAGCGAGTCGAGATCGTCTACGACGGTGAGGAGTACACGATCGGAGACCGGGACGTCGACGACGTGCAGGCTGAGATCCAGGCCGGGTTGACCGGTGCCGAGCCGGCCTGGCTCGTCGCCAACCGCGGTGAGGGCCGGATGCAGGAGGCCAGGCTCCTGATCACCGAAGGGGTCGGGATCTCGCTGGTCGGCATCGACGAACCGGATCAGACCGCGCCCTGACGGGGGCCGCGCGCGGCGGCGGCGGCGGCGGCCGCACGCTCGGAGAGCGCGGCGAACGCGGAGCGGAGCTCGGCCGGGTGCACCTCGGAGAGGGGTGCCGGGAATCGGCAGAACACTGCCGCGAGACCGTCCCACGACCACGACCCGAGACGGATGCGGCAGCGACCGTCGCCCAGATCCTCTCCGGTGCCGGCTTCCAGATAAGGCGTGATCGTTCCAAGCGCGACCCCGAGCACGGCCTCACCCGCACAGGGCCAGGCGGCGCTCCCGTCGTCCGACCCGCGGAAGCGGCCGATCAGGTACCGGGAGGGATCACCGCCTGGAACCCGGCGGACGTCGAACCGGCGCCCGGTGTGACTGCGCGGGGCGATGCGATCGACCCGGTAGGTCCGCCAGTCCTCGCGCTCGGGGGAGTAGCCGACGAGGTACCAGCGCCCTCCGCTCAGCAGCAGGTGGTGCGGCTCGACGACCCGGACCGGTGCGGTGCCGCCGTGGTCGCTCTGGTCGCCCGTCGAGCCGCTCTCCGCGGGGGCGGTGTAGTCGAAGCGCAGTTGCTCACGGGCGTGGATGGCCTCGCCGATCCGGGCCAGCACCGCGGGGTCGGCCTGCGCGACCGGGCCGACCGCCGCTGCCGCCACTGCCGAGGTCGCCTGCGCCAGCCCCTCCACCCGGGGCGCCAGGCGCGACGGCAGCAGGCGCGTGACCGTTGTCAGCGCCCGCTCCGCCGCATCCTCGAGCCCGGCCCCGAGCGCGCCGGCCGAGCGCAGCGCGAGGGTCAGCGCGATCACCTGCTCGTCGTCGAAGAGCAGCGGCGGCACGGTCGAGCCCGCGCCCAGCCGGTACCCGCCGTCCGGGCCGCGGGTCGCGTCGATCGTGTAGTCCAGCTCCCGGAGCCGCTCGATGTCGCGCCGCACCGTGCGCTCGCTCACCTCGAGCCGCTCGGCCAGCACGGGAGCGGGCCAGTCGCGCCGCGACTGCAGCAGCGAGAGCAGTGCGAGCAGGCGGCGCGAGGTCGAGGGGGAGGAGGCGACGGGCATGGTCCGATCCTCGCAGAGAATCCGGACGTTCCCTGTCCGCATTCGCTGCAAGAGTCGGACCACCCCCGAGGCGAGACGCGTCTCGGGAGAAGAAGGAGACACCATGTCCGCCACCCCCGTCCCCCATCTCAACTTCCATGGCGAGGCCCGCGCGGCCCTCACGTTCTACGCGGAGGCCTTCGGCGGCCAGGCCGTCGTCCGCACCTACGGCGACTTCGGGATGCCCGAGGGGCTCCCTGACACCGCCTCGGTCGTCTTCGGCCAGGTCGTCGCCCCCGACGGCTTCACCCTGATGGCGTACGACGTGCCGGGAACGGCGGGCACTCCGCGCCAGATCGGCTCGACCCGGAGGGAGAACGGCACGACCGTCACGGATCAGCCCTTCTTCCTCGCCCTCGGCGTTGCCGACCTCGCCGAGGCCGAGCGGTACTGGAACGCCCTGGCCGACGGCGCGACCGTCGTCGAGCCGCTCGCGGCCTCGGCCTGGTCGGCCGGCTTCGGGATGCTGACCGACCGCTTCGGGGTGACCTGGACCATCTCGGTCGCCGACGCGGCCTGACGGACGTGCGGGCGGGCGGAGGACCCGCATCCTCACACCCGCCCGCACCACTCGCCCGCAACGCACCCCCCGCACCCTGACCAGCACCCCCCAACCCGTTGCGCGCGGGGTGCAGTCCGGGCAAGGTCGAGAGTCCACCCTGAAAGGACTCCCATGACCTCCATCCACACCTCCCGGCGCTCCGGCGCCGGTCGCACGGGCGGCTCCGCCCGATGAGCGCGTCGAGGGGAGTGGCCGTCGTCACCGGCGGTACCGCGGGGCTCGGCCGGGCGATCGCCCGGGCGCTGGCGGGGCGGGGCTGGGATGTCGCGGTCCTCGCACGCGGGGAGGACGGCCTCGAGGCCGTCGTCGCCGAGATCGAGGGCTACCGTCGCCGTGGGCTCGGCATCTCGACCGACGTCGCCGACCGCGACGCCGTCGAGGAGGCCGCGACCCGGATCGAGAACGAGCTCGGCCCGATCGACCTCTGGGTCAACGACGCCATGGTCGGCGCGTTCGCCGAGTTCCTCGAGACCGATCCGCACGACTTCGAGCGCGCGACCGCCGTCAACTACTTCGGGTTCGTGAACGGCACCCGCGCCGCCCTGTCCCGCATGGTGCCCCGCGAGCGCGGGCACGTCATCCAGATCGGCTCGGCCCTGGCGCACCGCGGAATCCCGCTGCAGGCCGCGTACTGCGGCGCGAAGCACGCGGTGCAGGGCTTCACCGAGTCGGTCACGACCGAGCTCATCCACCGGAAGAGCCCGGTCCGCATCTCGACCGTCGACATGCCCGCCATGAACACGGTGCAGTTCAACTGGGTGAAGTCGGCGCTGCCGGATCACCCCCGGCCGATGGACGTGATCTTCGAGCCCGAGGTCGCCGCGCGGGTCGTCGCCTACGTGGCCGAGCATCCGCGCCGCCGCACCTGGGTCGGGCTCCCCACCGCGAAGACCGTGATCGGCAACCGCTTCGTCGCCGGCTTCCTCGACTGGTACCTCGCCCGCACCGGCTACGACGGACAGCAGGCGCCCGACAAGAGCGAGCCGATGCTGCCCGACAACCTCTACGAGCCGGTTCCCGGAGACCAGGGATCGCGCGGCATCTTTAGCGACTCGGCCAAGACGCACTCGCTGCAGGCCTGGTACCTGCGGCACCGCCGCCCGCTCAACGCGGCCGCGGCCGCGGGGGGTGCCGCGCTGATCGGCACCGCGGGCCTCCTGGTCAAGGGCCGGAAGGGGGCCTGAGCCGGTGCCCGGTCAGGCAGTGGACGTCGCGGTCGTCGGCGCGGGCCCGAACGGGCTCGCCGCCGCCGTGACGATGGCGCGCGCGGGGCTCTCCGTGCGCGTCTACGAGCGCAACTCCACGGTCGGCGGCGGCGCGCGGACCGCCGAGCTGACCCTGCCCGGGTTCCATCACGACATCTGCTCGGCCGTGCATCCGATGGCCCTCGCGTCCGGCTTCTTCCGCCGGTTCGGGCTGGCGGAGCGGATCGAGCTGGTCGTCCCGGAGATCTCCTACGGTCATCCGCTCGACGGCGGGCGCGCGGGCATCGCCTTCCGCGACCTCGAGCGCACGGCCGACCACCTCGGGATCGACGGGGGAGCGTGGCGGAGCCTGATGGGTCCGCTCGCCCGCCGGGCCGACCAGGTCGCGCAGTTCGCCGGCTCGCCGCTCCTGCGCATCCCCGCGCATCCGGTCACCACCGCCCGGTTCGGGCTGCGGTCGCTCGAGCAGGGTTCGCCGCTCTGGAACCTGCGGTTCCGCGACGAGGTGGCCCCGGCGATGCTCACCGGGGTCGCCGCCCACAGCATCCGCACGATGCCGAGCCCCTCGACCGCCGGCGCCGCACTGTCACTCGGCGCCTACGCGCACGGCCGCGGCTGGCCGGTGCCGATCGGCGGCAGCCAGGCCATCGTCGACGCCCTCGCCGCCGACCTGATCGCCCACGGCGGCGAGATCGAGACGGATGCGGAGATCACCGACCTCGAGCAGGTCCGGCCCGCCCGGGCGGTGCTGCTCGACGTCGCGCCGAAGAACCTCGTGCGCATCGCGGGCGACCGGCTGCCTGCCCGCTACCGGGCCGCGCTCGAGCGCTTCCGCTACGGAAACGCGGTCGCGAAGGTTGATTTCGCGCTCAGCGGGCCGGTGCCGTGGCAGAACGAGCTGCTCCGGAGCGCCGGCACCATCCATGTCGGGGGCACGCGCGCCGAGATCGCCGCGGCCGAGAAGGCGGTCGCCGAGGGCCGCCACTCGGATGCCCCGTACGTGCTGGTCTCTCAGCCCTCGATCGTCGACGGCAGCCGCGCTCCCGGGGGAGCGCAGGTGCTCTGGGCCTACACGCACGTGCCGCGGGACTCCGACCTCGACCAGACCGAGGCGATCACCCGGCAGCTCGAACGGTTCGCCCCCGGGTTCCGCGATCTCGTGCTCGCCTCGAGCTCGCGCACGGCGAAGGATCTCGAGAACTACGACCCCAACTACATCGGCGGCGACATCGCCGCGGGGGCCGCGAGCCTCTGGCAGCTCGCCGCGCGGCCGACGCTGTCGCTGAACCCGTGGGCCACACCGGCCGAAGGTGTCTACCTCTGCTCCTCCTCCACCCCGCCCGGCCCGGGCGTGCACGGGCTGGCCGGCTGGTACGCCGCCCGGCGCGCGCTCAAAGCCGTGTTCGGCATCGACAACCCGCCCGATCTGTCCCCGAGGTCGTGATCGATCGTGCCCCTGTCCCTCCTATCCGCCCTCTCCTAGATCGGATCCGCCGTGTCGACAAACGTCCGTGAGTTCAACTGCCCACCCGAGAAGGTCTTCGAGGTGCTGGCCGACGGCTGGCTGTTCCCGGCCTGGGTGGTCGGGGCGTCACGGATGCGCGCCGTCGACGACGACTGGCCCGCGGTCGGCAGCGAGCTGCACCATTCCTTCGGGGTCTGGCCCGCGCTGATCGACGACAGCACCACCGTGCTCGTCTGGGACCCGCCGCACCGGATGCTCATGCGCCCGGCGGGCTGGCCGATCGGTGAGGCCCAGGTCGACATCCGGGTGAAGCCCCGTGGCGACGGCTGCGTGGTGCGGATCGACGAGTACGCCGTGAAGGGCCCGGGCTCGTTCGTGCCGGAGCCGATCCTGGACATCCCGTTGCACGTGCGCAACGTCGAGACGCTCCGGCGCCTCTGCTACCTCTCCGAAGGGCACTAGCGGCAATCCCTAGGCGATAGGCGTCGAACAGGGTACCGTCAGAGGGTCGCAGCTGTCTCAGCTGGAGGGAAACGACGCAACGGGGCTCACCATCCGGTCGGATCGATCGGTCGCGCGCCCTCCTGCATTCCCTAGGAGACAGACACGCAATGAGAAAACTGCTCACTCGCTCACTCTCGGTTCTGGCGGTCGCGGCACTCGCATCCGCCGGCATCGCCTTCACCGCGGGGGCCGCACAGGCGCTGCCCGCCACGGTGACCTTCGGCACCCAGAACTGCGACATCCCGACCGGCGGCACGCTGGGGCTCGTCGTCGACGGCGCCGAACTGACCATCAGCAACGCCGACACCGTCGACACGGATCTGGACTACAGCATCGTGCTGAACTTCAGCACCACCTACGAGTCCGGCACGATCGAGGCGGGCGACAGCCTGCGCCGGGTCATCCCGCTGCCGGAGAACTCGGACACCACCATCCAGGTCTTCGACACCTCGACCGGGGGAGGCCTGATCGGCGGCTCGCTGCAGAGCGTCGACTGCGTGCCGAACTTCAGCCCGGCCGCGGTCGCGACGATCGCGGACGCGAGCTGTGTCTTCCCGACCGGTGGGATCATCCCGCCCAGCCCCGGCTTCTCGTTCACCCTGGACAACTCCAAGGGCACGGGCCCTGCCGACTACGAGTTCATCGCGGGCGACACCTCGGTCGAGAGCGGTGTCGTCGCCGCCGGCGACACCCGCGTCAGGGCCTGGTCGCTGGACGAGGACACGCCGTTGGTGGCCACGATCCGCTCGGTGGACGCCGCCGGTGACCCGGTGACGCTGGCCTCGAAGACCGAGGTCGTCAACTGCCTCGCCGACACCCCGGTCATCACCACGCCGACCGAGAGCCAGTCGGTTCTCAGCCCCGTGACGATCTCGGGCACGGCGACCGCGGGCGACACCGTGACCATCGCCGTCGGTGACGCCGACGCGCTCGCCGCGGGCGAAGCCACCGGCGACGCGGCCCGTCTGCAGGCCGAGGCCGTTCCGTCCACCCCCGTCGTCGTGGCCGACGGCGTCGTCGCCTACCAGGTGGTCGCCGGAGCCGACGGCACCTTCTCGGTGCTGGCCGCTCTGGAGCCGGGCCTGCACGGTGCGGTCGCGGTGGCCTCGCGCGAGGCGAGTGCGGGCGGCGCCGTTCCGGCGAGCGTCTCTGACCCGAGCACGCTCGTGACCTTCACGGTCGCGCAGCCCGCCGTGGTTCCGCCGGTGACCCCGCCCGTCACGACCCCGCCGGTGACGGCTCCGACCGGGACCAACCCGGTCGTGGTCGTTCCGGCCGGCAACGCCTCGTCGGGCACGGGAGCACTCGCCCAGACCGGCGCCGCGCCCCTCGTGGCCGGTGTGTCGGGCCTCGTGCTGCTGCTGGCCGGTGGGCTCGCGCTGCTGGTCATCCGCCGCCGCCGGCTGAGCTGATCGGCTGAGCCGATCGGTTGAGCTGCGGGGTACTTCTCGCAGGGACCAAACCGGATGCGCCGTCCGCCCCGAACAGAGGGTGTACGGCGCATCCGTCCGCGGTGACGCGAGCGGGGGCGACGTGCGGGAGGGCAGGTGCGCCCCGGTCGACATCCCTCACCGTGGCGTATCTGCTCGTCCCCTCGACACAGGGACGAGCCGGACCGGAAGGCGTGGGGCCTGCCGGTCCGGCTCGGTCTGATCGTACGCGTCGAACGGCTCCGGTTCTACGGTTCGCGTCGATGCATTCGCATAATTCCGTAGCGAGTCGGTGCTGTCGAGTCGCGGCTGTCGGGTCGGTGCTCCCGAGTCGGTGCTGATGAATCGCTGCTGTCAGCTCAGTGCCGAGAGCGCTTCGCGATGTCCTCGCGAATGGCCTCCTCGTCGACGTCGATCTCGCCGACGTCGTCCGGGCCACCCTCACCGGGCAGGCTGGTCACCTTCGAGGCGTCGATCTCGGGGTCGTCGAGGTGGGTGGAACTGCGCGGGTCGTCCTGCGCCTCCTCGGTCTCCCGCCCGCTGCCGGGGCTGTAGGAGACGTCTTTCCGCACGGTTTCGTCGTCGTTTCCGCTTTGAATGGCCATGGGCCCGACGCTACGACGTAACCGCGATCGCGCAACCCCTCGGGGCCCGGTGCCCGGCGAAGGCTCAGGCCAGGATGCCGCGGAGGGTGTCGGCGTTCCGCACCGCGTGACCCGCCCCGTCGTTGTTGAAGTAGACGTAGACCTCCCGGCCCTGGCCCTCCCACTCCCGGATGCGGTCGGCCCACCAGCGCAGGTCGTCGTCGCTGTACGAGCCCGCGTACAGGTGCTGGTGGTCCGGGCCGTGCATCCTGAGGTACACGAAGCCGGTGGCGGCACGGAGCACGCACGGCAGGCCGGCGCCGCTCATCACGCAGTAGGCCGCTCGGTGGCGCTCGAGGATCTCGAACACGCGGTCATCGAGCCAGCTGTCGTGGCGGAATTCGACGGTGACCCGGATGTCGGCGGGAACGCGGGCGAGGAAGTCCTCGAGCCGGGCGTCGTCCTGCTCGTCACGCCGCTGGTCGTCCGGGCGCAGCTGCACGAGCAGCACCGCCCGGTTCTCGCCGAGCTCGCGCCAGGCCTCGGCGATCCGCTCGATCCAGACGTCCGGATCCCGCAGCCGCCGGGCGTGGGTGAGCCCGCGCGGCGCCTTCACCGACATCCGGAACCCGGCGGGCAGCCGCTCGTGCCAGGAGGCGAAGGCGGCGGCGCGCGGCCAGTGGTAGAAGCTGCCGTTGAGCTCGACCGTGTCGAAGTGGGCGGTGTAGACGTCCAGGCGCTTCGCGGAGCTCGTGCCGGGCGGGTAGAGCACCCCGTTCCAGTGGTCGTAGCTCCAGCCCGAGGTCCCGATCCACGCCATCCTCCGATCGTGTCCCGGGTGCCTCGGCCCCGCAACCGGTCAGACGGTGCGGCGGCGGCGCGCGATCACGAGGGTTGCGACTCCGGCGAGCAGAGCGAGCGCGCCGAGCGGTGCGGCCGGGCCCGTCGGTGCGGCGCCGGTGGCCGCCAGCGAGGCACGACCGGAGCCGGTGCCGGTGCCGTCACCGGCCGGAACGACCGCGGCCGCCGGGTTCACGAAGAAGTCCTGGCTCGTCCAGAGCACCTCGTAGCCGGTCCGGATGACCAGTTGCGAGTTGCCGTAGATCGTCGGCTCGATCGCGATGAAGCTCACCGAGAAGGTGCCGTCCGCACCCACGGTCGCGGGGAAGATCAGGAACGGCGCGGACTTGGTGCCGAGTTCGAGGGCCTCGATCGACATCCCGGGGAGGAACCCCGAGCAGGTCAGGGTCTGGGTGTCGCCGACGGAGAGCGTGGTCGCCGCCACCTGGCACGCGCCGGCCGCCTGCACCGTGTAGAGGTCGTGAGTCGTCATCGCCGAGCCGTCGACGGCATTGGTGCCGGCGGCGTCGACCGTGAACATCCCCCCGCCCATCTGGTTGACCCGAGAAGTGACGAGGGGGCCCGGGCTGTCGCAGACGAGGGCGCCGTCCTGGCCCACGTCGATGGGCGTCAGGCCCGCGCAGGCCTCGGGGGAGATGTAGTGGGTGCCGAGCGACTCGGTCGGGGTCGTCGCGTGCACGCCGATCTGGTACGAGGGGCGGTAGCCCACCGGCAGCGAGATCGTGCCGCCGCCGTCGACGACCGCGTTGGTGCCGTCGGGCAGCAGGAACGAGACCCACGACGACAGGCCGCTGTCGATGCCGACCACGGTGACCGCGGCGTCGATCGGCAGGGAGCCGGCCGAGGTGACCGCGGTGCCGGTGACCGAGCTCGGGGCCGACGAGCCCGTGGGCACCCAGATCGGGAACAGGGGGCAGTCGAGATCTGCACCCGGGGCGAGCACGGCGTCGCAGGTGCCGCCGTTCGCGACCTCGAGGTGCACCGTGATCGTCTCGGTCAGGCTGGCGTTCTGGGCGACCCACTTCGCGTTGTACGAACCCGCCAGCAGGTCGACGTCGGCGCCGTCGGGATAGCCCATCGAGTACCCGCCGTCGACCTCGGGGAAGAAGTGGATGTTCACCCCGGGGGTCGGCGCGGCGCTGGCCGGAGCGATCCCGGCGGCCACCCCTCCCGCGGTGAGCAGCAGCACGGCGGCAGCCGAGATCAGACGACGACGATTCATGGTTCTCCCCCAGGACGGACTATTCGTCCAGTGTAGGGGAGAGGTTCAGTCGCGGCGGTACGTACGGGGCGGGCGCTCGTCGCGGTCTTCGCGCGGGCGGGCGGAGCCGCCGCGGTCGGGGCGCAGCTCGATCAGCTTGCCGCTGATCCGCGTGTCCTTCAGCTTGTTCAGCGTCTCGCCCGAGAGGTTCGCGGGCAGCTCGACCAGCGAGAAGTCGGGGCGGATCTGGATGACCCCGAAGTCCTCGCGGCTGAGCCCGCCCTCGTTCGCGAGGGCGCCGACGATCTGGCGGGGCTCGACGCGCTGACGCTTGCCGACCGCGAGGCGGTAGGTGGTCATCGGGCCGCTGGACGGACGCGAGCGGCGCTCGGGCCGGTCACCGCGCTCGCCACGATCGCCGCGATCTCCGCGGTCGGGGCGGTCGCCGCGCTCAGGGCGGTCGCGCTCGAAGCGGGCCGCGCGCGACTCGGCCTCGGCCGAGAGCAGCAGCGGGGTGTCGCCCTGGGCGACGACCGCGAGGGCCGCGGCCACGTCGGCCTCGGGCACGTCGTGGTGCTCGACGAAGTGCCCGATGATGTCGCGGAACTGCTGGATCTGCTCGGGCTGGTTCAGCGCCTCGGTGATCGCGTCGTCGAAGCGGGTGAGTCGGGTGGCGTTGACGTCGTCGACGCTCGGCAGCCGCATCTCGGTGAGCGGCTGGCGGGTGGCCTTCTCGATCGCGGTGAGCATCCGTCGTTCACGGGGCGTCACGAAGCTGATCGCGTCGCCGGTGCGGCCGGCACGGCCGGTGCGGCCGATGCGGTGCACGTACGACTCGGTGTCGATCGGCAGGTCGAAGTTGACGACGTGGCTGATCCGCTCGACGTCGAGGCCGCGGGCGGCGACGTCGGTGGCGACCAGGATGTCGAGCTTGCCCGACTTCAGCTGGTTCACCGTGCGCTCGCGCTGCACCTGGGCGACGTCGCCGTTGATCGCGGCGGCCGCATAGCCGCGGGCACGCAGCTTCTCGGCGAGCGTCTCGGTCTCGTTCTTGGTGCGGGTGAAGACGATCATGCCCTCGAAGTTCTCGACCTCGAGGATGCGGGTGAGCGCGTCGACCTTCTGCGGGTACGACACGACGAGGTAGCGCTGGGTGATCGTCGCCGAGGTCGTGGTCTTGGTCTTGACCGTGATCTCTTCGGGGTCGTTCAGGTACTTCTGCGAGATGCGGCGGATCTGCGCCGGCATCGTCGCCGAGAACAGCGCGACCTGCTTCTCCTTGGGGGTGTCGGCGAGGATCGTCTCGACGTCCTCCGCGAAGCCCATCTTGAGCATCTCGTCGGCCTCGTCGAGCACCAGGTACTTCAGCTGGGTCAGGTCGAGCGTGCCCTTGTCGAGGTGGTCCATGATGCGGCCCGGCGTGCCGACGACGATGTGCACGCCGCGACGGAGCGCCGACAGCTGCACGCCGTAGCCCTGGCCGCCGTAGACGGGCAGCACGTGGACGCCCTTGAGGTGCGAGGCGTACTTCTCGAACGCCTCGCAGACCTGGAGCGCGAGCTCACGGGTCGGGGCGAGCACGAGGGCCTGCGGGGTCTTCTGGGCGAGGTCGAGGCGATCGAGGATCGGCAGCGCGAAGGCCGCGGTCTTGCCGGTTCCGGTCTGGGCGGTGCCGAGCACGTCGCGGCCCTCGAGGAGCGGCGGGATGGTGGCGGCCTGGATGGCCGAAGGGGTCTCGTAGCCGACGTCTTTCAGGGCCTTGAGCACGCGCTCACCGAGGCCGAGGTCGGCGAAGGTGAGGGTCGGTGCGGACTCCGGCTCGCTCGTGGCGGCGGTGTCGGTGGAGGGGGTGGTGGTGGAGTCCATGCGTCAACGGTACTGCCTCGGGCTGCGGAGTCCGCCTACGAGCAGGCGTACAGGTCCCTGATGTTCGAACTGAGGGTCGTCTCTCCTCCCAGCAGCACCACTTTCGTGGCGTGGAGGGAGGCGATATCGGCGAGGACGTCCTGAGGTACGCAGTAGAAGTCCACGAGATAGAGGGGGGCATGGTCGGCACCTGCGTGCACCCCTCCGGTGAGCCCATCGGGGAAGTTCACCCCTGTCGCGAGGTAGACGGTGTCCGACGTCGAGAAGGTCGCTCGGTTGAGGACGACCGTCCCCGTGTACCTGTCGGGCCCGGCCAGCCGGGTCACGGCCACACCCGCTCCGAGAGACGATGCCACCCCCTCGCTGACGGATGCGGGACCACCGACCACGGTCACGGCCGTCGTCTTCTCGGCGGCCAGTGCAGCTCGGGTCGCGTCGTCAGCCGAGCCGGCCGAACCGTCGGCGAGCAGCACGGGCGCGCCCATCGACGCGGCAGCCGCTCCTGCCGACAGCGCATCCGCATAGTTCTGGCCGGTGACGAGATACACCGACGGAGCACCCGACGGGAAGGCCCGCGCGACGAGATTGCGGGAGACCTCGTATCGATCGGCTCCGCCTACTCGTGTCGTCGGAGCAAGCGTTCCGAGATCCGCGACCACCGAATCCGCGACGGTGGCGGGCCCGCCCGCGACGACGATCGAGGCAGGGTGGAGCCGGGTGATCTCCGCCCGCACGGAATCCGGCAGGTGGTCGGAGAAGGTCAGGAGTAGCGCGCCGCCTTCCTTCGCCGCGGCGGGTCCCGCAGCGAGGGCGTCGGGGAAGGTCACTCCGGAGGCGACGTACACCACGGGTGCCCCCGTGACCGCGTCAGGGAACTGCTTCTGCGAGTTCGCGACCGCCATCTCGTACCGGTCGGCCCCGCCGATCCGGGATGTGGTGACACCCGGGATGGTCACGATGTTCGAGGCTGCTCCGGTTCGTCCGTCCACGTAGCCCGCTGCCGACGCGGTTTCGACGAACTGGAGGACCTCGCCGACATCCGCGACGGTCGGTGAGTAGGAGCGGACCCCGTTCGGAGTGAGCTGGGTGCCGTTCCGGTACCAGGCAGCCGTCACAGTGCTGGGCGCGGGGTTCCAGGTGATCGTCGAGGCGGTGAGGGTGCCGCCGACGACACTGTCGCCGGTGACGCGGATCTGAGCACTGGGTTGGACCGCGGACACGTGGAGGTCCGCGCAACCCAGGACGGCCGGCCCCGCACCGGTTGACGGTCCCCAGGGAGAGACCACGGCACAGGCCCGATAGTCGCCTACTTCACCGATGGGGATGAGTTGGTCGAAACCGCCCAGGCCCTTCAGTCCCGGGTGTGCGGCCCGGATGTCCGGTCGGTCCAGGCTGCTCAGACCTGAGACCGAGAAGGCCGAGCCCGTGGTCGGTCCACTCCCTCCGGTCTTCAATACGTTGTAGGTCACTGTCGAGGGATGTCCACCTGGCGGGAGCCAGGAGTCCGAGGTCCAGCCCTTCAGCCTCAGAGCGAGCCCAGCCCCCGACGAGTCGATGGCGAAGGACTCCAGCTGGCCGGTGAGGTTCTCGGCCGGGACGGTGGCGAAGGTACAGCCGACGGATTCGGACCAAGCGAAGGCGCAGATCGAGTAGAGGCCGGCCGGCGGGAAGCCCAGGGAGATGCGGAAGCCGTGGTTCGGGCCGGCCCCGGGGACCGCGGCAGCGACGTCCGGGCGGTCGAAGCCCGCATTGCCCTGACCGAGCTCACCCGAGTGGCCGTCGGGGTATTGACCCTTGATGGACATGTAGACCGGCGACGCCGGGGAGAGGGTGTTGACCGCCCAGCCCACCGCGATGAAGCCCTCGCCGGGCACGAAGTTCACGTAGTCGAGCGACCCGATCATCTGGTGCGTCATGATCGGATCGGCGTGTGCCGCCTCCGCCGGAGCGGCGAGCGGGGCCGCCAGGGCCAGGGCCGACGTGAGTGCGAGCATGGTGACGGCAGCGAGCAGCCTGCGCATGAATCCCCCAAGATCCGGTCGCGGCTGAGTTACGTCATCAGCTGTCGACTATGCACATTATGCACGACCACGGGGTCAGATCAGGACGCCGTGGCTCCCGTTCGCGAGCGAGTCGGAGCGGATGACCGAGGACCAGTGGTTGCCCGCCTGGGTCCAGTCCGCCAACGGTGCCGCGGAGAGCGATCGCGAGGCCAGGACGTGCTCGACCAGACGGTGCACGGAGTCGAAGTCGCCGTCGACGTGCAGCGGGACGACGAGGAGCCGCTCACCTGTGAAGCGATGGACCCGCAGGAACCACTCGCGCCCCTCCCGGGACACCACGGCGACCTCCGCGAGAGCCGGGTCGAACGACGGAGTCGACGCGCGATACATCCGATTCCCCCTCTCGCCGTGACGCCCGCACATCCGGTAGTCCGGCGAGTCGATAGTGCGTCAACTAGTTAGAGACACTAGCGACGAGTCACGCGAGTGAAAAGGGGTGCGGTGGGCCGAAATCGGATTCCCGATCAGAAATCGTCGATGTGCAGGTGGTTGCAGGTGTCTTCGAAGTCGACGAAGTTGATGAACGAGGGCTCGTTGCCGGCGGCGCGACGACACTGCGACTGGCCGACCCGCGATCCGTTCGGCATCATCGGGTCGAGCACCGAGATCAGGTCGAGCGAGGCGCCGTTGGCGCCCGTCGTGCGCACCCCGCCGACCGAGGTGAAGTCCACCGCGTGGCCCCCGCCCTGCCGGTAGTGCGCCGAGGCCGTGCCCGCGCCCTCGATCTGGCCCGTGCAGCGGCGGCTGATGTCGCTGACCCCGGCGCTGCCGAAGGCGCGCACGGCGGCGACCATGGCCTGCAGGATCACGGTGTCGATGCCGCAGTTCGCGACCTCCTTGCCCTGCGCGATCCAGGCGATCTCGAAGATGTGGTCCGGGCTCGAGCCGTGGAACTGGCCCGAGGCGACGTAACCCATCAGCTCCTCCGCGAGGGCCTGCTTGTCGGAGGAGACCGGGCCGACGACCTGACCACCTCCCCCGGCGGCGGCTGCGGCCTCGGCGGCGGCGGCCGCAGCGGCTGCGGCAGCAGCAGCGGCAGCGGCAGCGGCTGCCGCGACGCCCGCCTGGTACTGCTCCTCGGTCGTGGCGAGGTTCTGCTGCAGGCTCGTGAGCTGGGCCTGCAACTCGGCCTGGTGCGCACTCTGCTCCTGCAGCGCGGCGATCATGGCCTGCTGCGCCGCCGCGGCCTGCTCGAGGGCGGCCTGGGCGGCGTCGGCGAGTCCGGAGAGCTCCTGCTTCGCGACATCCGCCTGCTCGGCGAGCGACTTGGCCGAGTTGCTGTCCTGGTCGGCCTTGGCGTAGACCCCGTTGACCGCCTGGGTCAGCTGGCCGGCCGAGCTGAGCTGGGCGAGCAGGTCGTCGGCCCTGTCGGACGAGCTGGTGAGCAGCAGCGAGGTGAGGTCCTGGCCGCCACTGCGGGCGAACTGCGCGGCGACGAGGGCTGCGCGCTTCTTCGACGTCTCCGCCTCGGTCGCGGCGTTCGCAGCCTGCGTGGCGAGGGTGTCGGCCTTCTGCTGGCCGGCCGCGAGGGCGGCTTCGGCCGCGTCGTTCTCGTCCGAGCGTTGCGCGACCAGGGCCTGCGCCTCGTCGGCCTTGACCTGGAGGTCGGAGATCAGGTTCTGGATCTTCGCCACCTCGTCCTGCTTCGCCGACTCGCTCGAGCGGGCGGCGAGCACGTCGTCCCAGCTGGGGTAGTCGGCCGCGTGGGCGGCGGGCGCGCCGAGCACGGTCGCGCCGACGGTGAGGGAGACGACCAGCAGCGTGCTCGAGGCGGCGCGGAGGCGCGCCGGAAGGCGGCGGGCGGCCCGGCGGGCGCTCCTGCGGGCCTTCTCGAGCGCGGTGGCGGTAGGGGCGCGGAACGGACGGTTCATGGATCCTCGTGCTTCGGATCGCGCCGGGGCGGCGCGAGTCCCGCACCGAATCTAACCGCGCCCCGCCGCCGGTCCCGGAGGACGCGGCGGTGATTCGCGATTGCCCCGCTGCTGTTAGGGTCGGCGCATGACGACGAGGGCTGAGCAGCCGAGCCCGGGGCGCTCCGGCCCGTCGGCCACCGTCGAGGTCGACCCGCGACGCGTCGGGCCCGTGCGCATCCGCTACAACCCGGTCACCGACGGCTCCGCCGATCCCGGCGAGATCGTCTGGACCTGGGTGCCGTACCAGGAGGCCGACGGCCGCGGCAAGGACAGGCCCGTGCTCGTCGTCGCCCGGGAGACCGGCACCGGGGGCGCCCGCGGCACCCGTGGCCGAGCCGGGGCCGGCACCGTGCTCGCGGTCGCGCTCACCTCGAAGCCGCACGACGACGTCTACGACGTGGGCATCGGCAGCGGGCGATGGGATGCGGCGGGCCGCCCGAGCTGGGTGCGCCTCGAGCGCGTCTTCCGCGTGCATCCGGAGGGGATGCGCCGCGAGGCCGTCGCTCTCGACGCGCGCCGCTTCCAGGCCGTGGCCGACCGGCTGGTCGAGCGGTTCGGGTGGAAGGCGGATGCGGTGGGTCGCGTGCCGGCACCGGCCCGGGGTGCGGCCGTGGGCCGGTCGGCTCGCCTGGAGCGGTCGGATCGCACGGGTCGTCGCGACACGGCTGGTGCGGCGCGCACGGGTTCGATGCTGGGGCGGGCGCTCCGGCGGCTGTTCGGCCGCGGCTAGAGCGGCCGCAGCAGCTGTCGGGCCGGGCAGCCGACTGACGGGCCGGGCCGCCCTGCTGACGGCCCGGGCCAGGCTAAAGCGCTTCGAGAGGGTTGCTCGCCATCCGACCGGCGATACCGCTCGTGACGGCGGCGGCGGCCGTCGAGTCGGGCTTGCGCTCGGCCTGCTCCCGGAGGCACCCGATGAACTCCGCCGCCAGGTCGCCGCGGGGGTAGCGCGCCACGACCTCGCGGCGGAGCTCCTCGGGCCACCACTCGGCATCGCGCCCGGAGATGTCGAGCCCGGTGGCGACCGAGAGCAGGTAGCCCTCCGGATCCACCGCCGGGTCTGGCACCTCGCCCATGTGGTGCACGATGATCTCGCCGGCCCGGTCGCCGCGCTCGGCCGGCCAGCCCGCTCCCGCGGCGAACACCCGCGCGACGTGGCCGCCGGCGTGCTCGAAGGGGAGCGTCACGTTGTCGAACTCCGGGGTGAGCCCGATGTCGTGCAGAAGGGCGGCGACGAAGAGCAGCTCGTCGTCGACCGCGTATCCCCGCAGGCGCCCGAGCTCGGCGGCCCACCGGTACGAGCGGATGCAGTGGTCGCGCATCGCGGGCGAGTGGTAGCGGGCGGCCACCTCGAGGGCGGCTCGGGCGGCGGGGGTGGTGGGCAGTGCGGGATCGGTGCTCATCCGCCCATCATCGCGGTCGGTGCGCGGCTCGAGGCGGCCCGCCCGGGGATGCGTCGGTTTCTCGTCGCGGAATGGCCGGAACCCGACGTGCCCGGGGCTGCCACGCAGGGCGGCCCCGGCCCGACGCCTCCGCTCAGCGCCCCGGATACTCGGGCGTCGGGTTGTTGGCGCGCAGCACCTCGAGGCGGGCCCGGTACTCCACCTCGTCGATGTCGCCCTGGGCGAAGCGCTCGGCGAGGGTGGCTTCGGCGCGGCGACCGCCCTGGTCGCCCCCCATCCGGTGCGCCCAGGCCGCGCGGCGCCAGCGGCGGCCCACGGTGGCGAACAGGATGGCGAACAGCGCGATCCAGAACAGCGGGATCAGCAGGAACAGCCAGCCGAAGCCCGGCCCGCCGCCCCAGCCTCCCGGGTGGGCGACGACGGTGGTGGCGGCGGTGCCGGCGGCACTGGTGGCGGCGGTGCTGATGGCGGTGACGGCGGTTGCGAACACGATCTGTCCTTCTCTCTCGGGCTCCGGCGGAACCACTGCAGCAAGCCTCGCGATCGGCGGCCCCGGGCGAATCCGCCGGCAGGCGGCATCCGCTCTACACCCGGGGGAGCAGGAGGGGGTGCTAGCGGCCGGGCGCGACGAGACCGGTGCGGTACGCCGTGATCACGAGCTGCACCCGGTCGCGGGCGCCGAGCTTCGTCATGATGCGCGACACGTGCGTCTTCGAGGTCAGCGGGCTGAGGAACAGCCGGGTCGCGATCTCGTCGTTCGTGAGCCCGGCGCCGACGAGGGCCAACACCTCGCGCTCGCGGACGGTGAGCACGTCGAGCGCCCGGGTGTCCGGGGCGTCGGTGAGGTCGTTCGAGACGCGTTCGAGCAGCCGCCGGGTCACCCCGGGGCTCAGCAGGGCGTCGCCCCCGGCGACCACGCGGACGGCCCGGATCAGTTCGACGGGCTCGGTGTCCTTCACCAGGAAGCCCGAGGCCCCGGCCCGGATCGCCCGGCCCACGTACTCGTCGAGCTCGAAGGTCGTGACGATCACGATGCGGGTGGCGGCCAGGCCCGGGTCGGCGGTGATCTGCTCGGTGGCCCAGAGGCCGTCGCCGTCCGGCATCCGGATGTCCATCAGGATCACGTCGGGATGTTCGGCCCGTACGAGCGCGACCGCTTCGGCGCCGGTGCCGGCCTCGCCAATCACCTCGATGCCCTGCTCTGCCGAGAGCAGGGCACGGAAGCCGCCCCGGATGAGCTGCTGGTCGTCGGCGATCGCGACGCGGATCACGGGGTCTCCCTCCGGCCGGTTCCCGGCTCGTGCGGCTCGTGCGGCGCCTCAGGTGGCTGCGGCTCCTGCGATTCCTGAAGCGGGTGCGGAACCTGCTGCTCGGCTCGGGCTGGCACGGGGATGGCGGCGCGCACGCGGAAGCCGCCGCCGGCGACCGGCCCGGCCTCGAGTCGTCCGCCGAGCAGCTCGGCGCGCTCGCGCATTCCGAGCAGACCGCGGCCCTCGTGCCCGCCGGACCCGTCGCGGGCGGCCGGCGGCGCTCCCCGGCCGTCATCCGTGACCGCGGCGGTGACCGCATCCGTTCCCTGCTCCAGGACGACCTCGACCGAGTGCGCACCGGAGTGCCGCAGCACGTTGGTCAGCGACTCCTGCACGATCCTGTACAGCGCGAGCTGCACCGGCCGGGGTGTCTGCGCGGCGTCGATCGTGTCGACGAGCGCGACCTCCAGGCCCTGGGCCCGAACCGTGTCGACGAGGGCCGGGAGGCGCGAGAGGTCGGGCTCGGGCACGAGCGGGGCTTCGTCGTCGCCGCCCGGCCCGCCGTCTGCGCCTCCGCCCGCCCTGCCGTCCATCCCGGGCCCCGAGCGCAGGATGCCGAGTACCGAGCGCACCTCGTCGAGCGCCTGCTTCGAGCTCGACTTGATGTTGGCCAGCGCCGTCGCGGCGGCCTGGGGGTCGCTGTCGATCAGGTGCAGTCCCACACCGGCCTGCACGTTGATCTGGCTGAGCGAGTGGGCGAGCACGTCGTGCAGCTCGCGGGCGATGCGCACCCGCTCGGCCTGCGCCTCGCCGGCCCGGCGCAGGGCGATCCGGCGCCGGAGCTCGTCGTAGCGGCGACGGCGGGTGCGGATGCTCTCGCCGATCGCGAGCAGCAGCACGAGCGCGAGGGTCACGGCCACGATCGGGGCGGCCGGCCACGAGACGCCGAGCACGAGGCCGACGGTGATCGTGGCGATCCAGGCGGCGGCGAGCGAGATCCACGCCCAGACCCGCGCCCCGCGGACGACGGCGCCCACGACGGCGAAGGCCAGAGCGATGTACGGGGGAGCGGAGTCACCGGCGACGACGATGACGTAGGCGCCGGCGGCCGCCGAGGTCAGGGCGACAACGGGCCCGGGGAAGCGGCGTGCCCCGATCAACAGCAGCGGGCCGGCGAGGGCGAGGGCGATCCGGGCGACGTCGTCGGCGGGCTGCCCGGCGATCCAGCCGCCGAGATGGCGTGCGCGCCAGACGAACAGCGAGGCAGGCACCTGCACGACGAACGACACCAGCACCGGCAGCCACAGGGCGACCCACCCCGACACGCGGAACCGCGGCCCCGGCCCGCGGCTCTCGTCGTCGAGCGCGTCCCACGCGGCGGCCCCGAAGCCCCCGTGGCCGGGTGCGCCGCGCCCGCGCGCACCCCGACCCCGGTCACCGCCGTCGTCGGTGCCCGCCTGGGCAGCGCGGAAGCGGGACGACATGGCTCGATGCTAACCGTCCGCGGTCCGGCGGCGCGTGCCTCCACCGGGGCGAACCGGCGTACTCCCGGGGGAGTACGTGACCGGCCCTGCCCGGTGTGGTCAGCGCGCGGCGCCGCCCAGGCGCGCGCCGAGCTCGGCGGCCTCGGTGAGCGCCGCCTCGAGCTCGGCCTGTCCGCGCGGGATCTGCTCGGCGAGCGCCGGAACGTCCTCCGCGAGCGTGAGGCTCGTCTGCAGCACCGCCACGTCCATCCCGAGCGCGCTGCCCAGGATGAGCTTCAGCGGCGGGACCCCGTGATCCCAGCCCTCCGTCGGAGACCCCTCGTCGTACGACGCGCCCCGGCTCGAGGCGATCACCGCGGGGCGGCCCGCCATCGGCTGCGTGTCGACGTCGAAGGGAGCCGTCACCGCCGGCACATGGATGTAGTCGATCCACGCCTTGAGGCTCGAGGGCATCGAGTAGTTGTAGAGCGGCGCCCCCACGAGCACGACGTCGGCGGCGAGCAGCTCGGCGATGAGCGACGCCTGCAACGCCTCGGCGTCGGCCGGCGGATTCGCGTCGGCCGGCCGCAGGCGCGGCGGCCAGTGCAGAGCGGCGTCGGGGAGGTGGGGCAGCGGATCGCGGTGCAGGTCGCGGTGCGTCACCGAGTTGCCCGGATGCGCGGCGAGCCACGCCTCACTGAAGCGGCGCCCGATCGCCCGTGATCGGGACCGCACGGGATCGGCGGAGGAGTCCAGATGCAGCAAGTTGGCCATGCCGACACGCTACTCCCGCCTCCCGTGCCTACGATCGCCTCATGCACCGATTCGATGCCATCACCGCCGAGGCCCTGCGCTCCTCGGGCAGCATGAAGTGGACGACCTATCCGGATGCGATCGGCGCGTTCGTCGCCGAGAGCGACTTCGGTGTCGATCCCGAGATCGCCGTGGCCCTCCACGCGGCCGTCGACCGGGGGCTGGTGGGCTACCTGCCGCCGGCGGAGCGGACGGCGCTCGCCGAGGCCTGCGCCGACTTCCACCGCCTCCGCTTCGGCTGGGAGATCGATCCCGGCGACGTGCATCCGATCGGCGACGTCATCTCGGCCCTCGAGTTGACGCTCGCGCACTTCTCGGCTCCCGGCTCGAAGGTGGTCGTGCCGACCCCGGCGTACATGCCGTTCCTCGAGGTGCCGCTGCTCGCCGGCCGCGAGATCGTCGAGGTGCCTTTCGCGACCGAGGCCGACGGGCGCTCGGTCTTCGATCTCGAGGCCCTCGACGCGGCCTTCGCCGACGGCGGCGGGCTCCTCGTGCTCACCAACCCGCACAACCCGCTCGGCCGCGTCTTCACCCGGGAGGAGCTGTCGGCGGTCAGCGAGGTCGTCGAGCGGCACGGGGCTCGCGTGTTCGCCGACGAGATCCACGCGCCGATGGTGTACCCCGGCGCGGTGCACGTGCCCTACGCCTCGATCTCCGAGGTGACGGCGGGGCACACGGTCACCGCCACCTCGGCGTCGAAGGCCTGGAACCTCCCCG
The DNA here is from genome assembly GCF_001571005.1 of Herbiconiux solani NBRC 106740. Lineage (GTDB taxonomy): Bacteria > Actinomycetota > Actinomycetes > Actinomycetales > Microbacteriaceae > Herbiconiux > Herbiconiux solani. The sequence goes on along the minus strand of NZ_BCST01000004.1, from coordinate 388,955 downwards.
GCCTCAAGTGCGCTCAGCTGATCCTGAGCAACGCCGCCGACGTGAAGCGGTTCCGTCCGCTGAAGCAGGAGGCGACCATCGGCGCCGGCACGCTCGGGGTCGTGGCGAACGCGGTCGCCTACCGGCGGGGCGGGCCGTGGCTCGACGAGGTGGTCGAGTACCTCGACGGCAACCGCCGGCTGCTCGCCGAGCGTGTGCCCGAGCTGCTGCCCGGGGTCAGGATGAGGCAGCCCGAGGGCACGTACATCGCCTGGCTCGACTGCCGCGAGCTCGGGCTGGGTGAGCACCCGGCCCGGTTCTTCCGCAAGAACGCGGGCGTGGTGCTCACGAACGGGATCGACTGCGGCGAGGCGGGTGCGGGCTTCGCGCGGTTGATCTTCGCGACGCCGCGCCCGATCCTCGAGGAGATGCTGACCCGGATGGCGGCGGCCCTGGACGACCTCTCGGCCCGCTGAGGCGAGCGGGTCGGCCTAGCCCGTCCGCGTCCACCCGTCCGCGTCCACCCGTTCGCGTCGGTCCGTTCAGGTCAGGGGGCGAGCGCCCGCGCCGCGTCGAGACCCTGGCGGGTGGCCCGCACGGCGTCGACGTGCGTGGCGTCGAGTGCGCCGCCCACGACCTCGAAGCGGATGCCCGCGGCCGCCAGCCCCGCGCTCAGCGGATCGTGCGAGACCTGTCCCGCGCACACCACGACCACGTCCGCGGGGATCAGCTCGAGCCGGCCGCCGTCGGCCTCACCGCCGCCGACGATCCGCACCTCGACCCCCTCGGGCGTGATGCGCTCGTAGGCGAGGCCGGAGATCATCCGCACCCCCGCATCCTTCAGCTCGCCGAGCGCCACCCAGCGCGAGGTCAGCCCCATGCCGGCGCCGAACTTGCCGCTGCGGCGGAGGATCGTGACCTCGTGCCCCGGCCGCGGTTCGAACGAGACCGGATGCCCGGCCCCGGCCGCCGCCTGCGACGCCCGCACCCGGGTGCGCTGGGGCAGCGCGTCCGACTCGAGGAAGGTGCTCGGCCCGTCGAGCTCGAAGCGCCGCTCGAATTCGCGGGCACGGACCGCCGGATCGTGCGAGAGCACGAGGAACTTCGCCAGGTCGACCCCGATCCCGCCACCGCCGATGATCGCCACGCGTCCCTCCGGCACCCCGTCGAGCACGGCCCGCTCGTAGTCGAGCACGTGCGGCAGGTCGGCGCCGGGCAGGTCGACGGTGCGCGGTCGCACGCCGGTCGCGAGCACGACGCCGTCGAAGCCGGCCAGCTCGGCGACCTCGGGGGCGTGACCGAGCTCGATCCGGGCCCCGAGGGCGGCGAGCCGGGAGGCGTAGTGCGCGACGGTGAGCGCGTAGTCCTCCTTGGTCGGGATGCGCGCGGCGAGCGTGAACTGGCCGCCGAGCGTCGCCGAGGCCTCGAACAGCGTGACGGCGTGACCGCGCTCGGCGAGGTCGGTGGCCGCGATCAGCCCGGCCGGTCCGGCGCCGACCACGGCGTAGCGCGCGGGTGCGGGGGAGAGCGTGAGCGGATAGCGCGTCTCGTTGCCCGCGCGCGGGTTGACCAGGCACGACACGGGCTGCTTGACGAACGAGCGGTCCAGGCACGCCTGGTTGCAGGCGATGCAGGTGTTGACCGACTCGAGCCGTCCCTCGCGGGACCGGTTCACGATCGCGGCGTCGGCGAGGAAGGGCCGCGCGAGGGCGACGGCGGTGATCAGCCCGCCGGCGAGCACGTCCTCGGCGTCACGGAGGTCGGTGAGGCGGTTGCTCGCGATCACCGGCACGGCGGTCGGCGGGATCGAGCCGGGGTCGGCGTCCGCGTCGGCGTCGGCCGGCGCCGGTGACTCCGCCGTTCTCGGCGACCCGGTGTTCCTGATCGACCCGGCGTTCCCGATCGGCCCGGTGTTCCCGATCGACCTGGTGGTCCCGGTCGACCCGCCAGCCGACCCCGCGCGCCCCTCGGGCAGCATCACGGCCTCCGCGACCGCCTCGGCGTACCGCAGCCACACCCCGTGCGGCACCGCGGCCTGCACGGTCGGCACGGCCGACTCGTGCCAGCCGATGCCGACGTTCAGCGCGTCGGCACCCGCGAGCACCAGGGCGCGCGCGAGCTCGGCGGTCTCCGCGGGTGTCGTCGATCCGGGCACCAGGTCGGCACCCGACATCCGCACGATCACGGGCACGTCCCAGCCCGCGCCCGAGCGCACCGCGCGCACGACCTCGACCGCGAACCGGCGGCGGCGGGCGGCGTCTCCGCCCCAGCCGTCCTCGCGCCGGTTCGTGACGGGTGAGCAGAACTGGTTGATCAGGTAGCCCTCGCTGGCCATCACCTCGACCGCGTCGAAACCGAGCTCGACGGCCCGCTCCGCAGCGGCACCGAACTCGCCGATCACCCGGCGGATGCCCTCGTCGTCGAGCTCGACCGGGGTCTGCGCGCCCTTGCTGCGCCACGGGAGGGGAGAGGGCGCGACCGGATGCACGGGGCGGCCCGCCGCATCCGTCACCCCGTCGAGCAGGGCGTAGCGGCCGGCGTGGAACAGCTGGGCCGCGATGAACCCGCCCTCGGCGTGCACGGCGGCGACCGCCGCGGCGAACCGGGCGTCGCTCGCCGGGTCGCCGAGCACGCTGAAGTCGTCGGCGCCGGAACCTTCCGGGCTCACCGCGAGACCGCCGGTGATCACGAGGGCGGCGCCGCCGCGGATCCGTTCGGCGTAGTAGGCGCCGAGCGCGGCCCCGCCGTCGTCGAGCGTCTCGAGGCCGGTGTGCATGCTGCCCGTGATCACGCGGTGCGGCAGTTCGAGACCGCCGAGCCGCCAGGGCGTGAAGGTGCGGGCGAGCACCGGATCGGCCGTGCCCGGCACGGCGTTCAGCTCTCGCCGAGCACGGCGGCGCGGAGGTCGCCTGTCGTGTCCGACCAGTACGGGGGAGCGACCACCGTCAGCCCCCCGTCGACCGTGAGCACCTGGCCGGTGATGTAGCCGGCGCGATCCGAGAGCAGGAAGTCGGCGGCGTCGGCCATGTCGTCGGCCGTACCGGGACGCTGCAGCGGGATCTTCGACAGCACGCTCTCCATCGGCGCCATCCCGGGCACCCGGTTGTAGAAGTAGTCGAGCGAGTCGGTGTCGATCAGGCCGCCGTTCACCGCGTTGACCGTGATGCCGCGCGGGCCGAACTCGTTCGCCATGTACTTGACGTAACTCTCGTTCGCGGCCTTCGCCGAGCCGAGGGCGGCGTAGGTGGCGAAGGCGCGCTGCGACCCGTAGCTGGTGACGGCGAGGATGCGGCCGCCGCGGTCCATCAGCTCGGCCGCGCGGATGGCGCCGAGCACGAAGGAGCGGGTGTTGGTGGCGTAACTGCGGTCGAGGTGGTGCACCTTGAGCTGCGACACCGGCTTGAAGGCGCTCGCGGCCGCGTTGGCCACGAAGGCGTCGAGCCGGCCGTACTCGTCGCGCACGCTGTCGAAGAGCCGGTCGATGTCCTCGGGCAGCTCGATGTCGGCCTGCACGGTGATGCCCGAGCCGCCGGCCGCGACGACGTCGGCGAGCGACTCCTCGGCGAGGTCGGCGTTGACCTTGTAGTTGATCACGACGGCCGCGCCCTGGGCGCCGAGCTTCTTGGCCAGCAGGCGGCCGATGCCGCGGGAGGCGCCGGTGATGACGACGACGCGGGGGGTCTCGGTGGTCATGCGCGCGCTCCGTTCGCGTCGGCTGCCACTGCTGCGGCCTCGGCTTGGGCTTCCGTGTCGAGGGAGGCGGCCGCCTCGGCCTCGAGGGCGGCGGCGGTCTCGGCCGCGCTCTCGGCCGCGGCGGCGGCCTCCTTCAGGATGGCCCGCGCGACCACGGTCTTCTGGATCTCGTTCGTCCCCTCCTCGAAGCGCTGGGCCCGCGCATCCCGGTACACCCGCTCGATCGGGTTGCGGTGCCAGTATCCCTGACCGCCGTGGATCTGAAGCGCCTTGTCGGTGACCCGGGCGAGCATGTCGACGGCGATCATCTTGGAGGCGCTCGACAGCGGCGCCGCATCCGGAGCACCATTCTCGAACGCGCGGGCCGCCTCGAGCACGAGCGCCCGCGCCGCGGCGATGTCGGCGTAGTTCTCGGCCAGGTAGCCCTGGATGACCGGGCGCTCGGCGAGCTTCTTGCCGAAGGTCTCGCGCTTCAGCGCGTACTGCACGGCGAGCTCCTGCGCCCGCTCGGCCAGGCCCACGCAGCTCATCGCCACCGACACGCGGCTCGGCAGCAGGAAGCCGCCGAGCGCGACCTTGAGGCCGTCGCCCTCCTCGCCCAGCCGGGCCGAGACGGGTACGGGTGTGTCGGTGAAGTGCAGGATCGCGTGGTCGGTGCCGCGCACGCCCATGGTGTCCGAGTCGTCGATGACCTCGGCGCCCGGCAGACCGGTGTTCGGCACGAGCAGGGCGACCGTGCCGTCCTGACCCGTCGTGCCCTCGAGCCGGGCGAACAGCAGCCAGTAGTCGCACTTCACGCCGAAGGTGATCAGGTGCTTCTCGCCGTTGAGGTAGTAGGTGTCGCCCTCGCGGCGCACGGTCGTGCGGAGGTCGGCGCCGGTTCCCGCGGTCGCCTCGGTCAGCGTAAACGCGACCAGCACCTCGCCCGCCACCGACTTCTTGATGATCTCGCGCTGCGCCTCGTTCGCGAAGGGTAGCATCGCCCGCCAGGTGCCGTTGTTGACGTGGGCGAGCATCCGGATGGAGGCGTGCGAGCGGGAGAACAGCTCGATCAGCTCGAGATAGCGCGAGAACGGGATGCCCCGGCCGCCCAGTTCGACGGGGGCGGCGAGGCTCATGTAGCCGCGGTCGCGGAGCTCCTCGTAGAGGGCGCGCGGCACGTCGCCCTCGGCCTCGATCTGCTCGGCCCAGACCTCGCCGGGGCCGCGCACCCAGGCCTCGATGTCGGCCTTGACCGCCTGGAAGCCGGCCTCGTCGAAGGCGGGGGTGGTGTTCGTCGTGTCCGTGGTGCTCGTCGTGTCTGTGCTCGTCGTGTCCGTGGTGCTCATGCCGGTGCACTCGCTTTCTCGTCATCGTCTTCGAGTGCGGCGGCGATCCGCTCCCTGAGGACATTCTTCTGGATCTTGCCCACCGGATTGCGCGGCAGCGCGTCGATCAGCTCGAGCCGCTCCGGCCAGTAGTACTTGGAGACCCCCGCGGCCCGCAGGTGATCCTGCATCGCGGCGAAGCCCAGCGGCGGCTCACCGTCGGCGGTCACGACGTAGGCGCAGGCCCGTTCGCCGAGGCGCGGATCGGGCATCGCGACCACCGCGACGTCCTTCACCGCGGGATGGGTGAACAGCAGGTTCTCGATCTCGACGACGGGGATCTTCTCGCCGCCCCGGTTGATCACGTCCTTCACCCGGCCGGTCACGTGCAGGAAGCCGTCGGCGTCGACGATGCCCAGGTCGCCCGTGCGGTACCAGCCGTCCGGCGTGAAGACCTCGGCGGTCAGGTCGGGCCGGTCGAGGTAGCCGAGGAAGAGCGTGGGGCTCAGCAGCTCGTAGTGCCCCTCGCGGCCCCGGGGCAGCTCGACGCCCTCGTCGTCGACGATCCGGATGCGGATGCCCGCGAGCGGGCGCCCGTCGGTTCCCCAGGCCGAGCTCGGCGGGTCGGTGGGCGCCGAGAGCGTGCCGAGGCAGGTCTCGGTCGTGCCGAAGGCCCCGCAGACGGCGGTGTCGAGCACCCGGGTGGCGCGCCCGGCGAGCTCGCGGGGGACCGCGGCGCCCGTGGCGACGAAGATGCGGAGGCTCGCCGGGCGGGAGGCGCCGGCCTCGACCGCTCCGACGAGATCCATCAGGAACGGGGTCGCGGCTTGCACGAAGCTCGCCTGCGCCTGCCCGAAGGCCTGCTCGAGGGCGACGGAGGCGCTCCAGATCGGCTGCACGATGCTCGCGACGCCGAGCCGCCAGCTGAGCAGGAGCCCGTAGAGGAAGCCGGTCTGGTGGGCGAGCGGCGACGGGATGTAGACGCGGTCGCGGTCGCCGAGGCCGAGGTGGGCGGCCTCCATCGCGGTCGCCTGGGCGAGGGAGCGGTGCGCGTGCTGCACGCCTTTGGGCTCGCCCGTGGTGCCGGAGGTGAAGAGCAGCTGGGCCACGTCGTCGGCGCCCGGGCGGCGTCCGAGGAGCTCTGCGGTCCGCGCCGGGTCGAGGGTGACCGCGGCGAGGGCGGCGTCGAAGTCGAGGGTCGGCCACGGGATGAGGGTTTCCGGCGCGGTGCCGGGGGTGGGGTCTGTGGTCGCGACCCCGCCGGTGGTGCCGGTGCGCGCCCGCCCGGCGGCATCCACTGCACCGACGACGAGGACGTGCTCGACCGCGAGCAGCAGGTCTCGGGCCGCAGCCTCGCGCATAACCCCGGTCAGCTCGTCGGCGTGCCGGCGCCCGCGGAACACCTCGGGCACGACGAGCACCCTGGCCTTCGACCGCGAGAGCACCATGGCGACCTCGCGCTCGCCGAAGACGGGCATGATCGGGGCGACGACCGCGCCGATCTGCAGCACGCCGAGCGTGACGCTGACGCACTCGGCCCAGTTCGGCAGCTGGAAGGCGACGGATTCGCCGGGCTGCACCCCCAGGTCGAGCAGCACGGCCGAGACGCGGTCGGCCTCGGCGCGGAGCTCGGCCCAGCTGAGCGTCAGCGGGCGGTCGCCGACCTCGATCACGGCGGCCTCGTCGGGCCGCGCGGCGGCCAGGTCGTCGACCTCGGCGGTCAGTCCCCTCACGAGGCCAGGGCCTCGGCGCGCGGGCGTCCGGCCGCGCGGGCCGATCCGGCCGGGATGCTCATGTCGAGCCCGATCCGCGTCATCTCCTCGAGGAAGGTGGGATACGAGATCCGGTAGGCCCGCGGATAGGTGAGGCGGGACTCGCCTCGCGCGCGTGTCGCGGCGATCGCCAGCGACATCAGCACCCGGTGGTCGTTGAACGAGGACATCGGTGCGCCCTCGAGCGAGGTGACCCCCGTGATCTCGAGTTCGGGCCCGCGGTCGTCGAGCCGGCCGCCGAGCTTGTTCAGCTGCAGCATCGCGCGCACCCGGTCCGACTCCTTGAGGCGGATGTGCGCCACCTCGCAGAGCGTCGACACCCCGTCGGCGAAGGTCGCCATGGCCGAGAGCACCGGCAGCAGATCCGGGATGTGCTGGCAGTCCACGTGGTCGAGCGGCTTCAGCCGGATGCCGTGGTGCGTCACCCGCACGAAGCCGGTCTCCGGGTCGTGCGTCATCGGCAGGCCCATCGCGGCGGCGAGGTCGAGGAAGTCGGCCTCGGGGTGGTCGGTCTCGGCCGAGGCGGTCGCCCGGAGCCCGCGGAAGAGCACGTCCGACGGGTGGATGGCGGTCGCGGCGAGTCCGAAGGCAGCGGAACCGATGTCCGGCGGGATCGTGTAGTCGGCCGGGGTCGCGGTCTGCCCCGGCTGCACGGTGAAGGTGCGCCAGTCGTCCGAGTGCTCGACCCGGAGCCCGAAGAGGGCCATCATCCGCACGGTCAGCTCCACGTAGGGCTGCTCGTTCAGCTCGCCCACGACCTCGATGGTCGTCTCCCGGCGCGCGAACGGGGCCAGCAGCAGGAGCCCGGAGAGCCACTGCGACAGCGTGCCCGGGATGGTGACGTGACCGCCCTCGGGCCGCCCCGGCTGCACCGTGATCGGTGGGCGGTCGGCGGTCGCCTCGTAGCGCACCCCCAGCTGACCGAGCGCGTCGAGCAGCGCCTTGATCGGGCGACGGCGGAAATACTTCATCCCCGTCAGCGTGATCGGCCGGTCGGCGAGGGCCGCGAGCCCGGTCATGAAGTACAGGGTCGTGCCGGAGGAGCCGACGTTGAGCAGGCCCTCGGACGAGATCGACCCGTGGTCGACGACGCGCTCACGGGTCGAGTACGGGCCGCCGTGCACGATGTAGTTCTCGCCCTCGATCTCGATCCGGGTGCCGAGAGCGCGCAGCACCCCGACGGTCCAGACCACCTGGCGGGTCTCGGACAGCCCCCGGATGACGCTCCGGCCGGGCGCGAGGGAGGCGAGCACGAGCGCGCGATGCGCGTGGTACTTCGACACCGGCACGTTCAGTTCACCGGTCAGGGGCTCGGAGGAGCCGCTCACGAACAGTTGCACTACCAGACCTCCTGGAACTCGTCCGGGGCTCCGGACGAGCGGAGTCGCACAGGCATCGAAAAGGTTTCCGGGACCATATTGCCACCTGGCCCGTGGCGCGTCCGACGCGAGCCTGGCCTTGACAGGACCACCGAGGCGTGAGTCGACCCGGCCGTGGTGGTGCTCAGAGCACCGTGCGCACGATCGCCTGGTCGCTCCCGGCGACCCGGATGTCGACCGCGCGGATCTGCGGGGTCGGGATGCTGGTCGAGGCCGAGAGGTCGCCGGCCGCGTCGCCGCGCGCGGTCCAGGTGGCGACGGTCGTCTCCGCGCCGTCCGCATCCGTCACGACCAGGTCGTAGGTGACCGGGTCCCCGGTCGCGTCCCAGGTCTCGCGGTAGCTGCACGACCAGTCGAAACGGGTGCCCCAGCTCGCCTCCGTGACCGCGATGTCCGCGTCGATCCACCCGGGCTGCACCTGCGACATCGACACCGGCTCGGCCTCGATCACGGCCGGCACGGGGGAGGTGCCTGCTCCGGTCACGGTCACCACCGTGATGACGCCGGCGGCCACGAGGAGGGCGCCGGTGCCGATCAGGGCTCCGGCGAACCGGCGCCGGCGGGTCTGGGTGCGGCGGCGCACCGTTCGGGCGAGCTCCTGCACTCGGTCGGGGGTGTGGCGGTCGCGAGCCGGAGCGACGGGCGTGGCGCCGGGCTCGAGCAGCGTGACCGCCTCGTCCGGGGTCAGCCGGCTGAGCACCGCGGGGATGCCGGCGAGCTCGGCCATCTCGGCCGTGCAGCGGGGGCACTCGGCGAGGTGGCGCTCGAAGGCGCGGCGCTCGTCGGCACCGAGCATGCCCATGACGTAGGCGGCGTCCCAGTCCTGGAACGGGTCGTTCGGCGAATGGTCGTTCACTGGGTGACCCCCCGTTCCTGCAGGGCGAGCCGGAGCGCCCGGAGCGCGTAGTGCATCCGCGACCGGACGGTGCCGACCGGGACGCCTTCCCGCTCGGCGATCTCGCCGGCGGTGTTGCCGAGATAGTACGAACTGACGATAGCCGTGCGGTGCTCGATCGAGAGCGAGAGCAGCGCATCCGAGAGCAGCCAGCGATCGAGCACCGCGTCGGTGTGGTCGGCCGTCGCCCGTTCGGGCACGTCGTCGGTGGCGAACTCGTGGGCGTGGCGGGCGCTGCGGCGGTCGTCGATCACGAGGTTGCGGGTGACGGTGAAGAGCCAGGCGCGCACCTCCTCGTCGTCCTGCTCGAGGATGGCCGGCTTCTTCCAGGCGCGGAGGAGCGCCTCCTGCACGACGTCCTGCGAGAGGTTGGGGTCGCGCGTCAGCCGGAGGGCGTAGCGGAACAGCGCCGGGCCATGGGCGTCATGGATCGCCCGCAGCAGCTGGGCCTGGTCGTCGGACATCGCACCTCCGTCTGGGACAACGGTAGCGGGGGGCGGAACGTTCAACAGGTGTGCGGATGCGGTCTCTCAGGGCGTGACGAACAGACCCGCCTGCGCGTCGGATGCGGACTGCTGCTTCATCAGGTAGTGCTGCTTCTTGCCGGTGGCCGTGTAGGGCAGCTCGTCGACGAAGGCGTACCGGCGCGGGCGCTTGAACCGGGCCAGCGCGACGCTGTCCTGGCAGAACCGGTCGAGCTCGGCTGCGGCCGCGGCCTCATCCGGGAGCTGGCCCGTGCGGCGCACGACGTACGCGACCACGATCTCGCCCCACTCCGGGTCGGGCAAACCGGTGACGATGCTGTCGGCGACACCGGGGTGGCCGGCGAGCACCTCTTCGACCTGCACGGGATGCACGTTCTCGCCGCCGGTGATGATCATGTCGTCCTTGCGCCCGACGATGGTCACGATCTCGTCCTCGTCCCAGGTCGCGAGATCGCCCGGGTACATCCAGCCGTCGCGGAACTTCTTCGCCTGTTCCTCGGGATTGCCGGCATAGGCGTAGCCGCTCTTGACGGTGCGCATGATGACCTCGCCGACCTCGCTGCCGTCCTTCGCGATGGTGTCGGTGGGGTCGGCGAAGCGGTCGTCGTAGACCTTCACGACGGCCACGTCGTCGTCGAGGCAGGCGCGGCCGGCGGCACCCGCGGCGTCGGGCAGGTCTTCGGGGCGGAGGTAGGTGTTCCAGAACGCCTCGGTCGTGCCGTAGCCGTTGGCGATGCGCTTGGTCAGCGTGGCCTGGTAGCGGAGGGCGGCGGCGCGCTCGAGGGGCGCGCCCATGGTCACGATGCCCGAGAGCGACGAGAGGTCGCGGGGCTCGGCCTCCTGCGTCTCGGCGAGGCGCTCGAGGTTCGTGGGGGCGCCGATCACGTAGGTCAGGCGGTGCTTCTGGATCAGGTCGAGCACGAGACCCGGCTCGAACTGGGGGAGCGTCACGGCCTCGCCGCCCACGTAGAACATCGTGTTGGGCCCGGCGCAGTAGTTGCCGCCGCGGTGGAACCAGGGCGACATGTTCATGGTGCGGTCGGTCGGGCCGAGCGGGAAGTGCATGATCGCGTCGTGGGCCGAGAGGGTCTCGTTCAGGCTCGTCAGCGGCACGGCCTTGGGCATGCCGGTGGTGCCCGAGGTGTACAGCCGCGAGGTCTCGTCCCAGACAGTGCCGTCCGTCGGGGCACGGAAGCTCGGGGCCCCGTCGACGAGCAGGTCCGCGAAGCGGAGGGCACCTGGGATGGCGGGGTCGGGGGTGCTGGAGTGGTGACCGCCTGCGCGCTCACCCTCGTCGCCTGCACCTGCGCCGGCCCCGCTTTCGTCACCCGCGGGCGCATCCACTTCGACGAGCACCGGCGGGCGGAAGCTGCTCAACTCCAGCGCCGTGGCCACATCCTTCGCGAGGCTCGCCTCGTAGAAGAAGATCGCGGGCCGGGAGGTGCTGAGGATGTGCGCCGTCTCCGCCGGCGCCAACCGGAAGTTCATCGGCGACGACACCGCCCGCAGCCCCTGCGAGGCGACGTAGAGGAACGCGAACTCGGGCCGGTTGATCAGCTGGTAGCCGACCAGGTCGCCCACCCCGACGCCGTGCGCGGCCAGCCCCGCGACCAGGGCGCCGGTGACCTCGCCGAGCTGCCGATAAGTCCACGAGGCACCCGTCACCGAGTCGGTCAGGGCCGTGCGATGGGCGTAACGATGGATGTTGCGCTCGACGGCTGAGGCCCAGGTGAAGTTGTGCTCGAAGACCTGGCGGAACGCGCTCGGGTCGTAGTCGGTGTTGCCGGCCGTGCCGGGTGCGCCTGCTGTGCCGGCCGTGCCGACCGGGACGTCGTCGGTGATGCTCATGGATATCAGGTATACAACTCCTGTAGCCCTCCGCACCATTCGTCGTCCCCGGCGGCGGCCCAGCGGCGACCCGGCGGCCGCCCCGGTGCCGGCCTCGGCGGCGGCCGACTCCGGCTACACGTCGATCGAGTCGCCCGGCTGCAGGGGCACGAACTCACCCCCGCCCTGCTCAGTGGCCCAGGTGAGCCGGTCGTTGATCATCCCCTTGCCGATCACCGACAGCACCATCTCGTGCGTCGGGAACGCGCGCTTCGGCTTCACGTCGAGCACGAAGTCCATCGCCTCGGACACCTTCATCCACGGCCCCGACGCCGGCACGGCGAGTGTCTCGACCTCCACCCCCTCGGGCACGGAGAACGAGTCTCCCGGGTAGTACAACGAGTCGTTCACGAGCACGCCCACGTTGTCGATCACCGGGATCGAGGAGTGGATCACCGCGTGCCGGCCTCCGAAGAACCGCAGCGTGAACGGCCCCGCCTCGACCGTGTCGCCGGGTGCGACCGTCGTGACGTCGAAGTCGCCGGCGGCCGCCGCGACTCCCGCCGGGCCGAAGATCGGGATTCCGGGCGAGGCCTCGAGGATGCGGTTCAGCTGATCCGGCGTCCAGTGGTCGGGATGCTCGTGGGTGAGCACGACGGCGACCGCGTTCGCCGCATCCGTGATCGGTGTCGTGAACGACCCGGGATCGACGAACAGCTTCTTGCCGGAGAGTTCGAGGAGGAGGGCCGCGTGCTCGAATTTCTTGATTCTCATGATCCTCGACTCAACACCCGGCGGCACCGTGCGCGCAACGCGACTCGAAGACCCGTGGAGAGATGCGACCGTCTCATGCGCTGTGGAGGATACGACGTGGGGAATAATCGGTCGCGTGCCCCCTCCCGTGAAGCGGATCGTCGTGGCGATCAACCCGAACGCCTCCTTCGGCAAGTCGCGGCCGGTCGGTCCGTCCGTCGTGTCGGCCCTCAAGTCCTTCGGACACGACGTCGTGCCGCTCAGCGCCCCCGACTTCGACGGCCTCGTGCGCGTCGCGCGGCAGGCGCTCGAAACACCCACCGACGCCCTGGTCGTCGTTGGCGGCGACGGGATGGTGAACCTCGGCGTCGACCTGGTCGCCGGCACCGGCATCCCGCTCGGCATCATCCCGGCGGGCACCGGAAACGACTTCGCGACCGGAGTCGGCATCCCGACCGGAGATCCCGAGGCCGCCACCGCGCTCCTCCTGGCCGCGCTCGAGCGCGAGCCGCGCCTGATCGACGCCGCCCGCGTCACGGGTGCGGGCCTCGTCGTCCCCGGCGCCGGCATCGGAGGTGCCGATTTCGCCGCCGATGCCGATGGTGCCGACGGCAGCGCCGCCGAACCCCACCGCTGGTTCGCCGGGGTGCTCTCCGCCGGCTTCGACGCCGCCGTCAACGAGCGCGCGAACCTGATGCGGCGCCCGCGCGGCGCATCCCGTTACGTCATCGCCCTGGTCGCCGAGCTGCTCGACCTGCGCTCCCGCCACTACCGCCTCACGATCGACGGCGAGCCGTTCGAGGTCGACTCGTGCCTGCTCTCGGTGGCCAACAACACCACCATCGGGGGAGGGATGAAGATCGCCCCCGACGCGCTGCTGGACGACGGGCTGCTGGACGTGTTCATCGTCAAGCCGGTCTCGCGGCTGCGGTTCATCCGACTCTTCCCGAAGGTGTTCTCGGGCACGCACGCGGGGCTTGACGTGGTCGAGTTCCGGCGTGGAAAGCGTGTGACGGTGGCGTGCGACGACGTCGTCGGATACGCCGACGGCGAGCGTTTCGGGCCGCTTCCGCTGACCGTCGAGGTCGTCCCCGGGGCCCTCTCCGTGCTGATTTGAGAAGCCCTTCCGGGTGTGGCATACTCGATGAGTTGTCAAAACGGCCCCATCGTTTAGCGGCCTAGGACGTCGCCCTCTCACGGCGGTAACGCGGGTTCGAATCCCGCTGGGGTCACAACAGCGAAAGCCTCCGGTTCTCCGGAGGCTTTCTGCGTTAATGGGCATCGGATGTCGCGCTCCGGGGCTTCCCGCTTCGGAGGCTTCGGCGCCGCCTTCTCGACGCAGAGTGCTACCCGCTGTCGGAGGTCGGTGCTTGACTTGGCCCATGACAGACAACGACAAGCCCGACCTCAGCGACATCGAGTACCCGGACTACTCCGGCTACCCCGACGGCGAGGGCGTGGTCGGCAACGGCCCTACTACCGACGCAGTGCCCTCCGGTGTCGACCCGGCCGTGGCCGACGAGCCCGAAGACGCGGCCGAGGCCGTCTCCACCGACGAGGAGACGATCGTCGAGAACGACGGCTGAGCCGCGACCTGAGCAGGTGCTCTCACGGCGTGGGTGATCCTCGCGTCGGGGCGGTTCTCGGGGCGTTGGTGATCCTCGTGTCATCGGCGATTCTCACGTCGTCCTGGGGGAGTTCCCAGCGGTTCGTTGCCGTGCGTTAACCGGATTGTTGCTCACGCCCCGTACACCCCCTCTTCACCTCCCCGCGGCGAACCCGTCACGCGAGCGCCCGATCGTGAGCCCGATGCGGCCCGCCCGGGGCATTGCGTCACTTGCGATGCGGGGGAGCGGATGGCCGACACGGCGCGCGTGGTCTTCCTCGCCTTCCGCTCATCCAGCGATCCGATGAGCTTGGCGTGGAACCGCTTCCGCGAGAGCGTGGCCGTCGCCTCCGACCTCGCGCCGGCGCTCGCACAGTCGGGGGCCGTCGCACCTGGAGTCTCCGCGCCTGGGGCAGCCGCACCTGGGGTCAATGCACCTGGGCTGGCGGCCCCGTCAACCGCCCCGTCGGCTGCGGCGAAGGTTCGACGGGCCGACCCGACACGGGAGACGCGTCCAGCCGGCCGCTCGACACCGGCGGGGAGCACGGGGGTCTGGCGCATCCTGGCGACCAACAACCGGGAGCTCTGCCGCGCCGCCCACGTCTACCCGAGCTTCGGGCGGGCGCGCGGTCACGTGCTCCGGCTGCGGGAGCGCCTCGACGAGCTCGTCGTCGTGCCGGTGGTCGGGCCGCGGCCGGGGAGCCGAGGTTGGTACATGACCCTCGGCGGAGTCGTCGTCGTGACCTGCGGCCGCTGGTACGGCTCGACGGCGTCCAGCGCCGAGGCCGCGGAAGCCAGCCTCGAGGCGCTGCGCACTGCGGTCATCGCCGACGCCGCCCGCGAGCTCACTCCAGCGCCGCGCTCGGCCCGGCTGCCCGCTGGCGCCGAACTCGCATCCTGGTAGGCGCAACGGCAAGCGACGTCAGCTCGCGCGCAGGACCCCGTCGGTGAACGAGTTCAGCCGCGAGCTCAGACCCTCGGCGCGGGAGGCGATCACCGCGTTCGGGTCGGGCTGCAGCTCCGACTTCGGCGGCACGATCCTGATCAGCAGCGAGCACGAGAGATCGGCACAGATGTAGGTGCCGACCGTGCTTCCGTCCAGGCCCGCCTGCCCGGCCTTGGGGGCCGTGAACAGCGTCACCTGACCGCCCGGCAGGGGAGTGCGGCAGAGCGTGCACATCGCGGCGATCCCGGGCTTCGTGCGTGAGCCCGCGGCCTTCAGCATGATCCCCACGGGACGGCCCTCGCGCCAGTAGACGATGTATCCGCGCTGGATGGCGTGGGCGTCGCGCCAGCCGAGGAACTCCCTGTCCTCCCACACGATCTCGTGGAGGCCCGGCAGGGTCATCCGCTCGAGGTCGTGGTCGCTGATGTTCGTGAAGGACCCGAGGATCTCGGACTCGCTGAGTGGCTGCATCCCTTCCAGTTTACCGCCGGTGAGGGCTGCCGGGCCTCAGGAATGGAACTGCGGGATGATGAGGTAGATGCCGTAGAGCACCGCGGCAGCGCCGATCCCGATGCAGACCCAGCCGCCGAGCGTGGCCGGCATCGGGCGCTGCTTCGGGCTCGGGCCGAGCGAGAGCAGCCGGAGCCCCAGCGAGTAGAAACCCACCACCGCCACGGCTGCCACGAAGGCGACCACGAACACCACCACGAACGAACCCCAGTCCACCCCGAGGAACTGCCCCTCGGCCGCCGTCGCCCTGATCATCACGCGTCCTCTCCCGTGGTGCGCGCGGCACCGGTCTGCGCTGCAGTGGTCTGCGCGGCGAGGTGGTCGTCATCGCCGTCCGATCCCGCCGCATCCTCCGACTTCTCTGCTTCTTCATTGACGTTCTCGTGGGTGACCGGATGCCGGCGTGCCAGCAGGACCAGTCCCAGCCCGGCCGCGAGCGCCAGCACGATCACGATCACGAGCCCGGCGATGCTGGAGGATGCCGCCCAGGCCGCGAGCCCGCCGACCAGCGCTGCGGCCGGGAGCGTGACCAGCCACCCGGTCGCGATCCGCCCGACGATGCCCCAGTGCACGGTCGCGAGCTTCTTGCCGAGGCCCGCCCCCACGACCGCGCCCGAGGTGACCTGCGTGGTCGAGAGCGCGAAGCCGAGGTGCGACGAGATGAGGATCGTGGCCGCCGAGCTCGTCTCGGCCGCGAAGCCCTGCGGAGCGTGGATGTCGGTGATCTTCTTGCCGACCGTGCGCATGATCCGCCAGCCGCCGAGGTAGGTGCCGAGTGCGATCGCGAAGCCGCAGGAGAGGATGACCCAGAACTGCGGGCCGGAGCCGGAGTCCTGGTAGCCCGCCGAGATCAGCGTCAGCGTGATCACACCCATAGTCTTCTGGGCGTCGTTGGTGCCGTGGGCGAGGGAGACGAGCGACGCCGACACCGTCTGACCGTGCCGGAAGCCGGCATCCGAACCGCGCGCCTTGGCCTGCTGGGTGAGCCGGTAGGCGGCGTATGTCGCAACGAGGGCCACCGCGCCCGCCACGAGCGGCGAGAGCAGCGCCGGGATGAGCACGTTCGTCAGCACCACGCCGAAGTTGACGGCGTTGAACCCGGCACCGATGATCGCGGCGCCGATCAGGCCGCCGAAGAGCGCGTGGGTGGAGCTCGAGGGCAGGCCCAGGTACCAGGTGGTGAGGTTCCACAGCACGGCACCCACCAGTCCGGCGAAGATCATGATCGGCGTGATGTCGACCCCGTTCTCGCCCTCGTTGATGATGCCGCCCGAGATGGTCTTGGCGACCTCCGTCGAGAGGAACGCCCCGGCCAGGTTGAGCACCGCCGAGATGGTGACGGCGACGCGCGGCTTCAACGCACCCGTGGCCACCGAGGTGGCCATCGCGTTCGCGGTGTCGTGGAAGCCGTTGGTGAAGTCGAAGACGAGCGCGACGACGATCACGAGCAGAACGGTGACGAGAACTTCCATGCCCCCTGCCTACGACCCTCCCGTCCCGCCCGCGCGTCCCCGCACATGAACACCCGCTGAACACCGCCCCCCGATACTCCCAGTTCCGTCGAGAAGTCACTTTTACGTCCACCCCGCGGGATTTGGACGTAAAGGTGACTTCTCGACGCGGCCCGGACGCCACCCGGCCGAGCGGAGGGCGGCCTCGGTGCGGGCGACTCCCGAGGTGGGTCCCTCGGCCATGCCGAAGCGGCGCACGCGGACGTGGCGCCAACCGGAGAGAGTGAAAGCCTCGTGACGGGTGAGGTCCTTGTCGTACTGGCGCGCATCCGTTCGGTGGTGGTCGCCGTCGTACTCGACGATCACGCCCCACTCCGGGTACACCATGTCCCCGCGGCCGAGGAAACGGCCCCGTGCATCCGTGACGTCGACGTTCAGGAGTGGTTCGGGAAGCCCAGCATCCACCAGCGCCAGCCGAAGCCGGGTCTCCTGTGCGGACTCCGCCCCGTCCCGCACCAGCTCGACCGCCGACCGCAGCACCCGGATATGCCGTCCGGAGTGCCGGCGCACCGCATCCACGAGCATCGGGAGCGGCACGAACGGACGCTCGTCGACCGGATCCTGCACGCGCGGCGTCAGGACGAGATGATCCGCCGCGATGACGAGTTCGATGGGCTGAAGGAAAGCGGCCAGCGCCATCCACGTCGCGGCGGGATCGGTGACGGAGAGCCCGAAGCGCTCGGCGAACTCCGCATCGGCCGCCAAGGTATGTCCCACGGTGCCGGTCAAACGGGTGCGCGTCCCCGGTCGCCGAGTGGCGACGTGCAGTGGATGCTCGCCCTCGAGTCGCCGGGGGAGCGGGACGTCCCACAGTCGCGCCGTCGTGACGTGGCTGAACGCATCCTCAGGCCCGAGGAGTAGCTGGAGTGCCCGGCACCGTTCGAGGAAAGCCAGCCCCTCACCATCTCGCGCGGACTCGGCGACCCGCACCCCGCGGAACGGAGCGCTCAGATCCCGGCCACGGAGCCGCTCCCGTCCGAGCCCGGCGGCAACCGCCTCGGATGCCAGAAACGGCGCTCCCGAGAACCGGGGCGGGAGGCTGACGACACGAGGCATGCCCCCATGCTCACCATTCCTCGGCCCGAACGTTCCCCCTCGCCCCAACTTGTGGATGAATCCCCCTCTCCACACCGTCGAGAAGTCACTTTCACGTCTAAAACCCGGGATTTGCACGTAAAGGTGACTTCTCGGCGAAGTGGGGGATGGGGAGCTAGGCGCGGGGGGCGCGCGCCAGCGCGTCGGCCGCCCGCACGAGCGCCAGGTGCGAGAACGCCTGCGGCGTGTTGCCCGCCTGCCGCCCGCCGGCCACGTCGTACTCCTCCGACAGCAGCCCCACGTCGTTCGAGAACCCGACGAGCCGGTCCATCAGCGCCGTCGCATCCGGCACCCGGCCCGACTTCGCATACTGCTGCACCAGCCAGAACGAGCACGCCAGGAACGGATGCTCGCCCCCGGCGAGCCCGTCGACCCCCGACGACGTGCGGTAGCGCAGCAGCAGCCCGTCCTGCAGGAGGTCGTGCTCGATCGCGGCGACCGTGCCGAGCATCCGCGGGTCGTCGGCGTCGACGAAGCCGATCTGCGAGAGCAGCAGCAGCGAGGCGTCGACCTCGGTGGTGCCGTAGTACTGCACGAAGGTGTTGCGCGAGGCGTCGAAGCCCTCGGTCTCGATCTCCTCGCGGATGCGGTCGCGGAGCTCGGCCCAACGATCGGCCGGCCCGTCGAGTCCGTACTCGCGCACCGCCTCGACCCCGCACGCGAACGCGGCCCAGATCATCGCGCGCGAGTGGGTGAAGTGCTGCTGCGGCCCGCGGATCTCCCAGATGCCGTTGTCCGGCCTGTCCCAGTTGTCCTCGAGGAACCCGAGCAGCGCGCGCTGCAGCGGCCAGGAGTAGGCGTCTTCGTCGACCCCGATCCGCCGGGCCTCGCGCAGCGAGATCATCAGCTCGCCGAAGATGTCGCCCTGGTACTGCGTCGCCGCCCCGTTGCCGACCCGCACGGGCGAGGCGCCGTTGTAGCCCGGCAGGCTCAGCACCTCGTACTCGGGGAGGTACCGCTCGCCGGAGAGCCCGTACATGATCTGGATGTCGGCCGGGTCGCCCGCGATCGCGCGCAGCAGCCAGCGCCGCCAGTGCCCCGCCTCGTCCTCGTAGCCGTAGATCATCAGGGCCGAGAGGGTGAGGGAGGCGTCGCGGATCCAGGTGTAGCGGTAGTCCCAGTTGCGCGACCCCCCGAACTGCTCGGGAAGGCTCGTGGTCGCGGCCGCGACGATGCCGCCCGTGTCCTCGTGTGTCAACGCGCGCAGCACCAGCAGCGATCGCTTGACGGCATCGTGGTACGGCCCGGGGGCGTCGCTCTCGTGCGCCCAGTCGCGCCACCAGGCGGCCGTGGCCTCGATCTGCCGGTCGACGTCGAGCGGCTCCGGCGGCCGGTGGTGCGAGGGGAACCAGGTCAGCACGATGTCGACCGTCTCGTCCTCGGTCACCGTGAAGACCGACTCGTGGTGGTGGTTGGTCGCGGTGAGGGCGGGGCCGCGCACGATCACGGCGTCCGGACCGGCCACGCCGACGATCGCGTTGCCGCCGTGCTCGGGGGCCTGGCGCATCCACGGCAGGGCGTCGGCGTAGCCGAAGCGCACCGCGAGCTCCTGCCGCATCTCGACCGTGCCGCTGACCCCGCGGACGCGCCGGATCACCTGCGCACGCCGGTCGCCGTGCGGCATCACGTCGATCACCTCGGCGACCCCGGTCGCCGTCTCCCAGCGGGTGACGAGGATGAACGTGTCGTCGAGGTAGGCCCGTGTCGGCCGCGCATCCTGATCCACGGGCGCCACGCGCCACCGCCCGTGCTCCTCGTTGCCGAGCAGAGCGCCGAACATCGAGGCCGAGTCGAACCGCGGCATGCAGAGCCAGTCGATGCTCCCCGTGCGCCCGACGAGAGCCGCGGAGTGACAGTCGCCGATGATCGCGTAGTCCTCGATGGGAAGTGCCATGTGCTGATTCTGCCCTGCCGTGAAGCGGAAGCCGTCACCGGGGCTGGGAGGTCGCCGAGAGCGCATCCGCGCAATCGGTGGTGCGCGGCCGCCCGGTTGTGCTGCCGCGGCAACGACGGGAGAATGGGCCGAATGAAGTACCAAGGCACTGTGCTCGGCGTCGTCGCCATGACGTTCGTGTTCGGTGTCGCCGTGGCCACCTCGGTGCCCGCGGCCTCTCTCACCACTCCGGACAACTTCGACGCCGACGTGCAGATCGTCGCCGGCGGGGCGCAGTCCTTCGACGCGGTCGAGGGTGCGGGGCCCGCGGTGTCGCGGGATGCGTACACGATCAACACCCCGACGCCCACTCCCACGCCGACGCCCACCCCGAAGGCCGTGACCGCCGCGAGCCAGGGCGGATACGGCGGGGCGCAGTGTCAGGCCGGCTCCGACGCGGCGCCCGAGGCGACCGCCTTCTCCTGGCCCTATCCCGACGGCTTCCGGATGAGCGACGGCTTCGGCCCGCGGGCCGAGGGCTTCCACAAGGGCGTCGACATGCTGAACGCGCCGGGCGTGCCGGTGCACGCGATCGCCGACGGCGTGGTCATCGCCGCTTCGGGCGACGGCGGCACGGGCGGCGTCTACCTCTCGATCGCGCACAAGGTCGAGGGCCAGGCCGTCTGCAGCATGTACATGCACTTCCAGACCGACTCGCTGACGGTCGGCGTCGGCGACGGGGTCACCGCCGGGCAGGTCATCGGCCTCACCGGCCGCACGGGCAACGCGACGACCGAGCACACGCACTTCGAGCTCTACGGCTCGGACGGCGTGCGGTACGACCCGATGCCGTTCATGACCGCGCACGCGGGCTGAGGCCGCTCGCGCGCTCAGCCGCGCATCCAATCGGCCGCGCATCCATTCACCTCCCTTCATCTTGACGCCGTCGCGAACGCGATATATCGTGATTCTCATCGCAGACGCGATATAACGCGTTTCAGGCAGGAGAGCATCGTGGTTATGGAGAAATGGATCGTCGACGGTCCGAAGGTGATCGACCTCGAGCTCGTCCGCTCGGTCAAGATCGGGCTGATCGCCGGCCAGATCGACGTGATCGGGCACGACGAGCCCGGAGCCCGCATCGAGGTGCACTCGGTGACCGGGAAAGACCTCAAGATCTCGATCGACGGCGACCGTCTCGAGATCGACCACCCGCAGCTGCGCTGGGACAACTTCATCGAGGTCTTCAAGTCGTGGCGCGGCAACGCGCGGGTCGACATCAGCATCATGGTCCCGCGGGACGCGGCGCTGAAGTTCGGCGTGATCTCGGCGTCAGCGCTCATCTCGGGCCTGACGACGGATGCGCGCATCAGCACGGTCACGGGCGACGTCGTCGTCGACTCGGTCGTCGGCGATCTCGACGTGAACAGCGTCAGCGGCGAGATCTCGATCCGCGACCACACCGGGCTCGTCAGCGCGCACACCGTCTCGGGCGACATCGCCGCCTCGGGCGCCATCCGCCGCTTCTCGGCCGACGGCGTCTCGGCCGAGGTCTTCGTCGACAGCACGGGTGTGCCGAGCGACATCGAGAACAACACCGTCTCGGGCGACTTCACCGTGCGCCTCGAGTCCGACGTCTCGGCGCGCTACAACGTCAACTCGGTCTCGGGCGTGCTGCAGCTGGGCGCCTCGACGATCAAGGGCCTCCGTGGCGGCGGCTACAACGGCACCACCGGGCCGCTCGACGGGCAGTGGACCGAGTTCAGGGCGAACTCGGTCTCGGGCGACATCACGGTCGTCTTCCGCGAGCCGGCCGAGGCCGCGGCGCCCGGGCCGTCGTTCGAGGGTGCCGGGTCGACCGGCTCCAGCGCCACCGGCACGTCCGGCTCGGCCGGCACGTCCGGCTCGGCCGGCACGTCCGGCTCCACCGGCCCGTCCTTCGACGAGACCGGTGTCACCGGCGAGGGGGCGCCGGCATGACCCCGGTCTTCGGCCACGGCCACCTGAGGCTCTACCTCCTGAGCCTGCTCGACGAGTCGCCCAAGCACGGGTACGAGCTGATCCAGGCGCTGTCCGAACGCTTCGGCGGCACCTACAGCCCGAGCGCCGGCACGATCTACCCCCGCCTGGCGAAGCTCGAGGAGGAGGGCCTGGTCACCAAGACCGCCGACGGCCGCAAGACGGTCTACGCGATCACGGACGCCGGGCGCGCCGAACTCGAGTCCCGGCGCGGCGAGCTCGACGACATCGAGGAGGAGCTGTCGGACTCGGTCCGCCGCCTCGCCGACGAGGTGCGCTCGGGCGTCAACCAGGCGATGAAGAGCCTAAAGGCCGACTTGGCGTCGGCTGCTCGGGATGCACGGGGCACGGTGAAATCGTCGGCCAAGGCCGCGAAGGCGGCGGCTGCTGCAGCGGCTGCCGGGGCGCCGGGCGCTTCGGGCTCTGCGGGCGCTTCGGGAGCATCCGGCGCTGCAGGAACCGAGGGCGCGTCGACCGGCGGCGCATCCGGAACCGGGCCCCGTGCATCCGGAACCGGCTGGGCGCCCACAGGCCGCGCCGACTCGGCCGCGGCGCTCCGGGATGCGGATGCCGCGCTGTCGGAGTTCCGCCAGCAGCTGCGCGTCGACCTGAGGAAGGCCTCGACGGGCGCGACGGGGCTCGACCCCCAGCTCGTCGCCCGGCTGAAGCAGCAGTTGAACGAGTTGCGTGCCGACTTCCGGGAGGAGCTCGGCCGCCGCTGACCCGCGCGGGTGGGTGCTCCCACGGCTGTAGCATTGCCGGTGAAGGGGAGTATCCCACCTCGCTGTCATCGTCATCACGGAGTCCGTCGTCGGGCTCCCGGGGGCGGCGGCGATCATCCGAGCCAAGCGGCACGGGCGATCGCGGGAGAGACTTTCAGGGTTCCGTGCTGCCTGCACACCAGTCCTGAAAGGTTCTCGTGAACATCGAACTGCCCCTGGCCTTCGAGATCATCTCGCTCGTCGTGCTCGTGCTGATCCTGGCCGGCGACCTGATCCTCGCCTTCAAGCGGCCGCACGTGCCTTCGATCAAGGAGGCCACGCTCTGGGTCGTCTTCTACGTCGGGCTCGCCCTGGTGTTCGCACTGGTGATGCTGCTGATCGCCGACGGGGAGCACGCGGGCCAGTTCCTGGCCGGCTGGCTGACGGAGTACAGCCTCTCGATCGACAACCTCTTCGTGTTCGTCATCATCATGGCGCGCTTCAAGGTGCCCCGGAAATATCAGCAGGAAGCCCTGATGGTGGGCATCATCATCGCCCTGGTGCTCCGCGGGATCTTCATCGTGATCGGCGCCCAGCTGATCGAGTCGCTGAGCTTCATCTTCTACATCTTCGGCGCGTTCCTGCTCTTCACGGCATGGCGGCAGGCTTTCGGCAACGAGGACGAGAGCGGGGACGACAACCGGCTGGTGAAGTTCCTGCGCAAGCGGATCGACATCTCGGACGACTACGACGGCGCGAAGATCCGCACGACGATCGGCGGCAAGAAGCTCTGGACGCCGATGATCATCGTGTTCATCGCCCTCGGTTCGACCGACCTGCTCTTCGCGCTGGACAGCATCCCGGCCATCTTCGGCATCACGCAGTCGCCGTTCATCGTGTTCACGGCGAACGTGTTCGCGCTGATGGGGCTGCGGCAGCTCTACTTCCTGCTCGGCGGCCTGCTCGACCGGCTGATCTACCTGCACTACGGGATCGCGTTCATCCTCGCGTTCATCGGCGTGAAGCTCGTGCTGCACGCGATGCACGCCAACGAGCTGCCGTTCATCAACGGCGGGCACCCGATCGAATGGGCGCCGGAGATCGACACCTGGACGAGTCTCGCGGTGATCATCGGGTCGATGGCGGTGGCGACGATCGCGTCGCTCGTGGCGATGCGCCGTCGCGCCGCCCGCACCCCCGACCCGGCGCCCAAGCCCTAGCCCGGCCCGCCTCGCGCCCTCTCCCACCTCCGCCGAGAAGTCACTTCTACGTCCAAGATCGGGAATTTGGACGTGAAAGTGACTTCTCGGCGAAGTGGGGGTGGGGTGGATGCGCGCGAGGCGGAGGTGGGCGGGGACGCGGGCGGGGCGGTATGCGCGCGGGCGGGGACGCGGGCGCGCGCTCCCAGGGGCGGCGGAGGGGCGGTGGTACGATCGACGGGTGCTGTTCGGTCGGCTTCTTCTTCGGTGCCGCGACGAGTCCTAGTTCCAGGCCTCCCTCGTCGCGGAGTTTGTCGTTGGCTGACCCCCTACTCCCCGAAGGACACACCGACATGAGCGACACCCGCCCGCCCGCCCGCACCCTGGCCGAGAAGGTCTGGGACGACCATCTCGTCGTCAAGGGCGAGAACGGCAGCCCCGACCTGATCTACATCGACCTGCACCTGGTGCACGAGGTCACGAGCCCCCAGGCCTTCGACGGCCTGCGCGCCGAGGGCCGCCCGGTGCGCCGCCTCGACCTGACGATCGCCACCGAAGACCACAACACCCCGACGCTCGCGATCGACAAGCCGATCGCCGACCTCACCAGCCGCACCCAGATCGACACCCTGCGCAACAACGCCAAGGAGTTCGGCGTGCGCCTGCACTCGCTCGGCGACGTCGAGCAGGGCATCGTGCACGTGGTCGGCCCGCAGCTCGGCCTCACGATGCCGGGCATCACGGTCGTCTGCGGCGACTCGCACACCAGCACCCACGGCGCGTTCGGCGCGATGGCCTTCGGCATCGGCACGAGCGAGGTCGAGCACGTGCTCGCCACGCAGACCCTGCCGCTCAAGCCCTTCAAGACCATGGCCATCACGGTCGAGGGCACGCTCCGGCCCGGCGTCACCGCGAAGGACATCATCCTCGCCGTGATCGCCAAGATCGGCACCGGCGGCGGCCAGGGCTACGTGCTCGAGTACCGCGGCAGCGCCATCCGCAGCCTCTCGATGGAGGGCCGGATGACGATCTGCAACATGTCGATCGAGGCCGGCGCCCGCGCGGGCATGGTCGCCCCCGACCAGATCACCTTCGACTACCTCGAGGGCCGCCCGCACGCTCCCGCGGGCGAGGACTGGGATGCCGCGGTCGAGTACTGGAAGACCCTGCAGACCGACGACGACGCGGTCTTCGATGCCGAGGTGTTCCTCGACGCCGACACGCTCGAGCCCTTCGTCACCTGGGGCACGAACCCGGGCCAGGGCGCGTCGCTGAGCGACACCGTGCCCGACCCGTCGACGATCATCGACCCGAACGAGCGCGCGAGCGCCGAGCGGGCGCTCGAGTACATGGACCTGAAGGCCGGCACCCCGCTCAAGGAGATCCCCGTCGACGCGGTCTTCATGGGCTCGTGCACCAACAGCCGCATCGAAGACCTCCGGGCCTTCGCGAGCGTCATCAAGGGCCAGAAGAAGGCCGACAACGTGCGCGTCATGGTCGTGCCGGGCAGCGCGCGCGTCCGCATCGAGGCCGAGGCCGAGGGAATCGACAAGATCGTCGAGGAGTTCGGCGCCGAGTGGCGGTTCGCCGGCTGCTCGATGTGCCTCGGGATGAACCCCGACCAGCTCGCGCCCGGCGAACGCTGCGCCAGCACCTCGAACCGCAACTTCGAGGGCCGCCAGGGCAAGGGAGGCCGCACGCACCTCGTGTCGCCGCTGGTCGCCGCGGCCACCGCCATCCGCGGCACGCTCTCCAGCGTGTCCGACCTGACGACCGAAACCGCGACGACCGAAACCGCGACGACGGATGCCGCGACCCGCACCGAGACCGAAACCGTGGAGGTCTGAGAACCATGGAGAAGATCGACATCATCTCCGGCGTCGCCGTGCCGCTGAAGCGTGCCAACGTCGACACCGACCAGATCATCCCGGCCGTCTACCTCAAGCGCGTCACGAAGACCGGCTTCGAGGACGCGTTGTTCGCCGGCTGGCGCAACGACCCCGACTTCGTGCTCAACCAGCCCGCCTTCCAGAACCCGCGTGTCCTGGTCGCCGGGCCCGACTTCGGCACCGGCTCCAGCCGGGAGCACGCCGTCTGGGCGCTCCGCGACTTCGGCTTCCAGGCCGTGCTCGCACCCCGATTCGGCGACATCTTCCGGGGCAACTCGGGCAAGCAGGGCCTGCTCACCGGGCAGGTCTCCGAGCACGAGATCGAGAAGCTCTGGGCCGCGATCGAGGCCGACCCCGGGGTGGCCGTCACGGTCGACCTGGTGGAGCGAACCGCCGTACTCGGCGACCTCACGGTTCCGTTCCAGATCGACGATTACACTCGGTGGAGGCTGCTCGAGGGTCTGGACGACATCGGGCTGACGCTCCGCGACGAAGCGGCGATCACGGAATTCGAGAGCCGCCGGGAGAGTTGGAGACCTCGAACTCTTCCCGTCAAATAGCGGGGGCCGCCACCACAACAGGCGGTCACGCGAGAGAAATCGTCAAACAGACAGTGCAGGTGAACTAGTGAACAGTCTCGTACAGGATGCGCGGAAGGCAGCCGAGCGGGTCGGACTCAAGTCCGACACGATCGTCATCAACGGCGGCCGTCCGCTCCGGGGCACGATCGACGTCCGCGGGGCCAAGAACCTCGTGACCAAGGCGATGGTCGCCTCCCTCCTCGGAGACACGACGAGCACGCTGCGCGACGTGCCCGACATCAGCGACGTGCACGTGGTGGCGAGTCTCCTCGAGATCCACGGTGTGAAGATCACGGGCTCGGCCGCCACCGGCGTGCTGCAGCTCGACCCGGCCGACGTGGCCAGCGCGAAGAGCGCCGAGATCGACGCGCTTTCCGGCTCCAGCCGCATCCCGATCCTGTTCTGCGGCCCGCTGCTGCACCGCCTGGGTCACGCGTTCATCCCGGATCTCGGCGGCTGCCGCATCGGCGACCGCCCGATCGACTTCCACCTCGACGCGCTCCGTGCGTTCGGCGCGGTCGTCGACAAGCTCCCGTCGGGCATCAACATCACCGCCCCCAACGGCCTCCGCGGCGCGAACATCGAGCTGCCCTACCCGAGCGTCGGCGCGACCGAGCAGGTTCTGCTCACCGGCGTCCGTGCCCTCGGCACCACCGAGCTCAAGAACGCGGCGATCGAGCCCGAGATCATGGATCTCATCGCCGTGCTGCAGAAGATGGGCGCGATCATCTCGGTCGAGCCGAACCGCACCATCTTCATCGAGGGCGTCGAGAGCCTGAAGGGCTACGACCACCGCGCGCTGTTCGACCGCAACGAGGCCGCGTCCTGGGCCTCGGCCGCGCTCGCGACCGGCGGCTCGATCTTCACCACGGGCGCCAAGCAGTCCGAGATGATGACCTTCCTCAACGTCTTCCGCAAGATCGGCGGCGCGTTCGACATCGAGGAGGAGGGCATCCGCTTCTACCACCCCGGTGGAGACCTCAAGCCCGTCGTCATCGAGACCGACGTGCACCCCGGCTTCATGACCGACTGGCAGCAGCCGCTCATCGTCGCCCTCACCCAGGCGCAGGGCACCTCGATCGTGCACGAGACGGTCTACGAGAACCGCTTCGGCTTCACGGATGCGCTGATCAAGATGGGCGCGAACATCGAGGTCCACAAAGACGGACTTGCCGACCCGAACCGCCGCGTCCCGCGCCGCGCGCTCGAGCAGGCCGCCGTCATCACGGGCCCCACCAAGCTTCACGGCGCCGAGCTCGAGGTCCCCGACCTGCGCGGAGGCTTCAGCCACCTGATCGCGGCGCTCGTGGCCGACGGCCGTTCCTCGGTGAGCAACGTGGGCCTCATCGCCCGCGGGTACGGCGACTTCGTCGGCAAGCTCGAGAAGCTGGGCGCCGACTTCTACTTCGCCGAGTAGGAGCGCGCGGGGAGATGGCGGCAGACACGGTGCCGCGGCCTGTCGTGCCGCGCTCGGAGAAGACGTTGGCCTTCCGGGTGATGGCCTTCGTCGCCATCCCGTGGCTCACTCTGATGGTGAAGCTCAGGCTGCACGACACCGGCCACCTCCCGAAGACCGGGCCGTTCGTCCTCAGCCCCAACCACTACAGCAACATCGATCCGCTGATCATGGGCTGGGCGGTGTGGAGGCTGGGGCGGGCGCCCCGGTTCCTCGCCAAGGCGTCGCTGTTCCGGGTGCCGGTGGTGGGGTTCGCGTTGCGCCGCAGCGGTCAGATCCCGGTCGAACGCGGCGGCGCGGGGCGCGGCAACCAGCCGTTCACCGCGGCGAACTCGCTCGTCGAGCACGGGCGGGGCGTCATCGTGTACCCCGAGGGCACGCTCACCCGCGACCCCGACCTGTGGCCGATGCGCGGCAAGCTGGGCGCGGTGCGGCTCGCCCTCGAGAACGGCATCCCGCTCATCCCGGCGGCGCACTGGGGAACCCAGGCGCTGCTCCCGCGCTACTCGAACCGGATCAGCGTCTTCCCCCGCAAGACGATCGACATCGTCTTCGGTGAGCCGGTCGACCTCGACGACCTCCGCGGGCTTCCTCTGGATCACCAGGTGCTCACCGAGGCGACGGCGCGCCTGATGGCGGCGATCACCGCCCTGCTGGAGACGCTCCGCGGCGAGACCGCCCCGCTCGAGCGGTGGAACCCCGCTCAGCACAACCAGACCGAGTTCGGCCGACTCGAGCCGGGCGGCGAGACCCTGTGACCAAGCCGAACCCGCGCGCCTCGACGCGCGCCGCATCCGCTCGCCCGCGCCCCCGCGTCGCCGTCCTCGGCGCCGGCAGCTGGGGCACGACGTTCTCGAAGGTGCTCGCCGACGGCGGCTCCGACGTCACGATGTGGGCCCGCCGGCCCGAGCTCGCCCGCGAGATCAGCGAGGCCAAGCGCAACAGCGACTACCTCCCGGGCGTCAACCTTCCGCTCGCGGTGACGGCGACACCGGATGTGGGGGCGGCGCTGGCCGACGCGCAGTTCGTCTTCGTCTCCATCCCGAGCCAGTCGCTGCGGGGCAACCTCGAACAGCTCACGACCCTCATCCCGGACGGTGTGCCGGTGATCAGCCTGATGAAGGGCGTCGAGAAGAGCACGGGGCTGCGGATGAGCCAGGTGCTGGAGTCGGTGCTCGGCATCGACCCGGACCGCATCGCGGTCGCCTCCGGCCCGAACCTCGCGCTCGAGATCGCCAAGGAGCAGCCGACCGCGGCCGTGGTCTCCTCGACCAGCCTCGAGACGGCCGAGGCCGTGGCGATGATCGCGCGCAACCGCTACTTCCGTTCGTTCGTCAACACCGACGTGATCGGCACCGAGTTCGGCGGCGTGCTGAAGAACCTCATCGCCGTCGCCATCGGCATCGTCGACGGCGTCGGCTACGGCGAGAACACCAAGGCCTCGATCATCACGCGCGGACTCGCCGAGATGACCGATTTCGCGGTGGCCTACGGCGGGCATCCGGAGACCCTCTCGGGCCTCGCGGGGCTCGGCGACCTGATCGCCACGAGCGGTTCGCCGCTGTCGCGCAACAACACGGCCGGGCGCCTGCTCGGCCAGGGTTACAGCTTCGCCGACGTGGTGAAGTCGATGCAGCAGACCGCCGAGGGCCTTGCCTCGGTCGCACCCGTCCTCGAGCTGGCGAGTGCGAAGGGCGTGGACATGCCCATCTGCCGGCAGGTCGCCGAAGTGCTGGCCGGTACGCTCGATCCGAAAGACATAGCACCCCACCTGACCACCGACGACGAGTCGGGGCCTCAGGGCGAAAGGACTCTCGATGCCAGGCAAGATCACGGTGGTGGTGCTTTTCGGAGGTCGCTCCAGCGAGCATTCGATCAGCTGCGCCACGGCCGGCGGGGTGCTTGAGGCGATCGACCGGTCGCGCTTCGACGTGATCCCCGTGGGCATCACCCGGGAGGGCGCCTTCGTGCTCGAGGACGACGATCCGTCGAAGTTCCGGCTCGACCCGACGGCGCTGCCGGTGGTCGCCGACAACGGCACCCGCGTGCTCTGGCCCTCCTCGACCGCCTCGCGGGAGCTCCGGGTGGTGCCCGCCGACGGCGGCGCGATCCGCTCGCTCGGCGAGGTCGACGTGGTGTTCCCGATCCTGCACGGCCCGTTCGGAGAGGACGGCACGGTGCAGGGGCTGCTCGAGCTCGTCGGCCTGCCCTACGTCGGCTCGGGCGTGCTCGCGTCGGCGCTCGGGATGGACAAGCACTTCACCAAGACGGTGCTCGCGGCATCCGGTATCGCGGTGGCGCCCTGGGTGACCGTGACCGCCCGCGAGTGGGCGACGTCGCCGGCGGCCGTGATGGATGCGGCGTCGGCGCTGCCCCTTCCGCTGTTCGTGAAGCCGGCCCGCGCCGGATCGTCGGTCGGCGTGAGCAAGGTCACGTCGCTCGAGTCGCTGGGCGAGGCCATCGAGGTGGCACTGCGCGAGGACTCGCGGGTGCTGATCGAGCAGGGCATCTCCGGCCGCGAGGTCGAGTGCGGTGTGCTCGGCGGCCACGACGGCGGGGCGCCGCGGGTGTCGGTGGCCGGTGAGATCGTGATGACGG
Organism: Herbiconiux solani NBRC 106740; assembly: GCF_001571005.1. Lineage (GTDB taxonomy): Bacteria > Actinomycetota > Actinomycetes > Actinomycetales > Microbacteriaceae > Herbiconiux > Herbiconiux solani. The sequence continues at coordinate 358,881 of NZ_BCST01000004.1, read as the reverse complement.
GCCGGGAGTTCTACGACTTCGACGCGAAGTACCTGGATGCGCCGGGCGTCGACCTGGTCTGCCCGGCCGCGCTGTCGGACGAGGAGCTGGCCGAGATGCAGCGCATCGCCGCGCTCGCCTTCACCGCGATCGACGGCGCCGGCCTCGCGCGGGTCGACTTCTTCTTGACCGCGGACGGGTTCGTGGTCAACGAGATCAATACGATGCCGGGGTTCACGCCGATCTCGATGTTCCCCAAGTGCTGGATCGCGTCGGGGGTGAGCTACCCCGAGATCATCGACGAGCTCATCGCCCTGGCGTTGGAGGGCTGATGGCTCGCGCAGGTACCCGGTTCGCTGCGCTTGCTCTCGTGGGGGTAGCCGCTGCGACCCTGCTGAGCGGATGCGCGGGCGCGGTCACCCTCGACCCGGCGCCCGCGGCGACGGATCCCTCCTGCGCCGACGTGGTCGTTCGACTCCCCGACAGCGTCGCCGACGTCGACCGGCGCGAGACGGATGCGCAGGGCACCGGCGCCTGGGGCGACCCGGCTGCGGTGCTGCTGCGCTGCGGTGTGCAGCCGTACGGACCGACCACGCTGCCGTGCGACAACGTGAACGGGATCGACTGGATCCGCGACGACTCGGCCGCCCCCACCTACACCTTCACGACCTACGGGCGGGTGCCGGCCGTTCAGGTCGTCGTCGACTCGAACGCGGTCTCGGGCACCTCGGCGCTGGTGGATCTCGGCAGCGCGGTCGGAGCGATCCCGCAGACCTCGGCCTGCCTGGATGCGGACGACGTGCTCGGCACGGCCACCCCGACGCCGACTCCGGCCGGCTGATGGGGGAGCGGACGGACTCGAGTTCGGCTTCGGGCTTCGGCTTGAGCCCGACGCTCGGGGGCGTCGGCGAGGGCGCGACCCTGCGCCAGATCTTTCCGCGGCTGCCGCACGCCGACGCCGAGCTGCTCGGGCCGGGCGACGACGCGGCGGTCGTGCGGGCTCCGGACGGCCGGTTCGTGGTGACGACGGACATGATGATCCACGGGCCGGATTTCCGCTCGGCCTGGTCGACCCCGCACGACCTCGGCTGGAAGGCCGCGATGTCGAACCTCGCCGACGTCGCCGCGATGGGTGCGCGACCGACGGCGCTCGTGGTCGCGATCGCTGCGCCGCTCGAGACCCCGGTCGACACGCTGCTCGGGATCGCCGACGGCTTCCGTGACGCCTGTGACGTGGCGGCTCCGGGATGCGGGGTCGTCGGCGGCGACCTCTCGGTCTCGCCGACGCTGACCCTCGCGGTCACCGCGTTCGGTGACCTCGAGAGCCGTGCTCCCGTCACGCGCACCGGCGCTCGTCCCGGAGACGTGCTCGCGGTCGCGGGCGACCTGGGCCGTGCGGGAGCGGGCCTCTGGCTGCTCTTCCGCGACGGGGTGACCGCGGGCGAGGTGATTCCCGGTGAGCCAGATCAGGAGCGGGCGGCGGCGACGCGGGGTGCGCATCCGGAGCTCGTCGACGCCCAGCTCGCCCCGGTGTCGCCGATCGCCTCGGGGATCGTCGCCGCAGAGGGCGGCGCGACCGCCATGCTCGACGTGTCGGACGGACTCGTGCTCGACGCCCGGCGGATCGCCGAGGCGAGCGAGGTCGCGCTGCGCCTCGACCCGGTGATGATCGAGCGTGAGGCCGAGGCGCTCCGAACCGTCGATCCGGTCGTCGGCGACCGCGCCGCGCGGTTCGTGCTGGCCGGGGGAGAGGATCACGCCCTGCTGGCGACCTTCCCGCCCGACCGGCCCCTGCCCGTCGGATTCCGCCCGCTGGGCACCGTCATCGCGCTCACGGATGCGCCGGACAGCCGCCCCGACGCGCTCGTCGGCGACACACCCTTCGACTCCCGCGGCGGCTGGGACCCTTACGCCGACTGGGACGGCAACGCCGGCTGACCAGCGGCGGCCGGCGTTCTGCCTGGTCGCGGGTCAGGCGCGGGTGGACCAGTGCAGAGCGGTCTCTCCGTAGGACTTGGTGCGGTCGGGCACCAGCGCCGACGGGTAGTCGGGAGCGGGCGTGCGGGTGCTGCGCTCGACGAGCACCGTCGCATCCGGAGCGAGGTGGGGCACGAGGGCGGTGAGCGTCTCGGCGAGCTCGGCGTCGGGCAGGTCGTAGGGCGGATCGATGAACACCACGTCGAACCCGGTCGCCGCGTGCACCGGGGCGTTGCGCAGGTAGGCCTGCACCGTCTGCACCACAACCTCGACGCGCGGCCGCGCGGTGCCCCGCGGGGTGGCCGCCGTCACGGTCGTGGCGTTCTGCCGGGCGATCTTCGCCGCCGCGGGGTTCTTCTCGACCAGCACCGCCGAGGCAGCCCCCCGGCTGACCGCCTCGAGGGCCAGGGCCCCCGAACCGGCGTAGAGGTCGAGCACGTGCAGCCCCTCGAGGCCGCCGCGCGACTCGAGCGACGAGAAGATCGCCTCGCGCACGCGGTCGCTCGTCGGGCGGGTGCCCGCGCGGGGGACGGCCAGGGTGAGTGATCCGGCGAATCCGGCGATGATGCGAGTCACGCCCGAAACCCTACCGCGCGCCGCCCGGGGCGCTCCGGCCCGCCGCCCGCCCGGGGTCGGCGGCGCCGTGCGGCCGCTGGACCCCGGCACCCGCCCGGGGACGGCGTCGGTGGCGGCGCTTAGGATTGACGCATGAGCGGAACGGCGGCCACGGCGCGCCCCGCCGACGCCCTCGACGCCAAGCTCGACGGCATCCTCGGCGGGCGCACGGCCGGCGCGTTCCAGAAGGCGTTCGGCATCCGCACGGTCGCCGACCTGCTGAGCCATTACCCCCGCCGCTACGCCCGGCGCGGGGAGCTCACCGCGATCGACATGCTCCCACTCAACGAGACCGTCACGATCGTGGCCGAGGTGCGCGACGTGCGCGAGCGCCAGATGCGCGCCCGGCGCGGCACCATCCTCGAGGTGTCGATCTCTGACGGCAAGGGCTTCATCTCGCTCACCTTCTTCAACCAGGCCTGGCGGGCCCGCGACCTCCGTCCGGGCGTGCGCGGCATGTTCACGGGCAAGGTCTCCGACTACCGCGGCGCTCTCCAGCTCGCCCACCCCGACTACCAGCTCTTCGATCCGGCCGGCGGCCCCGGTGGTATCGGCGGCCCCGGCGGTGTCGGCGCCGGCAGCGGCGGCAGCGCTACCGATGGCGCCGGCGGCACTGGCGGCCCGGACACCCCCGAAGGCCTCGCCGCCCTCGACGACTCCGAGGCCCGCCGCTGGGCCGAGATGCCGATCCCGATCTACCCCGCCACGTCCACCCTCGCCAGCTGGCAGATCGCGAACTCGGTCGAGCTCGTCCTCGACGGCCTGCACGGCGCCATCCCCGACCCGGTCCCCGACGAGGTGCGCGAGGAGCGCCGGCTCCTCACCGCCCAGCGCGCCTACGAGCTGATCCACCGTCCGCAGAAGGACGCGGACTTCATGCGCGCCCGCGAGACCCTCCGCTTCCACGAGGCGCTCATCCTGCAGACCGCGCTGGTCTCGCAGCGGAGCGCCGCGCACGCGATCAAGACGACCCCGCGCATCCCGAAGCCCGGCGGGTACCTCGAGCGATTCGACGCGGCGCTGCCGTTCCGGCTCACCGCCGACCAGAGCGTCGTGGGCGGCGAGATCGCGCGCGACCTGGCCGCCGAGGTGCCGATGATGCGGCTGCTGCAGGGTGAGGTCGGCTCGGGCAAGACGCTCGTCGCGGTGCGGGCGATGCTCGCGGTGGCCGATTCGGGCGGCCAGTCGGCGCTGCTCGCCCCCACCGAGGTGCTCGCGGTGCAGCACCTGCGCTCGATCGTCAAGGTGCTCGGCCCCGACCTCGCGGCCGAGCTGATGCCGACGCTGCACACCGGCCAGCTCGCCACCGCCGAGCGCAAGAAGGCGCTGCTCAGGATGGTGTCGGGCCAGGCGAAACTCGTGATCGGCACGCACGCCCTCCTCACCGACACGGTGCAGTTCTACGACTTGGGCCTCGTGGTCGTCGACGAGCAGCACCGCTTCGGGGTCGAGCAGCGCGACACCCTGCGCCAGAAGGGCGCCACCCCGCCGCACCTCCTGGTGATGACGGCGACCCCGATCCCGCGCACAGTGGCGATGACCGTCTTCGGCGACCTCGACGTCTCGACGATCACCCAGCTGCCCGAGGGTCGCAAGGGCATCGAGAGCTTCAGCGTGCCCCTGGCCGAGAAGCCCGGCTGGGCCGGCCGCATCTGGCAGCGCACCGCCGAAGAACTCGCCAAGGGCCGGCAGGCCTTCGTCGTGTGCCCCGCGATCGATCCCGCCGACGATTCGGGCGACGGTCTCGACGACCCGGATGCGGAGGAGGCGCCTGCCGCGAAGGGCGGGGCGAAGAAGTCTGCATCCGCCGCATCGGGCTCGGCCGGGTCGGCTGCCGCCGCGCCGTCCGGCCCGCCCGCTCCCGCGAAGGCCAACGTCGTCGACACCCTCCGCCACCTCCGCGCCGAGCCCGTGCTCGCCGGCCGCCGCATCGAGGCGCTGCATGGCCGCATGCCGAGCGACGAGAAAGACGCGGTGATGCGCGCCTTCGCCGCCCGCGAGATCGACGTGCTCGTCGCGACCACCGTGATCGAGGTCGGGGTCGACGTGCCGAACGCCTCGACCATGGTCATCCTCGACGCCGATCGCTTCGGAGTCAGCCAGCTGCACCAGCTCCGTGGCCGCGTCGGCCGTGGCGGGGTCCCCGGCATCTGCCTGCTCGTCACGAACGCCGAGGCCGACTCCCTCGCCCGCCAGCGCGTCGACGCGGTCGCCGAGACCCTCGACGGCTTCGCCCTCGCCGAGATCGACCTCGAGCTGCGTCGCGAGGGCGACGTGCTGGGCAGCGTGCAGTCCGGCGGCCGCTCCTCGCTGCGGCTGCTGCGGGTGGTCAAAGACGGCGACGTAATCCAGGATGCACGGGGCGTGGCCGTCGAGATCGTGCGCGACGATCCCGCCCTCACTGCGCATCCGGCCCTCGCCGAGGCGCTCGAGCGGCGGCTCCGTGAGTCCGAGCGCGAGTTCCTCGCGAAGAACTGAGCCGCTCCGCGAGGAGAGCGCGCGCGATTCCCTGGCCGAGAACTGTGCGCCCCAGCCCAGCCCTGAGCGCGTTCCGGTCCGATCCGCAACCCCCACCGCCGAATCCCGCCCGGCCATTGAGTTTCCGGCCCGGCAGGCGCACAGTGGAATCCAGCGGAGACGAGGTGGGTATGTTCACGAGATCCAGACTCAGCAGGTCGAACGGCGCCGACGAGAGCGCGCGGTTCCTCACGCACGACGCACTGCCCGTGCTGTCGGCCGGCCGGCACCGGTCGCCGAGATCCGGGGCGTGCTTCATGGAGTTCGCGTCGTTCCTCGCGGGCGAGAAGTGGAGCGACCACCCGTCGTGCACGCACGCCGGAGTCGCCCAGCTCGCCCGGGCGGTCAACGACATGACGACTGACCAGGGCCGAGGGCGTCTGGCGCCGCTCATCCCGTCGGTCATCGGACTCAACACCGACGACGAGCGGCTCGAGATGGTCGTGGCGATCGCCGCCGTGTCCGCGGCCCTGCCCTCGGCGCCGCTCGATCGACAGCACGCTCTGGCGGTCGGCGCCCTGGTCTGCCGTGAGGCCCTGCGCGAATCCGGCGGCACCGCCGACCTGGGGATCGACGTCGAGGCGGACCTGGAGCAGGCTCTCGCCGATGCGCCGGAAGCCGCTCGCTGGGCCGACGCGTTCCTCGAGCGCAACGGTCGCTGGCAGCGGGGCACGATCACCACCCGGCAGACGCACGCGACGATCGCGCTCGCGGTAGACGGGGTGCGCTCGGCCTGCGCGCCGCACCCTGACGAGCGGCTCTACGACCTGCTCGCCGAGACGATCGCGCTCGCCGAGCGGTTCGTGGCGGCCGCCGAGGCGGCGAGAGAGACGAAGGCGACGGACGCGACGAATGCGACGGAAGCCGCGGCGGCGCAGCACGCACCCGACGTGCCGACCCAGCCCCGTTCATCCGCTCGTGACATGGTGCGACTTCTGTAACGTGCCCTTAATGCGGCGTTGATAGCCTGGTCGGCATGAGCAGTGTCGCCGTGGTTCCCGGATCCTTCGACCCCATCACCCTGGGGCACATCGACGTCATCGAGCGCGCGGCGAAGATCTTCGACGAGGTGCACGTGGTCGTGGTGCACAACCCCGACAAGCACGCCCTCATCCCGATCGCCCACCGCGTGGCGCTGATCGAGAAATCGCTCGAGGAGCGGGGGATCCACGGTGCCCGCATCGTGATCAACTCATGGAGCGTCGGACTCCTCGTCGACTACTGCACCGACGTGGGGGCGACCGCGATCGTCAAGGGCATCCGCTCGCAGATCGACGTGGCGTACGAGACGCCGATGGCGATCGTGAACCGCAACCTCGCAGGCGTCGAGACGATCTTCCTGCTTCCCGACCCCGCACATGCCCACGTCTCGAGCTCGCTGGTGCGCCAGGTGTCGGCGCTCGGGGGAGACGTGGCTCCGTACGTGCCGGCGGTGGTGGCAGACTTCTTGAAGCACACCACCGACTGACCCCTTCGGAGGCACCACCGCATGACGCAGATCCCGATCGGCTACGCGGCGATGCTCGAGCAGTTCGCGCCCCGGGAGGCGGTCGACCTCGCAGTGCACGCCGAGAGCCGCGGATTCTCGGGGGTCATGGCCTCCGACCACTTCCAGCCCTGGGTTCCGCGTCAGGGCCAGTCGTCGTTCGTCTGGAACGTGCTCACCGCCCTCGGCGAACGCACCACGGGCGACTTCGGCCCGGGCGTGACGACGCCGAGCTACCGCTGGCACCCGGCGATGGTGGCGCAGGCCTCGGCGACGACCGCGGCGATGTACCCCGGCCGGCACTGGCTCGGGCTCGGCTCGGGCGAGGCCCTCAACGAGCACGTGGTCGGCGGCTACTGGCCCGAGGCGCCCGAGCGGATCAACCGGATGTTCGAGGCCGTCGACATCATCACCAAGCTCTTCACCGCCTCTCTCGCCGGGAAGGATCTGAAGCACTCCGGCCCCTTCTTCAAGGTGGAGTCGACCCGGTTGTGGACCATGCCCGAGGAACCCCCGCAGGTCTTCGTGGCGACAGCAGGCCCGGTGACCGCGAAGCGGGCGGGCCGCACGGTCGACGGGCTGATCACGGTGGGTGCGCCGCTGGAGAAGATCGCCGGCCTGTTCACCCGTTTCGCCGACGGGGCGCGCGAGGTGGGTAAGGATCCGAACCGGATGCCGAAGTTGCTGCAGCTGCACCTCTCCTGGGCGCCGACCGAGGAGGAGGCGATGGCCAACGCGGTCACCGAGTGGCCGAACGGCGGCATGCGTTTTCCGAAGGCCGACATCCGGAGCCCGTTCGAGTTCGAGCAGATCGCCAAGATGGTGCGGCCGGCCGACTTCGACGGGCGGCTGATGATCTCGAGCGATCCGGATGAGCACCGTGCCTACATCCAGCGCTACGCCGACCTCGGGTTCGACAAGATCTACCTGCACAACGTCGGCCGCAACCAGCGGGAGTGGATCGACGTGTTCGGGCGCGACGTGCTGCCGAAGCTGCACCGGTGAGCGGGGTGGATGCGGTGGGTCGCGCGGGTGGTGACACGGTCGCCGGTGCGCTCAGCGAGGTGCGGGTGGTCGCGTTCGGCGGGCTGCCGGAGATCGCGCCGGGCGACGATCTCGTCGTCGCGATCGGCGACGCGCTCGTGGGTGCGGGGCTCGCGCCGCTCGAGGGCGACGTGCTGGTCGTGACGAGCAAGATCATCTCGAAGGCCGAGGGGCGGATCGTCGCCGCGACCGACCGTGAGGACGCGATCACCGCCGAGACCGTGCGGGTCGTCGCCTCGCGCGTGCACCCGGGCGGGGTCACCCGGATCGTGGAGAACCGCCAGGGCATCGTGCAGGCGGCGGCCGGCGTCGACGCCAGCAACACGCCCGACGGGACGGTGTTGCTGCTGCCCGAGGATCCCGATGCGTCGGCCCGGGCGTTGGCCGCCGGTCTCCGCGCCCGCTTCGGTGTGCGTCTCGGCGTGATCGTGTCGGACACGCTCGGGCGCGCCTGGCGCGAGGGGCAGATCGATCAGGCGATCGGAGCGGCCGGTGTGCTCGTGCTCGACGACCTGCGGGGGAGCCGGGACAGCTTCGGCCACGAGCTCGTCGTGACGCAGGCCGCGGTGGGCGACGAGCTCGCGTCTGCGGGCGACCTGGTCAAGGGCAAGGCGAGCGGAATGCCGGTCGCGCTGGTACGCGGCTTCGGGCACGCGGTGGTCGAGTCGCTCGAGACGCCCGCGCGGGCGCTCTCGCGGACGGGGCCGACGGACATGTTCCGGCTCGGGACGGATGAGGCGCTGGCGCAGGGGCACGGGGCGGGCTACGCCGAGGGGTTCGAGGCCGGTTACGCGGCCGGACTCGCCGCGGCGCGCGCCGAGGCCGGTGGAACGGAATGAAAAACGGGGGGGTTCGAGTGCACTACGTCGATGAGCCCCCCGATTCTCATTCGATTCGGAAGGCTCATGGCGCGGAGGCGTGCACGAACGGGCTGCTGAGCGCGCCTTTGCGTGCGTATTGCACGCCTGAGCACTCTCAGCAGCCCGTTCGGAAAGGCACCCTGCACGAATGGGCTGAAGATCGCACTCAGACGTGCGTATTGCATGCGTGAAGACGATCTACAGCCCGTTCGTGCACGTCCTGCGCCTCAGACGACGGTGCGGCGGAGGATCTCGCGCTCGACGAGGGTCCAGGCGGTGGTGACGAGCAGGTAGAGGCTCGCGGCGAGCGGCACGAAGGCCGCGAAGACCACCGTCAGAAGCGGCAGCCAGCTCAGCACCCGAGCGGCGGAGCCGCCGGGCGCGAGCGCCGCGAGCATCGCGCTCGACGGGTCCGGGCCCGACGCGTTGGCGCGTGGCGATCCGCCGCCGTTGCCGCCCGCGGCGGGCGCGGGTGCCGCGAGCTGCGCCACGAGCAGGCTCTGGCGGCGCGAGACGAGCGCGATCGCGGCGATCAGCACCAGGATCACCCCGCTCACCACGAGCCCTTGCGGGTCGATGCCCGAGCCGAGCGCGGTCACGAAGCTCGTGCCGAGCGGCGCCCCGAACACCGTGCTCGACAGCAGGCCGTTCGGGTGCCCGTTGATCGTGGGCTGGATGAACAGCCCGTAGATCAGCGAGACGATCGGCGCCTGGATGAGGAGCGGCAGGCACCCCGCGAACGGCGACGCGTTCTCCTCGGCGTACAGCGCCATGGTCTCGCGCTGCAGCCGTTCGGGGTTCTTGGCGTGCCGGGTGCGGAGCTCGGTCAGCCGCGGGGCGAGCTTCCGCCGCATCCGCTGGGCCCGGGCCTGCGAGAGCCCGACCGGGATGAGGACGGTGCGCACGAGGATCGTGATCGCCACGATGGCCAACGCGGTCGCGCCCGCCCCGACGAGGGGCGCGAGGGCGCCGGCGAGGAACTGGACGACGGAATACGCTCCGTCGAGCGCGGCCGCAACGGGGCCGAAGGCATAGATGTTCATGGGACTCCTGACGAGGACGAGAACGGATGAGGAACCGTTTTCGGTCGTTCGAGGAGTGCGGTGAGGGCTCTCCTAGACGACCGTCAGGAGGTGGCCGGGTGCCCTCGGCTGCGGGCGGCCCGGAGCGTCGGGCCGGCTCTGCACGATGGAGGCGGGCAGGTCGATGCGCTCGGCGGGATGCCGGGGCTCGGTGGCCCGCAGCATCCAGGCGATGGCTGCGAGAACGCCGCGCGCGGCGACCACCGCGACCAGGGCGCCGGCGGTCAGCACGGCGGCGGCGAGGACGAGTCCCGGCGCAGCCTGACCCGAGACGGACGACGAGACGAACCACACGAGTCCGAGGCCCATCACGACCGACAGGAGGCGGACGACCGCGCTCACTGTCGAGGCCGTGCCGGATCGTCGGGTCATACGCCCGACTCTAGCGATGCCGGCAACGGGCCGCAGTCCCGCTCGCTCTCAGCGAAGCGGTCGACGTCCCTGCAGCCCGCAACCGCGAAGTCTCCGGCGCTATTGCGCCGGAGCTCTGCGGTGCGATGCGGCCTAAGCCGCCTTGGCGTAGTCCCCGCCGGCCGAGCGGCGCACGACCTCGCCGGGGGCGATGGTGGCGTCGTTGTCGACGTGGGCTCCGTCGATCACGACGGCCTTGGCGCCGATGCGGGAGTGGCTCCCGATCTTCGAACCGCGGCCGATGATGGCGGCGGCACCGATGTGCACGTGTGCTCCGACGACCACGCCGGCTCCGACGGCGGCCGACTGCTCGACCCAGCTCCCCGAGCCGATGCGTGCGTTCGGACCGACCCGCGCGCCCTCTTCGACGTAGCTCGTCGGGTCGATGAACGCACTCGCGTCGACTTCGGCGCCGACAGCCACGTATCCCTTGCCGTTGGGGTGACGGCGGTACTTCACAACCCCTCGTTCGCCTTCGATCTCATGGAATGTTCTGCTCACGAGGGGGATAACAACGGATGCGTCTGCATCATTCCAAAAAAACAGACCGATCGTTCTTTCTGCGATAATCGTGCGCGGTGACTGACTCCTCCCTTCCCTGGACCGTCGTCGTGCCGGTCAAAGGCACGGTCGACAGCAAGTCGCGCCTGCATCCCGACATCGCCGACGGCGACCGGATGCGCCTGGCCGAGGCCTTCACTCTCGACGCGCTAGCGGCCCTCGCCGCCGCACGCAGGGTGGCGAGCATCATCGTCGTCACCGACCCGACCACACCCCTCGCGGCAGAGCTCGGCAGCCGCGGCGTCCTGATCGTGAGCGACCCCGGTCTCGGCCTCAACGGCGCGATCGCTGAAGGACTCCGGGCCGTCGGCGAAACGCGCCCCCTCGCCGTCCTCCTCGGAGACCTCCCGTCCCTCACCCCCGAGGCGGTCGACGACGCACTGAGCGCGGCCGAGGCGCATCCGCTCGCCGTGGTCCCCGACGCCGACGGCGCCGGCACGACCCTCCTGACGGCGACCACCGCGGCCCCGCCCGTCCCGCGCTTCGGCGCCGGCTCGGCCGCCGCTCACGCCGCGGCCGGCCACCGCATCCTGGCGCTCCCGGCCGACTCGCCCATCCGTCGCGACGTCGACACCGCGGCCGACCTCGACGCAGCCGTCGCGCTCGGCGTCGGCGCGCACACCCATGCGGCGCTGGCCGCGCTCAGCCCTCGACGAGCGAGTGGGCCGTCGCCTCGTCGATGATCAGATCGGTCATCACCCCGGCCGCCAGCGCGCCCCGCAGTGCCGGCAGCTTCGACCGCCCCGACACCACGCAGACCCGCCGAGACACCTTCGACAGCAACGACAGCGACGGGCCGGACGAGCGGGCGTTCATCGGGATGTCGTCGCTCGAGCCGTCGGCCCGGTAGAACACGGTGGCGACGTCGCCCACCACATCCGAGTGGGTGAGCGCCTGGAAGTCGTCGTCGTCGAGGTACCCGCCCACGTAGACGTGCGAGGGCACGTCGGCGTAGGCCGAGCCCAGCCCGAAGAGCGCGATGTCCATGTGCTTCTGGATCTCGAGCACCCGCCGGATGCTGCGCTCCCGCCACAGCACCTCCTTGGTGCGCGGGTCGTCGAAGAACGCCGGCACCGGGAACTGCTGCACGTACGCGCCGAAGGCCGTGCCGAACCGGCTCATGATCTCGCTCGCGTAGCCGATCCCCGTCGTGCGGGCGTTCGATGCGCCGTTCAGCTGCACGATCTGTGAGTTGTGCGTGACCTTCTCCTGAAGATGCCGGGAGACGGCGGAAAGCGTCGATCCCCAGGCGATCCCCATCGTCATGTTGGAGTCGAAGAACGGACCGAGAATGCGTGCAGCGCTCATCGCGACGCGTTCGAGGCGGTCGACCTCGGCGGTCGAGTCCGGCACCGGGACGACGTGCGCGGTGATCCCGAACCGCTCCTTGATCCGGTCCTGGATCGACGAGACGCGGTCGGCGGGGGACTTCACCTGGATCTCCACGAGCCCGGTGTCCCGCGCGAATCCGAGCAATCGCGACACCGACGAGCGCGAGGTGTGGAGCTCGCTCGCGATGGCCTCCATCGTGAGGTCCTGAAGGTAGTACAGGTGGGCGGCTCGGAGCGCATCGCGCACCTTGTCTCCGCCGGGGGTCTCGGCCATGCTCCGTCGCATCCTCTCGGGTGGTCGTCGTCGACGCGATCCTACGCCGTGCACATATGTGCATTGCGCTTGATCATATGTGACGATCGTCGTAGAACTGTAAGTCGTCGGGCGGATCATCTCAAGGGCGATCCCCGTTCGACCGGATTGCCGAAACGCAACCCTCACGAGAGCACGAAGGCGAGTACACAGTGAGTTCCTCAACCAACGACAGCGGTACCGGCAGCATCTCCGCCGAGGTCCGCCCCGACGTCGACGCGATCCGTCAGAACCCCCGAGCACAGGTGCTCGTCGTGGGTGGCGGCATCAACGGCATCGGAACCTTCCGCGACCTCGCCCTGCAGGGCGTCGAGGTCATCCTGGTCGAGCGCGGCGACTACGCCAGCGGGGCGTCGGCCGCCTCCAGCCACATGATCCACGGTGGCGTCCGCTACCTCGAGAACGGCGAGTTCCGTCTCGTCCGCGAGAGCGTGCAGGAGCGCAACCGCCTCCTCCGCCTCGCTCCCCACTACGTGAAGCCGCTGCCCACCACGATCCCGATCTTCTCGACGTTCTCGGGCATCCTGTCGGCGCCGCTGCGCTTCCTCACCCACAAGCAGGGCAAGGCCAAGGAGCGCGGCGCGCTGCTGATCAAGGTCGGCCTGATGGGCTACGACTCCTTCTCGCGCGACGGCGGCAACGTGCCGCGCCACAAGTTCGTGGGCCGCAAGAAGTCGCTGCAGAAGCTGCCTAAGCTCCGCCCCGACGTGAAGTACACGGCGACCTACTACGACGCGGCCGTCGAGAACCCCGAGCGCCTCGCGCTCGACCTGGTTCAGGATGCGCTGGCCACCGGCCCGCACGCCCGCACCGCCAACTACGTCGAGGCCATCGGCTCGAACGGCGACGCCGTCGTGCTCCGCGACACCTTGAGCGGCGAGACCTTCGAGGTCACCGCCGATGTGGTCGTGAACACCACCGGGCCGTGGACCGACCTGACCAACGCCGCGCTCGGCGAGCAGACCCACTACATGGGCGGCACCAAGGGCTCGCACATCGTGCTCGACAACAAGGAGCTGTACGACGCCTGCGCCGGCGGCGAGGTGTTCTTCGAGAACAACGACGGCCGTATCGTGCTGATCTACCCGCTCAACGGCCGCGTGCTCGTCGGTACCACCGACCTCGAGGCCGACCCGGCCGAGCCCGCCGTCTGCACCGAGGCGGAGGTCGACTACTTCTTCGAGCTCGTCGACCACGTGTTCCCGACCATCAAGGTCGACCGGCCGCAGATCGTCTACCGCTACTCGGGCATCCGCCCGCTGCCCGGCCACGGCGACACCGCCCCCGGCTTCGTCTCGCGCGACTACCGCATCGAGCAGACCCCGTTCGCGAAGTCGAGCCGCGTCAAGCAGCTCAGCCTGGTCGGCGGCAAGTGGACCACGTTCCGCGCACTGTCCGAGCACCTCGCCAACGACACCCTCGCCCTCCTCGGCCGCACCCGCACGGTGAGCACGACCGACCTGGCGATCGGTGGCGGTGTCGACTTCCCGCAGGGCGCATCCGCGACCACCACCTGGGTCAAGGCCCACGCGGCCGACCTCGGCGAGGCCCGCACCCGCGTGCTCCTCGGCCGGTACGGCACGAACGCCGTGAAGGTCATCGCGCACATCGTGGCCGCCGAGGAGACCGACAAGCCCCTCGACACCCTGCCCGGCTACAGCACCGCCGAGATCGACTACCTGATGGGCGAACACACCGTCCACCTCAGCGACCTCGTGCTGCGCCGCAGCATCATCGCCTTCGTCGGCGGCCTCACCCAGGAGGTCTTCGACGAGCTGAGCACCCTGGCGGCCCGGTCGCAGGGGTGGTCGGATGCACGCCTCGCCTCCGAGCGCGAGCAGGCGGTCTCGAACCTCCGCTTCTTCCACGGCATCGTGCTGGAAGCGGCGAGCACGACGGTGGCTGGCGCCGTCAACTGAGCAGGGCGGCACAGCTGCCGCCCCTGAAGAAAGGTCAACGTGGACAATCTCGGAATCGACTTCGTATCGGAGCTGGTGGGCACCGCCCTCCTCGTGCTCCTGGGCTGCGGTGTGGTCGCGAACGTCGCGCTCATCCGCACCAAGGGCTTCAACGGCGGAACGCTCATGGTCAACATCGGCTGGGGCCTCGCGGTCTTCGCCGGTGTGATCGTGTCGTACGCCTCGGGCGCCCACCTCAACCCCGCCGTGACCCTGGGACTCGTCGCGAACGGCGCCAAGACCTTCGGTTCCGCTGCGACTCCGGTCGACGTGAACGCGCTCAGCGTGATCGCCTACATCGGTGCTCAGCTGATCGGCGCGATCATCGGCGCGGTGTTCGTCTGGCTGGCCTACAAGCAGCACTTCGACGAGGAGCCCGACGCGGCGAACAAGCTCGGCGTGTTCTCGACCGGTCCGGCCATCCGCTCCTACGGGTGGAACCTCGTGACCGAGATCATCGGCACCTTCGTGCTGGTGTTCGTGGTCATCGGCTTCGGTGGCGGTCGTCAGGGCGACGGTGGCCTCGCGGCCCTCGGCGCACTTCCGGTGGCTCTCCTCGTGATCGCGATCGGCGCCTCGCTCGGTGGCCCGACCGGCTACGCGATCAACCCGGCCCGTGACCTCGGGCCGCGCATCGCGCACGCGATCCTGCCGATCAAGGGCAAGGGCACGTCCGACTGGTCGTACTCCTGGGTACCTGTGGTCGGCCCGATCATCGGTGGCATCCTGGCAGGGTTCCTGGCCATCCCCTTGCTCCCCATCCTCACGTGATCTGAGTGCGGTACCGGGATGCGCACGTCTGGTGTGCGCATCCCGGCACCGTGAATACCCCACTAGACATCCAGCAAGACAAAGGAGTTTGAAATGGCTGAACAGAAGTACGTTCTGGCGATCGATCAGGGGACCACGTCCTCCCGCGCCATCATCTTCGACCACGCCGGCACGATCGTGTCGACCGGTCAGAAGGAGCACGAGCAGATCTTCCCGAAGGCGGGCTGGGTCGAGCACGACCCGATGGAGATCTGGGCCAACGTCCGCGAGGTCATCGGGCAGGCGCTCTCCAAGGCCGACCTGACCCGTCACGACATCGCCGCGGTCGGGATCACCAACCAGCGCGAGACCGCGGTGGTCTGGGACAAGAACACCGGCAAGCCCGTCTACAACGCCATCGTCTGGCAGGACACCCGCACCCAGTCGATCGTCGACCGTCTCGCGGCCGACAGCGACCTCGGCGTCGAGCGCTTCAAGCAGATCGTGGGCCTCCCGCTCGCGACCTACTTCTCCGGCACCAAGATCGTCTGGATCCTCGAGAACGTCGAGGGCGCCCGCGAGAAGGCCGAAGCCGGCGACCTGCTGTTCGGCACCACCGACTCCTGGGTCCTGTGGAACCTCACCGGCGGCACCGAGGGTGGCGTCCACGCCACCGACGTGACCAACGCCTCGCGCACCCTCTTCATGGACCTCGAGACGCTCGAGTGGCGCGACGACATCCTCGAGGCCTTCGGTGTGCCGAAGTCGATGCTCCCCGAGATCAAGTCCTCCTCCGAGGTCTACGGAAACGTCGAGTCGTCGAACCTGCTCCGTGAGGTCCCGGTCGCGGGCATCCTCGGTGACCAGCAGGCCGCCACGTTCGGCCAGGCGGCGTTCGACGCCGGCGAGTCGAAGAACACCTACGGCACCGGAAACTTCCTGATCTTCAACACGGACACCGAGATCGTGCACTCGAAGAACGGGCTGCTCACCACGCTGGGCTACAAGCTGGGCGACCAGCCGGCCCACTACGCGCTCGAGGGCTCGATCGCGGTCACCGGGTCGCTCATCCAGTGGCTTCGTGACAACCTCGGCATCATCTCGTCCGCACCCGAGGTCGAGACCCTGGCGAAGACGGTCGACGACAACGGTGGTGCTTACTTCGTGCCGGCGTTCTCGGGCCTCTTCGCGCCCTACTGGCGGTCGGATGCACGTGGTGCCCTCGTGGGCCTCACCCGCTACGTCAACAAGGGTCACATCGCCCGCGCCGCGCTCGAGGCGACCGCCTTCCAGACCCGCGAGGTGCTGGATGCGGTCAACGCCGACTCCGGCGTCGACCTCACCGAGCTCAAGGTCGACGGCGGAATGATCGCCAACAACCTGCTCATGCAGTTCCAGGCCGACATCCTCGGCGTCCCCGTCATCCGTCCGGTCGTCGCCGAGACCACCGCCCTGGGCGCGGCTTACGCCGCCGGCCTCGCCGTCGGCTTCTGGGCGAACCTCGACGAGCTCCGCGCCAACTGGCAGGAGGACTCCCGCTGGGAGCCGCAGATGGACGAGGCCGAGCGCGACCGCCAGATCCGCAACTGGAAGAAGGCCGTCACGAAGACCCTCGACTGGGTCGACGCCGACACCCAGGAGTAGCACCCTCCAACACACCGCAACACCCCCCGACCCGTCACTTCTGGTCGCTATCCACTCGTAATAGCGACCAGAACTGACGGGTCGTCGTGGTTTCTGTGCCCCCAACGGGAGTGCGCGCCGTGTCGGTGGTCTGTGTCACGATGACCAGACCGATACGAATGGGGATTCTCTTGGCGCTCACTGCTGTCCGCGGCACTTTTCTGGACTTCGTCGACGACCCGTGGAAGCACGTCGGCGACGAGTCGGCCGCCACACGGTTCCATGCAGACGGGCTCCTGGTCATGGAGGACGGGATCATCGTCGACTTCGGGCCGTACGCCGAGATCGCACCGAAGCATCCGGATGTGGAGGTCACCGAGATCACGGACAGGATCATCCTCCCCGGCTTCATCGACGGCCACATCCACCTCCCGCAGACCCGCGTGCTCGGCGCCTACGGCGAGCAGCTGCTGCCGTGGCTGCAGAAGTGGGTCTTCCCCGAGGAGCACCGCTACGCCGACCGGGCCTACGCCGAGGAGGGCACGAAGCACTTCTTCGACAACCTCCTGGCCTCGGGCACGACCACGGCCCAGACCTTCACCACCGGCAACCTGACCTGCAACGAGGTCTTCTTCGAAGAGGCCAGCCGGCGCAACATGCGGATGATCGGGGGGCTCACCGGCATCGACCGCCACGTTCCCGACTACTTCGCCAACACCCCCGAGCAGTTCTACGACGACAGCAAGACGCTGATCGAGAAGTGGCACGGCACGGGCCGCAACCTCTACGCGATCACCCCGCGCTTCGGCTTCGGCGCCTCGAACGAACTGCTGGCGGCGTGCCAGAAGCTCAAGCAGGAGTACCCGGAGCTGTGGATCAACACTCACATCTCCGAGAACCCGGCCGAGATCCACGGAGTGCTGGCACTGCACGACGACTGCCACGACTACCTCGGCGTGTACGAGAAGTACGACCTGGTGGGCCCGAAGTTCACCGGCGGGCACGGGGTGTGGCTCTCGAACGACGAGTTCCGGCGCTTCTCGGACAAGGGCGCGGCCGTGGCGTTCTGCCCGTCGTCGAACCTGTACCTCGGGTCGGGGCTGTTCCGGCTCGGCAAGGCGCTCGACCCCGAGCACCGCGTTCTGCTCTCGGTCGGCACCGACATGGGTGGCGGCAACCGGTTCAGCCTGCTCAACTCGCTCGAGGACGGCTACAAGGTGGGGATGCTGAACAACACCATCCTCGACGGGTCGATCATCCCGAGCGAGCAAGATCTGGCGGAGTCCGAGCGCAACAAGCTCTCGGCCTTCCGGGCGTTCTACCTGCTGACCCGCGGTGGGGCCGAGTCGCTCTACATCGACGACGTGGTCGGCACCTTCGACATCGGCAAGGAGGCCGACTTCGTCGCCCTCGACTACACGGCGGGCCCTCCGGCCACCCCGTGGCACGCCTCGCTCACTCTGGAGAAGGCCGACGGCGAGCTCACGCTCGACGTGGTCTCCGACCTGCTGTTCAGCATCATGATGGTGTCGGACGAGCGTGCGGTCGACCAGACCTGGGTGATGGGCGAGCTCGCCTACCGGAAGGCGTGACGGGGGTGACCGTCGCGCTGGTGGTGCACCGGCGCCTGGCCGAGTCGAGCTACGAGCGGTACGAGCAGTGGCAGCAGAAGGTGGGGGAGCGGATCGCGAACTGGCCCGGTTTCCTCGACCGTCAGGTCATCCGGCCCGATCCGCCGCTCCAGGTCGACTGGGTGATCGTGCAGCGTTTCCGCGACGTCGAGTCGGCGCGCGGCTGGCTGCAGAGCGCCGAGCGGATGTCGCTGACCGACGAGATCCGCAGCGAGTTCATCGGCAACGACGACGTGCACCTGTTCACCGAGGAGAACACGCACCGGGCCGAAGCGGCCTCGGCGCTGATCTCGAGCCGGGTCGCGCCGGAGGACGAGGGGGCCTTCCTCGACTGGCAGCGGCAGATCTCGGCCGTGGAGTCTCGGTTCGACGGCTTCCTGGGCCACAGGATCGAGCGTCCGGTGCCGGGGGTGCAGGACGACTGGGTCGTCGTGCTGAGCTTCGACACCGACGAGAACCTGACGAAATGGATCGAGTCGCCCGAACGCCGTGAGCTGCTGGAGGCCGGGGCCGCCTACAACGACCAGCTCACGATCACGAAGGCGAGCTACGGCTTCGGCTTCTGGACCGGCAATGCCACGAAGATGCCCGATCCGGTGTTCAAGAGCAACCTGATCGTGCTGCTCATGCTCTACCCGGTCGTCTTCCTCTGGGGCTACTTCATCGGTGACACGCTGCTGTCGGGGCTGCCGTTCTGGCTGTCGCTGTTCATCGGCAACGTGGTCTCGACGCAGCTGCTCGGCTGGCTGCTGGTGCCGTGGGCGTTCCGCAGGCTCGGCTGGTGGGCGCGCCGCGATCAGCCGCTGCGCGTGCACCTAGCGGGCTACGCGATCGTCGTGGCCTGCTACCTCCTCTCGATGGCGGCCTACGCCGCCCTCCTAGCCCTCCGCTGACCCCCGGCAGCTTCCGTCGCCCCCGCCTGAAGAGGCGGCAACAACGGAGCCCGCGGCTCCCGACGGGCTCTCGCTCCGTCGGATGCAGCGGAGCGATAGGAACTCCGTCGTTGCCGCGCGTCCCGGCGGTCGCCAGTTCGTCGTTGCCGCGCGTCCCGGCGGCCGGGGGCCGGGCCGGGGCCGCGGGCCGTACCCGACGACCCAGGGTGAGGGCGCGGCCGAGGCTTGCGACCGTAGGCCGCAAGGCTCGACCGCACCCTCACATGTCGCCCGCGCCGCAGAGGCGGCGGCGCGGAACCAAGACAGGCCGCGGAGCTAGAACCTCGCCGCCGCCAAGGCGTCGGCCGCCAGCTGCGCGCTCGTGTCGGCGTCGTTCATCCAGAGCGGCACGACCGTGGTGCGGATGCCGGCCGCGGTGAGCACGGGGGCGGCCGCCGCATCCGCCTCGTCGACGAGCCACGCGTCGAGGAGGCCTCCGCGGGTGCGCGCGCCGTAGTGCTTCGCCACGGCCGCGGCGGTGGTCTCGACGCCGATCGCGGTGAGGCAGGCGTCGGCCATGCCGCGCACGGCGGCTCCGGAGATGATCGGTGAGACACCCACGATCGGGGCGCGTGCGCCGTGCAGCGCCTGGCGCATCCCGGGGACGCCGAGGATCGTGCCGATCGACACCACGGGGTTCGAGGGGGCGACGAGGATGACGTCGGCCTGCTCGATCGCGCGCAGCACCGAGGGCGTGGGCTTGGCCGCGTCGACGCCGACCTGGATGAAGCGCTGGGCCGGGACCGTCGCCCGGTACTTCACCCACCACTCCTCGAAGTGCACGATTCGGCGCTTGCCGTCGACGAGGATGTCGACGTGGGTCTCGACCGGCTGGTCGCTCATCGGAAGCAGGCGGACGCCGGGGTTCCAGCGTTCGGCCAGGCGCGCGGTGGCCTCGGTGAGCGTCAAACCGTCGCGGAGGAAGCTCGAACGCGCGATGTGCGTGCCGAGGTCGAGGTCGCCGAGGGTGAACCACGGCCAGCCGATGCCGTACGCGGTGAGCTCGGCGCTCACGCGCTCGCTCTCGTCCTTCCGGCCCCAGCCGCGCTCGTCGTCGTTCGCGCCACCGAGCGTGTACATGATCGAGTCGAGGTCGGGGCAGACCCGCAGCCCGGTGAGCCACATGTCGTCGCCAGTGTTGACGACGGCCGTGATCTCGGCGGACGACCCGCCGTCGCCGTTCGGGTACGCCTTCCGCAGCTGGGTGCGCAGCCCCCGGAGGAACCTCGCACCTCCGACCCCGCCCGCCAGCACCGTAATCTTCACGCCCCCATTCAATCCCATCGGATGCTCACCCGCCGACGGCCGGGATGGGCCCCACGTTCGCCAGGACCAGGTCGGTGATCGCGGGAAGCGCATCGCCAGGTGCTTCGACCTGGACCCATCCGTCTTCGACGAGCACGCTGAGCGTCGTGCCGTCGGCCGAGAGGAAAGCCTGGCCGGGGTAGCCGGTGACGGGTGCGTAGCCGATCTCGGGTTGCTCGGCGTTCGACTGAGCGAAGTACGAGGCGCCCCCGGGGAGCACGCTCACCTTGACGCTGGTGGTTCCGCCGTCACTGTCGGACGTCCACCCGCAGCCGAAGGCACTCACCTGCCGCGAGGCGCCGAAGGACGACAAGGCGAATTCGCCCCAGTGAGCGTACTGACGGAAGACCCGCATCGGTTCGCCGAGGATCGCCGACAGGCTCGGCTCGTCGATCAGTTCGTCACACGTGTTGGCGCCTCGGAGGGTGGGGCCGCTGGGCTGCCAGAGCGGTCCCGGGGCGGGGAAGGCGGCCACCGCATCGCGGATGGCGATGAACGGGTCTCGCACGGCGTCGCCTCCGGTTGCCCCGTCTGCCGGCTTCAGGGCCGACAGCTGGATGCTGTAGCCGCCGACCTGGCCGATATAGCTGCACCAGTTCCCGGGCATCGGGCAGTACGCGTACACGTCCTCGCCGATGTCGACCTGGGGGGCGTCGATGTAGATGCCCTCGCGGTTGGCCTCGTTGAGGAGATCCTCTGCATCGGTGCTCGGAACGATCACCAGGTTGACGAATGGGCTGGCCGGGCCGTTTTCGGGTGCCGGGCCGGCCGACCATCCGCAGCTGAGGGATCCGACGCGGAGGTTCGAATACGCGACCGGAAACGCGGGATGTCCACCGACGGACGGTTGGAGCGCCGTACCCGCCATCTGCTCCGCCAGCGACTGCGGCAGCAGCTGGTCGCAGGTGGCCGGGACGCGCACGACCGGGGCCGGCGGGTTCGGCGGCACTGTCGGCGTCGGGGTGGGAGTCGGCGTGGGGGTGGGCGTCGGTGTCGGCGTGGGAGTCGGCGTGACCGTCGTGACGACCGGCTCGGGCGGGCCGAACAGCGATCCTCCGGTGAGGGCGATCGCGGCGGTACCCGAGGCGATGCCACCGGCCAGCACGGCCAGCGTGACGATCACGGCGGTGCGGCGGCGACGATGGGGCGAACGGGGAGCGGGAGCGGCAGCGGTTCCCGCCCGGCCCTCGGCCTCGACGGTCTCGATCAACATCGAGCGGATGGCGGCGCTGCGGGCGGGGTCGAATCGCGGGCGGCCGGCGCCGGCCTGTTCGGGCGACATGGGTTCGGTCATCGTGCACCTCCCGTGGTGGTCGAGGGTTCGGTCAGGGGATCGTCGCTCCCGGTGAGAGCGGCCAGGCGCGCCTTCGCGCGGGAGAGCCGGGACTTCACGGTGCCGGCCGGAACGCCGAGGGCGGTCGCGGCCTGCGCGGTGGTCAGTTCTTCGAGCACGCAGAGCGTGATCACGTCTTGATCGTTCTTGGAGAGCTGCGCGAACGCACTCCGGACGCGCTCGTGGCGGGAGCGGCTGTCGAGGCGCTCGCCGACGGCGTCCGAGTGGTCGCCCTGATGCTCGGGTGGCGGGATCTTCGCGAGCGCCTCACGGTGCCGGCGCATCGTGCGCACCAGGTTGCGCACCACGAAGTTGGTCGCGACCAGCAACCAGCCGATGATCGACCCGTCGACGACGCGCACGTCGGCCCGTCGGCGCCAGGCCTCGAGGAACACCAGCGCCGTCACGTCCTCCGCATCGTGCGGCGAGCGGATCAACCGCAGCGCCTGGCCGAACACCCGGTCACGATGCGCGTCGAACACGCGCGCGAACGCCACCGCGTCGCCCCCGATCGCCGAAGCCCAGACCGCGGCCTCGTCGAATTCCCCTGTCTCCATACCCCCTACTGTCCGCTCACCCCGGATCGGTTCCATCCGAGGGTCAGGGGAGGGATGGGACGTGGTGGAGGGCGTCGACGAGGGGGGCCAGTTCGGGGGAGGAGGCCGCCTCGGCGAGGGCCGCCTCGAGCACCTCGTCGTGCACGGGCCGGGCCTTCTCGAGCAGCTTGTGACCGGATGCCGTCAGCTCGGTGTAGATGCCGCGCCGGTCGTCGGCGCAGAGCACCCGGGTGAGCAGCGACCGCTCCTCGAGCCGGTTCACCAGACGGGTGGTGGCGCTGCTGGAGAGCGCCGTCGCCCGTGCCAGCTGCTGCATGCGCATGTGCCAGCCGTCCTGGCGGTTGAGCGCGTCGAGCACCGTGTACTCCACGACCGAGAGGCCCGCGGAGGCGCCGAGCGCCTGCTCGAGCCGCCCCTCGATGAGCCCGTGCAGTGCGGCGAGCGTGCGCCACCCCTGGGCCCTGATCTCGACGGCGTCGTCGGCGATTCCCATGGTGCGACCGGTCCTTCCTGCGTCGCGACCGCGGCGCACTGAGCAACGACGAACGACGGATGCTTGCGCCGATAGCCCGCGTGTGCAACTATTTTATTCGGCGTACGCAATACCCCGCGTCCGCAACTACCTTAGCGCCACCCGCCACCAGCACCCCTCTCCCAGAAGGAGTCCCATGCCCATCGGTCTCATCGCCCTCGCCATCGGCGGGTTCGGAATCGGCCTCACCGAGTTCGTCATCGCGGGCCTGCTGCCCGAGGTGGCCCGCGACCTCGGCGTCGACGAGGCCGCCGCCGGCTGGCTCATCTCGGGCTACGCGCTGAGCGTCGCGTTCGGGGCGATCGTGCTGACCCTCGCGGTCACCCGCCTGCCCCGCAAACAGGTGCTGATGGGGCTCCTCGGCCTGTTCATCGTCGGCAACCTCGTGTCGGCCCTCGCCCCCGACTACGGCACCATGCTGCTCGGCCGGGTCATCGCCGCCCTCTGCCATGGCGCCTTCTTCGGCATCGGCTCGGTCGTCGCCGCAGGGATGGTGCCGCCGGCGAAGCGCGCGAGTGCGATCGCCGTCATGTTCACGGGACTCACCCTGGCCAACGTGCTCGGCGTGCCCTTCGGCACCTTCGTCGGCCAGGCCTACGGCTGGCGCGCCACCTTCTGGGCCATCACGGTGATCGGCGTCATCGCCCTGATCGGCATCGCGACGCTGGTGCCCGCACCCGTGCGAGGCGATGCGGATGCGCCGGCCCCGAGCATCCGCACCGAGCTCAGCGCCTTCCGCTCCGGCCAGGTCTGGCTCTCCATCGTCGTCACCGTGCTCGGCTTCGGCGGGATGTTCGGCGCCTTCACCTACATCGCGTACACGCTCACCGGCGTCACCGGCTTCGACAGCGCGGTGGTGCCATGGCTCCTGGTCGTGTTCGGCGTCGGAACGTTCTCCGGCAACCTCCTCGGCGGCCGGCTCGCCGCCCTCTCGGTCGACAAGACCCTGATCTGGCTGCTGCTCGGGCTGACCCTCGTGCTCGCGGGCTTCGCTCTGACCGCCGCCAACCCGGTCGCGACCGTGATCGCCCTGGTGCTGATGGGCGCCTTCGGCTTCGGCACCGTCCCGGCGCTGCAGACCCGCGTGATGAGCTTCGCCGAACACGCCCCGACGCTCGCCTCGAGCGCGAACATCGCCTCGTTCAACGTCGGGAACGCCCTCGGCGCCTGGATCGCGGGCCTCGCGATCTCGGCCGGCCTCGGCTACACCTCACCGCTCTGTGTGGGCGCCGCGATCACGGCCGCCGCGGTGCTCGTCATGCTGGTCGCGGCACGAGCCGCACGAGCCGCACACCCCGCTCACCCCGCCTCGGCCGCCGCCGCGAGCGACCCCGCCACCGACTCGAAGTCGCCCGTCACCCGCCCCGCGGTCACCCGCAAGAACTGACCCGACCCCGGCCGGGCGGCGAACGACGACCCCGCCGCCGCCCGGATGCCGCTGGCCGCCAGCGTCAGCACGGCCGCCTTCTCGTCACCCACCGGGATCCAGGTGTTGATCCCGTCCGACGGCGCATGCACGAAGCCGCGGGCCACCAGCGCCTCGGAGAACAGGCGCTGCCTGGCCTGGTAGATCCGCCGGGCGTCGTGCACCGCGTTCACCGACGAGCTCGCCGTGAGCAGTTCGTAGAGGATCGTCTGCAGCATCCGCGAGGTCCAGCCCGGCCCGAGCAGGCGCCGGGCGACGATCCGGTCGAGCAGGGCCTCGGGGCCGCCGAGCGCCGCGATCCGGAGGTCCGGTCCGTGCGACTTGGCGTAGCTCCGGATGTGCAGCACCCGCTGCGGGATCCAGCTGCCGAGGCTGTGGGCGGCCGCGCTCGAGATCTCGCCCGAGTGGTCGTCCTCGATCACGACGGGGTCCCCGAGGTGCTCGTGGGCCCGCAGTACCCGCGCGAGCTCGCGCATCCGCTCGCTCGTCATCGACACGCCCGTGGGGTTGTGGGCCCGGGGCTGCAGGATGATCGCGACCGGGTTCGAGCGCAGCGCGGTCGCGAGCAGGTCGGGTCGCAACCCCTCCGCATCCAGGTCGACCGGCACGCGCTCGGCGCCGAGGTGGTCGAGCAGGTCGAGGAACGGCGGGAAGGTCGGGTTCTCGACCACCACCCGGTCGCCGAAGCGCACGAGGGTCTCGAGCGATCGGGAGATCGCATCCAGCGCCCCGTCGACGATCGTGAGCGCCGAAACGGGGTAGGGCCAGGAGGCGCGCAAATGCAGCTCGAGCTCGGGCAGCACGGGCGAGGACAGGTAGCTGGCCGTGTCGGCGCGGGTCGGCAGCCGGGTGAGCGCGGCGGTGAGATCCGGCAGCAGCTCCGGATCCGGCGTGCCGGTCGAGAGGTCGAGGCGGGACAGCACGTGAGAGCCCGCCAGCTCGCCGAAGTGCGGCGGCATCCACCTCGTCGAGGCCTGCAGCACGTAGCTGCCGGCCCGCCCGCGCGAGACGATCAGGCCGACTCCGGAGAGCGCCTGCCAGGCGTTGCTCACGGTCGCGGGGCTCACCCCGAGGCCGGCAGCCACGTCACGGACGGTGGGCAGCCGGTCGCCGGCGCCGAGGGCGCCCGCCCGGATGAGCCGGGAGACCGCCGCGGCGATGCCTTCCGGAGTGCGGTGTTCGACCGCGTCGACGATCTGTTCGAGCATTCTGGATCCGGTTCCTGTGGGGTTCGGTCAGAGGGCGGTGGTGCTCGGGACTCTTGACATATTTACTCTCGCGTCACACGCTGAAACACACGAGAAATGTTCAAGCCGAATAATAACAAAACCGGCAGAACACAGTGCAGTCCGTTCGAGAGGAACCACCAATGACGACGATCCGCGCGGCGATCTCCCAGACCACCTGGACGGGGGACAAGGAGTCGATGCTCGACAAGCACGAGCAGTTCATGCGCGATGCGGCGGCCGAGGGCGCCCAGGTCATCTGCTTCCAAGAGCTGTTCTACGGCCCCTACTTCGGCATCACCCAGGACAAGAAGTACTACCGCTACGCCGAACCGGCCGACGGCCCGATCGTGCAGCGCTTCGCGGCGCTCGCGAAAGAGCTCAACATGGTCACGATCCTCCCCATCTACGAGGAGGAGCAGACCGGCGTCTACTACAACACCGCTGTGGTGGTGGATGCCGACGGCACGATCGTGGGCAAGTACCGCAAGCACCACATCCCGCACCTGGAGAGCTTCTACGAGAAGTTCTACTTCCGCCCCGGCAACCTCGGCTACCCGGTGTTCGACACCGCGGTCGGCAAGGTCGGCGTGCACATCTGCTACGACCGCCACTTCCCCGAGGGCTGGCGGGAGCTGGGCCTGAACGGCGCCCAGATCGTCTTCAACCCCAACGCCTCCAAGCCCGGCCTCTCCAACCGGCTCTGGGAGCTCGAGGGCCCCGCGGCCGCCGGCGCCAACCAGTACTTCGTGCTCGTGCCCAACCGGGTCGGCAAGGAGGACAACGAGTACGGCGACCTGGCCGTGGACTTCTACGGCACCTCCTACGTCGTCGACCCGCGCGGCAACTACGTCGGCGACCTCGGCTCCTCCGAGCACGAGGAGCTCCTGATCCGCGACCTCGACCTCGACGCCATCCGCGACACCCGCGACGACTGGCAGTTCTACCGCGACCGCCGGCCGGACGCCTACGGCGAGATCGTGGCGCCGTAGGGCCGGGGGAGACGGTCATGAAGACGCTCATCACCGGGGGAACGGTCGTCAACGCGACCGGAACGGCCCAGGCCGACGTGCTGATCGACGGCGACACGATCCAGGCGGTGCTCGCCCCGGGCAGCACCCTGCTCGGCTTCGACCTCAAGGGCCACGTCGACGAGGTCGTGGATGCGACGGGGAAGTACGTGATCCCCGGCGGCATCGACGCCCACACCCACATGCAGATGCCGTTCGGCGGCACCGAGGCCAGCGACACCTTCGAGACCGGCACCCGGGCGGCCGCCTGGGGTGGCACGACGTCGATCATCGACTTCGTGGTGCAGTACGCCGGCGAGAACATCCTCGACCAGTACGCCCTCTGGCAGGAGAAGGCGGCGGGGCAGTGCGCCGTCGACTACGGGTTCCACCAGATCCTCTCCGACGTGCAGGACTCGAGCCTGACCGCGATGGACGAGCTGATCAACGAGGGCGTCACGTCGTTCAAGCTGTTCATGGCCTACAAGGGCGTGTTCCTCTCCGACGACGGCCAGATCGTCAAGGCGATGCAGAAGGGCTCGCAGAACGGCGCGCTCATGATGATGCACGCCGAGAACGGCTCGGTCATCGACCTGCTCGTGCAGCAGCACCTCGAGCGCGGCGAGACGACGCCGTTCTACCACGGCGTCTCGCGCCCCTGGCAGGCCGAGGAGGAGGCGACCCACCGCGCCATCATGCTCGCGAACCTCACCGGTGCGCCGCTGTACATCGTGCACGTCTCGGCGAAGGAGGCGCTCGCGCAGATCACGCAGGCCCGGGACACCGGGCAGAACGTGTTCGCCGAGACCTGCCCGCAGTACCTGTACCTCTCGCTCGAGGATCAGCTGGGCGCCACGAGCGAGGAGTGGGGCGACTTCGAGGGGGCCAAGTGGGTCTGCTCGACGCCGCTACGCTCCAAGCACGAGGGCCACCAGAACCACATGTGGCAGGGCCTGCGCACGAACGACTTGCAGGTGATCTCGACCGACCACTGCCCGTTCTGCATGAAGGGCCAGAAAGACATGGGGATCGGGAACTTCTCGAAGATCCCGAACGGCATCGGCTCGGTCGAGCACCGGATGGACCTGATCTACCAGGGCGTCGTGATGGGCGAGATCTCCCTGCCGCGCTGGGTGGAGCTCACCAGCACGACACCGGCCCGGATGTTCGGCGTCTACGGCAAGAAGGGCGTCATCCAGCCCGGTGCCGACGGCGACGTGGTCGTCTACGACCCGAACGGGCACACCTCCATCGGCGTCGGCAAGACCCACCACATGAACATGGACTACTCGGCCTGGGAGGGCTTCGAGGTCGACGGCCACGTCGACACCGTGTTCTCCCGCGGTCGCAAGATCGTCGACTCCAACGAATACCTCGGCAAAAAGGGCGACGGCGCTTACTTCAAGCGCGGCCTCAGCCAGTACCTGATCTGAAGGACAGCACATGGAATTCGGCGCGGTCGTCCAGACCAATCCCCCCGCAGCCCGCACCGTCGGCCTCGCGAAACTCAGCGAGCAGTACGGCTTCGATTACTTCTGGACCTTCGACTCCCACCTGCTGTGGCAGGAGCCGTACGTCATCTACAGCCAGATCCTCGCCGAGACCCACAAGATCAAGGTCGGCCCGATGGTCACGAACCCGGCGACCCGCGACTGGACGGTCACGGCGAGCCTGTACGCGACCCTCAATGAGATGTACGGCAACCGCACCGTGTGCGGCATCGGCCGCGGCGACTCGGCGGTGCGGGTCACCAACGGCGCCCCCACCACGCTGAAGGCGCTGCGGGAGTCGATCCACGTCATCCGCGAGCTCGCGAACTCGCGGGCGGTCGAGTACAACGGCGCCACCCTGCAGTTCCCCTGGAGCCACGGCTCCGAGCTCGAGATGTGGGTGGCCGCCTACGGCCCGCTCGCGCTGAAGCTCACGGGCGAGGTCGGCGACGGCTTCATCCTGCAGTGCGGCGACATCGACATCGCGAAGTGGATGATCGCGACCGTCCGTGCCGCCGCCGAGAACGTCGGCCGTGACCCCGATTCGATCGAGTTCTGCGTCGCCGCCCCGATGTACATCGGCGACGACTGGGAGCACATGCGCGACCAGTGCCGCTGGTTCGGCGGGATGGTCGGCAACCACGTCGCCGACATCGTGGCGAAGTACGGCACCGACGGAGCCGTGCCGAAGGCGCTGACGGACTACATCAAGGACCGCGAGGGATACGACTACAACGAGCACGGCCGCGCCGGAAACACGCACACGAGCTTCGTGCCCGACGAGATCGTCGACCGGTTCTGTGTGCTCGGCACCGCCGAGGACCACATCGAGAAGCTCGAGCAGTTCAAGGCCATCGGCGTCACGCAGTTCGCCGGCTACCTCCAGCACGACAACAAGGAGGAGACCCTCCGCGTGTACGGCGAGACGGTCATGCCGCGGCTGCGCGACCACATCACGGCGAAGGCGTGAGCGCGTGACCGCGAGTCCGGCCCGGCTGCCGCGACGGCGGGGCAACCCGGTCGCCGGCCGGGTGCTGCTCGGCGCGGCGGGCGTCGTGCTGCTCGTGGTGATCTGGGAGCTCTACAAGGCCCTCGGTCCCGCATCCGGAGTCGTCATCGGCGACCTCACGGTGCTGCCCCGCACCACGGACATCGCCATGCCCCACGTCTGGGACATGATCGCGACCCTGTTCGAACCCGCTTCCGGTGGCCGCAAGGGCGACCCGGTCTGGCTCGTCGTGGCGCAGGCCGCGGCGTTCACCCTGGGGGTCGCCGCGGTCGGCTGGATCGTCGGCGTCGTGGTCGGGATGCTGCTGGCCGTGCTGATGCAGCGGTTCCGCACCGCGGAGTCGGCCGTGCTGCCGTGGATCATCCTCAGCCAGACCGTGCCCCTGATCGCGATCGCCCCGCTGGTACGCCGCTGGGGCTCGCAGATCTCGGTCGGCGACTTCAGCTGGGAGAACTGGATGTCGGTGGCGGTCATCGCCTCCTACCTCGCGTTCTTCCCGGTCTCGATCGGCGCGCTCCGGGGGCTCAACTCGCCCGACGCCAACCACGTCGAGCTGTTCCGGAGCTACGGCGCCGGATGGTGGCGCACGCTGGTGACGCTCCGGCTCCCCGCGAGCGTGCCCTATCTGCTCCCGGCCCTCCGGCTGGCCGCCGCGAACGCCGTGATCGGCACGGTCGTCGCCGAGGTCTCGATCGGCCTCAAGGGCGGCATCGGCCGGATGATCCTGGAGTACGCCCAGCAGGCCTCCTCCGACCCCGCCCGCACATGGGCCCCGATCTTCGGGGCCATCGCCGTCGGCCTCGTCGCCGCCGGCTTCATCGCACTGCTCGGAGTCCTGCTCCGCCGTTATCGCAGAGGAGAGGTGCCCGCATGAGCGACACCACCGCAGACGTCCCCACCGCCGTGCCCGCGGTGCTCGTCGAGGGCGTCGACAAGGTCTTCGACACGAAGAAGGGCACGGTCACCGCGCTCGAGCAGATCGACCTCACGGTCGCGCCGGGGGAGTTCGTCTCCCTCATCGGCCCCTCGGGCTGCGGCAAGTCGACCCTGCTCCGCCTGATCGCCGATCTCGACACCCCGACGACCGGATCGCTGACGGTCTTCGGCAAGACCGCCCGTCAGGCGCGCATCGACCAGGAGTACGGCATCGCCTTCCAGCAGGCCGGCCTTCTTCCCTGGCGCGACGTCAGCGCCAACATCGAGCTGCCGCTCGAGCTGCACGGGGTCGGCAAGGCGGCCCGCGCGGCCCGCTCGGCCGAGCTGCTGGCGCTCGTCGGGCTCTCCGACTTCGCCGACAGCTATCCCGACCAGCTCTCGGGCGGGATGCAGCAGCGGGTCGCGATCGCCCGCTCGCTCGCCGAGAGCCCCCGGCTGCTGCTGATGGACGAGCCGTTCGGCGCCCTGGACGAGATGACCCGCGAACGGATGCAGACCGAGCTCGTCCGGATCACGGCCGAGACCGGCGCCGCCGTCGTCTTCGTCACCCACTCGATCCCCGAGGCCGTGTACCTCTCGAACCGCGTCGTCGTCATGTCGCCGCGGCCCGGGCGTATCCGTGACATCACCACGGTCTCGCTCGGCAGTGCCGCCGAGCGCACCGAGCAGCTGCGTGAGGACGAGGCCTTCTTCGAGAACGTCAGCATCGTGCGCGAGCTGCTGCACGGCGAGACGCCGGTCGGCATCCGCGGGGTCGAGAACCGATGAGGGGTCAGGCGACCAGGGCCCGCACCGTCCTCGCACCCGTGCTGCTCGGGCTGTTCGCGCTCGCGCTCTGGCAGGTGCTCGTCGTGGCCTTCGACATCAAGCCGTTCATCGTGCCGGGCCCGATCGCCATCGGCTCGGAGTTCGGGGCGAACCTCTCCACGGTGGTGCAGGGCGCCCTGGTGACCGGCGGCAACGCCCTCGTGGGGCTCGTGATCGGCGGTATCGGGGGCATCCTGTTCGCCGTGATCGCCGCGCTGGTGAAGGCCGTCGACGGGCTCTCGGCCGGAGTCGTCTCGGCGGTCGCGGTGGTGCCGATCGTGGCCCTGGCGCCCGTGCTCTACGCGATGTACGGCGCGAACGCCGAGACGGCGCGGCAGCTGGTCGCGGCGATCGCCGTGTTCATCCCGGTCTACGTCAACACGCTCCGCGGGCTCCGGCAGGTGCGCCCCGTGCACCGCGACCTGATGCACGCCTACGCGGCCTCGGCCTGGCAGACCACCCGCACGGTCACCATCCCGGGCGCCCTGCCGTTCATCTTCACCGGGCTCCGGATCGCATCCAGCCTCGCCGTGATCTCGGCGCTGATCGCCGAGTACTTCGGCGGCCCGATCGGCGGGCTCGGCAAGTCGATCACCTCGGCGGCCTCGTCGTCGAACTACAACCTCGCCTGGGCCTACGTGCTCGGCGCCATCCTCGTCGGTCTCGTGTTCTACTGCGTGACCCTCGCCATCGAGATGTTCGTGACCCGGCACCACCGGCCCACGAGCTGACCGGACCCGCCCCCGCACCCACGGGCGGACGCACCACAGTCCCGCACCACCCCGCACGTACCAGAGGAGGAAGCAATGAAACACAGCACTCGCATCATCACGGGCGTCGGCGCCCTCGCCGTCACGGCGCTCGCGCTGGCAGGCTGCTCGAGCGGAGGCTCGGGCTCGTCGACCGACAGCGCGTCGGGCGGCGACCTGACGCCGGTCAGCCTGCAGCTGCAGTGGTACTCGCAGGCGCAGTTCGCCGGCTACTACGCCGCCGCCTCGCAGGGCTACTACGAAGACGAGGGGCTGGACGTCACCATCCTCGAAGGCGCAGCCGACATCGTCCCGATCGACGTGCTCACCTCGGGCGACGCCGATTTCGCGATCTCCTGGGTGCCGAAGGTGCTCGGCTCGATCGAGCAGGGCGCTGCCGTCACCGACATCGCGCAGATCTTCGAGCGCTCCGGCACGACCCAGATCTCGATGAAGGACGCCGGGATCACCAAGCCCGCCGACCTCAAGGGCAAGACCGTCGGCAGCTGGGGCTACGGCAACGAGTGGGAGCTGTTCGCCGGCATGAACAAGGCGGATGTTCCGCTCGGCGACATCTCGCTGGTGCAGCAGGCGTTCGACATGAACGGCTTCCTGGCCGGCGACATCCAGGCCGCCCAGGCGATGACCTACAACGAGTACGCGCAGGTGCTGGAGACGGTGAACCCGGCCACGGGTTCGCTCTACACGCCTGAGGACCTCAACGTCATCGACTGGAACGACCAGGGCACGGCCATGCTGCAGGATGCGATCTGGGCCGACAGCGACAAGCTCGCGAGCGACTCGGCCTACGCCGACACCGCGGTCAAGTTCATCAAGGCCTCCGTCAAGGGCTGGGCCTACGCCCGGGACAACGCCGAGGACGCGGCCAAGATCGTGACGGATGCGGGATCGCAGCTCGGTGAGAGCCACCAGCTCTGGATGACCAACGAGGTCAACAAGCTGATCTGGCCCAGCACCTCGGGCGTCGGCATGATCAACCAGGACCAGTGGGACCAGACGGTCTCGATCGCCAAGGGCACGCCCAACGAGACGGGCGCCACGATCATCACCGCCGACCCGCCGGAGACCGCGTACTCGAACGAGTACGTCGAGAAGGCGCTGACCGAGCTGAAGGACGAAGGGGTCGACGTCATGGGCGCCGACTACAAGCCCATCACGGTCACCCTCAAGGAGAACGGCCAGTAGGAACCCGGCCACCCCGTCGATCCGGGTGTGGTTTCCGATTCCGTCTTCGGTTGAGCGACGCTCAAAGGCGACGGAATCGAAAACCACACCCGGATCGACTCACCAGAACAATCAGAACGAACGACAGAACAGACAGGCACCACCATGAACCTCGATCCCGCCGACGGAGCACTCGCCCTCGAACTCGACCAGCACGTCTTCCACTCGTGGTCGGCGCAGGGGGCCCTGAAGCCGATGGTCATCGCCGGCGGGCTCGGCTCGACCGTGTGGGACTTCGACGGCCACGAGTACCTCGACTTCTCCTCGCAGCTGGTCAACACGAACATCGGCCACCAGCATCCGGCCGTCGTCGCCGCCATCAAGGAGCAGGCCGACCTGCTCACCACGGTCGCGCCGGCCCACGCCAACCTCACCCGCGGACGGGCCGCTGAGCGCATCCTCGACTGCGCCGGCTCGTCCTACAACAAGGTCTTCTTCACCAACGGCGGTGCGGATGCGAACGAGAACGCGATCCGGATGGCGCGCCTGTACACCGGCCGCGACAAGGTGCTCTCGACCTACCGCTCATACCACGGCAACACCGGGGCGGCCGTCGTCGCCACGGGGGACTGGCGTCGGATCCCGAACGAGTACGCCCGCGGCCACGCCCACTTCTTCGGGCCCTTCGCCTACCGCTCCGAGTTCTGGTCGACCTCGGTCGAGGAGGAGTGCGAGCGCGCCCTGCACCACCTGCGCCGCGTCATCGTCTCGGAGGGGCCGCAGTCGATCGCCGCGATCCTGCTCGAGACGATTCCCGGCACGGCCGGCGTGCTCGTGCCGCCGCCCGGCTACCTCACCGGGGTCAGGGCGCTGGCCGACGAGTTCGGCATCGTGCTGATCTTCGACGAGGTGATGGCCGGGTTCGGGCGCACCGGCGGGTGGTTCGCCTTCCAGTCGCTCGCCGAGCAGGAGGGCGGGCTCGTCGAGCCCGACCTGATCACCTTCGCCAAGGGCGTGAACTCGGGCTATGTTCCGGCCGGCGGCGTGATCATCTCGCCGTCGATCGCCGAAACCTTCGACGACGCCGTCTTCCCGGGCGGGCTGACCTACTCGGGGCATCCGCTCGCCATGGCGGCGATCGTGGGCGCCCTGGATGCGATGGGGTCCGAGGGCATCGTCGCGAACGCCGAGCGCGTCGGCCGGGAGCTGCTGGCCCCCGGGCTCGCCGCGCTGGCCGAGAAACACGAGATCATCGGCGACGTGCGCGGGCTCGGAGTCTTCTGGGCGCTCGACCTCGTCACCGACCGGGAGTCGCGGACACCCGTGCCCGCCTCGGTCATCGGGCAGCTCAAGGGCGCCCTGCTCGCGCGGGGGCTGCTGCCCTTCGCCGCCGACAACCGGCTGCACGTGGTGCCGCCGTGCATCGTCACGGACGACGAGGTGGCCCGGGCACTGGCGATCTACGATGAGGCCTTCTCGACGCTGTAGGGGCCTTCTCGACGCTTTAGGGGAGTGGTTCGGTCGCCTGCCGGAGAAGTAGTGTTGCTTCATGGACGTCAGGCGGCTCGAACTGCTGCGCGAACTCGCCGAGCGGGGGAGCGTCACCGAGGTCGCGCGTGCCACGCACCGCACCCCGTCGGCCGTGTCGCAGCAGCTGCGCATCCTGGAGCGTGAGGCCGGCTTGCCGCTGACCGAGAAGGCCGGCCGCGGCATCGTGCTGACGGATGCGGGGCGTGCGCTCGCCCGCAGCGCCACGGACGTGGCCGTGGCGATCGAGCACGCGAATGCGCTCTGGGACGAGTTCCGCAACGACCCGACCGGCGAGGTGTCGCTGGCGACCTTCCCGACCGGCGGCCAGATGCTGCTGCCCGGGGTGGTGCGGCGGCTCGACGAGATCGGCGGGCTGACCCTGCACTGCTCGGACCGGGATCCCGAGTCGGACGACTTCCCGGCGCTCACCGCCGACTTCGACATCGTGCTGGCGCACTCGGCCTCCTCGGCCGCGACGAACTGGCAGACCTCGGAGATGTCGGCCGTGAAGCTGATGACCGAGCCGCTGGACATCGCGCTGCCGCCCGGGCATCCGCTCGCCGCGAAAGATCTGCTCGATCCGGAGGACCTGATCGGGGAGCGCTGGATCGGCGTGCCCTGGGGCTATCCCTTCGAGCGCACGATCGAGGACATCTCGCGGGCCGCCGGCAGCACCATGAACGTGGTGCAGCGCTTCGGCGACACCCGCGTCACCGAGGCTTTCGTCGCAGCCGGGCTCGGCATCGCCATCCTGCCCTGTTACACCGCGGGCGGGCCGTACCGCAGCGAGATCGTGCTCAAGAACCTGCGCGGGGTCGTGGCCGAGCGCCACATCTTCGCCCTGATGCGTCCCGACCGGGCCGAGCGCCTCGCGGTGCGCACCGTGATCGACGCCCTGCGCGCCGAGGCGGCCGCGGTCGTGGCGGCCAACGAGCACCGCAATCCGCCCTCAGCGGACGCGGGCGCACCGCTGACCGGGGTGGCCTGAACCGCGGGTAGAATCTCGCGGTGAGCACATTCAAGAAGACCCCCTTCACGGTCAACGTGCGCGATCTCCTGCACAAGCCCGGCGAGATGCGCGAGCACGACTTCGACATCCCCTCGCCCGACAAGCTCGGCGAGGGTCTGGTGTCCGTCCCCGCGGGTGAACCGCTGCACGTCGACGTCCGTCTCGAGTCGGTCCACGAGGGCATTCTGGTCTCCGCCGACATCACCGCAGAGGCCTCCGGAGAGTGCAGCCGATGCCTCCGCGACATCGTCCAGCCTGTCGAAGTCGAATTCCAGGAGCTTTTCGCGTATTCTTCTGGGGAAGCTTTCGATTACGAGGTTCACGACGACCATGTCGATCTCGAACCTCTGATCAGGGATGCGGTGGTGTTGTCACTGCCGTTCCAGCCGGTGTGCACGCCGGATTGCCCAGGCCTCGACCCGGTGACGGGCGAGCGGCTGGCCGATCACCCGGCAACGCCTGCGCCTGTTGCGATCGACCCGAGATGGTCGGCGCTCGCCGGTCTGGCAGCTTCCGAAGACACGGACACCGAAGGCAAGTAAGCCCCGGCTGTTCTGGCCGCCGGCCCCTGTGCCTGCTTGCACGAGGCCGAACCGAGAGTAGAAGAGAGAAGACAATGGCTGTTCCGAAGCGGAAGATGTCACGTTCCAACACCCACGCGCGTCGCTCGCAGTGGAAGGCTGGACTCCCCACGCTGGTCAAGACCATCGAGAACGGCAAGACCACGTACAGCCTTCCCCACCGCGCCAAGGTGGTCGAGGACTCGGCCGGCACTCCGCTGTTCATGGAGTACAAGGGCCGCAAGGTCGCCGACGTATAACGACTTCCTGAAAGGTGCGGCCAGTGTCTTCTGAACCTGAGGAGAACCGGTCGCACCTTTTGGCGACCCTGCAGATCGACCTCGACCCCGAGCTGTTCGATCTGGCACTCACGCACCGCTCGTACTCCTACGAGCACGGCGGTGTACCCACGAACGAGCGCCTCGAGTTCCTCGGCGACTCGATCCTCGGGCAGGCCGTGACGGTCATGCTCTACACGACCTTCACCGACCTCGACGAGGGCGAACTGGCCAAGCGCCGCGCCTCGCTCGTGTCGACGGTCGCGTTGGCCGAGATCGCCCGCACGATCGGGCTCGGCGCCTACATCAAGCTCGGCCGCGGCGAAGAGCTGACCGGGGGGCGCGACAAGGCGTCCATCCTCGCCGACACGATGGAGGCGGTGATCGGGGCGACCTACCTCGACCAGGGTCCGGATGTCGCGACCGCGCTCGTGCTGCGCCTGGTCGATCCCCTCGCCAACGACCCGACCCGGTTCGGTGTCTCGATGGACCCGAAGACCTCCCTGCAGGAGCGGGCGGCGGAGCGCGGCTTCGACGCGCCCGTGTACCGGATCGAGGAGAGCGGGCCCGACCACCAGAAGACCTTCGTGGCCACGGTCACGATGACCTCGGCCGACGCGTCGGTCGCCCCGGTCTCCTCGACCGGTGCCGGCACGAGCAAGAAGCAGGCCGAATCGGCCGCCGCGGCCGCGGCCTTCGCGCTGCTCGGCGCCTGACGTGCCCGAACTCCCCGAGGTCGAGGTCGTCCGTGCCGGTCTCGCTCCCGCGGTCAGCGGGGCACTCATCACGGCGGTCGAGGTCTTCGAGCCGCGGTCGCTGAAGCGGCACAGCCCGCTCGAGGGTCCGTTCGAGGCGCTTCTCGAGGGACGGCGGATCCTGGCGGCGGGGCGGCGGGGGAAGTTCTTGTGGTTCCCGTTGTCCGGCGGGGGTGGGGACGTCGCCGGTGATGCTGAGCGGTCTGCTAGTGCACCGGCGCAGGCGCTCGTGGCGCACCTGGGGATGAGCGGGCAGGTGCTGCTGCGCACGCCGGGGGTGCAGGAGCAGGGGCTCCTCCGAATCCGGCTGCACATCGAGCATCCGTCGCAGGGGGAGTTCTGGGTCAACTTCGTCGACCAGCGCATCTTCGGGTCGATGGCGGTCGACCGCCTGGTGCCGACCGGCGACGGGCGGGTGGCGGGGTACTTCGGCGAG
Organism: Herbiconiux solani NBRC 106740; assembly: GCF_001571005.1. Classification (GTDB taxonomy): domain Bacteria; phylum Actinomycetota; class Actinomycetes; order Actinomycetales; family Microbacteriaceae; genus Herbiconiux; species Herbiconiux solani. Next base: position 321,678 of record NZ_BCST01000004.1, on the reverse strand, counting down.
GTGGGGTACCTGGTCGATGCCGGGCGACTCGGGGACGCGGGGGGTGTCGCGGGCGGGGGCGCGCATCCGGATGCCGTCGTCGCGGCCGAGGGCTGGCGCGTGCTGGTGCCGAGTCAGGTGGCGCACATCATGCGGGATCCGCTCGACCCGGCCTTCGACGACGCGGCGTTCTTCGCCGCCCTGGCCAAGAAGCGGACGGGCATCAAGCGCGCCCTGCTCGACCAGACGCTCGTCTCGGGCATCGGCAACATCTACGCCGACGAGTCGCTCTGGGCGGCCCGGCTGCACTACGACCACCCGAGCGACAAACTGCCCCGCGCGCGGGCGCGCGAACTGCTCGCCGAGGTGCGGCTGGTGCTGCAGAAGGCCCTGGCCGAGGGCGGCACGAGCTTCGACGCGCAGTACGTCAACGTCAACGGCGCCTCGGGCTACTTCTCGCACAGCCTCAACGCCTACGGGCAGCAGGGGAAGCCCTGCCCGCGCTGCGGTACGCCGATCGTGCGCGAGCAGTTTATGAACCGCTCGTCGCATCTCTGCCCGCAGTGCCAGAGGGTTTACCGCTCGCGCTCGAGAGGCTAGCTGAAGCTCATTCCGCGGGGGTGGGGGTGGTGTGCTTGACGTGGGCGGCGATGTGGCCGAGGAGGGCTGCGATGAGGGTGACTGCGGCCGCGAGGGTGACACCCCAGCCGATGTGGAGGTGGAGGAGGAGGGCCCCGACGCCGGCTCCGGCCGCGATCAGGACGATGGCCGCCGCGCGACGGAACCAGGGCTGGCCCTTGCCGCCCGCCAGGCGGGAGTCGGCAGCGAAGCCGGTGATGGTCGACGTGACGACCACCGTCGTGACATCCTTCACCGCGATGTGACGCGCGGTCGCGGCCTGGAGGCCCATGGCGGCGGCGAGCAGCACCGTGATCACGAGTTCCCACGGCTGCGGCGGGCGGCCGCCGAGCACGAACATGGCGATCGCGAGACCGGCCAGCACGATGCCGACGACCGCGAAGAGGGTCGTCGTCCGGGTCGTCCAGCCGGCCTTGACCGGGCGGAGCACCCGGCCACCGACGACGGCTCCGGCCATGAAGGCGAACAGGGCCAGCAGCGGGCCGAGCCAGGGCAGGTCCTCCGCGCCGGCGAGAGCCATGCCGAGGATCACGACGTTGCCGGTCATGTTGCCGGCGAAGACCTTGTCCAGGCCCAGGTAGCCCACCGCATCCACCACGCCCGTGGAGAAGGTCAGGGCGAGCATGAGCGCGAGGTGGAGGGAGTCGCGGTTCGCGCGGAGTCTGGTGAGCACGGCGGGTCCTGTCGGGGGGTCGGGAGTGCGGGTGCACGTTACGCGGGTGTGAAATCCGGTTTCGGCCGTGCAAACAATGTCTTGAACGGTAGTCCGTGCGTGATCGGGCGTGCAAACGGGCGCTAGCCTCGAAGGGCTCCGAGGGGTTCGGACCGGCAGCGTGAGAGCGGCCTGCACGGGCTCGGGCGGGTTCGGACGGGCCCGGATGCGAGCGACGACGGAAGGATCGAGGCTGCGCATGTCGATGACGAGTGCTCTTCAACCGGGGGCCGGCGAGATCCGGGCGACCGACTACCTGGCGGCCACGCCGGGCCACGTGCTCTGGGGGCGCCTGCCGTGCGCCACCGACCGTGCCGTGCTCGAGATCGAACCGGGCACCGACGTCACGATCGACACGATCAGCCACGAGGGCCTCCTCGAGGATCAGGGTCGCGACCCGGTGGCGTTCTTCGCCGCCCAGGGCATCGACCGCGACTTCGTGCTGCAGGATGCGATCGCGCTCGCCGCCTCCGACTACCCGCGCACCGCATCCGACGGGCCGCACGTGATCACCGGCCCGATCGCCGTGCGGGGGGCGATGCCGGGCGATCTGCTCAAGATGACCGTGCTCGAGACCACGCCGCGGGTCCCCTACGGGGTCATCTCGAACCGGCACGGGCGGGGTGCGCTGCCCGGTGAGATGCCCGAACGGCAGGATGCGGTGAGCGTGTTCGCCGAGCTGCAGCACACCCTCGACGGGGGCCAGGTGGGCACGCTGCCGCTGGTTCCGGGCGGCGAGCGGTCGGTGCGGTTCCCGCTGGCGCCGTTCCTCGGCATCATGGGCGTCGCGGCGGCCGGAGACGTGAGGCCCCACTCGGTGCCGCCGGGGGCGTTCGGCGGCAACATCGACATCAAGCTGCTGACCGTGGGGTCGTCGCTCTATCTGCCGGTGCAGGTTCCGGGTGCGCTCGCGTACGTCGGTGACCCGCACTTCGCGCAAGGCGACGGCGAGGTCGCTCTCACCGCGATGGAGGCGTCGCTGCGCGTGACCGTGCGGTTCGAGCTGCTGTCGCAGGCCGACGCGGAGGCCGAGTTCGGCCGGCTGACCGGGCCGATGGCCGAGACGCCTGAGTTCCTGGTGCCGACCGGGCTCGACGAGTCGCTCGACGTGGCCGTGCAGAACTGCGTGCGGGCGGCGCTCGGGCTGCTGGAGGCGCGGTTCGGGATGGATCGGGCGCTCGCCTACGCCTACCTCTCCGCGGCGACCGACTTCGACATCTCGCAGGTGGTCGACATCGTGAAGGGGGTGCACGCGAAGGTGCGTGTGGCCGACTTCGCGGGGGTGCCGGCGGGGCGAGCTCGGCGGCGGGTTGCGGAGGGGGGACGGGATGTCTGAGCACGGTGGGGTGAATGGTGGTCTGGGGGCCGGTTCTGGTACCGGTTCTGGTGCCGGCGCTTCTGCGGGATCTGGGACGGGGCTCGGGGCCGGGGGAGATTCGCAGGTGCGGTCTGATTCGGGATCCCGGCGCGGGCGGCATGCCGCGGGTGGGTCGGCCGGGGCGACCGGGGTGGCCGGCGTCACGACGGTCGAGGGGGTGATCGCCGACGCCGAGCTGACGCGGTTGCTCGAGGCCTTCGAGGGGTACGAGGCGGCGCTGATGTCTAACGACCTCGATGCGCTCGACCGGTACTTCGCGGCCGGGCCGGGCACGATGCGCGGGGATGCCGCCGGTCTTCTGGTCGGACACGATCGGATCAGCGCGTTCCGTGGGCTCCGCGGCGGGCTCCCACCCCGGCGGATCGTCGAGGTGCACGTCCGGGTCGTCGATCCGGGCACGGCGCTGATCATGTCCGTGAGCGCGCCCGTCAAGGGCGGGCGCGGGCTGCAGACGCAGCTCTGGCAGCAGCGGGACGGGGTGTGGGTGATCTCGGCGGCGCACGTCGCCGCGCCGGCGCCGGCGATCAACCCCACGATCTGGCGGGTCGTGGGTGCGCCGCTGGTGCCGCCGCTCGCGCCGCAGCCGGTCGTTTCGTCGGCCGCTGGCGCCGAGCCCGTTGACGGGGTGTCCGGTGAGGGGCGACCGCTCGAGGGGATGACGGTGGCCGTCAAGGACCTGTTCGACGTAGGCGGGTTCGCGGTGGGGGCGGGGATCCCCGAGTTCTTGGCCGGGGCATCCGTCGCGACCGCCGACTCGGATGCCGTCCGCGCGCTGCGGGCCGCCGGAGCAGCGGTGCAGGGGATCGCCCAGACCGACGAGTTCGCCTACAGCATCGCCGGGCGGAACATCCACTACGGGACACCGCCGAACCCGGCCGTACCGGGTGCGATCCCCGGTGGCTCGTCGAGCGGGCCGGCCAGCGCCGTGGCGCTCGGGCAGGCCACGATCGGGCTGGCCACCGACACGGCGGGCTCGATCCGGGTGCCGGCGTCGTACCAGGGGCTGTGGGGGATCAGGACGACGCACGGGGCGGTGAGTGCGCGGGGCGTGCATCCGCTGGCCGTCTCGTTCGACACGGTGGGGTGGATCGCGCGCTCGGCAGTGGTGTTGCGGGCCGCCGCGACGGCGTCGTTCGAGGGCGCCCCGGGCGAGGGGTGGGAGGCCATGCCGGATGCGCCCGCCGATACCGAGAGTGCGACCGAGACCGAGACCGAGAGTGCGACCGAGACCGAGACCGTGACCCCGGGCGCCGACGGCGGTGCGGGCAGCGGTGGGACGCGGTTCGTGGTGGCGTCCGAGCTGGTGGCGGGGTGCGACGGCGACGTGCAGGAGGCGTTCGCGGCGGTGGTCGACGCGATCCGTGCATCCGGTGCCTACGGGGCGGTCGACGAGGTCGAGCTCGGGGGGCTCGAGGAGGTGTTCGCGGCGTTCCGCACGGTGCAGGGCGCCGAGGCGTGGCGGGCCGACGGCGAGTGGATCACGGCACACCCCGGGGAGCTCGCCCCGGACGTCGCCGAGCGGTTCGAGGTCGCCTCGGCGATCACAGCCGAGCAGGAGTCGGCCGCGCGGGCCGTGCTGGCCGAGGCGCGGGCGCGGTTCGACGCGGTGCTGGCGGGGCGCATCCTGGTGCTGCCCTCCGCATCCTCGGCCGCACCGCGGCTGGATGCGCCGCCCGAGACGATCGCGACCGTGCGGGCCGCCACGCTGCGGATGACCTCGGTCGCCGGAACGGGCGGCTACCCGGCGGTCTCGGCGCCCCTCATGACGGTGCCGTCGGCCGGGGGATCGGCTCCGGTGGGTCTGTGCCTGGTGGGAGGGCGCGGCACCGATCTCGCCCTGATCGACGTCGCCGCCGAGTTGGCGGAGCGCCTCGGGAGCTGACCGACGGCGAAACACCGCTGAAACGTTCGTTTCGTAAGATGAGTGTTGAGAAACGTCCGTTCCGAGGAGGTCCGTCATTTCCAGCCTGCCGATCAACCCGCCGCCGCGCCTGCTGATGGGCCCCGGCCCGATCAACGCCGACCCGCGGGTGCTCCGCGCGATGTCGGCGCAGCTCGTCGGCCAGTACGACCCGGCGATGACGGCCTACATGAACGAGACCATGGCGCTGTATCGCCAGGTCTTCAAGACGGCCAACGAGCAGACCTTGCTGATCGACGGCACCTCCCGCGCCGGCATCGAGGCCGCGATCGTGTCGCTGGTCGCGCCGGGCGACAGGGTGCTCGTACCGATCTTCGGCCGGTTCGGCCACCTGCTGCGCGAGATCGCCGAGCGCGCCGGCGCCGAGGTGCACGTGATCGAGCGCGAGTGGGGCACCGTCTTCACCGAGGCCGAGATCGCCACCGCTCTGGAGACCGTCAAGCCGAAGCTGCTCGCGGTCGTGCACGGCGACACCAGCACGACCGTCGCCCAGCCGCTCGAGGGCCTCGGCGAGCTCTGCGCCACGCACGGCGTGCTGTTATACACCGACGTCACCGCCAGCCTCGCCGGCAACCCCTTCGACACGGATGCGCTGGGTCTGGACGCGGTGACCGCCGGCCTCCAGAAGTGCCTCGGCGGGCCCTCGGGCTCGGCGCCCGCGACCTTCTCGCCGCGTGCGGTCGAGGTGATCAAGAGCCGCAAGAGCATCGAGGCCGGCATCGCAGGGAGCGCCGACGAGATCCACGCCACCCGCATCCGCTCGAACTACCTCGACCTCGCGATGATCTTCGACTACTGGGGCGAGAAGCGCCTCAACCACCACACCGAGGCCACCACGATGCTCTACGGGGCGCGCGAGTGCGCCCGCATCCTGGTCGAGGAGGGCCTCGACGCCGCGATCGAACGCCACCGCCTGCACGGGGCCGCGATGCTCGCCGGCGTGCAGGGGCTCGGGCTCGAGGTGTTCGGCGACCCGGCCGTGAAGATGAACAACGTCGTCGCGGTCCGTATCCCCGAGGGCGTGACCGGAGACGCGGTGCGGGGTGAAATGCTCGAGGACTTCGGCATCGAGATCGGCACCTCGTTCGGCCCGCTGCACGGCAAGGTCTGGCGCATCGGCACGATGGGTTACAACGCGCGGAAGGATGCGGTGCTCACGACCCTGGCCTCGCTCGAGCAGGTGCTCCGGCGGCACGGCGCGCCGGTCACGGCCGGCGGTGGCGTCGGTGCAGCCTACGACCTCTACGCCGACCAGGGGGCGGGCGCTCTGTGACCGAGCCCTCGCGCATCCTGCCGGCCGACACCACGGCCGCCGCCCTCCTCGAGCGCTGCGAGCTGCTCGCCACCTTCTCCTCGCGCGACGACGGGCTGATCGAGCGGGTCAACCTCTCGCCCGAGCACGCCGCGGTCAACGCGCTCGCCGCCGAGTGGATGCAGCAGGCCGGCCTGACCACCTGGCAGGATGCGGCCGGCAACCAGTGCGGCCGCCTCGAGGGTGCGACGCCCGGGCTGCCCGCGCTGCTGCTCGGTTCGCACCTGGACACGGTGCCGGCCGCGGGGAAGTACGACGGCATCCTCGGGGTGCTCGCAGCGATCGCGGTGGTCGAGCGCATCCGCGACTCGGGCCGCGTGCTGCCGTTCGCGATCGAGGTCGTCGCGTGGGCCGACGAGGAGGGCACCCGCTTCGGCCGGGCGCTGCTCGGCAGCCGAGCCTTCGCCGGCACCTGGGATCCGGCGTGGTGGGAGCTGCAGGACGAAGACGGCGTGAGCCTCCGGCAGGCCTTCCTCGACTTCGGGCTCGACCCCGAGAGGGTCGGCGACGCGGCCCGCCCCGGCTCGGACTTCGTCGGCTACCTCGAGGCCCACATCGAGCAGGGCCCGTACCTCGAGGACGAGGACAAGGCGCTCGGCATCGTCTCCTCGATCGCCGGCGCCCGCCGCTTCCTCATCACGATCACCGGCAAGGCAGGGCACTCCGGCACCCCCTACGAGCGGCGACGGGATGCGCTGGCCGGGGCCGCCGAGGCCATCGTCGCGATCGAGCGGATCGCGCGCGCGGCGCAGCTCATCGCGACCGTGGGGCACCTGGAGGTGCGGCCGGATGCGGTCAACGTCATCCCGGGCGAGGTGGAGTTCAGTCTCGACCTGCGCGGCGAGTACGACAGCGAGCGCGACCGGGTCTGGGGGGTCGTCCAGGAGATGCTCACCGACGTCTGCCGCCAGCGGCGCCTGAAGTGGACGAGCGTGCAGACGCACTCGGCCCCCGCGGCGGTGTGCAGCGAGCGGATGCGGAAGGTGATCGGCGAGGGCATCCGTTCGACCGGCGACCGTCGGCCGATGTCGCTGTTCTCGAAGGCCGGGCACGACGCCATGGCCGTCGCCGAGATCACCGAGATCGGCATGCTGTTCGTGCGCTGCGAGGGCGGGGTCAGCCACAATCCCGAGGAGCGGGTGACCGAGGCCGACGTGGCGGCGACGATCGATGCGTTCGAGCGGGCGGTTCTTGCGTTGGCGGATGCGGCGGGCGCGGCGGAGCGATGACGGTGCGCGACGGCCAACGGATCGACCGGCGGATCGACCGCAGCTACGGCGAGCTCTCGCCGCAGGAGCAGCGGGCGGCCGACTTCATCCTGGATCATCTGAGCGACCTCGCAGTCTACTCGGGCACCGAGCTGGCGCAGCGCAGCGGGGTGTCGAAGGCGACGGTGTCGCGGCTGTTCCGGCGGCTCGGCTTCGAGAACGCGCAGGAGGTGCGGGAGCATGCGCGGACGCTGCGGTCGTCCGGCGTTCCCGTCGGGGGAGCGACCCCCGGGTCGTCGGCCGATCTCGGTGCGCACCTGGTGCGGGAGGTCGAGAACCTGCGGCGGTGCTTCGACGCGCTCGGGCCCGAGCGCCTCGAGCAGACCACCGAGCTGCTGCTGCGAAGCCGCAGTGTGACGGTCGTCGGGCTCCGCAACGGGTACCCGCTCGCGGTGCACCTGCGCGAGCAGCTCTCCCAGGCGCGGGGCGCGGTGCACCTGGCGCCGCAGCCCGGTCAGACGATCTCGGAGGAGTTCGCCGACCGGGATGCACGGGACGCCGCGGTGGTGTTCGGGTTCCGTCGGCGCACGGCTGGGTTCGGGGCGATGATCGCCGCGATCGCCGCCACCGGAACCGCGGTCGTGCTGATCGGCGACGCCTCGGCCCGCCGCTACGCCGAGTTCGCGAGCGTGTGGATCGAATGCCCCATCGACTCGGTCAGCGCCCTCGACAGCTACGCCAGCGCGATGAGCCTGGTGAACCTCCTGGCGAGCAACGTGCTGAGCGCGCGGCCCCGCGAGAGTCGCACGCGGGTGGCGGCGATCAACTCGCTCTACGAGGAGCTCGGGGAGCTGGAGTAGCTGTGCTGGTGCCGCGCCGGTCCCTGCCCGGCGCGGGCGGCATGTTCCGGTGCGGTCGTGGCTCGCGGCCTGCGGTCGCGAGCCACGGCCACGCCGTCACCTTGGGTGGTCGAGAAGGGCCCGTTGCGTTTGTCGGGTCGGCTAGGGGCGGGTGGCGGCGGCCAGTTTGCCGGGGAGGTCGGCGGCGGTCATGCGGACGACGTAGGCGGGCTGGTCGCGCTCGAAGCGCCAGCTGTCGGCGAGCGAACCGGTGTCGAAGGCCTCGAAGCCGAACTCGTCGAGGAGGGTCGCGACGACCGCCTTCGCCTCGACCTGGTCACCCGCGATCGGCAGCGCCCGGCGGTCGGCGTCGTCGGCCGGCTTGCCGTCGGTGGTGATGTCGGCCGCCATGATGTTGTTGAACGCCTTGACGACGCGCGAGGTGGGGAGATGCTCCTGCAGCATCTCGGACACGGTGGTCTTGCCCTCTTCGAGAGCGGGGATGCGGCCGTCGCGCTCCCAGTAGTAGTTGTTCGTGTCGATCACGATCTTGCCGGCGAGCGGCTCGACCGGCACCTGCTGGTAGTTCTTCAGCGGCACCGTCACGACGACGAGATCCCCGGCCGCAGCGGCCTCGGCGGCGGTGCCGGCGCTGGCCTGCGGTCCGAGCTCGGCGACGAGGTCGGAGAGCGTCTCGGGTCCGCGTGAGTTGCTCATCACCACCCGGTAGCCGTGCGCGACGGCGAGGCGGGCGAGCTGGCTGCCGATGTTGCCGGAGCCGATGAAACCGATGGTCGTGAGTCCTGTTGCAGTCATGCGGGGGTCAACGCGCGTCGCGGCGGGTCTCTTCCCGTGCATCCATAATTCGTCGGAAAGGCTCAGGGCCGTCTCAGCTGCGCGGCGGGAGCTCATCGACGTCGTCGCCGCCGCCGAGGTCGCTGCAGTCGACGAGCTCGACGCCGTGCGCGGCGAGGTACGGCCGGGCTCCGACGTCTCCTTCGAGGGAGGCGGCCAGCGGGCCCAGGTGGTCGGCGCCGACGAGCACCGGATGCCCGGGGCGGCCCCCATAGATCGCCTGACGCAGCGAGCGGGGGTGCGGAGCACCGCCGTGCTCGAGCACCCGGCGGGCGGCCTCGACCCTCAGCCACGGGAGGTCGACGAGGGTGATCAGCACGGCGGCCGGCGGATCGTTGAGGAGGGCGGTGAGGCCCGCACGGAGGGACGCGCCGAGTCCGTCGGACCAGGCCTCGGCGACGACGGTGCGGAGTGCAGCGCTGCCGGCCGGGACCTGGCGGCGCAGGAGGGCCTCGGCGGCTGTGGCCTCGGCTCCGAGCACGACGACCACCTCGTCGCAGCCGGCCGCCAGCAGCAGGCGGGCGCTGCGGACGATCCACGGATCCTCGCCGGCCGGCGCGACCAAGGCCTTGGGACCGCCCATCCGGCGACCGGCGCCCGCGGCGAGGAGGAGGCCCGTGAGGCGGGGTGCCGGGGCGGGGGAGTCCATGGCCCTCATCGTAAGCTGGGGTCATGGCCGACCCCCGTGCATCCGGCAGCCCGACTTCGCCCGTTTCGGGTCGCTCATCCGCCCCCGCCGCCCCCGTCGCCCATTCCGTCGTTGCCGGGCCGGGCGCGAAGACGATCGTGGACGGGCCTGAGCTGCGCGAGGCGTTGCACTCGTGCCTCGGGGTCGAGCGGTTCGTCGAGGAGGTCGCGGCGGCGGCGCCGTTCGCGTCGGCGGCCGAGCTGCTGGCGGTCGCCGATCGTGTGGCGGCGACCTTGACCCCGGCCGAGGTGGATGCCGCGCTCGCCCACCACCCCCGCATTGGCGAGCGTGCGGTGGGCGACGGTCAGGCCCAGCGGTTCAGTGCGTCCGAGCAGTCGGCCGCCGAGGCGAGCGACGAGGCCCTCGCCGACGCGATCACCCGCGGCAATCAGGCCTACGAGGAGCGGTTCGATCGGGTCTTCCTCATCCGGGCCGCCGGGCGGGGCCGGGCCGAGATCCTCGCCGAGCTGGAGCGCCGCCTCACCCTCTCAGACGCCGCCGAGGCCGCCACGGTCGCGAGTGAGCTGCACGACATCACGATGCTCCGCCTCCGCTCCCTCTACCCCGCCTGACCTGCCCGGGCCGGCCGCTACCGCCCCGACCCGCCGCATCCACCACCCCGACCGACAGGAGCTCGCATGACCGACCGCAGTCACGTCACCACCCACGTCCTCGACTCGACGATCGGGCGGCCGGCGGCGGGTGTCCCCGTCATCCTCGAGCGTGACGAGGTGGGCAACTGGGTCATGATCGCCTCGGCCGAGACCGACGCCGACGGGCGGGTCAACGCGCTCGGGCCGGCGCAGCTGCATCCCGGCCGCTACCGCGTGAGCTTCGACACCGGCGTCTACTTCGCCGAGCAGGAGGTCAAGGCCTTCTACCCCGAGGTGCAGATCATCTTCGAGCTCGCCGACGCGAACGCGCACTACCACGTGCCCCTCCTCCTCAGCCCCTTCGCCTACTCCACCTACCGAGGCAGCTGACCGTGACGGCGATCTCGGCCCGCCTCGAGAGTCCCACTCTGAGAGTGCCGGCGCTCCTGGTCGCCGGGACGATGGTGCTCGGCGCGGTCGCCAGTGTCTTCGCCGGCGTCGTCGTCCTGCCGATCGGTGTCGGGATCGCGTGCATCGGCATCCCGTACACGGCTGTCGCTTTGGTGCTCTGGGTGCTTCGACGTGCGCTCATCACCCCGCTCGCGCCCGCGGATGAAGCTGCCGATGGCGCTGCTGACGGCGTTACGGATGCGCAGTCCGACCGAGACGCCCTCGCCGATCAAGCGGCGTACGACCGGAAGGTGCAGGCGTTCGGGCTCTTCTCCCAACGCGCATCGCTCGTGCTGGCTGTCGTGCTCCTCGGCCTGCTGGTGCTCGTCGGTCTCGGATCGATCGGGACCAGCTTGATCGTCTCGAGCGGCCCGGCATTCCCGGTGTGGGTGCTCGCCGGCTCGATCACCGCCGGCGCGATCGTCACGATCGCGGTCAACATGCCTCAGCTGTACTCCGGGCGGATCATGGCGCTCGAGCGGCACGCGGTGGCCACGCGCACGGGGTCCTGGCGGTGGATCGTCGTCGGGTGGATCGCATCACCGCTGATGTGGGTGGCGTACTCGGCCGCCTCGGCAGGGCTGCTTCTCCCTTCGATCCTCCGCTGACCGTCGTCGAGAAGTCACTTTCACGTCAAAACCTCGCGTCTTGGACGTAAAAGTGACTTCTCGGCGGAGGTGGGATGGGGCGGGGGATCAGGCGAAGCCGGCGGCGGGGGTCCAGGCGGGGCCGGGGGCGGGAGCGTCGTCGCGGAGGACCGAGGCCTGGATGAGGCCGTAGGGGCGGTCGGCGGCGTTGAAGACCTCGTTGTCGTTCGTGACACCGAAGGGCGTGAGGTCGTAGAGGAAGTGGTGCTTGTTGGGTGCCGACATCCTGATCTCGGCGAGGAAGGGGTAGCGTTCGAGCACGGCCTTGCCCATCTCGTACAGCGTCTGCTGCAGCGCGAGCGAGTGCAGGGTGGCGAAGACCTCGACCATGGTCTGCTTGATGCCGAGGTAGACGCCCTCCCAGTCGAAGGCCTGCGGGTCGCCGAGCTCTTCGCTGATGAAGCGCCACTTCGCCACCAGCGACGTCGCCATGATGCGGTCGCTGGTCGGCTCGAGCACGGTGTACGAATCGGAGAGGAAGTGGTGGAACTCCGACCCGGTCGTCTTCAGCAGGACCAGGTCTTTCAAGCCGCCGACGATCCAGAACGACTGCGAGGCGCCCTTGCCCTCGACAGTGATGGCGGCCGTGCGCACCTCCTGGCCCTTCCGCACGAAGGTGAAGTCGTGCTCGGTGCCGTCGACGACCGCGCGCTCCCAGGCGTACTCCTCGATCTCGATCCGGGCGCCCGAGACCGGCTCGACGTCGTCGACGAAGTGGGTGCCGAGGGTGAGGCCGTAGGACTCGATCGAGGTCAGCCCCTTCTCCTTGGCGTAGGAGTAGGCGGTCTGCTTCTGCGTGTCGGTGGGGAGCACCGCACTCTGGTCGCCGACCAGGTGGGCGGCGTCGAAGTCTCCGCGCAGGGCGGTCGAGACGTTCACGTCGTGGATCTCGTGCCGCGGGCTCTCGCGATACACCCGGACGATGCGGTTCTCCGCCTTGCCGTACTGGTGCGGGCCGAGGACGATGGCCATGTTTCCCTACTCCCTGCGCGGCGGCTGCCGGTCGACGAGGTGCCGGGGTCGATCGCGTGTCCGCGCGCCTCCAGTCTGTCGGGTGACGTCGGCGCCGGTGAACGGATGCGCGCCCGCGGCTCCGGAATTTACGCCCAATTTACGTGGCGGGTCACTCCGTGGAACGCGTGAGCAGCCGCCCGGACGGCACCCGCCCCGGCGCACCCCGCTCGTCGCCCGCCTGGTGCACGACGCGGCCGGCGAGCCAGGTCGTGTGCACGACGCCGTGGAGGGTGCGTTCGTCGTAGGCCGAGACGGGATTCTTGTGCTCGAGAGCCGCGGCCTGCACCGCGAAGCTCTCCTCGGGCGCGAAGGCGACGAGGTCGGCGTCGGCACCCACCTCGATGCCGCCCTTCCGGCCGTCGAGGCCGACCAGGGCCGCCGTGTTCACGGCCATCCAGCCGAGAACGCGCTCGAGCGGGATGCCGCGCTCGCGTGCCGCCGTCCAGACCGCCGGGAACGACAGTTGCAGCCCCGAGATGCCGCCCCAGGCCTCCTGGAAGTCGCCGTCTCCGGCGAACTTCAGCTCGGCGGTCGAGGGCGAGTGGTCCGAGGCGATCAGGTCGATCGTGCCGTCGAGCAGCGCCTCCCACAGGAGGTCGCGGTTCGCCTCGTCGCGGATCGGCGGGCAGCACTTGAACTGGGTCGCGCCATCCGGGATGTGCTCGGCGGCAAAGCTCAGGTAGTGCGGGCAGGTCTCGACCGTGATCGGGAGCCCCTCGGCCTTCGCCCCGCGGATGAGCCTCAGGGCGCGACCGCTGGAGAGGTGCAGGATGTGGGCGCGTGCCCCGGTGGCGCGGACGCCGGCGATCACGCTCGCGATCGCATCCTCCTCGGCCAGCTCGGGCCGCGAGGCCACGAAGGCGCGGTAGTCGGGGCCACCGTCGACCGCAGCCGGATCGAGTGCCGCCCGGTCGAGCACCTCGGGGTCTTCGGCGTGCACGATCAGCAGGCCCTCGAAGGCGGCGACCTCTTCGAGCGCGGCCCGCAGTTCGGCACCGGAGAGGTGTGGGAACTCGTCGACGCCCGAGGGGGAGAGGAAGGCCTTGAAGCCGAAGACCCCCTCGTTCCACATCGAACGCAGCGAGCCGAGGCTCGCGGGGATCGCCCCGCCCCAGAAGCCGACGTCGACGCTCGCCTGGGGGGCGGCCGCCTCGCGCTTGACCGCGAGGCCCTCGACGGTGGTGGTCGGCGGGATGCTGTTGAGCGGCATGTCGATGATCGTCGTCACGCCCCCGGCCGCCGCCGCGAGCGTGGCGGTGGTGAAGCCCTCCCACTCGGTGCGGCCCGGTTCGTTGACGTGCACGTGCGTGTCGACGATGCCGGGAACGAGCACCTGCCCCTCCGGCAGCGTGATGACCTCGTGCGCGGGCACCTCTTCGTCGAGTTCGGCGATCGCGGCGACGACCCCGTCGCGCACGGCGACGACGGCGGGGCGCCACTTTCCGCCGGTGAAGACGGAGTCGGCGCGGATGACGAGGTCGTACGGGCTGCTCATGGGCCAAGCCTAGGTGGACCGCCCGACACTGGAACCGGATGCGGTGTCGTTCTGAAACGCCCCCGTCACACGCCGTGGCTAGCATGAGCCGATGACCGGCCCGACGCCCACCGCCACCGCCGAACAGCGCGCCGGCTGCCCGAAGCACATGGAGTACGGGCCGTGCGGTGGGGTCGAGTTCGACGGCTCGTGCGAGGTGGGGGACTTCCGCTGCGTCTTCCTCGACACCCCCACCATCCGCTGGCACGGCGCCCCCCGCGACCAGCCCCTCGAGGCCTTCGACCGCGACCGGGTGGGGGCGGACCCCAACGCGGCGCCAGCCGCGTCTTCAGCAGAAGAACCCGGCCGACTCGATCAGGAGGTGGACGGCGCGACAGCACCCAGCGTCGCGCCGTCGCCGCGAGAGCGACGACAGCGTGACAGGTCCCCCGGCCACACAGCGCGCCAGAAGCTCCTGACCCGCCAGATCGTCGTCGCCGACTTCCCCGCCCGCGCGCTCGACCGCCGCTCCCTCGCCGACTGCGCCGAGGCGCTCGCCGGGCGGGTGGATGCCGCGCTGGCCGGCGATTCCGGACCCAGCCGGGTGCAGTTCCCGCCCGCCTACCGGGCCCACCTCATCCAGGAGGCCGGCCTGCCGGTCTGGACGGGCCTCAACTGCCGTGACCGCAACCGCGTGGCCCTCGAGGGCGAGATCGCGGCGCTCGCCGAGGTGGGGGTCGCCGGCGTGCACTGCGTCACCGGCGACCACACGCTGACCGGCGACCGGCCGGATGCGCAGCCCGTCTTCGACCTCGACTCCACCCGCGTGGCCGCCCTCGCCCGCGCGGCCGGGCACCTGGTCTCGGTGGGGGAGTCGCCCGCGACCCCTCCCGTCGCCCGGCGGGCGAGCCGCCTGCGCGAGAAGGTGCTCGCGGGGGCCGACCTCTGCTTCGTCAACCACGCGGGCGGGGCCGGACCCGTGCGCCGGTTCATCGCCGAGGTGCACGCGACCGGGGTGGCGCCCGGGTTCATCCCGTGCGTGCCGATGGTGATCGACCGCGGCAGCGCGACCCTGCTCAAGTCGTTCACGACGCTCGTGCTGCCCGAGGGCTTTCTCGACGGCATCCTCGACGCGGCCGATCCACGGCAGGCCGGGCTGGATGAGGTGACCCGGCTCGCCGAGGAGATGCTCGCCCTCGACGGGGTCGTCGGCGTCAACCTCTCGGGCGGGGCATCGGCCGGCACCGAGGTCGCTTTCGCGGAAGCCATGGGGCTGGTCGCGGATCGGCTCGGCCTAGCCGGGTAGCGGAGGCCCCTGACCCCGCCGCCACCCGCCCCGCTCGGGTTAGGGTGACCCCATGCCCGACGAAGCGATGACGACCGCCACAGACCTCGAGACGCAGCCCGCGCCCGGGCCGGAGGCGCAGCCCTCCGCCGCCGACCTCGACGCTCGCGACCCGCTCCGCCGGTACCGCGACCTCTTCGTCGGCGCCGACGACCCCGCCCTCCCCGCCTACCTCGACGGCAACTCCCTCGGCCGTCCGGTGAAGGCGCTCGCCGAACGCTACCGCCGCTTCGTCGACGACGAGTGGGGCGGCCGGCTCATCCGCGGCTGGGACGAGACCTGGCTCCGGAAGCCCTTCGCGCTCGGCGACCGCATCGGCGCGGCCACGCTCGGTGCCGCGCCGGGCCAGACCGTCGTCGCCGACTCGACGACGGTCTCGCTCTACAAGCTCCTCCGGGCTGCGTTGGACGCCCGGCCCGGTCGCCACGAGATCGTCATCGACCGCAGCAACTTCCCGACCGACCGCTACGTCGTCGAGGGTGTGGCCGCCGAGACCGGATCCACCGTGCGCTGGCTCGAACCGGATGCTGCGGGCGGGGTGACCGCCGACGACGTGCGCGCGGTGCTCGGCCCCGAGACCGCGGTGCTGGTGCTCAGCCAGGTCGCCTACCGGTCCGGGCACCTCGCCGATGTGCCGGGCATCACCCGGCTCGCGCACGAGCACGGCGCCCTCGTGCTCTGGGACCTCTGCCACTCCGCCGGCGCCGTGCCGATCGAGCTCGATGCCTGGGAGGTCGACCTCGCCACGGGCTGCACCTACAAGTACCTCAACGGCGGCCCCGGCTCCCCGGCCTTCGTCTACGTGAACCGGGCTCTCCTCGATGGGCTGCGGCAGCCCATCCAGGGCTGGATGGGGGAGCGCACGCCGTTCGAGATGGGCCAGGACTACCGGCCCGCCGACGGCATCCGCCGCTTCCTCAGCGGCACCCCGCCGATCACCGGGATGATTGCGATCGAGGCGATGCTCGAGCTGATCGAGGAGGCGGGCATGCCGGCGATCCGCGCGAAGTCGGAGGCGCTCACTGCCTTCGCCGTGCGGCGGATCGACGAGCAGCTCGTGCCGCTCGGCGTCGAACTGACCTCTCCGCGCAACCCCGCGGCCCGCGGCAGCCACGTGACGATCGACCATCCGGCCTTCCCTGCGATGGTGCCCGAGCTGTGGGAGCAGGGGGTGATCCCCGACTTCCGGCGGCCCACCGGCATCCGCCTCGGCTTCTCGCCTCTGTCGACCTCGTTCGCCGAGGTGGCGCTGGGGATCGGCGCGATCGAGGAGCGGCTGCAACACAGCTGACCCGGGAAACCCGCCGGACACGACCGGATGAGAAGCTGTCTGCATGAGTGACCAGACACAATCCGGAACAACCTCCGCATCCGCCCCGCCGGCCCCCCGCGTGACCACCGTCACCGTCGGCCAGTACCTCGCCACCCGCCTCGTGCAGCTCGGCGCCGACCACGTCTTCGGGCTCCCCGGAGACTTCAACCTCAGCCTGCTCGACCAGATGGTGACCGTTCCCGGTTTCCACTGGGTGGGCTCGACCAACGAGCTGAACGCCGCCTATGCGGCCGACGGCTACGCCCGCATCCGCCGCGGCATCGGCGCCCTCGTCACCACCTTCGGAGTCGGGGAGCTCTCGGCCATCAACGGCGTCGCCGGCAGCTTCTCCGAGGACGTGCCCGTGGTGCAGATCACCGGCATGCCCTCGACCTCCGCCCGTGCGGCCGGCCTCCACCTCCACCACACCCTGATCGACGGCGATTACGAGCACTTCTACCGCGCCTACCGCGAGGTCACCGCCTCGGCCACCATCGTGCGCACCGCCACCGCCACCCGCGACATCGACGCCGCGCTCATGACGGCGCTGCGGGAGTCGAAGCCCGTGTACCTCGGCATTCCCGCCGACGTGGCGATCGCTCCGGTGCACGCGGCGAACCTCCGCACCCCTCTGCTGGCCGCCTCGAGCGACGCCTCCGAGCTCGCGCGCTTCACGGCCGCGCTGGCCGAGGCGGTGTCGGCGCATCCGCAGGTCACCCTGCTCGTCGGGCCCCAGGTGCACCGCCGCAGCCTCGAGCCGCTCGTGCGCCAGATCGCCGACCACGACGGCGTCTACGTCGCCTCGCAGAACATGTCCAAGGCCGTGCTCGACGAGTCGCACCCCGCATCGCTCGGCACCTACATGGGCGCTTTCACGCGCGTGGCCGAGGCGCGCGCCGCGGTCGACCGGTCGCCGCTGCTCGTGCTGGCGGGCACCGTGATGAGCGACTTCCTGACCGGGTTCTTCACGCAGGAGTTCGACGAGGATGCGGCCGTCGAGCTCGCGCTGACGGCGGCCCGCATCGCCGACACCACGTTCTACGGGGTGCGCCTGGAGGATTCGCTGCGGGCGCTGCATTCCGTGCTCGGCGAGTCGGCGCGCGAGCCCGTGCAGCCCGTGGGTCACCCCGCGGTTCCGGATGCCGCGGCTCCCGCCGCGGGCCGGCCGCTCAGCCAGGAGCACTTCTGGGGCTCGGTGCAGAACTGGCTGCAGCCCGGCACGACCGTGATCGCGGATGCGGGCACCAGCTTCTACGGCGCCCTCGACCTCGTGCTCCCCGACGAGTCCGACCTCCTCGGCCAGCCGGTCTGGTCGGCCATCGGGTACACGATCCCCGCCACGCTCGGCGCCTGCGTCGCTGCCCCGGGGCGCCGGTCGGTGCTCTTCGTGGGCGACGGGGCCGCTCAGCTGACGGTGCAGGAGCTCGCCACCATCCTGCATCGGGGGTACACGCCGGTCGTGTTCCTGCTCAACAACGACGGGTACACGGTCGAGCGCAAGATCCAGAGCCCGGCCGCGGTGTACCAGGACATCACGCCCTGGGACTGGACGCTCATCCCGGCGGCGTTCGGGGCGGCGGACAAGGTCGTGACGGCGACGGCACGGACCGAGGATGAACTTGCGGCAGCGCTCGAGCTGGCGCGGGCGACGACGGAGAAGGCGGTGCTGATCGAGGTCGTGCTGCCGGCGCTGGATTCGCCGCGGCTGTTGACCGTGCTGACGGAGGCGATCGCGGCGGCGGCCGCCAAGCACTAGCCTCCTGCCCGGGCCCGTCCGCCTCAACCTGCCCGCGATCAGCCGGGGAGGTGGTGGCGGGTCCAGGGGGTGGAGGGGGTGGGGCGGCGGTACTCGGTGCGGCGGGAGGCGGTGTCGGGGCGGCCCTGCCAGAAGGTGAGGCGGACGGGACGGACGAGGAAGCCGTCCCAGGTGTCCGGCGGGGTGAGGGCCGGATGCTCGGCGTCGAAGTCGGCCCAACGCGTCAGGCGCTCGGCGAGCGGGAGCTCGGCGAAGTCGGGGGTGTTGAGCCAGGCGAGCTGCTGCAGGTAGCGGCTGCGGTGCTCGTAGGCCCAGCCCCGTTCATCCATCGACGACCGGTGTGCCTCGCCCTGCACCGTCAGCTGCCGGCCCGGCCAGACCAGCGTGAGCGCCACCCGGGGGTCGCGCGTGACGTCGGCCACCTTGCGCGACCGCGAGTCGGTGTGGAAATAGAAGCCGCTGTCGTCGTACTCGGAGAGCAGGACCGTGCGCGCATCCGGATACCCGCTCGCCGTCAGGGTGCTGAGGGTCATCAGCGGGCGCACGGGGTCGTCGTTGGCCGGGAGCCAGGCGGCGAGGAGGGTCTCCGGCGCCTCGGGGAGGTGCTCGGGGAAGTGCTCGGGGGAGGCGTCGGCCTGCACCTCGCTCGTCACGCCGACGCCCCGCCCGCCGCGTCGAAGCGGGCGATCTCGGCGAACGCGGCCACCGCATCCTCGACCGAGCGGTCGAAGAGCCGGGCGCCGTAGGCCGCCGTCGCACCCGTCGGGTCGCCGAGGGTGCCGTTGGTGCCGAAGTCGTTCGAGAGCCAGCCGAAGCTCACGCGCTTGCGGAAACCGATGTGCTCGAAGTCGGCGAGATGCTCGGGCACGCTCCGCTCGGCGACCGAGAGGTCGACCAGGTCGGGGCGCAGGTGCAGCACGAGCGAGGTCTCGGAGTGACCGGCGTGGATGCCGAGGCCCAGCTCCTCAGGGCCGTCGTGGTCACCGGGCGGCACGGTCGCGCCCATCAAGAAGGTCTGCAGCCCGAACCGGCGTCGCAACTCCCGGCTCGCCACCTGCAGCAGCGCCAGGTTTCCGCCGTGGCCGTTGAAGAAGACGAGCTTCTTCGCCGGGGTCGCCGCGATCGAGTTGCCGAGCTCGACCACGGTCTGCATGAGCGTGTCCCAGCTGATCCACATCGTGCCGGGGGCCCAGTGGTGCTCGTCGGACTTGGTGTACGCGAGCGTCGGGAGGATCCAGACGTCCTGCCCGGCCGCGGCGGCCGCGGCGACCGACGCGTTGGCGACGCTGTCGGCGATCAGGTAGTCGGTCACGAGGGGGAGGTGCGGCCCGTGGTACTCGATCGCACCGGTCGGCAGCACGACGACCGAGTCGGCCGACAGGGCGCGGGCGAGGCCGTCGCCCGAGAGCTCGACGAGCTTGCGGCTCGCGGGGCCGCTCACGCGCGCACCGCCTCGTCGGCCGCAGCACCGGCCGCCGTGTCGGCCGCAGCGTGGGCCGCCTCGCCGACCGCCTCATCCGCCGCGGCACCGGCCCGGCTCGCCCCGGCCCATTTCGTCCCCGTCGGCACCGTCTCGCCCGTCGGCAGCTTGCCCGGGTTGAGCAGCCCCTCCGGGTCGGTCTCTGCCGCGAGAGCCTTGGTGCGCTCGACCTGGTGGTCGACGAACCACTGGTGCGGGCTGTGGAAGCCCACGCCCAGCGCGGTGAGCCGGTCGTATCCCGCGTAGACCGCCTCGGGGCTGATGTAGGGCGCGGCGAGCATGCCGATCGGGTGGTCGCGCTGGGCCTCGATGTGCAGCATCGCGCCCGGGTAGACCTGGTGCACCTCGTCGAGCCGGTCGACCAGGGCCGAACCCGAGACCTCGACGTGGAAGTAGCTCTCGTCGGACGACTTCTGCAACCACTCGATCGGGTGGTTGTAGCTCAGCATCGAGATCTTGACGGTCGCCTGCGGCCCCTCGCGGACCTCTTCGACCCGGCCGCCTGCGCCCTCGACGAGAGCGGTGGCGCCCTCGACGGTCGAGGCGTCGAGGATGGCGCGCAGCGAGGCGCGCCCCTTCGGGATCGCCGGGTCGTCCGGCAGGACGTCGGCGATCGTGGGCAGGTCGGCCGAGACCAGCCGGGGCGTCGGCTCGAGCCAGCCGATCTGCTGCAGCACCGAGGTGGCGTCCGAGAACGCGGGGAAGCTGGCGTAGAAGCCGACCCACTCCTGCATCGGCTCGAGCGCGATCGTTGCGCGGGCGATGATGCCGGCGGTCCCGTAGGTGTGCACGTAGGGCTGCGCGGCCTCGCCCTCGACGTGCACGAGCGCGGCCTCCGGTCCGGCGTAGACGACGTCGAGCGCGAGCACGTAGTCGCCGCTCATGTTCGAGCCGTGCTTGATCGACCCGGTTCCGCCGGATCCACCCGAGAGGAAGCCGCCGATCGAGGACTGCGCGGTCGACGGGTACATCAGGATCTGCTGGCCCGTCTCGCGGGCCGCCTGCTCGATCGCGACCATCGTGGCGCCGGCCTCGGCGGTGAGCCGGCCGTCGGCGACCTCGACGACCGCGCGCGCCTTGGACATGTCGAGCACGAGGCCGCCCTCGAGCGGGATGGCCTGGCCGTAGTTGCCCGTGCCCTTGCCGCGCGGGGTCACTGAGACGCCATGGCGCACAGCCGCCGCCACGATCTCGGCGATCTGTTCGGCGCTCGTGGGGAAGGCCACGATGTCGGCGAGGCCGAGCGGCAGCTGCTCCGACAGGATGGGCGACATCTTCGCGCCGTCGACGGAGGCCTTCTCGCGGCCCCGCAGCTCGGTGGTGACGCCCCGCTCGCCCAGCAGGGCGGTGAGCTCCTCGGCGAGGGCGGCGATCTGGTCGGGTGACGCTGTCATGGTGGTTCCTCTGGTGCGTGGTCGATCGGGGGAGTCGGGGAAGAGGGTCGGGTTAAGAAGGGAGGCGAGCGGGGTCAGCGTGCGGCCCGCTCAGTGCATGATCATGCCGCCGGTGACGTTGAGGGCCTGCCCGGTGAGGTACGCCGCATCCGCCGAGGCGAGGAACGCGGCCACCCCCGCCACGTCGGCGGGTTCGGCGAGCCGGCCGAGCGGCGAGTAGCTCGACCACTCGGCGACATCGGCCTCGGTGCGGGTGGCGGCCCCCATCTCGGTGAGCACGTAGCCCGGGCAGATGCAGTTGGCCGTGATCCCGGATGCGCCGAGTTCCAGCGCGGTCACCCGGGTCAGGGCGATGACGGCGGCCTTGGAGGCGGCGTAATGCCCCTGGCCCGCTCCGCCGGTCTTCCCGGCCATGCTCGCGAGGTTGATGATCGTGCCGCCGGTGCCGGCGGCGATCATCGAGCGGGCGGCGAGCTGGGTGGTGACGAGCATCGCGGTGGTGTTGATCGCGAACATCCGCTCCCACTCGTCGACCGTGATCTCGAGGAGGGGCGAGAACCGGAGGATGCCGGCGTTGTTGACGAGCACGTCGATGCCGCCGAGGGTCTCGATCGCGCGACCCAGCGCATCCGTGGTGCCCGCCGTGTCGGTGAGGTCGACGGGCACGAAGTGGCAGCCGAGTTCGCCGGCGAGGGCGGAGCCCTGCTCGGCGAGCAGGTCGAGGACGGCGACCTCGGCGCCCTCCGAGGCGAAGCGCCGCGCGATCTCGGCCCCGATCCCACGCGCTCCCCCCGTGACGACGATGCGCTTGCCGACGAGCCGGGAGATCGTGGGGCGGTCGGTCACGGTGGGGAGCGTCATGGGAGGGGCCTCGATCGGTGCGGGTGGGGGAGAGGGTTACTTCAGCCCGATGGAGCTGTCGATGAACTCGTTCGTGTAGATGTCCGACACGGCGAGGCCGTCGGCGGGCGGGGTGCCGAGGCCGTCGAAGATCGGCACGACGGTGTCGAAGAAGCTCGACAGCCGGTCGTCGTCGAAGTCACCCAGGGTGGAGTTCGGACCGTTGCCGACGATCCCCTCGTCGATCATCGTCTTCACCGAGTAGTCGGCGACGCCCTGCGAGTAGACCCAGCCGGTGTCGAACTTGTCGACCAGGTCGAGCACCAGGGTGTTGACCGGCGCGGGGTCGGCGAAGTAGTCGACCTCGGCCTGCTGCAGCACGGGCACGAGGGCCTTCAGGCAGTCGCTGTCGGCGGCGAGGTCGCCGGTGCGCACCGCCATCGCCGACTGGTAGGGCTCGTACCCGGTGTCGTGGATGAGCTCGTAGTCGACCGGCTTCATCCAGTCGGCGACCTCGTTGGCGTAGATGTAGGGCTCGGCCGAGGCGAAGCCCTGCTGCGCGTCCTTGCCGCCCGAGGCGATGAAGCTCGCGGGCGTGCCGTCGTAGCTGCCGTCGGCCTGGGCCGGCGGGATGATGCCGGCCGAGGTGAGGTACTCCATGTACGCCGAGCCGCCGAAGTAGCGCACGACCGCACCGGCTCCGACGACGTCCTGGATGGTCTTGGCGCTGGAGTAGGTCTCCGGATCCCACATCACCATCAGCGGGCTCTTGTCCAGGGGTGCGAACACCGCGGTGGTGGGCATGTCGGCCGAGAGCTGGATGGCCTCGTCGGTCGTGACGTACCCGAGCATGATGTCGGGGTCGGTGTACATCTGGCTGGTCACGGTCTGGAAGCCGATCGCCGGCCCACCCGAGCGGATCTCGACGTTCACGCCCGTGTACTCGCCGGACGCGTAGAGCGGCCCGGAGACGGACTTGTTCTGGGAGTCGATCACGGGGTCGGGGCCGAGCAGCTGGTAGAGGTGCCCGTGCTCGGACTCGGGGTTCCAGTCGGTCTGGATCACGACGTTCGCGGGGCAGACGCCCGAGAGGTCGGTGGCGCCGATCGCGACATCGGATGCGGGGGGTGCGTCGCCGGCGGATGCTCCGCTCGAGCAGGCCGAGAGCGCCGCCGCGGTGGTCGCGGCGAGGCCCACGGCGAGGATGAGCCTGGTTCGGGTTCGGGTTCGGGTTCGGGTTCGGGTGCTGCGCATGACATCTCCTTGGGCTGTGGAACAGGACGGATGGTGCATGGTGCGGGTGGTGCAGCTGGGAGTGGGTGCTAGTTGGCCGAGAAGTCGTACCACTTGCCGACGACGCGCTTGCCGAGCCAGCCGAACAGGATGAAGATCACGACTCCGAACAGCGACGCGGTGATGATCGCGGCGAACAGCTCGGCCGACTGCACGCGGGACTGGTAGTTCGAGATCAGCGACCCCAGGCCCGGCTCGCCGCGACGGAAGAAGTAGTCGCCGACGATCGCGCCGACCACCGCGAGCCCCGCGGAGATCCGCATGCCCGCGAAGATCGCCGGGAGGGCGGCCGGGAACTCGAGCTTGGTCAGCACGGTCCAGCGCGAGGCCTTCTGCAGCTGGAACAGCTCGCGCTGCCCCTTGTCGACCGATTGCAGGCCGAAGAGGGTGTTCGAGACCATCGGGAAGAGCGCGATCATCACGCAGACGATGATGCGGGCCGGGTAGTCGAAGCCGAACCAGAAGCCGATCAGCGGCACGAGCGCGAGGATCGGGATGCACTGGAGGATGACGGCGTACGGGAAGGTCGAACGCTCGATCCAGCGCGCCTGGCTCATCGCGACGGCCCAGGCGACGCCGATGATGATCGCGATCGCGAGCCCGACCAGCGCCACGATCGCGGTGCGGCCGAGGGCAACCATGATGTCGCCGAACACGGTCGGGTCGAAGAAGGCCTTGGTGAAGACCTCGTGCGGAGGGGGCAGCAGGAACCGGCGCTTCTCATCCAGCACGACGTAGCTGACGACGTACCAGATCGCGACGATGCCGAGGGCGACGAGCACCGGCGGGATCCAGGTGGTCGAGGCGCGGCGGCTCTTCTTGACGGTGGCCGGCCGCATCAGCGTGCGGTTCTTCGGCGGGGCCGGAGGGGTGGTCGTCATCAGTGGTGGCCCTCTCGGAGTGCGTGCGACACCTTGCCGCAGAGCTCGGCGAACTCGGCGGTGAAGCGGATCTCGGGGTCACGGGGGAACGGGAACTCGACCTCGAAGGTGTCGACGATCTTGCCGGGGCGGCCCGACATGACGACGACCTTGGTCGAGAGGTAGACCGCCTCCGAGACGGAGTGGGTGATGAACAGGCCCGCGAACTGCTGCTCGGTGAAGAGCTTGATCAGCTCGTCGTTCAGGCGCTCGCGGGTGATCTCGTCCAGTGCGCCGAAAGGCTCGTCGAACAGGAACAGCTCGGGGTCGAGGGTGAGGCTCCGAGCGAGGCTCGTGCGCATCTTCATGCCGCCCGAGAGGGTCTTCGGCAGGTGCTTCTCGAAGCCCGAGAGGCCGACGAGCTCGATCGCCTCGGCGGCGGTGCGCTGCCGCTCCTTCTTGGGCCGGCCGTTCAGCTCGGCGAGGAGCTCGACGTTCGCCTGCACGTCGCGCCAGGGGAGGAGCGTCGCATCCTGGAAGACGTAGCCGATGCGGCTGGTGTCGACCTCGGTCACGCCCTCGGTCGCCGGGGTGAGGCCCGAGGCGATGCGGAGGAGCGTCGACTTGCCGCAGCCCGAGGGGCCGACGACGGTCACGAACTCGCCGCGGTTGACGGTCAGGTTGACTCCGGAGAGCGCGGTGGTCCCGTTGGGGAAGGTCATCGCGACGTCTTCGAAGTGGAGGAGCTGATCGGTCGTGGTCGCTGAAGCGACAGGGGGTGGGGCGATGGACATGGGGCTTCTCACCTCGTTTCGAGAATGGGCTGGGTGGGCGTGGTCGTCGGCTGGGTGGATTCGGGGTTGGCGGGGGTCGCTGCGGCGGCGGAGGTAGCGCCGGCTGCGCGGGCGGCGGCGGGGGCCGCGGCTGCCGGCGCGGCGATGCGGCTGTGCACCTCGCTCTGGGCTACGAGGCGTCCGGCGTGGATGACGTACCGGTCGGCGGAGGCGTTCGCGACGACGTCCGAGAGGCTGACACCGCGCACGGCGAGCAGTTCGGCCTGCGCCCCGACGACGACGCCGGCATCCGGCAGCCCCATCACGTCCCGTGCGCCGTCGCTGACCGCGCGATACGCCTCGTCGAGCGTGAGGTGCCCGGCGGTCACCAGGAGGGAGGCGGTCTCGAGCGCGTCGCTCCGGCCGACCGGGTTGAACGGGTCGCGCACGTTGTCGGCGCCCGCACCCAGCCGGACCCCCGCATCCAGGAGCGCTCGCACCGCGGTGAGGCCGCGGGGCGTGGAGACCGGATGCTCCCAGCCCTGCAGGTAGAGGTTCGTGATCGGGAGGGCGACGATCCCGATGCGGCTGGCCACGACGGCGTCGACGAGCGGGTCGAGGTCGCCGGGCTCGAGGGTGCCGAGGCGTACGCAGTGACCCGCGGTCACGGGCCGGTCGGCCGGCCAGTCGCGCACCTCCTCGGCGAGGGTGCCGAGGGTGATCGCGCCGGCCAGGCTCTCGTCGGTGTGCAGGTCGGCGCCGGTGCCGTGGATGCTCGCGACCGCGAGCAGGCGGCGCAGGTCGGCGTCGGGGTCGTCGGCCAGATGCGGAGCGCCGCCGACGAGGTCGACGCCGAGCTTGATCGCCTCGTGCACGTGGGCGTCGGGCACGCTGGGCCCGGCGAGGGCGACGAGCTGGAGGTCGACGAGACCACGGAGTTCGTCGCGCACCTGCACCAGTGCCCGCACCCCGCGCATCGGGTCGTCGCCGTGCAGCACGTCGACGTGGCAGCGGATGGCGGTCGTGCCGTTCTGCAGCATGAGCAGGGCCTGCCGCCTCGCGCGGTCGGCGATGCTCTCGACGGTCTGGGTGGCGGAGAAGCGCTTCCACGACTCGATCGCGAGCACCAGGTCGCCCATCGGCGGGTCGATCAGGTCCCAGGAGAGGGCCTTGTCCAGGTGCGCGTGCGGTTCGGCGGGGGCGGTGAGCAGGAGGAAGCCGTCGAGGTCGAGGGTGGTCTCGGGGTCGGGGTCGGGGGCGGTCGCGGCGGTGGCGGGCCGCGTCCCCGCCGGGGTCACCGCGATGACGGTGTCGCCGGAGAGTTCGACATCCACCTTCTCTCCGGTCGCCAGCGTGGCGTTCACGAGGCGGGTGAGAGTCTGGGGGAGAGCATGCACCGGGGCGATCTCCCGCTTCTGTTCTCGGTCGTCGAACCGGCTCGCGACAGCGGGCTCGGATGTTGATGGCTTCAACATGGGCCACGCTACGGACGCCTCGTTTCGGTCACGTAACGCGAGCATTTCCGAATGTAAATTGCCGCCGTGGGCGATTTCGCCGCGGCCGGGTTTCGTGGTTACTGTCTCCTAGACCCGCCGCCGATCCCTCGATCGGCTGCGCAGCGAAAGGATCCCCCATCACCTCCGGAAGCGTCGCCCTCGACGAGCAGACCGTGCGCCTGGGTGCGCGCATCCGCTCGGTCCGTCAGGCCCGCGGGCTGACGCTCGTCGAGCTGGCGCGGCTCGCGGAGCTGTCGCATCCGTTCCTCAGCCAGCTCGAACGCGGCCAGGCCCGCCCGAGCATGGTCTCGCTCGAGCGCATCGCCCGGGCACTCGGCTCGAGCCAGATCGAGCTCATCGCCGCGGCGACCGACGACCTCGTGCCGAGCGGCACGGGCGACCGGGTCTCGCTCGTGCGCCGCCGCGAGGGGCCGCAGGGGCCGTTCGGCGGAGGGGAGGCGCGCATCCTGGTGCACGGCGACGTGACGTTCATCCCGATGGAGTTCCGCGGGTCGAACCGCACCCCGGGCGAGTTCTACCGGCACGACGAGGACGAGTTCCTGCACGTGGTCGACGGCAGCGTGCTCGTCGACCTGGCCGACGAGGGCAGTTACGCGCTCGAGCCGGGCGACTCCATCCACTACGCCGGGGGCACGCTGCACCGCTGGCACACCCCGGCCGGCGGCGAGTACCACCTGTTCATCGTCAAAGAGCGGAGGGCGGGATCGTGAGCGGAGCTCTTCCCGAGTTCGAACTCGTCGTCACCGAGGCGCGATCGGTCGCGGTCGACGTGCTGATGCTGACGCTGCGGGCCGCCGACCCCTCGGCGGGGCCGCTGCCGGAGTGGCTGCCGGGAGCGCACCTCGACGTGCGCGTGCAGCCCGGCGTCGAGCGGCAGTACTCGCTCTGCGGCGACCCGGCCGACCGCGAGCACTACCGCATCGCGGTGCTGCGGGAGCCCGACGGCCGGGGCGGGTCGGAGCACCTGCACGCCCACGCGGCGGCGGGCACGGTGCTCACCGCCCGCGGGCCGCTCAACCACTTCGCCCTGGTGCCGCCGGTCGCCGGTGCGCGGTACGAGTTCGTGGCCGGAGGGATCGGGATCACGCCGCTGCTGCCGATGCTCGACGCGGTCTCGCGGGCCGGCGCCGAGTTCGTGCTGCACTACGCCGGGCGGTCGCTCGAGCGGATGCCGTTCGTCGACGAGCTGGTCGAGCGGTACGGCGACGCGGTGTCGGTGTACGCGGCGGATGCGGGGCGGCGGCTGGATCTGGGGGCGTTCGGGCGGGAGCTGGCGGGGGTGCCGGATTCGGCGGCGCCGGGCTTCGTGTACTGCTGCGGGCCGGCGCGGATGCTGGCCGAGCTCGAAGCGGTCGCGGTCTCGGCGGGCTGGCCCGCATCCGCTCTGCACCTGGAGCGCTTCGAGGCGCGCGAGGCGACCGAGCCGGTGCGGCACGAGTCGTTCGAGGTCGAGCTCGAGCTCTCGGGGATGACCCTCGAGGTGCCGCCGGACAGGACGATCCTCGACGTGGTCGAGGAGGCGGGTGTGCTCGTGCTCTCGTCGTGCCGCGAGGGCACCTGCGGAACCTGCGAGACCCCGGTCGTCTCGGGCGAGGTGGATCACCGCGACTCGGTGCTGACCCCGGCCGAGCAGGAGTCGAACGAGGTCATGATGATCTGCGTGTCCCGCGCGGCGTGCCCGCGGTTGGTGCTCGAGCTCTGAGCTCTGGGCTCTGAGCTCTTCCTGGCGGCCCCTGACTGTCCTCGAGCCGTCAGTTGTTGTCGCTCGATCGCTCGGATGGCGACAACGAGTGACGGGTCGCGGACAGCGGGCCGCGGACAGCGGGTTGCGTCAGCCGGTCAGCGGGTCAGGCGGCTCGGCGGGACGCCAGGAGGGTCGTGAGGTCAGCGGCCAGGGCGTGCTCGTCGTGGTCGACCAGGCGGTAGTCGCGCACGACCACGCGGCCGCCAACGACCACATGCTTCGGGCGCCGGCCCGGCGACGCCCAGAGCAGGCCGGCGACGGGGTCGGCGACCCCCGCATCCGCGACGCCGCTCACGTCCCAGACGCAGAGGTCGGCCCCGGACCCGGGCCGAAGCGTGCCGAGCTCGGGCCGGCCGAGGCCGAGGGACGACCCTTCGGTCGCCATCGACAGGATGCGGCGGGCCTCGATGGGCGGCCCGACGAGCGGGGCGACCTGCATGGCGAGGCGCGCATCCGCGAGCAGGTGACCGGCGTCGTTGCTGCCGCCGCCGCTCGTGCCGAGGCCGACCACCACGCCGGCGGCGAGCAGCGCGGCGACCGGCGCGATGCCCCAGCCCATCGGCAGGTCGCAGCCGGGGGCGTGGGTCGCGGTCACGCCGCGCTCGGCGAGCAGCGCGATTTCGGCGTCGGTGACGGCGCAGAGGTGGGCGAGCGTGACGTCGTCGGCGAGCCAGCCCCACTCGTCGAGCAGCTCGATCGGGCGGCGGCCGTACTTCTCGAGGGCGATCGCGACGTCGACCTGCTCGTTGGCCTGGGTGCGGCGGCGGAGTCCGCGGCGGGACGCCACCTCGCCGAGCAGCCGGAAGGTCTCGGCCGAGTCGCTGTGCACGCCGGCGGGGCCGACCGCGAGCTGGAGGAGGCCGTCGGCGGTGATGCCGTTCGGACCATCCGGAACCAGCGCGTCGGCGATCGCGTCGGCCGAGGCGGCGGCCTGCTCGGGGTCGTCGCGGGCCGAGCCGCGCACGAAGGCGAGCCGCCCTCCGAGCTCACGGGCGGCGGCCGCGGTCGCGCGGGCGATGCCGACATCGTCGCTTCCGGCGGGCCAGGTCAGGTGGTGGTCGGCGACGGTCGTGACACCGTCGAGCAGGCCCTCGGCGACCCCGACCAGGGCGGAGGCGCGGGCGAGTTCGGGGTCGATGCCGATCGCGGCATATTCGGCGGCCATGCGCGGGAGCCATTCGTGCATCGCGACGCCACGGGTACCGGGGAGGGTGCGGAAGGCGCTCTGCAGGAGGTGGTGGTGGGCGTTGACGAGGCCGGGGGTGACGATGCAGCCGGAGGCGTCGAGGGTGGTGGGGGCGTCGTCGCTTTGCTCGTCGTCGGTTCGTTCGTCGTCGGCGGCGTCGCGTCGGACGGCGTCTCGGCGGCCGGCGCTGTCGGTGGCGGCGTCGCCGTCGGGCAGGACGACGTCGGTGAGCCGGAGGTCGCGCGGGCCGGTGGGCGTGCCCTCGCCCAACTCGGTTCCGGCGTCGATCACGGTGCGGAAGGCGTCGCGGATGATCAGCATGGTGAAGTTCTAACACGATCATGTGTCAGGCTGATTGCACGGATGGAGGGAGCCGGCCCGATGCTCGAACTCGCGGATGCGCTGCTCGGCTCGCTGGCGTCCGGGCGGAGGCTGGCCGTCGCCACGGTCGTGGCCGTCGACGGCAGCGCCCCTCGGGCGCTCGGCACGTCGATGGCGGTCGACGACCAGGGCCGCGTGATCGGGAGCATCTCCGGCGGCTGTGTCGAGGGCGCGGTCTACGACGCCTGCACCCGGGTTCTTGACACCGGGGTGGGCGAGGTCTGCGAGTTCGGTTTCACGGATGCCGACGCCTTCGAGGTGGGTCTCGCGTGCGGCGGGCGCCTGCGGGTCTTCGTGCAGGAGCTCGGCCTCCCCGGTGCGCGATCGGAGGTCGCTCAGGGCGTGCTCGAAGAACTTCGCCGTGCCCGCGACGGTCGCGCGGCCGGGATCGCGGTGGTGCTCGGGGCGGATGCGGGGGGCGCGGCCGGACTCCGGCTGGTCACCGCTCACGCGGATGCCGCGGGCGAGCAGGGTGCCATCGGTGAACCCGACACTGCGGTTGAGCAGGGTGCCGCGGGCGGGCCGGACGCGGTGAACGCGCGGGACGCGACGGGTGAGCCGGACGCCGTGGGGCGGCGGGTCTCGGAGGAGCTGCGCGCGAGCATCCATGCCGGCCGCTCGGTGCACCGTCGCGTCGACTGCGACGGCCGGGTGGTCGAGGCGGTCATGCTGGTGTCGGCGCCGCCGCCGCGCCTGATCGTGTTCGGCGCCGTCGACTTCTCGGCCGCCCTCTCCCGCGCCGGAGCCGTCCTCGGCTACCGCGTGACGGTCTGCGACGCGCGGCCGGTGTTCGCGACGGCCGATCGCTTCCCCGACGCCGAGGTCGTCAACCGATGGCCGAGCGACTACCTCGCCGAGACCGAGGTCGACGAGCGCACGGTCGTCTGCATCCTCACCCACGACGACAAGTTCGACATCCCGCTGCTCGAGACGGCGCTGGCCCTGCCGGTGGCGTATGTCGGCGCGATGGGTTCGCGCACCACGCACGAGCGTCGGCTTGCGGCGCTCCGCGAACGGGGGATCGACGAGGCCGCCCTCGCGTCGCTCCACTCGCCGATCGGCCTCGACCTCGGCGCTTCCACGCCCGAGGAGACCGCGGTATCGATCCTCGCCGAGGTGCTCATGGCGCGGAACGCCGCCTCCGCCGCGCCCCTCCGTGCGACGTCGGGCGCGATCCACCCCCGTGCGGCTGCTGCGGCAGCAACACCCGCGGCGGCTGCACCCCCCGCGCCCTCGGCGACGTTGTCCGCGACGGCGGCTGCCACCGACACTGCGCCCGCGAGTGCGGCTGCCTCGACGGCCGTGCCCATGACGGCCGCGTCCACGCGGGAGGAGTCGCGGTGAGCGGGATGCGCACCGTGATCGAGAACGCCTACGTCGCCACGGTCGACGCCGCCGGCACCGAGCACGACCGCGGCCACGTCGTGGTCGACGGCGACACGATCGTCGCCGTGGGCTCCGGCCCGGCACCGCGCTGGGCTCTCGACGGCGAGCCCGTGCCGAAACAGGCCGGTGCATCCGGTGACCTGCTCGCGAACCAGCCCGGTGCATCCGGTGACCTGCTCGCGGACCAGCCATGCGCATCCGGTGACGTGGTCGGCGCGGGCCGGCCCCTTGCATCCGTTCGGCGGGTCGACGGCAGCGGGCACCTGCTGACGCCGGGGCTCGTGAACACCCACCACCACCTGTACCAGTGGCTGACGCGGGGGATCGCGCAGGATGCGATCCTGTTCGACTGGCTGACCGCGCTCTACCCGACCTGGTCGCGAATCACCGCCGGTACCGTCGGGCCCGGCGCCCTCGGCGGGCTCGCGGTCGGCGCGCTCTCGGGCTGCAGCACGATGGGCGACCACCACTACGTGTTCCCGCGCGGGGGTGGCGACATCCTCGGCTCGATCGTCGACGCCGCAGCGACGCTCGGTGTTCGGCTGCACGGCACCCGCGGCTCGATGGATCTCGGCGCCTCGCAGGGCGGTCTGCCGCCGGATTTCGCGGTCGAGACCACCGACGCGGCACTGGAGGCGAGTGCGGATGCGGTGGCGCGGTTCCACGATCCGTCGCGCGCTTCGATGACCCGCATCGCAATCGCCCCGTGCTCGCCGTTCTCGGTCACGGCCGACCTGCTCCGCGAGGCGGCGGTGCTCGCGCGGTCGCTCCCCGGGGCGGTGCGCCTGCACACGCACGGCTCGGAAACCGTCGAGGAGGACGCGTTCTGCCTCGAGCGGTTCGGCCGCACGCCGACCGAGTACCTGGAGGAGCTGGGTTGGCTCGGCGACGACGTCTGGATGGCGCACTGCGTTCACCTCGACGACAGGGCGATCGGCCGGTTTGCGGCGACCGGGACCGGGGTGGCGCACTGTCCGAGCTCGAACGCGCGCCTCGCGGCCGGCATCGCGCCCGTGCCGCAGCTGCTGGCCGCCGGCGTGCCGGTCGGGCTCGGCGTCGACGGATCGGCGTCGAACGAGTCCGGGGAGCTCGGCACGGAGATCCGGATGGCGGTGCTCATGAACAGGCTGCGCGGGGGCGCGGCCGCGATGAGCGGGCGGGATGCGCTGCGCGTCGCGACCATGGGCGGCGCGCGCGTTCTCGGGCGGGCGTCGGAGATCGGGTCGATCGAGGTGGGCAAGCTCGCCGACCTGGCGCTCTGGCGGATCGACGGGGTCGCGCACGCCGGGATCGTCGACCCCGTGGCCGCGCTGACCCTCGGGTCGCAGCCGCCGCTCGCACTGCTGCTCGTGAACGGCGAGGAGGTCGTGCGCGACGGCCGGCTCGTGCGCGCCGACGAGCGGGCCGTGGCGGCGGGCGTCGAGCGGGCGGTGGGGGAGTTGCTCGGGCGGTAGGGGTTCGGGGGCGGGGCAGCGCGCTGGGAGTCAGAGGCCGACGAGGAGGGACGCGGCGATGGCGACCATGACCACCGCGATGACGCCGTCGAGGATGCGCCAGGCCACCGGGCGCGCGAACACCGGCTGCAGCAGACGCGCGCCGAAGCCGAGTGCGGTGAACCAGACGATGCTGCCGACCACGGCACCCGCGCCGAAGAGCCATCGGGAGTCGCCGTGGGTGTTCGCGACCGAGCCGAGGAGTACGACCGTGTCGAGGTACACGTGCGGGTTCAGCCAGGTCAGGGCGAGGCAGGTCGTGATCGTCGCGGCGAGTCCAGGGAGCGAGCGCGGCTCGGACGCCTCGAGCGTCGCGGGCCGGAGAGCCCGCCGAGCGGCGAGGAACCCGTAGACCAGCAGAAACGCCGCCCCACCGATACGGGTGACGACCATGAGCCAGGGCACCTGCTGGAAGATCAGGCCCACCCCGCTGATCCCGAGGCCGATCAGCACGGCGTCGGAGAGCGCGCAGATCGCCACGACGACGAGCACGTGGCTTCGGAGGAGACCCTGGCGGAGCACGAAGGCATTCTGCGCGCCGATCGCGACGATCAGCGAGAGGCCGAAGCCGAGACCGGCGAGGATGGCGAGGAAGTCGAAGGGCACCCTCTGACGGTAGAGCGGATGCTCTCAATAGCCCAGCTTGTCTTCCTTACGAATCATTAGACTGGCTGATCATGGACTTCGATCTCCTGCAACTCGCTGCGCTCCGCAGCGCCGTCGACGAGGGCACGTTCGAGGCGGCGGCACGGGCGCTGCGGGTGACGCCCTCGGCAGTGAGCCAGCGGATCAAGGCACTTGAATCGTCGGTCGGACGCGTGCTCCTGACCCGCACCAAACCGATCAGGCCCACCGAATCGGGGGTCGCGCTGCTCCGGCTGGCCCGGCAGATCGGAACATTGGCTGACGACGTCTCGCGGAGTCTCGGAGAATCCGGAGGCTCGAGCGATGGATCGGCGGGGGATTCAGGTTCGGGCGCCGGCCCAGGTTCGCCCGGTTTCGTGCCTGTGCGGATGCCGATCGCCGTGAACGCGGACTCACTCGCCACCTGGCTGCTGCCCGGGCTCGCGGGGCTGGCCGCCGAGGTGGCGTTCGAGTTCTTCCGTGAGGACGAGGGCCACACGACCGCACTCCTCCGCGAGGGAACCGTGACGGCCGCCGTCACCGCCACCGCCCACCCCGTTCAGGGCTGCTCCTCGACGCCGCTCGGGGTGATGCGGTACGAGCCGATGGCGAGCCTTGAGTTCATGGCCCGCTGGTTTCCGGATGGTGTCACGGCCGAGGCGCTCGATCGGGCCCCCGTGGTCATCTTCGATCGCCGCGATCAGCTGCAGGACGTCTACCTGCGCTCTCGCGCCGCCCTGGGCAGTGGCGCCGAGGAACGGCCGATTGATCCTCCCCGCCATTTCGTCCCGGGGTCGGTCGACTTCACCGAGGCGGTGCGCCTCGGGTACGGGTGGGGCATGGTCCCGGAGCAGCAGCAGGACCAGCGACAGCCGCAGCACCCGCGAGCCGAGGCCACGACCGCGGCCGATGACCAGCGAGCCCTTGTGCGAATTGACCCGGGCTATGTAGTCGACGTGCCGCTGTACTGGCAGCAGTGGCAGCTCCACACTCCCACGCTCGCGCGCGTCGCCGAGCAGGTCCGACTCGCCGCGGATGCCGCTCTGAGACCCATGCCTCGCAGCTAGACGTGCCCGTTCAGGCCGGGTTGAGCATCCTCCAGACGCGGTCGCGGGAGAGCGGGAGCTCGTGGGGGCGCACACCCGTCGCATCCGTCACGGCCGCCGCAAGAGCCGCCGCGATCGGGTTGTAGGGGGCCTCGCTCATCGACTTCGCGCCGAAAGGCCCGACCGAGTCGTCGGTCGCGGCGAACAGCACCTCCGTCGGCGGGATGTCGGCCAGCTGCGGAAGGTGGTAGCTCCGGAACACCTGCGTGGTCACTTCGCCCTGGTCCATGATCATCTCCTCGTACAGCGCCGACCCGATCGCCTGAGCGACCCCGCCTTCGATCTGCCCTCGGAGCTGCTCGGGGTTCAGGATGAACCCGGGATCGGCCGCATGCACCGACTGCAGGATGCGCACCTCCCCGGTCGTCGAGTCGACCGCCACCCGGAACGCCTGCACATTGAACGCGAGCGACCGGAGTGCTCCGTCCTCGCTCCCTTCGAGCGTGATCGACCCGCCCGCCGAGGCCGCGATCTCGGCCAGCGGCACGAAGACCTCGCCGATCCGCACGCCCTCGGGCTCGAGTACGCCCTCGCTCCAGGCGCCGGCGAGCTGCGACGCCTGACGAAGGATGGCGCCGCGCAGCGAGAGGGCCGCCGAGTAGAGCGCCTTACCCGCGACCACGCTGCCCGCCGAACCGAACGCGCCCGTGTCGAAGGGTGCGGCATCCGTGTCCGACTGCCGGATCACGATCCGGTCCGCGGTCGTCTCGAGCACCGTCGACGCGATCTGCTGGTGCACGGTCGTCGTACCGTTGCCGAACTCCGAGGTGCCGACGCCCGCGATGTACCGGCCCTCGGCATCGAGGGTCATCGTGACCGTCGAGAAGTGGCCGCGCGGCGGCATCGTGGCGATCATCGCCGGCGCCATCCCGACACCCACCGACCACTGCGGCCCGACGGGCGCCTCGACGCCGTTGCCCTGCTCGAGGGCCTGCTGCACGAGGTCGAGGCACTGGTCGAGCCCGTAGCTGCCGAAGATCAGATCATCGCCCTCGACGTGCGAGGCGACCAGCGGATCCCCGGGCCGCACCGCGTTGCGGCGCCGCAGCTCGAACGGATCGATGCCGAGGTCGATCGCCAGCTGGTCCATCGCCGACTCGATCGCGAACACCACCTGGCCCAGGCCATAGCCGCGGAAGGCACCCGACGGGATGTTGTTCGTGTAGACGACCTCCGCATCCACCTTCTTGGCCTCGGCCCGGTAGAGGGCGACGCTCTCGCCGACACTGTGGAACATCGTGCCCGGACCGTGGTTGCCGTACGCCCCCGTGTCGCTCAGGACGTCGACGGCGAGGCCGCGGAGGGTGCCGTCGCTCTCGGCCGCCAGCTCGACCGAGACCCGCATCGGGTGCCGGCACGGAGCGATCGTGAACTCATCCGTCCGGGTGAACTCGAACTGCACCGGCCGCCCGGTCTTGAGCACGGCCGCCATCACGACGTCTTCGGTCAGGATCTCCTGCTTGCCGCCGAACCCGCCGCCGACGCGGGCCGTGAACACCCGGACCTGCTCGGGCGGGAGGGCGAAGATGTGGGCGAGCTCGTCGCGCACGAGGAACGGGACCTGCGTGCTAGTGCGGAGCGCGATCCGCCCGTCGTCATCGACCCAGCCCACGGTGCCGTGGGTTTCGAGTGCCGCGTGCGAGACGCGGTGCGTCTGCCAGGTTCCTTGGACGTGCGCCGCCGCGCCCGCGACGGCCTCGGCCATCGAACCGATCTCGGTGTGGACCGAGGCGATCACGTTGCGGTCGGGTTCGCCGATTCGCGACGCCACGGGATCCTTGTCGCCGTGGATGCGCGGGGCACCCGGGCTCCTCGCCTCCTCGGGATCGAAGACCGCCGGCAGCAGCTCGTACTCCACCTCGATCAGTCGGCACGCGGCCTCGGCGATCCGGATCGAGTCGGCGACGACCGCGGCGACGCGCTGACCTCGATACCGGACGACGGTGTCAAAGAGCGCCATGTCGTCGGGGTCGTCGGTGCGGAACTGGTGCCGCGCCGTGGAGTACAGGCGGGCGGGGGAGTCGGCCGCGGTCAGCACGGCGTGGACGC
This sequence comes from Herbiconiux solani NBRC 106740, assembly GCF_001571005.1. Taxonomy (GTDB): domain Bacteria; phylum Actinomycetota; class Actinomycetes; order Actinomycetales; family Microbacteriaceae; genus Herbiconiux; species Herbiconiux solani. The sequence goes on along the minus strand of NZ_BCST01000004.1, from coordinate 285,430 downwards.
CGGGAAGCGCCTCAGCAGCCGACGTGTCCATCGAGAGGATGCGCGCGTGGGCATGCGGGCTCTGCAGGAGCTTCAGGTGGACGACGCCCGGAACCGCGACGTCGAGCGTGTACGGCTCCCGCCCGGACACGATCCGGGGGCCCGCCGGTGCCTTCACCGAGGTGCCGATCGTTCGCGGTGCACGTCCTTCGCGGGTACCCGTTGCCCGCACCGGCGTCGAGAACGACTCCCGCACCGGTTCGACCACACTGGTGCTCGCATCCTCAGGCAGCTCGACCCCGTGGTGGTCGCACACGCCCTGGCGGATGGCCGCGTCGACCGACCGGTAGCCCGTGCACCGGCAGAGGTTGCCCTTGAGCAGCCGCGGGAGGTCGTCGAGCTGCTCGGGCTTCAGCGTGGTCGCCGTGACGACCATGCCCGCGGTGCAGAACCCGCACTGGAATCCGGCATTGTCGACGAAGCTCTGCTGCACGGCGCTCAGGTCGTCGGGGTCGCCGAGGCCGGCGACGGTCGTCACGATCCGGTCTTCGACCCGGTAGGCCGGGTAGACGCACGAGTGCACCGGCAGGCCGTCGACGATCACCGAGCAGGCTCCGCAGTCGCCGGAGTCGCAGCCCTTCTTGACCTCGAAGTGCCCCTGGTCGCGGATGAAGGTGCGAAGGCACTGCCCCACCGCGGGCTCGGCCTCGATCTGCTCGCCGTTCATCACGAATCTCATCGCGCCACCGCCCCTTCGTCGTCACGATCGCCGAGCTCCGAGCGGATCTCCTCCGCCAGCAGAGCCGACACCGACCTCCGCCAGTCGGCCGCGCCGTGCGGGTCGGTGAACCAGGTCGTCAGGGCGAGAACGTCGTCGCGGAGGCTCGTCGCAGCTTCCACCGATTCGTACCGGAGTTGCTCGGGGTGAACCGTCGACCCCGAGACCGTCAGCACGAACGACCCGTCGGGGTCGACGCGGCCCACCACGACCGTGCCGGAGCGACCGATCGGCGAGAGCGCGATCTTGCGATAGGCGGTGCGGGCGAGCAGCGACGACTGCGGCACGAGGAGCGACCTCAGTACGTCGCCCGGGTTGAGCGCGTTCTCGCCGTTGCCGGTCACCAGCCGCGCCACCGGCATCCGTTCATCCGTGCCGTCGGCGCGCCAGACGAGCGCCTCGGCGTCGAGTGAGGAGAACAACGAGGTCATCGGGCCGGCCGGGAGCGAGGCGCAGATGTTGCCGCCGACGGTCGCGACGTTCCAGACCTTGAACGAGCCGAGGAGTGCCGTGCAGCACTGAAAGAAGAGTGGATGCGCCGCCCAGCCCCGATCATCCGGCAGCGCGGCGAGCTCTGCGAGCGTGCACGTGGCCGCGACCTCGAGGCCCTCGTCGGTCACGGTGAGGCTCGGCCAGTGCAGCGTCATCAGGTCGACCAGCCCGGTCAGGTGGTCTTGCACCTCGGAGAAGAGCCACGAACCCCCGGCCAGAGGGACGACCCGCTCGTCGAGCGCCCTCAGGTCGTCGCGATGGCGGGCCGGAACGAGGGTGGTGAGGGTGTTGAGATCCACGTGGTGCTCCGATCGGTGCTGTGCACTCAGTAGACCGTAACAATGTGTCTGCTGTGTAACGACGGCCCCGTTCTGGGCACAACTCGTCCGGGCAGCCCGCCTGTGGAGGAGGCGATGGGGTTCTCGGGTGCTCAGCCCAGCGCGGCGACCCACTCCGTGGAGCCGTCGTCGAACCGCTGCTCCTTCCAGATCGGCACGGTCGCCTTGACGTCGTCAACCAACTCGGAGCAGGCGGCGAACGCGGCCCCCCGGTGAGCGGACGACACGGCGCAGGCGAGCGCGAGGTCTCCGACGACGAGGTCGCCGGTGCGGTGCACGATCGCAACCAGGACCTCGGGGTGCGCGGCCACGATCCTCTCGGCAGACGCGCGGATCGCCTCCTCGGCCGCCGGATGCGCGGAGTACGACAGGGCGTCGACGCCTCGCCCCTCGTCGTGGTCGCGCACGACGCCGGCGAAGGTCACGACCGCACCGGCGGCGGCGTCCTCGACGGCCGCCGTGCACTCGTCGAGCGTGATCGCGGTATCCGCGATCCGCGCGATGCGCACCGCGGACCGATCGACTGAGGACTCCTCAGTTCCGATGTCAGAGGGGTCTGGCATGGTCACCTCCATGAATCTGATCCATCAGGTGCCCGAGCAACGGGCCGAGAACCGAGAGCCCGTCCTGCACGCCCCCGCGCGAGCCGGGAAGATTGACGACCAGGGTCTGGCCGGCCACACCCGCGATCCCTCGCGAGACGAGGGCGAACGGAGTGGAGTCGCCTCCGACGCGGCGCATCTCCTCGGCGATGCCGGGCAGTTCGAGGTCGAGGTGGGGCCGGGTCTGCTCGGGTGTGCGGTCGGTGGGCGAGACGCCGGTACCACCCGTGGTGATCACGGCGTCCGCACCTCCGTCGATCGCCTCGCGCAACGCCGCTCCCACCGGGTCGCCGTCCGGGACGACGACGACCGTCGCCGCCCAGCCGCGCGCGTGGAGCCAGTCGCGGATGTCCGGGCCGGTCTCGTCCTCGTAGATCCCGGCGGCGGCCCGGTTCGAGGCGACGACGACTACCGCGGTACGCGGGACGCCCTCGCCGAGCCGGGCTCGGTCCGCGTCGCGGTGGTGGTGCGCCTGGGCGTCGTGGTCAGCGTGTGCATCGTGGTCCCGGTGATGGAGGGCGTCACGGATGCCGTGGTGGTGGCTGCGCTCCTGGCCGGCCTCGCGCTCGGCGTCAGCAGCGGTGTCATGGCCAAGGTCGTGGCCCGCGCCTTCGTTCACGCGGGCGGCCGTCGTGCCGTCGTCGGTGTGGCCGGTCATTCGCGGCTCCAGTCGCCGCTCGCGCCACCGGATTTCGAGAGCACTTCGATGTCGGTCACCCGTGCGGCGCGGTCGACGGCCTTGATCATGTCGTACACCGTCAGCGCCGCCACCGAGGCGGCGGTGAGAGCCTCCATCTCGACCCCGGTGACGCCGGTCGTCTTCACGGTGGCGGTGATCCGCACGGTCGTCTCGCCGACGGTGAAGTCGATCGTCACGCCCGAGATCGGCAGGGGATGGCATAGCGGGATGAGGGTCGACGTCTGCTTGGCCGCCATGATCCCCGCGACCCGAGCCACCGCGAGGGCCTCGCCCTTGGGGAGCTGCCCGGCCGCGAGCAAAGCGATGACGTCGGCCCGGGTGTGGAGCACCGCCTGGGCCGAGGCGATCCGCTTGGTGACGGCTTTGTCCGAGACATCCACCATGTGGGCGGAGCCGTCGGGGGTGACATGGGTGAGGGAGTCGCTCTCAGCCATCGATCCTCCAGTAGTCGAGTGGGTCGCCGGCCGCCACGGCCGAGACGCCGACCGGCACGTGCACGAGCGCGGTCGACTGGGCGTAGGAGTGAAGCAGATGGCTCGAGGGGCCCCCGACGAGGCTCAGGACCCCGTCGGCGTCGACCACTCCGCGCCGCAGTTGGTGATGGTGAGGCGGGGAGTCGAACGACTCTCCGGCGATCCCGCGGCGCAGTTCGCGATCCGGTGCCGCCGCGCCCTGGGCGGCGAGCAGTGCCGGGCGCAGGAACGCCTCGAAGGAGACGAGAGCACTCACCGGGTTTCCGGGCAGAGACACCACCGGCCGGCTCATGCCGTCGAGGTCGGCGAGACCGTGACCCTGCGGGCCGCCCGGCTGCATCGCGACCTTCTCGAACCGCACTCCGCGGGGCTCGAGGGCGTCGCGAACGACCTCGCGCGCTCCGGCGCTCACCCCTCCGACCGTCACGATCACATCCGCGTGGGACGCGTGGCCGAGCAGCAGCGCGAGCAGGTCGTCCGCGTCGTCAGAACGGCAGGGGCGCGGATCGACTTGGCAGCCGATCTGCTGCAGCGCGACCGTGAGGGCGACGCTGTTGGAGTCGAAGATCTGGCCCGGGGCGAGCTGCGAGCCGGGTTCGCGGATCTCGTGCCCGGTCGAGACGAGGAGCACGCGAGGCTGGCGGCGCACCTCGACCGAGGTCGCTCCCGTTCCCGCGATCACGCCGTACTGGGAGGCGCCGAGCACGGTTCCGCCGGTCAGCAGCACCTGTCCGGCGGTCACGTCGCTGCCGGCCGCCCGCACGAACGTCCCGACCGCGATCGGCGAGGTGAACCCGACGACCGGTGCGGCGGCCGCGCTTTCGGCCACGCGATCGTCGAAGAAGACCGGCGGGTCGGCGCGCTCGATCTGCACCACCGCATCCGCACCGGCCGGTACGGGTGCGCCGGTCATGATGGGTGTCGCCGTACCGGGGAGGTGGGTGGCGAAGGGGTCGCCGGCCGCGATCCGCCGTGCGGTGGGCAGGGTCACCGGATGCGCGGGGTCGGCCTCCGCGAGATCGTCCGCCCTGACCGCGTAGCCGTCCATCTGCGAGTTGTCGAAGGAGGGCAGGCTCGAAGGGGAGATGAGGTCGGCGGCGAGGACGCGGCGGGCGTACCGGGCCGGATCGGCCGCGATCGCCGCGGCGACGACCTCGAGAGTCTCGGGTTCGCCCTGAGAAGGAAGATCGGACAGCAGCGCCGTGACGTCGCGGCGGTGATCGTCGATCGTTCGCATACCCCCAGTCTGCCGCATGCCCTACGCCGCCGACCCATCTCTCAGCCGGGTGCACCCACGGGGGCCTGCCGAGCCGGTCTCCGTCGCGCGTAGGCTGATGGCATGAGCGTTGCTCTCGGTATGCCCGACGTCCCGCCCGCCCCCACCGGTGGACGGATCGTGGCGACGCGCCCGCGCGCGGGCAACCCCGCAGCTGACACGAACGGCGTCGGCGCCGACAGGGGAGCCGCCATGGTGACGGCGACCGCCCCCCGCCCGCCCGTGGTCCTCCCGCCCGAGCGCCCCGAAGCCGCCGGACTGCTCGACCGCTTCGCCCGGCAGGCCACCGACCTGCGCATCTCGCTCACCGACCGCTGCAACCTCCGCTGCACCTACTGCATGCCCGCCGAGGGGCTGCCCTTCCTCCCGCCGCCGGCGCTGATGTCCCGCGAGGAGATCACGCGCCTGGCCCGCATCGCGGTCACGGACTTCGGGGTGCGGCAGATCCGCTTCACCGGGGGAGAGCCGCTGCTCCGCAAAGACCTCGTCGAGATCATCCGCGACGTCGCGAGCCTCGAGCCGCGCCCCGAGATCTCGCTCACCACCAACGCGATCGGCTTGTCCAGCCGTGCCACGGCGCTCGCCGAGGCGGGCCTGGACCGCATCAACGTCTCGCTCGACTCGATCGAACCCGAGACCTTCGCGAAGATCACCCGGCGCCCTTTCCTCGCGCGCGTGCTCGCGGGGATCGACGCCGTCGGCGCCGCCGGCCTCGTCTCGACCAAGATCAACGCCGTGCTCATGCCCGGCATCAACGACGACCAGGCCGTCGAACTGCTCGAGTGGGCGCTCGCCGGCGGCCACCAGCTGCGGTTCATCGAACAGATGGCCCTCGACGCCGACCACACCTGGAACCGCGACGAGATGATCACCGCCGACGGCATCCGCGCCCGTCTCGCCGAGCGCTACCTCCTGAGCCCCGACGAAGCGCCGCGCGACGGCGCCCCGGCCGAGCTGTACCAGGTACGCGAGCGTTCGGATGGCCCCGACGGCCCAGTTCTCGGGCTCGTCGGCGTGATCGCGTCGGTCAGCGAACCCTTCTGCGCCGACTGCCGCCGCACCCGCCTGACCGCCGAAGGAGGAGTGCGGAGCTGCCTGTTCTCGCACACCGAGACCGACCTGCTCGGTCCGCTCCGCGAGGGTGCCGACGACCGCGAGCTCGCCGACCTCTGGCGTGCGGCGATGTGGGCGAAGCCCGCCGGCCACCAGATGAACGAACTCGGATTCGCCCAGCCCGACCGCCCCATGAGCGCGATCGGCGGCTGAGGTGACCGTACGCATCCGCTATTTCGCCGCGGCGAAGGCCGCCCTCGGCGTGGGCGAGGAGACCCTCGACGCCGCCGGTTCCACCGTGGGCGACGTGCTCGACGACCGTGCGACGACAGCTCAGGATGCGTCGGGTGCGGGGGCGGTCATCGCCCGTTGCTCCTTCATCCTGAACCGTCAGGCCACGACGGACCGCTCGATCGTGCTCACCGACGGCGACGAGCTCGACGTGCTGCCGCCCTTCGCGGGCGGCTGACCCGCAGGCAGCGGCTTCACGGGAGAGCGCGGGCTGCCGGCGGCCCGGCGCGGCCGCTCAGTACCGCGGCTTGTCCGGCTCCACGTCCTGCACCCAGGCGTCGATGCCGCCGCGCACGAAGACGACGTCCTCCCAGCCGGCCCGCTTCAGCGTGGCGGCGGCGTGCTGCGAGCGTCCGTCGTGGTGACAGTGCACGATGACCTTCTCCTGCGGGGGGAGGATCTCGCGGGCCGCATCCGTCAGGATCTGCCCGAGCGGCACCAGTTCGGCGCCGTCGATCGAGACCAGCGCGTGCTCGTGCGGCTCGCGCACATCCACGAGCACGAAGTCGGCCTCCCCGGCCTCCCGGGCGGCGAGCAGTTGCTGCAGCTCGGTCACCGAGATCGAGTCGGACGAGGCGCCAGCAGCGCCAGCAGCCCCGGTAATCGAGTCGTTCATGGTCTCCCTTTCGAAGAGCTTGGTGGCGGGCCCGGCGGATCCGGCGCCCTGCTGGGCGAAGCTGTACGGCTCGCCCACGTTCTTGGCCCCCTTGCCCGAGCGGGCCATGGTCGACCCACGGGACGGCCCGGGGCCGAACGGCACGTCGCGCCAGGTGCCGTCGAGGGCGTCGAGCACGAGCATCCGGCCGAGGAGCGGCTCGCCGTACCCGCCGATCAGCTTGAGCGTCTCGGCGGCCATGACCGCACCGATGGCGGCGCAGACCGGGCCGAGCACGCCGGCGACCGAGCAGGTGGCGGCCGGATCGGCATCGGGCTGCTCGGGGTAGAGGTCGTCGAGGGTGCGGTCGAGTCCGTCGGGCGCCGTCGCCCAGAACACGGTGACCTGTCCGTCGAAACGCAGCACCGAGCCCCACACCAGCGGCTTGCCCACGAGGGTGCAGGCGGCGTCGATCACGTACTGCACCCCGAAGTCGTCGGTGCCGTCGACGACGACGTCGTACTCCGAGACGAGCTCGAGCACGTTCGACGGATCAACCAGCGCATCGTGCTCGATCACCTCGACCAGCGGGTTCTGGGCCCGCACCGCGGCGGCGGCCGATGCGGTCTTGCGGAGGCCCACCGAGGCATCCGGGTGGATGGTCTGACGCTGCAGGTTCGAGGTCTCGACCGTGTCGTGGTCGGCGATGCCGATCACGCCGACTCCCGCCGCCGCGAGGTACTGAAGCACGGGGGAGCCGAGGCCGCCGGCGCCGATCACGAGCACCCGTGCGTCCTTCAGCCGGCGCTGGCCCTCGAGGCCGATCTGCGGCAGCGCGATCTGGCGGGAGTACCGCAGCAGTTCGGCCCGGGTAAGCTCGGGGCCGGGGGAGACGAGGGCCTGCAGGGTCATGGTTCCAGCGTACGGTCTGCCCGGCGGGTGAGGGCGCTGCACGAACGGGCTGAGGATCGCCCTCTTACGTGCATATGGCACGTCTGGACGCGATCTTCAGCCCGTTTGTGCACGCACACCCGCCAGGAGCGTTCGCAGACGGCCGGGATGGTGCGCGTCCCGGCCCAGGAGTACTCTCGCGCCCATGACGCTCCGTTTCGAACAGATCGTGATCGACAGCATCGACCCGCGCGCGCTGGCCGCCTGGTGGCGCGAGGCGCTCGACTGGCAGACCACCTACGAGTCGCCGGCGGATGCCCCGACCGAGGAGATCGAGGTCGAGATCGCGCCCGACGGCGAGACGCACCCGAGCCTGCTCTTCGTCCCGGTGCCCGAGGCGAAGACGCTGAAGAACCGGCTGCACTTCGACTTCGTGCCCGACGATCAGGCCGTCGAGGTCGACCGCCTGCTCGCCCACGGCGCCACCCGGGCCGACGTCGGACAGAAGGACGTGACCTGGGTTGTGCTCGCCGACCCCGAGGGCAACGAGTTCTGCGTGCTCAGCGCGCGATAGCACGCACCGGCACGCACCTGCCCGCAACAGCCCGCGACAGCCAGGACCAGCACGCGCCAGCCCCCGATAGCACGCCCCAGCGCCCGCCTGACGCGGATCCGCCCGCCGATTCGGTACCGTAGGGTCACCTGACCCCACGAAAGGCGCCCGTGTACCTGAAGAGCTTGACCCTCAAGGGATTCAAGTCCTTCGCCAACCCCACCACCTTCGCCTTCGAGACCGGGGTGACCTGTGTCGTGGGCCCGAACGGTTCCGGCAAGTCGAACGTGGTGGACGCGCTGGCCTGGGTGATGGGCGAGCAGGGCGCCAAGACCCTCCGCGGCGGCAAGATGGAGGACGTCATCTTCGCCGGCACCTCCACCAAGGGGCCGCTCGGCCGCGCCGAGGTCACGCTCACGATCGACAACGCCGACGGTGCGCTGCCGATCGACTACTCCGAGGTCACGATCAGTCGCACGCTGTTCCGCAACGGCGGCAGCGAGTACGCCATCAACGGCGAGAGCTGCCGGCTGCTCGACGTGCAGGAGCTCCTCAGCGACTCCGGCCTCGGCCGCGAGATGCACGTCATCGTCGGTCAGGGCCAACTGGATGCGGTGCTGCACGCGACCCCCGAGGGCCGGCGCGGCTTCATCGAAGAGGCCGCGGGCATCCTGAAGCACCGTCGCCGCAAAGAGAAGACGCAGCGAAAGCTCGAGGCCATGCAGGCGAACCTCACGCGGCTGAGCGACCTCGCGGGCGAGATCCGGCGGCAGCTCAAGCCCCTCGGGCGCCAGGCCGAGATCGCGAAGGAGGCCCAGTCGATCGCCGCCGTCGTGCGCGACGCGAAGGCCCGGCTGCTGGCCGACGAGGTCGTCGGGCTGCGTACCGCGCTCGACGCCGCCGCCCGCAGCGAGAGCGAGCGGCACACCGAGCGCATCGTGCTGCAGGAGCGCCTCGAGCAGAACCAGCTGCGCATCAACCGCCTCGAGCAGGCCCAGGTCGGCGACGCCGTCGACCTCGCCCGTCGCACCGCCTTCGGCCTCGAATCCGTGCAGGAGCGACTCCGCAACCTCTCGAACCTCGCTCACCAGCGGCTCGCGCTGCTGGGCGGCGAGGAGGGGGTCCCGGATGCGGCGCCGAGCGTGAGCCCCACCATGGTCGCCGACTCGCGTGACGAGGTGGTGCGGCTCCAGGGCGAGGTGGCCGGCGCTCAGCAGGCGTGGGAGTCGGCGCAGCAGGGGACCGCGAAGGCGCGCGCCTCGCTCGATGCCCTCGACGAGCAGATCGCGTATCAGAGCTCGCTCGTCTCCAAGCACGATCTCGAGCTCTCCAAGCTCACCGGCCAGCTCGAGTCGGCCAACTCCCGGCTCGCCGCGGTGCGCGGCGAGGTGCTGCGTCAGCAGAACGCCCTCGACGCCGCCGAGGGGCGCCGGGACCGCGCCCAGGCTGAACTGCAGGCCGCCGAGGCGGAGGCCGCCACCGGCGAGATCGACGAGACGGATCTCGACGAGGCCTACGAGTTCGCCCAGTCGAGCGTCTTCGAGGCCGAGGGCGAGATCGAGCGACTGCGCGAGGAGCTGCACACCCACGAACGTGAGCGCGACGGCCTGGCCGCACGCGCGAGCGCCCTCACGATGGCGCTCGACCAGAAGGACGGCTCGGCCGAGCTCGTGCAGGCCCGGATCGCAGGTGTCCGGGGTCTGGTCGCCGAGCACGTGAAGGTGCATCCCGGCTACGAGGCCGCGATCGCCGCGGCGCTCGGGACGCTGGCGGATGCGGTGCTCGCCGACGACGTCGAGTCGGCGGTCGCTGCGGCGACGGCGGCGGCGGAGGGCGACATGGGGCGGGTGGAGCTCGTCATCGCGAACCCGGCCGGGAGCGCCTCGGGAGGGGCTTCGGGGTCGTCTTCGTCGGTGCAGTCGCTGACGGACGGGCGGGAGGGCGTGGTGCCGGCCGCATCCGTCGTCACCGGACCGGACGGGGTGCTCGGAGTACTCGGCTCGATGATCGTGGCCGACGACCTCGCGACCGCCCGGGAGTTGTGGGCGTCGCTGGAGGACGGGGAAGCGAAGGGCGATTCAGCCGGTTCTGCGCTGCCCGGCCTGCCTGCTCTGCCCGGCCTCACGGTCGTGACCAAGGCGGGCGAGGTGCTCACGCGCTACGTGCTGCGCGGCGGCTCGGGTGCCACCCGCTCCCGCATCGAGCTGGTCGCCGAGCGCGACGCGGCCGCCGCGGCCCTCGACGAGATCGCCTCGCTGATCGAACGGGCCCGCTTCGCGCTCGCCGAGCAGCGCGGGATCGTGCAGGTCGCGAAGGAGCAGTCGCAGGCCGCGCTGACCGCGCTCCGCGAGCACGACTCGGTGCTGGCCGCGCGCACCGAGAAGCTCAGCCGGCTGCGCGCGCAGGTCGACGCGAGCGTCGGCGAGCTCGATCGTCTGACGCGGGCGCTCGCCCTCGCCGCCGACTCGGTCGGGCAGGCAGAGTCGGCAGCCGACCGCGCTCGGGGCGAGCTCGAGACGGTGCGCGAGCGGCCTCGGCCGATCCTCGACGTCAGTTCGCGGGAGGGCCTGCTCGCCGAACTCGAGGCCGCCCGCGAACGCGAGATCGAGACCAGGCTCGGAGTCGAGACCGCCCGGGAGCGCGTGCGCGCCGAGCAGGCCCGCACCGTCGCGCTCGAACGACAGCTCGAGGCCGACCGTGCCGCGGCCGAGGCGGCGGCGCGCCGTGCCGTGATCCGGCGCCGGCAGATCGCGGCGGCCACCGCGGTCGCCGAGGCTCTTCCTCCTGTGCTCTCCTCGGTCGACCGCTCGGCGCGCGAGGCCGCCGTCGAGCTCGCCCGCCGCGAGGCCGAGCGGGCCGAGCAGAACGAGGAGCTCCTCGCCCTCCGCCGCGACGAGGCCGCCCTGCGCGAGCGCCTGCAGTCGATCACCGAGAACATGCACGGCCTCGAGCTGCAGATCTACGAGAAGAAGCTGCACCTGTCGAGCCTGCTCGAGCGGGCGGGATCCGAACTCGGACTCGTCGAGGACGTGCTCGTGGCCGAGTACGGGCCCGACCAGCGCATCCCGGACGACGACGCCGTCGCCCTCGTCGACACGAGTGCGGCGGCCGTGGCGAAGGCGGCGGCTGCGGTGGGTTCTGACGACAAGAAGGATGCGGACGCGGACGAGGATGTCGAGGAGCGCGCATCCGACGACAATGCAGATGCAGATGCAGATGCAGATGCAGATGCGGATGCGGACAGCACCGCCGACGACCGCGACCGGTCCGGCCGACCCGGCCCCGTGCATCCGGCGCCCCCGCTCACCGGCAAACCGTTCGTGCGCACCGAGCAGCAGCAGCGCCTCGCGAAGGCCGAGCGCAAGCTCGCCGAGCTCGGCCGCGTGAACCCGCTCGCCCTCGAGGAGTTCGACGCGCTCGAGCAGCGGCACAAGTTCCTCAGCGAGCAGCTGACCGACCTCACGAACACCCGCAAGGACCTCCTCACGATCATCGAGGAGATCGACGAGCGGATGCAGACCATCTTCGAGAGCGCCTTCGAAGACACCCGGCAGGCGTTCACCGAGGTGTTCCCGGTGCTGTTCCCGGGCGGGACCGGGTCGATCTCGCTGACCGACCCCACGAACCTGCTCACGACCGGCATCGAGGTCAGTGCGAAGCCGGCCGGCAAGAAGATCGAGCGGTTGTCGCTGCTCTCGGGCGGCGAGCGGTCGCTCGCGGCGGTGGCGCTGCTGATCGCGATCTTCAAGGCGCGCCCCAGCCCGTTCTACATCATGGATGAGGTCGAGGCCGCCCTCGACGACGCCAACCTCGGCCGGCTCCTGACGATCTTCGAGGACCTCCGCGAGACCAGCCAGCTCATCGTCATCACCCACCAGAAGCGCACCATGGAGATCGCCGACGCCCTCTACGGCGTCTCCATGCGCCAGGACGGCGTCAGCGCTGTCGTGGGCCAGCGCGTAGGGAAAAGCTAGCCCGCCAGTCGCAAGCCGCGGGCCCTTCTCGACGACCCAGGGTGAGCGCGCCGCCGCGGAGCACGACCGTAGGCCGGGCTCCGCGACGGCACGCGAACATGTCGCCCGCGCCGCAGAGGCGGCGGCGTGGCAACTAGTGCGTCGAGGGCTCCGTCTCGATCTCGGTGCGGTCGCCCGACCAGAGGGTGTGGAACGTGCCGTCGCGGTCGACGCGCTTGTAGGTGTGCGCCCCGAAGAAGTCGCGCTGGCCCTGCACGAGCGCGGCCGGCAGCCGCACCGAGGCGAGCGAGTCGTAGTACGACAGCGCCGACCCGAAGCCGGGCACCGGCACCCCGGAGAGGGCCGCAGTCGACACCACACGGCGCCAGGCGGCCTCACCCTCGGCGACGGCCGAGGCGAAGTACGGGTCCTCCAGCAGCGTCGCGAGCGACGGGTTGTTCTCGTAGGCCTCGACGATCCGGTTCAGGAACTGCGCCCGGATGATGCAGCCCGCCCGCCAGATCTTCGCGACCGCACCCTTGTCGATGTCCCAGCCGTACTGGGCGGCGCCGGCGATGATCTCGTCGAAGCCCTGCGCGTAGGCGACGACCTTCGAGGCGTAGAGGGCGGCGCGGATGTCGTCCGCGAACGAGTCCACATCCACCTCGACGACGTCGGGTCGCGAGGTGATCGTCGCCTGCACGGCGGCGCGCTGAGCGGGCTTCGAGGAGACCGAGCGGGCGAAGACGGCCTCCGCGATTCCGCCGACGGGCACGCCGAGGTCGAGGGCGTTCTGTACGGTCCAGGCGCCGGTGCCCTTCGCGCCGGCCTGGTCGAGCACGACGTCGATGAACGGCTTGCCGGTATCGGCATCCACCTGCTTCAGCACCTCGGCGGTAATCTCGATCAGGTACGACTCGAGGTCGCCCGAGTTCCAGGTCTCGAAGACCTCGGCGAGTTCTGCCGGCTCGCGCTTGGTGATCGTGCGGAGCAGGTCGTAGGCCTCGGCGATCAGCTGCATGTCGGCGTACTCGATGCCGTTGTGCACCATCTTCACGAAGTGGCCGGCGCCGTCGGTGCCGATGTGGGTGACGCAGGGTTCGCCCTCGGCGACGGCGGCGATCGACGAGAGGATCGGGCCGAGGGTCTTGTACGCCTCGGCCGTTCCGCCCGGCATGATCGAGGGGCCGTTCAGCGCGCCCTCCTCGCCGCCGGAGATGCCGGTGCCGACGAAGTGGATGCCCGTGGCCGAGATGTCCTTCTCCCGGCGGATGGTGTCGTGGAAATTCGCGTTGCCGCCGTCGACGATGATGTCGCCCGGCTCGAAGCGCTCGGCGAGCTCGGAGATCACGGCATCCGTACCGGCCCCGGCCTGCACCATGATGATCGCGGTGCGGGGCTTCTGCAGCGAGGCGACGAAGTCGTCGATCGACTCCGAGGCCACGAACCCGGCTTCGGGATGCTCGGCGACGAGCTTCCGCGTGCGCTCGGGGGAGCGGTTGTAGACGGCCACCGTGTTGCCCTCACGGCTGGCGAGGTTGCGGGCCAGATTGGAGCCCATCACCGCCATCCCGACGACTCCGATGTTGGCGGTTCCCGACTCTTCTGACATGCGCGATGCTCCTTGTAGACGTGGAACTCCAGCGTAGTAGAGCGGATGCGGTAGAGTGGCTGACTGAACTTCGGCGAGGGATGCGAACGCAACCGCGAGCATCCGTTATCGACGCGGTGGACTGGGCCTAGAACCTCTTTCCTCTCGCTTCATGCGGTCGAGTTGACACCACATAGACGAGGCGGGCCCAGAGCTCGCTCATGAATTCAAGGAGCATCATCATGGCCGACGACACCAAGGTCACAGCCGAGACCCGCACCCAGTTCGGCAAGGGCTTCGCCCGCCGCACCCGCGCCGCCGGGAAGATCCCCGCCGTGATCTACGGCCACGGCACCGAGCCGCAGCACATCATCCTGCCCGGTCACCAGACCGCGCTCATCCTGCGCAAGTCGAACCAGGTGCTCGAGCTCACCATCGACGGCGTCGAGTCGCTCGCGCTGGTGAAGGATGTGCAGAAGGACCCGGTGCTCCAGATCATCGAGCACATCGACCTCATCGTCATCCGCAAGGGTGAGAAGGTCCAGGTCGAGGTCAACGTTCACCTCGAGGGCGAGTCGGCCCCCGGCACCATGGCCACGCAGGACTCGCAGACCGTTCTGCTCGAGGTCCTCGCGACCAGCATCCCCGAGAGCGTCACCGTCTCGGTCGAGGGCCTCGAAGAGGGCTCGGTCGTGCGTGCCGCCGACATCGAGCTGCCCGCGGGCGCCGAGCTCATCACCGACGGCGAGACCGTCATCGTGGGCATCAGCATCCCCGAGGAGGAGCCCACCGACGAGCCCGCCGAGGGCGAAGGCGCTGCCGAGTCGATCAGCCCGGCTCCCGCCAGCGAGTAGTCACCCCGTCTGACCATCGGAGTCACGATCGTGAGCGATTCCGATCTGCGCCTCGTGGTCGGGCTCGGCAACCCCGGGCCCGGCTACGCGGCGAACAGGCACAACGTCGGCCAGATGGTGGTCGACGAGCTCGCGAACCGCATGCGCTCCTCGTTCAAGACGCACAAGGCCAACGCCGTGGTCGCCGAGGGGCGCATCGTGCCCGGCGGGCCGCGGTTCGTGCTCGCGAAGCCGAACACGTACATGAACGTGTCGGGCGGGCCGGTGAACGGGTTGCTGAAGTTCTACGGGATCGCGCCCGAGAATCTGATCGTCGTGCACGACGAGCTCGACATCCCGTTCGACACCCTCAAGCTCAAGCAGGGCGGCGGGCACGGCGGCCACAACGGGCTGCGAGACATCATCGCCGCGACCGGCAGCGCCGACTTCGTCCGCGTGCGCGTCGGCATCGGCCGGCCCCCCGGTCGCCAGCAGGCGGCTGACTTCGTGCTGCAGAACTTCTCGGCCGCCGAGCGCGAGGTGCTGCCGATCCTCGTGGGCGAGGCGGCCGACGCGGTCGAGCTGATCGCGGGGGCGGGGCTGACGGCGGCGCAGCTTAAAGTTCATACGGGGTAGTTCTGTGCCGGCAGGTGAGGGCGGCATGACGAACGGCCCGTCCCGGCAGGTGGGGGCGGCAGGACGTCTTGCTGTGCTGGTTGCCGCGCCGGTCCCTGCCCGGCGCGGGCGACATGTTCGCGTGCCGTCGCAGAACGCGGCCTGCGGTCGCGCTCCCCGGCGACGCGCTCACCCTGGGTCGGCGAGTACGGCCTGCAGCCTTCACATCCGTGCCGGCCGTGTCTAGTAACGTCCGGAATTTCGAGGAGTGACGCCGTATAGGGCAGCGCTCTCCGTTATTTCGGACGTTACTGGTCAGCCTCTACGGGGTCAGGGGCGGAGGTAGGCGTCTGGGGGGAGGGCCGCGAAGAGGGTGACGTAGAAGAGGAAGCCGCAGGCGAGGGGAGCGGCGACGGCGATCGCCATCGCGGCGATGCCGAAGGCGCGGCCCGCCTTGCGCACCGTGGCGACGATGCCCTGCACGATCGCCCAGAGGCCGAGGAGCGTGCCGAGGATGAAGACCCCGCTGATTCCGCTGTTGATCGCGGTGAGGTCCCGTTCGTCGGCGGACGTGATCGAGGACGGGTCGAGCGTCCCGTCCATCGCCGGCACCATGAACGGCGCAATGCCCTGGGCGACGAACGCGCTCACAATCGGTCCGGCCACCAGAACGACCAGGGCCACGACGAACGCGATCACGCCGGCCGTCTTCTTCCGCACCACCGGCACCGGCGCCTCGTACATCGGCTGCCCGTACCCCGGATACGCATACCCCGAATAACTCATACGTCCCCCTAATCCCCGGCCCGCGCCCCCCGCGAACACCTGTAGATCACACTATCCCCTCCCACAACCACCGACGGTGCGGAAAGCTGCCGGCCGTACTCGCCGACCCAGGGTGAGCGCGCGGCCGCGAAGCGACCGCACGCGAACATGTCGCCTCGCGCCGCAGAGGCGGCGGCGCGAGCGCCGGTACCCGCCGCCGAAGGCAGCGGGCACCGGCGTAAACTAATCCAGTGACCCTCCAGGCCCTTATCGACGAACTCTCGCGCGCCTCCTCCGTCGAAAAGGCCCTGGCGAACGCGGGTCGTGACAGCGACTTCTCGCTCCCCGAGGGCATCCGTGCGCCCTTCCTCGCCGCGATGATGCGGCGCCGGATCGAGCGCGATCTTCCGGCGGCGATGCTCGTCGTCACCGCGACCGGTCGCGAATCCGAGAAGCTCCGCGAGAGCCTCGCCTGCTTCCTGCCCGAGGCGCAGATCATCGAGTTCCCGGCCTGGGAAACCCTCCCGCACGAACGCCTCAGCCCCAGCGCCGAGATCGTCGGCAAGCGCATCGACGCCCTCCGCCGCCTGGTCGAGTGGGAGCGGGCGACCGGCGACGCGACGAGCACGAAGGCCACGCCCCCCGTCATCGTCGTCGCCTCCGTCCGCGCCGCCCTCCAGCCCATCGCCTCCAACCTCACCGAGCTCGAGCCCGTCACCCTGACCCGCGGCGCCCGCGGCTTCGACCTGTCCGCCCTGTCGCTCCAGCTGGTCGAGCTCGCCTACTCGCGCGTCGACATGGTCACGCGCCGTGGTGAGTACGCGGTGCGCGGCGGCATCCTCGACGTCTTCCCGCCGATCGCCGAGCACCCCTTCCGCGTCGACTTCTTCGGCGACGAGGTCGAGGAGATCCGCGCCTTCTCGGTCGCCGACCAGCGCTCGCTCGAGCTCACGGTCGACACGGTGAGCCTCCCGCCGAGCCGCGAGCTCCTGCTCTCCGACGCCGTGCGCCAGCGCGCCCGCGAGATGCAGCACGAGTTCCCGAGCCTCGCCGGGATGCTCGAGAAGATCTCGGCCGGCATCCCCGTCGAGGGCATGGAGTCGCTCGCCCCCGCCCTGCTCGACGAGCTCGTCACGGTCGCCCACTACCTCCCGAAGGGCACGGCCGTCGCGGTCGTCAGCCCCGAGCGCGTCGCCACCCGCGCCGTCAACCTCTCCGAGACGAACCGCGAGTTCCTCTCCGCCGCCTGGACCGCCGCCACCGCCGGAGCCGAGGCCCCGATCGACCTGGCCTCGGGCGAGTTCATCAGTCTCACCGAGCTCCGCCACGCGGCCGGCACTAACCGCCCGTGGTGGACCCTGAGCGAGTTCCAGCAGGGCCCCGCCGACGACGAGATCCTGCCCGAGCACCGCGAGCTCGAAGAGCACCTCACCCTGCGCATCCAGGCCGATGCCGTGCCGAGCTTCCAGGGCAACGCCGAGGGCGCCATCGAGCACGTCGGCCGCCGCCTCGCCGACGGCTGGGTGGTCGCGGTCGCCGCCAAGGGCCAGGGCCTGGTCGAGCG
The DNA here is from genome assembly GCF_001571005.1 of Herbiconiux solani NBRC 106740. Taxonomy (GTDB): domain Bacteria; phylum Actinomycetota; class Actinomycetes; order Actinomycetales; family Microbacteriaceae; genus Herbiconiux; species Herbiconiux solani. The sequence continues at coordinate 268,088 of NZ_BCST01000004.1, read as the reverse complement.
CGCGAACGACGTGCTCTCCGAGCGCGAGATCCCGGCCCGCATCGTCGAGCTCTTCCCCGAGAAACCGGATGCGGGGGTCGCCTACCTGATCAAGGCCCCGGTCGAGCACGGCTTCGAGATCCCCGAGCTCAAGCTCGCCCTGATCGGCGAGACCGAGTTCTACGGCCGCACGATCGGCTACGACAACCGCCAGGTCAAGAAGCTCGCGAGCCGCCGCAAGAACGTCGTCGACCCGCTGCAGCTGAAGACGGGCGACTTCGTCGTGCACTCCACGCACGGCATCGGCAAGTTCCTCGAGCTGACCCAGCGCGAGGTCTCCAGCGGCGGCCGCAACGCCGTCAAGACGACCCGCGAGTACCTCGTGATCGAGTACGCGCCGAGCAAGCGCGGCTACCCGGGCGACAAGCTCTACGTGCCCACCGACCAGCTCGACCTGCTCAGCCGCTACGTCGGTGGCGAGGCCCCGAGCCTCAGCAAGATGGGCGGCAGCGACTGGTCGGCCGCGAAGGGCAAGGCCCGGAAGGCCGTCCGCGACATCGCCGTCGAGCTCGTCAAGCTCTACTCGGCGCGGATGGCCTCGAAGGGCCACGCCTTCGGCCCCGACACCCCCTGGCAGCACGAGCTGGAGGAGTCGTTCCCGTTCCAGGAGACCCCCGACCAGCTCACCGTCATCGACGAGGTCAAGGCCGACATGGAGCGGCCGATCCCGATGGACCGCCTGCTCTCCGGCGACGTCGGCTTCGGCAAGACCGAGATCGCCATCCGCGCCGCGTTCAAGGCGGTGCAGGACGGCAAGCAGGTCGCGATGCTCGTGCCCACGACCCTCCTCGTGCGCCAGCACCTCGAGACCTTCCAGGAGCGATTCGCCGGGTTCCCCGTGCACCTCAAGGCCCTCAGCCGGTTCCAGACCGACAAAGAGGTGAAGGAGACCATCGCGGGGCTCGCGGACGGCACGGTGGATGTCGTGATCGCGACCCACCGCATCCTGAGCGACAACATCGCCTTCAAAGACCTGGGCCTGCTGATCATCGACGAGGAGCAGCGCTTCGGCGTCGAGCACAAGGATCAGCTGAAGAAGCTGAAGACCAACGTCGACATCCTCGCGATGAGCGCGACGCCGATCCCGCGCACGCTCGAGATGGCGGTGACCGGCATCCGCGAGATGTCGACGCTCGCGACCCCGCCCGAGGACCGGCATCCGATCCTGACCTTCGTCGGGCCGTACTCGGACAAGCAGGTGGCCGCCGCCATCCGCCGCGAACTGCTGCGTGAGGGCCAGATCTTCTTCGTGCACAACAGGGTCTCGTCGATCAACCGGGTGGCCGCGCAGATCGCCGAGCTGGTGCCCGAGGCGCGGGTCGCCGTGGCGCACGGGCAGATGAACGAGCACGTGCTCGAGCAGGTGATCGTCGACTTCTGGGAGCGCAAGTTCGACGTGCTCGTCTCGACCACGATCATCGAGACCGGCATCGACATCGCGAACGCGAACACCCTGATCGTCGACCGGGCCGACAAATACGGACTCTCGCAGCTGCATCAGCTGCGCGGGCGCGTCGGTCGTGGGCGCGAGCGCGCCTACGCGTACCTGCTCTTCGACGAGCACAAGCCGCTCTCCGAGACCGCGAACGACCGGCTGAGCACCCTGGCGGCCAACAACGAGCTCGGCTCGGGCATCCAGGTGGCGTTGAAGGACCTCGAGATCCGCGGCGCTGGCAACCTCCTCGGCGGCGAGCAGGCCGGGCACATCGCGGGCGTCGGCTTCGACCTCTACCTGCGGATGATCGGCGAGGCGGTGTCGGCCTTCCGCGGCGACGTCGCCGAGGGCCAGACCGAGCTGCGGCTCGAGCTGCCGGTGGATGCGCACATCCCCGACGACTACGTCGACAGCGAGCGGCTCCGGCTCGAGGCCTACCAGAAGCTCTCGGCGGCGTCGGCACCGGCCGCGTCCGAGGATGCGATCGATCGCGTCCTCGAGGAGCTCACCGACCGCTACGGCTCGCCGCCGCCCCAGGTGCAGAGCCTGATCGCGGTGTCGCGTCTGCGTCGGCGGGCCCAGAAGGCGTCGCTCGGCGAGGTCGTGACGATGGGCTCGAACCTCCGTGTCGCGCCGGCCGACCTGCCCGACTCGCTGCAGGTGCGCCTGCAGCGGATGTACCCCGGCTCGAAGTACTTCGCCCAGACCAACGCCGTCTCGGTGCCGATGCCCGTCGTCGACGGCAAGCCCCTGGGCGATGCCGAGCTCATCGCGTGGGTGACGCAGCTCCTCGACACGATCTTCGCCCCGGCCAAGACCCCCACTCCCCAAACCTGACCCCTCCTCGCCGAGAAGTCACTTTCACGTCCGAATCCCGGGATTTAGACGTAAAAGTGACTTCTCGGCGGGGTGGTGGGGGAGACTTTCCCCATGCCCATTGAGATCCCGGATGCTCCTACCGAACTCGAGAAGCTGGTCGCGGTGACCGCGGTGCTGCGGGCGCCGGGCGGGTGCCCGTGGGACGCCGAGCAGACCCACGCGTCGCTCGTGCAGTACCTCGTCGAGGAGTCGCACGAGCTGATCGACGCGATCGAGTCGGGCGACCGGGACGCGATTCTCGAGGAGCTGGGCGACGTGCTCTACCAGGTGATCTTCCACGCCGACATCGCCTCGCAGACCGCGGGTGAGGACTTCGACATCCAGGATGTCGCCGCGCACATGACGGCGAAGATGGTGGGGCGTCATCCGCACGTCTTCGGCGACCTCGACCTCTCGACCGCAGGCGATGTCGAGAACGCCTGGGACACCTTCAAGGCGGCCGAGAAGCCCGCCCGCACGAGCGTGCTCGACGGCATCCCGTTCGGGATGCCGTCCCTCGCCCTCGCCGACAAGCTCCTCGGCAAGGCGGCCAAGGTCGGTGTGCACGTCGCCCCCGCGGTGGCGACTGCCATTAATTCCACCGCGGCAGCCACCGAGGAGGAGCTCGGTGCCCAGCTCCTCTCCCTCGTGGCCACCGCGAAGTCCCAGGGCCTCGACGCCGAGCGCGCCCTCCGCACCACCCTCCGAACCCTCCGCGCCGACATCACCGCCGCCGAGTCCGCGCCCGCCGAATCGGCGGAGTCCACCACGCGCGACTGAGCCCGGGTCAGGCGATGCGGCTGCCTCGGGCGAGGCGGCGGGCGGGGGTGCGGGTGGCGTGCCAGGCGCCGAAGAGGGCCAGGGCAGCCAGCGCCGACTGCAGTGCCAGACCGATGAACCAGCTCGGCACACCGGTGCGGAGCAGCTCCTCCGCGGTGGGGCCGTCGTCGGTGAATCCGTCGCCGAAGCCGTTGCCGTCGGTGCAGTAGTCGACGTACCGGTCGGTCTCGGGCGCCTGCTGCGCCGAACGGACTCCCGAGGCGATCCACCCGAACACGTTCGTCGGGTTGCCCGACGAGTCGAAGTCGCCGGCCGAGGCATCGGCCACGATCACGTACGGGTTGATGACCAGCAGGCCCCAGTAGTAGTCGAAGCGCGGGGCCGAGTAGGTCGACGTCGTGACGTCGGAGCAGGTGTACGTGCCGTCGGCGTTGTAGACCGAGGTCACGGTGGTCTGCGTGTACGGCGTCTGCGTGACCGCCCCGCCCAGGCCGAAGCCGATCAGGGTGCCGAGGCAGAGCGCGGCCACCGTGAGATAGCCGACGACGACCGAGAACAGGGGCTTCCGGATGAGGCCGGACAGGCCGACCCCGAGCGCCGCCAGCACCCCGAGCTCGGCCAGCAGGATGCCGAGCGACGAGAGCACGGTGGCGGCCGAGACGTCGCCGATCCCGATCGCGACGAGGAGGAACGGGACGGTCACGACCAGGAGCGCCAACGACGCGATCCACGCGGCCAGCCACTTGCCGATCACGATCTGGCCGGTCGCGATGCTCGTGACCTGGATCGTCGCGAGCGTTCCGCCCTCGCGTTCCCCGTTGATCGCGTTGCCGGAGAGCGCCGGCGAGATGAGGCTCGCGAGCAGCAGCACGAAGAAGACGATCGACGAGAACAGCGTGCCGCCGCTGGATCCCAGCCCGCCCGCGAGCACGGCGACCCCGATCGTGACGAGCGCGATCAGGGCGAAGAAGACGCCGAGGATGACGTACCAGGCCACCCCGCGCACGCGCTGCCTCAGCTCGAGCCCGACGATCAGGCCGACGCCCCGCCAGAAACCCCCGAAGCCCGCGAACCCGCCTGCGCGAGCACCGCCGGAACCGCCCGCGACGCCGCCGCCGAAACCGCCCCGGCTCATGCCATCCCCCCGCCCTGCAGCGCCTGCATCGTCCGTTCCAGCTCCCCGCTCGCCGGCGCGAACCAGCTGACCCGCACCCCGGCCGCGACCAGCGCCGCGAGCACGGCCGCCGCATCCGCCTCGTCGGTCATCGAGACCGTGAAGCCCTGGCCGTCGGTGCCGATCCGCAGCGGATCCACCCCGATCGACTCCAGCGCCGGCCCCAGCGCGAACCCGTCGAGGGTCTTGATGCGCCAGAGTCTGGCCGAGGCACGCACCGCGGCCACCGCATCCTGAGACGCGGTCACGCCGTGGTCGAGGTAGACCGCATCCGTCGCGACCTCGTCGAGCTCGGAGAGCACGTGGCTCGAGATCAGCACGGTGCGCCCCTCGCCGGCCAGGCGCTGCAGCAGTTCGCGCAGCTCGATGCGGGCCACGGGGTCGAGCCCCGAGGCAGGCTCGTCGAGCAGCAGCAGGCGCGGCTCGTTCGCGAGCGCCCGGGCGAGGCTCAGCTTCTGCTTCTGCCCGCGCGAGAGCACGCGGGTGGGCCGCGTGGCGAGCGACTCGAGCCCGACGGTGGCGATGAGCGCCGCGGCGCTCTGCGCGGCGACGGCCCGCGGATGCCCGTACATCCGCACCGTGGATTCCAGCGCTTGGCGCACGGTCAGGTTGGCCCAGGAACCGAGGCTGTCGGGCATCCAGCCGATCAGCGGGCGCGCGCGCAGCGGCTCGGCGACCGGGTCGAGCTCGGCGCCGCCGATACGGAGACGGATGCGGCCGGCGTCCGGCCGGAGCAGCGTCGCCAGCATGAGCATCAGAGTGGTCTTGCCCGAGCCGTTCGGTCCGATCAGCGCCGTGATCGACCCGGGCTCGGCGTGGAAGCTGACCGAGCGCACGGCGTGCACGTCTCCGAAGGAGCGTCGCACGTCGTCGACGACGAGACCGACCGGCTCTGCAGGCCCGGCCGGGCCGCGCGTGGGCGCCTGCCAGACGGACGGCTGCCCCGGAGGCACCGGCCCCGAGGGCGGCGGGGCGTACGAGGAGAAGTCGGGCTGCGGGTCGCTCATGGAGCCTTCCGGTTCGATCGCGGCGGTCCCCATCGACCCTACCGGTGTCGCTTCGCGGGCCTCCAGAAACCGCCCGGAGCATGAGCTCCAAGCACTCACCCGGGCACCCGCCCCGAGCATCCGTCCAGACCGACCCGGCGCCTTCGGTAACCTGGAAGACATGGCTTCCCCCGTCTCCCCGCCGCGCGGCATGCGCGACTTCCTGCCCGGCGACAAGGCCAAGCGCGAGCGCGTGCTCGGCCGCATCCGCGCGACCTACGCCGCCCACGGCTTCGACGAGATCGAGACACCCGTGGTCGAGGACTTCGCCCGCCTGCACTCCGGCCTCGGCGGCGACAACGAGAAGCTCGCCTTCAACGTCATGAAACGCGGCCTCGACGCCGAGGCGCTGACCCGCGCGGCCGAGGCCGACGACCCCGACACGCTCGCCGACCTCGGTCTCCGCTTCGACCTCACCGTGCCGCTCGCCCGCTTCTACGCCTCGCACCGCGCCGACCTGCCGCAGGTCTTCCGGAGCGTGCAGATCGCCCCGGTCTGGCGCGCCGAGCGCCCGCAGAAGGGCCGCTACCGCCAGTTCGTGCAGTGCGACATCGACATCATCGGCGAGCCCGGCATCCTGGCCGAGATCGAGCTGCTCACCGCGACCCTCGCCACGCTCGACACCCTCGGGCTGACCGGCTGCCGCATCCGTCTCAACGACCGCCGCATCCTGATCGGGATGCTCGAGGCCTTCGGCTTCGAGGCGGCCGAGCACGCACAGGTGCTGATCACGATCGACAAGCTCGACAAGGTCGGCACCGCCGGCGTGATCGCCGAGCTGCGAGACAGAGGTGCGGATGCCGCGGCCGTCGACGCCCTCGCCGCCTACTTCGAGACCACCCCGCCCGCGATCGCCGGCGGCGGCACGGCCGAGGGAGACGCCCTGGCCGTCGAGTCGACCCTGCTCGAGGGCGAGGCCATCGCGGCCGTGCTGCCCGCGGGCGTGGCTCCGGATGCGGTGGCCGGGCTGGCCGCGATCGGTGACGCCCTCCGCGAGGCCGACATCGACGGGGTGCTGGTCTTCGACCCGTTCCTCGTGCGCGGCATGGGCTACTACACCGGCACGATCTTCGAGATCGAGCACCCGGACTTCAGCTTCTCGCTCGGCGGCGGTGGCCGGTACGACGGCATGATCGGCCGCTTCCTCGGCGAGGAGGTCCCGGCCTGTGGGTTCTCGATCGGCTTCGAGCGCATCATCGACCTGATCGCCGACCCGGCCGATGCGGCGGGGGAGTCGATCGTGCTCGTGCACGACAAGCAGGCCGGCCCCACCCGCCTGCTCACGCTCAAGGCGCAGCTGGTCGCCCGCGGCGCCCGCGTGCGGCTCGAGCGGCGCACGAAGAACCTGGCCCCGCTGCTGGATCGTGCGGCCGCGGCCGGGTTCACGAGCTTCGCGATCGTGGGACGCGAGACGACGGATGCCGACCAGCTCGAGGTGCGTCCGCTCGGCAGCTGAGCGGGTCACGAACGGATTTCGCCCGCAGTGACCGATACATAGCTGAGCTATGTAAGATAGTTAACTGTGAATAACGAATCCGCTCCGACTCAGGAGCTCTCCGACCTCCTCTCCGACCTCGTGTCGGTCACCCACCGCCTCACCCGGATCGCGGCCCGCGCCACCGGCGAGACCACCTCGCCCGCCACCTGGCGCACGCTGAGCGTGCTCAGCACCTTCGGTCCCATGCGACTCGGCGAACTCGCCAAGCAGAGTCGTGTGACCCAGCCCACGATGACCAAGATCGTCGCCAACCTCAACGAGCTCGAGTGGATCCGCCGGATCGCCGACGTCGACGACGCCCGCGCCTGGCAGATCGCCCTCGCCCCCAAGGGCGTGAAGGCCCTCGGCGAGTGGCGTGCCCGCCTCGGCCAGGCTCTGGCGCCGCTGTTCGACGACCTCGACCACGACCAGATCGAGACGATCAGCCGTGCCGTGGACCTCCTGCACGAGTGCACCGACGTGCGCGCCTCCGACGTCGTGCGGGCCGCCTGATGACGGCCACGGCAGAACGGACCGGCACCGGCGGGAAGAACTCGATCCTGCACCAGCCCAAAGCCGTCTGGGCCGTGGCCTTCGCCTGCGTCATCGCGTTCATGGGGATCGGCCTGGTCGACCCCATCCTCCCGGCGATCGCCGACAGCCTCGACGCCACGCAGACCCAGACCTCGCTCCTGTTCACGAGCTACCTGCTGATCACGGGCTTCGCGATGCTCTTCACGAGCTGGATCTCGACCAGGATCGGCGCCCGCCGCACCCTGCTGATCGGGCTCGCGCTGATCGTCGTGTTCGCCCTCCTGGCCGGCCTGTCCGGCAACGTCGAGTCGGTCATCGGCTTCCGCGCCGGCTGGGGGCTCGGCAACGCGCTGTTCATCTCGACGGCGCTCGCGACGATCGTGGGTGCCGCCTCCGGCGGTGCCAGCTCGGCCATCATCCTGTACGAGGCCGCCCTGGGTCTCGGCATCGCGATCGGCCCGCTGCTCGGCGGGATCCTCGGCTCGATCAGCTGGCGCGGCCCGTTCTTCGGCACCAGCGTGCTGATGGCGATCGGCTTCATCGCGATCTTCACCCTGATGAAGAAGCCGACGGAGAAGCCCGTCCCGACGCCCCTGTCGGCGCCGTTCAAGGCCCTCACCCGCCCGGCGCTCGCCATCCTGGCCGTCGCCGCGCTGTTCTACAACATCGGGTTCTTCATCCTGCTGGCTTACACGCCCTTCCCGCTGGGGCTGAACGAGATCGGGCTCGGCCTGACCTTCTTCGGCTGGGGTCTGGCCGTCGCGATCACCTCGGTCTGGGTGGCGCCCCTCTTGACCCGCCGGATCCCGCGCACGCGGGTGCTCTGGACCGTGCTCATCCTGCTCGGCGCCGACCTGGTCGGGGCGGGCCTCTTGGTCGAGAACACCGCGGGCCTGATCACCTGCGTCGTCGTGGGCGGAGCCCTGCTCGGTGTCATGAACACGGTGCTCACCGAATCCGTGATGTCGGCCACCGACCTGCCGCGCCCGGTCGCCTCCTCCGCGTACTCCGCGGTCCGCTTCCTCGGCGGAGCGGTCGCCCCGCCCGTGGCGTCGCTGATCGCCGCGGCCTTCACCGCCGCGACCCCGTTCTACGTCGCCGCCGGATCGGTGGTCGTCGCCTCGCTGATCATCGTCTTCGGTCACCGCGCGATCGCGCACATCGATCACGAGGACGAGGGCGAGCTCGCCGAGGCCGAGGCGATCACCGCGGGGGAGCAGCTCTGACGAGTCCGCACACGCCGATACGTGCACGAAGAGAAAGATTGCACTTTCTGCAGTAATTAGTTGATTTGCGTCAACAACTGGTTTATAGTTGACGCAGATCAACTTTTTACTTTTGGAGAGAAGTGTCCCTGAAATCCTCTGAAGCGCCGGCGCAGACCGTCGACGCGACCTCCCGGCGCGGTGTCCTCGTCCCGCTGTCCGGGCTCCTGCTCGGCCTGTTCGTGGCGATGCTCGCGAGCACGGTCGTCTCGAGCTCCCTGCCGAAGATCATCGGCGACCTGGGTGGAACGCAGTCCGGGTACACCTGGGTCGTGACCGCGACGCTCCTGGCCACGACCGTGTCCACGCCCATCTGGGGCAAGCTCGCCGACCTCACCAACCGCAAGCTGCTCATCCAGATCTCGCTCGTCATCTTCGTCGTGGGCTCCGGCCTCGCCGGCCTCAGCCAGTCCACCGAGATGCTCATCTTCTTCCGCGTGCTGCAGGGCCTCGGTGCGGGTGGCCTCACCGCCCTCGTGCAGGTCGCGATGGCCGACATCATCCCGCCGCGTGAACGTGGCCGGTACATGGGCCTGCTCGGCGCGGTCATGGCCGTCGCCACCGTCGGCGGGCCGCTCCTGGGCGGCGTGATCACCGACTCGATCGGCTGGCGCTGGAACTTCTACATCGCGGTGCCGTTCGCCGTCGCGGCGATCATCGTGCTGCAGCGCACCCTGCGCATCCCGACCATCCGCCGCAAGGTGCGGATCGACTACCTCGGTGCCGCCCTCATCGCCGGTGGCGTCTCCCTGCTGCTGATCTGGGTGACCCTCGCGGGCAACCAGTTCGAGTGGGGCTCGGCCCCGAGCATCCTGATGGTCGCCGGAGCCGTCGTGCTCCTGGGCCTCGCCGTCCTGACCGAGTTCAAGGTCAAGGAGCCCATCATCCCGATGACCCTGTTCAAGAACCGCACGTTCTGGCTCGCGGTCGTCGCCTCGATCTCGGTGGGTGTCGCGATGTTCGGCACGAGCGTCTTCCTCAGCCAGTACATGCAGCTGGCCCGCGGCAAGACCCCGACCGAGTCGGGTCTGTTCACGATCCCGATGATCGCCGGCGTGCTGGTCTCCTCGATCGTGATCGGTCAGGTCATCAGCCGCACCGGCAAGTGGAAGCGGTACATGGTGACCGGTTCGATCCTGCTCACCATCGGCCTCGCCCTGATGAGCACGATCCGCTACGACACGAGCTTCGGCCTGGTCTTCCTCTACATGTTCGTGATGGGCGCCGGCGTCGGCATGGTCATGCAGAACCTCGTGCTGATCGTGCAGAACGCGGTCGACCCGCGGCAGATCGGTGTCGCCAGCGCCTCGGTCGCGTTCTTCCGCAGCCTCGGCGGCACGATCGGCGTGAGCGTGATGGGCGCCGTGCTCGGCAGCCGCATCACGACGCTGGTCACCGACGGCCTGGTGAAGATGGGCGTCGACCCGTCGCAGACCGGGGGACTCGGCGATGGGGGCATCCCGAACCTGTCGACGCTGCCCGACCCGATCCGCATCCTGGTCGAGTCGGCCTACGGTGAGGCCGTCGCCGACGTGTTCCTGATCGCGGTGCCGCTGGCCGTTATCTCGATCATCGCGATCGCCCTGCTGCCCAACCGCTCGCTCGGCACGAAGACCTCGGTCGAGCAGCTGGCCGAGGAGGAGGCGTCGACCGTGGTCGCCGTCTCGGGCGCCGAGGTCGCGGCCGACACCGAGGGCATCGCGCTCGAGCTGGCCGAGGACGAGCCCCGACGGAAGTGAGTGCAACGGCTACCCTGGAGGCTGTGAGCCAGCCCGACCGATCCGACGCCATGCTCTCCGTGGAGAGCGAGATGACGCGGGTCCTCCGGGGCGTGCGGGCGGCGCTGCAGCAGAACGCGGAGCGCTTCTCGCCCGAGCTCCAGCCTTCGGGGTACCTCGTGCTCGGCTTCCTCGCGAAGCGCCACCCGGCCCCTCCGGGCGAGATCATCGCCCAGATGGGGATGGACAAGAGCGCGGTCAGCCGGCAGCTGCGCATCCTGAAGGATCTCGGGTTCGTCACCAGCGTCCCGGATCCCGACGACCGGAGGGCGAGCCTCTACGCCCCCACCCCGGAGACCCTGGCCCGGCTGGCCGAGATCCGGGACGAGACCCACACCGTGTACGCCGAGGTGTTCGACGACTGGAGCGATGAGGACATCGCCCAGCTCGGCCGCCTCCTCGGCGCCTTCAACGACAGGATCGAGCGACGATGACGACGCTTCCAGGAACGAGTTCCTCCGGCCTCCGCGACTGCAAGCCCGGCCTCCGCGAACGCAAGAAGGAGGAGACCCGCACCGCCATCCACGAGGCCGCCCTCCGCCTGGTCGCCGACAACGGTGCGGCGGCGGCCTCGGTCGACGCGATCTGCTCCGAGGCGGGCGTCTCCACCCGCACCTTCTTCAACTACTTCCCATCGAAGGTCTCGGCCATCCTGGGTCTGTCGTCCTTCAAGGTGACGGATGCGCAGCGCGCGTCGTTCCTGGGCCGCGACGGCGAGCGGGGCCTGGTCCGCGACCTCTGCACCCTCGTCGGGGGCATCATGGACGACACCGCCCGCGAGGGCGTCGACCGTGCGGCCATCCGCGACCTGCTGGCCCGCCGGCCGGAGGTCGCCCCGGACATCATCAAGTTCGCCACCGAGCTGCGGGCCGACGTGGTCGAGCTCGCCGAAGGCCGCACCTCGCCGCACCGGGCCCAGCTCGCCGTGACCCTTGTGATGTCGGCGGTCGACTGCGCGCTGCACCGCCCGCTGGAAACCGATGCGGACGAGGAATTCACCGAGTGGTTGTTCGAGACGGTCACGGCCATGCAGGCCATCGGGCGCGACTCGTTAGACTAGCCAGCGGCGGGCCCGCGGCAATCGCGGCCCGACTTTTGCCTGATATCTGAGGAGAAACCACCCGTGGCACTCATCGAAGCCGTTGGCGCTCGAGAAATTCTGGACTCCCGAGGGAACCCGACCGTCGAGGTCGAGGTCCTGCTCGATGACGGCGTGGTCTCCCGGGCCGCCGTTCCCTCCGGCGCCTCCACCGGCGCCTTCGAGGCCTACGAACTGCGCGACGGCGACAAGGGCCGTTACCTCGGCAAGGGCGTGGAGAAGGCCGTCGACGCCGTCATCGACGAGATCGGCCCGGCGATCGAGGGCTTCGACGCCACCGACCAGCGCCTCGTCGACGGCGCGATGATCGCGCTCGACGGCACCGACAACAAGAAGCGCCTCGGCGCGAACGCCATCCTCGGCGTCTCGCTCGCCGTCGCCCGTGCCGCGGCCGACTCCTCCGACCTGCCCCTGTTCCGCTACGTCGGCGGCCCTAACGCGCACGTGCTGCCGGTCCCGCTGATGAACATCGTCAACGGTGGCGCGCACGCCGACACCGGGGTCGACATCCAGGAGTTCATGGCCGTCCCGCTGGGCGCCGAGACCTTCTCCGAGGCCCTCCGCTGGGGTGTCGAGACCTACCACTCGCTGAAGTCGCTGCTGAAGTCGAAGGGCCTCTCGACCGGCCTCGGCGACGAGGGCGGCTTCGCCCCCGAGCTGCCGAACAACCGCGAGGCGCTCGACTTCATCCTCGAGGCGATCACCCAGGCCGGCTTCACGCCCGGTAAGGACATCGCGCTCGCGCTCGACGTGGCCGCATCCGAGTTCTACGACAACGGCGCGTACACCTTCGAGGGCCAGAAGCGCTCGGCCGAAGAGATGTCGGCCTACTTCGCCGACCTCGTCGCCAACTACCCGCTGGTCTCGATCGAAGACCCGCTGAACGAGGACGACTGGGAGGGCTGGGCCCACCTGACCTCCGAGGTCGGCTCGAAGGTGCAGCTGGTCGGCGACGACCTGTTCGTCACGAACCCCGAGCGCCTCGCCACCGGCATCGCCCGGCACGCCGGCAACTCGATCCTCGTGAAGGTCAACCAGATCGGCACGCTGACCGAGACGCTCGACGCCGTCTCCCTCGCGCAGCGCTCCGGCATGACCGCGATCCTCTCGCACCGCTCCGGTGAGACCGAGGACACGACGATCGCCGACCTCGCCGTCGCGACCGACGCGGGCCAGATCAAGACCGGTGCGCCTGCCCGGAGCGAGCGTGTGGCCAAGTACAATCAGTTGCTGAGGATCGAAGAGGAGCTCGCCGAGGCGGCGGTCTACGCCGGCCGCGGCGCGTTCCCCCGGTTCACCGCGTAACAGCCGCTCCATCCAGGAGCGCCAGAGCCAGAGGTTTCCGATGCGGCAGCGCCCCCCGACATCCCGCAGCACTGCGCGGGTGCCGGTGGCGCTGCCGCATTCGGCGTCTCCGGCCACTCCGGCGAACTGGTTGCGCAGCATCCGCTTCTCGGGTTTCACGGTGCTGATGTTCGTGGTGATCGTGATGTTCGTCGTCATCATCGCCCCGGGCCTCCGCGTCTACATCGAGCAGCGGCAGCAGCTCGCGGCGCTGCACGCGGCGGTGGATGCGCGGACGAACGCGAACGACGACCTCACGAACGAGATCGCCCGCTGGAGCGACCCGGCCTACATCAAGGCCGAGGCGCGCGACCGGCTCTACTACGTGATGCCGGGTGAGACCAGCTTCCTGATCGTCGACGACCTGCCCCCGGCGGCCGACGACGCGCCGAGCGGCGTGAGCGACACGATCAGCACCACCGACGTCGACTGGCTGTCGTCGCTGTTCTCCTCCGGGATGACGGCGGGCCTGTCGACCCAGACCCCCGCCGAGCTGCAGGGTGACGGCCAGCTGCCCGCCGACGGCCAGCCCTCGAGTGGCCAGCCCACGGATGGACAGCAGCCCGCCGATGGCCAGCAGCCCGCCGCGCCCACCGGCTGAGACCCAGGAGTTCCATGACCACCCCGCCCTTCGAACCCGCGAGCGAGCGCGACCTCGCGGTCGCCTCGGCGCAGCTGGGCCGGCCCGTCCGCAACGTGCTCGGCATCGCCGCGCGCTGCGTCTGCGGCAACCCGACCGTCGTCGCCACCGCTCCGCGGCTGGCCGACGGAACCCCGTTCCCCACCCTCTACTACCTGTCGCACCCGGCGGCGACCGCGGCGATGAGCGACCTCGAGGCCGAGCACGTGATGGTCGAGTTCCAGGATGCGCTGGCCGGCGACGAGCTCGCCGCCGCGTACGCCGATGCCCACCAGGCCTACCTCGCCGACCGCTCCACCTTCGGCGACGTCCCCGAGATCGCCGGCATCTCGGCGGGCGGGATGCCCTCCCGCGTCAAGTGCCTGCACGCCCTCGCGGCCCACGCCCTCGCGGCCGGCCCCGGCGTCAACCCGATCGGCGATCTCGCCCTCGAGCGCGGCGACTGGTCGCCCCTCGTCTGCGAGTGCGTCGACTACGCGATCGAGCTCTGATGCCCGCCCGTGCCGTCCGACGCGCCGCCCTCGCGGTCGCGGTGGTCGGCGCGGTCGTCGTGCTGCCCCTCGGGGCCTCCGCCACGGTCGCGCCGGTGCCCTCCGCGCACGCCGACCAGGTGCGTTCGGCCGAGTACTGGCTCGCGGGCTACGGGTTCATGGATGCGTGGGACACCACCCGCGGCAAGGGCGCGACGGTCGCAGTGATCGACACCGGGGTCGACGGGAGCGTGCGGGAGCTCCGTGATGCGGTCGTCGACGGCACCGACATGTCCGGCATCGGTTCGCCGGACGGGCAGAAGCCTGTGGGCGACAGCTCGGAGCACGGCACCATGGTCGCCTCGCTGATCGCGGGACGCGGCACGGGTTCGGGCAACGGCGTGCTCGGCGTGGCACCCGAGGCATCCCTCCTCTCCGTGTCGGTCGCGCTCGGCGAGGGCTCGGTCGACTCGGACGACCAGATCGCCAAAGCCGTGCGCTGGGCGGTCGACCACGGTGCCGACGTGATCAACATGTCGTTGACCCGCAACAGCCTCGACTGGCCCGAGAGCTGGGACGAGGCGTTCTCCTACGCCTTCGACCACGACGTCGTCGTCGTGGCGGCCGCCGGCAACCGGGGGAGCGGCACGACCGAGGTCGGGGCTCCCGCCACGATCCCGGGGGTCGTCGCCGTCGCGGGCGTCGACAAGGCCGGTGACGCCAGCTTCGACGCGTCCTCGCAGGGCATCACGATCGCGGTCGCCGCGCCCAGCGAGCAGCTCGTCGGTGTGGTGCCCGGTGGGGGCTATGTCATCTGGGACGGCACGTCGGGCGCCGCGCCGCTGGTCAGCGGGCTGGCCGCGCTCGTGAAGGCCGCGCATCCGGAGCTCGACGCGGCGAACGTCATCAACCGCATCGTCGCCACGGCGACCACGAAGGGCACGCCCGTCCCCGGGCCGATCTACGGCTACGGGCTGATCGACGCGGTCGGCGCGGTCGCGGCGAAGGTGCCCGCGGTCACGGCGAACCCGATCGGCGATCTGAAGGCGTGGATCGCGACCTATCGGCCGTCCTCGAGCACCGACTCGATCGACACGCTGACCATCCCGGCCCCGACCGATCCCGCTACCGGGCAGCCGGTCGCGGACTCGCAGGATCCGGCGCCGGTCGCTGTGGAGCCGAGCCCGGGGGTGTACAGTCTCATCCACTGGGCGGTGCCGCTGGGGCTCCTGCTCGGGTTCCTCATCCTGGTCGCGACATTCGCCCTCGGAGCGGTCGCGCATTTCAAGGGGCTGCTGCGGAGGTAGTAGCCTGTAACCAGGCCCCTGTACTGAGGAGATCGTTTCACTGTGCCCAAGATTTTGATCGTCGGCGGCGGTTACGCCGGTTTCTACACCGCTTGGAAGCTGGAGAAGTGGCTTCGTGCCGGCGAGGCCGAGGTCACGGTCGTCGACCCGCTGCCCTACATGACCTACCAGCCCTTCCTCCCCGAGGTCGCCGCCGGATCGATCGAGCCGCGTCACGCGGTCGTCGGCATCCGTCGCCACCTCAAGAAGACCCGCGTCATCGCCGCGAAGGTCACGCACATCAGCCACGCCACGAAGACCGCGACGATCACGCCGGTCGAGGGTGCGGGCGAGCCGTGGGAGGAGACGTACGACCAGATCGTCGTCACCGCCGGCGCCGTGTCGCGCACCTTCCCGATCCCGGGTGTCGCGGATGAGGCGATCGGCCTGAAGACGATCGAGGAGGCGACCGCGATCCGCGACCGCATCCTCACCAACTTCGACAAGGCGGCGCTCCTGCCGGCCTGCCCCGAGCGCGACCGTCTGCTGACCGTCGTCGTCGTCGGCGGTGGCTTCGCGGGCATCGAGGTCTTCGCCGAGCTGCGCTCCTTCGTCTCGGCACTGCTGGACAGCTACCCCGAGATCGGCTTCGAGGACACGCACTTCCACCTGATCGAGGCGATGGGCCGCATCATGCCCGAGGTCAGCCTGCCGACCTCGCTCTGGGTGATCAAGAACCTGGCCGAGCGCGGTGCGCAGATCCACCTCGACACGCAGCTGAAGTCCGCGGTCGGCGGCGTCATCGAGCTCTCCACCGGCGAGTCGTTCGAGTCGGACACGATCATCTGGACCGCGGGCGTCATGGCCACGCCGGACATCAAGAACTCCGACCTCCCGATCGAGGAGCGCGGTCGTCTCCGCGTGCGCGCCGACCTGCGGGTCGAGGGCGACGACGGCATCGTCGAGGGCGCCTGGGGCGCCGGCGACGTGTCGGCCGTGCCCGACCTCACCGGTGGCGGCGTCGGCGGCTACTGCGTGCCGAACGCCCAGCACGCCGTGCGTCAGGGCAAGCTGCTCGCGAAGAACATCGTCGCCGACCTGCGCGGCGAGGGCGTCAAGGACTATTACCACAAGAACTTGGGCGCGGTCGCCGGCCTCGGCATCGGCGTCGGCGTCTTCCAGTCCGGCAAGCTCGCGATCAAGGGCCTCCCGGCCTGGTTCGCGCACCGCGGCTACCACGGCCTGGCGATGCCGTCGTGGGAGCGCAAGATCCGCGTGGTCTGGGGCTGGGTGAACAACTTCTTCCTCGGCCGCGACAACGTCTCGCTCGCGGCGCGCGAGCACCCGCGTGCCGCGTTCGAGGAGTTCGCGGCGCGTCCGCGTGCCGCGGCCCCGGCGGCTGCTCCCGCTGCAGCGGCGGCGCCCGCGGAGTCGGCTCCGGCAGCCGGCGCCCAGAACCCCCAGCTCCCCGGTTCGCACAGCTCGGAGCCCTCGGCCACGGCCGAGGTCAACGGCGTCACCGCGACCGACAGCGCCCCCGAGGCGCCCAAGGTCGAGCCGAAGACGAAGGCGAAGGCCAAGTAGCGCCGCGTTTCGCGTCACCGGAGAACGCCCCGCAGCCTCAGGCTCGGGGCGTTCTCCCGTTCATCGCGTAACGTACGGTGATGAAGGCGGGCCCCCATAGCCCAATCGGCAGAGGCAGACGACTTAAAATCGTTTCAGTGAGGGTTCGAGTCCCTCTGGGGGTACCACGTGCGCGGCCCTCTGTCGTCCTGCATGGGGTCACGGCGGGGTGTTGGAGTAGAGGCTGTTCTCGGTGCGGTCGAGACGGGTGAGGATCTGCTGGAGGATGTACTCGACGGGAGCACGCATTCCCTCTTCCCGCTGCTCGGACACCGGGACGACCTCGCTGAAACTCACTGAGATCTGCCGAGAACCGACTTCGCACAGCTCTGCGAACGTGAGCTCGCCCCCACTGACACCGAAGTTGTCACCGGGGACATCCATGCAGGTGTGGCCCGCGATCGTGCTGTCCGCCTCGTCGATCTCCCGGTTCTCTCCATCGAAGGTGCGGATGGTGACGAGTCCGTACCCGCCGGGGCCGGTCGGATCATCGATCCCGAATCGGCAGTCCGCACCGTTTGCAAACGTCGTGACCTCTCCCTCGTCGAGCACGAGGGGTGGGGCCAGTGCGACCACCTCCGCCCTCGGCTGGTCGAACAATTCGCAGACGCGCGGGCCGAGCATGGCTTCCACGGCGTCGTCCTCGCTGGCGAAGTACTCCGACCCGGTCCACGCTCCGTCGCCCGTGCTGGCCGAACCACCTTCGTCCGGGGCGCCCCCGTCGGCTGTGGCTGGGGCTGGCTCGTGTTCTTCGGGTGCCGAGGCCTGATCGGTCTGGGTCACGCCGGAGTCCTGGACAGGGCTACTATCAGCCCGCTCAGAACAGGACGCGAGGCCGGCTGCCAAGGTGCAGGCGAGCGTCACGACCGTGAGTGTTCGGATGGGCGAGCCAGCGTAGGGCATGCTCGAAGGCTAGTGCTTACATGGACGGTGCCGGGTATTCCCCGCCCCGGGCGAGCTCGACAGGACCGTGAACCCAGGGTCGGCCGGTCAGGCCGGCGGGTCGGCGTCGGGGTCGTCGTCCGGGGCGATGGGCAGGAGCGCGATGGGGATGCCGGGCCCGACGAGCAGCTCGGCCGGCTGGAGTTGACCCTCGCCGTGGTTGACCGAGACCCAGGCCGCCGGCCCCGACGCGGCCGCCGTGATGGCTGCCTTCATCGCCTGGTAGTCCTGCTCTCCGACGGAGTAGTGCGCGCCGTCGTAGAGGATGTCGATCCGCTTCATGAACCGTCCTCCACCGCGCGCGACCCGGTCTCGCTCGGTTCGGGGACAACGCGCAGCCCCTGCGACGAGTTCGCGGTGAGCATGAGCTCGTCGACCCAGCGCCGATTGATCAGCGGCGCACGACCTCCGTGGAACTTGAAGACCAGCGGCGCCATCGGATAGATCCAGATCACGCTGCGCCCGTCTCCGTTTCGCGGGTCGTCCTTCCACGCGAAGAAGAACGACTCGTTCCGTCTCAATTTCGCGCCGATGACCAGGTGCAGGTGGGCCAGGATGCGGTCGTCGAAATCGATCGTCATCGTGGAGTCGTAGATGAGCTTGCCCACGGTGGGGTCTCCCGTCGAAGGTCCGGGATCTGGGGACCTGTCGTAAGAGTGTCACGTTCCGCAGCTGACTGCTAGCGGCGGGTGACGTTGAGCGCCGCCGGCACGGCGGCCGCGATGGCGAGCTTGTGACAGGCCAGGGCGGCGTCGGCGAGCTCTTCGTAGTAGCCGTCGCCGAGCAGGCGCCGCGGCTCGTCGTAGGTGACGGTGCGCCACCGCGACACCGGCGCACCCTGCAAACGCACGTCGACCCAGCGGATGATCGCGAACGGCTCGGGCGTGCCGGGTCGCGGATAGTAGAACTCGATCGGCATGACGGCCTGGACGGGATGCCATTCGGGCACTCGGGGGCTCCTTTCTGAGAGGGAGCGCGCCGGCCCGCGCATGCCGAGCGTAGGCCGAGCCGCCGACATCCGCCCGACATCCCCCGGGACCGGCCGCGCTGGGCCAGGCTGGGGGGATGGATGATCGAGATCACGACGAGAAGCGGCACGACCAACTGACGACCGCCCCGAAATCGACCGAGGAGGATGCGGCGCCGAGGATCGACGTCACCGAGAAGGCCGACGGCGTCAGGCGCATCGACGTGCGCGACGACGCCGCGGTGCGCCCGGGCATGGACCCGGCACTGGACCAGGACTGACCCGCCCGGATCCCGAGCGGGTCAGTCTCGGGTCATTCCCGAAGAGAGTCAGCAGGGAACCCGCGAGCGTCAGCCCCGGCGGCGGAGAGTCCGGCGGCGGAGGACGATCAGCAGGGACGCGCCGGCGAGCATCGCCGCGAGCGGGCCCGCCGTCAGCAGGGGCGAGGGAGCCTCGGCGCCCGTCGCCGCGAGCGAACCCGATCCTCGGACCACGGTCGTGCTGCCCGAGCCACCGGCCGCGTTCCCGCCACCGGTTCCGGTGCCAGACCCGGTGGTGCCGGTGCCGGAACCCGAACCCGAGCCGGAGCCGCCGGTACCGGAACCCGATCCACCGGTTCCCCCGTTCCCGGTGTCACCGCCCGATCCACCACCGGTCGGCGGTGTCACGGGAGCCGCCTGCACGTCGATCGTGAACTCGCGCACCGCATCCGGGCCCGTGCCGTTCGTCGCGGTGATCGTGAAGGTCGAGCTCCCGGTCGCCGTCGGCGTGCCCGAGATGCTCCCGGTGTCGGCGTCGAACGTGAGCCCGGCCGGCAGAGCGCCCGAGGTCACGGTGTAGGTCGGTGAGGGCGAACCCGTCGAGGTGACGTCGTACTCGTACGACGTGCCGACCGTGCCGCCGGGTGTCGTGGTCCCCGTGAACACGGGGCTGATGACCGACGGAGGGCAGTCCTCCGGAGCGGTGATCCGGTCGTTGATCAGCGTCACCTCGGCGGTCAGCGCCATCAGGCGTCCGCTGACGGTCACGCCGTTTCCCACCGTGACCGCGTCGGAGGCCATCACCGTGCCGACGAGGGTCGAGGATGCTCCGAGCGTCGCCGCGGAGCCGACCTGCCAGTAGACGTTGCAGATCGACGCCTCACCGGTCAGGATCACGGAACTCCCGGCGCCGGTCTTGAAGGTGCTGTCGGCCTGGAAGACCCACACCGAGTCGGCCGTGCCGGCCAGGGTCAGCTGACCGTTCAGCGAGAGCTCGCCCCCGGAGTAGACACCCGGGGTCAGTGACAGGCCGCCGAGGTCGCTGAGACCGCTGACCGTGGGGTTCAGTCCGGCTGCGACCCCATAGGCCGCCGACAGATGGTCTTTCGCGAGGCTGGCGGGGCCGTTCGCCACGTTGGTCTCGCCGTTGACGGTACCGGGCGGGAACCCGGTGACGGAGGTCTGCGGGCTGAGCCCGAGCCAGCCGTTGAGCACGCTCGGCCCGGTGTTCGTCACGCTGCTCGCGGCGAGGACGCTGTAGTCACCGGCTGTGAGCAGATCGATCTGCGTCGGCGCATCCGCGGCGCTCACCGGTGCCGCTGTGGTCGAGCCGGCGACGACCAGCCCCGTGCATCCGGCCAGCCCTCCGGCGATGATCAAGAAAATTTTGCGTACACCTGTAGTGTGCATGGCCCCATCCCTACCCAATAGGAGGGGCGTCTTTACCTGTGGTCCGGAAGCTAATACGCCGCTCTGTCCTGCTCGGATCTTGGCAGGTGGCGGAACAGAAGTCCATGGTCCGCCGCGCTCTGGGGGCTGATGCGCAGGTTGCGTACCCTCGGGTGCACCGTCTTCAGTAGTGCGCGCGATCCTCAGGAGACGTACGGTGGGAGTTCAGCGGAGGCGAAGCCGCTGAACGAGGGCGATCCCGACCTCCGGGACGCCCGCCTGGGAGACGCAGATGTCCGACCCGAGACCGGGGAGCACGACCACCCGTCCGTTGACGGTCGGGGTGTTCGACGCGGATGCCGCTGTGCTCCAGAACAAGGCCGCGCAGCTGCGTGCCCTGCCCGACGTCGACCTGCGGATCACGGCGGGCTCGCTCGGCCAGCTCCTCACCGACCCCTCTTTCCCCACCGACGTGGTCATCGTGCAGCAGCGGCCGGGGGAGCGGGTGTCGATCAACTACAAGATCCGCGTCTGCCGCCTGGCCGATGCCCGGGTGATCGTGGTCGAGAACGACGGCGACGAGCTCGCGACCGACGTGGGGCTGTTGATGACCCCGGTCGGCAGCTTCGACGACGCGATCGCCCTGCTGGGGCCCGATACGCCGAATACGACCGATACGCTCGAGCCGCGCTAGAGCTCGATCTTCGAGTGCGCCCCGAGTCGGTGCCAGGTGCGGTTGTGGTACACCAGCGGTTCGGCCTCGGCGGCATCGGCGGAGGGGTCTCCGGCCGGGGGAGCCTTGGTCTCGAGCGCCTGCACCGCGACGACCGTCGACCCGCCCGCCTCCATCTTGTTCACCACGCGCCCCCGGATCCACGCGTGCGCGGCGGGGAAGTACGGCTCTCCCGTGGGCAGCCGAGTCCAGATCGAGGTGTCGGCGAAGCGGTCGATGCCGCTCGTGGCCCCGAGTTTCGCGATGTCGAGCTGACCGGCGCCGAGCAGGTGCACCACGACGGTGTCGGCCTTGCGGATGGTCGGCGTGCTCGAGGAGAGATCGGAGACGGAGAAGACCAGGAGCGGCGGCTCGGCACTGACCGAGAAGACCGAGGTGGCGGTGAGGGCGACGGGCCCGTCACCGGCGTCGGCCGTGATCACGGCGACCCCGGCCGGATGGTTGCGGAACGCGGCCTTGAACTCATCGGGCGTCACCACGCTCTCCGAGCTCGGATGCGCGAACAGGTTGTCACGCCGGGCCCCGGTCGCCTCGGTAGCACGCTCATGAGGGGGCTCGGGGGCGTCGGGCCGCGGGTCGGAGGTCTGTGCGTCAGTCACGTTCCGATCCTAAGACGGTTGGCGGGAAGGGAGCCGAGACGGCGTAACACCGCGAAAGACTTCGTCCTCCTAGTCCTGGTCCTCGTCCTCGTCCGGCACAGCGATGAAACGCACCCAGGCCCAGACCGACAGGCTGAGAGCAGCGAACCCGGCGGCCAGCACCAGCGGCAGCACCGCTCCCGCCGCCCCGACCGTCGTGAGCCCGGAGAGGAACAGCAGCGCGAGCCCGCCGAACGCGCAGAGTGCCAGCAGCGCCCAGGTGACCGGCGACCAGTCGAACAGCCGCCGGCCACTGGAGCGCGCGACCGGCACCAGCAGCACCGAGGCCGAGCCGAACGAGGCGAGCACGATCACGTTGCTGAACTCCGCCGCCGCCGCGATCCACAGCTCGGGTGAGCCGGTGGCGCCGCCGAGGGCGGTCGAGACGAGCCACGCCACGGCCCCCAGGGCGATCAGGCAGAGGATCTGCACCGCCGCGAGCTTCCCTCGCGCCGCGGTGAGTACGGCTCGGGATGCGCGCGACTGCTCGTCGGCGGACGGCGGCACCACGAGCATCCCGGCGACCAGACCGAACACGAGCGCCGGTTCGAGGTCGGCGAGCCGCGACACGAGGGCCAGGGCGATCGAGACGAGGAGGAGGGAGGGGCGGATGCGCACGCGCGACGAGATGGCGAAGAACCGGCGGGCGAGGAGCGCCGGCAGCGCCGTGGCCGCCAGGTTCACCACGACGACCGCCGCGACGACCGCGAGGAACAGGCGCAGGTACGCCGGCTGCCCCAGCACGGGCCCGGAGAGGGTGATGATCGCGGCGGCAGCGAGGACGGCGGCTCCGGCCCGGACGACCGGGTTCAGTGTCACCTCGGGAGCGGCGTCGTACTCGTGCCGGGAGCGGTTGCGGCCGAACCAGCGGTCTGTCCAGCCGGTCACGGCGGCCGCAGCGGCGGCGATGACGACCGGGCCGGTTGCGGGGTCTTCGGCGGCGGGCCGAGACCGGTCGCTGTCCGGTCGTGCACTGGTGGGTCGGTTGTCGTCCGGTCGTGCGCTGTTCGGCCGTGCGCTGTTCGGCCGTGCGCTGCCCGGGCGAGCGCCGTGCGGGGCTCCGCCGTGCACCGCACCGCGTCCGAGAACGCCGAGCGAGGCCACGGCGCGGCCGAGCAGCCGCGCGGGCAGCGCGACGAGCAGGAGCGCGAGCACCGCGACGAGGAGTGCCACCCAGAGCAGCCCGCCCGCTCCGGCGCCGAGCATGGGCAGCACCGCGGAGGTGAAGCGGGTCGCGTCGGTCCAGGTGCCGGGGGTCTGGAAGGGTGTGCCGGGCGGGATGACCGTATCCTGCCCGGGGGCCGTCGGCGCGGTGCCCGGCGCCCCGCCGGAGTCGCCACCCCCGTTGCCACCACCACTACCGCCACCGGAGCCACCGCCCGACCCCGACCCCGACCCCGCGCTGCCACCGGGCGGCACGGCACCGTCGGATCCGGGAGTCGTCGTCGAGGGGCCCGTCGTCGAGGAGGGCACCGGGGTCGACCCCGGCTGTCCGGGTGCGGGTGTCGCGGGCGAGCCCGGGTCCTGGAAGACCAGGGTGAGCGGCCCGCTCTGCACGCTCACGTTGCCCGCCGCATCCTGTTGCAGCACGGCCAGCGAGTAGCTGCCGGCCGGGATCGCCGCCGAGACGCACGACCAGGTGCCACCGGAGACGGGGGTGTCGCAGAGCACGTGGGCCCCGGCGAAGACCGAGACGGTCGCGCCGTTCTCGCCCGTTCCGGAGAAGACGGCTCCGGATGTGCTCACCGCCGTGCCCGAGGCGGGGGACCGGAGCACCGGGGCGGGCGGCACGGTCACGTCGACCACGATCGCGAGCGGGCTGCTGGCGGGGGAGGCTGTGCCGCCGCTCCAGGTCGTGGACTGCGTCGCGGTCACCTGGTACGGGCCGTCGGTGATGCCTCCGCCGAGGGGGCAGGACCAGGCGCCGGAGCCGTCGGCGGTGCCGGCGCAGGAATAGCCGGCCGCGGTGGCGGTGACGGTGGCGCCGGGGAAGGCGCTGCCCTGCACGACCGCGTTGGTGAGGGTTCCGCGGGGGCCGCCCGTGACGATTGGTGCGGTGAGCACCTTCACCGTCACGGAGGTGCTGACGGGATCGGCGCCTGCGGTGAGCGCGACCGCACGGACGAGGGTGGAGGGCGAGGAGGCGAGGCCCGTGACCTGGCACGACCACGCACCATCGGCGCCGGGGGCCACGATGCAGTCGGGCTCGGAGGCGGAGCCGACCAGGATCTGCACTTCGGAGCCCGGCGCGGCGGTGCCGCTGACCAGGACCGAGTCGGAGACGAGCGTGCCGGCGGCGGGCGAGAGGATGACGGGTGCAGGCGGGGGCGCCGGGTCGGCGGGCGGCGTGGTCGTCGGGGGAGGCGCCGGTGCGGATTCGTCAGGGGCGGGAGCCGACGACGGGGCGGGCGCGGGTGCCGTGTCGGCGTCTGCGGGCGCGGTGCCGCTGGCCGCAGATCCGGATCCGGACCCGGTCTCTGCGGGTGCCATGCCGGTATCGGCAGGTGCGGTGCCGGTGCCGGTCGTGGCCGTCGCCTCGCTCGGCATCCCGGCGGCGCTCGCCGCGCTCGGTACCGCCCAGCCGGCGACCGCGAGTCCCGCGACGAGCAGCGCGGCGGCGAGCCGACCGGCGGGCCGCGCGGAGGGCCGGATTCCGTGCATCCGGAGCCCGTGCATCGGGAGCCCGCGCTGCCGCCCCGGGAGTCGCCCGGCGGCGCCGTCACGGGGCCGCGACGGCGCTCGATCCTTCACGTTCTCTGATGCCGACACCTCCGACTATTGAGGCAGAACCCCCGACGAGGCCTCAACCCGGGCCCGGCCTTTCGGATGAGATTCGGAGAGAACCATGTACACGACAGTCGTCGCTGGGCCATACTGGCGCGACTGGGACGCCCGACCCACTCGGTCCGGCCACTCCAGTCCGCTCCCGCAAGCACCAGTCCGCACCAGCCCGCTCCCGCCCGACCCAGCCCGAGAGGAACCGCATGCCGCACATGCCGGTCACCGAGCGCCGTGAACGCCTGCTCGCCGCCGCCTTCGCCGTGATCGCCCGCGCCGGGGTCGCCGGGGCCACGACCCGGGCCGTCGTCGACGAGGCGGGCATGAAGCTCGCCAGCTTCCATTACGCCTTCCGCTCGCGGGAGGAGCTCCTGGCGCAACTGGTCGACGTCGTGGTCGAGAACCAGGAGGTCGTGCTCGACGTGCCGGCCGCCGCGCCGGGTGCCGACCTCGCCGGGCTGATCGAACTCGGGCTCCTCCGCTTCTTCGACCAGGTGCGCGCCGACCCGCAGCGCGAGCGGGCGATGTTCGAGCTGACCCAGTACGCGATGCGCACCCCCGGTATGGCCGGGGTCGCCGCCCGGCAGTACGCCCGGTACCGTGCGCTCGCCGAGGCGTCGCTCCGTGAGGCGTCGACGGCCACCGGATGCACGTGGGCCCGCCCCGAGGAACAGCTCGCCGCCGACCTGGTCGCCCTCACCGACGGCATCGTGCTCGCCTGGCTCGCCGACGGCGACGACGTCCGTGCCCGTGCCACCATCGCCTTCGCCGCCCGGGCCCTCGCCGCCGAGGCCCACCCCGCCCCGGCCCGCCCCACCGAAGGTCCTCGATCCGTCACTTCTGGTCGCTATCCGGCCGGAATAGTGACAACAACTGACGGGTCGAGGGCAGTCGTGGGGGGTGTCGACCCCAGAGGGGCCGCCGACGCGTCCGGGAGCCGGGCGTGAGCGCCGTGACGCCCGGCGACGCCAGGGACGCCAAGGCTCCCAAAGAAGCCACGGCCGCCACTAGCGCGCCGGAGGCGCTCGCCGAACCGGTGCGGCGCGTCGGGGGCGGGTGGATCGCTCTCTTCGGGGCCGCCTGGCTCGGCATCTGGATGGCGCAGCTCACTCCTATCCAGCTGCTCCTCCCGCTGCAGGTCGAGCAGCACCTCGAAGCCGCCTCCTGGACCGAGAACGTCGTCGCCTTCGGCGTCATCTCCGCGATCGCCGGCGTCTTCGCCCTGATCGCCTTCCCCGTGACCGGTGCCCTCTCCGACCGCACGACCTCGCGCTTCGGCCGCCGCCGCCCCTGGATCGCCGGGGGAGCGCTGCTGTTCGCCGTCTCCCTCTTCCTCCTCGGCCTCCAGGACGGCCTCGTCGGCGTCGGGATCTGGTGGACCCTCGCGATCGTCGGCTTCTGCATCCTCTCCGCCGCCCTGACGGCCACGATCTCCGACCAGGTGCCGGTCGGTCAGCGCGGCTTCGTCTCGAGCTGGATCTCGGCGCCCCAGGCGATCGGCCTCATCCTCGGCGTGCTGCTGGCGACGACCCTGTTCACGGGCCAGTTCCTCGGCTACACGGCCGTCGCCGTGCTGCTGGTCGTGCTCGTCGTGCCGTTCTGCCTCCTGATGCCGGATGCGCGGCTCGACCGGCGAGACCGGCCGCCCCTGACGCTGAAGGCGCTGGTCGAGGGGATGTGGGTCAGCCCCGTCGCGCATCCGGATTTCGGCTGGACCCTGCTCAGCCGCATCCTGGTCAACATCGGCAACGCGCTCGGCACGACACTGCTGCTCTACTTCCTGATGTTCGGCCTCCGCGACCCGAACGCCGAGGACGACCTGCTCGTGCTGATCGTCGTCTACACGATCTTCGTCGTGCTCGCCTCGATCGTCGCGGGCGCGCTCTCGGACAAACTGGCCCGACGGCGGATGTTCGTGCTCGTCGCCGCGGTGCTGCAGGCGCTCGCAGCACTGCTGCTTGCGTTCGTGCCCGACCTCACCGTCACCATGGTGGCGGCGGGACTCCTCGGCCTCGGCTACGGCTGCTTCCTCTCGGTCGACCAGGCGCTCGCGACCCAGGTGCTGCCGGATCCGGCCTCCCGCGGCAAAGACCTGGGGATCATGAACATCGCGACCGCCGTGCCGCAGGCGATGGCGCCGCTCCTCGGGGCCGCGATCGTCAGCATGATGGGCGGCTTCCCCGCCCTGTTCCTCGTGTCGGCGGTCTTCGGGCTCGCTGGCGCGGCAGCCGTCTCGCGCGTGAGGAGCGTCCGATGACCGAGAGCACCCCCGCCGCCCTGCGGCTCGACCTCGACCAGCCCGAAGGCCCCGCGCTCTGGCGCGACGACCAGCGCTACTGGCGCGGGATGACGGCGGCGACTGCCGACCGCGAGCCGCCGGTGGCCGTCATCGGGCTCGAGGCCCTGCTGCACAACGCCCGCTCGATGCTCGAACGCGCGGGCGGCACGCCGATCCGGGTCGCCAGCAAGTCCATCCGGGTGCGCGCGGTGCAGGATGCGGTGCTCGCGCTGCCCGGGTACGCCGGCATCCTCGCCTACACGCTCCCCGAGGCCCTGTGGCTGGCGGCAGAGGAGAACGGCGGGTCCGCCGGGTCTGCGGGCTCCGGTGTCGAGGACGTCGTCGTCGGCTACCCGACGGCCGACCGCACCGCCATTCGCGCGCTCGCCGCCGACGAGACGCTCGCCCGACGGGTCACCCTGATGGTCGACTCGGTCGAGCACCTCGACCTGATCGACAGCGCCGTGGCGCCGACGGCCCGGCCGCCGGTGCGGGTCGCCATCGAGCTCGACTCCTCGTTCACCGCCCCCGGGCTCGGCCGGCTGGGGGTCTGGCGGTCGCCCATCGCCACGGTCGAGCAGGCGACCGCGCTGGCCCGCGTCATCCTGGCCCGGCCCGGCTTCGCCCTGGTCGGGATGATGGCCTACGAGTCGCAGATCGCCGGCGTCGGCAACCGCCCCGGTGGCAACCCGGTGAAGGCGCTGGCGCTCGGCCGGGTGATCGACTGGATGCAGTCGCAGTCGGCCGGTGAGCTGGCCGAACGGCGCGGCGCCGTCGTCCGCGCGGTGCGCGAGCTCGCCGATCTCGAGTTCGTGAACGGCGGCGGCACCGGCTCGCTCGAGTCGACGAGTGCCGACCGCTCGGTGACCGAGGTCGCCGCGGGCAGCGGACTGTTCGGAGGGCACCTCTTCGACACCTACTCGCGGTTCACGCCCGCTCCGGCCGCCGCCTTCGCGCTGCCGGTGGTGCGGAAGCCGCGGCCCGACATGGCGACCGTGCTCGGCGGCGGCTGGGTCGCATCCGGCCCTCCCGCCCCGGACAGGCTGCCCCGCATCGTGTGGCCGCGCGGCACCCGGATGCAGGCCCGCGAGATGGCGGGCGAGGTGCAGACCCCGCTCTCCGGCCGCGGTGCGGCAGCACTCCGGGTCGGCGACCGGGTCTGGTTCCGGCACACCAAGTCCGGCGAGCTCGCCGAGCACGTGGACGAGTTCTGCGTGGTGGAGGACGGCGAGGTGACCGCGGTCGTGCCGAGCTACCGCGGCGAGGGGAAGGCCTTCCTGTGACCGCGATCAACGGCACCTGGCGCAACTGGGCCCGCACCGAGAGCGTCACGCCCGTGCGGGTCGAGCGCCCCACGACCATCGGCGCCGTGCAGCGGGCGGTCGTCGGTGCCGCGCGCGCCGGGCTCCGGGTGAAGGCCGTCGGCGCCGGGCACAGCTTCACGGCGATCGCCGTGGCGACCGGGGTGCTGCTCGATCTCGACGACCTCACCGGCATCGTCGGCGTCGACCGCGACCGCGGGCGGGTGACCCTCCTGGCCGGCACCCGCCTGTTCCAGCTGCCGAAGCTCCTCCGGCCGCACGGGCTGGCCCTGGCGAACATGGGCGACATCGACCGCCAGTCGATCAGCGGGGCGATCTCGACCGGCACGCACGGAACGGGGACCGCCTTCGGGGGGATCGCGACCCAGGTCGTCGGACTCACCCTGGTGACCGCCGACGGCGAGCTGCTGCGGATCGACGAGGAGGAGAACAGCGAGCTGCTGCCCGCCGCCGCCCTCGGCCTCGGCGCCCTCGGCGTGATCGTCGAGGTCACCCTGCAGTGCGTGCCCGCCTTCGTGCTCGAGGCCGTCGAGCGCCCGATCCCGATGAACGAGGTGCTCGAGGCGATCGACGACCACGTCGACGGCAGCGACCACTTCGAGTTCTACTGGTTTCCGGGAACGGGGACCGCGGTCACCAAGACCAACACCCGAGCCGACGGCTCCGTCGCGCGACGCCCGCTGCCGGCCGCCCAATCGTTCGTCGACGACACGCTGATGGCCAACGGTGTCTACCGGGTCACCTGCGCGGTCGGCGCCGTCATCCCCGCCGTCGTCCCGACGGTCAACCGGCTCGCCGAGCGGCTCTGGTCGAACCGCGACTTCTCCGACCACTCGCACGAGGTCTTCGTCGCCAAGCGCACCGTGCGCTTCCGGGAGATGGAGTACGCGATCCCGGCCGCCGACGTGCCCGAGGTGCTCCGCGCGATCGACGACCTCATCCAGGAACGCGGCTGGCGGATCTCCTTCCCCGTCGAGGTGCGCTTCGCCGCCGCCGACGACCTCTGGCTCTCGACCGCCACGGGGCGGGCGACCGGGTACATCGCGGTGCACCGCTACTTCCGGGAGAATCACACGGAGTACTTCGAAGCGGTCGAGGAGATCATGAACCAGCACGCCGGACGCCCCCACTGGGGGAAGCTGCACACCCAGGACGCAGCCTCCCTCGCCCAGCTCTACCCGCGCCACGGCGACTTCGCGGCGCTCCGCGACCGGCTCGACCCGGAGCGGCGCTTCACCAACGCCTACCTCGACCGCGTGCTCGGGGCCTGAGGGTGGCCCGGATCACGACCAGCGGAGCCGGTTCCCCCGACGAGCGCCGCGCGTTCGCCCGCGACCTCGGGGGACGACTGCCCGAGGGCTTCGAGCTCGGAGTGACGACCAGCGCTTTCCAGATCGAGGGCGCCACCCACGAGGGCGGCCGCGGCGAATCGGTCTGGGACGCCTTCAGCCAGGAAGCCGGGCGGATCGCCGACGGGTCGACGGCCGACCGCGCGGCCGACCACTTCCACCGGATGCCCGAGGACGTCGCCCTCATGCAGGGCCTGGGGATCGACACCTACCGGTTCTCGTTCTCGTGGCCCCGGCTGCAGGCCGAGGGCAGAGGTGCCCTGCGTTCATCCGGGACCGACTTCTACGAGCGCCTGCTCGACCGCCTCGATGCCGCCGGCATCCGCTCGTTCGCGACGCTCTTCCACTGGGACACCCCGGCGGCCCTCGGGCCCGGCTGGTTCTCGCGCGACACCGCGCTGCGCTTCGGCGACTACGCGTTCGCGCTGGGGGAGCGGTTCGGCGACCGGATCGGGCGGTGGGCCACGATCGAGGAGCCGGCCACCGTCACCTTCGCCGGCCACGCGATCGGCGTGCACGCCCCGGGAGCGACCCGGCTGTTCAACGCGCTGCCGGTCGCGCACCACCAGCTGCTCGGCCACGGGCTCGCCGTCCAGGCGCTCCGGGCGGCGGGGGTGCAGGGCGGCATCGGGATCGTCAACGCGCACTCGCCCGTCGTGCCCGAGACCGACTCGGATGCGGACACCGCGTTCGCCGAGCTGTACGACGTGCTGCAGAACCGGGTCTACGCCGACGCCGTCCTCCTCGGCCGTTATCCGCAGCCGCCCGAGGGCTTCGAAGCGCTCTTCACGGCGCTCGCCGAGGCCGACCCGGTCGACCTCGCGCTGATCGGCCAGCCGCTGGACTTCTACGGGCTGAACTACCGCTTCCCGACCAAGATCGCGGCGGGATCCGGGGTGGCCGCGACGCCGGACGGCGGGTCGGCCGCGATGGCGTCCCTCCCGTTCCACTTCGCCGACTGGCCCGAGTACCCGGCGAGCGGGAGCGGCGACCCGATCGCGCCCGAGTTCCTCGGCACCGCCCTGCGTGAGCTCGCAGAGCGGTACGGCAGCGCGCTCCCTCCGGTGTTCGTCACGGCGAACGGCGTGAGCTTCCCGGATGCCGTCGAGCTCGAGGAGGGTACGGGAACACCGCGGGTGCACGACGGGCTGCGGATCGACTACCTCGCCCGGCACCTCGACGAGGCGGTGGGGGCGGCCGCCTCGGCCGGCGTCGACCTCCGGGGGTACTTCGTGCGGTCGCTGCTCGACGACTTCGGCTGGGAAGCGGGCTTCACCCGGCGGTCGGGGATCGTGCACGTCGACTTCGACGAGTTCACCCGGAAGCCGAAGGACTCGTTCGCGTGGCTGCGCCTACTCGCGGAGTCGCGCTGAGTGTCCTCCTGAATGCTGTGAGGACGCCTCAACGACTCTGGGAGCGGCCCGTCCTCTCGCTATACTGCTGGCATGTGGGCATGGCTGATCCCGGTAATCATCGTCGTCGTTCTGGTCCTGATCGTCGGCATCTATCTGTGGGCGACGTACAACGCGCTCGTGACGCTGAAGATCCGCGTCGACGAGGCGTGGAGTGACATCACCGTCCAACTCAAGCGTCGAGCGGATCTGCTGCCGAACCTGATCGAGACGGTGAAGGGCTACGCGGCGCACGAGAAGGCGGTCTTCGAGAACGTCACGAAGGCCCGCGCCGAGACGCTGTCGGCCCAGGGGCCGGCCGAGGCCTCCGTCGCCGAGAATCACATGCAGAACGCGCTGAAGAGCATCTTTGCGGTCGCCGAGGCGTACCCGCAGCTCCAGGCGAGCCAGAACTTCCTGCAGCTGCAGGCCGAGATCGTCGACACCGAAGACAAGGTGCAGGCCTCGCGCCGCTTCTACAACGGTGGTGTGCGCGAGCTCAACACCAAGATCCAGCAGTTCCCGAACAACGTGTTCGCACGTCGTCTCGGGTTCACCGAGCGCGAGTTCTTCGAGGTGTCGGACATCGCCGCCATCGCCGAGCCGCCGCGCGTGCAGTTCTGAGCGCGCGCATCCCTCTGCGACACCCCGAACCCGAGCGGTAGTCCTGGTCCATGTACAGCGCCATAGCGAAGAACAAGCGCAACACCGTCATCATCATCGCCCTGTTCCTGCTGATCATCGGCGGGCTCGGCTGGCTGGCAAGCTACATCTACGGCAACCTGTCGATCGTGATCATCACGGTCGTGGTGGCGCTCGGCTACGCGCTGATCCAGTACTTCGCCGCCAGCGGGCAGGCGCTCGCGATGAGCGGCGCCCGCGAGATCCAGAAGCGTGACAACCCGCGGCTCTGGCGTGTCGTGGAGAACCTGTCGATCACGACCGGCACACCGATGCCGAAGGTCTACATCATCGACGACCCGGCCCCCAACGCCTTCGCGACCGGGCGCGACCCGCAGCACGCGATCGTGGCCGCGACCACGGGCCTGCTCGACCTGATGGACGACGCGGAGCTCGAGGGCGTCATGGCCCACGAGCTCGGCCACGTGCGCAACTACGACATCCGGGTCTCGATGATCGTCTTCGGACTGGTTGTCGCGGTGGGCTTCATCGCCGACATGTTCCTGCGGATGGCGTTCTTCGGCCGCAACAACAACAACGGCAACCCGATCGTCATGGTCTTCGGCCTCGTCGCGATCCTGATCGCGCCGCTCGTCGCGACGGTCGTGCAGCTCGCGGTCTCCCGCCAGCGCGAGTACCTCGCGGATGCGACGGGTGCGATCACGACGCGCCACCCGGATGCACTGGCCAGCGCCCTCGAGAAGCTCGCCGCCTACGGCCGCCCGATGCAGAAGCAGTCGTCGTCGATGTCGCACATGTGGATCGCCGACCCCATGAAGCCCGGCATCATGGACCGCCTGTTCTCGACCCACCCCCCGATCCCCGACCGGGTCAAGCGCCTGCACGATATGGGTGGGTCGTTCTAGCTCCGAGAGAGTTCGGCTGCCAAGGCGGTCGCCAGGGTGCCGCGAGGGGCTACCTCTATGCCGTTGGGGAGGGACTGCCAGGCGGCGGCCTCGCGGAGGAGGGACGCTATGCGGGGGACGTCGTCGGGGACGAGCGAGGGCTCGGCCCACGCGGCCTGCACGCGGAGGATGCCGGCCTGACGGTCGCTCTTCAGGTCGATGCGCGCCGGGATGCGGTCGTCGATCAGCACCGGCAGCACGTAGTAGCCGTACACCCGCTTGGGCTGCGGCGTGTAGATCTCGATGCGGTAGTGGAAGTCGAACATCCGGAGCGCCCGGTCGCGCTCCCAGACCACCGGATCGAACGGTGACAGCAGCGCCGCCGCCTCGATCCGCCTCGGCAGCCGCGCGTCGCGGTGCAGGTAGACGTCGCGGCTGAGCCCGGAGGAGGGCCAACCCGGCACCGTCACCGGCACGAGCTCGCCCGACGCGACCAGCTGCTCGACCGCGGGCTTCGCATCCACCGTCTTCAACCGGAAGTAATCGGCCAGCTCGCCGAGGGTGCCGATGCCGAGCGCCCGCGCCGACTGCGAGACCAGCTGCCGCACCGCCTCCTCGCGCGGCACCGCCTGATCGAGCAGCCCGCTCGGCAGCACCTGGTCGGGCAGGCCGTAGACCCGCTCGAAGCGCACCCGCCCGGCCGACACGACGTCACCCTGCCGGAACATCGTCTCGAGCCCCCGCTTGACGTCCGACCAGCCCCACCACGGCCCCTGCCGACGGTTCGACTCGTGCTCGATCTCGCTCGCCCGCATCGGCCCCTTCGCGGCCAGCTCGGCGCGAAGCCAGTCCATCGTGCCCTGATTGGATGCGCCCCAGGAGTCGGGATGCGTGCGGTACCACTCGCGGTAGTCGTTTTTCCGCCAGCCCATCAGCGGCAGCGTCTCCAGTGGGAGGAAGGAGGCCTCGTGTGCCCAGTACTCGGTGACCGTGCGCCCGTAGGTGAGTGAGTCGAGGAGCGTCTTGTCGAAGGCCCCGAGCCGCGCGAACACGGGCTGATAGTGGCTGCGCTCGTAGACGTTGACCGAGTCGATCTGCAGCAGGGCCAGCCGGCGCAGCAGCAGTTTGAACTGCCGGGTGCCGGGCACGACTCCGGAGGCACGCGCCCCGAAGCCCTGAGCGGCCAGCGCGACGCGCCGCGCCAGTGCGGGAGATACCGAATCGACCATCGAGAACGACCCTAGCGACCCCCGCCGACATCGCCCGGCGCGACCCGGTGCATCCGTCACCGCCCGTTCATCCCCGATTCACGGCGGCGACCTCACCCCGCCTTGCCCGGACCCTACCGTGCAGGAGTCGGCCCACCCGGCGGAGCAACGGCCCGCGACCTAGCGCGGGCGGCCGGGCACCGACACCAGGAGGATCAGTGTTCACCAAGCGCATCGCGATCGCCGGCACCGCCGTCGCCGCCGCTCTCGCCCTCGGCCTCGCCGGCTGCTCGGCCGACGCCTCGGCGTCGTCCGGCTCCGGCAGCAACTCGGGAGTCGACGCCGCGACCGCCACCGGCCTCGACGCCTTCGGCGGTCTCTCGGGCCTCGAGGACGCGGCGAAGGCCGAAGGCGCCCTCAACGTGATCGCGCTGCCCCGCGACTGGGCGAACTACGGCGCCGTGCTCGACGCGTTCACCGCCAAGTACCCCGAGATCACGATCAACGAGGCCACCCCCGACGCCTCGAGCGCCGAGGAGATCCAGGCCGCGAAGAACCTCTCCGGCCAGGACACGGCTCCGGACGTCTTCGACGTCGGCGCCGCAGTCGCCCTCGCGAACACCGACCAGTTCGCGCCCTACAAGGTCGCCACCTAGTCCGACATCCCGGATGCGCTCAAGGAGGCCAGCGGCCTCTGGGTCGGCGACTACGGCGGATACATGGCGGTCGGCTACGACCCCGACGCCGTCGCCGAGCCGAAGAGTCTCGACGACCTCCTCAGCCCCGCCTACAAGGGCAAGGTCGCCATCAACGGCGACCCGACCCAGGCCGGCGCCGCCTTCGCCGCCGTGGGTCTCGCCTCGGTGCAGAACGGCGGATCGGTCGACGACTTCCAGCCCGGCGTCGACTTCTTCGCCGAGCTGAACAAAGCCGGAAACTTCGTCAAGATCGACCCGACCCCCGCGACCATCGCGTCGGGCGAGACCCCCGTCGTCTTCGACTGGGACTACCTCAACGTCGGCTACGGCAAGGACCTCGAGGGTCAGCGCAACTGGAAGGTCACGATCCTCCCGGGCACCGGCTACGCGGGCTACTACAACCAGGCCGTGAACGTCGACGCCCCGCACCCGGCGGCCGCGCGCCTCTGGCAGGAGTTCCTCTACAGCGACGAGGCCCAGAACCTCTGGCTCGGCGGCGGCGCCCGCCCCGTGCGCGCCGAGGCGATGGATGCGGCCGGCACCATCGACAAGGACCTGTTCGCCGACCTCCCCGCCGTCCCCGGCGAGACCGTGGTGCCGGATGCCGACCAGGCCGCGGCCGCCTCGGCCCTGCTCGGCCAGAAGTGGGCTGCGGCGGTCCAGTGACCTCGATCGCCCGGCCGCGGGGCACGAGCCCGATGCGCGCTCTCCTCTCGGGGAGCGTGCTCGGGCTCGTGCCCTTCACGGCCTACATCATCCTGTTCCTCGCCCTACCGACGGTTATCGCCCTGGCGACCGGCCTGGTCGACGGGCAGGGACACTTCACCCTGTCGAACCTGACCGCGCTCGGCAATCCGGTCGTGCTCTCGACCTTCGGCAACTCGCTCTGGCTCTCGGCCCTGACCGCGGTGATCGGTGCGTTGATCGGTGCGCTGTTCTGCTACGCCCTGCTCGGCGCGAAGCCGACCGGCGCGCTGCGCTTCGTGGTCGACGCGGCCAGTGGGGTGCTCGCGCAGTTCGGCGGCGTGATGCTCGCGTTCGCGTTCGTGGCGACCATCGGCATCCAGGGCATGGTCACGGTGTTCCTCAAGAACAATCTCGGCATCGACATCTTCGCGAACGGCGTCTGGCTCTACGACACCCCGGGGCTGATCCTGCCGTACATCTACTTCCAGGTGCCGCTCATGATCATCACCTTCTCGCCCGCGCTCGAGAGCCTCAAGCCGCAGTGGGCCGAGGCGAACGCGATGCTCGGCGGGGGAGTGCTGGGCTACTGGCGCCACATCGGCCTCCCGGTGCTGCTGCCGTCGTTCCTCGGCTGCCTGCTGCTGCTGTTCGCCAACGCGTTCTCGTCGTTCGCCACCGCCGCGGCTCTCACCAGCCAGGGCCAGCAGATCGTGCCGCTGCAGATCCGCGGCGCCCTCACGAGCGAGACGGTGCTCGGCCAGGAGAACCTCGCCGGCGCGCTCGCTCTCGGGATGATCGTGGTCATGGTCGTCGTGATGACGCTCTACTCGCTGCTCATGCGACGCACGGCGAGGTGGGTGCGATGAGCCGCGGCGTGCATCCCGGGCCCTCCCGCACGACCCGGATCGTGATCGTCTCGGTGATCGGCATCCTCTTCCTCGTGCCCATCGCCTCCATGATCGAGTTCACCCTGCGCAAGGGCCTCGGCGGCGGTTACGACTTCAGCCGCTGGGCCGCCGTCTTCACCTCAGGGGCCACGGGGGAGTACAAGGCCGTCTTCACGGGGGCGGGCAACTCGCTGCTGCTGGCCGTCGTCACGGTCGCGGTCATGCTCGTGCTGCTCGTACCCACGATGGTGCTCGTGCGCATCCGGTTCCCCGGCCTGCAGCGCGTGCTCGAGTTCGTCTGCCTGCTGCCGATCACCATCCCGGCGATCGTGCTCGTGGTCGGGCTCGCCCCGGTCTACTCGGTGGTCGCGCGGATGTTCGGCAGCGGGGTCTGGACCCTCGCCTTCGCGTACGGCGTCATCGTGCTGCCGTACACGTACCGTGCGATCCAAGCGAACCTCGCCGCAGTCGACGTCGTGACCCTGAGCGAGGCGGCCCGGTCGCTCGGCGCCGGCTGGTTCACGATCCTCGTGCGGGTGGTGGTGCCCAACATCCGCCGCGGGCTCCTCGCCGCCTCGTTCATCTCGGTGGCCGTGGTGCTCGGCGAGTACACGATCGCGGCACTGCTCAACCGGGTGAACCTGCAGACCGCGCTCGTCGTGGTCAGCAAGGCCGATCCCTTCGTCGCGGTGATCTTCGCGCTGCTGGCGCTGCTGTTCGCCTTCCTCCTGCTCGTCGCGATCGGGCGGATCGGATCGGCCCCGAAGTCGTCGACGTCGTCGAGGTCGTCGAAGCGGGCGTCGTCGACGACACTCTCACGACCGCTCGCTCCCGCAAGCCCGCTCGCGCCGGCGGCATCCGACCAGAAAGCACGCTGATGTCCCTCTCCCTCACCCGCCGCCCCGCCGCCGCACCGGCGACGGAGGCGCGCCAGCCCGGCTCCCGCGTCGAGCTCCGCGGCATCGTCAAGGAGTTCGGCGGTGGCCACCGCGCCCTCGACGGCGTCGACCTCGTGATCGAGCCCGGCGAGTTCGTGGCGCTCCTCGGCCCCTCCGGCTGCGGAAAGACGACGGCCCTCCGTGTGCTCGCCGGCCTCGAGCTCGCCACCAGCGGCACCGTTCTGATCGACGACACCGACGTCTCGGGTCTCCCGGCCCGCCGCCGCGACATCGGCATGGTCTTCCAGTCGTACTCGCTCTTCCCGCACCTGACCGCGCTCGCGAACGTCGAGTTCGGGCTCCGGATGCGCCGAGTCGGGCAGGACGAGCGGCGCCTCCGAGCGGGCGAGGCCCTCGAGATGGTCGGCCTCGGCTCCTTCGGCGGCCGCTACGCCCACGAGCTCTCCGGCGGCCAGCAGCAGCGGGTGGCCCTCGCTCGGGCGCTCGTGACCGAGCCGCGCGTGCTGCTGCTCGACGAGCCC
The DNA here is from genome assembly GCF_001571005.1 of Herbiconiux solani NBRC 106740. Lineage (GTDB taxonomy): Bacteria > Actinomycetota > Actinomycetes > Actinomycetales > Microbacteriaceae > Herbiconiux > Herbiconiux solani. The sequence goes on along the minus strand of NZ_BCST01000004.1, from coordinate 230,767 downwards.
CTGTCGGCTCTGGATGCGCGGGTCCGGGTGCAGCTGCGCGACGAGATCCGCCGCATCCAGCAGGACTTCGGCATCACGACGGTCTTCGTCACCCACGACCAGGAGGAGGCCCTCGCGGCCGCCGACCGGGTCGCGGTGATGCGGGCCGGCGGCATCGAGCAGATCGGCGCGCCCGAGACCCTCTACTCCCGCGCGGCGACCCCGTTCGTGGCCGAGTTCGTGGGCTCGAGCAACCGGTTGCGCGGCCGCGTCTCCAGCGGAGTGGCCGAGGTGTGCGAGGTGCGGCTGCCGCTCATCGACGAGACCACGCCCGATGGCGAGGTGATCGTGTTCGTGCGGCCGGAGGACCTCCGGTTCGCCGACGACGGCATCCCGGTCGAGGTCGTCTCGACCAGCTTCCTCGGCTCGTTCCGGCGCACCACCGTCGCGCTAGACGACGGCACCGTGCTGGTCGTCCAGCACGCCCCCGGTTTCGTGCCCGAGGTGGATGCACGGCTCGGCCTCCGCTTTGACGGAGCGCCGGTCGCGGTGAAGGCCTGGGAGTAGCGAGCGGGGTAGAGGGCTGGGAGTAGCGCACCAGTCCCGAATGCATACGAGCGGACGCATACGTCCGCTCTTAGACTGAGCGCATGTCGCAGAGCGAGCGTGATGACACGGTGCCCCCCGGCATGCGGATCGCGGGCGCGTGGGCCTGGCGCATCCTCGCGGTGCTGGCCGTGCTCGCGGTGCTCGTCTTCCTGATCATCCAACTGCGGCTGCTGATCGTCCCGGTGCTCGTCGCGGTCGTACTCTCGGCCCTGCTGGTGCCGTTCAAGAACTTCCTGGTGCGGCACCGCTGGCCCAAGGGGATCGCGGTCGCCGTCGCCGAGCTCGGCACGATCGTGGTCGTGGCGGCGCTGGTCTTCCTCGTCGCCACCCAGGTCTCGTCGGGCTTCGGCGACCTCCGCGACCGCACCCTCACCTCGTACAACGACCTGAAGGCGTTCCTGGCGCAGTCGCCGTTGCAGATCTCTGAGAGCGACTTCAACGGGTACGTCTCGCAGATCTGGGATGCGGTGCAGGAGGACAGCCAGGCGCTCATCTCCGGCGCCGCAGCGGTCGGGTCCAGCATCGGGCACGTGCTCGCGGGCGTGCTGCTCACCCTGTTCTCGACCCTGTTCATCCTGATCGACGGCGAGCGGATCTGGGGCTGGATCGTGCGCCTGTTCCCGCGCCGGGCCCGTGCCGCCACGGACGGCGCCGGTCGCGTGGGCTGGAAGACGCTGCAGAACTTCGTGAAGGTCCAGATCCTGGTGGCGTCGATCGACGCGCTCGGCATCGCGATCGGAGCGGCCATCCTCGGGGTGCCGCTCGCCATCCCGATCGGCGTCCTGGTCTTCCTGGGTTCCTTCATCCCGATCATCGGTGCGGTGCTGACGGGCGCCGTGGCCGTGTTCATCGCCCTGGTCTACAACGGCTGGGTCATTGCCCTGATCATGCTCGGCGTGGTGCTGCTCGTGCAGCAGGTCGAGGGCCACGTGCTGCAGCCGCTCGTGATGGGCTCGGCCGTGCGCATCCACCCGCTCGCCGTCGTGCTCGCCGTGGCCGGAGGGTCGATGGTGGCCGGGATCCCGGGCGCCTTCTTCGCCGTGCCCCTCGTCGCGACGCTGAACGTGATGGTCAATTACGTCGCCGGAGGGGCGTGGCGGGCCGATACGCCGGTGCCGGCACTGGCGGCACTGGCGGCACATGCACCGCCGCCGGACACCCCCGAGCCGGCCGCATCCGCTGCATCCGCTTCCCCCGCATCTGCTTCTCCCGCCCCCTCTTCTTCTCCGGCCGGCTCACCCGAACCTCCGGCCACGACCCCCTCGCCCGCGAAGGACACCTCGACCGATGACTGATCACGCACCCTCCTCGGGCGGCACCGCCCCCGCCACGACCGTCTTCCCCGGCCCCTCGCTCGCCGACATCGAGAGTGCGCGCACCCGGGTCTTGAAGGTGGCGCAGGTCACCCCGATGGAGACCTCCCGGTTCCTCGCCGACTTCGTCGGGTCGCCGGTGCTGATGAAGCTCGAGAACCTGCAGCGCACGGGCTCGTACAAGATCCGCGGCGCCTACAACCGCATCTCGAGCCTGTCGGACGAGGAGAAGGTGGCCGGCGTGGTCGCCGCCTCGGCCGGCAACCACGCCCAGGGCGTGGCGTTCGCCGCGCGCGAGCTCGGCATCCCGGCGACGATCTTCATGCCCATCGGCGTGCCCCTGCCGAAGCTCCAGGCCACCCGCGGGTACGGCGCCGACGTCATCCTGCGCGGCCACTCGGTCGAGGAGGCCCTGCGGGCCGCCGCCGAGTTCGCTCAGTCGACCGGCGCCGTGGTCATCCCGCCGTTCGACCACGTCGACGTCGTGATGGGCCAGGCGACGCTCGGCCTCGAGATCCTCGACCAGGTCCCGGATGTCGACACCATCGTCGTGCCCATCGGTGGCGGCGGGCTCATCTCGGGCATCGCGAGCGCCGTCAAGCAGCGTGCCGCCATCCTCGGCCGACCGATCACGGTGATCGGCGTGCAGGCCGCCAATGCTGCCGCCTACCCGCCCTCCCTGGCGGCGGGGGAGCCGACCACCATCGTGACCTCGCCGACGATCGCCGACGGCATCCTGGTCGCGCGACCCGGTGCGCTCAACTTCGAGATCATCTCCCGGTTGGTCGACGAGGTCGTCACGGTCTCCGAGGCCGACACGGCCCGCGCCATCCTGATGCTGCTCGAACGGGCCAAGCAGGTCGTCGAGCCCGCCGGCGCGGTGGGGGTCGCGGCGATGCTCTCGGGCCAGATCCGCGACACCGGCACCACCGTCGTGGTGCTCTCGGGCGGCAACATCGACCCGCTGCTCATGCAGCGCGTGATCAGCCACGGCCTCGCGGCCTCGGACCGGTACCTCAAGCTCCGGATCATGCTGCCCGACCGTCCCGGCCAGCTCGCCCGCACGGCCGAGCTCGTCGCCGAGGCGAACGCGAACGTGGTCGAGGTGCAGCACACCCGGCACGGCAAGGGCCTGCAGATCAGCGAGGTCGAGCTCGAGCTGCACATCGAGACGCGCGGCCCCGAGCACCGCGAGCTCGTCATCGCGAAGCTCCGCGACGCCGGCTACACCGTCCGCGTCGAGCAGTAGGCGCCGGCAGCCGGCGGGTCAGCCCTGGAAGGTCTCGACGTTCGTGACCTCGACGGTGATGTCGCGGCCGTTGGGGGCCGCGTACGTCGTCTTCTCGCCGATCTTGAGGCCGATGATCGCGGCCCCCAGCGGGCTCTGCTCGCTGTAGACGTCGAGGTCGGCGTTGCCGGCGATCTCGCGGCTGCCGAGCAGGAAGCGCTCCTCGCCACCGGCGACCAGCGCGGTTACGACGACCCCGGGCTCCACGACACCGTGGCTCTCGGGCGTCTCGCCGACCTGGGCGGTGCGCAGCAGCTGGGTCAGCTGGCGGATGCGGGCCTCGATCTTGCCCTGCTCGTCCTTCGCGGCGTGGTAGCCGCCGTTCTCCTTGAGGTCGCCCTCTTCGCGAGCGGCTTCGATGCGCTTGGCGATCTCGGTCCGGGCCGGGCCGCTCAGCTCCTCGAGCTCGTTCGACAGACGGTCGTACGCCTCCTGGGTGAGCCAGGTGATCTGAGTGTCTTCAGCCATCGGAAAAGTCTATGTGAGCCAGCAGTTGTACACCAAACCCGTGGAGGCCAGTTCGCTGGTGCGTACGACCTCCGAGAACGAGCGGGTCGCCTGGTCAGACGGGGGCACGTCGATCACCTTCCACCCCACCACCGCGAACTTCTCGCTGAGGGCCTGCACGATGCAGCTCGACGCCGATCCGCGGGGCACGGTCAGGTCGAACTCGACCTCGACGCTGCGGTCGTCGACGACCGTGTGCGCGGTGTCCTGCGCCTTGACCGTGGCCGAGGCCCCGTCGAGCCCCGCCCAGACCACCCAGGCCGTGATCACGACGGCCACGGCGGCACCGGCGACCCAGGCGATCAGCCGTCCGCGGGCACGACGGCCCGGTGTTCGGCCGTACCGGGCGGCGAGCGTTCCGCTGCTGGTCACGCGGCATCCTCCCGGGCTCGAACGATTAGTCTTGGGGTTGGTTCTCTTACCAGGCTAATTGCAATCTCGAGGAGTTGAGACCGCTGACCCTGCGCCTCATGGCCGTGCACGCCCATCCCGACGACGAGTCCAGCAAGGGCGCGGCCACCTACGCCTACTACCTCGACCGCGGCGTCGAGGTGATGGTGGTCAGCTGCACCGGGGGCGAGCGCGGTTCGATCCTCAACGAGGCCCTCGAGCCGAAGATCTGGGCCGAGCGTGACATGGCAGGCCTCCGCCGGGTCGAGATGGCGGCCGCGCAGGCCGCGGTCGGCTTCGAGCACCGGTGGCTCGGTTACGCCGACTCGGGTTGGATCGAGCCCGGCTCGGGCGACCCGCTGCCGGTCAACTCCTTCGGGGCCATCCCCGTCGAGACCTCAGCGGCTCCGCTGGTCAAGCTCATCCGCGAGTTCAAGCCGCAGGTGCTGGTGACCTATGACGAGCAGGGCGGCTACCCGCATCCGGATCACATCCGCTGCCACGAGATCTCCGCCTTCGCCTACGAGGCCGCCGCCGACCCCGAGGCCTACCCGGAGACGGGGCCTGCCTGGGCGGTGTCGAAGCTCTACTACGACCGCATCATGAACCCTGCCAAGTTCGAGGCCGTCTTCGAACTGCTCACCGCCGAGGAGCCTGAGAGCCCGGTGCTCAAGCAGCTCGGCGAGATCCGTGAGCGGATGAACGAGCGGGCTGCCGCCGAGGCGAGCGCCGCCGAGGCCGCCGGTTCGTCGTCCGACGTCCCCGCTCCGGTACCGGTGCTGGTCAGCATCCCGGCGGTCGACTTCTTCGACGTGCGGGATGCGGCGCTCCGGGCGCACGCGAGCCAGGTCGCACCCGACCACCCGTTCTTCTTCTGGCCGAACGATCTGCAGAAGCGCGCCTGGCCGTACGAGGACTTCGAGCTCGCCCGTGCGCGCATCGAGGTGCTGTCGCCGGAGACCGATCTGTTCGACGGAGTCTCCGACGACGCGGGTGACCAGCGATGATCGCTCTGCCCACTCTCGTGGCGACCTCGGTCGTCACCGTGCTCGCCGACGTGACCACGCCTGATCCCGACACCGTCACTCCCGGCATCATCGGCTTCGTGGCGACCTTCGGCATCGCGCTGATCACGCTGTTCCTGATCATCGACATGGTGCGCCGCGTGCGCCGGGTGAACTACCGGGCGCAGGTGCGCGAGGAGCTCGAGGCCGAGCTGGCGGCGCAGGCGGCTCAGGATGCGACGGGTTCGGATGCCGAGCGTCCGAACGGGACCACAGAGAAGAAGCCCGAGTAGCGCCGGGCGTCGTCAGGCGCCTCCCGGCACCCTCAGCCGTTGAACGGCGGGTTGATCGCCAGCAGCAGGATCGCGGTCCAGTGGCAGACGAACGCCACGACCGTCAGCGTGTGGAAGATCTCGTGGAACCCGAACTTCCCCGGGAACGGGTTCGGCCGCTTCAGCCCGTACGCGACCGCCCCGAGCGTGTAAGCGAGCCCGCCCACAGCGACGAGCACCATCGAAGCCGGGTTGGCGTTGAAGATGTCGACCAGATACATCACCGCGGCCCAGCCGAGCGCGAGGTACAGGAGCACGTAGAGCCAGCGGGGCGCGTGGATCCAGAACACCCGGAAGCCGATGCCGAGCAGGGCTCCCGCCCAGACCAGGCTGAGCAGCAGCACGCCCTTCTCGGATGGGAGCGCGAGCAGGGCGATCGGCGTGTAGGTGCCGGCGATCAGCAGGAAGATGTTGGCGTGGTCGATGCGCTTCAGCAGCAGCTTCGCCTTCGGCTGCCAGTTGAAGCGGTGGTAGAGCGCCGAGTTGCCGAACAGCAGCATCGAGGTCAGCGTGAACACCGCGCTCGCCCACTTGGCGGCAGCGCCCTCCGCGACGCAGATCAGCACGATCCCGGCGACGATCGTGAACGGGAAGGTGCCCGCGTGGATCCAGCCGCGCCAGGTGGGCTTGACCTCGGCCGGGTGCTCGAGCGCGTCGTCGAGAAGGGGGATGCGGGGGAGCTCGGGGCCGCCGTCGTCGACCGTGTCGGGTCGCGCATCCGCTGCCCGTCGGGGTTCGCCGGCGAGCTGGCTCGCGCGGGTGTCGGGGCCGGGACGGGGGGTCGGATGCTCGGGTGCGGCCATGCGCCAAGACTACGCCCCGGGGTCGTCGGCGTGCCTGGGAGCGGGCACCGGCAGCGGCCCGTTCGAGCGGGTAACGTATGCGTGTGCCCACACGCCAGCCCCAGGTCGGGAAAGGCCTTCTCTACCGGCTCTACCAGCGACGCATCCGCAAACACCTCGACGAGGCGGTGCTGCCCAAGCACGTGGCGATGATCCTCGACGGCAACCGGCGCTGGGCCAAGCAGCGCTCGCTCGGCACGGCCGCCCACGGTCACCGGGCAGGAGCGGCGAAGATCCTCGAGTTCCTGATCTGGTGCGACGACCTCGGCATCGAGGTGGTGACGCTCTACCTGCTGTCGACCGACAACCTCTCGAACCGGTCCGGCGAGGAGCTGACCGAGCTGATCGAGATCATCGCCGAGCTCGCCGACGACATCTCGCGCTTCCGTGACTGGCGGGTCAAGCACGTCGGCACGAACGCGGGGCTCCCCGAGCCGCTCGTCGCGGCGCTGGAGACCGCCGAGGAGCACACCATCGGCCACAAGGGCCTGCACGTGAACCTCGCGGTCGGGTACGGCGGGCGTTCGGAGATCGCGGATGCGGTGCGCAGCATCATCCAGAAGCACCGCGGTCTCGGCCACGGCCTGGACGAGCTCGAGGCGGCTATCGACCAGGACCTGATCGCCGAGCACCTCTACACCGGCGGGCAGCCCGACCCGGACCTGGTCATCCGCACCTCAGGCGAGCAGCGCCTCTCGGACTTCATGCTCTGGCAGAGCGCGCACAGCGAGTTCTACTTCATGGAGGCCCTGGGCCCCGACGTCCGCGAGGTCGACTTCCTGCGTGCCCTCCGCGACTACTCCCGCCGCCAAAGACGCTTCGGAAGTTGAAGGCGACCCTCTTCCCTCCCCGAAACGCGCAGCGAGCAGCGAAACCTGCAGGCCGTACCCGACGACCCAAGGTGAGCGCGCGGCCGCGCCAGCGACCGCACGCGAACATGTCGCGCTGCGCCGGGCAGGGACCGGCGCAGCCCGGGATACGCGCGCGAAGCACGCGCATCCCGGCAGCAAATTACACCCGTGTAACACAGCGTTAATCAACTGTGATGCGTGTCGTAACCCACTACCGCCGCATCGGTCGTAGCTTGATCTCATCAGGCATGGCGCCTGATCGAGACGGCCACATAAGTACGTTTCGACATTCTCCACTGTGGCCCGATCGCCTACTGATCCGAGCGCCTCGCGCTCGGGGTTGGAGTGGATGTGGCCGAGCCCATGACTCAGAAGCCCAGTGGCACACGCAGCACCGGAGAGGATGCACGAAGCACCACCCGCACGACCGATTCGAGCTCGACGGCCGAGGTGACCTACGTACTGGACACCTCGGTTCTTCTGTCCGACCCGAAGGCGATCTTCAGGTTCGCCGAACACGCGGTCGTGCTCCCGGTGATCGTGATCACCGAGCTGGAATCCAAGCGCAACGATCCGGAGATCGGCTACTTCGCCCGCCAGGCGCTCCGCAACCTCGACGAGCTGCGGATCAAGCACGAGCGGCTCGACTTCCCGATCGCGGTCGGCACGGAGGGGGGAAGCCTCCGTGTCGAGCTGAACCACTCCAACACCTCGGTGCTCCCGTCCGGTCTCCAGCTCGGCGACAACGACACCCGCATCCTGGCCGTGGCCCAGAACCTCGCGAACGACGGCCTGAACGTCACCGTCGTGTCGAAGGATCTGCCGCTCCGGGTGAAGGCGGCGTCGATCGGCCTCGCGGCCGAGGAATACCGTGCCGAGCTCGCGGTCGACTCCGGCTGGACCGGGCTCGACGAGATCACGCTCGGGTCGGATGCGATGTCCCGCCTCTACGACGACGAGCGCCTCAGCACGCCGCTGGTGCGCGACATGCCGATCAACACCGGTCTGGTCATCCACTCGGACCGCGGTTCGGCGCTCGGCCGGGTGACCGGGCGGGACTCGTTCCAGCTCGTCCGCGGCGACCGCGACGTCTTCGGGTTGCACGGCCGCTCGGCCGAGCAGCGCGTGGCGATCGACATGCTGCTCGACCCCGAGGTCGGGATCGTGTCGCTGGGGGGTCGAGCCGGTACGGGGAAGTCCGCTCTGGCCCTGTGTGCCGGTCTCGAAGCGGTGCTCGAGAAGCAGCAGCACAAGAAGATCATGGTGTTCCGCCCGCTGTACGCGGTCGGCGGCCAGGAGCTCGGCTTCCTGCCCGGTGACGCCGGCGAGAAGATGAACCCCTGGGCGCAGGCGGTCTTCGACACGCTCGGCTCGCTGGTGTCGCAGAACGTGCTCGACGAGGTGCTGGACCGCGGGATCCTCGAGGTGCTGCCGCTCACACACATCCGCGGGCGTTCGCTGCACGACGCCTTCGTGATCGTCGACGAGGCGCAGTCGCTCGAGCGCAACGTGCTGCTCACGGTGCTGTCGCGGATCGGCCAGAACTCGCGGGTGGTGCTGACCCACGACGTGGCCCAGCGCGACAATCTGCGGGTCGGCCGGCACGACGGCGTCGCCTCGGTGATCGAGACGCTGAAGGGGCACTCGCTGTTCGGGCACATCACGCTGACCCGGTCGGAGCGCTCGGCGATCGCGGCGCTCGTGACCGAGATGCTGGAGTCGAACGAGCTGGCGTAGGGGATTCGCCTCCTTCTCTGCGTTCTGCACAGAGGCCCGGCGGGCCGCGGTCGTCCACAGATGTGGCGGCTGCGGCCCGTCGTCGCGTCGGGGTTCCTAGCCTCGGTGCATGTCGATCGTCACCGAGCCGTGGGTGCTGCTGCTCCTGGCGTACCTCGCGGCTGTGAGCGTGCCGCTCGCCCTGACGGATGCGCGCCGGCTGCGCCTTCCGAATGCTTACGTCGTACCAGGCCTGGGCCTCCTGGCCTGTTCCGTGCTCGCCGTGACCCTCCGAGCCCCGCCAGGGTCTGCAGCCGGGGCAGCGGCATTGGCGGCCTCTGCGGGTGCGGCGGCCGTCGCGGGTGGTGCCTGGGCGGCCGGGATGCTCGGGATGGGAGACGTGAAGCTCGCCGTCCTCTTGGCGGGGGCGTCGTCACTGACGGATGCGCGAGCGCCGATCCTGTGGTGCGGCACGACCGGCGTCCTCGCCGCCGCCGGGGTCGCCGCGGTACTCAGCGGTGCGGGGCGCTCGACGGAGGAGCGGGCGACGGCGGCCGTGCGCATCCCGCTCGGGCCGCCGATGCTCGCGGCCTTCTGGTTCGCCATCCTCACCTGTCTGCCCCCGTGAGCCGCCCCAACGGGAACGACGGAGGAACGGGCCGGAAACGACGAACGACGGAGCCTCACGCCGCAGGGGCGTCGAGACTCCGTCGTTGGTGTCGGGCTCGGACCGGCCCGATCGGTCCGCCGTAGGTGGACCAGTCGGGGCCGGGAGGGGGAGGGCCGGAGGGGCTACTTGGCCGCCGGGGGGCGGGTCATCGAGAGCACGTCGAGCGCCGAGTCGAGCTGCTCGAGGGTGACCTCGCCGCGGTCGACGAAGCCGAGGTCGATGACGGCCTCGCGCACGGTGATGCCTCTGGCCACCGAGTGCTTCGCGATCTTCGCCGCCGCCTCGTAGCCGATGATGCGGTTGAGCGGCGTGACGATCGAGGGGGACGACTCGGCCAGCGCACGCGCCCGCTCGAGGTTCGCCTCGAGGCCGGCGACGGTCTTGTCGGCCAGCAGCACCGACGAGTTCGACAGCAGGCGGATCGACTCCAGCAGCGCCGTGCCCATCACCGGGATGGCGACGTTCAGCTCGAACGCACCCGAGGCGCCGGCCCACGCGATCGACGCGTCGTTGCCGATGACCCGCGAGCACACCTGGAGCACGGCCTCCGGGATGACCGGGTTGACCTTCCCGGGCATGATCGACGACCCCGGCTGCAGGTCGGGGATGTGCAGTTCGCCGATGCCCGTGTTCGGGCCCGACCCCATCCAGCGCAGGTCGTTGCAGATCTTGGTGAGGCTGACCGCCAGCACGCGGAGCGCGCCCGAGGCCTCGACGAGCGAGTCGCGCGCGCCCTGGGCCTCGAAGTGGTTGCGGGCCTCGGTGATCGGCAGCCCGGTCTCGTCCGCCAGGATCGAGATGACCAGCTGAGGGAAGCCGGCCGGCGTGTTGATGCCGGTGCCGACCGCCGTGCCGCCGAGCGGCACCTCGGCCACGCGGGGGAGCGCCGACTGCACGCGCTCGATGCCGAGACGGATCTGCATCGCGTACCCGCCGAACTCCTGGCCGAGGGTGACGGGCGTCGCATCCATCAGGTGCGTGCGGCCGGACTTCACCGCGGTGGCCCAGAGCTCGGCCTTCTCCTCGAGCGCCTCGGCGAGGTGCTCGAGCGAGGGGATCAGGTCGTGGATCAGCGCGTTCGTCACGGCGACGTGCACCGAGGTGGGGAAGACGTCGTTCGAGGACTGCGAGGCGTTGACGTGGTCGTTCGGATGCACGTGCGAACCGAGCGCGGTCGAGGCCAGGCTCGAGAGAACCTCGTTCATGTTCATGTTCGACGAGGTGCCGCTGCCGGTCTGGTACACGTCGATCGGGAAGTCGCCGTCGTACTCGCCCGTGATCACCTTGTCGGCGGCGGCCGCGATCGCGTCCGCGATGGCCTGGTCGAGCACGCCGAGGCGGGCGTTCGCGATGGCGGCGGCCTTCTTGATCCGTGCGAGGGCAGCGATCTGGGCCGACTCGAGCACCGCGCCCGACACCGGGAAGTTCTCGACCGCGCGCTGCGTCTGAGCACCGTACAGCGCCGACGCGGGCACCCGCACCTCGCCCATCGTGTCGTGCTCGATGCGGTACTCGGTGTCCTGGGAGTTCTCCACCACTGTGTGGTCGTCCTTTCGTTGTGCCGGCCGAGTGAGGGCCGGCGTGGTTCTGTGGTCGGTGACGGATACGGCGGGGCCGGCGCCGGAGCGCGGACCGGCGGATCCGCCGGGCTAGAGCTCTCGGGCTTCGCCGGTCTCGATTTCGATCTCGATCTCGCCGACCTCGTCGAGCTCGGAGATGTCCCCGATCTCGCCGATCGCGACATCCGCCACGGCTCGGCCTTCGGCGAGGCGGTAGTTGGCTCCGACCACCGCCAATCTACCCTCCGCGACCGCCTGGGTGATGATCTCGGACTCCATCAGCAGCTCGCCGACGGTATCGCGCAGATGGGCCCGCCCGACGTCGCCGGCGTCCGGCGCCGAGAGCAGCGAGCCGTCCTCGGCCCGCTCGGCGGGAACCTTCTCGATAGCGGGCACGATCTGGTCGACCAGGCTCTGGATGTGTCGGGGGAGCGGAGCCGCATCCGGCAGCTGCGAGTCGATCGCCGCCCGCACCGCACCGCACTCGTCGTGGCCGAGCACGACGATCAGCGCGACGCCGAGCACCTCGACCGCGTACTCGAGGCTGCCGAGCACCGACTCGGAGATGACCTGACCCGCGTTCCGCACCACGAACAGGTCGCCGAGCCCCAGGTCGAAGATGATCTCGGCCGCGAGGCGCGAGTCGCTGCAGCCGAACAGCGCGGCGCGCGGCGTCTGCAGGTGGGCGAGCTCCGTGCGGGTCTCCACATCCTGACGCGGATGCTTCGGCGTGCCCGCGACGAACCTCTCGTTGCCGCGCTGCATGGTGGCCCACACGCGGGCCGGGGTCGTGGCTTCGGCCTGGTCTTCGGCGAGGTCGGTCATGGTGTCACAGCCTCCGGCTGGTCGAGTGAGGTCGGCGGGTCGAGCGAGGTCGGCTGGGCGAGGACGTTCTGGGCGATGGCGGCGGCGACCGTGTCGACGTCGTCAGGCCCCCCGCTGCCGAAGACGATGTACGTGGTCGCTCCGGACTCGGCGGTCAGGGCGTACCGGGCGTTTCCGACGCCGTCCGACCCACGGTCGCGGTTGTCATAGATCGTCCACTCCACCCCGCCGATGGTGGTGACGCCCGACGCGAGGCCGCGGGCCACCTGATCGGAGACCCAGGTGGGGTTCGCGTCGATCGCCTGGGTGACTCCGACGAACTGCTTCGCGGGCGAGATCAGCCCGATGTACCAGGAGACGACCTGGTCGCTCGTCGCCGTGCGGAGCTCCGCCGCGTTCGAGGTCCACCCCTCCGGCAGCTCGGGGACCGCCAGCGGCACCGGCATCGACGGCTGCGCGGCCACGGCCACCTGCCGGTAGTCGATGTCGGGCAGCATCGACTCCTGCGATCGGGGGACCAGGAAGATGATGGCCGCGACCAGCGCGACCGAGACCAGGAGCGCGTAGAGCAGGTTGCGGAGGGTCTTGCGGTCGCGGTACAGGCGCGACTGCTCGGCCTTCCGCGCCGCGGTCTCCTCCGGGGTCTCGGGGCGGCCGAGCTCTGCGACGACCCGCGGTTCTGCTGTTTTCGCCATCCGGATACCTACTCGCCCGCCGTGCTGCGCGCCGCGTCGAGCCGGGCGCGCGCGCCGATCAGCCACTCCTCGCAGCGGGAGGCGAGCGCCTCGCCGCGCTCCCAGAGGGCGAGCGACTGCTCGAGGGTCGGAGCCCCCTGCTCGAGCTCGCCGACGACGCGGATGAGCTCGTCCCTGGCCTCTTCATAGCTCAGCGACTGGAGGTCGGAGGAGGGGGTGGAGGGCGTTGCGGCCATGGCTCAATCCTAGCGATCGCGGGGTGGGACGGAGGCGCCTGTGGAGAGAGCGCCGATGGTGCCCTCGGCCAGGGTCACGGTGAGGGAGGCGCCGTCGGGGGCGTCGGACGCGGCGCGCACGATCCCGCGACCCACCGCATCCTGAACGATCGCGTAGCCGCGATCGAGCGTGCGCTGCGGCGAGAGCGCGCGGAGGTGACCGGAGAGCTCGCGGAGCGTGTTCGTCTCACGCTCGAGCACCCGGGTGACGAGTTCTTCGCCGCGGGCGACGAAGCGGGTCAGCTCCTCCGACCGGCTGTCGATGATCCACCCCGGCGTCGACAGCGCCGGACGGCTCCGGATCTGGCCCAGCCGGTCGACCTCCACCGAGACGAGACCCGAGACGCGACTCCGGATGCGCGTGCGGGCCTGGTCGACCCGGTTCAGCTCCTCCGTGACGTCTGGGACCACGCGCTTGGCGGCATCCGTCGGCGTGGAGGCGCGCAGATCGGCGACGAGGTCGAGCAGCGGGCTGTCGGCCTCGTGCCCGATCGCGCTCACGATCGGCGTCGCCGAGGCGGCGGCGGCCCGCACGACGGCCTCGTCGCTGAAGCCGAGCAGGTTCTGGAAGTCGCCGCCACCGCGGGCGACGATGATCACCTCGACCTCGGGGTCGGCGTCGAGCCGCTGGATGGCCGCGACGACCTCGCGCGCCGTGCGGTCGCCCTGCACGGCGGCGTGCACGACCGTGAAGCGCACCGAGGGCCAGCGCAGCTGCGCGTTCCGCAGCACGTCTTTCTCGGCGTCGCTGTCTTTGCCCGTGATGAGGCCGACGACACCCGGCAGGAAGGGGAGCGTCTTCTTGCGGCCGGCGTCGAAGAGGCCCTCGGAGGCGAGCTGGGCACGGAGCCGCTCGAGCCGTTCGAGCAGGTCGCCGAGCCCGACGTGCCGCATCTCGAACACCTGCATCGTGAGGCTGCCGCCGCGCACCCAGTAGTCCGGTTTGATCAGCGCGATCACACGGTCGCCCTGTTTCAGGTCGGCGGGGAGCTTCGCCTTGACCGACGACCAGATCGTGAAGCTGATGGTCGCGTCGCCGGTGAGGTCTTTGAGCTTGCCGTAGACGTTGCCGCCCGACACGCCCCACTGCGTGATCTCGCCCTCGACCCATGCGGTGCCCAGACGCGCGATATAGGCGCGCACCTTCTGGGCCAATTCGCCGACGGGCCAGGGGTTGTCGACCGTGGGCGGGCCGGAGACGAAGGCCGGGGCGTCGGTCACGGTTACTCTCCTTCAGGCCTTCGCCCAGTTCAGTCGACGTAGAATGGTAAGAGTGAGCACTGCGACGACCATCAGCCTGCCGATGCCGAGGATTCCCGGCGTCCGCAACAGGCTAAAGGATAACCCGGTGGCCGGGCACAAGCGTGTGCTGCTGGCCGCCCCCCGTGGCTACTGTGCAGGAGTCGATCGCGCCGTCGTCGCGGTCGAGAAGGCGCTGGAGAACTTCGGCGCTCCCGTCTACGTGCGCAAGCAGATCGTGCACAACGTGCACGTCGTCACCACGCTCGAGAAGCGCGGCGCCATCTTCGTCGACGAGGTCGACGAGGTGCCCGAGGGCTCGCACGTCGTCTTCTCGGCCCACGGCGTCTCGCCCGCGGTCGTGCAGGGCGCGGCCGACCGAGGCCTCCAGGCCATCGACGCCACCTGCCCGCTGGTCACCAAGGTGCACCGCGAGGCCGTGCGCTTCGCGCGGGACGACTTCGAGATCCTGCTGATCGGCCACGAGGGCCACGAAGAGGTCGAGGGCACGGCGGGCGAGGCTCCCGAGCACATCACGCTCGTCGGCAGCCCGGAGGCCGTGGCCGACATCGAGGTCAAAGATCCGGACAAGGTGGTCTGGCTCTCGCAGACGACGCTCTCGGTCGACGAGACCATGGAGACGGTGCGCCGCCTCCGCGAACGCTTCCCGAACCTCCAGGATCCGCCCTCGGACGACATCTGCTACGCCACCCAGAACCGTCAGGTCGCCATCAAGAAGGTCGCGCAGGGCGCCGATCTGGTGATCGTCGTGGGGTCGGCGAACTCGTCGAACTCGGTGCGCCTCGTCGAGGTCGCGCTGGAGTACGGCGCGAAGGCCGCTTACCGGGTCGACTACGCGCACGAGGTCAAGCAGGAGTGGCTCGACGGCGTCGAGACGGTCGGCGTGACCTCGGGCGCCTCGGTGCCGGAGATTCTCGTGCAGGAGCTGCTCGACGACCTCGCGGGCGCCGGCTACGGCGACATCGAGACCGTGCAGACGGCGGAGGAGGACCTCGTGTTCTCGCTCCCCAAGGAGCTGCGTCGCGACACCCAGGGCAAGAAGGACACGCGGGCGCTCGGCGGCCGCCACCGCGCCTGACCCGCGCGCATCCACCCCGCTCGCGCCATCCACTCGGCCCGCCCCACCCCTTCAACGCCGAGAAGTCACTTTTACGTCTAAACATGGCGTCTTGGACGTGAAAGTGACTTCTCGACGAGGTGGGCGCACGCCCCGGGGAGCTAGCTCGGGAGGGTGGAGAACCCCTGCACGAGCGCCGGGTCGGCGAAGAACGCGATCGCGATGCACGCGGTCGACACCGCGAAGCTCAGCACCGCGCCGATCAACGGCACGAAGAAGGTCAACTTGTTGACCCTCAGTCGCCGCACCGAGATGTACACCGTGAGCGCGAAGATCAGCACCAGCAGCGCTGCCCCCACCGAACCGGCGGTCTGCGCGGTCGAGGTGCCGGCGTAGGCGCCGTCGATCTTGTAGATGTCCATCACCTGCTGCATCACCGCGGGCAGCTGAAGCATGCTGACGACCGTGTTGGTGGTCGAGATCACGCCGGCCGCGAGCAGCAGGAAGGTGGCGATCATGTCGCCGCGCTTCCGGTCCGGCATCGCCGCAGCCGCCGGGTTGTACGGCGGCGGGGGCGTGGGCTGCCGCGCGGCGGCCTGCCGGGGTGCCTTGGCGGGGGTCGAGGCACCCGTGGCCGAAGCGCCCTTGCCCGAGGCGGTGGTGCCGGTGCCGGGCATACCCGCACCAGCACCCGCCTCCGCCTCCTCGGCCGCGGGGTCCTTCGGCGGCGTCCAGCTCCACCCCTCGGGCGCGAGCTCTCCGTACTTCGGCTTCGGGCGTTCGTCGCTCACGGGCGGCTCCGGATGCTCGGGGCTGAGGGGGCGGTGGCGGTCAGGATGAGCGTCACTTCCCCGAGTGGCCGGTCGAGCCGAGCTGCTGCGTGGCCTCGATGACGCGGGCGGCCATCGCCGTTTCGGCGCTCTTGCCCCAGGCGCGGGGGTCGTAGACCTTCTTGTTGCCGACCTCGCCGTCGACCTTCATCACGCCGTCGTAGTTCGAGAACATCCAGCCGGCCACGTCGCGCGTGAACGCGTACTGGGTG
Organism: Herbiconiux solani NBRC 106740; assembly: GCF_001571005.1. GTDB lineage: Bacteria > Actinomycetota > Actinomycetes > Actinomycetales > Microbacteriaceae > Herbiconiux > Herbiconiux solani. The sequence continues at coordinate 214,553 of NZ_BCST01000004.1, read as the reverse complement.
TCGGTGTCGATGTTCATCTTGACGACGCCGTTCGCGACGGCCTCCGAGATCTCGGCGTCGGTCGAACCCGATCCGCCATGGAAGACCAGGTCGAGCGGCTTGGGGCCGTGACCGAACTTCTCGGACAGGCCCGCCTGGATCTCGCCCAGCAGCTCGGGGCGCAGCTTCACGTTGCCCGGCTTGTACACGCCGTGCACGTTGCCGAAGGTCAGCGCGGCCATGTAGCGGCCGTTCTCGCCGAGACCGAGGGCCTCGACGGTCTTCGTGGCGTCATCCAGGGTCGTGTAGAGGTGCTCGTTGATCTCGTGGGCGACGCCGTCCTCCTCGCCGCCGACGACGCCGATCTCGACCTCGAGGATCGCGTTGATCGCCTTCATGCGCTTGAGGATGTCGACGGCGATGTCGAGGTTCTCGTCGAGCGGCACGGCCGAGCCGTCCCACATGTGCGACTGGAAGATCGGCTCGCGACCGGCCTTGACCTCCTCCTCGGAGGCGGCGATCAGGGGCAGGACGAAGTCGTCTAGCGCGTTCTTCGGGCAGTGGTCGGTGTGCAGGGCCACGGTGATGGGGTAGCTCTTGGCGACCTCGTGGGCGAAGGCCGCGAAGGCGAGGGCGCCGGTGGCGCGGGCCTTGACGGTCTGGCCGGCGAAGTAGTCGGCGCCACCGGTGGTGACCTGGATGATCCCGTCCGAACCGGCCTCGGTCAGGCCCTGCAGAACCGCGTTGAGCGTCTGCGACGACGACACGTTGACCGCGGGGTAGGCGAATCCGCCCGCCTTGGCCTTGTCGAGCATCTCTGCATACTGGTCCGGTGTTGCAATGGGCATGTCATCTCCTTTGGTGGGCGCTCCCGCGGTGCGCCGGCCTGTGCCGTTCGGTTCCGAGTCTAGCCAGCGCGCATGAACCGCCGCTGACCGTTACGACGGCCCCCCGATAGGCTGGAGAACGGCCCCTCGACCGTCTCGGAAGGACGAATGTCATGAATGCGGAACGCGCCCCCCTCTATGAGAACCCCGACCGCAACCTGGCGATGGAGCTCGTCCGGGCCACCGAAGCGGCCGCCATCCGGGCGCAGCCGTTCATCGGCAAGGGCGACAAGAACGCCGCCGACGGGGCCGCCGTGGATGCGATGCGCGCCTTCCTCGGCACGGTCGACTTCGCCGGCGTGATCGTGATCGGCGAGGGCGAGAAGGATGAGGCGCCGATGCTCTACAACGGCGAGCACGTCGGCACCGGCCGCGGCCCGTCCTGCGACATCGCGGTCGACCCGATCGACGGCACCTCGCTCACCGCTGCGGGCCGCCAGAACGCGATCTCGATGTTGGCCGCCTCCGACCGCGGCACGATGCTCGACGCGTCGAGCGTGTTCTACATGAACAAGATCGTGACGGATGCGGACGGCATCGGCGTGATCGACATCGACCGCCCGATCGGCGACAACATCCGCGCCCTGGCTGCGGCGAAGGGCAAGGATGTCGGCGACATCCGCGTGGCCGTGCTCGACCGACCCCGGCACCGCCAGCTGGTCGAGGACATCCGGGCCGCCGGCGCCGGCACGCGGATGCTGCTCGACGGGGACGTGGCCGGTGGCATCAACGCCGCCCGGTACGGCACCCGCATCGACATGTGCGTCGGGATCGGCGGCAGCCCCGAGGGCGTCGCCACGGCCTGCGCCATCAAGGCACTGGGCGGGTTCATCCAGACCCGGCTCGCACCGAAGGACGACGAGGAGCGCCAGAAGGGCATCGACGCCGGGCTCGACCTCGACAAGATCTACGGCGCCGACGACCTGGTGCGCGGCGACAACACGTTCTTCGTGGCGACGGGCGTGACCGACGGCGGACTCGTGGCGGGAGTCAAGCGCCTGGGCCCGATCATCCGCACCGAGTCGATCGTGCTGCGGTCGCACTCGGGCACGATCCGCCGCATCGAGGCGGACCACCTCATGGAGAAGTGGCTCTAGCCCCATAACGCGAGGGCGCGCACCGCACCGCACTCACCGAGAAGTCAGAAAGACGTCCAAAATCCAGGGTTTGGACGTCTTTCTGACTTCTCGGCGTGAGTGGGGTCAGGGGCCCGCGGGGAGGATGCGCCCTAGCGCGTGCCCGAGGCGGGCTCGTCGCCGTCGAGGTCGATGTCGAGCTCGATGACCCGGGCCTTCTCGTGGTCGAGGAACTCGGCGTCGCGCAGCTCGGTCGAGTGGCGCAACGCATCGAGCTCGGCGATCGTGCGCTCGACCTCGGCGGTGCGCACGTCGTCGTCGCCCGCCGACTCCAGCTCGGCCAGCAGCTCGCGGCCCGTGATCTCGCGCGGCGTCTCGTCGATCGCGGCGAGCTCGGGGAAGAGCGACTCGCTCGAGAGCGCCCCCAGCTTCCGCGCCGTCGGGAACACCTGACGCTCGAACGATCCGATGAAGGAGTTGTAGTCCTTCACCGTGCGATCGATCGTGCGCCCCAGCTTCTCGATGTGCGAGGCGGTCTTGCCGAGCCGCGTGTACAGCTGCTGGCTCAGGTCGAAGAGCTGCCGGGCCTCCTGGGTCAGCACGTCCTGCTGCCAGCTGAAGGCGACCGTCTTCAGCACCGACCACAGGGTCACGGGGGAGGCCAGCGCCACCCGCTTGCCGAAGGCGAACTCCATGATCGACGGGTCGGCCTCGAGCGCGCTCGAGACCAGCGACTCGCTCGGGATGAACGCGACGACGAGCTCGGGGGAGGCCTCGAGCCCGTTCCAGTACCCCTTCGTGCCGAGGGCGGTGATGTGGGCCCGGAGCGCGGAGACGTGCTTCTTCATCAACTGCGTGCGGCGGTCGCCGTCGAGGCCCGTCGCCGACGCCGGGATCGCCGATGCCTCGAGGTACGCGTCGAACGGCACCTTGGCGTCGACGGCGATGTTCTTGCCGCCCGGCAGGTGCACGACCATGTCCGGCCGGCCCGCACCCGAGTCGGTGACGATGCTCGTCTGCACGTCGAAGTCGACCCGCTCGATGAGTCCGGCGGCCTCCACCACGCTCCGCAGCTGGGTCTCGCCCCAGACGCCACGGGTGCTGTTCGAGCGCAAGGCCGAGGCGAGCGACTCGGCGGTGCTCCGCAGCCGTTCCTCGGACTCCGTGGCCGACTTCAGCTGCTGGCTGAGCTCGCCGTACTGCTGCTGGCGCTGGGCCTCGAGCTCGACGACCTTCGCCTGGACCGCCTTCAGGCTCTCCTGCACGGGGCTGAGCGCGACGAGCACCTTGCTGTCTTCTTCGACCCGGGTGGCCTCCGCATCCTGGATCTCCTTCAGCCGGCGCTGGAAGTCGGTGAGCCGCTCTTCGAGGGCCGCGATCTGCGCCTTGTACTGCGCATCCTGCTGCACCAGGCGCTCGCGCGCCTGCTCCTGGGCGAAGGCGAGCTGTTCGCGATGGGCGGCGGCCTGCGCCTCCGCCTGCTCGCGGGCCAGCACGAGCTGATCCCGGTGCCCCTCGACGGTGGATGCCGCCTGCTCGCGCAGGGCGGTCGCCGTCGCATCCAGAGCCGCGATCCGGCTCTGCAGGCCCGCCCGCTCGTCGATCAGCTCTTCGACCCGCTGCCGCACCTCGCCGAGGTCGGCGCTGCGCTCGGCCAGCGCGGTCTCGAGGGCCGGGTCGGCCGCGGCCGCCGCTTCCGTTCGCCGGCTGCGGGCGAGCAGCCAGCCGCCCGCGACACCGAGGGCGAGACCGAGCAGCAGGCCGATGAGGAGGGGGAGCAGTGCATCCATGCTGACAGTGTGACATCGGCCTCCGACACCGGTGGGAGCGGGGGCGGCGCGCCCGCCCCGGGCGGACGTCGGTGGGAGCATCTAGGCTGAGCGGAAACACCGTCCGAAACAACGAGGTCAGAAACCATGTCAGAGGCACTTCCGGTAGTGAACCACTGGGTCGACGGCGCAGAGCTCGTCTCGACGAGCGGGCGTACGTCCCCCGTCTTCGACCCCGCCCTCGGGCAGCAGACGAAGAACGTCGCGCTGGCCGATCAGGCCGAGATCGACGCCGCGGTCGCCGCCGCGAAGGCCGCCTTCCCCGCCTGGCGCGACACCAGCATCACCAAGCGCCAGCAGGTGATGTTCTCGTTCCGCGAGCTGCTGAACGCGAAGAAGGGCGAGCTGGCCGAGATCCTCACCTCCGAGCACGGCAAGGTGCTGTCGGATGCGGCGGGCGAGATCACCCGCGGCCTCGAGGTCGTCGAGCTGGCGACCGGGTTCCCGCACCTGCTCAAGGGCGAGTACTCCGAGAACGTCTCGACCGGCGTCGACGTCTACTCGACCAAGCAGCCGCTCGGTGTGGTGGGCATCATCAGCCCCTTCAACTTCCCGGCCATGGTGCCGATGTGGTTCTTCCCGATCGCGATCGCGGCCGGCAACACCGTCGTGCTGAAGCCCTCCGAGAAAGATCCGTCGGCCGCCAACTGGCTCGCCGCGCTCTTCAAGGAGGCCGGGCTGCCGGACGGCGTGTTCAACGTGCTGCACGGTGACAAGGAGGCCGTCGACGGCCTGCTGAACCACAAGGACGTCAAGAGCATCTCATTCGTCGGGTCGACGCCGATCGCGCACTACATCTACGAGACCGCGGCGAAGAACGGCAAGCGGGTGCAGGCCCTCGGCGGCGCGAAGAACCACATGCTGGTGCTGCCGGATGCCGACCTCGACCTCGCGGCCGACGCCGCCATCAACGCCGGCTTCGGATCGGCGGGCGAGCGCTGCATGGCGATCTCGGTGCTGGTCGCGGTCGACACGATCGCGGACGAGCTGGTGGCGAAGATCCAGCAGCGCATGGAGACGCTGAAGATCGGCGACGGCCGTCGCTCCTGCGACATGGGGCCGCTGGTCACCGAGCAGCACCGCGACAAGGTCGCCTCGTACATCGACGTGGCCACGGCCGACGGCGCGACGGTAGTCGTCGACGGCCGCGGCATCGAGGTCGACGGCGCTGCCGAGGGCTTCTGGCTCGGCCCGACCCTGATCGACCAGGTGCCGACGACGAGCAAGGTCTACCTCGACGAGATCTTCGGCCCGGTGCTCTCGGTCGTGCGGGTGCACTCCTACGAGGAAGGCGTCGACTTGATCAACAACGGCGCCTACGGCAACGGCACGGCGATCTTCACCAACGACGGGGGAGCGGCCCGCCGCTTCCAGAACGAGGTCGAGGTCGGCATGATCGGCATCAACGTGCCGATCCCCGTGCCGGTGGCGTACCACTCGTTCGGCGGGGTGAAGGATTCGATCTTCGGTGACTCGAAGGCCTACGGGCTCGCCGGGTTCCGGTTCTTCACGCAGGAGAAGGCCATCACCTCGCGCTGGCTCGACCCGTCGCACGGTGGCATCAACCTCGGGTTCCCCCAGAACTAGCCCTAGTTCCTCGCCTCGCCCCGCCCCGCCCCATCCCTCCCGCCCCGCCTCGCCCGCCGAGAAGTCACTTTCACGTCAAAGTCGCGCGTTTTGGACGTGAAACTGACTTCTCGGCGGAGGTAGGGGTGGAGATGAAGGGGGAGGTGGAGGCGGAGTGGGATTGGGGTGAAGCGAGGGTGGGCGGGCCCCGGAGGAGCGCACCGGGTACGCCCCGTAAGATTGACGACCGTGGCTCTTACTATCGCGATCGTCGGACTCCCCAATGTGGGCAAGTCCACCCTGTTCAACGCCCTCACCAAGAACCAGGTCCTGGCGGCGAACTACCCGTTCGCCACCATCGAGCCGAACGTGGGCGTGGTGAACCTCCCGGATGCGCGGCTGACCGCCCTGGCCGAGATCTTCGGCAGCGAGAAGATCCTGCCCGCCCCGGTCTCGTTCGTCGACATCGCCGGCATCGTGAAGGGTGCGAGCGAGGGCGAGGGGCTCGGCAACAAGTTCCTCGCGAACATCCGTGAGGCGGATGCGATCGCCCAGGTCATCCGCGGGTTCACCGACCCGGACGTCGTGCACGTCGACGGCAAGGTCGACGCCGCGAGCGACATGGAGACCATCAACACCGAGCTCGTGCTCGCAGACCTCCAGACCCTCGAGAAGGCCGAGGCGCGGTACGAGAAAGAGGTCCGCGGAAAGAAGCTCGACCCGTCGGTGCTGAAGGCCGCCCAGGAGGCGCGCGCCTACCTCGACACGGGCAAGCCGCTCTCCACCTCGTCGATCGACCTCGAGCCGATCCGCGAGCTGGGCCTGCTGACCTCGAAGCCCTTCATCTACGTCTTCAACGTCGACGAGGAGATCCTGAACGACGCCTCACGCAAAGATGCGCTGGCCGCACTCGTGGCGCCCGCGAAGGTGATCTTCCTCGACGCCAAGCTCGAGTCCGAGCTGATCGACCTCGATCCCGAGGATGCGGCCGAGCTGCTCGCCTCGACCGGCCAGGAGGAGAGCGGCCTGGACCAGCTCGCCCGGATCGGCTTCGACACGCTGGGCCTGCAGACCTACCTCACCGCCGGCCCCAAGGAGTCGCGCGCCTGGACGATCGGCAAAGGCTGGACCGCTCCGCAGGCGGCCGGTGTGATCCACACCGACTTCCAGAAGGGCTTCATCAAGGCCGAGATCATCTCGTTCGACGACCTGGTCGAGACCGGTTCGATCGCCGAGGCCCGGGCGAAGGGCAAGGCGCGCATCGAGGGCAAGGACTACGTCATGCAAGACGGCGACGTCGTCGAGTTCCGCTTCAACAACTAGGGAGCGGCTCCGCCGTCGAGGCGGTTCGCCCGGGCGAGCGGGGCGGCTGAGCCGCGCTTACCAGCCCTGTGAGCCGGGCGTGCCCTTGAAGGGGCCGACGACGGCAGCGGTGATCCACCCGCCGTAGAAGCCTCCCGGCTGCGGCGTGACCACTTCACCGTCGACGGTGCACTCGTCCATCTGCTGCGCGTAGACGGCCACGCGGTCCCGGAGCGACTCGAACCCGGCCGACGGATGCGGGTAGTTCCACGCCGACGCCGGCCGCACCTCGGCTCCGCCTCGCACATCGAGATATCGTGCCGAGCCCTTGAACTCGCAGAACGACGAACCGTCGGCGTCCCGGAGCGCGCCGGAGACGAAGTCGGCCATCGGGATGTAGTAGACCGGCGGATGACTGGTCTCGAGCACGCGGACCGCGTCTCGAGTCTCCGCGATGAGCTCCCCACCGAGACGGATCGTGACCGGCGCGGCGACGCGCTCGACGCGGGGCGGCCTCGGGTAGTCCCAGACGGACTCCTGTCCCGGTCCTGGGATCTCGGGGCGTGGTCGGGGCACCTGTCCAGCCTAGGTCACGGGTGCTTCACTGGAGTATGGCCGTCAGACCGATGTTCCCGCTCGGATCAGTGCTGTTCCCCGCCTCGCTCGTCCCGCTGAGGGTGTTCGAGCCTCGCTATCTCACGTTGATCGGACGGCTGCTCGACGAGGATGAACCGGATTTCGAGTTCGGCGTCGTCCTCATCGAGCGCGGACGCGACGCCGGCGGCGGCGACCAGCGCGCCTCGGTCGGGACGATGGCGCGTCTGGTGAGCGTGGACGCGGGTGCCGACGACCTGGTCATCGTCGGCCTGGGAACGCAACGGTTCACGGTCGAGCGCTGGCTCGACGACGATCCGTATCCCCGAGCCGAGCTGTCCATGCTGCCGGATCTGGAGTGGTCCGAAGCGCTGGCCCCGCTCCGGACCGAGGCCGAAGCGATCGTCCGCCGCGTGATCGCCCGCGTCGCGGGGGAACAATCGGATGGTGACCTCGAGCTCTCGGACGACCCCGTCACAGCGGCGTGGCAACTCGCCGCTGTCGCCCCGCTGGGCGAGTACGACCGGTACACCCTGTTGAGGTCGACCTCCATCGGGGCTCTCCTCCGCCAGGTCATCGATCTGGTACTTGAGGCCGAGGAACTCTGGTCAGCAGAATGAGGCGGCTGATGACCGTGGGCGTGGGCGTGGGCATGGACGTGCGGGCGTGAGCGGGGCCGGGCGCCGGGTGGCAGAGCTGCAGGATAGCCACCCGGGGGCGTTGGTGGTCGCGGTCACGCGCACGCCGGAGTTGCGGGCGGCGCTGTCGCCGACGATGGCCGAGTACCGGCGCGTTCCCGCGCATCCGCTGGTCGTCGCCGAGCCGGAGAGCGGCGTCGCGTTCTGGCGGGGCGGACGGCGGCCGCGGCAGCTCTTCGTCGTGCCGTGGGCGCGGATCGCCGCCATCGAGACCGGTGAGCGCCGGGCGGCCTACGGCGTGAAGGTGCCGGTCGTCGAACTGCACCTCACCGACGCTCCGGATGCCGTCATCCCCTTCGCGCCCGCATCCCGCGGCCTCTCCTCACCGACGCCCGAGCAGGTCGCCGCGCTGGCGACAGCGCTCCGGGCCATCGCCGACCCGCACGGGCGATAGGGTCGGAGCCAGTGCGTGCGCGCCCGGGGAGGGCGCGTGGATCGGGGGAGTCCGGATGAACATGATCACCGTCGTCAAGAACGGCCGGCTGAACCCCGACGTGCGGCTCTGGACGGGCATCGCCGCCATCGCGGTCGCCGCACTCACCGCATCCGAGTTCCTCGTGCAGGTGCTGCTGGTCGGCGCGCGACCCGCTCTCGACGACCAGGCGGCGCTCGAGGCGTTCATGGCCCGGACGGCCAACCAGACACTCTTCACGATCCTGATCGACACCTTCCTGATGTCGGCGCTGATCGTGTTCCTCAGCGGGTTCCGCCAGCTGATCACCCACACCCGCCCCGACCTGCAGTGGGTCGCCAACATCGCGTTCGGGTCGGGACTGGTCTTCATCGCCGTCACCCTCGTCGGCGACGGGATGGAGGGCGGCACCGCGCTCGACACGATGAACCTGACACCGGATGCGTCGTCCCTGCGCGCGCTGACCGCCGGCCACACCCTCATGTTCGGCTCGATCGGCTGCACGCTGACCGCCCTCGTCGCCGCCGCCTCCGGCTACGTGACGCTCGCTTCGGGCGCCCTCCCGGCCTGGACCGGCTGGGTCGCCTACGTCGTCGCCGGACTCAACATGCTCGCGATCCCGACGATGTTCGGCGGCACCAGCCCCGACTCGTTCTTCGCCGCCGGGGGAGCGGCCAACGCCATGCTCGCGACCTTCCCGTGGCTGGTCTGGGTGGTCTGCGTCGGCTTCGTGGCCATCCGCGACCGGCGGCGGCTCGAAGATCTCCCCGAGCACGTCCGCACCGCGGCGACCCGCCTCGCCGGCTGACGGCGCAGGCGGGACGGAACCACAACCCAATGGGCGCTCAGCGCCCGCCGTCGATGCCCTCGAGCAATGCCCGCTGCAGGTCCACGCTGAGGTCGGGCGCAGCATCCACCTCGACCGACAGCGCCTGCAGCGCCGAGCTGTAGTACCGACGCACGGCCGCGGCCAGGGTGATGTCGACGATCTCGCGATCACTGAAACCGAGCTCCCTCAGTTCTCGCGAGTCGTCATCCGTCATCGACGCCGGGTCGACGGCGACCTTCTCGGCGAACGCCATCATCGCGATCTCGGCGGCGCTCAGCGCGGTCGCCGTCGCCGGATCGCGGGCGATGGCGATCAGGTCACCCTCGTCGAAGACGCCGAGCGACTTCCGGCCGTGCGCGAGCCGGCAATGCACCGAGCCCATGCCGCGGGCCGCGGCGAGGGTGACGAGCTCGTACCGGCGCAGGTCCATCGAGGCCGTGATGGCGCGCACGAGGTTCTCGAACGCGACCATGGCCTCGGGGTTGACCGCCATCACGCGGGTGTGGCTCGCCACCGAACCGAGCGACTTCAGGTCGCTGTCATAGAGCTCGGCGACGAGACCGCTCGCCTCGGACTCCGGGATGGTAGAGATGATCGCCATGCTGCACCGCCTTCGCGCTCGCGTGCGACCATGCTCCCACTAGCGAGGCGTGGAGGACAGCTCCTCGTCGGTCCAGCGCTCGTTCCCCGAGCCGGCCGAGCCAGCCGAGCCAGCCGAGCCGGCCGCGCCGTCCGACTCAGCACCGTCGACCTCGTCCGCATCCGTCGTCGTCGCGCCGCCCTTGTTCTTCGTGCGCGGCTCGATCACCCGCGGGCTGCGGCCCGGCCGGTACACCGAGATCTCGACCCCGGGGTGACGACGGCTCTGCACGACGAACAGGATGATGCCGAGCGCGATCGCGACGAACGACGCCCAGATGTTGGCGGGAATCCCGAGGAAGCCGTCGCTGGTCGGGTCGATGCGGATCGCCTCGAGCCAGGAGCGGCCGAGGCCGTACCAGATGAGGTACAGCGCGAAGACCTTGCCCCAGCGCAGGCGGAAACGACGCTCGATCAGCAGCAGGAGGGCGACACCCACCAGGTTCCAGATGATCTCGTAGAGGAACAGCGGGTGGAACAGCGTGCCGTCGGCGAGGCCGGCCGGGAACTTCGCGTTCGTCGACTCGATCTCCAGGCCCCACGGCAGCGTCGTCGGCAGGCCGAAGAGCTCGTGGTTGAAGTAGTTGCCCACGCGGCCGATCGCCTGCGCCACGAGCATCGCCGGGGCGAGCGCGTCGGCGAACGACCAGAGGCGGATGCCCGTGATGCGGCAGCCGATCCAGGCGCCGATCGCGCCACCGATCAGCGAGCCGTAGAGGGCGTTGCCGCCATCCCAGATCGCGAAGATGTTCCAGAAGTTCGACCCCGGGTAGAAGTAGTCGCCCACGTGCGTGAACACGTGATAGAACCGGGCCCCGACGATCCCGAGGGGCACCGCGAACAGCACGATGTCGATCACGATGCCCGGCTCGCCGCCGCGCTTGGTCAGCCGCTGGTTGACCATGATCATCGCGACGATGATGCCGACCAGGATGATGAGCGCGTAGATGTGGATCTCGAACGGGCCGATTCCGAAGAAGGGGCCGATCGGGAAGACCTGGAAGACCGGGTCGGGGCTCGGGATGCTGAGCGGACTGATGATCGACGACCTTTCAGGCGGGCGGGCAGGATCGCCCGGAAGAGGGCAGCACGATGAATTCTAAAGCTTCGCCGCAGTTCTTGTAGCCGATCGGGCCCGGCACGGCTAAGCTGTTCGTAGTTGTTGTGTTACCCATGAATCTTGAATAGGGTCTTTCGCCCCGTGATCCACGTCGGCGAAGGCTTGTTTTTCTGAGGAGCGGAACAAAGTGCACCGCGACGGTAGGCCCCGACAGGCGGGGCCGCTTACCTCGAAAAGAGAAAACAATGCCTCAAGGCACCGTGAAATGGTTCAACTCCGAAAAGGGCTTCGGCTTCATCTCCCCCGATGACGGTGGAGAAGACGTGTTCGCCCACCACTCCGGCATCACCGGTTCGGGCTACAAGAACCTCGAAGAGAACCAGCGCGTCGAGTTCGACGTCACGCAGGGCCGCAAGGGCCTGCAGGCGGAGAACATCACGCCCATCAGCTGATAACGCTGTTCCCGAGAACCCGCGACACCGCTTCGGTGCCGCGGGTTCTTGCTTTTCCGGCGTGTTGCGAGTCGCTCCCGGGCCAATGCGCAGGTTCGGCACGTAGGTTCAAGACATCTGATCGGGCATCGCCCATCACAACGGGCACTCGCCCGGCACCGCGGCTGGGAAGTCGAACACGACACCAGTGAGCAGGCCCAGTGAGCATCACCCACTCCACCTCCCCTGAGAACACCCGCGTGAGGGCGACCTCGCCCCGCAAGACCGGAGCAGCGCACCCCACGGCCGCGTACTCCGAGCTCCTCGCCACGGCGAAGGACATGGGCTTGATGCGCAAGCGTCGCGGCTTCTACATCGGCATGTTCTCCGTGCTCGTCCTCGCCCTCGGCGGAGCGGCCACCGGGTTCGTGCTGCTCGGGGACACCTGGTACCAGCTGCTGATCGCCGGGGCTCTCGGCATCATCTTCACGCAGTTCGCCTTCCTCGCCCACGAGGCCTCGCACCGCCAGGTCTTCGAGTCCGGCAAGGCCAACGACCGCGCCGGCCGCACCCTCGCGACCGCCTTCGTCGGCATGAGCTACGCCTGGTGGATGACGAAGCACACCCGTCATCACGGCAACCCGAACACCGTCGGCAAAGACCCCGACATCGCGCCCGACACCGTCGTCTTCCTCGAGGAGGATGCGGCCAAGACGCGTGGGCCGGTCGCCTGGCTCGTCCGTCGCCAGGGCTGGGCGCTGTACCCGCTGCTCCTGCTCGAGGGCATCAACCTGCACTTCCTCTCCTTCAAGACGCTCTTCGGTCGTGGCAAGGTCGAGGGCCGTCAGGTCGAGCTCTGGTTCATCGGCGTCCGTCTGGTCGCCTACCTGGCCGTGATCTTCTACTTCCTGCCGCTCGGGATGGCGTTCGCCTTCGTCGGTGTGCAGCTGGCCGTCTTCGGTCTGTACATGGGTGCATCCTTCGCTCCGAACCACGTGGGCATGGCGATCTTCCCCGCCGGCTCGCGCCTGGACTTCCTCTCGAAGCAGGTGCTCTCCTCCCGCAACATCAAGGGCGGCTGGGGCATGACGATCTTCATGGGCGGCCTCGACCTGCAGGTCGAGCACCACCTCTTCCCGAGCATGCCGCGCCCCAACCTGGTGAAGGTGCGCCCCGTGGTCGAGGAGTACTGCGCCACCCACAAGATCCCCTACACGCAGACGTCGCTGCTCGAGGCGCACAAGCAGGTCATCGCGTACATGAACAAGGTCGGCCTCGCCGCTCCGGATCCCTTCGACTGCCCGATGGTCAACCAGTTCCGCGTGAAGCGGGCCTGACCACCACGCATTCGGGCGCGCTGAACGCACTCGACGACGGCCCCGTCCCTGCCCATCGGCAGGGGTGGGGCCGTTATCGTTGGGGGGTGAGACTCCGCACCCCGATCGCCCTGGCCGCCACCGCCGTCGCCGCGCTGGCCCTGCTCGCCCCCGCGCTCGCCGCCTCGGCCCACGACTCGCTCTCCGGATCGACGCCGGCAGCCGACGCCTCGATCACCGCCGACCCGGGCGCCGTGAGCCTGCAGTTCAGCGACGACCTCCTGGCGATCGGCTCGGACACGAACGGTTTCGCGGTCGAGGTGGTCGACAGCGAGGGCATGCACTACGAGTCCGGGTGCGTCACCATCGACGGAACATCGGTCTCCGCTCCCGTCGCCCTGGGCGATGCGGGCGGCTACGTCGTGCTCTGGCAGGTCGTCTCCTCCGACGGCCACCCCACCTCCGGCCAGTACGACTTCGACTACGAGCCCACCGATCTCTTCGGAGCGGGGGAGGGCCTCACCTCCTCGCCCGTCTGCGGCGACGCCTGGGCGGGCGCCCCGGACGGGGCAACGACGCCCGCCGCGACCCCGGCGACCGCGAATCTGGCGACGACGACTCCCGCCACGCCGGCTCCGGATGCGGCGGCCGCCGACGAGACCACCCTCGCCACCGAGACGGCCGGCCCGGTCACCGGCGACCTGCAGACCCCGGCCGAGGGACTGCCGTGGCCCGTCGTCGTGCTGCTCGCCCTCGTCGGGGCCGGCGTGCTCGCGGCCATCGTGGTGCTCGTCATCCGGCGCGGCCGGAACGGCGGCGGCTACGGCGGCTGAAGCGAAGCTGCGGCCGAGGTGACGGGCACGGCGGCGGGCCAGGCGCATCCTGAGCCGCTATGCTCGAACCCGTAGCATCCAACTGAATACCGCCGGCCACTAGGTCGACGCGGGAGAGCCGGCTCGGCCGGCACCGAAGGAGCAATCCTCCCCGATAATCTCTCAGGTCCTCGTACCGCGTCGAACTGGCCACTCTGGAAAGCAGTCGCGGCATTGACAGCGGCTCGCCCACGGTGAAAGCCCCTCCGAGCTGCGACTCGGCGGTGGTGAATCTCTCAGGCACGATGACAGAGGGGGAGTTCTCACGAGCGCGATCGCGCTCCGTCCTCCGCGAGCCCCGGCTCCGCGACGAAACCGGAGAACTCCTTGACCGACGTCGATTCCCCTTCCGCTCCCCGCTACTCGCCGCTGCACGCCGTGCACGAGGCCGCGGGCGCATCCTTCACCGACTTCGCCGGTTGGCAGATGCCGGTGCGCTACTCCAGCGACCTCGCCGAGCACCACGCCGTGCGCACCGCCGCCGGGCTGTTCGACCTCTCGCACATGGCCGAGTTCGACGTGACCGGCGCGGAGGCGGCCGCCTTCCTCGACCACGCCCTCGCCGGCCGGCTCTCGGCGACCTCGATCGGGCAGGCCAAGTACTCGCTCCTCCTCGCTCCCGAGGGCGGCATCATCGACGACGTGGTGGTCTACCGCCGCGGTGACGAGCACTTCCTGGTCGTGGCCAACGCCTCGAACCGCGCTCCCGTGGCCGCGGCCCTCACCGAACGCGCCGACGGCTTCGATGTGACCCTCGACGACGTGAGCGACGACCTCGCCCTGGTCGCCGTGCAGGGGCCCGCCGCCCGCGGAATCCTGGAGCGCACCGACGGCTTCGAGGCCCCTGACCTGGCCGACCTCGGCTACTACCGGTCGGCCGATGCGGTGTTCCAGGGCGAGCCGGCGCTGCTGGCCCGCACCGGGTACACCGGCGAGGACGGCTTCGAGATCTACCTCGCGCCCGAGCGGGCCACCGACTTCTGGAACGCCGTGAGCGCGGCCGGGGCAGGCGACGGACTCGTGCCCGCCGGGCTCGCGAGCCGCGACACGCTCCGCCTCGAGGCGGGGATGCCCCTGTACGGCCACGAGCTCTGGCTCGAGACCCAGCCGGTGCAGGCAGGTCTCGGGCGGGTGCCGGTGATGGCGAAGGAGTCCTTCGTCGGCCGGGACGCCCTCGAGCGGGGCCCCGGAGCCGGAGCACCCGTGCTCGTGGGCCTCGTCGGCGAGGGCCGCCGCGCCGCCCGCGCGGGGTACCAGATCTTCGCGCCCGTCGGTGAAGCAGCCGACGAAGCCGCCGGCGAAAGCACCGGAGAAGACGCCGCCCCCATCGGCCTCGTCACCAGCGGCGCCCTCTCGCCCACGCTCGGCCATCCGATCGCGATGGCCTACGTCGATCCCGCCTACGCCGAGCCGGGCACCGAGCTCACCGTCGACATCCGGGGCACCCGCCTCGCCTACCGCACCACCGCCCTCCCGTTCTACCGCCGGAAGAAGGACTGACCATGCCAGACCAGAACGAACTGCGCTACACCGCCGAGCACGAGTGGGTGCTCGTCGAGGGCACGGTCGCCACGATCGGCATCACGGCCTACGCCGCCGCCCAGCTGGGTGACATCGTCTACCTCGACCTGCCGGATGCGGGCACCGAGATCGCCGGCGGCGCCGTCGTCGGCGAGATCGAGTCGACGAAGTCGGTCGGTGAGCTGTTCGCGCCGGTCGACGGCACCGTGCTGGAGAAGAACAGTGCGGTCGAGGATGCGCCCGAGCTCGTGAACTCCGACCCGCTCGGCGCGGGCTGGCTGCTCAAGGTGGAGTTCAGCGAGCTTCCCGAGCTGCTCTCGCTCGCCGAGTACGACGCCCTGATCGGGGGCTGACCGGCTGATGACCGATCTCACCGAGCGCTCCGAACGACTCTCCACCCGCGCCGCGGGTTCGGCCGGCGACCTCTTCGCCGCCCGCCACATCGGCACCGACTCCGCCGCCCAGGCACGGATGCTCGAGACCGTCGACTACTCCAGCGTCGCCGAGCTGATGCGGGCGGCCGTGCCGACCGCCATCCAGTTCGACCGCTCGCTCGCCGACTCGCTCGTGCCGCCGGCGGCGACCGAGCGTGAGGCGGTCGATGAGCTGCGCGCGCTAGCCGGCCAGAACCGTGTCTCCACCTCCTACCTCGGCCTCGGCTACTACGACACCGTCACCCCCGCGGTGATCAAGCGGAACGTGCTCGAGAACCCGAGCTGGTACACGGCCTACACGCCGTACCAGCCCGAGATCTCGCAGGGCCGCCTCGAGGCACTGATCAACTTCCAGACCATGGTCGCCGACCTCACCGGCCTCGCCACGGCGAACGCCTCGATGCTCGACGAGTCGACCGCGGCCGTGGAGGGGATGCTGCTGGCCCGGCGGGCCTCGAAGTCCCGCTCCGCGCGCTTCCTGGTGGATGCGGACGCCTTCCCGCAGACCAAGTCGCTCCTCCGCTCCCGCGCCGAGGCCGTCGGCATCGAGATCGTGGAGGTCGCGCTCGACTCGGTCGACCATCCCGCGGCGCACGCGCATCCGCTCGACGACGCGTTCGGCGTCTTCATCCAGTACCCCGGCGCCTCGGGCCGGGTCTGGAACCCGGGCGAGGTCATCGACATCGTGCACCGGGCCGGCGGGATCGCGGTCGTTGCGGCCGACCTTCTGGCCATGTCCCTGATCACCTCGCCCGGCGAGCTCGGCGCCGACGTCGCGGTCGGCACCTCGCAGCGCTTCGGCGTGCCGATGGGCTTCGGTGGTCCGCACGCCGGCTACCTGGCGGTGCGCGCGGGCCTCGAGCGCCAGCTCCCCGGCCGCCTGGTCGGCGTGAGCGTGGATGCGGCGGGCCACCCCGCCTACCGCCTCAGCCTGCAGGCGCGCGAGCAGCACATCCGCCGCGAGAAGGCGACCTCGAACATCTGCACCGCTCAGGTGCTGCTCGCCGTGATGGCCGGCATGTACGCGGTCTACCACGGCCCCGAGGGGCTCCGCGAGATCGCGACGCGCGTCAACACGACCGCCCGAGCTCTGGCGGGCAGCCTCACGGCCGCGGGCCACCAGGTCGTGCACCCGGACTTCTTCGACACGATCCAGGTGCGGGTGCCCGGCCGCGCGGTCTCGTTGGTCGAGCACGCCCACGACAGCGGGATCCTGCTGCGCCTGGTCGACGAGGACACGGTCGCCGTGTCGGTCGACGAGACGACCACGGATGCCGCCCTGCTGGCCCTCGCCGTGGTCTTCGACGCGGCCGACTCCGCTGTCTCCGGCACCACGGTGGGCGACCTCGCCGGGGAGCTCGCGCCCAGCATCCCGGACTCCCTCGTGCGCACCAGCGAGTACCTCACCCACCCGGTCTTCAACACGCACCGCTCGGAGACGAGCATGATGCGCTACCTCAAGCGGCTCGCCGACTTCGACTACGCGCTGGACCGCGGGATGATCCCGCTCGGCTCCTGCACGATGAAGCTCAATGCAGCCAGCGAGATGGAGGCCGTGACCTGGCGGGAGTTCGCGGGCATCCACCCGTTCGCGCCGAAGGACGACGTCGAGGGCTATCTCGGCATGATCCGGCAGCTCGAGCGCTGGCTGGCCGACGTCACCGGCTACGACTCGGTCTCGCTGCAGCCGAACGCCGGCAGCCAGGGCGAGCTCGCCGGGCTCCTCGCGATCCGGGGCTACCACCGCTCCCGCGAGGACTTCGAGCGCACGGTCTGCCTGATCCCCTCGAGCGCCCACGGCACGAACGCCGCCTCCGCGGTGCTCGCCGGGATGCGCGTGGTCGTGGTGGCCTGCGACGAGCTCGGCAACGTGGATCTCGACGATCTCCGGGCGAAGATCGAGCAGCACGCCGACCAGCTCGCCGCCCTCATGATCACCTACCCGTCGACCCACGGCGTGTACGAGCACGAGGTCGCCGAGATCTGCCGGCTCGTGCACGAGGCCGGCGGCCAGGTCTACGTCGACGGCGCCAACCTGAACGCGCTGCTGGGCTTCGCGCGCTTCGGCGACTTCGGCGGCGACGTGTCGCACCTCAACCTGCACAAGACCTTCTGCATCCCGCACGGCGGCGGCGGACCGGGCGTCGGACCGGTCGCGGCGAAGGCCCACCTGGCTCCATTCCTGCCGGGGCATATGTTCGCGCAGGAGGACGAGCACCTGATGGTCGACGGCTCGACGGTCGTGCACGGCGGCGGCGCGGTTTCCGCCGCGCCCTACGGCAGCCCCAGCATCCTCCCGATCAGCTGGGCCTACGTGCGCATGATGGGGCTCGAAGGGCTCGCCGACGCCACGGCGGCCGCGGTGCTCGCGGCCAACTACGTCGCGCGGCGCCTGGCCGAGCACTACCCGGTGCTCTACACGGGCGAGAACGGGCTGGTCGCGCACGAGTGCATCCTCGACCTCCGGGCGATCACGGTCGCCTCGGGCGTGAGCGTCGACGACGTGGCGAAGCGCCTCGTCGACTACGGCTTCCACGCCCCGACCATGAGCTTCCCGGTCGCGGGCACGCTCATGGTCGAGCCGACCGAGAGCGAGGATCTCGCCGAGCTCGACCGGTTCATCGACGCGATGATCGGCATCAAGCACGAGATCGACGCCGTCGCGGCGGGGGAGTGGCCGGTCGACGACAACCCGCTGCGGAACGCCCCGCACACCGCGCAGTCGGTGATCGAGGGCGACTGGGAGCACCCGTACGACCGCGAGCGGGCCGTCTACCCGGTGCACTCGCTGATCCGCGGCAAGTACTGGCCCCCCGTGCGCCGCATCGATCAGGCCTACGGCGACCGCAACCTGGTCTGCGCCTGCCCGCCGCCCGAAGCCTTCGAGTGATCGGGAGCGCACGACGGGTTGATGCCGCCGTGCGCTCTCGTCTGAAGATCGACAGCCGTCTTTGGTAGGGTTCACGCCATGCCTCGACGCCTGCGCTCCGCCCGCATCCGCCTTGCGATCGGGGCCCTCGCCGGCCTCGCCTTGACCGCCGTGGTGGCGGCCCCGGCGATGGCCGACCCGGTCTTCGCCGAGGGCGACTGCGTGGTCTACCGGCTGACCGAGGGCGGCCCGGGCGGCGCGCAGTGCCCCGGCGCCGATCTCAGCGGCACCCGCTTCGGAGAGGGCGACTTCCGGAACGCGAACCTCACCGGGGCGACCTTCGCCGGCGGCGACGTCCAGGGCGCGGTCTTCCAGGGCGCCACCCTCGACGGGGCCGACTTCTCCGGTACCCGCATCGTCGGCGCCGACTTCAGTGGGTCGAGCATCCTCCCCGCCACCCTCGAGCTGACCGCGGACGCGAGCGGAACGGCCCCGGTGCCGATCGACGCGAAGCTCCCGAACGGTCTGACCCTGGACGGCTGCTCGATCGCCGGCGCCCCGATCGAATCGGGCCAGCCCTTCCCAATCGGCACATCGAACATCCTCTGCACCCTGTCGACCTCGTTCAGCGGCGCGGGAGGCTCGACGGCCACGGCAGTCCTGACCGCGGTGGTCACGGCGTCGGCCACCGCCACCCCGACGGCGACCCCGTTGTTCACCCCGGTGGCCCCGACGGATCCAGCGACCGCTGCGGCGGCGCAGGGCACGGACAGCACGCCGAACTGGCTGATGATCGGCGGGTTCATCGGGGGAGGGCTCGTCGTCGTGCTCGGCATCGGCGCGCTCGTGCTCTCGAACCGCCGCACCCGCTCCTAGCGCGGGCCGCGCATCCCGCACCCGCTCCTGGCGCGGGCCGCGCATCCGGCCCCTAGCCGAACAGCGCGGGGAAGCTCGTCACGGCCCAGGCGTACCCGACGAACGACGCGATGTCGATGATCCAGTGCGCGATCACCAGCGGCATCGTGCGGCCCCAGCGCCAGTAGCACCAGCCGAAGACCACGCCCATCACCACGTTGCCGAAGAACGGGCCGATGCCCTGGTAGAGGTGATAGCTGCCGCGGAGCACCGCCGCCGAGCCGATGATCGTCCACTTCGACCAGCCGAGCTGGCGCAGCCGGGTGAAGAGGTAGCCGACCACGATCAGCTCCTCCTGCAGCGCCGCCCGCAGGGCCGCGAGGATGAGGATGGGCGTGGTCCACCAGTAGGTGTCCAGCGGCGCGGGCACCACGTCGACCGTGATCCCGGCCGCGCGCCCCACGAAGTACAGGGCGATCCCCGGCACCCCGATCACGAGCACGAGGAGGAGGCCCCGTCCCAGGTCGCGCGTGGGCTGGCGGAGGTCGAACCCGATGCGCCGGAACGGGTTGCCTCCCGAGATCGCGAGCAGGTAGAAGACCAGCGCCACCGGCACCAGATCGAAGAAGATCGCCAGCAGCTGGTAGGTCAGGTCGAGCCACTCCCGGTCGCTCAACGACCCGTTCAGGGTGGCGGTCTGATCGGCCAGGGCCGTGCCTGCCGTCAGCCGTGCGATGATGCTGATGACGGAATAGACCGCGGATGCGCCGAGCGAGACACCGAGGACGATACCGATCTCGGTGAACAGCCTCCGGCGCCTGATCTGGGGCCACTCACTGGGTCGGTTCACGACTTCACTTTCTTGCGTAGCACGCCGCTTTTCAACAACATCTGTCGGAACCACACAATGAATCTTCAGAGATAGTTTCGTGTATGTAACTTTTTCTGGCCGAGTTTGCTCTGACCCGGACCCCCACTTAGGGTACTTCCTTAGGTCTCGCCCCTCATGAGGGGGAGTGCGCCTGCCCCCATTCTGCACAGGAGGAAAATTGAACAAGAGACGGTACGGCGTCGGCGCGATCGCGCTGATCGCCGCGAGTGCACTCGCACTCGCCGGCTGCGCCAGCGGCAGCTCGACCACGACATCCGGCGACTCTGCCGCCGTGATCTCGGTGAACGGTTCCGAGCCCCAGAACCCGCTGGTCCCCACCAACACCAACGAGACCGGCGGCGGAAAGATCCTCGACTCGCTCTTCGCGGGCCTGGTCTACTACGACGCCACCGGCGCCGTCCAGAACGACGTCGCGGACAGCATCACCACCGATGACGCGCAGACGTACACGATCAAGATCAAGAGCGGCCAGAAGTTCTCCGACGGAGAAGACCTCACCGCCAAGAACTTCGTCGACACCTGGAACTACGGGGCGAACGCGGCCAACACGCAGCTCAACCAGTCCTGGTTCAACATCATCGAGGGCTTCGACGAGAAGAACCCGGTCGAGTCGCTCAGCGGCCTGAAGGTCGTCGACGACACCACCTTCACGGTCACCCTGACCGAGCCCCTCTCCGACTTCCCGATCCGTCTGGGCTACTCGGCGTACTACCCGCTGCCCGAGAAGGCCTTCGAGGACATGGAGGCCTACGGCCAGAACCCGATCGGAAACGGCCCGTACAAGTTCGCCTCCGACACCGCCTGGGCTCACAACGAGAAGCTCGACCTGGTCGTCAACGACACCTACGACGGTGGTCGCAAGGCGCAGAACGGTGGCGTGACCTACAAGTTCTACTCCAGCGAGGACGCGGCTTACGCCGACCTCCTGGGTGGCAACCTCGACGTGCTGGACTCGGTGCCCGCCTCGGCGTACGCCAACTTCCAGTCCGACCTCGGTGACCGCGCTGTGAACCAGCCCGCCGCCATCTTCCAGTCGTTCACCATCCCCACGAACCTCGCGCACTTCAGCGGCGACGAGGGCAAGCTCCGCCGCGCGGCGCTGTCGATGGCGATCAACCGCGACGAGATCACCGACGTGATCTTCGAGGGCACCCGCACCCCGGCCTCCGACTTCACCTCCCCGGTGATCGACGGCTGGAGCGACTCGCTCGAGGGCGCCGACGTGCTGAAGTACAACCCCGACGAGGCGAAGAAGCTGTGGGCCCAGGCCGACGCCATCTCGCCCTGGAGCGGTTCCTTCCAGATCGGCTACAACTCCGACAGCTCGCACCAGGTCTGGGTCGACGCCGTGTCGAACAGCATCAAGAACGTGCTCGGCATCGACGCGTCCGGTGCGCCGTACCCGACCTTCGCCGAGTTCCGCACCGCGGTGACCGGCAAGACGATCACCACCGCGTTCCGCACGGGATGGCAGGCCGACTACCCCGGTCTGTACAACTTCCTGCAGCCGCTCTACCAGACCGGCGCCTCCTCGAACGACGGCGACTACTCCAGCGCCGACTTCGACGCCCAGCTCCAGAAGGGCGCCACGGCGACCGACACCGGCGCGGCGAACGATGAGTTCAGCAAGGCTCAGGACATCCTCCTGAAGGACCTGCCGGCGATCCCGCTGTGGTACTCGAACGTGACCGGTGGTTACGGCGAGTCCGTCAGCAACGTGCAGTTCGGCTGGAACTCGCAGCCGCTGTACTACGAGATCACCAAGAGCTAGTTCTCGCTCGAGCGGGGGCGGCAGCTACCGGCTGCCGCCCCCGCTTCATGTCTTAGATCCGAGTGGCCCTTCTCGCCCCCTAGTTCCGATTGGTACGGTCTGTTTCGTGGCCGGATACATCCTCAGGCGTCTTCTGCAAGCGGTTCCCGTCTTGCTGGGAACGACGTTCCTCATCTACTTCATGGTCTTCGCGATGCCCGGAGACCCTCTGCTCGCCCTCTTCGGCGACAAAGCGCCCGACCCGGCGCTCCTCGAGCGGCTGCGTGAGCAGTACCACCTCGACCAGCCGTTCATCGTGCAGTACTTCCTGTACCTCGGCGGCATCTTCCACGGCGACTTCGGTACCTCGTTCTCGGGTGAGCCGGTCTCGGCCATCCTGGTGCGCACCTTCCCCGTCACCATCCGGCTGGCGATCATGGCGCTCATCATCGAGTTCGTCGGCGGTGTCCTGATCGGCCTCATCTCGGGTCTGCGGAAGGGGAAGCTCTTCGATGCATCGGCGCTCGTGGTCAGCCTCATCTTCATCTCGCTGCCCATCTTCGTCATCGCCTTCGTCGCGCAGTTCGTCTTCGGCATCCAACTCGGCTGGGTGAAGACGACGGTTTCGGCGGGTGCGCCCATCCAGGACCTGATCCTCCCGGCCTTCGTGCTGGCGTCGATCACCTTCGCCCAACTCATCAGGCTCACCCGTGCCTCGGTGATCGAGACCGAGCAGCTCGACTTCGTGCGCACCGCGTACAGCAAGGGCCTGAGCCGCCGGCGGATCATCCCCGTGCACATCCTCCGCAACTCGCTGATCCCGGTCGTCACCTACGCGGCCACCGACTTCGGCGTGCTCCTGGTCGGCGCGACCGTCACGGAGGGCATCTTCAACGTGCCCGGTGTCGGCCGCACGCTCTACCAGGCGATCGTGCAGGGCCAGGGCCCGACCGTCGTCTCCTTCGTCACCGTGATGGTGCTCATCTACCTGGTGGTCAACCTCGTCGTCGACCTCCTGTACGGCCTTCTCGACCCGAGGATCCGCTATGTCAAATAACCCCAACACCTCAACGCACTACGTCGCGCCCCTGGAGGAGACCCCTCTCGTCGCGATCGACGCGGTCAACGTGGGGGAGCGCAAGAGCAACCTCTGGATCGACGCCTGGCGCGACATGCGCCGCCGGCCGATGTTCTGGATCTCGGCGGCGATCATCCTGCTGGTGCTCATCGTCGCGTTCTTCCCGACCCTGTTCACCCAGGTCCCGCCGAACGACGACTGCCAGCTGTCCAACAGCAACGGCGGCCCGACCGGCGAGCACATCCTCGGCTTCACCAAACAGGGCTGCGACGTGTTCTCGCGGTTGATCCACGGCACGTCGACCTCGCTCTCGGTGGGCCTGATCGTGACCGTCCTGACCACCGTCCTCGGCATCCTGTTCGGTGCCTTCGCCGGGTTCTACGGCGGCTGGCTCGACTCGGTGCTCTCCCGCGCCGGCGACATCTTCTTCTCGATCCCCTACATCCTGGCCGCCGTGGTCATCATGTCGGTCTTCTCGGCCTACCGGAACGTGTTCGTCATCTCGCTCGCCATCGGCATCTTCGCCTGGCCCGCCACCGCGCGCGTGCTCCGAGCGGAGATCCTGCGCGTCAAGCAGTCGGACTACGTGATGGCCGCGCGGGCGCTCGGGGTCTCGAACTTCAAGATCCTGCTGCGGCACGTGCTGCCGAACTCGATCGCCCCCGTGATCGTGGTCACCACGATCTCGCTCGGTGCGGCGATCGTCGCGGAGGCGACCCTGTCGTTCCTGGGTGTCGGTCTGCCGAACTCCACCATGTCCTGGGGCAATGACATCAGCGCGGCGCAGATCGACCTGCGCACCGCGCCCCAGACCCTGATCTATCCGTCACTCGCGCTCTCGATCACCGTCCTCGCCTTCATCATGATGGGTGAGGTCATCCGAGACGCACTCGACCCGAAGGCGAGGGCCCAGCGATGAGCGACCCCACCCGTGAGAACCTCCCGCAGGGCGCGGGCGCCCAGGAGCCGCTGCTCGAGATCAAGGACCTGCAGGTCGGGTTCCAGACCACCGGCGGCATGGTCACGGCCGTCCGCGGCGTGGACATCACCCTGATGCCGGGCCAGACGCTGGCCATCGTCGGCGAGTCCGGCTCGGGCAAGTCGACGACGGCCGCGGCCATCATCAACCTGCTTCCGGGCTCCGGCCGCATCACCGGCGGCTCGATCCGCTTCAACGGCGAGGAGCTGACGAAGTACTCCCCGCGCCAGATGGAGGAGATCCGCGGCCGCCAGATCGGCTTCGTGCCGCAGGACCCGATGTCGAACCTCAACCCGGTGTGGAGCGTCGGCTTCCAGGTCGAGGAGACCATTCGCGCCAACGGCATCGCCTCCGGCCGCAAGGCCGTGCGCGAGCACGCCGTCCAGGTGCTCCGCGAGGCCGGGCTTCAGGATGCGGACAAGCGGCTGAAGCAGTTCCCGCACCAGTTCTCCGGCGGCATGCGCCAGCGCGTGCTGATCGGCATCGGACTCTCCTCGCGCCCGAAGCTCCTGATCGCGGACGAGCCGACCTCGGCGCTGGACGTGACCGTGCAGCGGCGCATCCTGGACCACCTCGAGACCCTGACCCGCGACATCGGCACGGCCGTGCTGTTCATCACGCACGACCTCGGCCTCGCCGCCGAGCGCGCCGAGCAGCTCGTCGTGATGTACAAGGGCAAGATCGTCGAGTCGGGTCCGTCGAAGGAGATCCTCGAGAACCCGCAGCACCCGTACACGCAGCGTCTGGTGGCGGCGGCTCCGAGCCTCGCCTCGCGTCGCATCCAGTCGGCCACGGCCGAGACCGCGCACCACGCGCTCGGCGACCTCGAGTACGCGCCGACCAAGGTGACCGAGGGTCTCGACCTGATCGCCGCGGCCGAGCAGCGGCTCGAGCACATCCCGGCCCCGGCCGGCGACGGCCCGCGCCGCCCGGACGCGATCGTGGTGAAGGACCTGACGAAGATCTACAAGCTGCGCGGCCAGAAGAAGGGCGCGGCGAACACGATCACCGCCTCCGACAAGGTCTCGTTCGCGGTCGAGAAGGGCACCACGACCGCTCTCGTGGGCGAGTCCGGTTCGGGCAAGTCGACCGTGGCGAAGATGATCCTCCGCCTCGAAGACCCGACCTCGGGCGCGATCATGATCGACGGCGTCGACGTGGCACCGCTGAAGGGCAAGGGTCTGCTCGACCTGCGCCGCCGGATGCAGCCCGTCTTCCAGGACCCGTACGGCTCGCTCAACCCGCTCCGCAACATCGGCAACACGATCGGCGAGCCGCTGCAGATCCACGGGGTCGGCGACCGCACGGCGCGCCGGGACCGCGTGCTCGAGCTGCTCGACCAGGTGGCACTGCCGCAGACGCTGATCACGCGCTATCCCAGCGAACTCTCGGGTGGCCAGCGGCAGCGTGTCGCGATCGCGCGGGCGCTCGCGCTGAAGCCGGACATCGTCGTCCTCGACGAGGCCGTCTCGGCGCTGGACGTGCTCGTGCAGGCCCAGATCCTGAAGCTCCTGGCCGATCTGCAGTCCGAAC
Organism: Herbiconiux solani NBRC 106740; assembly: GCF_001571005.1. GTDB lineage: Bacteria > Actinomycetota > Actinomycetes > Actinomycetales > Microbacteriaceae > Herbiconiux > Herbiconiux solani. The sequence goes on along the minus strand of NZ_BCST01000004.1, from coordinate 189,152 downwards.
TCGAGCTCACGTACCTGTTCATCACCCACGACCTGGCGGTCGTCCGGGTGATCGCGGACAACGTCTGCGTGATGCAGCAGGGACGCATCGTCGAGGCGGCTACGACCGATCAGGTCTTCGACAGCCCGCAGGAGCAATATACTAAGGAGTTGCTGAACGCCATTCCGGGCGCTGGAATCACCCTGGGCGTTTAGCGATTCCGGGCCACGTCGCCCATCAACTTCGCTCTCACGAGCCCGCAGGGGTGGCTGTGCCACCGGGTCCGGGTTCACGAACCCTGAGGATTCACCCATGGCACAAGCCACCCGCGATGACCTGCGCAATGTCGCGATCGTCGCCCACGTCGACCACGGCAAGACGACCCTCGTCGACGCCATGCTCACGCAGACCAACTCCTTCGACGCGCACTTCGACGCCGACGACCGGATGATGGACTCCAACGACCTGGAGCGTGAGAAGGGCATCACGATCCTCGCCAAGAACACGGCGATCTCGTACAACGGAAAGCACGCCGACGGCAAGCCGATCACGATCAACGTGATCGACACCCCCGGTCACGCCGACTTCGGTGGAGAGGTCGAGCGCGGCCTGTCCATGGTCGACGGCGTCGTGCTGCTCGTCGACGCCTCCGAGGGCCCGCTCCCGCAGACCCGCTTCGTGCTCCGCAAGGCGCTCGAGGCGAAGCTGCCCGTCATCCTGCTGGTCAACAAGACCGACCGCCCGGATGCGCGGATCGACGAGGTCGTGGGCGAGTCCCAGGACCTGCTGCTCGGCCTCGCCTCGGACATGGCCGACGACGTGCCGGACCTCGACCTCGACGCCATCCTCGACGTGCCCGTCGTCTACGCGTCCGGCCGCAACGGCGCCGCGAGCCTGAACAAGCCCGAGAACGGCACGCTGCCCGACAACGACGACCTCGAGCCGCTGTTCGGCGCGATCCTGGAGCACATCCCGGCTCCCGTCTACGACGACGAGGCGCCTCTCCAGGCCCACGTCACGAACCTCGACTCCTCGCCGTTCCTCGGCCGCCTCGCCCTCCTCCGTGTCTTCAACGGCACGATCAAGAAGGGTCAGCAGGTCGCCTGGGTCAAGCACGACGGCACCGTTCACCAGCAGCGCATCAGCGAGCTGCTCAAGACGGTGGCCCTCACCCGCGTGCCCACCGACAGCGCCGGCCCCGGTGACATCGTCGCCATCGCCGGCATCGAGGACATCACGATCGGCGAGACCATCGCCGACCCCGAGGACGTCCGCCCGCTGCCGGCCATCACGGTCGACGACCCCGCGATCTCGATGACCATCGGCACCAACACCTCGCCCCTGGTGGGCAAGGTCAAGGGCCACAAGCTCACCGCCCGCATGGTCAAGGACCGCCTCGACCGCGAGCTGATCGGTAACGTGTCGCTCCGCGTCGTCGACATCGGAAACCCCGCCGCCTGGGAGGTCCAGGGCCGTGGAGAGCTCGCGCTCGCCATCCTGGTCGAGAACATGCGCCGCGAGGGCTACGAGCTCACCGTCGGCAAGCCCCAGGTGGTCACCCGCCAGGTCGACGGCAAGACGCACGAGCCCTACGAGCACCTGACGATCGACGCTCCCGAGGAGTACCTCGGCGCGATCACGCAGCTGCTCGCCGCCCGCAAGGGCCGCATGGAGAACATGGCGAACCACGGCACCGGCTGGGTGCGCATGGAGTTCATCGTGCCCTCGCGCGGTCTGATCGGCTTCCGCACCGAGTTCCTCACCATCACCCGCGGTACGGGCATCGCCAACGCGATCTCGCACGGCTACGGCGAGTGGGCCGGTGCGATCGTCACCCGCAACAACGGCTCGATCGTCGCCGACCGCTCCGGCGTGGTCACCCCGTTCGCCATCATCGCGCTCCAGGAGCGCATGACCTTCTTCGTGAACCCCACCGAAGAGGTCTACGAGGGCATGGTCATCGGCGAGAACTCGCGCGCCGACGACATGGACGTGAACATCACCAAGGAGAAGAAGCTGACCAACATGCGTCAGTCGACCTCCGACACCTTCGAGTCGATGACGCCGTCGCGTCAGCTCTCGCTCGAGGAGTGCCTCGAGTTCGCCCGCGAGGACGAGTGCGTCGAGGTCACGCCCGAGATCGTGCGCATCCGCAAGGTCGAGCTCGACCAGAACGCGCGTGCCCGCAAGACGGCGAACCTCAAGCGCGCCAACCAGTAGTCGCAAGGTACGTGCAACGGCCGGTCGCCCTTCGGGGTGGCCGGCCGTTCTGCGTCTAGCGGTTCAGCAGATGAGCAGCTCAGCGGCCCTGCGGATCAGCGACTCAACGGGGGAGGCGGGTGCTCGTCAGCAGAGCGGATGCGGCGAGCACCGCGCCGAGCAGGAACACCGCGCCGAACGCGGCCGGCGCCCCCGCCGCTCCCAGTGTCTGGAACAGGACCCCGGCGATCGCCAGGGCCATGGCCGGCCCGCCGGCATCCGCGATGTTGAGGGCGGCGCTGTTAAAGCCCTGGTTCTCGGGCGTGGAGCCGCCGAGCACGAGCACGGAGAGGCGCGGGTAGGCCAGGCCCATGCCGGTGCCCGAGATCGCCCAGCCCGCGATCGCGACCCAGGCGGGCAGGGAGGCCAGCGCGGTGACGAGCACGACCGCGACGGCGAGCACGACGCCCACGATGCCGAGCCGTACGCTCAGGCGGCTGCTCAGGCGTCCGCCGAGCCGGCCCTGCACGATCGAGGCGGCACCCCAGAAGACGCCGCTCACCGTGAGAGCGAGGCCGGCGACCGCCGGGCTCAGCCCGCGCTCGGAGGTGAGCAGGTAGGGCAGGTAGATCTCGGCCGAGAAGTAGCCGCCCGCGAGCAGGAGCTTGGTCAGGATGACGCTCGGCAGGCCCGCGGCCGCGCGGAGCGTGCCCCTCGGGGTGAGCGGGCGGAGGGCCAGGATCGCGACGGCGAAGGCGACGACGGCCAGCACGTAGACGAGTGCGCCGTCGAGCTCGGTCGAGACACTCAGCGCCAGGACGGCGACCGCGAGCAGCAGGGCCCACAGGATGCGGCCGATCCGCCAGGGCGAGCGGTCGGTCGCCTCGGTCGCGGTCGCGCGCAGGTGCTTCATCGCGGGTGCGACCATGGCCGCGGCGGGCAGGATGAGGATGGCGACGCCGAGGAAGACCCAGCGCCAGCCGACCGTCTCGCCGACGACTCCGGCGACGAACGGGCCGACGAGTGCGGGGATGACCCAGGCGGCCGAGAACAGGCCGAACACGCGCGGCTGCATCACCGCGGGGTAGACCCGGGCCACGATCACGTAGAGGGCGACGGTGGTGCCGCCGCTGCCGAGGCCCTGGATCAGGCGCCCGGCGACCACCGCCTCCATCGACGGGGCGAAACCGGCCACGACGAGTCCGGCGAGGAAGAAGGCGATCGCGATCACGAGCGGCGTCCGCGGCCCGGTGGCGTCGCACCAGAGACCCGCGATCACCATGCCGAGCACCGAGGCGGCCAGCGGCGCCGCGAAGGCGGCCGCGTAGAGGGCCGCGCCATCCAGCTCGGCGCTGATCACCGGCATCACGGTGGTGACGGCGAGGTTCTCGAACGCCGCGACGAAGACCAGCACCACCGAGCCCAGGGTGATCAGGCGGTAGCGGGCCGCGAAGAGGCTCGCTGGCGCGGGGCTCGCGGGCGCGGAGCTCTCAGGCACCCTGCTCTCAGGCACGCAGCTGTCAGGCACCGAGCAGGGTCTCGCCGACGTAACCGCCCTGCCGGGCGCCCGGGGGAACCGCGAAGATGCCCGATCCGACGTGACGCAGGTACTCGTTCATCGCGTCGTTCTTGGCCAGGTTCATCTGGATCGGGATGAACTGGGTGCGCGGGTCGCGCTGGTAGGCGATGAAGAACAGGCCGGCGTTGAGGCGGCCCAGGTCGTCGTTGCCGTCGACGAAGTTGTAGCCGCGGCGCAGCAGCTGCGCGCCGGCATTCTGGTCGGGATGCGCGAGGCGCACGTGCGAGTCCTTCGCGATCAGCGGGGCACCGCCCTGACCGGTCGCGGCGAAGTCCGGTGCCGTGAACTCGGTGCCGCCCGAGTACGGGGCTCCCTCGCCCTTGGTGCGGCCGACGATCGCCTCCTGGTCGTGCAGCGAGGTGCGGTCCCAGGTCTCGATCGTCATGCGGATCTTGCGGGCGACGAGGTACGAGCCGCCCGCCATCCAGTCGGCGCCGTCGGCGGAGGCGGCCCAGACCTGGTCGGCCACCACGTCGGACTGCTCGGCCCTGATGTTCGCCGTGCCGTCCTTGAAGCCGAAGAGGTTGCGCGGGGTGGCCTGCGCCGTGGTCGTCGAGCTGGTGCGGCCGAAGCCGAGCTGCGACCAGCGGATGGAGGCGCGGCCGAACGCGATCCGGGAAAGATTGCGGATGGCGTGCACGGCGACCTGCGGGTCGTCGCTGCAGGCCTGGATGCAGAGATCGCCGCCTGTCAGCCCCTCGGTGAGCATGTCGGCCGGGAAGTGGGGGAGATCCACCAGCGCGGGCGGGCGCTTGCCGGCCAGCCCGAACCGGTCGGTGCCGTCGGCGGCGGTGAAGAGGGTCGGCCCGAAGCCGATCGTGATCGTGAGACCGGATGCCGGGAGGCCGAGCGCCTCACCGGTGTCCTGCGGGGGAGCCGTGTACGGCCCGTTGACGGCCCCGAACTCGCCCACCGGTGACCCGGCGGTCATCAGGGCCGCGGCGGCGCTCCAGTCCTGCAGCAGGCCGATCAGCTCGTCGCGGGTGACGTCGGCGAGGTCGTAGCTGGCGAAGTGCAGCCTGTCCTGCGCCGGCGTGGTGATGCCGGACTGGTGATCGCCGAAGAACGGGTAGACCGCGCCGTTCTCCTGCGCCGACGCCGACTGCGGCAGCACGAACCGGTCGAGACCGATGCCGCCCGCGAGTCCCGCCCCGGCGCCGACGACGCCGGCCCCGGCGAGTCCGAGCAATCCCCGTCGGGAGATGCCGCGGGACTGCCGGGCCGGTTCGTCGTTCACCATGCTTCCCACTGTACGGGCGCGCTCCAGGTCAGCCGACGAGAGTGGCCGTGAGCTGGCTGAGAGGCTCGCTCAGGGCGCTCACGCCGTCGGCCAGCTGCTTGACCTGCTCGGTGCTGAGCTCGTTGTAATAGGTGAAGCCGCTCTCGAGCGAGCCGTACTGCGCGAGGGTCTTCTCGAGCGAGTCGAAGCGCTCGTCGATCGTCTTCACGAGCTCGGGATCCTTCGTCTCGACGATGTCGCGGACGCCCTCGTAGGCGACACGGGCGCCCTCGAGGTTGGCCTGGAAGTCCCAGAGGTCGGTGTGCGACCAGATCTCCTCCTCGCCGGTGATCTTGCCGCTCGCGACCTCTTCGAGCAGGCCGATGGCACCGTTGGAGATCGCGTCGATCGTCACGGTGTAGTCGCTGGCGTTGACCGCCTCGTAGAGCGACTGCGTGTCGGCGACGAGCTTGTCGCCGTAGTAGCTGCGCTCGTCGGCGGTCAGCGGCACGTACTCGGCCCCGCCGTTGTCGGCGGCGGCCGGCGGGAAGAGGTCCTTCTCGATGCGGTGCCAGCCGGTCCACTCGTCCTCGGCCGGGACGTCCGCCTCGCGGAAGTCGATGGCCGGGTCGAGGTCGCCGAACGACTCGGCGACCGGCTCGATCCGCTCGTAGCTGGCGCGGGTGGTGGCGTACAGCTCGGCCGCGGTCTTGCCGTCGGGCGAGGGGGTGTCGGACTCGAAGGCGTCGACGAAGGTCTTGGTGCCGGTGACGAGCTGACCCACCTGGTCCTTCACGTAGGCCACGTAGTTGACCGCCGCCTGGTCGACCTGCTCCTGCTGGTCGCCGGCGAGCTGCACCTTGTCGCCGCTCACGGTGAAGGCGGCGCGGCCGATGCCGTCGCCGACCATGCCTGGCTTGCAGACGGTGAAGTAGTCGCCGGGCTGGGCCTGCACGACGAGGTCACGGGAGATGCCGGGGCCGACGTTCTCGACCTCGCCGACGATGCGGAGACCGTCGTCGGCGAGCAGGTAGAACTCGGTGACCTGGTCGCCGGAGTTCGTGACCGAGAAGGTGAGCGTGCCGCTGTTTGCGCTGGTGGAGCTGACCGAGCAGTCGGTGGACGAGCTGTCGACCGTGATCGCACCGGCCGCATCCGTCGACGCGGGGTTGTTCGGCACGCACCCGGCGAGGGTGAGCAGCGCGATCGCCGCGGTGGCGGTGACCAGGACCGGCTTCTTCAGTGTGAGGTTCATCTGTCTCCTAGCTGTGGGCGGTGCGGGCGGCGGCCGGTGCAGGGGAGACCGCCGCCGTCTTCGTGCGGCGCGCGGATCCCCGGCGCACCGCGCGGAGGAAGAGGGCCATGGTGGGGATGAAGTAGAGGAGCCACACGGTCATCTCGAGCCAGGTCGTGGCCGGCGAGAAGTTGATCGTGCCCTTGAGCAGCGTGCCGTACCAGCTGTCCGGCGGCACGATCGCGCTCACGTCGAAGGCGAGGCTGTTGAGGCCCGGCAGGATGCCGGCCTCCTGCAGGTCGTGCACGCCGTAGGAGAGCACTCCCGCGGCGACCAGGATGAGGAAGCCGCCCGACCAGGCGAAGAACTTCGACAGGTTGATCCGCACGAGGCCGCGGTAGATGAGGTACCCGAGTACGACGGCGGTCAGGATGCCCAGGGCCGCGCCGGCCAACGGGTACGTCGTCTCGCCGGTCGCCTGCACGGCGGCCCAGATGAACAGGGCGGTCTCGATGCCCTCGCGGCCGACGGCGAGGAAGGCCACGAGCACGAGCCCCCAGCCGGCCCCGACCAGCGCCTTGTCGACGTCGGACTGCAGGGTGCCTTTGAGGTTCTGGGAGGTGCGCAGCATCCAGAACACCATCCAGGTGACGAAGCCGGTCGCGACGATGGAGAGCGAGCCGCCGATGGCCTCCTGGGCCTCGAAGCTCAGCCCGTACGTGCCGAACGTGAGCACGGCGCCGAGCCCGAGGGCGACCAGGACGGCGAGGCCGACCCCGATCCAGAGCCGCACGAGCACGTCCTTGCGCTCGATCTTGCGGACATAGGCGACGAGGATGCCGACGACGAGCGCGGCCTCGAGGCCTTCGCGCAGACCGATCAGATAGTTCGCGAGCACGGGCACCTGTTCTTCGGATGGGAGTGCAGTGCGCCGTGAGGTGTGGACTGCCTAACTTGGGTAAGCCTAGCCTTACCAAAAGTCGAGCGTAGACAATCCCGTGCGGCTTGTCCAGACGAGCCGTGCCGCTCTCCGGCGCCGACCGGCCCGCGTTCAGGGTTCTCGCCCTAGGCTGGGAGGGTGATCCAGGATCCCCCCGCACTGCAGGAGAGCGCCGCCGTGCCCGCGGCCGATCCCGGCTCGCGGCTGACCGTGGTCGTGGGGTACGTGGTCGCCCTGCTGCTGGGCGTGCTGTTCGGTGTGCTGGGGACCGTGGTGCACCAGTCGAGCTTCAGCGTCTTCGGGCTGTTCGACCTGCCGATCGGGCTCGTCGTCGCCCTTCCGGCCCTGGCGGTGCTCCTTACCGGGCTGCGCCTGATCCACCCCACCCGCCTGCCGGCGTTCCTCGCCGCCGTCGGGGCCATCGGCATGGTCACTGTGTTCGCCCTGCCGAGCCCGGGTGGCTCGGTGCTCATCCCAGCCGGAGTGCCCGGAATGGTGTGGCTCGTGGGCTCGAGCCTCGTGGCCGTCGTCGTGATCGCATGGCCGGGATCACCCCGGCCCAAGCCGTAGACTTGTCCTCTGGGACATCGAAGGGACCTGAACCACTGTGACCTATGTCATCGCCCTCCCGTGCGTCGACGTCAAAGACCGCGCCTGCATCGACGAGTGCCCGGTCGACTGCATCTACGAGGGTGAGCGCTCGCTCTACATCCACCCCGACGAATGCGTCGACTGCGGTGCCTGCGAGCCCGTCTGCCCCGTCGAGGCCATCTACTACGAAGACGATCTGCCCGAGGAATGGGCCGACTACTACAAGGCCAACGTCGAGTTCTTCGACGAGATCGGCTCGCCCGGCGGAGCCGCCAAGGTCGGCGTGATCAAGTCCGATCACCCGCTCGTGGCCGCGCTGCCGCCTCAGGGCGACCACTGATCGGCGCCGCGGCGTGGCTCTAGGGGCTCTTCCCGACTACCCGTGGGACCAGATGGTCCCGTACGCCCGGCGCGCCGCCGAGCATCCCGACGGCATCGTCGACCTGTCGATCGGGTCGCCGGTCGACCCTACGCCCGCGGTGATCCGGGAGGCGCTGGTCGCGGCGACGGATGCGCACTCGTACCCCCAGACGACCGGCACGCCGGCGCTCCGCCGCGCGATCGTCGACTGGTTCGCCCGCCGTCGCGGGGTGACCGGGCTGACCGAGGATTCGGTCTTGCCGACCATCGGCTCGAAGGAGTTCGTGGCCTGGCTGCCGTTCATGCTCGGGCTCGGCGAGGGCGACGTGGTCGTGCATCCGGTCGCCGCGTACCCCACCTATGCGATCGGGGCGCAGCTCGCCGGTGCGACGGCGATCGCCTCCGACGACCCGGCCGAGTGGCCCTCGACGACCAGGCTGGTCTGGCTCAACAGCCCGGGCAATCCGGATGGCCGGGTGCTCGACGTGGCGGCTCTCCGAGCGGCCGTCGCGCGCGCCCGCGAGCTCGGCGCCGTGATCGCGGGCGACGAGTGCTACGCCGAGCTGGGCTGGGACGGGCCGTGGGCGACCGAGCCGGTGCCGAGCATCCTCGACCCCCGCGTGACCGGGGGAGACCCGAGCGGTGTGCTCGCGGCGTACTCGCTCAGCAAGCAGTCGAACCTCGCGGGCTACCGGGCGGCGTTCACCGTGGGTGACCCGGCGCTGATCGCGCGCCTGCTCACGGTGCGGAAGCACGCGGGCATGATGCCGCCGGCCCCGGTGCAGGCCGCCATGATCGCCGCGCTCGGTGACGACGAGCACGTGGCCGCGCAGAAAGAGCTCTATCGCGCGCGACGCGAGGTCCTGCGCCCGGCGCTGGAGGCCGCCGGCCTCCGGATCGACCGGAGCGAGGCCGGCCTCTACCTCTGGGCGACCGGGGGTCGCGACGCCTGGGAGACGATCTCCGATCTGGCGTCGCTCGGCATCCTGGCCGGTCCCGGGCCGTTCTACGGGGACGGGTATCCCGAGCACGTGCGGTTCTCGCTGACCGCCACCGACGAGCGCATCCGGGCCGCCTCGTCACGACTGCGCTCGCGCGGACATTAGGCTGTATACGGGTCAACGCGGTCACGGTCTACAGATGCAGCCTGCGTCCCGCCACAGAAATCACTAGGCAGGATCACTCAAGGAGGCGCCGTGACGGACGTCGAACAGAAGGCCACACTGACCTATCCGGGAGGCACGGCGGAGTTCCCGATCCTCCGCAGCGTCGACGGAGCCTCGTCGGTCGACATCTCGACCTTCACGAAGCAGACCGGCCTCACCACGCTCGACTACGGCTTCGTGAACACCTCGGCGACCAAGTCGTCGATCACCTACATCGACGGCGACCAGGGCATCCTGCGCTACCGCGGCTACCCGATCGAGCAGGTCGCGACGCAGCTGACCTACCTCGAGGTCGCGTGGCTGCTGATCTACGGCGAGCTGCCGACCCCGTCGGAGCTGTCGTCGTTCGACGACCGGATCCGGCACCACACGCTGCTGCACGAAGACCTGAAGAGCTTCTTCGACGCGCTGCCGCACAACGCGCATCCGATGTCGGTGCTCTCGTCCGGCGTCTCGGCGCTGTCGACGTACTACCAGGACTCGATGAACCCGCACAACCCGGAGGACGTCGAGATCTCGACCATCCGGCTGCTGGCGAAGCTGCCCGTGATGGCGGCGTACGCGCACAAGAAGAGCCTGGGGCAGGCCTTCCTCTATCCCGACAACTCGCTGTCGTTCGTCGACAACTTCCTGCGGCTGAACTTCGGCAACCTGGCCGAGCCGTACGTGATCAACCCGGTGCTCTCGAAGGCGCTCGAGCGCCTGCTCATCCTGCACGAGGACCACGAGCAGAACGCGTCGACCTCGACCGTGCGGCTCGTCGGCTCGACCGAGGCCAACATGTTCGCCTCGATCTCGGCCGGCATCAACGCGCTCTTCGGGCCGCTGCACGGCGGCGCGAACGAGGCCGTGCTCACGATGCTGGCGCAGATCCGCGACTCGGGCGAGGGTGTGGCGAAGTTCGTCGAGCGGGTGAAGAACAAGGAGGCGGGCATCCGTCTCATGGGGTTCGGTCACCGCGTCTACAAGAACTACGACCCGCGGGCGAAGCTCGTCAAGGAGAGTGCCGACGAGGTGCTTGAGGCTCTTGGTGTGCAGGACCCGCTGCTCGACATCGCGAAGGAGCTGGAGCAGGTCGCCCTCTCGGACGACTACTTCATCTCGCGCCGGCTGTACCCGAACGTCGACTTCTACACGGGTGTGATCTACAAGGCGATGGGCTTCCCGACGCGGATGTTCACGGTGCTGTTCGCGATCGGGCGTCTGCCCGGGTGGATCGCGCACTGGCGTGAGATGGCGACCGACCCGCAGACGAAGATCGGGCGGCCGCAGCAGTTGTACTTGGGTGCCGCCGCGCGCGACCTCCCGCGCCGCTAGCCCGCAAGCCGCGCCCTCCCGGGCGCGCCCGCCACGCGACCCCCGCTCTCTCCCCCCTCCACTCCCGCGAGCCGTCACAAAACGCCCTTCCGACGGGGTTTTGGGGCGTTTTGTGACGGGTGGCGGGGTGGGGAGACGGAGGTTTTCCACAGAAGTCCTGGGGGCGGCCCGAGGGGCGAGACGGTGGTCGACTATGGGGGCATGCCACGACGTGTCGACCTCCCCTCCGAGCTCGTCGGCGCGCCCTTCGGGGTGTGGGGCGGGCGAGAGCTCGGCGTCTCCGAGAAGCGGATGCGCGGGCCGGACCTGCAGCGGCCGTACCACGGCGTCCGGCGGCGGGCGGATGCGGTGGCACGCGAGACGCCAGAGGGTCTTGAGGCCCGCTGCGACGCGTACCTGGTGCGGCTTCGCGGGTCGCAGGCGTTCAGCCACCTGACGGCGGCGGCGCTGTGGGGCGTGCCGCTTCCGGGGCGGGTGGAGAGTGATCCGCGCATCCACGTCTGTGCTTTCGGCGGGACCCGGCCACGACTGCGGGGTGTGGTCGGGCATGAGACCGACGATCCGGATGCGCGGGTCGTCATCCGCGACGGCCGTCCAGTGGTGGATGCGGTCGCCGCCTGGATCCAGATCGCTGCCCTTCTGTCGCTGGACGAGTTGGTCGCCGCCGCGGACCACCTGGTGCTGACGCCGCGACGGTGTGCTCCGGAGGATCCGCGGCCGTACGTCACACGGGCAGAGCTCGCTGCTCGACTCCAGGGGTTCCTCGGCCGCGGGCGGGCTCGTGCGCTTGCGGCGCTGGAGCTCGTGCGGGACGGCGCGGAGTCGTCACGGGAGACGGCGATGCGGCTCGACCTCGTTCGACACGGGCTGCCGGAACCGCGACTCAACCTGCGGATCACCGACCGCGACGGCGTGCCGATCGGCTTCGGCGATCTCGTGTATCCGGAATTCGGGGTCGTGGTCGAGTACGACGGCGAGCAGCACCGCACCGACTCTCGGCAGTACTACCGCGATGTCGAACGTTCGGAGGCGATCACTCGCGCGGGCTGGATGCACGTGCGCGCCACGAAGGAGACCCCGCGCGCGGGCCCCCGCTCGCTCGTGGCCCGCACCGAGAACGCCCTCCGCTCCCGGGGCTGGCACCCATGACCTCCCGCGCTCCCCGCCCGCGCCCCGCGAGCCGTCACAAACCGCCCCAAAACGGCGCGCGAAGGGCGGTTTGTGACGGTTCGCGGTGGGGATAGAGGCTACGCGTGGAGGGTGGGGTTGAGGGTGATGCCGGAGCCGGAGCGGGCTACCGCCTCGACCGCGCCCGTCAGGGAGTTGCGGCGGAAGAGGAGGTTCGGCACACCGGAGAGCTCGACGGCCTTGACGATACGATTCTCCTCGTCCGAGCCGCTGCCGTCGATCAGCACGATTTTGGTGCCGGCCGTGACGTAGAGGCCCGCCTCGACGACCGTGTCGTCTCCGATCGAGATGCCGATGCCCGCGTTGGCACCGAGCAGCGCCCGGCGGCCGATCGACACGCGCTGCGTGCCGCCGCCCGAGAGCGTGCCCATGATCGAGGCTCCGCCGCCGATGTCCGAGCCGTCGCCCACGACGACGCCCTGCGAGATCCGGCCCTCGACCATCGAGGTCCCGATCGTGCCGGCGTTGAAGTTGACGAAGCCCTCGTGCATCACGGTCGTGCCGGGTGCCAGGTGCGCGCCCAGGCGCACGCGGGACGAGTCCGCGATCCGCACCTTCGGCGGCGTCACGTAGTCGAGCAGGCGCGGGAACTTGTCGATCCCGTAGGCCTGGATGCCCTCCCGCTGTAACGACGGCCGCAGCCGGGTGAAGTCGTCCGGATGCACGGGGCCCGCGTTCGTCCACGTCACGATGGGCAGGTGGCCGAAGATGCCCTCGAGCGACAGCGTGTTCGGCGCCACCAGGAGGTGGGAGAGCAGGTGCAGCCGGAGGTAGGCGTCCGAGGTGGACTGCGGGGGAGCGGCCAGCTCGATCTCGACCGTCGTGACCTCGACGGTGACCGCGCGGCGTGCATCCGGGATCGCGTGGGCCCGGAGGGACTCGGTCGCGGCGCCCGTCGAGGGCAGTCGCCCGAGCTGCGGGGCCGGGAACCAGGTGTCGAGCACCGTGCCGTCGGAGGCGATCGTCGCGAGGCCGGCGCCCCAGGCGTGCGTGGGCGTGTTCAGTACTTCTTCAGGCATGACACAAGCGTATTGCGCGCCGAACCCTAAACTTGGGGAATGCCTCGTTTCGACCCCGCGCATCCGGTTCTCGATCTCAGCGTCTCGTCGACGGAGCTGACCCAGCAGCTCTGCGACGTCGAGTCGGTGTCCGGGGACGAGACCCTCCTGGCCGACGCGATCGTCGCCGCCCTCGCCGGCAGCACGCACCTTGAGATCATCCGCGACGGCGACACGATCGTCGCCCGCACGAACCTCGGCCGTGCCGAGCGGGTCGTGATCGCCGGGCACATCGACACGGTGCCGCTCAACGACAACCTGCCCACGCGCTACGAGGAGATCGACGGCGCCGAGTACCTCTGGGGCCGCGGCACGGTCGACATGAAGGCGGGGGTCGCGGTGCAGCTGAAGCTGGCCGCCGAGCTCGTCGAGCCCGCGGTCGACATCACGTGGATGTGGTACGACCACGAAGAGGTCTCGAACGAGCTCAACGGGCTGACCCGCCTCGCCCGCAACCGCCCCGACCTGTTCGCGGGCGACTTCGCCATTCTCGGCGAGCCGAGCAACAGCCGCATCGAGGGCGGGTGCAACGGCAACCTGCGCGCCGAGATCCGCGCCTACGGGCAGCGCTCGCACTCGGCCCGCAGCTGGGTCGGCGACAACGCCATCCACAAGGCCGCCCCCATCCTCGACACCCTCGCCGCCTACCAGGCCCGCGAGGTCGAGGTCGACGGCCTGGTCTACCGCGAGGGCCTGAACGCGGTCGGCGTGACCGGCGGTATCGCGGGCAACGTCATCCCGGACGAGGTGATGGTGCACGTGAACTACCGCTTCGCGCCGAGCCGGTCGGGTGAGGAGGCGGTCGCGCACATCCATGAGCTGTTCCCCGACTACGACGTGACGATCGTCGACCTCGCCGAGGGCGCTCGCCCCGGGCTCGACGCCCCGCTGGCGCAGCGCTTCCAGGCCGCGGTCGGCGGTGTCGCGCTGCCGAAGTACGGCTGGACCGACGTGGCCCGCTTCTCGGCGATGGGCGTCCCCGCCGTCAACTACGGCCCCGGCGACCCGCTCAAGGCGCACGCCGACGACGAGCGGGTGCTGGTCAGCCAGATCGGCGAGTGCGAGGCGGGGCTGCGGGCGTGGCTCACCGGCGGCGATCCCGAGACGGGTGCCGACGCTCCGACCCCCGGCGACTGACGGGTGACCCGCGAGTCCGAGGTGAGGCCGGAGGTGAGTCCGGAGGCGCCGGCCGCCCCGTCCTCCCGTCTTCGCCGGATCCCGTGGTGGCTGCGCGTGATCGTGGTCTTCGCGTTGTCGCGGGTCGTCACGACCGTGATCGTGCTGCTGTTCTCGCGGGCGCAGGGCCCCAACCCCTGGACCGGCGCGAATCCGCCCTACCTCAGCTACGCCGCGATCTGGGATGGCGCCTGGTACAAGATCATCACGTTCTACGGCTACCCCTCGACGCTGCCGCTGACCGCCGACGGCCACGTCAGCGAGAGCGCCTGGGCGTTCATGCCCGGCTTCCCGTATCTCGTCGGCACGCTGCGCTGGGCGACCGGGTTGCGCTGGGAGCTCGTCGCGGTCGTCGTCTCGCTGGCCTGCGCCCTCGGCGCCGCCCTGGTCTTCTACAAGCTGATGGAGCACGTGCTGAAGGACCGCGGTACCGCCCTCTTCAGCGTCGTTCTGTTCTGCGTGGCGCCGCTGTCGCCGCTGTTCCAGTTCGCGTACGCAGAGTCGATGGGGCTGCTGCTCCTCGTCACCGCCCTCTACCTGGTGGTCACGCGGCGCTACCTCTGGGCGTTCCCCGTCGTCGCCGTGATGGCGCTGACCCGCCCGTCGGGGCTCGCGTTCGCCCTCTTCCTCGCCATGCATGTCGTGTACCGCTTCGTCACGCGCGACCGGGATCCCTACTCGGTGCGGGAGCGGGTGGAGTCCGTGCTGCTCGGCCTCTTCACCGCTGCCATGGGCTTCGCCTGGCCTGTCATCGCCTGGATCGCGACCGGCTCGCCGACCGCTTACACCGACACCGAGCTGGCCTGGCGCTCCTCGTACATCGGCTGGGGCGAGCTCGTGCCGTTCACCGCGTGGTTCCAGGGCGGCACCTGGTGGCTCGGCCAGCCGTGGGGCGTGATCGCGGTGGTGCTGCTCATCGTCGGGTTCGCGGCGTTCCTGTTCCTCCGGCCGGTCAAGCGCCTCGGGCCCGACCTACGGGTCTGGCTCGCGAGCTACGCGATCTACCTCCTGGCGGTGTTCTTCCCGCAGTCGAGCACCTTCCGGCTGCTGATGCCGATGTTCCCCGCCCTCGGCGCCCTGGCCGTGCCGCGCTCGAAGATCTACCGGGTCGGGCTCGTCGTGCTCGGCATCGCGGGCCAGGTCGGCTGGATGGCGATCGCCTGGGGAGTGGACGGACGCGACTGGACGCCCCCGTGATCGGGGCGGCGGTTTCACCCGGCCATCCGCATCGGGGATAATGGAGATCACACCACGAAAGGGGAGCCGAATGGCCGCCATGAAACCCAGGACCGGAGACGGACCGATGGAGGCAGTGAAAGAAGGACGCCTCATCATCGTGCGAGTACCGCTGGAGGGCGGGGGGCGCCTCGTCGTCTCCGTCAATGACGCGGAGGCGAAAGAGCTTCACGACGCCCTCGCCGGGGTGGTCAGCCCCGCCTAGTCCACGCGGAGCGACCAGTCCGGAACGGACTGATCAGCGGCCCCCAGCGGAGAGATCCGGTGGGGGCCGCTGGTCTGTCTTGGTGGGCGCTGGCCTGGTCTGCCGCGCGGGCCTGGCCGGCCGCGTTGTCCTTGTCGCCGCCGTACGGCCGCGACTGCGCGGCGCGCCCGGGCTCAGAGCGCGAGCTTGGTGACCTGGAGCAGGCCGTCTCCGGCGGGGGAGAGGGCGACGAGCACGGCGTCCGACGCAGAGAACTCGTTGGCGAGCGTGCGGAAGTCGCCGATCGTGTCCCCGCGCTGGGCGGGGTCGGCGACCTTGTCCTTCCAGAGCGCGTGCGGCACCAGCACGGTGCCGCCCCGGCGCACGAGACGAAGGGCGTGCTCGACGTACTCGATCACCGACTCGGGGTCGGCGTCGACCAGCACGAGGTCGTAGGAGTTCTCGTTCAGCCGCGGCAGAACGTCGGCCGCCCGGCCCGTGATCAGGCGGATGCGGTTGGCCGGCACTTTCGCGTCGAGCAGCGCCGCGCGCGCGATCTGCTGGTGCTCGAGTTCGGTGTCGATCGAGGTGATGGTCGCCTCGGGAGCGCCCTTCAGCATCCAGAGCGCCGAGACGCCGAGGCCGGTGCCGATCTCGACGATCGAGCGCGCATCCGTCGCCGCCGCGATCACCGCCAGCTGGCTGCCGAGCGCGGGCGAGATCGACTCGACGCCGACCTCGGCCGCGTGCGCGCGCGCCGCGACGATCTGCGGTGACTCGACGACGATGTCGTCGGCGTACTTCCAACTGGACTCTTTGCTTGACACGTGGGCCTCCCCTGACAGCTTAGGGACGGCCGGCGCCCAGGCTCGGCTGCCACGCGGCGGTATGATTTCAGGATGTTCGGGTTGACCTTCGAGAAGCTCCTGCTGATCGGGGTGATTGCGGTCTTCGTGCTCGGTCCGGAGCGTCTGCCCGGCTACGCGGCCAAGCTGGCCCAGCTCGTCAGGACCCTTCGCGACATGGCCAACGGCGCCAAGGACCGGATGCGGGACGAGATGGGCCCCGAGTTCGACGACGTGGACTGGAAGAAGCTCGACCCGCGGCAGTACGACCCCCGGCGGATCATCCGGGAGGCGCTGCTGGACGACGAAAGCGACGTCGGAGGTGCGGCCGCGGGGTCTGCCGCCGTACGGCCGGTGAGCCGGGCGCGGCCGGAGTCGACGCGGGGCGAGGAGCAGTACAAGCCGCGCTCGGCGGGCGGGCCGGAGGTCGCGGGTGCGGCCGGGGTTGCGGCGGCTGCGGGGGTTTCTACGCCCACAGGGGTTGCGGCGGGTGCCGGTGCTGCCGAGCCGGCCGGGATGCCTGCGACGGCCGGGATGGTGGGGACGGCCGGGTCGGGTCTGCCTGTCGGCGGCCCGGAGGGCGCACCGGCTCCTTCCGTCGGCGCGCTGTACGACTCCGAAGCGACCTAGCGTCAGCCCGCGGTCTCGGCCGTGCCGTAGCCGCAGGTCTGCGCGATGAAGTCGTAGAGCGCCAGGCGCAGGGCATCGCTCGAGGGCACCGAGACAGTCCCGGTGGTGCCGGTCATGCCGGTCGCGCCGTCGCCGAGCTCGACCTGCACGGGGAGGAACGTGCCGCGTTTGTCCTCCGCGATCGCGTGCGGGTCGCAGCGGGCCGGGACGACGTCGAGCGTCAGCACCTGAGTCGCCCCACCGCCGTCGACCGCCGTCTCCAGCGGCCAGTTCCCGCCACCGGGCGGCTGGAGCAGGATCGTCGACCGCGCTCCCGAGACCCGCAGGGATCCTGACCCGGCGGACGGGTCGACGACGAGGCGCAGCCGGGCCACCGCATCCCGACCCGCCCCCGTCACCTCGAGGGTGTCGTCGAGCCTCAGCGAAGCCACGGCCGCGACCGCCTCGTCGAGGCAGTCCTCGCCGGCGATGCGGGGGAGCACGGCGAAGGGGTCGGCGGGTGCCGCGACGACCTCCCGCGAGGCTCCGGATGCGTCGGTCACGGTGACGGCGAGGGTCGCGTCCCCGGCGAGCGACGACGGTGCCGGGCACACCGCCTCGGGCAGCGCGACCGGCAGCTGGCGCGTGAGACCGGCCGGCACCTCGGTGGGCTTCGACCAGGACGCCTCGCCGGCGAACTGCGGGGACGAGAAGCGGGCGGCGGTGACGGTTATCGGCGCGGTGCCCTGGTTCGTGACGGCGAGTTGGAGGACCCGCTTGGCGTAGTCCGGGCGGTTCTGGAGGATCGCCAAGCCGAGCCCGTCGACCACGGTGTCCGGGGCGGCGGTGGCGGGGCTGGGCGTGGCGCCGGGGCCTGCCGTTGCCGCGCCGAGTGACGCGGTCGGTAGTTGGTCCGCGGTGCCCGGCCCCGTGCATCCGGAGACCATCGCGGCGAACGCCGTGAGCGAGGCAGCCAGGATCACCGGGGCGAGACGCCCCCGCACCCCGGCCGGCCGGTTCACACCGGTGCCAGGCCGAGCTTGCGGCCCGCGAGATCGCGGCCGCGGGTGGCGAGTCGCTCGGCGACCGACTCGATCGCACGCGCGGCGGGGTCGGCCGGATCGGCCAGCACGACGGGCGTGCCCACGTCTCCTCCGGTGCGGAGGGCCGGGCTGAGGGGCACGGAGGCGAGCAGCGGGACCTCGCCCCGCCCGGCCTCCTCCTGGCGCGCCGAGAGACGACGGGCGACCTCGACGCCGCCACCGGAGCCGAAGAGTTCGAGCACCGAGCCGTCGGGCGCGGTGAAGCCCGCCATGTTCTCGATCACGCCGTAGACGTGCTGTCCGGTCTGCATGGCGACGAGGCCGGATCGCTCGGCGACGTCGGCCGCGGCCGCCTGGGGCGTGGTGAGCACGACGACCTCGGCGTTCGGCAGCAGCTGCCCGATCGAGATGGCGACGTCTCCGGTGCCCGGGGGCAGATCCAGCAGCAGCACGTCGAGGTCGCCGAACCAGACGTCGGTGAGGAACTGGGTGATCGTGCGGTGCAGCATCGGCCCGCGCCAGGCGACCGCGCCGCCGGTGGAGGAGGCCTGCTCGGGGTCGATGAACATGCCGATCGAGATGACCTTCACGCCGTAGGCGACGGGAGGCAGGATCATGTCGTCGACCCGGGTCGGCCGCGCGGCGACGCCGTCGGCATCGACGAGGCCCAGGATGCCCGGGATCGAGAAGCCGTGCACGTCGGCGTCGACGAGTCCGACCGCGAGCCCCCGGCGTGCGAGCGCCACGGCGAGGTTCGCCGTGAGGGTCGACTTGCCGACCCCGCCCTTACCGCTCGTGATCGCGTAGACGCGGGTGAGGGATCCGGGGCCGAAGGGCATGGTGCGGGCGCCCGGACCGCGGAGGCGTTCGGTGAGGGCGGCGCGCTCGGCCTTCGTCATCACCGAAACGTCGACCTCGACGCCAGAGACGCCCTCGACCGAGGATGCCGCCAGGCGCACGTCGCGTTCGATCGTCGCCGCCGCGGGGCAGCCGACGATCGTGAGCTTCAGTGAGATCGCGGCGGTGCCGGCCGGCGAGACGTCGACGGCGCCGATCATGTCGAGCTCGGTGACCGGGCGGCGGATCTCGGGGTCGATCACGCGGGAGAGGGCGGAGCGGATCGCCTCGACCGTGGCGGGCGAGTCGGATCCCGTGGCATCGCCGGTGCTGGTCTGATCGGCCTCTGCGCCGTTCCCGCCGCCACCCGTGGCGTCGCCGCCCGTCACCGCTCGGCCTTCTCCCCGGTTTCGGGCTTCTCCCGGTCGAGCTCGTCGAGCAGGGCGCGCAGCTCGGCGCGGATGAACTCCTTGCTCGCCATGTCCTGCAGCGCCAGCCGCAGTGCCACGACCTCGCGCGCCAGGTACTCGGTGTCGTTCAGGTTGCGCTCGCTGCGCTGCCGGTCCTGCTCGAACTGCACGCGGTCGCGGTCGTCCTGCCGGTTCTGGGCGAGCAGGATGAGGGGAGCGGCGTACGAGGCCTGGAGCGACAGGATGAGCGTGAGCGCCGTGAACCCGATCGCGGCTGAGTCGAAGCGCCACTCCTGCGGAGCGACCGTGTTGAAGCCGATCCACATCAGGCAGAACAGCGTCAGGCCGAACAGGAACCACGGGGTGCCCATCGCGCGCGCGATCGCCTCCGTGAAGCGGCCGAAGCGGTCGCGGCTGGCGACGGGGGGACGGCGGGTGAGCACGCCGGAGCGGCCCTTGGGAGCCGAGAGGCTCTCGTTGCTCGGGCTACGACGTGCCATGTCCGGTCCTCCTTCCGCGGGTGTTCAGTCGGGTGCTGCTCGAGGGTGTTCGCACACCCGCGCGGTTCGGCACGCGTTCTCGTACCTCGTCGGAACTGTCGTTGCTGCGCCAGTCGTCGGGCAGCAAGTAGTCGAGGACGTCGTCAATGGTCACCACCCCGACCAGTCGGTGGTTGTCGTCGACGACCGGGACGGACACGAGGTTGTAGCTGGCGAGGATGCGCGAGACCTCGGCCGCCGAGGTGTCGGCGGTGACCGGCTCGAGACCCTGGTCGAGGATCGTACCGAGGCGCTCGTTGGGCGGGTAGCGCAGCATCCGCTGGAAGTGCACCATGCCGAGGAATCGTCCGGTCGGCGGCTCGTAGGGCGGGAGCGTGACACAGATCGCGGCCCCGAGCGCCGGGGCCAGTTCGTGCCGGCGGATGAGCGCGAGGCCCTCCGCGACCGTGGCGTCGGCGCTGACGATGATGGGCTCGGTGGTCATCAGACCGCCCGCCGTGTCCGGCGCGTAGGCCAGGAGCATCCGGACGTCGTCGGCCTCCTCGGGCTGCATGAGCTCGAGCAGGTGCTCGCCGCGCTCCTCGGAGAGCTGGGCGATCAGGTCGGCCGCGTCGTCGGGCTGCATCTGGTCGAGCACGTCGGCGGCCCGGTCGTCGTCGAGCTGGGCGAGGATCTCGACCTGCTCGCTCTCCGGCATCTCCTCGAGCACGTCGGCGAGACGGTCGTCGGGGAGTTCCTCGGCGACCTCGAGCATGCGCGCCTGCGGGAGGTCGAGAAGAGTGCTGGCGAGGTCGGCGGGCTTTAGGTCGCTGTAGGTCGCGATCAGCTGCTCGGCCGACTGGGCCTGGCCGACCGCGGTCTTCTCGCGGACGTCGCTCCAGCTCGCGAAGACGGTGGCGCCCTTGGCGAAGGGGGAGGGGCTCGAGCGGGGTCGCCGCACGAAGAGCTGCGACACGGCCCACTCGCCGGGACCGTGCTCCTCGATCGACACGTCCTCGATCGTGGCCTGGCCCGAGCCGTCGGTGAAGACCACCGTGCGGCCGAGGAGCTCGGCGATGACGCGGACCTCACCGCCGCGCTGCTCGAAGCGGCGCACGTTGATGAGCCCGGTGGTGATGATCTGGCCGCTGGAGATGCTCGTGACGCGGCCGATCGAGACGAAGACGCGCCGGCGCCCGGGGATCTCGACGATCAGGCCGACGACGCGGGGCGGGTCGTCTTTGCGGTAGACCACGAGCACGTCCCGGACCTTGCCGAGCCGGTCGCCGGCGGGGTCGAAGACGGTGCACCCCGCCAGTCGGGCGACGAAGACTCTGGTGGCACTCACGACTACTAACTTAGACCTTCGACCTGGGCGGTTCGGGGCACCGCGGACGGCCCCGTGAAAGGATGGGGGAGTGAGCGATCGCCCCTCTTCCTCCTCCCGCGTGCCCCGGCAGGTGCCCGTCATCCCGCGCGGCGAGACCGTGGCGGGATTCGAGACCTACCCCGAGGCCCAGGCGGCCGTCGACCGGCTCGGTCACGCCGGGTTCCCGGTGAAGCAGGTCTCGATCGTCGGCAGCGATCTGAAGAGCGTCGAGCAGGTCACCGGCACCCTCAGCTACGGGCGGGCCGCGCTGGCCGGCGCCCTCTCGGGCGTCTGGATCGGCATCTTCTTCGGGCTGCTCTTCCTGCTGATCTCGCCGACGACCACGACGCCGCTGTTCCTGGGTGCCGCGGCGCTCATCGGGGCCGGGTTCGGGATGTTCTTCAACATCGTCGTCTACAGCCTCAACCGGCGGCGCCGCGACTACACCTCGGTGATGCAGGTGGTCGCGAGCTCCTACGCCCTCATCGTGACGCCGGAGCTCGCGAACCGGGCGCGGAACCTGCTCGACGGGACCGAGCAGCCCTGAGTGCTCAGGACCGGGCACCCGGGCGCTGAGCGCTCAGGCGCAGAGGCGCTCGGGTTCTCAGGCGCTCGGGTTCTCAGGCGTTCAGTCGCGCGTACCACTCCTCGACCTCGTCGGCCGTGCGCGGGATGCCCGCCGAGAGGTTCTCCGCGCCGTCGGCGGTGACGACGATGTCGTCCTCGATCCGCACCCCGATGCCGCGCATCTCCGCCGGCACCGTCAGGTCGTCCGGCTGGAAGTAGAGGCCGGGTTCGATCGTGAAGACCATGCCCTCCTCGAGCACGCCGTCGAGGTAGAGTTCGCGGCGGGCCTTCGCGCAGTCGTGCACGTCGATGCCGAGGTGGTGGCTCGTGCCGTGCACCATGTACCGGCGGTGCTGCTGGTTCTCGGGCTCCATCGCCTCCTCGGCGCTCACCGGGAGGAGTCCCCACTCGGCGGTGCGCCGGGCGATGACCGCCATGGCGGTCTGGTGGATCTCGCGGAACCGGATGCCCGGCTTGACGATCGCGAACGCCGCATCCGCCGCCTCGCGCACGGCCTCGTAGACGCGGCGCTGCACGTCGGTGAAGCGGCCGTCGACCGGGATCGTGCGGGTGATGTCGGCCGTGTAGTAGCTGTCGAGCTCGACCCCGGCATCGATCAGGATGAGGTCTCCCGGCAGGACGGGACCGTCGTTCCGCGTCCAGTGAAGGATGCAGGCGTGCGGACCGGAGGCCGCGATCGTGTCGTAGCCGACGGTGTTGCCGTCCAGGCGGGCGCGGGTGTTGAACACGCCCTCGACCAGCCGCTCGCCGCGAGGGGCGGCGGAGCTGCGGCGGAAGTCGGCGATCACGTCGTCGAAACCGCGGGCCGTGGCGGCGACGGCGAGGCGCATCTGCTCGAGCTCGTAGGCATCCTTCACCAGCCGCTGCTCGGAGAGGAAGCGCTCGAAGTCGGCGTCGGCCGGCTCGTGGGCGCCGGCGGGCAGCTCGGGAGCGGCTTCGCGCACGACGAGGGTGTCGTCGTCGAACACGACGGCGTCGAAGTCGGAGATGCCGCGGGCCGGGATGCCGAGGTCGCTCGAGACCTGGGCGAGCGAGGGGCGCGCGCCGATCCAGAACTCGCCGATCTCGGGGTTCGCGTAGAACTCGTCGGAGTCGCGGCCGGCGCGCTCCCGGAAGTAGAGGGTCACTTCGTGCCCGGTCTCGCCGGCGGGCTCGAAGACCAGGAACGCTCCGGGCTCGGAGTCGGAGCCCCAGCCGGTGAGGTAGGAGAACGCGGAGTGCGCGCGGTAGGGGTAGTCGGTGTCGTTTGAGCGCTGCTTCGGAGCTCCCGAGGGCACGATCAGGCGCTTGCCGGGGTGCGCCTCGGAGACGCGTGCGCGACGGCGGGCGGCGAAGGAGGCCTGCTCGCGGGCGGGCGGCAGTGTGTCCTCGCGCTCGGCCCAGCTGCTCGCGATGTAGTCGCGGAAGGTGTCGGAGCCGGGGGTCGTGGAGCGGTTGCTCGTGGCGCGGGGCTCGGGGGCCTCGGTGACCGAGGGGTCGACCGTCGTCGCGGCGTCGGTGGTCGTGGTGCCGTCGGTGGTCGTGCCGGGCCCGGCGGTGGTCGGTGCGGATGTCTCTGCCATGACTCCATTCTCCACCCCCGGCCCGCGAGCATCCCGAGGCCGCGGAGGTCTGTGGAGAACTCGCCGACTGGGTACGA
Organism: Herbiconiux solani NBRC 106740; assembly: GCF_001571005.1. GTDB lineage: Bacteria > Actinomycetota > Actinomycetes > Actinomycetales > Microbacteriaceae > Herbiconiux > Herbiconiux solani. The sequence goes on along the minus strand of NZ_BCST01000004.1, from coordinate 165,907 downwards.
TTGTGGGATGTCTTCCGATCGGCTTTTCCGGGAGCCGATCGATCTGCACACGCACAGCAGGGTCTCCGACGGCACGGAGACGCCCGGCGACCTCGTGCGGGCCGCGGCGGCCGCCGGACTCGGTACCGTCGCCATCACCGACCACGACTCGACCGGGGGCTGGGCCGAAGCATCCGTCGCCGCCGTCGAGAACGGGGTCACTCTCATCCCGGGCATGGAGCTGTCGACCCGGCTGGGCTGGGCGAGCGTGCACCTGCTGGCCTACCTGATCGACCCCGCCGACGAGGCTCTGCTGGCCGAGACCACCCGCATCCGGAAGGCGCGGCTGCAACGCGCCGAGGACATGGTCGAGCGCATCTCGCACGACTACGCGCTGCACTGGGACGACGTGCTCGCGCAGACCGAGCCCGGAGCGACGGTGGGGCGGCCGCACATCGCGGACGCGCTCGTGGCCAACGGGCTGGCGCACGACCGCAGCGAGGCCTTCGCCGGCATCCTGCACTGGCAGGCCGGGTACTACCAGCCGCACTACGCGCCGGATCCGCTCGACGCGATCCGGCTCGTGGTCGCGGCGGGCGGGGTGCCCGTGATCGCGCATCCCGCGACCCGCAGCCGCACCGACGTAGCCCTCGAGTCGCGGCTCGCGGAGTATGCCGAGGCGGGGCTGTTCGGGCTCGAGGTCGATCACCGCGAGAACACACCCGAGGGCAAGTTGCGCCTGCGCCGGCTCGCGGCCGAGCACGGATTGCGCCTCACTGGCTCGAGCGACTACCACGGCGAGGGCAAGCCGAACCGGCTCGGCGAGAACACGACGGCGCCCGAGGTGCTCGAGGCGCTGATCGCGCGCGCGACGGGGTGGAGCCCGGTCTACGGCTGACCCCTGACGGGTGCCGCACCGGAGTTTCTGCGCAAATAACGAGGACCGACGCCCTATATGGCATCGGTCCTCGTTATTTGCGCAGTTACTCCGGATCCGGTCCGATCACTCGGTGGGGCGGGGGCCGCGGCGGCGCGAGCGGCTGCGGCGGCGGGGTGCGCTGTTGCCGTCGTGGTGCTCGGAGCCCGAACCGGCCGAGGTCGACTCGGTCGCGACGGCGGTGTCACCGGCGACCGCCGGCTCGCCGGAGCCCGCGGGGGCGGTGGAGGGGGAGGCGCCGTCGGTACGCGTGCGGCTGCGGTTGCGGCTGCGCGGGGGACGCGAGTCGCCGGTTCCGCCGGCGCTCGACGCCGCTCCGCCGCGGCCGCCGGAGAGGTCGCCCCGGTCGGAACGCTCGCCGCGGTCGCCACGGTCCGAACGCTCGCGCGACCCGGATCCCGCATCCGCCGCCTTCGGCGACGCCGGCTTCAGGCGCCCGCGGGTGCCCGCGGGGATGTCGAGGTCGGTGAAGAGGTGCGGCGACGAGGAGTAGGTCTCGGTCGGCTCGGGCTGGCCGAACTCGAGGGCGCGGTTGATCAGCGCCCACTTGTGCAGGTCGTCCCAGTCGACGAAGGTGACCGCGATGCCGGTCTTGCCGGCGCGGCCGGTGCGGCCGGCGCGGTGCAGGTAGGTCTTGTCGTCATCCGGGATCGTGTGGTTGATCACGTGGGTGACGTCGTCGACGTCGATACCGCGGGCCGCGACATCCGTGGCGATCAGGATGTCCTTCTTGCCGGCCTTGAAGGCGGCCATGGCGCGCTCGCGCTGCTCCTGGTTGAGGTCGCCGTGCACGGCGGCGGCGTTGAAACCGCGGTCGTTGAGCTCTTCGACGAGCTTCGCGGCAGCACGCTTCGTGCGGGTGAACACGACGGTCTTGCCGCGGCCCTCGGCCTGGAGGATGCGGGCGATGACCTCGTCCTTGTCCATGTTGTGGGCGCGGTAGATGAGGTGCTTGATGTTCGCCTGCGTCAGACCCTCGTCGGGGTCGGTGGCGCGGATGTGGATGGGCCGGTTCATGAACCGGCGGGCCAGCGCCACGATCGGGCCGGGCATGGTGGCCGAGAAGAGCATGGTGTGGCGGGTGGCCGGGGTCTGCGCGAACAGCTTCTCGATGTCGGCGAGGAAGCCGAGGTCGAGCATCTTGTCGGCCTCGTCGAGCACCATCTCCTGCACGGCGCCGAGGTTCAGCAGGCGCTGTCCGGCGAGGTCGAGGAGGCGGCCCGGGGTTCCGACGACGATCTGCGCGCCGGCCTTGATCTGCTCGATCTGACCCTCGTAGGCCTTGCCGCCGTAGATCGAGACGATCTTGGTGGGGCGGTTGCCCGCGGCGATCTCGAGGTCTTCGGTCACCTGCACGCAGAGTTCGCGGGTGGGGACGACGACGAGCGCCTTGACGCCCGGCGCCGGGTCGAGACCGAGGCGCTGGATGAGGGGGAGGCCGAAGCCGAAGGTCTTGCCGGTTCCCGTCTTCGCCTGGCCGATGATGTCCTGGCCGTCGAGGGCGAGGGGGATCGTCTGCTCCTGGATGGGGAACGGTTCGAGGATGCCCTTGGCTGCAAGGGCGTCGACCATGTCCTGGTCGATGTTGAGTTCACTGAAAGTCACTATGGATACCTGTCGTAAAGGACGTGGCCGCCGGAGAGGAACGGTGCCCGCCAGAGACGCGGGCGACATCCGACGATGGCGTCGGGCGGCGGCGATTGCCCCGAGTTTCGTCAGGGCCCGGGTCGAGTTTAGTCGACGTGGGGTGGTGCGGTGTCGGAGGCGGTCCCCGACGCGCGGATAGGATTGGCGTCGTGTTCGGATTCCTCCGCCGCCCGAAGGTGCGCATCGACATCCCGCGGCTGAAGCCCCGGGAGAACACCACCGACTATCCGAAGGTCAATCTCGCCGAGCTGACGCCCGAGGTGCTGCCCTATCTGGGGCAGGTCGCCTACGTGCAGCTGGCGATCTTCGAGGAGCTGTCGGCCGCCATCGGCTCGGCCCCCACGGTCGCCGCGAAGCAGGCACTGGCACCCGCGGCTACGCAGGCGCTGGACAAGCACGAGCGGCTGGTCGCCGAGATCCGCCGCCGGGTCGACACCCCGGCCGAGGTGATCGAGCCCTTCACCGCGGGCATCGACCGTTATCGCGCGATCGTCAAGGGTGCGGACTGGTTCGAACAGCTGGCGAGCGTGTACCTGACGGCGGGGATCCTCGACGACTTCTTCACCCTGCTCGCGGCCGGGCTGCCGGGCGACATCGGGCCGCGGTGCGTCGCCATCCTCGACGCCGAGACAGGGCGCACGGCGATCGTCGGCATCCTGAGCGAGGCCACCGACGCGGATGCGGTGCTCGGCTCTCGACTGGCCATGTGGGGTCGCCGCGTGGTCGGCGACACGCTGCTGGTGGCCCGCTCGGCCATCCACCTCACCGGCAACCCGGAATCGGACGAGCAGCGGATCGAGCCGGTGTTCACCGAGATGATCGCCTCGCACACTCGGCGGATGGACCGGCTCGGGCTGACTGCCTGAGCGTTCGTCGGCCTGAGCGCTCGTCGGGCAGTAGCAGCCCTCGATCGGCGCAGCGAGCGCGAGGCTCGTCAGGCGTGACGCTCGTCGAGCCGGAGCGCTGGTCGGGCTGTCGCGCTCGTCAGGCGGCGCGGCGGGAGAGCAGCAGCTGCAGGCGCTCGGCGTCGTGCGTCTTGCGCGTGCGGCCGATCAGGATGTCGGCTGCGACGACCACGATGGCCGTGACGACCAGGCTGACCACCCAGATCCACCCGCCGTCCCACGCCCAGCCGAGCCAGGTCAGGCCGACCCAGACGACCGCCGACACGGCGGCCCCGATCGCCGGGATCAGGGCCGCGCCGTGACGGTCGCGGTTCGGCAGCAGGTATCGGGCGAGAAGGCCCAGGATGATGCCGCCGAGGGTTATGAACAGGAGCTCCATGCCAGCGAGGTTAGCCGACGAAGCCGACGCGACGCGACTCCTCGGAGCCGATCTCGACGTAGGCGAGCGAAGCCAGGGGCACGACGTAGAGCTTGCCCTTGTTGTCCTTCAGGGAGAGGTGGCTGCCCGAGCCGGACAGGGCCTCGGAGACGAGCTGCTCGATGTCGGCGGGGGACTGGCTCGACTCGAAGTTGAGCTCACGGGGCGAGTTGGCGATGCCGATACGGATGTCCATCAGTGTGCCTTTCACGTCACGTGACCGATGTCACGATCACAGGTTCAGATTACGGCACCCGTGGCTCCCGGCCGGTCGATCCGGCCCCTGCGGGTAGCTGCCCAGAGCGAACAGGCCGGCAGCGCGAGGATGTCGGCGGGTGCGGCTAGCGTGGTGGCCGTGATGGAAGCAGCGCCGAACGGAGTCGTCCCCGACGAGTCGCAGCGTGCTGTCCTCGCGCGGCCGCTCGAGGCATCCTTCTCGGTCATCGGGGCGCCCGGAACCGGCAAGACGACGACCCTGCTCGAGCTCGTGGCCGATCGTGTGCTGCGGCAGGGTCTTGCGCCCGAGAGCGTGCTGGTGCTCGCGCCGACGCGGCAGAGCGCGACCCGGCTCCGCGACCGGGTGGCGCTGCGGCTCGGGCTGCCGAGCAACGGGCCGCTCGCCCGCACGGCGACCTCGGTGGCCTTCGACCTCGTGCGGAGCGGCTCGGGGCGGGCCGTGGCGCTGCTGACGGGGGCGGAGCAGGACAGGATCGTGGCCGAGCTGCTCGACGGGGGGATCGACGACGCGGGGGAAGACGCGGGCGATGGCGCGCTAGGCGGTGCTGGGGGTGGTGCTGCTGGGGGCGGCGGTGACGGGTGGCCCGAGAACCTGCCGCCTGAGGTGCGGCGGCTGCGCGCTTTCCGCACCGAGCTGCGCGAGCTCTCGATGCGGGCGACCGAGAACGGCGTCTCGCCCGACGACCTGGCGCGGCTGGGCGAGCGTGAGGGCGTGGCCGAGTGGGGTGCGGCGGCGTCGTTCCTGCGGGAGTACCAGGCCGTGCTCGAGGCGTTCGAGGTCGCGCACCTCGACTCGGCCGAGCTGCTGGCCGAGGCGCGCCGGGTGCTGCGCGACCAAGGCGGCCCCGAGGGGTTGCGGCTGGTCGTGGTCGACGACCTCCAGGAGTTCTCGATCGGCGCCCTCAACCTCGTGCGCGAGTTCGCCAGGCAGGGGGTGGCGGTGGTGGCGTTCGGCGATCCGGATGCCGCGACGGCGGGCTTCCGCGGGTCGGACGTGCGGGCGCTCGGTCAGCTCGGAAGGGTGCTCGGGGTGCCGGTGCTCCCTCCGGTGGTGCTGCGGGAGTCGCATCGACAGGGGGCGGTGCTGCGCGCGCTGACCCAGCGGGCCACGGAGCGCATCGGCACCGCCGCGGCCGGGCGCCAGCGCGCGACGATCAGCCCCGGTGCGGCGGGGGAGTCGGGCGACGACGGCGACGGTGAGCGCGGTGCCGGTGCTGAAACGCAGCCCGAGGGGCGGGTGCTGCGCATCCAGGCCGACTCGCGGGCCGGTGAGATCGCGACGATCGCGCGGCTGCTGAGGGAGCGGCATCTGCTGCACGGGACTCCGTGGGCCGACATGGCGGTGGTCGTGCGCTCGGGCGCGCTCGTGCCGGCGCTGGCCCGCGGACTGTCGCTCGCCGAGGTGCCGACGCGCACGCTGTCGGCGGTGCAGGCGCTCCGCGACGACTACGCGGCGCGCCACCTGGCCGAAGCGGTCGCGTTGGCGATCGGCACGCTCGAGTTCACGCCCCAGGCGGTGGACGAGGTCATCCTCGGGCCGCTCTGCGGAGTGGACTCGGTGGGGCTGCGGCGGCTGCGGCTCGCGCTGCGGCACGAAGAGCTGGCGGCCGGCGGGTTGCGGCACTCGGACGAGCTGCTGCGCGAGGCGCTCTTGATGCCGGGGGTGCTCGTGACGATCGACTCGGCGCCGGCGCGACGCGTGGCCGCTCTCGGGGCGACGCTCGCCGCCGTGCGGGCGAGCCACGCCGCCGGTGCGACGATCGAGGAACTGCTGTGGGAGCTGTGGCAGCGCTCGCACCTCGCCGCCCGCTGGGGCGAGCTAGCGGCCGGCTCGGGGATCGTCGCCGAGGAGGCCAACCGCAACCTCGACGGCGCGGTCGCTCTGTTCACCGCGGCGAAGCGCTCGGTGGAGAGGGAGCCGGAGCGACCGGCCGAGCTGTTTTTGGACGAGTTCCTCACCGCGGAGGTGCCGGAGGACACGCTGTCGCCGCGATCCCGCAGCGGCTCGGTGCTCGTGACCACGCCGACCGGTGCGGTCGGGCTCGAGGTCGCGGTGGTGGTGGTCGCGGGGCTGCAGGAGTCGGTGTGGCCGAACCTGCGTCTCCGGGGGTCGCTGCTTCATCCTCAGCGCCTCACGGCGTTGGCGGCCGAGGGGCGCCTGTTCGGGTCGAGGATCGATGCCGCCGATGCCAGGGTGAGCGCGGGTCTCGGGGCTGGCGCAGGTCTTGGTGTGAGCTCGGGCCAGGGTACAGGCGTGGGTCCTGGGGTTCGCTCGGGTTCGGGCACCGGAGTCGGTCCGGAGACGAGCGCAGGTCCCGGGGCCGGATCGGGTGCGGGCGCGGGTGCGGGTACTGGGGCGAGTGCGGGCTCCGGCGAGGGGGTCCGTCACGAGGCAGCTGCGGGGGGCGCGGGGAACGGCGGGGCGGAGAGCCGGGGGGAGGTGCTCGCCGACGAGCTGCGGATGTTCGCGCTCGCCGTGTCGCGGTCCAGCGAGCTGACCGTGCTCAGCTGCGTCTCGAACGACGACGAGCAGCCGTCTGCTTTCTTCGGTCTCGCGCCGGATGCCGAGCCGCTCGCGGCCCCGCGCCATCCGTATTCTCTTCGCGGGCTGACCGGGCACCTCCGCCGCCGGCTCGCCGAGGACGGCGATCGCCGGGCCGCCGCCGCTCTCGCCCGGCTCGCCGAGGCCGGGGTCCCTGGCGCCGATCCGGAGGACTGGTACGGGCTGCTCCCGGCTTCGACCGAGGATCCGCTGGTCGATCCCGACGACCCGGAAGCCGTCGTCCGCGTCTCGCCGTCGCGGATCGAGGCCTTCGAGCAGTCGCCGCTGATGTGGTTCGTCGACCAGGTCGCGGGCGGCTCGTCGAGTCTGGCCGCCGGGATCGGCACGATCGTGCACTCGGTCATGGAGACGGCGGCGAGCGATCCCGAGGCGGATCTGTCGGTCGACGAGCTGATGAAGCGTTCAGAGGATCGTTGGGAGGAGCTGCGGTTCGAGGCGCCCTGGATCGAGCAGCGCGAGCGACGAGCGCTCCGCACCAAGATCGAGGGGCTCTCGCAGTACCTCACGCACCTTCGCGCGGGCGGGGCCGAGCTCGTGGGGGCCGAGGCACCGTTCTCGTTCCGTCAGGGCCGGGCGCAGGTGAACGGGTCGATCGACCGGATCGAGCGCCACCCCGACGGGCGGCTACTCGTGGTCGACCTCAAGACGGGCAAATATCCGATCCGGGCCGCCGACGTGCCGGGGCACGCACAGCTCGCGAGCTACCAGCTCGCAGTGCACCACGGCGCGGTCGAGGGGCTCGAGGCAGCGGGTGACGCCCCGGCGGCCGCGACGGCGCCGGCCACGGCGGCGCCGGCGGCGGGCGCTTTTGATCCGGGCGCTGTGGATGCGGGTGTTGAGGTGAATGTGGGTGTCGTCGCGGCTCCGGGGGACGGGACGGCGGCTATCGAAGCGGCAGAAGCGACCGGCGCGACGGGGTCGCGAGGAGCCGCGCTGCTGTACGTGGCCAAGGGCGAGAAGGGGCTGCGGTTCACGCTGCGGTCACAGGAGGCGCTGGACGAGACCGCGCTCGGCGAGATCGCGGCGCGCATCGAGGAGGTAGCCGAGGGGATGGCGGCCGCGGTCTTCCCGGGAATGGCCGAGCCCGAGGAGCGCGACTACCAGAACCGGTACGAGTACCGGATCCAGCTGATCAAGGCGGTGACCGAGTGACCGACCCCCTGTTCGACCTCGCCGACCTCGATGATCCCGACGCGTTCGGTGAATCGGCGCGCGACCGCTCCCGCGCGGCGCGGTCGGGCGCACGCCCGTCCGGTAAGGATGCTGCGCTCGAGCACGGGGAGCAGGCGCAGGAGTTCCTACCGGGCTTCGACGACCTCGACGATTCCGACCTCACCGGACCAGACGATCCGGACCCGGACGACAACCACGTCGACGACTCCGGCCCGGACGCCGTCGCCATCGGCTTCGGGGGCCATGGCTCTGATGCCAAGGGCTCTGATGCCGAGGGTCTCGGTGCCGAGGGTTCTGATGCCGAGGGTTCTGGCGCCGCGGGCTCTGGCGCCGCGGATTCCGATGTCGGCGAAGCGCGGGCGGTGCAGCTGTCCGCGGTCGAGATCGCGGATCGGCTGGGGCTGCCCCTGCCGACCGCGCAGCAGCAGGCCGTGATCGAGGCGCCGCTGGATCCGCGAATCGTCGTCGCCGGTGCCGGCAGCGGCAAGACCGAGACCATGGCGAACCGGGTGGTCTGGCTCGTCGCGAACGGGCTCGTGCAGGTGCCCGAGGTGCTCGGTCTCACCTTCACGCGCAAGGCGGCCGGTGAACTCGCCGAGCGCATCCGGAAGCGGCTGCACGAGCTGGCCGCCGCCGGTCTCACCCCGCCGGCCTTCGACGCCTTCGAGACGCCCGCGATCGCCACCTACAACGCGTTCGCGAACAGCATCTTCCGCGAGAGCGCGGTCGTGATCGGCCGCGAGGGCGAGGCGGCCGTGCTGAGCGAGGCCTCGGCCTGGCAACTCGCCCGCTCGGTGGTCGTGGCCAGCGACGACCCGCGCCTGCTCACGGTCGACCGTTCGGTCGACGTCGTGACCTCGGCGGTACTCACGGTCAGCCGGGCGCTTTCCGAGAACGTGGTCGATTCCGCACCGGTCGCCGCGTACGCGCGGTCGTTCGCGGCCCTCGCCGAGCTGCCGACCGGGTCGGCCCGCGTCAAGAACGTCTACGGCGAGCTCGCCAAGGCCATCACCCCGGTCGCCGACCTGCCCCTGCTGCTCGACCTCGCGGATGCGTACGCGGCCGAGAAGCTCCGTCGCGGCTACGTCGAGTTCTCCGACCAGATCGCGCTGGCGCTCCGCATCGTCGAGAGCACGCCACGCGTGGTCGAGGAGTACCGCTCGCGCTATCGAGTGGTGCTGCTCGACGAGTACCAGGACACGAGTGTCGTGCAGACCCGGCTTCTGGCCGCCCTCTTCCGCGGGCAGCCCGTCATGGCCGTCGGCGACCCGCACCAGTCGATCTACGGGTGGCGTGGTGCGAGTGCCGCGAACCTCGCCCGCTTCCGCACCGACTTCGCCCCCCGCTCCGACGCGACCCACCGTGCCGACGCCGGCAACGCTGCTGACCGTGCCGACCGGGCGGAGCGGGCCGAGCCGTTCGCGCTGTCGACGAGCTGGCGCAATCCGCAGCGGGTGCTGGATGCGGCGAACACGCTGGTCGCACCGCTCACGGCGACCGCCGGGATCGCGGTCGAACAGCTGCAGCCGAGGCCTGGCGTGCAGCAGGGCACCCTCGAGCTGCGCTTCGCCGAGACCGTCAAGGACGAAGCCCAGGCGCTGGCCGACTGGCTGCACGACCGGCTCGCCATCCGCGACGAGAACGGCCGCCGCCGCGCCGCCGCGCTGCTCTGCCGCTCGGTCAAGCGGATCGAGCCGTTCACGGCCGCGCTCGAGGCCCGCGGCATCCCGTACCACGTGCTCGGAATCGGCGGACTGCTCGGCCAGCCCGCCGTCGCCGACCTCGTCTCGACGCTGCGGGTGCTCTACCACCCGACCGCCGGCGCCGACCTGCTGCGGGTGCTCGCGGGCGCACGCTGGCGGATCGGCACGAAGGATCTCGCCGCCCTCCGCGCCCTCGCCTCCTGGATCGCCCAGCGCGATCACCGCTTCCAGAAGCTCGAACCCGAGGTGGCCGACCGCCTGCGCGGCTCGGTCGTCGCCGACGAGGACCGCTCGATCATCGACGCCCTCGACTTCATCGCCACCTCGCCCGAGGAGCATTCCGCCCTCGACGGCTTCAGCGCGGAAGGCCTCGCGCGGCTCCGCCGGGCCGCCGCGCAGTTCGCCGCCCTCCGCACCCGGGCCGGGCTCGGGCTCGTCGACTTCGTCGACCTCGTCGTGCAAGAGCTCCTGCTCGACGTCGAGGCCCTCGCGAGCCCCCGCTCGACGACCGCCCGCGCCAGCCTCGACGCCTTCACCGAGCAGCTCGGCTCCTTCCTCTCGCTCGACCCCTCGGCAGGGCTCGGCGAGTTCCTCGCCTGGCTCGAGGAGGCCGAGAAGCGCGACCGCCTCGAGCCGCGCACCGAGGAACCCGAGCCCGGCACGGTGCAGATCCTCACCATCCACGGCTCGAAGGGCCTGGAATGGGACGTCGTGGCCATCCCGCGGATGGTCGAGAGCGAACTCCCGGGCGAGCCCCGCTCGAACCAGGGCTGGCTGGCCTTCGGCGAGCTGCCCTACGACTTCCGCGGAGACTCGGCCGAGCTGCCGTCGCTCGCCTGGCGGGGCATCGAGGTGCAGACCGACTTCAAAGCAGTCTCCGAGACCTTCCGGCGGCAGAACGCCGAGCACTACGCCGCCGAGCAGCGACGCCTGATCTACGTCGCCGTGACGCGAGCGAAGGCCGACCTCCTTCTCACCGGTTCGTACTGGACGCCGGGGGTCAAGAACGTGCGGGGCCCGGGCCTCTACCTCCGCGAGCTCGAGGCGGCGGGTCTGCTCGACCCGGCCGCGTTCCCTGAGGCGAGCGCCTTCGACGAGAATCCGCTGGCCGAGGAGGAGAGCTGGCTGCCCTGGCCGCGGGATCCGCTGGGCACCCGCCGGTCGCGGATGGAGGCGGCCGCCGACGCGGTGCGCTCGGCCGATCCCGGGGCCCCCACTCCCTGGGATCTCGAGATCGACCTGCTGTTGGCCGAGCGGGCCGCCGAACGTGGCGCGCGGATGCTCGAGGTGCCGGCGCGCATCCCGGCCTCGCGTTTCAAGGACTACGTGGCCGACCCCCAGGCCGTCGTGCGCGCGCTGCAGCGGCCGATGCCGGAACGGCCGTTCCGGCAGACCCGGCTCGGCACCCGGTTCCACAGCTGGGTCGAGGAGCGGTACCGCGCGGGCCGGAGCGAAGAGCTGATCGACGTGGATGCTCTCGGGGGCGGGATCCTCGACCCGGACGCCTTCGAGAGCGACCTCGACCTCGATCTCGATGCAGACCTCGATCTCGATGCAGACCTCGGCCTCGACGCAGATCTCGGTGGCGATCTCGCCCTTGACGGCGACGCGGCTCTCCCGCCCGCCTCACCGCCCGCGGCCCCGCCGGCCCGCGACACCGCCGCCGAGGAGACCGCCCGCCTGCAGGAACTGATCGCGATCTTCGAGGCCTCGCCGTTCGCGGGCCGGCAGCCGGTCGAGGTCGAGGTCGAGATCCACCTCGTGCTCGCCGGGAGGGTGATCATCTGCAAGATCGACGCGATCTTCGCCGTCGGCGACCGGTTCGAGGTGGTCGACTGGAAGACCGGCAAGGCCCCGGTGGATGCGGCCGATCTCGAACTCAAGCAGCTCCAGCTGGCGCTCTACCGGCTCGCGTACGCGCGGTGGAAAGGCATCGACGTGGATGCGGTGGACGCCTCGTTCTACTTCGTCGCCGACGACGCGATCATCACGCCCGAACGGCTGTACTCCGAGGCCGAGCTGGTCACCCTCATCCGCGACTCCGGCCTCTGAGGCAAAGACGGCCGGCGCGACGGGTGGCCGCCGGAGCAGCCCCCTCAGTCCTCCGAGATGCGGTTCGCGTGCTCACCGGCCGGAGCGCCGCCCGGCATCGGCGTGCGGTCCAGCAGTGCCTCGACGTCTTCGAGTCCCATGATCTGGCCGGTGTCGGTCGAGAGCGGGTTGAGCAGGTCGTTCTCGACGGTCGCGTGCAGGCTCTCCAGCATCCCGACCGCATCCGAGACGACACCCTCGTCGCGGGTGTCGACACCGTGCAGCAGCCAGCGCGCGATCTCGAGCTCGGCATAGAGGCGGGCGCGCTTTCGCAGCTGGCGGTCGGCCGGACGCGTGAGGGCTTGCTCGTAGCCGGCGAAGACCCGGTCGGCGCTCGAGGCCTGCTGGGCGGAGTTCAGCCAGAACAGGTCGAGCGCCGGGTCGCCGACGCGGAGGTTCTGCCAGCCGATGACCCCGGAGACGCGGTCTCCGAGCAGCAGGAACGACTCCGGCGCCAGCGCGCCGTGCACCACGGAGGGGGCGAACTGCCAGAGCGCACTGTCTTCCAGAGCCAGCGACCAGCGGGTCAGCAGCTCTTTCGGCACCTTGCCGGTCGCGGCGGCGCGGTCGGCGAGCTTGCGGGAGGTGGCGGCGATCTGCGAGGCGGAGTTCGACGCGAGCCCCGCATCCGAGACCACCGAGGTGGGCAGCGAGTGGATGGCGGCGATCGCGCGACCGATCGCATCCGAGGCGCTGTCCTCGCCCCCGATGTCGGCGAGCGAGCCCGGCTGACCCTCGATGTACTCGTAGACGATCGCGCGGGTCTGCGCAACGGGCGCCTGGCCGAGGTAGGCGGGGACCGCGAACGGGAGCCGGGTGCGCACTCCGGAGGTCAGCGCGTTCAGCGCGACCAGGTCGCGCGACTGCTCGGATTCGGCGGCGGAGTCGACCGGGACGCGCACCACGTACTCCTCGCCGGAGCGCAGCGTGACGACCGCCGAGTCGTAGCGGCCGCCGCTCCGGGAGGTGAGCGGACGGGTCACGACGATGTCGGCTCCGGCGACGGCCGAGGTCGCGAGCGCGGCTAGAGTGAGGTGGGATCTCGCCATGTCTCTAGGGTAGGGCGGTCGGTCCCGGCCACGGCTTCCGCCACGCACGATTGGTCAACCATGTCACGCGCTTTCCAGTCCTCGCTCCCGCTTTCCCGGCACCGGATCGACCGCGACCACTCCTCCCGGTCCGACCTCGCGGTGCTCGACGCACTGTGGGGGTCGCCCGAGGCGCGGGTGCTCGTTCTGAACCGCGGCCGCGCGCTCGCCTCGAGCGGCGAGAACCCGTCCGGCTACGACGGCTTCGGCTCCAAGCCCGCGGTGACCACGACGCCGGTGCTCGCCTTCCTGGCCCCCTCCCTGCTCCCGGATGCTGTGCTCGAGCGCATCGCCGAAGCGGGTGCGGGCGGCGGTGCCGAGTCCGTGCGGCTCTATCTCGGCCGCTCCCTCGACGCCAGCGGCGACGCCGCCGCCGGGAGCCCCCTGTTCGCCGTGACGGTGGACGACGAGCGCGCCGCCGAGCTGGGCTCCGGGAACTGGCTCGACCTCCGCATGGTCGCCGCCGACCTCGACGACACCGGCGCCGGCGTCTTCACCGAGGCGCTGGCGATGTTCAACTGGCACGGCACCCATACGCACTGCCCGCGCTGCGGCGCCGCGACCCTGGTCGAGAGCGGCGGCTGGGTGCGCCGCTGCCCGGTGCAGCAGATCGAGCTGTTCCCGCGCACCGACGCCGCCGTCATCGTCGGGATCGTCGACCGCGACGAGCGCATCCTGCTCGGGTCGAACGCTCTCTGGGAGAACAACCGCTACTCGCTGTTGGCCGGCTTCGTCGAGCCGGGGGAGTCGCTCGAGGCGGCCGCGGTGCGGGAGATCGCCGAGGAGTCCGGCGTCGTCATCGACGACCCGCAATACGTCGGCTCGCAGCCCTGGCCCTTCCCGGCCTCCCTCATGGTCGGTTTCATCGCCCAGGTGTCGGCCGACGACACCGCCGACCTCCGCCCCGACGGCGACGAGATCCTCGACCTGCGCTGGTTCACGCGGGAGCAGATCGCCGACCCCGACAACGGCATCCTTTTGCCCGGCAGTTCGTCGATCGCCCGCGCGATCATCGAGACCTGGTTCGGCGGCCCGTTGCCGACGGTGGAGCGCGCGTGACGGCTGGTTCGGCCGACGACCTGCTCGTCGCGCTCGACCCGCAGCAGCGCGTCGCGGCCCGGTCGCTGCTCGGCCCGGTGTGCATCCTCGCCGGTGCCGGCACGGGCAAGACCCGCGCCATCACGCACCGGATCGCCTATGGCGTCGCAACCGGCGTCTACTCGCCCGGCCGCGTCATGGCGCTCACCTTCACCTCGCGGGCGGCGGCCGAGCTGCGCACCCGGCTGCGGCCGCTCGGCGCGGGCGGGGTGTCGGCCCGCACCTTCCACTCGGCGGCGCTCGCGCAGCTGAACTACTTCTGGCCGCAGGTGATCGGCGGCGAGGCTCCGAAGATCATCGACAACAAGGCCAAGGCCATCGCGCACGCGGCCGAGACGCTGCGGCTCCGGGTCGACACCGCCACTCTGAGGGATGTCGCGGCCGAGATCGAGTGGCGCAAGGTCTCGAACCTCGGGCTCGCCGAGTACGAACTGCGGGCGCGGTCGAGCCGCACGATGCCCCCGACGATCTCGGTCGAGCAGATGCTCGAACTGCACGCGCGCTACGAGCAGCTGAAGGACGAGCGGCGGCAGCTCGACTTCGAGGACGTGCTGCTGGTCACCGCCGGCATGATCGAGACCGAGCCCTCGGTGGCGATCCAGGTGCGCGAGCAGTACCGCTTCTTCGTCGTCGACGAGTACCAGGACGTCTCGCCGCTGCAGCATCACCTTCTGCAGCAGTGGCTCGGCGACCGGCGCGACCTCTGCGTGGTCGGCGACGCGAGCCAGACGATCTACTCCTTCGCCGGGGCGAGCGCCGACTATCTGCTCGAGTTCCCGCGCCGCAACCAGAGCGCCACGGTCGTCACGCTCGAGCAGAACTACCGCTCGACCGAGCCGATCGTCGCTCTCGCCAACCGGCTGATGCGCGGCCGGCCCGGCGCGCTCACGCTGCACGCGGTCGAGCCGGCGGGAGTGGATGCGGACGGCAGCGCCCACGCGGATGCGAACGGGGATGCGCACGAGAATGTGGCCGGGGCTCCGGATGCGGCTGCCGGCGCACCGGTCCCCACCTTCCCGACGCCCACGGTCACGGCCTATGCCTCCGACTACGCCGAGGCCGAGGGCATCGCCCAGGAGATCGCCGCGCTCATCGCCGGCGGAACCGAGCCCCACGACATCGCCGTGCTCTACCGGGTCAACGCGCAGTCGGCGGTGCTCGAGCAGGCGCTGACCGCCGCCGGTGTCAGCTACCAGCTGCGCGGTGGCGCGCGCTTCTTCGACCAGCCCGAGGTCAAGCGCGCGGTCATGGAGCTGCGCGCCGCCTCGGTCTCGATCGTCGACGAGCCGCTGTTCAAGTCGGTCAGCGACGTGCTCCGCACGCGGGGCTGGACGCAGGATGCTCCGGAAGGCGTCGGCGCCCTCCGCGACCGCTGGGAGGCCATGAACGCCCTGATGGGTCTCGCCGAGGGGATGCCGCCCGGCACGACCTTCCGCCAGTTCACCGACGAGCTCATGGAGCGGCAGGCCTCGCAGCACGAACCGACCGTCCGGGCCGTGAACCTCGCCACCCTGCACTCGGCGAAGGGGCTGGAGTGGCCTGTCGTGTTCATCGCCGGGGTCGCCGAGGGGCTGGTGCCGATCAGCTACGCGCAGGGGCTCGAGGGTGTCGACGAGGAACGTCGGCTGCTCTACGTCGGCATCACGCGCGCTCGACGACTACTGCGTCTGTCGTGGGCGGCGGCCGGGATGCGGCGGTCGGGCGACCGCCAGCCGTCACGCTTCCTGCAGGAGAGCGGCATCCGCAGCTCGGATGGGCGCTGAACGCCTCGATCGAGAGCGCGTCACCGCGGGTCGGCCCCGGTCCCGGACCCAGCTCGGGCCCAAGCCCTGGCCCGCCGAGCCCCAGCCCGCCGAGCCCTGGCCTCAGGATGCGGACGGCCCGCCCGGACCACGGCCCCCCGGTACCGCCCCCGGCGAACTGCTCCACGAGCATCCGAGCCGCCACCACCCCCGCCGTGCTGACACCCAGCCCGTCGGCCGACGGCGCCGTGCGCACCGAGAGCTGAGCGGCCATCGCGGGCCACGCCGGATCGGCCTCGACCCGCGCGAGCTCGAGGCACTCGGCGCAGGGCCCGCGCCCCGGGACGACGAACGGCCCGATCCGCACCGAACGATCGCCGAACTCGACGAGCAGGTGCGGCACGTCCTCCCGCAGCCACCGGGCGGCGCGACGCGGCGAGGTCGCGAAGTGCGAGACCAGCACGGCCGCATCCATTCGCCGCCCCGAGCCCGGCGCGCGCACCCTGAACCCGACGCCCTCCAGCAGTGGGCCGAGCACGTCCGCCTCCCGGGGCCGCGCGTCGAGCTCGACGACGAGGGATGCCGGGGAGGGCGCGCCGACGTCGGATCCCGCCGGCCGCGTGTCGGTGTCGCGCACCAAAGAGCCCAACTCGTCGAGGATGCCATCGACGTCTGCCGCCGACATCCCGTTCGCCTCAGCGGAAGCCAGCAGAACCCGCCGGGTGACCCCGCGGCTGAGCAGAGCGATCACCAGCTCATGGCCGGCGCCGACGTCGTCGATCCGGGCGACGGCCCGCTCGACCCCGAACTGCACCGAATGTGGCGTGCGCCAGACCAGCGGATGCTCGGGCTCGAGTCGGAGGGCCATCCCGGAATCCTGCCCCACGGCAGGTCAGGTCAGGAGGTTATCCACAGCCGCGGACTGCGACCCGGGCAAAGGCCGACGAAGACTGGAGCGCCGACCGCCATCGATCACGGCACGGGCGGCTGGTCGTCCTGGTCCTGGTCGTCCTGGTCCTCGTCCTTCGTCGCCTCTTCGTTCAGCAGGTCTTCCAGCGCCTGGTCCATCTCGTCCGGCTCCGGGGTACCGCCCGTGAGCCGTGCGATCAAGGCGGACGGGTCGTCCAAATCGTCCGAGGTCGGCACGACGTCCGGGTGCGACCAAAGCGCGTCGCGCTGCTCCTGCCCCACGGCCTCCGAGACCGCCTTCCAGAGCGCCGCGGCGTCGCGGAGCCGCCGCGGTCGCAGCTCGAGGCCTATCAGGGCCCCGAAGGCCGACTCGGCCGGGCCTCCTGTCGCCCGGCGACGGCGCACCGTCTCGGCGATCGCGTTCCAGCGGGGCAGACGGCTCGACGCCTCGGCAGTCACCACGTCGACCCAGCCCTCGATCAGGGCGAGGGTGGTCTCCAGGCGTGCCAGGGCGTGAAGCTGCTGCTCGCTCTTCGGCGGGATCAGGGCACCGCTGGCCATCGCCTCGCGGAGCTCCTCCGGGTTCGAGGGGTCGAAGCTGCCGGCGAGCTCTTCGAGCCGGTCGGTGTCGATCGTGATGCCCTTGGCGAACTCGGTGATCGAGGAGATCACGTGCAGGCGCAGCCAGCGCGCGTGGCGGAACAGGCGGGCGTGGGCGAGCTCGCGGATGGCGAGGTAGAGCTGCACCTCCTCGATCGGGATGTCGAGGCCCTCGCCGAACTCGGCGATGTTCTGGGGCAGCAGGGCCGCCTGGCCCTCTTCCAGCAGCGGGATGCCGACGTCGCCGCCGGAGACGACCTCCTGCGAGAGCCGGCCCACGATCTGGCCGAGCTGCATCGCGAAGAGAGTGCCACCGAGGTTGCGCATGAGCTGGCTCGCGCCGGCGATCATGCCGGCCATCTCCTCCGGCGCCTGGTCGCGGAGCACCGTGGTCAGCGCATCCGAGATGCTGAGGGCGACCGGCTCGGCGAGCTGGGTCCAGACCGGGATCGTCGTGGTGGCCCACTCGGCACGGGTCAGCAGGCGGGGCGCGACCGCCGAGTCCGACAGCGAGGTCACCTCGTCGAGCCAGAGGGAGGCCACGTGGAGTGCCTGGTCGAGCTGGGCGCGGGACTGGTCGGTCACACTGAGGCTCGCCGAACCGGCGATCTCCTGCGCCTGCTTCTTCGCGGTGTCCCAGTTGACGCCGTCGGTCGAGGAGGCCATCGCGTTCTGCAGCTGCTGCATGAGCTGCGAGACGGCCGCCGGGTCGGACGGCAGGCCCGCCGCGCTCGCGAGCTTCGAAGGGTCGATGTCGGAGTTGCCCGACAGGAAGGAGTTCAGCATCTCGCGGAACTCGTCCTCGGGCTGCTCGGGCTGCTCGCGGGGATCGTCGCTCACGGTTCGTCCTTCGTTCGGTGTCAGCCGCACCGTGCGATCCGGTTCTCCGGGATCTCCATGCGGGCTGTCAGACAGTGCTCCTACGCTAACTCGTGGCCCGCCGCCCAGGCTGGGTTTTCCCATAAGCTTGAACGCCTGGCCGTGCGCCCGTGGCGAACACCCGGCCCAGGTGCTGCGAGAGGATCCCGTGAGTCTGTTCGAACCCGAGGACATTCGCGCGCGCCCCTCCCGACGGGCCCGGACGGGGTGGACCCTTCTGGTCCTCGCCCTCGTCCTCGGACTCGTGATGAGCTTCATCCCGGCGCCCTACGCGATCGAGCAGCCCGGCCCCGTCTTCGACACCCTCGGCTCCCAGGACCGCGACGGCACCGAGGTGCCCCTCATCTCGATCGACGGCGCCCAGACCTACCCCACCTCCGGCACACTCGACATGCTCACCGTCTCGGTGCGAGGCACCCGGGAGCAGCGCCCCTCGTGGGCCGAGGTCGCCACCTCGTGGTTCGACTCCAGCAAGGCCGTGGTGCCGATCGACGCGATCTACCCGCCGACCGTCACGACCGAGGAGCGCAACCAGCAGAACGCCGCCCAGATGGTCGACAGCCAGCAGGAGGCCGTCGCCGCCGCCCTCACCGAGCAGGGGATCGCCTACACGACCAGGGTGCAGGTCGCTGCGGTCGACCCCCAGGGCCCGGCGGCCGGCGCGCTCGCCGAGGACGACGTGATCCTCTCGGTCGGCGGCAGCCCGGCGACCGACCTCGACACCCTCCGCGCGCTGATCGCCGCGAACGGCACCTCCACCCCCGCGACCCTGCAGGTGCAGCACGCCGACGGCTCCGAGACGACCGTGCAGGTGACCCCGACCGTCTCGCCGCAGACCGGCGCTCCGGCCATCGGGATCGCGGTGGCGCTCTCGTTCCAGTTCCCGTTCGACGTCGACATCCAGCTCGACAACGTCGGCGGTCCGAGCGCGGGCATGATGTTCGCGCTCGGGATCATCGACAAGCTGACCCCGGGCGAGCTGAACGGCGGCCAGAACGTCGCCGGCACCGGCACGATCGACGCCGCGGGCAACGTCGGGCCGATCGGCGGGATCCGCCAGAAGATGTTCGGCGCCCGGGATGCGGGGGCCACCTGGTTCCTCGCCCCCGCCTCGAACTGCGACGAGGTCGTCGGGCACGTGCCGGACGGCATCACCGTCTTCGCCGTCTCGACCCTGAACGACTCGGTCACGGCGCTCCAGGCGATCGCCTCGGGCGGGGACACCTCGGCGCTGCCCACCTGCTCCTGACGCGCAGCGGGGCCATCTGACGGCTCCCGGCCAGCGGGCTCCCAGACGCCCTTGCCTAGGATTGCGGTGTCTAAGATTGACGGACACCGCAGCATCGAGCACAGAGGCCCCCCGTGACTTCCCAAACAGCAGAGAAGCCCGCACGACGTTCGAGAGTCACTCTCGCGATCGCGATCGCGATCGTGGTCGTCCTGGCCATACTCTTCTTCGTCTTCAGCACCCTGTACACCGAGATCCTCTGGTACGACCAGCTCGGCTACCTGAGCGTGCTGACCACGCAGTGGCTCGCCGGGGGAGTGATGTTCGTCATCGGCTTCCTGGCCATGGCCATCCCGGTCTGGGCCTCGATCGAGATCGCGTTCCGCTGGCGACCCGTCTACGCGAAGCTCAACTCGCAGCTCGACCGCTACCAGCAGGTCATCGAGCCGCTCCGCCGCCTCGCCACCTTCGGGGTACCCGCCGTGCTCGGCCTGTTCGCGGGCGTCGCGACCGCCTCCCGCTGGCAGCTCACTCTGCAGTACCTCAACCGCACCGCGTTCGGGCAGACCGACCCGCAGTTCGGCATGGACATCTCCTTCTACATCTACGACCTGCCGTTCTGGCGCGGTGTCGTGGGCTTCGCCTCCGCCGTCGTGATCATCGCGGGCCTGGCCGGAATCGCGACCAGCTACCTCTACGGGGCCATCCGGTTCAGCCAGCGCGAGGTGCGCATCTCGAAGATCGCGCGCATCCAGATGGCCGTCACCGCGGCGGTCTACCTGATCCTCCAGGCCGTCAGCATCTGGCTCGACCAGTACGCGACCCTCGCCAACAGTTCGGGGTTGATCACCGGAGCCTCGTACTCGGACGTCAACGCCACGATCCCGGGCCTCCAGATCCTCGCCGGGATCGCCGGCCTGGTCGCGATCCTGTTCATCGTCGCCGCGGTGATCGGCCGCTGGCGCCTGCCCATCATCGGCACCGCGCTCCTGATCGTGAGTGCCCTCATCCTGGGCTCCCTCGCCCCCTGGGTCGTGCAGCGCTTCCAGGTCGACCCGAGCGAGCGCACGCTGGAGAGCGAGTACATCCAGCGCAACATCGACATGACCCGGGACGCCTACGACGTCGCCGACGTGGAGGAGACGCCGTACGCGGCGACCACCACGGCCGAGCAGGGTGCACTGCGGAACGACGCGGCCACGACCGCGAACATCCGCATCCTCGACCCGGCCCTCGTGACCAAGTCGTTCCAGCAGCTGCAGCAGTTCCGGCAGTACTACCAGTTCCCGACCCACCTCGACGTCGACCGCTACAACATCGACGGCCAGGTCCAGGATGCGGTGGTCACCGTGCGTGACATCAACATCGACGCGCTCGGCTCGTCCGCGACCTGGTACAACCAGACCGTCGTCTACACCCACGGCTACGGCGTGGTCGCCGCCTACGGCAACCAGCGCTCGGCCGACGGCCAGCCCGTGTTCCTGGAGTCCGGCATCCCCTCCACCGGCGAGCTCGGCGACTTCGAGCCGCGCGTGTACTTCGGCGAGGATTCCCCGCCCTACTCGATCGTCGGCGGGCCCGAGGGCGCCTCGCAGATCGAGCTGGACTACCCCTCCGGCACCGACGGCGCCTCGCAGACCTACACGACCTTCCAGGGCGACGGCGGGCCGAAGCTCGACAACATCTTCAAGCGGCTGGTCTACGCGCTGAAGTTCCAGTCCGAGCAGATCTTCCTGTCGGATGCGGTGAACGACGACTCGCAGATCCTCTACGACCGCGATCCCGCCCAGCGCGTCTCGAAGGTCGCGCCGTACCTCACGATCGACTCGGATCCCTACCCCTCCGTCGTCGACGGCAAGGTCGTCTGGATCGTCGACGGGTACACGACCTCGTCGAACTACCCGTACTCGAAGGTGCAGTCGCTCAGCCAGACGATCGCCGACACCTACACGCCCTCGCCGGCGTACCCCGTCGACGACATCAACTACATCCGCAACTCGGTGAAGGCCACGGTCGACGCCTACGACGGCAAGGTGACGCTCTACGCGTGGGACGACAAGGACCCGCTGCTCCAGACCTGGGAGAAGATCTACCCGGCCACGGTCAAGCCGATCAGCGACATGTCCGGCGCCCTGATGAGCCACGTGCGGTACCCGGCCGACCTGTTCAAGGTGCAGCGCTCGATCCTCGGCGCCTACCACGTGACCGACGCGGGCTCCTTCTACTCGCAGGAGGACGCCTGGGCCACCCCGAACGACCCGACCTCGCCGTCGACCAACCCGACGCTGCAGCCGCCGTACTACCTGACGCTGCAGATGCCGACCCAGGATCAGCCGTCGTACTCGCTCTATTCGACGTTCATCCCGCAGACCCAGCAGGATGCGACCTCCTCCCGGAGCGTGCTCACGGGGTACCTGGCGGTCGACGCGAACGCGGGGGAGACGACCGGCGAGAAGTCCGGCGACTACGGCAAGCTCAGGCTGTTGACGCTGCCGAAGGACGACACGATACCCGGGCCCGGTCAGGTTCAGAACAGCTTCTCCTCGGACCCGGGGGTGAGCTCTGCCCTCAACCTGCTGCGTCAGGGTGAGAGCCAGGTGATCAGTGGAAACCTGCTGACGCTGCCGGTCGGCGGCGGTCTGCTCTACGTGCAGCCGGTCTACGTGCAGTCCCGCGGTGAGACCAGCTTCCCGCTGCTGCAGAAGGTGCTGGTCTCGTTCGGCAACAAGATCGCGTTCGAGTCGACGCTCGACGGCGCCCTGGACTCGCTCTTCGGCGGAGATTCCGGCGCCCAGGCCGGCGACGGCGGCGTGACCCCCACCGATCCGGGCACCGGAGGCACGGGCGGCATCGACACCGGCTCGGGAACCGGGACCGGAACGGATGCGGCGACCGCCGACGCGCAGATCACCCAGGCTCTCGCGAACGCCCGCCAGGCGCTCAGCGACCGGGCGACGGCCTTGGCCGCCGGTGACTTCGCGGCCTACGGCGAGGCCGACCAGCGGCTCCAGGATGCGATCAACGCGATCGACCAGGCACTGCAGGCCCAGACGGGCGGCGCGTCGGGCACCTCGACGGATGGTTCCGGCACGGACGGGTCGGGCACGGGTGAAGGCACCGACGGTGGATCGACTCCGACACCCTCGGCCACCCCGTCAAACTAGTTCGTCATAACGTGCAGTATCGTGCACTTAGTGTTGCTAGAGGCGCATAAAGTGCACGATACTGCACTTATGGAGATCTTCGATTCGACCGCTGCGACGACCGGGGAGCTGGAAGAGCGCCTCGGCGCCCGCATCCGCGCCGTCCGGCTGTCGCGCAACCTCGAGCAGGCCGCGGTCGCCGAGCGGGCGGGCGTCAGCGTGCGCACCATCAAGAACCTCGAGGCCGGGCACGGCTCGAGCACGGCGACCCTGGTCCGGGTGGTCCGGGCTCTCGGCCGGCTCGACTGGATCGATTCGCTCGCGCCGGCCGTCTCGGTCAGCCCGCTGCGTCTGCTCGCCCAGGAGCGCAAGCAGAGTGCTCCGCAGCGTGCGTCGCGCCCGCGCGGCCCGGTCGCCGGCGGCCGGGCACCCGGCTTGCCCGAGGGGTCCCGCTGATGGCGTACGCACCCGTCTCGGTGATCGAGGTCCGGGCCTGGGACAGGCTCGTCGGCGCCATCGCGCCCGACCCGGTCAGCGGCAGCTTCGCGTTCGAGTACGACCCGGCCTGGCTGGCCTCGGGCATCGAGCTCTCCCCGCTCAGCACCCCCCTCGCGGACGGGGTGCGCGTCTACGCGTCCCTGCCCGAGCCCACCTACCACCGGCTCCCGCCGTTCATCGCCGACGCGCTGCCGGATGACTTCGGCAACGCCCTGGTCACCGCCTACCTCGCCTCGCAGGGTGTGGACCGTGGGTCGATCAGCGCCCTGGACCGCCTCGCTTACCTCGGCCGGCGGGGGATGGGGGCGCTGGAGTTCCGGCCCACCCGAGGTCCGCAGCGCCGGAAGCCGACCGCGCTCGAGCTCAGCGACCTGGTCGTGGGCGCGCGGAGCGCTCTCTCCGGGCGGATCGAGGGCGATCGGGAGGCGGCCGCGGCCCTGGCCACGCTCATCCAGGTCGGCACCTCGGCCGGCGGTGCCCGAGCCAAGGCGATCATCGCCTGGAACCCGGAGACCGACGAGGTGCGCTCCGGGCAGCTGCCGGCGGAGGACGGTTTCGAGCACTGGATGATCAAGCTCGACGGCGTGGGCCGCGACAGCGAGCTGGGGAGCTCGTCGGGGTACGGCCGGATCGAGTACGCGTACTACCTGATGGCGACCGCCGCGGGAATCGAGATGTCGCCGTCGCGGCTCCTCGAGGAGAACGGCCGCGCCCACTTCATGACGAAGCGGTTCGACCGCGGACCCGACGACTCCAAGGTGCACCTGCAGACGCTCTGCGCGATGGCCGAGCTCGACTACAAGCAGCGGGCGACGCACGACTACGCCCAGTACTTCCAGGTGATCGCGCGGCTCGGCCTGCCGGAAGAGGCGCGCACGGAGGCCTTCCGGCGGATGGTGTTCAACGTGCTCGCCCGCAACTGCGACGACCACACGAAGAACTTCTCGTTCCTGCTCGACCCTCCCGGCAGCGGGTCGGGCTGGCGGCTCGCGCCCGCCTACGACGTCACGTACGCCTTCAACCCCGCCGGCCAGTGGACGTACCAGCACCTCATGTCGGTCAACGGGGGATTCGGCGAGATCTCCCGCGACGACGTGCTCGCGGTGGCGGACCGGTTCGAGGTGCCGGGCCGCACGGATGCGATCACCGGGGTGACCGATGCGATCGTGCGCTGGCCCGAATTCGCCGAGCGCGCCGGACTCGCCCGCGAGGATGCCGAACGGATCGCGGCGACACTTCCCCGGTGGTGACTGTGGTAGTGTTTTGTCTTGTGCCGCGGGGTGGAGCAGTTCGGTAGCTCGCTGGGCTCATAACCCAGAGGTCGCAGGTTCAAATCCTGTCCCCGCAACGAGAACGAGATCCGGTGCAGCTGAGGCTGCACCGGATCTTTCTCGTTTAAGGCGTGCTCCGGGGGCTGATCGCGCATGGTGCCTCAATCGCTGTTGAGGCAAATCATGGTAGGCAGGTCGGGAAGACGGAGGACACTATGGACGGATCGCGTGACGATCTCTGACACCGGCGCCGGGGGCTCGGCCACGACCGGGGAGCTCCTCGACGGCCGCTACCTCCTGGAGGCGAAGATCGGCGCGGGCGGGATGGGCGTCGTCTACCGGGCCCGCGACGAGGCGCTGGGCCGCACCGTCGCGGTCAAGGTGTTCCGTGAAGCCACCGCCGACGCGGCGCGCAGCGGCACCGAGACGCGCCTGCTGGCATCACTCAACCACTCGTCCCTGGTCACGCTGTTCGACGCCCAGACCGCGGCCGCCCGCACGAACTACCTGGTGATGGAATACGTCGAGGGCGCGACGCTCGCCGAACGCGTCGCCTCCGGCCCCGTCGCGCGGCACGACGCCGCCACGATGGCCCGCGACCTGGCCGAGGCCCTGCACGTCGTGCATCAGGCCGGCATCGTGCACCGGGACATCAAGCCCTCGAACGTGCTGCTGCGAAGCTCGCACGTGCCCGGGGAGGAGTTCCGGGCCAAGCTCGCCGACTTCGGGATCGCGTACCTCATCGACTCGACCCGGCTCACCCTGCCCGGCACCCTCGTGGGCACCGCGGCGTACCTGAGCCCCGAGCAGGTTCGGGGAAGCGCGCCGGCGCCGGCCTCGGACGTGTACGCGCTCGGACTCGTCCTCCTCGAGGCCCTGACGGGTGAGCGCGCCTTCCCGCAGACGGGGGCTCCGGAGGCCGCCCTCGCGCGGTTGAGCCACGACCCGGTCGTGCCGGGGTCCCTCGGCTACGGCTGGAAGTCGCTGCTGACCGCCATGACCTCGCGCGACCCGGGCTCCCGCCCCAGTTCACTCGACGTCGTGGTGCGGGCGAACGCCCTGCTCCGCGGCGACACCACCGCCTCGACCACCGGCGGCGACGCCGCTGAGCCGGCCGCCGTCCCCACCCAGGGGATCGACCTCGCGACCGAAGTGCTCGAGCCGGCCGGGTCGTCCGCGACCGCACTGCTCGCGCCCGGTGGATCGTCGGCGACCGCACCGCTCGCGCCCGGTGCCACTTCGACCGAGGTGCTCGAGCGCGGTGAGCCGGCCGTTCCCGCTCGGCGTCGGCGCGTGATCGCCTGGGTGACCGGAGGCGCGGCCGTGGCCGCTCTCGCCGGTCTCGCCCTCTGGGGGCTCGGCGCATCCGGAACCGCACCCGCAAGCGACGACCCGGCCCAGGTGGTCACCTCCACGACCGCCCCGGCCACCACGCCGGAGCCGGCGCCGAGCGCGGAACCCGACCAGGGCACCGAACCCGCCCCGGCGACCGAACCGGCCCCGGCCGTCGTGCCCGAGGAGGCGGTCACCCCCGCCACCGATCCGCAGCCGGCCGACGACAAGGGCGGCCCCGGAAACGGCAACGGCAACGGGAACGGGAACGGCGGCAAGGGCAACAACGGCGACAAGAACAAGTAGCCGCGAGTATTCCGCGGACTCGGTCATCCGGCGGCACGGCCCCCGGGTGCTCAGACGTGCGGTAGGCTTGAGGGGTAGCGCGGGGTGGAGCAGTTCGGTAGCTCGCTGGGCTCATAACCCAGAGGTCGCAGGTTCAAATCCTGTCCCCGCAACGGATGGCGAGGGCCCGGTCGAGAGACCGGGCCCTCGCGCTTTCAGCCGGTACACGAAGGGTGGCACGAGAAAGCCGTGACGATCGAGACGAACATCAGAACCGGACTCGACGGAGCCGAGGTCGAGCGCATCCGCTCGGATTTCCCGATCCTCGGTCGCACCGTCAACGGTCATCCGCTCGTCTACCTCGACTCGGGGGCGACCTCGCAGAAGCCGCGCCAGGTGATCGACGTCGAGCGGGCCTACTACGAGACGACGAACTCGGCCGTGCACCGCGGCGCCCACACTCTCGCCGGTGAGGCGACCGAGCTGTTCGAGGCCGCGCGGGCGACCGTGGCGGGCTTCGTCGGCGCGGGCGAGGACGAGATCGTCTGGACCTCGAACGCGACCGAGGGCATCAACCTCATCGCCTACGGGATGTCGAACACCTCGCTCGGCCGCGGGGGAGCGGCCGCCGAGCGCTTCCGTCTCGGTGCCGGCGACGAGATCGTCGTCACCGAGCTCGAGCACCACGCGAACCTCGTGCCGTGGCAAGAACTGGCATTCCGCACCGGGGCGACGCTCCGCGTGATCGGGCTGGACGACGACGGCGCCATCCGGCTCGACGAGGCCGCCGAGGTCATCGGCGAGACGACGAGGGTCGTCGCCTTCTCGCACGTCTCGAACGTGCTCGGAGCGGTCAACCCCGTCGCCGAACTGACCGCGCTGGCGCATGCCGTCGGTGCCCTGGTCGTGCTCGACGCCTGCCAGTCGGCTCCGCACCTGCCGCTCGACCTCCACGCCCTCGAGGTCGACTTCGCCGTCTTCTCGGGTCACAAGATGCTCGCCCCGACCGGGATCGGGGTGCTTTACGGGCGCTCCGAGCTGCTGAACGCGCTTCCCCCGTTCCTGACCGGCGGATCGATGATCACGACGGTCGGGCTCACCGAGTCCGAGTTCCTGCCGGCGCCGCTGCGCTTCGAGGCGGGCACCCAGCGGGTGTCCCAGGCGATCGCGCTGGCCGCGGCCGTCGACTACCTCGGTGCGGTCGGGATGGACCGGATCGAGCTCTGGGAGGCCGAGCTCGGCCGCCGCCTGGTCGACGGGCTGACCGGCATCCCCGGCGTCCGCGTGCTGGGCCCCGCGGCCGGCGCCGAGCGGGTCGGCCTCGCGAGCTTCGTGGTCGACGGCGTGCACGCGCACGACGTCGGGCAGTTCCTCGACGACCGCGGGATCGCCGTGCGGGTCGGGCACCACTGCGCGCAGCCCGTGCACCGCCGGTTCGGCGTGACCGCCACCACCCGCGCCAGCGGGTACCTCTACACGACCCCCGACGAGATCGACCTCGCGGTCCAGGCCGTCGCCGATTCCCGCCGCTTCTTCGGGGTCGTCTGATGGCGTCCCGTGAGCTGGAGAGCATGTACCAGCAGGTCATCCTCGACCACGCGAAGCAGAAGCACGGCTTCGGCCTGCGCGACGGCGCCTCGGGCTCGTCTCACCAGATCAACCCGACCTGCGGCGACGAGGTCACCCTCCGGGTGCACCGCGCTTCCGACGGCTCGATCGAGTCGATCAGCTGGGAGGGGCAGGGCTGCTCGATCTCGACGGCGTCGGCCTCGGTACTGAACGACCTCGTGCACGAGCTGAGCGACGCCGAGGCGACGGCGCGCATCCAGGCCTTCCGCGAACTGATGCAGTCCAAGGGCGCGATCGAGGGCGACGAGGAGCTGCTGGGCGACGCGGTCGCCCTGGGCGGCGTCTCGCGCTACGTCACCCGCATCAAGTGCGCCATGCTCCCGTGGGTGGCGTTCGAGGCGGCCCTCGCCTCCTAGGATCGCAGCATGAGCGAACCCGGGGCCGAACGTCGACGACTGGCCGAGGCGGATTCGGGCGTGGCGGAATGGCGCGACTGGGGCCCGTACCTCGCCGAGCGAGCGTGGGGCACGGTCCGCGAGGACTACAGCGCCGACGGCGACGCCTGGCGATTCTTCCCCCACGATCACGCCCGTTCGCGCACCTACCGCTGGAACGAGGACGGGATGGCGGGTGTCTGCGACACCGGGCAGAGCTGGTGCCTCGGGCTCGCGCTCTGGAACGGGGTCGACCCGATCCTCAAGGAGCGGATGTACGGGCTCTCCGGCCCCGAGGGCAACCACGGGGAGGACGTCAAGGAGTACTGGTGGTACCTCGACGGCACCCCGACCCACTCCTGGCAGCGCTGGCGCTACCACTACCCGCAGGGCGAGTTCCCGTACGACGACCTGCTCGCGACGAATCTGGCCCGATCGAAGGACGAACCCGAGTACGAGCTCGCCGACACCGGCGTCTTCGACGAGAGCCGGTACTGGGTCGTCACCGTCGACCACGCCAAGGCCGGCCCGCACGACCTGCTGATGCGGGTGACGGTCGAGAACGCGGGGCCCGAGACCGCGACGATCCACGTGCTGCCGACCCTCTGGTTCCGCAACGTGTGGGACTGG
This sequence comes from Herbiconiux solani NBRC 106740, assembly GCF_001571005.1. Taxonomy (GTDB): domain Bacteria; phylum Actinomycetota; class Actinomycetes; order Actinomycetales; family Microbacteriaceae; genus Herbiconiux; species Herbiconiux solani. Next base: position 137,548 of record NZ_BCST01000004.1, on the reverse strand, counting down.
GACCTGCCCGCCCGGGCCAAGCCGGGCATCCGCTCGACCGGTTCGGGCGAGCTGACCGCCGACCGTCCCGACGGGGACGACCTCGTGCTGCGGATCGACGACGACGGCGCCGCGGCGCTGTTCTGCGAGAACGAGTCGAACCGCGAGCGGCTCTGGGGCGAGCCGAGTACCACGCCGTACCCGAAGGACGGCATCGGCGACCACATCGTCTCGGGAGCCGACACCGTCAACCCGGCCGGCACGGGTACCAAGGCCGCCTTCCACGAGGTGCTGACCCTGGCGCCGGGCGAGACGCGGGTGCTGCGCCTGCGGCTCACCCGGGCTCAGGATGCGGGCCCCGCCGCGACCGCGTTCGCCGACTTCGACGAGGTGGCGGCCGAGCGGCTCGCCGAGGCGGACGAGTTCCACGCCTCGGTGCTGCCGGCCGGCACGAGCGAGGGCGAGGCCCGGGTCGCCCGCCAGGCGTTCGCCGGGCTGCTCGCGTCGAAGCAGTACTACCACTTCGACGTGCGCCGCTGGCTCGCCGGCGACCCGACCTCGCCGCCGCCCCCGCCCGAGCGCCGTGAGCGGAGGAACGCCGACTGGCGCCATCTCTCGGCGAACGACGTCATCCTGATGCCCGACGCCTGGGAGTACCCGTGGTTCGCGGCCTGGGACCTCGCCTTCCATTGCGTGACCCTCGCCCATATCGACCCCGAGTTCGCCAAGGCGCAGCTCGTGCTGATGGTGCGCGAGTGGTACATGCACCCGAACGGGCAGCTGCCCGCCTACGAGTGGGACTTCGGCGACGTGAACCCGCCGATCGAGGCCTGGGCCGCCCTCCGTGTGTTCGAGATCGACGGCAGCCGGGACTACCGATTTCTCGGCCGAGTGTTCCACAAGATGCTGATGAACTTCACCTGGTGGACGAACAACAAGGACCACGGCGACAACAACCTGTTCGAGGGCGGGTTCATGGGCCTGGACAACATCGCCCCGCTGGACCGCTCCACCCTCCCGCCCGCCGTCGGCGTGCTCGAGCAGGCGGATGCGACGGCCTGGATGGCGACCTATGCGCTGCACCTGCTCGACATGGCGCTGCTCCTCACCTCGCACGACCCGGTGTACGAGGACGTGGCGACGAAGTTCCTCGAGCACTTCCTCGTGATCGCCGACTCGGCCAACGAGGCGGGCCTCTGGGACGAGGCGGATGCGTTCTACTACGACCTCCTGCACCTCTCGGACGGGCGGGACGTGCCGATGAAGGTGCGGTCGCTGGTCGGACTCGTGCCGGTGACCGCCGCCCTCGTCTTCGACCGCTCGAAGATGGGCCGGCTCGAGGAGTTCGTCGCGCGCGGGCGCTCGTTCCTTGAGCGGAACCCCTCGTTCCGGCAGTCGGTGCACGTGCGCTCGCACGCCGACGGGGTGATGAGCCTGCTGGCGCTGGTCTCGCCCGAGCGGCTCGAGCGCGTCCTCGCGGGGGTCGTCGACCCGGCGGGGATGCTCTCGCCGTACGGCATCCGCAGCATCTCGGCGTGGCACCGGGAGCATCCGTTCCGGGTCGAGGTCGGCGGCGCCGAGGCGGTCGTCGACTACGAGCCCGCGGAGTCGACCTCGGGCCTGTTCGGCGGCAACTCGAACTGGCGCGGCCCGGTCTGGCTCCCGCTGAACGTGCTCATCATCGAGTCGCTCCGCGGCTACGACGAGAGCCTCGGCGAACCGCACCTGGTGGAGTACCCGGCCGGTACGGGCGTGCCGCACACCTTCGGCGAGATCGCGGACGACCTGAGCCGGCGCCTGATCTCGCTGTTCCTGTCCGAGGAGGGCGCGCCGCGGCCGGCGGATGCGCGGTACCCGTTGCTCTCGGCCGACCCGCGCTGGCGGGAGAACATCGCGTTCTACGAGTACTTCCACGGCGACACCGGGCAGGGGCTCGGAGCTTCGCACCAGACAGGGTGGACGGCGCTGGTCGCGCACCTGATCATCACCCGGAGGCGGTGAACGGGCTAGCGCCGGGCTGCCGCGGTCTTCCCTCGGTGGAGTAACAGCGCTTTCGGCACGGCGAGGAGGGCGAGTCCCAGCGCGAGCACGGCGAGGCCGCCGATCGCCGTCGCGGAGAGCGCTTCGCCCAGCACGAGCGTGCCGAGGAGGGTCGCGGTGAGCGGTTCGGCGAGAGTCAGTGTCGAGACCGTGGCGGCCGGGAGTCGAGCGAGGCCCCAGCCGAACAGCAGATAGGCGGCGGCCGTGGTGACGACGCCGAGCCAGAGCGCCATCACGAGTCCTTCCGCGGTGAGCAGCCAGCGGGTGTCGCTCGCGAACAGAAGGGGGATGCTCAGGATCGCTGCGCCGCCGAAGACCGCGCCCATGGTGACGGTCGGTGCCCAGCCGTGCTCGAGCAGCGCCTTGCTCGCCAGGGTGTAGACGGCGTAGGAGGCGCCGGCGCCGACGGAGGCGAGGAGACCGGGGAGGCTGACCGGGATGCCGCCTGACTCTCCGAGCACGCCGCTGATCAGAGCGACACCGACGGTCGCCACCAGGGTCGCGACGAGCCAGACCGTGCCGGGGAAGCGGCGGTGGAGGGCCCAGTCGAGCAGCCCGGTGATGATCGGCGCCGACCCGAGGGCGACGACCGTGCCGATCGCGACGCCGTTGCTCGCGGTGCCGGCGAAGAAGGCGGGCTGGTACGCGACGACGCCGAGGGCGGCGACGAGGACGAGCATCCAGGTTCGTGCGCGAGACCGGATCCGGGTCGGGCGGGCGCCCGACGGGTCGGCTGCTGGCGCATTGCGGGCGGACCTGCCCGCCGAGACGAGGGCGATGACGCCCAGGATGCCGCCGCCGATCAGGACGCGTGCGGCGCCGATCGAGCCGGCCGATGCATCCATCGGGCCGAAGGCCTGCGCGGTGCCCGTGGTGCCGAAGCAGACGGCGGCCAGCAGGACGGCGAGGACGGGGAGCATGCCCGATTGTTACACAAAATGTGCCACCAGTGCCGAGCGGCTGCCCGGAACGTCAGGGCGCGACGGTGGAGTACCCGATGATCACGACGGAGGCCAGTGCCACCAGCGCGATTGCGCCGAAGGCGACCGCCATGAGGATCAACCGCAGCCGCATCGAGCGCACCAGCAGGCGCACCTCGACCATCGCGAGGTAGAGCAGAACGATCACGACGATGGCCCAGATGGCGATGCCGGTCGAGTTCACCTGCTGCAACGACCACAGGAGCACCACGGAGATCGCGGCCATCAGCCCGCCCACGACGAGCCAGATGGTACCCGTCGACGACGTGAGGGACGCCTGGTTGGTGACCTTCGTCGGGTCCTCGTCCATCCGGGTGTCTCCTCGCTCTGCACGGAGTGTCGGCGACCGTGTTTCCATCAGATTACTCCTCGTTAAATGTCCCCCGTAGTGGGGGACACGGAGCCCCCGGAGAGGGTATGGTTCCACAAACGTTCACGCGACGAAGGGGAACACACGTGAAGCGACGTCATCGACGACTGACCGCATTCGGACTGGGCACGGGGGTGATGATCGCGGCAGTGGCCGGTGGCTCGCAGGCCGCCTTCGCCGTGGATCCGGACGACCTCGAGTCCCGGGTGACCGTGGAGGGGGTGATGACCCACCTCACCGCCCTGCAGACCATCGCCGACGCCAACGACGGCAACCGCGCGATCGGCACCTCCGGCTACGAGGCCAGCGGGCAGTACATCGAGCAGGTCCTCACCGCGGCGGGGTACACCCCGGTGCGACAGGACTTCCAGGCCACCACGCAGAAGATCGATGCGTTCTCGATCACCCTGCTGGGCACCACCACCGACCTGACCACGCCGCAGCCGCAGCGCATCCCGATGGAGGGCACGCCGGCGACGGATGCGGCCGGCATCGTGGGTGCTCCGCTGGTCGCGCCGGCGACCGCCACCGGCTGCGACGAGGCCGAGTGGGGCGGCGTCTCCGCCGTGGGCGCCGTGGCCGTGATCAGCCGCGGCATCTGCTCGTTCGCCGAGAAGTCGGCCGCAGCCGCTGCTGCGGGAGCATCCGCGGCCCTCATCTACAACAACGAGGAGGGGCCGCTCCAGGGCACCCTCGGCGAGCAGGTGCCCGGCCTCGTTCCGACCGTCGGCCTCACGCAGGCCGAGGGCGCGGCCGTGGTCGCGGCGCTCGGCTCGGCGACCCCGCCGACGGTCGACCTGCAGCTGCAGGAGACCACGACGACGGTCGACACCTTCAACATCATCGCGGAGACCCCGACCGGGAATTCGACCAACACGGTGATGCTCGGCGCGCACCTCGACTCCGTGCCCGAAGGCCCCGGGATCAACGACAACGGCAGCGGCTCGGCCGCGATCCTGGAGACCGCGGTGCAACTCGCCGCGTCGGGCCCGCTCAACAACCAGGTGCGTTTCGCCTGGTGGGGCGCCGAGGAGGTCGGCCTGGTCGGCTCGGCCCACTACGTCGAGGATCTGGCCGAGAACAACCCCGCGGAGCTCGAGGAGATCGCGACCTACCTCAACTTCGACATGGTCGCCTCGCCGAACTACGTGATCAGCGTCTACGACGCCGACCAGTCGACGTTCGAGGCGCCCGTCGAGGTGCCCGAGGGATCGATCGCGACCGAGCAGGCCTTCACGGACTACTTCGACGCCTCGGGCCAGGCCTGGATCGACACGGCCTTCGACTCGCGGAGCGACTACGACGCCTTCATCAGCTACGGAGTGCCCGCCTCGGGCCTGTTCACCGGGGCCGACGAGGTGAAGACGCCGGAGCAGGTCGCCCTGTTCGGCGGCACCGCCGGGATCACGCAGGACCCGAACTACCACTCGGCCGGCGACAACCTGGGGAACGTGAACCAGGAGGCGCTCGGCATCATGCTCGGGGCGATCGCCTCGGTCACCGGTTCGCTCGCGAACGACACCTCGGCGATCAACGGGGTGGTGACCGCGCCGGTGCCGACTCCGACGCCGACTCCGACCGTGGCCCCGGCTGGGACGGGTCCGGTCGACCCGCAGCTCGCGGCGACCGGGGCCGCTGACGGGGCCGCGTCCGGCACCATCGCCGGATCGGTGCTGATGCTCGGGCTCGGGCTCGTGCTGGCCGTGCGCCGCCGTCGGGCTCAGGGGGCGTCCGCCGAGTAGCGCAATCCCACTGCGGCCGATCCGTCTTCGGGCGGGTCGGCCGCTAGGTGGAAAGTACTCACGAAGGGCGATGGCCGCCCGAACCTACCGTGGGGGGATGGCACTTCGAACCACCTCCCGTATCGGGCTCGCTACCGCGGCCATCGCCCTTCTCGCGTCCGGACTCTCGGCCGCCCCGCTCGGGGCGCCGCCCGGGCACGCGGCCTCTCCGGGGGCCGCCCAGACCGTGAACGTGATGGCCCCGCTCTGGATCGACGACTGGGCCTCCTCGGGCCCGCAGTGGACCTCGTTCACCGACTCCCTCGCGATCGCTTCGGGCCAGGGGGTGGATGCGGTCGCCGTCGACGTCTGGTGGGGCAAGGCCGAGCCGGCGCGCGGCTCGTTCGACTGGGCCTACTACGACAAGCTCTTCGCGGCCGTCACCTCGGCGGGGCTCGAGCTCGTGCCGATGATGTCGTTCCACCAGTGCGGTACGAACGTCGCCGACGTCTGCAACATCGCGGTGCCGGACTTCGTCTTCGAGCCGATCCAGATCTGCGGTGTGGCGGGGTGGTGCAGCACGATCCCGGCCGACAACGCCTGGGTCAGCGAGTACGGCAACACGAACCGCGAATCCCCGTCGCCGTGGGGCATGGGGTCGGATCGGGCGCTGCAGGACATGGGTGACTTCATGGAGGCCTTCGAGCAGCACTACAGCTCGGGCGCGACCGACTACCGTGGGCGCATCCAGGAGATCACGGTGAGCACGGGGCCCGCCGGTGAGCTGCGGTACCCGTCGTACGCGACACACGACAAGACCGCTCCGGGCGACCCGGCGGGCTACCCGAACCGGGGCACCTTCCAGAGCTACTCGACCTCGGCCGTGCGCGACTTCGCCGACTGGGCGGTCGCGCGCTACGGGTCGGTCGCGGGCGTCGCGACGGCCTGGAGCATCCCGGGTCTGACCTACACGGCCATCACGCCGCCGAGCGACCACGACCGGTTCATCACCTCGGGCGCGTACCGTTCGCTGCGCTACGGCAAAGACTTCACGCGCTGGTACAGCGAGAGCCTGCTGCGCCACGGTCGCCAGGTGATGCTCGAGGCGATCGGCGCCTTCGACGACGAGTTCGCCTCGGTGCCGCTCGGGCTGAAGGTGCCCGGAGTGCACTGGCAGACCATGGCGGGCAGCCCCATCCGGCGCGCACCCGAGGTCGCGGCCGGGCTCATCCACACCGATCAGGCCTACGACGACGCTTCGACCGGGCACGGCTACGACGGAATCCTCGCGCTCGTGCACGACCTCGACGTCAACGGCGACGGGGTCTCGCCGAAGCACCGCGTGATCCTGCACTTCACGGCCCTCGAGATGCCGGACGGGCGGGAGTGGGACGGCGGTTCGCACGCCTACTCGAATGCGGCGTCGCTCGTGAACTGGGTCGGTGACGCCGCTCAGCGGGCGCACGTGACGCTGAAGGGCGAGAACGCGCTGAGCGGCAACCTGGGTTCGGTCGGCACCTCGTCGACGGTGGGCTGGTCCCACATCCGGGACGCCTTCTCGGGGTCGCCCTCGGCGTACTCAGGGCTGACGATCCTGCGGCTAGAGGATGTCACGGCCTCGGGCACGGCGCGGGGGGAGTTCGAGCGGTTCATCCGCGACTTCCACTGAGTCGGCGGGTCGCCGGCCTGGCCGGGCTGCGAGGGATCGGTTCGCCGGTCGTCGCAGCCCGGTCGGGCCGTCGCCGTCCGGGCAGTCCGCCGCAGTCCGGTCGGGCTGTCGCCGCTCGGTCAGAGGTGGGTGATGCCGCTGCCGATGATGACGACGCCGAGCACGAGCAGCACGATGGTCGTGACGGTGGCGCTGTTGCCCTCGATCCAGACGCGGGTGCGCTCGAGCGGGGTCTTCATCCGGGCCGGGTCGACCAGCGAGAAGATGATCGGGGCGGCGAGCGTCGAGATGCCGAGCAGGGTGAAGATCGCTATGGCCACGGCGTCGAGGCCGACCGTCACGTTGCCGGCGCCGATCGCGACGCCAGCGGCCAGGGTGAGCAGCAGGTTCTTCGGTCGCAGCATCAGGATGAAGCCGACCCCGAACGACGGGATGGGCCCGAGGCTCGTCACCTTGGTCAGCCACGCGACCATGCCCGTCGCGGAGGCGGGGGCGGCATCCGGGTCGAGGTCGGCGGGGACCCCGCTGTGGGCGGCACGCGCGGCACGAATGCGCGCGCGGCCGCGGGTCCAGCGCACGGCGGCGAGCACCAGCAGGGCGAGGCCGATCACGATCTCGATCGCCGCGAACAGGGGGCTCTGGTTCGAGGGCGGGGGCGGCGGCAGCAGCGAGGCCACGGCGCTGAAGAGGGTCGTGAGTCCGGCGAGCCCGATCGCGGCGCCGATCAGGTAGGTGAGGCTCGACCACCGGCCGCGTGGCGAGAGGAGGATGAGCACCATCACGACGATGGGAACCGAGCTCAAGGCGACGCCGATGGCGATGGGCAGGATGTGTCCGATGATTCCCGCCATGGCGCCATTCTAGAAGGCAAGCGGTGCTCGGGCGCGGCCCGCGTAGGCTGTGAGCGTGAGCCGGCCGACGACGCATCCGCCCCTCACGCCCACCCTGCCGCCGCTCACGACCTGCCGGTCGACGTCATGAGGGAGCGGATCTCTCGAGCGCAACTGACCGGCGCGATGCTGGTGCGGTTCGGGATGGCGCGGTGGGGGAGGCGGTTCCGGTCGCGGGCGGCGTTCGACGCCTGGCAGGAGCGGCGGGTACAGCGGTTCAGGCGGCGGCTGGTCGCGGCTCCGTTCTACCGTGCTCTGCTCGATGCGAACCCCGGTCGGCGGCCGGTGCGGCTGCCGGTGGTCGACAAGACCGTGCACCTCGAGCACTTCGACGGGCTGAACACCCGCGGCATCCGCCTGGCCGATGCCCTGGGCGTGGCACTCGAGGCCGAGCAGAGCCGCGATTTCAGCCCGACGGTGGGCGGCGACCTCACGGTCGGTCTCTCCAGCGGCACCTCCGGTCGCCGGGGTGTCTTCCTCGTGAGTCCGCGAGAACGGATGCTGTGGGCCGGCACCGTGCTCGGCCGCCTGCTCGACGCGGGGTCGGTGCGCCGGCTACTGCTGCCGTGGCGGCCGCCGTTGCGGATCGCGTTCTTCCTCCGCGCGGGTGGCGGCCTGTACGAATCCGTCGCGAGCTCGCGGGTGCGCTTCACTTTTTTCGACCTGACGGAGTCGTTCGACGCCCACCTGGCAGAGCTCCGGGCGGCGGCCGACGCGGGGCGGGGGCCCGATGTGCTCGTGGCGCCGGCCTCGGTGCTCGACGCGCTGGCCCGTCGCGCCGACGCAGGGGAGCTGCGCATCCGCCCCCGGCTCGTGATCTCGGTCGCCGAAGTGCTGGAGCCGGACACCGCGAGCCGGGTGGAGCTGGCCTGGGGCCGGCCGCCGCGTCAGGTCTACCAGGCGACCGAGGGGCTGCTCGCGCTCAGCTGCGGTCATGGGGCGCTCCACCTCAACGAGGAGACGGTGCGGTTCGAACGGGAGTGGCAGGGTGACGACGGGACCCGCTTCGTGCCGATCGTCACCGACTTCGAGCGGAGCACGCAGCTCGTCGTGCGGTACCGGCTCGACGACGTGCTTCGGGTGGATCCGGCCGCACCCGAGCGCTGCGCCTGCGGGCGGGTGACGACGGTGCTCGCGGGTGTCGACGGCCGGGAGGATTCGGTGCTGCGGCTGCCGAGCATCGACGGGCGGGCGATGGTCGAGGTGTTCCCGGATGCGGCGCGGCGCGCCATGGCCGTCGGCTCGGCCGGGTACGCGGACTGGCGGATCCGGCAGCGCGGCCTCGACGTGCACGTGCGGCTCGAGGAGCCCGCGCCGGGTGCGCCGAAGGCGGTGACCGCGGCCCTAGAGTCGCTCTTCTCGGCCTACGGCTGCCACGCGGCCGTCGTCCACGCGCCCTGGGAGCCGGAAGACCCCGCCCACAAGCGCCGCCGCATCCTCCGAGAGGTGACCCCGTGACGGCCCCGGAACCCGGCGATGCCCCGCGATTCCTTCCCGACGATCCTCCCGCTGGGGGCGGGCGCGCAAATCCGGCCCACTCCGGGGCCGAGCGAGGAAGCGCGGATCCTGACGCCTCCGGGGCTGAGGGCGATCGTGCCAGGCGGCCGCTACGCGTGCTGGTGACGGGGGCATCGGGATTCGTCGGAGGTGCCCTGCTCGAGCGGCTCTCGGCCGAGGCGGCGTACGAGGCGATCGGCATCGGCCGCTCCCCGTCCCCTCGCGCTGACTACCGTCACGTCGATCTCGCGGCCTCCACCGCGGTGGCCGACCTCCTCGCCCTGAGGCCATTCGTGCCGGACGTGATCGTGCACGCGGCCGCGCGGAGCTCGCCCTGGGGGAGCCGCAGCGAATTCGAGCGCGACAACGTGGGCATCACCCGCACGGTGCTCGACTACGCCGAGCGCCTCGCGGAGCAGCACGGCACCGATCGCCGGTACACCGAGGGCGAGGGCCAGGGCGCGGGAGGCGCGGGGGCGTATCCGCGGGTGGTGTTCGTGTCGACTGCATCCGTCGTCACCCGGGCGAGGGATCAGGTCGGGGCACCGGGCGACGCAGCGGCGCGGCCGCCGTTCGTCAGCCGTTATGCCGAGACCAAGGCCGGGGCCGAAGAGCTGGTGCGCGCCTACCCCGGCGAGTGGACCGTGCTCCGCCCGCGCGCGGTCTTCGGCCCCGGCGACACCACCCTCGTGCCACGCCTGGTGGCCGCGGCCGAAAGCGGGCGGCTGCCGCGCATCCGCGTGCCCGGGGGCCGGCCGGTGCTCGGCGACCTGCTCTACATCGACACGCTCGTCGACCAGCTCGTCACGGCGCTCCGGTCGCCCGCGGTGACGGGAGCCACCCTCACCCTGACCAACGGCGAACCCGTCGACCTGCAGGCCACCGTGCTCGGCATCATCGACCGGCTCGGGCTTCCCGCCCCCCGCCGCAGCGTCTCCCGCCGCGCCGCCCTGGTCGCGGCGAGCGCCGTCGAGACGCTCTGGCGGGTGTCCCGGCGAGCGGGGGAGCCGCCGATCACGAGATACTCGGTCATCGTGTACGCCTTCTCCACCACCTTCGACGATCCCCGCGCCCGGGAGATCTTCGGCCCGCCCTGTGTAACGGTGGATGAGGGAGTCGACCGGCTCGTGGCGTGGCTGACGGCGACGGATGCGGACGGCCCCCGATGAGCGCGCCGACCCCTGTGAGCGCGCCGACCCCGGTGAGCGCGCCGACCCGCACGGCCGCGACGCCGCACGCCCGGCTGGCCGCCGTCGCGACCTTCCTGCCGCCCGAGACACGGTCGAGCGGCGAGACCGAACGGCGGCTCCGCGACGGCAACCCCGGGCTGCCGCTGGCGACCGGGCTCATCCGGCGGATCACGGGTGTCGAGCAGGTGCACCTCCGCCCCGACGGGTGGCAGACCTCCGACCTCGCTGTGGCCGCCGCCCAGCGGGCACTCGAGCAGTCGCCCGGACCGATCGACCTGCTCCTGTTCGCCTCGGCCAGCCAGGACCTGATCGAACCGGCGACGAGCCACATCGTCTCGGCCAAGCTGGGCCTGGACTGCCCGGTGATGGACATCAAGAACGCCTGCAACAGCGTGATCAACGCGCTTCAGGTCGCGGACGCCCTGATCGGAGCCGGACAGCACCGCCGGGTGCTGGTCGTCAGCGGCGAGCAGCCCTCGCACGCCGTGCGCTGGACGCTCGACGGCCAGGACCAGTTCCTCCGCTCGTTCGCCGGCTACACGATGAGCGACGCCGGCGCGGCCGTGATCGTCGAGGCGACCGGGGCGGCGGCCCGGGCGGACGAGGAAGCGGCCCGCGGCGCCGCCGCCCACGAGCAGCAGCAGCCCCGCGGCATCCTCGGCAGCCGTTTCGCCGCCCGCTCCGAGCACTGGGCCGTCGGCACCCTCCCGACCGGCGGCTCGATCAACCCCCACGCCGAGGGCGGCAGCTACTTCGACATGGACGGCGCGGCACTCCAGCGGGCCTTCCTCGAGGTCGGCGTCGGCCTCGTCGGCGAGACGCTGGCCGAGCTGGGGATCGACCCGGCCGACCTCGACTTCGTCGCCATCCATCAGGTCGCCGCGCCCTATCACCACAGCATCGTCGAGGCGATCGGCGTCGACCCCGCCCGCACGGTGCTCACCGTCGCGGAGCACGGCAACCTCGCCTCGGTCTCGCTCCCGCTGCAGCTCGAGCTCGCGCGCGAACGCGGACTCGTGCACGACGGCAGCCTCGTCGCGCTGGTCGGCTTGGCCGGCGGCATCTCGCTCGGCGTGATGGTGGTGCGGCTGTGACGGCGAACGGTGCGGCTGTGACGGCGGTGGGTCGGCGATGACCGCGGACGTCCAGCGCCACGGCGGCCGGGCGCTCACGCCGGGCGGCGAACGACGCTGGGAGGAGCGCGTGCAGCGCACCGCGCATCCGCTCGCCTATCCCGCCCTGAGCGCCATCCGTCGCGATGTCGTGCGGGTGCCGGGAGTGGGCGTGATCGTGACCGAGGCGGGGCTGCTCCGGAGCATCCTCCTCGACACCGAGCGCTTCACCAAGACCGGGCCCGGCTCGCCCGCCGACCTCTGGACGCCCGTGCTCGGCCCGTCGGTGCTGCTCAACATGGAGGGCGCCGACCACCACGCCCTGCGCCGCCGGCTCGCGCCATTGTTCGCGCCCGCGTTCGTCGAGGCACTCACCGAGCAGACGATCGGGCGCCGGGCCGAGACCCTGACCCGGCGCTTGACGCGCGGTGAACCGGTGGATCTCGTCACCGAGGTGCGCGAGTACGCGGGCCAGGTGATCAGCCGCCTGGTGGGCTTGGACCGCGACGTCGTGGGCGAGGAGCTCTTCGCCCGGATCTCGTCGGTCACCGGGTTCGTGTCTCTCGCCCGGCCCCGCTTCACGCCGTCGCAGGTGCGGCGGGCGCGCGCGGTGCTGGCCGAGCTGACCGACCACGCCCGCTCGGCCTACGCCGCGGGTGGCGAGGATGCGGACCCCGAGGCCGCGCAGGCCGCAGCCGATTCGGCTACCGCACCATCCGACCGCGTCGCCGCCCCCACCGACCCCGAGACCGTCCCCGCCCGAATGCGCCGCCTCGGCCTCAGCGAGGAGGAGGCCCTCGGCGCGGTCGGCGCCTTCGTGCTCACCGGCACCGAGACGCTCGTCTCGTACCTGCCCCGCCTGGTCGCCGTGCTCGCCGACACCGGGTGGCTCGACGTGCTCGCCCGCGACCGCTCGCTGCTCGACCAGGCGATCGCCGAGGGACTCCGGGTGACCACCCCGTCGCCGGTCATGCTCCGGAGCGTCGCCGCGTCCGCCGAGATCGGGGGAGTCGCGGTGCACCCAGGCGACCGGCTGGTGCTCGCGACCTTCCTCGCCGATCGTCGCGCGGGCGGCTTCGACCCGGTGGCCAACCCCGCCGCATCCCTCCGCCAGCTCTGGTTCGGGGCGGGTGCGCACTTCTGTCTCGGGGCGCCGCTCGCCATGGCCCAGATCCGGCTGACCGTCGGGGCGGTCCTGGATGCGGCCGAGACCGCGCCGCTCGCCCTCACCCGCCGGCGCGCCCAGCGGGGCACCCTGATCCCGGGCTACGCCGAGCTCGTGCTCCAGCGCCTGCCCGCCTGACCGGCCGACCCGCCGACCGGGCAGACCCCCAGGACCCGCCCCACCCGCCGACCCGCCCACCGCCGACCCCACCCCGGGATCCCGGTAGAGTCGGAAAATGCGCGCACTCGTGTTCAACGACGCCTACTCGGTGGCCGTCGAAGAGGTTCCGGATCCCGAGATCGTCGCCGCCACGGACGCCATCGTCCGCGTGGTCGCGACCTGCGTCTGCGGCAGCGACCTCTGGTACTACCGCGGCGAGACCCCGAAGGCGGCCGGCTCCCGCATCGGCCACGAGTTCATCGGCGTGGTCGAGGCCATCGGCACCGACGTCGGGCAGGTGCGCGTCGGCGACTTCGTGGTGGCGCCCTTCAAGTACAGCGACAACACCTGCGTGCACTGCGTCGCCGGCATCACCACCTCGTGCGTGCATGGCGGCTTCTGGGGCTCAAAGGGCGTGGACGGCGGGCAGGGCGAGTTCGTGCGCGTGCCGCTGGCCGACGGCACCCTCGTGGTCGTGCCGGGCGGCCGGCCCGACGACGCCCTCATCCCGCATCTGCTCGCTCTCACCGACGTCTACGGCACCGGCTTCCATGCCGCCCGCGGCGCCGCCGTCGTGCCCGGCTCCACCGTCGCGGTCGTCGGCGACGGCGCCGTTGGCCTGAGCGGTGTGCTCGCGGCGAAGCGCCTGGGCGCCGAGCGGATCATCGCGCTCAGCCGCAACCCCGAGCGGCAGGCCCTGGCGACCCGGTTCGGCGCCACCGACCTGGTCGCGGTGCGCGGCGCCGACGCGGTCGAGGCCGTGCTCGAGCTCACCGATGGGATCGGGGCGGATGCGACGCTCGAGTGCGTCGGCACCGCCGAGTCGTTCACCACCGCCTTCGCCATCGCGCGCCCGGGCTCGCGGGTCGGGTTCGTCGGGATGCCGCACGGCGTCGAGTTCCCGCTCAACATCGCCTTCGGCAACAACGTCGGCCTCGGCGGCGGAATCGCCCCGGTGCGCGCGGTGATGCCCGAACTCCTCACCGAGGTGCTCGACGGGGTGATCGAGCCGGGCCTCGTCTTCGACCTCGAGGTCGCGTTCGAGGATCTGCCGGAGGGCTACGCGGCGATGGACGAACGCCGGGCCGTCAAGGCGATGGCGAGGCTGTCATGACCGGCCAACGCGTGCCCCGCGGCTCCGACGTCGCCGCCCCCCGCCACTACGACGTCGCAGCTCCCGGCGGCCTGGGCTTCGGCGTCGCCGTGGCCCAGTTCGCACCCGGGCCCGACAAGGCCGGGAACCTCGAGACGATCGCCCGCCTCGCCCGCTTCGCCGTCGCGCGCGGCGCCCGGCTGGTCGTCTTCCCCGAGTACTCCTCGTACTTCGTCGATCCGCTCGGCGAGCTCCTGGTCGAGAACGCCGAAGCGCTCGACGGCCCCTTCGTCACGATCCTCGCCGCGCTCTCGACCGAGCTCGACGTGCACCTGATCGCCGGGCTCGTCGCCGAGGCATCGACCCCGGGCCGGTTCGCGAACGTACTCGTCGCGGTCTCGCCGGGTGAGGGGCTGGTCGCGACCTACAGCAAGCAGCACCTCTACGACGCCTTCGGCAGCCGCGAGAGCGACTGGGTCGAAGCGGGAGCGCTGACCGCGCCCGAGACCTTCTCGATCGAAGGCGTGACGATCGGGATGCAGACCTGTTACGACATCCGCTTCCCCGAGGTCTCGCGCCGGCTGGTGGATGCGGGCGCCGACCTCGTCGCGGTCCCGGCCGAATGGGTGCGCGGGCCGCTCAAGGAGCACCACTGGCGGAGCCTCGTCACCGCCCGGGCCCTGGAGAACACGATCTACATGGCCGCCGCCGACCAGACGCCGCCCGTCGGCGTCGGGGCGAGTCTCATCGTCGACCCGATGGGGGTCACGATCGCCTCGCTCGGCGAGCGGGAGGACGTCGCGGTCGCGTGGATCGACCCGCGGCGGATCGACGAGGTCAGGCGGGTGAACCCGGCTCTGGCGCTGCGCCGGTACACGACGGTGCCGCGGCCCGAGCAGGACGACGCCGGGGCTTGATCAGCGCCCGAGCCGCGCGAGCTGCGCCGAGGCGCGCTCGAGCACGTCGGTCTTCTTGCAGAACGCGAACCGCACGAGACTCGCGTACTCGGCCCCGAGTTCCTCGTGGCAGAACGCGCTGATCGGCACGCCGACCACCCCGGCGAGCGCGGGCAGTTCGCGGCACAGCGTCGCCGCATCCGTGTAGCCGAGCGGCGCCGCGTCGGCGACGACGAAGTAGGTGGCCTGCGGCGAGCTCACGTCGAACCCGGCCGCGACCAGTCCCCGGGTGAGCAGGTCGCGCTTGGCCTGCAGCGTCTCGGCGATACCCCGGAAGAACGACTCCGGCAGCTCGAGACCCACCGCCACGGCCGGCTGGAAGGGCGCCCCGTTCACGAAGGTGAGGAACTGCTTGACCGCCAGGATCGCGGTCACCAGCTCCGGCGTCGAGATCAGCCAGCCGATCTTCCACCCCGTGGTGCTGAAGGTCTTGCCGGCCGAGGAGATCGTGACGGTCCGCTCGCGGGCCCCCGGGAGGGTCGCCACGGGCACATGGGTGACCCCGAAGGTCAGGTGCTCGTAGACCTCGTCGGTCACGATGATCGCGTCGTGGCGGTGCGCCAGCTCGACGATCACCTCGAGCGTCTCCCGCGACAGCACCGACCCGGTCGGGTTGTGCGGGTTGTTGACCAGGATGATCCGGGTGCGGTCGGTCACCGTGGCACGCAGCTCGTCGAGATCGGGCTGGAAGCCGGGCCGCCGGAGGGGGACCGTGCGGTGGATGCCGCGGGCCAGCGAGATCAGGCCCCCGTAGGCGTCGTAGAACGGCTCGAAGGTGACGACCTCGTCACCGTCGTCGACGAGGGCCAGGATGGTCGCGGCGAGCGCCTCGGTCGCGCCCGCGGTGACGAGCACCTCCCGGTCGGGGTCGACGGTCAGCCCGTAGAAGCGGCGCTGGTGGGAGGCGATGGCGGCGCGGAGCACCGGCATCCCGGTTCCCGGCGGGTACTGGTTGACCCCGTCGGCGATCGCTTTCCGCGCGGCCTCGAGCACCTCGGCGGGGCCGTCCTCGTCGGGGAAGCCCTGACCCAGGTTGATGGCTCCGGTGGCCTGCGCCAGCCCGCTCATCTCGGCGAAGATCGTCGAGGCGATCCGTCCGTCCGGGGAGAGGAGTCCGGCTCCCCGTGCCGCCCGCTGCCAGGATCCGTCGATCGTCATTCGCACTCCGTCTTCCGCCGTCCGTCCAACCTAGCGCGACCGCGGAGAGCCGCCGATCCCGGCTCACTTGGCGGAGTCTTATCCAGACGGCAGTCGCCGCACAGCCCGTCCATAGAGAACCCTCAGCTTGGGTGAGGATGCTAGCGAGTGCTTGGAAGGAGCACCACATGTCAGACAACACCGAGAACCACGACGGCATCCCGGCCGGCACCGCGGGCCCGCAGCACGACGCCCAGTCCTCGGAGTCGACCCCCGCCGAGGCCGTCACCCCCGCGCCCGCCGCGGAGACCCCCGCCTACCCCCACCAGGGCGAGACCGCGGCCGTGCCGCCGGTCGCCGCGCCGGCGCAGTCGCCGGCCACGCAGCCCACCACACCGCTTCCGGCCGGTGGCTACCAGGCTCCGGCCCAGCCCGCGCACACCGCGCCGGCGACGCCCGCCGCGCCGATGCAGCCCGCGCACACCGCGCCGACCCAGCCGTACGGTCAGCCCTACGGCCAGCAGGCCTCCTACCCCCAGCCCTACGGCCAGCAGCCGCAGCAGCCCCAGCAGCACTCCGGCCAGCCGCAGCAGCCCCAGCACGCGCAGCAGCACGCCGGCCAGCCCCAGCAGCCGCAGCACGCGGGCCAGCAGCACGTCGGCCAGAACGCCCCGACCGCGAACTACGGCAACGGCTCCTTCGGAACGCCTCCGGCCGGCACCCCGCCCTACGGCGCCGTGCCCGACCCCGCGTTCAACTCGGCCATGTACGCCGCCTCGGGCGCCTACGCCGACCAGAACCGCGCCCCCAAGCAGCCGCGGAAGCGCCGCGGGGGAGTCGCCCTGATCGCGGCCCTCGCCATCGGCGCCCTGATCGGTGGCGCGTCCGGTGCAGGGGTCACCGCCTGGGCCGTCAACCAGAACGGCGGCAACTCCTCCACCAGCGCGTCCAGCCCGACCAGCATCACGGTCAACAACCCGGATGACGCCAACCTGATCACCGCGGTCGCCGCGAAGGCCTCGCCCTCGGTGGTCACGATCTCGGTCTCGAGCAACCAGGCCGCGGGCACCGGATCCGGCGTCGTCCTCACCTCGGACGGCTACATCGTGACCAACACCCACGTGGTGACGCTCGACGGCGCGACCGCGAGCCCCGACATCCAGGTGCAGACCAACGACGGCAAGATCTACAAGGCCACCGTCGTCGGCACCGACCCGGTCGCCGACCTCGCCGTGATCAAGCTGACGGATGCCTCCGGCATGACCCCGATCGAGTTCGGCGACTCGTCGAACCTCAACGTCGGTGACGTCGCGATCGCGATCGGTGCTCCGCTCGGCCTCTCCGGAACCGTGACCAACGGCATCGTGAGCGCGCTGAACCGCAGCATCACGGTGGCCTCCTCGGCCGCTCCCGACGACACCGAGACCAACCCGGCGCCGGACGACGGCAACGGGAACGGCAACCAGGGTCCGTACGACTTCTGGAACTTCGACATCCCGGGTCAGGGCGGTCAGGGCCAGCCCCAGCAGCAGCAGCCCACCCAGAAGTCGTCGATCTCGCTCTCGGTCATCCAGACCGACGCGGCGATCAACCCCGGCAACTCCGGTGGCGCGCTCCTGGACTCCGAGGGCAAGCTGATCGGCATCAACGTCGCCATCGCGAGCGCTGGCGCCTCCTCGAGCGACTCGCAGTCCGGCAACATCGGTGTGGGCTTCTCCATCCCGGCGAACCTGGTGAAGCGCGTCACGGACGAGATCATCAAGAACGGCTCTGCCACCCACGGCCTCCTCGGAGCCACGGTCGGCGACGCCGCCTCGGCCCAGGGCAGCACGACCGCCGGTGCGGTCATCCAGTCCGTCTCATCCGGAGGACCGGCCGAGAAGGCCGGGCTCCAGGCCGGCGACGTCGTGACCGAGTTCAACGGCCTGCCGGTGACCGACTCGATCGACCTGACCGCGCTCGTCCGCACGCAGCCCGCGGGCGGCGACGCCAAGCTGACCTACACTCGTGGCGGCAGCTCGAAGACGGTGGACGTGACCCTGGGTCAGCTCGCCGGCTGATCCGGTCGTCCCCACGACCTGCGTTCCGCGCCACGAAGGCCGGTGACCCCCTCCGGGAGGTCACCGGCCTTCGCCGTTCCCGGCGTGCGGTCGCGGAGGTCCAAGGTCACGATTGCCTAAAGAACAGGGCCGGGGAGCACGAACGGCCGAGGGCGCCCGATCCGGCTGGTTAGCCTGGAGCGGTGGGCGTGCTCAGCGGGTTGTCGTGGTCGTGGGGAGCGCTTCGGACGCACCTCCGGGACCGCTCGATCCGCGCCCGACTCGACCGGGCCCTCGAGGCTAGGGCGCCACTCGCGGCCGGCCGGTTCGAGATCGGCGTGCACTACGCCGACGGACCGCTCAACCTCTACCAGCTGCGGCGCTGGTACGGGCCGCTCGCCGAGCTCGCGAAGACCCATCCGGTGCTGCTGCTCGTCCGCGACCCGGCCTCGGCCCTCGCCCTGATCGAGGAGTCGCCCGTCCCGGTCGCCTTCGTGCCCGCCCCCGCCGACGTCGACGCGCTGCTCGCCGTGCAGCCGCTCCGCATCGTGCTGCACGTCGACCACCACCCTCTGACCTTCGAGCTGATGGGGCACGGGCGCCGCTGGCACGTGCTCATCGACCACGGCGAGAGCGACCGCACGCCCAACCAGATCCGAGCGTACGACGTGAGCCTCGTCGCAGGCGACGCAGCCGTCGACCGGCTCGGCCGCGTGCTCTGGGGCTACGACGCGGGGCAGCGCGCCATCCGCATCGGGCGACCCCAGGCCGACCACCCCGCGGGCCGTGCCCCCTTCGAGCCCGACGGCCGCACGGTCGTGCTGTACGCACCCACCTGGGAGGGCGACGGGCCCGCGACCGCCTACGGCTCGGTCGCGAGCCACGGCACCGCCCTCATCCGCGACCTGCTCGCCTCGCCCGAGCACCGGGTGATCTACCGGCCGCATCCGCGCACCGGAACGCGCGACCGCGACTATGCTGCCGCCGACCGCGAGATCGCCGAGGCGATCGCCGCCGCCAACCGCGCCGACCCGGCGGCACGCCACGTGCACGACACGGCTCCCGAGCTCGGCTGGCAGCTCGTCGCGGCCGATGTCGCGATCGTCGACGTCTCGGCCATGGTCTACGACCGGCTGGCGACGGGCAAGCCGCTCCTGGTCACCCGGCCGGTGGCCCCGGATGCGGTGGTCGACACCGCGGGCTACCTCTCGGACTGCGAATGGCTGACCGCTGACGAGGCACCGGCGCTCCGCCGCCGGCTGGCCGGGCTTTCCGAGGATTCGGCGGCCGCGGTGCGGCTCGGCCGCTGGGTGACCTACCACTTCGGCGACACGCGCCCGGGCGCGGCGACCCGGCGCTTCCACGCGGCGATCGACCAGTTGCTCACCGACTGGGAGCGACGGGCCGCGCGCGAGGCCCACGACGAGCAGGTCGACCTGGTCTGACGGGCCGGTGCGCAGCGCAGCGCAGACGCGCGAGGCTGCGCAGGGCAACACAGACGCGCGAGGCCGGCGTCAGGGGCTGGTGCTCAGCTGTGGCTGGAGCGGGCGAGCGCGTACTTCGCCAGGATCACGGTGACTCCCGCGATCACGAGCACCACGGCGGCGGTGACCAGCATCGGGGTGAAGTCGTAGCCGGTCTCGGCCAGCGTGGGCTGTGCATCCGCCCCGTCGGCGGTCGCGGCCGATGCGGCGGACACCCCGAGACCGAGGATCGCGAAGAAAGCTCCGACGAGGACGGCGGAGGCGCTGACGATGCGTCGTCTCACGGCTGCCCCCTCCAGGAACGGGCCGGATGCCCCGGCCGGCTCCGCCGGGCACATACCCCGCGGTGCTTCCAGGCTACCACTCCGCTGTGAATCGGCGGGATTCAGATGCGGATGTCAGGAACCTCTGCCGTATCCTGCCCGCGTGGACCCGGCGCCTCGACGATCCCGCCAGGACCCAGGGCGGCTCGTGACCGCCTCGACAGCCGGACCGTCTTGACCTTCGGGGTCTTCTCCTTCGTCCCGCGGGTCCCGCGAGACCCCTCCGTGAGCTTCGGCGCCTTCGACGTCGAGGGCTTCACGGTGATCGCGAGATCCTCGGGGTAACTGAACGGCGCCGGACCGAAGGCGCTCCGGGCACTCTGGATGACGGTGCGCCCGAGCACGAGGTTGCCGACCCCGCCGATCGCGGCGCCGATGCCGAAGGGGATCGCCCGGCCCACGGCGCTCGCACCCTGGCCCACCGCGAAGTGCCGGAGGAACGACTTCTTCAGCTGGTCGGCGACCGGCCCCACGACGAATCCCGGCAGGCTCGAGGTGACGACCTGGCCCCAGTAGGCGTTGCGGGTGGCCCCGCCCGTGGCCTGGCCGGCGATCTGACGCAGCAGGTCGCTCCCGGCCTTGCCCATCAGCATCGTCATGACCAGCGCCCGCGCGCGATCCGGATCGGTGACGGCGATGCCGTGCACCTCGGTGACCGACTGGGCGAACAGGGCCGTCGTCTCGAGGAACCCGGCGGTCTCGACCGCGCTCAGTCCGAGCGAGATCCCGGTGCCCACGAATGGCAGCATGGCGCTCGCCCCGACCGCCGCGCCGCCGGTCGTGACGGCGGCGACGTAGCGACGCTCGAGGATGACGAGCAGCTGCTCGGGCGAGGCGTTCGGGTGCAGCCGGCGGATGCCCCGCAGATGAGCGAGGACGACCGGGCGCTGAACGCTCAGCACGCGGTCGATGTTGCGGTCGAGTCGGGAGGCCATCCTTCTACTCTGGTGTGTTCTGCTGAAGGATGCGCGAGAATGCAGCACATGCGACGTCGAATGCGGGCCGAGAAGGCCATCGAGCAGTTCTCCCTGGTCGACGCCCTGCTCGCCGGTCTGTTCGACGGGGTGTTCCCGGTCTCCGCCATCCGGAAGCGGGGCACGCTCGGG
Organism: Herbiconiux solani NBRC 106740; assembly: GCF_001571005.1. Classification (GTDB taxonomy): domain Bacteria; phylum Actinomycetota; class Actinomycetes; order Actinomycetales; family Microbacteriaceae; genus Herbiconiux; species Herbiconiux solani. Next base: position 116,638 of record NZ_BCST01000004.1, on the reverse strand, counting down.
CTCGGCTGCGGCGACCACATGGACGGCGAGCTCGTGGTGCTCGGTGACGACTTCCGGCTCTTCCACGGCGACGGCAGCATGACGCTCCTGCCGCCGGACGCCGAGCTGGCCTTCGCCGAGGTGGTCGACTTCGAGCCCGAGAGCACGGCGCTCTTGGAGGCCGTGCCCGATCTCGAGACGCTCCTGGACGAGGTGCGGGGCCGGGTGCCGAGCGCGAACCTGTTCCACGCGGTGCGCTTCGACTGCCATCTGGGCAGTGTGTCGCTCCGCGAGGCGAAGCGGCAGTCGAAGCCGTACCTGCCGCTGGCCGAGGCGGTGCACGATCAGCGCGAGGTCGTCGTGGAGGACGTGGCCGGCACGCTCCTCGGCTTCGTCGCGCCGACCGTGTTCCAGGGCGTCACCGTGGCGGGCGCGCACTTCCACTTCGTCGATGTCACCGGGCAGATCGGCGGCCACGTGCTCGGGCTCACGGAGGCCAACGGCGAGCTGCAGCTCGAGACCTATTCGGCCGTCACCGTGCGGCTGCCGCATTCGCTCGACTACCTCGAAGCCGATCTCGACCTCGAGGCGACGGAGGCCGACCGCGCGATCCGGCACGCCGAGTCCGACCACCAGCGCTGACGCCGGGGAGGCCCGCGGGGTCGGCTAGCGTGGGGGGATGGAGCGGGTGTACGAGGTGCGGATCGAGCACCTCGTCGTGTCGTCGCGGCACCGCTACGAGGGCCGGCCGGCGGACGGCCCGCTGCCCGTGGTGGCCGGCGAGGAGGAGTCCCGTCAGCGCATCGAGGTCCGTGCCGGCCGCGGGATCGTCGGCGACCGCTTCTACGGTCACCTCGCTCACCGCACCGCGGCGGTGACCGTCATGGCGGCGGAGTCGCTGGAGGATGTCGCCACCTTGCTCGGCGTCGCGCATCCGTTCGACCCGGTCGCCGCCCGCCGCAACATCGTGCTGCGCGGGGTCGACGTCGACGCTCTGGCCGGGCAGCGGTTCAGTCTCGATTCGGGGGACGGGCCGGTCGTCTTCCAGGGGCATCGGCCCGCGAATCCGTGCGCCTGGATGAACGTGGTGCTGGCCCCCGGTGCGCACAAGGCCCTGCGCGGCCGGGGCGGCATCCGGTGCGAACCGCTGACCGACGGGGTCCTCCGGCTCGGGCCGGCGGTGCTGCGCGCCGACGCCGAGCTGGTGCGGGAGCCGACGCTGGTCTGACCCCCACTTCCGGCACGGCTACCCCATGCGGCATCCGCCGGGGAGTGCCACGGTCGAGAGGGATGCGGTCGTACGAGAGCGGCCGCCCTGACGACGGGAGATGCGGATGACCCGCTTCGGCTACACCCTGATGACCGAGCAGAGCGGCCCCAAGGACCTGGTGCGGTACGCGGTGGCCGCCGAGGATGCCGGCTTCGACTTCGAGGTCTCGAGCGACCACTACTCGCCCTGGCTCACCGAGCAGGGGCACGCGCCCTACGCCTGGACCGTGCTCGGCGCGGTCGCCCAGGCCACCTCGCGGGTCGAGCTGGCCACCTACGTGACCTGCCCGACCGTGCGCTACCACCCGGCCGTGATCGCCCAGAAGGCGGCGACCTTGCAGCTGCTCTCGGACGGCCGGTTCATCCTGGGGCTCGGCTCCGGCGAGAACCTCAACGAGCACGTCGTAGGCGAGGGCTGGCCCGCCGTCGCCGCCCGGCAGGACATGCTCGAGGAGGCCGTCACGATCATCCGCGCCCTTCACGAGGGCGACCTGGTCACCTGGGAGGGCGACTACTTCCGCGTCGACAGTGCGCGGATCTGGGACCTGCCGGACGGCGGCGTCCCCATCGGCCTCGCCGTCTCGGGCGAGAAGTCGATCGAGCGCTTCGCCCCGCTCGGCGACCACCTGATCGCGGTCGAGCCGGACGGCGACCTGGTGAAGGGCTGGGCCGAGCACTCCGGCTCGGGGGCGGCCTCCCGCTCGATCGGCCAGATCCCGATCTGCTGGGATCCGTCGTCGAAGGAGGCCGCGATCGAGAAGGCGCACTCGCAGTTCCGCTGGTTCGGCGGCGGCTGGTCGGTGAACGCCGATCTGCCGACGCCGGCCGGATTCGCTGCGGCGAGCCAGTTCGTGCGCCCGGAGGACGTCGCCGAGTCGATCGCCTGCGGGCCGGACCTCGACGAGATCGCCGAGAGCGTCCGCCCCTACCTCGAGGCCGGGTTCACCGACATCGCCCTCGTGCAGGTGGGCGACGAGGGGCAGGACCGCTTCCTCGCCGAAGCGGCGGAGCCCCTGCTGGAGAAGCTCCGCGCGCTCCGCTGACGAAGCGGTTAGGCAGGCGACCGGCGGGCCGTGCCGTCGGTCGCCTGCTCCACCCCGCGCCGGTCGGTTACTCCGCGATGCTGCGGAAGTAGTCGACCAGCGGCTGCGTCGGGTGGCCGATCAGCCGTCCGAGGTCACCGGAGGTCTCGCCGAGGAGGCCGTCGCGGATGTTGCCGTCCAGCGCGACGACGAACCCGGCGGTGCCCTCGTCCAGACCCGCGGCGGTGAGGATCGCGAGGTGCTCCTCGGGCGAGACGGAGTCGAAGACGATCTCGCGCCCGACGACCTCGGAGGCGAGGGCGGCGAACTCCGTGCCGTCCCAGGCGGTGTCGCCGGAGAGTTCGTAGACCGAACCGGCGTGGCCGTCCTCGGTGAGGGCGACCGCGATCGCCTCGGCGTAGTCGCTGCGGGCGGCGCTGGCGACCCGGCCCTCGCCGGTGCTCGCGACGTAGTGGCCCGTCGCGGCGGCCTGCGCGAACGACTGGCCGTAGTTCTCGTGGTACCAGCCGTTGCGGAGGATCACCGACGGGATGCCGGCCTCGGCGATCGCCTCCTCGGTGAACTTGTGGTCGGGGGCGAGGATGAGCGCGGTGTCCGTCGCCTTCGGCGCGCTCGTGTAGACGAGCAGCCCGACCTTGGCACGAGCGGCCGCGGCGACGACGTTCGCGTGCTGCGGCTGGCGGCTGCCCACCTCGCTGCTCGAGATGAACGCGATCGCGTCCGCGCCGGTGAAGGCGGCGTCGAGCGTCGCCGGGTCGGAGAAGTCGACGACCGCGGTGCGGACGCCGGCATCGGCCAGCTCGGCGAGCTTCTCGGCGTTGCGGCCGGTGGCGAGGATGTCGGAGGCGGGCATGCCGCGGGCGAGCAGGTGGTCGACGGTGAGTCGGCCCAGGTGGCCGGTGGCTCCGGTGATGACGATGGTCATGGTGGGTTTCCTTTCACGGGCCCGCGCTCACGGACCGTCGGAATGGGTGAACACGGACGCTCTCACCATACTTCCCGACGGGAGGTACCCACTTTTTGGTAAGTTAGATGCATGGCTGATCGTATCTGGGAACTCCTGCCCGATCCCGACCCCTTCGCGGCGAACTGCCTGAGCCGCGTGGTGCTGGATCACGTGACGAGCAAGTGGGGAGTCCTCGTGCTGGTCGCCCTCGCCGAGGAGCCGATGCGGTGGGGTCAGCTGCACCGCTACATCGATGGCATCAGCGAGAAGATGCTCGCGCAGACCCTGCGGACCTTCGAGGCCGACGGCTTCGTGCTGCGCGACTCGAAGGGCACGGTGCCGCCGCGCGTCGACTACAGTCTGACGCCGCTCGGCCGAGAGCTTGCCGAGGTGCTCATCCCGCTCGTCCACTGGGTGGGAAAGAACGTGACGCGCACCGGCGTCGCGGATCAGGCCGGCTCAGCGGCCTGACAGAAAGCGGTTCAGCCGTGCGGTCAGCGGCGCGTCGACCGTCAGCGGCTCGCCGTCGAGCGCCGTCACCGGGACGGCCTGCCGCACGCTGGAGACCAGCCAGATCGCGTCGGCCCGGAGCAGCGAACTGGTGCGCAGCCGCACCGCCTCGGTCTCGAAGCCCTCGTCCCGGAAGAACTCGAACGCGCGCCGCTGCGTGGTGCCCGGCACGATCCCGAGCTCGGCCGAGGGGGTGCTGATGTGGCCGCCCTCGCGGATGAGGACGCTCGAGGTGGGGGCCTCGAGCACGAACCCGTCCGAGCTGGTGAAGACGACCTCCTCCGCTCCGCGGCGCGCGGCCTCGCGGAGGGCGGCGGCGTTCACCTGGTACGAGAGCGTCTTCGCCCCGAGGAGGAGCCAGGGCGAGGTCGCCGGCGCGTCGTGCCGGTAGCCGCGGTCGAGCACGATCGCGCGCACGCCCTCGACGCGGAGCGCCGCGAAGTCCGGCGCCTCGCGAGCCGTGACCCAGCCGGTGGGCACGCCGGTGCCCTCGATGCCGCGGGTGAGGACGAGCTTGACCGACAGCGAACCGACCGGTGGATGCGCGGCGACGGCCGCGGCGACCGCGTCGCGCCACACGGTGTGGTCGGGTTCGGGCAGGTCGACCTGGTGGGCCGAGCGGGCGAAGCGGGCCAGGTGCGCGTCGACGTCGGTGGCGCGACCGCCCTCGACCAGCACGGTCTCGAACACGCCGTCGCCGCGGGTGACGCCGAGGTCGAAGACGCTCAGCTGCGGGGCGCCTGCATCCGCGAGCCGGAACCCGTCGTCGCCATCCGTTCGCCCGTCGGACATGCCGACGACGGGCCGGCTGACCAGAATGAGAACAGGAGGAGACATCGCCCCAGTGTCCTCCGCCGACACGCGGTGGGGAAGCGGAACGCGCCGGTAAGGAGGAGAGTGGACCGATGACGACCACCGAGCCCAGTCACACGTCCCAGGTCGAGATCGAGCGCAAGTACGCCGTCGAGGACGGGCATGCGCTGCCGCCGCTCAGCGGGATCGGCGTGGACGCCGGGACGCCCGTGACCGAGGTCGCACCCCTCGAGCCGTTCGAGCTCGAGGCGACCTACTACGACACCGACACGCTCGCACTGGCGCGGCACCGGATCGCGCTCCGGCGGCGCCGCGGCGGTCACGACGAGGGCTGGCACATCAAGCTGCCGGCCGACGAGGGTCGGACCGAACTGCAGTGGCCGCTCGGCGAGGGCGGCGAGAGCGATTCGGTGCCGACCGAGGTCGCCGACGCGGTTCGCGTGCTCGTGCGCGACCGTCCGCTCACGCCGCTGGCGCGCATCCGCACCACCCGGAGGGTGACCGAGCTGCGGAACGCCGACGGGGCCGTGGTGGTCGAGCTCTCGGACGACACGGTCGAGGGCAGCGACGCCCGCCACGGCCGCGTGACGCTCTGGCGTGAGTGGGAGGCCGAGCTCGGTTCGGGCGCCCCCGAGACCGCCGAGAAGCGGGCCCAGCTGCTCGACGAGGTGGAGACGCAGTTGCTCGCGGCCGGGGCCGCGGTCTCACCGAGCGTGTCGAAGCTCGCGCAGGCGCTCGGGCGCACGGGGTTGGGTGCGGACACGGTGCCGGCAGGGTCAGCGGATGCGGGAGCGGGGGATGCGGGAGCGGCGGATGCGGGTGCTGGGACCGTGGATGCGGGGTCGGCTGATGTCAGCGCCGTGCCCGAGAGCACCCGGATCGTGCTGGCCGGCATCGCGGAGCTGGTCGAGCGGCTGATCGCCCTCGATCCCGACGTGCGGGCCGACGCGGCGGATGCGGTGCACCGCGCCCGCACCACCGTGCGGCGAATGAAGAACCTGCTCGCGGTGCACCGGAAGCTGTTCGACCCCGAGAAGGTCGCGCACCTGCGTGACGCCCTCGGGCTGCTCGGGTCGGTGCTCGGCGAGGTGCGCGACCTTGAGGTGCGGGCCGACTGGGCCCGGATCGCGCTGGACGAGCTGGCGGCCGAGCGGGGTGTCGACGACGAGGCGGCGCGGCGCCGGCTGGTCGAGGATCCGACCCGGGAGCACGACGAGGCCCACGCCCGGCTCGTGGGTGTGCTGTCCGGGTCGCAGTACTTCCGGTTGCTGGACGCGCTCGAGGAGTTCGTGGCGCCGGCGGCGGCCGGCGGGGCCGGAGCCTCTGAGGGCGGAGGAGCGGGCGACGCGAGCGGCCAGAAGAGCGGCAAGAGCCCCAAGAAGGGCGCGAAGAGCTCCGGCAAGAACGCGAAGAAGGCGAAGAACGCGAAGAAGGATGCGGTGGCGAGCGCCCGCAAGGCCGCCAAGAAGGAGGCCGAGCGCACCCTGCGCAAGACCGCCCGCCGTGCCCTCGCCCGCACCGTCGCGCCCGGCCGGGCCCGTCCCGCCCGCGACGAGGAGGGCGAGAGCGGCGACCTCGTGCAGGCGGCGACGGCCCTCGGTGCGCTGCACGAGTCGCGCAAGGCGGCCCGCCGCCTCCGACACGCGGCCGAGTTCGCGACCGACGGCCCCGCCGCCGTGCTCGGAGGCCGGGCGGAGGAGCTCGGCGACACCGCCGAGGAGCTGCAGGATGCGCTCGGCATGCACCGCGATGCGGCGCTGTTCGCCGAGTACCTGCTCCTCACCGCTCCGCGCGCGGAAGCGGCCGGCGAGGGCGGCTTCACCTACGGCGTGCTCTACCAGCGGGCGCTCGACCAGGCCCGCCGGGCGCTCTCGCTGGCGGACGACGCCCGGCGCGCGCTGAAGAAGACGGTCTGAGACGACGGAATGCCCGCGGCCCGCGGCCTCAGGCGGGCATCCTGCCCCCCTGACCGCCCCGCTTCTCAGGCCACCTGGACGCGCCGCCCGCGCAACTGCGACGGTGTCGTGCCGCCGTCCGCACCCAGGGCCCGGCGCAGCTCGGCGTCGTTGCGGAAGCCCGCCCGTCCGGCGACGTCCGCGATCGACAGCGCGTCGAAGCGGTCGTCGGTGAGCATCTCGACCGCTGCCTCCAGCCGTTGCCTCCGGATCTCGGCCGCCACCGTCGTCCCGGCCTCCTCGAACGCCCGCTGCAGTTGCCGCACCGAGATCCGGAGGCTTCGGGCGATCTGCTGCGGTGACAGGGCCGGGCTGTCCCGGAAGGCCGAGATGTGGGCGATGGCTTGCATGCGGAGCGGCGGCCGGACCCCGCCGGTGAGCGGCGCGACCCCGCGGGCCTCGAGCACGAGCGCCTCGAGCATCCCCACCAGCAGCTCGTCGAACAGTCGCGCGGCGATCGGCTCGAGCGCGAGCTCGTCGGCGACCGCGGTCTGCACGAAGGCGCGCACCGGGTCGATCAGCGCCGACGCCGGCGCCGGAGCCGGCGGCAGGGGCGCCGCGAGAGCAGTCCGCTCATCCAGCAGCACGTCCGGCACCCGCACCCACGCCACCTCGCCCGGGCAGGCGGTGTAGAGGCCGGCCGGCAGCCACCCGGGCAGCCAGGTGAGCGAACGGCGCCCGACGAGGTGCTGGTTCCCGGTGCGGTCACGGACGACCAGGGGCGCGTCGACGGGCAGCACGAGGTCGAGCGCTCGTGGCTCGGAAGCCGGTGCCGGAGCCAGGAGCAGCGGACCGGCCGGCAGCGCCGTCATCGAGACGGTCACCGACCCGATCGAGGCCGAGCGGGTTCCGAAACGGTCCATCAGCTGGCCGCGGGTGAGCACCGCATCCTGACCGGCCATGCCCACCACCTCCGAGACCCGACACCCACCGGTGCGCCTGTCCGACCCCGCCCGCCCGCGTGATCTGGTCACCACGCTAGGTCGCCATCCGCCCGCGCGGCGGGGTTCCCGGTACTGCTCCGGTACTCCCTCCGCAGGCACTACCGAGCGGGCCGGCCGTGGATGAACGGGGCCGCGGATGCAGGTGTCGGTAGTCGCCGTCGTCACCGTTGCGACACCTTCCGTCACCCGCGCGACAAGCGGCCCGCGCATCCTGGCGCACCGCGGGGCCGGTTGGCGACACTCGGTTCATCACTCATGCGACGGTCGTCGCCAGGACTGCGCCGGTCGCCGGCGCGAAAGGAACACGAATGAACAAGCTCGCCAAGGGCGCCATCGCCGGGGCCGCCGGAATCGCCCTCCTGCTCGGAGGAGCCGGCACCTTCGCTTACTGGAACGACCAGGCACAGGTCTCCGGTGGCACCATCGTGGCCGGCAACCTGCAGGTCGTCAACGACGGCACCGCAGGCGTGTGGAAGGACCAGACCGGGTCTGCGATCAATATCGCCACCTACAAGATCGTGCCCGGCGACACCCTCACCTACACCGACGACCTCACCGTCACCGCGGTCGGCAACCACCTGACGGCGACGCTCGGGCTCGGCGCGCAGTCGATCGCCGGCAGCACCTCCGCGACCGCGGACACGCGTCTGGCGTCGTACCTCACCAAGAACGCCGTGCTCGCCGCGAGCGGCACCGGTGTCACCGGGACCGGCCCGTACACGATCACGGCAGGCGCGACCGGCGTGACGAGCGTCGTCACGGTCACCGCGACGATCGCGTTCCCGCGCGGCGCCGAGGGCGAGTACAACGACGCCAAGCTCGGGTCGGTCAACCTCAGCAACATGAACGTGACGCTGGCGCAGACCTTCCCCGCCCAGCCCTGACCGGCGTCGTGCGCCGACTGCTGATGGCCGCTGCGGCGGCGGGCGCGGGAATCGTGCTCGCCGTCGCGGCGGCCGGAGGCACCTACGCCTCCCTCAACTCACAGGCCACCGCGAGGGGCGCCGCCGTACTGCGGGCGGGCAGCGCCTCGATCGCCGTGACCTCCGGGCTCGTGCTGGCCTCCTCGCCGCTGTACCCGGGCAGCACCACGCGCGGATCGGCGGTGATCACCAACACCGGGTCGATCCCGCTCCGCCTGCGGGTCACCGGCCTCGCCCTCACGGGCACCGCGGATGCCCTCTCGAACGTGATCACCGTCGGTGTCACCTCCGGCCCCGCTGTCACGGCGGCCACCTGCGCCGCGCCCTTCACGCCGTCGTGGAGCGGGACCTTCGTCTCCGCCGCGGCAGCTGGTGAGCTGCCGGTCACGGTGGCCGCGGGATCGACGGCCGTGGTCTGCGTGAGCCTGACCATCCCGACCACCGCCCCGGATCCCGCGAAGGGCCGGAGCGCCGCCTTCACCCTCACGATCGACGGGAGACAGTTGTGACCAGGGACGACCGTGCCGGTAAGCGATCCCGCGGTCCGCTCGCCGCCTTCGTGGCCGCCTTCACGATCGTGTTCGTCGCGGCCACCTCCTCGGCGGGGGCGGCCGCCTACTGGACCGCGACGGCCCAGCCGCTCACCGCGACCGTCACCTCCGCGACCACCTCGATCACCGCGTCGCAGACCGGGCTCGCCACCACGTACCGGTTCGCCGGCGCGGCGACCTCGACCCAGAACATCGCGCGCGGCAGCATGATCTTCGCGAACACCGGCACGACGCCGCTCACCCTCACCGCCTCGCTGACCGCCAACACCGCCCCGGTGGCGGCAAACATCTCGATCGTGCTGTGGGACGGCGCGGGCCAGGGCTGCGCCCAGACTCCGTCGGCCGGGGTCACCGCACCCGTCAAGCTCTCGGCGTCCGCCCTGCCGCTGCCGCCGACGCTCACCTCGGTCGCGCCGCAGAGCTCGGTCACCGTGTGCGCGGCGACCACTCTCGACACGACGGTCGCGGCGCAGCAGGGGCTCAGCGTGTCGCCGGTCATCCGCATCACCGGCCGCGTCGGGACGGCCTGGGTCACGAGCGGTGACTCCGCGCCCTTCGTGCAGAAGGTGTACCAGGTGCCGAATGTGGGCACCATCACCTGCACGGAGAACCCCGGCACCCTGACGATCGCCGGCACGGTGACCCTCAGCTGGGCACCCGTCGCCGATGCGAACTCGTACACATTGCACCTGGGGTCCAAGGCCACGGCGAAGTTCCGCACCGTGAATCAGGCGACCCCGACCGTGTCGACCACCATCGGGGCGGGTGATCTGGGCCTGACCGGAGTTCTGTCGTCGGTGCCGGTGGTCGTCGCCAGCGAGGAGACGTTCTCGGGCACCTCGTCGCCCGGGGTGACGGTGAATCTGCGGACCGCCCTGCTCCCACTGCTCAGCGTGCGGTGCCCGGCGTGAGGGGCCGGGGCGCGGGGCGCCTGACAGCTGTCCTCGGCTCTGCGGTCGTCGTAGGTGCGGTCGTCGCGGGTGCGATCGGGTTCGGCGTGCTCGGCGTTCCCGCTACGGCGACCGCAGCGACCCCGATGCCCGGCGGCGCCGAGGTCAGCGTCGACGGGTTCCGGTTCGCCGACGGGCTCGACCAGCCGCTGTTCGATCACCCGCCGGTGATCGTGCCGGGCGACACGATCTCCTCGACCCTCTGGGTGAAGAATGCGGGGGAGACCCCGGCGGTCCTCCGGCTGAGCGGCACCGACGCCTGGTCGTCCAGCCCGGTCTTCGCCGACCGGCTGCTGGTGTCGGCCGGAGCGCGCGACGACGGGGGAGAGGGCACCTCGACCGTGTCGGTGCCTATCGCGGCTGCGCCGCTTCCGATCGGGCAGGCCGCCGACTGCGCCCTCCTGTTCGCGGGGCCCGTGCTGCAGCCCGGGGCGACGATGGCGCTCACGGTCACGGTCTACTTCGATCCGGCAGCGAGCGGACTCGACGCTCAGGATGCGGTGGCCGGCTTCGACCTCGTCGCCGGCCTCCGCGATCCCGGTGAATCCGCGGGTCCGGCGGCGGATTGCTCGGGAGGATCCGTGCTCCCGGTCTTCCCGGAGACGGCCGGCCCGACGGTCGGCCGAGCTGAGCGGATGGCGGCGACCGGCCTTCCCGCGGTGCTGATCTCGATGGGCGCCGCGGTGCTCCTGGTCGCCGGGTTCTCGGCCCTTGCCGGCGTGCGACTGCGGAGGGGGACGCGATGACGGCCTCGCTCGAGACGCCCGCACGGCACCGGGCGGCGGCGGGGCGACCCCGTGCATCCGAGGCGCCGACGCCCGGCGAGAAGACGCTGCGGCACTACCTCGGCATCGCGACGAGCGCGGCCGTGCTCGTCCTCGTCCTCGCCCTCGCCGTGGTCACGATCGTGCTGCCGGCGCTCGTGGGCGGGCGGCCGCTCACCGTGCTGACGCAGTCGATGGAGCCCGGTCTGCCGCCGGGCACGCTCGTGGTCGTGAAGCCGACGGCTATCCAGGACATCAGGATCGGCGATGTGCTCACCTACCAGCTCGAGTCCGGCCGGCCCGGGGTGGTCAGCCACCGGGTGATCGAGAAGACGATGGCGGCCGACGGCGGCGTGACCTTCGTCACCAAGGGCGACAACAACGCGGTCGCCGACGAGAAGCCGGTGCTCGAACCGCAGATCGTGGGCACGCTCTGGTACAGCGTGCCGCTGCTCGGCTGGGTGAATTCGGCCGTCAACGGCGACGCCCGCGGGGTGATCGTGCCGATCGCGGCGGTGCTGCTGTTCGGGTACGCGGGGTGGATGCTCGTGACCGGCATCCGGGACGCCCGTCGTCGTCAACGGATGTCGTCTGGGGGCGCTAAGCTCTCCAGGCCATGAACACGACGGACACCGCTCTCCGACCCGCCCCCCGTGCCGACATCCAGGGTCTCCGGGCCGTCGCGGTGGTCGCCGTCATCCTCAACCACGTGATCGGCTGGCCCTCGGGCGGCTTCGTCGGGGTCGACGTGTTCTTCGTGATCTCGGGCTTCCTGATCACCGGTCTGCTGCTGCGCGACGGTTCGCGCGACGGCCGTCCCTCGATGCGTGCGTTCTACGGCCGCCGCATCCGCCGCATCGCCCCCGCGTCGATCACCGTGCTGATCGCGGTCGGGGTCGCCGGCTGGTTCGTGTTCAACCAGCCGCGGTTCTGGTCGACGCTGCAGGACGCGATCGCCTCCTTCCTCCTGGTCTCGAACTGGCGGTTCGCGGCCGAGGGGACCGATTACTTCCACGCCGGCGACGCGGTGTCGCCGCTGCAGCACTTCTGGTCGCTGTCGGTCGAGGAGCAGTTCTACCTGGTCTGGCCGGCGCTGATCGTGATCGTGCTGCTCGCCGTCGGAGGGCTGAAGGCGAGCGAGAAGCGCCGGCGCACGGCCATCGCGATCGTGATGGGCGTGATCGTCGTGGCCTCGTTCGGGTTCGCGATGTGGCAGAGCCAGACCAGCCCGACCGTCGCCTACTTCTCCACCCTCACCCGGGCCTGGGAGCTGGGGCTCGGGGCGCTGCTCGCGACCGCGGTACCGCTGCTGGCGCGCATCCCGTTCGGGCTCAGGGTCGTGCTCGGCTGGGTGGGGCTCGCCGGCATCATCGGGTCGTTCTTCTTGATCGACGACACGATGTCCTTCCCCGGGCCGTGGGCGGCGCTGCCGGTGATCGCGACCGCGTTCGTCGTCGCGGCGGGGGTGGGCGGGCCGCAGCGCTACCTGCTGCCGATCGCGAACCCCGTGACGAGCTTCGTCGGCGACATCTCGTACTCGCTCTACCTCTGGCACTTCCCGGTTCTGGTGTTCCTGGCCGTGCTGCTGCCGGATCAGGGGCTGCAGTCGATCCTGATCGTGCTGGGCCTCACCCTGGCGCTGTCGCTGGTGTCGTACTTCTTGATCGAGCAGCCGCTTCACCGCACCCCGCACGTGGTGAAGACGGGCGATCAGGAGGCCGACCGAACGGCTCGCCAGGAGGCGTGGCAGGGTTGGCGCGACCGGTTCGGCGCGCAGTTCATGCTCTCGGGGCTGGGGCTCGTGGTGATCGTCGTCGTCTCGGTCGTGACCGTGCAGATCTCGCTGCGCGGCGACGGGCCGCTGGCGCTGCAGGTGCCGGGGGATTCGGCGGCGGTCGCGGCGGGGAACGGGCCGGGGTCGGGGGGTGCTCCTGACGGGTCCGGTGGTTCGAGTGGTACTGATGGGTCGGGCGGTGACGGGTCGGGCGGTGCTCCGGTCAATCCCGAGGACCAGATGCAGGCCGATCTCTGGGCCGCGGCCTCGGCGACCGCGTGGCCCGGCAACCTCTCGCCCTCGATGGATTCCGCCATCTCGGACACCTCGAGCCACAATCCCGCGAAGGACTGCTTCGAGGTCGGCTCGACGCCCGACTTCGGGCGCTGCACCTGGGGGAGCGGAGACGCCCCCAACCACATGTACCTCGTCGGCGACTCCACGGCCATGGCCTACGCGCCGGCCTTCAAGGAGCTGGCCGAGTCCAGCGGCGGGCAGTGGAAGGTGACGACCATCGGCCTCTACGGCTGCCGGTTCACCGACACGCTCATCCAGAACGACGGCGACGGCGTGATGGATGCGTGCCCGCAGCGGAAGGCCGACATCGCGGCCCGCATCGCGTCGGACTCGCCGCAGCTGGTGGTGGTCTCGAACGCGTTCGCGCTCGGCAACGCGGTCGACCGGCGGCCGCTCTCGGCGTCGAGCATCGTCGCCTCGACGTTCGCGGAGACCGCGAAGTACAACGCCGGCGGCCGGATCGTGTACCTCGCGCCGCCGCCCCTCGGTGCCAACCTCGGTGCGTGCTACTCGCCGGTGACGAGCCCGCAGAACTGCAACGCCGCGGTCGACGGCGCCTGGAACGACTTCGCCGGTGCCACGCAGCTCGGCATCCAGAACACGGGGTCCGGTGACCACTTCGTCTCGTCGCTCGGCTTCAGCTGCGCCGGCGGGTACTGCCCGGCCTTCGCGGGGACGCTGCCGGTCAAATACGACCAGGTGCACATGACGCCGGAGTACTCCAAGCACATCGCGCCGGCGCTGCGGTGGGAGCTGGCGGCGCAGGGGTTGATGTAGGCGTTCGCCGGTCAGCGGCGGGGGTCGCGGAGGTCGCGCGCCTGCTTCCCGTTAGGGGTGCATGCGAGGGCGCGTCCCGCTCAGCGGCGGGGGTCGCGGAGGTCGCGGGCCTGCTCGCGGCGGAGGCGGCGGCGGTCGCGGCGGGACATCGCGGCGAGGGCGGCGGCCTCCCGCTCGCGTTCTGCGGCGGCGGCGCGGGCGCGAGCCGCGCGTCGGTCGCGCCATCCTTCGACCTCGGCGTCGACATCCCGGGTCGGGGTCACCACCGGCGGCCCGCCCTGCAGCTGACGCCGGGCTTCGATGACGCGGCGGTTGAAGTCGTCGAGCGTCTGGCGCACCTCCTGCTCGGTGTGCAGGCTGTCGAGCCTGCCCTCGAGCTCGACGTGCTCGGTGCGGAGCGTCAGGGCCGGCGGGCCGAGACCGGTGAGGCGTTCGCGTTCGATCTTCTGGCGGATCCACCAGTTCGGGTCGTGCGTGCGCCCGAGATCGCGCAGGGGCTTGCCCGCGCCCGGCAGGTCGTCGAAGTCGCCGCGGCGGATGGCCTGGCTGATCTGGATCTCGACGAACTGCGCCCGCTGCTCCATCGTGGGGGCGCCGGCGTCGGTCTCGTTGTCATCCGTGCCACCGGTGCCGCCGGTGTCGCCGCCCGTGCGGTAGCGCGCGGCGGCGAGTCGCGGGTCGTATTCTTCCTTCTTCGCCACCCTTCCACCCTAAAACGCCTCGCTCGCGCCGCCACCCCGTCCGGCCGGCACCGACTCCTGGCTCTGGCCGGGCGGACGGCGGTAGGCGGCCACGAGGAGGTCACCCCGGATCTCACCGAGACGCTCGATCAGGCGCTCGACCAGCTTGTCGTTCACCCCGGAGCCGGGCGCCTCGAGGTCCCACCGCCCGAGCGGCCGGAGCGGCCGGCACCGGATGCGCACGACCTCCCACCCCGCCTCCCGCAACAGCCTGTCCTTCGCGCGATCGGAGTCCTCCCGGGGGCCGACGTGCTCGAGCCCGAACCGGCCCACCGTGTCGTACTCCACGGCCACCCGCAGCTCGTCGATCACGAAATCGGGCCAGACCTCGCGTCGATCGTGGAACGGGCGCCCCACCGCGACGGCGTTCGGACGCAGGTCGACCTCGAGCCGTTCCCCCAGCTTGTGCCGCAGCAGAGCCTCGGCGGCCGAGGCCGGCTTCGGTGCCACCGCGCTCCAGAACGCGGTCCCCACCGCCCGGCCGCCCTCGCCGGCCGCCGAGCTCCGTGAGGATGCAGACCGTCCCCGTGCAGGCCGGCGCGGCGCGCTGGGTGTCGATTCGGGGCGACGGATGCGCTGTGCACCCATCGGCCCGCTGTCGAGCGCCATGCCATCGACAGGCCCCGGAAGTTGCAGGGCGGTGGGGGTGGAGGCTGGGCGCCGAGCTTCGGTGGAACGCGGCGATTCGTCAGGGTCACGAGTTTCGGCAGGCACACGGGCCTCGGCGGGCACGGGCGAGAGCGGCGCGGGGCGGATGCGGGGCGGGTTGGCGAGGTCGCGGCAGACCGGACACCACACCGATCGGCGACGGCGTCCGGCAGGGCGTGCCCGCTGCTCCTCGGGGGTCGCGACGAAGATGTGGCCCGTGTCGCACTGCCAGACGAGGTAGACCTCGGCCGCGGGAGGGATCTGGGTCAGTGTGATCCCGCGGTTGAAGTCGGGGTGGTACTGGCGGATCAGCATCGGGAACGACGCCCACTCCTCGCGGAACGTCCCCACCGCATACGGAACCTCCCGCCCCTTCGACCGCTGCCGCCGCTCCCACCACGCCCCGATGTTCTCGGCCACGCCGGCACCTCCTTCCGCACCTCCCACCGTCGTCCCGACGCTACCTCCCACCCCCGACACCCGCCCCCGCCCCCGCCCCCGCCCGCCCGCCTCCCAAGGTCCTCGAGCCGTCACTTGTTGTCTCTTCAGAGGGGGTTTAGCGACCACAAGTGACGTCTCGAGGGCCGTCTGGCGCGGCCGGGTGTCGGTGGGCGCGATTAGCGTGTGGCGGACGGGAGAAGGGCGGCAGCGGATGGGTGATCGTCAGGGACGCGACGGACGCGAGGGGTGCGGGGCGGCGGGCGCGGGCGGCAGCGGGCGGTGCGGCCTGGAGGTCGAGGCGGCAGCCGGGGTGGGGTTGTGCCGGGAGCATCTCGTGGCCGCGTACGAGTGGATGGTGGGGGAGGTCGGCGTCACGGACGTGCTGCCGTCGCCGTGCCCCGCCTGCGGTTCCAGGCTCGGGGTGCAGTACCCGTCGGGATGGCTGTGCGCGGTGTGCGAGTGGCGGCACGGCGAGCATCCGGATCCGGGCGACAGCGTGTGGGACGTGCCCGGCGAGCGGGGCCGCAACCGAGCATCCGCCCGCGATGTCACGGTCAACAGCAGCACACCCGGTCTCGGCCGGGTCGACGTCGTCTACTACCTGCGCTGGCGCGACCGCATCAAGATCGGCACGTCGTCGAACCCGCGGTCACGGCTCGCGCAACTGCGGCACGAAGAGCTTCTCGCGTTCGAGCGGGGCGGTCGCACCCTCGAACAGGCCCGGCACGCCGAGTTCGCGACACTGCGCCTCGGCGGCGAGTGGTTCTCGGCCGAGGGCGAGCTGCTCGAGCACGTCGCCCGGCTGCAGGAGAGCGGCGACGACCCCTGGCTCCTGCACGCGCGATGGCGCAGTGCTGCTGCCGCCCTGGCCCGCAGCGCGGATGAGTTCCGCTGACGTTCCCGAGTTCCTACAGCTTCAGCTCGGGCGAGTAGAACGCCCCGATCGCGGCCGACAGCGCCACGAGGTCATCGACGTGCGCAAGCTCCCGGGCCGAGTGCATCGACAGCAGGGTCGCCCCGACGTCGACCGTGCGAATGCCGAGCCGCGTCGCCGTGAGCGGCCCGATCGTCGAGCCGCAGGGAACCGTGTTGTTCGACACGAACTCCTGGTACGGCACCCCGGCCAGCGCGCAGACGCGAGCCCAGAGCGCGGCCCCGTGCGCATCCGTCGTGTAGCGCTGATTCGCGTTGATCTTGAGCAGCGGTCCGCGTCCGGCCAGAGGCTGGTTCGCGGGGTCGTGCCGCTCGGGGTAGTTCGGATGCACCGAATGGCCCGCATCCGACGAGACGCACCACGACGCCGCCAGCGCACGTGCCCGCTCCTCGGTACTCGCGCCGAGGCCCGACGCGATCCGCGTCAGCACCTCTTCCAGGAACGGTCCGCTGGCACCCGAACGCGACTCCGACCCGAGCTCCTCGTGATCGAAGGCCGCGAAGACGGGGATGTGAGACCCCGTCACGTCGGCACCGATCAGGGCGAGCAACCCGGCGTGCACCGAGGTGAGATTGTCCATCCGCCCCGCGGCGAACAGGCTCTCGTCGAGGCCGAAGCGCGCGGGCGGGTTGGTGTCGGCGGTCAGGATGTCGTAGCCGGCGACCTCGTCACCGCCCCCGAGCCCCGCGAACCCGGCGAGGATGCCCACGAGATCGTTCTGCGACACCTCGCCCACCCCGAACACCGGCGCCGTGTGCCGCTGCCGGTCGAGCGTGAGCCCGTCGTTCACCTGCCGGTCGAGGTGCACGGCGAGCTGCGGGATGCGAAGGAAGGGCCCGGTGCGCACGAGCACTTCGTCGCCCGAGGTCGTCACGATGCGCCCGGCGAGCTCGAGCTCGCGATCGAGCCACGAGTTGAGCAGCGGCCCGCCGTAGACCTCGACCCCGGCCTGCAGCCACCCGCTGCCGCCGATGGTCGGCTTCGGCTTGAGCTTGAACCCGGGGGAGTCGGTGTGTGCGCCCAGGATGCGGAAAGGCGTCGTCGCCGTGGCCCCGGCCGGCACCGCCCACGCGACCACGGCGCCGTCGCGCACGACGTGGAACCGGCCCGCCTCCGCGGGCCAGGCGTCGGTCTCGACGAGCCGCGTCGACCCGGCCTCCTCCAGGCGCCGAGACGCTTCGGCCGCGGCGTGGTACGACGACGGCGAGGCCTGGATGAACGCGGCGAGGTCGTCGATGTAGGTCGCGGTGTCGATCGAGTGGCTGCTCATGCCTCCATCCAACCACTGACCCCAGACAGTCCTCTGTTCGGTGTCGTGCGTAGCTGCCGCGGGTCGCTGTCAAGGGACACAGCGCTCAGAGCAGACGGTCATTTTCGTGCCCTATCGTCGAAGCGAAGTCGTATGCCGCTCCGGCAATCCGTCGCGAAAGGACCGCATGGGTACGCATCCCGTTCCGTCGCCCCGGCGTTCCGCCCTGCCGGCCGCCCTCGGCCTCGTGCTGGCCGGCGCCGCCGTGCTGCTGCTCTCCGGCTGCTCCAACGCCCATCCGACGGACGCCCTGGCGAAGCTCGCGCACCTCGACGACGGCACGCTGCTGGCCTCCGGTCAGACCCCTCCGATTCTCGCCGGGGTCGACTCCGACCTCATCCCGTCGAGCATGCGCCTCCTCACCGAATACGAGGGAACCGAGTTCTGGGTCGGCGTGACCCGTGCCGACCAGGTCTGCTTCATCGCCGACATCCCGGTGGCCGCCGCGTCGACGTCGCCTTCGACGGCCACGGATCCCGCGACTGCGACGATCGGCACCCCTGCCGCGACGACGGCCCCGACGAGCCCTGCCGCCTCCACGGTCGAGACCATCTCGAGCGAGGAGGCGCGCTGCCTCGACCCGGAGACCTTCGGCATCCACGGCGCCTACCTGACCCCGGGTGGCGGATCCGAGCGGTTCTGGCTGCACACCGAGTACATGACGATCCCGCCGCAGTGGACGTCGATCTCGCAGAACATCGCGGTGCACGACTGACGCCGTCGCAGGGACGATCGCGGCGAGACGGCGGCGGGCCACCGAGCGTCGATCGGCCCCTTGAGCCGCCCACTCCTCCCGGCCAGACTCGGGGGATGAGTTCCCGCATCCCCGTCGAGGTCGTGTCCGTGTTCACCGATTCCGAGGGCCGCTTCGGCAACCCGCTCGGTCTGATCCGCAGTTCGGCGGCCACGCGCGGTCAGGAGCAGCGCATCGCCACCGAGCTCGACTTCAGCGAGACCGTGTTCGTCGACGAGATCGTGGAGCCGGGCGGCGGCTCGGGCGGGCACGGGGGGTCGACGCCGCATCCTCGTACCGCCGTCATCCGCATCTTCACGCCCGCGCGCGAGCTTCCCTTCGCCGGCCACCCCTGCGTCGGAACGGCGTGGTGGCTCGCCGAGCAGGGCAGCCCGGTCACCGCGCTCCGGGTCGCGGCGGGGGAGGTCGCCGTGCGCTACGACGGCGGCCTGACCTGGATCACGGGCCGGGCCGACTGGGCGCCGGTGTTCACCTGGCACGAGCTCGGCTCGCCGGCCGACGTCGACGCGCTCGAGGCGGAGTCCTTCACCGAGGGCAACCACTATGCCTGGGCCTGGGTCGACGAGCAGGCGGGTCACGTGCGGTCCCGCATGTTCGCCCCCACGATCGGCGTCGCGGAGGACGAGGCCACCGGAGCGGCCGCCGTGCGCCTGACCGACCTGCTCGGCCGTGACCTGCTGATCGACCAGGGCGAGGGATCCCGGCTGCTCACCCGGCGCCTCTCCGGCGGCCTCATCGAGGTCGGCGGCCGGACCGTGCGGTCGGATTCCGTCGACGTCGAGGCCGAGTCCGACGCCGAGGCCGACCACGAGCCCGACGCCGACACCGACGCCGAAGGGACCGGTGCGGCTTCCTGAAGCCCCACCGGTCCCTTCGGGCCGTTCTCTCCCAGCGGGATCAGTGAGCGATGACCGGCTCAGGGTTCTCATCGGCCGACGCCGGGGTCTCCCCGGCACCCGCCGGAGCACCCTGCGACAACGACAGCCCCTGCCCGCGGCGGCGGAACAGCAGCGCCGAGAGCACCGCGCCGAAGGCGAAGAAGCCGGCGGCCCACCAGTACGCGGTCGAGTAGCTGTGCACCGCGGCCTCGGCGAGCACCTCGCCGGTCGGCGGCATATGCGACGCCACGTAGTCGGCGGCGGCCGTCGCGGCCAGCGTGTTGAGCAGCGCGGTGCCGATCGATCCGCCGACCTGCTGGCTCGTGTTGACCATCGCCGAGGCGACCCCGGCGAACTCGCGGTCGACGCCTAGCGTGGCGGTCTGGATGGAGGCGGGCATGATCGTGCCCATCGCCGCACCCAGGATCATCAGCGGCGCGAGCACGTTGGCCGCGTAGCTGCTCCCGACGTCGAGGTTCGTGAGCAGCACCATGCCGATCGCGGCGATCGACATGCCGATCGGCACCATGATCTTCGGCCCGAAGCGCGGCACGAAGATGTTCGTCGACAGCTGGGCCATCACCACGAGCATCCCGATCATGGGCAGGAAGGAGAGCCCGGTCTGGATCGGCGTGTAGTGCAGCGTGGTCTGCAGGTAGTAGGTGACGAAGAGGAAGATCGCGAACATCCCGACCCCGGCGATGAGCACCGAGCTGTACGCGGCCCCGCGGTTGCGGTCGAGCACGATCGAGAGGGGGAGCAGCGGATGCGCGGCGCGGCGCTGCCAGATCACGAACGCCACGAGCAGCACGGCGCTGGCGACGAGGAGGCCCCACGACAGCGGCGAGTCCCACCCGTCGGTCTCGGCGTTCGAGAAGCCGTAGACGAGGGCGAACAGGCCCGCCGAGACGAGGAGGGTGCCGGGGAGGTCGAGCTTCGGACGCGGTCCGGTGCGCGGGATGGTGCGCACGAACAGGGCCGCGCCGACGACGGCCACGACGGCGATCACGACGTTGATGTAGAGGTTCCAGCGCCAGTCGAAGCTCTGGGTCAGCACGCCGCCGAGCAGCAGGCCGATCGCGCCGCCGGCTCCGGCGATGGCGCCGAAGACGCCGAAGGCGCGGGCGCGCTCCCTCGGGATCGTGAAGGTCGTGGTGAGCACGGCGAGGGCCGTCGGGGCCAGGAGGGCTCCGAACGCGCCCTGGAGCGCGCGGGCCGCGACCAGCGTTCCGAAGCTGTCGGCGGCACCGCCCAGGGCGGAGGCGGCGGCGAAGCCGATCAGGCCGATGATGAAGGCGCGCTTCCGGCCGATCAGGTCGGAGAGGCGGCCGCCGAGCAGCAGCAGGCTGCCGAAGGCGAGGGAATAGGCGGTGACGATCCACTGGCGATCGCCGTCGGAGAAGCCGAGGTCGGCCTGGGCCGAGGGGAGCGCGATGTTCACGACGGTGGCGTCGAGCACGACCATCAGCTGGGCGAGGGCGACCGTGGTCAGCGTCCACCAGCGATGCGGTGCGACGGCAGCGGGTGCGGGGTTCAACGAGGACATGACGAGAACTATATACGGAACTGAGTAGTTTCGGATACACCCGGTTCCGTTAAAGCGACATACACTGGAGGCGTGAACACTCAGACCGAGGAGAAGGCTGCGACGACGCCGCCCGACCTCTCCACCGACCCCGATGCCGCGGCCGAGATCGAGACCACGGGCGACGACGTCGCCGAGACCCCCGGCCCCCGCAAGCTGGGCCGCAAGCGCGACCACTCCCGCGACCCGGAGATCCTCGACGCCGCCCTCGATGTGCTGGCCGAAGAGGGCTACGACGGGATGACGATCGACATGGTGGCCGCCCGCGCCAAGGCCGGAAAGGCGACCCTCTACCGCCGCTGGCCCTCCAAGGGCGAGCTCGTGGTCGACGCCGTCGCGTGCATGAAGCGAGGCGATCTCGACCTCGACAACCTGCCTGACACGGGGACTTTGCGGGGCGACCTCCTGGCGATGGTGAAGCCTCGCACGATCGTGGATGCGGGGCGGAAGCTCCAGATCATGGCCGGCCTGATGTCGGTGCTGAGCCGTTCGCCGGAGCTCGCGAGCACGATCGACGCCGCCATCGTCGAGCCGCGCGCGCAGGTCAACCGCATCCTGCTCCGCCGGGCCGTCGAACGGGGCGAGATCGCTGAGACCATCGACATCGAGGCGATCGCGTTGATCGCGCCCTCCATGGCCGCCTACCGTTCACTGGTCCGGCAGCTGCCGGTCGACCGCGACTTCCTGATCTCGGTCATCGACGGGATCGTGCTGCCGGCGGTCGGACTCCCGGGCGGGAAGACGGCCGAGGCCTGAGCCGCGGTTCGGGGCTCACGCTCCGGTTCAGCGGTCACGCGCGTTTCAGCGAACGAGCCCCTTCCCGCGAAATCAGCCGCGGTCAGCGCACGAGCGCCGAGCTGCGGTCCCACAGGGCGGCGGCGAGGGCGGGATCGTCCGCACCCTTCTTCAGGGCGGCCGGCTTGCGCTTCGCGTAGTAGCCGCCGCTCCGCCAGCCACCGTTCTCCTCGCCGGCGTCCTCGATCCCGCCATCGGGCGGGGTGCTCGCGAGCCAGACCAGGGTGTCCGCGCCCTGGTCCGGGGTGCGGATGAGGTGCTTGAGCGGCGTGCGGTAGAGCAGTCGCAGAGTGCTCTTCGATCCCTGCGAGAACCCCGTCGCCACGACGCCGGGGTGGAACGCGGCGGCCGAGATGCCCTGGTCGTGATAGCGGCGGTGCAGCTCTCGGGTGAAGAGGATGTTCTCGAGCTTGGCGTTCCCGTAGGCCAGTTCCGAGCTGTATTTGCCGCGCAGCTCGAGGTCGTCGATGTCGAAATCGCTGTACAGCCGGTGGGCGACGCTCGAGGTCTGGATGACCGTGGCGCGGCCGGCCGTGAGGCGGTCCAGCAGCAGCGTCGTCAGGAGGAACGGGGCGAGGTGGTTCACCTGGAAGGTGAGCTCGTGGCCGTCGACGGTCTCGGTGCGAGGGCCCATGAGCCCGCCCGCGTTGTTCGCGAGTACGTCGATCCGCGGATAGCGGTCGCGCAGCAGGTCGGCCAGGTCGCGCACGTCCTCGAGCCGGGCGAAGTCGGCGGTGAACCAGGCCGCGTCCCGGCCGTCCGGACCGAGACCGGCCGCGACCGCCGCGGTCTTCTCCCGCGACCGCCCGACCACGACCACCTCGTCGCCCTGGGCCGCGAGGGTGCGTGCGGCCGCCGCGCCGATCCCGTCGCTCGCGCCCGTGATGACCACTGTCCGTGCTGTCATCGCCCGCTCCGATCCCCTTGAGATTGCTTCGCTCGGATCCTAATCCGCCCGGCTGTCCGCAGCCCGTGCCGGGCGGCCGGCGCGGAGGCCTGTGTTTTGGTGCTGGTGTTGGTGCTGGTGCGCCGGCCTGGGCACGGCGATGTCGGCGGTCCCGGTTAGTCTGGCGGCGGCCCCGGGGTTCTACATCCCGGTCGGCCGCAGGAGTCCGAGCACGAGTACGGGCACCAGCACAGGCCTGAGCACAGGGAGAGCGGATGATCGTCGTCGGCGAAGCGGGCACCCCCACGACCGTGCTCTACAGCGCCACCGATCTCACGGCGGCGGCCAGCTGCGAGTTCGCGCTCGTGCGTCGGCTCGATGCCAAGCTGGGGCGGATCGATCCGCTCCCGGAGGTCGTCGACGACATGCTGGAGCGCGCCGCCCGCCTCGGCGACGTCCACGAGCTGCGCACGCTCGAGGCCTACCGGCTCCGCTACGGCCCCTTCGATCCCGACCGCGGGCGGGGCGTCGCCGAGATCGAGCGCCCGCCGCGCACCGCTCCCGACGAACTCGCCCGGGCCGAGGCGCTGACGCTCGAGGCGCTCCGCGCGGGGGCCGACGTCGTGTTCCAGGCGACCTTCTTCGACGGCCGTTTCCTCGGCTTCGCCGACTTCATCGTCCGGACGGGAGACGACACGGAGGCCGGTGAGCCGGTCTACGAGGTCTACGACACGAAGCTCGCGCGACACGCCAAGATCACCGCGCTCCTGCAGCTGGCCGCCTACTCCGAGCAGCTCAGCCGGCTCGGGGTCCCGCTCGGCGAGGAGGTGCACCTCCTGCTGGGCGACGGCACGCGATCGACGCACCTCCTCCGCGACATCCTGCCGGTGTATCTCGATCGGCGTCGGCGCCTCGAGGAACTGCTCGACGGGCGGATCGGCGCCGACGTGACCCCGGTCGAGTGGGGCGACGAGCGGTACACCGCGTGCGGGCGCTGCGACGTCTGCACGCCGGAGGTGGCCGCGCACCGCGATCTGCTCCTGGTTGCCGGGATGCGGCTGACCCAGCGGTCGCGCCTGCGTGCGGCCGGCATCGCGACGCTCGACGAGCTGGCCGACTCGTCGGGCGAGGTGCCGGGGGTCGGCGCCGCGACCCTGGAGGCGCTCCGAGACCAGGCGCGGCTGCAGCGCGACGGCCGGCGCGCCCTGACCTACCGGGTCTTCGATCCGGCGGCGCTCGATGCGCTGCCGCCGCCTGATCCCGGCGACATCTTCTTCGACTTCGAGGGCGATCCGCTCTACTCCGAGCCGGGGCCGGACGGCACGCGCGCCGAGTGGGGCCTCGACTACCTGTTCGGCCTCGTCGAGCACGGCCCGGCGAAGGCGGGGGCGACGGTGTTCCTGCCGTTCTGGGCGCACTCCTACGCCGAGGAGGCCGTGGCGCTCCAGGGCTTCCTCGATCACGCCACCCGACGGCTCCGCGAGCACCCGGGGATGCACATCTACCACTACGCCGATTACGAGCGGGCTCACCTGCAGTCGCTCTGCGCCCGGCACGGAGTGGGCGAAGAGCAGCTCGACGCACTGCTCCGAGCTGGCGTGCTCGTCGACCTGTACCCGGTGGTCAAGAAGAGCGTGCGGGTCAGCTCGCCGTCGTACAGCCTCAAGAAGCTCGAGCCGCTCTACATGGGCGACCGGTACCGCGCCAGCGAGGTGACGAACGCGGCCGACTCGATCACGGCCTACGCCGAGTACGTCGCGCTGCGGGAGGCGGGGGAGACCGATCCGGTGGCCGCCGAGGCCGCCCGGCACCGGCTCCAGGAAATCGCCGACTACAACGAGTACGACTGCGTGTCGACGCTGGAGCTGCGGAACTGGCTGCTCGGCCGCGCCGTCGAGTTCCACGCGCAGGAACGGGCACGGCTGGCCGTTGCCGGTGACCGTGCTGCTGACCGTGATGCTGACGGAGACGGCGTCGGTGAGGCCTTCGGCGGCGGACTGCTCACGGAGGATGGATCCGGGCTGGCCGGTGGCGGCGGCGGCACCACTCCGGCTTCCGGATCAGCCGACGCGCCAGCCGCAGCGCCGGACGAGCTCGATCTGGAGCCGAGCGCGCTGCACCGGTCGCTCGCCGCATGGGCCGCGCATCCGGCTCTCGTCGAGCGCCCGGCCGACCGGCTCGCCGTCGCCCTCGCCGCGGCCGCGATCGACTACCACCGGCGCGAGGACAAGTCGTTCTGGTGGGAGCACTACAACCGCCTCGAGCAGCCCCTCGAGGAGTGGGCCGACACGAGGGACGTGCTGACGGTCGAGGCCTCGGTCGTCGACCGTGAGTGGTACCGCGACCCGGGGCAGCGGGCGCTCCGCCGCCGGTTCCGGGTCCGGGGCGAGCTCGCACCGGGCAGTCGGCTGGAGGAGGGCGCGCGCGGGCGGTTCTTCGTCTACGACCCGCCGCATCCGTGGCCCGCTCCCCGCTCGCGTCGCACCGACCGGGTGGCGCACGACCGCACCACGCTTCGCGAGGTGGTGGAGCTCCCGAACGGCATCACCCAGTACGACTTCGAGGAGTCGCTGCCGATGACGGGGGAGCCGTACTCGGCGGTGCCGGTCGCGGTGACCCCGTCGGCCCCGCCGAAGACGGCGTCGCTGCAGGTGGCGATCGCCGAATGGGGGCAGCAGCTCGCCGACGCCCTGCCGTCCTTCCCCGCCGACCCGGCCGTCGACATCCTGCGCCGGGCCGCACCGCGGAGGCGCGACGGGCGTGCGCTCGAGACGGTGGGAGAGGGAGCGCGGGGCGCGATCGACGCCATCCGCGACTCGCTGCTCGCCCTCGACGACTCGTACCTCGCCGTGCAGGGCCCGCCGGGAACCGGCAAGACCTACACCGGGGCGAGGGTGGTCGCCGATCTGGTCAACCGTCACGGTTGGACCGTGGGCGTCGTCGCGCAGTCGCACGCCGTGGTCGAGAACATGCTCGACGCCATCGTGGCGGCGGGGGTCGACCAGGCGCAGGTGGGCAAGGTCAGTTCCGATCCCGGGGCGCGGTTCACCGTGCTCGGCACGAATGGGCTCGCCCGGTTTCTGGCCGGGGCCGCGGCGCGCGGACGCGGTGCCGTCATCGGCGGCACGGCGTGGGATGCGACGAACCTCGGCCGCGTCGGCCGCAAGCAGCTCGACCTGCTGGTGATCGACGAGGCCGGGCAGTACTCGCTCGCGAACACGATCGCGGTGAGCGTCGCCGCGCGCAACCTGCTGCTGCTCGGCGACCCGCAGCAGCTGCCTCAGGTGACCCAGGGCACGCATCCGGAGCCCGTCGACGCCTCGGCCCTCGGCTGGTTGACTGAGGGGCACGACGTGCTGCCGCACGAGCTCGGCTACTTCCTCGACGTCAGCTGGCGGATGCATCCCGCCGTCTGCGCCCCGGTCAGCGCGCTCTCGTACGAGGGCGAGCTGCACTCCGAACCGCACGCGACGACCGCCCGCCACCTCGACGGGGTCGAGCCCGGCCTGGTGCGGCATCCCGTCGCCCATCACGGCAATGCGACCGAGTCGATCGAGGAGGCCGAGCGGGTGGTGGCGATCGTGCGGGACGCGGTCGGCCGGCTCTGGACCGACCCGGGCGACGAGAACGGCCCGCGCGCGCTCGAGGCCTCGGACGTGATCGTCGTCGCCCCGTACAACGCTCAGGTCGAGTGCCTCCGGGCGCACCTGTCGGCGGCCGGGTTCGAGGGCGCTGCCGTCGGCACGGTCGACAAGTTCCAGGGTCGGGAGGCGCCGGTCGCGATCGTGTCGCTCGCCGCATCATCGGCGGCGGAAGTGCCCCGTGGCATCGCGTTCTTGCTGATGAAGAACCGGCTCAACGTCGCGATCTCGCGCGCGAAGTGGGTGGCGCACCTGGTCTATTCGCCGGCGCTGACCGACCATCTGCCGGCGAACACCGGTGAGCTGGCGACCCTGTCGGCGTTCCTCCGGCTCACGGCAGGGGCTCCCAGCGCCCCTTGACCTGGCGGGTGACCTGCCAGGCGATCGGGTCCATCGACACGCGGGTGCCGTCGATGCCCTGCTCGGCGATCAGGAAGGCGGCCCGGTCGTCGTCGGCGGTGAAGCGCACGGTCACCCGCGGCGCCCCGGCCGAGATCGCGATGTCGGAGGCCTCGACGGTGGTGTAGTCGGCGATCGCCTGGGTGAGGGTCGGCAGCACGTCCTCGGGGCGCACTCCCATCTCGAGGGGGCCGACGATCATGGTCACGCGGTAGGAGGGCATGGCTCCAGCGTAGGGGAGGGAAGGTGCTGGGCCAGGGCAGCGCGACGACCCGGCGCGCTACGGTGTGCAGATGGAATTCGTGGAGTTCTCGGTCATCGGCGACACCGCGGTCGACGCGCAGCGGGCGTTCGACCGGGTCGTGCCGCGCGACGACAGTACGCTCTTCCACCGGTTCCTCGTCATCCCCGCCGTCACGGGCGTCTCGGAGCAGACCGGCCCGTGGACGCGGCCCGGCGAGCAGCGCACCGTGCACCTGTCCGACGGCAGCAGGTTCCGTGAGCACCTGGTGCGCTACGACCGGCCTCCGGCTCCGGATGCTCGGGGCCGCTTCGACTACGACGTCACCGACTACACGAAAGTGCTCGGTCGCCTGGTCTCGGACGCCCGGGCGCGCTGGGAGTTCGCGCCGGCGGCGGGCGGGTCGACCATCCGCTGGAGCTACGGCTTCCGGCCGCTCCCGCGCCGGCGTGCGCTCGTTGCACGCGTGATCGGGCCGATTTGGATGGCGTACATGCGCCGGGGTCTCGCCGAGTGCATCCGCGTCGCCGAGGGCGGAGCGTGACCGCAGTCCTCCTGACGGGCTCGCGCGCCCCGGCGACGCTCGAACTGGCCCGGCAGTTCGCGGCTTCGGGTGCGTTCGTCGTCGTGGCCGACTCGCAGCCGGCGCTCGCGTCGGGGTCGAAGTCGGTCGGGAAGGCCTACCGGGTGCCGTCGGCACGCTTCCGCCCGCGGGAGTTCGCGGCGGCGATTGCGGGCATCGCCCGGCGCCATGCAGTCGACCTGGTGATCCCGTGCAACGAGGAGATCTTCTGGCTGGCCGCGGTCGTCGCCGAGGCCCGCGAACGCCGCGCCCGCGGTGACGCCGGTTCGCCGCTCGGGGCAGAGACGTCCGTCATCGCCGGGATGCCTCTGTTCGCGCCTCCACCCGACACACTGCGCAGAGTGCACGACAAGGCGGCGTTCTCGGAGCTGTTGGGCACACTCGGCATCCCGCAGCCGGACACCACGATCGTCGCCTCCCGCCTGCAGTGGCGCCGGTTGTCCGAGAAGCGGCGACGGGCGGCCCGGGCGGCCCGAGCGGCCGGCTCGGGGCGTGCGACAGGGGCGGTGGTGTCAGGGGCGCTCGTCGTGAAGCCGGCGTTCTCCCGTTTCGGCGCGCGGACACTGTTCGTCGGGACGGGGGAGGAACTGCCCGATCCGGGTCGTGTGACGCGCGACGAGCAGTGGGTCGTGCAGGAGCGGGTCGTCGGCGACGAGTTCAGCGCCCACGCGGTTGCGGTGGCGGGGCAGCTGACGGCCTTCGTGTCGTACCGGTCGGTGTCGCGGGCCGGCGCGGGTGCCGGGGTCGCGTTCGAGCGACTCGACCCGCGTGGTCCGGCCGCGGTCGAGGCCCGTCGCATCGCTTCGCTGCTCGCCGCCGAACTCGACCTCACCGGTCAGTTCGGTCTCGACCTGATCGAGCGGACCGAGGCTCGCCCCGGACCCGACGACTCCCGGCTCGGGCAGGCCGGCCGGCCCGAGCCGGCGGGCCGGCCTGGGCAGGTGGTCGTGCTCGAGTGCAATCCCCGTGCGACGAGCGGGCTGCACCTCTTCACGCCCGCCGACGACCTCCCCGCGGCCTTCGTGCGTCCCATCGATCCGTCTCGGCCCGGCCCTGTCGTCGAAGGTGGACGGGCGTCGGCGCGACTCGGTCTTCCCCACGTGCTCTACGGCCTCCCCGCCCTGCGTTCGGTGGCCGACGTGCGGCGCTTCGCCCGGCAGCTGCGGTCGCCGGACGTCCTTCGGTCTCCGGGCGACGCGGTACCGCCGGTCATCCTCGCGCGTTCGCTCGCCGTGCAGCTGTCCACCGCGTTCCGCGCGCGGGTTCCCTTGCTCGCCGCCTCTACCCACGACATCGAGTGGAACGGCGAACCCCTCCTGGCCGATCGGGCCCCGGTGGCACCGCGGGCGGGCGAATTCGTCGCCGGCTTCACGGAAGCTGCCACGGCCCCCGGATGCCACCCGCTGGTCGAGAACGCGGACGTCGTCGTGGAGGGGATCGAGGCGGCGGGAATCCTGCTCCCTCTCACTCGTCCCCGCTCAACTTCCACCGACCATCCCGTCACGATCCCCGCGAGCTACGTCGTCTCGCCGATCACCCACTACGTGCACTACGCCCGCGAAGAGTTGCGGCTGGTCGAGTCGAGGGCCGCCCGGGTCGCCGGCAGCGCGGCGTTGGCGGTGCTCGAGCGGGTGCTCCGCGCCGGGCGCGCCGACGACGTCGCGATCGTGGGGAACGCGCTCGTCTCGACCAACCTGCTGCCGGACCTGGGGGAGGCCGCCGTCGCCGACGTGACCGGGCGGCTCGCCGCCGCGCATCCGGAGCTCGCAATCGCCTGGCGAAGCGTGCACGGTCGCGGCAGCCGCCTCCCGGAGTCGCTGCGACAGAACGGGTACCGCCTCATCCCGTCGCGGAGCGTGCTCTTCGCGCCGACGCGGGACGCCGAGTGGGAGAGCCTCCGCGACGTCGGGCGCGACCGCGCCCTGCTCGAGGGATCGGGCTACGCCGTGCGCCCCGCTGAGATCGACCCGGAGACGGGGGTCTCGGGTCGCGCGACGCTCGAGCGGATCGCCGAGCTCTACGGCATGCTCTACCTCGGCAAGTACTCCCGCCTGAACCCCGATTACTCGCCCGAGTTCATTGCGCTCGCCCAGCGCTCGGGTCTCCTCAGCTTCCTCCTCCTCGAGCGGGACGGACGGATCGACGGCGTCATCGGGTACACGGTCGCGCACGGCCTGCTGGCCGCTCCCGTCGTCGGGTACGACACGACCCTGCCGCAGGAGGCGGGGCTGTACCGGATGCTGAGCTACCTGATCGCCCGCACCGCGCACGACGAGAGCGCCGACCTGCACGCCTCGAGCGGCGTCGCCGACTTCAAACGCCATCGTGGGGCGGAGCCCGAGCTGGAGTACTTCGCCGTCTACGCCCGGCACCTCGGGATCGGGCGCCGTGCTGCCTGGGCGGCCCTCGACCTCCTCGTCTCGCGGGTGGCGGCACCGGCGGTACTCCGGGCCGGTCTCTGATGGCGCGCGTGGCTCGGACGATATAGGTACAAACGCATGCATCCTGTGCGCTCTGGCTGCACGAGCATGCGGCAGGTAGGCATGATGGGTGACCACCGTTCATTCCGATGCCGCCCGACTGCTCGGCACCCGCATCCGCGAAGAACGGCAGCGCTTCTCGATCAATCAGATGGAGCTGGCCGAGCTGGCCGGACTCCACTTCACCAATCTCGGCAAGATCGAACGCGGCCAGGCGAACCCCTCGTTGCACACCATCCTCCGGATCGCGACGGCCCTCAACATGAACCCGGGCAGGCTGCTCGAGGGGATGACCGCTGACCTGCTGCCGGACCGCCCGCACAAGGTGACCGTGGCCGACCTGATCCGGGCCCGCGAAGAGGCCGAGAAGCGCTGACCGCGCCGCGCCGCCCGCGGTGGGCGCGCTCAGAAGCTCACCCGCCACAGGTACTCGTCGCCGTTCGGCCGGAACCAGCGGATGATCAGGATGGCCGACACCTCGAGCGTCGAACCGTGGATGCGCAATCGCACCTGCTGACCGGGATGCAGCAGGAGCGGCGGGGTCGCCCGCATGAGCCCGGCTCCGTGCAGGGTGAACGCGAGCCCGCGGAGGGTTTCGCGGCTGATGTTGGTGAGCCAATAGCTGTGCGGAGCGTCGCGACGATCGAGCTGCAGCGGCACGGCGTAGGCGGCGGACGGGGTGTCGAGAGGTGTGAGGTGAGTGCGTGCCATGAGGGTAGTAGTAGTGCGGGCTACCGACGATCGGGGCCGGTGGCGGGGTGGGGTCGGGCGGATGTGGACAACTCGGGCGGTGAGGGCGTCTGTGGTGGAGGGGCGTTCACGTCGGATGTGTATCGTTTCTGTTTCGCGATGCGTCACCACCCCTCCGGAGGTGTCAGACTAGGAACTTCGTGAACGCGCGTGGAGGCCTCGTGCGTGGCCGGATCGGGATTGATAGGTTGGTGCGGTGAGCTCAGAGTCAGACACGCCGGACGCCGGGGGAGCACCGTCGGGCGGTGCCCGTGCCCCGCGCCGTGCCCCCGCGAAGTCGGCGACGTCCTCGGCGTCGGCGACGGGTCGTGCCCCGGTGAAGCGTGCACCCGCGCAGAAGTCCGCGGCCACCCCCAAATCGACCACCGCGTCGAAGCCGGCGACCGCCGCGAAGTCGGCGACCCCGGCGAAGCCCGCTGCCGCACGTCGGCCCGCCGCCGCCAAGACCACCGCCGCGAAGACCGCTGCGGCGAAGGCAGCCGCAGCCAAGGCTCCCGTCGTGAAGGCTCCGGCCGAGGAGCCGGCGACCGATCTCCCCGAGACCGAGACCGCTCTGACCGAGATCCCGGCGGCCGAGTCCGCGGCGACCGAGTCCCCGGCGGCCGAAACCGAGACGAACGTCGCACCCGACACCGAGCTCGTCATCGAGACCGACTCCCTCGCCGACCTAGAAGCCCTGATCGACGAAGCCGACGCCACCGACACCGACACCGCGGCCGACACCGAAGCCGCCGTCACCGCACCCGCCCCCAAGCGTCCCGCCGCCCCGCGCAAGCCCGTCCAGCGCGCCGACGCCTCCCAGCCCGCCCGCGCCCCGCGCACGCCGAGAACCCCGGCCCGCCCCCGCATCACTGCGAAGTCGATCCCCTCCGTCGTCCGCGACATCGACCCCACGAACATCGTGTTGTCGATCTCGGGGCTCGTGAAGAAGTTCGGCAGCACCACCGCCGTCGCCGGCATCGACATCGACGTGCCACAGGGGTCGTTCTACGGCATCGTCGGCCCGAACGGCGCCGGCAAGACGACGACCCTCTCGATGGTCACCGGGCTCCTCCGTCCCGACGGCGGCTCCATCACCGTGCACGGCAACGACGTGTGGCGCGACCCGGTGGCCGCGAAGCGCCTGATCGGCGTGCTGCCCGACCGCCTGCGCCTGTTCGACCGCCTGACCGGTCGCCAGCTCCTGTACTACTCCGGCACCCTCCGCGGCCTCGACTCGGCTACGGTCGCCCAGCGCAGCGACGACCTCGCCGCCGCCTTCGGGCTCGAGGAGGCCCTCGGCCGCCTGGTCACCGACTACTCCGCGGGCATGACGAAGAAGATCGCGCTCGCCTGCTCGATGATCCACTCGCCGCGCATCCTGGTGCTCGACGAGCCGTTCGAGTCGGTCGACCCGGTCTCGGCGGCCAACGTCGTCGACATCCTGCAGAAGTACGTCGAGGGCGGGGGCACGGTCGTGCTCTCCAGCCACAGCATGGACATGATCCAGCGCGTCTGCGACCGCGTCGCCATCATCGTCGAAGGCCGCGTGCTCGCCAAGGGCACCGTCGACGAGGTGCGCGAAGGCGGCTCGCTCGAGCGTCGTTTCGTCGAACTCGCGGGCGGCCGCAAGAGCGCAGAAGGCATGGAATGGTTGCTGAGTTCCTCCGACTGAAGTTCCGGCTGATCGGCAACGTGTTCGCGCGTCGCCCGTCCCAGCTGGTGGGCATCCTGATCGGGGTGCTCTACGGTCTGGCGATGGCCGTCGCACTCGTGATCGCCCTGGTCTCCCTGCGTGACGCCGAGCCCGTGCTCGCCCGCACGATCGTCGTCATCGGCGGATCCCTGGTGGTCGCCGGTTTCTTCTTCCTGCCCCTCGTCTTCGGGGTGCGCGATTCGATGGACCCTAGGTCGTTCTCGCTCTTCGGGGTCACGGATGCGAAGATCGCGCGAGGCCTGGCCGTCGCGTCGCTGTTCAGCGTTCCGTCGCTCGTGGTGACGGTCGTCGCCTTCGCGGCGATCGTGACGTGGTCGCGTTCGCCCGGGTCTGCCCTGCTCGCGGTGGTCTCAGCCGTGGTGGCCTCGGTGACCTGCATCCTCGGCGGTCGCTTGTCCGTCTCGATCGCCTCCTTCGCCCTGAACACCCGCCGCGCGCGGGAGATCGGGGCCACCATCGGGGTGCTCGCCATCCTCGTCATCGTCCCCGGCATCGCCCTCGTGATGATCGTGGGCGGCTCCTCGGGCAACGGGTTCTTCGTCTCGCTCGAGAGCGTGCTCAGCTGGACCCCGTTCGGCGCCGTCTGGGCCGTGCCCGCCGACGCGGCGAACGGCCAATGGGTGTTCGCGGTGCTGAAGCTGCTGATCGCCGTCGCGACCGTCGCGCTGCTCTGGCTGGCCTGGCGCGGGCTCGTCTCGCTGATGCTCGTCACCCCCGGCCGCGAGCAGCCCGAGCGCGACCACGCCGGCCTCGGCTGGTTCGGCCGCACGCCGACGACCGCGACCGGTGCCGTCGCGGCACGCTCGCTCACCTACTGGGCTCGCGACGCCCGCTACTACGCGCAGCTCCTGATCGTCCCGGTGGTGCCCATCGTCGCGGTGGCGGTGCTCGCCTTCGTGGGCGTGCCGATCGAGTACACGGCGCTCCTCCCGGTTCCGGTCATGGCCGTGTTCATCGGCTGGGTCGTGCACAACGACGTCGCCTTCGACAACACCGCCGTGTGGCTCCACGTGGTCGCCGGCAGGGTGGGCCTGGCCGACCGGATCGGCCGGATGTTCCCGGCCGTGTTCATCGCGATCCCGCTGATCGGCATCGGCTCGTTCCTCAGCGTCTTCTTCGCGAACGACTTCGACGCCCTCCCGGCGGTGCTCGGTGCGAGCACCTGCCTCGTGCTCAGCGGCCTCGGCCTCGGCAGCATCTTCTCCGCGCGCTTCCCCTACGCGGCGGCGCGACCGGGTGACAGCGCGTTCAGCCAGCCCCAGTCCACCGGGGCCACCTCGGTGATCGCCCCGGCGTTCTCCTTCGTCGGAACCGTGCTGCTGTCGCTGCCGTCGATCATCTACGGCGTGCTCGGCGTCTTCGTCGACCCCGAGTACTACTGGATGTCGCTCTGGACCGGCCTCGGCGTCGGCTTCGTCGTCCTCGTCGGCGGGGTCGCGGCGGGAGCAGCCATCTTCAACCGCCGGGGGCCCGAGATCCTCGCCGCCGCCCAGCGCAACTGAAACCCGATCTAGAATCGTCTCCATGAACACTCCGGCATTCGCACGGGTCGACGAACCCGGCGGTCTCCCCGACGGCGGAGGCGGCACCACCACGCTCGACCGCGAGCTCGAAGACCTCCTCAACACCGAGAACATCGATCCGGGTGACCACGAGCGCTTCTCGCACTACGTGGAGAAGGACAAGATCCTCGAGTCGGCGATGACCGGGAAGCCCGTGAAGGCCCTCTGCGGCAAGAAGTGGACCCCGGGGCGCGACCCCGAGAAGTTCCCGATCTGCCCCACCTGCAAAGAGATCTACGAGCGCCTGCTCGACGAGTAGCGAGGTCGTCACGCGCCTGCTCGTCGAGCGAGCAAGCGACTAGCGCGCGCGGGCGAGCGGGCGAGCTTGCCCCCGGCCAGGTGACCGGCCCTAGACCTCCCGGTACACCGTCGGGATGACCGGATCCCCGGCCGCAAGCCGAAACGCCTCGTCCGGCAGCTCAGCGAGTGCCGACCGGCAGTGCTCCCGCGCGGCCTCGACGCCCGCGGCCCCGAGGTGCTCGGGCAGCGCGACCCCGTCGACGACGAGGGGCACGTGCAGTGCGCGCCCCCGGGCATCCGCCGGCGCCGCGTCGCCGACGTACACGGTCTCGGAGACAGCGGTCCCGGAGGCGTCCTGCAGCCGCACGGGATGCTTCCGCCCCCCGCGCGTCGCCTTGTCGGCCGACTTCTTCGCCACGGCCACCCACTCGCCGTCGGCGCCCTGCCGGGCGACGAGCTTGTAGACCATGCCCGCCGCGGGGGAGCCCGAACCGGTCACGACCGAGGTGCCGACGCCGTAGGAGTCGACCGGGGTGGCGGCGAGAGCCGCGATCGCGAACTCGTCAAGATCGTTGGTGACCGTGATCTTCGTGCCGGTGTTGCCGAGCCCGTCGAGCTGGTCGCGCACCGAGCCCACGAGGGTGAGCAGGTCGCCGGAGTCGAGCCGCACCGCGCCGAGCGACGGTCCGGCGACGCGCACCGCGGTCTCGACCCCGGTGGGAACGTCGTAGGTGTCGACGAGCAGCGTCGTCGAGGGCCCGAGGGCGTCGACCTGAGCACGGAAGGCCTCCTCCTCGCTGTCGTGCAGCATCGTGAAGGCGTGCGCGGCGGTGCCCATCGTCGGCACACCCCAGCTGCGCCCGGCCTCGAGGTTCGAGGTCGCGCCGAAGCCCGCGATGTAGGCGGCGCGCGCGGCGGCGACCGCCGAACGCTCCCCGGTGCGCCGGGAGCCCATCTCGGCGAGCGGCCGTCCGCGGGCCGCGGACACCATCCGGGCCGCCGCCCCCGCCACCGAGGAGTCGTAGTTGAGCACGCTCAGGACGAGGGTCTCGAGCAGCACGCCCTCGGCGAAGCTCGACTCGACGACCAGCAGCGGGGAGTTCGGGAAGTAGATCTCGCCCTCGCGGTACCCCGTGATCGTCCCCGAGAAGCGGTAGTCGGCGAGCCAGTCGAGGGTGGCGGGGCCGACCACCCGGTTCGCGCGCAGGAACTGAAGTTCGGCGTCGCCGAACCGGAAGTCGGCGATCAGCTGCAGCAGCCGCCCCGTCCCCGCCACGACCCCGTAGCGCCGGCCGCGGGGGAGGCTGCGCCCGAACGCCTCGAAGACGCTCGGCCGGTCGTGGGTCCCGGCCTTGATGGCCGCGTCGATCATGGTGAGCTCGTAGCGATCGGTGAGCAGCGCGGTCGATCCCGCGGGTCCGGCCGACCCTGTTGATCCGGTGGAGGTGGTCACAGTCCGAGCATAAAGGGCCACCCAGGATGGCGGGCTAGGCTTGTGCACCGTGAGTGATGCACCGATCGGGATCTTCGACTCCGGGGTGGGGGGCCTCACGGTCGCCCGTTCGGTGCGCGACCAGCTGCCGCGGGAGTCGATCCTCTACGTCGGCGACACCGCCCACTCGCCCTACGGCCCCAAGCCACTGGCCGACGTGCGCCGCTACGCGCTCGACGTGCTCGACGACCTCGTCGCCCAAGACGTGAAGATGCTCGTCATCGCCTGCAACACGGCCTCGGCGGCCATGCTCCGGGATGCACGTGAGCGCTACAGCGTCCCCGTGATCGAGGTCATCCAGCCCGCTGTCCGCACGGCGGTGACCGTCACCCGCAACAACCGGGTCGGTGTGATCGGCACCACGGCCACGATCACCTCGCGCGCCTACAACGACGCCTTCGCCGCCGCCCCGCACCTCGAGCTGTTCACGCAGGCCTGCCCGGAGTTCGTGCGCTACGTCGAGGCCGGCGACACGACCAGCCGCGAGCTGGTGTCCCTCGCCGAGGGCTATCTGCAGCCCCTGCTCGACGAGGGGATCGACACCCTCGTGCTCGGCTGCACGCACTATCCGTTCCTCAAGGGCGCCATCTCCTACGTCGTCGGCGACGGCGTCCGCCTGGTCTCCAGCGACACCGAGACCGCGAACGACGTCTACCGCACGCTTGTCCGCGCGGGGATCGAGCGCACCTCCTCGGCCCCGCCCACCTACCGCTACGAGGCCACCGGCACGAGTGCCGAGGAGTTCCTCCGCCTCGCCGAGAAGTTCCTCGGCCCCGAGGTCTCGACCGTCGAGCTCGTCGAGACCGGCACCATCACCATCCCCCATCAGAGGAGAACACCGTGACCGACCCCCAGGCATCCGCCGTCCGCAAAGACGGCCGCACCGCCGACCAGCTCCGCCCGGTGACCATCGAGCGCGGCTGGAGCGATCAGGCCGAGGGCTCGGCGCTGATCTCGTTCGGCAAGACGCGTGTGCTCTGCACCGCCTCGTTCACGAACGGCGTCCCACGCTGGAAGTCCGGATCGGGCAAGGGCTGGGTCACCGCCGAGTACTCGATGCTGCCGCGCTCGACGAACGACCGGATGGACCGCGAGTCGGTCAAGGGCCGCATCGGCGGCCGCACCCACGAGATCTCCCGCCTGATCGGCCGATCGCTGCGTGCCGTCGTCGACATGAAGGCACTCGGCGAGAACACGATCGTGATCGACTGCGACGTGCTGCAGGCCGACGGCGGAACCCGCACCGCCGCGATCACCGGCGCCTACGTGGCGATGGCCGACGCGATCGAGTGGGCCCGCACCAAGAAGTTCATCGGCCAGAAGTCGAAGCCGCTGCTCGACAGCGTCGCGGCGGTGTCGGTCGGGATCATCGACGGCGCGCCCATGCTCGACCTCGCCTACGTCGAGGACGTCCGGGCCGAGACCGACATGAACGTCGTCGTCACGGGCCGGGGACTGTTCGTCGAGGTGCAGGGCACGGCC
The DNA here is from genome assembly GCF_001571005.1 of Herbiconiux solani NBRC 106740. Lineage (GTDB taxonomy): Bacteria > Actinomycetota > Actinomycetes > Actinomycetales > Microbacteriaceae > Herbiconiux > Herbiconiux solani. The sequence continues at coordinate 79,607 of NZ_BCST01000004.1, read as the reverse complement.
GAGGGCGCCCCCTTCGACCGCCGTGAACTCGATTCGCTGCTGGATCTCGCCCTCCTCGGCACCACCGAGCTCACGACCCTGCAGGCCGCGATCCTCGCGTCCGGCACCGACGCCGAGTAACGGAGGGATCCGGATGCGCGTCGTCCTCGCCACGCACAACGCCCACAAGGTGGCCGAGTTCCAGGCCATCCTCGGCACCGAGCTCCCCGAGCTCGAGATCGTCGCCTACGACGGCCCCGAGCCGGTGGAGGACGGCACGACCTTCGCCGAGAACGCGCTGATCAAGGCGCGGACGGCCGCGGCCCACACCGGGCTCCCGGCCCTCGCCGACGACTCGGGCATCTGCGTGGACGTGATGGGCGGCGCCCCGGGCATCTTCTCGGCCCGCTGGGCCGGGCACGGCCGCGGCTCGGATGCGAACCTCGCGCTGCTCGTCGACCAGCTGGCCGACGTGCACGAGGGCGACCGCGGAGCCGAGTTCGCCTGCCACATCGCCATCGTCGTGCCAGAGACGGGATTCGAGACCGTCGTCGCGGGCACCTGGCGCGGCCGGCTGGCCAGAACCCCACACGGGGGCGGGGGCTTCGGCTACGACCCCTTGTTCATCCCGGAGGGCTCCGAGATCACCGCTGCCGAGCTGACCGCCGACGAGAAGAACGCGGTGAGCCATCGGGCCCGCGCCTTCGCCGAGGCAATCCCCGTGCTGAGAACGAGCCTCATTCCCGACTAGGCGAGAACCGGCCGGGGGCGGGTTTCCGGCGGTTATCGTTGTCGTGATGAGCGACGACACCCCTCGGCACGAGCACGGCGTCCCGGCCGGCTGCGGCCCGGCGTCGGGGCATGTCGCGCGCGCGGGCGCGCCCGCCGCATCCTCGAAAGCGTCGACCTCGGGTCAATCGCATTCGCACTCGCACGCGCACTCGCACGGCTCGGGCGCGAACCGCCGGCGCCTGACCGTCGCGATAGCGATCGTCGCGACCGTCCTGGTCGTCGAGGCCGCCGGTGCCCTGCTCTCGGGATCGCTGTCGCTGTTCGCCGACGCCGGGCACATGCTCTCCGATCTGATCGGCCTGATCATCGCCCTAATCGCCACGATCGTCGCGGCCCGCCCGGCGAACGAGCGGCACAGCTACGGCTACCAGCGCGCCGAGGTGTTCGGGGCCCTGATCAACAGCCTCATCCTGATCGTCGTCGCGGCGTTCGTGACCTTCGAGGCGGTCGGGCGCCTGATCTCCTCCGAGCCGGGGGAGGTGCAGGGCGGGCTCATGCTGGCCGTCGCCGGGATCGGTCTGGTCGCCAACTTCGCGTCCCTGATGATCCTCCGTGGTGGCGCCAAGACCTCCATCAACATGCGCGGCGCCTACCTCGAGGTGCTCGGCGACCTTCTCGGGTCGATCGCGGTCATCATCGCGGCCGTCGTCATCCTCACCACCGGCTTCGAGCGGGCGGATGCGATCGCGTCGCTCCTGATCGCCGCCATGATCGTGCCCCGCGCGGTGTCGCTGCTGAAGGACGTGGTGTCGGTGCTCAACCAGTCGACGCCGTCCGACATGGACGTGCAGGGCATCCGCTCGCACATCCTGGAGGAGCCGGGCGTGGTCGAGGTGCACGACGTGCACGTCTGGGCCATCACCTCGGGACGGTACGTCTTCTCGTCGCACGTCGTGGTGGAGCGCCAGGTGTTCGAGCGAGGCGCGACCGGGCCGCTGCTCGACTCGCTGGGCGCGTGCCTGTCATCCCACTTCGACGTCGAGCACTCGACCTTCCAGCTCGAACCCGCCGAGCACGCCCGGCACGAGGAGCGGCCGCACCTCTAGAGCGCGGCGGTCCAGAGCGACGACAGCCAGCGCGCCTGCCCGCCCGCGGCTCGTGACGTTACGGGCGCGGGTTCGTGTCGAGGTCGTTGCCGAACACCTCGGGCTCGAGGGTGAGCTTCTCGGCGGCCCCGGTCACCTCGACCTCTTCGGCGTCGGCGGCCAGCGCGTTGCGCTTGGCCTCGCGCGAGGTGCGCACGTAGTGGAACACGGTCGGGATCACGGTGAGCACGACCACGGCGATGAGCACCAGGTCGAGGTACTTCTCGGCGAACTCCTTGACCAGCGGGATCTGGCCGAGCCCGAAGCCGAGCATCGTGATGCCCGAGCCCCAGATCAGCGCGCCGATGGCGTTGTAGAGCGAGTAGCGGCGGTAGCTCATGTGCCCGATGCCGGCGGCGATCGGGGCAAAGGTGCGCACGATCGGCACGAAGCGCGCCACGATCACGGCGAAGCCGCCGAAGCGCTCGAAGAACTCGTTGGTGCGCTCGACGTTGCGCACGCTGAACAGCCCCGACTCCTTGCGTTCGAACACCCGCGGGCCGAACTTGTGACCGATCAGATACCCGACCTCACCGCCCAGGAAGGCGGCCAGCGAGATGCCGAGGCAGACCCACCAGATGTCGACGCCGAACTTGCCGCTGACGGCGAGCACGCCCGTGAAGAACAGGAGGGTGTCGCCGGGGAGGAGGAACCCGACGAGCAGGCCCGTCTCGGCGAAGACGATCGCGCACACGATCAAGAGGGCCACCGGCCCGAACACGCCGCCGAGCAGGGTGTTGGGGTCGAGCCAGGGGATGAGGGCGGCAGGTGCTGCAGCGGCGATCACGGTCGGTTCTCCAGTCGTCGGGGAGTGCGGGAGAAGGGACTTGAACCCTCACGCTCGAAAGCACAGGAACCTAAATCCTGCGTGTCTGCCAATTTCACCACTCCCGCACGCTGGATTCCAGTGTAGGGGCTGGGCCTCGGCAGCTTTTCAGCAGACTCCCGAGCGTGTCCCGCCGCGTCTGCACCGACCCGTGGGCGGGTCAGGCGGCCTTCCGGTGGGGCACATAACGGGGGATGTTGCGGGCGAGGATGCCGGCGCCCGCGATCCCCACGACGCCCACGATCCCGGTCGCGAGCGAGAGGGAGGCGACCGCGACGATCGCCGAGACGGCGAGCGGAGCGAGGGCTGCTCCCGCGTCGGCCGTGAACCGGAACGCGCCGAGGAAGGGGGCGGGATCCCGCTTCGGGGCGAGATCGGCCGAGAGGGTCATGATGATCCCGCTGCCGACCCCGTTCGCCACGCCCATGACGATCGCGACGACGATGAACCACTGCACCGCTCCGGGCAGATCGTGCGTGAACGAGAGCGTGAGGAGCGCCAGCCCCATCCCGATCATCGAGGGCACGACACTCCACAGCCGGCCGAACCGGTCCATGATCTGGCCACTGGTGTAGAAGAGCGCGAAGTCGGCGGCGGCACCGACGCCCACGATGAGGGCGGTGGTCTGCTCCGACAGCCCGATGCTGACGGCCCAGAGCGGCAGGATGGCGAGCCGGCTCGCACGGAGACCTCCCACGACGCCGGCACCCGACCCGACGCGCACCAGCACTCCGCGGTTCTCCCAGATGGTGCGGAACAGTCCGCTGGACTCCTCCTGCACGAACTGCTGCCCGGTGTCGGGCCGCGTCATGGTCTCGGTCGGGTCGTTCATCACCAGGAGCACGACCAGCACGATCACGGCGCAGAGGATGTGCAGGAGGAACGCGGTCTCCACCGACCCGGTCACCCCGATCAGCAGCGCACCGAGAAACGGCCCGATGAACCAGCCCGCGCGAAACGAGCCGCCGAGGGTCGAGAGGGCGCGGGCCCGGATGCGGACGGGCACGAAGGTGGTCATGAACGCCTGCCGGGCGAGGGCGAAGACCGCCGCCGACAGGCCGAGCAGGAAGATGGCGATCCCGAACATCGCCGCGTTCACGGCGAACAGGGCGAGCGTCACGGCGCCGATCGACAGGATGGCGGCGGCGATCATCGAGCGCCGTTCGCCGATCTTCGAGACGACCCAGCCGCTCGGGATGTCGCCGGCCAGCTGCCCCACGACGATCATCGCCGCGATCAGGCCGGCTCCGGCCAGGCCCGCACCGAGCGAGGAGGCGACGGCGGGGATGACCGGGATGACCGCTCCCTCGCCGATCCCGAACAGGAGCGACGGGAGCAGTGCGGGGAGCGCGATCGACCGGAAGCGGAAGTCGTCGGTCACGGTCGTCATCTGAACTACTTTACGCCTGTGAATTACCTTCCCGCCGCTAGACTGGGCGCACGATGTTGGACATTGACCTCTCAGAACAGATCGCACAGCTGCGAAGCACCTTCGACGACATCCGATCGGTGGTCGACGTCGACGCACTGACCGCCGAGATCGCGCGGCTCAGCGAGGAGGCCGGCGTCCCCGACCTGTGGGACGACACGGCGAAGGCGCAGAAGGTCACGAGCGCCCTCAGCCACCGGCAGGGCGAGCTGGCGAAGATCGAGAGCATCCAGAGCCGGCTCGACGATCTCGAGGTGCTGGTCGAGCTCGCGAACGAGGCGGGCGACGAGGAATCGGCCGAGGAGGCGCGGGTCGAGCTGACCGCCATCCAGAAGGTGCTCGGCGAGCTCGAGGTGCAGACCCTGCTGAACGGCGAGTTCGATCCGAGGCCCGCCGTGATCACCATCCGCTCGGGTGCCGGCGGGGTCGACGCGGCCGACTTCGCCGAGATGCTGATGCGGATGTACCTGCGCTGGGCCGAGAAGCACAACTACTCCACCACGGTGATGGACACGAGCTACGCGGAGGAGGCGGGCATCAAGTCCGCCACCTTCGAGATCGACGCCCCCTACGCCTTCGGCACCCTGAGCGTCGAGGCCGGCACCCACCGTCTGGTGCGGATGAGCCCGTTCGGGGCGGCCGGTAAGCGCCAGACCAGCTTCGCCGCCGTCGAGGTCATCCCGCTGATCGAGGAGGCGGGCGTGATCGAGATCCCGGAGAGCGACATCCGGGTCGACGTCTTCCGCTCGAGCGGCCCCGGCGGCCAGTCGGTGAACACCACCGACTCCGCGGTGCGCATCACGCACCTCCCCACCGGCACCGTGGTGTCGATGCAGAACGAGAAGAGCCAGATCCAGAACCGCGCCGCAGCCCTCCGGGTGTTGCAGTCGCGGCTGATGATCATCCAGCGTGAGCAGGAGGCGGCTCAGAAGAAGGAGCTCGCGGGCGTGATCACGGCCAGCTGGGGAGACCAGATGCGCAGCTATGTGCTGGCGCCGTACCAGATGGTCAAAGACCTGCGCACGGATTTCGAGGTCAACAACCCCTCCGCGGTGTTCGACGGCGACCTCGACGGGTTCATCGCCGCCGGGATCAAGTGGCGCAAGCGCAAGCAGGACTGAGGTTCGCGGGGCGAGCCGCCCCCACCGACGGATCGTAAGAATCCTATGAATCGGCGAGTCCAGCGAGTCGCGCGGTCGATTAGCCGGGGCCCTGCTTAGAGTCATCACGTCATGATTCGGTTTGATCAGGTAACCAAGACCTACAAGGGCACGAAGCGGCCCGCACTCAACTCGGTCGACCTCGAGATCCTCCGCGGGGAGTTCGTCTTCCTCGTCGGCGCCTCGGGCTCGGGCAAGTCGAGCTTCCTCCGCCTGATCCTCAAGGAGGACAGGCCGACCGCCGGCAACATCCACGTGCTCGGGCAGGATCTGAACGCGATCTCGAATCGCAAGGTCCCCTACTTCCGGCGCAACCTCGGAGTCGTCTTCCAGGACTTCCGCCTGCTGCCCGGCAAGAACGTCTTCGACAACGTCGCGTTCACGCTGCAGGTCATCGGAAAGTCGCGCGGATTCATCCAGGAGGCCGTCCCGGACGTGCTGCAGATGGTCGGTCTCGCCGAGAAGGCGAACCGGCTGCCGCACGAGCTCTCGGGAGGCGAGCAGCAGCGCGTGGCGATCGCCCGCGCGGTGGTCAACAAGCCCGCCGTCCTGCTGGCCGACGAGCCGACCGGAAACCTCGACCCCTCGACCAGCGCGGGCATCATGACCGTGCTCGAGCGCATCAACGCCGGCGGCACGACCGTCGTCATGGCAACCCACGACAACGCGATCGTCGACCACATGAAGCGCCGCGTGATCGAGCTCGTCAGCGGGCAGATCGTGCGTGACGAAGACCAGGGCGGCTACGGGATGACCGCGGAGATCGCTCTGCAGGACTCCGGGCTGACCGCCGAGATCGCCCTCTCCGAGGGTCTCGTCCGTCCGGCCGGGCCCGCCCAGCCCCACGTGACGCCCCCGCGCAGTGCTCCTCCGCTGCCGCCGGTCACCACCTCGACCCCGGTGCAGTACCCGGCCGAGACCGAGCAGGTGCGAGAGCCGGTGACCGTGCCGCAGTATCAGCAGCCCGCATCCGCGCCCCAGCAGCAGCCCGCGCAGCCGCAGCCCGTCGCCCCGCTGATGCCGCCGCAGCAGCAGCAACCCGATCCTCGCGACCCGGCCACCGAGTCGCTCACCCTGGCCGAGAAGCTCGGCCTGCGCGCGCCCGGCGCCCCTGCCGCCCGCGACAACGACCAGAACGTGGGGCCGACGACGTGAGATTCGCACTGATCCTCGGCGAGGTCGGCACCGGCCTCCGTCGCAACGTGTCGATGGTGGTCTCCGTCGTCCTCGTCACCTTCATCTCGCTCACCTTCGTGGGCGCCGCGATCCTGCTGCAGATGCAGATCGGCCAGATGAAGAACTTCTGGTACGACAAGGCCCAGGTCGCCGTCTACATGTGCACCGCGACCTCCGGCGGCGAGAACTGCGCCGGCGGCGAGGCCAATCAAGACCAGAAGGACGCCGTGGAGGCGCAGCTCCAGGGCTCGACGCTCTCCCCGTTCATCGACAAGTTCTACTTCGAGGATCACCAGCAGGCGTTCGAGAACTTCCAGAAGCAGTTCGCCGGCAATCCGGTCACCGAGTACGTCACCTCCGACCTGCTGAACGAGACCTTCTGGGTCAACCTCAAGGACCCGACGCAGTCCGACGTGCTGGTCGAGAGCCTCTCAGGGTTCCCGGGCGTCGACAGCGTGACCGATCAGCGGAGCTACCTCGAGCAGATCTTCTCCATCCTGAACGCCGCCAGCTACACGGCGATCGGCATCGCGTCGCTCATGCTCGTGGCCGCCGTCCTGCTGATCGCCACGACGATCCGGCTCTCGGCGTTCTCGAGGAGACGGGAGATCGGGATCATGCGCCTGGTGGGCGCGTCGAACCGGTTCATCCAGACCCCGTTCATCCTCGAGGGAATCATCGCGTCGCTGATCGGCTCGGTGCTCGCCGGTGCCGCGATGGTCGCGATCGTCAAGTTCTTCGTGCGCGACTACCTCGTCGTGAACCTGCCGTTCACCTCCTTCGTCGATCTGAGCGACGCGTTCCTGGTGGCGCCGGTGCTGATCGTGATGGGAGCTCTGCTCGCTGCGCTCTCGGCGAAGTTCGCGATCACGCGCTACCTGAAGGTCTAGACCAGGCATAGAATGATGGGCTGCCGCATGCCGGCGGCCCATCATCTGTTTCCCGCCCCCGACCCCAGGAGTGAACCGTGCCACGCGAACGCGGAGAGAAGGTCGTCGCGACCAACCGCAAGGCGCGACACGACTACACGATCGAAGACACCTACGAGGCGGGCCTCGTGCTCACCGGCACCGAGGTGAAGTCGCTGCGCGAGGGCCGGGCGTCGCTGGTCGACGGCTATGCCTTCATCGACGGGGGCGAGGCGTGGCTGGATGCCGTGCACATCCCGGAGTACAACCAGGGCACGTGGAACAACCACCCGCCTCGGCGTAAGCGCAAGCTGCTGCTGCACAAGGAGCAGATCCTCAAGATCCACAACAAGACCAAAGAGGGCGGCTACACGCTCGTGCCGCTGAAGCTCTACTTCAGCGACGGGCGCGCCAAGGTCGAGCTCGCGGTCGCCAAGGGCAAGCGCGAGTACGACAAGCGTCAGGCGCTGCGGGAGCGGCAGGACAAGCGCGAGGCCGACCGGGCGATCTCGGGGCGCCGGAATCTGGGCGACTAGCCCGAAGGCTCGGCCTGGGCGCCAGCCAGGGTCTCCACCTCGGGGTCGGCCCGGCCTGGGCCTAGGCCTCAGAGCGCGTAGCTCACCCCGGTGAGGCGCTCCGCCTCGTCCCACAGCGGGCGGCCGACGGCGGGATCGCGGGAGTAGGGTTTCGCCGTCACCACGGCAGGCCGGCCCTTCAGCTGCCGCCAGCCGTCCGGGCCCCAGTACTGGCCCCCAGCCGCCTGCGGGTCGGTCGCGGCGGCGACGATCGGCCAGGCGCCCGCATCCTTGCCCTGGGCGACCACCTGGTAGGCCGTGCGCTTCAGGGTGCCGGCGGTCTTCGGTTCGGGCAGGATGTCGCGGTGCGGGGAGAGCTCGTCGAGAGCGAACCCGGGATGCGCGACCAGGCTCGCCAGGGTGGAGCCGGCCGCGCGCAGCCGCCGGTCGAGCTCGAACGCGAAGGTCATCACGGCGAGCTTCGACCGGCCGTAGCTGGCGAACTGCTTGAACCGGCCGTGGTCGCTCTGCAGGTCGTCGAGGTCGAGCTGATTGAACTCGTGGCTGATGCTGCCGAGACTGACGACCCGGGCGCCCTCGTTGGCCTGCAGGGCGGGGAGGAGCCGGCCGATCAGGGCGAAGTGGCCGAGCAGGTTGGTACCGATCATTGTCTCGAAGCCGTCGACCGTCTCGGTGCGGCCGCCGCCGGTCGAGAGGATGCCCGCGTTGGCGATCAGGGCGTCGATGCGGGGGAGCGCGGCGAGTTCGGCGGCGCCTTCCTCGACCGACGCGAGATCGGCGAGATCCACCCGAACGAACCGGGCGTCGGCTCCCGGCACGTTGCGCTCGAGGGACGCGAGTGCGGCCGCGCCCTTCTCGGCGCTGCGGGCGGCGACCACCACGGTGGCTCCGGCGGCCGCGAGCTGCTCGGAGGCCCAGTAGCCGAGGCCGCCCGTGCCGCCGGTGACGACGTAGGTGCGGCCGGAGAGCTCGGGCAGGGCGGGGGCGTTGGAGACGGCGGCCATCAGACGAGACCGCTCTCGGCGCGGAAGCGCGCGTGCACGGCCGCCTCGATCTCGATCGCGCTGGGCCGGAGCTCCATCCCGCCGCCGCCCGGCACGGACTTGGCCGAGGCCATCATCGCCATCGGCCGGCCACCGCCGGCTGCGACCGGGTCGTCGAGCAGGCCCGGGTCGGAGATCGAGAGTGCCGCGAGCTCTCCGAGCCCGAGGGCGTCGGCGTACTCGCGGGCCTTGGTCAGCGCATCCGCGATCGCCTCGTGCCGGGCCTCGGTGTGCAGCACGGCCTCGGTCTCGCGGGAGAGGAGCCACTCGATGCCGTCGATGGCGACGCCCTCGCGGATGGCGACCACGTCGATCCACTCGGAGAGCGCCTCGAAGTCGTCGAACTCGGCGTCGACGAAGACGGCGCTGTGGAACTCGACCGGGAGGCGGGTGCCGTCCTGGCTCCAGGGGCGCTGACCCCAGACCCGAATCTGCTCGGAGTGCCAGTTGACCACCGGTCCGTTCACCTCGTCGAGGATGGACTCGAGCGAGCCCGTCAGCGATTCGTGGGCCGCGCGGGTGGCGGCCAGGACGCTGTCGCGCTTGGATCCCTCGAAGCCGACGCCGATGCGCACGCGGGCTCGTTCCGGGTTCCGTCGCAGACGGCCGTGACCGGCGACGGTGATGATGGTCTCAGACATGCTTCAACGATATTCCATGCGGTATAGTTGAAGGCTGCGCGGGATTCGTCCCGGGCAGCGATTGGAAACTCAACAGCGTGCGACAGCGACCCACCGCGGGGATGATCGGTTTCGACATTGCCTGCGAAACTGCGAGAAGCGGGTCGAGGATGCGGGGTTATCTCGTTAACGCCCTCCGCAAACTATAAGTGCCAATTCAAACAGCACTGTTGCGGCCAAGAAGGCCACCTTCGCCCTCGCGGCCTAGGTCTTCCTTCCTAGCTAAATAGCAACTGTCGGTCCGGGAATGCTCTCTACCCGGGTTCCGGCATTATCTAGAGAGATTGCTGCATGATCGTGTCTCAGGGTCATGCGGGACTTGCACTGTGACTGGGCTCGTCGACCTAGATGCCTGTAGCAAAGGTCGGAGCCGAGTAGAACGCCTCAACAGGCTACGCCCGTAGAAGGCGCAGAATCACAGCGATGGACGGGGGTTCAATTCCCCCCATCTCCACCACCCGGCCGCTGTCGCACGCCGTTGATCCCCCTCCCGTTCCTCCGTGTCGGAGGTGGCTCCTAACGTGGCGGCATGATCGAAATCACCGTCGTCGTCGTGCTCGCTCTTGTTCTCGCCGCTGCTTTCGTCATCGCGCTGATCGGGGCCGCGATCTGTGCCGTACATCCGCCCTTGAGACCGGTCGCCGAGGTGTCGGTGCTGGGTCGGCGAGCGGTGGGGTTCGCGAAGTTCGCACTCGCGACCGCCGCGGTCTTCGGCACGTCCTTCGCCGGATGGCTCGTCGTGACGACATCGTCCACCGGCTCGGGGAGGGCCTGTCGGTGTCGGCGCGCACCCACGTGCGGGTGGTCGCGGCTGCATCCGTGTCGTCGTGGTGGGTCATCGTCGGCGCATTCATGGTGTCGCCGATGGTGGTCGTGCTCCTGGTCGCTCTCGTCACCCGGCCGTAAGGCGGGGAACACTCAGGGGAGGGTGACGGGGAGGTTGTACGGGGGGCGGGCGAGGTTCGGGTCGGCCTCGCGGATTCGGCGGAGGAACGCGGCGACGGCCGGCAGCTCGGCGTCGGTGAGGGGCGCCGCGAACTCGTCTCGCACGACCTCGAGCACAGCGACCGTGGCCGCCTCGAACGCCGAGCGGCCCTTTTCCGTCGTGCGGATGAGGCTCACCCGCCGGTCGCTGGAGGACTGCTCACGATCGACCAGGCCGGCCTTCTCCATGCTGCCGACCAGATTGCTCGCCGATCCGCTGCTGTAGAGCAGGGTGCGGGACAGGCCGGTCACCGACAGGCCCTCGCCCGGGCCGTTGTTGAGGTTGTAGAGCACGTCGTACTGCGCCCAGGTGAGCCCCGCGGTGGCTCGGAGCCGTTTCTCGATCAGGCGCATGACGCGCGTGTAGCCGAGCACGAAATCGGCCCAGACCTCGAAATGCGCGGTGTCCAGCGGAGGCGTCGGGGTGGTCATGCTCCGATGTTAGGCCACGGGCTCGCCGGTGGGATCCGGCGCGCTCTCGTCCTCCAGCGCGTCGCCGCCCAGCGGATCCTCGTGCCAGTCGACCATGACCCACCCGGTCTCGGTCGACTCCAGCGTCACCATGCCGGTGTTCTCGAGCCCGTGGGTGCGGCTGAACTCGGCGTCGACGTTCTCCGACGACCACGCGGCCCAGGTGCGGATCGCGGCGCCGTGGCTGAAGATCGCGACCGTCGCGTCCGGGTGCAGCTCGCGGATCGCGGCCACCGCCCGGTCGTACCGCGCGTAGAACTCCGTGCCGTCCTCCCCGCCGGGGATGCGCGCGGAGAAGTCGGTCCACCACGCGAAGAGCGTGGTCAGGTAGGTGCGGACCGCCTCCTTGTCGGAGCGGCCCTCCAGGTCGCCGGCCGTGATCTCCTGCAGGCCGTCGAGCACGACGGGCGTGAGCCCGCGGGCGGCGGCGAGGGGAGCGGCCGTCTCCTGGGTGCGCACCATGACCGAGGCGAAGATCGCGTCGATCGGCACGCCCTCGAGCGCCTGGGGGATGGCGGCGGCCTGGGCACGCCCGAGCGCCGTGAGTCCGGGCCCGGGGATCGCGGTGCCCAGCTCCCCTCGGACGTTGTCGATCGTCTGGCCGTGGCGGATCAGGAGGAGTCTCATCGCTCTCAAGTCTAGATCCCGGTTCGATCGAATTCCTGGAGGTGAGGATGTCTCGTTACCGCTATGCTGATCCGACACCAGAGAAATCCTCACGACCGGGAGCCCGCCATGATCGCCACCTCTGCCCTTCGCCCCCTGGCTGCCGCCGCCGTGCTGGTGACCGTGGGAACGCTCGCCGCCTGTTCCGGCGGAGGGTCCGGTGGCGGATTCGACGCCGTGCAGTCGGCGACCGTGCAGATCGAGTCGGAGGGCAGCTTCGCGAACCCGGAGGACGGGCAGACGGCCGAGCAGGCCGGTCTCGGATCCGGGTTCCTCATCTCGGCCGACGGTCTGATCGTCACGAACAACCACGTGGTCGCTGGGGCCGGCACCACTAAGGTCACGATCGGCGGAGGCGGCGACGAGCACAACGCTCGCCTGCTCGGGTCGTCCGAGTGCCTCGACCTGGCCGTGGTCAAGGTCGAGGGCGGCGGCCTCCCGTTCCTCACCTGGCAGAAGGACGACATCACGACGGGCGAGAAGGTCTACGCGGCCGGCTATCCGCTCGGCGACCCCGCGTTCACCCTCACCGAGGGCATCGTCTCGAAGAACGACACGACCGGCCGCACGGCCTGGGCCTCGATCGACCACATCATCGAGCACGACGCCAAGATCCGGCCCGGCAACTCCGGCGGGCCGCTGGTCAACGCTCAAGGGCAGGTGGTCGGCGTCAACTACGCCAGCGTCGGCGAGCTCGACTCGAACTTCGCGATCCACCGCGACGAGACCCGCGAGGTGCTCGACAAGCTGATCGCGGGGGAGGACGTGCAGAGCCTCGGCGTCAATGCGCAGGCCCTGCCCACCGACGACGACGGCAGCCCGGTCGGCGTCTGGGTCAGCTCGGTGAAGGCGGGGTCGCCGGCGGACGAGGCGGGCATCGTGCCGGGTGACGTCCTGCTGCGAATGGCCGGCACGACGCTGGCCGCCGACGGCACGCTCGAGGAGTACTGCGACGTGATCCAGACCCAGGGCGACGACGGCACCATCGACGTCGACGTCTACCGCCCCTCGGAGGACGCGTTCTACCGCGGGCAGTTCAACGGGTCGGCGCTCGAGCAGGTCACGGTTCCCGGCATCGGCGCCTCCGCGGCCGGCGGCGACGACGGGCGCGAGTACACCACGATCACCGACGACACGGGCGTTCTCAGCGTCGACGTTCCAGTCGACTGGGCCGACGTCGACGGTGCCTCGTTCGCCGGCCCGGGCGGTCACGAGTTCCTCGACGTGCGGGCGAGCACGAACCTCCAGGCGTTCGAGGAATCCTGGGGCACCTCGGGAGTCACCATCTCAGCCGCCGAGGCGGCACCGGACCTGACCCCCGACGCGATCTTCGAGACCTTCGCTGGCCTCACCGCCCAATGCACCCCGGTCAGTGCGGATGCCTATTCCGACGGCGTCTACGAGGGACAGTACCGGTACTTCAGCGGCTGCGGCGGCCAGAGCGACTACGTGATCGTCGTCGCCCAGCCCAGCGACGCGAGCTACGTGATCGTCGTCTCGGTGGCCATCGCGGATCCGGCCGACCTGCCCGCCATCGAACACGTCATGGGCAGCTTCGCCGCGAACATCTGAGCCTCTCCGCAGGAGCGGGCGGGCACCCGCTGTTAGCGTGGTCGCAACGAGGAGGGAACCCCATGACCACGCTCCACCCGACGGCGCACGGCGCCGCCACGACCGCCATCCGCTCGGGGTTCGCCGCGCTGGGCCTCCTCGCGGCACTGTCGCTCAGCGGGTGCTCCACCTACGCCGAAGACGCTGCGGCCGTGGTCACGGGCACCTGGTCGTCCGACCAGCCGCCTGGCGCCGAACTCACCCTCGGGCCCGACGGGAAGGTCACCGGCTCCGACGGCTGCAACAGCCTCTCGGGCACGTGGTCGGCGGGTCAGAAGGGCGTGATCACGCTTGCCGAACTCTCCGCGACCGAGATGTTCTGCGAGGGCGTCGACACCTGGCTCACAGGCGCCGCCACCCTCACGATCGCCGATGGGGTCGCCACGGTCGCCGATCAGGCCGGGACCGAGCTGGGAACCCTCCACCGCTAGAGGGCTGACCCCGTCACGCGGGCCGGATGATCCCCAGCACGGCCTCGTGCAGCAGTCCGTTGGTCGCGAGCGCGCTCCCGCCCCACGGGCCCGGCGACCCCTCGGCCGAGCTGAAGCGCCCGCCCGCCTCCTCGATGATCGGGATGAGCGCCGCCATGTCGTACGGCTGCAGGTCGAACTCCGCCGCCACCTCGAGCTGACCCTCGGCGACCATCATGTACGACCACATCTCGCCGTAGGCCCGCGTGCGCCAGACCGCCCGGGCCAGGGCGGTGAGCTCGGGCAGCCGCCCCTCCTCGTCCCAGCCCTTGAAGCTGTTGTAGCTGATCGAGGCGTCGGCAAGGTCGGCGATCCCGGATGCACGGATCGCGCGCACCGCATCCGTACCGCCGTCGAGGGCGTCGGTCGTGAAGGCGCCGAGGCCCCGCGCGCCCCACCAGCGCCGGCCGAGGGCCGGCGAGCTGACGACGCCGACGAGCGGCACGCCGTCGACGACCAGTGCGATCAGGGTCGCCCAGACGGGAACGCCCCGCACGTAGTTGGCGGTGCCGTCGATCGGGTCGATGATCCACTGCCGATCGGACTCGCCCTCGGTGCCGAACTCTTCGCCGAAGACCGAGTCGCCGGGGCGCTCGCTCGCGAGCCCGGCGCGGATCGCCTGTTCGACCGCCTTGTCGGCATCCGACACCGGCGTCATGTCGGGCTTCGTCGTCACCTCGAGATCGTTCGACCGGAACCGGTCGCGCGACACCGCGTCGGCCAGGTCGGCCAGCCGGAGGGCCAGCGACAGATCGTCCGCGAGTGAGGGAGCAGAAGCAGCAAAAGCAGCAGAGGTCGAGTCGGTCACCCGTCCAGGCTAGAGCAGCCGCCGCTCAGGCCGTGTGCGCGATCAGCTTCTGCAGCGACTCCAGGCGCGCCCGCCCGCTGTCGCCGAGCTCGCCGGCCTCGACCCGGTCGACGATCTCCCAGTCGTGGGCCTCGGTGAGCGGGATGCCTCCCGGCGGCGGCCCGTCCGGGATGCGCGCGGTCGCCGCGAACGACTTGAGGATGTTCGCCGGGTCGACGTGCCCGAGCCCGAACGACCGCACACCCGGGGTGTCGATGATCCAGCCCGAACGGCCGTCGGCGGCCCGCAACCGCAGGCAGATCGTGGACGACGAGGTGTGCCGCCCGCGCCCGGTGACCGTGTTGACGACGCCGGTCGCGCGGTCGGCCCCTGGCACGAGCTGGTTCACCAAGGTCGACTTGCCGACACCCGAGTGCCCCACCGTGACCGTCGTGTGCCCGACCAGCAGCTCGGTGAGCTCCTCGATCGGCACCTCGTCGCGCGAGAGCGTGACCACTCGGATGTCGAGGCAGGCGAACTCCGCGAGCAGCTGCGAGGGGTCGGCGAGGTCGGTCTTCGTGATGCAGAGGATGGGCGTGATGCCGGCATCGAACGCGGCCACCAGGTACCGGTCGATCAAGCGCGCCCGGGGCTCGGGGTTCGCGGCCGCGACGACGATCAGCATCTGGTCGGCGTTCGCCACGATCACCCGCTCCACCGCGTCCGAGTCGTCGGCCGAGCGCCGCAGCAGCGTGCTGCGCTCGTGCACCCGCACGACCCTCGCCAGGGTGCCGACCTCGCCCGATGAGTCGCCGACCAGGTCGACCCAGTCGCCCGTGACGATCGGGGTGCGGCCGAGCTCGCGCGCGCGGGAGGCGGTGATCTCGCGTTCGTCGGGGGTGTCCTCCCCGACCAGCACCGAGAACCGCCCACGGTCGACCGTCATGATTCGGCCCGGCACCGCATCCTCGTGCGCCGGACGGGTCTTGGTGCGTGGGCGGTTGCCCTTCGGATTCGGGCGCACCCGGATCGTCGATTCGTCGAAGGCGTCGAACTCGTCCTCGTCGTCGGCGTCGCCGTCGGTCCACCAGCTCATGCGCGCGCCGGCAGGATGCTCTTCCACAGCTCCGGGAACTGGGGGAGGGTCTTCGAGGTGGTGGCGATGTCGTCGATCAGCACGCCGTCGACCGCGAGGCCGATGATCGCGCCGGCCGTCGCCATCCGGTGGTCGGCGTAGCTGGACCAGACCCCGCCGTGCAGCGGCCTCGGCGTGATCGCGAGACCGTCGGGCAGCTCGGTCACCTCGCCGCCGAGGTTGTTGATCTCGGTCGCCAGGGCGGCGAGCCGGTCGGTCTCGTGGTGCCGGATGTGGCCGATGCCGATGATCTCGCTCGGCTCCTCGGCCAGCGCCGCGAGCGCGACGATGGCGGGGGCGAGCTCGCCGCCGGTCGACAGGTCGATCGAGATGCCGCGGATGACGCCGGTGCCGGTGACCGTCAGGCGATCCCCGTCCTGCGTCACGGTCGCGCCGAGCAGCGGCAGGATCGTCGCGAGGTCGGCGCCGACCTGGGTCGTGTCGCTCGGCCAGCCGCTGATTGTGACGCTGCCGCCGGCGACCAGCGCGGCCGCCAGGAACGGCGCCGCGTTCGAGAGGTCGGGCTCGATGTCGACCTCACGGCCGGCGATGGGGCCCGGGGCGACGCTCCAATGGCCGTCGCCGTCCGAGCTCGCGGTCACGCCGCGCGCCTTCAGCGCCGCGACCGTCATGTCGATGTGGGGCTGGCTCGGCAGCCGGGCGCCCTCATGGCGGAGCTGCAGGCCGTCGTCGAACCGGGCCGCGGTCAGCAGGAGTCCGCTGACGAACTGGCTCGAGGAGGAGGCGTCGATCGTGAGCGCCCCGCCGGCCACACGGCCGCTGCCGTGCACGGTGAAGGGGAGCGCCGCGCGCCCGTCGTCGCCGATGTCGACACCCAGTTCGCGGAGCGAGCTGATGGTCGTGGCCATCGGCCGCCGCCGGGCGCCCTCGTCGCCGTCGAAGGTGGTCGGGCCGAGCGCGAGCGCGGCGACCGGGGGCAGGAAGCGCATGACGGTGCCGGCCAGTCCGCAGTCGATCGTCGTGCTGCCGAGCAGCTCGTCGGCGGGCGTGATCGCGAGGTCGGACCCGTAGGCGCCGTCGCCGGTGACCGGGGTGATGACCGTGCCGAGTGACCGCAGCGCCTCGACCATGAGGTCGGAGTCGCGCGAGTGCAGGGGGGCGCGGAGCAGGGAGGGACCGGAGGCCAGAGCCGACAGGACGAGCTCGCGATTGGTCAGCGACTTCGACCCCGGCAGCGTGAGGACGGCGTCGATCGGCGCCTCGGCTCGGGGCGCGGGCCAGTGCTCCTCCGTGACGATCGGACTGTCGTCGCCGTAAGGATTGAACTGCGGAGTGGAATATCTGGAAACGGGCATCGGTTATGAGAATAGTCGGACGAAGGATCATGGACGAGGGATCACTGGGAGGTGGAGCACGCAGATGGCAACCGCACTGCTGACCGAGCCGGTCGTAGACTGGGCGCTGATGAGCACTCCCACGCCCGACCCCGTCTCGCCCGACCCTGTCGCGCCCGATCCGCGCGCCCTCTTCGAGGAGCAGGCGATCCCGTTCCTGGATCAGCTCTACGGCGCCGCCCTCCGCATGACGCGGAACCCGAGCGACGCCCAAGACCTCGTGCAGGAGACCTTCGTCAAGGCCTATTCGGCGTTCGCGCAGTTCGAGCAGGGCACGAACCTCAAGGCGTGGCTCTACCGGATCCTGACGAACACGTTCATCAACACGTACCGCAAGAAGCAGCGCGATCCCTACCAGGGGTCGACGAGCGACATGGAGGACTGGCAGCTCGGCACGGCCGAGTCGGTCACCGCGTCGCTGTCGAGCCGCTCCGCCGAGGCGGAGGCGATCGACCACCTGCCTGACAGCGATGTCAAAGAGGCGCTGCAGTCGATCCCCGAAGACTTCCGTCTGGCCGTCTACCTGGCCGACGTCGAAGGCTTCTCCTACCAGGAGATAGCCGACATCATGAAGACCCCTGTCGGAACGGTCATGAGTCGCCTGCATCGAGGCCGGCGACTGCTCCGGGGCCTTCTCACCGATTACGCACGCGAGCGCGGTATGGCCGCCGCGACGAACGTCAAAGGGAGCAAGAAATGACTGACTGCGGCTGCGACAAGGCCCGGGCCGAGCTCGAGGAGTATTTCCGCAACGAGATCTGCCGAACGGATGCGGCGGAGATCCGCGCGCACCTGGAGACCTGCGAGGGTTGTCAGTCCGAGCTCCACATCGGCATCGTGCTCACCCAGACCGTGCAGCGCGCCTGCAAGGAGACCGCTCCTGACGAACTGCGGGACCAGCTCCTGGCACGCCTGCGTGCGGTCCAGCTCAACTGACGTCAGATGAGAACGGCCCCGATCCCGCGTGTGCGGGTCGGGGCCGTTCTTGCGTCTGGAACGCTTAGCTCAGCGCTCTAGCGATCAGGTTGCTCTGCTCCGTGGCGTGACGCTTCGCGGAACCGGCGGCGGGCGACGCCGCCGCGGGGCGGGAGACGACCGAGATCGTGCGACCGTCCAGGCGCGAGGCCAGCTCGGTGCAGATGAACGGCCAGGCGCCCTGGTTCTGCGGCTCGTCCTGCACCCACACCAGCTCGGCGTTGGGGTACTGCTCGACGACCGAGTTCAGCTCCTCCAGCGGCAGCGGGTAGAACTGCTCCATCCGCACCAGCGCGATCGCGTCGTTCGGGTTCTTCTGCAGCTCGCTCGCGAGGTCGTAGTGCACCTTGCCGGCGTGCAGGAGCACCTTCGTGACCGCACCCTTGTCGGTGATCCGTGCGTCGTCCAGCACCGGCTCGAAGCGGCCCGAGGTGAGCTCCTCGACCGAGCTGGTCGCACCGCGCAGTCGCAGCATGGCCTTCGGGGTGAAGACGATCAGCGGCTTCCGCGGCCGGGCGTAGGCCTGGCGGCGCAGCAGGTGGAAGTACGACGCGGGCGTGGAGGGCCGCGCGACCGTCATGTTGTTCTCGGCGCAGAGCTGCAGGAACCGCTCGATCCGGGCGGAGGAGTGGTCGGGACCCTGACCCTCGTAGCCGTGCGGCAGCAGCAGCACGAGCGACGAGCGCTGGCCCCACTTCTGCTCGGCCGACGAGATGAACTCGTCGATGATGGTCTGCGCTCCGTTGGCGAAGTCGCCGAACTGCGCCTCCCACAGCACCAGGGCATCCGGCCGCTCGACCGAGTAGCCGTACTCGAAGCCCATCGCGGCGTACTCGCTGAGCAGCGAGTCGTAGATCCAGAACCGCGCCTGGTTGTCCGAGAGGTTCGCCAGCGGCAGCCACTCCTGCCCGTTCTCGCGGTCGTGCAGAACGGCGTGACGCTGCACGAAGGTGCCGCGGCGTGCATCCTGACCGGCCAGTCGCACCGGGGTGCCCTCGGTCAGCAGGGAGCCGAGCGCGAGCAGCTCGCCGAAGGCCCAGTCGATGCTGCCGCTCCGGCTCATCTCGAGCCGCTTGGAGAGCAGCTGCTGCAACTTCGGGTGCACCGAGAACCCGGCGGGCGGGTTGTCGAAGGCTTCGCCGACGAGGCGGATCGTGTTCTCCGAGACCGCGGTGTCGAACGGCGTCTTCTCGCTGTCGTCGCGCTGCGACTCGGGGCGCTCGAGATCGGCGACCGCGTTCATGTCCTCCGTGATCACCGGGATCGAGGAGGTCTGCGCGGCGTGGGTCTCGGCGAACGCGCGCTCCAGGCGGTCCTGGAAGTCGCGGTGCGCGGCCTCGTACTCTTCTTCGGTGATGTCACCACGGCCGACGAGGGCCTCGGTGTACAGCTTCCGGACCGAGCGCTTGGCCTCGATCAAGTTGTACATCAGCGGCTGGGTCATCGAGGGGTCGTCGCCCTCGTTGTGCCCGCGCCGGCGGTAGCAGATCAAATCGATGAAGACGTCGCGGTGGAACTGCTGGCGGTAGTCGAAGGCCAGCTGGGCCACCCGCACGACCGACTCGGGGTCGTCGCCGTTCACGTGGAAGATCGGCGCCTGGATGGTCTTCGCCACGTCGGTGGAGTACACCGAGGTGCGCGACTCCGACGGGGGAGTCGTGAAGCCGACCTGGTTGTTGATGTTGACGTGGATGGTGCCGCCGGTGCGGTAGCCGCGCAACTGCGACATCTGCAGCGTCTCGACCACGACGCCCTGCCCGGCGAGGGCGGCGTCACCGTGGATGAGGATGGGCAGCGTCGAGAAGGTGCCGATCGGCTTCCTGTCCTGCTTCGCGCGGACGATGCCCTCGAGCACGCCGTCGGCGGCCTCGAGGTGCGAGGGGTTCGCGGCCAGGTAGACCGGGATCTCCTTGCCGTCGGAGGCGGTGAAGGTGCCCTCGGTGCCGAGGTGGTACTTCACGTCGCCCGAGCCCTGCACGGTGCGCGGATCCTGCGTGCCCTCGAACTCACGGAAGATCTGACCGTAGGTCTTGCCCGCGATGTTGGTGAGCACGTTGAGGCGGCCGCGGTGTGCCATGCCGATGGCGACCTCGTCGAGGCCTTCCTCGGCCGCGCCCTGGATGATCGCATCCAGCAGGGCGATGGTCGACTCGCCGCCCTCGAGCGAGAAGCGCTTCTGGCCGACGTACTTGGTCTGCAGGAAGGTCTCGAAGGCCTCGGCCTCGTTCAGCTTCTCGAGGATGCGCATCTGCTCGTCGTGCCCGGGCTTGGCATAGGGGCGCTCGACCTTCTCCTGGATCCAGCGACGCTGCGCGGGATCCTGGATGTGCATGTACTCGATGCCGATCTTGCGGCAATAGGAGTCGCGGAGGACGCCGAGGATGTCGCGGAGGTAGGCCTGGCGGGTGAGACCGAACTCCCCGGTCACGAACTCGCGGTCGAGATCCCAGAAGGTGAGCCCGTGGTTCGCGATGTCGAGGTCGGGGTGGGTGCGCTGGCGGTACTCGAGCGGGTCGATGTCGGCCATCAGGTGGCCGCGGACGCGGAAGGCGTTGATCAGCTCCTGCACGCGGGCCGTCTTGTCGATCGCGCTGGCCTCGTCGACGCTGATGTCGGCGGCCCAGTGGATCGGCTCGTAGGGGATGCGGAGCTCGGCGAAGATGTTCTCGTAGAAGGAGCGTTCGCCGAGCAGCAGCTCGTGCACCTTCTTCAGGAACTCGCCCGACCCGGCGCCCTGGATGACGCGGTGGTCGTAGGTGCTGGTGAGCGTGATGACCTTGCCGATACCGAGGTTCGAGAGCACCTTCGGCGAGGCACCCTGGAACTCGGCCGGGTACTCGAGGGCGCCGGCGCCGATGATGGCTCCCTGGCCCTTCATCAGGCGCGGCACGGAGTGCACGGTGCCGATGCCGCCCGGGTTGGTCAGCGAGATCGTGGTGCCCTGGAAGTCGGTGGCCGTGAGCTTGTTGGCGCGGGCACGGCGAACCAGATCTTCATAGGCGGCGAGGAACTCGTTGAAGCTCATCGTGTCGGCGCGCTTGATGCCGGGGACCAGGAGGGCGCGGGTGCCGTCGGGCTTCGGGATGTCGATGGCGATGCCGAGACCGACGTGCGCCGGGGCGACCACAGAGGGCTTGCCGTCGACCTCGTCGTAGTAGACGTTCTGGCTCGGGAACTCCTTGAGCGCCTGGACGAGCGCCCAGCCGATCAGGTGGGTGAAGGAGACCTTGCCTCCGCGCGACCGGCGGAGGTGGTTGTTGATCACGATGCGGTTGTCGATCAGCAGCTTCGCCGGGATCGAGCGGACGCTCGTCGCCGTCGGGACCGTGAGGCTCGCATCCATGTTGGTGGCGAGGGACTTGGCCATGCCGCGGAGCGGGGACACGACGTCCTTCTCGGCCTGCTCGGCGTCCTGCTCGGCGGTCGACCGGGCGGCGGGCGCCTCGGCCGGGATGGGCTGCGGCTTGGCCTCGAGGCTCGTGGTCTTGGCGACCGGCTGCGTGGGCGGAGCCGGCGGCACGTCACCCTGCGACGGCGTCGCAGAAGCAGGAGGGGCGGCAGGAGCAGCAGTGGTGGCTGCGTCGGCCACGGCGGCCTCGGACGGCCCGGATGCCGCTGCCGGAGCGGCAGGAGCCGCATCTGCCTGTCCCGACACGTGGGAGCGGTAGCTCTCCAGCACCGGCCACCACGACTTGTCGACCGAATCCTTGTCGGCGAGGTACTGCTCGTAGAGCTCGTCCACCAGCCATTCGTTCGCGCCGAATTCTCCTGATGCGCCTTCGTCGGTGCTCGTACCCGTCACTTGGCTAGCCAAAGCCTATCGCCCACTTCCCGTTGCCTCACGTGTGGCACGTGCCGGTGTCTGCTGCGCTGCTGTTCACGCGTGGACACGTGCACCAACAACCCTAAACCTTCCCCGGCCGTCGTCGGGTCATGGGCGGGCGGGTTTAGCGTGTTCACATGGAGTTCTATGGCGGCCCCGGCCGAGACGACCTGACCTATTCCGACGTGTTCCTCATTCCGTCGCGATCGGCGGTGACCTCGCGCCTGGACGTGTCGCTGGCGCCGGAGGACGGGACGGGTGCGACCCTCCCGATCGTGTCGGCCAACATGAACTCCGTGACCGGCCCTCGGCTGGCCGCCACGCTCGCCCGCCGCGGCGGTCTGGGCGTGCTGCCGCAGGACATGCCGCTGCAGGAGCTCGCGGCCGCGATCCGCTGGGTGAAGGACCAGCCGGTCGAGTTCGACACCCCCTTCGTCTTCGGCCCCGAGCAGACCGTCGAGGAGGCTCTGCTCCAGGTGCCCGCTGTCGCCGGTCAGGGACTCGTGCTGCATGAGGCCGACGGCTCGTATCTCGGCTGCATCGCCGCATCCCGCCTCGCCACCGCTCTGCCGGACGCCCAGCTCGGCGACCTGTTGCAGGGCGCCCAGCTGCACGGCGCGCTGACCGCCCTCGCGGCCGACGACCTCGCCGGGCCGCGCGAGGCCTTCGACGCCATGGTCGCCGCCGACATCGAGTTCGCTCCCGTGCTCCGGCACGGCGCCGTCGTCGGCACTCTCAGCCGCACGAGTGCGCTCCGGGCCACGATCTACCGGCCGGCACTGGACGCGGACGGCCGGCTCCGGGTCGCGGCCGCCGTCGGCATCAACGGCGACGTCGTCGGCAAGGCGAAGGCCCTCGTCGCTGCCGGGGTCGACGTACTCGTCGTCGACACCGCGCACGGCCACCAGGAGGGGATGCTCCGCGCGCTCCGCGCACTCCGGGACGCCAAGCTCGGGGTTCCCCTCGCGGCCGGAAACGTCGTGACCGCCCAGGCCGTCAACGACCTGGTCGACGCCGGTGCCGACATCCTCAAGGTCGGAGTGGGGCCGGGCGCCATGTGCACCACCCGCATGATGACCGCGGTCGGCCGCCCGCAGTTCTCGGCGGTACTCGAGACCGCCTCGGCGGCGCACGAGCGCGGCGCCCACGTCTGGGCCGACGGGGGAGTGCGGTACCCGCGCGACGTCGCGCTGGCACTGGCGGCCGGTGCCTCCTCGGTGATGATCGGCTCGTGGTTCGCGGGCACGATCGAGGCGCCGGGCACGCTGAGGACGGATGCGGACGGCCGGCTCTACAAGGAGAGCTGGGGGATGGCCTCGACCAAGGCCGTGCAGGAGCGGTTCGGGCGCCTGGACGCCTACGACCTCGCCCGCAAGACGCTGTTCGCCGAGGGCATCTCGTCGAGCCGCATCTACCTCGACCCGCTGCGCCCGTCGGTCGAGGACCTGCTCGACATGATCACCTCGGGCGTCCGAAGCTCGTTCACCTACGCCGGGGCATCCACCCTGGCCGAGTTCCACGACCGCGCGCTCGTCGGACTGCAGTCCGCAGCGGGCTACGAGGAGGGCAAGGCCCTGCCGGTCAGCTGGTGAGCGCGGCTATACTCGACGGACAATGGACGACCCTCCCTCTGCGCATTTCCTGCCCGTCCTGACGATGGTCGGAGACGGCTGCCCTCCCCGCCACGCCCTCCTCGAGAGCGGGAGCCACCGTGGTCTTTGAGTGGGTCATGCTCGGCGTCGGCCTGCTGCTGACGATCGGCACCGGTTTCTTCGTCGCCTCCGAGTTCTCGCTGGTCAATCTCGACCGCTCCGACCTCGAGGCGCGCACCGAGCGCGGGGAGAAGGGGCTGCAGCCGGCGATCACCGCCCTCCGGCACACCTCCACGCACCTCTCCAGCGCGCAGCTCGGCATCACCCTCACCACGCTCCTCACCGGATACACGATGGAGCCGGCGATCTCGAGCCTGCTCCGGGATCCGCTGATGGCCGTCGGCATCCCCGAGGGAGCGGTCACGCCGATCAGCGCGACCGTGGGCATCGCCTTCGCGACCCTGCTGTCGATGATCATTGGCGAGCTGGTGCCGAAGAACTTCGCGCTGGCGCTGCCGCTGAAGACCGCCAAGATCGTGGTGCCGTTCCAGCTCGTGTTCACCGCCGTCTTCCGGCCCGCGGTGCGCGTGCTGAACGGCAGCGCCAACGGCTTGCTCCGCCTGGTCGGCATCGAGCCCAAGGAGGAGCTGTCCGGTGCGCGCACGGCGGAGGAGCTCTCCTCCCTCGTCCGGCGCTCGGCGATGGAGGGCAGCCTCGACGTCGACACGGCGACGCTGCTGAACCGCACGCTCCTGTTCTCCTCGCACGACGCCTCGGACGTGATGACCCCGCGCCCGCGGATCGTGAGCGTCAAACGGAGCGAGACCGCTGCATCCGTGATGGATCTCGCGCGCTCGACCGGGCACTCCCGCTTCCCGGTCGTCGACGAGGACATCGACGACATCGTCGGGCTCGTGCACGTCAAGCAGGCCGTCGCCATCCCGCGCGACCGGCGAAGCGAGGTGCCGGTCGTCGCGATCATGACCGAGACCATCCGGGTGCCGGAGACGATGACCCTGGACGTGCTGCTCGGCGAGTTGCGTGGCCGCGGCTACCAGATGGGTGTCGTGATCGACGAGTACGGCGGAACGGCGGGCGTCGTGACGCTCGAAGACCTGGTCGAAGAGCTCGTCGGCGAGCTGGCCGACGAGCACGACCGCACCCGGGCCGGCGTCATCCGGTCGCGGGGCGCCACGACGTTCCCCGGGATGCTCCGCCCCGACGAGCTCGCCGATCAGGCCGGCATCGCCGTGCCGGAGGAAGGACCCTACGAGACCGTGGCCGGATTCGTGATGTCGAGGCTCGGCCGGCTCCCGGTGGTCGGCGACACCGTCGACCTCCCCGACGGCGCCCTCCGGGTGGAGCGGCTGGACGGGCGGCGGATCGACCGGCTCCGGTTCATCCCGGCCGAGGACACGACCGAGGACAGCTCTGACGCCTCCGGCGACACCTCCGCGGACGACTTCCGCAAGGCCGACAAGGCCGACCGCGCCGACCAGGCCGCCGAGGCCCTCGCGAGGCAGAACGACAAGGAGGCCCGCAATGGCTGACTGGCTCGGGATCGTCTGGCTCGTGGTGCTGCTCGCGGGCAACGCCTTCTTCGTCGCGGCCGAGTTCGCCGTCATCTCCGCACGCCGCTCGCAGATCGAGCCGCTGGCTGAGCAGGGCAAGGCGAGCGCCAAGACCGCCCTGTTCGCGATGGAGCACGCGACGCTCATGCTCGCGACCACCCAGCTCGGCATCACGGTGTGCTCCCTGCTCATCCTGAACGTCTCCGAGCCCGCCATCCATCACCTGCTCGAGGGGCCGCTGCACCTCACCGGGCTGCCGGAAGAGGCGACGGGGACGATCGCGTTCGTCTTCACGCTGCTGCTGGTGTCGTTCCTGCACGTGGTGCTGGGCGAGATGGTGCCGAAGAACATCTCGTTCTCGATGCCGGACAAGGCCGTGCTGCTGCTCGCGCCCCCGCTGGTCGGCATCGCCCGCATCTTCCGCTTCGTGATCGTGGCGCTCAACGCGACCGCGAACAGCGTGCTGCGCCTGTTCCGGGTGGAGCCCAAGAACGAGGCCGCGAGTGCCTTCACGCTCGACGAGGTCGAGACCATCGTCGAGCAGTCCACCCGCGAGGGCGTGCTCTCGGACCGCACCGGCACGCTCACGGCCGCCTTCGAGTTCACGTCGAAGACGGCGTCCGACGTCGCGGTGCCGCTCGAGTCGCTCGTCAGTCTCCCGGCCGACGCGACGCCCGCCGAGGTCGAGCGCGCGGTCGCCAAGTACGGCTTCTCGCGCTACGTGCTGCTCGACGACGAGGGCCTGCCCTCGGGCTACGTGCACCTGAAAGACGTGATCGACCTCGACGACGACGAGTTCGACGAGCCGATCCCGGCCAAGCGCATCCGTCAGCTGCCCTCCATCTTCGAGAAGGCCGAGCTGGAGGACGCCCTGGCGTTCCTCCGGCGCTCCGGGGCGCACCTGGCCCGCACCTTCACCGAGTCCGGGCTCACCACAGGCGTCCTGTTCCTGGAGGACATCATCGAGGAGCTCGTCGGCGAGGTGCAGGACGCGACCCGGCGCTAGGCGCCGGCCGCGAGCGGCCAACCGCTAGGAGCGCGGCAGCCGCGCCCGCAGGTACTGCGCGGGCCAGTAGTCGATGTCGACGCCGAGTTCGTCCGCCGCACGGAGCGGGAAGTGCGGGTCGCGGAGCAGTTCCCGGGCGAGCATCACGGCGTCGGCGCGGCCCGAGGCCACGACGTCCTCCGCCTCGCGCGGGGTGGTGATGAGCCCGACGGCCGAGACCGGCACTCCGGAGTCGCGGCGCACCTCGGCGGCCAGCGGCACCTGGTAGAGCGGCCCGACCGGGATCGTGGCCCCGGCGACGTTGCCACCGCTGGAGATGTCCGCGAGGTCGGCGCCCTCGGCGGCGGCCCAGTCGGCCACCGTCGCGGTCTGCTCGGCGTCGAAGCCGCCCTCGGTCCAGTCCGTGGCCGAGAAGCGCACGAAGACGACCCGATCCGGGCCGGCCTCCTCGCGCACGACCCGGACGACCTCGAGCAGCAGGCGGGCCCGGTTCTCCAGGCTCCCGCCGTACTCGTCCTCGCGCCGGTTCGACAGCGGCGACAGGAACTGGTTCAGCAGGTAGCCGTGGGCCGCGTGCACCTCGAGCACGTCGAACCCGGCCTCGACCGAGCGGCGGGCGGCCGCCCGGAAGTCCTCGACCACGCCGGCGATCTCGTCGACCGTGAGCGCGCGCGGCTCGGCGTACCGCCCGAAGGCGAGCGCCGAGGGGCCGACGGTGGGCCAGCCGCCCTGGTCCACCGGCACCGATCCGTGCTCCTCGCTCCACGGCCGGAACGTCGAGGCCTTGCGGCCGGCGTGGGCGAGCTGGATGCCGGGCACGGCGCCCTGCGAACGGATGAACGCGGTGATCCGCGCGAACACGTCGCGCTGAGCGTCGTTCCAGATCCCCAGGTCCTGCGGCGAGATGCGCCCCTCGGGTGAGACGGCCGTGGCCTCGGTGATCACCAGTGCCGCACCTCCCGTCGCGAAGGAGCCCAGGTGCACGAGGTGCCAGTCGTTCGGCATCCCGTCCTGCTCCTCGGCGGAGTACTGGCACATCGGGGCGACCCAGATGCGGTTGCGGAGGGTCACGGACCGGATCGTCATGGGGGAGAAGAGAGCGGAAGGCACGCTCCATTATCCCCGGCCACCGGGCACCCCGGCCTATCGTGAGGGGATGAGCGAAACACCCTCCGCCGACTGGCGCGACTGGAACGAGCTGGCCGCCTCCGAGTGCATCCGGGTGCCGGGCAAGGACGACGACAAGTACTCCCGGGGTGTGCTCGGCATCGTCACCGGCTCGGCCGAGTTCCCGGGCGCCGCCGTGCTCGGTGTCGAGGCCGCGGTGCGGACCGGGCTCGGGATGGTGCGGTACCTCGGCGCCGAGCGCGCCGCCGGCTTCGTGCTGCACGCCAGGCCCGAGGCCGTCACCGCCGAGGGCCGGGTGCAGGCCTGGCTGATCGGCTCCGGGATGAGCTCCGCGAGCCGGACGGATGAGGAGTCGGCGCTGCTGGAGAAGGCGGTGACCGGCGGCGAGCCCGTCGTCGCCGACGCCGGGGCCCTCGACCTCGCCGGCCGGATCGTGGGGCCGGCCGTGCTCACGCCGCACGCCGGCGAGATGGTGACCCTGCTGGCCGACTTCGGCATCCAGACCGATCGCAGAGCGGTCAGCGCCAACCCGGAGTCCTTCGCGCAGCGCGCCGCCGACGCGACGGGGCACGTCGTGCTGCTGAAGGGCAGCGTCACCCACGTCTGCGGCCCGGCCGACGCCGACGGGCACCGGACCGCCGCTCGGGTGCTCGCGCCCTCGAGCTGGGCGGCGACGGCGGGTTCGGGCGACGTGCTCGGCGGGATCGTGGGTGCGCTGGTCGCGACGCACGCCGACGAGCTCGGCGACGGATCCGACCTCTCACCAGAGGCGCGGACCGCGCGGCTTGTCGGCCTCGCGGCGACGGGTGCCTACATCCACGCCTGGGCGGCCGAGCGCGCGTCGGACCGCGGGCCGATCGCCGCGCTGGACATCGCCGGGGCGGTGCCCCGGATCGTCGCCCGCCTGGTCAGCGGCTCGGACTGACGTCCAGCTGCACGTCGAGGTAGGCGGTGTCGCCCACGGTGAGACCGCCGATCTCCGGCAGCGTCATCCCGAACGCCGACAGGTCGACCGGGATGGAGCCCTCGATCGTGCCCGAGGAGGCGTCGAAGCTGAGCCGGCCCTCGGCCGAGACCGCATTGCTGATGCCCCGCATCGTGAGGGTGCCGACGATCGGGACGGACTCGACCGCGGTCTGCCCGTTGTCGGACGGCGTGTCCGGCAGGGTGATCGGCTCGGTCAGCACGAAGGAGGCCATCGGGTTGCCGCCCGTGGCGAGCACGAGGGCGCCGAGCACCGCGTCGCGGGAGTCGCCCCGGCCGACGAGGGTCGACAGGTCGACCATGAACTCGGCGTCGGTGAGCCGGTCGCCCGTCACCGCGACGACTCCGGTGAGGTCGGAGGTGCTGCCCGTGACCTCCTCGTCGCCGGTGGTCGACACCCGGTAGCCGAGGGTCGAGCTCGGCTGCAGCACCCAGGTCTCGCTCTCCGGATCGCCGGAGAGCCCTGTTCCCGGGGAGTCGAAGACGGTCGGCACGACCTGCTGCACGCTGGCCGAGGTCTCGGTGGCCAGCGTGCGTCCGAGGATGGGGAGCGCGACCACCGCGACCGCGCCGACCGCAGCGATGCCCAGCACGAGGGCGACGCTGTACTTGACGGGATTGTTCACGCGGGGGCTTCCGGATCGGATCGGACGCCTCATCAAAGCAAGCCAAGGTGGTTGACGCCTGGGAAGCGCCGCAACGACACCTGGGTCTTCGGTCACCGGCCATTCAGAATGCGCCCAATAGGATGACCCTCGTGCTGACACGTGTAGGACGACTCGCTGCCATGCCCGTCGTGCTCTGGGTCGCGTTCCTGGCCACCCATCTCTGGCTCGGGTACGACGGCCTCAACCACCCCAACCTCCCCTTCGGCGACGTCACGAACGTCTACCGCCCGTGGGTCGAGCAGTCGCTCTCGGGCTTCCGGCTGGGCATCGACGGCCCCTGGGTCTACCCGATCCTCGCGTTCATCCCGATGCTCGCGGCAATGGTGCTGGGCGCGGCGAACTACGGCATCGGCTGGATGCTCATGGTCACCCTCGCCGACGCCGCGGTCTTCGCCTACCTCATCGTGCGGGCGCGGTCGGATGCCGAGACGGGCACCCGCCGGATCGTCGCCGCCTGGTGGTGGCTGGCCCTTCTGCTCCTGATCGGCCCGGTCGCGGTCGGCCGGATCGACATCTTCACGGTCGACCTCGTGATCGTCGGGCTCCTTCTGGTCCGCACCCGCCCGGCCCTGGCCGGCGTGCTGCTCGCCCTGGCGACCTGGGTCAAGGTCTGGCCGGCTGCGATGGTCGCCGCCGTCGTGATCGCCGTCCGCCGCCGCGTACGGGTCGCCGTCGCGGCCGCGATCACCCTGGTCGGCGTCGCCGCCGGGGCGCTGGCCTTCGGCGCCGGCATGAACGTCTTCAGCTTCGTCACCGAGCAGACCGGCCGCGGACTCCAGGTCGAGGCCCCGGTATCGTCGATCTGGATGTGGATGGCCTACGCGGGCGCCGAGACGCGCGTCGGCTACGACCTCGACATCCTCACCTTCCAGGTCTCCGGCCCGGGCAGCGAGTTCGCCTCCTGGCTGATGACGCCCCTGCTCGTGGTGGCGGTCGCCCTGGTGCTCGTGCTCGCCGTGATCGTGGTGCGCCGCGGCACCTCCTCGGTCGTGGTGCTGCCGTGGCTCGCGCTCGCCCTGGTGACGGCGCTGATGACCTTCAACAAGGTGGGCTCGCCGCAGTTCATGGTGTGGCTGTCGGCCCCGATCATCCTGGGCATCGTCACGCAGGGCCGCCGGTTCTTCGCCCCCGCGATGGTCGCGTTCGTGATGGGCGCGCTGACCCAGATCATCTACCCGATCGCCTACGACGACGTCATCGGGCTCGACCCGGTGATGCTCACGGTGCTCTCGCTCCGCAACCTCCTGACCGTCTCGCTGTTCGTGTTCTCGCTGGTCATGCTGTGGCAGAGTAGGGAGACGTCGAGAGAGGTGGCACAGGATGCTGGTGGCGTTTTCGGTCGCACCGTCGGGGGGCCCGTCGGCCGCCTCTGACGCCGGCGTGCACGACGCGGTCGCTGCGGCGGTCGAGGTGGTCCGGGCATCCGGTCTGCCGAACTCCACCGACTCGATGTTCACCACGATCGAGGGGGAGTGGGACGAGGTCTTCGACGTCGTCAAGCGCGCCACCGAGGCCGTGCAGGCCTACGGATCGCGGGTGTCGCTCGTGCTGAAGGCCGACATCCGGCCCGGGCACACGGGCGAGCTGACCGCCAAGGTCGAGCGGCTCGAAGAGGCGCTCGAGCGCCGCGAACAGGACTGATCCAGCCCGCTCGAAGAGGCGCCGGAGCGCCGCCGAACAGGGCTGAGTCAGCTCGGCAGCACGTCGTCCTCGAAGTCGTCGGCGCTCTGGTTGCCGAGGTACTCGTCGCGGGGGAGCAGGCCGTCCTGGATCGCCCGCTTCCGGAGCGCCACCTTCGTGCCGACGTCGATGCCGACGACCCGGTACTTCTCGCGGATCCGCTTGAGGTACGACTTCGCGGTCTCCTCCGAGATGCTGAGGGCCTTCGCGACCTGCTTGACCGGCTCGCCGCCGCCGTAGAGCGCCATCACCCGGCGCTCCTGGGCGCTCAGGCGCGGGGCGGCCTCGAGGTCCTCCGCCGCGAGCGCGAGATCGAGCTCGGTCGAGATGAAGCTGTCGCCGTCGGAGGCCGCGCGGATGGCCTCGACGATCATGTCGGCCTCCTCGCTCTTGACCAGGTAGCCGAGGGCGCCGGCGGCGATCGCCTCGCGCACGACGACCGGCTCGGAGTACGTGCTCATCAGCACCGTCTTGACCCCGGCCGACTTGAGGGCCCGCAGCTTGACCGAGACCGGCAGGTTGTCCTTCAGGTCGAGGTCGAGGAGCACGACGTCGACCGGGAACTCCGGATGCGTGAGGAGGTCAGGCCAGGTGGTGACGGCGGCGACCATGCTGATGTCGTCGGCGGCACCGCGGATCCACTCCGTCAGCGCCCCCAGCAGCATCCGATGATCGTCGACGATGGCCAAGCGGATGGGCTCTCGGGTGACCGTCACGGGGTTCCTTCCTTCCGGCGGGATCACCGTGAGGCGTCCGGCACGACAACGTGGGCGTCGACGCTGACCCGCAGCCGGCCCGTGCGGGCCTCGACCGAGTACTGCCCGACGCGGGACAGGGCCGACCAGACAGCCGGATCGACGCGACGGCGCGGGAGGCCGCCGATCGAGATGGCTATCGGGAGCACCATCCTACCGTCAGGCGCGGGCCGGCTCCGGGCCCCCGGGCGGCCGATCCCGAGATCGATCCCGGGCGTGTAGCGCCCCGACTCGTCGACGATCAGCCAGAGGGCCGAGATCAGCCCGTCCCGCTGTCCGGGGCCGAGGTACGCGGCCAGGCCGTCGTGGTCCTCGAGCGTGACGACGGGCCCGAGGTACTCGGACTCGGTGATCGCGTGGTGCAGCCAGGTCTCGCGCCGGCCGGCCACCAGCACCCGACGGAGGTCGGTCGCGAGGGACGAGGCCGTCGTCGCCAAGGATCGCTCCAGCGGGAGCGGGGCCTTCCCGGTCGCGACGTCCTGCAGCAGCTCCTCCGCCGCCAGGTCGAGGAGCGCGAGTTCGGTCGAGGCCAGCAGCCCGAGCCCGTAGCGCGGGGCGTTGATCGCGCTCTCGGCGACCGTGCGGTCGAGTTCGCGCTGCACCAGGCCTCCGAAGGAGCGCACGACGACGATGCCTGCGACCGCCGGCACGATCGTCAGGACGAGCTGCGCGACACCCACCGCCGGGTCGGCGACCCCGAGCACGGCGAGCACGGCGATGCCGGCCACGGAGACGGCCCCGAGCCCGACGGTCGCCGCGATCAGGGTGCGGATGGGGCGGAGGGTCACGCACGCCAGAAGCGTCGCGCCCACCCCGATCCCGGTCGTGACGTAGTCGGCCGGGGAGGGGCTGCCGATCAGGGCGGCGTAGTCGAGCGCGAGGGCGACGGCGTCGGCGGCGAGGATGCCGAGGAACGCGGCCGAGGAGAGCATCCCGCGGTTGCGGCGCGCCAGGAGCAGGGCTGCTGCGAAGGCCAGGACGACGACGAACCAGCCCGCGAGCGAGACCAGGCGCAGGTCGTTGGCGGGCCAGGTCCAGGCGAACGAGACCAGGCCCCGGACGATCAGGATGACGCCGACGATCACGGCGCCGATGCCGAGGTAGCCGACCCCGAGCCGGGAGTCGCGCTCGATGTCCTGGCGCACGGCGTCGACCGCGCCGGGGCCGAGCCGGCGTGCGCGGACCAGCTGGGTGAGCATCCCGGGATCGGCGGTGCGGCCCCGCGGGCGGAGGCCCGGGGAGCGGGGCTCGCCCGGCGTCGTGGCGCCGCGGCCGCCGGGCGCGTTCACTTCGGCACCTCGAGCACCACGGTGGTGCCGGATCCGGGGGAGGAGAACAGCCTGACCTTGCCGCCGACGTCGCGGATGCGGGCGATCACCGACTCGGCGAGTCCGAGCCGGCCGACATCCACCGCGTCGAGGTCGAAGCCGACCCCCGAGTCGGTGACCATCGCGCGCACCGTCTGGTCGTCCTCCGTGATC
This sequence comes from Herbiconiux solani NBRC 106740, assembly GCF_001571005.1. Taxonomy (GTDB): domain Bacteria; phylum Actinomycetota; class Actinomycetes; order Actinomycetales; family Microbacteriaceae; genus Herbiconiux; species Herbiconiux solani. Next base: position 46,851 of record NZ_BCST01000004.1, on the reverse strand, counting down.
GTCACGTCGGCCGAGCCGACCTCGGCGTGCCGGCGCACGTTCTCGAGGCACTCCGAGAGCGAGAGCAGGAAGGCGTCGAGCACGTGGCTCGGCAGGAGGATCTGCCCGCTGCCGTGCCAGGCGACCTGGAGGCCCATCCGGCCGAACCGCTGCTTGACCGATTCGAGCGTGTGGCCGAGGTCGCTGGTCTCGACCGGCTCGAGGGTGTACCCGCCCGAGGACCTCGGCATGGGCGTGCCGCCGAGCCGCAGCTGGCGGAGGAGCCGGGCGTCCTCGCCGGCCTGGTTGCGCATCGCCTCGGGCTGCACGCCGATGCCGGAGTGCGCGAGCAGGGTGAGGGTGGCGAGGACGGTGTCGTGCAGCAGACGGGCGCCCTGGCGGCGCTGCGCCTCCATCTCGCTGGCCTGCCGTTCGACGGCGTGGGCGCGGCCGAGCCGGGCCATCCCGACGAAGGCGCGGCGGAGGCTCGCTGAGAGCCAGGTCGCGGTGACGAACAGGGCCACCCAGCCGACCACGATCGAGGCGATCACGAAGGCGGCGCGGCCGGTCTGCCAGGTCGCGACGGTGGCCAGGGCGAGCACCGGGAGGTAGGCCGGGATCACGAGCCAGAGCAGCCGGGCCGAGGTGGCGAGCGCGGCGATCAGCGAGGGGATGGCGGTGGAGGCGAAGAACGTGATGCCGGTGGTCGTCGCGACGTCGATGGGTGCGGTCGCGGGCAGGAGGAAGGAGCCGAGCGCGGCGATCCCGACCAGGTAGGTGACCGCGGGCCAGACGAGCGACCGGGAGTTGCCGACGAAGTAGAAGCTCAAGGCGGTGAGGGCCATCAGCGACAGGCTGGGGGCGTAGTCGGGGAGCCTGGTCCAGGTGGCGGCACCCACCGCGATCATCGAGGAGACCGTGAAGGTCAGGCCGAGGTCGCGGGTCGTCCTGCTGAGGAGCTTGCGGCGCTCACGATCGGTGCGGGGCACTCTCGCATGATATATGCCACCCGGGCGTGCCGCTGTCTGCCCCCAGAACTGGGGCAGGACAGATCTCGACAGCTGTCGGTAAAGTGGTTTCCAGACCAGGGGGGAATTGGCCGGGGGTCGTCGACAAGACGCCCCCGGCCGCATTTGTTTAAGCGGCGGATGCGCTAGACAGCGGCCCGGCCGGGCTCAGGATGCGAGCAGCCGGGCGATCTCGCGGCCGACCAGGTCGAACTCGATCAAGAACCCGTCGTGGCCGAACTTCGACTCGATCACGACCGGCCGGTCGCCGTCGAGGGTGGCGGGCAGGTGCCGGGCGATCAGCTCCTGGTCGGCGACCGGGAAGAGGCGGTCGCTGTCGATGCCGACCACGAGCGCCTTCGCACGGACTCCGGCCAGCGCCGCCTCGACGCCGCCGCGGCCCCGGCCGAGGTCGTGGGAGTTCATCGCCTCGAGCAGGGTGACGTAGGTGTTCGCGTCGAACCGGCGGGTGAACTTGTTGCCATGGAAGTCGAGGTAGCTCTCGACGGCGAAGCGGCCCCCGCCGCCGAGGGGGTCGATCCCGCTCTGCCAGCTGCGCTGGAACCGGTCGTTCAGCTCGCTCGGGCTGCGGTAGTTGAGGAGCGCCATACGGCGCGCCAGGGCGAGGCCCTGATGGGGTCCTTCGCCGTCGGGGGCGTCGTAGTAGTCGCCGCCGTGGAACAGCGGATCGGCCCGGATCGCCTGGATCTGCACCGAGTTCAGCGCGATCTGGTCGGCTGAGCTCGCGGCGGGGGCGGCGATGACCGCGATCCGCTCGACCTCGCCGGGGAACTGAACGGCCCACTCGAGCACCTGCATCCCGCCCATCGACCCGCCGACGACGGCGGCCCAGCGGTCGAGGCCGAGTTCGGCGAGCAGGGCGTGCTGGGCGCGCACCTGGTCGGCGATCGTGGTGAAGGGGAAGCGCGCGCCCCATTCCACGCCGTCGGGCGCGATCGAGGAGGGGCCGGTGCTGCCCTGGCAGCCGCCCAGCATGTTGGGCGCGACGACGAACCAGCGGTCGGTGTCGATCGGCAGCCCCGGCCCCACGAGCCCGGGCCACCAGCCGTCGGTCGGATGCCCGGGCTCGGCCGGGTGGTTCAGGTTGCTGTCGCCGGTCAGGGCGTGCAGGACGAGGATCGCGTTGTCGCGCTCGGGAGCGAGCGTCCCGTACGTCTCGAACGCGAGCCGCACCTGAGGCACGCTCTCCCCGCTCTCGAACGAGAACGCCCCCACCTCGACGAACCGCCGCCGCCCGACAGGATCCCCTTCCCGCCAGGCCCCCGAAGCCGCCGGCTTCCCCAACACCGACCGAATCTGCGCATCACTAACGAACCCGCTAGGAACGGTGTCTTCGTTGGTCTGCCAGTCCATGTTCCCCTCGAAGTTATGGGACGTGAATGAAACCTACAGGCCGTACTCGCTGACCCAGGGTGAGTGCGCGGCCGCGCTAGCGACCGCACACGAACATGTCGCGCTGCGCCGGGCAGGGACCGGCGCAGCCCGGGATACGCGCGCGAAGCACGCGCATCCCGGCAGCTAGCACAGCGGGACGTCATGCATCCCTCACCTGCCGGCACGAAAAAGACCGTCTAATCAGCCTTCACCTGCCGGGACGAAAAAGACCGTCTACGCCGCCTTCACTTCCCTGGATCACACAGCGTTCGCGCGCACAGTCTCCCGCGCCGCCGCCAGCCCCTGCTCGAGGTCGGCCTTCAGGTCGTCGATGTTCTCCAGGCCCACCGAGAGGCGCACGAGTCCGGGCGTCACGCCCGCCGTGAGCTGCTGCTCGGGGGTGAGCTGGGAGTGGGTGGTGGAGGCGGGGTGGATGACCAGCGAGCGCACGTCGCCGATGTTCGCCAGGTGGCTGAACAGCGACAGGCTCTCGACGAAGGTGCGTCCGGCCTCGACACCGCCCTTGAGCTCGAACGACAGCACGGCGCCGACGCCCTTGGGGGCGTACTTGTTCGCGGCCGCGTACCACGGGCTCGTCGGGAGCCCCGCGTAGTAGACGGTGGCGATGTCGTCGTGGGCATCCAGCCACTCGGCGATCTCCTGGGCGTTCTGCACGTGCCGCTCGATGCGGAGCGACAGCGTCTCGATGCCCTGGATGAGCTGCCAGGCGCTGGCCGGCGCGATCGAGGCGCCGAGGTCGCGGAGCAGCTGCACCCGCGCCTTGATGATGTAGGCGATGCCGTCGCCCAGCACGCCCGTGTAGCTGGCGCCGTGGTACGAGGGGTCGGGCTCGGTGAGTCCGGGGAACTTCTCGACGTTCTCCGACCACTTGAACTTCCCGCCGTCGACGATGATGCCGCCGATCACGGTGCCGTGGCCGCCGAGGAACTTGGTGGCCGAGTGCACGACGATGTCGGCCCCGTGCTCGAGCGGGCGGATCAGGTACGGCGTCGCGATCGTGTTGTCGACGATCAGCGGCACCCCGCTCTCGTGCGCGACGCCGGCGACGAGCTCGATGTCGAGGATGTTGATCTTCGGGTTGCCGATGGTCTCGCCGAAGAACAGCTTCGTGTTCGGGCGCACCGCACGGCGCCACTCCTCGGCGTCGTCCTGGTTCTCGACGAAGGTGGTCTCGATGCCGAGCTTCGCCAGCGTGTACTTGAAGAGGTTGTAAGTGCCGCCGTAGATCGACGACGACGACACGATGTGGTCGCCGGCCTGGGCGATGTTGAGCACGGCGAAGGTCTCGGCGGCCTGGCCGGAGGCGACCAGCAGTGCGGCGGTGCCTCCCTCGAGGGCGGCGACCCGCTCCTCGACCACGTTCTGCGTGGGGTTCTGGATGCGCGTGTAGATGTTGCCGAACTCCGCCAGGGCGAACAGGTTCTTCGCGTGGTCGGCGCTGTTGAAGACGTAGGACGTGGTCTGGTAGATCGGCGTCGCCCGCGCGTTCGTCACCGGGTCCGGCTGCGCACCGGTGTGGATCTGCTTGGTCTCGAACTTCCAGTTCGCGGCGTTGTCGGTCATTGTCGTCTCCGTCGTCGGTGATCGGGTCGGGTGGATCAGGGCTGCTGGAAGCGTATGAGCGGCCGGGCGGCCGGTCAACGCACCGGGTCTCGCGGCGTAACCTTCGGTCATCCGGCACCCGCGTTCCGCACTACCGTTGACGGTACGGAAGGGGCCGGGGAGGTCCCGGCCGGTGGAAGAGGGACGCGGATGAAGCGTGCGGTTGTCACAGGGGCGAGTTCGGGTATCGGTGCGGCGACGGTCCGCCTGCTGCGGCAGCACGGCTGGCCCGTGCTGGCGGTGGCGCGCCGGGAGGACAAGCTGCGCGAGCTCGCCGAGGAGACCGGCGCCGAGTACTTCGTCGCCGACCTGACGAAGCCGGAGGACGTCGAGGCCCTCCGCGCCCACGTCGAGTCCACCGGCGGCGTCAGCACGCTCGTGAACAACGCCGGCGGCGCCCTGGGGCTCGACAGCGTCGAGAACGGCTCCGACGACGACTGGCGCTGGATGTTCGAGATCAACGTGCTCGCGGTGCGCCGCGTGACGAGCGCGCTGCTCCCGCTGCTCCGGGCCTCGGTCGAGCCGGGAGGCGCGGCCGACATCCTGACCGTCTCGTCGATCGCGGCCCACATCTCGTACGAGGGCGGCGGCGGGTACAACGCCGCGAAGTTCGCGGTGCACTCGATGCTCGACGTGCTGCGGCTCGAGCTCTCCGGCGAGCCGATCCGCGTGCTCGAGATCGCCCCCGGCATGGTCAAGACCGAGGAGTTCTCGCTCAACCGCTTCAAGGGCGACGCGGCCAAGGCCGACTCGGTCTACCAGAACGTGCCCGACCCGCTCAGCGCGGAGGACGTCGCCACCACGATCGTCTCGATGCTCGAGCTGCCCCCGCACGTGAGCCTGGACCTCGTGGTCATCAAGCCGGTCGCGCAGTCGACCGCCTACAAGGTCGCGCGCGGCGAGCTGAAGGTCAAGGGGCAGTAGTCGCCGCGGCCGGCGCCGGCGCGACCACCACGTCGGCGTCGGCGAAGGCCAGCTTGGGCACGAAGAACAGCAGCACCCCGGCAACCACGGCCCCGCCCGCGCAGATCGACCACACGATCAGGTAGCCCGAGAGGCTGGATGCGGTGGCCGTGACCACGGTCGCGGCGCCCTGGAAGAGAACCACCGCGAAGACCGCCGAGGCGAACGAGCCGCCGATGGTCTTGGTCGTGTTCGTGAGCGCGGCCGCGATCCCGGTCTGGCCCGGGGGAGCGGCCGCGGCCGCCGCGGCGGGCATCGCTCCGACCAACGCGCCCGACCCGAGCCCGGCGATGGCCATGTTGAGCACCACCTGCCAGCTCTCGTGGTGGAACGGCAGGAAGAGCGCGTACCCGAGCGCGACCAGGAAGGTCGCGCCGATCAGCGCCACCCGGGGCGTCGCCCAGCGCGAGACGAACGGGAACAGGATGGCGCCGACGATCATCGAGACCAGGTAGACACCGATCAGGTTCGAGATCCCGGGAGCGTCGAGCCCGAGCCCGTAGCCGTTCACCGGGTCGGTGCCGGCGAAGGTGCTGAGCGGCACCTGCGCTCCGAGCAGGCTGATGCCGACGAGCCCGGCGGTCAGCTGCACCGGCCACATCGACGGCTGCCGCAGCACCCGCAGGTCGATCGCGGGATCGGGCTGCCGCAGCTCGAACAGGCCGAACGGCAGGAACATCAGCGCCCCGAGAGCGACCAGAGCCCAGACCCACCACGTCTCGGGGCCGTTGGTGCGGAGGAAGGTCAGGCCGCTCGTGATCAGCAGCAACGCGAGGGTGAGCATCGTGAAGCCGACGAGGTCGAGCTTCCGCCCCGGGAGGGGCTTGGACTCGGGCACCCCGAACAGGATGACGAAGAAGACCAGTGTCACCGCGATCGCCGGCACCATGAGGGTGAGCGGCACGTTCTCACCGAACGCCGTGAAGACCCGGCCGCCGGCGAGCGCCCCGATGATCGCTCCGGCCTCCAGCGCCACGACCAGGAGGCCCGCGGCCCGGCGGGTCTGCGAGGCCGCCCGCCCCGTGCGCCGCCCCCGGTCGAAGATCAGCGCGACCTCGAGCGGCAGCCAGACGACGTAGAAGCCCTGCAGCGCCCAGGCGATCAGGAAGCTCGTGAAGTCGCCCGCAGCGACCAGCCACCAGCTCGCGGCCGCGGTGAGCACCGTCGCGAGCAGGAGCATCCGCTTGTGCCCGACCATGTCGCCGAGCTTCGCGAGAACCGGCACGACGATCGCCGAGAGCAGCAGCTGGGCGGCCTCGAACCAGTTGAAGTCGGCGTCGCGGATGCCGAGATGCTGCACCAGGTCGGGGATCAGCGGGACGTAGAAGCCCTGCAGGATGCCGCTGGTGATCTCGACCAGGAAGAGGAAGCCGATGAGCGATGCGGTCACCCCCACGGCGCTGCCCCGCAACGACGGAAGACGACTCGCTGTTGAGCTCATGGGGTGATGGTAGGGCACGGGAACGCGCTCGGTCGGGACATCCGGTTTCCGGTAGCGTTCCGTGTATGGATTCTGAGTTCGAGACCCTCGAAGGCACGGTGGCCGAGGCGCCCACCCCCGAACGGGAGGTGCTCGGCTGGCTGGAGTTCGGCGACGCCTCGCGCTCGCTCGCCCGTGACATCGTCGAGTCCGGCTTCGTGCCCGACTTCGTGATCGCGATCGCCCGCGGCGGCCTGATCCCGGGCGGCGCCCTGGCCTACGCCCTGGGTGTGAAGAGCTGCGGCAGCCTCAACGTGGAGTTCTACTCCGACATCGAGGAGACCCTGCCCGAGCCGATCATCCTGCCGCCGCTGCTCGACAACGAGCCCCTGATCGGCAAGAACGTGCTGCTCGTCGACGACGTCGCCGACTCGGGGCGCACGCTCGCGCTCGTGGTCGACCTGCTGCAGAAGCTCGACATCACCGTCAAGTCGGCCACGCTCTACAGCAAGCCCCGCTCGGTGATCGCGCCCGACTTCCACTGGAAGGAGACCGATCGCTGGATCGTCTTCCCGTGGTCGGCGCACCCCCCGGTGAGCGCCGAATGAGCATCCATCTCGTCGGTGGCGGCTGGCCCGTCGAAGACGACGGTGCCGTCTACCGAGTGTTCTTCGAGGAGATCACCGCCCGCGCCGAGGCGGCCGGCCGCCTCGAGGGCGCCCACCTGCCGATCGTGCTGGTGCGCGACGGCGACGGCCCCGAGAAGTACGCCGAGCTCGTCACGGCGTTCGAGCACCTGGCGAAGATCCAGCCCGTGGCGGTGCTCTCGCCCGAGAACGCCCCGATCGACCCTGCGGTCTTCGCGGATGCGGACGGGATCATCGTGTGGGGCGGCCTGACGCCGGCCTACCGCGAATCCCTCGCCCCGGCCTTCCTCGAGCTCCGCCGCCTCGTGGCGTCCGGTGTGCCCTACCTCGGGTTCTCCGCCGGTGCGGCCCTCGCGGCCGAGCACGCGATCGTCGGCGGCTGGAAGATCGACACCGTCGAGATCGGTACCGAGGATGCGGCGGAGGATCTCGAGCAGCTCACCGTCGCCGAGGGCATCGGCCTGATCGACCTCGCGGTCGACGTGCACGCCGTGCAGTGGGGCTCGGTGTCGCGGCTGATCGCTGCGACCGAGGCCGGACTGGTCGACGGCGGTGTCGCGATCGACGAGCACACCGCGCTGGTGGTCGGCGAGGGCCCCCTGCAGGTGCTCGGCCGTGGCAGCGTCTGGAAGGTCACGCCGGACAACGGGAGCGTGCGCGTCTCGACGGCGGGCGCCGGCGCGAGCTGAGGCTGCTCCGATGACGGGACTCTCGCTCGACGAACTCGCCGGGACGGGGCAGATCGACCCGGGCTGGGCCGAGGCGCTCGCCCCGGTCGGCGACCGGATCGCCGAACTCGGTGAGATGTTGCGCGCCGAGAACGCGGCCGGTCGCGGGTACCTGCCCGACGGCCACGACGTGCTGCGCGCGTTCCGGGCCCCGCTCTCCGGGGTGCGGGTGCTCATCGTGGGACAGGATCCGTATCCCACGCCCGGGCATCCGATCGGGCTCTCGTTCGCGGTCGACCGGCACGTGCGGCCCCTGCCGCGGAGTCTCGCGAACATCTACCGCGAGCTGAACGACGACCTGGGCATCCCGCCCGCCCCGCACGGCGATCTGAGCGCCTGGGGCGAGAACGGCGTGATGCTGCTCAACCGTGTGCTGACCGTGCAGCCGGGTCTGCCCGCCTCGCACCGGGGCCGGGGGTGGGAGGAGGTCACCGCTCACGCGATCCGCACGCTGGTCGCCCGCGACAGTCCGCTCGTGGCGATCCTGTGGGGGCGGGATGCGGCGGGGCTCGTGCCGCTGCTCGGTGACACACCGGTGATCACGTCCGCGCATCCGAGCCCCCTGTCGGCCAGCCGCGGCTTCTTCGGCTCGAAGCCGTTCAGCCGCGCCAACGCCCTCCTCGAGGAGCAGGGGGCCGAGCCGGTCGACTGGACGCCCCGGTAGTCCGCCGCTGGCTAGGCTGGAACCATGTTGGAAGAGGAGTACCAGCCGCGCCGCCGGCTGCCCCGCGAGCTCCGGCCCGCGACCGGTGAGAAGCCGCCGCTGGAGGTGCCGTTCGAGTACGTGCTCCGGGATGCGACGGAGACCGACCTCCCGTACATCCGCGAGATCTACAACCACTACGTCGCGAACACCGTCGTCACCTTCGACGAGGACGCGATGACGCTCAAGGAGTGGCGGCACAAGTTCGCCTGGACCCAGAAGCTCAACTACCCCTTCCTCGTCGCCGTCTCGCCCACCGGCACCCTGCTCGGCTTCGCATACGTCTCGGCCTGGAAGCAGAAGGCCGCCTACCGGCGCACGGTCGAGGATTCGATCTACCTCGGCCCGGCCGCCACGGGCAAGGGCCTCGGCAAGGTCCTGCTCGCCGAGCTGATCGTCCGGTCGAAGCAGGCCGGGATCAAGGAGATGCTGGCGGTGATCGCCGACCAGGGCGCGGACGCCTCGATCCGTCTGCACGAGGGCTTCGGCTTCAAGGAGGTCGGCCGCCTCGGGCGCGTCGGCTTCAAGTTCGGGCACTGGCTCGGCACCGTGCTGCTGCAGAAGTCACTGAAGTAGGCCCGGCATGGTCGAGATCCACGAGCTGAGCGCGCTCGAGCAGTACCGCCTGATCCAGCGCCGCGAGCTCGGCGTGCGTGAGGCGGCCGACCACTACCTCGAGCGCATCGACCGGCTGAACGGCGAGCTCGGGGCCTTCTTCACGGTGACTCCGGATGCGGCGCGTGCCCGCGCCGACGCCCTCGACTCCTCCGACGACCGGTCGGCCCCGCTGTTCGGCCTCGCGACGGGAGAGAAGGACCTGGTGCGGCGCGCCGGGGTGCGCACGACCTTCGGCTCGCGGCTGTTCGCCGACTTCGTGCCCGAGGAGTCGGACGAGCTCGTGCGGCAGCTGGACGAGGCCGGGGTGGTGAGCCTGGGCAAGACGGCGACACCCGAGTTCGGGCTGCCGAGCTATACCGAGGGCTTGATCGGCCCGCCGACGCGCAACCCGTACGACCTCGCCCTGGGCGCCGGCGGCTCGAGCGGAGGGGCGGCGGCCGCCGTCGCCGCGGGTCTGGTGCCGTTCGCTCCCGCATCGGACGGTGGCGGGTCCATCCGCATCCCGGCCGCCGCCTGCGGGCTCGTGGGGCTGAAGCCCTCACGCGGGCTCGTCCCCGCCGCCTCCGGTCAGGAATCGCTCGCGGGGCTCGGCGTCGGCGGACCCATCGCCCGCTCGGTGACGGATGCCGCGCTGCTCCTGGACGGGATGATCGCCCGGCGGGGCGACCGCGTGGTGCACCACTTCGCGCTGCGGGCGCCGGACTACGACGACGGACTGTTCCTCGGCGCCGCCATCCGCGGCGAGGGGCGCTTCCAGCTCGGCGTCACGACGGGCACCCCATGGGCGAGCTCCTACGACTTGCCCCTTGATCCGGATGCGGTGGCCGCCTTCGAGCTCGCCCGCGACGGTTTCGCGGCGCTCGGCCACGGTGTCGAGGAGTTCGAGCTCGAGCCCGCCCCGGAGTACGCGGACGCGTTCCGCGTGATCTGGCAGGTCGGCGCGTCGACGATCCCGGCCGAGGGGGAGGCGGAGGAACTCCTCGAGCCGTTGACCCGGTGGCTGATGAACCAGGGCCGGGCGATCCCTGCATCCGAGCTCGCCCGCGCGCTGGCCACCCTCACGCGGTACGAGCGGTCGGTCATCCGTCAGCTCGAGCGGTTCGACGCCGTGCTCATCCCCGGGATGACGATGACCCCGCGCCCGGTCGGCTGGTACGACCAGGAGGACGGCGAGGAGAACTTCTCACAGCAGGTCAGGTACACGCCGTACACCTCGTTCGTGAACGTGAGCGGGCTGCCGGCGATCAGCCTCCCCGTGCATCGCACGGAGGACGGCCTGCCGATGGCCGTGCAGCTGATCGGCCGGCCCGGCGGGGAGGCGACCCTGCTCGCGCTGGGGCGGCAACTCGAGCGCCGACTGCGCTGGGATCTGGTGCATCCACCACAGTTCTGAGAGCTTCAGGTCAGGTGTGGCAATCCTAAGTTAGGCATGCCTATACTGATCTCAAATGTATGTGATCGCCTCTGACGCCACCGCCGTCTCCCGCGCCACCGGCCGAGTCCTCATCGCCGGTACCGAGACCGCCCTCGACGAGATCCGGGCGATGGTCTCGCTCCTCGGCGACCGGGCCCGCGGCCAGGTGTTCGTCGAGGTGCCGAGCAAGGCCGACATCGACCCGATCGCCACCCCCGAGCGCGTCACCGTCACCTGGTTGACACGGGACACCCGCACCGGAGACATCGGATCCGGCCTCGCCTGCGCCACCGGCCAGGCCGTCCGTCGCGCGACGAAGGCGTGGATGGAAGAGATGTCCACCGGCGACGACGCCCTCGACGGCGACGAGGTCTGCGTCTGGCTCTCCCGCGAGGTCAGCGCCTCCTAGGCGTCAGGTCACCGGGTCACCGCGCCACCGAGGTCTCAGTCTTACGAGGCCTCAGCGCTTGCGTGGGAGGTAGTTGCCGTCTTCGAGGCCGGCCTCGATCTCGAAGTGGTTGGTCAGCGGATTCTGCCCGGCCAGCGCGTAGAGCAGCGGGAACATCATCCCGTACTGCTGCCACTGCCGGCGGTGGACCGCCTCGTGGCGGAGCACCGCGGGAGCGTCGTTGTCGTCGGTGAGGTAGACCCCGCCGACGCAGGTGCCGCCGCGGCGGAACGCCCACCGAGGCAACCCCGTGCAGACGTAGAGCCCGTCGACGCGGCGGATGCGGTCGGTGCCGAGGAGTGCCCCCATCGTCAGCGCCACCCCGGTCGCGTAGAGATACCCGGCCCGGGCGACGGGCGGGGCGTAGAGGATGCGGCGGATCCGTTCCATCACGCGCTGGCGTCCCGTCCGTAGGTCTCGAGCAGGCGGAGCCAGACCTCGCTGATGGTGGGGTAGGAGGGCACCGCGTGCCAGAGGCGGTGGAGCGGTACCTCGCCGACCACGGCGACCGTCGCGGAGTGCAGCAGCTCCTGCACGTCGGGGCCCACGAAGGTCACGCCGAGGAGCACCTTCTTGTCCTCGTCCACGACCGCCCGGGCGGTGCCGGCGTAGCCGTCGCGGTGCACGGCGGCCCCGGCGACGTTGCCGATCTCGTAGTCGACGACCTTGGTGCGGTACCCGGCCTTCTCGGCAGCGGCCGCGGTCATCCCGATCGAGGCCACCTGCGGCTCGGTGAAGGTGACCTGCGGCACAGCCTGGTGGTCGGCGGTCGCGACGTGACGGCCCCAGGGCTGGTCGTGCACGGGCTCGCCCTTCGCGCGGGCGGCGGCGACGTCGCCGGCGGCCCGGGCCTGGTACTTGCCCTGGTGGGTGAGCAGCGCGCGGTGGTTGACGTCTCCGGTGGCGTAGAGCCACTCGCCCGGCAACGGAGCGCCGTCCTCACCCAGCACGAGCAGGGTGTCGTCGGTGTTCAGCCACTGGTTCGGCTCGAGGCCGATGGTCTCGAGCCCGAGGTCGCCGGTGCGGGGGAGGCGGCCGGTGGCGACGAGGATCTCGTCCGAGTCGATCACCGAGCCGTCCTCGAGGGTCGTGTGGACGACACCCTGGGCGTCACGGGAGACCTCGGCGGGGGACTGCCCGAGGTGTATGTCGACGCCGAGGTCGCCGAGCGCCTTGCCGACCGCCTCGCCGGCGAACGGCTCCTGGTTCGCGAGCAAGGCGCCGCGGGAGATCAGCGTGACCTTCGAGCCGAGAGTGGCATACGCGGTCGCCATCTCGACCGCGACGACGCCGCCGCCGACGATCGTGAAGCGCGCGGGGATCGCCTTGACGCTCGTGGCCTCCCGGCTGGTCCACGGCTTCGAATCGGCCAGGCCCGGGATGTCGGGCAGGAGCGCCGTCGAGCCGGTGGAGACCACGACCGCGTGGGTCGCCTTCAGCGTCGTCGTGGTTCCGTCGGCGGCACGCACCTCGAGCTCCTTGACGCCGGTGAAGGTCGCGTGCCCACGGATCAGCTCGATCCCGGCACCCTCGACCCATTTCACCTGGCCCTCGTCGTCCCAGTCGCTCGTGAACGAGTCGCGGCGCTTCAGCACGGCGGCCACGTCGATCTCGCCCGTGACGGCCTGCTCGGCTCCGCCGACGGCGCGCGCGGCGGCGACGACCTCACCGGCGCGCAGCAGAGCCTTCGACGGCATGCAGGCCCAGTAGGAGCACTCGCCGCCGACCAGCTCGGCCTCCACGAGGGCGGTCCGGAGGCCGCCCTGGACGGCACGGTCGGCGACGTTCTCGCCGACGGCGCCGGCTCCGATGACGATGAGGTCGAATTCCTTGATCATGTTCACTCCTTGGGGGCGCGGACGAGTGCGGAGACGATCCGCAGGATGGCCGGGAGGTCGTCGACCGCGGCGTCGGGTGTGGCGGGGGCGAATTCGGTGATTCCGGCGCCCACCAGGTCGAACTCCGCGCGGAGCGCCTGGAGGGCGGCGGTGAGGTCGGCGACCCCGAGGCCGAAGGGCTCGGGGAACGCGACCCCGTGGATCTCGGCCGGGTCGAGCACGTCGAGGTCGACGTGCAGGTAGACAGCCTCGGCGCCCGTGGCCCGCACGGCGTCGACCAGGGCGGCGGGATCGATGATCCGGTCCGGCGGAAGCAGCGCGATGCCCGCCGCATCCACGAACTCGGCCTCCCCGTCGTCGAGCGCGCGGGTGCCGGCCAGCACGACCCTCCCGGGGTCGAGCACGGGTTCGGCGGCGAGCTGCTCGGGACCGCCGCCGAGGAGGGTGCGCAGCACCATCCCGTGGAAGGCCCCCGAGGGGGAGGTGCGCGGGGTGTTCAGATCCGGATGCGCGTCGAACCAGACGAGCGCCACCGGCCGGGCGCTCCGAGCCACGGCGTGCCGGACCGCGGCGAACTCGACACCGCAGTCGCCGCCGATCACGACGGGCAGATCCGTCACCTCGTCGAGGGCCGCGGTGAGAGCCTCGGCCACGACGGTGATGGAGGAGTAGCGCTGCACCCCGGTCTCCAGCGATTCGCCGGCACCGGCCGGCACCTCGACCACGACGGTCGAGGCGCGCGGCAGGTCACCGCGGATCGCCTCGGCCCCATCGATCAGGCGCATGGCGCGGGACGACCCGGAGCCCTGCCATTCGGGGACGACGACGAACGTGGCGCTCACGGTCGGCGGACGCCTACTCGCCGCCCGTGACGGCTTTGGCGCCGCTGCCCGAACCCGCCTTGAGTGCGGCGAGACGGGCCTCGACCTCGGTCAGCTCGCCGAGGTCCTCGAGGCTCTCGAACTGCGAGTCGAGGCTGGAGGCGTTGAGCTCCTCCTGGCCGCGGACGCGGGCCTCCTCGCGGCGGATCTTGTCCTCGAAGCGGCCGAGGTCGCTCGTGGGGTCGAGCACGTTGATGTTCTTCAGCGCATCCTGCACCTGGCTCTGCGCCTGTGCGGTCTTCGCCCGCGCCACCAGGTTGTCGCGCTTCGTCTTCAGCTGGTTGAGCTTGTCCTTCATGGCCGCGAGGCCCGACTTCAGCTTCTCGACCGACTCGGTCTGCGAGGCGATCGAGGGCTCGGCATCCTTCGCCTCGTTCTCGGACTGCAGCTGGCGGGTCAGCGCCACCTTCGCCAGGGCGTCGAACTTGTCGGCGTCGACCGTGTTGCCGGCCGCGCGGAACTCGTCGGCCTTCGTGCTGGCGGCGAGGGCCTTCCGACCCCAGTCGGCGGCGGCGGCGACGTCTTCGCGGTGGTCGTCCTCGAGCAGGCGCAGGTTGCCGATGGTCTGGGCGATCGCGCTCTCCGCGTCGGCGATGTTGGAGGTGTAGTCGCGCACGAGCTGGTCGAGCATGAGCTGCGGGTCTTCGGCCTGATCGATCAGGGCGTTGATGTTCGCCTTCGCGAGCTGCGCGATGCGACCGAAGATCGACTGCTTGTTGGTCATCTCTGTCTCCTTTGTACTGGCTGAATCATGACATCGAAAGTGGGTGCTGACGAGGATGGGAGGGGCTCAGAAACGGCCGCCGCCGCCGCGCCGCCCACCGCCGCCGCCGAAGCTTCCGCCGCTGGACCGGCGCGAACCGCCGCCGCCTCCGCCGCCGAAGCCGCCGAACCCGCCGCCCCGGCTGCCGCCGCCCCAGCCGCCGCGGGAACCGCCGCCGCCGAAGCCGCCGTAGCCGCCCGAGCGACCACCGCCGCCTCCTCCGTCGAGCAGGCTGCCGATGATGCCGCCGAGCAGGGCGCCGCTGAAGTCTCCGCCGGACGAGCCGCCTGAGAGGCCACCCGACAGGCCGCCGCCCTGGCTGTAGCCGCCGCCCATTCCGCCGCCCTGAGCCCAGCTGACGTCCTGCTGGGCCGAGGACGTGGCGAGAGAGGCGAGCTGCGAGGCCGAGGTCGCCTCGCGGAGGGAGGCCTCCGGGTCGGTGGTCGCGAGGGTCAACGCCTGGTCGAGATGGCGCTGGGCTTCGGAGAGCCGGGTGCGGGCATCCGGGCCGACGGCGCCGCGTCGGGTCTGCAGGTAGCTCTGGGCAGCCGCGATCTCGCTCTGCGCGGTGGCGATCGCGCGGTCGCGCTGCGAGATCAGGCGGGCGACGCGCTCCTGCTCGGTGCGGATCGCGAGCAGTGCCTGATCCAGCGGCGCATCGGCGCGCTCGAGTGCGAGGCGGGCGTTCACCGGGTCACGGGCTCCGAGGCTCTCGGCGCGCTGCACCTCCACCCGGAGTGCTGCGGCCGCGGCAGCCGTCGCCGGGTCGGACACCCGGCCGGCCGCTTGATCGGCCGCTTGCAGGGAGTCCGCGGCCGCGAGATCCTGCCGCGCGTCGGCGAGAGCGGCGTCGAGGCCGCGGGCGGCATCCGCGAGGCCCGTCTCGAGGGCGGCGATCGCGTCGAAGATCGTCGTGGTCTGCGCGATGGCCTGGCGGGCGTCACGGATGTGCAGGGCGGCCGCGCCGGTGGCGCCGGTGGCGATCGCGGTGCCGGCCTCAGCGAGCTCGCTCTCGGCGAAGCTGCGGAGGCGGTCGGCCTGCTCCGCGCTGCCGGCGACCGTGGTCAGCGCGGAGGCGTCGTAGGCCGCGGCGAGCCGGGTGAGTCGTTCGCGCGATTCGGTACCCGCGGGCAGGGCGGCGAGCTCGGAATTCGCGGTGGCGAGGGCGGCTGCCGGGTCGCGTTCGACCGCGCGCAGACTCTCGAAGGCCTCGGTCTGGGCGTCGAGCTCGTCGGCCGCCCGGTCGCAGATCGTGATGATCTGCTCGGACCAGGCCCGGCGCTCCTCGTCGGTGTCCGGGATCGCGTCGTCGAGCTTCTGCTTGATCGTGAAGGCTTCGGTGAGGGAGGCCTTCACCCGGGTCAGCACGGTCTGGAAGGCCGCGGTCTCCTCGGCCCCGAACTGGGCGGTGGCGAAGCCCAGCTCCTGCTCGCTCGTGGTCACGGCGTCGTCGAGGTCGACCAGCACCGCACCGACCTGCTGGTCGAGCTCCTTCTGGGTGGGCCCGGCCTCCTCGGCCGCCAGCGTGTCGCGGGTGTCGAGCTTCGACCGGCGGCGCACCACCAGGACCAGGATGATCACGGCCGCGATGACGATGATGCCTCCGGCGATCAGCCAGATGAAGCCGCCGACGCCGAGCCCGCCACCGGTGTTCGAACCACCGCCGGTGCCCGAGCCGCTCCCGGAGCCGCCGCCCGAGCCGACCGGGTCGCCGCTCAGTGCGGCTCCGAGTCCCTCGGCCGCGCCTTCGGCGGCGCCCGCCCAGTCCGACGACCGGAGGGCCGGCACGACGTCCTGCTCCTCGATGTCCGCGAGCTGGGAGTCGCTCAGCGGGAAGTCCGAGGCGTAGGAGAGCTGGTAGACACGGTCGTCCGTGGCCACCGCGAGCAGCACGTCGTTGCGCCCGAACTGGTTGATCTCGGCGACCTGCTGGGCCCACTGGACCCGGTCGGACGGGTCGGTGAAGCGGTCGGTGTAGATGACGAAGAGATTCACCCCGTGCTCGGTGGCGAGGGTGTCGATCGCGTCCTGCACCGCCGACTCCTGGCCGCCCAGCACACCGGACTCGTCGACGACGTAACGGCCTCCGAGCTCGACCGGGTCGCCGGCGTAGGCCGGGGTGGGAGCGGCGAGCGTGACGGCGGCGGCGCCTCCGAGCACGACGGCGGCGAGGGTGGCGACGACGAGGCCGAGGCCCCGCGCCCGATGCGTTCGTGTGCGGTGTCTCATCGCTGCCGAGTCTATGAGCAGGCCCTCCGGCCCGCCATGGATTCCGGATGCGCGCCGAGCCATTCCCGGGAGAATCCCGGTCGCGGGATGCGAGCCACCCGCATCCGTGCCGCATCCGCGCCTCATTCGCTCGTCATGTTTCACTTCGTTACCGCTCCGGATGCGCGCCTCTCGCGCTCTCGACAGGATGGTTCCCGTGACCTCCTCCCGCCTCGGCATCGTGATCGTGACCCGGTCGCGCCCGCTCGCGCCGGACTACCACGCGTACTCCGGCCTGCTGGTCGAGCGCGCGGTGCGCTCGGCGAGCGCCGCGGGCTGGGACGTCGACGTGATCGCGGCCGACGAGGGCGCCGCGAGCACGCTGGCGCTGACGCAGCCGGCGGATGCGCTCGTCATCCTCGGTGGCGAGGACATCGCGCCCGAGTTCTACGGAGCCGACCGCGGCTATCGCGCCGAGGGCGCCCACCGGGAGCGCGCCGACGAGGCGCAGCTGGCCGTCGCCGATCGGGCGATCCGCGCCGGAACGCCGTTGCTCGGCGTCTGCCGCGGCCACCAGATCATCAATGTCGCGCTCGGCGGCGACCTCGTGCAGGATCTCGGCGAGGGCTCGGGGCACCGCAACGAGCGTGTCGCGGTCGAGCGCGTGATGGCCGACCACGCCGTGACGGTGGACGGGAGCAGCCGCTTTCTGACGGCCCTCGGCTCCACTGCCGAGACGCGGAGCGCCCACCACCAGGCGGTCGCGACCCTGGGCACCGGGCTCCGGGTCGTCGCGGTGGCTCCCGACGGGCTCGTCGAGGCGATCGAGCACGAGTCGGCCCCCGTGCTCGGCGTGCAGTGGCATCCCGAGGATCCGGGAGCGCCGATCGGCCAATTCGCGGCGCTGCTCGCCTCGGTGGCGGGTTCGGCCCGCCGCGGTGCCGCGTTCGCCACCGCCGCCTGAACCGAGTCGCGACACCACCCCACCCGCGACACCGCCCGACCCGCGACACCTCCCCGCCCGCGACGCCACCCGACCCGCGACAGCAGCTGATCAGCCCCGCCTGATTGCCTCCGATCCGCGGCCGATCCACCCTGCGCGCCGCTCCGCCGGCGCGGACTATAACCCCGTGATCCGGCTCCGGGCTGTCCGTTCGCTCGGCGTGTTGCTAATGTGATCGATGTTGTTGCTGTTACGCGTGTGACTGGAGTGGTCCAGGAACGCACATCGAAACGTTCGGGGGAGTCATGCGGGTCACCGCACCATCCACTCGCCGCGGCCCTCGGGCTGCCGGCTTCGTCGCCGTGACGAGTGTCGTCGCGCTCGCGACCACGCTCCTCGTCGTCTCGCCCGCCGCGGCCACCGACTACCCGTCCTGGAACGACGTCGTCGCCGCGAAGGCCAACACCGCGTCGACCGCGGCGAAGGTCAGCGACATCCAGAACCTGATCTCGGGCCTGCAGAGCGAGGTGGATGCGGCCCAGGCCGCCGCCGACCAGGCCTGGGCGGCCGACCAGACCGCACAGAACGCGTTGAGCGACGGCACCCGCAAGGCGCAGCAGCTCGCCGACGCCGCGGCCGCCGCCCAGACCGCCTCGGAGGAGTCGAACAAGCGCGCCGCCGCCCTCGGCGCCCAGTTCGCCCGGAGCGCCGGCAACGACCTCACCTCTCAACTGATGGTCTCCGGCGACGCCAGCGACGACCTGCTCTACCAGCTCGGCACGATGTCCAAGCTCTCCCAGACGAGCAAGGGCGTCTTCGAGAAGGCGGCGCAGGACGCCAACACCGCCTCCTCGCTCAGCGAGCAGGCGGCAGTGGCCAAGTCGGGCCTCGAGGCCCTGGCCGCGCAGGCCGACGCCAGCCTGCAGTCGGCGGTCGAGGCCCAGCGCTCCGTGCAGGGCGCCTTGCTCGAGCAGGAGCAGCACCAGGCCGAGCTCACCGTGCAGCTCGCCGCCCTGCAGGACGCGTCGATCACGACCGAGCAGCAGTACCAGGCCGGGGTCGAGGCCGAGAAGCAGCGTCAGCTCGCCGAGCAGCAGGCGGCCCAGGATGCGGCCAACGCCGCCCGCGCCGCAGCCGAGGCCGAGGCCGCGGCTGCACAGCCGGCCGCGCAGCCCTCCGCACCGAGCAGCGGCTCCGGCGGCGGGTCGTCGTCGGGCGGATCCTCCTCGGGCGGCTCTTCGTCCGGCGGGTCCTCGGGCGGCGGCTCGTCCGCACCCTCGGCACCCCCGCAGAGCTTCAACGGCGACGACGTCGTGGCCTACGCCGAGCAGTACGTCGGGGTCGTCCCCTACGGCTGGGGAGCGAATCCCGACGACAGCTTCGGCTGCGACGGGCTGACCCAGTGGGTCTACGGCCACTTCGGCATCTCACTGCCCCGACTGGTCTCCCGGCAGTCCGCCATGGGCGTGCGGGTCTCGTCGCCGCAGGCCGGCGACCTGGTGGTCTGGCCGGGCGAGCACATCGGCATCTACGACGGCCACGGCGGCGTCATCCACTCGCCGGACTGGGGCCGCTACGTCACCCACGCCCGCGGGCTCTGGGGCAGCTACTACTTCGTGCGGATCGTCTGACCGACGAGTCCGAGGGCTCGTCAGCCCGTCGGTCCGGGCGCGCACCGCTCAGGCGGGCGTGCGCTCCTCGAAGGGCGTGACCGACTCGATCGAGCCGTCCGCGCGCCGGACGACGTGGTCGGCCTTCCGGGAGCGGGCCCAGGTGCGCCCTTCGGCGATCGCCTGGCTGCGGATGACGTGCGAGGAGAGATCGGACTCCTCGTCGTCCATCCGGTTGTGCCACATGTTGTTGCTGCGGTAGGTCTCGACAGCGCTCATCTCGGATCCTTCATCATCGAACGGATTCACGGGTGGGTAGCCCGTGTGGCTCCACATCCTAGAGCCCACGACGCGCTGAAATGAGGATTGCGTGACAACACGTTCCGCACACAGAGACGGAACGACGATCTCGCGCCGCAGGAGCGGCGGCGCGAGCCGAATAAGAATGTGCCCCCAGTAGGATTTGAACCTACGGCCTTCTGCTCCGGAGGCAGACGCTCTATCCCCTGAGCTATGGGGGCCCGGGGTGCTCGTCAAGGTTAGCAGGATGCACGGCGTGCTTCGTGCCATGACAGGATCGGAGTCATGCAGCGCTCCGTCTCCGCCGCCCTCGACGCCCGGGTCGACCAGGCCACGACCGTGATCTTCTCCATCGCCGCCGCCCCGGGGGCCGAGTTCGCCCACGAGGTGATCGACTACCGCATCGACGGCGAGCCGATCGTGCCCGTCGAGGTGACGGATGCGCACGGCACCCGCCTGCACCGCTTCGAGGTGCCGGCGGGGGAGTTCACCGCCCGCTACGAGGCCGTGGTCGACGGTCGTGCGGCGCTCGCTCCGGTCGAGGACATCGACCTGATCCGCTACCTCCGGCCGAGCCGGTACTGCGAGTCGGACACCCTGTTCCCGACCGCCGTGGGCGAGTTCCGCGGTCTCTCCGGCAAGCAGCTGCTCGAGTCGGTGAGCTCCTGGGTGGGCTCGGAGCTCAGCTACGTGCCCGGGTCGAGCGCCCCCACGGACGGCGCGGTGCAGACACTGCTCCTCCGCCAGGGCGTCTGCCGCGACTACGCGCACCTCGTGATCGCGCTGCTCCGGGCGCTCGACGTCCCGGCCCGGCTGGTCTCGGTCTACGCCCCCGGGCTCTCGCCGATGGACTTCCACGCGGTCGCCGAGGCCTACGTCGAGGGCGCCTGGTACGTGGTCGACGCGACGACCCTCGCGCCGCGGTCCTCGCTCCTGCGCATAGCGACGGGCCGGGATGCGGCCGACACCGCGTTCCTCACCAATCACGGCGGCAACCTCGTGCTCACCCGGCTCGAGGTCACGGCGGTCGCCGACCGGCTCCCGGACGACGACCTGAGCCGGCTCGTCCAGCTCCGCTAGCCGGTAGGATCGTCTGCCGTGACTCCTGAAGCGCTCTCCGCCGCCCTGTTCGCCATCGTCGAGGGCCGGCTCGCCTCGCGCGACGACGTCACGATCACCCCGGCCGACGTCGTGCTGGAGCGCCCGCGCAACCGCGACCACGGCGACTGGGCCTCGAACATCGCGATGAAGCTGGCCAAGCGGCTCGGCACCAACCCGCGCGAGTTCGCGCTCGAGCTCGCCCCCGGGATCGAGGCCATCGACGGCGTCGCCGCGGTGGAGGTGGCCGGCCCCGGCTTCATCAACATCACGCTCGACGCGGCGGCAGCCGGCGAGATCGCGCGCACGATCGTCGAGGCCGGCGACGCCTACGGCCACAACGAGGTGCTGGCCGGGCACACGATCAACATGGAGTTCGTCTCGGCGAACCCGACCGGCCCGCTGCACATCGGCCACACCCGCTGGGCGGCGCTCGGCGACTCGATCGCGCGGGTGCTCAAAGCATCCGGCGCCGAGGTCACGACCGAGTACTACATCAACGACGCCGGAAGCCAGATGGACACCTTCGGCCGCTCGGTGCTCGCCGCGGCCAAGGGCGAGCCGCGACCCGAGGGCGGCTACCCCGGGGAGTACATCGGCGAGCTCGCGACGCGCGTCGTCGCCGCCGTGCCTGGGCTGCTCGAGATGCCGGACGACGAGGCCATGGCGGTAGCCCGCGACGTCGCCTATGAGCTGCAGCTGGCCGAGATCAAGGCCTCGCTCGAGAGCTTCCGGGTGCACTTCGACGTGTTCTTCTCCGAGCGCACCCTGCACGCGCCGGATCCGGAGACCGGCCGCACCGCGATCGACGACGCCGAGACCCGGTTGCGCGCGCAGGGCCACGTCTACGAGGCCGACGACGCGGTCTGGGTGCGCACCACCGACTTCGGCGACGATAAGGACCGCGTGCTCACCCGCGGCAACGGCGTCGTCACCTACTTCGCCGCCGACGCGGCCTACTACCTCAGCAAGAAGGACCGCGGCTTCCCGGAGAAGATCTACCTCCTCGGCGCCGACCACCACGGCTACGTCGGCCGGCTCAAGGCCCTCGCGGCCGCGGCCGGCGACGACCCGGACGTGGGGCTCTCGGTGCTGATCGGGCAGCTGGTGAACCTCAACGGCGCGAAGCTGTCCAAGCGCGCCGGCAACATCATCGAGCTCGACGACCTGCTCGCCTGGCTCGGCGCCGACGCGTTGCGCTACTGGCTCGCGCGCTACCCGGCCGACTCCCCGCTCGCGCTCGACGGCGAGAAGCTGCGCTCGCGCACCAACGACAACCCCGTCTTCTACGTGCAGTACGCGCACGCCCGCACCCGCTCGGTGGCCCGCAACGCGGCCGACGCCGGGGTCACCCGAAACGACTTCGACCCGTCGCTGCTCGTGCACCCGACGGAGACCGCGCTGCTCGGAGCTCTCCAGGAGTTCCCGCGCATCGTCGCGCACGCGGCCGAGCTCCGCGAGCCGCACCGCATCGCGCGGTACCTCGAAGAGCTCGCCGGCTACTACCACCGCTGGTACGACGCGACCCGCGTGCTGCCGTTCGGCGACGAGCAGATCGCGCCGATCCACGGCACCCGGCTGTGGCTGAACGACGCCACGAGCCAGGTCATCCGCAACGGCCTCGCCCTGATCGGCGTCGACGCGCCCGAGCGGATGTGACCGTGCGTCGGCTGCGCTGGCTCTGGTGGCTGATCGGCATCGTCGTCGTGCTCGGCGTGCTCGTGGTCGTGGCCGACGTGGCCGTGCGTGCCTACGCGCAGGGCCGGGCGGCCGACGAGATCGAGAAGCAGCTCCCCGAGAACGTGCAGGGCGACGTCGACGTCTCGATCGGCGGTTTCTCGATGCTGTCCCAGCTGGTCTCCGGCAGCTTCGACCAGGTCACGCTGGATGCGCCCGCGCTCACCGTCGACGGCATCCCGCTCTCGGCGCACGTCGTGGCCGAGGGCGTGCCGACCGATCTCGCGAAGCCGGTGGGCGACATCCGTGCCGCCGTGACCCTCGACCAGCAGGCCGTCGACAGCGTTATCACCCTTCCGGGCGACGCGACCCTGACGCTCGGGGAGGGCGACGTCTCCTACCAGGGCACGCTGTCGATCCTCGGCCTCACGCTCGGCTACACCGCCACCGGCGACGTCTCGGCGTCGGGCACCGACGTCGTCATCCAGCCGACGGATGCCGCGCTTACGCAGGGCTCGAACGCCCTCGACCTGGGCGGAGCGCTCTCGGGCCTCGTAAAGGATCCGGTGACCGTGTGCGTCGCCGAGTACCTGCCGCAGGGCGCACAGATCGAGTCGCTCGTCGTGCATCCGGACGAAGCGACCGCGACGCTCACCGCCTCGGACTTCGTGCTGAGCGAGGACAGTCTGCGCACCTTCGGCACCTGCGGCTAAGATCGAGGCAGCATCCGGGTGTTCACGCCCCGGAACCGGCTTCAGGGACCAAGCCAGGTCCGCTCGCCCCTTGTGCCGACCGGCACGCGCCCCGCCCCCGCGCGCCACGCGGGGCTCGACGACATGCAAAGGGATCCGTTCATGACCGCAAGCCCCCTCGCGCCCTCCTGGCTCCGGCATCCGGACGACGCCAACGAGCTGGTCGCCCCGGTCTGGTCGCGCACCGCCGTCCGCGACGGCGACGGCGGCCTGGTGATCGGGGGAGTGCCCGCCACGACCCTCGCCGAGCGTTTCGGCACCCCGCTCTACGTGATCGACGAAGCGGATGCTCGGTCGCGCGCCCGCGAGATCCGTGACGCCTTCGTCGGCGAGGCCGAGAGGGCCGGCACGACGGCGACCGTCTACTACGCCGCCAAGGCCTTCCTCAGCATCTCAGTCGCACGGTGGATGACCGAGGAGGGGCTCTCGATCGACGTCTGCAGCGGTGGTGAGCTCGCGGTCGCGCTGGCCGCCGGGGTCGACCCCGCGCGACTGGGGCTGCACGGCAACAACAAGTCCCTCGCCGAGATCGACCGGGCGGTCGCCGTGGGCGTCGGCGTGATCGTGATCGACAGCGCGATCGAGATCGAGCGGGTCGCCGAGGCGGCCGCCCGGCACGGCCGGGTGCAGACCGTGCGGCTGCGCGTGAACAGCGGCGTGCACGCGCACACCCACGACTTCCTCGCCACCGCGCACGAGGACCAGAAGTTCGGCGTCCGGCTCGACCAGGCGGTCGAGTACGCCTCCACCATCCGTTCGCACGACAGTCTCCGCTTCCTCGGCCTGCACTGCCACATCGGCTCGCAGATCTTCGGTTCGGACGGCTTCGCCGAGTCGGCCGCGCGCCTGCTCGAAGTTCACGCGGAGCTGCTCGCGGGCGGCGAGGTGCCCGCGCTCAACCTCGGCGGCGGCTTCGGGATCGCCTACACGGGCGCCGACGACCCGACCCCGGTCGCCGAGCTGGCCGGCGCGATCGTCGCCTCCGTCACCCGCGAGTGCGAGCGGCTCGGGATCCCGGTGCCGGCCCTCGCCTTCGAGCCCGGCCGCGCCGTGATCGGCACCGCCGGGGCCACGCTCTACGAGGTCGGGACCGTGAAGGACGTGCTGGTCGGCGTTCCGGGTGGTGCCGACGGAACCGAGCCCGGCTCGGTCGACTTCGTGCGCCGCTACGTCAGCATCGACGGCGGGATGAGCGACAACGCCCGCCCCGCGCTCTACGGCGCCGACTACTCCGTACGCCTAGCCGGACGCCGCTCGGACGCCGATCCCGCCCTCGTGCGGGTGGCCGGCAAGCACTGCGAGAGCGGCGACATCGTGGTCTACGCCGACTACCTGCCGGGCGACGTGCGCCCGGGCGACCTGGTCGCGGTGCCCGCGACCGGCGCCTATTGCTGGTCGCTGTCGAGCAACTACAACTACCTTGGCCGCCCGGCCGTGGTCGCCGTCGCCGACGGCGAGGCGACCGTGCTGATCCGGCGCGAGACCGAGGACGACCTCCTCGCGCGCGACACCGCCTACTCAGGAGCCGACCGATGATCGAATACCGCAACCTGAGGATCGCCCTGCTCGGTGCGGGTTCCGTCGGGTCCCAGGTGGCGCGGCTGCTGCTCGAGCACGGCGACGAGCTCGCCGCCCGCGTGGGCGCCGGTCTCGAGCTGGTCGGGGTAGCGGTCCGCGACGTCGACGCGCCGCGTGACACGAGCATCCCGCGCGAACTCCTCACGACGGACGCGCCCACCCTCATCCGCTCGGCCGACATCGTGATCGAGCTGATGGGCGGCATCGAGCCCGCCCGCGAGTTCATCCTGCTCGCCATCAACTCCGGCGCCGACGTCGTGACCGGCAACAAGGCCCTGCTCGCGACCCACGGCCCCGAGCTCTTCGACGCGGCCGAGCAGGTCGGCGCCCAGCTCTACTACGAGGCCGCCGCCGGGGGAGCGATCCCGATCATCCGGCCGCTCCGCGACAGTCTCGCCGGCGACCGCGTGAAGCGCGTGATGGGCATCGTCAACGGCACCACGAACTTCATCCTCGACCGGATGGACGTCGAGGGCTCCACCTTCGACGACGCCCTCGCCACCGCGACCGCCCTGGGCTACGCCGAGGCCGACCCGACGGCCGACGTCGAGGGCTACGACGCTGCCCAGAAGGCGGCCATCCTCGCCAGCCTCGCCTTCCACACCGCGGTGCCGGTCGAGGCCGTGCACCGCGAGGGGATGACCACGGTCACCGCCTCGCAGGTCGAGTCGGCCGAGAAGGCGGGCTACGTCGTGAAGCTGCTCGCGATCTGCGAGCGGCTGGTCGATCCCGAGACCGGCGTCGAGGGGGTCGTGGCGCGCGTGCATCCGGCCCTGATCAGCCGCCGGCATCCGCTCGCCGCGGTGCACGACGCCAAGAACGCGGTCTTCGTGCAGGCCGAGGCCGCGGGCGACCTGATGTTCTACGGCGCCGGCGCGGGTGGTCTCGAGACCGCCTCGGCCGTGCTCGGCGACCTCGTCTCGGCGGCCCGACGCCACGTGGCCGGGGGCCCGGGGGTGGGGGAGTCCACGCACGCGAACCTCCCGGTGCTCGGCATCGGCTCGGTCACCACGCGGTACCAGCTGACCCTCATCGTCACGGACAAGCCCGGCGTGCTCGCGCAGATCGCCAGCCTGTTCAGCGAGCACGGCGTCTCGGTCGAGGCCGTCCAGCAGACCGTGGCGAGCGCGGACCCGGCCCGTCCGGCGGACGAGCCGCTCACCGCTACCCTTGTGATTGTCACGCACGAAGCCAGCGAGGCCGCCCTGTCGGCCACGGTGGCGGCCGTCTCGGCCGACGACTCCGTCGTCCGGATCGAGTCGGTCCTACGAGTTGAAGGAGACACGCCCTAGTGGCCGACAACACCGACCGCACCCCCGCCCGCCCGATCCCGTCGCGGCAGTGGCGCGGTGTCCTGCGTGAATACGCCGACCGCCTCGACGTCACCGACGCGACCCCGATCGTGACGCTCGGCGAGGGCGGCACCCCCCTCATCCCGGCCCCGGCCCTCTCGGCCCGCACCGGCGCGACCGTGTACGTGAAGTACGAGGGGATGAACCCGACCGGCTCCTTCAAGGACCGCGGGATGACGATGGCGATCTCCAAGGCCGTCGAGCACGGTGCGAAGGCCGTCATCTGCGCCTCGACCGGCAACACCTCCGCGTCGGCCGCGGCCTACGCCGCGCACGCCGGCATCACCGCCGCGGTGCTCGTGCCCGAGGGCAAGATCGCGATGGGCAAGCTCAGCCAGGCCATCGCGCACAACGCGCAGCTGATCCAGGTGCAGGGCAACTTCGACGACTGCCTCGACCTCGCGCGCGACCTCGCCGCGAACTACCCCGTGCACCTGGTCAACTCGGTGAACCCCGATCGCATCGCGGGTCAGAAGACCGCCGCCTACGAGGTCGTCGAGGTGCTGCAGGATGCGCCGGACTTCCACCTCCTCCCGGTCGGCAACGCGGGCAACTACACCGCGTACAGTCGCGGCTACACCGAGGAGCTCGAGCGCGGCGCGACCACCAAGCTGCCCCGCATGTTCGGTTTCCAGGCCGCCGGCAGCGCGCCCATCGTGCTCGGCCACCCGGTGCTGCACCCGGAGACCATCGCAAGCGCCATCCGGATCGGCAACCCCGCCTCGTGGGAGCTCGCCCTCGCCGCCCGCGAGGCCACCGACGGCTACTTCGGCTCGATCACCGACGAGCACATCCTCGCCGCCCACCGCCTGCTCTCGGCCGAGGTCGGCATCTTCGTCGAGCCCGCCTCGGCGATCAGCGTCGCGGGGCTGCTCGAGCGCTCCGAGGCGGGAGCCATCCCGGCCGGCGCCACCGTCGTGCTCACCGTCACCGGCCACGGCCTGAAGGACCCGCAGTGGGCCCTCCGCTCCGAGGACGGCACCGAGGTCACCCCGACGATCGTCCCCGTGGACGCCGCCGAGATCGCCGGCGTGCTCGGCCTCCGGAAAGCCGACTCGTGAGCGGACCGCTCGCCGGCCGCTCGGTCACCGTCCGGGTTCCCGCGACCACGGCGAACCTCGGCCCCGGCTTCGACACCCTCGGTCTCGCCCTCGCCCTCTACGACCAGCTGACGGTCTCCGTCCGGGACGAGCCGGGTGCGTTCGTCGAGGTGAACGGCGTCGGCGCCGGTGAGGTGCCCACCGACTCGACGAACCTCGTCGTGCGCGCGATCGCCCACACCTTCGCCGCGTACGGGCAGGAGCTCCCCGGGCTCCACCTGGTCGCGAAGAACGTGATCCCGCACGGCCGCGGACTCGGCTCCTCGGGAGCGGCGATCGTCTCGGGCATCATGGCGGCCAAAGGCCTCCTGACCGGCGTCGTCGAGATCGACCCGCTGGGACTCCTCGCCCGCGCGACCGAGCTCGAGGGGCACCCGGACAACGTGGCTCCGGCGCTGTTCGGCGGCCTCACGATCGCCTGGACCACGCCCGACGGCCCCCAGTTCAAGAAGCTCATCGTGCACCGCGGGGTCTCGCCGCTCGTGCTCGTGCCGCAGGAGACGATGTCGACGGCGCTGGCCCGGAGCCTGCAGCCCGAGTCGGTGCCGCACGCGGACGCGATCTTCAACGTCTCGCGCTCGACCCTCCTGATCGCGGCGCTCATCCAGAGCCCCGAGCTGCTGCTCGCCGCGACCGAGGACAAGCTGCACCAGAGCTACCGCGCGAGCGCGATGCCGGAGACCGACCGGCTGATCCGGGCGCTCCGGGCGGAGGGCTTCCCGGCCGTCGTCTCGGGTGCCGGCCCCAGCATCCTCGTGCTCTGCAGCGACCCCGGACAGCGGCTCGCCGCCGCCGAACTCGTGGCCGCTAAGGCTGCGACACCCTGGGAGGCGCTCGTTCTGGCCGTGGACTTCAAAGGTGCTACAGTGACAGTGCACCCGGACGACGTGGCGTAGTACCCACTTCTCCAGATCCCGTCCCGGTCGCATTTCCTCCAAATCACTATCTGTCGAATGCTGTGGTCTGACCCGCATCGATGATCGATGACCGTTCATCGGACGCCGGCCACACCGACGACAGTTCTCTGCCTGGCTTTTCGTAGCTGACAGGGGAAGGACACGAATTCCGTGACAGACGTCAACACTCAGCCCGATCTCTCGAGCCTCAAAGTCTCCGAGCTGCAGGCGATCGCCGCCTCACTCGGCATGGCCGGAGCCTCCAAGCTCCGCAAGGGCGACCTGATCGAGGCCATCCGTACGGTGCAGGCGGGCGCGGTCGACGCGCTCCCCGACGCCATCACCCTCGACTTCGAGGCCGCTGCCGCCGAGGCGCCCGCCGAGGCCGCTGCTGCGCCTGAGGCGGCTCCGGCAGCCGCCGAGGCCCCCGCTGCCGAGGCCGCTCCGGTCGACGGCCCGATCGTTCCGGACGAGCTCCTCCGCTCGGCCCCCGCCGCGGCTGCCGCGCCCAAGGAGCAGATCGTCATCGAGCTGCCCGAGGGCCCCGTCTCGCCCAAGCGCCGGTCGCGCCGCGTCACCACCGAGCGCGTCAGCGCCGGCGGTCACGTCAACACCACCGACAACTCGATCGACGAGCTCGTCCCCGCCACCGCGCCGGAGAACGACTCGGCCGCCGTGCGCGACGAGCAGCCCGCCGACCAGTCGGGCGAGCAGGCCGGCGAGCAGGCTTCGGAGCAGTCCGGCGACGAGCGCCAGTCCGGCGAGGAGCGCCAGGGCCGCGGCCGTGGGCGCAACCGCCGCGACCGCAACCGCAACGCCAAAGACTCCGGTGACACCGCCGGTCAGGATGCGCAGGGCGGCCAGAGCACGGGCAACCAGAACAACGGCAACGCCGGCCAGAACAACGGCAACCAGAACGCCGGCAACGGCAACCAGGGCAACGGCAACGGTCGCAACCAGGCCGCCGCCGAGCCGAAGCAGGAGCAGACCGACGACCGCGGCCAGAACCAGCGCGGCCGTGGCGAGCCCAGCCAGCGCGAGAGCCAGCGTGAATCGGCGCAGAACCGCGAGGCAGGCCAGAACAACGGTGCGCAGCAGGGCAACCGCGCCCAGCGCGACGACCTGAACGGCCCCGAGGGCGATCGCAGCGAGCGCGGAGCGCGCAACCGCTACCGCGACCGCAAGCGCCGCGGCCAGACCGGTGGCGACGAGATCGAGCCCGAGATCTCCGAGGACGACGTGCTCATCCCGGTGGCGGGCATCCTCGACATCCTCGACAACTACGCCTTCGTCCGCACGAGCGGCTACCTCCCGGGCAACAGCGACGTCTACGTCTCGCTCGGCCAGGTCAAGAAGTACAACCTGCGGAAGGGCGACGCGATCGTCGGCTCGATCCGTCAGCCGCGCGAGAACGACGGCAGCGGCCGCCAGAAGTACAACGCGATCGTGCGCATCGAGTCGATCAACGGCCTGCCCGTCGAAGAGGCGCAGAACCGCGTCGAGTTCGGCAAGCTGACCCCCCTCTATCCCCAGGAGCGCCTGCGCCTGGAGACCGAGCCGGGCAAGCTCACGCAGCGGATCATCGATCTCGTCGCCCCGATCGGCAAGGGCCAGCGCGGCCTGATCGTCGCTCCTCCCAAGGCCGGCAAGACCATCGTGCTGCAGCAGATCGCCAACGCGATCTCGACGAACAACCCCGAGGTCCACCTCATGGTCGTGCTCGTCGACGAGCGCCCCGAAGAGGTCACCGACATGCAGCGCACGGTCAAGGGCGAGGTCATCGCCTCGACCTTCGACCGCCCCGCCGAAGACCACACGACGGTCGCCGAGCTCGCCATCGAGCGCGCCAAGCGACTCGTCGAGCTCGGTCACGACGTGGTCGTGCTGCTCGACTCGATCACCCGTCTGGGCCGCGCGTACAACCTCGCATCCCCGGCGTCCGGCCGCATCCTCTCCGGTGGTGTCGACGCCTCGGCGCTGTACCCGCCGAAGCGCTTCTTCGGTGCCGCCCGCAACATCGAGAACGGCGGATCGCTCACGATCCTCGCCACCGCACTGGTGGAGACCGGGTCCAAGATGGACGAGGTCATCTTCGAGGAGTTCAAGGGCACCGGCAACTCGGAGCTCCGCCTCTCGCGTCAGCTCGCCGACAAGCGCATCTTCCCGGCCGTCGACGTCAACGCGTCGAGCACCCGCCGTGAGGAGCTCCTGATGGGCGCCGACGAGACCAAGATCACCTGGAAGCTGCGTCGCGCCCTGGCCGGCGTCGACCAGCAGCAGGCCCTCGAGATCGTGCTGAGCCGGCTGAAGGAGACCTCGTCGAACGTCGAGTTCCTGATGCAGGTGCAGAAGTCGATGCCCACGCCGACCCAGGGCAACAACGGGCACGGCCACAAGGGCGAGTGATGTTCGAATCGGTCGCCGCACTGCAGGCCGAGCACGACGACCTGCAGCGGCAGCTCTCCGATCCGGAGCTCCACAGCGATCCGGCGCGCTCCAAGCGGGTCAATCGCCGCTACGCGGAGCTCAGCCGGATCGTGGCGGCGCACACCGCCTGGTCGCAGAGCATCGAAGACCTCGAGGCCGCGCGTGAGCTCGCGAAGGACGACGAGAGCTTCGCCGACGAGGTCCCGGCCCTCGAGGCGAGCCTCGCCGAGAACGAGGAGAAGCTCCGGCGTCTGCTCATCCCGCGCGATCCCGACGACGCCCGTGACGTGATCATGGAGATCAAGGCCGGCGAGGGCGGTGCGGAGAGCATGCTCTTCGTGGCCGACCTGCTGCGCATGTACCTCCACTACGCCGAGTCCAAGGGCTGGAAGACCGAGCTCCTCGAGCGCACCGAGAGCGACCTGGGCGGCTACAAAGACGTCCAGATCGCGGTCAAGGGCCGCTCGACCGACCCCGCCGAGGGTGTCTGGGCGCACCTGAAGTACGAGGGCGGCGTGCACCGCGTGCAGCGCGTGCCGGCCACCGAGTCGCAGGGGCGCATCCACACCTCCGCCGCCGGCGTGCTCGTCTTCCCTGAGGTCGACGAGCCCGAGGAGGTCGAGATCAGCCCCAACGATCTCAAGATCGACGTCTTCCGCTCCTCCGGCCCCGGCGGCCAGTCGGTCAACACCACCGACTCCGCCGTGCGCATCACCCACCTGCCCACGGGCATCGTGGTCTCGATGCAGAACGAGAAGAGCCAGCTGCAGAACCGCGAGGCCGGCATGCGGGTGCTCCGTGCGCGCATCCTGGCGAAGCAGCAGGAAGAGCTGGATGCGGAGGCCTCGGCCGCGCGCAAGAGCCAGATCCGCACGGTCGACCGCTCCGAGCGCATCCGCACCTACAACTTCCCGGAGAACCGGATCGCCGACCACCGCACCGGTTACAAGGCCTACAACCTCGACCAGGTGATGGACGGCGCGCTCGAGCCGATCATCCAGTCGGCCATCACGGCCGACGAGGAGAGCCGGCTCGCGGCCATCGGGAGCGAGGGCTGAGCCGGTGACCACCGACACCGCCCTCGACCGACCGGTCACGGTGCGCTCGCTCGCCGAGCGCTCGGTCGCGATCCTCGCCGCCAGCGGGGTGAACGATCCGCAGGTCGACACCGAGCTGCTGATCGGCCACGTGCTCGGCGCCTCGCGCGGCCGCGTCCAGTCGCTCACGGTGACGGATGCTCCGCTCGGCGTCGAGGATGCGATCGCGATCATCGAGGCGGTCGAGCGCCGCGCCGCGCGCGAGCCCTTGCAGCACATCACCGGCTCCGCCTGGTTCCGCTCGCTCGAGCTGGCCGTCGGCCCGGGCGTCTTCGTGCCGCGGCCGGAGACCGAGTTCGTCGCCGGGCTCGCGATCGATGCCCTGCGCGCGGTCGTCCCGGCCCCCGGATCCCGTCCGCTCGCGGTCGACCTCGGGACGGGGAGCGGGGCCATCGCGCTCTCGCTCGCCACCGAGGTGCCGCACGCCGAGGTGGTCGCCGTCGAGAACTCGACCGAGGCCTTCATCTGGGCCAAGCAGAACCTGCGGAGCACCGGCGCCGAGAACGCCCGGCTCGTCTTCATCGGGCTGGCCGACGCGCTGCCCGAGCTCGACGGCACGGTCGACGTCGTGGTCTCCAACCCGCCCTACATCCCGTCCGGCATGATCCCGCGCGACCCCGAGGTGCGCCTGCACGACCCCGAGGCCGCGCTCTACGGCGGCGAGGACGGCTTCGACGTCGTGCGCGAGGTCTCCGCGACCGCGCGCCGGCTGCTGCACGCCGGCGGCCACCTCGTGATCGAGCACGGCGACCTGCAGGGCCCCGGCGCCCGCGCGCTGCTCGAGGCCGACGGCTGGCGCGCCGTGGCGACCCACCGCGACCTCACCGGACGCGACCGGGCCACGACGGCACTACGCTGATCATCCATGGAACCCATCAGCTTCACCTTCGGCATCGTCGGCCTGATCATCTTCATCGTCACGGTCGTGTCGATCGTGAAGAACCCGAATCACGGCGGGCTCGGCAAGTTCGTCTGGATCCTCGTGGCGTTCTTCCTCTCCATCCTCGGCTCGATCCTGTGGCTGATCTTCGGCCGGGGCCGCGTCAACCGCTAGCGCGGCGCACGGGAGCCGTGGGCGTCCCCGCTATCATGGGGGGCGAGATGGCTGCCACTTACGACTGCTCTGCACCGACGGAGCTTCTCACCGGAATGCGGCTCGCGAGGGCCGCCCTCGGCCGCGGCGAGCTCGTCGTGCTGCCGACCGACACGGTCTACGGGGTCGCCGCCGACGCCTTCAACGCCCGTGCCGTGCAGCGCCTGCTCGACGCCAAGGGGCGCACGCGGCAGTCGCCGCCTCCGGTGCTGATCCCGGCGCTGACCACGCTCGACGCCCTGGCCACCGACATCCCGGATGCCGCCAGAGCGCTGGTCGACGCGTTCTGGCCGGGCGGGCTCACGCTGATCCTGCAGGCCACCCCGTCGCTGGTCTGGGACCTGGGGGAGACCGGGGGCACGGTCGCGCTCCGGATGCCGTCCGACCCGATCGCGCTCGAACTCCTCGCCGAGACGGGGCCGCTCGCGGTCTCCAGCGCCAACCTCACCGGCGAACCCGCCGCCACAACGGCCGACGCCGCCGTCGCCATGCTGGGCGACAGCGTCTCGGTGTACCTCGACGGGGGAGAGCGCCGCGAGGCCCTCGCCTCGACCATCGTCGACGCGACCGCCGCCGACGGCACCCTCCGCATCGTGCGGCAGGGCGCGGTCTCGGAGTGGCGGCTCCGCCAGGTGATCGGCGACCGGCTCGCGGATTCCGGCGCCTGAGGCATGCGGTTCTATCTGCTCGTCGCCGCGGTGTCGGCGGTCGTCACCTTCATCCTGACCTGGGTGATCTACAAGCTCAGCCACCGCTACCGGCTCTACCCGAAGATCCGCGAACGCGACGTGCACACCCGCCCCACGCCCCGGCTCGGCGGGATCGCGATGTTCCTCGGCGTGGTGATCGCGATCGCCGTGGCCTCGCAGATCAGCTGGTTCCGGCTCGTCTTCGCCGAACCCGGGAAGGTCTGGGCCATCCTCGGCGCGGCCCTGATCATCGTGCTGATCGGTGTCGCGGACGACATCTGGGACCTCGACTGGCTCACCAAGCTCGCCGGCCAGATCATCGCGGCAGGTCTCCTGGCCTGGCAGGGCGTGCAGATCGTCTCGCTGCCGATCGGCGGTCTCACGATCGGGTCGAGCGGGATGTCGCTGGCCATCACGATCCTGGCCGTCGTCCTGGTGATGAACGCCATCAACTTCATCGACGGGCTGGACGGTCTGGTGGCCGGCGTCGCGCTGATCGCCAACGGCGTGTTCTTCATCTACAGCTACCTGCTCGCGCAGGACACCTCGCCGACCGACTACTTCAACCTCGCCTCGCTCATCACCGCCGTCCTGATCGGCGCCTGCGCGGGCTTCCTGCCGCTCAACTTCCACCCCGCGAAGCTCTTCATGGGCGACGCGGGCGCCCTGCTGGTCGGACTCCTGATGGCCACGAGCGCGATCGCCGTGACGGGCCAGGTCGACCCGGCGCAGCTCGGGCGGTCGCAGCTCTTGCCGGCGTTCATCCCGATCCTGCTGCCGTTCGCGATCCTGGTGATCCCGCTGCTCGACTTCGGGCTCGCCGTCATCCGGCGGCTCCGGGCGGGCAAGAGCCCGTTCAGCGCCGACCGCAAGCACCTGCACCACCGCCTGCTCGACATGGGCCACAGCCACCTCGGGGCGGTGCTGATCTTCTACGCCTGGACCACTGTCATCTCGGTCGGCTGCCTGCTGTTCTTCGTGCTCGACCCGTACTGGCCGGCCTTCATCTTCCTCGCCGTGGGCATCATCGTCTGCGCCGGCTTCACCCTGGCCCCGCTCAGCCCGCTCAAGCGGCGCGAGATCGAGGCCCAGTCCGCGGATGCGGGTACCCTCGAAGCCGACATCAAAGCCGTGGACGACCCGCTGGATGCGGCCGCCGACGACATCAAGGAGCTCTAGACCGTGACCGATCCCGTCATCAAGGGGAACTACCCGACCCCGTCCTCGAACAAGGTCTTCGCGAGGATCCTGCGCTACGACGCGATCCTGGCGCTCGTCATCGCCGTGGTCGGGGGAGTGATCGGCTACCTCGTCGACGGCTGGCCCGCCGCGATCAGCGCACTGGTCGGCACCGTGATGGTGCTCGTGTTCGCCGGAATCACGGCCGGCAGCATCCTGGTGGCCAACCGCTTCACGGCGTCGCCGATCTACACGACGCTGTTCTTCGCGATCGTCCTGGGCTCCTGGATCGTGAAGTTCGTGCTCTTCATCGTGCTCGTGCTGCTGCTGCGCGGACAGCCCTGGGTCAACGACGTCGCGCTCTTCGCGAGCATCGTCGTCGCGGTCGTCGGGTCGCTCGCGGTCGACGTGGTCGTCGTGGCGCGCACGCGGCTTCCCTACGCCTCGGACGTGCGGCTTCCCGGCGATGAATGAGGCCCTGCCGATTAGTCAGGACGACCTAAGTATTGATAGGCTTGCGGAGTTCGTTCCGCTGCCGCAAAGCGCCTTCCGCGCCCGGAGGCAGCACACCCCCCACCCGTTCGTCGCCGCGAGAACTCTGAAAGTTCCACGCCCCGAAACAGGAGATAGCGCTGATAGCTAACGCTGTGAACCTGCTAGCCCCGATGGCAACCTCCGACGATGGCGGTTTCCATGGCCCGTCCATCGACGAGTTCTTCCCGGACGCCATCTTCTTCGCTGGTACCCCGTTCGAAATAAACCGCATCATCCTCATCCGCTTCATCGCGATGCTGGCGATCGTGCTGATCTTCTGGATCGGCACGCGACGCATGAAGGTCGTCCCCGGACGCTTCCAGAGCATCGTCGAGATGGGCCTGGACTTCGCTCGCGTGAACATCGCGGAGGACCTGCTCGGCAAGAAGGACGGACGCCGCTTCCTCCCGCTGATCACCACGATCTTCTTCGTCGTGCTCTTCGCGAACCTGACCGGCATCATCCCGTTCATGAACATCTCGTCGAACAGCCTCATCGGCATGCCGCTGGTGCTGGCCGTGGTGGCGTGGCTCGCGTTCATGTACGCGGGTATCCGCAAGCACCCGGGTGCCTTCTTCAAGAACGCGCTCTTCCCGCCCGGAGTGCCCTGGCCGCTTTACATCATCGTGACGCCGATCGAGCTGGTCTCGACCTTCATCCTCCGGCCCGTCACGCTGACGCTCCGACTGCTGATGAACATGCTGGTCGGGCACCTGCTCCTGGTGCTGTTCTTCTCGGCCACCCAGTTCTTCCTGTTCACCGCCACCCAGACCAGCATCTTCTACGGTCTGTTCGGTGTCGGCACCTTGGCGTTCGGCTTCGTCTTCACGCTGTTCGAAGTCCTGGTCGCAGTCCTCCAGGCCTACGTCTTCGCTCTTCTCACCACGGTCTACATCCAGCTCGCGCTGGCTGACGAACACTAACGGCGCCAGGCACCCGCCTGCTCCACCATCACGAAAGGGAACAACAATGGCAGACACAGCCATCCTCGCCGAGGTCACCGGTAGCATCGCCACCGTCGGATACGGCCTCGCCGCAATCGGCCCGGCCATCGGCGTGGGCATCGTCGTCGGCAAGACCATCGAAGGCGTCGCCCGTCAGCCCGAGCTGGCCGGCCGTCTCCAGGTGCTGATGTACATCGGTATCGCGTTCACCGAGGCACTCGCGTTCATCGGTATCGCCACCGGCTTCATCTTCGGCTTCTAGACCTCTTTCATCCTTAGGAAGGAGGCACCATGCTTCAGACGATTCTCGTAGCGGCCACCGAAGGCGAAGCCCCGGCGAACCCGCTGCTTCCCGAACCGTACGACATCATCTGGTCGGCCGTGTGCTTCGTCGTCATCCTCTTCTTCTTCTGGCGGCTCGTTCTGCCGCGCATGAAGAAGTTGCTCGACGAGCGGTCCGCCGCCATCGAGGGCAACATGGAGAAGGCCGACGTCGCCCAGCGCGAAGCGGAGGCCGCTCTCGAGCAGTACACCGCCCAGCTCGCCGACGCGCGTGCCGAGGCCGGCAAGATCCGCGAACAGGCCCGTGCCGACGCCCAGCGCATCGGTTCGGAGATCCAGGCCCAGGCCCAGACCGACGCCGAGCGCGTGAAGGCCAACGCCCAGGTCGCCATCGAGGCGGAGCGCCAGTCGGCCCTCGTCTCGCTGCGCACCGAGGTGGGCAGCCTCGCCATCGACCTCGCGTCCGGCGTCATCGGAGAGTCCCTCTCCGACGATCAGAAGGCCACGGCGCTCGTCGACCGTTTCCTCGCCGACCTCGAGACCGCCGACACCTCGGGAAAGAAGTAACCACATGGGTAGCGCGACCAGAGTAGCCCTTGAGCAGGCCACGACCCGCCTCGCGGGCCTGGGTGCCAAGGTCGATCTGGCCACGGGAGAAGAGCTCTTCGCCGCTGGTCGGATCATCGGTGATTCGTCACACCTGCTCGGAGCACTCTCCGACCCCGGGGCCGAGGCCTCGGCCAAGACGGCGCTCGTCAAGCAGCTCTTCGGCCCGGCGTACTCGCCGGTGACCGTCGAGCTGCTGGATGCGGTGGCGACCAGCCGCTGGTCGAGCCACAAAGACCTGCTGGCCGGCATCGAGGAGCTCGGCATCCGTGCCGTCGCCTCCTCGGCACCGGCCTCCGCGGCGATCGACTCGGAGCTGTTCGAGTTCAGCCGCGCGGTCACGACCGACGCGAACCTCGAGCTCGCGCTCGGGTCGAAGCTCGGATCGGTCGATCAGAAGCGCTCCCTCGTGGAGCGCCTGATCGGCGGCCGGGCCTCGGAGCAGACCCTCGCGATCGTGCGCCAGCTTGTCACCCAGCCGCGCGGCCGCCGGATCGGCGAACTGCTGCGGTACGCCTCGGCCATCGTGGCCGACCAGTCGGGCTCGCAGGTGGCCACGGTCGTCGTGGCCGCGCCGCTGAGCGCGGCACAGCTCCAGCGGCTGGAACGGGTGCTCGCCACCCGGCACGGCCGCACGATCCAGCTGAACCAGGTGATCGACCCCTCCGTCGTCGGTGGGGTGCGCATCCAGGTCGGCGACGACGTCATCGACGGCAGCGTCTCGACGCGGCTCAACGATTTGAGACTTCAGCTCGCTGGCTAATCGGCGGGCACCGGAACACACTGGGGTGATACCCCACAGAAAAGGGAAAACGATGGCTGAACTTACGATCCGCCCGGATGAGATCCGCGACGCCCTCAAGGACTTCGTCGCGGCGTACGAGCCCGGCAAAGCAGCGACCACCGAGGTCGGCTACGTCATCGACGCCGCCGACGGCATCGCCCACGTGCAGGGCCTGCCCGGCGTGATGGCCAACGAGCTCATCCGTTTCTCGGACGGCACCCTGGGCCTCGCCCAGAACCTCGACGAGGACGAGATCGGTGTCATCGTGCTCGGTGAGTTCACCGGCATCGAAGAGGGCATGGAGGTCACCCGCACCGGAGAGGTCCTCTCCGTCCCCGTGGGCGACGCCTACCTCGGCCGCGTGGTCGACCCGCTGGGCAACCCGATCGACGGTCTCGGTGAGATCGTCGCCGAGGGTCGTCGTGAGCTCGAGCTGCAGGCGCCCGGCGTCATGGCCCGCAAGAGCGTGCACGAGCCCATGCAGACCGGCATCAAGGCGATCGACGCCATGATCCCGATCGGCCGTGGCCAGCGTCAGCTGATCATCGGCGACCGCCAGACCGGCAAGACGGCCATCGCGATCGACACGATCATCAACCAGAAGGCCAACTGGGAGTCCGGCGACACGAACAAGCAGGTGCGCTGCATCTACGTCGCGATCGGCCAGAAGGGCTCGACCATCGCCTCGGTGAAGGGCGCGCTCGAAGACGCCGGAGCGATGGAGTACACCACCATCGTGGCGTCGCCCGCCTCCGACCCGGCCGGCTTCAAGTACCTCGCCCCCTACACCGGCTCGGCCATCGGCCAGCACTGGATGTACGGCGGCAAGCACGTCCTGATCATCTTCGATGACCTCTCCAAGCAGGCCGAGGCCTATCGCGCCGTGTCGCTGCTGCTGCGTCGTCCGCCGGGACGGGAGGCGTACCCCGGTGACGTGTTCTACCTGCACTCGCGTCTCCTCGAGCGTTGCGCGAAGCTGTCGGACGAGCTGGGCGCCGGCTCGATGACGGGGCTCCCGATCATCGAGACCAAGGCGAACGACGTCTCGGCCTACATCCCGACCAACGTGATCTCGATCACCGACGGCCAGATCTTCCTCCAGTCCGACCTGTTCAACGCCAACCAGCGTCCCGCGGTCGACGTCGGCATCTCGGTCTCCCGAGTCGGCGGCGACGCACAGGTCAAGTCGATCAAGAAGGTCTCCGGAACGCTGAAGCTCGAGCTGGCCCAGTACCGCTCGCTCGAGGCCTTCGCGATGTTCGCCTCCGACCTGGATGCGGCGTCGCGCCGCCAGCTCGCCCGAGGCGCCCGCCTCACCGAGCTGCTGAAGCAGCCGCAGTACTCGCCCTTCCCGGTCGAGCAGCAGGTCGTCTCGATCTGGGCCGGCACCAACGGCAAGCTCGACGAGGTCCCGGTGGAGGACATCCTCCGCTTTGAGGCCGAGTTCCTCGACTTCCTCGGTCGCAACACCGAGGTGCTGACGACGCTCCGCGACACCAACGTGCTGAGCGACGACACCGTCCAGGCCCTCGAGAAGGCTGTCGACGACTTCAAGCTCGAGTTCCAGACCGGTGAGGGCAAGCCGCTCGCCTCGGTCGGCAAGGAAGAGTTCGTCGCCACCGACAAGGGCGACGTCGGCCAGGAGAAGATCGTCAAGGGTCGCCGCTAAGCCATGGGTGCACAGCTCAGGGTCTACCGGTCGAAGATCAAGTCGGCCCAGACGACCAAGAAGATCACGAGGGCGATGGAGTTGATCTCCGCCTCGCGCATCCAGAAGGCTCAGCAGCGGGTCGCCGCCTCGGCGCCCTACTCCAAGGCCATCACGCGTGCGGTCTCCGCGGTCGCCACC
Source organism: Herbiconiux solani NBRC 106740 (assembly GCF_001571005.1). Classification (GTDB taxonomy): domain Bacteria; phylum Actinomycetota; class Actinomycetes; order Actinomycetales; family Microbacteriaceae; genus Herbiconiux; species Herbiconiux solani. Next base: position 7,426 of record NZ_BCST01000004.1, on the reverse strand, counting down.
TACTCGAACGTCGAGCACCCGCTGACCAGCGAGCGCGAGAAGCTCGACACGGCAGCGATCGTCATCTTCACCTCCGACCGCGGTCTCGCCGGCGCCTTCTCCTCCTCGATCCTCAAGGAGGCGGAGAGCTTGGCCGAGCTCCTGCGGAGCGAGGGCAAGAAGGTCGAGTACTTCCTCGTCGGCCGGAAGGCCGTGGCGTACTTCGGCTTCCGTCGTCGTGCGGCCGTCAAGTCGTGGACCGGCGGAACCGACCAGCCCGAGTTCGGCACCGCGAAGGAGATCGCCGACGCGGTCGTCGAGGCCTACAACCTCGATGACGACGGCGGCGTGGACGAGATCCACCTCGTGTACAACCGCTTCGTCAGCATGGTCACCCAGGTTCCCGAGGTGACCCGTCTGCTCCCGCTCGAGATCGTCGAGGGCGCGGCCCCCGAGGCCCCGACGAACGACGTGTACCCGCTGTACGAGTTCGAGCCCGACGCCGCGACCGTTCTGGATGCGCTCCTCCCGATCTACGTCGAGAGCCGCATCTTCAACGCGATGCTGCAGTCGGCGGCCGCCGAGCACGCGGCACGTCAGAAGGCGATGAAGTCGGCCAGCGACAACGCCGACAACCTGATCCGCGACTACACGCGCCTTGCCAACAACGCGCGCCAGTCCGAGATCACGCAGCAGATTTCCGAAATCGTGGGCGGGGCCGACGCACTGGCCTCCGCCAAGAATTGAACGAAGAAAAGAGAAAGCACAATGACTGACACTGCTACCGCGCCAGTCCAGGCGGAGGCCACGCCCGGCGTCGGCCGTATTGCGCGCGTCACCGGGCCGGTGGTGGACATCGAGTTCCCCCACGACTCGATCCCCGAGGTCTACAACGCGCTCAAGACCACGATCACGATCGGCGACACGTCGACCGAGATCACGCTCGAGGTCGCCCAGCACCTGGGTGACGACCTCGTCCGTGCCATCGCGCTGAAGCCGACCGACGGACTGGTCCGCGGCCAGGAGGTGCGCGACACGGGTGCCGCCATCTCGGTGCCCGTCGGCGACGTCACCAAGGGCCGGGTGTTCAACGTCATCGGCGAGGTGCTCAACGCCGAGCCCGGCGAGAAGATCGAGATCACCGAGCGGTGGCCCATCCACCGTCGTCCCCCGGCGTTCGACCAGCTCGAGTCGAAGACCAACCTCTTCGAGACCGGCATCAAGTCGATCGACCTCCTGACCCCGTACGTGCAGGGTGGAAAGATCGGCCTGTTCGGCGGTGCGGGCGTCGGCAAGACGGTCCTCATCCAGGAGATGATCCAGCGCGTCGCGCAGGACCACGGTGGTGTGTCAGTGTTCGCCGGTGTCGGCGAGCGTACCCGTGAGGGCAACGACCTCATCCACGAGATGGAGGAGGCGGGCGTGTTCGACAAGACCGCCCTCGTCTTCGGCCAGATGGACGAGCCGCCGGGAACGCGTCTCCGCGTGGCACTCTCGGCTCTGACGATGGCGGAGTACTTCCGCGATGTGCAGAACCAGGACGTGCTGCTCTTCATCGACAACATCTTCCGCTTCACCCAGGCCGGTTCTGAGGTGTCGACCCTTCTGGGCCGCATGCCCTCGGCCGTGGGCTACCAGCCGAACCTCGCCGACGAGATGGGTGTGCTCCAGGAGCGCATCACCTCGACGCGTGGTCACTCGATCACCTCGCTGCAGGCGATCTACGTGCCGGCCGACGACTACACCGACCCGGCCCCGGCGACCACCTTCGCGCACCTCGACGCGACGACCGAGCTCTCCCGTGAGATCGCGTCGAAGGGTCTGTACCCGGCCATCGACCCGCTGACCTCCACGTCGCGGATCATGGACCCCCGGTACTTGGGCGCCGACCACTACCGCGTGGCGACCAACGTCAAGCAGATCCTCCAGAAGAACAAGGAGCTGCAGGAGATCATCGCCATCCTCGGTGTCGACGAGCTCTCCGAGGAAGACAAGATCACCGTGTCGCGGGCCCGCCGCATCCAGCAGTTCCTCTCGCAGAACACCTACATGGCGAAGAAGTTCACCGGTGTCGAGGGTTCGACCGTTCCGCTCAAGGACACGATCGAGTCGTTCGACGCGATCACCAAGGGTGAGTTCGACCACGTGGCCGAGCAGGCGTTCTTCAACGTCGGCCCGATCACGGACGTCGAAGAGAAGTGGGCTCAGATCCAGAAGGAGAACGGCTGATCATGGCTGGTTCCCTCAACGTGAGCGTCGTCTCCGCCGACCAGCAGATCTGGGCCGGCGAGGCCTCGATGGTCGTCGCGAAGACCGTCGAGGGCGAGATCGGCATCCTCGCCGGTCACGAGCCGCTGCTCGCGATCCTCGCCGCCGGCGAGGTGCGCGTGAACGCGAGCACCGGTGAGCGCCTCGTGGCGCGTGCCGACGACGGCTTCCTCTCGGTCGAGAACGACACCGTCACGATCGTCGCCCGCGACGCCGAACTGATCAAGTAACACCTGTCGAGACCGCCGTGCCTGCTCTCCGGAGCGGGCACGGCGGTTTTCGCGTGGAAGGACGCAAGACGTGCTCATCCTGCTGCCCCCGTCCGAGACCAAGCGCGACGGCGGCGACGGGCCTCCGCTGGATCTCGCGCAGCTCGCGCATCCGAAGCTCACCGCGACTCGGCGAGCCCTCGTCCGCCGCGTCGGCGAGCTCGCGCGGAACCCCGAGGAGGCCATGGCGCGCCTGAAGCTCGGGCCGAAGCTCGCCTTCGAGGTCGACCGCGACCGGATGCTGCGGAGGGCTCCCACGATGCCCGCCATGGACCGCTACACCGGGGTCCTCTACGAGGCCCTGGATGCGCCGGGACTGGACGCGGCGGCGCGGGCCTTCGCCGCGGAGCACGTCCGCATCCACTCGGCGCTGTTCGGGCTCATCGCGGCCGGGGACCCGATCCCGGCGTACCGGCTCTCGCACGACTCGCGGCTCGAGGCGCCCTCGGTGAAGGCGACCTGGGCGGGTTCGCTGTCGAAGGAGCTGGCCGCACACGCGAGCGAGCTCGTGCTCGACCTGCGCTCGGAGGCCTACGTCGCGCTCGGGCCGGTGCCGGTCGCGGTGCCGGAGTCGTACTACCTCAGGGTGGTCAGCGTCGGCGACGACGGAGCGCGCCGAGCGCTCAACCACTTCAACAAGAAGGGCAAGGGCGAGCTCGTGCGCGCGATCGTGCAGCACGGGGCGGACTTCGCCTCGGTCGACGAGCTGATCGGCTGGGGCCGGACCGTCGGCCAGCGGCTGTCGTTGGACGGGCAAGAGCTGGTGCTCGAGGTCTGAGCTCGGCCCGATCGCCTGGCGAGCGTTGCGGCCCGGTGTCAGGTGCCAGAGGCCCGGTGTCAGGTGTCAGCGGTCAGGGGGAGTGCGGCACCCCCTCGAGGTCGAGCAGCCAGGCCTTCGTGCGCACCCCTTCGCCCCAGCTCCACCCGGTGACGGCACCGGAGGCCGAGAGCACCCGGTGGCAGCCGACGAACAGGGGAGTGGGGTTCGAGGCGATCGCTCCGCCGACGGCGCGACCCGATCCGGCCCGACCGACCGCGGCGGCGATCGCGCCGTAGGTCGTCGCGGTGCCCCACCTGAGCGCCGCCAGCCGGTTCCAGACCGAGCGCTGGAAGGGCGTGCCGTGCTGGGTGATCGGCACCGAGAACGACTTCCGGCTGCCCTCGAAGTAGTCCAGCAGCTGGGCCACGGCCTCGTCGGCGACCGCCGTGGAATCGAACGCGAGCCCGTCATGCGGCAGGGCGCCGTGGCGTTCAAGAGCGACCGCGGTGATCGACTTGCCGTCGCTGGCGACCTCGATCCGCCCGATCGGCGTCGAACAGCGCTGCAGGTAGGGCGAGGCGGCCCGCAACTGGGTGAGTGTGTCCATGGGGCGAGGCTAAGCATCCCGACTCATCGGCGGCCCATCACGGGCGAATCTGTGGACAGGCCGCCGACCGGGCGTCGCTGTGGAGGAGCGGAGGGAGCCGGCGCTCCTCGGTACACTCGTTCCGTGCCTATTCGCCTGTCGTCGTACTTCCTCCGAACCCTCCGCGAAGACCCCTCGGACGCCGAGGTCACCAGCCACCGCCTCCTGGTGCGTGCCGGCTACATCCGGCGCCAGGCGCCGGGCATCTTCGCGTGGCTGCCGCTCGGCCTCCGGGTCAAGGCCAAGATCGAGGCGATCGTGCGCCAGGAGATGGCCGCCGCGGGCGCCTTCGAGGTGCACTTCCCGGCGCTGCTGCCCAAGGAGCCCTACGAGGTCACCGGCCGGTACGACGAGTACGGGCCCGGCATGTTCCGCCTGTCCGACCGCAAGGAGGCCGGTTACGTGCTGGCCCCCACGCACGAGGAGGTCTTCACGCTGCTCGTGAAGGACCTCTACTCCAGCTACAAGGATCTGCCCCTGTCGATCTACCAGATCCAGGACAAGTACCGCGACGAGGCGCGTCCCCGTGCCGGCCTCCTGCGCGGCCGCGAGTTCACGATGAAGGACGCCTACTCGTTCGACTACACCGACGAGGGGCTGGATGCGTCGTACCAGGCGCAGCGCGACGCCTACGAGCGCATCTTCACGGCCCTGGGCCTGGAGTACGTGATCGTCAAGGCCGACGCGGGCGCCATGGGCGGCTCCAAGAGCGAGGAGTTCCTGCACCCGACGCCCGTGGGGGAGGACACCTTCGTCCGCTCCGCCGGCGGCTACGCCGCGAACGTCGAGGCCTTCACGACCCTCGTCCCCGAGTCGCGCTCGTTCGAGGGGCTCACCCCGGCCGAGGTGCTCGACACCCCCGACACCCCCACGATCCAGGCGCTGGTCGACCGTGCGAACGAGGCCCACCCGCGTCCCGACGGCCGGTCCTGGACCGCGGCCGACACGCTGAAGAACGTCGTGCTCGCCCTCACCCACCTCGACGGCAGCCGCGAGCTCGTCGTGGTCGGGCTCCCCGGCAACCGGGAGGTCGACCTGAAGCGCGCCGAGGTCGCCTTCGCCCCCGCCGAGATCGAGCCGGCCACCGACGCCGACTTCGCCAAGCACCCCGGGCTGGTCAAGGGCTACATCGGCCCGTGGAGCCCCGAGGGTGCCGTGCTCGGCGAGGAGTCGAGCACGGGCATCCGCTACGTCGTCGACCCCCGCGTGGTCGACGGTTCGGGCTGGATCACCGGTGCCAATGTGCACGGCAAGCACGTCTTCGGCCTGGTCGCCGGCCGCGACTTCACCGCCGACGGCACGGTCGAGGCCGCCGAGGTGCTCGCGGGAGACCCGGCGCCCGACGGCTCCGGGCCGGTGGAGCTCGCCCGCGGCATGGAGATCGGTCACGTCTTCCAGCTCGGCCGCAAGTACGCCGAGGCGCTCGGGCTCAAGGTGCTCGACGAGAACGGCAAGCTCGTCACCGTGACGATGGGGTCGTACGGGATCGGCGTCACGCGCATCCTGGCCATCATCGCCGAGCTCAACAACGACGACCGCGGCCTCATCTGGCCGCCCGCCGTCGCCCCCTTCGACGTGCACGTGATCGCCACGGGGAAAGACCCGGAGATCTACCAGGCGGCCGAGTCCGTGGTCCAGGATCTCGAGGGCGCAGGCCTCGACGTGCTCTTCGACGACCGGCCCAAGGTGTCGCCCGGCGTGAAGTTCGGCGACGCCGAGCTGATCGGCGTCCCGCGCATCGTGATCGTCGGGCGCGGGGTCGCTGACGGGGTCGTCGAACTGTGGGATCGCAGAAGCGGAGAGCGAACGCAGGTCGAACTGGATGCCGTGGCCGACAGCTTCCGGTAGTCTTTCCGTTTGACTGCCGGAGACATCGGCACACAGATCTGAACAGAGGAGGCCGGAAGTGGACATCGACCTCAGCGTCTTACGCCTCTTGGAGCGTGAACGAGAGATTCCCTTCGAGGAGCTCGTGGGCATCATCGAGCAGGCGATCCTGACCGCCTTCCTCAAGCACACCGATCGCCCCCTCGCGAACGAGGACGGCACCCCGTCGGCGCGCGTGCACCTGGACAGGAAGAGCGGGCACATCTCGATCTTCGTGCCGGAGCACGACGAGGACGGCGTGGTCATCGGCGAGGCCGAGGAGAACCCCAGCGACTTCGGCCGCATCGCGGCGTTCGCGGCCAAGCAGGTCATCAACCAGCGGCTCCGCGACATCGGCGACGACAAGGTGCTCGGCGAGTTCAAGGGCCGCGAGGGCGACATCGTCGCCGGAGTCATCCAGCAGGGCCCGAACCCGAAGATGATCCACGTCGACCTGGGCACCATCGAGGCCATCATGCCTCCCGAGGAGCAGGTGCCGGGCGAGGACTACGCGCACGGATCCCGCATCCGCGTGTACGTCACGAGCGTGGCCAAGGGGCCGAAGGGCCCGCAGATCACAGTCTCGCGCACCCACCCGTCGCTCGTGCGCAAGCTCTTCGCGCTCGAGGTGCCGGAGATCGCGAGCGGCGTCGTCGAGATCGTGTCGCTGGCCCGCGAGGCCGGTCACCGCACCAAGATCGCCGTCCGGGCCACCGAGCCGGGCGTCAACGCCAAGGGCGCCTGCATCGGCGAGCTCGGCCAGCGCGTGCGTGCCGTGACCAGCGAGCTCGGCAACGAGAAGATCGACATCGTCGACTACTCCGACGACCTGCCGACCTTCGTCGCCAACGCGCTCTCGCCGGCCAAGGTCTCCAGCGCCTTCGTGATCGACCCCGCCCTCAAGGCCGTGCGGGCGCTCGTGCCCGACTACCAGCTCTCGCTGGCCATCGGCAAGGAGGGCCAGAACGCGCGGCTCGCCGCGAAGCTGACTGGCGCGAAGATCGACATCCAGCCCGACAGCATCCTCGACGGAGACTGATCGCAAGCGTTCCCGGGCGTCGTTCGATCGGCGCCCAGGGAATATGGAGTAGCATGGAACCCGTTAGAACGTGCGTCGGATGTCGTGCGCGCGCCACGCGGTCCGCATTACTGCGGGTCGTTGCCAAGGAACATGTCTTGGTCGTCGACGAGACGGCCACTCTTCCCGGGCGAGGCGCATGGTTGCATCCCTCACCCGAGTGCTTCCGGATCGCGGTCACGCGACGAGCATTCGGGCGTGCGCTCCGCGTCGAGGGAGTCCTCGACGTGACGACATTAGAGAACAGGCTGAACGGCACCGTGAACCCATGAGTGACAACTGATGAGCGGCTCGAAATGAGACCCGTCCGCTATTAATGGTCTGCCCTGTCTGGGTAGACCCCAGACAGGAGAATTGTGGCTGCAAAACCACGTGTACATGAAGTCGCCGCCGAGCTCGGCGTCGACAGCAAGGTCGCCCTTGCAACCCTCAAAGAGATGGGCCAGTTCGTCAAGGGCCCGTCCTCGAGCATCGAGCCCCCCGTGGCCCGCCGGCTCAAAGAGGCACTGATCAAGGCAGGCGCCGGCTCCGCCGGTGCTGCAGCTCCGGCCGGTTCGGCC
>NZ_BCST01000003.1 GCF_001571005.1 Herbiconiux solani NBRC 106740 | reverse complement strand
CTCCGACGACCAGGCGGCCACCCCCGCCCACCTCGACGCCTGACCCCCCACCCCCGCCCAACCGAACCGTCACAAACCGCCCCAAACGGAGCCCGGAAGGGCGGCTGAGTCGGACTGACGGTCCGTCGTTCGCCGCCACCTCCGTCGTTCCGAAGAAACGAAGCTGCCCGACCCCCGACTATCCCGCGCGAACCGTCAAAATTCGCCCCAAACTGGGGCCGGAAGGGCGTTTTGTGACGGGTGGATGCGGGGCGGGGCGGGTCAGGCGGGGGCGACCTCGGCGAGGGTGGGCGGGTTGGCACCGGCACGAGAGACCGTGACCGCGGCGCAACGCACCGAGAAGGCGCCGAGGCGGTCGAGGCCGGCCGCATCGAACGCCGTGCCCGAGCGGAGCGCATCCACGAAGGCCCCACCACCCGAGGCGCCGCCGCGTGACGCGTCCCAGGTCGAGGTCGAGGTCGAGGCGTCGGCCGGAGCGCCGCCGCCTGATGCGTCCCAGGTCGAGGTCGAGGCTTCGGCCGGAGCGCCGCCACGTGATGGGTCGTCGGCCGAGGTGGCGCCCGGCGTCGACGCGCTGGCGTCGAGCAGGGCCGCCAGCGAGAAGATCAGGGCGCTCATGAACGAGTCGCCGGCGCCGATCGTGTCTGCCACCTCGACCCGCACGCCCGGCACCGCGACGCGGTCGCGCGCCGTAGCAAGGATCGCTCCGTCCCCGCCCCGCGTCACCGCGACCAGCGCCGGCCCGAGAGCCAGGATGCGGTCGAGCGCCTCATCGACGGACGCATTCGGGAACAACCATTCCGCATCCTCGTCGCTCAGCTTCAGCACGTCGGTGAGCGCCGCGATCGCGGTGAACCGCTCGAACGCCGAGGCGTGGTCGGTGATGATCGAGGGCCGCATGTTGGGGTCGAAGGTGACCAGCGGCGGATGCTCGGAGCCGGCGAGTGCGGACAACAGCTCGACGATCGCCGCCCCGCCCGGCTCGAGGAACGCCGCGATCGACCCGGTGTGCACGATGGCCGGCTCGAGCTCCTCGGCGAGTTCGATCGACCCGATCGGGAGCGACCAGCGCAGGTCGAAGACGTAGTCGGCCGAGCCGTCCGCACGCAGTCGCGCGGTCGCGGTCGACGTGGGTTCGGTGCGGTTCGACGCGGGGAGCACGGCGACGCCCGCCGCATCGAGGTGCTCGGTGATCGCGGTGCCGCGCGCATCCGGACCGATCGCGGTCAGCAGCTCGACCGGGCGGCCCAGGCGGGCCAGGCCGTAGGCGATGTTGAGGGGCGAGCCGCCGACGTGCTCGGTCGACGTCGAAGGGGAGGACGCAGTCGACGTCGAAGTCGAAGTCGAGGTGGAGGCCGCGTTCGAACCAGAAGCCGAGGCATCCCCTTCGACGACGTCGACGAGCGACTCACCGATCACCAGGATGCGCGTGCCCGCGTTCTGCTCCGCCACGCCCCGAGTCTCCGCCACGCCCCGAGTCTATGACGTGCCGCTCGGATGGCACGGCCGGCGGCGGGCGGCGACGTAGCCTTGTGCGGTGCTGGATGACCCCTTCGACCGCTACGGATCCGACGTTCTCGCCGACTACAACCGCCGCGCGAAGCCGGTCGAGCTGCCACGTGTGGAGGCCGAGTTCGACCTCGTGGTCGAGGAGGTGGCGAGTGACTTCTGCGGCAGCGTCGTGAGTGTCGAAGGGCGGATGGTCGAGCTCGAGGATCGGCACGGCAAGCGCCGGGTGTTCCCGCTGGATGCGGGCTTCCTGCTCGAGGGCCGGGCCGTGCAGCTCGTGCCGCCGCGGGCAGGCGGGGCCGGGGGTCCGGGTGCCGCTGCTGGCCCGAAGCGCACCGCCTCGGGCTCGATCGCCGCGCCGCTCGAACGCGCGCGGGTCGCCCGGCCGAGCCGCATCTACGTCGAGGGCCGGCACGACGCCGAGCTGGTCGAGAAGGTCTGGGGCGACGACCTCCGCGGCGAGGGCGTCGTGGTGGAGTACCTCGAGGGCGTCGACGACCTGGATGCGATCGTGCGCGAGTTCGCCCCCACCAGGTCGCGTCGCGTCGGCGTGCTCGTCGACCACCTCGTGCCGGGCTCGAAGGAGAGCCGGATCGCCGAGGCCGTGGCGCGCGGGCCGTTCGGGGCCAACGTGCTCGTGGTCGGGCATCCGTATGTCGACATCTGGCAGTCGGTGACGCCCAAGGCGCTCGGGATCCGGGCCTGGCCCACCGTGCCGCGGTCGATCGAGTGGAAGCACGGCATCTGCGAGGCCTTCGGCTGGCCGCACGACTCGCAGGCCGACATCGCGCGGGCCTGGAAGCGCATCCTGTCGCGGGTGCACACGTACACCGACCTCGAGCCGGTGCTGCTCGGCCGGGTCGAGCAGCTCATCGACTTCGTCACCGAGCCCGAGTAGCCCGCCGCCCCGCCACCCGTCACAAACCGCCCCAGGGCCGCGCACGCCACGCCGCCACCCGTCACAAACCGCCCCAAAACCATGCCAGAAGGGCGTTTTTCGACGGTTCGCCGGGGCGGGGGTGGGGTTAGGGGGCTGGGGGGTGGAGGTTGAGGGACCCACCCATCCCACCCGTCACAAACCGCCGAAGGCCGCGCACGCCACCCCGCCACCCGTCACAAACCGCCCCAAAACCACGCCGGAAGGGCGTTTTGTGACGGTTCGCGGAGACGGGGTTGGGGCGGCGGCGACGGGTCAGTCGTCGCCGAGGAGGATGGCGGCCGCCGCGATCATCTCGAGCATGCGCTCGCGCATGTGCCCGATGTGCTTCTTGACCGCCGGCTCGATCGCCGCGTAGTCGCCGGCGACCATGGCCTCGTAGAGCTCCTGGTACTCCTCGGCGCACGAGAGCAGCCGGCTCTGCAGGCTCGCGGCCCGCAGCCAGAACCGCTGGATGCGCCGACGCGTCTCGCGCACGGTCTCGGCGACGAGCACGTTGCCGGCCAGCGCGTTCGAGGTGCGGTGGAACAGCTGATCCGCCAGCGCCCACCCCGCCCGGTCGTCGTTCGCGGCGGCCGAGAACATGTCGTCTACGTAGCCCTTGAGGCGCGCGGCCTCCTCGTCGGTGAGAGTGGATGCGGCCTTGCGACAGATGTACGTGTCGAGCAGCTCGAGCAGATCACAGGCGTCGTTGACCTCGGTCGCCGTCAGCTGCGAGACCGTGAAGCGCGCGTTGTCGGTGCGCTTGACCAGGCCCTCTTTCTCGAGCCGCTGCAGCGCCTCGCGCACCGGCGTGCGGCTGATGCCGAGCTGCGTGGCGAGCCGGTTCTCCGACAGCGGCGACCCCGACCGCAACCGGAACCCGGTGATCTCGGCGAGCAGCCACTCGTATGCGTTGTCGACCCGCGAGCCCGCTTCGGAAACCGCCATCATCACCTGCCTTCACGGCGATTCTACCGGCCGTTCGCGGCGGCATGCCCTGGCGCATCCGTCTCTGCATTCACTCACAGATACGGCGAGCGAGGGTGGGGTGAAGAGCGGATGCACGACCCGGCTCGCGGGTCGCGCAGCCGCTCAGCGGGACGCGAGCTCGGTCAGCACCGCCTCGAGCTGCTCGACGGCCCAGTCGAGGTCGGACTGCTCGACCACGATCGGCGGGGCGAGGCGGATAGTGGAGCCGTGCGTGTCCTTCGCCAGCACCCCGCGCGCCATCAGCAGCTCGCAGACCTCGCGGCCGGAGGCGAGCTCGGGGTCGATGTCGATCCCGGCCCAGAGCCCGGCGCCCCGCACCGTGACCACGCCGTGGCCCACGAGTGCGCCGAGACGCGACTGCAGGTGCTCGCCGAGGCGGGCCGCGCGCTCCTGGTACTCGCCGGTCGCGAGCATCCTGACCACCGCGGTTCCGACGGCCGCCGCGAGCGGGTTGCCGCCGAAGGTCGAGCCGTGCTGGCCGGGACGCAGCACGCCGAGCACGTCGCTGTTCGCCACGACCGCCGACACCGGCACTATGCCGCCGCCGAGGGCCTTGCCGAGCAGGTAGACATCCGGGACCACGCCGACCAGGTCGCACGCGAAGGTCGCTCCGGTGCGGCCGAGCCCCGACTGGATCTCGTCGGCGATGAACAGCACCTCGTTCGCCGTGCACAGCTCGCGCACCCGCGGGAGGTAGTCGGCGGGCGGCACGATGATGCCGGCCTCGCCCTGGATCGGCTCGAGCAGCACGGCCACCACGTTCGGCGTCTCGGCGAGGACGCGGGCCAGAGCATCCGCATCCCCGTAGGGCACGCGCACGAAGCCGGGCGTGAACGGGCCGAAGTCATCGCGGGCGTCGGCGTCGTCGGAGAAGCTGATGATCGTCGTGGTGCGGCCGTGGAAGTTGCCGTCGGCGACCACGATGACCGCGCGATCCTCCTCGACGCCCTTCACCCGGTAGCCCCAGGCGCGGGCCACCTTGATGCCGGACTCGACGGCCTCGGCGCCCGTGTTCATCGGCAGCACCATGTCTTTGCCGGCGAGTGCGGCGAGCTCCTCGACGAAGGGGCCGAGGGCGGCCGCGTGGAAGGCGCGGCTGGTGAGGGTGATGCGGTCGAGCTGCTCGCGGGCCGCGGCGAGGAGCACCGGATGCGAGTGACCGAAGTTCACGGCCGAGTAGGCGGCGAGGCAGTCGAGGTAGCGGCGGCCGTCGACATCCGTGACCCACGCGCCCTCACCGCTCTCGACCACGACGGGGAGGGGGTGGTAGTTGTGGGCGGCGTGCTCGTCGACCTGGTGGATGAGGTGGGCCGCGCGGGCGGAAGGGACGGCCGTCGTCGGGGTGGCCGAGGTGGTCGCGGCGGCCGAGGTCGGGGTGCCGGTGCTGCCGGTCGCGGCGCTCATGCGCGGAGCTCCAGCGTGCAGCACTTCACTCCGCCGCCGCCGAGCAGGAGCTCGGAGAGGTCGACGCCGATCGGGTTGTAGCCGCGGTCGCGGAGCTGCTGCTCGAAGCCGGTCGCGCGAGCGGCGATCACGACGTTGTAGCCGTCGGAGATCGAGTTGAGGCCGAGGATCGACCCGTCCTCCTCGCTGACGATGATCGCATCCGGGTACAGGCGCTCGAGCGTCGCGCGGCTCTCGGCGTCGAAGGCGCTCGGGAGGTAGGCGATGTTCGCGGTGACGTCGTCGGTCAGCGGATCGAGCACCGAGATCGCGGTGTCGAGGTGGTAGAAGCTCGGGTTGACCAGGGTGAGCGTGACGACCTCGCGGCCGAAGAGCGCGGCGATCTCGGCGTGGCTGCCCGAGTCGCTGCGGAAGCCGGTGCCGGCCAGGATGCGCGAGCCCACGAGCAGGAAGTCGCCCTCGCCCTCGTTGACGTTCTTCGGGTCGACGACCTGGTAGTTGTGCTCGCCGAACCACTCCATGAACGCCGGCCCCTCGGGCTGACGCTGCGGGTGGGTGAACTTCGCGCCGTAGGCGACGCCGTCGATCACGAAGCCGCCGTTCGCGGTGTAGACCATGTCGGGTAGGCCGTCGATCTGGTCGATCAGCTCGATCTCGTGGCCGAGCGAGCGGTAGATGTCGTACAGGGTCTGCCACTGCTGCACCGCGACCGAGGTGTCGGTGGGGATGGCCGGGTCCATCCAGGGGTTGATCCGGTAGGTGACCGTGAAGTGGTCGGGGCGGCACATCAGGTAGTGCCGGGGGGATGCGGTGCGGGCTTCGCCTGTGGCGGGCCGGCTCTGAGCGGCCTGGTCCAGGCTGGCCTGGCTCTGAGCGTCCTGGCTCTGGCTGTCCTGATCGAGAATCGGGGTCGACATACGGGCTCCTTGCAGCAACGTGTTGCACGAGGCGGATGGCGGACCAGCGCGCTGTCCTGGGGCCCCGAGCGGGGCACGCCGCGTTCAGTGTCGCACGCGCTTTCCGCGGTTTGATGCTACGAGTGTCTCGAATCGTGCAATGTTCACCGGGCGACGCAAGAAACAGGCGTAGCATCGCGGGATGGACGCCCTGGACCACCGCATCATCGACCTCCTCAAGATCAACTCGCGAAGCGGGTACGGGGACATCGGACAGGTCGTCGGCCTCTCCGCGTCGGCGGTCAAACGGCGCATCGACCGACTGATCGCCGACAACGTGATCACCGGTTTCACGATCCAGCTGAACCCCGCTCTCGACGGAACCGTCACCGAGGCCTACGTCGAACTCTTCTGCCGCGGCACCGTCGCCCCGGCCGAGCTGAAGCGCATCCTGGCGGGTGTGCCCGAGGTCGTCGACGCCGGAACCGTCACGGGCAGCGCCGACGCCATCGTCCACATCCGCTCGCGTGACATCCCGAGCCTCGAGGATGCGCTCGAGCGCGTCCGCATCGCCCCGAACGTCGATCACACGCGCAGCGCGATCGTGCTCTCGAACCTCATCCGCCGATGATCGCCGCTGCTGCCGGTGAGGGGTTTTCCGGAGGCATCGGACTGCGGGTGGATGAACGTGGGGGCGCCGCGCCGTTCGAACAGGTGCGGGCCGGCATCCGGGATGCGATCGCCGACGGGCGACTCGCGGCCGGCGTGCGTCTGCCCACGGTCCGGGCGCTGGCTGCGGAACTCGGCCTCGCGGTGAACACCGTGGCGCGGGCGTACCGCGAACTCGAGACGGATGCGCTGATCGAGACCCGCGGACGCCTCGGCTCCTTCGTCTCCGCCACCGGAGACGCCGCACACCGCGAGCTCCAGACCGCGGCCCGTGCCTACGCCGACCGCGCGGCCTCCCTGGGCATCCCGCCCGCCGAGGCCCACGCCCTGGTGGCGGCAGCCCTGGGCACCCCGACCCCCTAGCCCGCTGCGTCGAGAGGTCACTTTCACGTCCAAATGGGCGGGTTTGGACGTAAAGGTGACTTCTCGGCGCGAGAACGCCTAGGGGCGGGGGGCGAAGAGGGGGTCGAGGAGGGTGCTCGGGTTGCCGAAGCGGTGGTTCGTGGCGCTGACGGACTGCTCGACGAGGAAGGGGAGCAGCTCGAGGCGGCCGGCCCGGGTGACGTCCCCGGCGAAGACCGCTAGGTCGGGCGAGCCGTCGAGGGCGTGAGCCAGGGCCACGGCGTCGCCACCGATCAAGCGGATGCGCGGCACCGACCCGCGGTACTCCGGCGCCTGGCCGAGCCAGGCCCGGTCGTTCTCGATCGTGACCCGCACGCCACGCTCCTTCAGCAGGGCTCGGAGCGGACGCGGCAGCTTCACCGCCGAACTGACCGACACCGTCGCGCGCGCCCGCGTCGCCGCGGCGAGCACCCGCACCAGTTCGTGCAGCGGCGCGCCCTCCGAGAGGCGGATGACGACCGGCACCGGCAGGTACCGCAACACGTTCCGCTCGACGGTCAGCCCCGACTCGTCGCTCGGCGCGAAGACGCTCTCCCACGCCGCCTGGTCGCTCTTCGCTCCCCGGCGGGCGATGTCGAAGTCGGACCAGGCGAGGCCGCCCGTCGCCGACTCGAGCAACTGCACCACGCGAGGGTCGAGCCCGGCCAGGCTCAGCCCGTCGCTCTCGGCGCCCGGGTCGTTTCGCCACGAACCGAGGTGCACGAGGTAGTTCGGGCCGCCCGCCTTGGCTCCGGCGCCGACGGACGACTTCTTCCATCCCCCGAACGGCTGGCGACGCACGATGGCGCCGGTGATCCCGCGGTTGATGTACGCGTTTCCCGCCTGCACGGTGGCGAGCCACTGCTCGATCTCGAGGGCATCGAGCGAGTGGATGCCCGCGGTCAGCCCGTACGGCACCGCGTTCTGCAACTCGACCGCCGCCTCGAGGGTCGGGGCGTGCATGATGCCGAGCACCGGCCCGAAGTACTCGGTGAGGTGGAAGGGCGAGCTGGGCAGCACGCCCTCGCGCACTCCGGGCGACCAGAGCCGACCGGAGTCGTCGAGCTTCCGCGGCTGGACCAGCCAGCGCTCACCCGGCCCGAGCTTCGTCAGGGCGTCCGCGAGCTTGCCGGACGCCGGTTCGATCAGCGGTCCCATCTGCACGGACGGGTCGGAGGGGTAGCCGACGCGGAGGGAGGTCACCGCATCCACCAGCTGCCGGGTGAACCGCTTCGACGAGGCGACCGAGCCGACGAGGATGACCAGGCTCGCGGCCGAGCACTTCTGCCCGGCGTGCCCGAAGGCGCTCTTCACGATGTCGGAGACCGCGAGGTCGAGGTCGGCGCTCGGCGTGACCACGATCGCGTTCTTGCCGCTCGTCTCCGCGAGCAGCGGCAGCTCGGGCCGCCACGAACGGAAGAGCGCAGCGGTCTCGTAGGCGCCGGTGAGGATGAGCCGGTCGACCCGCGGGTCGGACATCAGGCTGCGCCCCAGGTCTTCCTCGTCGACGTCGACCAGGGTCAGGACGTCGGTCGGGATGCCGGACTCCCAGAGGGCCTCGACCAGGACGGCCGCCGAACGACGGGCCTGCGGTGCGGGCTTGATGATCACGGCACTGCCCGCGGCGAGCGCCGCCAGCATCGATCCGGCGGGGATCGCGACCGGGAAGTTCCACGGCGGTGCGACCACCGTGAGCGTCGAGGGCTCGAAGACCGCTCCGTCGACGGCGTCGAGCTCGACCGCGGTGTGGGCGTAGTACCGCGCGAAATCGATGGCCTCGGAGACCTCCGGGTCGGCCTGGTCGATCGTCTTGCCCGTCTCGGCGGCCATGACCTCGATCAGGCGGTCGCGATTGGCCTCGAGCGCGTAGCCCGCACGACGCACGTACCCCGCGCGTTCGGTCGCCGGACGCGCGCCCCACGCGGTGCCCGCGATGACCGCGCGCTGGAGGATCAGCTCGAGCTGATCCTCATCGTCCACCGTCGCCGCATCGATCGTGTCGGCACCGAGGGTCGAGTCCGCCACCCGGCTCAGGATGCGCGCACCCCACGCACGGTTCGCCGCGAGCGACGGATCGGTGTCGGCCGCGTTCTGGAACGCCGCCGTCGCGGGCTCGATGTCACCGAGCATCCGATTCTGCCGCCGGTTCGGAACCGGCACGCCGACCCCGGAGTCGCCGTCGCGAGCCGCCTCGGCACCATCAGCCCCGTCACCGACTTCGTCGACAGCGCCGCGGTCGCGCTCCGCCTCGGCCGGAACAGCCGGGTCAGATGCGCTCTCATCCAGCTCGCCATCGGCCGACTCCGGGACAGTAAGCTCATCCTCGGCCGGCCCATCCAGCTCGCCATTCTCCGTCTCGGCTCCCTCGGCCTCGGTCGCGACCTCGGCCGGATCGATGGATTCAACCGACTCGCCCTCGAGCGACCAGGTCGTCGTGGCCGCGTCCGAATCGCGCGCAGCCGAAGCCGATTCCGCACCAGAGCCATCCGCACCCGCACCCGCACCCGCACCCGCACCCGCACCCGGCACCGGCAGGGCTTCGAGCGACGCAAGGAAGCGGTCGCGCTCCTTCTCGAAGGCCGATCGGTCGGACGCCAGGTCGAAGACCGACGACATGAAGTTCGCGTCGCTCGAGTTCTCCTCGAGGCGCCGCACGAGGTAGCCGATGGCCACATCGAACTCGGCCGGCGCCACGACCGGCGTGTACAGCAGCAGCTGACCCACCGTCTTGCGAACCGCCTCGGCCTGGGCCGTCGCCATTCCGAGCAGCATCTCGAAGTCGACGCCCGTGGCGACACCACGCTTGCCGGCCAAGATCCACGCCCAGGCGACGTCGAACAGATTGTGGCCGGCGACCCCGATGTGCACCGCGTCGATGTGCTCGGGACGCAGAGCCCAGTCGAGCACCCGCTTGTAGTTCGTGTCGGTCTCCTGCTTCGAGCCGTAGGTCGCGAGCGGCCAGTCGTGCAGCTCGGCGTCGACGTGCTCCATGGCGAGGTTGGCGCCCTTGACGATGCGCACCTTGATCGGCGCCCCTCCCCGCGACCGCCGCTCGGCCGCCCAGGCGTGCAGGCGCTGGAGCGCCGAGAGCGCGTCGGGCAGGTAGGCCTGCAGCACGATGCCCGCCTCGACGTCGAGGAAGTCGGGCTCGTCGAGCACGCGCTGGAAGACGGCGATCGTGAGATCGAGGTCGCGGTACTCCTCCATGTCGAGGTTCACGAACTTACGGGCGACCGCGGCCGGCGAGGCGCCGTCGGCCGGGCCCACCAGACCCTTCTTCGCGGCGAGACGGTACAACGGGATGAGGCTCTGCGCGACGCGTTCGACCGTCTCATCGAAAGCCCACATCGACAGATCGCTCGCAACCGACGAGACCTTGACCGAGACGTAATCCACGTCGGGCCGTTGCAGCAGCTCCTTCGTTCCCTGTAAGCGCTTCGCGGCCTCGCGGTCTCCGAGCACCGCCTCACCGAGCAGGTTGATGTTCAAGCGCACGGTGCCGTCTCCGGACATCGCCCGCAGCTTCTCCACCGCGGGCCCGAAGCGCGAGGGCCGGGCGTCGACGATCAGGTGACCGACCATCGAGCGCAGCACCTTCCGCGCGATGGGCACCACCACTCCCGGGGCGACCTCGCCGAGCGCTCCGCCGGCGCGGATCGCCATCCGGAGGTAAGCCGGGAGGAAACGCGGGGTGCGCCGCGCGAGCACCTTCAGGTTCTCGGCCGCCACGCGCAGATCCTCCGGCCGCGCGACACCGTCGACGAAGCCGACCGTGAAGGCGAGCCCGTCCGGATCCTTCAGCACGCCCGCCAGCCGTGCCGCCGAGGGGTCGACGGGCGAGTCGGCGCTCTCGTCGAGCCAGCGCCGGGCGAGAGCGACGGCCTGGGGCCCGAGCTCGATCGACGAAGCGACATCCTCGACCACAGGCGAAGCCGCGTCGGTCGACTGCGCAGCCGCCTCGGTCGACGGCGCGGCCACCTCGAGCGACGACGACGACGCAGCATCCTCATTCGGCGACGAGGGAGTCGACGGAGGGGCCTGGGTGTCGTTCAACTCGGACATGCTCCGACAATAGGTCGAGAACCCGCCCGCGCCGCTCAGCACATGCAGGCTGAGGACAACTTCATTCCCATCCCACGCTGTGGAGAAGCGGATGCGCGCTAGCCATATGCCGAAGACGGAATGCAGGCGAGAACCCCGACTTCACTCCCATACGCTCGGCGCGGCCCCCCGGCTCGGCGGCAAAGCCACCTCGTCCCCCCACCCGGCCAGCCACGCAGGCATCCTTCCGTCGGAAGGCACCGCCCCCACCCCCGGCACGGCGAGGAGGTCCTCGATCGACACCGTCCCGCCCGACCGGCTGAGGAATCGCGCCCGCACATAGGCTCGCGCGACGATCTCACCGCCCACGACGAACCGCTGCTCGACGAACACCGCTTTCGCATCCACCCCGAGCACCCGCGTCTCGACGTCGAACTTCTGCCAGAGCTGCAGCGAGCGCCGGAAGCTGATCGTCTCCGACACCACCACCGGGTACCACCCGCGCGCGCTCAGCTCCTTCCACACCCCGCTCCGCACCATCAGGTCGAGCCGGGCGATGTCGAGGATCGACAGGTAGACCCCGTTGTTCATGTGCCGCAGCACGTCGAGATCGGTCGGCAGCACGCGGAATGTACGGATCCCGACATCCCACATCCCGAGCGGACGCCGGAAGCGCGCGAGCAGGGTGCCGACGACGGTTCTGAAGAAGAAATGCACAGCGCGATCGTAGGGTTCGCCACCGCGAACGGCCATACCGACTGTGCTTTCCTACAAGCGAGAGCACCCGCAAACATGCAAGCCACCGCGCACCACCGCAAACAACCGCGACAGCCCCGCCCCCAGCCCCCGCCGGTAAAATCGCCAAGTGCCCGTCCCGAAGATCATCCTCTACTACGTCTTCGCCCCGATCGCCGATCCCGAGGCCGTGCGGCTGTGGCAGCGCGATCTCTGCGAGGGGCTGGGACTGCGCGGCCGCATCCTGATCTCGCCGGACGGCATCAACGGCACCCTCGGCGGCGAGCTCGACGCCGTGAAACGCTACGTGCGCAAGACCCGCGAGTTCGGCCCGTTCGCCGGCCTCGACGTCAAGTGGAGCGAGGGCGCCGCGCTCGAGGGCGCCCCCGCCTCGAAGCACACGCCGTACCGCGCGAGCACCGACTTCCCGCGCCTGAGCGTCAAGGTCCGCGACGAGATCGTCAGCTTCGGCGCCCCCGGCGAGCTCGAGGTCGACGCCGACGGGGTGAAGGGCGGCGGCACCCGGCTCGCTCCCGCCGAACTGCACGAACTCGTCGACCGGGTCGAGGCCGCGGGCGAGGAGGTCGTCTTCTTCGACGGCCGCAACGCCTTCGAGGCCGGCATCGGCCGCTTCAAGGGCGCGGTGGTTCCGGATGTCGCGACCACCCGCGACTTCGTCGCCGAGCTCGACAGCGGCAAGTACGACCACCTGAAAGACAAGGACGTCGTCACCTACTGCACCGGCGGCATCCGCTGCGAGGTGCTCTCGTCGCTGATGACCGCCCGGGGTTTCGAGCGCGTCTACCAGCTCGAGGGCGGCATCGTCCGCTACGGCGAGACCTACGGCGACCGGGGCCTCTGGGAGGGGTCGCTCTACGTCTTCGACCGCCGCGGCTCGATCGCGTTCTCACCGGATGCCGCCGTGATCGGCGAGTGCGTCGGATGCGGCGGGCCCACCTCCCTCATGCAGAACTGCGCCGACCCCACCTGCCGCGCCCAGCTCATCGTCTGCGAAGCCTGCGCCGACCCCGACGGCACGAGCACCGGCACCGGCACCGGCACCGGCACCAACACCGACAGCACCAGCACCAAAGCCATCCGCTGCCCGGCCCACGCACCCCGCTAGGCTCGCCCCATGAGCGACCCCTACGATCCGCTGCAGGCCCACCCGAGCCACGAACTCGTGCATGACCGCGCGGATGCGCTGCTCCGGCTGCACGAGGCCCCCGAGATCCTTACGCTCGTCAACGTCTGGGACGTCGCGAGCGCCATGGTGATCGCCGACCTTCCCGAGACCAAGGCCCTGGCCACCGCGAGCCACGGCATCGCGGCGTCGTACGGCTTCGAGGACGGCGAGCGCATCCCGGTCGAGCTGATGATCGAGGCGGTCGGCCGCATCGCGCTCTCGACCTCGCTCCCGGTCAGCGCCGACCTCGAGGGCGGCTACGGCGACCCGGCCGAGACGGTGCGCATGGCGATCGGCGTCGGCGTGGTCGGCGGGAACCTCGAGGATCAGCTGCGCCCGCACATCGAATCGGTCGAGAACGTCGCCGAGGTCATGAAGGCGGCCGAGGAGGAGGGCGTGCGCTTCGTGCTGAACGCCCGCACGGATGCGCTGATCCGCCGCGGCGACCGCTCCCTCGACGAGGCGATCGACGACGCCATCGAGCGCGGACGGGCGTATCTGGATGCGGGCGCGGCGTGCGTCTTCGTTCCCGGCCTGGTCGACGAACCCACCGCCATCCGTCTCGTCGAGGGGATCGGGCACCGCAAGGTCAGCGTCATCGGCGTCCCCGGCTCCCTGACGCCCGCGCGCTACCAGGAGCTCGGCATCGCCCGGATCTCGTACGGCCCGTGGCCGCAGCGGGTGGCGCTGACCGCCCTGCAGGAGTCGGCGCTCACGCTCTACGCCGGCGGCGTGCTCCCGCCCGGTACCCAGACGCTGACCTGAGCCCGAGCCCGCCGCCCGGCAACCCGCCCAGCACCCAGACCCTCACCTGACCCGCACCGACCGCCGCTCCGCGCGCGCCTGACGCCGCTCGAGGGCCCGGCGGTGCGAGAACCGCCGCGCATCCGTGCCCGACAGGGCCAGCAGCACGAGCACGTCGAACGAGAGCCCGAGCAGGTTGGTCTGCAACGTGATCTGCGGGCCGCCGCTGAAGAAGTCGATCGCGGTGATGATGATCGCCGCCGAGCTCAGCCCCATAGCGGCGAACCGTGCCCAGTTGTGGCCGTGGAAGATCAGGAACGCGAGCACCGAGTACAAAGCGCTGATCAGTAGGGCCAACGACACGAACACGATCGCGACCAGCGACCCCAGGTAACGCGCGTCTGCCGGAGTCAGGGCGCCGGTGACGGTTCGGAAGTCGAGTTCGCCGTCGCCGATCGAGAACGCGACGACCGCCGCCGCGCCGAGCGCCGCGAGCACCCGCAGCGCCATCAGCAGCACGCCGAGGTAGAGCGAGGCGGGTCGCCGGGCGCCCTCGATCGGCTCCTCGGAGAAGACCGCGGCAGGCGTCGGCGCGACTCCGCGGTGGTGCGCCGGGTCGGCGACCGCGGCATCCGTCTTCACCCGCCGCAGGTCGACCACGGGCAGGTCGCCGTCGGTCACGATCGCGTCGCCGCCGCCGTTGACGTGGTGGTACCCGGTCGAGAAGTTGCGGATCAGCCGCACCCGCACCTCGGGATCGCCCTCGACGAGGGTGCGCACGATGTGGTCGCGCTCCTTGTCGGTCTCCTTGTCGATGCGATGCGTGACCTGCAGGGTGAAGAACGAGATCCCGATGCTGCGGTCGTAGGTGCCCGCCGCGAGCCAGTCGGCCTTGTGCCCGCCCGGCAGCAGCCAGCCCGCGGGGCAGCGCCAGAACCGCACGTGGTGGCGCTTGGAGGGGTTGCCCTCGACCTCCTGCTGGTAGGTGAAGTCCTGCACCGTGCCGAAGAGGTACAGGCGCGAGACGGGGGCGCCGGGGTAGCTGCGGCGCAGCAGCGTTCCGCGCACCGTGCGGAGCGCCGAGGTCAGCCCCATGTCGTCGGCCAGGTGCCAGCCGGCCTCGGTCATCGCCTGGTGGATCTGCTCGTCGGTGCCGCGCAGCGCGATGTTGATCGGGTCGCCGAGCAGCCCTTCCCTCGTCTTCGCGCGCCCGATGAAATAGTCGGGAACGTAGAAGAGGGTCAGGATGCTGTGCACCCGCGGCAGCAACAGGTAGGCGACCACGAGCCAGAAGACGAGCAGGAACCACAGCTGCTGCCAGCCGCGGGCGAACGACTCGGTGATGACCAGATAGGCGAGCCAGCCGGTCGCGACCGTGCCGAAGAGGAAGAACGCGCTGTCGACGACCAGCCCGACGGATCCGCGGAGGCTGCGGCGCCGGATGTGCTCGACGAGCCCGGCATCCTCCAGCTCGCCGAGACGCGCCGCTTCGGCGGCGTCGGGCTCAGGCATCGCGTCCTCTTCCATCACGGGCATCCGGTCGATCTGCATCGACATCCACCGCCCGATCGTTCACGGGCGACACCGCGATTCTCGCAGGATCATCCGAAAGCTGTGACAACGACCGGGCGCCACCCTAGTCTGGAGGCGCGGTGACCACCGCCTGTTCTCCCCTCCGGACACCGACAGGACTGAATCGATGCCCTCAGGCGTACCCATCGAGTTCACAGAGCTCACGAAGTCGTTCGGGCACGTCCAGGCCGTCTCCGACCTGAGCCTCACGGTCGAGCCAGGGCAGGTCACCGGCTTCCTCGGGCCGAACGGCGCCGGCAAGACGACGACGCTCCGGATGCTGCTCGGGCTCGTGCAGCCCACCTCCGGCAGCGCGACCTTCGGCGGCACGCCCTACTCGAAGCTCGACTCCCCGCTCGCGACCGTCGGCGCCTCGCTCGAGGCCGCCAGCTTCCATCCCGGCCGATCCGCCCGCAACCACCTCGCGGTCTATGCCCAGGCCGCCGGGCTGCCCAAGACGGCTCCGGATGCGGCACTCGAGAAGGTGGGCCTGTCCGGCTACGCGAACCGCCGCGTCGGCGGCTACTCCCTCGGCATGCGGCAGCGCCTCGGACTCGCGTTCGCCCTGCTCGGCGACCCGGGCGTGCTGGTGCTGGACGAGCCGATCAACGGGCTGGACCCGGAGGGCATCAAGTGGATCCGGCTGCTGCTGCGATCGATGGCCGCCGAGGGCCGCACCGTGCTGATCAGCTCGCACCTGCTGAGCGAGGTGCAGCAGACGGTCGACGACGTGGTCATCATCTCGCACGGCAAGCTCGTCCACCGCGGCGAGCTGTCGAGCCTGGACGTGTCCGACTCGAAGCAGGTGCAGGTGAACGCCGACGACAAGGACAGGCTGGCCGAGGTCATCCGCGCGGCCGGGTTCGAGGTGTCGAACCTCCGCTCGGGCGTGCTGGTCGAGAACGCCGAAGCGGCGGTGATCGGGCGGCTCGCGTTCGAGGCGGGCATCCCGCTGACCGCGCTGTCGCAGAAACGCACCGGTCTCGAGGAGTCGTTCCTCACGCTCGTGGGCGAGGAGGGATCGCTGTGAAGCTCGTCAACGCCGTGCGCTCAGAGGTCACGAAGCTCACCAGCACCAGGCTGTGGTGGGTGCTCGCGATCATCATGGTGGTCTACGTCGCCTTCTGCTCAGGCGGGCTGGCGGCGATCTTCGCCGGGGTCGGCACCCGGGCGAACGGCCCGACGCTGCCGGACGACCAGTTGCCGCGCCTGGTCTACAGCTTCGCGACCTCGGTCGGCTACGTCTTCCCGGTGCTCCTCGGCGCGCTGGCCGTGACGAGCGAGTTCCGCTTCCAGTCGCTCACCCCCACCTTCCTCGCCCAGCCCCGCCGCGGGATCGTGCTCGCCGGTAAGGCGATCACGCTGCTGATCGCGGGCGCCGTGTTCGGCGTGCTGGCGCTCATCGGCTCGATCGGTGCGGGCGGCGGCGTGCTCGCCGGGTTCGGGATCGACACGCAGCTTGCGACCGGGGACATCTGGGCCTTCGTCGGCCGGTCGATCCTCGCGATGGCGCTGTGGGCCGCGATCGGGGTCGGACTCGGCACCCTCGTGCCCAGCCAGGTGGCCGCGATCGTGATCGTGCTGGCGTTCACCCAGTTCCTCGAGCCGCTGCTGCGGTTCGGTGCGAGTCTCACCGACTGGTCGGCGCAGATCGCCCAGTTCCTTCCGGGGTCGGCGAGCGATGCGCTGGTCGGCGGCAGCGTGTTCACGATCGCCTCGCCGGGCGGGGGCACGGGCGTCGGGCTGGAATGGTGGCAGGGCGGGCTCGTGCTCGCCGCGATCGCGGTCGTGGCGACCGTGATCGGGTACGTGACGAGCTGGCGCCGGGACGTGTCGTAGGGCGTAAGGCGTAAGGCGTAAGGCGCAGCGCATTCGGAGCAAGGCCGGTCGGAGAGAGTCGGGCCGGTCGGAGAGTCGAGGAGGACGCATGACCAGAGCGATCGTGGTGACCGAGAAGGGCGCCGGCGGCCGGCTGCTCGAGATCGACGACGACGAGTTCTTCGAGGGCACCGGGGGCGACGAGGCCGTCGACCTCGAGGTGCTCTACTCGAGCGTCAACTACAAAGACGGGATGGCCCTGACCGGCCGTCCCGGTGTCGTGCGCTCGTGGCCGCTCATCCCGGGCATCGACATCGTCGGCCGGGTCACCGGCTCCCGGTCGCCGCGGTTCGCCGAGGGCGACCTCGTCGTGCTGAACGGCGACGGCATCGGTGAGGATCGCCACGGCGGCCTGGCCGACCGTGCCCGCGTGCGGCCGGATGCGCTCGTGCACCTCCCCTCGGCATTCGAGGCGGCCCCGGCCCGCGCGGCGGCGATCGGCACCGCCGGTTTCACGTCGATGATCGCCGTGCTGGCGCTCGAGGATGCGGGGGTGCGGCCCGAGGACGGCGAGATCCTGGTCACCGGGGCGGCCGGTGGCGTCGGCTCGATCGCCATCTCGCTGCTCGCGCGCCGCGGCTACCGGGTCGTCGCCTCGACGGGCCGGGCCGAGGAGCTCGGCGGGTACCTCGAGGGCCTGGGGGCGGCGCGCGTGATCGATCGCGGACCGCTGGGCGAGGAGGGCCGTCCGCTGCAGAGCCAGGCCTGGGCGGGCGCGATCGACTCGGTCGGCAGTCGCACGCTCGCCAACGTGCTGGCGCAGACGAACTACGGCGGCACGGTCGTGGCCTGTGGTCTGGCCCAGGGGCCGGACCTGCCGGGCACGGTGCTGCCGTTCATCCTGCGCTCGGTCACGCTGACCGGAGCGAACTCGGTCGAGGCGCCGCTCCCGCTGCGGGAGCGCGCGTGGACCGACCTCGCCCGCGAGCTCGACCCGGAGGCCCTCGACTCGCTGACGACCACCGTCTCGCTCGAGGGGGCGCTCGACGTGGCCCCGCGCATCCTCGACGGCGCCGTCCGCGGCCGCACCGTCGTCGACCTCAGCCTCTGAGCGACGGCGGCCGGCCCGCAAGGGTCAGCTGCTGATGACCTCGGTGCCTTCGACGGGCGGCACGCGCAGCGCGCGCAGAAGTTCGATCGAGTGCGCAGTCGTCACCATCAGCCGCGAGAACTCCTGACCCTCGAGGTCGATCACGACCGAGGTGCGCGTGCCCTTGACGAGCAGGAAGTCCTTGCCGTCGTGGAACTTCCACGTCCCCACCGCGAGCGTCAGCGGAACCGCCGTGCCCGGCGCCCGGATGCCGCGCACCCACACCCAGGGGTCGTCGGTCAGCGCCGCCGACTTGATGCTGTCGAGGGGCACCACGATGTCGGTGCGCCGAAACGAGAGCATCTTCTCGACACGCGTGAGTCGGACCTCGAGGCGATCGGTGTGGACGAAGAGGACGGCCATGTCTCTATCCTGCCGTGGCTTGCCTGAATACCGGCAGGATTCCCGCCGGCCGATATATAACGATTGAGGAATCTACACCTGTGGGCACGATCGACCCGCGTCGAGGGGCCGACACGAGCGCGTCACGGGCGAGGCGGGACCGTGGTCGCCGCGGCACGCGCGGCCGCGGGGAGGGCGTCGAGGATGCGGCCGAGCGCCGCGTCGTCGTGCGCCGCCGAGACGAACCAGGCCTCGTAGACCGACGGCGGCAGCGAGACCCCCGCGTCGAGCATGGCGTGGAAGAACGGGCCGTAGCGGTAGCCCTCCTGCGCCTGCACGTCGACGTAGTTGCGCGGCGGGGTGGCTGATCCGAACGTGAAGCTGAAGAGGTTGCCGGCCCGCTGCACGCTGTGCGCGACACCTTCGGCGGCGAGCGCCGAGGAGACCTCGGTCGAGACCGTCAGCGCGGTGCGGTCGAGCGCCTCGTACACGGCGGCGTCGGCCAGGCGAAGGGTGGTGAGCCCGGCGGCCACGGCGATCGGGTTGCCCGAGAGGGTGCCCGCCTGGTACACCGGCCCGAGGGGCGCGAGGTGGTCCATCACGTCGGCCCGCCCGCCGAGCGCGGCGAGTGGCATGCCGCCGCCCACGACCTTGCCGAAGGTGATGAGGTCGGGGAGGTAGGCGGGCACGGCGACGCCGTCGGGCGCATCCTGATGCAGTTCGGCGACGGGCTGGCCGGCGTTCTCGAGCCCCCACCACCCGGCCGCGCCGACCCGGAACCCGGTGAGCACCTCGTCGACGATCAGCAGCGCTCCGTGGGCGTGCGCGATGTCGGCGAGCGCAGCGTTGAAGCCGGCCTCGGGCGGCACGACGCCCATGTTCGCCGGAGCCGCCTCGACGATGATCGCGGCGATGTCGGAGCCGAACGAGGCGAAGGCCTCGCGCACCGCACCCAGGTCGTTGTAGGGCAGCACGATCGTGAGGGCCGCGGTCGCCGCGGGCACGCCGGCGGAGGCGGGGAGTGCCAGGGTCGCGAGGCCCGAGCCGGCCTCGGCCAGCAGCGAGTCCGAGTGCCCGTGGTAGTGCCCGGCGAACTTGATCAGCACGTCGCGGCCGGTGAAGCCGCGCGCCAGCCGGATCGCGGTCATGGTCGCCTCGGTGCCGGTCGAGACCAGCCGGAGCTTCTCGATCGGATGCGCACCGCCGGCCTGCACCCGCTCCCGCACGAGCTCGGCCAGGTCGGTCTCGGCCGGCGTGGTCGCGCCGAACGACAGACCGCGGGACGCGGCATCCTGCACCGCGGCGACGACCTCGGGATGCGCGTGGCCGAGGATCGCGGGCCCCCACGACGACACCAGGTCGACGTACTCCACGCCCTCGGAGTCGGTCACGTACGGCCCACGCGCCGACACCAGGAAGCGCGGCGTGCCCCCGACCGAGCGAAAGGCCCTGACCGGCGAGTTGACCCCGCCCGGGATCGAACGCTGGGCCCGCTCGAACTCGGCGGCGTTGGTGGTGGTCGTAGTGGTCGCGTTCGCGTTGACGTCGGTCTGGCTCATCACAGCCCCTTCAGAGTCGTGGCGACCTCGACCGCCCAGTAGGTGAGCACGGCTTCGGCGCCGGCCCGGCGGATGCTCGTGAGCGATTCGAGGATGGCGCGGTCGCGGTCGATCCAGCCGTTCGCCGCCGCGGCCTCGATCATCGCGTACTCCCCCGACACCTGGTACGCCCAGACCGGCACGGGAACGGCCGCCGAGACGTCGGCGACGAGGTCGAGATAGCTGAGGGCCGGCTTCACCATCACGATGTCGGCACCCTCCTCGACGTCGAGCACGGCCTCCCGGAGGCCCTCCCGCCGGTTGGCGGGATCGAGCTGGTAGGTCTTGCGGTCTCCGCGGAGGGTCGAGCCCACCGCCTCGCGGAAGGGGCCGTAGAACGCCGAGGCGTACTTGGCCGCGTAGGCGAGGATGGCGACATCCTGGAAGCCGTCCGCGTCGAGCGCCGCCCGCACCGCGCCGACCTGGCCGTCCATCATGCCCGAGAGCCCCAGCAGCTGGGAGCCGGCGCGGGCCTGCTCGACGGCCATGTCGCGGTAGCGCACCAGCGTCGCGTCGTTGTCGACCGAACCGTCGGATGCGAGCACGCCGCAGTGGCCGTGGTCGGTGAACTCGTCCAGGCACAGGTCGGTCTGCACGACGAGGGCGCCGCCGACCTCGTCGGCCACCACCCGGGTCGCCGCGTTCAGCACGCCGTCGGGGTCGGTGGCGGCGGTTCCCCGCGCATCCTTGTCGGACTCGCCCGGCACGCCGAAGAGCATGACGCCACCGATCCCGGCCTCGGCCGCCTCGACGACCGCGGCCTTCAGGCTGTCGAAGGTGTGCTGGACGACGCCGGGCATCGACTGCAGCGGAGCGGGCTCGACGATGTCGTCGCGCACGAAGAGCGGGAGCACCAGCTGGGCCGGGTCGATCCGGGTCTCGGCGACGAGACGCCGCATGGCGGGGGTGCTGCGGAGACGGCGCGGACGGATGTCGGGAAAGCCGGAGGTCATGACCTCCAGTTTAGATCCGCCACGGTGGGCGGGGGCTGGATGAGGGGCACCCGCCTCGGTCGACGTCCCCGAACGGGGGATATCATCATGAGCAATGCTCAGCTACTGTTCACGGCACGGGCGTTCGCCTGATCGTCCGGTTCCTCCGATGGATTGGGGCACCAGAATGAACACGATAGCAAAGGGAGCGATAGCGGCGGGAGCCGCCGTCGTCCTACTCACCGGCGGCCTCGGGTCGTACGCACTGTGGTCCGACCAGGCTCAGGTCGCGGGCGGCACGATCCGCTCGGGCTACCTCGCCCTCTCGGTGCAGGAGGCCACCTGGTCCGACGTGACGACGGGCATCCCGGCGCCCTTCGACCCGGCGACCGACCAGATCGTGCCGGGCGATGTCATCCGGTACACCGCGAACGCGGTCGTCGACGGCGCCGGCAAGAACCTCGAGGCCACACTTCTCGCCGACACGGCCGACCTGAGCGGTGACCTGCTGCCGTACCTCGACGTCACGATGACGGTCGACTCGATCACCACCTCCGACCTCAGCTACGACCTGGGGACGGTCGACGGGGCCGAGGCGTATCCGATCCAGCTCGACTTCAGTTTCGACGCGGGCACGTCCTTCAACGAGGGCATGGATGCGGCGGTGAACCTGGACGACTTCGAGCTGACCCTGGTGCAGAACCCGAACCCGTGACCGGGCGGCGGACGGCCGGGCCCGGTGGCTCGCCACTCGGCACGGCCGCTCGTCGGGCAGGGCGGGGCGGCACGCCACTCGGCACGGCCGCTCGCTGGGCGGGCCGCGTCGCCGCGTGGGCCCTTCTGCTGACCGCGGCGGCGCTGCTCGTGACGATGGTCGCCCTGCCGCGGCTGGCCGGGGCCACCGCCTACACGATCCTCACCGGATCGATGGAGCCGGGGCTGCCGCCGGGCGAGCTCGTGGTGGTGCGCCCGGTCGATCCCGCTTCGGTCACCGTCGGGCAGGTGGTCACGTACCAGCTCGAATCCGGCAAGCCTGCAGTCGTCACGCACCGCGTCGTCTCGGTCGCCGTCACCGGGGCCGGTGAGCGCGTCTTCACGCTGCAGGGCGACGCGAACCCGGCATCCGATCCCGACTCGGTGCGCGCCGAGCAGCTGCGCGGGGCGCTCTGGTACCACGTGCCCCTCGCCGGCTACCTCAACCTCTGGC
This sequence comes from Herbiconiux solani NBRC 106740, assembly GCF_001571005.1. Taxonomy (GTDB): domain Bacteria; phylum Actinomycetota; class Actinomycetes; order Actinomycetales; family Microbacteriaceae; genus Herbiconiux; species Herbiconiux solani. The sequence continues at coordinate 421,195 of NZ_BCST01000003.1, read as the reverse complement.
TGACCGGCGAATGGCGGGGGCCCGTGACGGCGGCGGTCGCCGGCCTGCTCCTCACGTACGCGGCCCTGATGTGGCTGAAGGCGGCGCGGTCGCAGATCGCGCGGCGGAAGGGGGTCCCGGATGCGGTGCACGACGATGCGGAGGTCGCATCCGCTCCGGAGAATGGCCGCGATGCTGATGTTCGCCCTCTCCTGTTTCGCAGCGACGACGGCGGCCGACATCCCCTCGGCCGAGGCCGCTGAGCCGTCCGTCGAGGTGAGCACCGACGGCACGACCTGGTCGGCCGCACCGCTCGCAGACCTGATCCCCTCGGACTATCGTTTCGCACCCGGCTCGTCGCTGGAGCGCCAACTCTGGATCCGCACCGCACTCTCGACCTCCGCCGACCTCCGCCTGACCCTGTCGCCGACGGCACCGAGCGACCTGTGGACGTCGCTGTCCGTCTCGGCGCACACCGCGGGTGGCACCGCCGTCACCGCTCGGCCCACTGTCAACGCGCTGAAGCCGGCGGGCTCGCCGGACGCCCTCGAGCTGCCTCCGGTGAGGGCGGATCCGTACGAAATCATCCACCTCGAGCTCCGGCTGACGCTGGAGCGCGAGACGGGGAACGCCCTCAAGCGCGAGACCGCAGATCTGACGCTCCTAATGGCCCTGCAGCAACGACCGGCAGTCGTCCTGGCCGCGACGGGGCGGGAACAGGAGGCCGCCCTGCCCGCTGTCGCGAGCATCCTGACCGGCCTCTTCATCCTGCTCTCTAGAACATATCTTCGAATGTCGGTAGGCTTGCCCGCATGCACCTCGACTTCCAGACCTCCCTCTTCGACGACCTCGACGCCGAGCCCGGCCTCGAGACGCTCGGCTCGTCGGTGCAGCGCACCGAGCTCGGGCAGGGCGCCTGGGTCGACCTCCGGCCGGGGTGGGTGACCGACTCCGACGCCCTGTTCGAGCGGCTCGCGCTCGACGTTCCGTGGCAGGCCGACCGCCGCGAGATGTACGACCGGGTGGTCGACGTGCCGCGCCTGGTCTCGCACTTCGGGGCGCACGACCTGTACCCCGATCCGCTGCTCGACAAGGCTCAGGATGCGCTCAACGAGCACTACGGCCGGCCCGCCGCGCAGGTGTTCCAGACCGCGGGCCTGTGCTTCTACCGCACCGGCGACGACAGCGTCGCCTGGCACGGCGACCGGGTGGGCCGCACGATCGATCAGGACACGATGGTCGCCATCGTCTCGGTCGGGGCGGCACGCACCCTGTCGGTGCGACCGAAGCCGGGCCTCGGCGGCGAACCGGGGGCGACCCTCAAGTTCCCGGTCGGCCACGGCGACCTGATCGTGATGGGCGGCAGCTGCCAGCGCACGCACGAGCACGCGGTGCTGAAGACGAAGCAGGCGGTCGGCCCGCGCATCAGCGTGCAGTTCCGCCCGGTCTGGCCGCGCTGAGCGCAGCGTGCGAGCCCCGCCGAGCGGCTCGTCGTCGAGCAGGGCAGGGCAGGGCAGAGCGGGGAAGGGAAGGGCACCGAAGCGCGATCGCCTACGCGTCGTCCTCGGCCCGGCGCGCGTTCGCGACCTCGATGACCGCGTTGATCAGCGACTCGGCCGACCGGCCCTTGGCGATCACGTCGACCCGCAGCCCGTAGGCGCGCGCGTCGTCGGCGGTACGCGGACCGATGGCCGCCACCAGCGTCGATTCCGGGATGGGTCCGAGCTGCAACTGCACCTGCTCGGCCACCGAACCAGAGGTCACGAAGATGGCGTCGATCGCACCTGCGGCGACATCGGCCCGGATCTGCGGGTCGACCTCGACTCCGATCGTGCGGTACGCGACGACCGACTCCACGGTGTGCCCGCGCTCGATCAGGCCCTCGGTGAGAACCGGCTTCGCGATGTCGCTGCGGAGCGTCAGCACCCGGAGCTCAGGGCCGAACTGCTCGAACCGCTTGAGCTCGCGCAGCAGCCCCTTCGCCGAGTTGTCCTCCGGCGGCACGAGGTCGACCTTGTAGCCGGCGGCGGTCAGCGCGGCAGCGGTGGTCTCGCCGACGGCGGCGATGTGGGTCTCGGGCGGAACGACGGCCTGGTGCGCGGTCAGCACGTCGACCGTGGTCGCACTGGTCATGGTCAGCCAGTCGAACGAGCCCTCGGCGAGCGCCTTGAGCGCTCGCTGCAGGGTCTCGTCATCCTCTGTCGGAGCGAAGTTGATCATCGGCGCGACGATCGGCTTGGCGCCGACCGCCCGCAGGTCGGCGGCGACACCGTGACCCCACGGGCCTCCGCGGGGGACGAGGATGCGCCAGCCGCCGAGCGGGCGCTGCGACCAGGCGGTCATTCGGTGCCGCCGGGCAGGTCGGCGCCGCCGCCCGAGGCCTGAGCGCCGCTCTCGGGCCCGACGGGCGCGATCTCGGCGGCGCCGTCTTCGAGCAGCTGTGCGGCGACGGCCTGGCCGAGGAGTCCGGCGACGACGAGGTCGTCACCGAGGAGGGAGGCGGACCGCTCGCAGCCGAGCTCGGCCTCGCCGTCCGGCTGATACACGGTCGCCGAGAGCTGGAGCTCGTCGCCCTCGACGAGGGCCGACGCCCCGATCGGCGCGGCACAGCCGGCCTCGAGGGCGGCCAGGACGGCGCGCTCGGCGAGGACCGCCGTGCGGGTCGGCGGATGCTCGATGCTGAGCAACTCGGGAATGCTGTCCCCCTCACGGGTTTCGATCGCGAGTGCACCCTGTCCCGGCGCGGTGGGCCAGAGTTCGAGAGCGAACAGTTCGGATGCTGCGTCTAGCCTACCGAGCCTGGCGAGCCCCGCTGACGCCAGTACCACGGCGTCGAGATCGCCGGAGGCCACTCGTCCCAGCCGGGTGTCGACGTTGCCGCGGATGTCGACGATCGTGAGGTCGGGCCGCAGGCTGAGCAGCTGGGCGACCCGCCGGGGAGAGCCGGTGCCGACGCGCGCACCCTCGGGCAGCTCGTCGAGCGTCAGGCCGTCGCGGGCGCAGAGCGCGTCCCGCGCATCCTCGCGGACGGGAACGGCCCCGATGACCAGGCCCGGGTAGTCGGCGGTCGGCAGGTCTTTGAGGGAGTGCACGATCAGGTCGCACTCCCCCGCGACGAGAGCCTCACGGAGGGCGCTCGCGAAGACCCCGGTCCCGCCGAGGCTCGACAGGGACTCCTTCGAGCGGTCGCCCTCGGACGCGATCACGATGGTCTCGACCTCGACGCCCGTGGCCGCCACCAGGGCTTGGACGACATGCCCCGTCTGCGCCCGGGCGAGTGCACTCCCCCGGGTGGCGACACGGAGCATCCTGGTCATGGTGCGATCCCCGCCAGGGCCGGCTTGAAGCCGAGACGCACGTTCTCGCAGCAGCCGGGCCGGCAGACGTCGTACCAGGGGCCGATGTCGGTGACGGAGGCGCGCTCCTCGGTCGGCGTGCCGTTCACGCGCTCGAGCACGAGGTCGATGAGCCCGGAGACGTAGGCCGGGTCGACCCCGGGCGTCGGGGTGCGCACGCCGTAGAGCCCGTTCTCGGCACAGCTCTCCAGCGCCTCGTTGTCGAGGTCCCACATGACCTCCATGTGGTCGCTTACGAAGCCGAGCGGCACGATCACGACCGCGCGGACCCCCTTGGCGGGGAGTTCGGCGATCGCGTCGTTGATGTCGGGCTCGAGCCAGGGCTGGCTCGGCGGGCCGGAGCGCGACTGGAAGACCAGCTGCCACGGCACGTCGGTCTCGCCCACACCCGACGTGGCGGCGAGCATGACGACCTCGGCGACGGCGCGGTGCTGGGCGGCGTACGCACCCTCCGGCCCGAACCCGCGGAAGGAGGGGCCGGACCGCTCGGCGTCGGCGCTCGGGATCGAGTGCGTCGTGAAGAGCACCTCGACCTCGCTCGCGAGGTCGATCCCCTCGAAGCGCTCACGGATGTCGGCCAGCGCGGCACGCAGCCCGTCGATGAACGGCTGCACGAAACCGGGGTGGTCGAAGAACTGGCGCACCTTGTCGATCGTGATCTCGCCGGCCAGGCCGGTCTCCTCCAGCGCGATCGCGTAGTCCTCGCGGTACTGGCGGCAGCTGGAGTACGAGCTGTAGGCACTGGTCGCGATCGCGATCAGCTGGCTGAACCCGCGGTCGTGCGCCTCGGTCAGCGCCTCGCGGAGGTACGGGTCCCAGTTGCGGTTACCCCAGAGCACCGGGAGGTCGATGCCGCGGTCGGCGAGCTCGGTCTCAAGAGCGGCCTTGAGCATCCGGTTCTGGGCGTTGATCGGGCTGATGCCGCCGAAGGCACGGTAGTGATGGGCGACCTCTTCGAGCCGCTCGTCCGGGATGCCGCGGCCGCGCGTGACGTTGCGGAGGAACGGGATCACGTCGTCCTGCCCCTCCGGCCCGCCGAAGGAGGCGAGCAGGATGGCGTCGTAGGCGACGGGTACGGTGACGTGCTCGGGCCCCGAGGATGCGGCGGGGCTGGCGCCCAGGACGACGGTCACTGCAGCACCTCGATGATCTCGGCGACCTCGAGCCGCCGTCCGGTGTAGAACGGGACCTCCTCGCGGACGTGCAGGCGCGCATCCGTCTGCCGGAGGTGACGCATCAGGTCGACGAGGTTGAGCAGCTCGTCGTCCTCGAGCGCCAGGATCCACTCGTAGTCGCCGAGGGCGAAGGAGGCCACGGTGTTCGCGAGCACCGAGCGGTACTCGGACCCCTTGCGGCCGTGGTCGGCGAGCATCGCACGCCGCTCCTCCTCGGGCAGCAGGTACCACTCGTAGCTGCGCACGAACGGGTAGACGGTGACCCAGGCGGCCGGCTCCTTACCGCGCATGAAGGCGGGGAGGTGGTTCGAGGAGAACTCGGCGTCGCGGTGCACGCCCATCGCGTTCCAGGTCGGCAGCAGGGGCGCGAACACCCGGGTGCGTCGGATCTGGCGGAGCGCCCACTGCAGGGTCTCCGGAACGCTGCCGTGCAGCCAGACCATGATGTCGGCGTCGGCTCGAAGGCCGGAGACGTCGTAGATCCCGCGGACCATCACGTCCTCGTCGTCGATCGAGGCCAGGGCCTCGTCGATCTCGGCGAGGAAGTCGGGCACGTCCGTGCCGTCGACGAGCAGCGGATGATCGGGGTTGCGCCGGAAGACGGCCCAGAGCGTGTAGCCGACGACGGGGACCGCCTCGGAGTCCTCGACGTCGCGAGGGCTGATGGGCTCGGGATCGACGCCGACTGTCGGGTCAGTCATGTTCCTTCTTCGTGTTCTGTGATGCGGGACGCCGCGAGGCGGCGGTGGAGCTATTCGATGCTACTTCTTCGAAGCGAAGCGGAAGCCGAGAACGGCGACCGCTCCCAGGGTCACCACGGCTCCGGCGACCCCCACGGCGAAGCCGACGGGGTTGGCCTCGCGGAAGCGGTTGACGCTGCTCTTCAGGCGGTGCACCGCGTGCCGTGTCTGCTTCGGCACGTTGAGCTTGAACTCGATCGCGTCGAGGGTCGAGCGCAGATCGGCCCGGGTCTTCTCGATGTCGGCGTGCAGCTCGGCCTTCGACCGCTCGGGGGCGGGAGCGGCCGGAGCCTTGGCGGAGGCGTGCGTGTCGGTCATCACTCGCCCAATCCCTTGACGGTGTTGAGGTCTTTCTTGATGCTCTCGATCGCGTCCTCGGGCACCGGAGGGAGGCCCTTCTTGAGCGACGAGATCCCGACGGCCACCAGGATGCCCGCGATGATCAGCAGGGCGGCGGCCACGATGAGCGCGGCCAGCCAGCCCGGCAGCACGGTCGCGATACCGAGCACCGCCGCGGCCACGAGCGTCGCGAACGCGAAGAACGCGAACAGCGCCGCGGCCACGAACAGCCCGATGCCGATCCCGAGCTTCGCCAGCTTGGCGGTGAGCTCGCGCTTGAGGTTCTCGATCTCGTCCTTGAGCAGCTGGATGACGAGCGTGGGCAGCTCGGCGAACAGGGACACCAGCGAGCGGCGTGCCTTCTTGTCGCGTTCTTCGGTCACGGCTGACGCCTCCTCGTTCTACTCGTCGCCGTCGGACGAGGCCTGGTCGGCCTTCTCGCCCTCGGGCTTCTTCGCGGCGGCGGTGCCACCGGTGGTCTTCGCGGGGGTGGACGCGGCAGGCTTGGCGGTGGACGACTTGGCGGCCGCCGGCTTGGCCGCGGAGGACTTGGCCGAGGCCGTCGCCGCGCGCGGCTTCGGGGGCGTCGCCTTGGTCGAGCCGACCGACTTCGCAGCGGAGCTCTGCTGCGGACCGGTCAGCGGTTCGCGGCCGAGCAGCCCGGCCAGCGCGTTGCGCGCCGCACGGGAGAGGGAGGCCTTGACCTCGTCGACACGCTTGTCGGCGAAGTCCTGGGCCTTGCCCGCGGCGGCTTGCACCGGCCTGGTGTTCCAGACCTTGTCGGCTCCCGCCTTGATCTGCTCGTACCGCTCGCGACCGGCTCGCGTACCGAGGACGTACCCGGTAGCAAGCCCGACGACGAAGATGATCTTCCCGCGCATGTGAACTCCGATCGATCGCGAGTACAGGGTTCTTTCCAGCGTAGTCCCAAGGATGCGCGACCCGCATTGCCCCGGGAGCCCGCCCCACAGGGGATCCCCAGGCCGGTCGCCGGCTCGGTCGGTGGGCCGGGGGTCGCTCAGTCGGTGGGCAGGCGGCGGTCGCCGCGCAGCTCGGCTGCGAGAGCGGATGCGGTGGTGCGGGCCTCGGCGATCGTCGCGGCCAGGCCCGTCCCCGACACCCACGCGCCCACGACGTCGAGCCCGGGCACCACCGCCACTGCTGCGAGAGCCTCGGCGACCCGGGCCTTGTGGCCGAGGGTGGCGAAGGCGAGCGAGTCCCTCCACTGCACGGTGTCGAAGTCGACCACGGTGGCGGGGCTCAGCCGGATGCCGAGGAGGGTCGAGGCGTCCTGGAGCGCCAGGGCGCTGTCGACCTGGCGGGCGGCGGCCGGTGCCGGTGGGCGGGCACCGACCGCACCGGCAGTGGTCGGTGCGGCAGCGGATCCGGCCGCATCCGCTCGCCCGGTCGCATCCGCTCGCCCGTAGGAGAGCCGGAGGACGTGCCGGTGGGCCGGCAGGGATTCGGCGAGCCAGGCCCACTTCGCGGTCGCGTGCGTGAGCGCCTTCGCCGTGACCCCCTGGGTGCCGGGGGCGACGAGCACGCCGGTGCCGCGGGGCGCCGCATCCAGCCGGGCGTCGTCGACCACCAGGGTCGCGATCGTCACCGAGGCGGGGGTGGGCCACTCGTCGGCGGCGGGCAGGGCCGGGGTCGTCAGGGCCGGGGTGGTCGGGCTAGCGCCGGTCGCCGGAGCCGCCTCAGCCGACCCGCTCGCCGGGCGGCCGACGCCGGCCTGGGTGAGGAGGTCGAGCGCGGGCCGGAAGTCGGTCGCCATGATCACCGCGCGCGCCCGGATGGGAGCCGACCCCCGCGTCTCTGCCCCGTCGGCCCCGTCGGTTCCTCCGTCGGCGCCGAACGGCACCGGGTCGGTGCGGACGACCCAACCCTCCCCGTCGACGTCGGTGGCGGCACCCCGCTCGAGCCCGCTGACCCGGGTCGCCGTGCGGAACTCCACGCCGTAGTACCGCGCATCCGCTTCGAGGGCATCGATCAGGGTATGGACGCCGCCCGCGATCCCCTGCACCTGCGACCCCGCGGGCGCCTGCTCCCGCAGCGCCATCACGGCGCCGGAGAGCGAGCCCTGGGTCGTCATCGCCTGCGTGAGGCCGGGCGCGACCGAACGCACGTCGACGATCGAGGGGTCGGCCGAGTGCACCCCGGCGACCACGGGCGTGACCAGCCGGTCGAGCACCTTCCGGCCCATCCGGCGGCGCACGATGTCGCCGAGATCGTGCTCGGGCTTCACCCGCAGCAGCGGCATCAGGCGGTCGAGGTAAGCCCGCAGGGAGCCGCCCCAGCCGATGACCCGGCGCACGTCGTCGGCCAGCGGAACCCCGGGGATCCCGAGGATCCCGGCGGCCGGCAGCGGGGCGGTGCCGCCGGTCCAGGCGACCCAGGCGCCCGCTTTGGCGGGGACGACGATGCGGTCGTCGAGACCCAGCTCGGTCACGAACGCCGCGACGGTGCCGCGCCGGGTGGCGAAGCTCTCGGCTCCCGAGTCGAGCACGACCCCCGCGAGCTCGTGACGGCCGACGAAGCCGCCCAGGGCCTCGCGAGCCTCGACGACGAGCACCGTGTTGCCGAGGTGCGCGAGCTGGCGGGCGGCGACGAGGCCACCCGCGCCGCCGCCGATCACGACGACGTCGAAATCGAAGTCGCTGTCCCGCGCGCCGGAATCGGCGTGCGGGCTGGGGCTGCCCTGGTCCGTCACGTCAGGCCTCCTCGACCTCGAGATCCTCGGCGGCCGAACCCTGCTCGTGCACGAGCGCGACGATCCGGCTCAGCACGTCGGGGTCGGTCTCGGGCGGAACCCCGTGGCCGAGGTTGAGCACGTGGGCGGGGGCGCTCCGTCCGCGGCGCAGCACGTCGAGCACGTGCGCCTCGAGCACCGGCCAGGGCGCGGCGAGCAGTGCCGGGTCGACGTTGCCCTGCACGGTCACCCCGCCGCCCAGGCGGGCGGAGGCGACATCCAGAGGGATGCGCCAGTCGACGCCCACGACGTCGGCACCGACCTCGTGCATCTCTTTCAAGACCTCGCCGCTGCCGACGCCGAAGTGCACGACCGGCACGTCGAGATCGCGGATGGGAGCGAGAGCGGCGCGGGAGAACGGGGCGACGCGTTCGACGTAGTCGGCCTTCGAGAGCGATCCGACCCAGGAGTCGAACAGCTGCGCCGCGCTCGCGCCCGCCTCGAGCTGCGCTCGGAGGAAGCGGCCGGTGACGTCGGCGGCCCAGGAGAGGAGGCCTTCCCAGGCCTCGGGGTCGGCGTGCATGAGGGTGCGCGCCCGGATGTGGTCCTTCGACGGCCCGCCCTCGACCAGGTAGGCCGCGAGGGTGAAGGGCGCGCCCGCGAAGCCGATCAGCGGGGTGCTGCCCAGCTCGGCGACGGTGAGCGCGACGCCGGCCTGAATGGCGCTGAAGTCGGCGCCATCCGGAGCCGGCAGCGCCTGCACGTCGGCGAGGGTGCGCACGGGCTTGCCGAGCACCGGCCCGCGCCCCGGCACGATCTCGACGTCGACGCCCGCGAGCTTCAACGGGATGACGATGTCACTGAAGAAGATGCCCGCGTCGACGTGGTGCCGGCGCACGGGCTGGAGCGTGATCTCGCTCGCCATCGCGGGGTCGAGGCAGGCGTCGAGCATCCGGGTGCCCACGCGCAGCTCGCGGTACTCGGGCAGCGAGCGCCCGGCCTGTCGCATGAACCAGACCGGGGTCACGGGCCCGCGGGTGCCCCGGTAGGTGGTGACGAGCGGGGAGGATGCGGTGCGGCCGTCGAGCAGGGGGTGGGTTGCGGGCAGAGTCACTGGCACATCTTACGGCGGCCGACATCCGGTGCCGCTGGGCGGGTTTAGACTTGGGCAGTGCTCATCTGCCTGACCGCGAACCACCGGAACGCGAGCTTCGACCTCCTCGAGAAGCTGTCGGTGGGCACCGCCGATGTGGCCAAGAGCCTCGTGGCCGAGAGCGATTTCGTGCAGGGCGCGGTCGTGCTGGCCACCTGCAACCGCTTCGAGGCCTACCTCGACATCGACGAGCCGCTGACGGCCGGGGTCACCCTGGCCGTCGAGCAGGCCGCCGAGAGCTTCGGCGCGGCGTCGGGCACGGATGTCGCCGAGCTGCGCGACAGCCTCACCGTGCTCTGCGGCGACGGCGTGGCCGACCACCTCTTCGCGGTGTCGTCCGGGCTCGAGTCGGTCGTCGTCGGTGAGGACGAGATCGCCGGTCAGGTCAAGCGTGCCCTCAGCACCGCCCGCATCGAGGGCACGACGTCGTCGTCGCTCGAGCGGCTCTTCCAGCGTGCGGCCCACACCTCCCGCGGTGTCAAGACGAAGACCGGGCTCGGCGGAGCCGGTCGCTCGCTCGCCCGCCTCGCGCTCGACCTGGCCGAGAGCCGGGTCACCGACTGGGCGCGCACGCGCGTGCTGCTCGTCGGCACCGGTCAGTATGCCCGCGTCACCCTCGCCAACCTCCGCGACCGCGGGGTCACCGACATCCGTGTCTACTCGCCGTCCGGTCGCGCCGTGACCTTCGCCGCCAAGCAAGACCTGGTGCCCGTGCCCGCCGAGGGCTACCTCGAGGCGCTCGCCACCGCCGACGTCGTGATCACCTGCAGCACCGTCGAGACGGTCGTGCTCGATGCGGCCCACCTCGCGGCCGCCATGGAGCTCCCCGGCGCCTTCACCCGCCGGCTCGTGATCGACCTGGGCTTGCCCCGCAACGTCGACCCCGACGTGTCGACCGTCGCCTCGGCCGGTGCCGAGCTGCTCGACCTCGAGACGATCAGCCTGCACGCCCCGCTCGACGAGCTGAACGCCGAGTCGGATGCGCGTGCGCTGGTCGACCAGGCCGCCGCCGAGTACCGCGCGGGCAAGGCCGAGGCCGAGGTCACGCCGGCCGTCGTCGCGCTGCGCTCGCACCTGTTCGACCTCCTCGACGCCGAGATCGAGCGCTCCCGGGCGCGCGGCGAGCAGGCGACCGAGACGGAGCGTGCGCTGCGCCACCTCGTGGGCGTCATCCTGCACGCGCCGTCGGTTCGCGCTCGCGAGCTCGCTCGTGACGGCCGGGCCGACGAGGTCTTCGCGGCGGTCGAGACGCTGTTCGGGCTCGGTGCGGCGGGCTCTGCCGCTGGCGCCGCTGCTGCTGCCGGGGCCGCTGCTGGGGCCGCTGCTCCGGCCGCGCATCCGATCGCGATCACGCCCGACCTCGACGCCCCCCGCCGCGCTCAGGCCTGACCCGCCGTGGTGGCCGTGCCGCACGACGAAGACGCGACCGCGTCGCGGAACGGCGCCGGGATGGAGCCGATCCGGGTCGCCGCGCTCGCCCTCATCCGTGACCGCCGGCTGCTGATGGTCACCGCCCGCGGCCGCGACGTCGTCTACCTGCCCGGCGGCAAGATCGACGCCGGCGAGACCGCCCGGCAGGCCGCCGCGCGCGAGGCCTTCGAGGAGGTGGGCGTGCGCATCGACCCCGAGTCGCTCGAGCCGCTGTTCTCGGTCTCGGTACAGGCCCACGGTGAGCCCGACGGGCGCCTGGTCGACATGCAGGTGTTCGGTGGCACGACTCCGGATGCTCCGGTCGCCTCGAGCGAGGTCGACGCCCTGCACTGGGTCACCACGGCCGACGAGTACCGCTGCCCGCCCGCGGGGGCCGAGACCCTCCGCCGCCTGGCCGCGCTCGACCTGATCGACTGAAAGCTCGGTCACCTAGTCTGGAAGAAGTGCCGAGCGATTCGACGGGGGAGTCATCATGGCCAAGAACGAGATGGATCAGCAGCGCCGTCGCCGCTACGCCGAGGGCGATCGGGTGCGGGTCTGGCGAAAGCCGGGCGAACGCGCCCGGATCGGCACGGTCGCCTCGGTTCGGGAGGGCGCGATCAAGGTGCGGTACGACGATCATGGCGGCACCTCCAACGCCAACCCGTCCTACATGCGCCCGTACATCGAACCGCGTCGCCGCCTGCGGCAGGGCATCCTGATCACGACCGGGACGGCGGTGATCGTGGTCGTGGCCGCCGTGATCCTGCTCGGCTGGCCGTCGCTCGCACCCGTGGCGCGAGGGGTGCTCTTCCTGTGCGGGGTGGTCGCGCTGTACTTCGGCATCAGAGGCGTCCTCGTGATCAGGGACGGCACGGACCCGCTTCGCCCCCTCGGCACGCACGACCCCACGAAGGACAACTCCCCCACCTGGGTCGACTGACGCATGGATGTCGCGACCCTGAAGACGTCGTCGGGCGTCGACGCGATGCTGCGGGTGGCCTACGAGGGCGGAAGCGTGTTCATCGCGGCGGCGGCCGTCGAGAGTGCGATCACCACCGATCCCGTCCAGGCGTCCGCCACGAACCTCTATCGATGGGTCGTGAGCAGTCGAGGGAGCGAGCCCGACCAGCAGTCTCCGCCACTGTCGGATGCCGAGTCCTTTCTCGCGGAGATCTCCGTTGAGCCGCCCGGAGACTTGTCCACGAAGGAAGGTCGCATCTTCCCCGGCGGCTCAGGCATAGCACCCCAGAAGGTCTGGCAGTGGGACGTCGAGAGCATTGCCGGGGCGCAGGGCCGGTTCAGGGCAGCCAGCGCTGTCGATCATTGCGAGCTCGACCTCGAGCTCGAGCTCGAGCTCGACTGAGCCACGCAGATCGAGCCGGCCGCGGGTGTCTCAGCCTCCCGCACGACCGGAATCTAATCGACCCGGGACGGAATCAGGCGAGGGCCGTCTTCACCAGGGCCACGTCGGCGGGGGTGTTCCAGAGGTGGAAGGCGACGCGCGCGCGACCGGCGCGGGAGGAGGCGGCGATGCCCGCCGCCGTCAGGGCGGCGAAGGCGCTGCCGTCGGGGTCCGGCCAAGACACGATCGGGGTCGAGCCGGTCGAGCCGCCGACCGGGAGGCCGAGCCACGAGCGCAGCTCGTCTGCGAGGCCGACGTCATGGGCGCGGACGGCCTCGAGGTCGGCTGAGGCGAAGAGTTCGAGCGAGCGGGCCGCCCCGATCCAGACGGGCCAGGCCGGCGAGACGTCGAAGCGGCGGGCCGTCGCGGCCAACTGCATCCCGGGGCCGTAGCAGGAGCCCCAGACCTCGTCGCCCGCGTACCAGCCGGCATCCACCGGCACGAGACGCTCGGCGAACTCGGGGGTCACCGTCATGAACGAGGCGCCGCGCGGCGAGCAGAGCCACTTGTAGGCGTGGCAGACGGTGACGTCGTAGCGCGACGCGTCCACGGGCATCCACCCCGCCGCCTGCGTGGTGTCGCAGTAGGTCGCGGCGCCGTGCCGCGCGGCCGCCTCGACGATCGCGTCGGCGTCGGCGAGCGCGCCGGTCGCCGACTGCACCAGCGAGAACGAGACCAGGGTGGTCGACGGCCCGATCGCCGCGGCGAGCTCGTCGAGCGGAACGCAGCGCACCGTCAGGCGCCCCCGCTGCTGCTGCACCAAGAACGGGAAGACCATCGAGCTGAAGTCGCCGTCGACCACCAGCACCTCGGAGCCCCCGGGCAGCGACGCCGCGATCATGCCCGTGGTCACCGAGACCTGAGACCCGGTCGCGACCTGCTCGGCCGGCACGCCGACCAGGCGCGCGAAGGCCGCCCGGGCCTCCTCGACCGCGAGGCCGTAGCCCGCGAGGCCGCGGTGGCCGCCCGACCACTCGGCGAGATCGGCGGCCAACGCCGTGACCGTCTCGCGCGGCGGGATGCCCGCGGTGCACGCGGCCAGGTAACCGGGCCGGGCGTCGAAACGGGACTGCAGGTCGTCCAGGCCGAGACGCTCGGCCGAACCGAGGAGGGCAGAAGCGTCGGTCGGGCTCATGCCTCCAGGATCCCGGAGCGCGATCGATTCAACAATCCCCGGTCGATCATGGCATCCATAACCTCGCGTTATGCGTCCGGTAGGGTTCGATCATGAGCCTCGCCCCGCCGCCCGGTGCCTTCGACCTCGATTCGCAGACGCTGCGGGTGATCGGCGCGATCGCCGAGTACGGCTCGATCACCCGCGCGGCCACGGTTCTCGGCTACAGCCAGCCCGCCGTGAGCCAACAGCTCAAACGCGTCGAGGCCCGGCTCGGGATGCCACTGGTCACCCGCGCGGGCCGCGGCATCCGGCTCACGGATGCGGGCGAGGTCGTCGCCCGGCACGCCGTCGCCGTGATCGGCGCCCTGGATGCGGCGGCCGGCGAGCTCTCGGACCTCTCGGGCCTGCGCTCCGGCCGGGTTCGGCTGGCGGCCTTCCCCTCGGCGTCGTCGACGATCGTGCCGCGGCTGATCCGGCGGATGGGGGCGGCGCACGAGGGCGTCCGGTTCACCTACGTCGAGGCCGAGCCGCCCGAGGCGGTCGCCGCAGTGCGCGACGGCGAGAGCGATCTCGCGATCGCCTTCCACTACCCGGGCGACCGCGACGACCCGTTCCAGGCGGGCGCGGAGGGGCTCACCGTGCAGACGCTGGGGCGGGACGAGATCCTCGTGCTGGCGCCCGAGGAGCACCCGGTCGTGCAGGCCGCCGCGAGCGCAGGCGGAGACACGGGCACGTCCGCCGGCCGCGTCGACCTCGCCGCCCTCCGCGGAGAGAACTGGATCGCCGGCTGCCCCCGCTGCCGCGGCCACCTCCTCGCCAGCTGCGCGCGCAGCGGCTTCGCCCCCGCGATCGGTTTCGAGACCGACAACGTCGTCGCGGTGATGAGCATGGTCGCCTCGGGTCTCGGGGTCGCCCTGCTCCCCGCACTCGCGCTGACCGCGTCTCCCCTGCCGGCCGGGGTCGTCGCCCTGCCCACCACGGGAGACGACCACCGGATGCTCGTCGCCGTCACCCGGCCCGGCGCCGACCACATCCCCGCGGTCGGCGAGACGCTCCGGCTGCTCCTCGAGAGCGATCCGCGCGCCTAGCCGCGAGTGAGCGGGTGAGCGCGCGCCCGCCTGCCCGCGCGCCGACCGGCCTCAGTAGATGTACTCCAGGAAGTCGACGCCGAGCGTGCGCATGCCCTCGAGCACCGCGAGCCGCCCGAGCAGCTCCGCGTCGTTGAACCGCATGGTCACCGCGTACGCGACCCCGCCGTTCGGCCCGGTGACGACGCCGACCTCGGACCGCACCCCCGCATCCGTGCCCGTCTTGTTGTAGAGCGTGATGCCGTGGTCGGTGCCGGTGTGGGCGAGCGGATCGAGCCCGAAGGCACCGGCCACCATCGACAGATCGGCGTTGAGTCGCAGCCAGCTGCGCACGAGGGCGCTGGTGGTCTCGTCGACCACCTCGCCGCGGTGCAGCCGGCGGAAGAGGGTGGCGAGCTCGCGCGCGGAGCCGACGGAGAGCTGGGGCGCGTCATCCGGACCCCGCTCGTCGCGCACGATGTCGAGCAGCAGCGTGCGGCGGAGGCCCAGCGATTCGGCCCGCGCGCGTACCGCATCCAGCCCCACCCGGCGCAGCAACACGTTCGTGGCGAGGTTGTCGCTGGTCGAGCCGATCAGCGCGGCGAGGTCGGCCACCGGGAGAGCGGGCACCTGGAGGTGCTGCCAGAGGCCGGAGTCGCCGACCGAGTCGCCGGCCGTGCGGTTGAGGATGCTGAGCGCCTCGGCCCCGGGCGCCGGGCGAACGGCCCGGCCTAGCGGGTCATCGGAGTCGGAGCCAGAGCCCGACCCCGAGCCCGAACGGGAACCAGAACCGGAACCACCACCCGAGCCAGGCCCAGAAGCGCCCCCAGCCCGCCCGTCCCGCGCCACGATCCGTGCCGCGACCTCGATCAGCAGCAGCACCTTGCCGATCGACGCGGTCGGCACCGACAGATGGTCGTCGACCGAGAACAGCACCTTGCCCGAGTCGAGATCGACGGCGCACGCCGTGACCTGCACCCCCGAGAGGGCCAGCTCGGTCAGCGACGCGAAACCCTTGCGGAAGATCCCGCCGCCGTCGTCGACCGCCCCCGACCGCCGGCCGCGGGGAGCGAGCTCCTCGCGTTCCGACCGCTCGGCCCGCGCACTCCGGCGCGTCGACTCCGGGCGGATGGAATCAGGCATGCTCTGGCGTCTCCTCGGTCGGCTACCAGATCGTCACACGCTCAGCTGGGTCCAACCAGAGATCGTCGTGTGAATCGACGTCGAAGGCCTCGTAGAACTCGTCGATGTTGCGCACGATCTGATTGGCGCGGAACTCGTTCGGCGAGTGCGGGTCGATCGAGAGCAGGCGGATGACCTCGGCGTCGCGCGACTTCTGCTGCCAGGCCTGCGCCCAGGAGAGGAAGAAGCGCTGCGCACCGGTGAGCCCGTCGATCACGGGCGGCTCCTCGCCGTCGAGCGACAGCAGGTACGCCTTCCAGGCGATGCCGAGACCACCGAGGTCGCCGATGTTCTCGCCGATCGTCAGCGCGCCGTTGACGTGCTGGTCGGGCACCTGGGCCGGGGCGAGCGCATCGTACTGCGCGATCAGCGACGAGGTGCGCTTGTCGAAGGCCTCGCGGTCGGCCTCGGTCCACCAGTCGATCAGGCGGCCGTCGCCGTCGAAGCGCGAGCCCTGGTCGTCGAAGCCGTGGCCGATCTCGTGCCCGATCACGGCGCCGATCGCGCCGTAGTTGGCCGCCGCATCCCGCGACTCGTCGAAGAACGGGTACTGCAGGATGGCGGCGGGGAACACGATCTCGTTGAAACCGGGGTTGTAGTACGCGTTGATCGTCTGCGGCGTCATGAACCACTCGTCGCGGTCGAGCGGCTTGCCGATCTTGCCGAGCTCGCGCTGGAACTCGAACTCGCTGGTGGCGCGGATGTTCGCGATCAGGTCGGTCGGGTCGATCTCGAGCGTGGAGTAGTCGCGCCACTTCGCCGGGAAGCCGATCTTGGGCGTGAACTTGTCGAGCTTCTCGAGGGCCTTCTCGCGGGTGGCCGGGCTCATCCACTCGAGGGTCGAGATCGAGTCGCGGTAGGCCTCGATCAGGTTGGCCACGAGCACGTCCATCGCGGCCTTCGCGGTCGGCGGGAAGTGGCGCTCCACATAGATGCGGCCGACCGCTTCGCCCATGACGCCCTCGACGAGCGAGACCCCGCGCTTCCACCGCGCACGCATGCTGGGCGTGCCGGTGAGGGTGCGGGCGTAGAAGTCGAAGTTCTCCTCGACGAAGTCGGTGGAGAGGTAGGGGGCCCAGCCGTGCACGATCTTCCACGCCAGCCAGTCCTTCCAGCTGTCGAGGGGCTCGCCGGCGAGGGTCGCCGAGACGCCCTCGATGAAGCTCGGCTCCTGCACCACGACCTCGGAGAAGACGCCGGTGTCGGCGCCGAGCGCCTCCCGCCAGAGCTCGTAGAGCGAGACGCCGTCGGCGTCGGTCACCGTGCCGCCGGGCAGGTCGAGGAACTGCTGCCAGGTCATCGGGTTGTAGGTGGCCTGCGCGTCGCGGGTGCGCACGTTGTCCCAGTGCGAGGCGGCGATCCGGGTCTCGAGGTCGAAGACGCGCTGGGAGCGACCCGGGGCGTCGTCGAGGCCGGCGAGCTCGAACATCCGCTGGATGTGGCCGAGGTAGGCCTCGCGCACGGAGGCGAACTTCTCGTCGCGGTAGTAGCTCTCGTCGGGCAGCGAGATGCCGCCCTGGCCGATGAAGACGAGGTAGCGGTCGGGCTGCCCGGGGTCGTTGTCGACGCCGTAGCGGAGGAACCCGCCGATGCCCTGCCGCTCGAGGCGGCCCAGGGTCGTGGCGAACGAGGGGAGGTCGTCGATCGCGTCGACCAGGGCGAGCTGGGGGGCGATGGGCTGGGCGCCGAGCTGCTCGATGCGCTCCTCGTCCATGAAGCTCGTGTAGAGGTCGCCGAACTTCCTCATCTCGGTGCCCTCGGGGGCCTGCTGGGCCTCCTCGACGATCTGGCGCACGGCCTTCTCGGCCTCCTCGGCGAGCTCGTAGAACGAGCCGAAGCGGGCCTTGTCGTCGGGGATCTCGGTGCGTTCGATCCACTTGCCGTTGACGTGCCTGTACAGGTCGTCCTGCGGGCGGATGGCGGGGTCGAGTTCGGCGAGGTCGATTCCGGATGCAGTCACACGGCAACTCTACGCACCCGGGCCGACACCGGGCCGGGAGATCTTCACCCCGGCCCGTCCCCTGGCCGACGGGCCTCCGCGCCCCCGGTCCTAGGCTTGACGGGTGCTGCCCATCGACCGCGACATCCTCCGGCTCGCGGTCCCGGCGCTCGGCGCACTGGTCGCCGAGCCGCTGTTCCTCCTGACCGACACCGCCCTCGTCGGGCACCTCGGCGCCGACCCGCTCGCCGGGCTCGGCGTCGCGAGCGCCATCCTGCAGACCGCGGTCGGGCTCCTGATCTTCCTGGCCTACGCCACGACCCCGGCCGTGGCGCGGCGGCTCGGCGGGGGCGACCGGCCCGGCGCGATCAAGGCCGGCATCGACGGCATGTGGCTGGCCCTCGGCATCGGTGTCGTGCTCGCGCTTCTCGCCTGGCCCGCCGCCGGCCCGCTCGTGCAGCTGTTCGGCTCGACCGCGGCCGTCAGCGACGAGGCCACCACGTACCTCACGATCTCGCTGATCGGGCTGCCCGGGATGCTTGTGGTCATCGCCGCGACCGGCCTCCTCCGCGGGCTCCAAGACACCCGCACCCCGCTGATCGTCGCCGTGGCCGGCTTCGCCGCGAACGCCGCGCTCAACGCGGTGCTGATCTACGGCGCCGGCTGGGGCATCGCCGGGTCGGCGGCCGGCACGGTCGTCGCCCAGTGGGCGATGGCGCGGTCTACGTCGTGATCGCGGTGCGGGCCGCGCGCTCGACGGGGGTGTCGCTCCGCCCCGGGTTCGACGGCGTCAGCGGAGCCGCGGCCTCCGGCGGCTGGCTGTTCCTGCGCACCGCGAGCCTCCGCGCGGCACTGCTGGCGTCGGTGGTCGTGGCCTCGTCGCTCGGAGTGGTGCAGCTCGGCGCCTTCCAGATCGCTCTGACGATCTTCTCGACCCTCGCGTTCATCCTCGACGCCCTCGCGGTGGCCGGGCAGGCGATGATCGGGCACGGGCTCGGCTCCGCCGACGTGCCCCGGGTCGCGGCGGTGACCCGGCGGCTGATCGGCTGGGGCGTGGTCTCGGGCGTCGTGCTCGGAGGGCTGCTGGCCCTGGCCGCCCCGTTCGCCGGGCCGGTGTTCAGCCCCGATCCGGCGGTGCAGGATGCCCTCACCGTGACGCTCCTCGTGATGGCCGCGGGCATCCCGCTGGCCGGCTTCGTCTTCGTGCTCGACGGCGTGCTGATCGGCGCGGGCGACGCCCGGTACCTCGCGATCGCCGGGCTCGTGACGCTCGCGCTGTACAGCCCGTTGCTCCTCGCGGTCGGCATCCTCCGGCCCGAGGGCGCCGCCGGGCTCGTGTGGCTCTGGGCCGCGTTCGGCTTCGGTTACATGAGCGCGCGGGCGCTCACCCTGGGGCTGCGCGCTCGCGGCACGCGCTGGATCGTGACCGGCGCGCCGGCCTGAACCGGCGTCAGATCTCGTAGACCGAGCCCGGGGCGGCCGCCTCGAGCGGCCCGTCGAAGTGAGCGGATGCTCGCCTCACCGCGACCGCGGGCGTCACCTCGTTCGCGATGTGCGTGAGCACCAGCCGGGCCGCCCGGGCCTGGCTCGCGGTGCGCCCCGCATCCTCAGGGGTGTGGTGGGCGGGCGCCTCTGCGGTCTCGGAGCCGGCCGGCGCCTCCGCGTACCCGGCCTCGATCAGCAGCAGGTCGGCATCCTCCGCCAGCTCCTCGAGCGAGATGCACGGCGCCGAGTCGCCCGAGTAGGCCAGGCGGCGACCGTTCTCGGCGACCGTCAGGCCGAAGGCGGGCACGCCGTGCTGCACCGGCCCCCAGGCCAGCGCGAGCGGGCCGACCTCGGTCTCGCCCCATCCGCTCATCGGGGTGAAATCGAAGACCTCCGGCAGGAGGGCCGCGGCGTTCGGGCCGAGGAAGGCGGCGAGCCGATCGAGCAGTCCTTCCGGCCCGATCAGCCGGACGGGGCGCTTGGGCGCGAGCTCGGAGAAGCGGAGAGCGTAGTAGGCGACCAGCAGGTCGGCGGTGTGGTCGGCGTGCCGGTGCGAGATCCAGATGGCGTCGAGGTCGGCGAGCCGGGTGTGGCGCTGCAGCTCGGCGAGGGTGCCGGTGCCGGCATCCACCCAGATCGTGGCGCGGGGCTGGGCGTCGGCCCCGCCGCTCAGCGGGCCGCCGCTCTGCCGGTCGCCGCTCAGCGGGCCGCCGCTCTGCACCAGGTAGCCCGAGCAGGCGTTTCCGGGCTGCGGATACGGGGTGGCGGTTCCGAGCACGGTGAGCAGCATGCTCCCATTGTCCCTGGTCGCCTGTGCCTGGTCGTCCGCCTGTCCCTGTTCGCCCTTGACCGGTCCCCCGGTCACCCGAACGCGGGCTACCGAGGCTGTCGACCCGGCTGTTAGCCTGCTGCTTTCGGGCGCCGGTCGGACCGCGCCCAGGGGGAGAACACCGATGTCCAGAATCCGACCGCGCCGTCGCGCCGGGATCCTGGCGGCCGCCTCGGCCGCACTCACGCTCGCGGCGATCGCCTCGCCCGCGGCCTTGGCGCCAGTCGCCTTCGCCGCTGATCCCGCCGTTACGGCCGGCGACGCACACACCGCGACGCTGCGGATCGACGCCCCCGCGGGAGCGTCCGTTGCCTGGATCGAGTTCGAGCAGGCCGGTCTCCCGCCGGCGGCGCTCGAGGTCAGCGCCCGCCTGGGCGACGGTGTGTGGCGCGAGATCGACCTCACGGGGACGACGTTCGGCCTCCACGGCGAGCTCCCGGTCACCGCCGGACGCCTCGAGGTGAGCGTCGAATCGGCGCCCGGCAACCCGACGAGCACCCCGGACGCGGCCCTGACCGTGCTGGATGCGAGCGGCGACGTGCTCGCGAGCTCGAGCGAGCGGCTGAACGTGCCGGGCCTCGGGATGCCGGGAGGCTCCGACGACCCCGCAGCGGTCACGGTCGTCCCGTCCGGCGACAAGCCCACGACCACCGGCACCCGCGGAAATCTCGCGGCGACCGGAGCCCCCGAGCCGTTCACCCCCCTGGGTCTCGCCCTCGCGGCGATCCTGGCCGGAGCCGGCGCCTTCGCCCTGCGCGCCCTGTCGGGCCGTCGGCACGACCGACGACCCGCCCTCGACGCGAAGGCGGGTGCCTGAGATGCGCCGCTTCGTCGCCACCGCCGTCGCGGTCCTCGCCACCTCGGCCGTCGTGCTCTCATCGGTCACGACCGCCGCCGCCGCGCCGGCCGCCGCCCCCGAGCTGCCCTCCGTCGTCGTCGCCGGCACCATCGGACACCGCGTGTCCCAGCCCGGAACAGTGCCGGTGATCGACTCCGAGATCGGCCGCGGCAGCGCCCTCTCGACCACCCCCGGCTCGACCGTCGGTCTCGGCTCCGCCGTGACCGGCTTCGGCTCGGCCCTCGTGCGGATCTCGGCTCTCTCGGCCCCGGCCGCCACGACGGTCTACCGCTCGGGCGGGGTGCCGGCCCTCGAGGTCGCCGCGGCGACCTCGGCATCCACGACCCTCCTGCTGCCGGTGCACGACGGCGCGGTGCAGCTCTGGGCCGATCAGCCGGTCGCGGTGCGCGTCGACGTGCTGGCCGGCTTCGAGTCGAACCCGTCGCTGCCCGGGTCGATGATCGCTCTGGATGCGCCGGTGCTGCGGGCCGACACGGCCGCCGGCCTGGCCGCATCCGCTGTCGGTGCCGACGAGGTCACCGTCGGGGCCGTCGGTCTCGGCGGGGTGCCGAGCGAGAACGTGCGCGCCGTCTACGCCACCCTCGTCGTGAACACCGACCGCGCCACCACGATCGCGATCGGTGGGCAGCGCCTCCCGATCCCCACCGGCCGCACCGCCCTGACCACGATCGCGCCGCTGGACGAGAACGGCGCCGTGGGGGTCAGCTCGAGCGAGTCGCAGGCCCAGCTGCAGCTGTTCGTGTCGGGCTGGATCCCGGACGCGCCCGACCAGTCGTCGCAGCTCAACCTGCCCGGCAGCTTCGTCTCGACCGCCGACGCCACCGACGGCGCGACGACCACCGTGCGCGAGGGACAACCGCTCGAGGCGCACCTCGCGCGGACGACGGATGCCGAGTACACGATCGGGCTCGTCTCCGCGACGGCGATGGTGACCGCGAAGGGCGCACCCGAGACCACCTTCCTCGACCTCGGCCCCGACTACCGGGGTCGCGGACGTGGCGCCGTCGTCGACCGGGGGGCCGGCGCGATCCCGCAGCTGATGCTGACCGCTGCCGACAGCGATTCGGCGTTCCTCACTCTCCGCCGCGGCGAGGCCGAGGTCTCCTGGGCGCCGGTCGGCGACATCCTCGGCGCCGAGCAGAGCCGCCCGCACGACGCCGCTCCCACGATCTCGATCGACTCGCACGACGACGGCCACGATATCGACCTCGGCGACCACGGCTACTTCACCCTCTCGGGCGACCTGACGACGCCGGGCTCGGCCGTCGACCGGGTCGAGGTCAGCGGACCCGACGGCCTGATCGGCACCGCCGACGTGCGCACGGATGCCGCCGGCAGCCACTGGGAGTTCGACGCGTCCGCGCCGCGCGACGGCAGTTTCCGGTACACCGCGACGGTGTTCGACCGAGCCGATCACAGCGCCTCGGACGACGTGACCATCGACGTCGAGGCCGTCGATCCCGACGACACCGTCACCTCGCCCGAGACCCACGTCTTCAACCGCGACCCCGCGCAGCAGACGCTGCACAAGGTCAGCGACACCGAGCTGACCCTCGACGTCGAGCCCACCTTCGCCCCGGGTGACGTGGTCGTGGGTGCTGAGAGCACGGCGACCCCGGATGGCGTCTTCGTGAAGGTGGTCGCGATCGATCGCGCGGGCGCGGGTTGGCGCATCCAGGTCGAACCCGCGACCGTTCAGGACGCGTTCTTCCAGGTCGACATCGACGAGGTCCAAGCACTCGACGATCCCGCCGAGCTGGCCGCCGAGGACGACCCGGCCGCGCTGCCCGAGCCCACGGATGCGAGCGGGCAGCCCGACCCGTACACCCCGGTCGAGTACGGCGACGGTGAGGGCGAACGCACGTGGATCGTGCCGTCCGACCAGGTGGACCTGAGCGACCTGCCGGCCGAGGACGGCCCGACGGCGACGCCGGCGACGCTCACGACCGCCGCCCCGCCCACCCTCAGCGCCTCGCTCGGCATCCAGGCGAACCTCCTCGTGGAGTGGAAGTCGAAGCTGGGGCTGCCGACGGTGCAGGAGGTCTCGAAGAAGGCCAAGACGCCCGAAGAGGCCGAGGCGGTGCTGAACAGCCAGTACAAGGACGACATCGACACCGACACGGCCGCCATCGCACTCGCTCTCAAGGCCCAGGCCTCCGTCGACCTCACCTTCGCGATGCACGTGCACTTCACCTGGGAATGGGGGTTCCATCCGCCCGCGGTCCACCTGGACGAGCTCACCGTGAAACTCGTGGCCACCCTCAAGGGCTCCGCGCAGGTGAAGTTCTCGGTCGGCACCAAGCGCGAGTTCGGCACCTGGAACGCGCTCGGCGGGTACAAGCTGCCCACGGTCTCGTTCTTCGCCGGCCCGGTGCCGGTGGTGATCACGAACGACGTCGGGGTGTCATTGCGGTCGTCGTTCGGGCTCGAGGCGAAGCTCACGCTGCCCGAGCTCTCGTTCAAGCGGGTCTACACCTACGGCTTCACCTACACCGAGGCGGACGGGTACAAGACGCTCACGAAGGAGCCGGAGAACACGGCGAAGCTGAGCCTCCTGGACGGTTTCGGAGGCACCGACTTCTCGGCGACCGGGAGTATGTCCTACGGGCCGGTGCTGGCGGTGACCTCGAAGCTCTACGACGTCGCGGGCCCCGAGATCAGTCTCAGCGGCTTGCTCAAGGTCGACCTGACCGTCGGCGTCGAGGTCGCGACGGCCATTCCCACGGTTCCGGAGCACACGCGCGCGTACGTCCAGTTCAAGCTCGCGGTCGTCGCCGAGCTCGCGGGCAAGATGAAGCTCTCGATCTGGGGCAAGGAACTCGGAAAGGTCACCCTCTTCACCTTGAAGGGCGAGTTCCCGATCTACGCGGGGAAATGGACGACGGATGATTCGAAGCCGCCGCCCAAACCGGCTCCGCTTACGGGCGCGGGTGCGGGCGGAGCGGGCGCGGGCTCGGGCGGCGGGCAGCCGGGCAGCCCGTTCTCCTCGCTCGTGGGCGGGTCTCGCGGTCAGCCGGCGGTGCGGGCCGTCTAGACCGGGACCGGCCCGGTGGTGTCGCCGAGGTGCAGCTCGCAGGTGAACTGCACCGACTCGGCCTCCTCGCCGGCCAGCATCCGGGTCACGGCGAGCCCGGCAGCCCGGCCCTTCGCGGTCGCCGGCTGGCGCATGGTGGTGAGATCGTGGCCGGCCAGGCCGTCGATCCGCACGCCGTCGAAGCCGGTGACGCTGAGATCGCCGGGCACCGCGAGGCCGAGCTCCTCGGCGACCTGGAGCACACCGACGGCGAGCAGATCGCTCTGGGCGAGGATCGCGGTCGGGCGGTCGGCGGCCGGCCGTGCGGTGCGACCACCGGCGGCGTCGGGGCCGTTGGCGGCGTCGGCCTCTGGGTCGGCCTCGGCGAGCAGGGCCCTGGCCGCGGCCACGCCGTCCTCGACGAGGTTGAACGACGACGACCACGCGACCGCCTCGGGGAAGACCCGACGGAGACCGGCGAGGCGATCCGCGGTGACCGTCGTGGTGGTCGCCGCGTCGCGGGCGGCGTCGACGAAACCCGCCCGGCGCTCGACGTCGGTCGCGAGGGTCACGGTCGCGACGCGGCGGTGTCCGAGGTCGTGCAGGTGCCGGGCCAGCGTCTCGGAGGCATCGGCGTTGTCGAGCGCGATGTCGACCACTCCCGCCTCGGGGCCGCCCTCGATCGAGACGATCGGCACACCGCGCCGGCGCAGCGACTCGACCACGCGGCCGAAAGCGGGGGCGCAGCCCATCAGCACGGCGGCGTCGATGGCGGCGGACTCGATGGGTGACGGGGATGCGGTGGCCGTCTCGGCGTCGCGCGCGGCCTCGCTTGCGGTGCGCGCATGGGCCTCGCTGTCCTGCTCGGCCGCGAGCGAGCCCCCCGCTTCGACCACCGGAGCCTCCGTCAGCAGCAGCAGCCCGTTGCTCCCCGTGCCCAGTCCTGACGCGATGCCGTCGAGGGTCGCCACGTTCACCGGATCCCGGAAGGCGGCGAGCAGCGTCTCGTCGAACACGATCCCGACCACGCCCGACCGCCCCTGGCGGAGTGACCGTGCCCGCGGGTCCGGCCCCGAGTAGCCCAGCTCGGCCGCCGCCGCCATCACGCGATCACGGGTCGCGGCCGAGACCGGCCCGGCTCCGCTGAAGGCGAGGGAGGCCGTCGAGCGCGAGACTCCGGCACGCTGGGCCACGTCGAGCAGCGTCGCTCGTGCGAGGGGAGGTTGCTGCAGACCCGGCATGCTTGCTAGCGTAGTCGAATCGGTTCGATCGAATCGATTCGACCATCACCCGAAGTACCCGCACCGGCGCCATCCGCACCGCCGTCGCCCGCACCACCCCAGCATCCGCATCACCGCAGCCCCGTGCATTCAACAGGGCACACCATCTCATCGAGGGAGATCATGACCGAGACGTTGACGCGCCGGCAGCTCATCGCCTGGCGCAACGCCATCTTCACGATCTTCGCCTTGAGCGGCCTCTCGATCGCCTCCTGGGTGGCCCGGCTCCCCGCCGTGCGCGACGGGCTGCAGCTCGACACCGCCCAGGTGGGCCTGCTCATCTTCGTGATGTCGGCCGGTTCGGTGATCGGCCTGGTCGCCTCCGCACCCGTCATGCTGCGAACGGGTGCCCGCACCGGGATGCTGCTCTGCCTTTTGCTGCTGACGGTCTCGCTCGCGGTGATCGGGCTCGGAGCATCCCTCGCCGTCTCGGTCACGATGGTCGCGATCGGCCTGGCCCTGTTCGGGTTCGCCAACGGCGCGCTCGACGTGATGATGAACGTCGAGGGCGCCGCCGCCGAGCGCGCGATCGGCAAGACGCTGATGCCCCTCATGCACGCCTTCTTCAGCTTCGGCACGGTCGCCGGGGCCGGCCTCGGCGCGCTCGCCTCGGCCTTGTCGATCCCGGTCGCGGCGCACCTGATCGTGATGGGGCTGATCATCGGTGCCGCCGGGCTGGTGGCCGTGCGGTACGTGCCCCGAGGTGCCGAGGCGGGGGTTCCGGATGCGGCCGAGTCCGCGACCGCGAGCGCCCCACAGACCGGCACGAGCACCGCTGCCGCCCCGGTCGCGAAGCCCACCTTCGGCGAGCGCCTGCGCGCGAGCCTCGCGGTCTGGAAAGACCTGCGCCTGCTCGCCATCGGCGTGATCATGCTCGGCATGGCCTTCGCCGAGGGCTCGGCGAACGACTGGCTCGCCCTCGCGGTGGTCGACGGACACGACCAGTCCAACACCGTCGGCGCGCTGGTATTCGGCGTATTCACGGTCTCGATGACGCTCGGGCGCGTGCTCGGCGGCCCGATCCTCGACCGCTTCGGCCGCGTGCCGGTGCTGCGGGTCAGCGCCCTGCTCGGCGTGCTCGGCCTGCTGCTGTTCATCTTCGCGCCGAACATCTGGCTGGCCTCGGTCGGCACCGTGTTCTGGGCGCTCGGCTGCTCGCTCGGCTTCCCGGTCGGAATGTCGGCGGCGGCCGACACCGACGACCCCAAGCTCTCGGCGGCGCGGGTGAGCGCGGTGGCGATCATCGGCTACGTGGCGTTCCTCGTGGGCCCGCCGGTGCTCGGCCTCCTCGGCCACGAGTTCGGCATCCTGCACGCCCTGCTCCTGGTGCTCGTGCTCGTGGCCCTCGCGGGCATCGCCTCCCCGGCCGCGCGCGAGCGCATCCGCCGTACCGTCGCCGGCTCCCCCGCCCCCGAGCCCTCCGCCCCCCGCTGAGCCGGGACGTAACCGCCGGGCGCAGGTCACCCCACCGCGCCCGGCACGCTTCATCCCACCCGGCCCGCTCCATCCCACCCGCTCCCGCGCATCCACGCCGACCCCACCCGCCATCTACAGGTCGCTCCACCCCGCTCCCGCGCACCCACGCCGACCCCACCCCCACCGGGCGTTACGCTCTACTGGTGCGTCTCGTCATTGCCACCTGTTCCGTCGACTACGCCGGGCGACTGAGCGCGCACCTGCCGCTCGCGAAGCGCCTGCTCATGCTGAAGAGCGACGGCAGCATCCTGGTGCACTCCGACGGCGGCAGCTACAAGCCCCTCAACTGGATGAGCCCGCCCTGCAGCATCACGGTGCAGGAGCCCGACGCCGACCAGGCCGAGGCCGGAATCACCCAGCTCTGGAAGGTCACGCAGAAGAAGACCGACGACGTGCTCGTGGTCTCGCTCTACGACGTGCTGCACGATTCCGAGCACGAGCTCGGCATCGACCCGGGCCTGGTGAAGGACGGCGTCGAGGCGCACCTGCAGAAGCTGCTCGCCGAGCAGATCACGCTTCTCGGCGACGGCCACACGCTGGTGCGGCGCGAGTACATGACGGCGATCGGTCCGGTCGACATCCTCGCTCGGGATGCCGCCGGGGCCGCGG
Source organism: Herbiconiux solani NBRC 106740 (assembly GCF_001571005.1). GTDB lineage: Bacteria > Actinomycetota > Actinomycetes > Actinomycetales > Microbacteriaceae > Herbiconiux > Herbiconiux solani. The sequence continues at coordinate 394,093 of NZ_BCST01000003.1, read as the reverse complement.
TCGCCGTCGAGATCAAGCGGCGGGGCGACATCGACGGGGTCGAGCAGCTCACGCGCTACCTCGAGCTGATGAACCGCGACCCGCACCTGTCTCCCGTGCAGGGCGTCTTCGCGGCGCAGGAGATCAAGCCGCAGGCGCGCACTCTCGCGCAGGATCGCGGCATCCGTTGCGTCGTGCTCGACTACGACGCCATGCGCGGACTCGACGACGCGGACTCGCGCCTGTTCTGAGCCCGGGCGTCCCTGCGTCGCCGTCCCGGCATCCTCGTCCGGCGTGCTCTGACCTGCTCCTGCTCGGCTCGCGCCGCCTGGGCGCTCGCCCGTAGGGTTGTCGGATGGCCCGCCGACCACCCGCCTTCCCCAAGACCTACGCGAACCGCCCGCTGCGCAAGGCGCTCGAGTCCTTCGGTGCGCTGCCCACGCGCGCGACGCTGGATGCGCTCCTCGCCGCGATGCGCACCGGCGGGCTCGTCGTCGACATCACCGGCACGACCGACCCGGCCGACCCCCAGCTGCGCACGGTGCTCTCGACCGAGGGCGAGCTGATCCTGCCGCTGTTCACCTCGCTGACCGAGCTGCGGCTGGCCGTGCCGGTCGCCGAGCGGCCAGGGGTCAAAGCCCTGATCATCCCGGCTGCCGACGCGCTGGCCTTCATCGAGACCGCCGATTTCGTGGCCGTGCAATTCGACCCGGGCAGCCTCGGCCAGATCGTCAAGCGCGAGTTCGTCGTCGCCTGAGTCGAGCTCGAGCCGCCTGCTCGCCTCCTGTTGCCTGCCGCTGCCTGCCGCCGCTGCCTGCTGCTGGGCTAGCCGACGAGGGCGAGCGCCAGCGCCGACAGCGGCACGATGATCACCACGGCCACGAGCCCCAGGCCCATGAACTTCGGCCACGACACCGTCACGCCGAGCGCCTTCAGCCTCTGGTGCCAGAGCAGGGTCGCGAGCGACGCCCACGGCGTGACGAGCGGCCCGAGGTTGACGCCGATCAGCAGGGCGGTCAGCCGCAGCGGATCCCCCGCGAGCGGCTCGAGCACGAGGTAGGCGGGCAGGTTGTTGATCGCGTTCGCCCCGACGGCGCCGACCGCGGCCAGATGCACCAGGCTGAGCGGATCGCTGCCCGAACCGCTGATCGTCGACAGCAGGTCGCCGAGGCCGTGCACCTGGGCCGCCTCGACGAGCACGAACAGGCCGATGGCGATGCCGAGGGCCTGCCACGGGATCAGCGAGATGCCGATCGCGCCGCGGTTGCGCACGAGGAACGCCCCGAGCAGCAGCACCGCGGCCACCCCGGCCACGATCGCGACCTCGATCCCCGAGACGAGCATCGGCAGCAGGGCCACCACGACGACCGCGCAGTAGATCAGCAGCGGCTTGTCGGTGATCGGGGTTCGCTCGGGAAGCGTGAACTTCCCGCGGAGCGACCGGCGGTAGACGATCGAGAGGATGGCCACGCTGATGACCACTCCGACGAGCCCGGGCACCGCGGTCGTCGCGAGGAACTGCGCCGGCGACTCGCCCAACGCGTCGGCGGCGAGCAGGTTGGTGAGGTTCGACACCGGGAGGAAGAGGGAGGCGGTGTTCGCGAGCCACACCGTGACGAGCGCGAACGGCAGCGGGGAGACGCCGATGTGCAGCGCGAGCCCGACCACGACCGGGGTGACCAGCACGGCCGTCGTGTCGAGGGAGAGGAACGCCGTGCTGATGACGGCCAGCAGGATCACGAGCACCCAGAGCAGGGCGACGCGCCCGCGGCCCCAGCCCGCCATCAACTCGGCGAGCGCGGTGAACACCCCGGCGGCGCTCGCGAGTTCGGCGACGATCGTGATGCCCACCACGAAGGCGAGCACCGGGCTCACCCGGGCGGCGAGCGCGCCGAATTCGGGGAGCGGCAGCAGTCCCGTGGCGACCACGACGGCGGCGGCCACGAGCAGGAGCGTGGTGAAGATGGCGCCGACCCGGCGCGCGGCGAAGGCGAGCATGCTGCGGTGAGTCTATTCCCGCGCTCTGGCTGCTATGCCCCATCAGCTGTCGACATCGGTGCCGTGGCGCGCCTCGTGAATGGGAGCCGGATGTCCGCTGTCTGCGTGCCGACCCTAGGATGTCTGAAGTGATTCCCAATACTCCCTCGAAGCCGTGGTCGTGCATCCTCTTCGATCTCGACGGAACCATCACCGACTCCGCGCCCGGCATCATCGGCCGCCTCTCCCGCACGCTGACCGCGATGGGCCGACCGATCCCGCTGCCGGCCGAACTGGTGGCGTTCGTGGGCCCGCCGATCCTCGACGGCTTCCGCGATGTCGCGTCGATGAACGAGGAGGAGGCCAAGGAAGCCCTTGTCGTCTACCGCGGGCTCGCCGCGAGCGAGGGACCGCAGGATGACGCGGCGGTCTACCCCGGGATGCTCGGCCTGGTGCGTGCACTGCACGCCGCCGGCATCCCGTTGGCGCTCACCACGTCGAAGTCGGAGGTCCAGGCCGCCCGCGTGCTCGAGCACCTCGGCATCGCCTCCTGCTTCACTGTGGTCACCGGATCGTCCGAGGACGAGACCCGCAGCTCGAAGGCCGACGTGATCGAGGAGGCGCTCCGCCGCCTGCGCGAGCAGGAGGTCGACCTGTCGAACCTGGTGCTCGTGGGCGACCGCGAGCACGACGTCGTCGGCGCAGCCGAGCACGGCATCCCGACGATCATGGTCGAGTGGGGCTACGGCTCCCCCGCTGAGGCCGTCGGAGCGATCGCGGTCGTCCACTCCGTCGACCAGCTCCGCTCCGCCCTCCTCTAGCGGGCGTCTCACCTAGTCCACCCGCTCATCCGCCGGGCGGGAGACAGCGCGGCTCAGCGGGTCGAATTACGGCGGGAGCGTCGCGCGAGCGCCAGGGCGATTCCGCCGGCCAGGAGGGTGAGGCCCGCGAAGCCCGCCGCGAAAGCGGGGTCGGCGCCGGTGTTCGCGAGGCTGCCATTGCCCGCACCGGCTCCGCGGTAGGCGGCGCCACCCGTTCCGGCGGCGGCTGAGCCCGCGCCGGTCGTGCTGGAGTTCGCTCCTCCCGCACCCGAACCGGTCCCGCCGGTGCCCGTGCCACCCGAGCCTGTACCCGTACCGCCAGTTCCCGTGCCACCCGTACCCGTGCCACCCGTTCCCCCACCGGGCGTGCCCGGAGGGGGAGTCGTCGGGGAAGGCGTGGGGGTGGGAGTCGGGGTCGGCGTCGGCGTCGGATCCACGGCCGCCGTCGCGCGCGCCGTCAGCGGCACCACGACCGTGACGCTCAGCGCCTCGGGGTCGCCGTTCATGATGCGGCCGACGATCGTGATGGTTCCTGGGAAGGTGCCCGCGCCCGTCGGCGCGAACTTCAGATCGACGGTCGCGGTGTTCGGCGTCGCCGAGGGGTCGATGGTCTGGCCGGCGCCGAATGACGAGGCGGAGATCGACACCATCGACAGCACCGCACCGCCCTGGTCACGCACGATCACGTCCGCATTCGCGAAGCGCAGCGGGTCGATGCCCCGCACCGTCAGCGTGAGCCGCTTCGTCGCCGACTCGCCGCTCTTCACCGTGCCGAAGTCGAGCGTCGTGCCGCCACCCGGCACCGCGACCTCGAAGAAGGCCCGGTCGGTCGTGAGCGACTCCGCCTTGACCGGGACGACCAGCGTCGCCGTGCCGGTGCGCTCGACGTCGACCGCGGTGAGCGTGATGTTCTGCAGCGAGGGCGTGCGCGCAGCAGGTGCCGTGTACCGCACGACGAAGTTCCGTCGCTGGTTCGGCATGATCGTCTCTCCGGCGACCAGAGTCGTCGACACCAGCTCGAACGGGGCGACGAGAGCTCTCAGCGGCGCCGGATCGATGGACACCGCATCCACGCCGTCGTTGAGCACCTCGATCGTGCGCATCACGACCCGACCCTGCTTGACGTACCCGAAATCGGCGCCGAACCCCGGGATCGAGATGGATACCTGGTCACCCGGCGCCGCATCCGCCCGCGTCGCTGGCGCCCCGACGGACAGCAGCGCCCCCGCAAACAGACCGGCGACCGCGAGCACCACCGCCAGGGCGAGGCCGAAGGGACGAGTGAGGCTGACGGAGGACATAGGGACCCGCTTTCGTGAGGAACGTCTCCCCACGTTCCCTTACCCAAGCCCTCACCCGTTATGAGCAATCTCTACTCACCGACACTCGCCGACGACACCCAGCCCCCGAGATCCCTCCTTACTATTGACCCCATGGGCGACTTCTCCCTCATCCCCACCTTCGTGGTGTTCGGGGCGGCCCTCCTGGCGCTGATCCTCGGCCTCCGCTGGCTCCGCACGCGCGCCCGCCGGGGCATCGCCGCACGAACCGGCCGCCTCCTGCCCGAACCCGGCGACACGACCGCCGGCCGCCCCGGCACCGTCCAACTCGGCTCCGCCCCGCCCGAGATCCCCGGCGGCGCCCCCGTCCGCCTCCCCCTCGACGACCTCCTCAAGCAGGCCGACATCCAGCTCGTCCGCATGGACGACGCCATCCGCGACGCCGCCGACGAGCTCGAGTTCGCGCGCGCCGAGTTCGGCGACGCCAGCATCCACGAGTTCACCGACGCCCTCGCCACCGCCCGCGGTCGCGCCTCCGAGGCCTTCGCCCTCAAGCAGCAGCTCGACGACGCCTACCCCGACACCGAGCAGCAGAAGCGCGACTGGGCCAAGCGCATCCTGGGCCTGAGCGACGCGGCGCTGGCCCTGGTCACGGCCCAGTCCCGCGCCTTCGAGCGCCTGCGCCGCCTCGAGACCTCCGCTCCGGATGCCCTCCGCCGCGTCCGCGACACCGTCGAGGGTGGCCGCCGCCGGATGCCCTTGGCCACCGCCACGCTCACCGAACTCTCAGACGCCTACGACGCGGATGCCCTCGCCAGCGTCTCCGGCAACGACACCGCGGCGGCCCGCGCCTTCGACGAGGCCGAGATCCTCGCGGCCGAGGCCGAAGCCTCCCTTGCGACCAGCTCGATCGCCCCGGTCACCCGTGCGGTGCAGTCGGCCGAGGCCGCCGCGCGCACGGGCCTGGCCCTGCTCGACGCCATCGAGCGGCACCGCACGGCCCTCCTCGAAGCGCGGCAGGCGCGGCGGGCGGCGCTCGACGCCGCAGCGACCCAGCTCACCGAGGCGGCGCGGCTGCGCGACTCGATCGAGGATGCGGATGCGGTCGCCCGCATCGCCGACGCCGCCGCCGCGCTGCAGCAGGCGGTCGCGACCTCCCGCGAGCGCCGCCACGCGCATCCGATGGCCGATGTGGATGCGCTGAGCGCCGCCGCGGCCCAGCTCGACCGCACGCTGGCCGTCGCCCGCACCGCCCAGCAGCGCCTCGATTCGGCCCGCGAGGCCCTGGTCGGCGCAGTGGCCATCGCCACCAGCCACATCGGCACCGCCCGCGACGTGATCTCGGGCCGCCGCACGCGGGTCGGCACGGACGCCCGCACCCGGCTCGCCGCCGCCGAGCGCGAGCTCGACCTCGCCAGGGCCGAGTCCGATCCGGTCGCCGCGCTCGACGGGGCACGCCGTGCGGCCACCCTGGCCACCGACGCCGACGCCCTCGCGCGCTACGACGCCCTGCACTAGCCCGCCCGACAGCCGACCGACAGCAGCCGCCCGGCACCGCCTGGGCCCGCGCCGCTCCGCCCGCGCCGCGGCTCGAGAGCCAGACCACCCCGACCCCCGCACCCCGGCGCTACAGTGCGACCATGCCAAGAACCAAGCGACACCCCGCCCTCCGCGTGACGGCCGTAGCCGTCGTCGCAGCGCTCGTCGCCTCGGTCAGCGGCTTCCTCATCTACGCCGAGACCACCTACGCCGCCACGCCCGCTCCCGTGCAGGCGATCGCCGACGACCCGGCGATCGACGTCGAGTGGACCTACGACCACGTCGTCATGACCCCCTCCGATCCGGCCGCGCAGAACGGCGCGGGCCTGGTCTTCCTCGCCGGCGCGAAGGTCGATCCACTCGCCTACGCCTCGAAGCTCAGCGGCCTGGTCGACGACGGCACCACGGTCGTGATCGTGCGCCCGGTGCTGAACTTCGCGATCTTCGAGTTCCGGCCGTTCTCCGACTTCACCGCCCTGGCCCCCGCGAGCGCCGGGGTCACCGACTGGTTCGTCGGCGGCCACAGCCTGGGCGGCGTCAAGGCCTGCCAGTACGCGGCCGACGCCGATGCCGGCGCGCGCGGCCTTGTGCTCCTCGGCTCCTACTGCGCCGGCGACGAATCGGGCCTCGCGAAGCCCGTGCTCTCGGTCTCGGCGAGCAACGACGGCCTCAGCACCCCCGAGAAGATCGACGCGTCGAAGCCCGACCTCCCCGCCGACACCGTCTACGTCGTGCTCGACGGCGCCACGCACGCCCAGTTCGGCGACTACGGCCTGCAGCCCGGTGACGGCACCTCGACGGTCGACGACACCACCGTGCGCCGCGAACTCGCCGCGGCCCTGACGGCCTTCATCCCCTGAAGACGACGGGAAGACCACCCCGGAAACGACGAAGTGCCGGCCCTTCCGAAGAAGACCGGCACCCCTGTCCGTGCGCGAGGGGGGACTTGAACCCCCACGCCCTTGCGGGCACTGGCACCTGAAGCCAGCGCGTCTGCCAATTCCGCCACTCGCGCGAACTAGGAGAGATTAGCACGACCGACGCGACGCGAGCGAACCGGGCCCTGAGAGTGCATTAACACCCAAGACAAGTAACATCGTCGTAGCATTCACGCCTTTGACAGTGCGCGCCGCCTGAGCGTCGCATCGACCGCCACCACGAAGCCACCGCCCCGGCGGCCGAGTCGCGACGCGAGAAAGAAGATCGGGAGAGACGTGGGAATACTGGACAACTTCGAGAAGGGTCTCGAGCGCGCCGTCAACGGCGCCTTCGCGAAGACCTTCCGCTCGGGGCTCCAGCCGGTCGAGATCTCCTCCGCGCTGAAGCGCGAGCTCGACACCAAGGCCGCCGTCGTCTCCCGCGACCGCATCCTCGTGCCCAACAGCTTCCAGGTGCTGCTCGCCCCTGCCGACTTCCAGCGCATGACCACGATCGGGCCCACCCTGATCGACGACCTCAATCAGATCGTGCAGCAGCACGCGGCCCAGCAGGGCTTCCAGTTCGCCGGCGGCGTGTCGATCGACCTGGTCAACGACCAGCGCCTGTCGACCGGGGTCATCCAGATCGAGTCCTCGAACGTGCAGGGCGATGTGGCGTGGACGCCGGTGCTCGACGTGGCGGGCAAGCGGCATCCGATCACCAAGTCGCGCACGATCATCGGCCGCGGCAGCGACGCCGACATCACGGTGGATGACACGGGCACCTCCCGCAAGCACGTCGAGATCCTCTGGGACGGCTCGCACGCGCAGGCCCACGACCTCGGCTCGACCAATGGGTCGCAGCTCAACGGCCGCCCGTTCGACCGCGTCACCATCGAGCCCGAGTCCGTCATCCAGATCGGCCGCACCAACATCGTCTTCCGCATCGTGCCCCAGGCCGGCCGCCCGGCCACTCACCGCCCCGCCGACCCCGCGGCGACCAGCCGGATGCCCGCCCAGGGCCGAAACACGGGCCGAGACGCCGGCCGCGACACCCCCCGAAGCAGCTCCCACGACAACGATCGCCCACCCCTCGATCCCGGCGGATTCTGGCGGTAGGCGGCGACAATGAGCGAACTGACCCTCCTCATCCTGCAGCTGGCGTTCCTTGCGCTGCTCTGGGTGTTCATCTTCATCGTGGTCTACACGATGCGGTCCGACCTGTTCGGGCAGCGCGTGCGCAAGCTGAAGGATGCGGCGGCCGGCCCCGCGCCCGCCTCCGGTCCCGCGATGGCCGGTGCCGCAGCGGCGGGAGCCGCCGCAGGCGCAGCCAGGCCGGCCGGAGCCGCCGCAGCCGGCGCCCCCACGACTCCTCCCCCCGGCACCCCCAAGGTCCCCACCTTCATCCCGGCCCCCGGCACCGAGCTCAGCGGCCCGCCGCGCGCCTCGACCGCCAACGCCGGCCGCCTGGTCATCACCTCCGGGCCGAAGTCGGGCACCGACATCCCCCTCGGCACCGAACCGCTGACGATCGGGCGCTCGACCGACTCGAGCGTCGTGATCCGCGACGACTACACCTCCACCCACCACGCCCGCCTGATGGTCTGGGGCGAGGAGTGGGTCATCCAGGATCTCGATTCCACGAACGGCACCTTCCTCGACGGCCAGCGGGTCACCGCCCCGGTGCACGTGCCGCTCAACACGCCCATCCGGATCGGCGCGACGACGTTCGAGCTGCGACGGTAGCCCATGGCCATCGTGACCGTGAGCGCGGCCGTGTCCCACGTGGGCAAGATCCGCTCGAACAACCAGGACTCCGGGTTCGCCGGCGAGACGCTCTTCGCGGTCGCCGACGGGATGGGCGGTCACGCGGGCGGCGACGTCGCGAGCGCCCTCGCCCTCAAGCGTCTGGCCGAGATCGACGGCCAGTACAACTCCGCGGTCGACGCCGAGTTCGCCCTGCAGGAGGCCATCGTCGCGGCGAACGCGGTGCTGACCGAGACCGTGTACGAGCATCCCGAGCTCACCGGCATGGGCACCACGCTGAGCGCACTCGTGCGGGTCGGCCACAGCGTCGCCCTCGCCCACATCGGCGACTCGCGGGTCTACCGGCTGCGCGACGACGTGCTCACCCAGATCACGGTCGACCACACCTTCGTGCAGCGCCTCGTCGACTCGGGCCGCATCACGCCCGAGGAGGCCAAGACCCACCCGCGCCGCTCCGTGCTCATGCGCGTGCTCGGCGACGTCGACGCGGCCCCCGAGGTCGACCTCCAGGTGATGGACACGCGGCCGGGCGACCGGTGGATGCTGTGCTCCGACGGTCTGTCGGGCGTCGTCGAGTTCGACGACATCGAGACGATCCTGAAGGACAACGCCGAGCCGCACGCCGCCGCCGACGCCCTGGTCAAGGAGAGCCTCGACCACGGAGCCCCCGACAACGTCACCGTCGTGATCGTCGACGTGCACCAATCGCTCGACACCCCCGCGGTCGAGCCGGTCGTGGTCGGCTCCGCGGCGGTCCCGATCGCGTTCGAGCAGCCGGTACGGCGCACCGTCCGCATCGCGGGCATCCCGGGGCTCCGGATGCACCCCCGCGGCCCCGCGAGCACCGAGCCCAGCCACTTCGAGCCCGGCTCCGACGACTACCTCGACGAGCTGATCGAAGAGGACCGCAGGCGCAGCCGTCGCCGCAAGGCGACCTGGCTGGTGGCCGCGATCGTCGTCCTCGGCCTGATCGCCGGCGGACTCTACGCCGGCTACCGCTGGACCCAGACCCGCTACTACGTCGGCGCCTCGAACGGTTCGGTCGCGATCTTCCAGGGCATCCAGCAGACCGTCGGCCCGATCGCGCTCTCGCACGTCTTCCAGGAGACCGACGTGACGACGGATGCTCTGCCCGACTACACGCGCCGCCAGGTCGAGAACACCATCAGCGCCGACTCGATCACGGCCGCCCTCGAGATCGTGAAGCGCCTGAGCGACTCGGCCGCCACGAACACCCCGACCGACGGCACCACGCCGCCTCCGACCCCGGCACCCACCGACGGAACCCAAGGCACCGGCACCCAGGGCACCGGAACCACCGACGGAACCGGCAGCACCCCCGCCCCATGACGAACCCCACCGCCTCCGTCGCCACCCCGGACCAGCCGGCCCCCACACCGGGCCGCGGCATCCGGCGCATCCGTGTGCCCCAGAAGCTCCGCAACGTCGAGCTCTTCCTGGTCATCTTCGTCTGCGCGGTCAACGCCCTCGCGGTCGTGCTCGTGCAGTTCGGGGCGCTCGGCTACGCCGACGGCACGGTCGTCACCCTCGGCGCGGGCCTGTCGATCCTCGTCTTCGGCATGCACATCGCGCTCCGGTTCGTCGCGACCAACGCCGACCCGTTCATCCTGCCGATCGCGGCGCTGCTGAACGGCATCGGAATCGCGATGATCTACCGCATCGACATCGCCGAGAACCTCACCGGCTGGGAGAGCACGGCCGTGCGCCAGGTGGTCTGGAGCGGCATCGCGATCGCCCTGGCCATCGTCGTCGTGGTCGTCATCCGCAACCACCGGGTGCTGCAGCGCTACACCTACCTCGCGATGCTCATCGCCGCGATCCTCCTCCTGCTCCCGATGCTCCCCGTGATCGGCCAGGAGATCTACGGCGCCCGGGTCTGGATCCACGTCGGCGCCTTCTCCTTCCAGCCGGGCGAGGTCGCGAAGATCGCGTTGGCCGTGTTCTTCGCCGGCTACCTCGTCTCGCGCCGCGACAGCCTCTCGATGGTGGGCACCAAGGTGCTCGGGATGCGGTTCCCGCGGGCCCGCGATCTCGGCCCGATCCTCCTGCTCTGGGCGATGTCGATGGCGATCATCATCTTCCAGCGCGACCTCGGCACGGCGCTTCTCTACTTCGGCCTGTTCGTCGTCATGATCTACGTCGCCACCGGCCGGGCCAGCTGGGTCGTGCTCGGCGTCGGCCTCTTCCTCGCCGGCGCGGTCATCGCGGGCCAGGTACTGGTCTACGTCAACGACCGGTTCACGAACTGGCTCGACGCCTTCAACCCCGAGATCTACGACGCGACCGGCGGCAGCTACCAGCTCGTGCAGGGTCTCTTCGGACTCGCGAACGGCGGCCTGATCGGCACCGGCCTCGGCGAGGGCCGGCCGGACATCACCCCGCTGGCGCAGAGCGACTACATCATCGCCTCGCTCGGCGAGGAACTGGGGCTCGCGGGCCTGTTCGCCATCCTCGCCCTGTACCTGCTGTTCATCTCGCGCGGCCTCCGGATCAGCTTCGCCGGCCAGGACGACTTCGGCCGCCTGCTCGGCGTCGGGCTCTCGTTCACCGTCGCCCTGCAGTGTTTCATCGTCATCGGCGGCGTGACCCGGGTCATCCCGCTGACCGGCCTGACGACCCCGTTCCTCGCCGCCGGAGGAAGCTCCCTGGTGGCGAACTGGATCATCGTGGCGCTCCTGCTGCGCCTGTCGGACACAGTCCGCAATCAGCCAAGGCTGGTGATCTAGACCCGTGACCCGTGAACTCAAGCGTGTGAGCATCGTGGTCTTCCTGATGTTCCTCACCCTCCTCGTCTCGACGACCACCATCCAGTTCTTCCAGGCCGACAACCTCTCCACCGACGCCCGCAACGCCCGCACGGTTTACGCCTCCTACGACACCGAGCGCGGCCCGATCCTGGTCGACGGCCAGCCGATCGCGATGTCGGTGGCGACGAACGACGAGTTCAAGTACCAGCGCACCTACCCCCAGGGCCCGCTCTACAGCGCGGTCACCGGGTACTACACGCTCGGCCAGGGCTCCAGCCAGATCGAGCAGTCGATGAACGACTACCTGAGCGGCACGAGCGACTCGCAGTTCCTCGAGTACCTCAACCGCCTCGTCACCGGCCAGAACCCGCAGGGCGCCTCGGTCGAATTGACGATCGACCCGGTCGTGCAGCAGGCGGCCTACGACGCGCTCGGCAGCTACCAGGGTGCGGTCGTCGCGATCGAGCCCTCGACGGGCCGGATCCTCGCGATGGTCTCCAAGCCCGACTACGACCCGAACACACTCGCCGTGCACGACAGCCAGCAGGTGCTCGACACCTACGACTCACTGCTCGCGGCATCCGGCGACCCGCTGATCAACAAGACGATCAACGACCTGAACCCTCCCGGCTCCACGTTCAAGATCGTCACGACCTCGGCCGCGCTCCAGAACGCGAACCTGCCGGTCGACCACACCGAGCCGAACCTCTCCCGCTTCCCGCTGCCGGGCAGCGACCAGACGGTGAGCAACGCCGGCGGTGGAACCTGCGGCGGCGGCGACACCGTGACCATCGCGACCGCCTTCATCCTGTCGTGCAACATCCCGATGGCCGAGCTCGGCGTCGAGATGGGCGAGGGCTCGCTCGGCGACATGGCGAAGGCCTTCGGTTTCGGCAGCGAGCTGTCGGTGCCGATGGATGTCTCGACCAGCGTCTACCCGCGCGGCCTCGACGATGCGCAGCTCGCGCTCTCGGCCTTCGGGCAGGGCAGCGACGTGGCGACGCCCCTGCAGATCGCGATGCTGTCGTCCGCCGTGGCGAATGGAGGAAAGCTGATGACCCCCACCCTGATCGACGAGGTCCGGGCCCCGGATCTGAGTGTTCTCGAGAGCTTCGAGGCCAAGGAGTTCGGCACCCCGCTGACTTCGGTAACAGCTTCGACACTTTCGGGGCTGATGGTCGACGCCGTCGATAACGGCGCAGCGACTAATGCAAGAATAGACGGGGTCAGTGTGGCCGGTAAGACCGGAACCGCGGAGAACGGTGAAGGCGATCCCTACACGCTGTGGTTCACCGGCTTCGCACCCGCAGACAACCCCCGGGTCGCTGTCGCGGTCGTCGTGGAGGACGGCGGTGGGTTGGGTCAGTCCGGGACGGGGAACCAGGTGGCCGCACCGATCGCACAACGAGTACTAGAGGCGGTGCTGAGTAAATGAGACCCACAGCAGGGGTGACCTTCGGTGGCCGGTACGAGCTGTCGAATCGCATCGCGATCGGCGGCATGGGCGAGGTCTGGCAGGCCACCGATCTGGTGATCGGGCGCACCGTCGCCATCAAGATCCTGAAGGACGAGTACCTGGGCGACCCCGGCTTCCTCGAGCGCTTCCGCGCCGAGGCCCGGCACGCCGCTCTCGTCAACCACGAGGGCATCGCCAACGTCTTCGACTACGGCGAGGAGGAGGGCAGCGCCTACCTCGTGATGGAGCTCGTCCCCGGCGAGGCGCTCTCGACCATCCTCGAGCGCGAGCACGTGCTCTCGACCGATCGCGTGCTCGACATCGTCGCGCAGACCGCGCTCGCCCTGCAGGCCGCACACGCCGCGGGCCTCGTGCACCGCGACATCAAGCCCGGCAACCTGCTGATCACGCCGGACGGCCGGGTCAAGATCACCGACTTCGGCATCGCCCGCATCGCCGACCAGGTGCCGCTCACGGCCACCGGTCAGGTGATGGGCACCGTGCAGTACCTCTCGCCCGAGCAGGCCAGCGGTCAGTCGGCCTCGCCGACCACCGACATCTACTCGCTCGGCATCGTCGCGTACGAGTGCCTCGCAGGCAAGCGCCCCTTCACGGGCGAGTCGCAGGTCGCGATCGCGATGGCCCAGATCAACGAGACCCCGCCCGACCTCCCCGTGACCATCGCGGAGCCGGTGCGCAACCTCGTCCTCTCCTGCATCGCCAAGAAGCCGGAGGACCGCCCGGCCTCCACGGCTGCGCTCGCCCGTGCGGCGATGGCGCTCCGTCGCGGCGACATCGCCTCCGCGGCCGCCGCCGTGCCCGCCGTCCTCGGGCCGGAGGGCCTGCCGCCGACCATGGCCACCACGGTCATGCCGTCCGGCGCCCCCACCCAGGCGACGACGCTGCTCTCCACCCCGGGTGGCCCGGCAGGTCCTGCCGGCCCGATCCCGCCGGTGGCCGACGACGTCCCGGCCGAGGAGCCGAAGAAGCGCTCCCCGTGGACCTGGCCGCTCATCGTGCTCATCATCATCCTGGGCCTCGTGCTGATCGGCACGATCGTGGCCCTCGTGGTGCAGGCGAACGGATCCAGTGCGCCGGCCACGCCGAGCACCACCGCCTCGCAGACTCCCCCGCCGACGACGCCGTCCACCCCGACGACCACACCGACGCCGACCAACACCCCCGTCGCGGTGACGGAGGCGGAGCTCAAGGGCAAGTCGTTCGACGAGGCCGCCGGCATCCTGCAGGCCATGGGCCTCAGCGCCAACCGCGTGCCCGGCAACGCCGCTCCGAGCGCCGACCAGGTCGACGTCGTCTATCAGGCGACGCCGGTGGGCAACGTGGCAAAGGGCACGACCATCGCGCTCACCGTCTACACCGACGTGATCGTGCCGGACTCCCCGACCACCACCCCCGCCGTGACCTCCGGGTCCAGCGACGGCAAGGTCAGGGCCGGAACGGACTTCACGATCGGCTGGACGTCGTACAGTTGCCCGTCCGGCACCACCCTCACGGGCTATTCGGTCGAGGCGACGAACGCGACGGTGACCACCCCTCCCGGCACGACGACCGCCGCCACGCTGACGGCCACCGGCGCCCCGGGCTCGACCATCGAGGTCAAGTACAACGTGAGCTGCTCGAACTCGGCCTCCGGGTTCTCGCCCTCGCTCACGCTGACCATCGAGGGCGGCGCAACACCCGCGCCGACGAACACCCCGGCCGGGACGGGTGCCGGTGCCGGCACCGGCGGCGCGCCCGCGAAGAACAACTGAGCACCGGATCCAGGAGTTATCGACAGTGACCGACGACAACCGTCTCCTCGCCGGGAGATACCGCCTGGGCGAGCTCATCGGCCGGGGCGGGATGTCGAACGTCTACTCCGGCCGCGACGAACGACTCGGCCGGCAGGTCGCGATCAAGCTGCTGAAGTCGTCGCTCGCCGGCGACCCGGTGTTCCGCACGCGGTTCCGGCAGGAGGCGCAGGCCGCCTCCCGGATGGCGCATCCCACGATCGTGCGCGTCTTCGACGCCGGTGAGGAGCGCGTGGCCGAGGCCGGCGGCTTCGAGGGTGTCGTGCCCTTCATCGTGATGGAGTTCGTCGAGGGCAAGCTGCTCAAAGACCTGATCAAGGAGGGCCCGGTCGACTCGGCCGAGGCCATCCGGATCACCGAGGGTATCCTGACCGCGCTGGAGTACTCGCACCGCGCCGGGGTCGTGCACCGCGACATCAAGCCCGGCAACGTGATGATCACCCACGGCGGCCAGGTGAAGGTCATGGACTTCGGGATCGCCCGCGCGATCTCGGACTCCTCGGCCACCGTCGCCCAGACCACCGCGATCCTCGGCACCGCGCAGTACTTCTCGCCGGAGCAGGCGCGGGGCGAGTCGGTCGATGCACGCACCGACCTGTACTCGACCGGCGTGGTGCTGTTCGAGATGCTCACCGCCGAGCCGCCCTTCAAGGGTGAGACGCCGGTGGCCGTGGCCTACCAGCACGTCAGCGAGATGCCAGTCGCGCCCTCGAAGGTGAAGCCCTCGGTCTCTCCCGCCATCGACCAGGTCGTGCTGCACGCCCTGGCGAAGGATCGCTTCGCGCGCTTCCAGAGCGCGGTCGAGTTCCGCAGCGACCTCGAGATCGCCGGCGCCGGGAAGATCCCGTCGAAGCGGGTTCCGGCCGACGACTTCCAGAGCTCGCTCTTCGGCGCCCCGCCGAGCCTCGCGCAAGGCAGCGACGCCGCCCTCACCCAGCTCGCCGGCGACGACGAGTACGCCGTGCGCACGCAGTCGCGGCCGCCGGTGGTGTGGATCTGGGCGGGCATCGTCTCGGTCGCCGTCATCCTGGTCGCGATCGTCTTCTGGGTGCTGACCCTGCAGCCGAGCGATCAGCTGCCCTCGACCTCGCGGCAGATCCCGACCGTCACCGGTCAGACCTACGAGGCGGCGGATGCGACGCTCCAGCAACTCGACCTGATCACGGCCCAGTACCTCGTCTACAGCGACACGATCCCGCAGGGGCAGGTCGTCGACACGAACCCACCGGCCGGCACGATCGTCAGCCCGGGCACCGTGATCGACGTGCGGGTCTCGCAGGGTCGGCAGGCCGTGGCGATCCCGGACCTCTCGGGCATCGCGGCCACGCAGGCCGCGAGCACCCTCACGGCCGCCGGCTTCACCGTGGGCAAGACGGTGAAGGAGAACTCTCCCGACGTGCCCGCAGACGTGGTCATCGGCACCGACCCCGCCTCGACGACCCAGGGCTACTCCGGCGACACGATCGATCTCGTGGTCTCCAGCGGCCTGGTCACGGTTCCGGATGTCGCGGGCCAGCCCATCGACGTCGCCAGTGCGACCCTCGAGCGCGTACTGCTGCAGGTCAAGGTGGAGCAGGATCCGGGATGCAAGACCCAGGCCACGAACCCGGTCTCGAGCCAGTCGATCGCCGCCGGCGACGCGGTGCAGAAGTCGGAGATCACCATCCGCTACTGCAGCGGCGTCTGAGTTCTCGGCTGATCAGACCGCGCGCAGCAGCGGGTTCAGCTCGGCAGCCCGCGCCGGAGCCTCGACGAGCCCGGCGGTCGCCAGCCAGTTGGCGAGCATCTTGTACCCGCCCTCGGTGAGCACCGACTCCGGGTGGAACTGCACGCCGTAGACGGGTGCCGAGACGTGACGGAGCCCCATGATGACCCCGCCGTCAGTGCGCGAGGTCACGACCAGGCTCTCCGGAACGGTGCCGTCGACCACTGCGAGCGAGTGGTACCGCGTCGCGGTGAAGCCGTCGGGCACCCCGTCGTAGAACGGGCTGTCATCGTGCCGGATGACCGAGGTCTTGCCGTGCATGAGCTCGTCGGCGTTGGTGACCGTGGCGCCGAGCGCCTCCGCGATCGCCTGGTGGCCGAGGCACACGCCGAGCAGCGGAGTGCCGGTCTCGAGGGCCGCGAACACGACCGGGATCGAGACCCCGGCGTCGGAGGGCTTGCCCGGGCCGGGCGAGAGCAGCACGGCGTCGTAGCCGCCGATCGTCTCGGCCGCATCGGCGGCGTCGAACGAGTCGTTGCGCACGACGTCGGTCTCGGCGCCGAGCTGCTGCAGGTAGCCGTTCAGCGTGTAGACGAAGCTGTCGTAGTTGTCGACGACGAGAACGCGGGTCATTGGTCGACCGTCACGTCCTGCACCGGCGCCGTCAGGTTGTCGATCCACGGGAAGACGTAGAACGCCAGCACGAACAGCACGGCCGCGAGCAGCACGACGATTATGAGGATGCGGACCCAGAGCGGGCCGGGCAGGATGCGCCAGAGAGCTGCGTACATGATCTAGGCCCCCACGAGTCCGGCGATGGCGGCGGGCGCTCCGGCTGAACGCGGGGTCCAGTCGGTCAGCACGCCGTAGGCGATGATGCGCTCGGAGGCCACGTACAGCGGGTTGCAGCTCGTGAGCGTGATGAGCCGATCGGTCGGCGTGGCGCCGGGCGACTGCGGAACCGGGTCGATGACGCCGACGCCATAGGGCGTGACGTACTCGCTGCCGCGGTAGGTGTAGGTGTACCAGCCGTCCTGCGTCTCGATGTAGATCGGGTCGCCGACCTGCAGTTCGTTGATCTTCAAGAACGGGCTGCCCCAGCCGTCGCGGTGCGCGGCGACGGCGAAGTTGCCGACCTGGCCGGGCATCTGGGTGGTGCCGTAGTGCCCGGCGCCGCCCTTGTTGAGGACGGTGCGGGGATCGACGCCCTCGGCGATCGTCTTCTTGAAGTCCGACCCGAAACGCGGCACGTACATGACCGCGAACTCCTGGGTGTTGCCGGGGGTCGCGAGCACGGGCGGCTCGCCGTACTGGAAGGTGGAGGGCGCTGCGGCCGCCGAGGACGGCGCCGGGGCCGGGGCCTCGCTCGCGGGGGTGTCACTGGCCCAGCTCTGGGAGAGCGAGTTCGCATCCGACGCCTGCTGGTTGCTCAACATGATGCCGTTGAGCGAGAACTGCCAGCCCAGGAAGAGGAGGACGAGCACGCCGGCCGTGATCAGCAGCTCTCCGAACACGCCGACGACGCGGGAGACCATGCTGCGCTTCTGCCGCCGCGGGCGCTTGAGGACCGTCTCGGCCCCGCCTGCGGGGGTCGTGGGCTCGGTGGGCGGCTGCTCGCTCATGCCCCAATCCTAAGAGCTTCTAGCTGGGGAGGCGCCCCGAGAGTGCAGCCTGTGGAAAACCGGTGGAGAACCACCCGCCAAAGACCGTTAGAATCATCGGCATGGCCCGAGACAAAGCACCGACCAAGGACCTGGATCGCCGCAATCGCGACGTTCAGCGCACCAGCCGCGACGAGTCCTCCCAGGCTCCGAACCCCGTCTGGTTCAAGCCGGTGATGTTCGGCTTCATGATCATCGGTCTGCTCTGGATCATCGTGTTCTACGTGAGCCAGGGCCTTTTCCCGATCCCTGACCTTGGGAGCTGGAACATCCTCGTCGGCTTCGGCATCGCCTTCATCGGCTTCATCATGACCACGAGATGGCGCTAATTACACTGCTGTAATTATCCCCAGTGTGGAAACAGCTGTGGATAACTCACGGCCTGTGGATAAGCCTGTGAAGTCCGCTACCCCGTAATGGGGTACACGAGGGCTCTCGCGACCGTCAGCAGCACCAGTCCGACGACGATCGCGGCTACCAGCAGGATCTGCAGATTCCGCTTCCGGATGGCCCGCGTCCGCACGTAGACGAAGGCGACCAGGCCGCCGGCGATCAGTCCGCCCAGGTGCGCCTGCCACGAGATCCCGGAGACGACGAAGCCGAACGCCAGGTTGATCACGACCAGCACGACGATCTGGGCGCTCGATCCGCCGAGATGCCGGTTGATGATGAAGTACGCGCCCATCAGGCCGAAGATGGCACCGGATGCGCCGAGCACCGCAGAGAGCGGCGACGCCAGGAACGCGACCGCCACCGAGCCGCCGAAACCGGCGATCAGGTAGAGCGCGAGGAACCGGCCCTTGCCGAGCATCCGCTCGATCGACGGCCCCAGCACGAACAGCGTGTACATGTTGAGCAGGATGTGGAAGATGCCGAACGGGTTCTGCGCACTCACCGGGGAGTGCGCGAACATCGACGTGATCATCCGCCACGGCTCGAGCGGGGCCCCGGTCGCCGGGATCGTGTACGCCGGCGCGTAGATCACCGCCTGCGTCACCCCGAGCCCTGGGATCAGCTGCAGCAGGTACACGATCACGCAGACCGCCATGATGGCGTACGTGACGACCGGCGCATCCGCCCCGGTCAGGTTGCGGAGGAACGCGGGACGCCGCCCGGCCGAGTAGGCGCGGGGGGTCTCCCGGCGATCCTGCCGCGCGCAGTCGACGCAGTGCACCCCCACCGCGGCCTGCACCTGGCAGTCGGGGCAGACCGTCTTGCCGCACCGCTGGCAGAGCACGAAGCTCTGGCGATCCGGATGGCGGTAGCAGAAGTTGTCAGCCGAGTACGGCGCACTGGTCATGCGAGCGGTGCTCAGACCTCTTCGACGGTGACGCTCTCCAGCACGACCTCGTCCAGGGGACGGTCGTAGGCGTCGGTCGCGACACCGGCGAGCTTGTCGACGATGCGCTTCGAGGCGTCATCCGCGACCGTGCCGAAGATGGTGTGCTTGCCCTGCAGCCACGTGGTCGGGCCGACGGTGATGAAGAACTGCGAGCCGTTGGTGCCCTTGCCGCCCTGGATCCCGGCGTTGGCCATCGCGAGCACGTAGGGCTCGTTGAAGTTGAGCTCGCCGTTGATCTCGTCGTCGAACTTGAAGCCGGGGCCGCCGGTGCCGTTGCCCAGCGGGTCGCCGCCCTGGATCATGAAGCCCGGGATGATGCGGTGGAACACGATGCCGTCGTAGAGGCGGTCGTGGGTGGGCTGGCCCGTCTTCGGGTCGGTCCACTCGATCTCGCCGTTCGCGAGCCCGATGAAGTTCTTGACGGTCTTGGGTGCCTGGTGACCGTAGAGGTTCACGACGATCGGACCGTGGTTGGTGGTGAGGGTGGCGACATGCGTGTGTGCGGGCATGTGTCGATTCTGTCACACCGCGGGCGGGCATCCAGTGAGCGTCCAGGCGATGCGGGGTGGATGATCAGAGGCCGAACTACTCCGCTCTGGCATTGCGTGCCAAGATGGGGACTACCGTGCTCTCGCCGATGGAGGTTTCACCATGAGTCTTTCCCGTAAGCGTCGCAAGGCGCTCAAGCGTCTGAAGGGAACGGCAGAAGACCTGTGGGTCGACCAGCAGGCCGTCCTCGACCGTGCCAACGCGATTCTCCGCGAGGCCGGCAAGCAGGCCAGCTTCCTGGCCGATGAAGAGGTCAAGCCGCGCGTCAAGGCCGCTGCCGACCAGGTCGCTCCCGTGATCGCCAAGAAGGTGGCCGAGGTCAAGGTCGCCGGGGAGACGGTCAAGCACCGCTTCTCCTCCGACGTGGTCCCGGCGCTGGCCGGAACCGTGGGTTCCGCCGCCGCCGTGCTGCAGTCCTCGAAGAACCCGGAGTTCGTCAAGAACGCCGGCAAGAAGGCCGCTCAGGCGGCGAAGACCCTCGACAAGCAGGCCCCGAAGTCGGCCGGCTCGAAGGTCGGGCTGTTCTTCGTGATCAGCCTCGGCGTGGTCACCGCCGCCGGTCTCGGGTACGCCCTCTGGCAGACCTTCCGGGCCGACGACGAGCTCTGGATCGCCGATGAGGATCCCGAGCCCGAGACCAGCCCCGAGAGCTGATCTCCGCAAACAAGGAAAGGCCCCGCGCACAGAATGCGCGGGGCCTTTTCTCTGTCTCGAAACCCGGCCATTAAGGACGAAGAGGATGCGTGTACGCATCCTCTTCTATCAGCACCGTGGAGCCTGGGAGAATCGAACTCCCGACATCCTGCTTGCAAAGCAGGCGCTCTACCAACTGAGCTAAGGCCCCGGAAAAACGGGATGTGGTGGGGCTACAAGGACTTGAACCTTGGACCTCTTCGTTATCAGCGAAGCGCTCTAACCGCCTGAGCTATAGCCCCGTTTTTTGACCAGAGTCGAGACTACCCTACGGGAGTCCCTTCGGCCAATTCGGCTCCTACTTGTTGGTGAAGCCGAGCATGATGCCGCCCGTGATCCGCACGGCGAGGTTGTACAACGCCGCGCCGATGGCGCCGAGAGCCGTGATCACGATCACGTTCAGCACCGCCACGACGACCGAGAAGCCCATCACCTGCGGCAGCGACGCGAAGTCGAACAGGTTGAAGTTGCCCGCCCCCGCGATGTCCTGCAGCAGCGTGTTGACCGAGTCGAAGACGCCGGTCTGGTTCAGCACCGACCACACGAGGAAGCTGGCGACGACGGTCACGATCCCGAGGATGATGGCCAAGAGGAACGCGATCTTCAAAACAGACCAGAAGTCGATGTAGACCAGCTTCAGGCGAACCTGCTTGGTGGTGGCGACTCTTGCCGTTTTCTTCGCGAATTTGTCGCCAAGATTACTCATCCGTCGGTACGTCCTCTCCAGGCGCAGACTCTGCGTCGGCGCTCGCATCGAGCTCCGCCTCCAGGTTGCGTTCCGTGTTCTTGGCCACTTCGATGATCCTGTCATCGTCCGCGAAACGGGCGAAGACAACGCCCATCGTGTCGCGTCCCTTAGCCGGAACTTCGGCCACGGCAGAGCGTACCACCTTGCCACTGGCAAGAACCACAAGGACCTCGTCGTCCTCGCCGACGATCAGCGAGCCCACCAGATCGCCCCGTGCATCCTGCAGCTTGGCCACCTTGATGCCCAGGCCACCACGCCCCTGCACGCGGTATTCGTCGACCGAGGTGCGCTTGGCGTAGCCGCCCTCGGTGACGATGAAGACGTAGCCCTCGTCCGACACGACGTTCGCGCCCTGGAGCGAGTCGTCGCCGCGGAACTTCATGCCGATGACCCCCGAGGTCGCCCGGCCCATCGGCCGGAGCGCCTCGTCGGTCGCCGTGAAGCGGATGGACATGCCCTTGCGGGAGACCAGGAGGAGATCGGAGTCCTCGTTCACGAGCAGCGCCGAGACCAGCTCGTCGTCGTCGCGCAGGTTGATCGCGATGATGCCGCCGGAGCGGTTCGTGTCGTACTCGGTCAGCGCCGTCTTCTTCAGCAGCCCGCCCTTGGTCGCCAGCACGAGGTACTGCGCGGCCTGGTAGTCGCGGATGTCGAGGATCTGCGTGATCTGCTCGTCCGGCGCGAGCGCGAGCAGGTTGGCCACGTGCTGGCCCTTCGCGTCGCGGCCGGCCTCCTGCAGCTCGTAGGCCTTCGCGCGGTACACGCGGCCCCGGTTGGTGAAGAACAGGAGCCAGTGGTGCGTCGTGGTGACGAAGAAGTGCTCGACCACGTCGTCGGCCCGCAGCTGGGCGCCCTTGACGCCCTTGCCGCCGCGGTGCTGGCTGCGGTAGTTGTCGCTCCGGGTGCGCTTGACGTAGCCTCCGCGCGTCACGGTGACCACCATCTCCTCCTCGGGGATGAGGTCTTCCATGTTCATGTCGCCGTCGAAGCCGAACATGATCTCGGTGCGCCGGTCGTCGCCGAACTTGTCGACGATCTCGGTGAGCTCCTCCATGATGATCTCGCGCTGACGCGTGGGGCTGCCGAGGATGACGTGGTACTCGTCGATCTTCAGCTGGAGGGCCTCGGCCTCCTCCTGGATCTTCTGGCGCTCGAGAGCGGCCAGGCGGCGCAGCTGCAGCTCGAGGATCGCGCGCGCCTGCAGCTCGTCGATGTCGAGCAGGTCGATCAGGCCGTCGCGGGCCTCCTCGACCGTGGGCGAGCGACGGATGAGCGCGATGACCTCGTCGAGCGCGTCCAGCGCCTTGAGGTAGGCGCGCAGGATGTGCATGCGTGCCTCGGCCTCGGCCAGACGGAACTGGGTGCGCCGCACGATGACCTGGATCTGGTGGGCCACCCATTCGGTGATGAAGCCGTCCAGCGGCAGGGTGCGCGGGATGCCGTCGACGATCGCGAGCATGTTCGCGCCGAAGTTGTCCTGCAGCTGCGTGTGCTTGTAGAGGTTGTTCAGCACGACCTTGGCGACCGCGTCGCGCTTCAGCACGATCACGAGGCGCTGGCCGGTGCGGCCCGAGGTCTCGTCGCGGATGTCGGCGATGCCCGCGAGCTTGCCCTCCTTGACGAGGTCGGCGATCTTGATCGCCAGGTTGTCCGGGTTCACCTGGTAGGGCAGCTCGGTGACGACGAGGCAGGTGCGGCCCTGCAGCTCTTCGACGCTCACGACGGCGCGCATCGTGATCGAGCCGCGGCCCGTGCGGTACGCGTCGTGGATGCCCTTGGTTCCGAGGATCTGGGCGCCGGTCGGGAAGTCCGGCCCCTTGATCCGCAGCATGAGCGCCTCGAGCAGCTCCTCGCGGGTGGCCTCGGGGTTCTCGAGGTACCAGATCGCGCCGGCCGCGACCTCGCGCAGGTTATGCGGCGGGATGTTGGTGGCCATGCCCACCGCGATGCCCACGGAGCCGTTGACCAGCAGGTTCGGGAAGCGGGCCGGCAGCACGACGGGCTCGAGCGTGCGGCCGTCGTAGTTGTCCTGGAAGTCGACGGTCTCTTCCTGGATGTCGCGCACCATCTCGAGCGCGAGCGGAGCCATCTTCGTCTCGGTGTACCGCGGGGCGGCCGCGCCGTCGTTGCCGGGGGAACCGAAGTTGCCCTGACCGAGCGCGAGCGGGTAGCGGAGGCTCCAGGGCTGGATGAGGCGCACCAGGGTGTCGTAGATCGACGAGTCGCCGTGCGGGTGGAACTGGCCCATCACCTCGCCGACGACGCGCGCCGACTTCGAGAAGGCGCGGTCGGGCCGGTAGCCGCCGTCGTACATCGCGTAGATCACGCGGCGGTGCACGGGCTTCAGGCCGTCGCGCACATCCGGCAGGGCTCGTCCGACGATCACGCTCATCGCGTAGTCGAGGTACGAGCGCTGCATCTCGAGCTGCAGGTCGACCTGCTCGATGCGGTCGCCCGCGGCAGGGGTCAGTTCATCCGTCATGGTTCGGTTTCAGTCTCTGTCGATGTTCGCGAAAGCGCGGGTCAGATGTCGAGGAAGCGGACGTCTTTGGCGTTCTTCTGGATGAAGTTGCGTCGCGACTCGACGTCTTCCCCCATCAGGGTCGAGAAGATCTCGTCCGCCGCGGCCGCGTCGTCCAGGGTGATCTGGCGCAAGGTCCGGGTGTCCGGATCCATCGTCGTGTCCCACAGCTCGCGGTAGTCCATCTCGCCGAGACCCTTGTAGCGCTGGATCCCGTTCTCCTTCGGGATGCGCTTGCCGGCGGCCTGGCCGTCGATGAGCAGCGCGTCGCGCTCCGCATCCGAGTACACGTACTCGTGCGGGGAGTTCGACCACTTGAGGCGGTAGAGCGGCGGCATCGCGAGGTAGACGTAGCCGAGCTCGATCAGCGGCCGCATGTAGCGGAACACCAGGGTGAGCAGCAGAGTCGTGATGTGCTGACCGTCGACATCCGCATCCGCCATCAGCACGATCTTGTGGTACCGGGCCTTCTCGGGGTTGAAGTCCTCCCCGATGCCGGCGCCGAAGGCCGTGATCATGGCCTGCACCTCGTTGTTGCCGAGCGCGCGGTCGAGCCGCGCCTTCTCGACGTTGAGGATCTTGCCGCGGAGGGGCAGGATCGCCTGCGTCTCGGGGTTGCGGCCCTGGATGGCGGAGCCGCCGGCCGAGTCGCCCTCGACGATGAAGATCTCGCTCTTGGCGGGGTCGCGGCTCGAGCAGTCCTTGAGCTTGCCGGGCATCCCACCGCCCTCGAGCAGGCCCTTGCGCCGGGTCTGCTCACGGGCCTTGCGCGCGGCCATCCGGGCCTGGGATGCCTGGATCGCCTTGCGGATGATGTCGCGCGCCTGCACGGGGTTGCGGTCGAACCAGTCGGTCAGCTCGGTGGTCACCACGCGCTGCACGAACGACTTCGCCTCGGTGTTGCCGAGCTTCGTCTTCGTCTGGCCCTCGAACTGCGGCTCGGCGAGCTTGATCGAGATGACCGCGGTCAGGCCCTCGCGCACGTCGTCGCCGGAGAGGTTGTCGTCCTTCTCCTTGATGATGTTCTTCTCGCGCGCGTACTTGTTGACGAGCGTCGTCAGCGCGGCGCGGAAGCCCTCTTCGTGCGTGCCGCCCTCGTGGGTGTTGATCGTGTTCGCGTAGGTGTGGACGCTCTCGGTGTACCCCGTGGTCCACTGCATCGCGACCTCGAGCGCGATCTTGCGCTCGGTGTCCTCCTGCTCGAAGGAGATGATCTCCTCGTTGACGAGGTCGGCCTTCTTCGAGCGGTTGAGGTACTCGACGTAGTCCTTCAGACCGTTCTCGTAGAGATAGGTGACCGTGGTCTCCTCGTCCTCTCCGCTGTCGCCGCCGCGCTCGTCGGTGAGCTTGATGGCGAGGCCCTTGTTGAGGAAAGCCATCTGCTGGAAGCGGGCGCGCAACGTCTCGTAGTCGAACTCGACGGTCTCGAAGATGTCGATGCTCGGCCAGAAAGTGATCCGGGTGCCGGTCTCGTCGGTCGTCTCCCCCATCTCCAGCGGAGCCTGGGGCACACCGATCTTGTAGCTCTGGCGGTAGACGTTGCCCTGCCGGCGCACCTCGACGTCGAGTTCGCTGGAGAGCGCGTTGACCACCGAGCTGCCGACGCCGTGCAGGCCACCGGAGACCGCGTAGCCGCCACCGCCGAACTTGCCGCCGGCGTGCAGGATGGTCAGGACCACCTCGACGGTCGACTTCTTCTCGATCGGGTGGATGTCGACCGGGATGCCGCGACCGTTGTCGGTCACCGTGATCCCGCCGTCCTTCCGCATCACCACTTCGATGTGGGTCGCGTAGCCGGCGAGTGCCTCGTCGACCGAGTTGTCGACGATCTCGTAGACCAGGTGGTGCAGGCCGCGGGGGCCGGTCGAACCGATGTACATACCGGGGCGCTTGCGCACCGCCTCGAGGCCTTCAAGAACCTGGATCTGGTCCGCGCCGTACTCGTTGTCAGGGTGGACCTTGTCCGATTCAGACATATGGAAATGGGCTCCTCAGTGCCGCGCCCAACGGCCGGGCAGGCGACCCTTCATTCTATCAAAGGAAGGCTGTGATTCGGCGCTCATATGCCCCTCTGACGAACTTTCTGTGGAGGGATGACCACATTTGCCCTGTCAACCGTAGGTATCGCGAGGACCCCGCCCTGGAATCGATCTGGAGCCCCTTTTCCAGGAAGGGGCGTGGGGGGCTTCGAAGCGGATCGACTCGATGCCCGCTTCCGGGAACCGCTGTGCGATGGTCGTCATGATCAGCACACGCATGTGTCGGAGCTGCGTCGCCCAGGCCGTCGAGTCGCACTGCACGGTCAGCACCGAGTCCGTGATGCCGATCGGAGTCGAGTGCTCGGCGGTCTCCGGGCCGGCGATCTCGGTCCAGGCGTTGAGGAGGTCGCTCTTCGCTAGCGACGAGGTCCAGCCGAGCTCGGAGGAGAGGTTCGACATCACGTCTCCGAGCCCCTTCGGGTCGCGCCCGACGCCGTAGGGGATGCTCGCCTCGTCGTCGTCACCGCGCCGGCGCTTGCGGTCGCGCCACTTCGCGGCCCGCGAGTTCGGGTCGCCGAAGGCCGCCTTCAGGCGCAGGTAGACCTCGGTCGCCTCGCTCACGAGAACTCCTCCACGATGGTGCCGGCCTGGATGCGCACGGTGTGCGCCGTGAGCTCCTCGGGGACGTCGTCGTACACGGCCGCGGTGATGAGCACCTGCTCGTAGTCCTTGACCGCATCCGCCAGCCGGCCCCGTCGGCCCTGGTCGAGCTCGGCGAAGACGTCGTCGAGGATGACGATCGGGTCTCCCGTGCTCGACTCGGCCCGCAGCAGTTCGGCGCAGGCGAGTTTGAGCGCCAGCGCGAACGACCACGATTCGCCGTGGCTCGCGTAGCCCTTCGCCGGCAGGCCGTTGAGCCGGAAGAGCACGTCGTCGCGGTGCGGCCCGACCAGCGTGATCCCGCGATCACGCTCGGCGCGGGCGACCTTCTCCAGCGCCGCGCGGAACGCGTCGGCCAGTTCGGCCCGGCTCGGCAGGGCCCGGGTTCCGGATGCGCGGGGCGCGTCGGCCTGCACCCCCGGCTCCTCGTCGTCGCCGGGTCGCTCGGCCAGGATGCTGAGCACCAGCTCGAGCGTCGGCTCCTGCTCCGAACCGGCGACGGCCTGGTACGCGTCGCGGACGAACGGGCCGAGGGCCTCGACGATCGCGAGACGTTCGGCGATGATCTCGGTGCCGAGCTCGACCAGCCGCTCGTTCCAGAGCTCGAGGGTGCTGAGTTTCGCATCCTTCAACCCGGATGCACGGGCTGACTTCAGAAGCGCGTTCCGCTGCTTCAGCACCCGCTCGTAGTCGGAGAAGACGCCGAGCAGTCGGGGCGATCGCTGGCCGAGCAGCGCATCCACGAACCGGCGCCGCGTGGACGGCTCGCCCCGGATCAACGCCAGATCCTCGGGAGCGAACAGCACAGTGGAGAGGTACCGCGGCAGTTCACGCGGCTTGATCGCGGCCCGGTTCACCTGCGCCCGGTTGGCCGCGGAGCGGTTCAGTTGCAGCTCGACGAGCAGCTCGCGGCCGTCGTGCTCGAGCCGCGCCCGCACGATCGCGGCATCCTGGCCCGCTCTGATCAGCGCCTGGTCGGTGGAGACCCGGTGTGAGGAGAGCGTGGCCAGGTAGCCGAGCGACTCGACGAGGTTGGTCTTGCCCTGTCCGTTGCGGCCCACGAAGAGATTGGGGCCGGGTTCGAGCGCGACCTCCGCGGTGGCGTAGTTGCGGAAGTCGGTGAGGCTCAGGTGACGGACGTACAAGCCAGGTGACTAGTCGAGCTCTTTGACCGCATGGCCGCCGAACTGGTTGCGCAGCGCCGCGACAGCCTTCATCGAAGGCGAGTCCTCCTGGCGCGACACGAAGCGCGCGAAGATCGCGGAACTGATCGCGGGCATCGGGACGGCGTTCTCGATCGCCTCTTCCAGGGTCCAGCGACCCTCACCGGAATCCTGCACGTAGCCCTGGATGTCCTTGAACTCGGGGTCGGCCTCGAGGGCGCGCACCAGGAGGTCGAGCAGCCAGGAGCGCACGACGGTGCCGCGCTGCCAGGCCTTGAAGGTGCCGGTGACGTCTTTGATGATGTCTTTCTTCGCGTCGAGCAGCTCGTAGCCCTCGGCGTAGGCCTGCATCATCCCGTACTCGATGCCGTTGTGGACCATCTTGGCGTAGTGGCCGGCGCCGACCTCGCCCACGTGCACGAAGCCCTCGTCGCGCGGGCCCTCGGGGCGCAGAGCGTCGAAGATCGGCATGGCGCGCTCGACGTTCTCGGCGGTGCCGCCGACCATCAGGCCGTACCCGTTCTCGAGGCCCCAGACGCCGCCGGAGACACCGGCGTCCATGAACTCGATGCCCTTGTCGACGAGCTGGGCGGAGTGCTTGAAGTCCTCGGTCCACTTCGAGTTGCCACCATCGATGATGAGGTCGCCCTCGTCGAGCACGTCGGCCAGGTCGGTGATGACCGCGTCGGTGATCGTGCCGGCCGGGACCATGACCCAGACGATGCGCGGCGCGGGGAGCGCGGCGGCCAGGGCGGCGAGGTCGGCCACGTCGCTCACGGCGGGGTTGGTGTCGTACCCCACCACGTCGATGCCGGCGTGCTGCAGACGGGCGCGCATGTTGTTGCCCATCTTGCCAAGACCGATGAGTCCGAGGTTCATTGCCTTCTCCTTGTGAAGTGGTGTGGTGTGGGGAGGTATGTCAGCGCAGCAGCAGGTTGGGCTGCAGCAGGTACTTGTAGTCGTCAGAACCCGGCTGGTCCTTCGAGGACTGGCTCGTGATCAGCACGGGGCCCGGCTTGTTCGGGTTGTCGGTCTTCGTGAACGAGATGCGCACGAACTCCGAGTGCACCGCGCTCAGGCCGTCGAGCAGGAACTGCGGCTTCAGGGAGACCACCGTGTCCTGCCCCGTGAGCAGGGCGTCGATCGACTCGGAGGCCTGGGCCTGCTCGGAGCCGATGGCCTCGAGGGTGACGCCGTCGATCGTGAAGGTGAAGCGCAGCGCGGCCTCGCGCTCGAGCACGAGCGAGACGCGCTTGGTGGCCTCGATCAGGTCGGCGGTGTTGATGACCGCGTAGTTGTCGACGCTCTCCGGGAACAGGCGCTTGACCGGGGGGAAGTTGCCCTTGATCAGCAGCGTGGTCACGGTCTTCTTGTCGCTCTTGAAGGCGATCAACTCGCGGTCGTCGGTGTTGGTGATCGCGACCGAGATCGTTCCGGCGTTGCCGAAGGTCTTGCCGACCTCCTGCAGCGTGCGGGCCGGCACCAGGGCGGTGGCCGTGGTGGTGCCGGAGTCGTTGGAATCCCAATCGATGTTCCGTACCGCGACGCGGTACCGGTCGGTGGCGACGAGGGAGATGCTGTTCTCGCTGACCTCGAGCTGCACGCCGGTGATCACCGGGGTCACGTCGTCGCGGGAGGCGGCGACGGCGACCTGCGCCACGGCGGCCGCGAACTGCTCGGCGGGGAGGAGCCCGGACTCGGCGCCGACCTGCGGCAGCGTCGGGTACTCCTCGACCGGCATGCTCAACAGGGTGAAGCGTGCGGTGCCGCAGCTCACGACGATCCGCGAATCCTCGGTCGAGAAACGCACCGGTGCGTTCGGGAGCCGGCTCGCGATGTCCGAGAGCAGGCGCCCGGAGACCAGGATGACCCCGGGCTCTTCGACATCGGCCTGGATCTGGGTCTGGGCGGAGACCTCGTAGTCGAAGGAGGAGAGCGTGAGCCCGTCATCCGTCGCCTCGATGAGCACACCGCTCAGGATGGGGAGCGTCGTGCGCTGAGGCAGGAGCTTCACGGCGAAGGACACGGCCTCGCTGAAGACGTCTCGGTTTACTTGGAACTTCACGAAGTCACCTCTGTCGGCAATTGAGACCTTGAGTCGGTCAATGCTATCGGGTGCGGCCGTCCGGCCCGAGAGCGATCCGAATCACACAAGGTTGTCGGATGTCATTTCATTAAAGAAGATTTTTTAACCTTCTTAACGTCTGTGGATATGTGGATAAGTCTGTTTAAACCGCGTCGTCTCCGAGAACTACACGCGTGTGAGTTGTTGGCCGAGTGTGAAGGACGTGTGGGACCGGCCCAACTCGGGATGAACCGCTGACGAACGATTCCACACGCATCCGTGATCACTCAACATGATGCGGGATGTTATCCACATAGTTTTCACAATCTGTGGACAACGGAGCCAGGAACCGCTCAGGTGCGGGGGTTCAGAGGCGGTCGGAGCGATTCGAGGGAGTCGGAGGCGTCGACGCGCTCAGGCGCTCTTGTAGCGCTGGTTGTGCTTGATCCTGTTCGAGATCTCGGTGACCTGGTTGTAGATCGACCGCTTCTCGGTCATCAGCTTGCCGATCTTGTTGTTGGCGTACATCACCGTGGTGTGGTCGCGTCCGCCGAACAGCTGGCCGATCTTGGGCAGGGACAGGCTCGTCATCTCGCGGCACAGATACATCGCGATCTGGCGTGCGGTGGCGATCGCCTGCGAACGGGATGATCCGTACAGGTCGTCGACCGAGAGCTTGAAGTACTCGGCGGTGTGGTTGATGATGTCGACCGGCGCGATGACGTTGTCGTCGTCGAGGGTGATCAGATCCTTCAGCACGGTCTGCACCAGCTGCATGTCGACGGGCGTGCGGTTGAGGCTCGCGAACGCCGTGACGCGGATGAGCGTGCCCTCCAGCTCGCGCACGTTGCTCGAGACCTTCGTCGCCATGAACTCGAGGATGTCGTCGGGCACCCGGAGTCGCTCGCTCTGCGCCTTCTTGCGGAGGATGGCGATGCGCGTCTCGAGGTCGGGGGTCTGCACATCCGTGATCAGGCCCCACTCGAAGCGGGTGCGCATCCGGTCCTCGAAGCCCGTGAGGTGCTTCGGCGGCAGGTCGCTGGTGATGACGACCTGCTTGTTGTGGTCGTGGAGGGTGTTGAAGGTGTGGAAGAACGCTTCCTGCGTCTCGGCCTTGCCCTGCAGGAACTGGATGTCGTCGATCAGGAGGAGGTCGATGTCGCGGTACCGGGAGTGGAACGCGGCACCCCGGTTGTTGGCGATCGAGTTGATGAAGTCGTTCGTGAACTCCTCGGAGCTGACGTACCGCACCCGCACGCCGGGATAGAGACTGATCGCATAATGGCCGATCGCGTGCAGGAGGTGGGTCTTGCCGAGGCCCGAGTCGCCGTAGATGAACAGCGGGTTGTAGGCCTTCGCCGGCGCCTCGGCCACGGCGACCGCGGCGGCATGGGCGAAGCGGTTCGAGCCGCCGATGACGAAGTTGTCGAAGGAGTACTTCGGGTTGAGCCGGGTGTCGTTGTTGCGGAGAGGGCCGACGGTCTCCTGGACGGGAGGGGCGACCGACTCGACATAGGAGGATTCGGTGGCGATTCCCGAACTCAGCGGGGCGGTCGCAAGGGGGCCGGTGGCCAGAGGCCCCGTCGCCAAGGGGCCGGTCTCCGTGGCCGGGGTGTCGTAGCCGTCGATGTCGGGATTGACGACGACCGAGAAGCTGCTCACGGCGAGCTGCGGATCGAGCGTGCCGAGAGCGGAGAGGAGGGAGGGCCGGACGCGCTGCTCGAGCATGTCCCGGGTGAAGTCGTTGGGCACCTCGAGATAGAACGAGCCACCGAGGATCCCCTTCGGGACGACCAGGCCGAGGAACCCCTTCAACTGCGGCGTGATGCGGTCATCGGTCGACAGCACCTGGAGGACCGACCGCCAGTTGTCTTCTGTCGAACTGGCACCGTCAGCCAAAGGAACTCCTGTCGAACGTCTGTTGCGAGCCGAACTGGAACACGCCCGACTTTCAGCCGGGCCGTGAGCCCCCGCCGGCTGTTAGTAACTGTAGGGAACTAAGCTAGTGACTGCCATGCCGGAGGGCAAGTTCGGCGGATTGACGGTGGGTGTGTCGCTCACAGATTTTGTCCACAGGGTGTGGATACTTGATCCTTTGCCCTCACCGGTTTGACCGCAAGCAATTCTGGCCGTAGTTTTAATCAGTTGACTTGTGGAACTCGTCCACACCCCTGAACAACACCACTTCACGACGGCGTCCATCCTGTATGCCTGTCGGACCACGGAGATCATTATGAGCAAGAGAACTTTCCAGCCGAACAACCGCCGCCGCGCCAAGGTGCACGGCTTCCGTCTGCGCATGCGCACCCGTGCCGGCCGTTCGATCCTTTCGGCTCGCCGCCGCAAGGGTCGCACCGAGCTGTCTGCTTAAGCACTCCGTCATCCGCGGTGCTGGCCAAAGCCAATCGCATCACGCACGGCCGTGACTATCGCGGTACCGTGCGCCGTGGTGCGAAGATCGTCGGCCCTCACACCGTGACCTACATTCGCGCATCCGACGATCCGTCGTCGGATGCGCGTTTCGGGTTCATCGTGGCGAAGTCGGTCGGGATCGCCGTCGTCCGCAACAGCGTCCGTCGTCGTCTCAAGGCCGCGTCGTACGCGCTGCTCGCAGATGTGCGTCCCGGAACCGACATCGTGGTGCGCGCTCTGCCCGAAGCTTCGTCACAGCCTTACCGCGTACTCTTCGAAGAACTCTCGCGTTCTCTCACAAAAGGATCCGTGCTCGCATGACGTCGGTGGTGACTGCGCTCGTGCTCGCGCCGCGCAACCTTGCCGTGCTCCTGCTCCGGGCCTACCGGGCCGTGATCTCGCCGTTGTACGGCGACGTCTGCCGGTACTACCCCTCGTGCTCCTCATACACACTCCAGGCGATCCAGCAGCGTGGCTTGATCGTCGGCTCGGCTCTCGGCGTCTATCGCATCATCCGGTGCCACCCCTGGGCCAAGGGCGGCGTCGACGACGTGCCGCCTGTCCGCCGGCAGAGATACCGGCTGACGCCGTTCGGTTTCGTCGTAGCAGCTAGCCATGGAAAGGGCTGACCCCACCCAATGGAAATCCCGTTTCTCGATACCATCCTCTGGCCCATCAAATGGGTCGTGGAGCTCATCCTGGTGGGCTGGCACTACCTCTGGACCTTCATCGGGCTCGACCCCGCGGCGGGTCTGACCTGGGTCCTCTCCATCGTGGGCCTCGTGCTCGTGGTGCGTGCCGCCCTCATCCCGATCTTCGTGCGCCAGATCAAGAGTCAGCGCAAGATGCTCGAGGTCGCGCCACAGCTGAAGAAGATCCAGGACAAGTACAAGGGCAAGAAGGATCAGTTCTCACGCGAGGCGATGTCGCGGGAGACCATGGAGCTGTACCGCAAGACGGGCACGAACCCGCTCGCATCCTGTCTCCCGCTGCTGCTGCAGATGCCCATCTTCTTCAGCCTGTTCTCGGTGCTGAACAACGCGCAGAAGGGCCAGGCCGGTGTGGGGCCGCTGAACGCGCAGCTCGGTGAGCAGTTCGGCAACGCGACGCTGTTCGGCGTGGCACCGCTGCACGACACCTTCATCGGGTCGTGGAACAACGGCGGACCGTGGCAGGTCATGGTCATCGCCGGCCTCATGGTCGTGCTGATGACGGCCTCGCAGTTCTACACGCAGCTCCAGATCATGGCCAAGAACCAGTCCCCCGAGGCCAAGGCCAGCCCGATGTTCAAGCAGCAGCGCGTGCTGCTCTACATCCTCCCGCTGGTGTTCGTCTTCTCGGGTGTCGCCTTCCCGCTCGGTGTCATGTTCTACTGGCTGACCTCGAACCTCTGGACCATGGGCCAGCAGTTCCTGGTCATCCGCAACATGCCGACCCCCGGGAGCGAGGCCGCGAAGGCCCGTGAGGCGCGACTGGCCAAGAAGGGCAAGCTCGAGCCGAGCAAGGGCGCGCCCGCGATCGAGTCGATCCCCGAGGCACCGAAGACCACCCAACGACAGCAGCCCGTGAGCAAGAACCGGGCCAAGAAGCAGCAAGGCGACAAGAAATGAGCGATGTGACCGAGAGCACGGGAACCGAGGAGTTCGAGACGATCGAGGCCGTCGAGGTGGATGGGGCTGAGGTGTCCGGCGCGTCTGGTGCGTCTGCGGCCGGCCTCGACTCGGCTGTTGCGGCTGTCGATTCTGCTGATTCTGCTGATTCTGCTGATTCCGCTGCCTCCGGTGTGGATGAGGGCGATGTTGCCGCTGACTACATCGAGGAACTGCTCGACATCTGCGACCTCGACGGTGACATCGACATCGAGGTGACCGACGGGCGCGCTTACATCTCGGTCAACGCCTCGGGCGACAGCAACCTGCGCATCCTCTCGAAGCCGGACACGGTGTCGGCACTGCAGGAGCTGACCCGTCTCGCCGTTCAGACGAAGACCGGCGAGTTCTCCCGCCTGATCCTCGACGTGGGCGGAAGCCGCGAGCAGCGTCAGCGCGAGCTCGAGCGTCTGGTCGACTCCGCGATCTCCGACATCGAGGGAGGGTCGGTCACGGCCGCCCTCGAGCCGATGTCGTCGTACGAGCGCAAGCTGGTGCACGACATCGTGGCCGCCCGCGGGTTCTCCTCGGAGTCCGAGGGCGAAGGCCGCGACCGCCACACCGTCATCGCGCGCGCCTGATCGGGTCCGGCGTGGGCGAGCTCGACACGGCGGCACCCGAGGCGGAGCCGGCGATCGCGACCGAGGTGTTCGGTGACCGCATCGAGCTGGCCCGGGCTTACACGGCCGACCTCGTCGGGCGGGGTGAAGAGCTCGGCCTGATCGGGCCGCTCGAGCTCCCCCGCATCTGGACGCGGCACGTCATCAACTGTGCCCTCGTCGCACCCTTGCTGCGCCCTGGTCGTGTGGGAGACATCGGCAGTGGCGCCGGGCTCCCTGGGATCGTTCTGGCGATCGCCCGACCGGACGTCGACTTCGTGCTCATCGAGCCGATGGAGCGTCGCGTGCTGTGGCTCGAAGAGCAGAGGGTTGCGCTGGGGCTGTCGAACGTGACTGTGCTGCGTGCCCGTGCCGAGGATGTGCGGGATGTCCCTCCGCTTGATCAGGTCACGGCACGGGCGGTCAGCGCATTCGGCAAGTTGATCCCGCTGTGCGTGCCGTTGCTGCGTCCGGGCGGCGAGATGGTGCTCATGAAGGGTGCGAACGCCACACGCGAGATCGAGGCCGCCGAGAAGGCCATCCGCAAGTACAAGCTCCGCGACGTCGAGGTCGTGGTTCTCGGTGAGGAACTCGGGATCGATGTGACCCGGGTGATTCTGGCTCGCACGACGTCCTGACTGTCAGCGTCATTCGGTACGATCGAAGTCTCGTCCGTTCGGGTCTTCCGCCCACAATGTTTCACGTGAAACATCACGACAGGATTTGTGAATGACCAGTGATGCCACCGCCTTCGATGCGTCGACTCCCCTGGCTCGCGAGCTGGCGGATCTGTCCCAGCGTCGGCGCCAGCTCGCGACGCGGGAGTACCCCCTCCCCTCGTCTCCTCGAGTGCTGACGGTCGCGAACCAGAAGGGTGGCGTCGGCAAGACGACCACGACTGTGAACCTCGCTGCGGCGCTGGCGCGGAACGGGGCCCGGGTGCTGGTAATCGACCTCGACCCGCAGGGCAATGCCTCCACGGCCCTGGGCGTGGAGCATCGCGGTGAGCAGCAGAGTGTCTACGACGTGCTCATCCGTGATGAGCCGATGGTCGATGTCGTGCAACAGAGTCCGGAGTCGGAGAACCTGTTCTGCCTGCCCGCGACCATCCACCTTGCGGGTGCCGAGATCGAGCTGGTGCCTATGGTGGCCCGGGAGCAGCGGCTTCGCGGTGCACTGGACCGCTACCTGGCGGCGATGGATGAGGCCGGCACCCCGTTCCACTATGTTCTGATCGATTGCCCGCCGTCGCTGGGCCTTCTGACGATCAACGCTTTCGTCGCCGCTCGTGAAGTACTCATTCCTATCCAGTGCGAGTACTACGCGCTTGAAGGGCTGAGTCAGCTGCTCAACAACATCGGGTTGATCGAACGGCACCTCAACCCGACGCTTGCGGTCTCGACCATCCTGCTGACCATGTACGACGGGCGCACGCGCCTGGCGTTCCAGGTGGCGGAGGATGTGCGGGCGCACTTCCCAGCGGAGACACTGCGCGCGGTGATCCCCCGTTCGGTGCGGATCTCGGAGGCCCCGAGCTACGGCCAGACCGTCATCAGTTTCGATCCCAGTTCACCCGGATCGGTCTCGTATCTCGAGGCCGCCGCCGAAATCGCAGACAGAGGAGCTCCTCGTGGCAACTAAGAAGAGAACCGGACTGGGCCGGGGCATCGGCGCCTTGATCCCGACGGACGAGCCGCGCGTCGAGGGAGCTCGCCCTGTCGACGTGTTCTTCGACACCCCTTCCCGGGAGGGTGAGCCGGGAACGACGAACCGTTTCGGGTCGGACTCCCCCGCGGCGCCTGATCTACTTCCGGTTCCCGGCGCGCGTCTGGCGCAGCTCGACCCCTCGCTGATCGTTCCCAACGCGAAGCAGCCCCGGAGCGTCTTCGACGAGTCGGATCTCGCCGAACTGGTGCACTCGGTCAAGGAGTTCGGCGTTCTGCAGCCGATCGTGGTGCGGGAACTCCCCCTCGCGGCTGGTGAACCGCAGCAGTACGAGCTCATCATGGGTGAGCGCCGGTTGCGCGCCACGAAGGAGGCCGGGCTCGACACGATCCCCGCGGTCGTGCGCAACACCGCCGATGAGGACATGCTTCGGGATGCCCTGCTCGAGAACCTGCACCGCTCTCAGCTCAACCCGCTTGAAGAGGCTTCGGCTTACCAGCAACTGCTGGACGACTTCGGGATCACGCAGGAGCAGCTGGCCGAGCGGATCGGACGATCCCGACCGCAGATCACGAACACCCTTCGTCTGCTGCGCCTCCCCCCGGAGGTACAGAACCGCGTCGCCGCGGGCGTGCTGAGCGCCGGCCACGCGCGTGCGGTCCTGGCGGTCGGTGATGTGGATGCGATGACGAAGCTCGCCGACAAGATTGTGAACGAGGACCTGTCGGTGCGCGCCGCAGAGGCTCTGGCGTCGTCGGCTCCGAAGGCCTCCCGCGCCAAGCCGACGGCCGGATCCCGTCGCGGACACCTGGACGAGATCGGCAATCGGCTCGGTGACCGCCTCAATACGCGTGTTCGTGTGAGTCTCGGCCGTTCGAAGGGCCAGGTCGTCATCGACTTCGCCACGATCGAGGACCTGAACCGCATCCTCACCGAACTCGGCGAGGACGGCTTCGGCGCCCGCTAGCCCCTCCCCCGCCCAATGTTTCACGTGAAACATCGGTGCGAGCGAATTGCTTTCGGACAGTCAGTCGATGTTTCACGTGAAACATTCCAAATCGGGATGAACTCTTCTGGCCAATGACTCGATCACCATCAGCACAACTATCCGGGCCTCTCCCTTCGTGGTCTGGAGAAAGCTCACGGTCGATCGCCAGGCGTGGTGGCCGGAGCTAGCTCTTGAGCCAATCAGGGGTTCACTGGTGCTCGAAACCTGGACCGAAGACGGCATCCAAATGACCGCGACCGGAGAGGTCACCCGGGTCGAGCGGGATCGACTCCTCAAGTTCATCTGGACGGAGCCTGGCTGGCCCAGCTCCCTCGAGGTGGAGTTTCGGCTGAACCCGGAAGGCTCAGCGACGCGCCTGACGATCACAGGGTCGGGCTTCGGACAGCTAAACGCGCGTACTTCGCTCCCCGTCGAGCACGGGCAGGGTTGGCACCACCACGCCACCCGCCTCAAGCGCGAGTGCGAGCGCCCCCTGGAGAGCCCGACCAACTGACCGAACCGTCACAAATCCCCCCTTAGGCGCCCGGGATGGGCGGTTTGTGACGGTTCGATAGACACGACTTCTCATCCTGCCCCAGGCCCTGGGTGTCACTGTCATCCTTGCTCAATGGGTTGCACAAGGACCCAATGGCTTCGCGCATTACGAGCCAGCAACGTCCGCTCGGTCCGGCG
The DNA here is from genome assembly GCF_001571005.1 of Herbiconiux solani NBRC 106740. Lineage (GTDB taxonomy): Bacteria > Actinomycetota > Actinomycetes > Actinomycetales > Microbacteriaceae > Herbiconiux > Herbiconiux solani. Next base: position 356,686 of record NZ_BCST01000003.1, on the reverse strand, counting down.
CTGGCCTAGGGGAGGCGCCAGGACCGCAACCCCGAGCATCGCCACCTCGGCGGTGCTACTTGGAAGGGCGACCCGTCACTAATCGCCCTATAGAGGGGCGGAAAGGGCGGTTTGTGACGGTTCGACGGGATCAATCTCTTGCCTAGACCCGCGGGTGTCACGGGAAACTTCTTGTCGGCCCCGACGCCGGGGGTCGCTTTCACCCTTGGTGGGTGGGATGGCACGGGGGAGGGGTGGCCTCGCGCACGGCGAGAGCGCCGACGTCCGCTCGACCTGTGGCATCCCGGGGGAACACGTGGGGGCCGGGTGTCGAGCACCCATCGCCAGCTCGGCGAGGCTACGTGGGAGGGCGAGCCGTCACTAACCGCCCTATACAGGAGCGGCAAGGGCGGTTAGTGACGGTTCGATGAAACCAATCTGTTGCCCAGACGCCCGGGGCGTCGCTGCCATCCTTGCTGAGTGGGACGGCACGAGGAAGAGGCGGCTTCGCGGCCGGCGAGATGACGGACCCCCGCTCGATCCGACGTCGGTCCGGGGAGACGCGGGGATCGCGAATCGAGTGGGTATTGCCAGTTCGGCCGCTAGGTGGACGGGCGAGCCGTCACATAGCGCCCAATAGGCGGCTGGGATGGGCGTTTTGTGACGGTTCGAGAGAAGCGTCTGGTCGGCCCTAACGCCGGCGGTCGTTGTCATCCTTGCTAGGTCGGACGGCACGAGGAAGGGGTGGCCTCGCGCACGGCGGGATAGCGAGCGGCTGCTCTACCCGAAGCTGGCCCAAATGACACGGGGAACGCCAGCCGAGCACGTATCGCCAGTCCTGCGGAGCTACTTGGGAGGGCGAGCCGTCACAAACCGCCCTACAAAGGGGCGGATAGGGCGTTTAGCGACGGATGGGCCTGGGCACGGGCGTGGCTAACGCGAGGAGGCGGGATGTTTCACGTGAAACATGCAGGGCGAGTTAGCGCGCGGACTCCGCGATCGCCAGATCGCTCAGCGCCGCGTAGACGCTGCCGAGGGTGTGGCCGGCCGCCAGGATGGCCTGCGGCACGATCGACGTCTCCGTCAGCCCGGGCAGCACGTTGGCCTCGAGGAACCACGGCACACCGGCGTCATCGATGATGAGGTCGACGCGCGAGATGTGCCGGAGACCGAGCAGGGTGTGGATCGCCAGGGCGGTCTCCTGCGCCACGCGTGCGGTCTCATCGTCGAGACGGGCAGGCACGAAGAAGCTGGTCTCCCCCGCGTTGTACCGGGCCTCGAAACTGTAGACGCCCGAGCGTGGCTCGATCTCGACCACCGGCAGCGCGAACGGCCCGTCACCGAGGTCGACGATCCCGACCGAGACCTCGACACCGTGCACGCGCTGTTCGATCAGCGCGACCTCACCGTACGTGTAGGCATCCACGACGGCGCGCGGCAGATCATCGGCCGACGAGATCACGCCGACGCCGAGAGCCGAACCGCCCTGGGCAGGCTTGACCACGAGTGACGTGCCGAGGTCGGCGACCACGCGCGACAGCACCTCGGTCGCCCCGAGCTCGCGGAACGTGTCCCGCGGCAGCGTGATCGACCGCGGCGTCGCGAAGCCACCGCGCTCGACGAGCACCTTGGCGGTCGGCTTGTTCCACGCGAGTCGGGATGCATCCGATCGCGAACCGACGTACGGCACGCCGATCGCGTCGAGCAGAGCGCGAAGAGCGCCGTCTTCACCACTGGCGCCGTGCAGGGCCGGCCAGACCACGTCGGGTCGCGTCTCGTCCAGGAACGGCAGGAGCGACGCATCCGGATCGCGGAGGATCACCGTGTGGCCGCGCTCGCTCAAGCTGTCGGCGACCCGGCGGCCGGAGCGCAGCGACACGTCGCGCTCGTGCGAAATGCCGCCGGCGAGCACCACGACGGTGCGGGGGACGATTTTGTCGTTCGTATCGGTCATGAGCTCAATCCAGGTTCGGAGGGGGCGCGGAGAACGTGCGGTCGCTGACGGTCGACATCGGACCGGTCTGCGAGAAGGTCTCGAGCAGATCGATCTCGCCGTTGATCACGTTTTGAAGTCGACGCACACCGATGCGGATGGACTCCGGTGTCGGGTAGCAGAACGACAGCCGGATGTTGTTGCGCCCGCCGCCGTCGGCGTAGAACGCGGTGCCCGGGGTGTAGGCCACGAGTTCTTTGACCGCGCGAGGCAGCATCTGCTTCGAGTCGAGATAGGGCGGGAGCGTCAACCAGACGTAGAATCCCCCGGCCGGATCCGTCCACGACAGGTTCGGCAGATATTCAGCTAAAGCGCTGATCATCGCCTCTTTTCGCTCCTTGTACACGCCTCGGAATCGGTCGACCTGGGCGCGCCAGTCGATCGTGTCGAGGTACTGCGAGATCACGAGCTGGCTGAACGAGCTCGGTGACAACACGGCCGCTTCGTTGGCCAGGATGAGCTTCTCGCGGATGGCGTGCGGGGCGAGCGCCCAGCCCACCCGGAAGCCGGGGGCGAAAGTCTTGGAGAAGGTGCCGAGGTAGATGACACCCTCCTGCTCGATCGAGCGCAGCGCGGGGGGCGGCGGCGCGTCGAAGTGCAGCAGGCCGTAGGGGTTGTCCTCCAGGACGAGGATGTTGTTCTCCCGCGCGATCTGCAGCACCTCGAGCCGGCGCTCCCAGCTGAGGGTGACTCCCGCGGGGTTCTGGAACGACGGGATCGTGTAGAGGAACTTGATCGTGCGACCGGCCGCCTTCAGGCGTGCGATGTTCTCGCGCAGCGACTCGGGCACCATCCCGTACTCATCCATCGCGACGTGATGCGTCTCGGCCTGGAACGACCGGAAGATCACGATCGCGGTGACGTAGCTCGGCCCCTCGGCCAGCACCACGTCACCCGGGTTGAGGAAGAGCTTGCTCACGAGCTCGAGCGCGTGCTGCGAGCCGGTGGTCACCACCACGTCGTCGGCGCTCGCCTTGATGCCCTCCATGGCCATCACGTCGAGGATCTGCTCGCGGAGCTTCGGGACCCCCTGGCCCGACCCGTACTGCAACGCGACCGAGCCCTGCTCGCTCATCACCCGGTTCATCGACTCGACGACGAGCTCCTGCGGGAGGGCTGACACGGCGGGCATGCCGCCGGCCAGCGACACCACCTCGGGGCGGGAGGCCACGGCGAAGAGCGCACGCACCTCCGAGGCGGCGAGGCCTGCGGTGCGGTCGGCGTAGTTGCCGTACCAGGGGTCGAGGTTGTTTCCCGAGGACTGAGGGGGGTTCTGGCTACTCACTGACGTACTTCCCGACGTTGACCGAAATTCAATGGTATGACACGGGCGGAAGAGAAAAGTGGCCCGCCGCACGGATGCAGCGGGCCACTTGACACGAACTGGCCGGTCTGAGGGTGGTGAGACCCGGTCAGACCCGGTCGGTCCGGGGCGGTTCGGCGAAAACCGAACCGCGGAGGCGTCAGATGAACGCAGCCAGGTCGGACTCGAGGGCCGCCTTGGGCTTGGCGCCGATGATGGTCTTGACGACCTCGCCGCCCTTGTATACCTTGAGCGCCGGGATCGAGGTGATCTGGTACTTCATGGCCGTCTCGGGGTTGTCGTCGACGTTGAGCTTCACGATCTCGATCTTGTCGCCGTGCTCGGCAGCGATCTGGTCGAGGATGGGGGCGACGGCGCGACAGGGACCGCACCATTCCGCCCAGAAGTCGACCAGGATGGTCTTCTCGGAGTCGAGGACGTCGGCCTTGAAGCTGGCGTCGGAAACGGCCTTGGCGTTGGACATGATTCCTTCTTTCGTGTGATTCGGGACCCGGGTCGTCCGCCCGGGTGGTTCGTGGAGCCGGTCGAGCTGTTCGAGCTGCTGGAGTAGCTCAGCTACTCGGCCGCGACGAGGTCGGCGGCGAGCTTCGCCGGGGACTCGTGCTCGACCTGGTCGAGAGCGGCGAGGTACTCCTCGGCGTCGAGCGCCGCGACGGTGCCGGAGGCCGCAGCGGTGGCGGCCTGACGGTAGTGCGCGTCGATCACGTCGCCGGCGGCGAAGACACCGGGCAGGTTGGTCCTCGAAGAACGGCCGTCGACCGCGATGGTGCCGTCAGCCGTCAGGTCGAGCTGGTTGTGCACGAGGTGCACGCGCGGGTCGTTGCCGATCGCGACGAACAGGCCCTGAACGGGGAGCTCGGACTGGAGGCCCGTACGGGTGTCGCGGAGGGTCAGCCCCTCGACGGCGTTCTCACCGTTGATCCCGACGACCTCCGAGTTCCAGACGAACTCGATCTTGTCGTTGAGGAACGCGCGGTCCTGCATGATCTTCGAGGCGCGCAGAGTGTCCTTGCGGTGCACCACGTAGACCTTCTCAGCGAAGCGGGTGAGGAAGGTCGCCTCCTCCATGGCCGAGTCTCCGCCGCCGACGACGGCGATGGTCTTGGTCTTGAAGAAGAAGCCGTCGCAGGTGGCGCACCAGGAGACTCCGCGACCCGAAAGGCGCTCCTCGTCGGGGAGGCCGAGCTTGCGGTAGGCCGAGCCGGTCGCGAAGATCACCGAGCGGGCCTCGAACGTGCCGGAGTAGCCGGTCTCGACGACCTTGACGTCGCCGTCGAGCTTCACGCTCGTGACGTCGTCAAGCACGACCTCGGTGCCGAACTTCTCGGCCTGCTCCTGCAGCTTCATCATGAGCGCCGGGCCCTGGATGCCCTCGGGGAAGCCGGGGAAGTTCTCGACCTCGGTGGTGTTCATCAGTTCGCCGCCGGCTTCGACGCTCGACGCGAGCAGGAGGGGCTTCAGGCCCGCCCGGGCGGCGTAGATCGCCGCGGTGAATCCCGCGGGTCCCGACCCGATGATGATGATCTCGCGCATGTGGTTCGCTCCTGAGGTTCTCGGCGGGCGCACGACAGGTGCGTCCACTGACCGGTACAACACATCCTAACCGCGTGGTATTCCGCGCGAACAGGCGTTCAGGAGGGGCTCAGGAGCGGGGCCGGGAGGCGCTCACGCAGCCACTCAGGACCGGCCGAGGCGGGCCCGGATCGGCCCGAGCGCATCCCGCAGCTCGGGCGACCGGAGCAGCCTCAGAGCGCCCAGGTAGACCACCAGCATGACGACCCCGACGATCGCCATCGAGACGATCGGGCCGAGGTAGCCGGTCACGGCGAAATCGGGCCCGAAGAGCGTGCCGAGGCCGATCAGCGTGAGGAGGCCGGCGGCCCCGGTCGGCACCGCGGCGACGGCGTAGCGGACGAGGCTCAGCACCACCGAGCGGCCGCCCACTCTCCCGAGACGCCGGCGGATGATCACGGCGGCGATGAGGGTCTGGATGGCCGTCGCGAACGACAGCGCGAGCGCGAGGCCGATCGCGATGAACTCCACCGGCAGCAGTGCGCAGCAGAGCGCGAGCACCGTGAAGATCGCGGCCTGCACGACCTGGAGGAAGAACGGGGTCTTCGTGTCGCTCAGCGAGTAGAACACCCGCTGCAGCACGAACAGCACGCTGAACGGGATGAGCCCCACCAGGAACGCGATCAGCACGTTGCCCATCTCGGCCGACTGGGACACCGAATCGTTGAACAGGCTCGCGAAGGGGTACGCGACCACGATCAGCACGGCCATGCCGAGCACCATGAACAGCGAGGTGACGCGGATGGAGGCGGAGACATCCGTTCGCAGCTCGGCCGTCTCACCGCGGTTCGCGTGCCCGCTCATCTTCGTGAAATAGGCGGTGACGATCGAGACCGTCACCAGCGAGTGCGGCAGCATGAAGATCAGCCAGGCGTACTGGATGGCCGCGACGGATGCGCCGTCACCGGACGCGATGGCGGCCACGTTGGTCTCGACCAGGCCCGCTGCCTGGGTGACCAGCAGCATCCCGAAGGTCCAGCCGGCGAGGCGGCCGGCGGTGCCGAGGCCCACTCCCCGCCATTTGAAGTCGGGACGGTAGCGGATGCCCACCCGCCGCCAGAAGAGGAACAGGATCAGGGCCTGGGCGGCGACCGCGATCGTCGTCGCACCGCCGAGCAGTGCCACCTTGTCCGGCGTCCAGTCGGCGACCATCCGATCGCCCGCCGCGTCGGCGCCGAACAGGGCCATGAAGACCACGAGACCCGCGATCGAGACCAGGTTGTTGATCGCCGGCGCCCAGGTGAAGGGCCCGAACACGTTCTTGGCGTTCAGTACCTCCCCCAGCACCGTGTAGAGGCCGTAGAAGAAGATCTGGGGAAGGCACCAGTAGGCGAAGGCGATGGCCAGGGCGCGCTGCTCGCCGCTCCAGGTCGCTGCGGAGATCGTGACGAGCACCGGGGCCAGCAGGGTCGCCGCGAGCGTCGTGCCGCCGAGGATGACCATGGCGATCGTCAGCAGCTTGTTGATGTACCCCTTGCCGCCGTCGCTGTGCAGGGTCGCCCGCACGATCTGGGGCACGAGCACGGCGCTCAGGGTGCCGCCGGCGATGATCGCGTAGATGTTGTTCGGCAGCTGGTTCGCCACCGCGAAGGCGTCGGCGCTCGCGCTGCCGACGGCCCCGATGGTCTGGGCGAGGATGATCGTGCGCACGAAGCCCATGACCCGCGAGACGATCGTGCCCGAGGCGAGGAAGGCGCTCGCGCGGCCGATGCTGGTGCTACTCATGCGCTCCTCCGTCGTCCGGGCTGGTCTCGGCGGCCGCCTCGGCCTCGGCCCGGGTCTTGCGGCGGCGCAGGATGTTGCGCACCAGTCCCACACCGAACAGGGCCACGAGCAGGGCCCCGCCGATCACGGTGCCCCAGGTCTCCCAGTCGGCGCTGACGTTGACGTCGACCGGCGCGGGGGTCGAGATGAGCACCCCGCTGGGGCTGAGCAGCTGGTAGTTCAGGGTGACCGAGCCGTTCGCCACGGCGGTCACCGGGATCTGCGCGCCCTTGCGCGAGGAGGCCTCGAGCGTGACGGGCACATCCGTCTCCTCGACGACGAGCCGCCCGTTCGAGGGGGTCACGTGCAGCACGACGGTGACCGGGTACGGCAGCTCGTTGCTGAGCGTGACCGGCAGGGGCGCCTGGTTCGAGAGCAGGTTGATGTTCGAGCCCTCGACGACCTGCACGGAGTCGAGGGTCTTCGCGGTGCCCTCACGTTCATCCTGGACCGCCGTGGTCCAGCCCTCGTCGTCAGCCGTCCAGCTGTTCGAGAGCAGGGCGAGGAGGTCGGCGCGCTGGCGGCCGGTGAGCAGCTCGGGCTGGGCGAGCACCGAGGAGAAGGCGTCGATTCGGCCGAGGTCGAGGAAGAGTCCCGAGATGCGCGAGAGGCGCTCGGTCGGCTCGGGGCTGCCCGTGACCGTCAGGGTCTGGGTGGCCGGGAGGGCGAGCAGGGTCTGCAGCGAGCCGGTGGAGGCCGACGGGAGGCCCTCGATGGTCGCGAGCACCTGTCCGAGCGCATCGAGGTCGGTCGTCCCGCGGTCGACCAGGGCGAGGATCTGGCGGGGCGTCCCGGACTCCGTGCCGGTGTCGGTGGCCTGGGCGGCCGACAGCTCGACCGCACCCGCCAGCTGGGCGAGGGCTTGGCCGCGTCGCGCATCCGTGTCGGCGGTGAGGGCGCCCTGGACGGCCGCCGAGACCGCGTCGTCGGCCACCAGCACGGTGTCGGCGCCCACGGAGGCCACGGCGTCGGGGAGGGTGACCGCCGAGCCGTCCTCGTGCGCGACCTCGGCCGAGCCGACGAGCGAGGTGGTGAGACCGGATGCGGCGAAGAAGGCCAGATCGGTCGCCTCGAGCGAACCGGCGCGCGGCCAGGCCACGGCCGTGCTCGTCCAGTTCCAGCTGAGGAGCTGCTGCGTGCTGGGCACCGCGGGGGCCGCTGGAGCGCCGGCCGCCGGGGTGGGGGCGGGGTCGCTGCCGGCCGAGGGCGACGGCTCGATCAGCTCGCCGACGTTCGTGAAGCGGGCCGGATCGAGCGCGTAGGCGAACGAGGTCGGGGCCAGGACTCCCGGGGCGCCGGCCTGGTGCTCCCCGGCGATGTCGGAATCGCCATAGGTGAGGGGGATCACCGGGTTCGAGGCGGCGTTCAGGCGGGTGAGCCAGGAGACGGCCGAGGCCGGCGCGGTGGACCCGAGTGCGCGGATGGAGACGATGATGCGCGGGTCGACGGCGAGGGTGACCGGGCGGTCGACCACCGCATCCAGCTCGCGCGTCAGCTCGCCGTTCTCGGCGGTCAGGGCCGTCAGGGCATCACTGGAGAGGAGGCCGCCCGCGCTCGCGGGGGTCGTGAGGGGCGCCACCACGGTGACCTCGGCCACGGGAGGCTGCAGGGTCGTCCCGTCGTCGATGGAAATCGTGGTGCGGGCCGTGGTGATCACCTGGCCACCGACCGAGAGGCCGGCCTGGAGGCCGTGGACGCCCGAGGCGCCCTGGAGCAGGGCTGCGGGGATGCTGAGCTGGAGCGTGTGGACGGTGCCCGCCTGCACACTCGCCGCCGGGACCGCGAGCACCATCGTGAGCGCCTGGCCCGAGGAGCCGAGGCCGTCGGTGGCGGCGAGCCAGGCGGTCTGGTCGGCGCCCGTCAGGGGCTCGGGGTCGAACGAGAGGGTGACGGTGCCCTCGCCGACCAGATCCTGACCGGGGTTGGCGATCTCGACCGAGACGGGGAGGTCGGCGCCGGCCGTGAGGACCCCGGCGCCGGCGGGCGAGACGGCGAGGGTGACGCCGTCGTTCGGGGAGATGGCGGGGGCCGCGCTGGCAGAGGTCGAACCGGCGGCGGCTGAGGCAGGCGCAATCGCTGAGGCCGGCGCCACCGCCGAGGCCGCTGATGCCGCGAAGGCCGCTCCCGGGGTCGCGAAGAGTGCACCGGCGATCACCGCGCTTGCAGCGATCACGGGCGCAATTCGAGACGATCGACGCGCGCTGGAGGTCATGGACATCGTGACGGGCGCCGTGTCTGCCACCGCATCCGTCGTGCCGATTCTAGGAGACGAGGGCTGGGAGAACCGGAAGCCGCGGGGCGATGCGTCACTCGCCGCTAAAATGAGGCGGTGCAGTCGGTTCAGCAGTCCCTCGAATTCCTGGCGAAGCTCGCGGCGTCAGGGCCGGTTGCGACCCTGGCCGAGGCGTTCGCCTCGGCCGGCCACGAGCTCGCCCTCGTCGGGGGCCCGGTGCGCGACGCCTTCCTCGGCCGCCCGATCACCGACCTCGACTTCACGACGGATGCGACGCCGGACGAGATCCTCACCCTGGTGACCCCCATCTCGCAGGCCCAGTGGGACGTCGGGCGGGCCTTCGGCACCATCGCCGCCCGGATCGACGGCGAGACGGTCGAGATCACGACCTACCGCTCCGACAGCTACGACCACACCACCCGGAAGCCGGCGGTCGAGTTCGGCGACACGCTGGAGGGCGACCTGCTGCGCCGCGACTTCACGGTCAACGCGATGGCGCTGCGCCTCCCGGAGCTCGTGCTCGTCGACCCCTCGGACGGCATGGCCGACCTGGTCGCCGGAGTGCTCCGCACCCCCGGCACACCCGAGGTCTCGTTCGGCGACGACCCGCTGCGCATGCTGCGGGCCATCCGCTTCACCGCTCAGCTCGATTTCACGGTCTCGCTCGACGTCGCCGTGGCGCTGACCGAGATGCGCGACTCGATCGGCATCGTCTCGATCGAGCGCGTGAACGACGAGCTCTCCAAACTGCTGAAGACGGATGCGCCCCGCCGCGGCGTCGAACTCCTCGTCGAGAGCGGCCTCGCCGAGATCGTGCTGCCCGAGGTGCCGGCGCTGCAGCTGGAATCCGACGAGCACCACCACCACAAGGACGTGTACCAGCACAGCCTCACGGTGCTCGATCAGGCCATCGACCTCGAGAAGTCGCGGCATCCGGGCAGCCCGCCCGACCTCGTGCTGCGCCTCGCGGCGCTGCTGCACGACATCGGCAAGCCGGCGACCAAGCGCAACGAGCCCGGCGGGCAGGTGAGCTTCCACCACCACGACGTGGTCGGCTCGAAGTTCGCCAAGAAGCGGCTGCGCGAGCTGCGGTTCGACAACGACACGATCGCGGCCGTCTCGCGCCTGATCGAGCTGCACCTGCGGTTCTTCGGGTACACCGAGGGCGCCTGGACCGACTCCGCCGTGCGCCGGTACGTGCGCGACGCGGGCGACCAGCTCGAGCGCCTGCACATCCTGACCCGGGCCGACGTGACGACGCGCAACCGGCGGAAGGCCGACCAGCTCGCTTTCGCCTACGACGACCTCGAGGAGCGGATCGCGACCCTCGCGGCGCAGGAGGAGATCGACTCGGTGCGGCCGGACCTCAACGGCGAGCAGATCATGAGCATCCTCGGCATCCCGCCGGGGCGTGCGGTCGGCGAGGCCTACGCGTACCTGCTCGAGGTGCGGCTCGACGAGGGGCCGCTCTCGGACGAGGAGGCGACCCGCCGGCTCGTCGACTGGTGGGCGGCCCGGCAGGGTTGACGCGGCCCGGCGGGGCTGACGCGGCCCGGCGGGGGTTGTGTACCCGCCTGGGCCGGCCGGACCGACCCCGCCGGCCTGGCCCGACCCACCCTCAGCCGATCAGGCGGGGGTGTTCTCCGCGATGAACGCCTCGAGCGCTTCGCGTGCCTGATCGTCGGGCAGCTGCACCGAGGGTGACTTCATGAAGTAGGCGCTGGCCGACTCCACGGGGCCGCCGAGACCGGCGTCGAGCGCGATCTTCGCGGCGCGCACGGCGTCGATGATGACTCCGGCCGAGTTCGGCGAATCCCACACCTCGAGCTTGTACTCCAGGCTCATCGGTGCTCCGCCGAAGCCGTGGCCCTCGAGGCGCACGAAGGCGAACTTGCGGTCGTCGAGCCACGGCACGTGGTCGCTCGGGCCGATGTGCACGTCGCGCGCGGGCAGGTCGATGTCGATGTTGCTCGTGACCGACTGGGTCTTCGAGATCTTCTTCGAGGCGAGGCGACGGCGCTCGAGCATGTTCTTGAAGTCCATGTTGCCGCCGACGTTCAGCTGGTAGGTGTGGTCGATCGCGATGCCGCGGCTCTCGAGCAGACGGGCGAGCACGCGGTGCGTGATGGTCGCGCCGACCTGGCTCTTGATGTCGTCGCCGACGATCGGTAGACCGGCCTCGGTGAACTTCGCGGCCCAGACCGGGTCGCTCGCGATGAAGACCGGAACGGCGTTGACGAACGCGACCCCCGCATCCAGAGCCGCCTGGGCGTAGTACTTCGCGGCGTCGTCGGACCCGACGGGCAGGTAGCAGACCAGCACCTCGGCACCGCTCTCCCGAAGGGCGGAGGCGACGTCGACCGGCTCGGCCGGCGACTCCTCGATCATCTCGACGTAGTACTCGCCGAGCCCGTCGAGGGTCGGTCCGCGCTGCACGGTGACGCCGGTGGGGGCCACGTCGGCGAACTTCAGGGTGTTGTTCTCGCTGGCCCAGATGGCCTCGGCGAGGTCGACGCCCACCTTGGCCGCGTCGACGTCGAAAGCGGCCACGAACTCGAGGTCACCCACGTGGTGGGCGCCGAAGCGCGTGTGCATGAGCCCGGGAACGACCTCCGCCTCATCAGCGTCGGCGTAGTACGTCACGCCCTGGATGAGTGAGTTGGCGCAGTTCCCCACGCCCGCGATCGCGACCTTGATGCTCATTCGGCACAGCCCTGTCTGTCGTTGTCAAAACTCAACTATTCTACGGCCCGCGAAACAACTCCCGGTCGCTCACCGGATGCGTCTGGCCACCGCTCAGGGTGAAGCGGATGCCGTCGTCGTCCTGCGCGACGGTCAGCTGGCTGCGGTGGGCGGCCATAGCGCGGGATTTGGCGACCGGGTCGACGGGGATGGCGAGGACGCCGGAGCGAGCGTCTTCCGGCGACTCCGCACCGCTCTCCACCCGCGGCTCGACGATCGCGTAGAAGGGGATGCCGAGAGCGCGGGCCGCTGCCACGCCGGCCTCGTGCATCCTGACGTGGTCGGGGTGTCCGTAGCCCCCGATCGCGTCGTAGCTGACGATCGCGGTGGCGCCCGGGGCGAGCGAGCGGATGCCGGCGAGCACGTCGTCGGTCACCTCGGCCAGCGGCGCCAGGCTGAGCGCATCCGGGCCGGCGTCGTCGGCGCCCTCGGCAAGACCGCCGCTCCCCCACCGCATGCCGGAATCGGAATACGAGCGTTCGGGCAGTCCCTGGGCCCGAGCCGGTCGGGTGCCTAGGAAAACGTGAGCTGGTCCACCGAGGGCTCCGAGCGCGGCTGCCAGCTCGGTCTGGCGGTGCGGGGCGAGGGCGGCCGTGCCCTCGAGGGGCTTCAGTTCGCCCGGCACGACCTCGCCGCGCTCGCCGCGGGTGCCCGTGAGGATGACGACCTCGGTGCCGGAGGCTCTGAGGGCCGCGATCGTGCCGCCCGTGGAGATCGACTCGTCGTCGGGATGCGCGTGCAGGAAGACCGGTGCGTCTCCCAGGCGCGCCAGTGCCCCGGTCTGCGCGATGGCCCGGTAGTGCTCGGCGATCGCGGCCGCACTCGCCGCCCAGTCATGGGCCTTGCCTAACTCCAGGGCGGAGGCCGCGAGGGCCGCACGGCGGCCGGGATCGCCGAGGAGCGTGTCGATCGCGTCGGCCCAGTCCGCGGGATCGCGGGAGTCGAGGAGGATCCCGCTGACGCCGTCCTCGACCGATTCGGTCAGTCCGCTCGTCGCGGCGGCGACGACCGGCGTGCCGCTGGCCGCCGCTTCGAGGGCCACCATGCCGAAGGTCTCGGAGTGGGAGGGGACGAGGAGGAGGGAGGCCTCGCGGAGGAGGCGTGCGGCATCCTCTCTCTCCTGCGCGGGCAGGAAGGTCACGACATCGGTGAGGCCGAGTTCGTCGACGCGGTCCCGGAGGCCGTGCGCGTAGGCATCGTGGCCGGGACTCGTCCCCCCGGCGACCACCAGGCGGGGGCGCCGGCCGGACGGGATCGCGGCGAGGGCCTCGATGGCGAGATCCACCCCTTTCAGGGGCTGGATGCGGGCGAGCACCAGAAGAAAAGGGTCATCCGGCCGCTCGGCCGCCGTATGGAAGAGGGCCGTGTCGACCCCGGGAGCGACCGCGACCACTCTCTCGGGGTCCGCGGCGTAGGCATCCAGGATCGCCCTGCGCTCGGCCGCCGTGTGCGTGACGGTCAGGGCCGACCCGTGCACGAGCATCCGCTCGCCCGCCAGCCGCTCGGCGGGCTCGGCCGTGTCGCCCGGGGCGAGGCGCTCGTTCTTCAACGCGGCGACCGTGTGCAGGCTCAGGACGTGAGGAACCCCCCAGGCCGCCGCGAGCTCGAGACCGGCGAGGCCCGAGAGCCAGTAGTGGGAGTGGACGAGGTCGAACGGCCCGAGTGCGGCCGCCGAGGCCGCGAAGGCCGGCGCGAGGCCCGCCAGCGCCGATTTGGGAAGGGGCTCACGGGGCCCGGCCTCGAGGAAGCGCACGGGGACGCCGCCCGGCGTCCGCGCATCCTCGACCTCGTCGGCGGCCCCCGTCGCGCGGGTGAGCAGTTCGACCACGACGCCCTGGGCGAGCAGCGCTTCGGCGAGCCCGACGACGAACACGTTCATCCCGCCGGCGTCGCCCGAACCCGGCGTCGCGAGCGGTGAGGTGTGGAAAACCGGGAACGCGACACGAAAACTCACATCTGGTAGGCTACTCAGGTTGTCTTGTGCCCAGTGGAACTCTCCACGCGGGTGCGAGAACGATGCAGAACCCTCCTGTCACAGACCGTCTGTGACCGTTCAAGTCCGAAGGAGGTGGGTTTGTGACGCATCAGTACGAACTCATGGTCATCCTCGATCCCGAGATCGACGAGCGTACCGTGGCCCCGAGTCTCGACAAGTTCCTCAACGTCATCCGCAACGATGGCGGCACCGTGGACAAGGTCGACATCTGGGGTCGCCGTCGCCTGGCTTACGAGATCAACAAGAAGACCGAAGGCATCTACGCCGTGGTGAACCTCACCGCGAACGCCGATGCGACCAAGGAACTCGACCGTCAGCTGAAGCTGTCCGAGGCCGTCATGCGCACCAAGGTGCTGCGTGCGGAGGAAGCGATCGCCCAGGTCGCCGCCGCCTCGAAGCTCGCCGAGGAGAAGGCCGCCCGCAAGGCCGCCAACCCCAAGGCCGCCGCTGCCGCTCCCGCGTCCTCCGGTGCCGCTGCTGCTCCGGCCGCTGCCGTCAAGGCCGCGTCGTCGAAGCCCGCTGCTGCTGCTCCGGCTGCCGCGCCCGCCGCTGCAGCTCCGGCTGCCGCTGCTGCCCCCGCCAAGGCCGAGGCCGGCGAGTAGTCCGTCATGGCTGGCGAAACCGTCATCACCGTGGTGGGAAACCTCACCGCCGACCCTGAGCTGCGCTACACGCAGAACGGGCTCGCGGTCGCGAACTTCACGATCGCTTCGACCCCCCGCACCTTCGACCGTGCGGCGAACGACTGGAAAGACGGCGAGGCGCTCTTCCTGCGCGCCTCGGTCTGGCGCGAGTTCGCCGAGCACGTCGCCGGGTCGCTGACCAAGGGCAGCCGCGTCATCGCGACCGGTCGCCTGCGTCAGCGCTCCTACGAGACGAAAGAGGGCGAGAAGCGCACCTCGATCGAGCTCGAGGTCGACGAGATCGGCCCCTCGCTCCGGTACGCGACCGCTCAGGTGACCCGTGCGACCAGTGGTGGCGCGGGCGGTGGCGGCTCCTTCGCGGGCGGCCAGCGCGGCGGCGGTCAGGTCGAGGAGCCGTGGGCGGCATCCGCTCCCGCCTCCTCGGGCGCGAACGGCGCCGGCGGCGACGTGTGGAACACTCCCGGCAGCTACGCCGACGACACCCCCTTCTAAACTTCTCTTCTTTCAGAACAGGAATCTCAACAATGGCTGGAAAGTCAAGCGGCGACCGCCGCAAGCCGCTCCGCGGCGCAAAGGGCGCGAAGAACGCCGCTCCCGCGAAGTCGATCCGCGTAGGCGTCATCGACTACAAGGACGTCGCGACCCTCCGCAAGTTCATCTCGGAGCGTGGAAAGATCCGCGCCCGCCGTATCACGGGAGTCTCCGTCCAGGAGCAGCGCCTCATCGCCCGTGCCGTCAAGAACGCCCGCGAAATGGCTCTTCTGCCTTACGCCGGCTCGGGCCGCTAAGGAGCAGCACTCATGTCGAAACTCATTCTCACCCACGAGGTGACCGGACTCGGGTCGGCCGGCGACGTCGTCGACGTCAAGAACGGCTTCGCCCGCAACTACCTCATCCCCAAGGGCTTCGCCGTGGCGTGGAGCCGCGGTGGCGAGAAGCAGATCGAGCAGATCAAGGCTGCCCGCACTGCCCGCGAACTCGCCACCATCGAAGAGGCCCAGCACATCAAGCAGTCGCTCGAGAACGCGACCGTCAAGCTCACCGTCAAGGCGGGCAAAGAGGGTCGTCTGTTCGGCTCGGTGAAGACCTCCGACATCGCTGACGCGGTGTCGGCGGCCGGCATCGGCTCGCTCGACAAGCGCAAGATCGAGATCCCGACGGCCATCAAGTCCGTCGGAAACCACGAGGCCACCGTGCGCCTCCGTGACGACCTCTCCGCCACGATCAACCTTCTGGTGGTCGCAGCAAAGTAGTCGCCTTTTCAGGGGGGTGTCAAGAGCTTTCAGGGCTCTCGGCACCCCCCTTTTCGGTGCCCCGGTGTCCCCAGTTTTGTACACAGGTCGGTGGGGAAAATCCAAGGTTCAACCGGGGGTCGAAGGATGTCGGCACTCACACTGTGTGGAAACACGGAGTACCTGGTCAAATGCCTTTTACGGCTCCGAGTAGCGATGTTATCCACAGCTCAGTGCACAGAGAGTGCACATGGCACCCGGCGTTTCGCGCAGATCATCCACACCGTTATCCACAGGCTGGTTTGTGGAGTGTCGGTGGTGCCTGGTTGGGTTGCCACGCGGCAGTGAACGAACCGCTTTTCGCACGATTTTTCAGGAGAACACATGTCGATCGCCCACCTCGGTCTCGCGGGCGAACAGCGTCCCGAGCAGCAGCGCCAGGGCGAGCGCACTCCGCCGCACGACCTGCTCGCCGAGCAGAGCGCCCTGGGCGGCATGCTGCTGAGCAAGGATGCGGTGGCCGACGTCGTCGAGGTCATGCGCTCGGTCGATTTCTACATCCCGAAGCACGAGGTCATCTTCGAGGCGATCCTCAACCTCTACTCGCACGGTGAGCCCACCGACGTCATCGCCGTCACCGACGAGCTGACCAAGACCGGCGAGCTCACCCGAGCCGGGGGCGCGGAGTACCTGCACACGCTGACCGCGCTCGTGCCGACGGCCGCGAACGCCGGCTACTACGCCACGATCGTGAGCGAGAAGGCCGTGCTGCGCCGCCTCGTCGAGGCCGGGACGCGCATCGTGCAGATGGGCTACGCGAGCGAGGGCGAGGTCACCGACCTGGTCAACAACGCCCAGGCCGAGATCTACGCGGTCAACGGCGGGGTCGAGGCCGAAGACTACGTGCCGCTGACGGTCGCCGTCACGGCGGCGATCGACGAGATCGAGGCGGCCGCGGGCAAAGACGGTCAGATGACCGGCGTGCCCACCGGCTTCAGCGACCTCGACAACCTCACCAACGGCTTCCACCCCGGTCAGATGATCATCGTCGCGGCCCGCCCCGCGCTCGGTAAGTCGACGCTCGCGCTCGACTTCTGTCGCGCCGCGTCGATCAAGCACGACATGCCGTCGATCTTCTTCTCGCTCGAGATGGGGCGCTCGGAGATCGCGATGCGTCTGCTGTCGGCCGAGGCCTCGGTGCCCCTGCAGAGCATGCGCAAGGGCCGCATCGAGGGCCGGGACTGGACGACGCTGGCCTCCACGCGCGGCCGCATCAACGACTCGCCGCTCTACATCGACGACAGTCCGAACATGACGCTGGTCGAGATCCGGGCGAAGTGCCGTCGGCTGAAGCAGAAGGTCGGGCTCAAGCTCGTCGTCATCGACTACCTGCAGCTGATGACCAGCGGCAAGAAGGTCGAGAGCCGTCAGCAGGAGGTCTCCGAGTTCTCGCGAGCGCTGAAGCTGATGGCCAAGGAGCTGCAGGTGCCCGTCATCGCGCTGTCGCAGCTGAACCGTGGCCCCGAGCAGCGGTCGGACAAGAAGCCCGCGATCAGCGACCTCCGCGAGTCGGGTTCGCTCGAGCAGGATGCCGACATGGTCATCCTGCTTCACCGCGAGGGCGCCTACGAGAAGGACAACCCGCGGGCGGGCGAGGCCGACTTCATCGTCGCCAAGCACCGCAACGGCCCGACGGCGACCATCACCGTCGGCTTCCACGGCCACTTCTCCCGCTTCGCGGACATGCCCCCGGCGTAGCCTGCCCGAATGACCTATTCGTCCGGCCCCGACCCGTCGGGCGAGGGCGCCACGAAGCGCCTCCTGTTCTGGCTGCGGGTGCCCTACGTGCTCGACGCCGTGCTCGTGGCCGTCGGCATCGGCTACCTGATCGCCGGCGACGGGGTCGGCTGGTGGGTGCTCCTCTTCGCGTTCCTCCGTGCGGTCATCGGCGCCGTCTCCCTCTTCTGGATCGCGCCGCGGGTGATCGCCCGCCGTGCGGCCGGCCCGAGTGGCGGAACCGCCGCCGCCTCAGAACAGGAAGGCGCTTCAGAGCAGGACGGCGTCTAGCGGCGGGTCAGTCGTCGGGGGTGGGGGCCGCGGCCGCCGTGCGGTAGACGGCGGCGACACCACGGAGGAAGGTCTCGACGGTGGCGCGCTGCTCGGGCGTGAGGTCGGCCGCCAGGGCGCCGATGCCCGTGATGACCGGCATCAGCTCGTCGATGGCCCGGTTGACCGAGGCGCGCGCGGGCACGACGACGATCTTGCGGCGGTCGCGGGGGTGCGGATGCCGCTCCGCGTGCCCGAGGCCGACCAGGCGATCGACCACCAGCGTGCTCGCCGCCGTGGTGACCTTGAGGCGTATCGCGAGCTCGCTCGGCGTCAGCGGGCCCTCCTGGATGAGGTGCTCCATCGCCGCCAGATCCGTCTGGTTGACCGTCAGCACCGACCCGAGCCGGCGCTCGAACGCCCGCGAGTGCACGTCGATCTCGCGCAACGTGTTGCTGATCGAGGTGACCTCCGCACGCACCGTCTCGTCGAGCTCGTCACGGGACCAGGGGGTCTCGTCCGAGTTGCGCGTGTCGGTCATGGATGACATGCTAATCCCATAGGTAGCTAAGTTGCTTAGTGAATTCACCGAGATGACCTAGAGACGACCCGACGCCACCCGAGAGAGCGGACACAGCATGCGACAGATCGCCCGATTCGTGAGCGGTCGCGGCACCGCCTGGATCACCCTCGGCCTCGCCGCCGTGGCCATCGCCCTCCTCTTCGGCCTGCTCCCGAAGGGCTCGAGCGACGCCTTCCCGCCCTCCGGCCTGCCTGACGACAGCCAGGCCGCCCAGGTCTCCGCGTTGCTCGAGGAGTTCCCGAGCTCGGACACCACCGCCGCGATCCTGGTCTGGAGCCGCGACGGCGAGCCGCTCACCGACGCCGACCGCGCCGCCGTCACCGCGAACGCCGCCACCCTGGCCGGGCAGTCCATCGCCCCGCAGGCCGTCGTGCCGCAGTTCAGCGATGACGGGAAGGCCGCTCTCGTGGCGGTGCCGCTGGACGCCGCGACCGTCGAGAGCGACGTCGAGGCCACGGCCACGAGCATCCGTGACGCCGCCGGGGCCGGCCTGCCCGACGGGCTCACGGCCCTCCTCACCGGCCCGGTCGGCTTCCAGGCCGACATCTCGAACGCCTTCGCGGGAGCGGACTTCCGCCTGCTGCTAGTCACCGTGATCGTGGTCGCGGTGCTGCTGATCATCACGTACCGCAGCCCCGTGCTCTGGATCGTGCCGCTCGCGGTCGTGGGCCTCGCCGACGGCCTGGCCCGCGTGGTGGTGACCGCCCTGGCCGACCCGCTCGGCATCACCATCGACGCCTCGATCGGGGGCATCCTGAGCGTGCTGGTCTTCGGCGCCGGCACGAACTACGCCCTGCTGCTGGTCGCCCGCTACCGCGAGGAGCTGACCCGCGAGGAGAACCGCCACCGCGCCATGCTCACGGCCGTCACCAGCGCCGGCCCGGCCATCGCCGCGAGCGGCGGCACGGTCGCACTGAGCCTCCTCACCCTCCTGCTCGCCCAGCTCTCGGGCAACCGCGCGCTCGGGTTCGCCTGCGCGATCGGTGTGGTCATCGCCATCCTGTTCGCCCTCCTCGTGCTCCCCGCCGCCCTCGTGGTCTGCGGGCGCGGGCTGTTCTGGCCCTTCGTGCCCCGCGCCCACGCAGCCGCCGGCCGAGCAGACGGGCAGCATACCCAGCAGCCCCAGCACAGCCAGCACACCCACCACGCCGAGGCCAAGCCCGGCGTCTGGATGCGGCTCGGTCGTGGGGTCTCCCGCCGCCCCGCCGCCGTCGCGATCACCGCGACCGTCGCCATCGGCATCCTCGCCATCGGCCTCTCCGGCTTCCGCGTCGGACTCTCGCAGACCGACCAGCTGCTCGGCGACCCCGACTCGGTGAAGGCCCAGGAGGTCGTCGACGCCTCGTTCTCGGCCGGCCTCACCGGCCAGACCACGGTGCTGACCCCGGATGAGGTGGTCACCGAGGCGACGGCGCTCGCCGAGGACACCGCGGGCGTCGACAGCGTGCGCGCCGGCGAGTCGAGCGGCGGTCTCACCCGCCTCGACGTCAGCCTCGCCGCGGAGCCCGAGAGC
Source organism: Herbiconiux solani NBRC 106740 (assembly GCF_001571005.1). Classification (GTDB taxonomy): domain Bacteria; phylum Actinomycetota; class Actinomycetes; order Actinomycetales; family Microbacteriaceae; genus Herbiconiux; species Herbiconiux solani. The sequence continues at coordinate 337,065 of NZ_BCST01000003.1, read as the reverse complement.
GACGCCGCGTTCGACACGATCCGTGCCCTCCGCACCGGCTACCAGGACGCCGGCGGCGACCTGGCCCGCACCCTGGTCGGCGGCAACGACGCGACCGCCCTCGACACGAACACCGCGGCCGCGGAGGACCAGGCGCTGATCATCCCGCTCATCCTCGGGATCGTCTTCCTCATCCTCCTGCTGCTCCTGCGCAGCATCGTGGCGCCCGTGCTGCTGATCGCCAGCGTGCTCGCCACCTACTTCGCGAGCCTCGGTGCCTCGAACGTGCTGTTCCAGAACCTGCTCGGCTTCCCCGCGTTCGACTCCAACACGGTGCTGTTCGCGTTCCTCTTCCTGGTGGCACTCGGCGTCGACTACAACATCTTCCTCACCACGAGAGCGCGCGAAGAGGCCGGCCGGCACGGGACCCGCGAGGGGATGGTTCGGGCTCTCGCCTCGACCGGCGGCGTGATCACGAGCGCCGGCGTGCTGCTCGCGGCCGTGTTCGCGGTGCTCGGCGTGCTCCCCGTGGTCGCGCTCACCCAGATCGGCGTGATCGTCTGCATCGGCGTGCTGCTGGACACCCTCGTCGTCCGCACCCTGCTCGTCCCGGCCCTCGTGTTCCTCACCGGTGACGCCTTCTGGTGGCCGTCGAAGCCAGCGGGCCGGGCACTCAGCAAGGCGTCGATAAACTAGAGGCACGAGCGCTAGCTGAAACGAGGCCCCCGGAGTGACCGACTCCCCCCGCATCTCCACGCGGTCGCCCTACTGGGGCGTGCCGGTGGCCCGGGCGATCCCGTTCATCGTGACCGCCCTGGTGATCACGTTCGTCTCGAACCACTCCTCGCAGGTGGGCCTGCTCAGCTACGGCGTGTTCGCGATCGTCTCCGGCCTCATCGTCGCCGTGCTCTCCTGGCGCACCGTCACCGAGCGCTCGCTGCGCGTGAACTTCCTGATCCAGGGCATCTCGGGCGTGGTCTTCGGCGGCCTGGCCCTCGCGTTCAACTCCGGCGGGCTCGGCTTCTTCCTGTTCTGCGCCACGATGAACTCCGCCGTCTGCGGCTTCCTCGAGCTCTACGCCGGTCTCCGCTCGACCAAGAACCCGGCCGGGCGCGACTGGGCCATCACCGGGCTGTTCACGATCGTGTTCGCGCTCGTCCTCATCTTCTTCCCCACCGATCCCGTCTTCGCCGTCGGGATGCTGGGCGCCTACGGCGCGATCGTCGGGCTGTTCCTGGTCATCGCGGGGCTCTCCCTGCGCTGGGGAACGCATCCCGCGCCCGTGACCCGTGCCGCGCGCCCCTCAAGACCTGGAAAGGCATCGTGAACCAACCCTCGAGGCGCGATCGGCTGAAGCCGCTCGAACTGCTCGTCCTGTCTGCCGTCATGTCGCTGTTCGTCGGGCTGGTGGTGCTGTTCACGACCCGCGAGCTGCTGCTGGCCGTGATCTTCTTCGGCGTCGCGTTCATCGTGTCGCTCGTGGTGCTGGCCATGTTCGCGCTGTCGATCAAGCCGAACGACCTCGAGCAGCACGAGATCGACGACGAGGACAAGCCCGCCACGCACTAGCGCGTGCGAGCCGGCCCGCGCATCCTGAAACCCGCTACAGGATGTGGTCGACCAGCTCCGAGGCCAGTCCGGTGTACAGCGCCGGCGTCAGCGCCACGAGCCGCGCCTTCGCCTCGTCGCCGATGTCGAGCCCCTGCACGAACTCGACCAGCTCGGCCTGGCCGATCCGGCGGCCGCGCGTCAGCTCCTTCAGCAGCGCGTAGGGGTCGGTGATCGACGAGCGCCCTGCGGTCACCTCGGCCCGGACGACGGTCTGGATGGCCTCGCCGAGCACCTCCCAGTTCGTGTCGAGGTCGGCGGCCAGTGCCGTCTCGTTGAGCGAGATCTGGTCGAGCCCGCCGCGGATGTTGTCGAGCGCGAGCAGCGAGTGGCCGAGCGCGACACCGATGTTCCGCTGCGTGGTCGAGTCGGTGAGGTCGCGCTGGAGACGTGAGGTCACCAGGGTCGCGGCCAGCGAGTCGAGCAGGGCGCTGGAGAGCTCGAGGTTGGCCTCCGCGTTCTCGAACCGGATCGGGTTGACCTTGTGCGGCATGGTCGACGAGCCGGTGGCGCCGGCGACCGGGATCTGGGTGAAGTAGCCCATCGAGATGTAGGTCCAGACATCCGTGCACAGGTTGTGCAGGATGCGGTTGGCGTGGCTGATCCGCGCGTACAGCTCGGCTTGCCAGTCGTGCGACTCGATCTGAGTGGTGAGCGGGTTCCACTCCAGGCCCAGCGAGGTCACGAAGCCGCGCGAGACGTCCTGCCAGTCGGCCGAGGGGTCGGCGACGAGGTCGGCCGCGAAGGTGCCGGTCGCTCCGCTGAACTTGCCGAGGTACTCGGTGGCCACGATCTGCGCCTTGACGCGCTCGAGGCGGTGCACGGTGACCGCGAGCTCCTTGCCCATGGTGGTCGGGGTCGCGGGCTGGCCGTGGGTGTGCGCGAGCATCGGCACGGCGCGGTACTCCACGGCCTGGCGGCGCAGCTCGTCGATCACGGCGGTGAAGGCCGGCAGCCACACCTCGGCGACGGCCGAGCGGATGGTCAGGGCGTAGGAGAGGTTGTTGATGTCCTCGCTGGTCGCGCCGAAGTGCGTGAGCTCGGCGATACGGTCGAGCCCCAGCTCGGCCAGGCGGCGGCGCACGAAGTACTCGACCGCCTTGACGTCGTGCCGCGTGGTGGCCTCCAGCGTCGCGATCTCGTCGATCGACGACTGGTCGAAGTCGTCCACAATCGCGCGCAGCTGCGCCGCGACGGCGGGCTCGAGCGGCTCTGAGCCGAACATCGCGTGGTCGGTGAGGTAGAGCAGCCACTCGATCTCGACCTGCACCCGGGCGCGGTTGAGCCCGGCCTCGGAGAGGTGCTCACCGAGAGCGGAGACGGCGGGGCGGTAGCGGCCGTCGAGCGGGCTGATGGGCTGGGGAGGCAGAGGAGGCATGGTCGCTTTCGTGGGGGCCTAACGGGGGAAGTTCGTGGGGGCGTGCGGGGGAAGAGAATCAGAGCGGCAGGCTCGTGGGCCGGAAGGCCGGCTCGAGCTGGCGGAACAGGGCGCGGCAGGAGTGCTCGATCATCCCGAGCACCGTGTCGAACATGGCGTCGTCGGAGTAATAGGGATCGGGCACGTCCGAGCGGCCGGCGTAGTCGGGGTCGAAGCTGAGGAGCAGGCGGATCTTCTGCCGGTCCTCCTCATTGCGCGCCCAGGAGCGGAGCACCCGCTCGTGCGTGCGATCGAGGGCGACGACCAGGTCGAGCGAGTCGAACCAGGAGGCGTCGAACTGGCGCGCCCGGTGGGCGCTGCCGTCGAAGCCCCGGGCCTCGAGCGAACGCACCGTGCGGGGGTCGGCGTGCTCGCCGACGTGCCACTCCCCCGTGCCCGCCGAGGTGACGACCACCTGGTCCGAGAGGTTCGCCCGGTCGACGAGATCGCGCATCACGACCTCGGCCATGGGCGACCGGCAGATGTTGCCCGTGCACACCATGCTGATGCGGAACGCCTGCGGTTCCGGCTCGGGCGACATGACCCTATTCTCGCATCAGCGGTCGCGGCGGGCGAGCGGGCGCAGGATGGCGCCGATGATCGCGCTCAGGATCGCGAGCACGAGCGCCCCGAGCACCGCCCACCCGAAGCCGTCGACCGTGAGCCCGAACCCGAACAGCTGCGAGACCCAGCTCGCGAGCAGCAGCAGGAGCGCGTTCACGACGAGCGAGATCAGGCCCAGGGTCAGGATGTAGAGCGGGAACGCCACGATCCGGATCGCCGTCCCGACGATGCCGTTCACGATGCCGAAGATCAGGGCGACGAAGACGTAGGTGAGCACGGTCGAGAGCACGCCGTCGTCGGTGCCGAACGCATCGACCTTCACCCCGGAGACGATGAGCGTGGTCAGCCAGAGCGCGATCGCGTTGGCGATGAGGGAGACGAGGAATCTGGGCATGCCCCCACTATCCCAGACCGGCCGGTTCCGGGGAACGGCTCCCGGGGTGCAGAGTCGAAGCATGGTGAATCTCCCCTGGGCCCCCGAGTACCCGGTCGCGACCGAGCGGCTCGACCTGCGGCCGCACCGGCTGGGCGACCTGGACGACCTTCTCCGCTTCCACGGCGACCCCGAGGTGGTGCGCTACATCCCGTGGCCGGTGCGCACCCGCGAGCAGACGGTCACGGCCCTCGAGGCGCGGACCCGCCAGGGCTCGGTGTTCGAGCCGGGGCAGTGGCTCGTGCTCGCCATGGTCGAGCGGGAGACCGGCCGGGTGATCGGCGAGATTCTGCTCAAGTACGACGACGAGACGGATGCGCGGGCCGAGCTCGGCTACGCGATGGCGCGCGACCGGGAGGGCCACGGCTTCGCGACCGAGGCGGCGCGGGCGATGCTCGAGCTCGCCTTCGACCGCTTCGGACTGAACCGGGTGATCGCCCGGCTGGACACCCGGAACGACGCCTCGGCCCGCCTGCTGGAACGGCTCGGGATGCGGCGGGAGGCCCATCATCTCCGGGCGAGCTGGTTCAAGGGCGAGTGGACCGACGACTTCGTCTACGCGATCACGGCCGACGAGTGGCGCACGGGTCATATTCCCGAAGCGCTTTCGAAGCGCGAACTACACTGATCGGATGACCGACCTCCCCGTCCGCCTGCGCCCCGAGATCCTCGCGCTGCCCGCGTATCGGCAGGGCCAGGCCGCGCCGGAGGGGTTCAAACTCTCCTCCAACGAGAACCCGTACGATCCGCTGCCTGGCGTGCTCGAAGCGGTCGACGCGGCGACCCGCACCCTGCACCGCTACCCGAACGCGTCGGCGCCGGAGATCACCGAGCGGCTCGCGAGCGAGTGGGGCGTCGATTCCGACGAGGTGATCGTCGCGGCCGGCTCCGTGGCGCTGCTCATGCAGTTCACGATGGCCGCCGCCGGTCACGGCGACGAGGTCCTCTTCTCCTGGCGCTCCTTCGAGGTGTACCCGTGGATGACGGTGCTCCCGGGCGCGACCGCCGTGGCCGTGCCCAACACCCCCGACCACCGGCACGACCTGGTGGCCATGGCCGCCGCGGTGACGGATCGGACCCGCCTCGCCATCGTCTGCAGCCCCAACAACCCGACGTCGACCGTCGTCACGAAGGCCGAGTTCGAGACCTTCATGGCCTCCGTGCCGAGCGACCTGCTCGTCATCCTCGACGAGGCCTACGCCGAGTTCGTCACCGACCCGGATGCGGTCGACGGCCACGCCCTGGTCGGCCGCTACCCGAACCTGGTCATCCTGCGCACCTTCTCCAAGGCCTACGGGCTCGCGGGGCTCCGGATCGGGTACGGGATCGGCCCCTCCGCCATCCTGGCCGCCGCCCGCACCACGATCGTGCCGCTCAGCCTGACCGACCACGCACAGGTCGCGGCCCTCGCGTCGCTCGACCGCGGCGACGAGCTCAAGGCCCGGGTCGACGACATCGCCGCGCGCCGCGACGCCGTCTACAAGGCCCTGCTCGCCCACGGCTGGAGCGACGTGCCCCGCCCCCAGGGCAACTTCGTCTGGTTCCCCGTCGGAGAGCGAACGGCCGAGGTGCTCGAGGTCTTCCGCTCGCACGGGATCATCGCGCGCGCCTACCCGCCGGACGGTGTCCGGGTGACCATCGGCGAACAGGAGTCGGTCGAGAAACTCCTATACGCTTCCGCAGAGATACAAGGGAGGTAGGCAGGTGGCAGAAACCACGCCCACGGTCCAGTTCCTCTCCGTCGAGGGCGAGTTCGCCCCGACCGAGGCCGCCGAGGAGTACGCGTCCTACCTGGACGAGCTGGGGGAGGACGACCTCCGCCGCTTCTACCGGCAGATGTCCGTCGTCCGCCGCTTCGACCTCGAGGGGACGAACCTGCAGCGCCAGGGCCAGATGGCCCTCTGGGTGCCGAGCCACGGGCAGGAGGCCGCTCAGGTCGGCTCCGCCTCGGCGGCGAGACCGCAGGACCACATCTTCCCGTCGTACCGCGAGCACGCCGTGGGCCTGGTCCGCGGCATCGACGTGCTGTCGATCGTCGAGCTGCTCAGGGGCAACACGCACGGCGGCTGGGATCCGACCGACCCCACGAACGGCAACTTCCACGGCTACTGCCTGGTCATCGGCTCGCACACGCTGCACGCCACCGGGTACGCGATGGGGCTCCAGCGCGACGGCCTGGTCGGCACCGGCGACGACTCGGTCGACGCGGCCGTGCTCGCCTACTTCGGCGACGGCGCGACCTCGCAGGGCGACGTCAGCGAGGCCTTCGTCTTCTCGGCGTCCAGCCAGACCCCCAACGTCTTCTTCCTGCAGAACAACCAGTGGGCGATCTCGGTCCCCGTGCGGGTGCAGTCGCGCACGCCGCTCTACCTGCGTTCGCGGGGCTTCGGCATCCCGAGCGTGCAGATCGACGGCAACGACGTGCTCGCGAGCTACGCCACCACGGCGAAGCATCTCGCGGATGCGCGCGCGGGCCGTGGCCCCCAGTTCATCGAGGCGCTCACCTACCGCGTCGGCGCCCACACCTCCTCGGACGACCCCACCAAGTACCGGAGCAACGCCGAGGAGCAGTTCTGGATCGCCCGCGACCCGATCGTGCGCTTCGGTGCGTACCTGCGCGGTCTCGGCGAGGGCGACGCCTTCTTCGAGGAGGTCCGGGTCGAGGCCGAGGACTTCGCGGCCGACATCCGCTCGCGCACCCTCGCGCTCGAGGCCCCGCCGATCGGCACGATCTTCGACCACGTCTACTCCGAGCCGCATCCCGTGATGGCCGAGCAGAAGCTCTGGCTCGAGCGCTACGAGGCCTCCTTCGAGGCCGCTGAGGAGGACCGGTCATGAGTTCGATCGAGACGACCCCGGTCTCCACCGACCAGGCGGCCGGCACGGCCGGCACGGCCGCGTCCCGCGTGGAGGAGCTGCCGCTCGCCAAGGCGCTGAACGCCGGTCTCCGGCAGGCGCTCCTGGACGACCCCAAGGTGCTGCTGATGGGCGAGGACATCGGCCCGCTCGGCGGCGTCTTCCGTGTCACCGAGGGCCTGCAGGCCGAGTTCGGCGACCGGGTCATCGACACGCCCCTGGCCGAGTCCGGCATCATCGGCACCGCGATCGGGCTCGCCCTGCGCGGCTACCGCCCGGTGATCGAGATCCAGTTCGACGGCTTCATCTTCCCCGGCTTCGACCAGATCACCACGCAGCTGGCCAAGCTGACCAACCGCGGCCAGGGCGCCATCTCGATGCCCATCGTGATCCGGGTGCCCTACGGCGGCCACATCGGCGCCGTCGAGCACCACCAGGAGAGCCCGGAGGCGTACTTCGCGCACACCCCGGGGCTCCGCGTGGTCAGCCCGAGCACGCCGAACGACGCGTACTGGATGATCCAGGAGGCCATCGCCTCCAACGACCCGGTGATGTTCTTCGAGCCCAAGAGCCGCTACTGGCCCAAGGGACCGGTCGACTTCGCCGGCACCGCCGCCCCGCTGCACGCCAGCCGGGTGGTGCGCGTCGGCACCGACGTGACCCTGCTCGCGCACGGCGCGATGGTGAGCGTGCTCATGCAGGCGGCCGAGATCGCGGCCGGCGAGGGCGTCAGCGTCGAGGTCGTCGACCTGCGCTCGCTCAGCCCGGTCGACTACGGCCCCATCCTCGACTCGGTGGCCAAGACCGGCCGCCTGATCGTGGCCCAGGAGGCGCACGGCTTCGTCAGCGTCGGCTCCGAGATCGCGGCCACGGTCGCCGAGCGCGCGTTCTACTCGCTGCAGGCGCCCGTGCTCCGGGTCTCCGGCTTCGACACCCCGTTCCCGCCCGCGAAGCTGGAGACGGTCTTCCTGCCCGATGCCGACCGCATCATGGAAGCCGTCGACCGCGTCATGGCGTACTAGGCCGGAGGCACATCGTGACCACCTCGCAATTCAATCTCCCGGACGTCGGTGAGGGCCTCACCGAGGCCGAGATCGTGTCCTGGCGGGTCGCACCCGGCGACAGCATCCAGGTCAACCAGGTGATCGTCGAGATCGAGACCGCCAAGTCGCTCGTCGAGCTGCCCTCGCCCTTCGAGGGCGTCGTCGAGGGCCTGCTGGTGGCCGAGGGGGCGACGGTCGACGTCGGCACCCCGATCATCAGCGTGACCTCCTCCGGCACCTCGGCCCCCGAGCCCGCTCCGGTCACCGCCGTGACGGTCCTGCCGCCGGCCGACCTCAGCGAGACCGAGGGGATGGTCGCCACGGCCGAGCGCACGGCGACGGCCGAGGAGAAGCCCGGCGCCGTGCTCGTCGGCTACGGCATCAAGGGTGCGGTCGCGAGCCGCCGGGGCTCGCGCTCCAGCAAGGCCGCGATCCCCGCCATCGGCGAGACGAGCGACGGCCGACCGAAGGCGCCGCGTCTGGCGCGCGTGCAGCAGCCGATCCCCGGCGTCCCGGTGATCGCGAAGCCGCCGATCCGCAAGCTCGCGAAGGATCTCGGGGTCGACCTCAACGAGGTGACGCCGACCGGTCTGATCGGCGACATCACGCGGGAGGACGTCATCCGTCACGCCGACCAGGCGAAGGTCTTCCACAACATCGAGACCCCGCAGTGGGCGCCGGTGCGCGAGGAGCGGATCCCGGTCAAGGGCGTGCGCAAGCAGATCGCCAAGGCGATGGTGACGAGCGCCTTCACCGCGCCCCACGTCTCGCTCTTCGTCGACGTGGATGCCACGCGCACGATGGAGTACGTCAAGCGCCTCAAGACCTCGCCCGACTTCACCGGCGTCAAGGTCTCGCCACTGCTGATCATGGCGAAGGCCATCATCTGGGCCGTGCGCCGGAACCCGATGGTCAACTCGGCGTGGACCGAGAAGGACATCCTGGTGCGCAACTACGTGAACCTCGGCATCGCCGCGGCCACGCCCCGCGGGCTGATCGTGCCGAACATCAAGGACGCGCACGACATGTCGATGCGCGACCTCGCCCGGGCGCTCGAGCAGCTCACGCTCACCGCCCGCGAGGGGCGCACCTCCCCCGCCGACATGGCCGAGGGCACGATCACCATCACGAACATCGGTGTGTTCGGGATGGACACGGGCACCCCGATCCTCAACCCCGGCGAGGTCGCCATCGTCGCGCTCGGCACGATCAAGCAGCGACCCTGGGTCGTCGACGGCGAAGTGCGCCCGCGCTTCGTGACCACGATCGGCGCGAGCTTCGACCACCGTGTCGTCGACGGCGACGTGGCGAGCCGCTTCGTGGCCGACGTGGCCTCGATCATCGAAGAGCCGGCGCTGCTGCTCGACTGAGACAGGGAGGCGGATGGGCGCCCGCGGGTGATGGCGTTCCTGATTTTGACAATCATTATCAATTAGCTATCGTGGAGCCGTTCCCGACTTAGACAAGGCTCCCGTGAAACGACACGCCCTCCCCACCGCCCTGCTTGCCTCCGCGGCCACCCTGGCCCTCGGCATCGGTCTGGCCGGATGCTCCACCGGGTCATCCGCAGCCCCCACCGACTCCGACACGATCGCGATCGTCGCCTCGACCAACGTCTACGGCTCGATCGCCGAGGCCGTGGCCGGCGACGCCGCCACCGTGACCTCGATCATCGACGACCCGGACCGCGACCCGCACGAGTACCAGGCCGACGGCCAGAACCAGCTCTCGATCTCGAAGGCGCAGATCGTGATCGAGAACGGCGGCGGCTACGACGACTTCGTCGACACGATGCTCGACGCCGCCGGCAACTCCGGCGTCTCGGTGCTGAACGTCGCCGACCTCTCCGGTTACGACCAGGAGCCGGCCGACGGCGAGTTCAACGAGCACCTCTGGTACGACTTCCCGACCATGGAGAAGCTCGTCGACTCCCTCGTCTCCGAGCTGAGCGCGCTCGACTCGGCCGCCGCATCCACGTTCGAGGCGAACGGCATGAGCGCGAAGGCGAAGCTCGCCGACCTCGAGGCGGGCGAGGCCGCCATCAAGACGGCGCACGCCGGTGCCGGCGTCGCGATCACCGAACCCGTGCCCCTCTACCTGCTCGACGCGGCGGGACTGGAGAACCGCACCCCCGACGAGTTCAGCGAGGCCATCGAGCTCGACACCGACGTGCCCCCGGCCGTGCTCGAGGCCACCCTGGCCCTGTTCAGCACCCATCAGGTGAGCGCCCTGGTCTACAACGAGCAGACCTCCGGCGCCCAGACCGACGCCGTCGTGACCGCGGCCGCCGACAACGGCATCCCCGCCGTCCCCGTCACCGAGACGCTCCCCGCCGGCCAGGACTACTTCGGCTGGATGCAGGCGAACATCGACGCGATCTCGACCGCTCTCGGCTCCTGAGCGACCGAGCCCGAACCCGCCCCGCCCCAGCCAGTACAGTGACTTCGTGACCGATCCGGTGTTGACGCTGCGCGACGCGCGGCTGCAGTTCGGCGCGCGCACGCTCTGGCAGGGCATCGACCTCGACGTGCACCCGGGCGAGTTCATCGCGGTACTCGGAGCGAACGGCTCCGGCAAGTCGAGCCTGCTCAAGGTCATCCTGGGGCAGCAGAAGCTCACCTCCGGCAGCATCCGCTTCCTCGGCGAACCGGGGCGGCGCGGCGACCGGCGGATCGGCTACGTGCCGCAACAGAAGCTGGCCGACGACGGCACGCCGCTCCGGGCGCGCGACCTCGTGGCGCTGGGCCTCGACGGCCACCGCTGGGGCCTGCCGCTCCCCTCCTCGGCCCGCCGTCGCCGCGTCGACGAACTGCTCGCCGCCGTCGGCGCCACCGAGTACGCGAACGTGGGCGTCTCCACCCTCTCGGGCGGCGAGCAGCAGCGCGTACGGATCGGGCAGGCGCTCGTGGGCGACCCGGCCCTGCTGCTCTGCGACGAACCCCTGCTCTCGCTCGACCTCACGCACCAGCGCGCGATCAGCGAGCTGATCGACGACCAGCGGCGCGAGCGCGGCTTCGGGGTGCTCTTCGTGACCCACGACATCAACCCGATCCTCGACATGGTCGACCGTGTGCTCTACCTCGCCGACGGCGGGTTCCGGATCGGGCCGCCCGACGAGGTACTGCGCTCGGAGGTGCTGAGCGAGCTGTACGGATCCCGGATCGACGTCATCCGCACCCACGGCCGCGTGATCGTCGTGGGCACGCCGGACGGCGCCCACGGGCATCCGGAGGACCAGCTCGCCCACCACGACGAGCCCGAACCCGGCGGAGGTGCGCTGTGAGCCCCGACGTCTGGTCGCAGATCTTCGACTTCAGCAACTACGGCGAGCTCGTCGTGCTGCTGCAGAACTCCATCATCGCCGGGGCCGTGCTCGGCGTGGTCGGCGGTCTGATCGGCGTCTTCGTGATGTCTCGCGACATGGCCTTCGCGGTTCACGGCATCAGCGAGCTCTCGTTCGCGGGGGCGGCCGCCGGCCTGCTGTTCGGTGTCGGGGTCGTCGAGGGCTCGATCATCGGGTCGATCGCCGCCGCGCTGATCATCGGCGTGCTGGGGTCGCGAGCGCGCGATCGCAACTCGATCATCGCCGTGCTGATGCCCTTCGGGCTCGGTCTCGGCATCCTCTGCCTCACGCTCTACCCCGGTCGCTCGGCCAACAAGTTCGGCCTGCTCACCGGCCAGATCGTGGCGGTCGACGACCCGCGGCTGAACTCGCTGATCGCCATCTCGATCGTGGTCGTGCTCGGGCTGCTGCTGGTCTGGCGCCCCCTCACCTTCGCCAGCGTGGATGCGGATGTCGCGTCCGCGCGCGGCGTCCCGGTGCGCGGGCTCTCCATCTTCTTCATGCTGCTGCTCGGCCTCGCGGTCGCGGTGTCGGTGCAGGTCGTCGGCTCGCTCCTGGTGCTCTCGATCCTCGTCACGCCGGCGGCGGCGGCCCTGCGCGTCTCGTCCTCCCCCATCCTCGTCCCCCTGCTCAGCACGGTGTTCGCCGTGGTCTCCCTGGTGGGCGGGATCATGCTGGCCCTGGGCTCCTCGGTGCCCATCAGCCCCTACGTGACGACGATCTCGTTCGTGATCTACCTGGTCTGCCGGCTGATCGCCTGGCGACGGGGCACGGGCACCGGGAGGATCCAGGATGCTGGACTAGCGTTGAGCGGGAAGAAGGCGGTGGAGCAGTGAAGAGGAACACCTGGCAACGGGAGGCCGTGCGCGGCGCCCTCGGTACCCAGATGGGTTTCGTGAGCGCGCAGGCGCTGCACTCGTCGCTGAAGAACACCGGATCGCAGATCGGGCTGGCCACGGTCTACCGTGCGCTGGCGGATCTCGCCTCCGAGGGCGAGGCCGACTCGCTGCAGTCACCCGAGGGCGAGGCGCTCTACCGCGCCTGCTCCCTCGCACACCACCACCACCTGATCTGCCGCAGCTGCGGCCTCACGGTCGAGATCGAGGCCGACGAGGTCGAGGAGTGGGCCGGGCGCACCGCCTCCCTGCACGGCTTCAGCCGGCCGGAGCACGTCGTCGACATCTTCGGGTTCTGCTCGGCGTGCGTGCCGACCTGAGTTGCCCCATCAGGCCAGAGCGTCTAAGGTAGTCAGGTTGGGTGGAATCCTCCGCCCATTGTGGATGCGCCGATCGGCGTGTTCGCCGACAAGTCATCTTGGGTGGGGCACTCGTCTCACGGTAACCAAATGGAGGAAACAATGGCAGCAGTGTGCCAGGTGACTGGAGCCGTTCCCGGCTTCGGTCACAACATCTCGCACTCGCACCGACGCACCAACCGGCGCTTCGACCCGAACGTGCAGAAGAAGAAGTACTACGTGCCTTCGCTTCGCCGCACGGTCACCCTGACCCTCTCGGCCAAGGGCATCAAGGTCATCGACGCTCGTGGCATCGAGTCGGTCGTCAAGGACATCCAGGCTCGGGGGATCAAGCTCTAATGGCAAAGCAGCAGGACGTCCGTCCCATCATCAAGCTCCGTTCGACGGCAGGAACCGGTTACACCTACGTGACCAAGAAGAACCGTCGCAACGACCCCGACCGTCTCGTGCTCAAGAAGTACGACCCCGTCATCCGCAAGCACGTCGACTTCCGAGAGGAGCGCTAACCATGGCCAAGAAGTCCAAGATCGCGCGCAATGAGCAGCGCAAGGTGATCGTCGAGCGTTACGCCGCGAAGCGCCTGGAGCTCAAGAAGGCTCTTGTGAGCCCCACGTCCACCGACGAGGAGCGCGAGGCCGCTCGCCTCGGGCTGCAGAAGCTCCCCCGCAACGCCTCGCCGATCCGCGTCCGCAACCGCGACGCCGTCGACGGCCGTCCCCGCGGAAACCTCTCGAAGTTCGGGATCTCGCGTGTCCGCTTCCGTGACATGGCTCACCGTGGCGAGTTGCCGGGCATTACGAAGTCCAGCTGGTAAATTACCCACGGTCGTACCGACCAACCGAACTGGCCCTGGTGGCCGGGACCGTTCCATGTAAACAGCTACATCCGTAGCGAAAAGGTCCGAGGAGGACACCTTAATGGCTGACAAGTCACTCAACAAGACCGAGCTCGTCGCAGCCGTCGCAGCCGCTTCCGGCCAGACGCAGGCTTCCGTCAACGAGGTTCTTGACGCTCTCTTCTCCACGCTGGCCGACTCGGTTGCGTCCGACACCAAGGTCACCATCCCGGGCTGGCTCGCCGTCGAGCGCACCTCGCGTGCCGCTCGCACGGGCCGCAACCCCCAGACCGGCGCCACCATCGAGATCCCGGCCGGTCACTCGGTCAAGATCTCGGCCGGTTCGAAGCTCAAGGCAGCAGCCAAGTAGTCTTCCGCACCACTCACGAGAGGGCGTCGGCTTCTGCCGGCGCCCTCTCGCGTTTCCCGGCGCGCTCCGTTTCCCGCCGCATGCTCCGGCCCGGACAGTCCCCAGCCAGCGCCGCGTAAGGTAGTCGGGTGCCGAGAACCGCCCGCATCATCGGTCCCGCCCTCCTGGTGGTGACGGCCTTCGTCGCGCTCCTGGTCGCCCTGGCGCTCGGCGGCGGCGCGGCACCGCAGCTGCTGGAGGACCCGGGATCGGTCGTCCGGTACGGCCTGCCGATCTCGACGATGCTGGTCAACATCGCGGCCTCCGGCATGATCGGCGCCATCGGTCTCGTGCTCTTCGTGATCCCGCAGGAGAGCCCCGCGTTCAACCGCTCGCTCGATGTGGCGGCCGGATCCGCGGCCCTGTTCACGGTGGCCGCCGCCTTCACCGGCTTCTTCAGCTACCTCAGCGTCACGGCGCGCGCACTGAGCTTCGACGACGCCTTCAGCCAGGGGCTCGGCCAGTTCCTCACGCAGATCGCCCTCGGTCAGGCCTGGCTGCAGACCACGCTGATCGGAGCCGTGGTCACCGTGCTCTGCTTCGCCGTGCGCAACGTGACCGCGCTGTTCTTCGTCGGGCTCATCTCGGTGGCCTCGCTCATCCCGATGGCGCAGCAGGGCCATGCGGCGGATGCCGGCGGCCACGACGTCGCCGTCACCGCCTTCGGCCTGCACGTCATCTTCGCAGCCGCCTGGCTCGGCGGGCTCGTGGTGATCGCCATCCTGAGCCGCCAGCTCGACACCGAGCGGCTCGTGCACGCGATCTCCCGGTACTCCAGCGTCGCCCTCGTGTGCTTCGTGGTGGTGGCGGCCTCCGGGTACGTCAGTGCCGAACTGCGGATCGGCTCTCTCGACCGGCTGGCCACCCCGTACGGCCTGCTGGTGCTGGTGAAGGTCGGCGCCCTGATCGCGCTCGGTCTGTTCGGCGCGCTCCACCGTCGATTCGTCATCCGGAAGCTCGCGGGCACCGGTCAACGCCGTCACTTCTGGTGGCTGGTGGTCGCCGAGCTGGGCTTCATGGGCATCGCGAGCGGATTCGCCGCCGCCCTCGCCCGCACCGCGACCCCGGTGCCGGAGACCCCGCCGGCCGCGCCCACCGCCGCCCAGATCCTCACCGATTCGCCGCTGCCGCCCGAGCTCACGGTCGAGAACTTCCTGACGCAGTGGAACTTCGATCTGATCTGGGTGCTGGTCTGCGCCTTCGCGATCTTCTTCTACCTCGCCGGTGTCGTGCGGCTGCACCGTCGCGGCGACCGGTGGCCGTGGTACCGCACGGTGCTCTGGATCGCGGGCATCCTGCTGCTGTTCTACGTGACCAACGGCGGGCTCAACGTCTACGAGAAGTTCCTGTTCAGCGTGCACATGTTCGGCCACATGACGCTCAGCATGATGGTGCCGCTGCTGCTCGTGCCCGCCGGGCCGATCACGCTGGCGCTCCGCGCCATCCGCAAGCGCGACGACGGCAGCCGGGGCATGCGCGAGTGGATCCTGCTCGCGGTGCACTCGCGGTTCGCCACCGTCGTCGCGAACCCGATCGTGGCCGGCGTGCTCTTCGCGACCAGCCTCGTGGCCTTCTACTACACGCCGTTGTTCCGCTGGGCGACCGAGGACCACATCGGGCACGAGTGGATGATCGTGCACTTCCTGATCGTCGGCTACCTGTTCGTGCAGGCCCTGATCGGCATCGATCCGGTGCCCTACAAGCTCCCGTACCCCTTCCGGCTGCTCCTCCTGCTCGGCACCATGGCGTTCCACGCCTTCTTCGGCCTGGCGCTGATGAGCGGAACCGGGCTGCTGCTGGCCGACTGGTTCGGTGCCACGGGTCGCAGCTGGGGTCCGAGCGCGATCGTCGATCAGCAGAACGGCGGCGGCATCGCCTGGAGCATCGGCGAGATCCCGACCTTCATCCTGGCCCTCGTCGTCGCGGTGCAGTGGAGCCTGTCGGACAAGAAGGAGACCAAGCGGCGCGACCGCAACGCCGACCGCACGAACGAGGCCGAGCTCGGCGAGTACAACGCGATGCTCGAGAAGCTGGCGAGCCGCGAGCGGAGCTGAGCCGGAAGCCTCTCGCCTCTCGCCTGTCGGGGTGAGCGCAGCCGAGGCGTCGCTCAGCCGCGCGGTGCGAAGCCGATCGAGCCGTCGGGCTGGATCGTGAGAGCGAAGGTCACGTCGAACGGCACCGACTCGTCCCGGGTCGACACCGTGCCGTCGAAGAGCGAGCGAATGTCGACCGCGATGTGCGCCGAACCGGATGCGGTGGGCACGATCCAGCTGTCGTGACCGGCGAGGATCGTCAGCATCGGATACTTCTCCATCGTCCAGGACGGCTCCGACGCGATCCGGTCGTTGACGTCGAGCCCGAACGGGCAGCCGGGGGGATAGAGGAGCGCCTGGGAGGCGCACTCGTCGAGGAAGCCGTTCACCGTCGACTGCACGGCGTCGAGGAAGCCGGTCGTCGGCTGCACCTGCACGATCGCGCTGGTCGAGGTACCCGTGTTGGTCGCGGTGAGCGCCACGGGATTGGCGCCGAGGTAGCGCGATCGGTGGCCGAGCGTGATGAGGGCGGGCACGAGCACGTCGTAGGTGTCCGACGCCCGGAACGCGGAGGCGTCGGCGCTCGCGATCTCGAGCCCGCCGGCGGTGAAGTCCGAGGCGTGGGTGACCGTGACGGTGCCCTGGGCGACCGGGGAGCGGAAGAACTCCCACTGCGGGAACACCAGGAGCGTCGACCCGGTCTGCACCACGTCGAACTCTGTCTGGCCGGGGACGGGCTTGCCGTCGATGCCGTCGAAGACGTAGGAGTAGACGATCCGGTGCCGCCCGGGCAGGATCTGGGTGTCGCTGACCTCGGTGATGTCGTGGAAGCGGTTGATCGCATCCGGATTCACCAGCACCGCGGCCCCCGTGCCCGGCTCGTCGCCGGATTCGAGCACCACGCCCGGGGTGTCGACGGCCGCGGCCACGTCGCCGGAACCGAGCTCCTGCAGGTAGATCCGCACGAAGGCCGAGGCGCTGAAGAGCTCGCGGTTCAGGATGCCGACGGCCGCGAACAGGGCGGCGACCGTGAGGATGAGCAGGCCCGACCAGATCACCACGGACCGCTGAAGCCGGATGCGCGCCTCGGCCGCTTCCCCGGCGTACCCAGGCCCTGAACTCATGTCCACAGTTTAGGCGGGCCCCGGATTCCCGCTGGGGGCTGGACGGTAGATTGGAGGGATGACCCGTCCGACCCTCTCTGCCGAGCAGCAGCGAGTGTTCGACCTCATCGAAGGCACCCGGAAGCACGTGTTCGTCACCGGGCGGGCGGGCACCGGCAAGTCGACGCTGCTGAACCACCTCTCCTGGAACACCGAGAAGCAGCTCGTGATCTCGGCGCCGACCGGCGTCGCCGCGCTCAACGTGGGCGGCCAGACCATCCACTCCCTCTTCCGCCTGCCGATCGGGGTCATCGCCGACCACGACATCGAGCAGAACGCCGAGGTGCGGAAGCTGCTGAACACGATCGACACCCTGGTGATCGACGAGGTCTCGATGGTCAACGCCGACCTGATGGATGCGATGGACCGCAGTCTCCGTCAGGCCCGCCAGCGCCCGCTCGAGGCCTTCGGCGGGGTGCAGGTCGTGCTCTTCGGCGATCCGTACCAGCTGGCCCCGGTGCCGGGCGACGGCGACGAGCGCGCGTACTTCAACGATCACTACCGCTCGATGTGGTTCTTCGACGCGAAGGTGTGGGAGGAGACCGACCTCGAGATCGTCGAGCTGCGCGAGGTGCACCGGCAGCACGACGACGACTTCAAGTTCATGCTGAACGCCGTGCGCTTCGGGATGGTCACGAAGGAGATCGCCGACGCGCTGAACGGCGCGGGTGCACGGCCGGCGCCGAACGACGGCGCGATCACGCTGGCGACGCGCAACGACTCGGTCAACCGCATCAACCAGGCAGCGCTCGGCCGGCTGCCCGGCCGCGTGCTCTCGGCGAAGGCGGAGATCAGCGGCGACTTCGGCGGCCGCACCTATCCTGCCGACGTGAACCTCGAGCTCAAGGTCGGGGCGCAGGTGATGTTCCTCCGTAACGACGGCGACGGGCGCTGGGTGAACGGCACGGTCGGAACGGTGACGAAGATCGACTCGACGGTCTGGGTCGACGTCGACGGCGAGGTGCACGAGGTCGACCCGGTCGCCTGGGAGAAGTACCGCTACTCCTACGCCCCGGAGTCGAAGCAGCTGAGCAAAGAGGTGATCGGCGAGTTCACCCAGTTCCCGCTGCGCCTGGCCTGGGCGGTGACGATCCACAAGTCGCAGGGCCAGACCTACGACCAGGCCATCGTCGACCTCGGTGCCCGCGTCTTCAGCCCCGGTCAGACATACGTGGCACTGAGCCGGCTCACCTCGCTCGAGGGGCTCTACCTCACCCGCCCGCTCCGCCCGAGCGACATCATCGTCGACGAATCGGTCAGGGCCTTCATGAGCGGCAGGCGCGGCCCGGCCGTCTGAGTCGTCCCGCCGGTCGAGGTCCAAGCCCCCTGTTGTGGGGCGGCCAGAGCCCGGTTCCGCCCTCCCCCTTCCCGCTACCCTCGGGGTTGGAGAGGGAATCATGGCGACGCTGCTGTACCGGATCGGACGGTTCGCCGCGCGGCGCAGCCTCGCCGTGATCGTGGGATGGATCGTGATCCTCGGCCTCGCGGTCACCGGGGCGCAACTGCTCGGCGGCACGCTCGCCTCCTCGTTCGAGATCCCGGGCACCGAGTCGCAGCAGGCGATCGACATGCTCGACCAGCGGTTCCCGCAGGCCAGCGGCGGCTCGGCGAAGGTGATCTACGTGCCGCCCGCGGGCCACACGGTCGGGGAGTACCAGGACGAGATCCAGAAGTCGGTCACCGCGCTCGCCGCGGCCCCGAACGTCACCAGCGCGACCGGTCCCTACGATCAGAACGCCTCGGGCCAGGTGAACCAGGACGGCACGATGGCCTATACGGCCGTGCAGCTCTCGGTCGCGAGCACCGCGATGACCCCGGCGGACGACCAGGCGCTGATGGCGGCCGGGAATCAGGCGGCCGGTGCCGACCCCGCGCAGGGGCTGACGGTCGCCTTCTCCGGCGTCACCGATCCGCCGGCCGCCGCGGTCGACTACACCGAGGCGATCGGCCTGATCGTGGCGTTCATCGTGCTGCTGATCACCTTCGGCTCGCTGCTGTCGGCCGGGATGCCGCTGGTCACGGCTGTGGTCGGCGTCGGCATCACGACGACCCTGATCACGATCGCCTCGGGCTTCGCCGACATCTCGTCGACCGCACCGCTGCTCGCGACGATGCTGGGCCTCGCCGTCGGCATCGACTACGCCCTCTTCATCGTCTCGAGGCACCGCGCGCAACTGATCCGGGGCATGGATCCGCGGGAGTCCGCGGCGATCGCGGTCTCCACCGCCGGCAGCGCCGTGGTCTTCGCCGGGCTCACGGTCATCATCGCCCTGCTCGGCCTGTCGGTCGTGCAGATCCCCTTCCTCACCGTGATGGGAGTGGGCGCCGCGGTCTCGGTCGTCGTGGCCGTCGTCGTCGCACTCACCCTGCTGCCCGCCATCCTGGGCCTGCTGAACCGGAAGCTGATCCCCAAGCCGACCTCGCGCGCGGCGCGGCGCGAGCTCGCCGCCGAGGGCACCCACCGCACGCTCGGCGCCCGCTGGGTCGCGCTGGTCACCGCCAAGCCCGTGATCACGGTCGTAGCCGTCGTGATCGGGCTGATCGTGGTCGCCCTACCGGCGACCTCGCTGCGGCTCACGCTGCCGGATGCGGGGTACAACCCGGCCGGTTCGGTCTCGCGCACCGGCTACGACCTCCTCACCGAGGGCTTCGGCCCCGGGTTCAACGGCCCGCTGCTGGTGACCGCCGACATCTCGAAGACCCTCGACGTCGAGGGGGCGCTGAAGGCGCTGCAGAACCAGTTCAGCGGGCTGCCCGACGTCGTCTCGGTCAGCCAGGCGGTGCCGAACGCGACGGCCGACATGGCGATCGTCTCGATCATCCCGGCCAGCGCGCCGGACAGTGTGCAGACCGAGGATCTGGTGCACACCATCCGTGACGACTCCGCCGCATTCGCGGCCGCCAACGGGTTCGGCTACCAGGTGACCGGGCAGACGGCTCTGGGCATCGACGTCTCGGCGCGGCTCGCCGGGGCGCTGCTGCCGTTCGGCGTGGTCGTGGTCGGGCTCTGCATCATCCTGCTCACGATCGTCTTCCGGTCGCTGGCCGTGCCCCTGTCGGCCACCGTCGGCTACCTGCTCTCGGTCGGCGCCTCGTTCGGCATCGTCACGGCCGTCTTCGAGTGGGGCTGGCTCTCCGACGTGGTCGGGGTGGCCAAGGTGGGGCCGGTGATCAGCTTCTTCCCCATCCTCCTGATGGCGGTGCTGTTCGGGCTCGCGATGGACTACCAGGTCTTCCTGGTCTCACGGATGCGGGAGGAGTTCGTGAAGACCGGTGACCCGCACACCGCCGTGCGCCACGGCTTCATCGGCGCCGCCCGGGTCGTGACGGCGGCCGCGTGCATCATGTTCGCCGTCTTCGCCTCGTTCGTGCCCGGCGGCAACGCCGTGCTGCAGCCGATCGCCCTGGGGCTGGCCGCGGGCGTCTTCGTCGACGCCTTCCTGGTGCGGATGACCTTCATCCCCGCGATCATGATCCTGCTCGGCCGGCTCGGCTGGGCGCTGCCCAAGGCCCTCGGCCGCGTGCTGCCCGACGTCGACCTCGAGGGCGAGGGAGTGCGCGAGATGCTCGACGCCTCCGCCTGGCGGCCGCTCGACGACGACGGGGAGCCGTATGCGCTCGCCGCGGGCGATGCCGTGGTCGAAGGCGCGGAGGCGGCGCCGTTCTCGGTGCGGGCCCGCGCCGGCGACCTGGTGCTGGTCACCGGAGCCGCCTCGACGAACCCGTCCGCCGTCGTCGCCGCGGCCGCGGGCCGCCAGCGGATGCTCGCCGGTCACCTGCGCGTGCTCGACCGTCCGCTGCCCTACGAGGGATCGGCGCTGCGGCGCCGGAGCCTCCTGGTCACCCGCCCGCTCGCTCTCGACGCCGCTGCCGGGAGCGATCGGGACGACCTGCCGGCGCTGCCCCCGGGGGGCCTCGCCGTCGAGGAGCAGCTCGAGAGCGCGATCGGGGCCGAGCTCGGCGAGCTCTGGGGCCCCGCGGCGGCGGCCGAGTGGCTGCGGCAGCTCGCCGTCGCGAGCGTGTCGCCCGTGCGGCTCGTGGCCGTCGATGGGACGGGCATCCCGACCCCGTTCCTGCAGCACGTGCTCGCGGTGCTCGACCGGGCCCTGCCGTCGTCGACGACGCTGGTCGTCGCGCACCACGGGGCGCGGCTGGTGGCCGGGGTGCGCGAGGTGACGGTGGTGGAGCTCGCGGAGCCCCCTGAATTCGTCGCGGAACCCGGGCCGGCGCCCGACACCGAGCGGGATCCCAGGGACGCGGACCGCTCCGCATCCGATCGCCCCGCATCCGATCGCCCCGCATCCGACGTGGCAGCATCCGATCCGACCGCATCCGACCCCCGAGAAGAGGTGACCGCATGACGAGTCTGCGCTCCCTGACCCGCCGCGGCGACACTGCCCGGGTCTCCCCCACCGCCCGGCGCATCGCCCTGGCGCTCGCGGTGCTCACGCCGCTCGTGATCGCGGGGGTTGCGGTGACCGCGCTCCGGGCCGAGCCGGCCGACGCGAACGGCGGAGCCGTCACCCTCCCCGCCGCCGTCGTCAACCAGGACACGATCGTCTACATCGACCAGAACGGCACCAAGACCCCCGTGCTCGCGGGCAAGCTGCTCGTCAGCCAGCTCACCTCCGGTACCTCGGGGCAGGGTTTCACGTGGGACGTCACGGATGCGGACACCGCGTCGGCCGGACTCCGCGCGGGCACCTACTCGGCCGTCGTCACCATCCCGGCCGACTTCTCGAAGGACTACGTCTCGGTCTCGGGCAGCGACCCGGCGCAGGCGCAGCTGCAGGTCGAGACCGACGGCGCCTCGGGCTACGCGACCGAGCAGCTCGCGTCGGCCCTCTCGTCCGACCTCCAGTCGGCGCTCTCGACGCAGGTGACCAAGCAGTTCGTGACCTCGACGCTCGGCGCCTTCACCACTCTGAACGGCTCGATCGGGGAGGCCGCGGCGGGCGCCGGAAAGCTGGCGACCGGGGCGGGAGAGCTCTCCTCCGGCGCCACCCAGCTCTCCTCGGGTCTCGCCGGCGCGGCCACCGGTGCAGCCGAGCTGAATACGGGCGCCCAGGCGCTCGCCGGAGGCCTCGCCGCGATCACTACCGCGACGACCGACCTCCCCGACTACGCGGTCAAGCTCGCCGAAGGCACCTCCGCCGTCTCGACCGGCATCGGCCTGTTGAACGGCCAGGTCGACGACCGGAGGAACGAGCTGCTCGTGACCCTCGACACGCAGCAGCGGGTCGTCGACGCGCTCAAGCAGGCCGTGCAGACCGATCCGGCCTTGCAGCCGACCCTCGACGCGGCGGTCGAGGTGCGCGACCGAGTCGCCGTTTCGGCCGGGCTGCTCACGCTCGACGGTCTCGGCGGAGGCTTGCTGCGGGACGGGTCGGACCTCGTCAGCGCCGGAGCCGCGCAGTTCGCCGCCGACATCCCGCAGCTGACCGACGGGATCGCCGAGGCGTCCTCGGGCTCCGCGAAACTGGCTACCGGGACGGCCGCCCTCTCGAGCGGGCTCGGCCAGCTCTCGGGAGGCTCGGTGCAGCTCGTCTCCGGGGCCCAGCAGCTCGCATCCGGCACGACGCAGCTCGCGGGCGGCCTGAAGCAGGCCGCGACCGCCATTCCGACGTACACGACCGACCAGCAGGACACGATCTCCACCGTGGTCAGCACGCCCATCGTGACCACCACGAGCGACCTGACGGCTCTTCCCTCGCCCGCGGCGGCGATCGCGTCCGTCGCCGTGCCGCTCGCGCTGTGGCTCGGAGCCTTCGCGATCTACCTGCTGCTCACGCCGTACACGCGGCGGCAGCTCGCCTCGACCCGCTCGACCTTCCGAGTCGTCGTCGGCGCGCTGGCCCCGGCGGCACTGCTCGCGCTGATCCAGGCGGTGATCGCGGGAGCCGTGCTCCTGGTCACGGGAGCAGACCCGGCGAACCTGGCGGCCGCCGTCGGCTTCTCCATCCTGATGTCGCTGTCGTTCGTGACCCTGCACCAGGGTCTGGTCGCCCTCCTCGGCCAGGCCGGGCGCATCCTGTCGCTCGCGCTCGTCGTGGTGCAGGTCGTGGCGGCGGCCGTGATCGTGCCGAGCGGGCTCAGCGCGCCGTTCTACTCCGGGCTCGCCGGCCTGCTGCCGCTCTCGCACGCGATCACCGGGATGCACGCCCTGCTCGGCGGCGGATCACCGGCCGTGGCGGGCCAGGAGGCCCTCGTGCTCGTGGTCGTCGCCGCGATCGGTCTGGCGCTGTCGCTCATCGCGGTGACCAGGGCTCGCGGACGGAACGCCGTCCCGGCCGGTCAGGCGACGGCGGTGGCTCCGGCCTTCGCGTGAGCGAGGTCGAGGAACAGCTCGGTGTTGAAGCGGTACGCCACGAGCACCTCGTCGATCACGCGCTCGCGCTCGATCTCGTCCCAGTCGACGGCGTCGAGCTGCGTGCGGTACGTCTCCTTGAACTCCTTGGGCTTGGCGATGTCGCCGAAGAGGTAGAAGCCCACGCCGTTGGTCTCGAAGCCGAACTGGCGCTGCATCAGGGTGCGGATGATCTGGCCGCCGGAGAGGTCGCCGAGGTACCGGGTGTAGTGGTGGGCGATGAAGCCGCCGTTCCAGGTCGCGGCGACCTCGTTGATCCGGCGCACGTAGCGGGCGGTGGTCGCCAGCGGGGTGATCTGCTCGTGCCAGTCCTCCCCGATCAGGAAGCGGAGATCCTCCTCGATCGCCGGGAGCCGGGTGAGCTTGGGCGAGATGAACGCGGCCGCGACGGCATCGTTCTTCATCCGGTCGGCCGCGGCCTCGAGCGCCTCGTAGATGAAGAAGTGCTGCGCCACGAGCGCGATGTAGTCGTCGCGGGTGCCCTTGCCGCTGATCAGGTCGGTCATGAACCCTGCGCCCTCGCTGTCGCTGTGGCCGGTCCAGGTGCGCTCGCGGAGCGCCTGCGAGAAGGGGATTACAACAGCCATGCGATCATTCCCGGGGTGTCAAGTGAGGTTAGTGTTACCTAACTTTAGTGGGACGACCCCACCCTTCCTCAACCCGTGACAGCGAATTCGCGTCGCGGACCCGGTCAGGCGTGGGGTCGCGGCTCGACCCCGAGCACCGCGCAGGCCTCGTCGTAGAGGGCGACGATCTCACGGCGCACCTCCGCGCGTTCGGTGATCCGGCCGGCCGGCCAGGCGACGGATGCGCGGGTCGTCGAGCCGCCGACGGTCACGTCCCACACCCCGCCGTCCTCGTCGAGCCCGGTCATCGTGGCCGCCTCGGCAGAGGGGTTCACGAAGGCCCGGGCGATCAGGAGGTTGTCATCGGTGTGGTCGCCGTTCATGTGGCGCAGGATCGCGTCGACGACGTCGGTGGAGAAGGAGGAGGTCACGGGGCACCAACCTAGTCGAGCAGCTGCGCCTGCAGGAAGTACGTCGTCCGTGCGAAGGCCAGGGCGGCCGCGTTCTTGTCCAGCAGCGGCACCAGGGTCGCGTTCGCGAAGCCCGCGTGCGCGGTGGTGTAGCTGTGCTGGGTCGCGGGGGTGCCGTGCTCCTTGAGCCGGCTCACGAAGCCGTCCACGTCGACGCCGTTCGCCCAGTCGGATCCGGCGGGCCGATGCAGCAGCACCGGGCACGGGATGAGGTCGGCCTCGTCGTCGCCGAGCACCGCGTAGTAGGCGGCCACCGCATCCGCCGACCCGCTCTGGCCGAGCCGGAGGGCGTGCTCTCCCCCGTAGCCCAGGCCGATCACGCCCACGCGGGTCGCGCCGTGGGCCCGGCCCATGCCGACGGCGTCAAGGGCGGTGGCCAGCGCGAAGCCGGGCTCGGCGCGGGCGACCAGCTCGTCGGCGCCCTCGGCGTCGATCGTCGCGAGGCCGTCGAAGAGGTCGGGCACGAGCACGAAGAATCCCTGGTGAGCGAGCGCTTTCGCGTATGACTCGAGATAGGGCAGTCGGCCGTAGCCGTCGTGGATGATGACCACCGCCGGGCGGCCAGGCTCGCCGAACTCGAGCGGCCAGCCGGGCGAGGGGATGTCGACGAACTCGGGCATGATCAGGCTCCCGCCGGGTGGTCGGATGAGGCGCTCTGGCGCTCGAGGTGGGCCAGGTGCTGGGCCGTCTGGCTGAGCGCGGAGCAGAGGTAGAAGCCCGAGAGATTCTCGAAGCCCGCCGTCCAGGCGACCCCGGAGGCGATCCGCCAGACGGAGGCGGCCGGATCCGCGCGGAGCAGCGCCGCGATCTCGGCCGATCGGGTGAGGTGGTGGTGCCGGGTCTCCTCGATCCGCTGGGCGGCCCCGATGAAGCGGTAGCCGTGGCCCGGGAGCACCTCGAAGTCGGCGTAGGGGGCCAGGGAGTCGAGCGAGGCGAGGTAGTCTGCGACCGGATCCGTGGCCTGGCCGCCGAGCCCGAGGCCGGGGTAGATCGTGGGTAGCAGGAGGTCTCCGGTGAAGAGGAGGCCGCGGGCGTCCGCGTCCGTGTCCGTGCCCGTCCCCGTGCCGGTCTCCGTCTCCGTCGTCCTCTCCTCGACGAGGGCGAGGTGCCCCGGCGTGTGGCCGGGGGTGTGCAGCACGCGGATGCGGCGCCCCGGCACGGGCAGGAGGTCGTCGTGCTCGAGCAGCAGGTCGGCCTCGAACGGCGCCGAGTGGGCCGCGCGCACGGCGACGTCGGCGAGTTCGGCGCGGCGGGCTGCGGGAACGCCCCAGCGTTCGGCCCGCTCGGCGTCGTCGGCCACCCGGGTGGGAGCGGCTGCGGCGAGGGCGAGCACCGCCTCCTGCTCGGCGCGGTGGATCGCGACGAGCGCCCCGGTCTCGCGCCGGAGCCGCCCGGCCAGACCGAGGTGGTCGTGGTGCAGATGGGTCGAGACGACCGTGCGCAGCCGGGACGGCTCGGAGCCGATCGACCGGATGAGGCCGAACAGCCGGTCGAGGTTGTGGTCGTCGTCGACTCCCGGATCGACGACGTGGAGGTCGCCCTCGGAGTCCTGCAGCAGGTAGCTCAGCGTGTGCTTCGGGAGATGCTCGGACGGCATCGGCTGCGGAAGCAGCCAGGTGCCCTCGCGGACGAGCGCAACCGGTGCCGGACCGCCGCCGCCGGACTCGGCAGTGCGTTCCGCCTCGCTGACCGCGCGCATCCCGCCCGCCATCAGGGCAGCAGCGCGATCGTGTCGAGGAAGAGCCGGGCGTAGCGGAGGCGGTCGACGTCGAGGGCGACATCCACCGGGAGGGGCCCGGCCAGAGCACCCGCGGTTCCTCCCGCGGCGCCCGTGGGGGTGCGGTCGGGGGCGGCGTGCGCTCCGTGCACCGCGTCCTCCCCCACCCGCTGGCGGCGGTCGACCACGGTCTGACCACGGCTCGCGCCCGCGAGCTCGACCCGGACGGGCCGCCGCTCGACGTGCAGGGCTTCCGGATCGACCAGTGCGCAGACGGCGCCCGCATCGCCGATGTGCCCGGCGTAGCCGTCGGGGTTCGGTTCGCCCTCGGCGTCGTCGGCCATCTGGTGGTGCAGCAGGGCGCCGGCGAGCCGGCCCGAGGCCGACGGGCCGAGCAGGAGCTCGTCGGCGTCGCGCTCGTCGATCGTGACCTGGTTGAAGACGTCGAGGCCGTACATGAAGGTGGGCACGCCGGAGTCGATCACGATCGCGGCCGCCTCGGGGTCGTGCCAGACGTTGAACTCGGCGACCGCGGTCGCGTTGCCGCCGCTGGCCGATCCGCCCATGAAGAGGATGCGCTCGATCTTCGGCACCACCTCGGGGTACTGGCGGAGCAGCAGCGCGAGGTTCGTCTGGGGCGCGAGGGCGACGATCGTCACCGGCTCGTCCTGGGCCAGCAGGGTGTCGCGGAGGAAGTCGGAGGCGTGACGCGGGTCGACCTCGCGGGCCGAGACCGGCAGGCCCACGTCGCCGAGGCCGTCTCCGCCGTGCACGTGTGAGGCCCGGGCGGGTTCGATCAGGGGCCGGCGGGATCCTGCGGCGACGGGGATCGACGGGGCCTCTGCGACGTCGAGCACCTTCAAGGTGTTGGCGACGACGTTCTCGAGCGACGTATTCCCCGCGACGCATGTGATGCCGAGAAGCTCGATCTCGGGATGCGCGACGGCGAACATGATGGCGAGGGCGTCGTCGATCCCGGTGTCGACGTCGAGCAGAACGCGGTGGGTCACGACCACAATCTACCCGGCGTCGGCCAGTGCGCGGCGGTCAGCGCTTCGGGCGGGTCGACCAGAGCGCGAGGGCGACGAGCACCGGCTGGAAGAACAATCGCACCGCGCGCCGGCGGTCGGTGTCGAGCCCGAAGGCGTCGCGGCCGTGGATCCACTGCGAGACGTTGCCGGGGAAGATCGCCGTGAAGAAGGCGGCGGCGACGAGCCCGACGCTCTTCTTCTTGCCCGGCAGGGCTACCAGGGCCGAGCCGAGTGCGATCTCGGCGAGCCCCGAGACGAGCACGACGGTGTCGTCGTTCAGCGGCACGAAATCCGGCACCTGGGCCTGGAAGTCCTTGCGCGCGAACGTGAGGTGCGAGATCCCGGCGAACACCAGGACGGATCCCAGTGCGATGCGCGCGATCGTGCGCGGAACTGAACTCTTCGAATCGGCCATCCACCCATGATGGACCTCGTGGAGCGGATGACGGGAATCGAACCCGCGCTATCAGCTTGGGAAGCTGAAGTTCTACCATTGAACTACATCCGCGAAATGGTGCAGGAACGAGAATAGCAGGCGCGCCGTTACACTGACTCCGTGCTCCTCTCCGACCGCGACATCCGCACCCAGATCCGTGAGAACCGCGTCAGTCTCGAGCCCTACGAGCCGGCCATGATGCAGCCGTCGTCGATCGACGTGCGGCTCGACCGCTACTTCCGGCTGTTCGACAACCACAAGTACCCGTTCATCGATCCGGCCGAGGACCAGCCCGAGCTCACGCGGCTGATCGAGACCAAGCCGGACGAGCCGTTCATCCTGCACCCTGGCGAGTTCGTGCTCGGCGCGACCTTCGAGCGGGTGGGCCTGCCCGACGACATCGCCGCTCGGCTGGAGGGCAAGAGCTCGCTCGGCCGGCTGGGCCTGTTGACCCACTCGACCGCCGGGTTCATCGACCCCGGGTTCACGGGGCATGTGACGCTCGAGCTGTCGAACGTCGCGACCCTGCCGATCAAGCTCTGGCCGGGGATGAAGATCGGTCAGCTGTGCTTCTTCCAGCTCTCCTCCCCCACCGAGCGGCCCTACGGGTCGAGCGCCTACAGCTCGCGGTACCAGGGGCAGCGCGGGCCGACGGCCTCCCGCTCGCACCTCAACTTCCACCGCACCGACGTGTCGACGGTGGATGAAGGGGCGCTCGGGGGTTAGGAGGCGCCGCCGCCCGGCAGGCCCGCGGCACCGAGCCGCGTCGCGCCGCGGGAGCGGGCGCGCTGCTCCTCGAGCGAGGCCGCGAACGCGTCCTCCCAGTCGTCCGAGACGGTGATGCCGAGCCGGCGCGCCTCCTCGACCGAGAGCTCCTTCGGGAACCCGTAGGTGTCCGAGAGCCGGAACACGTCCTGGCCGGTGATGATCTCGCCCTCCCAGTCGGCGAGCGTCTGCAGCCCGCCGTCGAGGGTGCGGCGGAAGGCGTTCTCCTCCTTGACCAGCACGGCGATCACCTCGTCGCGCTGCGCGGCGACCTCGGGGTAGTCGTCGGCGTAGAGGTCGGCGATCACCGGCACCACGACCGAGAAGAAGTTCTCGCTGAGGCCCAGCGAGAGCGCGAGGCGGATGGCGCGGCGCAGCAGCCGCCGCATCACGTAGCCCTGCTCCTTGTTCGAGGGCCGCACCCCGTCGACCGCGAGGAAGGTGGCCCCGCGCAGGTGGTCGGCGATGATGCGCATCGCCGCCGTCTCGTCCTCGTAACGCCGGCGCGTCAGCGCCTGGAGCGACTCGATGATCGGCCAGAGCAGGGAGATGCGGAAGACGTCGTCCGAACCGAGGGAGGCCGCCGCGATGCGCTCGAGCCCGCCGCCGAAGTCGACGTTGCGCCGGGCGAGCTCCTCGAAGGAGCCGTCCTCCAGGCGCCGGTACTGCATGAAGACCTGGTTGCCGATCTCCATGAACTGGCCGCCGTCGCTCGCCGGGTGCGCGAGGCCGTACGAGGCATCCTGCTTGTCGGCGCCGAAGTCGTAGAAGACCTCGCTGTCGGGGCCGCAGGGGTCGCCGATCGGCGTGCCCTCGAGGGAGCCGCCGCGCGACCACCAGTTCTCGCCACCGTCGTAGAAGAAGATGCGCTCGCCGGGCTTCACGCCCCGGGCGTCGCCGTCGGCCTGCGAACCGATCTCGGCGATGCCGTTCGAGATGCCGCGCTCGGCGAAGACCTGCTGCCAGATGCCGGCGGCCTCGTCGTCGCGGGGGATGCCGTTCGCCGGGTCGCCGATGAAGCAGGTGACGTAGACGTTCTCAGGATCCAGGCCCACCACATCCACCAGGAAGGTGAAGAACTGGCGGATCTGCGTCTCCTTGAAGTAGTCGCCGAGCGACCAGTTGCCGAGCATCTCGAAGAAGGTGGTGTGCCGGTTGTCGCCGACGTCGTCGATGTCCTGGGCGCGCACGCAGGGCTGGCTGTCGACCAGGCGCTTGCCGGCGGGGTGCTCCTCACCGAGGAGGAAGGGCAGGAGCGACTGCATCCCGCTGCCGTTGAACAGCGTGCTGGTGTCGCCACGGGGCACGAGGGGCGCCCGGTCGATCACGGTGTGGCCGTTCTTCTCGAGAAAGGCGAGGTAGGAGTTGCGGATCTCGTGGGCGTCCATGGGGATCAGCATTCCATAACGCCGAGGCGTCAGGCCAGGTCGAGCTGGGGCAGCTGCAGGGCCAGCCAGGGGCTGAACGCCCACGGGGTCAGCGACACGGCGAGACCGAGCTCGGCGGCCTCGGCCCAGCGCCACTCCGCGACCTCGGCTGGGTTGGCGTCGATCGCTCCGGCCGCGCGGGCGACGTAGACCGGGCAGATCTCGTTCTCCACGATCCCGGATGCATCGATCGCGAGATACCGGAAGTCCGGCAGCACGAGCTCGAGCCCGGTGATCTCGAGGCCGAGCTCGGTGGCGGCCCGGCGGCGCACCGCGTCCTCCAGGTCCTCCCCCGGCGCCGGATGGCCGCAGAACGAGTTCGTCCAGACCCCCGGCCAGGTGAGCTTGCCGAGCGCTCGCCGGGTCACCAGGATGCGGCCCGCCTCGTCGAAGACGTGGCAGGAGAAGGCCAGATGCAGCGGGGTGTCGTCCGTGTGCACGGAGGTCTTGTCGGCGACGCCGATCGGGGCTCCCTCGTCGGAGAGCAGAATCACCTGTTCGGTCGCGGCGGTCATTTCACTATTGTCCTTTATAACAAGGTAGCCGTGTAACGTGATGCCGTGGACACTCACGATCTCGTCGCGGTGTCGGAGCGCCGGCAACAGCACGTCGACCGTGTTCTGGCCGCCTTCTTCAGCGACTCGCGTCGTCGAGCGGGTGCGCTCGGCGCCCCCTACTCCGCGCTGTGGGAGACGCTCGAGCGGAACGCCTCCGGCGGCAAGCGCTTCCGGCCCCGGATGGTGATGGCGGCCTACGAATCCCTCGGCGGAACCGACCTCGACGCCGCTGCCCACGTGGGCGCCGCCTTCGAGCTGCTGCACACGGCCCTGATCGTGCACGACGACGTCATCGACCGGGACTTCGTGCGCCGGGGCGGGCCGAACGTTTCGGGAAGCTACCGGGACATCGCGACGACCGCGGGCATCCCGTTGCCCACCGCCGAGCACCGCGGCATGTCGGTCGCGATCATCGCCGGCGACCTCGCCCTCTTCAACGCCTACCGGCTGATCGACCGCTCGGGCGTCGACGGTCTGCTGCGCACGCGGCTGCACGACATCCTCGACGAGGCGATGTTCGTCTCGGCCGCCGGCGAGCTCTACGACGTCGACTTCTCCATCCGCTCCACTCCCCCGTCGGTCGAGGAGATCGTCGACATGGAGCGCCTCAAGACCGCCGGCTACTCGTTCGAGGGGCCGCTGCAGGCCGGCGCGGTGCTCGCGGGTGCCGAACAAGCGGCCGTCGACGCGCTGGGCGACTTCGGGCGCGACATCGGCATCGCGTACCAGATCGTCGACGACCTGCTCGGCGTGTTCGGCGACGAGAGCGCCACAGGCAAGACGACGCTCGGCGACCTCCGCGAGGGCAAGCGCACCGTGCTGCTCGCCCACGCCGTCACGCAGCCGGAGTGGGCCGAGGTCGCCGACCTCTTCGGTTCCCCGACGCTCACCGCCGAGGAGGGCGACCGCATCCGCGGCGTCCTCGAGAAGACGGGCTCGCGCCGCTTCGCCGAGGCGCTCTCCCGCGACTTCGCGAACCGCGCCTGGAAGTCGCTGGTCGACGAGTCGCTGCCCGATCCCGTGCGCGAGGAGTTCCGCCCGATCGTGGCCTCGGTGCTCGGACGGGTGCGATGAGCCGGCCCCGGATGCGGCCGGCCGGGTCGGGGGCGGAGCCCAGCCTGTACGACCGGGTCGCCATGGAGACGGCGTCCATCGTCATCCGCCGCTACTCGACCTCGTTCAGCCTGGCGTCGCGCCTGCTCGCTCCCCCGGTGCGCCAGCACGTCGAGAACATCTACGCGCTCGTGCGCCTGGCCGACGAGGTGGTCGACGGCGTGGCCGCCGAGGCCGATCTCGCGACCGACGAGATCGCCGAGCGGATCGATGCGCTCGAACGCGAGACCTGCTCGGCGATGGACTGCGGCTACAGCACGAACCTCGTGGTGCACGCCTTCGGCTGGACCGCGCGGCGCGTGGGTATCGGCGAAGACCTGACCGCCCCCTTCTTCCGTTCCATGAAGGCCGACCTCTCGGCCACCCGGCACACGCCCGAGAGCTTCGACGACTACGTCTACGGCTCGGCCGAGGTCGTCGGGCTGATGTGCCTGGCGGCCTTCCTCGACGGCGTCGACACCTCTCCCGCCGAGCGCGAGCGCCTCACCGACGGCGCGCGGCACCTGGGGGCGGCCTTCCAGAAGATCAACTTCCTCCGCGACCTCGCCGCCGACTTCGGCACGCTCGGCCGCAGCTACTTCCCCGGCATCGACGTGAACACGTTCACCGAGGCGGAGAAGGCGCGGATCATCGCCGACATCGACGTCGACCTGCGGATCGCCGCGGCCTGCCTGCCGGGGCTCCCCGCCTCCAGCCGCCGGGCCGTCGCCCTCGCCCAGGCGCTGTTCGAGGAGCTCACCGACCGCCTGCGCGACACGCCCGCATCCGTGCTCGCCACGGCGCGCATCCGGGTTCCGTCGCCGGTGAAGGCGAGAATAGCCCTGGAGGCCGCGATCGGGCGGCTTCCGCGGCCTCGCGCTGGCACGCCGGGCGGGCCCAGAGCAACAGGATCAACAAAGGGAGACACGACCCAGTGACCGTGACGGCGAAGAAGGCCATCGTGATCGGCGGCGGGATCAGCGGTCTGGCCAGTGCCGCGCTGCTCGCCCGGGACGGCTGGGCGGTCACCCTCCTGGAGAAGAACGACCAGCTCGGCGGCCGCGCCGGCATCTGGGAGAAGGACGGCTTCCGGTTCGACACCGGCCCGTCGTGGTACCTCATGCCCGAGGTCTTCGACCACTTCTTCAAGCTCCTGGGCACCAGCGCCGAGGAGCAGCTCGACCTCGTCAAGCTCGACCCCGGCTACCGGGTCTACTTCGAGGGCGAGACCGAGCCGCTCGACCTGGCCGCGAGCCGCGAGGCGAACATCGAGCTGTTCGATGCCTACGAACCGGGTTCGGGCGTGCGGATGTCGGGATACCTCGACTCGGCCGCCGAGACCTACGAGCTCGCGAAGGACCACTTCCTCTACTCGACCTTCGAGAAGTTCTCGCCGCTGTTCGTCGCGCCGGTTCTGAAGCGTCTTCCCCGTCTGGTCCGGCTGCTGACGGAGCCGCTGGCGACCTTCGCGAACCGCACGGTGAAGGACCCGAAGCTGGCCCAGGTGCTGGGATACCCCGCTGTATTCCTCGGCACATCGCCATATGCCGCTCCGAGCATGTATCACCTGATGAGCCATCTCGACCTCACCGAGGGCGTGCTCTACCCGCAGGGCGGTATCGCCTCGGTGATCACCGCGATTGAGCGGCTGGCCCGGGCCGAGGGCGTCGAGATCGTCACCGGGGCCGAGGCCACGCGCATCGTCATGGAGCTGGAGGGCGCCTCGGTCGTCATGCCCGAGCCCGTCGACGTCTACGACTACGAGACCACCGAGTTCGACACGAACGTGATCGACCGGGACGAGCTCGCGCGGGTGCTGGCGGGGGAGGCGTCGACCGCCGTGCGGCCCGAGCCCGTCGTTCAGGAGCCCGGGGCCGGCAAGCCCGCCGTCGGGGGAGTGCACTACACCGACAAGTCGGGGCGGGCGCACTCGCTCGACGCCGAGGTCGTCGTCTCGACCGCCGATCTCTGGCACTCGGAGACGCAGCTGCTGCTGCCCGAACTGCAGACCTACCCCGAGGCGTACTGGGAGAAGAAGACCGCGGGCCCGAGCGCCCTGCTGGTGCTGCTCGGCGTGGAGGGCGAGCTGCCCGAGCTCGAGCACCACACGCTGTTCTTCACGAAGGACTGGAAGGGCGACTTCGGGCAGATCTTCGGGTCGAGCCCCAGCATCCCGTCGCCCGCCTCGCTCTACGTCTGCCGCCCCAGCGCGACCGACGACGGCGTCGCGCCGGCCGGGCACGAGAACCTCTTCGTGCTGGTGCCGATCCCCGCCGATCCGCAGATCGGCGCCGGCGGTGTGGACGGCGCGGGCGACCCGGGCATCGAGGCGCTCGCCGACGAGGCCATCGCCCAGATCGCGGAGTGGGCGGGCATCCCGGATCTCGCCGAGCGCGTGGTCGTGCGCCGCACGGTCGGGCCGCAGGACTTCGCGACCGACCTCAACTCGTGGAAGGGCACGGCCCTCGGGCCGGCGCACACCCTCCGGCAGAGCGCGATGTTCCGAGCGCGGAACGTGAGTGCGAAGGTCGACGGCCTCTACTACGCGGGCGGCTCGACCACGCCCGGGATCGGGCTGCCGATGTGCCTGATCAGCGCCGAACTCGTGGTCAAGCGGATGCACGGCGACACGAGCACCACCGCCCTGCCCGAGCCGCTCGGCGCCTGACCGGAGACCTTCCATGGGCATCCTGTACCTCGCTGCTCTCCTCGTGTCGCTCGGCGGCATGGTGGTGCTCGATCGGCGCTGGAAGCTGTTCTTCTTCGACAGCCCGGGCCGCGCCTCCGTCGTGCTCGTGGCCGGGGTCGTGTTCTTCCTGGTGTGGGACCTGTTCGGCATCGGGCTGGGCATCTTCTTCCGCGGCGAGACGGCGTTCATGACCGGCATCCTGATCGCACCCGAGCTGCCGCTCGAGGAGGTCTTCTTCCTGACCCTGCTCTGCTACCTGACGATGAACGCCTTCCGGGGCGCGCAGAGGGTGCTCGAGCACCGGGCGGAACGGGGGAGGGCATGAGCTACTGGGCTCTGAACGCGATCTTCCTGGCCGTCGTGGTGGTCGTCGCCGTGGTCGGGATCGTCCGTGCGCTCCGGGTCGGGCACGACCCCGTGCATCCGGATGCTCGTCGCCGCGCCCAGGGCCGCACGACTCACCGCACGACCGGCCGCACCCTCGGCGCGTTCGGCATCGCCCTCGCCCTGCTGCTCGTGCTCACCGCGGTCTTCGACAACGTCATGATCGGCATCGGTCTGGTCGGCTACGACCCCGACCTCATCTCCGGCGCCTTCATCGGCATCGCACCGTTGGAGGACTTCGCCTACGCGATCGCCGCCGCCGTGCTGCTGCCGTCGCTCTGGCTCCTCCTGGAAAGGCGCCCCCGCTCGTGATCCGCCAGCTCCTGCTCTCCTCGCGCCCGCTGTCGTGGGTGAACACCGCGTTCCCGTTCGCGGCGGGGTACCTGATGACGACCCGCGAGGTCGACCTGGTGTTCGTGCTCGGCACGATCTACTTCCTCATCCCGTACAACCTCGCGATGTACGGCATCAACGACGTCTTCGACTATGAGTCCGACCTGCGGAACCCGCGGAAGGGCGGGGTCGAGGGGGCCGTGCTCGACCGGTCGCTGCACCGCATCACGCTCTGGGCGGTCGTGATCACGAACGTGCCGTTCTTGGTCTATCTGGTCGCGGTCGGGTCGCCGGCATCCTGGGCCGTGCTCGCGGTCAGCGTGTTCGCGCTGATCGCCTACAGCGCGCCGGGGCTGCGGTTCAAGGAGCGGCCGTTCCTGGATTCGCTGACCTCCTCGACCCACTTCGTGAGCCCCGCCGTCTTCGGCCTGGTGCTCGCCGGGGCCGTCTTCACGCCGGGCCTGTGGGCCGTGCTGGCCGCCTTCTTCCTCTGGGGGGTCGCGAGCCACGCCTTCGGAGCGGTGCAGGACATCGTCGCCGACCGGGAGGGCGGGATCGGCTCGATCGCCACCGTGATCGGGGGAGCGACGACGGTGCGCATCTCGTTCGCGGCCTACCTCCTGGCCGGGGTGCTGCTGCTGTTCACGCCGTGGCCCGGGCCGCTCGCCGCGGTGCTCGCGCTGCCGTACGCCGTGAGCATCCTGCCGTTCTGGTCGGTGGGCGACGCCGATGCCGAGAGCGCCAACGCCGGGTGGCGACGGTTCCTCTGGCTCAACTTCTTCGCCGGGTTCCTGATCACGATGCTGTTGATCTGGACGTGGGTGATCTCGTGAGCGGGGCCGGCGGCGCGCGCGGCTCCCGCGGCGCCGTGGCGGCGGCCGCCGAGGGTTCGGCGCGCCGGCGCACGCTCACCGCGGTGCTCGGGGCGCTCGGCGTCGTCATCCTCGCGATGGTGGCGGTCGTGGCGCTGCTCGTCGTCTTCTCGCCGCC
This sequence comes from Herbiconiux solani NBRC 106740, assembly GCF_001571005.1. GTDB lineage: Bacteria > Actinomycetota > Actinomycetes > Actinomycetales > Microbacteriaceae > Herbiconiux > Herbiconiux solani. Next base: position 301,303 of record NZ_BCST01000003.1, on the reverse strand, counting down.
CACACCCGGCACCGCGACGGCCGGCGACGACGTTCCGGTGGCCGGGGCGCCCCGGAACGCCGTCTTCTCGTTCGGGCACACGGTCGGTAATACGGTGCCCAGCCCCGATGCCGAGATGGATGCGAGCCAGCGCCTGCCCTTCGAGCTCGCGGTCGCGCCGGACGCCTTCCGCATCCGGATCGAGAACCGGCAGTACAACGCCGAGACGACCTTCGACGACGGGGTGCGGCTGACGGGGCTGTGGATTGGGGACGGCGGGGTGACCGAGGACGGCACCGCGAGTGCACCGGCCGACGGCATCCTGCGGCCCACCGGCGCCTACACCTCCATCCCCGTCGAGCTCGCCGGGCCTGTCGACGTGGGCCCGGGCGGCTTCGTCACCGACTGGATCACGCCCGACCAGTACGCGCTCGGCGACGGCATCCCGTACCTGCTGTCGATGGGCTGGACGGCTCCGGCCGGCGCCACGCTCGCGACCTACCCGGGGCTCTCGTGGCTGGCGACCGGGGCGGGGTCGTCCGCATCCTCGGTCGTCTCGGCCATCGCTCCGGTCGGCGTCTCGACGACCATGAACTACTTCGACATCTCGCTCGAGTACAGCTTCTCGAGCGATGCGCCCGTGCTCGTCAGCATCGGCCACTCGCTCAACACACCGGTGAACGGCAAGCGCAAGCTCTTCCCGACCCGGGGCGAGAACACGTCGTGGCCGCAGCAGTGGGCCGCCGAGCACGACGCGATCGCCGTGAACATGGCGTCGTCGGGGGCGGTGACGACCGACTTCCGGGCCGACTCGACCAAGTGGGAGCAGTTCGCCGGCATCGACCCGCAGATCGTCACGATCTGGGCCGCGTCGAACGATCTCTCGGACGGGCATCCCTTCGATGAGGTCCAGCGCAACTGGCTCGAGATCCTGGCGACGGTGAAGTCGCAGTGGCCGGATGCCGCGGTCTACGCGATGACCGAGCCGCCGCGCGGGCTCACGGGGTCGTCGGAGGCGACCCGTGTCGAGTGGAACGAGTGGATGCGGTCGGTGCCGGACGGGCTCTCCGGGGTGATCGACGCGGATGCGCTGTTGCGCGGGCAGGCCGATCCGACGCACCTCGACCCGCTGTACGACGCCGACGGGGTGCACGTGAACGAGGCGGGGCACGCGTTGATCGCGGATGCGGTGCCGGCGCTGCCGCCGGTGGGCGGGGGAGCGACGGGGGAAGCGTCGGGCTGATCTTCGGCGCGGGCATCGCCGTTCACGTCGGGCCGGTATTCTGCGCGGCATGACGGAGCCCGGGATGAACCCTGCTGGTGCGAGCGGTGGGGGCGCTGCGATCGGCGGTGGCGCGGCTGTCGGCGGCGGACGGCTGGCGCGCAAGCTCGGGCTCGGCGATGCCGTGTTCATCGGGCTGGGGGCGATGATCGGGGCCGGGATCTTCTCGGCCTTCGCGCCCGCCGCGGGGGCCGCGGGCTCGGGTGCCGGGCTGCTGATCGGACTCGCCGTCGCGGCCGTCATCGCCTTCTGCAACGCGACCTCGTCGGCGCAGCTGGCGGCGGTCTACCCGGCATCCGGCGGCACCTACGTCTACGGTCGCGAGCGGCTGGGGGAGTGGTGGGGCTTCGCCGCGGGCTGGAGCTTCGTGATCGGCAAGACCGCGAGCTGTGCCGCAATGGCGCTGACTTTCGCGCTGTACACGATCCCGGATGCCTGGGGCTGGGCGGCGAGACCGGTCGCGGCGCTCGCCGTGGCGGCCCTGGTCACCGTGAACCTGTTCGGGGTCACGCGCACCGCGCGGCTGGCGCGGGGGATCGTGGTGGTGGTGCTGGCGATCCTGGCCCTGGTCGTCGCATCCGGGGTCGTGGCGGCCGTGGGCTCCTCTGGGGCAGACGCGGGAACGCCGGGGGTCGAGGGGGTCGACGGGGTCGTCGGGGGCGGGCCCGCGGGGGTGCTCGGGGGGCTGGGGGTCTACGGCATCCTGCAGGCGGGGGGCCTGCTGTTCTTCGCGTTCGCCGGCTACGCGCGGATCGCGACCATGGGGGAGGAGGTGCGCGACCCGGCGCGCACGATCCCGCGGGCGATCGTCATCGCCTTCGCGGTGGCGGTGGTCGTGTACGCGGCGATCGCCGTGGTGACCCTCGGGGCGTTGGGGGCGGGCGGGCTGGCGGCGTCGACGGATCCGATCGCCGCCGCCGTCGAAGCCGACGGGTGGGCGTGGGCGACGCCGATCGTGCGGCTCGGGGCGGCGCTCGCGAGCCTCGGGGCGCTGCTGGCGCTGATCACGGGGATCGGGCGTACCTCGCTCGCCATGGCACGGGAGGGCGACCTGCCCCGCGCGCTCGCCGTCGTCGACCCGCGACGCTCGGTGCCGCGGAGGGCGGAGCTGGTCGTCGGCGCCGTGGTCATCGTGCTCGTGCTCTCGGTCGACCTGCGGGGAGCCATCGGCTTCTCGTCGTTCGGCGTGCTGCTGTACTACTTCGTGGCGAACTTGGCGGCGTTCACGCAGCCCCGGGAGCACCGCCGCTACCCGCGGGCGCTGCAGGTGTTGGGTGCGGTGGGGTGCGTGGTGCTGGTGGTGACGCTCCCGCCCCTGTCGATCGCGGTCGGCGTGGCGGTCCTGGCGCTCGGCGCCCTCCTCCGCGGCCTCGCGCGCTCCCGCCCCCGCGCCCGCACGCCCTCCCGCTGACGCGCACCCGTCGTCGCCCCCTCCCCACTTCGCCGAGAAGTCACTTTTACGTCTTCCCGCGTGGTTTTGGGCGTAAAAGTGACTTCTCGAGGGCCCATCGCGTGACTTGCTCGCGTCCTCACCCATCCCGCGCGTCCCCGTGCATCCACTCACTTCGCCGAGGGGTCACTTTTACGTCTTCCCAGGGCGTTTTGGACGTGAAAGTGACTTCTCGGGGAGACGCTAGGTTTCGGCGGGCAGGGTGAAGCGGGGGCGCCCTGGGTGGGCGCCCCCGCGAGGTGGTGCTGAGGGGCTACTCCTGGGTGCCCGTCTTGCGGCGGGTGGCGGCCAGGAGGGTGGTGCCGAGCAGGAGCAGCAGGGCCAGTCCGCCGATCAGCGGGAAGGGGTTGCCTCCCGTGAGGGCCAGGCTGCCGGTGTCGGCTCCGGCACCGGTTCCCATCGCCGCGGAGGCGACGGGGGTGGTGGTGAACCCGGCCGGGACGACCGTGGCAGGCGTCACCGGAGCCGCCGGGGTGGCGGGGCTGGTGGGCTGCTCAGGCGTCACCGGGGTGCCCGGGTCGGTCGGGGTCCCCGGGTCCGTCGGGCCGGTGGGGTCCGTGGGATCGGTCGGATCGGTCGGGTCCGTCGGGTCCGTGGGATCGGTCGGATCGGTGGGGTCCGTCGGGGTCACCGTGGATCCGCCGGTGGTGCAGTCGCCGATGACGCAGGCGGCGTTCCCGCCGATCGTGATGGGGAGGTCCAGGATCGGGATGATCTGGTTGCCGCCTCCGATCGATCCGTCACCGTTCGTGGCCGGGTTGCCCAGGGTGCCACCGGTGGGGGTGGTCACCGTCGAGCCGGTGGAGGAGGAGTCGCCGATCACGGAGACGCCGTTGCCGCCGACCGTGACGGGGAGCCCGATCACCGGGATCACCTGGTTGCCGCCAGCGACGCTGTCGTTGCCGTCGGTGGTGGCTCCGCCGGTGGTGCCGGTGTTGCCCGTGTTGGTGGTGACGTCCGAGCCGGTCGAGGAGGAGTCTCCGATGACCGAGATGCCGTTGCCGCCGATGGTGACGGGGGCGGTGACGTCGGGGTTGATCTGGTTGCCGCCGGCGACGCTGTCGTTGCCGTCGGTGGTGGCTCCGCCGGTGGTGCCAGTGCCGGTCCCGTTACCGGTGGTGCCGGTGGTGGTTCCGACGTCAGAGCCGGTCGAGGAGGAGTCTCCGATGACCGAGATGCCGTTGCCGCCGATGGTGACGGGGGCGGTGACGACCGGGGTCACCTGGTTGCCGCCCGCGACGCTGTCGTCGCCGGTCGTGGTGCCGGAGCCCGAGGTGGTGCCGGTGCCCGTGGCGGGGGTGCTACCGGTGGTGGTGACGTCCGAGCCGGTGGAGGAGGAGTCCCCGATCACCGAGATGCCGTTGCCGCCGATGGTGACGGGGGCGGTGACGACCGGGTTCACCTGGTTGCCGCCTGCGACGCTGTCCTCGCCGGTCGTGGTGCCGGTGCCCGAGGTGGTGCCGGTGCCGGTTCCGCTACCGGTGTTGCCGGTGGTGGTGGCGAGGTCGGAGCCGGTCGACGAGGAGTCGCCGATGACCGAGATGCCGTTGCCGCCGACCGTGACCGGGGCGGTGACGACGGGGTTCACCTGGTTGCCGCCTGCGACGCTCTCCTCGCCGGTGGTGGTGCCGATGCCGGAGGTGGTGCCGCTGCCGGTGTTGCCGGTGGAGGTTCCGACGTCGGAGCCGGTCGACGAGGAGTCGCCGATGACCGAGATGCCGTTGCCGCCGATGGTGACGGGGAGCGCCACATCGATCGGCAGCTGGGTGCCGCCGAGGATGCTGTCCTCTCCGGTGGTGGTCCCGGCCGCCGGCGCGGTGCCGGTGCCAGCAGTGCCGGTCGTGGCGCTCGAGCCGGTCGAGGAGGAGTCCCCGATGACCGAGACGCTGTTGCCGCTGACCGTGATCGGGACCGCGACGTCGATCGGCGCCTGGGTGCCGCCGAGGATGCTGTCGTTACCCGAGGTGGAGCCCGCCGACGACGAGTCCGCGACGGGAGCATCCGCCGCCGGGGCCGCCTGGGCCGGAGCCTCGACGGTGGCGTCCTCGGTGGCCGCGTCGCCGACACCGGAGATCGCGTTGCCCGAGACCGTGATCGGGACGTTCACGTCGACGATCGCCTGAGTGCCCGAGAGCACCCCGTCGAGGCCGCTGGTGGAGAGTTCCACGGGAGCCGGAGCCGGAGCCGGAGCCGGAGCGGCATCCGACGAAACCGTCGAACCCGACGAGCTGCTGTCGCCCAGTACGGCGACACCGTTGCCGGAGAGATCGATCGGCAGGTTGATCTGCACGACCGCTTGGTTTCCGGAGCCGATCGAGTCGCTGCCATCCGTCGTGGCAGCGTTCGCGACTCCCGCACCGAGGGCGCACAGCCCACCGGTGATGAGGACTGTCCACAGTCCCCGCGAGACGAACTTGTTCATGAGTACACTTCTCCAAAAATTGATTGACCGAACAGGACACGGACATGCCGCGTCAGAACCCATCAGCCCCGGAGCATCCACGGGGCGAGGGTTCGGTCAGTCAGGAGAAGTGTCGGTCTCGTGCACCGGGGACGAGGGGATGTCCTCGTCGACCGCGGTGCCCGTCAGAGCGCCGAAGAGAGCCGGGAACACGCCCGCACCCACCACGTCGGCTCCGAAGCCTGCGCCCGCCCCACCGGGGCCGGACGAACCGCCCGCGGCACCCGACGTCTGGCCGGACGGGGCAGCAGGGCCGTAGGGCGCGCCCGGAAGAGCGGGCGAGAGCGGGGTGGCAGGCGAACCCACAGACCCCGAGAGAGCAGCCGCAGAGGCGTCCGAAGAGCCGTCAGCAGCCGACGCAGAAGAACCAGAAGCGGATGCGGCGAACCCGCCGCCCACACCCGCGAGCCCACCGGCTCCGGCACCAAGACCAGCACCGCCAAGCCCGGCCGAAGGGCCGCCGACGAAGGCGCCGGGAAGAGCCGCGACCGGGCCGAGAACCGGCACCGACGGCGACTCCGAACCCGGGTTCAGCACCCCGGGAAGCCCGGGAACACTGGGAACTCCGGGAAGACCAGGGAGACCGGGCAGCACCTGCGTGCCGCCGCCGGCCTCGACGATCGGGTCGGCGACGTCGTGCACGACGGGTGCGACGGTGCCGGAGACGACATCCGTGAGAACCCCATCGACGACACCCGTGACCGGGGCCGTGACCGACCCGACCGGGGCCGATCCGAGCACATCCGAGACCACGGGAACCTGCGCGACGACGCCGTCCACGACACCGACGACCGGGTCGACGATGCCCGAGACCGGGCCCGCGTCGACCACGTCGGCGACCGTGTCGGTCACCGCGGGGACGACCGCGACGACATCCGCCACCGGCTCGGAGACCGGGGCGGGAAGAACCTCGACGACGGGCGTCACGACCTCCGTCACGACCGGTGCGACGACCTGGTCGGAGACCCCGGACACCACGTCGCCGACCGCACCGGTGACCGGCGCGACCACGTCGCCCAGCCCCCCGACGGCCGAGCCGACCGACCCGAGGAGGCCGGCGACCGGCCCCGTCGTGGGAGCTTCATCCGCCGATGCCGAGGACGCCCCCATCAGCGCACCCGCCACGACGAACCCCGCAGCGACTCCTGCGGCACCCAGCCCGATCCGGACCCACCGGCGCTCGATCCACCGCGAGACCGAAGCCGCGCCCGAGGCGCCCGACAAGCGGGCCGCCGGCACAGAAGCCGTACTCTCCACGATGAATCACCTCCCGGACACAGATCGCAGAAGCTAGATAGACCCAACACCACTCCTCGACACGTGTCCTGTCAACGGATGCTGCGCCCGACCCGTGGAGGATCAGTAGAAACTACCTAGACGACTACCTAGACCGGCCAGCGCGCACAGGCCCAAAGGCAGCACCTCCGGGCAACGAAAAATGCCCGCCACCAGGGCGGGCATTTCTCAGGGAGATCGTCGAAGAGACGCGCGGAGGGCCGGGCGCAGGCGCCGGACCCTCAGGGCCTCACGCGATCAGGTAGTCGTGCAGGGCCTCGTCGCGCAGCATCCCGAGCGCGCGGCGCTGGATCTGACGTGCACGCTCGCGCGAGACGCCGAGCACCTCGCCGATCTGGTCGAACGACATCGGGTCTTCGCCGTCGAGCCCGAACCGCATGCACACGACGTGCGCCTCGCGGGGAGGCAGCGTCGCCAGCGCGACCGCGAGGTCGTGGTGCTGGAGGGTCGCGGCGGCGGCGTCGAAGGGCTGAGCCTGGGTGGTGTCCTCGATCAGGTCGCCGAGCTCGGCGTCGTCGTCTCCGACGGGGGTGTGGATCGAGACGGTGTCCCGACCGTGGCGGATGAGCTCCTGCACCTTCTGCGGCGGCAGGTCGACGGCGGCGGCGACCTCGTCGATCGTCGCCTCGCGGCCGAGCTCGATCATCAGACGGCGCTGCATGCGCGTGATGGAAGAGATCTTCTCCGAGGTGTGCACGGGGATGCGGATGATGCGCCCGCTGTCGGCGAGGGCGCGGTTGATGGACTGCTTGATCCACCACGACCCGTAGGTCGAGAACTTGAACCCGGCCTGGTAGTCGAACTTCTCGACCGCGCGGACGAGGCCGATGTTGCCCTCCTGGATCAGGTCCAGGAAGGGGAGGCCGCGCTCGAGGTACCGCTTGGCGATCGAGACGACGAGGCGGAGGTTCGCCTGGATGAGCTGGCGCTTCGCGGCCTGGCCGTCGCGGGCCAGCCATTCGAGTTCGCGGCGGAGGGTGGGCTCGAGGGTGGGGTCTTCGGACAGCTTCGCGTCGGCGAGCACGCCGACCTCGATCCGGCGGCCGAGGTCGACCTCGTCCTCGGCGGTGAGAAGGGCCGTGCGACCGATCTGGCGGAGGTAGTCCTTCACCGGATCCTCCGACGCTCCCCGGATGTCGCCGAGGCGCGCCTGGGGCTCGGCCTCGTCGATCTCGGTGGCGGCCGCGACGCTGGTGCTGCGGGCTGATGCTGTGGTGACTGGTGTGCGCGACATGTTCATCTCCGTTACTACTTCGACTACTTCTTCTTCGACTATCCCGGTCGTATCGGCAGGTTAGCCCCGCAAGGGGCGTCCCCCGAAATGGGGTACGGGGGGCTTGACAAGCGGCCTTTCAGAGGACTAATGGCTAGATTATCTAACAACTTGTTTACCCAGTGCATCGATTTTCAGCCCTCAGATGCGGGCCTCTAGAATCAAGGAGTGGAGAGGAACAGCGCGACGACCGAGCGGGTGACCCGCGTCGCCCGCGGTCTCGCCGCCGCCGCTCTGGCCACCTTCGTCGCCGCCTTCTCGCACGTCGCAGCCGGCGGAGGCGCCGCTCCCGGCACAGCGGGGCTCGCGCTCTCGATCGCCTTCTCGGCCGTGGTCTGCGTGCTGCTCACCCGACGCTCCCTCTCCCTCCCTCTTCTCACGCTCTCGGTCGCCCTCAGCCAGGTGGTCTTCCACCTCCTCTTCGGGGTGGGGGCCGGCGACGGTTCCGGTCTGGTCGTCGCGAGCCACGAGCACCACGGGCTGACGGTCAGCACGCTCGTGCCCGACCCGCTGCACACCGTGGATGCGGTGGCCGGCTCACACGCGCACGACTCCTCGACGATGTGGCTGGCCCACGTGCTCGCCGGCGTGATCACGGTCGTCGCATTGCGGAACGGGGAGCTGGTGCTCCGGCGCCTGCTCGCGCTCGGCCATGCCGTCGCGGCGCGACGCGAACTCGTCACCGCGGCCGTGCGCGCTCTGGTACGCGCCGTCTCGGGGACGACGGGGCTCCGCCCGGCCGCCCCGCGCATCCTGGACCGGGCGGTCGGACTGCCCGTGCCGGACCGGCTGCGCGACCTCGGGGTCGTGCTCGGCTCCCTGCGGCACCGCGGGCCGCCGCACGTGGCGCTCACGCACCTCCCGGTCTGATCGGTCGTACGCCGGTCGGGCGTTCGTGCGTGGGTGACGGATGCCCGGGGCCGCGTTCCCGGGCGATCGATCGACGGCGCCTCGCCGCGATCCACCACGGAAGGCTTCACCATGACCACCTCTCTCACCCGGCGGGCCACCGCCGTCTCCGGCGCCCTGCTCGCGACGGCCGCGCTCACCCTGGCCGCACCCCTCGCCGCCAGCGCCCACGTGCACGTCGAGCCCGGCCAGGCCTCGGCGGGCAGCTACACGACCCTCACCTTCAAGGTGCCCAACGAGTCGGCGACGGCGAGCACCACCTCGGTGACCGTCGACCTGCCGACCGACACCCCGTTCACCAGCGTCAGCTACCTCCCCGTTCCGGGGTGGACCACGACGGTCACCACGGCCGCTCTGCCCGCGCAGGTGACGGTCGGTGACGCCACGATCACCGAGGCTCCCGTGTCGGTGACCTGGACCGCGGTCGACGGAGTCGGGATCACGGACGGGCAGTTCCAGGAGTTCCCGATCTCGGCCGGGCCCGTCCCCGAGACCGGCAGCGTCGAGCTGCCGGCGCACCAGAGCTACTCCGACGGCACGGTCGTCGACTGGGCCGAGGCCACCCCGGCGTCGGGGGAGGAGCCGGAGCACCCGGCACCGACCCTGTACATCGAGGATGCGCCGCCGGCGTCGGAGGACGCGGGGATGGCCGCCGGCTCGGGTTCGGGTGCCGAGATGACTGTCGCTTCGGCCTCGGACTCCGACGCCGCGACCGCTGCCGCCGACGCCTCGACCTCGGCCTCTCTGGCGGTCGGGCTCGGGATCGGCGGGTTCGCCCTCGGGGCGATCGCTCTCGTGGTGGCCGCGGTGGCGCTGCTGCGTCGCCCGGCGTCGCGTGAGGCCGGCCGATGACCCGTACGAGGATCGGGACTGCCCGGCTGCCTCGTGCTCATGCTCACGCTCGTGCTCGTGCCCGGGGCCTCGGCTCGGCGCGCCGCACGGTCAGCGGGATGATCGCCGGCGCGGTCGTCGCCGCGCTCGCCGGCGGGGCGCTCGTGCTCGGATCGGCGGGAGCCGCATCCGCCCACGACTACCTCGTCTCGACGAACCCGGCCGACGGCTCGACCGTGACCGAGCCGTTGTCGACGGTGGCGCTCACGTTCAACGAGCCGCCGCTGACGCAGTCGGGCACGGCGATCGCGATCGAGGTGCACGACGCCGGCGGCACGAACATCGCCAGCGGGCCGGTGTCGATCGTCAACAGCACGCTCAGCATCGCGGTCGCGCCGGCCGCCCAGGGCGACTACACCGTGCTCTGGCAGACGGTGTCGGCCGACGGGCATCCCGTGTCGGGGCACTTCGCCTTCACCTACGCCGGCCCTGCGGGCGGGTCGGGGGCGGCGGCTCCCGGCGCGGGTGCGTCTACGCCGGCGGCCGGTCAGGATGCGGGCGACGCCGCATCCGGCTCGGGCCAGGCGGCCGGGTCGCCCACCGCGACCGCGGGCTCCGGCGAGCCGGCCGGTTCGGGTTCAGGCTCGGGCTCGGACGATGCGTCGGCCTCCGGCTCGGGCGGTATGCATGTGCCGTTCGTGCTGATCGGGCTCGGGGCCGCCGGGGGAGTGATCGTCATCGTGGCGATCGTGCTCGTCGTCGGTCTGCGGCGGCGTGCGCGGTAGTCTCCGAGCACGATCAGTTCGCGAGGCGACCGGAGGAGTGGGATGACCGAGGGCGCCCCCGACGACGACCGCGGGGCCGGGCGTGGCGACGCGCTCGGCCCTTCGGGTGCCGACCCCGGTGCCCGTCCGGGCCAGGGTGGCCCGAATGGCCGGTCGGGTGCCGACGCGCGACCCGGACTCCCGCTCGACTCCGACGCCGTCGAGAACGACCTCCCCCCGCACCTCCGCCTGGGCTACCTGGCGCTGGTGGCGGGGGGAGGAGCCGTCGGCACGGCGCTCCGCGCGGCGACCTCACTTGTCATCGCCCCCGTGGGGCAGTTCCCGGCGGCGATCTTCGGCATCAACGTGGTGGGTGCGTTCGTGCTCGGGCTGCTGCTGCAGACGCTGGCCCTGCGCGGGCCCGACGTCGGGAGTCGTCGCATCATCCGCCTGCTCGTCGGCACGGGCGTGCTCGGCGGATTCACCACCTACAGCGCCCTCTCGGCCGACAGCGCCACGCTGCTCAGCGAGGGCGGCATCGGCATCGCCCTGATCTACGGCGCCGCCACGGTGATCGTGGGCGGACTGGCCAGCTGGCTCGGCATCGCCCTCGGCTCTCGTTTCGGCACGCGTGACGGCGGGCGTGACAGCACGCCGGCTTCGGGGCAGCCGGGGCAGACCGGCCAGCCGGGGGAGGGCACCCGATGACCCCGATCCTCTTCGTCGCCTTGTCGCTGGCCGGGGGTCTCGGAGCCGCGACCCGCTTTTTGGTCGACGGCGTGGTGAAGGCGCGCATCCGCTCGAGCTACCCGATCGGCGTGACCGTGATCAACGTGAGCGGTTCGTTCCTGCTCGGGCTGCTGACCGGGCTCGCGCTCGGCCAGGTGCTCTCGCACGAGTGGCTGCTCGTGCTCGGCACCGGATTCCTCGGCGGCTACACGACCTTCAGCACGGCGAGCTTCGAGACGGTGCGGCTGCTGCAGACCGGCCGCGTCGGGGCCGGCCTGCTCAACGGGGTCGGGATGCTCGTGGCCAGCGTCGCGGTCGCGACCCTCGGCCTGTGGCTGGGCTCGCTGGCCTGAGCCGGCGCATCCCGAGCCCAGCTGCCGAGCCCGGCGCCGCGCTCAGCCCGCGAGGTCAGCCCTGAACCCCGCCACCGACCTCAGCGCCGGGCGCTCCGCACGGGGATCATCAGCAGCAGCCCCGCCAGCAGCACCAGCGCGATGCCGAGGATGCCCCAGTACTGCACGCTCGCATCCGGCCCTGAGACCGCGGCCCCCACGCCGATGAACACGGTGAACATCAGCGGCGAGAGGAACGTCGCCGCCTTGCCGGTCGTGGCGTAGAGGCCGAAGATCTCGCCGTCGCGGCCCTCGGGGATGCGCCGGGCGAGGAACGAGCGGCTCGCCGACTGCGCCGGGCCGACGAAGGCGCAGAGGGCGAGGCCGAAGGTCCAGAACACGGTCTGCCCGCCGTCGTGCAGCAGGAAGACGAAGGCCGCACAGACCAGCAGGCCGACCAGCGAGGTGATGATGACGGGCTTCGCCCCGAACTTGTCGTCGAGCAGGCCCACCAGGATCGTCGAGGCGCCGGCGACGATGTTCGCCGCGATCGCGAAGATGATCACCTGTCCCGGGGTGAACCCGAACGACCCGGCCGCGAGCACGCCGCCGAAGGTGAAGACGCCGGTCAGCCCGTCGCGGAAGACCGCGCTCGCGATCAGGAAGTACACCGTCTGCCGGCTCTCCCGGAAGAGGGTGCGGATGTCGCGCAGGAGCACCCCGTACGACGCGAAGAACCCGATCCGCTTGGCCGGCACCGCACCCGGGGCGCCGAGCCCCTCCTGCTCGGCCAGCGAGCCCGCGGCCTTCGGCGACCGGTACTCGGGCACCGACAGCAGGACGGGCAGCGCGAACAGGCCGAACCAGATCGCCGAGACGAGCACGGTGACGCGAATGGGCAGCCCGTCGGTCGACGGCACGCCGAACAGCGCCGTGCCGCCGATCGGCTCGATGAAGCCGAAGTAGACGATGAGCAGCAGCACGATGCCGCCCACGTAGCCCATGCCCCAGCCGAACCCGGAGACCTTGCCGATCGTCTTGGGCGTCGAGACCTGCCAGATCATCGCGTTGTAGTTGACGCTCGCGAACTCGAAGAAGATCGTGCCGGCGGCCAGAAGGAAGAGGCCGAGCCAGAGGTAGCCAGGGTCGGGCGCGACGAAGAACATGGCCGCCGAGAGCAGCACCACGATGTAGGTGTTCACGGCGAGCCAGAACTTGCGGCGGCCCCCGCGGTCCGAGCGCTGCCCGGTCACGGGCGCGAGCAGGGCGACGAGCACGCCCGCGATGGTCATGGCGACGCCGAGCTGGGCCGAGACTGCGGTCTCGTCGCCGAAGGAGTCGCTCGTGAGATAGACGGTGAACACGAAGGTCGTGATGACGGCGTTGAAGGATGCGGATCCCCAGTCCCACAGGCCCCACGCGAGCACGTGCCGGCGCTTCGGGTCGACGGCCCCCGAGCGCTCGTCGACGGCGGCCAGGGCCCCGGTCGTGGCGAAAGCCGGCGCGGGGAGGCCTGCAGAGGAGTGCGCGCCGGAGGGGTCGCGGGGCGGGATGCCGTCGGTCATGCAGTCACAGTAACCGCCGGCGGTGAACAAAGGGGGATGTCACGGGGTTGGGGCTTGTGTGCCTCTTCTGTGCCTCGCCTGTGCCTCTTCGGGCGTCATAGGGAACCCATAGTCCGTGCCCAGCGCGCGCTTGAGTGGGCCGGTTCAAATGGATGCATCACCCCAGACTTCCCCGTCTCCGGACGGCCCACAGACACGAGGACCAGAGCATGACCGACGACCAGAACCTCCAGGCGCAGCCGCCGTGGCTCATCACCACCGCGCCGCCCGCGCCCCGTCACCGCCGTGGCCGTGCCGCCCTGATCGCCGGCGTCACCGCCGCCGGGCTGTTCGCCCTTGCCGGTGTCGGCGGAGGCGCGTTCGCGCTGGGTCAGGCGAGCACGCAACTGAACGCATCCGGAACCAGCTCGATCGTGCAGGATCCCACCCAGGGCTCCACCGGCACCCTGCCCTACGGGTCGGGCCTCGGCACGGGATCAGGCTCCTCGGGCTCAGGCACGGGCACGAACGGGTACGGGTATGGCTACGGCTACCCGGGATCCGGGTCCGGAAGCCTGGGCAGCGGCTCGGGCGCGGGCAGCTCCGGCACCGCCGGCACCGGCGTCAACACCCCCGCGGTCGCCGCGACCCAGGACCAGACCGCGGGCGTCGTCACGATCGTCTCCGAACTCACCTACCAGGGTGCGCGATCGGCCGGCACCGGGATCGTGCTGAGCGCCGACGGCCTCATCCTCACCAACAACCACGTCGTCGAGGGCTCGACCTCGATCGCCGTCACGGACGAGCTCACCGGCCGCGAGTACCAGGCCGCGGTCGTCGGGACCGACGCCACCCACGACATCGCCGTGCTGCAGCTGAAGGGCGCGTCCGGGCTGACCACCGCCGACCTCGAGACCGGCGACGCGGCAGCCGTCGGCGACGCCGTCACGGCCGTGGGCAACGCGGAGGGCACCGGCGACCTGGTCGCCGCATCCGGAACCGTCACCGCCCTCGGCCAGACCATCACCACCCAGAGCGAGGCCGGCGTCTCTGGCGAGACGCTGAACGACCTGATCCAGGTCAGCGCCGACATCGTCTCGGGCGACTCGGGCGGGCCGCTGCTCGACTCGGACGGCGACGTCGTCGGCATCGACACGGCCGCGTCCTCCGGCAGCGCCACGGTGACCGGCTTCGCCATCCCGATCGCCGATGCCCTCGACGTGGTCGCGCAGATCCAGAAGGGAGTCGACACCGACACCGTGCAGATCGGCTACCCCGGCTTCCTCGGCGTCGGCCTCGCCGAGGCCCGCACGGGATCGGGCGCCCTGCTCTCCGGCGTCGTCGACGGCGGGCCGGCAGCGGATGCGGGACTCGCGGCGGGCGACACCATCACGAGCGTCGACGGCCGGTCGATCACCTCGGCCGACGCCCTCTCGGCGGCGATCGCGGCACTCGAGCCGGGCGACAGCGTGACCCTGACCTGGACCACCGCCGCCGGCACCACCGCCTCGGGCACGGTCACCCTCGCCCAGGGCCCCGCCGCCTGATCTCCTCACTGAACTGAGGAATAGTTGGGGGTCGTCAAGAGTTGAGCCATCCAGACTCAAGTTTTCGGATCCCCACTTGACGTCAGGTCGGGGGAGTGGAAAACTTGATCTCACAAGGCTCAAGTCTTTGAACGACTTGCCTTGAACGACTTCCTCGACTCGGCGTCACGCCGGCTCAGCATCACAACAAAAGGAGAGCAGCCCTTATGGCTCGTGCAGTAGGTATCGACCTCGGAACCACCAACTCGGTGGTCGCCGTGCTCGAAGGTGGAGAACCCACCGTCATCGCGAACGCGGAAGGCTTCCGCACCACACCGTCCGTGGTCGCATTCACGAAGGACGGAGAGGTCCTCGTCGGCGAGACCGCCAAGCGGCAGGCCGTCACGAACGTCGACCGCACCATCTCCAGCGTCAAGCGCCACATCGGCACGACCTGGACCGCCGACATCGACGGCAAGAAGTACACCCCTCAGGAGATCTCGGCGCGCATCCTCGCCAAGCTGAAGAGGGATGCCGAGAGCTACCTCGGCGACACGGTCACCGACGCGGTCATCACCGTCCCGGCGTACTTCAACGACTCCGAGCGTCAGGCCACCAAGGAGGCCGGCGAGATCGCGGGCCTCAACGTGCTCCGCATCATCAACGAGCCCACCGCGGCCGCCCTGGCCTACGGCCTCGACAAGGGCAAGGAGGACGAGCTCATCCTCGTCTTCGACCTCGGTGGCGGTACCTTCGACGTCTCCCTCCTCGAGGTGGGCAAGGACGACGACTTCAGCACCATCCAGGTGCGTTCCACCTCCGGTGACAACCGCCTCGGTGGAGACGACTGGGACCAGCGGGTCGTCGACTACCTGATCAAGAACTTCAAGGACACCACCGGTGTCGACGTCTCGAAGGACAAGATCGCCCTCCAGCGCCTCAAGGAGGCTGCCGAGCAGGCCAAGAAGGAGCTCTCCTCCGGCATGTCGGCCAGCATCACGCTGCCCTACCTCTCGCTCACCGAGAACGGCCCGGCCAACCTCGACGTCACGCTCAGCCGTGCCAAGTTCGAGGAGCTGACCAGCGACCTGCTGGCCCGCACCGAGAAGCCCTTCAAGGACGTCATCGCCGAGGCCGGCGTCTCGGTCAACGACATCGCCCACGTGGTGCTCGTCGGTGGATCGACGCGTATGCCCGCGGTGGTCGAGCTCGTCAAGAAGCTCACCGGTGGCAAGGAGCCCAACAAGGGCGTCAACCCGGATGAGGTCGTCGCCGTCGGCGCCGCCCTGCAGGCCGGCGTGCTGCGCGGCGAGCGCAAGGACGTGCTGCTCATCGACGTCACCCCGCTGTCTCTGGGTATCGAGACCAAGGGCGGCATCATGACCAAGCTCATCGAGCGCAACACGGCCATCCCGACCAAGCGTTCGGAGACCTTCACCACGGCTGACGACAACCAGCCCTCCGTGGCCATCCAGGTGTTCCAGGGCGAGCGCGAGTTCACCCGCGACAACAAGAACCTGGGCACCTTCGAGCTCACCGGCATCGCCCCCGCGCCCCGCGGCATCCCGCAGGTCGAGGTGACCTTCGACATCGACGCCAACGGCATCGTGCACGTGTCGGCGAAGGACAAGGGAACCGGCAAGGAGCAGTCGATGACCATCACCGGCGGCTCGTCGCTGCCCAAGGAGGACATCGAGCGCATGGTGCGCGAGGCCGAGGAGCACGCCGCCGAAGACAAGGCGCGCCGCGAGGCCGCCGAGGTGCGCAACCAGGCCGAGACGCTCGCGTACTCGACCGACAAGCTCATCAAGGAGAACAGCGACAAGCTGCCCGACGACGTCAAGACCGACGTGCAGGCCGATGTCGACGCGCTGAAGTCCGCCCTCGCGGGTGACGACGACGCCGCGGTGAAGACCGCGTTCGACAAGCTCAACGAGAGCCAGCAGAAGCTGGGGCAGGCAATCTATGCTTCTTCCCAGGCGGATGCCTCGGCTCCTGCGGGCGACCAGGGCGAGCCCACCGAGTCGACCTCGAACCCCGAGGACGACGTGGTCGACGCCGAGGTCGTCGAAGACGAAGACGAGCCGAAGGACAAGTAATCCATGACTGACGACAACCAGAACGGTCGTCAGCCTGCTGACGAGTCGGGGGCCTCCCAGGAGGGGACCCCCGACTCGCCCTTCACCCCTGGTGAAGGACCGATTCAGGCTGAAGGACCGGATGTCGAGACCTCGCTGAGCGACGCCGACCTCTCGTTCCTCTCCGGCCAGACCTCGGCCGGCGAGCTCGCTGCGGAGCGGCTCGCCGACCTCCAGCGGGTCACGGCCGAGTACGCCAACTACCGCAAGCGCACCGAGGCGAACCGTGAGATCGAGCGCGACCGCGCCGTCGGCGACGTCGTCAAGGTGCTGCTGCCCGTTCTCGACGACCTCGACCGTGCCGCCAAGCACGGCGATCTCGCCGAGGGCGGCCCGTTCACCGCGATCGCGGCGAAGCTGCGTTCGGGCGTCGAGCGGGTGGGCCTCAAGCCCTTCGCGGCGGCCGGCGAGGAGTTCGACCCTCAGATCCACGAGGCGATCTTCCAGCAGCCCAGCGACGAGGTGACCACGCCGACGATCGCCGACGTCGTCGAATCCGGGTACTACCTGGGTTCAACGCTGCTACGCGCCGCCAAGGTCGTAGTGGCGGTGCCCAATGGCTAGCCAAGACTGGTTCGACAAAGACTTCTATGCAGTGCTCGGGGTGTCGAAGGACATCTCGGAGGCCGACCTCAAGAAGGCCTATCGCAAGCTGGCACGCCAGTACCACCCCGACTCGAATCAGGGTGACGCGAAGGCCGAGGCCCGGTTCAAGGAGATCAGCGAGGCCTACTCGGTGCTCTCCGACCCCGAGCAGCGCAAGGAGTACGACCAGATCCGCGCCATGGGCTCCGGCGCTCGCTTCACGGCGGGCGGCGGGGGCCAGGGCGGCGGCTTCGAGGACGTCTTCGGCGGGATGTTCGGTGGCGGCGGCGGTGGCGGTGCCCGCGGGCAGAGCTACAGCTACCAGCAGGCACCCGGCGGTTTCGACGACATCCTCGGCGGGATGTTCGGCCGCGGCGGCGGGCGCGCCGGCTTCGGCGGGGCCTACGGTCCCACCCGCGGCCGCGACATCACCGCGCGCACGACCATCGACTTCATCACCGCGGTCAAGGGCGACACCATCAAGCTGCAGACAGCGGATGGCAAGCCGATCACGGTGAAGATCCCTGCGGGCGTCGCCGACCAGCAGAAGATCAAGCTGCGTGGCAAGGGCGAGCCCTCGCCCGACGGCGGCGAGCCCGGAGACATCGTGCTCACGGTCTCGGTGCGGAAGCATCCTGTCTTCGAGCGCGACGGGCTCAACCTGCGCGTGAATGTGCCGGTCACCTTCGTCGAGGCCACCCTGGGCGCGACCATCGAGGTGCCCACCCTGGGCGGCTCGCCGGTCAAGCTCAAGGTCGCGGCCGGCACCCCCTCGGGGCGCGTGCTGCGCGTCAAGGGGCGGGGCGTCGAGTCCTCCAAGGGCAAGGGCGACCTGCTCGCCGTCGTGCAGGTGGCGGTGCCCTCGCACCTGTCCGCCGAACAGCGTGAGGCCCTCGAGGCCTTCCACGCCGTCGAGCCCGGCGACAACCCCCGGGCAGAACTGCTCGCCAAGGCGCGCGAGTGACGGTGTCCCCCGCCCTCCTCGGGCGGGGGATCCGTGATGTCTACCCCGAAGGAGGGGATGAGGATGGCTGAACTGGATGAACGGTCGCCGCTGTTCGCGATCGCCGTCGCCGCCGAACTGGCGGGGATGCATCCTCAGACCCTCCGTCAGTACGACCGGCTGGGGCTCGTCAGCCCCACCCGTACCGCCGGCAAGTCGCGGCGGTACTCCATGCGCGACGTCGTGCAGTTGCGCGAGATCGCCCGACTGTCGTCGGAGGGGGTCTCGCTCGAGGGCATCGCGCGCATCCTGCAGCTCGAAGACCAGGTCTCCGAGCTGAGTGCCCGCGTGCGCGAGCTCGAGACCGCGCTCGCCGAAGAGGTGCTCAACCGCCCGGGCCGACGCGTCTTCGCGGCCGGCGTCGAGGGCGAGGTCATCTCGCTGAAGCACGGTACCCGCACGCAGCGGCGCACCGAGCTCGTCGTCTGGCGGCCCGGCCGCGACGACTGAGCTCGCGCCCGGCCGACCCGGCACGGCCGTTGACAGGAAGGTCGCCGCGCGCGATGCTGTGCGTGTGACGAATCCTCATAACCCGGCATCCGGCGGCACGATCGCCGGCCTCTGCATCGGCGCCGCCGTCGTGGCCGGCGCGCCGCTTCTCGGCTGGTACGCCGTCTACGGCTACTACTGGGGCGAGCTCGGGGTGGCCGTGGTCGGGGTGGTCGGCATCCTGCTGCTCGCCGGCGGCTGGGTGAGCGCGTTCGCGATCCTGCGCCGATGGCGTTCGCCTCGCCCGCAGCTGGTCGCGTGGCTGTGCCTCGGGACGACGGTGCTCGTCGCCGCGGCCACGACGCTGATCATCGGGCTCGTCGCCGGGCTCATCGGTCTGCTGACCATCGCGTTCCTCTGGACGGGCGACTACGTCGCCCCGCTGACCACGATCTCGGCGATCGCCGTGGCCGTGCTGACCCTGCCGGTCGCGGTCGCGAGCGGCATCATCTACGCGACCGCTTTCGCGAACCGGCCGGCTCGAGTGCGGCCTTCACCTGCCGAACCGTCGCCCATCCGGGTGTAACCGCTGACCGACGGGCGAGCGCGTACGGTTGAGGGGTGACCGAGTTCTCCTTCGACGCCCTTCGGCGTCACCCCGATGTCGAGGCCGAGAACCTCTTCGCCGTCGACGCCGCCGACCGCCTGCTCCTCGACGAGGCATCCGCGGCGCTCGAGGCCACGATCGACGAACCCGGCACGGTCGTCGTCATCGGCGATGCCTACGGGGCGCTGACCCTGGGGGCCGCCGCGGTGCTCGGGATCGGGGGCATCCGGGTGCACCAGGATTCACTCTCGGGCGAGCTCGCTCTCGCTGAGAACGCCCGGCGGTTCCCCGGGCTCGACCTCAGCCGCCGGTTCCGCTCGCTGCCCCTCGGGCCCGAACTGCTGCAGGGCGCGAAGGTCGTGCTCCTGCGCCTCCCGCGCAGCCTCGGCGAACTCGACGACCTCGCCCGGGCGATCGCCGCCTGGGCCGATCCCGCGGTCGAGGTCTACGCGGGAGGCCGGCTCAAGCACATGACGACCGCGATGAACGAGGTGCTCGAGAGCGCGTTCGACTCCGTCACGGCCACCCTGGCGCGCCAGAAGTCGCGGGTGCTCATCGCCCGCGGCCGCCGCGAGGGCATCGGTGCCGCGTTGCACCACCGCGAGTTCCACGACGACCTCGGGCTCTGGGTCTGCGCGACGGGCGGGGCCTTCGCCGGCACCAAGATCGACATCGGCACCCGCTTCCTGCTGCCTCATCTCGACGCGATGAAACCGGATGCACGGGGCGGCTCCGCCCTGGCGATCGACCTCGGCAGCGGCACGGGCGTGCTCGCGGCAGCCCTCGCCCGATCACGGCCCGAACTGCGGGTGGTCGCGACCGATCAGTCCGCGGCCGCCGTCGCGTCGACGCGCGAGACGCTCGCGGCCAACGGCCTCGCCGGAGTCGAGGTGGTGCGGGACGACGCCCTCTCGGGCTTCGACGACGCCTCCGCCGACCTGATCGTGCTGAACCCGCCGTTCCACATGGGGTCGACCGTGTACGCCGGGATCGCGCTGAAGCTGTTCGAGGCCGCGGGGCGAGTGCTCGCGCCCGGGGGTGAGCTGTGGACCGTCTTCAACTCGCACCTGTCGTACCGGGCGGCGCTGCAGCGGGCCGTCGGTCCGACGCGTCAGGTCGACCGCAACACCAAGTTCACCGTGATGGTGTCGACGCGGCGCTGAGTCGCTGCACTGTGCCGTTGCGCTGTGCCGTGTTGCGCTGTACCGTGCTGCTCGGCCCGGCTCTGTTCTCGGGGCCGATCCGGGCCCTCGGCTCAGGAGGGCTCGACGCGGCTGAGCGGTGCGGCGGCGAGCACCAGCCCGCTCGCCGTGAACCGGCGCCGTGAGGCGTACTCGGCGGCGATCAGGATCGTGGTCGCGCCGATGATCGCGAGGCCGATCACGCTGACCGGGATCATGGTGTCGATCTGGATGCGCGGGATCAGGTCGAGCGGCTCGGACAGCCCGATCAGCATGAAGAACACGGTGGCGTAGACGACCGTGCGAATCTGCCAGCGGCGCTGGACTCCTGCGATCGCGATGAACGTGATCATCCACAGCCCGTACCAGGGGTGGATGACGGGCGACAGCAGCACGATGCCCGCGAAGGCCCCGACCAGGAGCCACAACGGGTCGGCCTGGCGGCGCTTGACCATCAAGTAGGTCGTGAACGAGGCGCCGACCCCGAGCAGGGCGAGCTTGACGATCGTCTGCGTGAGCCCGCCGTCGAGTCCGACCACGTTGAACAGGCCGCCGATGCTGATGCCGAGGATGTTCGCGGGGGCGTACCAGGACGAGATGGCGGTGGGCGTCGAGAGCGCCCCGATCCAGCCGAAGCCGACGCCGATGCCCCAGCCCATGAGGGCGAGAATGCCCACCGAGATGCCGGTGACGGCGAGCCAGCGGCGGATGACCGCACCCCAGCCCGCGGCCTGACCGGCCCAGATGAGCCCGATGATCGGCAGGGCCACCAGGGCGATGGGCTTCACGCCGATCGCGATGGTCACGAAGATCGTGCCGAGGATCGGCCGGTCTTTCAAGGCGTAGTAGACGCCGCCGACGATGAAGCCGAGCATGAGCGAGTCGTTGTGACCCGCGATCACGAAGTTCATCAGCACCAGCGGACTGGCGGCGACGATCCAGAGCACTCCGGCCTCGTTGAGACCGCGGTGCTTGGCGATGCGCCAGGCGTAGTACGCCAGCATCGCGAGCCCGGCGACGGCCATCAGGCGGAACAGGAAGATCGTGACCTCGGTCGGCATCGCGTGCGTCGCCATCATGGCGACCTTTTCGAGCCAGACGAAGACGGGGCCGTAGGGGGTCTGCGAGTCGGCCCAGGTGGGGTCGACGCCGATCTCGTACCAGCCGGGGATGTCGGCCATGCCGGTCGTGTAGGGGTTGAGGCCCGCGGCCATCAGGCGGCCCTGGCCGACGTAGGCGAACATGTCGCGGCTGAACATCGGGAGGGTCAGGATGAGGGGGAGACCCCAGGCCAGTGCGGAGGTGACCACCTGCGAGAGGGCGGTGCTCGAGCGGCGGGCCGCAGCATCCGGATCACGCTTCGCGGAGCGGGCGGTGGCGAGAAGCGAGAGGCCGAGCGAGATCCAGGCGAGCAGGAGCAGCAGGGCGCCGACGACGACGAAGATCGCGCACACGGAGGCGGCGAAGCGGGAGTTCCGGAGCAACGAGAAGAACAGCCAGTCCCTCAGGATCGAACCCGGGCCCAGCCAGCCGACGCCGAGGGAGCCCACGACGATGAGGAGGGAGCCGGCGATCCCGAGCAGCAAACGGATGCGCGGAGGAAGGACAGGCACCCTCAACTCTTACCACGATCAGATGGGCATCGGCCTGGATAGGTTGCCAGTGGTATCAAATCGTCACCTCTGGTAAACTTGAGTCAGGTCAACTCAAGTTTGATGCTGCGCCCGTGCGAGTGCGCGCATCCGACACCATGAATTTCACGAAGGACACGATTCCACCCATGCCAACCAACCAGGGAAACCCGAGCGGCGATGAGCAGAAGAGCGCGCTCGAGCAGTACGGCGTCAACCTGACCGAGATCGCGGCGAGCGGCAAGCTCGACCCGGTCATCGGCCGTGACGCCGAGATCCGCCGCGTCAGCCAGGTGCTCACGCGCCGCACCAAGAACAACCCCGTGCTCATCGGCGAGCCCGGCGTCGGCAAGACCGCGGTCGTCGAAGGCCTCGCCCAGCGCATCGTGGCCGGCGACGTCGCCGACTCGCTGAAGGGCAAGCAGCTCGTCTCGCTCGACCTCGCGGCGCTGGTCGCGGGGGCGAAGTACCGCGGCGAGTTCGAGGAGCGCCTGAAGGCCGTCCTCGCCGAGATCAATGCGGCCGACGGTCAGATCATCACCTTCATCGACGAGCTCCACACGCTGATGGGCGCCGGCGGCGGGGAGGGTTCTGTCGCCGCTTCCAACATGCTCAAGCCCATGCTCGCGCGCGGCGAGCTGCGACTGATCGGCGCGACCACGCTCGACGAGTACCGCGAGTACATCGAGCGCGACGCGGCGATGGAGCGGCGCTTCCAGCAGGTCTTCGTCGGCGAGCCCTCGGTCGAGGACACCGTGGCCATCCTGCGTGGTCTCAAGGAGCGCTACGAGGCGCACCACAAGGTCGCCATCGCCGACTCGGCGCTGGTGGCCGCCGCCGCGCTGTCGAGCCGCTACATCCCGGGCCGTCAGCTGCCGGACAAGGCGATCGACCTGATCGACGAGGCCGCCTCGCGGCTGCGCATGGAGATCGACTCGGCCCCGGTCGAGATCGACGAGCTGCGCCGCAGCGTCGACCGTCTTCGCCTGGAAGAACTGGCGCTCAAGAAGGAGAAGGACGAGGCGTCCCGCGAGAGGCTCGCCGCCCTGCGCGAGACCCTGGCCCAGCGCACCGCGACCCTCGCCGACCTCCAGGCGCGGTGGGACCGCGAGCGTGCGGCTCTGAACGCCGTCGGTGAGCTGAAGGAGAAGCTCGACAAGGCGCGCATGCGCGCTGAGCGGGCCCAGCGCGAGGGCGACCTCGAGCAGGCCTCGCGGCTGCTGTACGGCGAGATTCCCGTGCTCGAGCGCTCCCTGTCGGCCGCCGAGGCCGCCGAGACGGCCGACACCGAATCCGGCGAGGTGATCGAGCGGATGGTCAACGACCGGGTCACCAGCGACGACATCGCGGCCGTGATCGCGGCCTGGACGGGCATCCCCGTCGACCGGCTCACCCAGGGCGAGACCGAGAAGCTCCTCAACCTCGAGGCCGAGCTCGGCCGTCGGCTGATCGGCCAGAAGGAGGCCGTGCGCGCGGTCGCCGATGCGGTGCGCCGCTCGCGGGCCGGCATCGCCGACGAGAACCGGCCGACCGGGTCATTCCTCTTCCTCGGGCCGACCGGAGTGGGCAAGACCGAGCTCGCGAAGGCGCTCGCCGAATTCCTCTTCGACGACGAGAAGGCGCTCGTGCGCATCGACATGTCGGAGTACGGCGAGAAGCACTCGGTGGCGCGGCTGCTCGGTGCCCCTCCCGGGTACATCGGCTATGAGCAGGGTGGTCAGCTGACCGAGGCCGTGCGCCGCCGGCCGTACTCGGTGGTGCTGCTCGACGAGGTCGAGAAGGCGCACCCCGAGGTCTTCGACGTGCTGCTGCAGGTGCTGGATGACGGGCGGCTCACCGATGGGCAGGGTCGCACGGTCGACTTCCGAAACACGATCCTGATCCTCACCTCGAACCTGGGGTCGCAGTATCTGGTCGATCCGACGCTGTCGCCTGCTGCAGCTTCCGATCTGGTCCACGAGGCGGTTCGGCGCGCGTTCAAGCCGGAGTTCGTGAACCGGCTCGACGACATCGTCGTGTTCTCGGCGCTGTCGTCGACCGATCTGGCGCAGATCGTCTCGCTGTACGTCGACCGGCTCGACCGGCGCCTGTCGTCGCGGCGGCTCTCGCTGGCGGTGACGCCGTCGGCCCGTACCTGGCTCGCCGAGCGCGGCTACGACCCGATCTACGGGGCGCGGCCGTTGCGGCGCCTGATGCAGCACGAGATCGACGACCGGCTCGCGACGTCGCTGCTGTCGGGTGCGGTGCGGGACGGGGACACGGTGCTCGTGGACGTGACCTCGGATGGCGAGGGGTTGACGGTGGTGGCGGCGGCTGCTGCCGCGGCGCCCGATGCGCCTGCGTCGGCAGATGCGCCTGACGTTTCGGCTGAGTAGTAAGTACTCACGCGGGAGGGGCGGGGTCCGAGCGCATCCTGAAGGGATGATGCTCCGGACCCCGCTCCTCTCGTTTCGTTGGCCGCTCGTCGCAGCCGCTGGCATAGCCTCATTGCTCGCAATAGGCCTGCACCCCGGTGATGGTGCTGTCCACGCCGAAGAACTCACACCCCCGATCGACGCCGGTACGCGGCTCGTCGAATTCGACCTGCCGAACACGTCGAGCCTGCCCACCGACATCGTGGCAGGCGCCGATGGAACGGTCTGGGTCTCGTTGTTGGGTGAGCGGAACGTGCTCCACCTCGATCGCAACGGCGTGGTGCTCGCGACGATCCCGGTCTCGGGCCCAGTCACGAAGATGACGACCGACCACGAGGGTGGTGTCTGGGGCGTGCAGCTCACGGCCAACTACGTGGTGCACCTCACGGACGATCATCGCGCCTTGGAGCGACGGATCCCCACGCCCAACAGTTTCCCGGCCGACATCTGGGACGGTGGCGACCAGGTCTACTTCACCGAGTCGGGCACCGGGCAGCTCGGGCGCCTCACGGAGTCGACGTGGGGCGTCGACGAGTGGCCTGTGCCCGGGGCGGAGTCACTTTCGTCGCTTAGCGGAAGCGATGATCATGTCCTTATCGCGGATTCGTCGGCTATCTGGGTGATGGAACGATCTGGGACGCTGGTGCGAGAGTGTCATGTTGCCGGCGCAACGGAGGTCGCCCTTATTCGCTCGACGGCATCGCACGTCACTGTTGCTATGCAGACGCGAGCGAAGATCATGGATGTGACCTGCGATTTGAGCACCGGTAACGCGGGGAGTGAAATTCTCGTCACGGGTCGTGACGAGCTCGTTGGGTTCGCCTCGTCGCCGAATCGGACGTGGTATGCGGACGCCGCGACGGATTCTCTCGGGTGGGACAACCCTCGCCAGAACGGATCCGTTCATCTCCCGTCGGCACGGAGAGATCTCACCGGGCTCGCGCTCACGGAGGGTCGCTTCGTCTGGACACTGGAGAAACGGGCCGGAAAGCTGGCACGACTGGACTCGTTGGCCTCAATCTCGTCATATCGCCTCCATGGGGCCGATCGATACGAAACGGCGGTCGCCATCTCGAATGAATGGACGAGCGCCTCCACCGTGTTCCTTGTCAGCGGAGAAAAGTTCGCTGATGCGCTTAGCGCCGGGCCAATTGCGGGATGGAACAACGCACCTCTGCTACTCACGGCAAGAGACACGCTTCCCGTAGTCGTCGAGAATCGACTGCGAGCTTTGGAGCCCAGCCGGGTGGTGATCGTGGGAGGTCCGGCGACCGTGAGCGCGACGGTCATCGGCCGCATTCAGCTGGCGCTTCCGAAAGCGTCGGTGGAACGGATAGACGGGGTCGATCGATACGCCGTGTCGCGCGCCCTCTTGACCAGCGTTTACGCGCCTGCTGCGAGCAAGGTCATCTATGTCGCAGATGGGCGGAACTATCCGGATGCGTTGTCCGCCAGCGCGGCAGCTGGGCACGGTGGGGCTGGGATTCTCCTGGTGGACGGCTCACAGTCCGCGTTGTCGGCTGGAGAGCGCGACCTGATGCGGCGATACAGCGGGTCCGGGAAGACGGTCAAGATAGTTGGCGGTCCCGTCTCCGTCAGTGCTGCCATCGAGGCAGACATCGGCCGAGATGCCATTGTGCGTCGGCTGGGTGGCCCTGACCGTTACTCTGTCTCGCGCACGATCAACGAGGATGCGTTCGGCGAATTCGGTCAGGCCCTCGTCGCAAATGGTGGTTCGTTTTCTGACGCCCTCGCGGGCGGCACCTACGGAGCTGCGTTTGGCACACCTCTTTTTCTCGTCCAGCCGACCTGTGTGCCGGAAGCCACTCTCAGTAAGTTTGCTTCCTCCGGCATGGACAGAGTGATTCTCTCGGGCGGCCCGCTCACACTCGGTGAACAAGTCGCTTCCCTCAATACCTGCGGCTAAAGACTCCAAGTACGACTCGTCGCCTCCTGAGCTCGAGACGGACAAATGCGAGTCGGCTCCCGCTCCCGTTCGTGGTGGGGGTGGTACCTGCTACTCGTTGGTGAGGAGGAGGTCGGCCAGGGGGAGGCGGGTGCGGGGGGCGAGCTCGCGGGTGCGGAGGGTGTCGTCGGGGAGGGCGTCGGGCGAGGCCGCGGTGCCGAGGGCGGTGATCGTCACGGGAACGAGGCTCTCGGGAAGCGAGAATCCGGTGCGGATCGCGTCGACGTCGAAGCCGCCCATCTGGTGCACGTGCAGGCCGTCGTGGTGCGCCTGAACGGAGAGGTGCGCGAGCGCCTGGCCGAGGTCGTACTCGGCCCAGCGGCGGGGCTTGCCGTCGGCATCTGCCACTTCGGCGACACCGACGACGAACACGGAGGCCGAGCCGGCCCAGACGGCGTTGAAGCCCATCAGGGAGGCGGCGATCGTGGCGAAAGCGTCCGAGCCGCGGCGGGCCACGATGAATCGGGCGGGCTGCGAGTTCGCGGCCGAGGGAGCCCAGCGGGCGGCCTCGAGCGCGGCGGTCAGCTTCGCCTCGTCGATGGGCTGGGCGGCCTCGAAGGAACGGGGGCTCCAGCGCTCGGCGAGGGTGGGGTGGATGGGGGCGCTGGTCTCGGCGGTCTTCGCCGGAATGGCGGAGGGCGAGTTCGTGAGGGTTTCGGTCGTCATGGGAAGAGTCCTTAGGGTGAAGAGGCAGGATGCTGCACGCCGTTGGACAGTAAGCGGACTGTGGTCCGCATCGCCTACAACGATAGCCGGGGGTGCGCTATTCCCGCGAGCTGCGACGTGCGAGGGCGGCCCCTCGACGACCCGTCCAGGTGACGAGCGTCTCGAGCGGTCCACGTTTCCGCAGAGCCGCGAGCGCCGCCCCGATCGCGAGGGCGAGCAGCAGATTCGCCAGGTAGAAACCGCCGCTGGAGAGGTACCACGGGGTGTCGAGCGCGATGTACTCCTGATAGGTCAGCGTGCTGTACGGCCGGCCGAGCGCGGCCTCGACGACGATGCCGACCAGCAGCACGTGTGCCGTGTAGACCGTCAACGGTGCGGCACCCGCCGCGGTGACCGGCCTCAGGATGCGGCGGGCGAGTGGGCCCAGCACGGTGCCGAGCAGCACGCAGAGGCCGATCACGGTCAGGGCGAAGCCGGCGGTGACGGCCAGGTCGAGGGTGGTTCCGCTGTGCGGGCCGACCGCCGCGAGCAGCCACGGGCTGCCCGACGCGGGTCGGCTTCCGCCGCCGACTTGCAGGAGCTCGAGCGCCTCGGCGTCGCTCACTCCGAGATCGCGCGCGACCGCCGGCACACCGCCCAGGGGGCCCTGGACGAGAGCCGCGGCGGCGATGCCGGCCAGCCAGATCGCGGCACCGATCGCGACCAGCCGCACCCCGAGCATCCGGAGCGCCGTCGGTTGCGCTGCTCCCTCTCTCGATCGACTGGAGGTGCCAGCACCTACGCCGCCGGCTGTGTCGCTGCCGACGGCCCGCAGGAGCGCGCGACCGACGAGCACACCGGTGAGGCCGTACGCGAGCCAGATCAGGCTGGGATACGACCCTGTGAACAGGATGCCGCGGGCCAGCTCGAGCGGATCGGCGAAGGCGGTCCACGAGGGGTTCGCCGCCTCCCGCCCGGTGACCCCGAAGGCGTCCGCCACCGCGACCGACGCGATCGGTGCCCCGACCGCGACGACGAGAGCCGAGACGACGAGGGCCCAGCGGGGCCAGGTGATGACGAGCGCGAGCATCCAGAACAGCATGCCGTAGTAGACGAGGATGACGAGGATCGGCGGGTCGACCAGGGCCGTCAGGGTGAGTCCGATGACGATGACCGCGGTGCCGCGGCCGAGGAGCATCAGGCGGGCGGCGGCGCGGCGGCCGTCGCGGAGGGGTGCGCGGGTGGCGAGGACGGTTCCGGCGCCGGCGAGCACCGCGAAGAGGGCGGAGGCGCGGCCCTCGAACAGGCTCGAACCCCAGATGACCTCGTCGGTTCCGAGGCCGGCCGAGAGCCAGACGTGGGTCGCCGTCATGCCGGCGAGGGCGATGAAGCGGGCGAGGTCGAGGCCGATGATCCGGTCGGTGCGCGGGGTCACGGCCGGGGGTTCGGGCTCGGGATGCGCGGTGCGGCTCGGTGCGAGCGGCTCGCCAGCATGCGGGTCGGACGACGCGGCTGCGTGCGGGTCGGACGGGCCCGGCGCGGGGGTGGTCATTCCCCCTGCGGCTCGCGCGAGGTGCGGTCGGCACGGGCCGCCGCGGAGTCGGTGTGGCCCCGGCGGTGCTTGCGCACCCGGCCGATCACGAACCAGGCGACCGCCCCGACGACGCCGGCGATCACGACGTACTTCAGGATGTCGGCGTACTGCTCGACCACGTGCCACTGCTCGCCGAGCCAGAACCCGGCGAGGATGAAGACCGAGTTCCAGATCAGGCTGCCCGTAGTGGTGAGGAGGGCGAACTTCCACACCGGCATCCGCTCGATGCCCGCCGGGATCGAGATCAGGCTGCGGAAGATCGGGATCATCCGCCCGAAGAAGACCGCCTTCGAGCCGTGCCGCTGGAACCACGCCTCCGTGCGATCGACGTCGTGCACGTCGACGAGGGGGAGCTTGCGGGCGATCGCGCGCATCCGGTCGCGGCCGAGCCAGGCGCCGATGCCGTAGAGCGCCAGCGCCCCGATCAGTGAACCGAGGGTGGTGAAGACGATGGCCGCGACGAGGTTCAGGTCGCCTCGGCTGGCGGCGAACCCGGCGAGGGGCAGGATGACCTCGCTCGGGATGGGCGGGAACAGGTTCTCGATCGCGACGGCGAGGCCCGCGCCCGGGGCGCCAAGGGTCTCCATCAGGCCGACGACCCAGTCGCCGATCACGCCGAGGCCGGTGTCGGTGGCGCCTTCGCCGTCGGCCGAGCTCGCGGGGCCGGCTGCGGCGGAGGCGCTCGTGGAACCGGAGGTGCTGGTGGCGCTGGTGGCGGTCGTGGCGCTGGCCGCAGCGTCCGTGATTCCGGTGGTCGGCGCGAGGCTCGGGGCGTCCGAGGCCGTCGAGACGGTCAGGAGGTACGGGTCGGCGAAGGCCAGGCTCATGCGTTCAGCCTAGGCATCATTCCTCCGCAGACGCTCAGTGGGTGCGGGCGGGGCGGCGGGCTGAGACGCCCAGTGGATGCGGTGGACGCGCCGGTCAGGAGCGCACGAGGCGGGCGATGGCGGCCGAAGCCTCGCGGAGTTTCTCCTCGGCGACCGGACCGCCCTCGGCCACGGCCTCGACGACGCAGTGGTTGAGGTGCTCGTCGAGCAGCCCCAACGCCACCGACTCGAGCGCGCTCGTCATCGCCGAGATCTGGGTCAGGATGTCGATGCAGTACTTCTCGTCGGCCACCATGTTCTGCAGTCCGCGGGCCTGGCCCTCGATGCGGCGCAGACGCTTGAGGTAGGCATCCTTGTTGCCGATGTAGCCGTGGTGGTGCGGTGCGCCGGAGCCGTCGTCGAAAGTGGCGTCGTGGGTTGCGCCGTCTGGGGTGGGGGTGTGG
The DNA here is from genome assembly GCF_001571005.1 of Herbiconiux solani NBRC 106740. Classification (GTDB taxonomy): domain Bacteria; phylum Actinomycetota; class Actinomycetes; order Actinomycetales; family Microbacteriaceae; genus Herbiconiux; species Herbiconiux solani. Next base: position 271,464 of record NZ_BCST01000003.1, on the reverse strand, counting down.
TCAGGCATGTCAGCGTCCGTTCGGGGTCGTGCGGGAGGTGGGGCGTGCATCCGGTCGCAGGTCGAGGCGACGGAGGAGTTGCGCGTTGAGCGCCACGATGATCGTCGAGAGCGACATCAGCACCGCCCCCACCGACATCGGCAGCACGAAACCGATCGGCGCGAGCACCCCGGCGGCCAGCGGCACCGACAGCAGGTTGTAGCCGGCGGCCCACCAGAGGTTCTGCGTCATCTTGCGGTAGCCCGCCTTCGACAGCGTGATCACCGAGACCACCGAGCGGGGGTCGTCGCTGATCAGGATGACGCCGGCCGAGGCGATGGCGACGTCGGTTCCGGCGCCGATCGCGATGCCGACATCGGCCCGGGCGAGGGCCGGGGCGTCGTTCACGCCGTCGCCGACCATGGCGACCTTGCGCCCCTCGGACTGCAGTTCGGCGACCTTCGCCGACTTGTCCTCGGGCCGGACGCCGGCGAAGACGCGGGTGATGCCGAGCTCGCGGGCGACGGCGTCGGCGACCGAGGGGGCGTCGCCGGTGATCATGACGACCTCGATTCCCCGTTGCCGCAGCTCGTCGACGGCCTGCCGCGACTCGGGGCGGATCTCGTCGGCCAGGGCGATCCGGCCGAGCACCTCGCCGTCGCGCACGACGTGCAGCACGGTGTGACCGGGGTGGGCGGCGGCGGTGTCGTCGGTGTGGGCGGCGTGGCCGGTGTCGGTGGTGGCGTCGACCGCGGCCCGGCCGGTGCTGCCGCCTGCGGCGTGGCCGGAGCTGTCGGTGCCGACGCTCTCGTCATTCCGGCCGTCGCGGCCCTGCCGGCCGATCGTCGCGGCCAGCAGGCGGGGTCCGCCGACGCGCACGAGCGCACCGTCGACGGTCGCCGAGACGCCGACGGCAGGAGAGGCCTCGAATCCGCTCGCCGCCGGCACGTCGAGCCCGCGCTCCCGGGCCGCCCTGACGATGGCGCGGGCCAGCGGATGCTCGCTGTCGGCCTCCGCGGCGGCGGCCAGCGCGAGCAGCTCGTCGGGCGTGACGGCGGAGGTGGGTCCGGCGGTGGACGGGTCGGAGGAGCGGCTGGCGGCGGTGGTCGAGGAGCCGGCCGTCGCGGAGACCACGACGTCGGTCACGACGGGGGCCCCGACGGTCAGGGTTCCGGTCTTGTCGAAGAGCACCGTGTCGACCGTGCGCATGGTCTCGAGCGCCAGGCGGTCCTTGACCAGGATGCCGGCCTTCGCGGCGCGCTCGGTCGCGATCGAGACGACGAGCGGGATGGCGAGACCGAGCGCGTGCGGGCAGGCGATGACGAGCACGGTGATCGTGCGGACGACCGCGTCGTCGGGGCTGCCGACGAGGGTCCAGACGATTGCGGTGATGACCCCCGAGCCGAGCGCGAACCAGAACAGCCAGCCCGCGGCCCGGTCGGCGATGCGCTGCGCCCGCGAGCTCGAGCTCTGCGCCTCGGTGACCAGCCGCTGGATGCCGGCCAGTGCGGTGTCGTCGCCGACCGCCGTGACACGGATGCGCAGCACCGAGTCGGTCGCGACCGTCCCGGCGACGACGTGGTCGCCGGGGCCGCGACGCACCGCATCCGATTCGCCGGTGATCATCGACTCGTCGACCGCGGCCGAGCCCTCGGTGACCTCGCCGTCGGCCGGCACGCGGCCGCCCGGGCGCACGATGACGAGGTCGCCGGGAGCGAGGTCGGCGGGCGGGACAGGGGTGGTGGAGCCGTCGGCGTCGATGCGCTCGGCCTCGTCGGGCAGGAGCGCGGCGAGCGAGTCGAGGGCCGAGGTGGTCTGGGCGAGGGAGCGCATCTCGATCCAGTGGCCGAGCAGCATGATCACGATGAGGAGGGCGAGCTCCCACCAGAAGTCGAGCTCGTGGTCGAGGAGGCCGAGGGTCGCGCCCCAGGAGGCGACGAAGGCGACGGTGATCGCGAGGGCGATCAGGAGCATCATTCCGGGCTGCTTCGCGCGGAGCTCGTCGACGCCGCCGGTGAGGAACGGGCGACCGCCGAGCACGAACATGACGGTGCCGAGGATGGGGGAGATCCAGGTCAGGGGGCCGTCGGCGGGGAGGTCGTAGCCGAGGATCATCGCGAACATCGGGCTGAAGACCACGACGGGCACCGCGACGACGAGCATCACCCAGAACAGGCGGCGGAACATGGCGACGTGGCCGGAGTGGTCGTGGCCGGAGTGGCCCGCGTGATCTCCGTGGCCGGAGTGGCCCATGTGATCGTGGGCGGAGTGGTTGTGGTCGGCATGGCCGGAGTGGTCGTGAGACTCGTGAACCGAGTGGTCGTGACCGGCGTGCTCGTGGCCAGGTTCGACGACCTCGCCGGCGGATGCGGCGGGCTCGGGGGTGTCGGAGGCGGGGCGGTGCGACTCGGTACTCATGCATCCAAATATACCCCCCTGGGGTAACCATAGGTGCATGATGTGAGGATGAGCGCCGCAGCCCTCGACCTCGACGAGCTCCGCCGCCTGCGTCGCGCCCGCGACCGGATGGACCGGGAGTTCGCTCAACCGCTCGACGTTCCGGCGCTGGCTCGCACCGCGCTGATGTCGGCCGCGCACTTCAGCCGCCGGTTCCGCGAGGTCTACGGCGAGACGCCCTACTCGCACCTGATGACCCGGCGGATCGAGCGGGCGATGGCCCTGCTCCGGCGCGGCGACGTGAGCGTCAGCGACGCCTGCTTCGCGGTCGGCTGCACCAGCCTCGGATCCTTCAGCTCGCGCTTCACCGAGATCGTCGGCGAGACCCCGAGCGCGTACCGGGCCCGGGAGCACGGGGCGAGCGAGGTGGTACCGCTCTGCGCGGCGATGGTGCTGGGGCGGCCGCGTCGCGAGCCGGCGGCCGCATCGATTGCCACATCGGTTGCCGCATCCTCACCGGCCGACGCATCCGATGCCGCACCCGCATCGAGCAGGATCGGAGAAGCCCCGGCCATCGCCGCCCGCTAACGTCGGCGGCATGACCGTTTCTCTCAGCCATGTCCACGTCTTCGTCGACGACCCCGACGAGGCACTCGCCTTCTACCGTGACGCCCTGGGCCTCGAGGTGCGCAACGAGGTCGCCAACGACGGCTTCCGCTGGATCACCCTGGCCACCGCATCCCAGCCCGAGATCGAGATCGTGCTCTCGCAGCCGCACGCCGGGCGCTCGCAGGAGGACGGCGACGCGATCGCCGCCATGCTCGCGAAGGGCGAGCTGCCGGGCATCCTGTTCCGCACGGACGACTTGGATGCGACGTTCGAGCAGGTGCGGGCCGCCGGGACCGCCGAGATCATCCAGGAGCCGGCCGATCAGTTCTGGGGCGTTCGGGATGCGGCCTTCCGCGACCCCGCGGGCAACCTCCTGCGCATCAGCCAGGCCTGACGCCCCAGCGAGGCGGGTCAGGCGGCGGGGGCCTCGAGCTCGCGGGCCAGGGCCGCCGCGAAGGCGTCGATGTCGGCGGGGGTGGTGTCGAAGGCGCACATCCAGCGCACTTCCCCGGTCGCCGGGTTCCAGTCGTAGAACCGGAACGACTGGCGCAGGCGGTCGGCCACCCCGGGCGGCACGATCGCGAAGACCGCGTTCGACTGCGTCTCCTGCGTCAGGGTGACCCCCGGCAGCCCCGACACCGCCGCCCGCAGGCGTGCCGCCATGGCGTTCGCGTGCGAGGCCGACCGCAGCCAGAGATCGGTGCCGTAGAGCTCGATCAGCTGCGCCGAGACGAACCGCATCTTCGAGGCCAGCTGCATGTCGAGCTTGCGCAGGAACGGGATGCCGTCGACCGCCGCCCGGTTCAGCACCACGACGGCCTCGCCGTAGAGCAGGCCGTTCTTGGTGCCGCCGAGCGAGAGCACGTCGACCCCCGCATCCGTCGTGAACGCGCGAAGCGGCACGCCGAGTGAGGCCGCCGCGTTCGAGATGCGCGAGCCGTCGAGGTGGAGGGTCATGCCGCGGGCGTGCACGTGGTCGGCGATCGCCGCCACCTCCTCGACCGAGTAGGCGGTGCCGAGCTCGGTGGTCTGCGTGATCGAGACCGTCAGCGGCTGGGCGCGGTGCTCGTCGCCCCAGCCCCAGGCCTCGACGTCGATCAGCTCGGGCGTGAGCTTGCCGTCGGGCGTCGGCACGGTGAGCAGCTTGAGGCCTGCCACCCGCTCGGGCGCCGCGTTCTCGTCGGTGTGGATGTGTGCCGTCGTCGAGCAGACCACGGCACCCCAGCGGGGCAGCATCGACTGCAGACCGACGACGTTGGCGCCGGTGCCGTTGAAGACCGGGAAGGCCTCGGCCTCGTCGCCGAACTGCCGACGGATGACGTTCTGCAGTTCGGCCGTGTAGACGTCTTCGCCGTACGCGATCTGGTGCCCGCCGTTGGCGCGGGCGATGGCCTCGAGCACCTCGGGATGCACTCCGGCGTAGTTGTCGGAGGCGAAGCCGCGGTAGCCGGTGTCGTGCAGGGGCTGAGTTGAGGAGTCGGTCACCCCTCCAGTGTCTCAAACCCCGCCGACACCGGCGTCCGGTCAGCCGCGCAGGGCGTCCTTCAGGCTCACCCGCGCCCCGGTGCGGAGCAGCGAGTTCGAGTAGATCCGCGAGCCGAGCGCGATCACGAGCGCCGTCGTCGCGACGAGGATCACGAGCGAGACGAGCGGCTCCCACCACGCGGCGTCGCCCAGGAACAGCCGAAGCGGCATCCCGATCGGGGCGGAGAAGGGCACGTACGACATGATCGCCATCACGGTCTCGTTCGAGTTGAAGAAGATGACGAGGAAGTACGGGATCATCACGAGCGTCGTGACGGGGGAGGTGACCGAGGCGACCTCCTCCTGCCGCGAGACGAGGGCCGCCGTCGCCGCGTAGAGCGCCGCGATCAGCACGAAGCCGAAGACGAAGAAGACGACGAACCAGGCGATGGCGGGGCCGAGCAGTCCGAGCAGCGCGGATTGACCCGTGATCGTGAGCCCGAGTACGGCCATCACCGCGATCAGGGCGATCTGCCCGAAGGCCAGGATGCTGTTGCCGACCACCTTTCCGGCCATCAGTTCGCGCGCCGAGATCGTGGAGAGCAGGATCTCGACGACCCGCGTCTGCTTCTCCTCGACCACGCTCTGCGCGATGGTCGAGCCGAAGGTCACGGCCGACATGAAGAACACGATGCCGAACGCGATGCCGATGATGTAGGCCAGGGGGCCGTCACTGTCGTCGGACGGCTCGAGCAGCTGCACCGTCGGGGTGACGCTCAGCAGGGAGACGACTCCGGTGGGGGTGGAGTCGAGGGCGACCACCTCATAGGGGAGGGAGGATGCCGCTCCCGCGTCGCCCTCGGCGGGCACGATCGCGGCATCGACGGTGCCGTCGCGCACGAGCTGCTCGGCGGCTTCGACCGAGTCGGCCTGGGTGACCTCGAGTCCCTGCACGCCCTCGACGACCGCGGAGGTCTGGCCGACGGTCGCGACCTTCGTGGCCGAGGATGCGGCGGAGGCGCCGAGGAATCCGCTCACCACGATGGAGGCGAGGATGGCGAGCAGCAGCACCGCCGTCGAGATGAGGAAGGCCTTGCTGCGCAGCCGCATCGTGATCTCGCGCTGGGCGACGAGCCAGGTGGCCTGCACGACGCCGGGGCTCGACGGGCGGTCGGGGCGGCCGGCGCGGCCGGCGCGAGTGGGCGGCGTCGGACCTGCGGTGGGGGAGAGGGTGCTCATTTCACGACCTCCTTGAAGATCTGCGCGAGGGTGGGGCGGATGGGGGCGAACCGGGCGACGGCACCGGTCGAGACGGCGCGCGCGAGGACGGCCTGCGCGGCGAGCGAGGTCGCGGTCGCAGCGACGGCGGGTTCGGCGTGGGCCGCCGTCGCTGCGACCTCGAACTGCGCGTAGGCGCCGTCGAGCTCGATCACGCGGACGCCGGGGACGTCGCGGATCCATCCCGCATCACCCGAGACCTCGATCTCGTAGCGGGGCGAGGAGTGCTCGTCGCGGAGCTGCTCCCGGGACCCGCTGGCCCGGATCGTGCCGCCCGCGATCACCACCAGGTCGTCGCAGAGACGTTCGACGATGTCGAGCTGGTGGGAGGAGAAGAGAACCGGCACACCGGCCGCCGCCCGCTCGGAGAGCACCGCCTGCACGGTCTCGACTGCGATCGGGTCGAGGCCCGAGAAGGGCTCGTCGAGCACCAGTACGTCGGGGTCGTGCACGAGCGCGGCGGCGATCTGGGCGCGCTGCTGGTTTCCGAGCGAGAGGCTCTCGACGGTCTCGCCGCCGCGCTCGCCGAGGCCGAGGCGGTCGAGCAGGCCGTCGGTGCTGGCGCGGGCGGCCTTGTCGCTCATCCCGTGCAGTCGGCCCAAGTAGACGATCTGCTCGGCGACCTTCATCTTCGGGTAGAGCCCGCGCTCCTCGGGCATGTAGCCGAAGAGTGCGCGGTCGGCGGGGGTCAGGCGCACGCCGTCGAGCGTGACCGTGCCGGTGTCGCTCGAGAGCACGCCGAGGATGATGCGCATCGTCGTGGTCTTGCCGGCACCGTTGCCGCCGACGAAGCCGGTCATCCGGCCGTCGCCGACGGTGAAGCTCACGCGGTCGAGCACTTTCCTGGTGCCGAAGCTGCGGGAGACGTCGTCGATCTCGAGCATGGGGGCTCCTTCCGTGGAGGGTCGTCCTGCACGATCCACGCTACGGAGCGGGGTGATCGGGGGCATCCGCCGGGAGGATGGGCGTGGGGATGTTGGCTCCGCCGGGAGGATGAGGGACGCGGGCGGGGTGGGGATCGGCTGGCAATGCGGGGGATGGTCGGACGGCGGGGCCCCGGGGGCATACCCTTCGGGTACCGAGCCATCGTGCTCCGACGAAGGAAGCATCATGGCTGAGAAATCCGCACGCAAGGCCGTCGCCAAACCCGCCGCTCGCTCGCTCAAAGAGAAGCGCGCCGACAAGAAGGCCAAGGGCGACCGCCAGGATCACTCGGCCGACGTCGTCTCGAACGCCAACAAGAAGAAGTAGCCCTTTCGAGCGCGGGTACCCCCTCGGGCCCCGGCGACGCCCTCGGGTGGCCGTGACTCAGGGCGCCGGGTCGCCCCCGGGTACCGTCACACCGTTCTCGTAGGCGAAGACGACGGCCTGGATGCGGTCGCGGAGGCCCAGCTTCTGCAGCACCTTCGACACGTGCGTCTTGATCGTCGCCTCGCCGAGGTACAGGCGCGCCGCGATCTCGGCGTTCGACAGCCCCAGCGCGATCAGCTCGAGCACCTCCCGCTCGCGGTCGGTGAGCTCGGACAGCCGCGGATGCTCGGCCGTCGCCGACGATGTCGCCGCGAGTTCGTGCGGGGGATGGGATGCCGGAGCAGCCTGAGCGGCTGAAGCAGCCGGGCCAGCCGAAGCGCTCGCCGAGTCGCGGCCGCCGGCAGCCGGCCCGGTGCGGGTGAACGTCTCGATCACGCGCCGGGTCACGTCCGGAGACAGCAGCGCATCCCCGCGGGCCACGACCTGCACGGCCGCGACGAGCTCCTCGGGCGAGGAGTTCTTCAGCACGAACCCGCTCGCCCCGGCCTCGAGCGCCTCGAAGAGGTAGTCGTCGCGGTTGAAGGTCGTGAGCACGAGCACGCCCGTCGGGCTCCCGGCCGCGATGAGCGCCCGTGTCGCTGCGAGCCCGTCGAGCTCGGGCATCTGCACGTCCATGCAGACCACGTCGGGCGCGAGCGCCGTGACGACCTCGATCGCCTCGACACCGTTGCGCGCCTCGCCGACGACCTCGATGCCGTCCTCCGACTCGAGGATCATGCGCAGCCCCACCCGCACCAGATCCTGATCGTCGGCGAGCACGACCCGGATCGGTCCGGCGATCTCATCCGTCATCCCAGATCCTCCCTTCGGGGCGCGCCGAGCGGCAGCCGCGCACGCACCCGGTAGCCGCCGCGCGACCGTGGGCCGAGTTCGAGCTCTCCGCCCGCGGCGTTCACGCGTTCGCGCATGCCGATCTGCCCGAGACCGCGCCGGGATGCAGCGCCGAGCGCGCCGGACGCCGAACCACCACCCGCACCAGCACCGGGTGCACCCGTACCGAGTGCACCCGTGCCGCTCGCATTCGCCCCGCCCGCACTCGCAGCCGTTCGGCCGGCGCCGCCGGCCGCCGCGACTCCCGCGCCGGTGTCGCTGATCTCGAGCTCGACCGCCCCGGGCAGGTAGCGGAGGCGCAGGTCGACGGTCGCTCGTGGCCCGGCGTGCTTCCGTACGTTCGTGAGCGACTCCTGCGCGATCCGGTACAGCGTGAGCCCGATGGCGGGAGGAACGGGCTGGGCTTCGCCGATCGTCGTCCACTCGATCGGCAGGCCCGTCGCCTCCGCCTCCCGGATCAGTTCGGGCAACTGCTCGACGCCCCGGGTCGACGTGGAGCGGCTCGCCGAGGGCAGACCCGACGCGTCTCGACCGGAACCGCCTGGCCCGCCCTCGGGGCCGGGCTCCTCCTGCCGCAGCGCCCCGAGCATCCGGTGCAGTTCGTCGACCGCCTCGCGCCCGTTCGACTCGATCACGCCGAGTGCCTCGATCACCCGCGGGTCCGGGTTCGGGTCAGTCCGTACGCCCGTTGCCGGCTCTGAACCCGCCACCGCCGAGCCCGTCACCCCCGAGCCCGATGCCGCCGAGCCCGCCACCGCCGAGGCACCCTTGCTCAGGATGCGCCGGGCCGCCCCCGCCTGCAGACCCATGACCGAGACGTGGTGGGCGACGACGTCGTGCAGCTCCTGCGCGATCCGCACCCGTTCGAGCGCCACGGCCTGGCGGCTGCTGACCTCGCGCTCGCGCTCGAGCTCGGCGGTGCGCTCGGTGAGGGCCTCGCGCTCCTCGGCCGCGGAGTAGGCCGCGTTGCCGAAGACGATCGCGGCCCCGAAGTAGAGCAGGTTGGTGATGATCTGGATCAGCCCGATGGCCAGGAACTGCGAGGTGACGCCGTCGTGCGAGACGCCCGGCATCGAGTCGGGTGTGATCGCCTGATAGACCAGCACGCCGACGAGCCAGAGCACCATGCCGGTGGTGATCACGACGCGGACGGCGGTCGCGAGCATCCGGTTGTGGCCCCAGGCCCCCACCGAATAGATGGCGAGGAAGAGGCAGATGTTGGCGAAAAGCTGCTCGTAGACGCCGTTGTACTGCCCGGTCACGAAGGTGACCGAGACGACGAGGGCCACGAGTTCAGGCATCCGCCGCCGGAACGCCAGCGAGCCGGCGATCACCACCGCCCAGATCGCGGTGGCCCAGGGCGGGGCGTGCGGCTGATCGACCGCCCCGAGGTAGAGCAACGAGCTCACCCAGGCGGCGACCGCGAGCACCCCGGCGACCACCGCGTCACGACGGTACCCGGATGCGGACGGGCGCGGCCGCACCCAGTCGCCGCGCCGCATCCATTCGCCACGGGGGCGCGGTGCGGTGGGTGCGGACATGACTCAACGGTAGCGAGGGCCTCCGACAGCCACATCCGTCTCGAGGGGGAGGAAGCCGAGGTCGACGTGCAGGCCGGATCTTGCACTCCGAGACGGAGGGGAAACGGAGCCGACGGGACTACGGTGTGCAGGTAATCGACGATGATCGCTCCCGACGGAGCCGGGAGCCCGACAGGAAGAAGCATCCCATGGCTGTCTACGACGTCGCAGGACGATCCGCGATCGTGACCGGAGGCGGATCCGGCATCGGCCGGGCCGTCTCGCTCGAACTGGCGAAGAGCGGTGCCGCCGTGCTCGTCACCGACCTGCGGGAGGAGACCGCCCGGGCGGTCGTCGACGAGATCCGCGCGGCCGGCGGAACGGCGGAGGCCCTCGTGGGCGACGTCACCGACCCCGAGTTCGCGGTGCAGAGCGTGGCGGCGGCCGAGAAGCTGGCGCCCCTCGGCATCGCGGTCAACAACGCCGGCATCGGCGGCGAGGCCGCGACCATCGGCGACTACTCGCTCGACAGCTGGCGCAAGGTGATCGAGATCAACCTCAACGCGGTCTTCTACGGCCTCAAGGCCCAGCTGCCCGCGATGGCCGCGAACGGCGGCGGCTCGATCGTGAACATGGCCTCGGTGCTCGGGACCGTCGGCATCCCGATGTCGTCGGCCTACGTCACGGCCAAGCACGGGCTGACCGGCCTGACCCAGAACGCGGCGCTCGAGTACGGTGCGCAGAAGGTGCGCGTCAACGCGGTCGGGCCCGGCTTCATCCACACCCCGCTCGTCGACGCGAACCTGTCGGCCGAAGCCCAGGAGGCGCTCGCCGCCAAGCACGCCCTCGGGCGGCTCGGCACGCCGGAGGAGGTCGCGGGGCTCGTCGCGTTCCTCGCCAGCGACGCCGCCTCGTTCGTGACGGGCAGCTACCACCTGGTCGACGGGGGCTACGCGGCCCAGTGACGCGGGCGCCGGCCGGGCCACGGACCAGGGTGTCCGGGCCCGGTCAGTCGCCGGTGAGCGGGATGCGTTCGCCGTTGAGTTCGGAAGCCGGGCTCGTCCACAGGGCGACGATCGCGTCGGCCAGCGCCGCCACGTCGGTGAAGCCGGGGAACGTCTTCGACGGGTCGGCCGCCCGCATGCCGTCGTCGACGAGCGCCTTCACGACGAAGATCGTGGCGGCCGTGGTGAGTTCTGCGGTGCGCGAGGCGGCATCGCGACGGAAGCCGTCGGCGACCGACCGCATCCACGATTCGCCCGCCGCCTTCGAGGCGGTGTACGAGGCACCGGATGCGGTCGGGGCGCTCACGGTCGTCGACGAGACGAACGCGACGCGGCCCGCGTCGGAGGCCAGCAGTGCCGGGTAGAACGCCCGGGTCGTATTGCGGAGGGTGCGGAAGCCGCGCTCCATGGCCTCCCACGCCTCGTCGGTCTGGCCGGGTATGCCTTTGCCCCCGACCCAGCCGCCGACGAGGTGGATGAGGCCGTCGACGCCGCCGACGGCCGCGCCCGCCCTGTCGCCCATGAGGCGCGCCGCGAGGGCGTCGACCGCGGCGCTGTCGCCCAGGTCGCACACCTCGGTGCGGACTCCGGGCACCCGGTCGCGCAGGGCGTCGAGCTTCTCGGCCGAGGTGCCCACCGCGATCACGGTCGCGCCCGCCGCGGTGAGGGCCGTGCAGACGGCGGTTCCGGATGCGCTGGTCGCGCCGGCCACGACGACCCGTCGCCCGCGCACCCCGTTGGTCTCTTCGCTCATGGCCCCCATCCTCCTCGAACCCTCGCCGAGAAGTCACTTTCACGTCCAAAACCGTGTGGGTAGACGTAAAAGTGACTTCTCGACGACGCGTCAGGCTCCCGTGATGCCCGCGGTCGACTCGATCACGGTGCGCATCTTCTTGTCGAGCGCCTCGTAGAACATCGAGAGCGGGAACTCGTCGTCGAGCACGGCATCCGTGAGCCCCCGCGGCGGCCCGTCGAGCGGCAGCGCCTGCGGACCCCGCGCCCAGACCGACGCGGGGTTCGGCGTGAGCGTCGAGGTGATCAGCGCGTAGGCCGCGAGCCAGTGCGCCGTCTTCGGGCGGTCGATCGAGCGCCAGTAGAGCTCGTCGATCGCGTCGCCGAGCGCGGTCACGGCGTCGGCGACCTCGGGCCAGTCGATCGTGAGGCGGGTGTCGGTCCAGTGCAGCACCCCGCGCTGGTGCAGCCACGCGAACAGCAGTTGCCCGCCGAGACCGTCGTAGTTGCGCACCCGCGAGCCCGTGATCGCGAAGCGGAAGATGCGGTCGAACAGCACCGCGTACTGCACCAGCTTCGCGTGGTCGAGGAGCTCGGCATCCGCATCGCCGAGCGGCGAGCCCTCGGCCGCCAGGCGCCGCTCGATGCGCACCGCCTCGCGGAACGCCGCGAGGTCGCACCGCAGCTCCTCGAGCGAGTAGAGGAAGAACGGCATCCGCTGCTTGATCATGAACGGGTCGAACGGAAGGTCGCCGCGCATGTGGGTGCGGTCGTGGATGAGGTCCCACATCACGAAGGTGCGCTCGGCCAGCTGCTGGTCGCCGAGCAGGCGCTCGGCATCCTCGGGCAGGTCGAGCCGGGTGACGGATGCCGCCTCCCGCACCACCCGACGGAACCGCGCGGCCTCGCGGTCGGCGAAGATCGCACCCCAGGTGTACGTGGGGATGCTCGAGGTGGCGACCGACTCAGGGAAGAGCACGGCCGAGTTCGTGTCGTACCCGGCGGTGAAGTCGAGGAAGCGGATGGGCACGAAAAGCGCGTTCGAGTAGTCGCCGGCCTCGAGGTCGGCGATGAAATCGGGCCAGAGCACCTCGACGAGCACGGCCTCGACGTGACGGTCGGTGCTGCCGTTCTGCGTGTACATCGGGAACACGACGAGGTGGCGGGCGCCGTCGACGCGGTGCCGTTCGGGCCGGAACGCCACCAGCGAGCTGAGGAAGTCGGGCACCCCGAAGCCGGCCTCGGCCCAGGCGGCGAAGTCGGCGCGGACCGCTCGCAGGTACTCGTCGTCGTGCGGGAAGCGCGGAGCGAGCCCGGCGATGCCCTCGACGATCTGGGCGACGAGCTCGCGGGCCTCGGCGTGGTCGACCGGGTCGGGGACCGAGCCGTCCTTCGCCTGGAGGGGCTGCACGCGGGCGACCGCGTCCTTCAGGGCGAGCCAGTAGGGGGAGGAGACGAGCTCGGCAGCCGTGCTGGTCTCGTCCTCGACGACCTCGGGTTCTCCGATGATGGACTCGGCTGCGGCGGATGCGGGAGCGGCGGGATGTGCGGACATGATTGAACCTCCGATCGGTCGTCCTACCGAGCCTAGGTGCAACGCATCCGGGCTTCTTTGACCCTGACGCGGCTTCTTTGCGCGCCCGCGCGGCTGACGCGCGGATTATCGCCAGGGCGGGAGCGTGCCAACCATTCCGCACCCGACTCATATCGGCTACCGGGCACGATGTCAATGGGATGCGTTCGTCGATTTTATTATTAGTCTGTCTAATGTCTAGTTCAACTAGGCACATAATCCGACCGACCCGATAACCGGGCCACGCACTCCGAGGAGCCTCTCGTGAACGACACCATCCCGACCATCACCACCCTCGTCCACCCCGACGTTCTCGACTACGTCAAGGCCCGGTTCGGATACACCGAACAGGACCTCATCCTCGACAGCCTCGACGCCGCCTGACGTGGCGGACGCAGCAGGAGCACAACTCCCCTCGCGGCGGACACTGGTGTTCCTGCGTGCGACCGGTGCGACCGATCGGGCGATCGACGGCCTGGTCGACGAGCTGTCGGCCGGCTTCGGCATCCTCTCGATCGACGTTCCCGGTGTCGTCGGCGCGGACGGATCCGCCCCGGCGGCGGTCGACGAGGCCGCCGACCACGTGCTCCGGGGTATCTCGGAGCAGGCGCTGTCGCGCTGGTTGATCTGCGCACGCTCCGGCTACGGCGAGATCGTCTCGGCCGTCGTAACTCGCGTGCTCGACGGCACGGCTTCCGTGTTCGGCCTGGCCGGCGCGGTGGAGCTCGCCTCGCCGTCACCGGTGCGCGAGACCGCGGGCCTCCCGGAGCGACACGAGACTGCCGTTCCCCGTGCATCCTTCGAGGCGCCCGGGGCGCCCGCGAACCTCGTGCCCCGCGGCGGCGTGGCCGCCCTGGCCGCACTCATCGCCGCGTTCGCCGAGGGCGCGGCCTTCGCCGGACCCGAGGTGCCGGCCGACTTCGCGAGGGTCATCGCGTCGCCGCGGACGAGCTCGCGCACTCGGGGCATCCTCGCCCGGCGGCTGCTCGCCGACGACGCGTCCTACCGCCCGACGTGCCTCACGCCCGACCAGCTCGTGACGCTGCGCGCCGTGGCCGATCGAGTCGTGCCGCAGGAGGGCCGAGCCATCGACCTCGCCGCAAGGCTCGACGCCCAGCTCGCACGCGGCGAGGGTGACGGCTGGCGGAGCGCGGAGCTCCCGACCGATCCGGAGGCATACTCGCTCGCCCTCACCGCTCTCGGCGGACTGCAGGACCAGACCCCCGCGGATCAGGACGCCCGGCTGCAGGCGGTCGCCGCATCCGAGTATTCGCCTCCCGGTGCGGAACTGACGGCGGCGCAGCTCGGCACGTGGTTCGAAGACGCCTGCGCCGATCTGACGCGGCTCTGGCTGGCCCATCCCGCCTCGCTCGCGCGCGTCGGCTTCGACGGGTTCGCGACGGGGGGCGACGCCCCGCGCAAGCTCGGCTTCCGGGTCCTCTCCGCCGGAGAGCGGGAGAGCTGGGAACCGCGATTCGATCTCCTCGACACCCCGGGAGGGCGAGCATGAACCTGACTGCGATGCGCATCCATTCGAGCGAGACCGTCGTCGACGCGGTGGTCATCGGCACGGGAGCGGGCGGGGCGCCGATCATCGCCGCTCTGGCGGCACGCGGGCTCAGTGTCGTGGCGCTCGAGGCCGGCCCGAACTTCGAGCCGAACGGCTACACGACGGATGAGACCGAGGCCGTCGAGATCAACTGGATGTCGGAGCGTCTGAGCGGAGGCGAGGACCCGACCGCGTTCGGCCAGAACAACAGCGGCCGTGGCGTCGGGGGCTCCACGCTGCACTGGGGCGCCTTCGCTCCGAGGCCCACCCGGGCCGACATCCGCCTGCGCTCGGACTCGGGCGTGGGGGAGGACTGGCCGGTCGACTTCGACGAGCTCACCTCCTACCTGCAGAAGGTCGAGCGCGTCATCGGTGTCTCCGGCCCCGCCGACTACCCGTGGGACCCATCGCGGCGATACGCCTACCCGGCCACCGCGCGGAACGCGTCCTCGGACATGATGGTGCGCGGCTGCGAGGCCATCGGCATCAGAGCGACGGATGCACCGGCCGCGGTACTGACCCGCGACCACGATCAGGATCGGTACGGCCTGCGTCAGGCGTGCATCTCGTGCGGCGCCTGTCACCAGGGCTGCCGGACGGCCTCGAAGGCCAGTATGGACACGACCTATCTGCCGGCCGCGGTCTCGTCCGGCGCAGAGATCCGGGCCGAGGCCATGGTGCACGGCTTCGAGCGGGATGCGGTGGGCCGGATCACCGCCGTCGTCTACCGCCAGAACGGTCGCGACCACCGACAGCGCTGCGCGAACGTCTTCCTGTGCGCCGGGGGCGTGGAGAGCGCACGACTGCTCCTGCACACCGGAGTCGGCAACAGCAGCGGCCAGGTCGGCCGCAACTTCATGGTGCACGGCGCGACGCAGGTGTGGGGGCGATTCGACACCGAGATGCGCGGCTACCGCGGCTACCCGTCATCCATCATCAGCGAGGACATGGTGCGGCCCGCGGGCGTGGACTTCGCGGGCGGCTACCTGATGCAGAGTCTCGGTGTCATGCCGCTCACCTTCGCCACGTCGCTCGTGCGCGGGGCGGGGCTGTGGGGGCGGGAGCTCCTCGAGGCGATCGACGACTACCCCTTCATGGCCGGGGTCGGGATCAACGCCGAATGCCTGCCGGCCGACGGGAACCGGCTCGAGCTGACCGGTGAGCTCGACGAGCACGGCATCCCCAAGGCACGGATCTCGTTCTCGGCGGGCGCCAACGAGACGGCGATCGACGAGCACGCGATCGCCACGATGACGGCCATCGTCGAAGCCGCCGGCGCGCGGTCGACCCGGGTGCTGGCGCGCACGGCGCACACCGTGGGAACCTGTCGGATGGGAACGGATCCGGATCGCTCGGTGGTCGATCCGGACGGCCGGTCACACGATGTGCCGAATCTCTTCGTCTCGGACAACTCCGTCTTCCCGAGCTCGCTGATCGCGAATCCGGCGATCACGATCATGGCCATGGGGCTGCGGACAGCCGACCGGTTCCTCGCGGCGTGACCCGGCGGGGTCTCCCGGGCACTCAGGTACCCCTCGCGTAGCATGAGACGCGATGGAGAACCAGACGCCCGCGCCCGCGGCGAACCCCGCCCCGAGCAGCCGCCGGTCTTCGAGAGCGCAGCGCGAACGTGCGAACGCCGCCGGCGCGAACGCCGCCACCGCCGATGCGGCCCGCAAGGCGGGCGCCCCGACGCCCGCCCACTTCCTCCCGCACATCCAGGGCCTGCGCGCGATCGCCGTGCTGCTCGTGGTGGTCTACCACTTCTGGCCCGGCCGGCTCACCGGCGGGTACATCGGCGTCGACGTCTTCTTCGTCATCTCCGGCTTCCTCATCACCCAGCAGCTCTCCCGCCAGCTCGAGCGCACCGACCGCATCGCGCTGCCGAGCTTCTACGCCAAGCGGGCCCGCCGACTCCTCCCGGCCGCCATCACGGTGCTCGTCTTCGCGAGCCTCGCGACGCTGTTCATCATGCCGCTGTCGAGTCTGACCGAGAACGTCCGCGAGATCCTCGCCTCGACCTTCTATGTGGAGAACTGGGTCCTCGCGGCCAACTCCGTCGACTACCTGGCGGCCGCGAACGAGGCCAGCCTCGTGCAGCACTACTGGTCGCTGTCGCTCGAGGAGCAGTTCTACCTGTTCTGGCCCGTGCTGCTGCTCGGAGCATCCGTGTTCGCCGTCAAGGTGCTCGGCCGCCGCAAGTGGGTCGGCCTCATCGCCGTGCTCGCCGTGGTCGGAGTCGTCTCGTTCGCGCTCTCGGTGTTCGTCACCGCGACCGACCCGGCGGGGGCCTACTTCGTCACGTACACGCGGGTGTGGGAGTTCGCGGTCGGTGGCGCGCTCGCGCTGCTGCCGAGGCTGCGGCCCACGAAGGCCTGGCAGTCGAACATCCTGGGCTGGGGCGGCATCGCCGTCGTGCTCGGCTGCGGCTACTTCTTCACCGCGTCGACGCCGTTCCCGGGCTACATGGCCGCGATCCCGGTGCTCGGCACCGCGGCGATCATCGTGGCGCACCACCGCGAGAAGCCCTGGGACGCCGGTCGCGTGCTGAGCTTCCGCCCCGTCAGCTTCATCGGCGACATCTCGTACTCGCTGTACCTCTGGCACTGGCCGCTGATCATCATCGCGCCCTACATCCCGGGCTGGGGGCTCAGCACCCTCAACCGCATCGCGCTGTTCCTCTTCTGCTTCGTGATCGCCTGGCTGACCAAGCGCTTCATCGAAGACCCGGCGCGGAAGTGGCGCTTCTTCACCACCCGCCGCCCGCGCGTGACCCTGATCGGCGTGGTCGCCGCGATGGCCGTCTCGAGCCTCTTCGTCGGCAGCGCCTGGGCCGTGCAGCAGCCCAAGTACGACACCGAGGCGACCCAGCTGGCCGAGACGCTCGCCAACCCGCCCGCCTGCTTCGGCGCCGCATCCGGCCCCACCGACGGCGTCGCGCCGATCGACCCGCTCTGCGTGAACCCCGAACTGGCGGGACAGATCATCCCGAGCCCCGGCTTCGGCAACGCCGACCGGCCCGAGCACCCCGAGTGCCTCAGCACCCTCAACGACGCGAGCGTGCGCGACTGCACCTTCGGCAGCGAGGCAACGGATGCGCCGCAGATCGCGCTGATCGGCGACAGCCACGCCTACGCCCTGATGGACCCGTTCATCCAGATGGCGGAGCAGAACGGCTGGCGCCTCACGACGTACCTCAAGGGCGGATGCCCGTGGTCGACGACCCCGCTCGGCGGCAGCGACGCCTTCGCCCGCTCGTGCGACGACTGGCGGGGCGTGCTGACCGCGCAGCTCGCGGCGCACACACCGTTCGACGCGGTGTTCACGGCGGCGCTGACCGACCGTGCGCTCTCGGCCGACGAAGAGGCGACCACCGGCCTGATCGACGCGGCGGATGCCGACGGGTCTGCTGCCTCGCCGCAGGGCCAGGCGGCGGTCGCCGGGTACGGCGAGGCGTGGCAGCAGGTACTCGGCCAGGGCACTCCGATCGTCACCGTGGTCGACAACCCCGCCTGGGAGGACGACCCGAACAAGTGCCTGCGCACCGAGTCCGAGTCCTCGTGCGCGGAGCCGCGCGAGGACGGCCTCGCCGCCTTCGACCCGATCGCGGTCGCCGCGCGGGGAGCCGTGGCCCAGGGGCAGGACGTGACTCTGCTCGACTTCAGCGACACCTACTGCACGGCCGAGGAGTGCGCGGCCGTGATCGGCGGGGCGAACGTCTACCGCGACCCGGACCACCTCACGCGGACCTTCGCGTTCACGCTCGAGCCGTTCCTGCAGAAGGCCATGGCGTCGGCGCTCGCGCGCTGACGACTGAGACCTGAGTCGGACTCGGAGGGGACGGACGATGCTCGGAGTGCTGACCGGTTTCGGCATCATCGGCTTCGTCATCCTGGTCGGGTACGTGGTGCAGCGCAGCGGCGTGCTGCCCTCGGGCTCGGAGGCGGTGCTCAACCGGTTCGCCTTCTTCGTGGCCACGCCGGCGTTGCTGTTCGCGGTGCTGGCCCGCTCGCATCCGGCCACCGTGTTCTCGGCCTCGCTGCTCGTGACGGTGATCGCCGTGGTCGTGTCGGCGGGGCTGTTCGTGGTCGCGTCGCGGATCTGGTTCCGGCGTCCGGTCGCGGAGACGACGGTGGGGGCGGCGGGATCGGCGTACGTCAACGCGAACAACATCGGGCTGCCGGTGGCGAGCTACGTGCTGGGGAGCGCGCAGCTGGTCGCGCCGGTGCTGCTGCTGCAGCTGATCGTGCTGGCTCCGATCGTGCTGACCGTGCTCGACATCTCGACGCGGGGGCGGGTGTCGGTGGGGAGCATCCTGACGCAGCCGCTCCGGAACCCGATGATCATCGCGTCGCTGGTCGGGCTGGTGCTGGCGCTCTGCGGCGTGGTGCTGCCGGATGCGGTGATGGCGCCGTTCGACCTCATCGGCGGGGCTGCGGTGCCCGTGGTGCTGATCGCGTTCGGGATGTCGCTGGTGGGGCAGAAGCCGCTCGAGCCCGGGGCGGGGCGGGCGGAGATCGTGGTCGCGAGCGTGCTGAAGCTCGTGGTGATGCCGGCGGTCGCATTCGTGGCGGCGCGGTTCGTGTTCGGGCTCGCGCCCGAGCAGGTGTTCGCGGTGGTGACGCTGTCGGCGCTGCCGACGGCCCAGAACATCTACAACTTCGCGGCCCGGTACCAGCGCGGGGTGCGGGTGGCGCGGGACACGGTGCTGCTGACGACGCTGGGGTCGGTGCCGGTGCTCGTGGGGGTTGCGGCGTTCTTGGCGTAGGGGCGTGAGGTTGGCGGGTGGCTCGTGCTGTTCGAATGGGCTGAAGATCGCGTTCAGGCGTGCACCACGTCGATATGAGTGCGATCTTCAGCCCGTTCGGGAGGGGTGCCCATTCGAACGGAATGAAAAAGTGGGGGTTCGGCTGCACTACGTCGATGAGGGGTGGGATTCTCATTCCGTTCGGGAGTGAGGTCGGGCGTTTCTGGGGTGGGCGGCCTAGGTGGTAGGCCGTCGGAGCGGTGGGGCCGGGCGGGGCGGTCAGTCGTCGAGGCGGTCTAGGCGGGCTCGGGCGCGGTCGGCCGCTCGACGGGCGGCGTCGGCGGTGCGCTGGGCCGCGGCACGCTTGCGGCGGAGGAACGCCGCCTCGGAGGTGGTGTCGCCGAGTTGGTCGGTGAGCTCCTCGATGCGCTGCTTCAGCTCGCGGAGCTCGTCGGCCAGGTGCTCGCGGCGGTCGCGGAGCTCGTCCGCGCGGAGGTCGAGCGCGGCGACCTCGTTCGCGGCATCCTCCGCGTCCTGCCGGGTCTCCTCGGCGTCGCGGGCGGCCTCGGCGCGCTCGCGCTCCCGGCGGGCCGCGCGATCGGCGGCGGCCCGGTCGGCCTTGGTAGGCCCGGCGTCTGCCGATCCGTCCTTGGCAAGACCGTCCTTGGCAAGACCGTCCTTGGCCAGACCGTCCTTGGTCGATCGGCTCTTCCCCGGCCCGGACCCCGTCGTCGCGCCCTCGGCGGCCGGACGGGGCACCGCGCGGAGGGGGCGGTCGGCGGAATGCTCCGGCAGCCCGTCGAGCACCTGGGCGTCGAGCGCGTCGGGGAGCGCGCCCTCGAGGTCGACCTCGCCGAAGCCGGCGGGGGCGAGGGTGCGGGTGAGGAGTCCGCTGCGCACCACGGCCGCGGCGCGCGGATCGCCGAGGGCGGCCTGCAGGGTCTGCTCGACATCGAGGGCCGCGCTGGGCGAGACGGCGGCGCCGAGTTCGCCACCCAGGGTGCGGGCTTCGTCGGCGAGGTGGGCGAGCATCCGCTGACGGTCGCGACCGAGGGTGCGGAGGGCGTCGCGATCGACGCCGGTGTCGGGGTCGCTGGCCTCGCGCATCCGCTCCCCGAGGTCGAGGAGCGCGTCGATGTCGTCGGCGCGATGGCGCACGAGGGCACCGACCGCCCAGACGGCGACCGTGGGCTTGACGAGAGAGCGGATGCGGGCGGCCAGCGCGCGATCGCCGCTCTTCGTCGCCGCCGAAGCGCGGGCGTTGCGGGCGGCGATGAAATCCGACGGGGGGAGGCCGTAGAGCTCCCAGGCTGCGGCGCGCAGCTCGTCGCCGCGCTCACCGCTCTTGCCGCCTTCGCCGCCGGCCATCGCCCCACCTCCGCTCAGGGTTCCCGCGTTCGAGCCTAGGGGTGGCCCGGCCGAAGCGGTGGCACGATGTGGGGCATGGTCACCTCGATCGTGCTGCTCGCCGACACCCACCTGCCCAAGCGCGCCAAGGTGCTGCCCGACGAGGTCTGGCGGGCGGCGGATGCGGCCGACCTCGTCTTCCACGCCGGCGACTGGGTCGACGAGGCCACGCTCGATGCGCTCGAGCAGCGGTCAGCGCGGCTGGTGGGCGTGTGGGGCAACAACGATGGGCCCGGGCTGCGGGCGCGCCTGCCCGAGGTGGCGCGGGTGGAGGTGGAGGGGCTGAGGGTCGCGATGATCCACGAGACGGGGGCGGCGACCGGGCGGGAGCGGCGGATGGATGCGCTCTTCCCCGACACCGACGTGCTGGTCTTCGGCCACAGCCACATCCCCTGGCAGACGACGTCGCCGGCGGGGATGCTGCTGCTGAACCCCGGTTCCCCGACGGATCGCCGCCGCCAGCCCCACCGCACCTTCATGACGGCGACGGCGGATGCGGGCGTGCTGCGCGATGTGCGTTTGATCGAGCTCTGACGCGCGGCTGTAGCTGCGCTGTCGTTGCCGCCTTCGTGGCTGCTGCGCGGTTCACGCGCGCGGCGGTCAGGATGCGGGCGGCGGGGTGAGGTGCAGGGCTTCGACGATGGCGTCGACCACGGTGGTGGGGGTGGCTCCGACGGTGACCGCGACGCCGGCCTCGCCGGTGGCGAGCGGCTCGAGCGCGGCGAGCTGCGAGTCGAGCAGCGACGGTGGCATGAAGTGGTCGACCCGGGCCGAGAGGCGGGCGGCGATCAGGCCCGAGGCTCCGATCAGTTGCACGAACACCGCCCCCGGGCACTCCTCGCGCAAGAGGTCGCGGTACACCCGCCGCAGGGCCGAACACGCGACGACGACCCCGGTGGGATGCGCGACGTCGCCCGCCGCGCCCGCCTCCGCCGCGCCCGCCTCCTCGCGGGCGAGCGGGTGAGCGGGTTCGGGACCGGCGGCGGTGGCCGAGAGGCGTTCGGCCTCGGCTCCGACCGCACGGAGCCAGGGCCAGCGGTCGTCGTCGGCGAGGGGGATGCCGCCGGCCATCTTCGCGACGTTGGCGGCCGGATGCAGGTCGTCGGCATCCACGAACGACCACCCCAGGCGGGCGGCGAGCAGCGAGCCGATCGTCGACTTGCCCGACCCCGAGACGCCCGTGACGAAGACCGCCCGCGTCACGCCGGTCATGCGTCGACCCCGGAATCGCCGTCGGCCTTGGTGCCTCGGCCGGCGTCGGTCTCGAGTCCTCTCCAGACCGTGTCCACCGCCAGATCGACGAGGTCGTCGAGCGGGTGGCCCTCGAGGAGGTCCTCGGCGGCGAGTTGCGCGAGACCGTGGATCAGTGCGAACGCGATCAGCCCGCGCCGGGGGTCGACGGGGCCGGAGTCCTCGCGCATCGACGACGCCGTCAGTTCGAGACCGCGGCGTCGTGCCGCAGCGAGCCGAGCGGCCGCGTCGGCCCCATCGGCCTCGGCGGTGCCCGACCCCGAGACCGAAGGGGAGGAGACCGACGGCGACGAAACCGACGGCGACAAGACCGACCGCGACATCACCTCCATCAGCGGCCCGTGCTCACCGGCGAAACCGAGGTAGGCCCGCGCGACGGCGGAGAACCGCGACGCACCGTGCGGGTCGACCGGGCCCGCCGCATCCGTTGACGCCTCGAGCCGCGCGTTCAGCGCCGCGTACCCCTCGAGGGCGAGCGCGTCGAGCAGTGCCCGCCGATCACGGAAGTGCCGGCCCGGCGCCGCGTGACTCACGCCGAGCTCGCGGGCGAGGCGCCGCAGGGTCAGGGCGTCGGCTCCCTCGGCGGCGAGCGTCTCGCCCGCCCGCTCGAGCAGCGCCGTGCGCAGGTTACCGTGGTGGTAGGGCGTAGGTGCGGAACCGCTCATGGCCCGAGCGTACGTCGATGTGGCCACGGGCAACATGGTCTCCAGCGATCGGCAGCGCGGCACCGGCACACGCGGCGGCCCGCACCCGCATCCGCCGTGTCACCCTCGCAGCACCCGCCGCACCAGCTCCTCCCACCCGTCGCTCAACCGCGGGAGCATGCGCGTGATCTCGTCGCCGGGAAGCTGCACGATCGCATCCAGCACCGCCATCAGGTTGAACGCCAGCACGGGCACGTCGGCCGGGTACCCCGCCTCGCGCACGAGCAGCGCGATGTGCACCTCGACGACCCGGCGCACGGGGATCGCCGCCCGCTCGGTGACCGGACGCTCGGCCGCCCGCATGACCTCGGCCACCACCGAGTAGGTCGCCAGGCGCTCGCGACCGAACGCGACCAGCCGCTCGACGGCCGGCGCACCCGGCCCGAGCGGCGGCGGCCCGCTCAGGAACCGCAGCTGGAACGCCCGCTCCGACTCGTCCAGCAGCGCCTCGAACAGTCCGGCGCGCGACCCGAACCGGCGGAAGATCGTGCCCTTGCCCACCCCGCTCTCGGTCGCGAGCCGATCCATCGTCAGGGCGTCCGGGCCGTCCTGATCCAGGATGCGCCGGGCCGCGTCGAGCAGGCGGGCGCGGTTGCGCGCGGCGTCGGCGCGCTCCGGGGTGAGGGGTTCGGGCGGCGGGCCGAGGAGCGGGACGAGGGGGCTGAGGCCGGACCTGTCCATGCAGGGACAGTACCACGGGGGTTCCAGCGGCCGGGTCGGCGGACGGGGGGGTGGGAGCGATCGAAGAGTTGGGGAATAAACGGACCGCGGTCCGGTTAAACGAAGTGGATGCCGGTCGACAGCGCCGCGCCCACCCTCATCCCCAACAAGGAGAACCATGACCGAGAAGAACGTGCTCGTGCTCGTCGGAAGCCTGCGCTCCGGCTCGACCAACCGCCAGCTCGCCGAGGCCGCCGCCGAACTCGCCCCCGAGGGCCTGGCGCTCTCGCTCTACGGCGGACACTCCGAGCTGCCCCTCTACAACGAGGACGTCGACGTCGAGGGCGCGCTGCCCGAATCCGTCGTCGCCTACCGTCAGGCGATCTCCGACGCCGACGCCGTGCTCGTCGTCACCCCCGAGCACAACGGGACGCTCCCCGCGAACCTCAAGAACGCGATCGACTGGTCGTCGCGCCCCTTCGGTTCGAGTTCGATCTCGGCGAAGCCCGTCGCCGTCATCGGCACCTCGTTCGCCCAGTTCGGCGGAATCTGGGCGCAGGACGAAGCGCGCAAGGCCTACGGCATCGCCGGCGCCAACGTGATCGAGTCGACCACCGTCGCGGTGCCGAACTCGATGGTGCGCTTCGCGGAGACGCACCCGAAGGAGGATGCGGAGATCCGCGAGCAGCTCTCGGCGTTCCTCGCCGAGTTCGCCGAGGCCCTCGACGGGATCGACGCCGAGCAGCAGGCCGCCTGACCCGCACGCCGCGCGCGAAAACAGCACGAAAAAAGGGCGCCCACCTGACGTGGGCGCCCTTTTCGTGTGCGAGGCCTCGAGGCCTAGACCTCAGCCGCCGGCTGCTGCGGCTGCTGCTCCTCGGCCACGGCCTGCTGCTTGGCGACGGCCTCGGCGTAGTCCTTCTTCACGGCCTCCATGTCGAGGGCGCGGACCTGCGAGATGACGTCTTCGAGCACCTGGCCGGGCAGGGCGCCGGGCTGGGCGAAGATCGGGATACCGTCGCGGTAGCCGACCAGCGTGGGGATCGAGGTGATGCCGTACGAGGCGGCCAGCTGCTGCTGGTCCTCCGTGTCGACCTTGGCGAACGTGATGTCGCCGTGCTCGTCGGAGGCCTTCTCGAACACCGGGGCGAACTGCTTACAGGGGCCGCACCAGTCGGCCCAGAAGTCGATCAGGACGATGCCGTCGGCGACGGTCTCGTCGTGGTTGTCAATGGTGAGAGTCTTCGTGGACATACCTTCATTAACGCCACAGACCGCCTAGGATTCCCACCCTCAGCCCGCATTCAGCTGACGTGCACGTCCGGCCGGTGCCGGCGATCCTTCTCCGCCCGCCGCAGCACCTCGCGGGTGACCGGGGCGACCTCGCCGGTGCCCGTGACCAGGAACTTGAACATGTTCGAGATCGGGCTCCCCTCGGTCCACTCGAAGTAGATGCCGGGCACCACCCCGGTCAGGTCGCGGATCTCGAGCAGCACGGCCGCGATCGTGTTCGGGATGTTACCGCTGGTCACCCGCAGCACCCGGTAGCCGTGCACGGCGACGCCCTCGACGACCAGGTCCTCCTCGAAGTCGGACGAGTCGGAGGGATAGACCTCCAGGAAGATGACGGGCGTGCGGAGCGGGATCCCGCTGTCGCGCCGCTCCTCGGCGACCTTCTGCCGGTACTCCTCGGCCGACCCGTCGTCGGCCTCGTTCGCGATGATCCGCACCGAGTCGAACTCCTCGGCATCCGTCAGCACGAAGTCGAGCGCCTGCGCGTCGAGCGTGACCGAGGTCGCGCGCAGCTGGAACGACCGGTTCACCCGCGAGACGATCGACACGACGATGATGCCCAGGATGAACAGGGCCGCGATCCGCACGCCGTCCGGCCGCTCGATCACGTTGGCCACGGTCGTGTAGAGGAACACCACGGCCACGACGGCGAACCCGATCGTCGCGCCCTTCTGCTTCTTGCGCGCGGCCGAGAGCGTGACCGCGACGGATGCGGAGGTGATGAGCACCAGCACGCCGGTCGCGTAGGCGCCGGCCTGCGCATCCACGTTCGCCTGGAACACGAGCGTGATGATCACCGCGATGGCCGTGAACACGAGCACGAGCGGGCGCACGGCACCGGCCCAGTGCGGGGCCATGCCGTAGCGCGGGAGGTAGCGGGGCACGAGGTTGAGCAGGCCGGCGAGAGCGGATGCACCGGCGAACCACAGGATGGAGATGGTCGCTATGTCGTAGACGGTTCCGAATCCATCACCCAGGAACTGGTGCGCCAGGTAGGCCAGCGCGCGGCCGTTGGCGGGCCCGCCGGCCTCGAAGTCCTTCTGCGGGATGAGCAGGGTGGTGACAAGGCTCGACGTGATCAGGAACGCCGACATGATGACGGCGGCAGTGGTCAGCAGGCGTTTCGCCCCGCGGATGCGGCCGACCGGCACCCCCGTCGCGTCGGTCGTCTCGCCCTTCTCCGGGCCCTTCTTGGCGGGGTCGGAGGTGATCTGCGGCATCACGGCGACGCCGGTCTCGAAACCGGAGAGGCCGAGAGCGAGCTTCGGGAAGGCGATCAGGGCGATGCCGACCACGACGAGCGGGTTGCCGCGTTCGGCGGAGAGCGCCGCCCACCAGTCGTCGATCACGACGGTGTTCTCGGCGACGTGCGCGATGCTCACGACGACGACGATCGCGTTCAGCACGAGGAACACCGCGACCAGCACGACCGCGATGTTGATGGCCTCCTTGAAGCCGCGGAGGAAGACGACCGACAGTGCCGCGATCAGCACGAGCGTGATGATGACCTGGTTGCCCTCGAACCAGCTCGGGGCGAACGGGTTCTCGATGGCGTGCGCCGTCGCATCCGCTGCACTGAGGGTGATCGTGATCATGAAGTCGGTGGCGGCGAACCCGAGCAGCACCAGCACGACCAGTTTGCCGCCCCACCAGGGGAGCAGCTTCTCGAGCATGGCGATCGAACCCTCGCCGCGGTAGCTCTCGCGGGCCACTCGGCGGTAGACCGGCAGGGCGCCGAGGAGTGTCAGCAGCACGAGCACGATCGTCGCGAAGGGCGAGATCAGGCCGGCCGCGAGGGCGGCGATCGCGGGCTGGTAGCCGAGGGTCGAGAAGTAGTCGACACCTGTGAGGCACATCACGCGCCACCAGGAGTGCGTCTTCTCGGGCTTGGCGGCTCCCGGGCCGGGGTGCCGGCCGGTGTTGTCGGTCAGCCCGTCGGTCAGCCAGGTGCGCAGGCGCGAGCGCTTCTGAGGGGCGTCAGGCCAGGGTTGGCCGGGCGTCAACGGCGAACCGGCGCCGACCGTCGGAGTGGACATGCTCCATCTATACACGCATCCGGTGACGTCCATGGCGCGGGAAGCGCCCCCGCTCCGTGCCCTGAAGCGGACAGTGCCCGGATCGGGCGTTCGGGTCAGCCGAAGATCATGGGGCGGTCGTCGTCGTCCTCGGGGGCGAGCTCGAGGTCGACGACCACCGGCACGTGGTCCGAGGGGGCATCGCCCTTGCGCTCATCGCGGTCGATGCGCGCCGAGGTGACCAGGTCGGCGAAGGCGGGCGAGCCCATGATGAAGTCGATCCGCATCCCCTCGTTGCGCGGGAAGCGGAGCTGCTTGTAGTCCCAGTAGGTGTAGCCCGTGGGCACCAGCGGGCGCACGACGTCGGCCAGCCCGAGAGCCTCGAACTCGGCGAAGGCCGCGCGTTCGGGCACCGAGACGTGCGTGGAGCCCTCGAAGACCGAGCGGTCCCAGACGTCGGTGTCGAGCGGAGCGATGTTCCAGTCGCCCATCAGGGCGAGCGGCTGCGCGGGGTCGGCGGCGATCCACGAGCGGGTCTGCTCGGCGAGCTCGTGCAGCCAGGCCAGCTTGTAGGTGTAGTGCGGGTCGTCGAGCGCGCGGCCGTTCGGCACGTAGAGGCTCCAGAGCCGCACGCCGTCGACCGTGACGCCGAGGGCGCGGGCCTCCTGTGGCAGCGATCCGTCGTCGAGCACCTTGCCGAAGCCGGGCATCCCGGTGAACGTGTTCGTCACCTCGTGCATCGGCAGGCGGCTGGCGAAGGCGACGCCGTTCCACTGGTTGAGGCCGTGCAGCACGACCTCGTAGCCCGCCTCCTGGAAGGCCTCGAACGGGAACTGCGACTCCTTGCACTTGATCTCCTGCATGGCGAGCACGTCGACGTCCTCTCGCACCAGCCAGTCGACGACCCGGCCGACTCGAGCACGGATGGAGTTCACGTTCCAGGTGGCAACACGCATGATGCAACGCTAACAGCGGCGGATGACGCTGCATCCGCGTCAGTAGGCTGTGGCCATGGCGGAGGGGGGACAGGGAGCGCGGCCGCCCGAGCAGCACGGCGCGCGCGACCGCCCGGACCGGCCGCAGCAGCCCAACCTGCGCGACCGCCGCGACCGGCTCGAGCAGCGCATCCAGGAGCGGTTCGACGAGCCGATCGCCCGCGTCACGAACCTCACGCAGCAGACCCTCGCCCTGTTCCCGACCCGGGTCTGGCGCCGGTTCCTCGCCGGCAACGGCTTCATCCTCAGTTCGGGCATGAGCTACCAGGCGCTGTTCGCCGTGTTCGCCGCCGTCTACATCGTGTTCGCGGTCGCCGGCATCTGGCTGACCGGGTCGCGCGAGACCATGGACGCCCTCGTGCGCCTGATCAACACCTACGTGCCGAGCCTGATCGGCGAGCACGGCATCATCAAGGACGACGACCTTCGCCGCGTCGCGGAGTCGAGCGGATCGGTGCTCACGATCACCGGCATCGCCGCCCTGATCGTGCTGGTCTGGACGGCGATCGGCTGGATCACCTACTCCCGCATCGCCGTGCGCACGATCTTCGGCATGCCGCGCGACCGGCGGGCCTACCTCTACCTGAAGGCGCGCGACCTCGTCGTCTCGCTGCTGCTGGGTGTGGTGCTGTTCGCGGCGGCCGTCCTCAGTGTGATCAGCACCTCGGCGATCGACTGGCTGCTCGGCCTCGTCGGCGTCACCTCGCACGACTGGACCCGCGCGCTCGTCACCGTGATCAGCCTGCTGGTCGTGTTCGCGATCGACGTCGGGGCGCTGATGGTGATGTTCCGGTTCCTCGCCGGCGCGCGGCTGACGGTGCGGCGGATGGCGGTGGGGTCGCTGCTGGGCGGGGCAGGGCATGCGCTCCTCCAGGTGCTCGGCAGCCGGCTGCTGGACGGCGCCACGCAGAACCCGCTGCTGTCGACCTTCGTGGTGTTCATCGCGCTGCTGCTCTGGTTCAGGATCACGAGTGTGGTCACGCTGGTCGCCGCATCCTGGATCGCCGTCGCGGCCGAGGACAGGCACGAGCGCCTCTACGAACCCACGGTCGCCGAGCGCGCGGCCCTCGAGCGCGACGCCCTGCTCCTCGCGGCCGAGGTGCGGCTGCGCGCGGCCGAGGAGGAGTACCGCACGGCGACGTTCTTCCGGCGGCCGGCCGCGAAGTGGCGGCGGGATGCGGCGCGGGAGGAGCTGGCGACGCTCGCGGGCGGCGATGCGGCGTTCAGTCGTTCCGCGTTCAGCAGTTCCGCGTTCAGCCGTTCGTCGGATGCGTCGGACCCGTCGGACGGAGGATGATCGGGGCATGAGCGAAATCACGAACGAGACCGCGGGTGGGGCGAGCGAGAACCAGCCCGGTACTGCGCCCGTCGCCGTCACGGGTTCGACCGGCGCGGTCGGCGGGCGGGTGGCCAGGATGCTGTCGGACGCCGGCATCCCGTTGCGCCTCGTCGTGCGCGATGCCACCAGGGCGCCCGAGCTGGGCGACGCGCAGGACGGATCCACTCCCACCGTCGAGATCGCCGTCGCCGAGTACTCGGCTGAGGAGGCCGCGCGCCACGCCCTCGAAGGGGTCGAGCTGCTCTTCATGGTCTCGGCCGCCGAGAACGAGGACCGCGTCGCCGAGCACCGCTCGTTCATCGCGGCAGCGGCCGCGGCCGGGGTGCGGCACGTCGTCTACACCTCGTTCCTCGCCGCGGCGCCCGACTCCGTCTTCACGCTGGGTCGCGACCACTTCGCCACCGAGCAGGCGATCCGCGACTCGGGCATGGGGTTCACCTTCCTGCGCGACAACCTCTACACCGACTTCCTGCCGATGCTGGCCGACGAGGACGGCGTGATCCGCGGCCCCGCCGGCGACGGACGGCTCGCCTCGGTGACGCGGGCCGACGTGGCCCGGTCGGCATCCGCTGTGCTGCAGGACACCCTGCGGGATCCGGCCGCCCATCGCGCCGCGACCTACGACCTCACCGGGCCCGAGGCGCTCAGTCTGCTCGAGGTCGCCGGGGTGCTGAGCGCCGACGGGTCGCGCGGGCAGATCGAGTTCGTCGACGAGACGCTCGACGAGGCCTACGCCTCACGCGCGCACTACGGGGCTCCGGCCTGGCAGGTCGAGGCGTGGGTGAGCACGTACACGGCGATCGCGTCGGGCGAACTCGCCTGGGTGAGCGACGACGTCGAGCGGCTGACGGGGCGGGGGGCGGAGTCGCTGAAGGAGTTTTTGGCCGCGGGGGAGTGAGGTAACGGCGCTTCGCCATCCCGAAGCGCGCCGCACGGCCCCCGGTAGACTCGGCACGTGACCGACGCGCGCAGCCAACTCATCGAGTACATCAAGTCCGATGCCGTCTTCCACGGCGATTTCACGCTCACGAGCGGCAAGAAGGCGTCGTACTACGTCGACCTGCGCAAGGTCTCGCTCGACCACCGCGTCGCCCCGCTGATCGGCCAGGTCATGCTCGACCTCATCGCGGGCATCAAGAACGTGGATGCGGTGGGCGGCCTCACGATGGGCGCCGACCCGATCGCCTCCGCGGTGCTGCACCAGGGTGCCGCCCGCGGCCTGGCGTACGACGCGTTCGTGGTGCGCAAGGAGCCGAAGGACCACGGTCGCGGTCGCCAGGTGGAGGGCCCGGACGTCGCCGGCAAGCGCGTGATCGTGCTCGAGGACACCTCGACCACCGGTGGATCGCCGCTCGCCGCGATCACCGCGCTCGAGAAAGCCGGCGCGATCGTCGTCGGCGTGGCCGTGGTGGTCGACCGGGCCACCGGCGCGGGCGAGCGCATCGAGGAGGCCGGGTACCCGTACCACTACGCGATCGGGCTGGCGGACCTCGGGCTGGAGTGACGGTGGCTGACGCGGCGGGTGGGTCGGGCGGCGGCGTTGTGCCGGGGCCTGGTGCCGCGGGTGGCGGTGCGGATTCCGGCGCCGGCGCCGGCCCGGGTGCTGGCGGTCGCGGCGCAGATGGCGCTTCCGGCGCCGCGGCGCGTGAGCGCTCGAAGCCCCGCGCGCTCGTGATCGCGGCGGCCGCAGTCGGGCTGGCGGTCGTGGTCGCGCTGTTCTTCATCGGGATGCGGATCGGGCAGGGCGGGGTGACCGGCCGGTCGCTGGTGTCGACCGCGCCGACGGCCACCGCATCCGAATCGGCCGTGCCGACCGCCACGCCCACCCTCACACCCGCTCCCGCCGCATCCGCTTCGCCGACCCCGGCCGCAGGTGCCACAGGTGCCGCGGCGAGCACCGGGGCCGACGCGGTGCCGGCCGGGCCGGCTGCTCCGGGGGTGCACGAGTGGGACGAGCTGGGCGGAGGCGAGTGCTTCACCGGCTTCACCTCGCCCTGGGAGCAGCGGTTCACGGTCGTCGACTGCGCATCCGCCCACACGGCCCAGCTGGTCTCGACCGGGCTCTTCGCCGAGGATGCCGCTGCCGCGTACCCCGGCGAGGCCGAGCTGGTCTCGCGGCTCAACCTGCTCTGCACGGCGCCGACCGCCCTTGCCTACGACGCCGCGGGTGCGCTGCCCGACGTGCAGTGGCAGGCCTCCTACCCGGCGGACGCGGCGGCCTGGAGCGCCGGTGACCGCCGCTACTCCTGCTTCTTCAGCCGCACCTCCGGCGAGCCGCTCGGGGGCTCGCTGGTGGCGGCGGGCTGAGCGGGGATGGGTCCCGGATGAGTTCGGGTGAGCATTCCTCCGCAATGTCGGGAGCCGTGGCTAGAGTGAAGCCCATGAGCAGAAGCAGGCGAGAGGGGCGGGGCTCGGCGATCGTGCGGGTGGCGGTGGCGGGGCTGCTCGCGCTCGGGGGGGTGCTGGGCGGTGCCGTGTTCGGTGCGGCGATCCCGGCGGTGGCTGCGAGCTCGGGTGCGGCGACTTCGGTCGCTGGCGCTGGCGAATCCGTCGTGCCGGCTGGTGCCGGTTCGGTGGGCGCGCTCGCCGAGGAGCCCGGCGACGTCAACGACTTCACGTTCGAATCCTTCGACGGTCAGTACGACCTCGGCATCGACGGTGATGGCCGCTCGACCTTGACCACGGTCGAGACCTTCGTCGCCCGCTTCCCCGACGCCGATCAGAACCACGGCATCCAGCGGGCGATCCCCGAGCGCTACAAGGGCCACTCGACCGACCTCACGCTGGTATCGGTGACCGACGGCTCCGGCAATCCACGGCCGTATACGACCGATACCGACGACGAGAACCTCATCGTGACGAGTGCCGATCCCGACTTCGTGCACGGCGAGCAGACCTACGTGCTCACCTACCGTCAGACCGACGTCACGGCCTACTTCGACAACACCGACGACGACGAGTTCTACTGGGACACGAACGGCACACTCTGGCGCCAGCCCTTCACGGTGCACACCACGACGACCACCGTGGCTCCGGCGCTGGTCGGAGCGCTCACCGGCAGCACGGGCTGCTTCGTCGGCAGCGAGGGGTCGAGCGCGCAGTGCGAGATCACCCGGGCCGACGGGGCTGACGGCTCAGCCGTATTCAGCAGCCGCGCCACCGACCTCGCGGCGGGTGAGAACGTGACGATCGGCATCGCGTTCCGGCCCGGTACCTTCGTCGAACCCGACACCTCGTACCTCTCGGCGGTGTCGAGCTGGGTGCAGCTGATTGCCCTCCTGCTGGCCGTGGCGACCGCGGTCCTCGCGATCGTCTACCGCGTCACGCGGTTGCGGGATGCGCCGGGTCGCCCCGTCATCGTCCCCGAGTTCACCCCGCCGCGCGACGCCGACCTGCTGATCGCGGCGGACGTCACCAAGCGCACCACGCGGGCTGCGGCCGCATCCTTCGTCGACTACGCGGTGCGGCACAACATCCAGATCGTCGAGCAGGAGGAGCCGGGGGTCTTCTCGTCGAAGACGGTCTACGTGCTGCGATTGCTCACGGCCCAGGGCCTGAACCCTGCCGAGGTCTCCCTCGCGCAGGCGCTGTTCGGGGACGGCCTGCAGGCGGGGTCAGTCCGAGAGCTGAAGAAGAACGACAGCGCCCTGGCGAAGCAGGTCTACGCCGTGCTGCAGGCGACGCGAAAGCGGGCGTTCGCCGAGGGCTATCTCAAGTCGGGCATCCGGGGAACCGGGGCCCTCCTGTTGATCGCTGCGTTCGTGCTCGCCGTGATCTCGATCGGCGCGGGCACCCAGTCGGCCGACGCCGAGCTCGGGTCGGGGCTTCCGGTCATCCTGATGTTCCCGGCCGTGATCTCGGTGATCGTGGTGTTCGCGACGGCGTTCCGGTCGCCGCTGACCGCGAAGGGCGCCGAGCTGCGCGACTACATCGAGGGCATCGAGATGTACGTGAAGTGGGCCGAGGAGGAGCGTTTCCGAGTGCTGCAGAGCCCCGAGGGGGCGCTGCGCACGGGGGTGAACGCGCCCGACTGGGGTCAGGTCGTGAAGCTCTACGAGAAGCTGCTGCCGTACGCCGTGCTGCTCGATCTCGAGTCGGAGTGGGCGAAGGTGCTCGGCACCTACTACGAGAGCCTCGGCAGCCGGCCCGACTGGTACGGCGGTGGAGACGTGTTCAACGCCTACCTTTTCGCCTCGGCCATCTCGTCCCTGTCGTCCACGTCGGCCTCGGCCTACTCGGGCAGTTCGTCGAGCAGCTCGAGCGGTTTCTCGGGTGGCGGCGGTTTCTCGGGCGGTGGCGGTGGCGGCGGTGGTGGCGGCGGCGTCTGACCCCGCCCACCGCATTCCCGAACTCCACACCCCCGCCACTCCCGACCCGCTCCACCCACCACGCGGGCCCTCGCCCCACTCCCCTCGCCGAGAAGTCACCTTTACGTGCAAACCGGGGGTTATGGACGTGAAAGTGACTTCTCGGCGAGGGGGGTGGGTGGGCGAGTGCCGTCCCCACCGGGTCAGCGGCCGGCGAGGATGGCTACGCCGAAGGCACCGATCCAGAACAGGGCGACGAGCAGCCAGCCGGCGACCGTGACGTAGCCCAGGATCAGGCCGGCGAGCGTGAGCCCGCGGCCCTCCTCGCCGCTGCGCTTGATCTGGCCGAGGGCGATGTGCCCGGTGACCACGGGAACCACCCCGAAGCCGAGGATGCCGAAGACCAGGGTGAGGATGCCGAGCACGTTCGTACGCGGCTGCACCGGCAGGTAGGCGGGACCGGATGCGGGCTGCAGCGGAGCGGTGGGCTGCTGGGGCGGCGCGACGAACGTCGGCTGCCGGGGGTCTGCGGTCTGTTGGGGGTAGCCGGCCCAGGATCCGTTCGCGCCAGGCTGGGCGTATCCGGTCTGCTGGGCGGACGCCGTCGGCTGTCCGTAGCCGCCGACCCACGCGGTCTGGGGCAGGGCGGGGGTCGATGCGACCGGGATCGCAGTGGTGGTGGCCGCGGGCAGCTGGGGGCCGGTGGTGGCGTCGGGAGTGGCGGCGTCGGTATCCGCGGCGGGGGTGGGGTTCTCGGGGGTGATGGTGTCTGAAGTCATGTTCTTACGCTACGAAACGCCGATATCCGGGGGATCGGACCCCGGGATGAACCCGTGGTACCCCGGGATGATCTTCGAGTCAGACCCTGGTCTGGTCCCGTGTCGACGACCTCGGATCGGCCGAGACGCGAAACGTCTCGGGGCTGCTCTCGCCGGCCGTCGGGACGTTCCGGACGGCTCAGTCGGTGAAGGGGTTGGCGCAGGTCTGCTCGGCCGCGGTCTGGCCCTTCAGGCCGTCGATGACCTCGGGAGCGGCGGCGACCGGCGCATCCGTCGTCGGGGCATCCGTCGCGGGCGTCGCGGGGTCTGCCCCGGCGTCAGCCGTGGGAGCCGGCGTGGCCTCAGGCGCCGCGGGGTCGGCGACCACCGTCGAGCCGGTGCCGGTCGAGTCCTCGGGCAGGGTGAACGGCTCGTCGGCCAGCACCTTCGCGAACAGCTCGTCGGCCGTGTCGACCACGGGGACGACCTTGTTCGGGTACGCCGACGAGCTCGCCGCCGGGTACTGCACGAAGACGATCTTCGAGAGGTCGACATCCTTCAGGGTCAGCGCCAGCGACACCATGGCGTCGGGGCTGGCCAGCGACTTCGAGGGCAGGATGTTCTGACCGGCCGCGGTGGCGAGGCCGTAGAGCTTGGTCAGGTCGCTCAGTGTGTTCGCGCTCTTCATGGTGCGGATGAGCGACGAGAGGTACTGCTGCTGCGAGGCGATGCGCGCGAGGTCGGAGCCGTCGCCGACACCGTGCCGGTTGCGGAGGAAGGCGAGCGCCATCTGGCCCTCGATGACGCTCGTGCCGGCAGGGAGGTCGAGGCCGGAGTCGGTGTCCGAGATCGCATCCACGAGGCAGACGGGCACGCCGCCGACCGCGTTCGTCATCTCGATCACGCCGTTGAACGAGGTCGCCGCCGCGTACTGGATGTTGAGGCCCGTGAGGTTCGAGACCGTCTTGGTGACGCAGGCGAGGCCGCCACGGCTGAACGCCTCGTTCAGCGGCTGGGCGCTCATCGAGTCGTAGACGTCGCCGGTCGTCGGGTCTTCGCACTCGGGATGCGGGATCACCAGGTCGCGCGGGAAGCTCACGACCACCGCGTTCTGGTGGTCGGCCGAGACGTGCAGCAGGATGTTCACGTCGTTGAGGGTGGCGTCGCGCTCGCCGAAGCTGTCGCCCTGGTTCGGGTCGTTGTCGGTGCCGATCACCAGCATGTTGAAGCCGCCCTCGAAGGCGCTGAGGAACGGCGGCGGCGCGGGCGCATCCTCGCCGTTCGAGATGTCGACTGCGTTGGCGCTGAACTGCTGGGTGACGCTCGAGACGGCGTAGGCGGTGACCGCTCCGGCGCTCACAAGGGCGACGGCGAGGACGACCGCGAGGGTCTTGACCACTGCGGCGACGGGCGACGGAGTGTGCAGTCGACCGTGTCGAACGGGGCCGGAGTTCTGGCGCCTGGGGCGCACATCGCTGTCAGTCACAGTGGTGTCCTTCTCGGTTCAGTCGCCCGGGGAGGAATGGGCATCCGCTTCGCCGGTCGATACTAGCGGACGGCACTACCAGGGTGTCGGGGATTCTCACAGGGTTGGCGCCGGGGTGTCGCGGCCATCGACGTCGGTTCTGGCAGGATTTCGACGCAGTTCGGCGTTGCCGCCACTCGTGGCATCAGTTCGTGGTCCGTAGCGTTGCTGCCATGATGCTTTTGCTGATCCTCCTCGGAATCCTGTCCCTCGTCGGCGTGATCGCGACGGTCGTGACCACCGCCCGTGACGGCTACGGCCGCCGCCCTCGTGCGATTCCCGCCGAACGGATGCCGCGCGACTTCCGCTGACGGCCGCGACCGCTCCGCGACCGATCCAAGACCCTCCGCGACCTAGAGCTCGGTCTCGACCGGCTCGCGGGCGAGCAGGTCGGCCACCGAGTCGATGATCTCGTCGGGCCGGAAGGGGTATTTCGTGATCTCGGCCTGGTCGCTGATGCCGGTGAGCACGAGGATCGTGTGGAGGCCCGCCTCGATGCCGGCCACCACATCCGTGTCCATCCGGTCGCCGATCATGCCCGTGTTCTCGGAGTGCGCCCCGATCCGGTTCATCGCCGACCGGAACATCATCGGGTTCGGCTTGCCCACCACGTAGGGCTCCTTGCCGGTGGCCTTCGTGATCATCGCGGCGATCGCACCCGTCGCCGGGAGGGGGCCCTCGGCACTCGGCCCCGTCGCATCCGGATTCGTCACGATGAACCGCGAGCCTGCGCCGATCAGCCGCACCGCCTTCGTGATGGCCTCGA
Source organism: Herbiconiux solani NBRC 106740 (assembly GCF_001571005.1). Taxonomy (GTDB): domain Bacteria; phylum Actinomycetota; class Actinomycetes; order Actinomycetales; family Microbacteriaceae; genus Herbiconiux; species Herbiconiux solani. The sequence goes on along the minus strand of NZ_BCST01000003.1, from coordinate 235,450 downwards.
AGGAGTAGTTACGGGTCTCGCCGATCACGACGTAGTCGGGCGCCGTCTCGGTCATGATGAAGCCGGCCTCGTGCAGGGCGGTCGTGATGCCCGCCTCGCCGATGACGAAGGCACTGCCGCCCGGCATCTGGTCTTTGAGGAACGCGGCGGTCGCGAGCGCCGAGGTCCAGATGAACTCCTCGGGTACCTCGAGCCCGCTCGAGCGCAGGCGGGCACTGAGGTCGCGGGGCGTGAAGATCGAGTTGTTCGTGAGCACCAGGTAGGGCTTGCCCTCGTCGCGCCACTGCTGCAGCAGCTCGGCGGCGCCGGGGATGGGGTGGTTCTCATGGACGAGCACGCCGTCCATGTCGGTCAGCCAGCATTCGATCTCGTCGCGGCGGGGCATGTGCGTCTCCTTCAGAACGGTGACTCTCAGCAGTGACTTCTAGCGGTGCTTCTCAGCGCCGGCAATCAGTACCGACACTCGGCGGTGGCTTCGAGCGGTGGCTCTCGGCGGTGCGGGTGGCTCCAGGCTACCGCTGCCGGTCGGCCGAGTCTCAGGGGGTCTTGGTGTCTTCTCATGTCTCCTAGGATGGCGAACGGGATGCTGAGGGGCTCCCGCGAGGGGGGAACTGTGGATAAGCGCGCCTGGATGACGATCGGTGCAGGAGTGGTGCTCTCGGCACTGCTGCTCGGAGTGAGCGGATGCACGGATCCCGGGGCCGCAGAATCGCCCGCGGTCGAGCCGGTGGCCGCCGCCGAAGCGACGCCGACACCGACCGCCACGCCGGTCGTTCCCGCGTACGTCGCCGACCAGAACGCCGTGGCGCTCGCCGCATCGGTGCACGGCATGGTCGCCGCGCTCGACGGGTTCGCCTCGCCCGAGTCGAAGGTGGGCCTCGAGGATGCGGTCACCCGGCTCGACCTCGACCTCGCCGCGGCGGATGCGTCGATCGGGGCGGCGACGGCCACTGCGACAGCGACGCCCGGCACGAGCCCGAGCCCGAGCACGAGCACGAGCCCAAGCCCAAGCGCGACCGCAAGCACAAGCGACCGTGTCCTCCCGCCCGGCGGCTGGAACCAGCTCGTCGCGCTCGACTCCTCGGCCGTCCTTCAGGCCCTCGACGCCGCGCGGGTGCACGTGATCGCGACCTCGTCGCGCGTGCTCAACGCGGAGACCCCTAACGCCGAGCAGGGCGTGCGCGACACCCTCTATCTGGCGGTCGTCGAGCAGCAGAACACGCCGGCGGCGACGGCCGACACCGCGCGCCTGGTCGGCGAGCTGGTCGCGAAGTCGCGTGCCGCGCAGGCCTCGCAGCAGGCCTGGGTCGACGAGCAGGCCCGCCTCGCGGCCCAGCCGTCCGGCAGCGGCTCCGGCGATGGTGGCGGTGGCGGCGGCGGAGGCGAGACCGGAACCGGCTCCCCCACGTTCACCTGGGTCGACGGCTGGGACGCCGCGAAGAAGGAACTCGAGGACAGCGTGCAGGCGAACATCGAGAAGTGGCGAGCCGAGCATCCGCTCTGCATGGCGGACGGCCAGGGCTGCACCCCTGACTGAGCGCGCCGAAATTGTTTGGGTGCATCTGACCTTAAGGGGTTATAGTCAGTCCAACCTTTAGAGGATGGCTGCCATGACGCTCCACGACGACTCCCCGGGCATCGCCCTCGCGGTCTCCACCGTGATCTTCGCGCTGCGGCCCGATCGCCCCGAGGTGCCCAGCGCACCCGCCTCGCTGCCGTCGCTCTGGCTGCCGCTGGTCCGCCGCATCCGCCCGCCGTACGAGGGGCAGTGGGCGCTGCCCGGCGGCCCGCTGCAGCTCGACGAGGATCTCGAGGCCTCCGCCGCCCGCACCCTCGCCGCGACGACCGCGCTCGCCCCCAACTACCTCGAGCAGCTCTACGCCTTCGGAACCCTCGACCGCTCGCCCGACGGCGCGAAGGACAGGGTCGTCTCGATCGTGTACTGGGCCCTCGTGAACGCCGACCAGGCGAGCCAGGCCACCCCCGCGAGCGTCGAGACACCGGATGCGAACGTCGCCTGGTTCTCGGTCGACGACCTGCCCGATCTCGCGTTCGACCACGACGTGATCGTCGAGTACGCGCTCTGGCGGCTGCGCAACAAGGTCGAGTACAGCCGGATCGCGCACGCCTTCCTCGGCGACACCTTCACCCTGGCCGAGTTGCGCGAGGTGCACGAGGCGGTGCTCGGGCGGAGCCTGGATCCGGCGAACTTCCGCCGCCAGATCGAGTCGTCGAACGCGGTCGTGCCCACCGGCAAGCGCGTCACGGGCACGAGCTACCGGCCGCCGAAGCTCTACCGGTACAACAACGCCGTCGACCCGGCCGACCGCGGGCCGCTCGCCCCGGCCGTGCGCCCGGCATCCGCATCCTGAGCATCCTGAGCATCCACCCCACCCCACCCGAACCCCCGAGAAAGCCGCACCCATGACCGCAACCCCGCTGTCAGTCGACGCCGAGATCCAGCTCATCGCCGCCCGCACCCCGAGCGCCCCCGGGCAGACCGGTGCCGTCTGCGCGCCCGAGCTCGCCGACGGACCCTGGACGATCGACCTCCTCCCCGCCCCCGTCTACGGCCCGGGCGCTTCGATGGCCGACCCGATCCCGGCCGCGACCCCGCGCCAGGGCGTGCTGCCCGAGCAGTACACGACCGCGTCGAAGGACGAATTGGATGTACGGATCCGCGCCGCGAAGGCCCAGCTCGGCGACCGCGTCGTCATCCTCGGCCACTTCTACCAGCGTGATGAGGTGGTGAAGTACGCCGACTTCGTGGGCGATTCGTTCCAGCTCGCGAACGCCGCGAAGGCGCGGCCCGATGCCGAGGCGATCGTGTTCTGCGGCGTGCACTTCATGGCCGAGACGGCCGACATCCTCGCGGGGCCGGCGCAGTCCGTCATCCTGCCGAACCTCGCCGCGGGCTGCTCGATGGCCGACATGGCCGACATCGACTCGGTCGAGGCGGCCTGGGCTGAGCTCACTGAGCTGTACGGCACCGAGCCCGATGCCGACGGCCGGGTGCCCGTCATCCCGGTCACCTACATGAACTCCGCGGCCGACCTCAAGGGGTTCTGCGGCCGGCACGGCGGGATCGTCTGCACCTCCTCGAACGCGGCGACCGTGCTCGAGTGGGCGTTCGAGCGGGGGCAGCGGGTGCTGTTCTTCCCCGACCAGCACCTGGGGCGCAACACCGCGAAGGCCATGGGCGTGCCGCTCGAGCGGATGCCGATGTGGAATCCGCGGAAGCCCCTCGGCGGTTCGAGCGCCGACGAGCTGCTCGACGCGCAGGTCATCCTGTGGCACGGATTCTGCTCGGTGCACAAGCGCTTCACGGTCGACCAGATCGAGCGCGCCCGTGCGGCCCACCCGGATGTGCGCGTGATCGTCCACCCCGAATGCCCGATGGCGGTCGTGGATGCGGCCGACTCCTCCGGGTCGACCGACTTCATCGTCAAGGCGATCGCTGCGGCGCCGGCCGGATCGACCTTCGCCATCGGCACCGAGATCAACCTCGTGCAGCGGCTCGCGAACGAGTACCCGCAGCACACGATCTTCTGCCTCGACGACGTGATCTGCCCATGCTCGACGATGTACCGGATCCACCCGGGGTACCTCGCGTGGGTGCTCGAGTCGCTCGTCGACGGGGTGGTGCTGAACCAGATCACGGTGCCCGAGGACGTGGCCGAGCCCGCCCGCGTCGCCCTCGAGCGGATGCTCGCGGCCCGGCCATGAGGGGGGTGGGGGCCGCCGGTGCGGGCGGTGGTGGCGGTGCGTCGGTGGCCGGCGCGGCCTCGAGTGGGGTGGATGCGGCGGGTGCGCCGCCGCGGGTCGTGGTCGTCGGGAGCGGGGTCGCCGGGCTCGTGACGGCGCTGGCGCTCGGGCCGGCGGTCGACGTGACCGTGGTGACGAAGGGCGCCGTCTCGGACGGCAACACCCGCTACGCCCAGGGCGGGGTCGCGGCGGCCGTGATGCCGGGCGACTCGGTCGCGGCGCACGTCGCCGACACCCTCGCGGCCGGGGCCGGGCTGTGCGACCCGCGCGCGGTGGAGGTGCTGTGCGGCGACGGGCCGGACCGCATCCGCGACCTGCTGCGCTGGGGCGTGGCCTTCGACCTGCGCGAGCCGGGTGCGGCGGTTCCGCCGCTCGCGGGATCGGATGCGCCTGGTGGGTCGGGCGCGCTGGAAGAACCGGGCGCGTCGGACCCGCGGGCGGCGTCCGCCGTCGAGGAGTTCCCCGACTTCGACGCGGGGTTGGAGGCGGCGCACTCGTTCCACCGCATCCTGCACGCCGGCGGCGACGCCACCGGGTTCGAGGTCGAGTCGGCGCTCGTGCGCGCGGTGGCGGCGGCCGGCATCCGGGTCGTCGAGCACGCTTTCCTGGTCGACCTCGTGACGGAGGGGGCCGAAACAGAAGAGCGCCGGGTCGGCGGCGTCGAGCTGCTGCGCGGGGGCCGGCGCGAGGTGCTGGCGGCCGACGTCGTCGTGCTCGCCACGGGCGGCATCGGCCAGCTCTACCCCCACACCACCAACCCCGCGGTCACCACCGGAGACGGCGCCGCTGCCGCCCTGCGCGCCGGGGCGGTGCTCGCCGACGTGGAGTTCGTGCAGTTCCACCCGACCGCGCTGGCGGTGCCGGGGTCGTTCCTGGTCTCCGAGGCGGTGCGCGGGGATGGGGCCGTGCTGCGCAACGCCCGGGGTGAGCGGTTCATGGCCGGGCGGCATCCGCTCGCCGATCTCGCCCCGCGCGACGTCGTGGCGCGCGAGATCGCCCGCGAGATGATCGAGACCGGGCAGCCCGTCGTGCTCGACGCGACCGGTATCGGTGCCGAGGAGCTGCGTCGGCGCTTCCCCACCATCACCGCCGCCGCGCTGGCCGCGGGCTTCGACTGGACCCGCGAGCCCGTCCCCGTCGCCCCGGCCGCCCACTACTGGATGGGCGGCATCGCCACCGACCTCGACGGCCGCACCTCCCTACCCGGCCTGTTCGCGGTCGGCGAGGTCGCCTGCACCGGCGTGCACGGGGCGAACCGGCTCGCCTCGAACTCGCTGCTCGAGTCGGTCGTGTTCGCGCACCGGGCGGCGGAGGCGATCCGGGCGGGTGCGGCCCGAGTGGATGCGGTGCAAGCGGATGCGGTAGCCGGCACCCCCGCCGCGCCTCCCGTCTTCGACGCCCCGGCCTTCCGCCGGGTGCCGGTGCCGGGGGCGCTGTCGTCCTCGATTTTTCCGCGGCAACTGGGTGAGGCGGCCGGAGGTTCGCAGAGATCGGACGATGGCACACTCGCCGCCACGGCCGCGATCGTCACGAAGGAACCCACGCGGGCCGAGCTGCACGAACTCCTCTGGCGCGCGGCGGGCGTCCACCGTGACGGCGCGAGTCTGCGCGAGGCCGCGGCCCGCCTGGCGAGCTGGCAGATCGCGCCGATCGCACGAACCCCACTGATCGCGCAGGAGTCCGGCGCATCCACGGCCCCCGCGTTCGACCCGATCGAGATCGAGCGGCTCGAGACCCCGAACCTCCTGCTGCTCGCCCGGGCGGTGGTGGCGTCGGCACTGGCGCGGGAGGAGTCGCGCGGCGCGCACTTCCGAGCCGACTTCCCGGCGGTCGACCCCGCGTTCGCCCACCACCTCGTCCCGGTTCTGGCTGATGCGCCCGTCGCGCAGCTTCCGCATCCTGAATCGCATTTCGATGCCGCGCCCGGCGTCGAGGTGCACTCCCACCCCCACCTCCCCCGCATCCACAGAGCAAAGGTCACCGCATGATCACCACCCAGATCGTCGACGACGTCGTGAGCCGCGCGCTGGCCGAGGACGCGCCGTGGGGAGACGTGACGTCCGAGCTGCTCATCCCCGCCGAGGCCCGGGTCGAGGCCACGCTCGACGCCCGGGAGCCCGGGAGGTTCAGCGGCGGCGCGCTGTTCGCGGCGGCGATGCGGCTGGCCGATCCGCGCATCCAGACCGCGCTGCTCGTCGCCGACGGCGAGGCGTTCGCGGCGGGCCAGGTGCTCGCGCGGGTGTCCGGGCCGGCGCGGGGCGTGCTGCGCGCCGAGCGGGTCGCCCTCAACCTCACCCAGCGGATGTGCGGCATCGCGACCCTCACCGCGCAGTACGTCGCCGCGGTCGCCCACACGTCGGTGCGGCTGGTCGACACGCGCAAGACGACGCCGGGGCTCCGCGCCCTCGAACGCGCGGCGGTGCGCGATGGCGGCGGGCACAACCACCGCTTCTCGCTCTCGGATGCGGTGCTCGCGAAGGACAACCACCTCGCGGTGCTCGCCGCGCAGCACGGCGGCGACGTGACCGAGGCGCTGCGCAGCGTGCGCGCACGGATGTCGCACACCACCCACCTCGAGGTCGAGGTCGACCGCCTCGACCAGATCGAGCCGGTGCTGGCGGCGGGGGTCGACACGATCATGCTCGACAACTTCAGCCTCGACGACCTGCGGGCGGGGGTCGCTCAGGTGGCTGGCCGCGCGCTGGTCGAGGCGAGCGGTGGGGTGAGTCTTGCGACGGTGGCGGCCATCGCCGAGACGGGCGTCGACGTCATCTCGGTCGGCGCCCTGACGCACAGCGTGCGCGCGCTCGACCTCGGCCTCGACGTCGGGTTCGAGGTGGCCACCTCATCCACCCCCACCCCATGATCTACCTCGACGCCGCCGCCACCACACCCGTGCGCCGCGAGGTGCTCGAGGCGATGTGGCCGTACCTCACGGGCGAGTTCGGCAACCCGTCGAGCCACCACGGCGTCGGAGCATCCGCCGCCCGCGCCCTGGCCGACGCCCGCCGCACGGTGGCCGAGTGGTTCGGCTGCCGGCCCGCCGAGGTCGTCTTCACCTCGGGCGGCACCGAGGCCGACAACCTCGCGGTCAAGGGCATCGCGCTGGCGTCGACCCGCGGCCGCCACCTCGTGCTCGGCGCCACCGAGCACCCCGCCGTCGTCGAGTCGGTCGACTACCTGCACCGCGTGCACGGCTTCGAGTCGACGGTCGTGCCGGTGGATGCCGCCGGCCTGATCGACCCCGCCGAGTTCGCCGCGGCCCTCCGGCCCGACACGGCGCTGGCCACCGTGATGCTCGCCAACAACGAGATCGGCACGGTGCAGCCGGTGTCCGCGCTGGCGGCGGCCGCGCGGGATCGGGGCATCCCCTTCCATACAGATGCGGTGCAGGCCGCGGGCTGGCTCGACCTGCGCCTCGATGCCCTCGGGGTCGACGCCCTCAGCATCTCGGGCCACAAGCTCGGGGCTCCGAAAGGGGTCGGCGCGCTCGTCGTGCGGCAGCGCATCGGGCTCGAACCCGTGCTGCACGGCGGCGGCCAGGAGCGCGGCCGACGTTCGGGCACCGAGAACGTCGCCTTCGCGGTGGGGCTCGCGGCGGCGGTGTCGCTCGCGGATCCGGCCCGCGTCGCCGCCTCCGCCGCCGCGACCACCGCCTTGCGGGATGAGTTCGTGCGGGGCGTGCTCGAGCGGGTTCCGGATGCGGTGCTCACGGGGCACCCGGAACGCCGGCTTCCGTCGGTCGCGTCGTTCTGCTTTCCGGGGACGAGCGGGGAGGGGGTGCTGCTCGGGCTCGAGGAGCGGGGGGTGATCGTCTCGAGCGGCTCGGCGTGCGCGGCGGGCAGCGACGAGCCGTCGCCCGTGCTGCTGGCGCTCGGGATCCCGCCGCGCGTCGCGCAGACCGCCGTGCGCTTCACCCTCGGAGCCGACACCACCCGTGCCGAGCTCGTCTCGGCGCTCGCGGCGCTCGAGGCGGCGGTAGCGTCCCTCCGCACCCTCCGCTGACCCCCCGGCGCCCTCCCCCCATGCGCCGAGACGTCACGTTTACGTCTGAGGCGCGGGTTTTGGACGTGAAAGTGACTTCTCGGCGAAGTGGGGGAGATGGCGCGGGCGGGAGGCGCGGGGTGGGGACGAAGGGGGCGCGGGCGGGAGGGCGCGGGTCAGAGGGCGAGCCAGATGGCGTCGGCAGCGTGGGGCGGTACCGCGACGACGGATCCACCCGCGAGAGGCGTCAACGCCCCGGCACCCACGCGCACCTCGGTGCCCGGGCCGATCCCACCCTCGGCCAGGGCGCGCAGCAGCGCGGCGTCGCGGTCGCTGATGCGCACCACGCAGGCCGTGTGACCCTCGGGAGCCTCGGCCAGCAGCACCGCCTCGAACACCGGCACCTCGCCCGCGGCCGAGGGGATCGGATCCCCGTGCGGATCCTGCCCCGGCCGCCCCAACCGCTCGTCGATCGCATCGAGCAGCCGGTCGCTGATGGCGTGCTCCAGCACCTCGGCCTCGTCGTGCACCTCGTCCCAGCCGAAGCCCATCTCGCGCACCAGCCAGGTCTCGATCAGCCGGTGCCGACGCACCACGCCGACCGCGCGCATCCGGCCCTCGGGGGTCAGGGTGAGCGGACCGTAGGGCACGTGCGTGATCAGCCCGGCGGCAGCGAGCTTCTTCACCATCTCGGTCACCGACGAGGGCGCGACCCCGAGCCGCGCGGCGAGCACCGACGGGGTGATCGGCGCCGGCTGCCACTCGGTGTGGGCGTAGATCGACTTGAGGTAGTTCTCGGTCGCGATCTCGAGCCCGAGGCCGGGAGAGGATGCATGGCGCGACATGATGGCACCAGCCTAACTGCGCCCGGTCGCGGGATGCCGGTCGCTCACATCCCGGCGTATCGCCCCGGTCGATGGTTGAGCGCCAGCACCAGGTTCAGGATGACCGCACCCGCCGCCGAGAGGGCGACCGTGAGCGGCGGCACGACCGCGAGCGAGCAGACCACGACCGTGACATCCATCGCCATCTGCACGTAGCCGGCCCGCCAGCCGAGCTTCTCCTGAACGAGGAGGGCGACGATGTTGAACCCGCCGAGGCTCGAGCGGTGCCGGAACAGCACCAGCAGCCCGATGCCCGCGAGCAGGTTTCCGGCGATCACCGCGAACACCGGGTCGAGATGGTCGAACGCCACGGCGAGCGGGTTGATCAGCGAGAACACCGAGACGAGACCGACGCTGGCGGCGGTGCGGAGGGTGAAGGAGAGACCCTTCTTCCAGAGCGCGAGGGCGAAGAAGGGCACGTTGAGGCCGAAGAACACCACGCCGAACGGGAGCGGCACGACGTAGCTGAGAAGGAGCGCGAGGCCCGCGGTGCCACCGGTCACGGCGCCGGTCGACTTGAGCAGGAAGATCCCGATCGAGGCGACGAAGGTGCCGGTCAGGACTCCCGCGATGTCTTCGATCGCCGAGTGCTTGAGGGGGTCACGGCGTGGCGCGGCCGTGGGTGCTGCGTCGTCGCGGGGCTCCTGGACGGTGGATGAGGGCGCCCCGCCGGCTCGGCCGCGGTTCATGCCTCGGCCGGCATACGTGCGGATCCGTGGCGGGAGGCGCCGTGCGGAGCGCTGTCGACGTACGCCTGGCGCACCCCGTTCAGCACGCCGAGCACGCGATCGTTCGAGGCGGCATCCGCGAGCGAGATGCGGACGCCGTCGCCGACGTAGCCCCGCACGAGGATGTCGTTCGAGTCGAGGTGCTCGACCAGGGCGAGGCGCTCGTCGTCGGGCATGCGCAGCCAGACGAAGTTGGCCTGGCTGTCGGTGGTGTCCCAGCCCTGAGCGCGCAGGGCGGCGATCACACGGGTGCGCTCAGCGACGACGGCGGCCACGCGGGCCGAGATCTCGTCCTGGGCCTCGAGCGACGCGATCGCCGCCTGCTGCGCCAGGGCGCTCACGGCGAAGGGCATGCCCGAGCGGCGGAGTCCGTCGGCGACGACTGGCGCGGCGACCGCGTAGCCGACGCGGAGGCCTGCCAGCCCGTAGGCCTTGGAGAAGGTGCGCAGCACGCAGACGTTCGGGTGCCGCCGGAAGGTCGCGATGGCGTCGAGCGAGTCGGCCGCGTCCGCATCCACCCCCCGAGTCGCGTACTCGGTGTAGGCCTCGTCGATCACCACGAGCACGTGCGACGGCACCCGCTCCAGGAACCGCTCGACCTCGGCCGAGCCCAGCGAGACACCGGTCGGGTTGTTCGGGGTGCACAGGATGACCAGGCGCGTGCGGTCGGTGATCGCCTCGGCCATGGCGTCGAGGTCGTGGCCCTCGTCGGCGAGCAGCGGCACCGCGACGGGCACGGCTCCCGCCAGGCGCACGAGGATCGGGTACGCCTCGAACGAGCGCCACGCGAAGACCACCTCGTCGCCCGAATCGCAGACCGAGGTGATGATCTGCTGCAGCACACCCGTGCTGCCCGGCCCGACCGCGGTCTCGTCGACCTCGACGCCGAGCTTCTCGGCGATGAGGGTGCGCAGCGGCAGGGCGGTGTTGTCGGGGTAGCGGTTGATCGTGCCCGCCGAGTGCCGCACGACCTCGAGCACCGAGGGCAACGGTGGGTAGTGGCTCTCGTTCGAGGCGAGGGCGGCCGTCAGTTCGGAGTCGGCACGGCGGCCGGCGACGTAGGCCGGCAGCGCCAGCACCGCGGCGCGCGGCGAAGGCGTCGACGGCGAGGATGACGGTGGGGTGGGCGCTGACGGTGACGAGGTCATGCTCGAATTGTCCCGAGCGCGAGGGCGATCGCACAAACCGGCCGCGGATGACTGAGCAGAATGCATCCGATTCGCCGTGCCAGTGAAAGAATGACCAGCATGGCCCTGATCGACGATCTCGACTCCCGCATCCTGCTCGCGCTCGACGACGACCCGGATGCGACGGTGCTGGCCCTCGCGAATACCCTCGGCGTGGCGCGCAACACCGTGCACGCACGACTGAAGCGGATGACGGCGGGCGGCGCGCTTGGCCCGTTCAGTCGCCGGGTCGCCCCGGCCGCGCTCGGCTACCCGCTGGTCGCCTTCGTGTGGATCGCGATCAGCCAGGCCAACGACAGCACGGCGATGGCGGAGCTCGCCGAGATCCCCGAGATCGTCGAGATGCACGCGACCACCGGCGACGCCGACCTGCTGGCGAAGGTCGTCGCGCGCGATCCGCAGCACCTGCACAGCCTCACCAGCCGGATGCTGCGCGTCGAGGGCGTGATGCGCACGAACACGGCGCTCTCGCTGGTCGAGGCCATGCCGCACCGGGTGCGAGGCCTGCTCGAGGCGGCCCGCCGGTGAGCGGTGCGGACGCGGTGGCTGGCGCGGGCGGGCGCGCCCTGCCCTTCGACGCGGTGCTGTTCGACTGCGACGGGGTGCTCGCCGACTCCGAGGGGATCACGAACGAGGTGCTGCGCGGGATGCTCGGCGAGCTCGGCTGGCACCTCGAGCCCGCGGAGTGCGTGCGGCTGTTCGTCGGGCGGGCGCTGAAGGACGAGGCGCCGCTCATCCGCGAGCACACCGGCTTCGAGGTGACGGACTCGTGGTTGGCCGACTTCCGGCGGCGGCGCAACGAGGGGCTCCGACTGGGGCTCCGCGAGATCCCCGGTGCCGGCGCCGCCGTGCGGGCGGTGCAGGCGGCCTACGGCGACCGGATCGCCTGCGTCTCGGGCGCCGACCGCCCCAAGATCGAGATGCAGCTCGCGGCCCTCGGGCTCGCCGAGGCGTTCGGCGACCGGGTCTTCAGCGGGCTCGAGTACGCCCGCACCAAGCCGGCTCCCGATGTCTATCTTGCTGCGGCCTCCGCGCTGGGTGTGGATCCGTCACGGGCCGCCGTCGTCGAGGACACGGTGGCGGGGGTCACGGCCGGAGTGGCTGCCGGGGCGACGGTGTTCGCGTTCGCGCCGGGCGACGTGGCGCACACCGCCCCGGAGGCGTTACTCGCCGCCGGAGCGCGCACGGTCTTCACGGCGATGGCCGACCTCCCGGCGCTCCTCGGCGCCTGACCGCGTCCTGCTACCCGTCCTGCTGACCGTCATGCCAGCGAAGCCCGCCAGGCCAGCGAAGCCCCTCAGGCAAGCAGGCCCGACGAGCCCATCGTCTTCGTGACCTCGATCTCGATGACCACGCGCAACGGGTTCTCGCGCGGCTGACGGTAGCGGGCGGCGTAGCGGGCCACCGCATCCGCCACCGCATCGGGGTCGTCGAGCACGACCGCCGGGCCGGAGAAGGTCAGCCACGCGGCGCCCTCGAACTGGCAGACGCTCGCCCGGGCGTCGCGGCGCACGTTGAGCACCTTCTGGGAGGTGCGGTTGGTGATGATCCGCACGCGGGGCGGGGTCGCCTCGGCGTCGTAGGTGAAGCCGACCGGGACCACATGCGGCGAGCCGTCGGCGAGGAGGGTCGTGAGGGTCGCGAGGCGGTACTCCGTGAGGAACGGCACGGCCGCGTCGGTGAGCGCGGGCGCGGGCGGGGCCTGATCGGAGGAAGTCACCTCGTCACACTATCCCTGGCGGGTGCACCCCCTCCCGGGAGTCGGCGGTGCGTGCTAATTTTTCGGCATGCCTAAAAGTGCGCTGCGGCCGGAGGCGGGACCGGTGACCCCGCCGTCGGGCCTGCGCCCGCGGTGGTGGCATCCGCTCGCGCTGCTCGGGCCGGCGTTCGTCGCCTCGATCGCGTACGTCGACCCCGGCAACGTCGCCGCGAACCTCACGTCGGGAGCCCAGTACGGGTACCTGCTGGTGTGGGTGCTGGTGCTGGCGAACCTGATGGCGATGCTCATCCAGTACCAGTCGGCGAAGCTCGGCGTGGTCACGGGCAAGACGCTGCCCGAGCACATCGGCTCGCGGGCGCGCCCGTGGACCAGGCGCGCCTTCTGGCTGCAGGCCGAGCTGGTCGCCGCCGCCACCGACATCGCCGAGGTGATCGGCGGGGCGCTCGCGCTCAACCTGCTGTTCGGGCTGCCGCTCGTGGTGGGCGGGCTCATCGTGGGGGTGGTGTCGCTCGGGCTGCTGCTGATCCAGGCCAATCGGCGCCAGCGGTCGTTCGAGTTCGTGATCATCGGGCTGCTCGCGGTGATCGCGATCGGCTTCCTGGCGGGGATGTTCGTCTCGGACGTCGACTGGGGCGCCGCCGTCGACGGCCTGATCCCGCGGTTCGACGGGGCGCCGACGGTGCTGCTGGCGGCCAGCATGCTGGGGGCCACCGTGATGCCGCACGCGATCTACCTGCACTCGGCGCTGGCGCGCGACCGGCACCATGCGGAGTTCGCGTCGGTGGCCGAGGCGAGCGACTTCACGGGGGAGGCGCGGGTGGCGCGTGGGGTGACAGTCGCGACTGCGGTCCCTACCACCACCTCTGTTGCCACCCCGGCCCCGCACGCCTCCCTCGACGTCACCGCGCCCCGCGTGCGCCGGCTGCTCTCGGCCACCCGCACCGACGTGATCGTGGCGCTCGCGCTGGCCGGCGCGGTCAACATCGCCATGCTGCTGCTGGCCGCATCCAGTCTCAGGGGCGTCGACGGAACCGACACCATCCCCGGCGCCTACGTCGCGATCCAGGCGGCGCTCGGCCCGTCGATCGCCACGATCTTCGCCATCGGGCTGCTCGCCTCGGGCCTCGCCTCGACCTCGGTCGGCGCCTACGCCGGATCGGTGATCATGAAGGGGCTGCTCACCGTGCGGGTGCCGATCCTGGCGCGCCGGGTCGTGACGCTCGTGCCGGCGCTGGTGCTGCTCGCGGTCGGGATCGACCCGACCTGGGCGCTCGTGCTCAGCCAGGTGGTGCTCTCGATCGGGATCCCGTTCGCGCTCGTGCCGCTCATCCGCCTCACGGGCGACCGCGCGCTGATGGGCGAGTTCGCCGACCGGCGGCCGGTGCGGATCATCGCGTGGACGGTGATCGCCCTGATCGTGGCGCTCAACGTCGTGCTCATCGCCCTGACCGTCACCGGCGCGGGCTGAGCGGGCGCTGCGCGAGCGTCCTCACCGTCACCGGTGCGGGCTGAGCGACGCGAGCATCCTCACGCCCCCGCCGCAGCGCCCCCGGCACGCGGTCGCCGCCCGAACCACACCGGCCGCCGCCCCTCGTCGGCCGCCGACGCCACCATGTGCGGAGCCTTCGTCACGATCAGCCAGGCCGGCAGGATGGCGATGCACATCAGCGGCAGCACCATCACGCTGCCCGTGACGACGGGCGCGAGGAACAGGGCGATCCAGCCGTCGCGGCTCACCGCGAGCACGATCCCGAGCACCCCGGCCGAGACCGCCACGACCAAGGGGATCGACGGCACCAGGCTGTTCGCGAGCACCCCGAGCGCCACCCCGATGAACACGGCCGGGAAGATGTGCCCGCCCCGGAACCCCGCGGCCGACGCGACGGCCAGCGCGGCGAGCTTGATCCCGATCAGGAGCATCACCGTCCCCGCCCCGTAGCCCGAGCGGTCGGTGATCAGCTCGGCCATCTGGTCGAGGCCCTTGAACAGCGTGAGCGGCCCGCCGATCGCCCCCAGCACGCCGAGCACCACACCGCCGAGCGTGATGTAGACGAGCGGGTTGCCGATCGCGTGGAACAGCGGATGCAGCACCCGGAACCCCACGACCACCAACACCCCGATCGCGGCCCCGATCACGGCGATCACCGCCGCGCTCAGCAGGTCGATCGCCTGCACCGAGTCGTAGGCGGGCATCGAGATCGCGAAACTCGGATGCGCGAGCAGGGTCATCGTGAGCGACCCGGCTCCCGCGGAGACGAGCGGGAGGAACAGCCTGTCCCAGAGCGCGCCTCCGGTCGGGCGCGCCGCGACCACGCCGGTGAGGATGAGCGCGGCCGCCACCGGGGTGCCGAAGAGCGCGCCGATCGTGCCGGCGGCGGCGCCGACCATGGCCAGTTCACGCGGCATCCGTGGCACGAGGCGGGCGAGGATCGCCACGAGCAGGCCCGTGTTGATGGCGATGATCGGGTTCTCGGGCCCGAGGCTCACGCCGCCCGCGAGCCCGAGCACCGCGACGAGCGCGAGCGACGGCAGGGCGATCAGCCGCTGGGGCGGGGCGATCAGGTCGGTGGTCGCGGAGTCCTGGCCGCCGTGCCCGGGCACCAGCCAGACCACGAGCCCGACCGCGATGCCGGTGACGGTGAGCACGCCGAAGATCCACCAGCCGGATGCGGGGTCGACCCCGACGGCGCCGGGCAGGGCGCCCCAGAGCCAGGACTGCAGCCAGCCGGCGACCTCGTCGAGGGCGAAGAGCACGAGGGCTGAGACGACGCCGATCGCCAGGGCCGGGATCGAGAGCAGGAGGAGGGTGCGGATGGCGGGGCCTCCGGAGGCCGCGGGTGCGCTCGCGCTGCCGGGGGGTCTCTCGGGCGTCGCGTCCATCGTCCCCGCCTCCCCGGCCTCCCGCCGGCTCCAGTGTGGCAGAGGAGGTGCTCCCGCCACGAGGGGTGCGACCCACCCCAGCAGGCAGAACCGGCCAACAGGCGTAGGGTTACGGCCACGGCGTCCCAGACCTCGGCGCATGCGTACGCGAGAGAGGTCGTCATGTCGTCGAACAGGATGGGCGGGTCGCCATGAGACGCCTGTTCCACGCGGGTGGGTCGGTCGTCACGGGCGACCGCATCGCCGGGGCGCTGATGAGCTACGCCGGTCACCTGCTCAGCCACCGCGAGACCGATGTCGTCGCGTTCCCGATCGTGGATGCCGACGGCATCGCGCGGCAGGCCGAGATGCTGATCGGGCCCGGGATGCAACTGCTGAGCGTGCCCGAGGAGGTGGCGTTCGACGAGCCCGTCGACGACGTCCTCGTCGAGCGGCTCGAACGTCGCCGCACCGCGATCTCGATGAGCGTCACGCCCGAGGAGACGACGGAATCCCGCTCCGAGACCGTCACCCACGCCGGCTTCGGCAGCCCGCCTCACGACGAGGACGTCTGGGGCCTCGACCGCTACTACTAGCCGCGCGCTGCGGGCCGGCCCCGCGCATCCGCTCGTCGTCTGCGACCCGGCCCCGTGCATCCGCTCGCCTGCCGCCGCGCGTGCCCGACCGCCCGCGCACCCGGCCCCGCGCATCCACCCCACCCGCGTTCGCCGGTTGTTCACCGATCGTGCCTATCGTGTCCACCATGCCCCTCATCGACAACGCCGTGTACGTGGCGGGTCACCGCGCCCACGACCCCAAGAGCCTCGACGACACGTACGAACTCCTCCGCGAGCTCGACGGCATGGCGTGGATCGGCCTCTACCGCCCGGACGCCAAGGAGATCCACTCGGTCGAGACCGAGTTCGGCCTGCACCACCTCGCGGTCGAGGACGCCCTGATCGGCCACCAGCGCGCCAAGCTCGAGCGCTACGGCGACACCCTCTTCGTGGTGCTGCGGCCGGCGCGGTACATCGACTCCGAGGAGCGGGTGGAGTTCGGCGAGGTGCACGTCTTCCTCGGCCCCGGCTTCGTCGTGACGGTGCGGCACGCCGAGTCGCCGAACCTGGCCGCCGTGCGGCACCGGCTCGAGACGAACCCGCCGCTGCTCGCGCTCGGGCCCGAGGCGGTGCTCTACGCGATCGTCGACGAGGTGGTCGACGAGTACGGGCCGGTGATCGCGGGTCTCGAGAACGACATCGACGAGATCGAGAAGCAGCTCTTCGGCGGCGACCCGACGGTCTCGCGCCGCATCTACGACCTGCTCGGCGAGGTGATGGAGTTCCAGCGGGCCGTGCATCCGCTCAAGGGGATGCTCGAGGCGCTGCTGCGCGGTTCGGAGAAGTACCAGGTCGACCTCGAGATCCAGCGCGGCGTGCGCGACGTGCTCGACCACGTGCTGCAGATCGCGGGGCGGTCGGACGCGTTCCGTGCGACCCTGCAGAACGCCCTCACCGTGCACTCGACGCTCGCCACGCAGCAGCAGAACGACGAGATGCGGCGCATCTCCGAGGCCAGCCTCGCGCTCGCCGAGGACACGCGGAAGCTGACCGAGACGAGCATCCGCCAGGGCGAGGAGGTGAAGAAGATCTCGGCGTGGGCCGCGATCCTCTTCGCGCCGAGCCTGATCGGCACGATCTACGGCATGAACTTCGAGTACATGCCGGAGTTGCACTGGGTCTTCGGCTACCCGCTCGCCGTGCTCGGGATGTTCGCGATGGGGTTCGGGCTGTACTGGGTGTTCAAGCGGAACAAGTGGCTGTAGCGGGGCGGGCGGCTCGCCGGCGGTAGCCTGGCTGGATGCCCGAGGACCTGCCGACCGACACCAGCGCGGGCGCGAGCTCGGGCGCCGCGAACCCGAGCGTCGAGTTCAGCGCGGGCGGGGTCGGCCCGTGGGTGGGCGACCTGCCGGACGACCCGCGCTACGACCCCGAGCTGCTCGCGGCCGGCGACACCCGCAACGTGATCGACCGCTACCGCTACTGGCGCATGTCGGCGATCGTGGCCGATCTCGACGAGCACCGGCATCCGTTCCACGTCGCGATCGAGAACTGGCAGCACGACCTCAACATCGGTTCGATCGTGCGCAGCGCCAACGCTTTCGCCGCCGACACCGTGCACATCATCGGACGCAAGCGCTGGAACAAGCGCGGCGCCATGGTCACCGACCGCTACCAGCACGTGCAGAACCACCCGGACGTCGCCGCCTTCGTCGAGTTCGCCCACGCGGCCGAGCTGCCGGTGATCGCGATCGACAACGTGCCGGGGAGCGTCATCATCGAGACGTTCTCGTTCCCGGCGCGCTGTGTGCTGCTGTTCGGGCAGGAGGGTCCGGGGCTGTCGCCCGAGGCCCTCGCGGCGGCGGATGCGGTGGTCGAGATCTCGCAGTTCGGCAGCACGCGGTCGATCAACGCGTCGGCGGCGGCGGCGGTGGCGATGCATGCGTGGGTCATGCAGCATGTTTTTTGACCGCGCCGCCGCCTCTGCGGCGCGGGCGACATGTTCGCGTGCCGTCGTGAGGCCCGGCCTGCGGTCGTGCCTCACGGCGACGCGCTCACCTTGAAGCATCGAGTAGGGCCTGTTGCGTTTGTGTCCCCATGCCTCCTGCTGAAGCGGCGGCGGCACGGTTACTTGGGGTCGGGCAGGAGGGGGCGGTGGGCCTCTACCTCCGGGGCCGGGGCCGCGGCGGCGGGGCGGGGGCGGCGGGTGAGGGTGGCTATGAGGACGCCGAGGATCACTATTGCGCCACCGAGGAGGTCGAAGGGGGTGGGGGTCTCGCCGAGGATGAGCCAGGCGCTCGTGAAGCCCGCGACCGGCACCAGCATCGAGAACGGGGCGACGCGGCTCGACGGGTTGCGCTTCATCAGCGTCACCCAGATACCCGATCCGACCACCGTGCCGATCAGCACCGTGTACGCCAGCCCGAGCACGGCGGGCAGCGCCTCGGGCGTGAAGCTCGTCGCGAGCGACTCCCCGATGCGGTCGGGCCCCTCGATCAGCAGCGACAGGCCGATCATCGGGATCGGCGGGATCACCGACATCCACATCGTCAGCCGCAGCGGGCTCTCGGGCTTCGCCTGCCGGCTGCAGATGTTGCCGAAGGCCCAGCCGAGCGCACCGCAGAGGGTCAGGATCACCGGCAGCAGCGCCGACACCCCCGCCCGCTCGGCCGCGATCACGCCGAGGCCCGCGACGGCCACCGCGATCCCGACGCCCTGCACGATGGTCAGGCGCTCCCGCAGCCACACCGCCGCGAGCACGACCGTGAACGGGGCGGATGCCTGCAGCACGAGCGAGGCGAGCCCCGGCGGCATCCCGGCCGACATCCCCGCGTAGAGGAACGCGAACTGCAGGATGCCGAAGCCCACCCCGTAGCCGAGCAGCCACCGGAACTTGACTCCCGGCCGCTTCACGAACAGCACGGTCGGGATCGCCAGCAGCAGGAACCGCAGCCCCACGAGGAAGAACGGCGGGTACTGCTCGAGCGAGAAGTGGATGGCCACGAAGTTCACGCCCCACAGCACGGCGACGAGGGCGGCGAGGAGGCGGTCGCGAGGGGGCATGTCCTCAGCCTCCCGGGGGCGTCGGCCGCGCACAAGCGACGGTGCCTTCACCCACCCGGTGGCAGAAGTTAACAGTGCCGCGCGGGCGGCTCCCGCCTACTTGCCGTGCTCGGCGAGGATCGTGTCGAGGTCGAGACGCTTCAGCAGCGCGGCCCAGTCGTACTTCTGGGCGGTCTCGATCGCGAAGTCCTCGGCGACGACCTTGCCGTTGCGGTGGATCTCGATGCCCTCGGGAACCTCGGCGTTCAGGATGCGCAGGATCTCGTCGTTGACGGCCTCGGTGTCGAAGTCGGCGCCGTACCGCGCGTAGACATCGGCGTTGACGGTGTAGTTGAGGATGGTGATGTCGGTGTGGGTCACGAGTCCATCTTCGCCCACCTACACTCGAACGGTGAACCCCCGCCCCGTCCTCCCCGTGGTCGCGACCGTCGTCGCCGACCTGCTGCTCGTGCTCCTCTTCGCCGCCATCGGCCGGGCCAGCCACGACGAGGATGCGTCGGCGCTCGGCTTCGTGATCACGGCCTGGCCGTTCGTCGCCGGGCTCGTCGTGGGGTGGATCGCGGTGGCGATCGCGAACGCCTCCCGCGCCGGGCGTGCGCTGCCGCTGCTCGTCGCCGGGCTGATCGTGTGGTTCTGCACCGTGGCTGTGGGGCTCGTGCTCCGTGCCGTCTCGGGGCAGGGAATCGCGGTCTCGTTCGTGATCGTGACGGCGATCGTGCTCGCGGTCTTCCTCCTGGGCTGGCGTACGATCGCCCTCCTCGTGCGCCGCCTCCGCGCCCGCTAGCCTCCCCGCCCGCTAGCCCCCCGCCCGCTAGCCCCCCCCGCCGAGAAGTCACTTTTACGCCCAAACTCCGAGTTTTGGACGTGAAAGTGACTTCTCGGCGAGGCTTCGCTCCCACCGCAGCGACCTAGGATGACCCCATGCGTCGCACCGCCCACGTCTGGGCCGCCGTCACCGGCCTGATCT
Source organism: Herbiconiux solani NBRC 106740 (assembly GCF_001571005.1). Taxonomy (GTDB): domain Bacteria; phylum Actinomycetota; class Actinomycetes; order Actinomycetales; family Microbacteriaceae; genus Herbiconiux; species Herbiconiux solani. Next base: position 215,736 of record NZ_BCST01000003.1, on the reverse strand, counting down.
CGGCCGCCGCCGTGCTCGCGGCCGCCGAGATCATCGCCATCTTCGCCGGAGCCGCCACCAGCCCCGTCTTCGCCGTCGGCTCCCTCGCGATCGACCTCGCGCCGCCCGGCGTCAAGTCGTTCATGATCGCGGTGTTCGGCACCGGCGACAAGGCCGCGCTGCTGGTGATCCTCGGCATCCTGGTGGTCGCACTCGCGGCGCTTGCCGGCATCCTCGAATACCGCCGCCCGCCGTTCGGGCTCGTCGTGCTCGTGCTCGTCTCGGGCATCGCGGTGCTGGCCGTCACGACGCGGGCCGGGGCCAGCGGGCTCTCCGGCATCCCGACCGTGGTGGGCATGATCGTGGGCGTGCTGGTGCTCCGGATGCTCGCCCGCCGACTGCGTGCCTGGACCGCCTCCGCCGCCGAACCGGTTCCCCTGGGCGCGCAGACGGGTCTCGACCGACGCCGCTTCCTCACCGCCGCCGGCATCACCGCGCTGGTGGCCGCGTTCGGCGGGGTGATCGCGCGCGCGATGAACGCGGCCGCGAACGCCGTGAGCGCGGCGCGCGACGCGGTGGTGCTGCCGGCCGCGGCGACCCCGGCTCCGGCCGTGCCGGCTTCCGCCGACCTCGGGCTCGAGGGCCTCACGCCCTACATCACCCCGAACGAGGACTTCTACCGCATCGACACCGCCCTGCAGGTGCCGGCCCTCGCGACCGACAACTGGAAGCTGCGGGTCACCGGTCTCGTCGACCAGCCCGTCGAGATCGGCTGGGATGAACTGCTCGCCCTGCCCCTCGAGGAGCACGTCGTCACCCTCGCCTGCGTCTCGAACGAGGTCGGCGGCGACCTGATCGGCAACGCGGTCTGGCTGGGGTACCCGATCCGCGAGATCCTGAAGAAGGCGGCCCCGCAGGCCGGAGCCGACATGGTGCTCTCGGTGAGCACCGACGGGTTCACGGCCGGCACGCCGCTCGAGGCGTTGCAGGACGAGGGGCGCGTCGCCCTGCTCGCCGTCGGGATGAACGGGCAGCCGCTCCCGGTCGAGCACGGCTTCCCGGTGCGCATGGTGGTCGCGGGGCTGTACGGCTACGTGTCGGCGACCAAGTGGGTCACCGAGCTACGCGTGACGAGATTCGCGGATGCCGAGGGCTACTGGACCCCGCGCGGCTGGTCGGCGCTCGGCCCCATCAAGACCGAGTCGCGCATCGACGTGCCGCGGGCCGGGGCCACGGTCGCCGCCGGGAAGGTCGCGGTCGCGGGCGTCGCCTGGGCGCAGCACACTGGGGTCTCGAAGGTCGAGGTGCAGGTCGACGGCGGCGATTGGGCCGAGGCGCGTCTCGCCGGCACCACGGGTGTCGACACCTGGGTGCAGTGGGTCTACGAGTGGGATGCGCCGGCCGGGCAGCACACCCTCGCCGTGCGCGCGACGGACGCCTCCGGCGCGACGCAGACCGACGTGCAGGCGCCCCCCGCGCCCGACGGAGCTTCGGGCTGGGACACCGTCCGAGTCACCGTCTCCTGACCCGCTGACCCCTGCCCCCCCTTGGCGTAACCCGCGCGTCGGGGGCGGCCGGGAGGGGCCGGGAGCCCAAGGGGAGGGGACGGGCCGAGCGGGGCTAGCCGATGAGGGAGGGGCGGAGGTCGCGGAGGGTGCGGTGGCTCGTGAGGCGCCGGGCGCCGAGGTACGACACGAGCAGCGCGCCGACCAGCCAGAAGAACAGCGCCCCGGCATCGGCACCCGCGATCGTGAGGTCGCCGCCGTACATCAGCTGCCTGATGCCGTCGACCGCGTGACTCATCGGCAGCACGTTGTGCAGCACCTGCAGCGGCCCGGGCAGCGTCTGCCACGGGAACGTCCCTCCGGCCGTCACGAGCTGCAGCACCATGAGCACCAGCCCGAGGAACTGCCCCACGCTGCCGAGCAGGATGTTCAGCGCCAGGATGATCGTCGCGAACGTCGCCGACACCAGGATCATGAACCCGAGCATCCCCCACCCGTGCTCCACCTGGTACCCGAGCGCGAGCGTCACGATGCCGAACACGGTCACCATCTGCAGCGCCCCGAGGAGGGCGGGGGTCGCCCAGCCCGCCGTGGTCGCGACGAACGGCCGCTTGAGGGCGGTGACCGCGCGCCGCGAGAGCGGCTTGACGATCAGGAACAGCGCGTAGATGCCGATCCAGGCCGCGAGGCTGATGAAGAACGGGGCGATCCCGGCCCCGTAGTTGCCCGCGGAGGTGACGGCGCTGGTGTCGAGCGCGACCGGATCCGAGATGGTCTGGGCGGCGGCCTCGCGCTGATCGGCGTTCTGGTCGGGGATCTGGTCGAGGCCGGATGCGAGCCCGCTCTTCAGGGTGCCCACCCCGGTGGTCAGCGTGCCGAGCCCGGTGACCAGCTGGTTCGAGCCGTCGGTCAGCTGCTGCGCCCCGGTCGCGAGCTGCGCCGAGCCGTCGGCGAGCTGCGAGGTTCCGTCGGCGAGCTGTGAGGCTCCGGATGCGGCCGACGCGATCCCGTTCGCCAGTGCGGGCGCGTTGTCGGCCAGCGTCTGGGTGCCGGCGGCGAGCTCGGCACTCCCGGCCGAGAGCTCCCCGATCTGCCCGACATCGGTCTGCACGGTCTTGTTGCCGCTGTTGATGGCCGCGTTGATCTGACCGGCATAGCCGAGGAGCTGGGCCTTCTGGTCGGCGGTGAGCGCGGCGTTGTCGTTGATCGCGTTGACGATGTCCACGTGCAGGCCGTTCGCGGTCGCGGTCGCCTGGTTCACGGTCGTCGCGATCCCGTTCGCCTTGTTCGACAGGTCGGCGTTGCCCGCCGCGACCTGCTGAGCGCCGGTGTTCAACCGGGCCGCCTGCGCCGGCAGATCCGCCGACCCCGCCTGCAGCTGCTGCAGCCCCGTGTTCAACTGCTGCGCCCCGTCGTTCGCCGAGCTCGCACCCGTGGCCAGCGACTGCGCACCGGTGGTGAGGGTCTGCGCGCCCGAGGCGAGCGATTGCGCACCGGTCAGCGCCGAGGCCGAGCCGTCGGCCAGCTGCCCGGCGCCGGAGACGGCGTCCGTGAGGTTCGTGCGCACCTCGGCGAAGCCGTCCAAGAGCTTGAGTGCCGCCTCCTTGCCGACCTGCTCGGTGATGCTCACGCGCACCTTCTCAGCCACCTGCCCGGCGATCGTCGTGGCCAGGAAGCTGTTCGTGTCGTTGGTCGTGAGGCTCACCACCGCCTGCTGCGGGCTGTTGCCGCTGGCCGAGGTCAGCGCATCCGAGAAGCCCGCACCGAGGGTGAGGATGAAGTCGAACCGGCCGTCACGGACGCCCGCCGAGGCGTCGGCCGCATCCGTCACCTGCCAGCCCACCGAGGCGTCTTGGAGCAGCTGCTTCTCGACCTGGTCGCCGTAGTCGACGGTCTCGCCGTCGAGCGTCGACCCGGTGTCCTCGACGACGAGCGCGACCGGCACGTCCTTGAGGTTGCCGTAAGGGTCGTTGTTGGCCCAGAGGTAGAGGCCCGCATAGAGGATGGGCACGAGCATGAGCGCGGCCAGCGCGAGCTTGGCCATGCTCGTCGCCGTGAGGCGCTTGAGCTCGGTGGTGACGAGGGTGAAGATCTTCACGCGAGGCGCTCCGATTCGGTTTCGTAGGAGAAGTCGTCTGGGGTGGCGGCGGTGGCGCCGGGGGTGGAGTCAGAGGCGGCGTCGGGTGCGGCGCCGGGTGAGGTTTCGGCGGGCGCGTCGAAGGCCACGGGGTTCGCCGGGAGCAGGGGGCGCACGATCTCGGCCGAGGCGTAGCCGCAGACCACGAGCACCGCGAAGTCGCGCTCGGCGAGCTCGCGGGCGACGGCGAGCCAGTCGCGCGGGTCGCCGCCGTGGCGGTCGGGGCTCGTGATCACGATGCCGCGGACTCCGGCGCGGAACGCCGCGATCTCGGTCAGGATGCGCACACGGATGCCCGCGGGCACGTCGGCGATGCGCACCCCGGCGTAGTCGGCCCCGCCGTTCTCGGCGATGGCCCGGGCGACGGAGTCGCGCGAGGCGGAGCGGCCCGCGAACATGAGCTCCTCGCGCACGACGTCTTTGAGGAGCAGGTCGCCGGTGGGCTCGCTGACGTCGGGGGCGTCGACCAGCGCCACGCGCTCGCGCACCAGGGCGGAGTCGTCGGCGCCGTCGATGGTGAGCTGCCCGCTGTCGGTGCGCATCCGGCCGCTCATCATGAGGGCGAGCACGGTGGGGTGGTCGCCCACCTCGGCCTCGGCGATCGTGACGCGACCGGTCTCGTAGGCGAGCGTGGTCTCGGGCAGTGGGATGCCCGCGTGCCCTTTGCTCACGCGGTCGGCGACGATCTTCATGAGCGGCTCTTTTCGGGGGAGGCGGAGGAAACGGGGGAATCAGGGGAGTGGGAGGAAGTCGAAGAGGCGGACCCAGCGGCGCCGGCACCCGGCAGCTCGCGGATGACCGCGTCCGCCTCCCGCCAGGAGAGCCCGGCGACCGAGAGCCCCATCGCCATGACCAGCCGCCGCCCCTCAGCCTCGCTGAGGTCGGCGCGCACGGCCTCGTCGAGCACGGCGATCGCCGCATCCTCGATCAGGCGCGCGAGCGACTCGACCGGCAGGTCGGACCGGAACCACCCGGCCTCGACCCCGCCGCGGGCGGCGACGCGCACCGAGGCGCGCACGGGCACGAGCGCCTCGGCGATGGTCTGCTCGAGCGGCCCGTGGATGGCGAGTTGGGCGAGCACGCGCACCTGCTGCACCTCGGTCCAGAGGGCGGCGCCGATCAGGGCGAGGTGGGTGCGGGGGTCGTCGTCGTGCACGTCGGCCAGGGCGGCCGAGATGCGGGCGCCGCCGCGCACCATCAGCTCGGCGAGCAGCTCGTCGCGTGAGGCGAAGTGGCCGTAGATCGAGCGCCGAGACAGGCCCGCCTCGGTCGCGACGGCGTCGAGCGAGGCCTCGGGTTCGCGCCGGAAGACGACCGCGGCGGCCACGAGGATGGCTTCGCGGTTCTCGACGGCGTCCTTCCGGGTCGCGCGTGCGGTGGGCAGGGTGGCGGTCATGACCACCATCGTACGCTAACCTGCACACCCGTGTGCAAGTTAGCCGGGAAAAGTCTCAGGCGGTCGAGGGCGCAGCGACAGACGCATCCGCAGACGTGGTCGCGGCCACAGTCGAAGTCGCCGGCACGAGCGCACCGTCGACCCGGCGGGGGATCGCGGTGTACCCCTCCTGCAGTTCCTCCGGCACGACCGCCGCGGGGGCGTTCTGCCAGGTGAGCGGCCGAAGGAACCGCCGTACCGCCGTGACCCCGACCGAGGTGTGCAGGCTGTTCGTCGCCGGCCACGGGCCGCCGTGGGTCTGCGCCCACGAGACCAGCACGCCCGTCGGGAAGCCGTCGAAGACGATCCGCCCGCTGTTCGCCTCGAAGTAGCGGATCACCGGCTCGAACCCGTCGAGCTCGTCGTCGGTGCAATGGATCGTGCCGGTCAGCGAGGGTGGCAGCCGCGTCAGCGCGGCCTCGAGCTCGGCCGGGGAGGAGTAGCGAACCACCACGGTCGAGGGCCCGAAGCACTCCTCGAGCACGGTGTCGGTGAGGTCGGCCGCCTGCAGCTCGAACAGCTGCGGCGCGACGCGGATGCGGTCGACGGCGCGCCCGGCTCCGGCGGCCATCCGGGTGCCCGGAGCCCCCGCGATGCGGGCCGAGATGTTGAAGAACGAGGCCCGGATGCGGCTGTTCAGGAGAGTGAACTCGTCGCTCGCGTTGGCGAGTCGCACCACCTGGTCGCGCAGCGCGTCGCCGGCGGCATCCCGGGGCAGGAAGACCACGCCGGGCTTGGTACAGAGCTGGCCGGCCGAGACCGTGAACGAGGTGAACAGGCCCTCGGCGATCTCGGTGGTGCGGGCCGCCGCGGCGCCGGGCGAGACGACGAGGGGGTTGAGGCCCGAGAGCTCGCCGTAGAACGGGATGGGCTGTGGCCGGCGCTCGATGATCTCGAGCAGTGCCCGCCCACCGGAGAGCGAGCCGGTGAAGCCGACGGCCTTGATGTGCGGGTCGGCGACGAGGGCGGCTCCGGCGGCCTGGCCGAAGACGATGCCGAGCACGCCGTCCGGGGCTCCGGCGGTCGCCGCCGCGCCGGTCAGGATGTCGAAGCAGAGCTTCGAGGTCGCGGGGTGGGACGAGTGCGCCTTCAGCACCACGGGGCAGCCGGCCGCGAGAGCTGAGACGGTGTCGCCGCCCGGCACCGAGAAGGCGAGCGGGAAGTTGCTGGAACCGAACACGGCCACCGGACCGATCGGCACGAGCATGCGTCGGAGGTCGGGCCCCGGGCCCATCGGCGTCGGACCCGCGTGGTCGATCGCGGCCTCGAGGTAGCCGCCCTCCTCGATCGCGTCGGCGAAGAGGCGCGCCTGGTAGACGCTGCGGGTGAGCTCGCCGTTCAGCCTGGTCTCGCCGATCGCGGTCTCGCGGTCGGCGACCGCGACGATCTCGTCGCGCCGCGACTCGAGCCCGTCCGCGACCGCGCGGAGGAGGGCGGCACGGAACGCGCGACTGGTGCGCCCGAACGAGTCGGCTGCGGCGGAGGCGCGGGCGGCGATGCGGGCCACGTCGGTGTCGGAGGTGGCGGGCGCGACCTCCTCGACGACGGTGTCGGTGCGCGGGTCGATGCTGACGACGTCGGACGACGGGGCGGGGCGGGCCATGGGTCTCCTTCGGAAGGACTGCGCTCCGGCCGTCTCGCGACGGCGTCGGGGCGAGGTGATCAGCATATTATCTGATAATCAGACGATAGCGCCCGGAGCCTCCGAATTGTTCAGGCGGTGCGGCCGGATCGGGCGGTGCGGCTGGATCAGGCGGTGCGGCCGCGCTCTGCCGGCGGCACGAGTTCCCACTGCTGCGACTCGACCCGCTCGAGATGCGCCCGGGCGGCGGCGCGGGCCTGGTCGGCATCCCCCGCCTCGATCGCGTCGACGATCGCCTCGTGCTCGCGGAAGGTCGACTCCCGCCGCGAGAGGTACCGCTTCGCGTCGGTGTACGAATTGCGCAGGCACTCGTTGACCGGGTCGATGAACAGCGAGAAGTAGGGGTTGCCGCTCGCGCGGGAGATCAGCTCGTGGAACCGCAGGTCCTCCTCGAGGAAGGCCTCGTAGTCGTCGTCGGCGTCGCGGGCCCGGTCGAGGGTCGCGCGGAGTTCGGCGAGATCCTCGTCGCTCCGGTTCGTGGCGGCGAGGGCGGCGATCTCGACCTCGACGACCAGCCGGGTCTGCATCAGCTGGCCGAAGGTGGCCTGGTTCATCTGCAGCACGAGCGAGAACTGATTCGCGATCGACGTGCCGTCGGGCTTCGACACCGTCATTCCGCGGCCCGGGCGGATGTCGACGAGCCCGCGCCCGTCGAGGATGCGGCCCGCCTCGCGCACCACGGCCCGGCTGACCTGGTACTGCTCGGCGAGCTCGGCCTCGGTGGGCAGCTTGTCGCCCGGCTGCATCCCGCGGCTGAGGACGTCGCGCTGGATGTGTTCGGCGACGACGGAGGAGAGTCGCTGCCGGGGGAGTTCGGGGGTCGGTGCCGCCATGGAGAGCCCTTCGATCGGTGCGCTCATCAGATTATCTGATGATGTGCTACCGTCTCGGCTATTGTCTGATAATCAGACCTTGAAAGGGCGGGATGTCATCGTGGACACCTCATCGACGTTCAGCGCGGTCGAACTGCGCGGCGACGGCCGGGTCGCCGTGGTCGAGCGCCCCGTCGTGCCGCCGGGCGCCGGTCAGCTCAGGATCGCGATCAGCCGGGTCGGGCTCTGCGCCACCGACAAGGAGATCCGCGACGGCGTGATGGTCTACTTCGCCAACGGGATGGCCCAGTACCCGATCGTGCCGGGTCACGAGTGGGTCGGAACCGTCGTCGAGGTGGGGCCGGACGTCGAGGGCGCCGTGGGGGTCGAGGGATTCGCCGTGGGCGACCGCGTGGTCGGCGAGTGCAGCATCGGCTGCGGAGTCTGCGCGGTCTGCGCCTCGGGCCGTTACCACCTCTGCCCCGACCGCCACGAGACCGGCCTGATCACGCAGGACGGCGGGCTGGCCGAGGAGGTGCTCTTCACCGCCCGCGCCGCGCATCGCGTGCCGGCCGGGGTCGACGACGTCTCGGCCGCCTTGATCGAGCCGACAGCGATCGCGCTCAACGCCGTGAAGACGGCAGGGATCCGGCCCGACGACCGGGTGCTGGTGATCGGCGCCGGCCCGATCGGGCTGCTCGCGCTGCAGCTGGCCCGGGATGCGGGGGCCGCCTCGGTCGAGGTCGCCGACCTGAGCGCGCGCCGGCTCGCGATGGCCTCGGAGCTCGGGGCGGATGACATCCACCTCGGCGGCCCGGGCTACGACCCGCTGCCCGAGCGGTGGACCCGGATCATCGAGGCGACCGGCCAGGCCTCCGGGCTCGCCGCCGCGCTCGGGGCCGCCGTGCCGGGCGCCGTGATCGTGGCGGTCTCGCTCTACGGGCGGCCGCAGATCCCGTTCGACGCGGATGCGCTGGTCACGAAGGACCTCGTGCTGAAGGGCGCGCTCGGTTCGCCCGGCATCTGGGACGAGGTGATCGCGCTGGTCGCCTCGGGCCGGGTGCGCCCGGCGCCGCTGGTCACCCGCACAGTGCCGTTCGGGGATGTGGCGGAGGCCTTCGACCTGATCGGCGGGGCGGACGACGTGAAGATCGTCGTCGAGATCGCCGCGGGAGGAGCCTCGTGAGGCCGGGGGAGATCGTCGACCTGTCGCATCCGCTGCCCAACGGCGCCCCGGGCTACCCGGGCGACCCGGGGCTCGCGGTGCTGACCGCGCACGAGCACGGCGAGTCGGGGTACCACGTCAGCGACATCCATATCGGATCCCACGTCGGCACCCACATCGACGTTCCCCTGCACGTGTTCGACGGGGGAGCGGACGTGCTCGGCACCGACCTGCACCGCCTCGTCGGGCCGGCCCGGCTGATCGATCTGGGCATGCTGCCGCCGTTCGCCGAGATCGGTCCGGACGACGTGGGAGAGGTACGGGCAGGCGAGCGGATCGTGCTCAAGACCGGCTGGGCGCGCACCTTCGGCACCGGGGAGTACCACGACGCCTTCCCGCAGCTCTCGGTCGCGGTGGCCGAGCGGCTCGCCGAGGCGGGCATCCTGTTGCTCGGCATCGAACAGCCCTCGGTGCACCACACCGACGGGCTCGCGGTGCATCGGGCGCTCCTCGGGGCGGGCGTCGTGATCGTCGAGGGGATGGACCTGTCCGGCCTGGATGCGGCCGACTTCTTCCTCACCTGCCTCCCGCTGCCGGTCGAGGGCCTGGACGGCTGCCCGGTGCGCGCGATCGCGACCGCTCTGCCCTGACAAGCGACCTCGACCAGAACCCAGACCCCCCACGGAAAGGCACACCATGACGCTGACCCTCGACCCCGGGGCCGTGCTCCCCGACGACGACGCCTCGGCCCTGCTGCTCGGCCGCGTGTTCGACCCCGCGGTCGGCGGCCCCACCGTGGTCGCGGTCGTGGGCGATCGGCTCGTCGATCTCGGTGCCGTGGCCCCGACCGTGTCCCAGCTGCTCGAACGGGATGACCCCGCTGCGCTCGTGCGCGCCGTGATCGACCAAGAAGCGGCCCGCGACGAAGTGTCCGGCGACGAAGCGACCCCGACCCCGACCGCCACTCCTACCACCCCCGCCCCCTCCTCCTGGGCGCTCGCCGACGTGCTCGACGCCACCGCCGCCGGCCGCGGCGACGCCGTGCGGCTCCTCGCCCCGATCGACCTTCAGGCCATCAAGGCCGCCGGCGTGACCTTCGTCTCGTCGATGCTCGAGCGGGTCGTCGAGGAACGTGCCGCCGGCGACGCCTCGCTCGCCGTCCGGATGCGCGAGAAGCTCGCCGACGCGGTGGGCGGTGCGATCGGCTCGGTCGTGCCCGGCTCGGAGGAGGCGGCGCGCGTCAAGGCCGCGCTGCTGGACGAGGGGATGTGGTCGCAGTACCTCGAGGTCGGCATCGGGCCGGATCCCGAGATCTTCACCAAAGCGCCCGTGCTCTCGGCGGTCGGCTCGGGATCGCCCGTCGGCGTGCTCGAGCGGTCGACCTGGAACAATCCCGAACCCGAGCTCGTGCTCGTCACCGACTCGCGCGGCCGCCCACGCGGAGCCACGCTCGGCAACGACGTGAACCTCCGCGACTTCGAGGGGCGCAGCGCCCTGCTGCTCGGCAAGGCGAAGGACAACAACGCGTCCTGCGCGCTCGGCCCGTTCATCCGTCTCTTCGACGAGGGCTACTCGATCGAGGATGCGCGCGGCACCGAGATCGACCTGGTCGTCTCGGACGACGCCGGCTACCGGATGGAGGGCCGCAACAGCGTGGCCCGGATCAGCCGCCCGTTCGAGGAGCTGATCGGCGCGGCGATCGGCCGCCACCACCAGTACCCCGACGGTCTCGCCCTGTTCACCGGCACGCTCTTCTCACCGACGCAGGACAGGGACGAGCCGGGTCTCGGCTTCACCCATCACCCGGGTGACGTCGTCACCATCTCGTCGCCCCGGCTCGGCTCGCTCGTCAATACGGTCGGCTTCTCGGAGCGTGCGCCGGAGTGGACCTTCGGCATCGCCGCCCTGATGACCAACCTGGCCGCGCGCGGACTCCTGGCAGGGGCGGCACGATGACCGCCAAGGTCGTCGTCGTCGACCAGGCCTTCGGGGGCGTGGCCCACGAGCGCGCGATGGCGAAGGAGCACGGCGCCGAGTTCGCCGAGCACGACTGCCGCACCGAGGCCGAGACGGTCGAGGCCGCCCGCGGCGCCGACGTGCTGTTCGTGAACTTCGCCCCCGTCACGGCGGCCGTGCTCGACGTGCTCGCGCCGGGAGCGATCGTCGTGCGCTACGGCGTCGGCTACGACAACGTCGACGTGCCGGCGGCCCGTGAGCGCGGGATCGCGGTGGCGAACGTGCCGGACTACGGGGTGGAGACGGTCGCCGATCACACGGTGACGCTGCTGCTGACCCTGCTGCGGCGGGTCGGCACCTACACGGCCGGCATCCGCGCGGAGGGCTGGGTGACACCCGGCTCGGTGGGGCCGATCGCAAGCTTCGCCGACACCACCGTGGGACTCGTCGGCACCGGCCGGATCGGCCGTCAGGTCGCCGAACGGCTGAAGCCCTTCGGGTTCCGGGTGATCGCGTACGACCCGTTCGTCACCGCGGAGTCGCTCGACGGCCACATCCGGATGGCGGACCTCGACACCGTGCTCGCCGAGGCCGACGCCCTCACCCTGCACTGCCCGCTCACGCCCGAGAACCATCACCTGATCGGCTCGGAGACCCTGGCGTGGATGAAGCCGGGCGCGTTCCTGGTCAACACCTCGCGTGGCGGGCTGGTCGACGCCGAAGCCGTCGCCGAAGCCCTCGGCAGCGGCCGCCTGCGCGGCGTGGCCTTCGACGTGTTCGAACCCGAGCCGCTCGCCGCGGACTCGCCGCTCCGGGCCCACCCGAACGCGCTCTTCACGCCGCACGCGGCCTTCTACTCGACACGATCGCTCGACAACCTGCAGCGGCTCGCGGCCGAGGAGGCGGGCCGGGCGCTCCGGCACGAGGCGTTGCGCTGCCCGGTGACCTGAACCCGGTGACCCGGCTCCCGCCGACCTAGCTCCCGGCGTGCGGCGACAGCCGCGAGCGTGCGTTCGCGATGTGCGCGGTCATGGCCGACTCCGCCGCGGCCCGGTCGCGGGCCGTGAGTGCCTCGACGATCGCGCGGTGCTCCGAGACGGTCTCCTGACCAGAGGAGTTGTCGTAGCTGAGCCGGAATGCGTGCAGGTGGAAATGCATCCGATCCACCGCATCCGCCACCGCCTGGTTGCCCGCGGCGACCAGGATCAACCGGTGCAGGCGTGCGTCGTGGGCGCTGAACTCCTTGTACGAGTCGTAGTCGGCGCCCGAGGGTGCTGACCCGCTCGCCTCGAACTCGGCCACGATGCCGTCGAGCTCGGCGGGAGCGGCATCCTCGGCCGCCTGCCCGGCCGCGTGCGGTTCGAGCAGCAGGCGCAGTTCGAAGAGGTCGAGCAGTTCCTTGCGGCTGAGCAGGCCCCGGGCGCGGTAACCCTTGAGGTGTTCGCGCTCGACCAGGCCGTCGGCCTCGAGCCGGGCGAGCGCCTCGCGCACCGGCGTCGCCGAGACGGCGAAGTGATGGGCCAGGGCCTCGATGTTGAGCCTCACGCCGGGGGCGACCTCGTTGCGCAGGATCATCCGGGTGACCTGGTCGTAGACGTCGTCGGCGACCATCTGCCCGCGTGATCCTCCGAGACGGGGGCGCTCGAACGGCGACGCGATGGTCATGACCTGACTCTACCGGGGGCGCCCCGTAACGGGACGGGACGCCCGTCGATTCATCGCGACGAGACCCTTGCCGACTCGATCAAATACTATATGATCGGTCGAAACGCGAAGGATCAACGATGCCCCCCACTGCGACCACCATCACCACTGCGACCGCCTCCCTCGTCGACCTCGAGGTCGAGACGGTACGCACCGACGCCATCCAGTCGTTCCTCAAGCAGGAGACGATCTTCGTCGAGCTGGGCACGGCCGACGGTCTCGCGGGCCGCGGCTACTCGTACACGATCGGCACCGGCGGCCGGGCGGTGCTCTCGATGCTCCGGGAGACGCTGCTCCCGGCCGTGATCGGGCTCGACTCGCGGGCCGTCGAGCGGGTCTGGCGCGCCGCCTTCGACTCCTCGCGGGCCACCACGGTCGGGCCGATCACCTCGCTCGCCCTCGCCGCGCTCGACACGGCCCTCTGGGATCTGCGCTGCCTCCGCGACGCCCAGCCGCTCTGGCTCGCGGCCGGCGGATTCCGCGACACCGTCCCGCTCTACGACACCGAAGGCGGCTGGCTGCACCTCGGCACCGACGAGCTGGTCGAGAACGCCCTCCGCGCGAAGGCGCAGGGCTGGTCGGGCGTGAAGCTCAAGGTCGGCCGGCCGAGCGCGCGCGAGGATGCCGAGCGCGTCGGGGCGGTGCGGGATGCGGTCGGCCCCGGGATGGCTGTGATGGTCGACGCGAACCAGTCGCTGACGCTCGCGAGCGCCCGCGCCCGGACGGCGCTGCTCGAGCCCTTCGACCTCACCTGGTACGAGGAGCCGATGCCGGCCGAGGACGTCACGGCCCACGCCGAGCTGGTGCGCTCGACGAGCGTGCCGATCGCCGTCGGCGAGTCGATCTACTCGGTCGGCCAGTTCAAGGAGTACCTGCAGCGGGGCGCGGCCGGCATCGTGCAGACCGACGTCGCCCGCATCGGCGGCATCACGCCCTGGCTCAAGGTGGCGCACCTCGCCGAGGCCTACAACGTGACCGTGTGCCCGCACTTCCTGATGGAGCTGCACGTGAGCCTCACCGCCGCGATCCCCAACGGCGGGTTCGTCGAGCACATCCCGCAGCTCGGCGCCATCACGACCAGCTCGCTGCGCATCGTCGACGGGCACGCCGTCGTCCCGGACGAACCGGGTCTCGGCATCGCCTGGGACCTGGATGCGATCGAGGACCGCCGGGTCGCCTGACCACCCCCTGCACGACCCGTCTACCGCCCGTTCCGAATCCGAGGAGACAATGATGTCCGACACGACCATGACGAAACCCACCCACGACTCCCGCTCGACCCGGCGAGTGGCCGCTGCCGCCCTCGTCGGATCGGCGCTGGAATGGTACGACTTCTACCTCTACGGCACGGCCGCGGCGCTGGTGTTCAACAAGATCATCTTCACGTCGGTCGACCCGACCGTGGCCACGCTCGCCGCGTTCGCGACACTGGCGGTGGGGTACTTCATCCGGCCGCTCGGCGGGCTGATCTTCGGCCGTCTCGGCGACATCGTGGGGCGCAAGAACGTACTCGTGATCACGCTGCTGGTGATGGGGTTCTCGACCGTGGCGATGGCCTTCGTGCCCACCTACGCGCAGGTCGGGGTGTGGGCGCCGATCATCCTCGTGCTGCTCCGGGCCGTGCAGGGCATCGGCGCGGGCGCCGAGTTCGGCGGCGCCGCGATCCTCTCGGTCGAGCACGCCACCCCGCGCTCCCGCGGTCTGCAGGGAGCCTGGCCCGCGGTCGGCGTCTACCTCGGGCTGCTGCTGGCCTCCGGCGCGTTCGCACTCGTGACCCAGCTGCCGGAGGACGCGTTCCTCAGCTGGGGCTGGCGCATCCCGTTCATGGCCAGCATCGTCGTGATCGCCGTCGCCCTGTTCATCCGTCTCCGGCTGGCCGAGAGCCCCGCCTTCCTCGAGGCGCAGGAGAAGGCGCAACAGAAGAAGGTCAAGGTCACCCCCGTGGCCGACGTCTTCCGCTTCGAGAAGAAGGCGGCGCTCGTGCTGATCGGCACGCAGACCCCGCAGAACGTGCTCGCCTACGTGAACCTCACCTTCCTCACGGCCTACCTCGTCGGCACGCTGAAGCTCGCCAACTCGATCGGGCCGATCGCGATCACCGTGGCGACCTTCGTGACGATGATCACGCTGCCGCTCGCCGGGCACCTCTCAGACCGCGTCGGCCGGAAGCCGGTCGTGCTCTTCGGCATCGTCTTCTCTGCGATCTTCGTCTTCCCGTACTTCGCGATCATCGACGGCACGAAGTCGCCGCTCTGGATCACGCTCGCCGTCACGATCAGCCTCGCCGTGGGCGTCGGCGCGATGTTCGGGCCGCAGGGCGCGTACTTCTCCGAGCTGTTCACCGCGCGCTCGCGGTTCACGGGCCTCGCCTTCAGCCGCGAGGTCGCCGGTGCGATCTCCGGCGGCCTGACCCCGCTGATCGCCGTGGCCCTGGTGGCCGCAGCCTCCGGAGCATCCTGGCTGGTCGCGCTGTTCGTGATCGCCGCCTGCCTGATCGGCTTCGTGGCGACCGTGCTCGGGCCGGAGACCCGCGGGCGCAGCCTAGAGGCGCTCACCGTGCCGGAGCTCAAGGCGTCGACCGGGAAGTTCGAGTAGAGCGGATGCGTGCCAGCAGCTCGATCGTCTGCCTCCTCCTGTCCTCCTCGTGAAAGGAACTCCATGAAACTCGCCCGGCTCGGCCCCGTGGGCCAGGAACGGCCCGTTCTCGTCACCGACGACGCCCACTACGACCTCTCGGGGCTCACGCCCGACCTCGACGGAGACTTCTTCGCCTCCGGCGGCGTCGAGCGCGTGCGGGCGGCCTTAGAGTCCGGGGTGCTGCCCCGGCTCGCCGACGCCTACGCGGGCGGCGACCCAGCCGCCGTGGCCGCGGCGAACCGCGTGGGCTCGCCGATCGCGCGGCCCGGTTCGGTGATCTGCATCGGGATGAACTACGCCGCCCACGCCGCCGAGTCCGGTTCCGAGCCACCCACCTCCCCGATCCTGTTCCTCAAGACGCCGAACACGGTGGGCGGGCCCGACGACGACGTCGCCATCCCGCGGCTCAGCCGGAAGACCGACTGGGAGGTCGAGCTCGGCGTCGTGATCGGCGAGCGCGCGCTCTATCTCGACTCCCCGGCCGACAGCCTGCGGCACGTCGCCGGGTTCGTCGTGGGCAACGACCTCTCGGAGCGCGAGTTCCAGCTCGAGCTCTCGGGTGGCCAGTGGTCGAAGGGCAAGTGCGCGCCGGGCTTCACTCCGACCGGGCCCTGGCTGGTCACCCCCGACGAGGTCGACTACACGAACCTGCGGCTGCGCAGCTGGGTCAACGGCGAGCCGCGGCAGGACTCGACGACCGCCGACCTGATCTTCGGGGTCGATTACCTGGTCTGGTACCTGAGCCAGTTCCTCGCGCTCGAGCCGGGCGACCTGATCATGACGGGCACGCCGGAGGGCGTGGCGCTGTCGGGACGGTTCCCCTATCTCCGGGCGGGAGACGTCTGCGAGATCGAGATCGAAGGGCTCGGCCGGCAGCGACAGGTGTTCGTCGATGCCTGAGCCGCTGCGCACGCCGCTGCCGCGGGTGGTGCCTCGGGTGCTGCCCGGCCACGAGTTCGACGGGCTGGTCGCGATCGTGACGGGTGGAGCATCCGGGATCGGAGCCGCCGTCGCCGACCGCCTGCACGCGGCGGGAGCCCGGGTCGCCGTGCTCGACCGTGACCCCTCGCACGCCTCTCCGGAGCACTTCGCGGTGACCGCCGACGTCTCGGACGACGCCTCGGTGCGCTCGGCGGTGGCCGCCGTGGCCGCGCGCTTCGGCCGGATCGACGTGGTCGTCAACAACGCCGGCGTCGGCGCGCAGGGCACAGTGGCCGACAACCCGGACGACGAATGGGCCCGCGTGCTCGACATCAACGTGATCGGGATGGCGCGGGTCAGCCGCGCGGCCCTGCCGTTCCTGCGCGAGTCGCCGGCCGCATCCATCGTCAACACCGCGTCGATCGCGGCCACCGCCGGCCTGCCCCAGCGCGCGCTCTACAGTGCGTCGAAGGGGGCCGTGCTCGCGCTGACACGGGCGATGGCGGCCGATCATCTGCGCGAGGGGATCCGCGTCAACTGCGTGAACCCGGGTACCGCCGACACGCCTTGGGTGGGGCGGTTGCTGTCCAGCGCCGCGGATCCGGCGGCCGAACGCGCCGCTCTCGAGGCGCGGCAGCCGCACGGTCGGCTCGTCTCGGCGGACGAGGTGGCGGAGGCGGTCGCGTACCTCGCCGGGCCGCTCGCGGGCTCGACGACCGGGGCGTCGATCGCGGTCGACGGCGGGATGCAGAACCTGCGGTTGCGGGCGGAGTAGAGGCGGGCGGCGGCGGCGCGGCCCTGCATAGCTGCGCGTGCCTGCTAGCCCGCCGATCTGGCGTCGTGACCGGCGGCCCGTGCGCGGCGGGCGTGGCGCCCGCCCTCAGGCGCGGGTGCCGATGGCGACGTGCACCGAGCGCACCGCGCTCGCGCCCTCGCCGACCGCGGCCGCCACGCGCTTCATCGACCCGCGGCGCACGTCGCCCGCGGCGAACACGGCCGGAACGCTCGTCTCGAACGGCAGCGGGTCGCGTCCGAGCAGCCGGTAGGCCTCGGGCAGCGCATCCCCCGCGCCGAGCGCGGTGTCGCTGAGGAGGAAGCCGTCGTGGTCGGTGACCACCGAGCCGTCGAGCCAGGCGGTCGCGGGGTCGGCGCCGATGAAGCAGAACAGTCCGCGGCAGGCCTGATCGGCCGACTCGCCGGTCGCGTGGTCGGTCAGCGTGACCTGACTGAGCGACTCGTCGCCGTGCAGCGCGGTCACCTCGGTCGCGGTGCGGATGGTCACGTTGCGGTGCGCCTTCAGCCGGTCGACGAGGTAGGCCGACATGGTCGCCTCGAGCCCGTCGCGACGCACCGCGATCGTGACCTGGGCGCCCTTCGAGGCCAGGTAGAGCGCGGCCTGCCCAGAGGAGTTGGCGCCGCCGATGACCACCACGGGGCTCGTCGCGCAGGAGCGCGCCTCGAGCTCGGTGGCCGCGTAGTAGATGCCCGCGCCTTCGAAACGGCTCCACTCCGGCAGCGGGAGTGAGCGGTACCGGGCTCCGCTGGCGATGATCACGGCCCGCGCGTGCACGACCGTGCCGTCGTCGAGGGTGATGTCGAGGTGTCCGCCATCCGGATGCAGCGAGGCGGCGGTGCACGGGCTGTAGAGCCGCGCCCCGAACTTCTCGGCCTGCACCATCGCGCGCGAGGTCAGCTCGCTGCCGCTGAGGCCGGAGGGGAAGCCGAGGTAGTTCTCGATCCGTGAGCTCGCGGCGGCCTGGCCGCCGGTGCCCACGGCCTCGAGCAGCACCGTGTCGAGCCCCTCGGAGGCGCCGTACATCGCGGCGGCGAGCCCCGCGGGGCCGGCGCCGATCACGGCGAGATCGACGGTCTCGCCCCCGCTCCGTGGTGCGGTCAGCCCGACGTGCTCGGCGAGGCGGCCCGGGGTCGCCCGCTTGAGCACGGCATCGGGCAGGATGACGGCCGGCAGGTCGCCCACCTCGATCTCGGCCACGCGGAGGAGCGACCTGCCCTCGACGCTGTCCGAGTCGATCCAGGTGTGGGCGAGCTGCTGGCGGGCGGCGAAGGTGCGGAGGGCGAGCGACGGCGCCGAGAACTCGGTGCCGATGATCTCGATCGCCCGGGCTCCCGCGTTGTTCTGGAGCTTCCGCCGCCGAGCCACGAACGCCCGGAGCATGAGGTCGGAGAGGTCGGGCTCGTCGGCCATGATCCGCCGGAAGACCGCGGGCGGGATGAGGGTCACCCGGCCGGCCTCGGCCACCCGGGCCGAGAGGTAGATGCGCTGCCCGGTCAGCAGGTTGAGCTCGCCGACGAATTCGCCCGGCACGTAGCGCCAGAGCACCTCCTCGGGGGCGTCGATGGTCGCGACCTGCACCAGGTCGACGCTGCCTTCGTGCACCAGCACCAGATCGGGGGCGGCATCACCGGATGCGAACACCAGGTCGCCCTCGGCCACCGCGGTCTCCTGCCCGTAGGCGCCGAGTCGCTGCCGCTGCTCCGCCGTCAGCAGCGGGTGGGCGGCGGCCGCGAGATCCTGAGACACCGAGTCGTCCATGGCCTACGATCCTAGGTGTGACGAGCGACAGCGGCATCAATCAAGACGTGAAACCGAGCGGTCCCGGATGCGTGGACTGCGACCCCGTGACGGGCTGGTGGTTGCACCTGCGCCGCTGTGCCGAGTGCGGCCACGTGGGCTGCTGCGACTCCTCGCCCTCGCAGCACGCGACCAAGCACGCCGAGT
This sequence comes from Herbiconiux solani NBRC 106740, assembly GCF_001571005.1. Classification (GTDB taxonomy): domain Bacteria; phylum Actinomycetota; class Actinomycetes; order Actinomycetales; family Microbacteriaceae; genus Herbiconiux; species Herbiconiux solani. The sequence continues at coordinate 197,103 of NZ_BCST01000003.1, read as the reverse complement.
CGAGCGGGCATCCGATCATCCAGAGCTACGAGCCAGGTGAGGACTGGTTCTGGAACTACCGCACCCAGGAGTTCGCCGACGGCCCCGAGCTCGCCCCGCCGCACTCGCACCCCCTCGACCAGCCGGTCCCCGGCCCCGCCGGCCACGTGCCCCAGAACTGGCAGTCCCTCCTCCACGAGTAGCCGAGCCCCCCGCCGCCGCCGCCGGCCGGCCGTTCGGCCCGGCCGGTCAGAACCGCGTGGCCCGCAGTCCGGCGACCGAGGCGCTTTTGCCGTCGACCACTCGTGGCAGCCGGGAGTGGCTCTCCACCCACACCCTGAGCTCGGCCGACACGTACCCCGCGAGCTGGCAGAGGTACTGCAGATCGACGCGGAGATCACGGGAGTGGATCGGTTCGTGGTGCGCCGCCCGATTGCGCAGGAGCCGGAGTCGCTGAAGCTGGGCCTTCACATCCCGGCGCCGCCCGTCGAAGTGCGGGAAGGCCCCCGCGAGCGAGGGCACCCAGAGTGCCTGGTGATAGCGATTCGCGAGCAGGCCCTCCCAGAACGACACCGGCAGCTCCGCCACCAGGTGGCCTGGGGTCCAATCCTGCGATCCGCGGCGCTGGTCGAGGTACCGTGCCGCGCCGACGACGGCCGCGCGATCCTGCCCGGTCAGCGGGGCGTCGACCCACCAGTCGGTGCGTCCGTGATGCTCGCTGAGCGAGCGGTGCATCGCGTTGCGGACGCCTACCTCGACGGCGGCGAAGGTCCCCAGCAACGCGCTGCTGGCCTCGATGTTCCAGCAGCAGAGCCGGATCGCTCGCGATGCATCCTGACCACAGGTGGCCAGGTAGGGGGCCAACCGTTCGGCACCGATCACGTGGGGGAGTGCGGAGAGGGATGCGGGGTCGACGGGCATGACCTGGTCAGTGTGGCCGCCTCATGAGAAATCGTCAAGAGAGCTTGATGCGCCCTGTGGACAGCGGTAAGATCGATCTGTAAGCCCTGGACGGGACGCAGAAATGCGTCGGCGCGCCGGGGCGATTCCTTTTTCTGGGGGTCGGATCTCTGCTGGCGGCTGTGGGCGCGGGGTCGGCCGCGATCAGGGGACGGTGATGACGGAGCCGGTGCGGGGGAGGGCGCCGTCGAAGGTGAGGGGGACAGCTCGGGCGCGGGTGGGGTCGGGGGCGTCGAGGGCCTGCACGTGGACGTGCGGCTCGGTGCTGTTGCCGGAGTTGCCGCAGGCGCCGAGGGGCTCGCCCGCGCGGAGCTGCTGACCCGGTCGCACGCGGAGACTGCCGCGTCGCAGGTGGCAGAGGGTCACGATCACGCCGCCGCTCTCGATCAGGACGTGGTTGCCGGCGAGAGCGAGCCAACCCGCCGAGGCTCGGCGACGCTGGGTGAGCGCATAGCCGACGGACGGGAGACCGCGGTGGGCTGGATGGTCGGGCTCGGCATCGTGCGCGCCGATCACCAGACCCGAGACCGGGGCCACGAGCTCCCGTCCGAAGCCGGGGAACCGCTCGGGCGGCTCGGAGCGGAGCAGCGAGCCCATCGTGAAGGGGGCCGTGCGGCCACCCGGACCGAGCGGCACGAAGTCGATCGCGTAGGACGACGCGAACGCCGTCGTGCCATGACTGGGCACCCGGTCGGCCGGGCTGTTCTGCACGAGCCAGTCCCCGAAGAACGGGTAGCCGAGGTCGATGGCGGTCATCGGACTCGGACTCGGACTCGGACTCGGATTTGGGACTGGGGGTCAGCGGGGCGCTAAGGCTCGGAGGGCGCGCTCGAGGGGGGATGCGGCGGGGACCGCGAAGGGGAGGGCCGCGTCGCCGGCGCGGACGGTGACGAGCGTGACGGCCTCGCGGGTGGAGTGCGGCTCGATCTCGACGGCGGTGACGAGCGGCGCAACCAGGATCGTTCGGGAGAGCGAGGTCTCGGGGCGACCACCACGACGGAACGGCAGACGACGGGTGAGGATCTGCAGCTCGCTCGGGCTGGCCACGATCACCATGCCCTGCAGTGAGGTGGGCCAGACCTGCTCGAATGCCCGGCGGGCACCCGCGCCGACGGGGCGCGCGACGCTCCGGCCGGCCGCGGCGAGCAGCACAGCACCGCCGCCTCGCGCCACCTGGTCGAAGAGCGAGACGAGGGCCACGTCCTTGCGCCCGAGGTCGTCCATCCCGAGCCGCACCGGCGTACCCGGCTCGGGCAGGGGCACCCCTGACCAGCCGGGCGGCGGGGTGACCGCCGCCGCGATCCGGCTCCGGAGCTCGTCGATCAGCTCCCCGACCGTGCGCTTCGACGAACCGTTGTAGGGCACGACGACGACGTCACCGTCGGTCGAGTGGATCTCGAGCCGCGCATCGAGCAGGTCGGTGCTGTCGACGATCGCCGCCAGCCCGGCATACGGGATGACGCGGGTCGCGTGCCGGTGCGCCCCACCACGATCGCGCTGCAGCACGACCAGAGCCTCGGAGCCGGCCGAGAGCACGGCGTCGTAGAGGTCCATCCCGGGCAGCAGGTCGCGTCGAGCCTCGGGCCGCGGGAACTTCACCACCACGTCCCGGCCCGGCTCGAGCCGCGCGTCGGTGTAGAGCGGGGGCAGGTCGGCGGTCTCCCGCACCCGCACGACCCAGGGGCCGAACGCGTCGTACTCGTCGCGGGCACGCAGGTCTTCGGCGGTCTGTTCAGGCGTCATCGTGTTCCTTCTCCGCGATCACCGTACGCCCGCGCGCCCCCTCGTCGGCTGGGAGTCGGATGATCGTCGCCCGACCGCCCTCAGCACGAGCCCCCACTCACCGCCGGACCCGCAGATGCGTCACTCCGCCGTCGACGTCGAGCACCGACCCCGTGGTCGAGGCCGACCGGGGGCTGGCGAGGTACAGGATGGCGTCCGCCACCTCCGCGGGGCTGACCATACGGCCCGTCGCCTGGCGCGCATCCAGGGCCGCCCGCTCGGCGACCGGGTCGTCGAAGCCCTGCAGCATCCGCTCGACGAAGGGCGTCGAGACCGTGCCGGGGCTGACCGCGTTGACCCTCACGCCCTCGGCCACGTGGTCGGTGGCCATGGCGAAGGTGAGCGCGAGCACCGCGCCCTTCGAGGCCGCGTAGAGCGCGCGATCGGGCAGTCCGTTGAGCGCGGCGATCGAGCAGAGGTTCACGATCACGGCGTGCTCCGACCGGCGGAGCCACGGCAGCGCCGCCGCCGAGACCCGGGCCATCCCGACCACGTTCACGTCGAGCACGCGGGCCCACTGCTCGTCGTCGTTCTGCTCCACCGTGCCCACGGCGCTGATGCCCGCGTTGTTCACGACCACGTCCAGCCCCCCGAGCGCCCGGGCGGCCTCGTCGACCGCGGCGACGACCGACGCGCGGTCGGTGACGTCGGCGGTGACGGTCAGGGCTCCCTCGGGTGCCCCCTCGGTCGAGCGGTCGAGCACGGCGACGCGTGCGCCGGCGGCGAGCAGCGCCTCGGCGGTGGCGGCCCCGATCCCGGATGCCCCACCCGTCACGATCGCGGCGAGGCCGTCGAACTCCCCGGCGCTCATGCCTGCACCGTGCCCTGCTCCGAGCGGCCGAGACCGTCGATCTCGAGCGCGACCCGGCTGCCCGCCCGCAGGTAGGGATTGCCCGGGATGCCGAGCGCGACCCCCGCGGGCGTGCCCGTGTTCACGAGGTCGCCCGGGTACAGCACCATGAACTGGCTGAGGTACCAGATCACGTACTCGACCGGGAAGATCATGTTCGCCGTCGACCCGTTCTGGCGCTGCACGCCGTCGACCCAGAGCCGCAACCCGAGATCCTGGGGGTCGGCGATCTCGTCGGCGGTGACGAGCACCGGGCCGAGCGGGTTGAAGGTCTCGCAGCTCTTGCCCTTGTCCCACTGACCACCGCGCTCGAGCTGGAACTCGCGCTCCGAGACGTCGTGCGAGAGCACGTAGCCGGCGATGTGCGCCCGGGCGGCCGCGGGCGACTCCAGGTACCGGGCCGTCTCGCCGATCACGACACCGAGTTCGACCTCCCAGTCGGTCTTGGTCGACGCGCGCGGGATGAGGATGTCGTCGAAGGGGCCGACCATCGTCATCGGATCCTTCATGAACACCACGGGCTCCCCGGGGATCGCCGCCCCCGTCTCCTCGGCGTGGTCGCGGTAGTTCAGCCCGATGCAGACGATCTTGCCCGGCCGGGCGATGGGCGCGCCGATCCGGTCGCCCTCGTCGATCACCGGCAGCTCGCCCGCGGCGAGGGCCGCTTCGAGATCCGCGTAGCCCCGGGTCAGGAAGTCGCCGTCGATGTCGTCGGTGACCGCCGAGATGTCGTACCGGATGCCGTCGACCTCGACCGCGGGCCGTTCGGCGCCGGGCGCGCCGATTCTGAGGAATCTCATCTGTGTCTCTTTCCTTGTCCTTCTGGCTAGTCGTCGGTCGTCGTGCCGCGGGGCGCCAGCCCCGCCTCATCCAAGTCGTCCCAGAGCGCCTGCGGGATCCCCACGCCGGCACGCTCGGTGGTCGACAGCGCCTGCTGCGCGGTGCGGGCACCCGCGACGACGCTCACCACGCCCGCGAACCGCAGCGGATACTGCACGGCCGCGGCCGGCAGCGGCACGCCGTGGCGAGCGCAGACGTCGGCGATCAGTCGCGCGCGCTCCACGAGCTCGCGCGGTGCCTCGGCGTAGTCGAAGTGGGCGGTCTCGGGCACGACGTCGCGGCTCAGAAGCCCCGAGTTGTAGGGGGCGGCCGCGACCACGCCCACCCCGCGCTCGACCGCGAGCGGGAGGAGCTCGGCCGACGCGCTCTGGTCGAGCAGCGTGAGCCGGCCGGCGACCATCACGACGTCGACGTCGGTGCGGCGCACGAACTCGGCGAGCATCGCCGCCTGGTTCATCCCGGCGCCGATCGCCCGCACGACACCCTGGTCGCGCAGCTCGACGAGGGCGTCCACGCCGGTCGTCGAGGCCTCGTCCCAGTGGTCGTCGGGGTCGTGCAGGTAGGCGATGTCGAGGTGGTCGGTGCCGAGCCGGGCAAGGCTCGCCTCGACCGACCTGAGGATGCCGTCACGGCTGTAGTCCCAGACCCGCCGGGTGGCTGCGGGCACCACGAACCCCTCGTCGTCCTGCCGGCCGGCCGTCTCGGGGCTGTCGACGAGCAGCTTGCCGACCTTGCTCGAGAGTGCGATCGCGTCGCGCGTCCCGGTGTCGCGGAGGATCGTGCCGAGCCGCCGCTCGGAGAGCCCGAGTCCATAGTGCGGAGCGGTGTCGAAGTAGCGCACCCCCGCGTCGAAGGCGGCCGCGTAGGCGCCCTCGGAGTCCTCGTCGGTGGTCTCCCGGAACAGGTTGCCGAACTGCGCCGTGCCGATGCCGAGCTCGGTGAGCTCGACCCCGGTGCGCAGCCGCCGGGTCCTCACGCCGGCGTCCCCGCGCTGACGGTGGCGCCCTCGGACTCCGCATCCCGCGAGGCCTCCGGCGACACCGCACCCGCACGGGCCCGGCTCCAGTACCCGCCGTCCGGGAACGAGTACTCCGCGACCGACGCCTCGTACATCTCGGCCGAGTACCCCGGCAGCGACGGCAGCACGTAGTTGCCGTCGATCACGATGCAGGGGTCGGTGAAGTGCTCGTGCAGGTGATCGACGTACTCGGTGACCCGGTTCTCCAAGGTGCCCGAGACGGCGACGAAGTCGAAGATCGAGAGGTGCTGCACCAGCTCGCAGAGCCCTACGCCACCGGCGTGCGGGCAGACCGGGACGCCGAACTTCTTGGCCATCAGGTACACGGCGAGGATCTCGTTGATGCTCGCGAGCCGCGCGGAGTCGAGCTGGCAGAAGTCGATCGCCTCGGCCTGGAACATCTGCTTGAACAGCACCCGGTTCATCCCGTGCTCGCCGGTCGCGACGCCGATCGGGGCGACGCCCTTCCGCACGGCCGCGTGACCGAGCACGTCGTCCGGGCTCGTCGGCTCCTCGATCCAGAGCGGCTTGAACTCGGCGAGGCGGTTCACCCACTCGATCGCCTCCGGCACGTCCCAGACCTGGTTCGCGTCGATCATCAGGTGCGTGTCCCAGCCGATCACCTCGCGGGCGATGCCGCAGCGGCGGATGTCATCGTCGAGGTTCGCGCCGACCTTGAGCTTCAGGTGGCGGTAGCCCTGGTCGACCGACTCCTTGAGCAGTCGGCGCAGCTTGTCGTCGCTGTAGCCCAGCCAGCCGGCGCTCGTGGTGTAACAGGGGTAGCCGCCACGCGCCTCGAGCTCGGCGATCCGGTCGCCGCGGGTGGGCGCCATCTCGGTCAGGAGCGCCAGGGCCTCGTCGCGGGTCAGCGCGTCGGAGAGGTAGCGCAGGTCGGCGACGTCGACCAGCTGCTCCGGGGTCATGTCGGCGAGCAGACGCCAGAGCGGCTTGCCGGCCCGGCGGGCCGCCATGTCCCAGACCGCGTTCATCACGGCGGCCATCGCGAGGTGTTCGACGCCCTTCTCCGGGCCCAGCCAGCGCAGCTGCGAGTCGGAGGCGAGCTCGCGGTAGATGCCGCCCAGGTCGCCGACGATCTCCTCGACCTCGCGGCCGATCAGCGGCAGTGCGCGCTGGCGCGACATCTCGGTGACCACGTCGTTGCCGCGGCCGATCGTGAAGGTGAAGCCGAAGCCGCGCAGGTCGTCGTCGGTCTTCAGCACGACGTAGGCGGCCGAGTAGTCGCCGTCCTTGTTCATGGCGTCGGAGCCGTCCTGGCTGAGCGAGGTGGGGAAGCGGACGTCGAACACGTCGACCCCGGTGATTCGAGTCATCTGCGGAAGAACCATTCAGTCGTGGGTGGTCTGGGAGTCAAGGGGGCGGAAGGCGGAACAGGCGGAACAGCGCGGGACGCGATAGCGCGTGCGGAGGACGGGTCAGGCGGTGTGGAAGACCTCGGGGATCTCTTGCCACCACTCCCCGTCGGCCCGGGTCTCGAGCGGTCGCTGGAGCGGCTCCTGCACGGCCCACCATCGCTGGGTGGCCTCGTCGGCCGCGATCGCCGCCATGTCGGCGTCGTAATCGTCGCCGGTGTACTCGAAATAGGAGAACAGCAGCCCGCCGAACCGGTAGATCGAGTAGTTGTGCACGTGGCTCGCCGCCAGCCGGGCGAGCACCTCGGGCCAGACGGCCGCGTGGTACGCCTCGTACTCCTCGCGGTTCTCGGCGGGCAGGCCGATCACCGACGCGACGCGCTTCACCGCACGGCTCCGACACGGAGCGGGACGCCCTCGCGTGCATCCGACTCGTAGGCGGCCTCGACGACCGCCATGGTGCCCAGGATGTCGTCGACCGAGGTCGGCAGCGCGTCGACCGAGCCCTCGACGAAGCGCTGGAGCGCCCCCATCGAGCCGATGAACGCATCCGGGAACCAGGATCCCTCGAAGGGCACCGCGCTCCAGCCGCGGACGCCGGCCCGGGCGATCTCGAGCCGGTCCTCGCGCCCTCGCGGGTAGTCGAGCAGGAGGCCCAGCTGGGCACGGATCGCGCCCTCGGTCCCCTCCCACTTGATGAAGCTCTCCTCGTAGGCCGGCCCGTAGTCGTGGTCGTGGTTCGTGCTGACCACCGCACGCAGGTCGCGGTCGCGGTAGCGCAGGATGATCGTGGACCGGGTCGTCGCGATCTCCGGTTTCGCGGGGTGCCGCCGGGTGACGGCGCTCACCCCGTCCGGGTCGCCGAAGAACGAGCGCACGAGGTCGAGGTAGTGCACGCTGTGCATAGTCAGCTCGAGCCGCTCCATGCCGAACACGTGCGGGAAGAGGTGCCAGGGCGTGTCGACCGAGACGCGGACCTCCATGTCGTGCACCTCGCCGATCGCGCCCTCGGCGATCAGCCGGCGGGCCTCGGCCACGTAGGGCGCGAAGCGGAGCTGCGTGTTGACGGCCGCGACCAGCTGCTTGCGCCGGCAGATCTCGGCCAGCGCCTCGGCCTGCTCGAGGCTGTGCCCGAGCGGCTTCTGGATCAGCACGGGAGCGCCGTCGGGCAGGGCCTCGAGGGTCGCCGCGTACTGCTCCGGCATGAGCGCGATGTCGTAGACGGCGTCGGCGGGGGCCGCCGCGACCGCCTCCTCGATGCTGCCGAAGACGTTCGGCACGCCGAACTCGGCGGCCAGCGCCTCGGCTCGGGCGAGCGTGCGGTTGACGATGCCCCAGACCGGGTAGCCGGCCTTGCGGTACGCCGGCAGGTGCGCATCCTTCACGATCCCGCCGGCGCCCACGATCACGATGGGGCGCGGATGCCGGGGGAGTTCGAGGGTGTACGCCGCAGCGGGGTGGCGCTCGGGCAGGTCGGCCCGGGAGGCCGCGGCGGGTGTCGCGGAGGCCGCGGCGCTCATCCCTTGACCGCCCCGATCGTCTGCCCCCGCACCAGGAAGCGCTGGGCCCCGATGAACATCACCAGCAGCGGGATCATCGAGATCACGGTGGCCAGGGCCAGCTGCGGCAGGTAGAGCTTCACGTCGAGGCCCGCGGCCACGGTCGCGTTGAACAGCGGGCTCGCCCCGATGAGCTCTTGGATGCCGATGGAGATCGTCTTGTTCTGCTGGCTGGAGGTGAGCAGCGCCAGCGGGAGGAAGAAGTTCGTCCAGTTCGCCACGAAGCTGAAGAAGGCGACGAGCGCGATCGCCTGCTTCGAGATCGGCAGGCCGATCAGGAAGAAGGTGCGGATCTCGCTGAGCCCGTCGATCCGGGCCGCCTCGACGAGCTCGTGCGGCATCGTCGTCATGAAGTGGATGTACGAGAGGTACACGCCGAACGGGAAGAAGCCCATGATCACGGCGACCGGCCAGAGCTGACCGACCGCATTGACCGCGCTGACCTCGAGGAAGATCGGGATGACCAGCACGGTGTTCGGCATGACCATCGCGAGCAGCGTCGCCATCAGGAACGTCTTGCGGAAGCGGAAGCGCAGCCGGGCGAAGGCGTACCCGGCCGGCACCGCAGCGATCAGCGCGAGGGCTGCACCGCCGACGGCCACGATGACCGAGTTCAGCATCCACTGCTGGAACAGGCCGCCGTTGCCGGGGCCGAAGCCGGTGATCTGGTTCCAGCTGTAGACGATGTTGTCCCAGGACATGCCGGCGAGGCCGAGGAAGCCGCTGCGGCCCGCCTCGATGTTCTCCTGGCTGCCGAAGGCGAGGGCGATGAAGCCGATGATCGGCAGCAGGAAGGCCGCGGCGATCACGCTCATCACGACGATGCGCGCGACGCGACCGGGGTTCCACTTAGAGGAGCCCACCACGCGGGGCTCGGGAGTCAAGCGCGTCATGCCGTCCTGTCCTTCTTCTTGATCCGCGGGACGCGGTCGTCGCCGAACAGCCCGCTGCGGGTGACGATGACGAGGCCGATGGCCAGGGTGATCACGAGCAGGATGATCGACAGTGCGGCGGCCGCCGGGAAGTTGCGGTTGGTGAACGCGAACGCGTAGCCCAGCTGGGTGGGCGCCCACTCGGCCACCACCGACCCCGACGAGATCTGCCGCAGCAGATAGGGCTCGAGGAAGAGCTGGAAGCCGTAGGCCAGGTTCATCAGGGCGGCGTAGCCGACCCAGGGGCGGATGAGGGGGAGCTTGACGTGCCAGGCGAGCTGCCAGGCGTTGGCGCCGTCGAGGCGCGCGGCCTCCATCACCTCGTCCGAGATGCCGTTCAGGCCTCCGTTGACCACGACGATCCAGGTGCCGACGCCCTGGAAGAAGAGCATCGCGGTGAGGATGAAGGGCATGTTGCCCGGGGTGATGACCTCTTTGTAGGTGCTCGCCCCGATGCCCTGCCAGAGAAAGGCGATCGGCGAGTTGACGGGGTCGATCAGGTAGACCCAGAGCACGAAGTTGGCGATGCCGCCGAGCGCGCCCGGGATGTAGTAGATGAAGCGCATCGCGCCGCCGAAGCGGCCGGGGCTGGCGTGGATGAGGAGGGCGAGGGCCACGATGCCGATGATCATGATCGGCAGCCAGATCGCCATCAGGGTGAAGATGTTGACGAAGGTCGACCAGAACCGGTAGTCGCCGATGACCGTCGCGAAGGAGTCGAACCCGCCGAAGCCCGACTTCGGGTTCACCAGGGTGGGCGCCTTCTGCATGCTGATCACGAAGGCGTAGCCGATCGGGATCGCGGCCGCGACCAGGAACAGGATCGTGTACGGCGCCAGCAGGATCCAGGCACCGACGGTCTCGTCGCGGTGGAGCCAGGATGCGCGGCGGCGCTTCTTCGGCGGGGTGCCACCATCGGCCGCCCGCGAGGCGCCTGCGGTCGGACCGGTCGCCGACCGGTCCTCCAGGAGTTGATTGGTCATGAGTCCTCTGATGGTGCGGGCGCCGGCACGGATGCCGGCGCCCGCGTGTTCACTGGTGCTACTCGGTCACGATCGTGTAGCCGACGGATTTCGCCTGGTTGACGAGCTCGTCGCCGAAGGCCTTGATCGCGTCGGTCGCGGAGCCGCCCCCGATGAGGGTCGACGGGACCGTCTGGGTCCAGACCGAACCGGTGTCGTAGAGCATGTACGAGTACGGCTGCACGTCGCCGAGCGCCGACTTGAACGCCGCCTGGGTGGTGGGGATGTCGGCGAAGTAGGCGTCGCCGGCGATCTTCGCCAGCCAGTCCTCCTGCACCGGACCGTAGCCGGGGAGACCCGTGCTCAGGTCGACCTGCCAGCGCGGGTCGGTGGCCACGAAGGTCGCAAAGGTCAGCGTGTTCTCGAGCTGCTTGCCGGTGATGTGCGACGAGACACCCCACAGTCCGCCACCCTCGTTGCCCGTGGACGGCTTGCTGTCGCCCTCCCACTTCAGGGGCGCGACCGCGGTCATCTGACCGGCCGGGATCTTCCAGGTGTCGCGGAAGAGGTAGTTGCCCCACCACACCGCACCGGGGCTCATCACCAGGTTCGCGCCGGCCTCGGCGGCGTCGCCGTCGAAGATGCCCTGGGTCGAGAGCGCGTTGCCGGCCTGCATCGTGTCGAGCAGATCGGTGGCGCGCTGGCAGTTCGGGTCGTCCATGTTGATGTGGGCCTCGGACTCCGACACGCGGTCGTTGGTCGGGCAGCCCGCGGCCTGGAGGTAGCGGTTGACCGCGTAGGCGTCACCGAGGAAGCCGGAGATCTTGCCCGGGTTCTCCTGGGCGATCTTGACCGACAGGTCGGCGTACTCCTCCCACGTGGTCGGGACGGTGTAGCCCTTCTCGTCGAAGAACGCCTTGTTGTACCAGAACACGTCCGGTGCGGCGTCGTTGCGGAGGCAGCGGATCTGGCCGTCGATGTCGCAGAACGAGATCACGGCCGGGTCGTAGCCCTTGACGACGTCGGGAAGCAGATCGGTGAGGTCGGCCGCGTAGTTGCTGGTCGAGTTGGTGGCCCACGCGATGTCGTCGTTGGAGGGGAAGAAGATGGCGTCCGGCCAGCCCTGCCCCGCCGAGTCGAAGTTCGCGAAGGCCTGACGGACCGTCTGGCCGCCGACCGTGCCGTCGATCTGCACGATGTCGATGGGGATGTCGGGGTAGGCCTCCTTGAAGGCCTCGGCCGCGGGGACCCGGGGCGGGTCGACCCACACCGTGATCTTGCCGCCCGAGTCGGTCTGGTTGCTCGCGGTGCTCGAGTCGCCTCCGCCCGCGCAACCCGCTAGGAGAAGCGATGCTGCGGCGAGGGCGACTCCTGCTGAAAGGAATCTTCTTGTCTTCATTGACACTCCCTGATGAGAGCAGTGAGAGCAATCGCCACACTGCGGTTTGCTGAGCGAGCGGGTTGTCCCGCTTGGTGCCGGTGCCACGTTATCCCGAGCGAGCAGGCCTAGTCAAACGTTTGCGCACATTTTGCGGTCCGAGTTCACGAAAGACCGATCCGAGCCCGGTCGAGCCCGTAGAAGCTCGTCGCCGTGCGTCCGAGTACCTGCTCGCGATCGGTGGCCCCGAGCTCGTCGAAGAGGGGTCGGAGTCCGTTCCAGACCCGGGTGTATCCGCCGGCCAGCACGGAGATCGGCCAGTCGCCGCCGTACATCAGACGGGTGGGCCCGAAGATCTCCAGGGCGTGGTCGAAGAAGGGGCGGATGAGGTCGGTCGACCAGTCCTCCATCCGCTCCGTCGCCGAGTAGAGACCGCTGACCTTGCCGTGCACGTTCGGGTTTTCGGCGGCGCGTGCGATCAGGCGCGCCCAGGGGGCGTCCCCGTCGAGACCGATCGGCGGTTTGGCCAGGTGGTCGATCACCATCCGGAGCCCGGGGTGGCGTTCGGAGACGATCGGGATGATCTCCAGATGGCGCGGGAGTACCGCCACCACGTCGAACGGGAGCCCCGCGGCCTCCAGGATGCCGAGGCCCTCGTCGACCTCGGGCCGGAGCAGCCACTCCGGGTCGGGCTGCTCGTGGATGAGCGTGCGCACCCCGACCATCAAGGGATCCCCGGCCCACGAGGCCACCACGGCGGCGGCCGTCCCGGGGTCGTCGAGGGGGGCGTAGCCGACGATCCCGGCCACCTCGGGATGCGCGGCGGCCGACTCGCGCATCAGCTCGGTGTCCTCGGGATTGTCGGAGGACTGCACCTGCACCGTGAAGTCGACGCCGGCCGCGCGGAGCTCCGGGAGCACCTCCTCGAAGGTCATCCGGGTGTCGATCGGGGAATGCTGCGGGCCCAGCCAAGGGTAGGCCGCGCGGGCCGGATCCCACACGTGCTGGTGGGCGTCGATGATCGGGTACACGTGTTTCCTCCTACTGAACAAACGATTGAGCGGTTCTGAACACCCGACCTCATTCCGCCGAGCCCCTGAAACCGCGCGCGGCGGCTCGGGGATCGGCGTCGTCAGGGCCGCGGTGAGACGGTGGATTCCCGGATGATCAGCCGGGGCGGCGGGTCGGTGACCACGAGCTGCGGCACCGTCCCGTCGTGGATGCGGTCGTAGAGCGCCGCCATGGCGGCCCGGCCGAGCTCGTACCGCGGCATCTTCACCGTGGTGAGCGGCGGCCAGGTGTTGTCGGCCGTCCAGGCGTCGTGCATCGCGACGATCGAGATGTCGTGGGGCACGCTGACCCCGCGGCTGCGCAGCTCGAGCAGCACTCCGAAGGCGGCGTTGATGTTGGCCACCACGATTCCGGTGGGCCGCACCTCCTGCTGGAGGAGCTGCTCGACGGCCGCCCGGCCGACCACGAGCTCGTACCCGAGGTCGGTGACCAGGGCGTCGTCGACCGGCAGCCGGGCGCTCGCCATCTCGTCGCGGAACCCGGCGACCCGGCGCCTGCCCGTCACCGACGAGGCCAACCCGCCGACGAAGGCGATGCGCTTGTGACCGAGCCCGATCAGATGACGGGTGGCGATGCGGGCGCCGAGCGCATCCTGCAGGTCGACGAAGCCGCCGTCCTCGGGGTGGTTGGAGTTGACGTAGACGACAGGCAGCCCGCTGTCGATCTGCTCGCTCAGCTCGGCGGGGAGCATCGCATCCGCCGCCTGCACCAGGGCGCCGTCGATGCGTCCCTCGCCGATCAGGCGCGGCAGCGCGTACTCCTCGAGCTCGCTCTCGGCGCGCGCGAGCATCACCATGTAGCGCCGCTCGTACCCCTCGTCCTCCACCCCGCGCATCAGCTCGCTGACGATCGCGTTCGTGAGGTCGGGCACGACGAGGGCGACGACGTTGGTGCGCGAGAACTTCAGGGCCCGCGCGGCGTAGTTCGGCCGGTAGTTGAGCTCCCGGGCGGCGTCGTGGATGCGCTTCCGCGTGGCCTCGCTGACCCGGGCGTCCGCGGCTCCGGTGAGCACGCGGGAGACCGCCGAGACGGAGACCCCCGCCATCGACGCCACATCGCTGAGGGTCGCCATCGGATCAGTCTAGGGACAGCGCGGAGCGGGCGTTCACGAGGTACAGATGGGTCAGCACGAGCACCGTCTCGTGACGCTGATTGGTCACCGTCACGAGCTCGTGCACGTAGCCGTAGCCCTCGGGGCGCTTGGGATGAGGGGCCTTCTCGCTGATCTCCGCGGTCACCCGGATGGTGTCGCCGATGAAGACGGGCTTGATGAAGCGGATGCGGTCGTAGCCGTACGACATCGCCTGCGGATTGATGTCTCCCGCGGTCATGCCGACCGCGACCGACAGGATGAGCGTGCCGTGCGCGATCCGCTGACCGGCCGGCTGCGTCGCCATCCACTCCGCGTCCATGTGGTGGGGGAAGAAGTCGCCGGTCTGCCCGGCGTGCAGCACGATGTCGGCCTCGGTGATCGTGCGGCCGACGCTCTCGCGGCGCTCGCCGATCTCGAAGTCCTCGTAGTAGCGGTCGATCGTGATCATCGTTCAGGCCCTCCCAGCCAGGTCGCGACGCCCTCGTCGAGGCGAGCGCGCAGGTCGTCGTCGTCGAGCTCGCCGAGGAGCGCCGCCGTGACGTGCTCGGACAGCTCGTTCTGCAGCTCGATGTACCGCGGATGCTGGGGGCGCAGGTAGGCCCCCTCGAGCGTCGCGCGGGTGCCGCGGAAGAAATCGAGGCTGTCGGCGTTCGTGCGGTCGCTCTCCCAGGCCACGGCGTTGCCGGGCTGGCCGCCGCCGTCGTAGTAGACGCCCTCCTGCACCTCGGCCGAGGCGAGCCAGAAGGCGTGGGCGACGGCTTCGGCGAGATGCTCCGACGCGGCCGAGACCGCGATCCCGGCACCGCCGAGGAGGGATCCGCGCACGCCCAGGCGCGAGGCCGGGATGTCGGAGTACCGGAGGCGGTTCGGCCGGAAGCCGGCGCGGCTGTAGTTGGTGTAGCCGAACAGGAGTGGGGCGTAGGCGTAGCGGTCGTTTCCGGCCGCGCTCAGCGCATCCGCCGTCTGGATCGGGTTCCAGGTCGCGTTCTCGGCCGGCACCAGCGAGGCCAGGCGGCGGAGCACCGACATCGCAGCCCCGAGCGCGGGGGCGGTGAGGAAGACGCCCTCGGTGCGCATCGCCTCCTCGCCCTGGCCGGCCGCCACGGTGACCAGGCTCGAGAACGCGTCGACCGGCTTGTAGGGCCAGAGCACGCGGCCCTCCTCGGCCAGCGCGAAGACCTCGTCCCAGTCGGCCGGGGGTGCGTCGAGCAGGTCGGGCCGGAACGCGGAGACCTGCGCGGCGGCGTCGCTCGCGAGGCCCCACTGCCGGCCGGCGTAGGAGTAAGAGCGGTGCGAGGCGCCGACCGACTGGCGGGACAGCAACGCGAGGGCCTCGTCGTGCCCGGCGCCGTCGAGCGGGGCGAACAGCCCGTTCTCGGCCGCGAAAGGGATGTGCGGGTGGTCGATGACCAGCAGGTCGAAGTCGTCGGTGAGCTTCTCGAGCGGGTAGTCGGCGAAGGCCTGGAGCGAGCGGTACTCCCAGGTCATCTCGACGTCGGGGTGCAGGGCGCGGTAGGCCTCGGCGGCCGCGACGACGCTGCCGTGGCCGCGGGCGTGCTCCCAGGTCATGCCGCGGAGGTGGACGGTCATCGGGCGCGGCCTGGGGTGGGGGCGGGGGTCGCGGTCGTTGCCGCGGTCGCGGGGGCCGCGGCTGTCGTGGCTGCGGTGGTCGCCGCTGTCGGAGCCGCCGTCGCAGCTGCTGTCGGGGCAGCGCCGGCGCGCGCGGGCGGGAACTCGGCGCGCACCCGCTCGTCGTCCTCGCCGAGCAGCGGCGCGGCCTTCCGGCTGGTGAGCACCTGCCCGTCGACCCGCAGCGGACTCCTCGTCGTGGTCAGCGTCGTGCCGCGCCGGCCCACCTCCTGCGTCATCCTGATCGCGGCGAAACCCTCGCTGTCGATCAGCTCGTCCAGGGTCAGCACGGGGGCGCACCAGACGTCGGCCGCATCCAGGATGCGAAGCCAGTGCTCGGTCGAATCGGTCGCGAACCGGTCGGCCAGGATCGCTTCGATGCGCTCCTGCTGGTCCCAGGCATCCTGCGGGTCGGTCATCTGCTCGAGCTCGGGCAGCCCGAGCAGTTCGCCGAGCTTCGGGATCGGGTTCATGGCGAGGGCGAGGTAGCCGTCGCGGGTCGGGTAGGTGCCGTACGGGGCGGCGAGGAAGGCGTGGGCCGAGTGCTCGCCGTGGCGCTGGACGGCGATCGACTCGTCGTTGAGCTTCACGCTCAGCAGCTCGAACTGGAGGTCGAGCATCGCCTCGAGCAGGCTCGACTCGACCAGCCCGCCCTCGCCGGTGCGGAAGCGGCGCACGAGCAGGGCGGTCGCCCCCTGCGCGATGTGGCAGCTGAGCAGGTGGTCGGCGATCGAGAGCCCGACCGGCACCGGGCCGTCGGCCGCGGAGCCGTTCAGCCACGGCATCCCCGAGATGGCCTGGGCCAGGAGATCCTGCCCCGGGCGAGAGGCCCAGGGGCCCTCGGAGCCGTAGCCGGTCGCGCTCGCGTAGACGATCGAGGGGTTCACCGCGCGCACCGACTCATAGTCGAGGCCGATCCGCTCCATCACGCCGGGGCGGAAGTTCTGAATGATCACGTCGGCCTCGGCCACGAGCTGCTTGACGTAGGCCAGGTCGTCGGAGTCTTTGAGGTCGGCGGTGATCGACTCCTTGTTGCGGTTCATCGCGTGGAACGAGACGGTGTCGCCGTCGGCCATCCGGCCCGCGAAGGCGAGCGTGCGACCGATGTCGCCCGTGCCGGGTCGCTCGACCTTGATCACCCGGGCCCCGAGGTCGGCGAGCCGCATCGCGGCCACCGGCCCGGCGAGGAACTGGCTGAAATCGAGAACGAGAATGCCGTCCAGCGGCAGAGTCCCTTGTGCCGTCATCGCACCTGTGTCACTTTCTGGTCCGGGCCCGCATCCTTGCGGGTGGGCGCACGCCCCGATCGGGCGAAGCCTTTGCTCAATCGTTTGCTCATGCTACTTTAGCGGATGTCGACGCGCAAGGAGCGGCCCTCCGGGCGCCGACGGAACCAAGGACACCCCCCCCCGATGACGGAAGGTTGAGTCAGTGTTGACTGCCAGTTACGTGCGGAATCGCACCATCGAGATCACCGAGGCGGAGACCACGCCTCCGCCCCCGCCCGGGCAGGTGCAGATCGACGTCTCGCACGTCGGCCTGTGCGGCACCGACCTGCACATCTTCCACGGCTCGATGGATGCGCGGGTCGGCGAGTCGGTCGTCTTCGGCCACGAGATGAGCGGCTCGATCGCCGCCGTGGGCGAGGGCGTCGAGGGCTGGTCGGTCGGCGACCTGGTCACCGTCATGCCGCTCTCCTGGGACGGCACCTGCCCCGCGTGCCTCGCGGGCAACTCGCACATCTGCCAGAACCTCGACTTCATCGGCATCGACTCGCCCGGAGCCCTCCAGCGGCTCTGGAACGTGCCCGCCGGCACCCTGGTGGCGCTGCCCGACGGCATCCGGCTCGATCACGCCGCCCTCGTCGAGCCCACGGCCGTCGCCGTCCACGACGTGCGCCGCGCCGAGCTCGTGGCCGGCGACAAGACCGTCGTGATCGGCGGCGGGCCGATCGGCGTCCTGATCGCCACGGTCGCCCGCTCGGTCGGCGCCGAGGTCGTGGTCATCGAGGTCGACGCCGGGCGTCGCGCGCAGGTCGAGGAGCTCGGCTTCACGACCGTCGACCCCCGTGCCGTCGACCAGACCGTCTGGGTCGAGGAGTGGACCGAGGGGGTCGGCGCCGACGTCGTCTTCGAGGTCTCGGGTGCCGCCGCGGCGGTGCTCGGCGCGACCGCGCTCGCGAAGGTGCGGGGCATGCTCGTGGTCGTCGCCATCCACCCCACCCCGCGTGAGATCGACCTGCAGCGCGTGTTCTGGCGCGAGCTGACGATCCGCGGGGCGCGGGTCTACCAGCGCACCGACTTCGAGCGCGCCGTCGAGCTCATCGCCGACGGCACGATCCCGGCCGACGCGCTGATCACCCGCAGTGTTCCGCTGGCTGAGACGCAGCAGGCGCTCGAGGAGCTCGAGGGCGGCCGCGCGATGAAGATCCTCGTGGACGTGCGGGCCGGGGCCGGGTCCACGGCCGGGGCTGTCGCATGAGCGTCTCGTTCTCGCTCGAGGGGCGGCTCTCGGTCGTCACCGGGGCCAGTCGTGGCATCGGTTTCGCGATGGCGAAGGCGCTCGCCGAGGCGGGGTCGGACGTGATCGCGGTGAGTGCGAGCATCCCGGCCTCGGGCAGTGCGATCGGCGACGCGGTCGAGGCCGCGGGCCGCCGCTTCGAGGCGATCGCGTGCAACTTCGCGGATCCGGCGGCGGTCGACGAGCTCGGCCGCACCCTCGCCGGGCGGCCGGTCGACGTGCTCGTGAACAACGCCGGCACGATCGAGCGGGCGCCGGCGGTGACCCATCCGCTCGAGCTGTGGGACAGGGTGCTGACGGTGAACCTCTCCAGCCAGTTCCGGCTGACGCAGGCGGTGGCCGCGGGCATGATCGAGCGCGGTCGCGGCAAGGTGATCTTCACCGCGTCGATGCTGAGCTTCCAGGGCGGGGTCAACGTGCCGGGGTACACCGCGGCGAAGTCGGGCGTGGCCGGGCTGACCAAGGCGCTCGCCAACGAGTGGGCGCCGCTCGGAGTCAACGTCAACGCGATCGCCCCTGGCTACATCGCGACCGACAACACGCAGGCGCTGCAGGATGACCCGGTGCGGTCGCGGTCCATCCTCGACCGCATCCCGGCCGGGCGCTGGGGCGAGGCCGACGACCTCGCGGGTGCGACCGTGTTCTTGGCGTCACCCGCGTCGGACTACGTCGACGGCATCATCCTCCCCGTCGACGGCGGATGGCTCGGCCGATGAGCGGCGCGCCGGCCTCGCTGGCCGGGCAGTGGATCGTGCCGGTCATCGTGATCGACGAGGCCTCCCGTGCCCGCGACCTCGCCGAGGCGCTGGTGGCGGGTGGGATCGGCTGCGGCGAGTTCACGCTGCGCACCCCGGCGGCGCTCGCGGCCCTCAAGGCGGCAGCCGGCGTGCCGGGGTTCGTGGCGGGTGTCGGCACGGTGGTCTCGCCCGGGCAGCTCGCCGCGGCCGTCGGGGCGGGGGCGCGCTTCGCGGTGACGCCCGGGTTCGACGACGAGGTGGTCACGGCCGCTCAGGCGCAGGGCCTGGACATCGTGCCGGGCATCGCCACGCCCACCGAGCTGGGCCGGGCGCTGCGCGCCGGTATCGATCACGTGAAGGTGTTCCCGGCGGGCGTGCTCGGCGGCACGGCCTATCTGGATGCGCTGGCCGGCCCGTTCCCGGGCGCCCGCTTCCTGCCGAGCGGCGGGGTGTCGCAGGGGAACGCGGGGGAGTACCTCGCGCATCCGTCGGTCTTCGCGGTCAGTGGCGGGTGGGTCGTGCCGCGCGACGCCATCGCGGCGGGCGACTTCGCGCGGATCGAGGGGCTGGCGCGGGCGGCGGTTTTGGCTGCGGGGGGTGTCGTGGCGGGTGGGGCTGCTGCGGCGGGCGGGTCTGCTGTGCCGTCGGCGTCTGCGTCTGCAGCGTCTGCCGGCTCCGCTGTGCCGGCCGCGGGCGGGGTGGTGCGGGCGTGAGCGGGGATGTGGGCGTGAGCGGGGACGGGCGCGTGCCCGGAGGCGCGGGCGCGAGTAGTGCCGCGGACGCGGACCCGTCCGGCGCGCGGGGCGATGCTGACGGCTCGGGCGCGGGCGTGGGTACCCGTGCGGGCGGTGCCGTGGAGGCGGGCGGTGAAGCGCTCGGGTCCGACGCGCAGGGCGATGCTGACGCGGCGGGTGCCCGCCCGGGCGGGGTGCTGACGCTCGGGGAGAGCATGGCGCTCATCCGGGGCGAGGGGATCGGCGGCCTCGAGCACCTGGCGACCGCCCACATTGAGACCGGAGGTGCCGAGGGCAACGTGGCCGTCGGGCTCGCGCGCCTCGGCGTGCCGGTGACCTGGCTCGGCCGGGTCGGCGACGACGCGCTCGGCCGACGTGTGGCCGGCGATCTGCGTGCCGAGGGCATCCATGTCGTCGCGCTCGCCGACGCCGGGGCGCCGACCGGCCTCATGATCAAGACCACTCCGCACGCCGGTCGCACCGAGGTGACCTACTACCGCGCCGGCAGCGCGGGCAGCCGCCTGAGCCCGTCCGATCTGGATGCGGTGGACTTCACCCGCTACGCCCTGCTGCACCTCACCGGCATCACCCCGGCGCTGTCGCCGTCGGCGCGCGAGACCGTCTCGGCCGCGATCGATCGCGCGCGGGAGGCCGGCTGCCGGGTCTCGTTCGACGTCAACCACCGCTCCCGGCTCTGGCCCGACGAGGAGGCCGCGGCGGTGCTGCGCGGGTTCGTCTCCCGTGCCGACATCGTGATCGCGGGCGACGACGAGGCGCGCCTGGTCGTCGGCGCTCTTGGCGTTTCCGGCGCGGCTTCGAGTTCGGGCGCGGATCCCGGCGACGACACGGTCTCGCTGCTCGCCGCCCTGCGTGCGCTCGGCCCGGCGGAGGCGGTGCTGAAGCACGGCCCCCGGGGCGCGAGCGCATCGGTGACGGACGGCGAGGTGCTGCACCAGGACGCGTTCGCCGTCCCGGTCATCGACACGGTCGGGGCGGGAGACGCCTTCACGGCCGCCTACCTCGCCGCCCGTCTCGAGGGCCGCCGCGTGTCCGATGCGCTCCGAGACGGGGCGCTCGCCGGAGCCATCGCCTGCACCCACCCCAGCGACTGGCGCGGCTTCGCCCGCCCCGCCGACCTGGCGGCCTTCGCCCACGCCGACCCCGTCCGCCGCTGACCCCCGCGCCGAATCCGGCGCTGCGTTGCGCACCCGATGGGGTGGCGCGCATCCGGTGGGAGGCGTGCATCCGGTACTGGGTCGCGCATCCGGTGGGCGGCGGGGCGGTCGGGCCAATAGCATGGCGGGCATGGCGAAGCAGGTGCAGTACCGCGAGTTCGGCGGGCCCGAGGTGTTGGAGTTCGTCGAGGTGCCGACCCCGTCGGCGCCGGCCGGCGGCGTGGTGGTCGAGACGAGGTCGATCGGGGTGAACCCCATCGACGTGAAGCTGCGGACGGGGCTGCGGTCGAGCGATCCGATCGACACGCCGCGGGTGCCGGGGTTCGACGCGGCGGGCGTCGTCGTCGAGGTCGGCGCCGGTGTGGATGGCTGGACGGCCGGCGACGAGGTCGTCATCCGCCAGGCGCAGAACGCGTACGCCACCCACGTCGTCGCGCGCGCCGAGCAGCTGGTGCGGAAGCCGGCCGCGGTCGGCTGGGACGAGGCGGCCGGCATCGGCATCCCGGCCGGAACCGCCTATCAGGCCCTCAAGTCGCTCGGCGTCGAGGTCGGAACGACGCTGCTGGTGCACGGCGGCTCGGGGTCGGTCGGTCAGGCCGCGGTGCAGTTCGGTCGCGACTGGGGAGCCACGGTCATCGCGACCGCGAGCCCACGCAATCACGAGCGGCTCCGCGAGCTGGGGGCCATCCCTGTCGCGTACGGTCCGGGGCTCGCCGACCGGGTGCGCGAGCTGGCTCCGGATGGGGTGGATGCCGCGCTCGACGCCGCCGGAACCGACGAGGCCCTCGAGACCTCGATCGAACTCGTGGCCGACAAGAAGCGCATCGGCACGATCGTGGCCGGTGCCCGCGCGGCCGAGCTGGGCATCCAGGCGTGGGCCGGGGGCAACC
Source organism: Herbiconiux solani NBRC 106740 (assembly GCF_001571005.1). Lineage (GTDB taxonomy): Bacteria > Actinomycetota > Actinomycetes > Actinomycetales > Microbacteriaceae > Herbiconiux > Herbiconiux solani. The sequence continues at coordinate 175,624 of NZ_BCST01000003.1, read as the reverse complement.
CCGTGCCGCCCACGCGCGAGGAGCTCGCCCTGCGCGCGGCCGCCTACGCCGTGACGCTCGAGCTGATCGAGCTCGGCGACTTCGAGGTCGAGGTCGCGCTGCGGCTGCCGCTGCGGGATGCGGCGCAGGCGCAGATCCTCGTCGACACCGGCTCCGTCCGCGGCAAACTCATCCTCGACCCCCTCCTCCCCTGACCCCGCCCCCGCGACCCGTCAAAAACCGCCCTTCCCCCAAGCTTTTAGGGCGATGACTGACGGCTCGCGGCCGGGGTGGGGGATGAGGTCCGGGGCGGGGTGAAGGACGGCCTCGCGTCCGCGTCCGCGACCCGTCAGAAACCGCCCCTCGGCAGCGGTTTTGGGGCGATATTTGACGGCTCGCGACCCGGGTTCGGGCGGAGGTGGGGGCTGGGGATGGGCTCGTGTCTTCGACCCTCATGTCCTCGACCCGTCAGGTGTGGTCGCCATTTCAGGGGATTAGCGGCAACAGGTGACGGGTCGAGGACAGTCGGGGGTGGGCCCGGGGTGGGGCGGGCCGAGGTGGCGGGCCCGAAGGGGGTCAGCCGAGGCGGCGACGGCGGAGGATGAGGAACAGGGTGCCTGCCGCGAGCAGGAGGGCCGCCAGGCCCGCCGCCGCGAAGGGGGCGGCTCCGGTGCCGGCCAGGTCGCCGTCGGGCGAACCCGAGCCGGAACCGGTGTTGGCGGCCGAGCCGGATCCGGAACCTGCGGACGAGTTCGAGCCGGTGCCCGCGCCGGAGCCGGAGCCCTGACCGCCGACGCCACTGCCTGTGCCGCCAGTTTCAGTGCCCGTGCCACCGGTGCCGGAGCCATCGCCGCCGCTACCGCCGTTCCCACCGGTACCGCCGCCTCCGCCGCCACCGGTACCTCCGTCGCCGCCACCGGGCGACGGGGCGACGAGGGTGATCGGGTTCCAGCCGATCAGGGCGCCGTCGCGGTCGAGTACCACGAGCCGGTGCTCGCCGAGCACCGCCGTCGGCAGCGTGACAAGGATGCCCCCGGTCGCGTCGACCCGGTGCCACCCGAGGTGGGCGGGCTCCGAGTGCAGCCACACCGACACCCAGTCCCCGACGCGGTCGGCCGGCAGGCCCACCGCGATCTCGGTTCCGGCGGTCGCCGTCGCCGGGCTCGTGATGCCGCCGCGCGACTCCTCGGTGAGCAGCGACTCGTCGACCGGGTCGCCGGCGGTCGCGGGCGGGTTGTCCTCGCCCGGGTCGGCCGGCGCCTCATAGGTGAAGACCACCGCGACCGAGTCGCCGTTCGGATGCACCACCACCACGGGCACCGCACCCGCCGTGCCCGCCGGCACAGCCGGGGTCGTGAAGCGCAGCTCGGTGTCGCTCACAACTTCGAACGCGGCCCCAGCGGCCCCAGCGACCCCAGCCGCCCCGCCGACCGTCACCCCGGTCGCCCCGAGCAACCCGGTACCCCGCAGCGTCACCCGAGTCCCGCCCGCGAGCGGCCCCGAGGCCGGTTCGATCGACGACACGACCGGCGCCACGGGCTCCGGCGTCTCCCCGAACGCGGTCTCCTGCCAGGTCGCGACCTCGGCCGCGGTGAGTGCGGTCGGGAAGATCGCGACCCGATCGACCGCGCCCTTCTGGGCCTGGCCACCGCCCTGGTCGGCGCCGAATCGCAGCGCCCGCTCGTTGCATCCGTCGATCGCGGTGAAGCCCGAGATGGTCCCGCCCTCGTGCGCCACACCGTCAACGTGGATGGTGACGGCGCCGCTCGACGCGATCACCACCGCGAGATTCACCCAGGCCCCGGTCGGCACGGCCACCGGAGTCGTCACCGGCTCGGCGCCCGCGGTGATGATGCGGATGCGGTCATCCGGCGTCACGTCGATCACGATGCCGTCCCAGTTCGTGGCCTCGGGCTGCGAATCGAACAGCCGGCGGTACGAGTTCTGGCCGGCGTCGATCCGCACCTCGGCCGCGAAGGTCGCCGAGGTGAGCCGGCCGAGCGAGGTCACCGGGCTGCCGACGAAGGTCTGCCCGTCCAGCGCCTGCGCCGATCCGGTCGGCCCCTCGGCCAGTACCCCGCCCGGCCCCGACACGGTCGGGGTGAGCGCGTGGCCGGAGGCATCCGTCAGCGGCTCCTCACCCAGATCCCAGGCGAGCAGCGTGCCCTCGGGGGCCGGGGTCGCGCACTGCTCGACACCGAAGGCCGCGTCCTGCCACGAGCGCACCTCCTCGGCATCCAGCGCGCGGGGGAAGACCGCGATCCGGTCGGCGAAACCGTGCTGCCGCTCGCCGCCCCCGCGGTTGGCCCCGACATGGAAGGTGCGCTCGGCGCACGCGTTCACCGCCTGGTACCCCGCGATGCTGGCGGTGGCCTTCGCCGTGCCGTCCACGTAGACGGTGAGCCCGCCGTCGGTGCCGATGGTCACCGCCAGGTCGACCCACGTCGCCGAGGGCAGCACGGCCGAGGTGACCGTGCCGACGCCCGCGGTGATGATCCGCACATTGTTCGACGGCGTCAGGTCGACGAGGATGCCCTCGGTGTCGCCCCCGACCGGCTGCGTGTCGAAGAGCCTCCGATAGCTCGGCTGGTCGGCGTCGATGAAGAATTCGCCGGCGAGCGTCGTCTCCTCGAGGTAGCCCAGCGAGACCGGCGAGGCACTGCGCACGTAGCCCGTGTCGTCGAGGCGCTGAGCGGATCCGGTGGGCCCGTCGGCGACGACCGGCGCGGTGCCGTCGACCATCGGCACGACGCCGTTGCCCGACGCATCCGTCAGCGGGCTCTCGCCGAGATCCCAGGCCAGCAGCGTCCCTTCGGCCGCCGGCACCGGGCAGGGCGTCGGCGCCTTGACGTTCAGCACTGCGGTCGACGAGACGGATGCCTCACCCGCGGTGAGCGTGGCCGTCACGGGAGACTGGCGCTGCGCGTTGCCCGCTCCGACCCGCACCCGGATCGTCTCGGTGCGGCTCTCACCGGCCGGGATGTCCGGCAGCGTCAGCGTGGCGGGCTCGGCCGACCAGGGCAGGATTCCCTCGGCAGTGTCGGCCGGGACCGTGATCGCGAGCGAGCCGCCGACGATCGGGTTGCGCCCCGTCGCCGAGACCTCCACCGTGGCCTCGACCGTCTCGCCCGAGGTCGCCGTCGCCGGTGCGGTGATGCGCACGGCGAGCTCGGCGGTGGCCTCGTAGCGCTGCCCCGCCTCGGCGGTGAAGGTGACCGCTCCGTCTGCCAGCGTGTACGGCACCGCATCGCCGGCCGCGTCGACGAGCTGGAAGAATCCGGGCGCGAACAGGGTGCTCGAGACCGTCACCGGTCCGGAGCGCGTGGGCGTCACGGCCAGGTCGCGGATGGCGCCGCCCTGCCAGGCCGCATCCACCTCGACGTCGCCGCGGGCCTTGAGGCCGCTGAACGAGCCGTCCGGCCAGGCGCTCGGGAGCGCGGGGAGCACGTCGATCGAGCCGGCGTGGCTCTGCAGCAGCATCTCGGCGATGCCGGAGGTCGCCCCGAAGTTGCCGTCGATCTGGAACGGCGGGTGGTCGTCCCACAGGTTGTCGAGAGTGGATGCCTTCAGCTGCTCGCTGAGCATCTTGTGCGAGCGGTCGCCGTCGAGCAGGCGGGCCCAGAAGTTGATCTTCCAGGCCTTGCTCCAGCCGGTGCCGCCGTCGCCGCGGTCGTTCAGCGAGACCTCGGCCGCTGCTGCGAGCTCCGGCGTGAGAGCCGGCGAGATCTGGGATCCCGGGTAGACGCCGAACAGGTGGCTGACGTGCCGGTGCTGGTTGCCCTGCTGGTCCCAGTCCGACTTCCACTCCTGCAGCTGACCCCAGGAGCCGACGCGGAGTCCGGGATCGAGGTCGGCGAGCGTCGCATCCAGCTCGCCCAGGAAGGCCGCATCCGTCTCGCCGAGGAGAGCAGAGGCCTCCTTGGTGTGCGTCAGCAGCTCGGAGACGATCTGCTGCGAGATCGAGGCGCCGGCCGAGAACTCGCCCTGCTCGGGGGAGTAGCTCGGCGAGACGACGAGGCTGCCGTCACGCGGGTCGACGATCAGGAAGTCGAACCAGAACTGCGCGAGCGACTTCATCGTCGGGTACGCGCGCTCCTGGAGGAACTGCTCGTCCTCGGTGAAGAGGTAGTGCTCGTAGTAGTGCTGGGCGAGCCAGGCGGCCGCATCCGGCTGCCAGAAGGAGTAGGGGTACTCGTGCAGGCCGGTGAAGCCGAACGGGTTGGTCTCGTTGCCGGTGACCCAGCCGCGGGCTCCGTACATCTCGCTCGCCGTGACGGTTCCGGGATCCACCATCGAGTCGACGTAGTCGAAGAACGGCCCGGTGGTCTCGCTCAGGTTGGTGGTCTCGGCGGGCCAGTAGTTCATCTGCAGGTTGATGTTGACGTGGTAGTCGGCGTCCCATGGCGGGTTGTTCGACCGGTTCCAGACGCCCTGCAGGTTCGCCGGCAGCGAGCCTTCGCGCGAGGAGGAGATGAGGAGGTAGCGGCCGTACTGGAAGAACAGGGCCTCGAGGGCGCGGGCGCTCTCGGGGTCGATGCTCGAGCGGTACTGCGCGAGCAGCTCGTCGGTGGGGATGTTCGGCAGGGCCGCGCCGAGGTCGAGCGCCGCGCGGTCGAACAGGCCGGTGTAGTCGGCGGTGTGGCGGGCGAGCAGCTGGCCGTAGCCCGCGTTGGCGGCGGCGTCGACGGCCGCCGTGACGGGCACGTGCGGGTCGATGCCGTTGCGGTAGTCGGTGTCGTACTCCATCGCGTAGTCGGTCGCCGCCGAGAAGACGACCATCGCCGAATCGGCGTTCGCCACCGTGACGGCCGCGCCCGACTCGGTGCGCGAGCCGCCCTCGGCCACGACCTGCGTCTGCGACTCGAAGCGCATCCCGTTGCCGGAGAGCGTGCCCTTCGTGGTGATGCGACCCGCGGCGGCGGTGTTGCTCACGCCGCTGCGGCCGTCGGGCAGGTCGACGTGGGTGGTGAAGCCGATGCGGCCGGGCTGGTCGGCGGTCAGGCGCACGACGATCACGTCGTCGGCTGCGCTGGCGAAGTACTCACGGGTGTAGGTGACGCCGCCCGAGGTGAAGGTCGTGGTGACGAGCGAGGTGGCGATGTCGAGCTGGCGGCGGTAGTCGGTGGCATCGGCGAGGCCTGCCATGTCGAGCTTGAGGTCGCCGTAGGTCTGGTACGAGCCGAAGTTCTTCTTGGGCGAGCCGAGCAGGTCGGCGACGACCTCGGGGGAGACGCCGCCGGTCGGCGAATCCTGGATCATCTGCTGCACGGCCTGCATGTCGGCGGGGGTGCGGTCGTCGGTCCAGTTGCCGTAGTCGTAGCCGCCGGCCGAGCCGGGCCCACCCGTCCAGAGGGTCTTCTCGTTCAGCTGGAGCTGCTCGCTCTGCACGCCGCCGTAGACCACGGCGCCCATCGCGCCATTGCCGATCGGCAGGGCGCGCTGCTCCCACTGGCGCTGCGCGTCGCCGTCGGTGGGGAGGGGTTCGTCGAACCAGATCAGGCCGGGCTGGCCGGGGATGCGGTCGACGTCGGGGGCGGGGGTGGGGGCGGGTGCGGCCGCCGCTGTGCTTGTGGTTGCGGCTGTGCCTGCGCTTGCGTCTCTGCCTGTGCCGACGGCGGATGCGGCGGCCGGGGCCGCCAGGGCTCCGGCGAGGAGGGCCGAGAGCGCGGCCCCCGAGATCAGGGTGGAGACGAGGCGCCGCCGTGGGCGCGCGTGCTCGGGAACGGTCATCGTCGGCCTCCGGGGCTGTCAGGACGTCATCGTCATGCACCGGGGCTCTGCTGAGACATCCGATGTCTAGCCCATGAAAGCAGGTGGAGTATGTTGTGTCAAGCAACAATCAAGTGGATGAGCGCCACTGCTCGAGCCACTTCTCGACCCCCGAGATGTGCGCGACCGAGAGTGCCTCGGCGAGCACGCCGTCGCCCGCGGCGAGGGCGTCGACGATGGCGCGGTGCTCATCCAGCGTGCGGGCGACCGCGTTCTCCTGGGTGAGGCCCCGCCAGATCCGGGCGCGGATCGTGCGGCCCGAGAGCGAATCGAGCACGGTGCTGAGGTAGGCGTTGCCGGCGGCGGCCGTGATGGTGGAGTGGAATTCGAGGTCGTGCGCGATCAGCGCGTCGACGGACATCGGATCTTCGGCGGTCGTGGTGGTCGCGGCCGTGTCGGCGCCGGTGGTGTCGTCGGCCGCCCCGCCCGGCTCGCCCCGTTCATCCGTCTCGCCCCGTTCATCCGACTCGCTCACGCCGGACAGGTCGGCCGGTGAGGTCTGAGGGATCGTGGCCCGCAGCGCCTCGACCGACTCGCGGGTCATCGCGGCCGCGGCCATCCGCGCCGCCGCCGGTTCGAGGATGCGCCGCACGGCGAACAGATCGAGCACCGTGTCGTCGTCGTGCAGGTCGACCACGAAGGTCATCGCCTCGAGCAGCAGCCGGGGCTCGAGGCTGGTGACGAAGGTGCCGTCCCCGCGCCGCACGTCGAGCACGCGGATCACCTCGAGCGCCTTGACGGCCTCGCGGAGCGAGTTGCGCGAGAGCCCGAGGCGCTCGCTCAGCTCCTTCTCGGGGGGCAGGCGGTCGCCGGGCCGCAGCTCTCCCGACAGGATCATGTCCTTGATCCTGAGGATCGCCTCGTCGGTCACCGCCATCCGCGCAGTGTAGCGCGCGACTGCGCGCCCCCGCCTCTCCGCGACCCGTCACAATCCGCCCTTCCCCTGGGGTTTTAGGGCGGTTACTGACGGCTCGCGGAGGGGCTGGGTGGGGTTTGAGGTGGGTTGGGGGGCGATGTCGTGTCGCGAGCCGTCACAAACCGCCCCTCCCATCAGGTTTTAGGGCGATAAGTGACGGCTCGCGGGCGTGGGTGGGGGGACCCGCGGGGTGGGGCGGGCGGGGCTCGGGCCTAGGCTCTGAGGGTGAAGGAAAAAGTGCTCATCGGGCAGGTCGCAGCACCGTTCCTGCATGTCATGACGTTCAACATCCGTCGCCGGATGCCCAAGGCCCTCCCGCCCTCGGCCGACCGCTGGGCCACCCGGCAGCCTGCGGTCGCCGAGCTGATCCGCTCCGAGCGCCCCACGCTGCTCGGCGTGCAGGAGGCCCTGCCTGGCCAGGCGCGCTTCGTCGCCCAGACCCTCGGCCGCGGCCACCGGCGCATCGGGCACGGTCGCAACGCCGACGGCCAGGGCGAGGGCACACCCCTCTACTTCGACACCGACCGCCTCCGGCTGCTGGAGTGGTCGCAACTCGCGCTGTCCGACACCCCCGACAAGCCCGGTTCGCGCGGCTGGGGCAACCTGACCCCGCGCGAGCTCGTCCGGGCCGAGTTCCGAGACCGGGCCACGGGCATCCGCTTTCTCGCGATCAACACGCACTTCGACAACTTCTCGCGTCGCGCGCGCGTCGCGGCGGCGGCGCAGGTGCGGCAGCTCGTCGCCGACTCGGGGCTGCCCGCGATCGTCACCGGTGACCTCAACACCGGCGACGGCACGACCGCGCTGGTCGAGCTCCTCCGCGACGGCGTGCTGGTGGATGCGTGGGGTGCGGCCGAGAAGCGCCTCACGCCCGAGTGGGGCACCTTCACGAACTACCGGGATCCGCAGCTCAAGCGCAAGCGCATCGACTGGATCGCCGTGACCCCCGGCGTCACCGTCGACCGCATCGGCATCGATCCGCGCCGGCCCGGCGGGGTCTGGGCCTCGGACCACCTGCCCGTGCAGGCGGTGGTGCGGCTGCCCGAGGTGGGCGCGTGATCGCCGAGTTCCTCCGCCCGCCCCGCGGTGCGGCCGAGATCGCGGCGGATGCGCTGCGCATCCTGGGTCTTGTCGGCGTGCTGGTCGCTGCGCTGTTGTTCAGTGCGACGGATGCCGGCATCCTCGCGTTCGTGCTGCCCGGCCTCCTGCTGCCGCGATTCCTCGGGATGCGCGCCGGCTTCGACATCGCGTACTGCCTCGCCCTGCAGGCGGCCGGCTGGAGCAACGTGCTCGACCTCTACACGCGGGTGACCTGGTGGGACATCCCGGTGCATCTGGTCTGCACGGGGATGATCGCGATCGTCGCGTATCTCTTCCTGGCCCGGCTGGGCGCAGTCGCCCGCCCGGGTGGCGCGGGGTTCACGGTGGCCGGCGGCATCCTCGTCACCACCGCCCTCGGGCTCGCGGTCAGCGCGCTCTGGGAGATGGTGGAGTGGATCGGCAAGACCTACGTGAGCTCGGCGATCTTCGTCGAGTACGACGACACGATCGGCGACATGGCGGTCGGCGGGCTCGGGGCGTTGTTGGCGGGGGTGCTGCTCGCGACGGTGCGGCTCGAGCGGGTGGGGGCGTTCGAACGAGTGGATGCGGGCGGCTCGGCCGAACCGGTCCGCCCAGTCTGATCCCGCGAAGGTCGAGCCCTCTCGCCGTGCCCCTGGTCAGTCCTCGAAGGGGCTGGCGCAGGTCTGCTCGGCCGCGGTCTGACCCTTGAGGCCCTCGATCACGTCGGGCGTCGCCGCCGAGTCGGTCGGGGCGTCGGACGCGGGAGGAGCGGCCGCTGTCCCGGTGGGGGTGCCCGCGTCGGTCGGGGTTCCGGCGTCCGGCGGCGTGCCCGCGTCGGTGGCGGGGCCCTCGACGGTCGAGCCGGTCGCCGTCGACGAGGTGTCGAGCGAGAACGGCTGGTCGGTGGCGATGCGTTCGAGCATCTCCGAGGCCAGGCTCTCGATGGGCTGCACCTGGTTGGGGTTCTCGACGTAGGCCGAGACCGGGTACGAGACGAAGACGACCTTCGAGAGGTCGATGTCCTTGAGCGCCAGTGCCAGGGAGACCAGGGTGTCGGCGCCCTTGAGGCTGGTCGACGGGGTGATGTTCTGGGCGACCGCCTGGGCCAGGCCGTAGACCTTGGTCGGGTCGGAGAGGGTGCTCGAGCTCTTGATCGTGCGCAGCAGCGACGAGAGGTACTGCTGCTGCGAGCCGATGCGGGCGAGGTCGCTGCCGTCGCCGACGCCGTGCCGGTTGCGGAGGAACGCGAGCGCGTCGGCTCCCTTCAGCACGTGGTGGCCGGGGGTGAGGAAGAGGCCGGTGAACTCGTCGCTCATCTCGCCGGTGACGCAGACGTCGACGCCGCCGACGGCGTTCGACATCTCGATCACGCCGTTGAACGAGGTCTCCATCGCGTACGGGATGTCGAGCCCCGTCAGCTCGCGCACGGTCGCGACGACGCAGCCGAGGCCGTTCTCGCCGCCCCGCTCCCACGCGGCGTTCAGGGGCTGGGCGGAGACCGCATCCGAGTTGTCGCACTCGGGCTGGGGGATGACGAGGTCGCGCGGCAGGCTCAGCACGACGGCGTTTCGGTGGTCGGCGGCGACGTGCACCAGGATGTTGACGTCGTTCAGCGTGCCCTCGCGCTCGCCGTACTCCTCGCCCTGCTTGTCGTCGTTGTCGCTGCCGACGATGAGCATGTTGAAGCCGCCCTCGATCGCGCCGAGGAAGGGCGGGGGCGGCGGAGGGGCGCTGCCGCCGATGTCGACGGCGGCCTCCTGGAAGGTGGTCGAGACGCTCCCCACGGCGTAGCCGACGACGCTGATGCCGGCGACCAGGAGCACCGAGACCGCGATGCCGAGGGACTTGAGTATGAGCCCGGCCCGCGAGGGGGTGGACTGCCGGCCGTGCCGCGCCTGATCCGCTGATCTGCTCATGCGGCCGTCGTTCCGTTCATCGGGGCCGACCTTAGCGGGCCAGGCTGAGAACCCGGCGCGCCGTGCTCGGGTTTTCCCGAGAACAGGTGAAGTGCCGGTGGCGGGTGAAAGCGTGCCCTTTACCCGCCACCGGCTTCCTCCCTAGTCGCAGGGCTGGAGAGCTCCTACCGCGGCGGAGAGTGTGTTCTCTCCACCGAGGAGTGTGATCCGTTCGGCACCGAGTGCCTTGATCTGCGCCAGGGTCTCGGCGGGAACGCACGTGCCGGGAACCGTGAACAACGGCGCGTTCCAGCGCGCCGCGAGTGCGGATCCGGACAGCGCGTCGGGGAACTTCTCGCCGGTCGCGATCACGACCCGGTCGGAGGCCGTGAAGTAGCTCGCGTTGATCGTTCGGGACGCTTCGTACCGGTCAGCTCCACCGAGCCGGGTCACGGTACTGATCGTTCCGGCGTCGGTCTCGATGCCCGGTGAGACGGAGGCGGGGCCGCCTGCGATCACCGTTCTCGTGACTCCGGCTGTCGTCAACAGGCCCTTCGTCGCCGCATCCAGCGCCGACGCCGAGCCGTCGACGAGGATGACCGGGCCAAGACCGTCGATCGCGGCGCCGGCGGAGAGCGCGTCCGGGAAGGTCGTACCCGTGGTCAGGACCGCGGTCTCGGCACCGTCGGGGAACGCGTACTTCGCGACGTTGCGTGACGCCTCGTAGCGGTCGACACCCCCGATCCGTGTCGTCTCGGCGATCGCGTTCAGCGAGTCCTCCACCGCCGGCGTCACCGAGTTGGGGCCGCCGACGATCACGATCTTCTTCGGAGCCAGGCGGCTGAGTTCGTCGGCCACCTCTGCGGGCAGCGTGTCCGTCGCCGTGAGGAGGATCGGGGCGTCGTCTCGTGCAGCTGCCGGGCCGGCCGAGAGGGCATCGGCGAAGACCTCGCCCGACACCACGAAGGCGGTGTCGGATCCGTCGGGGAACCCTGCCTGCGACATCTTCACAGAGGCGTCGTAGCGGTCGGACCCGCCGATCCGGTCGACCTCTGCAGGTGCGGGCGGGCCGCTGTATGCGAACACCTCGGCGACAGACCAGTAATTGCTGGGAGCGGTGGCCGTGAGCTCGATCCGGAGGTAGCGGGCATCCGTCGTGGTGAAGGCGATGTTGGTGAAACGCTTCGTGCCGCGTCCTGTGGCCACGGGCTCGCTCCACGTGGTGCCGTCGAGTGATGTGCTGACGCGATATCCGCGCGGCCAGTCGTTGGCGCTGGAACCGTTCTCGAGGTCCCCGCTGTCGAGAGTCACCTGGGCGATCGGCTGCACGGCTCCGGTGTCGACGGTGATGCTCTGGCCGGGGGTCTGGGGGCTGAAGTTGCGCCAGGCGGTGCTGTCGTCGTTGTCGAGCATCTGGCTGGAGCCCCAGTCCTGGGTGCTGGCGGTGGCGGTCCAGCCGGAGCGGTCGAGTGCCTGGTGCTGAGGCGTCCAGGTGTAGGTTCCCACCGTCGCCTCGGGGAGAGTGTCGGTCACCTGACCGTCGGGGGTGACGAGACGGAACTGCTGGCTGTAGTCGGTCTGGTTGTCGACGATCGCCACGAGCGTTCCGTCGGGATTGCGGAAGACGACGTTCGTGACGGTGCTGGTCGACCCATAGTCGCTCGACACGCGGACTGCGCCACGCTCCAGGAACCGCGAGAACTGCCCGTAGAGGTAGTAGTCGCGGTCGAGATACCAGGAATTCAGGTCGTCGTGCGGTGCGCCGATCTGCTGCGGGAACGAGTCCCCGTCGAGCGGGCCCTCGTTCGGGAGGCCGTCCTCATCGAGGAAGGTGAGCCAGTAGGTCCAGCTCGAGACATCGTTGCGGAACAGCTGGATCATCCGATCGATGCCCTTGACGTCGTAGTACGAGCGCTCCGTGAGCCGCACGGTGATGTCGGGGTACTGCGCCACCAGGGCAGCGGCCTGAGTCACGTCACCGTCGTCGTAGTCGTGCACGGCGACACCGTCGACCATCGGCCCCACGACAGGGTCGGCGAGGATGTTCGCGAACTGCGAGGTGGTCCACCAGTTGTCGTCCTGGATCCAGATCTCGGTGGAGAGCCCATGGGCGTCCAGCTCGCCCCGCAGGTAGGGGATGAAGTCGCGCTCCTGTTCCCAGGTCCACGACGCCGAGGGGTAGTCGGGAACGACCTGCGGCTCGTTGTTGACTGTGAGGGCCTTGATCGGGATGCCCTGCTCGGCATAGGCGGCGATGGCCATCCGGTAGTACTGCGCCAGTACGGGGTAGTACTCCGGCAGCACCGAGCCGCCGTTGTTGAGGCTCTGGTTGTCTTTCATCCACGCAGGAGGTGACCAGGCCGACGCGAAGAACTCCACGTGCGGGTTGATCTGGAGGGCCTGCTTGGCCACCGATACGATCTGCGAGTCGATGTCCTTCTGGATCGAGAAGTTCGCCAGCGTGGGGTCGGACTCCCCGGCGGGGACGTCGTCGTAGGTGTAGAACGCCTCGGAGCAGAAGTCCGGGCAGCCGAAGGCGAGTCGCATCAGGTCGTACCCGTTGCCCGATTCGGTGTTGAAGAGCGCGTTCATCACGGCGTCGCGATTCTCCGGCGAGAGCTGAGCGATGTTGTACACGCTCGACGACTCGAGCGAACCGCCGAGACCGTCGAGCGACTGGCCCGTCTCCGACGTGTTGACGCCGATGGTGGTGATGCCGCTGCTGTCGATCGGCGCGAAATCGAGCGCTGCGCCCGAGTCGAGCGTGAGCGATTCATCCGATGAGCTGTAGGTCGTCGAGACGACGGGTCCGTTCGATAACGTCGGCGCGGCCGCAGAGGCGGAAGTCGCCCCGAGCGACCCGGCGACGAGCACGAGAGCGGCCGTCGAGGCCACCAACGCAGTCGCGGTGAACTGTCTTCTGAGTGCCACTGATTCTCCTTCGAATGGGTGGGGAGACCGTGCTGCACCAGGCCTCCGACCCGCATCGGTGCGGGCGGTCCGACATTATTGAAGCGCTCCATTAAACACAAGGGATTCCTCGATATTCTTGAAGCGCTTCACAAGAAAGGACCGCATGACCGACCTCCACGACGGGCTTCCGCCTTTGAATCCGACGTCACCGCCGCCGCCGCGTCTGCCGAGAGGGTTCGTCTTCGGTGCTGCCACATCGGCGTACCAGATCGAAGGCGGAGCGAACGCGGACGGGAAGAGCGACTCCATCTGGGACGTGTTCTGTCGCCTCCCTGGTGCCGTGGCCGGCGGAGACTCCGGCGAGGTCGCGTGCGACCACTACCACCGGCTCGACGACGACCTGGCGACGATGAGTGCCCTAGGGCTGGATGCCTACCGCTTCTCGATCGCCTGGCCCCGGGTGATGCCCGATGGGCGAACACTCAACCCGAACGGGCTCGACTTCTACGAACGGCTCGTCGACGGGCTCCTCGAACGCGAGATCGACCCGTGGCCCACGCTGTACCACTGGGATCTGCCTCAGACGCTCCAGGACGAGGGCGGGTGGGCCGATCGCGGCATCGTAGAGCGCTTCAGTGACTACGCCGCCGCCGTCGACGACCGTCTCGGTGATCGCATCCATCGCTACACGACCTTCAACGAACCGTGGGTCGCGGCGTTCCTGGGTCATGCGGCCGGTGTTCACGCTCCCGGCCATCAGAACCCGTCGGAAGCCATCGCCGCCGGGCACCACATGCTGCTCGCCCATGGCACGGCCGTTGCCCGTCTGAGGGCGAGGGCCACGGCCCCCGAGCTGGGCATCACGCTGAACCTGTCGGTCATCGATCCGCTCACACCGGTCGACGAACCGGCGGCTCGGCTCATCGACGGCCAGATGAATCGCTTCTTCCTCGATCCGCTGTTCAACGGGGCGTATCCGGAGGATGTGAGAGAGGCGCTCTCTCCCTGGTGGCCCGATGGGCTCGTCCGCGCCGGCGACCTCGACCTCATCTCGGCTCGGCTCGACTTCTTCGGCGCCAACTACTACCGCGGTGAGGTCGTCTCGTTCACGCCACCGGATGCCGACGACACGATCCGGCCCGCCACCGACCGGCCCCCGGCGACTCCGTATCCGGCGAGTCGAGGCATCCATTTCCACACGGTGCTCCCGGAGCGCACAGCGCTGGGGTGGGTGGTGCAGCCAGAAGGACTGGAACGCCTTCTGCGACGATTGAGCGACGACTACACAGCCCGTCGCGGCACGCCGATCTACGTGACCGAGAACGGGGCTGCCTACCATGACGGGGTGGTCGCGGGGCGGGTGCATGACGCGGCCCGGGTGCGATTCATCGACGCTCATCTCCGCGCCGTGGCGGCCGCGGTCGACGGCGGAGTCGACGTTCGGGGGTACTTCTACTGGTCGCTGCTCGACAACTTCGAGTGGGACTGGGGCTACGGACAACGCTTCGGGATCGTCCACGTCGACTACGAGACGCAGAAACGGACGATCAAGGACAGCGGCTTGCACTACGCCCGCGTGATCGCGGAGCACCGGGCGACCTGAGCGGGGTCAGGGGCGGCGAGTGCTCGCTCGGACCACGAGTGAGGGCTGGAGCACGGAATGCACGTGCCGATGTGTCTCGGGGAAGCGGATCTCGTCGAGCAGGAGTTCGGCGGCGACGGCACCGATCTGCTCTCCCGGCTGATCGATCGTGGTGATCGGGATGAGACTGTCCCAGGCTGCGCGGTTGTTGTCGTAACCGGTGATGGCGATGTCCTCCGGGATGCGGATGGACGGGTCGGCCCCGAAGATCTGCACGAGTCCAAGGGCCAGCAGGTCGGCTGACGCGACGATCCCGTCAGGTCGATCGACCGACGCGCGCTGCGTCAGCTCGATGCCGAGCTCCCGCCCGTTCTCGGCCTGCACTTCGGGCGTACGAGCGAGTTCGAGAGTCGCGCCGGCGACCTCGGCCACGGCGCGCTCGACTCCTCGATAGCGATCGGCGATCGGAACGGCCTGGTCCGGGTCGCCGGCGAAGAGCAGTCGGCGCCGGCCGAGCCCGAGAAGGTGGCTGGCGGCGAGGTATCCACCGTGTTCGTTGTCGACGCTCACGGTGCAGGCGCCGACGATAGCGGCGTCGTTGAGGAAGACCAGCGGGGTGGCGTTGCTCGTCAGGAGCGTGGGGTCCGCGCCGGGAAGCGGCGCCAGCAGGATCCCGGCCATCCTCTCCTGCCGGAACAGATTGAGGTTCGCAGCTTGCTTGGATCGACGCATGTCGGTGTTGGCGAGCACGACGTTGATCCCCGACTCGGATGCCAGACGCTCGGCTCCGCGCGCCATGTCGACGAAGAAGGAGTTGCTGAGGTCGGCGATCACCATCCCGATGGTGTTGCTGGTGCCGGCAGCCAGGGCCCTCGCCGCGCGATTCGGCACGAACCCCAGCTCGTCGATGGCGAGCACGACCTTGTCGATCGTCTTCTGAGAAACCTTCTGAGGCTGGTTGAGGACATTCGACACGGTGCCGAGCGCCACACCGGCGCGCTTGGCGACGTCCTCCATTCGCACGGCGGCGTGCGACGCGACGTTCTCCGGTGTCGACATGATGCTCACCATTATGCGGGAGGGCCGGAAAAACATGCCAGTTGACGAATGCCCACTGCCATGCAACTATTTGGAGCGCTTCAATTCATCATTTCCCGGTTCAAGGAGGAACCCATGTTCCACAGCACATCCCGCGCTCGTCGCACCGTCCTCGTGGCCGCATCGGCCGCTGTCGTCGCCGTCGGCCTGGCGGCCTGTTCGTCTGGCGGGTCGGGTTCGAACAGCTCGGCGAGCGAGTTCACCTTCCTCGCCATCAACGAGAACACCACCATCCCCACGGTCTTGACCTCGCTCAGCGAGAACGAGTGCGCGGCTGAGAACACCGCCCTCCCCCTGAAGATCAACAAGCAGGCTCAGGCCTCGCTCGACCAGCAGCTCCAGCTGCTCGGTGGACAGAACGCCCTCCCGTCCGCCTTCGTGTCGCCGAACTCGCCAGACCTCCTGAAGGAGCTGAACGAGGCCGGCAAGGTGGCCGACTTCACCGGAACGGATGCCGAGAAGTCGATCGTCCCCGTGGCGCTCTCCGGTGTTCACACGCTCTACGACGACAAGACCCTCGTGCTCCCCACCGAGCTCAACATCGAAGGCATCTGGTACAACAAGGCACTGCTGACGCAGGCCGGTATCGCCGAGCCCGACTCGTGGGAGGCGCTCAACGACTCCTTCGGCACGCTCGCGGGCGCCGGCATCCAGCCGATCTCCGCCGCCGGCAAGGGAGGCGACGGCTGGGGCGTCACTCGCTGGGTGGGTGCTTACATCTACCGCACCCTCGGCCCTGACGCCTTGAAGAAGATCGCCGACGGATCCGCGAAGCTCACCGACCCCGAGTACGCCGAGGCTGCCGACACCATCGCCGGTCTGGGTTCGGCCGGCTACTTCGGCCCCTCGCCCAGCTCGATCGACTACGCCACGGCGCTCAACCAGTTCCTCACCGGCCAGGCTGCTTACTACTACATGGGTTCTTGGGCGGTTTCGGCCTTCAACGACGAGGCTCAGAACAAGATCGGAGCCGACAACATCGGCTTCCTCCCGTTCCCTGCCGTCAAGGGCGGTGCCGGATCGGCCGACCAGACTCCGGCGAACGTCGGCACCGACATCGCATTCTCGAAGGCTGCGTACGACGGCGACGAGAAGGTCAAGGCCTGGGCCGACTGCATCGCCGCGAACTACGGTGCCGCCGCACTTCGCGAGGGTCAGATCACCGGCTTCACCGTGAACGGCGATGTCGAGGTGCCGCCGCTGACCAAGCTCGTGCAGACCGAGATCGCCGACTCCGGTGAGACCGTGCAGTGGTTTGAGGCCCTCTTCGGTCCTGCCGCCACCACGGCCAGCCAGACCAACGGAGGCCCGCTGGGCTCCGGCCAGCTCTCGGGCTCCGACTTCATGAACACCGTTCAGTCGTCTCTCGGTAACTGACCTCCGTACCCATTCCATCCGGCCGTGGGCGGCTCGACCCCGCCCACGGCCTCTCTCTTCTCGAGGCTGACATGAAATCCGTTCTCAGCGACAAGCGTGCCATCGGGGTCCTGCTCGGGCCGGCCCTGCTGGTCTACACCCTGGTGATGCTGCTGCCGATGCTGTGGTCGCTGGGATACACGTTCTTCACCGGAAGCGTGCTCGGCGGATTCGACTTCGCCGGGTTCGACAACTTCGTGCGGTTCTGGAACGATCCGAACTCCGGCCCCGCGGTGCTGTTCACGATCAAGTACGCGCTGGTGGTCACCATCGGGCAGATCGTCTTCGGCTATCTGCTCGCGTTGCTCTATACGTTCTTCCTCAAACGGGCATCGAACGTGGTCCGGACCCTCGTGTTCTTCCCCGTCGTGCTGCCGACGGTGGCCGTGTCGCTGCTGTTCCAGAAGATGTTCGAGTTCGCACCCCAGACGGGACTCGTCAACTCGGTCCTCAACGGCTTCGGGATGGACTCCGTCGATTGGCTCGGCAATCCTGCGACCGCCTTCGTGGTGATCGCCGTGATGGACATCTGGCGGGCCATGGGCTTCTACGGCGTGCTGCTCTATACGGGTGTGATCGACATCCCGGACGACGTCATGGAGGCGGCGCGACTCGACGGTGCCGGCACGTTCAGCCTCATCCGTCGCATCGTGATCCCACTCTCCTGGCCCGTGATCATCGCGGCGGGCATCTTCAGCATCAACGGCACGCTCAAGGTCTTCGACTCGATCTACGCCCTCACCGGGGGCGGACCGGGCTCGGCCACGACTCCCCTGACCCTGTACATGTACCGCACGGCGTTCGCCGGAGGTGACTACGGCTACGGCTCCACCATCGCTCTCGTGCTGACCATCATGTGTCTGCTGGTCACCGTCGCCATCTTCCGCTCGACCGCGCGTAACTCCAAGGAGTTCTCATGACGAATACCGCACTCGCGTCCCCCCGGCCGCAGCCCGTGCGCCGACGACGGCGTACCCGGTCGGTGCTGGGGAAGATCCCCGGCTGGATCATCGTCGCCCTGCTGCTGATCGTGTTCGTCTACCCCCTCGTCTGGCTCGTGCTGGGTTCGCTCAAGACACAGGACGAGTTCCTCAACAACCCCACCTGGGCCCTCCCGGAGAACTGGCTCAACTTCTCCAACTACTCCGTCGCATGGGAGTCGACCGCGCACTACCTGCTCAACTCCGTGCTCGCCGTCTTCCCCTCGCTCGCGATCTGCCTGCTCATCGGAACGGCGGCCGGATTCGCGCTCGAGGTGATGGTGTTCAAGGGTCGCAGCACGTTGCTGCTGGTGTTCCTCGTGGGCATCATGATCCCGGGACAGATGATTCTGTTGCCGCTGTTCTCGGTGTACTTCAACATCGGGCTCAGCTCCACGCTGTGGCCGCTCATCATCACGTACACGGCCACGGCTCTGCCGTTGACGGTGTTCATGATGGCCACCTACTTCCGCAGCATCCCGCGGGAGGTGTTCGAGGCGTCGACGCTCGACGGCGCGAGCATCCTGCGTTCCTTCTTCTACGTCGCCCTGCCGATGATGCGCAATGCGATCTTCACGATCGCGCTGGTGCAGTTCTTCTTCCTCTGGAACGACCTCCTGATCGCCCTGACCTTCACCACCGACGACAGCCTCCGTACCGTTCAGGTGGGGTTGCTGAACTTCACCGGCCAATTCGGGGTGGTCGACTACGGTCCGACGTTCGCCGCGATCTGCATCAACGTGTTCATCATCCTCGCGCTCTACCTCGTGCTCAATCAGCGCGTGATGCGCGGACTCGCTGCCGGTGCGGTGAAGGGATGACCGTGGCCCATGACCTGACACCCCGTCCTGTCGATGTCCGATTCGAGCACCACGCTGACGGACGTCTCGGCATCGGTGAGGCCCGACCGCGGCTCTCCTGGCGATATCGGGAAGCGCCGCCCGGCTTCCGGCAGACGGCGGTCACGATCGAGATCTCGATCGATCAGCCCGGCCGGGATGCGGAAGTCTCCGAACAGCGAATCACGGGCGACGAGCAGATCCTCGTCGACTGGCCGGGACGCACGCTGGCTTCCCGCGAGCGGGTGCATGTGCGCGTGCGCAGCGAGTCGGAAACCGGAGTCAGCGACTGGAGCGATAGCGCGACGGTGGAACTGGGGCTGCTGGACGATCACGAGTGGGTCGGCAGCTTCGTCGGAGCGGCCTGGCCGGAGGAGCGTGACTCCGACCGGCGTCCCAGCCGGGTACGGGCCGAATTCACCGTTCCCTCCGACATCGTCCGAGCCCGTCTGTACGTCACCGCGCACGGGCTCGTGCAGGCCGAGGTCAACGGGGTCCGCGTCGGCGACGAAGAGCTGACACCGGGTTGGACCAGTTACCATCACCGTCTCCGCTACGCCACTTTCGATCTCGGCCCGCAGCTCCGGCCCGGGGCCAATGCGATCGGCTTCTGGCTCTCCGACGGATGGTGGCGCGATCGCATCGGCTTCGAGGGCGGCGTGCGCGATGTGTACGGCCATGACCAGTCGGTGCTCGCCCAGATCGAACTCACCCGTTCCGATGGGAGCGTCGTGGTCATCGGCAGCGACGCCGAGTGGTCGGCCGGGTTCGGGCCGATGATGCTCTCGAGTGTGTACGACGGCGAGCACGTCGACCTGCGCCAGGACGAC
Source organism: Herbiconiux solani NBRC 106740 (assembly GCF_001571005.1). GTDB lineage: Bacteria > Actinomycetota > Actinomycetes > Actinomycetales > Microbacteriaceae > Herbiconiux > Herbiconiux solani. Next base: position 156,345 of record NZ_BCST01000003.1, on the reverse strand, counting down.
GCGGGGTGGTCTCTGCCGGGTTGGAACGATCCCTCGTGGAGCCCGGTCGCGATCAGTGACCGGGGAACCGCGGCGCTCGTCGCCCCCACGGGGCCGCCGGTGCGCTGCGCCGGTGAACTGGTTCCCGTCGAGATCCTCGAAAAGGGTGACGGGCGTTGGCTGATCGATTTCGGCCAGAATCACTCCGGGCGGCTCCACGTCACCGGTAGCAGCGCCCGAGGTGCTTCGATCGTCCTGCGGCACGCCGAGGTGATCGAAGGCGGGGAGCTCTACACCCGCACGCTCCGGCAAGCGGCGGCGACCGACCAGGTGGAATTGCCTCCGGGCGACTTCTCCTGGGAGCCGCGGTTCGCCATCCACGGGTACCGCTACGCCGAGGTGACCGGCTGGGAAGGCGAGTTGAGAGCCGAGAACATCGTCTCGCGTGTCCTCCATACGGATATGGAGCGCATCGGCTGGTTCGAGAGCTCGAACCCAGCGGTGAACCGGCTCCACGAGAACATCCTCTGGAGCATGCGCTCGAACTTCGTGGACATCCCGATGGACTGTCCGCAACGTGACGAACGACTCGGCTGGACAGGCGATCTCCAGATCTTCGCCCCCACGGCGTCGTTCCTCTATTCGGCGACCGGGATGCTCTCGTCATGGCTGCAGGACGTCGCGGTGGAACAGACGGACCGGGGAACCGTGCCGTTCTACGTCCCCTACCTCCCGCTCGGTACCTGGCAGGACGCACCCGTCGACCCGGTCGCGGTCTGGGGAGACGTCGCCGTGCTCACTCCCGATGTGCTGCATGCTCGTACCGGAGACGTCGAACTGCTCCGCCGCCAGTATGCGAGTGCGAAAGCGTGGGTCGACGAGGTGCACTCGCGCGCCGGTGACGACCTCATCTGTCGTGACACCTTCCAGCTCGGAGACTGGCTCGACCCCGCTGCTCCGCCCGATGCGCCCGAGCGCGCGACGACCGATCCCTACCTCGTCGCGACCGCCTACTTCGCGCACTCCGCGCGTCGTCTCGGCGTCATCGCAGCAGCGATCGGTGCCGAACGGGATGCAGAGTCGTACCGCGAGTTGGGAGAGGCCGTCGAGGCCGCCTTCGCCTCGAGGTTCCTGACGCTCGATGGTCGGGCCGACGGTGACACCCAGGCGGCCTACGCGCTCGCCACGACCTTCCGGCTCTGGCCGACTCCGGAGGCCGAGCGGGCCGGCGCCGCCCGATTGGCCGAGCTCGTGCAGGCCGCAGAGGGACGGGTCGAGACCGGGTTCGCAGGAACGCCGGTCGTCTCCGACGCCCTCACGATCGGTGGCCAGGACGACGCCGCCTATAGTCTGCTGCTCTCGGAGGAGTGCCCGTCCTGGCTGTACATGGTGCGGATGGGCGCGACCACGATCTGGGAACGTTGGGACAGCATGCTCCCCGACGGGACGGTGAACCCCGGTGACATGACGTCCTTCAATCACTACGCCCTCGGCTCCGTGGGGGACTGGCTGCACCGTGTCGTGGCAGGGCTGGCTCCGGATGCACCGGGGTACCGCCGGATCCGGTTCGCCCCGCGTCCCGGGGGTGGCCTCCGATCGGCGGCCGCGCGTCACCTCACCCCGTACGGGGAAGCCGGCATCTCCTGGCGGGTGAGCGAGCAGGGCGTCGAAGTGACGTGCACGGTTCCCGTCGGCTCCACCGCCGAGTTGCACTTCCCCGGTGCCGCTCCCGTCGAGTTGGGGCACGGCACCCACGTGAGCGTCTTCCCGGACACTCTCATCCCTCGTGAAAGGACTTCCCATGGTGCAGTTCAGTGACATCGCCTCTGAGCTCGAGCGTCAAGCGATCGAGCTCCCGTCTTGGGCCTTCGGCAACTCGGGTACCCGCTTCAAGGTCTTCGGCACGCCGGGCACGCCCCGCACGCCGGAGGAGAAGATCGCGGATGCGGCGCAGGTGCATCAGTACACCGGCCTCGCGCCGAAGGTCGCCATCCACATCCCGTGGGACAAGGTCTCGGACTACAAGGCGCTCCGCTCGTACGCGAACGACCTCGGCGTCGACATCGGAACGGTGAACTCCAACACCTTCCAGGACGACGACTACAAGTTCGGGTCGCTGACCTCGTCGGACAAGGGCATCCGCCGTAAGGCGATCGATCACCACCTCGAGTGCATCGACGTCATGAACGAGACCGGATCGCAGGATCTGAAGATCTGGCTCGCCGACGGCACCAACTACCCGGGTCAGGGCGACATCCGGTCGCGGCAGGACTGGCTGGCCGAGTCGCTGCGCGAGATTTACGACGCGCTGAGCGAGTCGCAGCGTCTGGTGCTGGAGTACAAGTTCTTCGAGCCGGCTTTCTACCACACGGATGTCCCGGACTGGGGTACCTCCTACGCCCACGTCACGGCGCTCGGCGATCGGGCGTTCACCTGTCTGGACACCGGGCATCATGCTCCCGGAACGAACATCGAGTTCATCGTCGCGCAGTTGCTGCGTCTGGGGAAGCTGGGTTCGTTCGACTTCAACTCGCGGTTCTATGCCGATGACGACCTGATCGTGGGTTCGGCGGATCCGTTCCAGCTGTTCCGCATTCTGTTCGAGGTCGTGCGGGGTGGCGGCTATGACGTCGATTCGCCGGTCGCGTTCATGCTCGACCAGTGCCACAACGTCGAGGACAAGATCGTCGGCCAGATGCGCTCGGTGCTGAACGTGCAGGAGATGACGGCGCGTGCGCTGCTCGTCGACCGTGCGGCGCTGCTCGCCGCGCAGAACGAGAACGACGTGCTCGGGGCCAACGGCATCCTGATGGATGCGTTCTACACCGACGTGCGCCCCGCCCTGGCCTCCTGGCGCGAGTCGCGCGGTATCGCCGGTGACCCGATCGCGGCCTTCAAGGCATCGGGGTACCAGCAGAAGATCGTTGCCGACCGCGTCGGCGGCGCCCAGGCCAGCTGGGGCGCGTAGCGGGCTCGTCTTTGCACCGGCTCCGGCTGGCTGCTCAGCGCCGAGCCCGCCGCCTACTGCACCGACCATCCGCCGTCCGACGCGAGGACGGCGCCGTTGATGTTGTCCCGCTTGGGCTCCGGGCTCGAGCCCGGGCCCTTCGACGCGTCCAGAAGTCAGGACTCCAACGGGCCCAGGTCGGCGACATCCACCCACCGGGCATCGGAGGCAGGCGACCCGCTCAGGGACAGGACGATCAGCTCGTTGAGCCCCGCACGGGTGGCGGGCGACGGAACGAAGAGAGTTCGTTGGGGCCCTCGGCTCCAGAACCGTCCGAGTGGCCAGCCGTTCAGCCAGGCGACCCCCTTGCCCAGGTCCGTCGTGGACAGGTGGAGGTCGGATGGCTCGTTCAGAGTGAACGTCGAACTCGCCAGCACCGGGCCCAGCGCCCGGGACGAGGTGGAGGCGGATCGTCTCGACAACGCCGACGGGTCATCGAGAGGCACCGGTACCGCAGACCAGCCCGTCACCTCGCGCCCGTCCAGCATCGCAGGGCCGATGAGTCCTTTCCTCTCGCCGATGCGGGGCCCGTAGTTCACTCGGCCCTCGTCTTCGACCAGGATCTGGACATCGCTGGTGCCACTCGGCAGTTCGATGCCGGTGTCTCCGTGCTCCCGCTCCAGCGTGCCGATCGGAACGCCGTCGGCGAAGATCTGGGCGCGATCCCGCACCTCGCGGAATCGAAGTCGACCACCGCCGGCGACTGCGGCGCGATAGAGGGCGAAGCCCCGGTAGGCGTTCAGATCGTCCATCGAGGGCACCGACGTGAATCGCTGCCACGGGCCGTCGGCCACCGCTTCGAGGATGCGCGTCTCCTGCTCGAACGGGCTCGTGAAGGACGGGGACGCCGGCGGGTCCTCGCGCGTGATCCCGGGAACGGCGGTGTACCGGGCGATGACGTCGCGGAACGCCGCGTACTTGGCTGTGGTGCGGCCGTCCTCGCTCAAAGGGGCGTCGTAGTCGTAGGACGTGGTGGTGGGTTCGTAATACCCCTTGTGGTTGGCGCCGTTGGTGAACCCGAAGTTGGTACCGCCGTGGAACATGTAGATGTTGACGGATGCGCCCGCGGCGAGGATGGCGTCGAGTTCTGCTGCTGCGTCCGCGGCCGACGTGGTGTGGTGCCGTCCGCCCCAGTGGTCGAACCAGCCGTCCCAGAACTCCGCGCACATCAGCGGGCCCGTGGGTTGATGGCGCCGGAGCGTCGCCAGTCGTTCGGCTGCATTCGACCCGAACGACGCGGTCTTGTGCAGACCGGGCAGGCCTCCTGCGGTGAGCATCGAGTCGGTGGGTTGGTCGATGGTCGTGAGGGGGACGGTGATCCCGGCCTCCCTGGTCCACCGGGTGAGCGTCTCCAAGTAGTCGGCATCGCTGCCGTAGGCCCCGTACTCGTTCTCGATCTGCATCAGGATGACCGGCCCGCCGCGATCGATCTGAAGGGGCGCGAGCACGGGCAGAAGCTGCTCGAAGTAGTCACGCACCGCGTCGAGATAGCGCGCATCCGACTTCCGGATGTCCGTGCCGCACATGGCCGTGAGCCAGCCCGGCAGGCCGCCGTTGTCCCATTCGGCGCAGATGAACGGGCCGGGCCGGACGATGGCATGCAGGCCCGCTTCCTGGACGAGCCGGAGGAAGTGCTCCAGATCGAGGGGGCCGTCGGTCCGGAATTCTCCTCGGCGGGGGGCGTGCTCGTTCCAGGCGACGTAGGTCTCGATGGTGTTCAGGCCCATCTCCTTCGCGGCCTGGATGCGGTCGGCCCACTGCCCCGGGTGCACCCGGAAGTAATGGAGGGCGCCTGCGATGATGCGGTACGGCTCGCCGTCGAGCAGGAAGTCCTCGTCACCGATCTCGAAGCTCGCCATTGTGCCCCCTTCATCTAGAAAATGATTTGCGTCATAAAGTCTCGCACGTAATCCTGCATGTTATTCTTTTGCAGCGGCGAATGTCCGCGACGAAGGAGCCGCCGCCATGCAGGAGCAGACCGTCCGATCGGATGTCACGGTGATCGGGGGAGGTCTGGCGGGAGTCGCGGCCGCAGTCGCGGCCGCCCGCACCGGCGCATCGGTGGCCCTCATCAACAATCGCCCGGTGCTCGGCGGCAACTCCAGCAGCGAGGTGCGGGTCTGGGTCTGCGGGGCGACCGCCCACGGAGCGCAGAAGTTCGCCCGCGAAACCGGCATCATGGGCGAACTGTTCACCGAGAACCAGTACCGCAACCCCGAGGGGAATCCGCTGTACTGGGATCAGGTGGTGCTCGACGTGGTCCGCGCGGAGAAAGGCATCTCCCTCTTCCTCAATACCGACGTGACCGAGGTGAAGGCTTCCGGTGCCGACGACCGCCGATCGATCGAGTCGGTCACGGGGTGGCAGCAGGGCTCGGAGCGGCGGATCACCTTCACTGGGCCGATGTTCATCGACGCGAGCGGCGACGGCCTGGTCGGTGACCTCGCCGGGGCCTGGTACTCGTCCGGCCGCGAGGCGGCAGCGGTGCACGGAGAAGAATGGGCGCCCGAGGTGCCCGACGGCAACATGCTCGGCAGCACGATCCTCTTCTACACGAAGGATGCGGGCGAACCGGTTCCGTTCGTCGGGCCCTCGATCACCAAAGACATCTCGGCGACCTCCATCACGGCGCACCGACGGATCGACACCGCCGCGAACGGGTGCGACTACTGGTGGATCGAGTGGGGTGGAGAGCTCGACGCCGTCGCCGACAACGAGGCGATCCGGGACGAGCTGTGGTCGGTCGTGTACGGGATCTGGGACCACATCAAGAACTCCGGGAAGTTCGACGCCGACAACCTCACTCTCGAGTGGGTGGGCTCGATCCCCGGAAAGCGCGAGTACCGCCGGTTCGTCGGCGACCACATCCTCACCCAGCACGACATCATGCAGCAGACCAGGTTCCACGATTCGATCGGCTTCGGAGGATGGTCGATCGACCTGCACCCACCGGGGGGCATGTACTCCTCCGATGAGGGATCGAAGCACCTCTTCACCTCGGGCGTCTATCACATCCCGTTCCGCTCGCTGTATTCGAAGAACGTGTCGAACATGCTGATGGCCGGTCGCGACATCTCGGCGACCCACGTCGCCTTCGGGACCACGCGGGTCATGGCCACCTGCGCTCTCACCGGCGAGGCGGCCGGCGTGGGAGCGGCTCTGGCCGCCCGCGACGGAGTGACCCCCCGGGTGATCGCCGAGCAGCGGATCGACGAGCTCCAGCAGATCATGCTCCGCGGCGACGGCAGCCTCCTCGGCGTTCCCTGGTCGCATCCGGACGATCTGGCGCTCCAGGCGGAGGTGACGGCGTCGAGCACGCTGGAGAGGATCGCCGTCGCGGCCTCCGCTTCGTCGGTTCCCTATCCGATCGACGATCACGACTTCGGTATCCACCTTCCGGTCCACCGAGAGCTCGGCCGCACGCGGATCCTGGTCGACGCCGATCACGCCACGGATGCGGTCGTCGAACTGTGGCGAACCGGAGGGGGCGAGAACCACATCCCCGTCGAGTTCGTGAGCCGGTCCGTCCGGCCGGTGCCCGTCGGCCGCTCCTGGATCGACGTCGATTTCGGCTACCTCGCCGCCGAGCCGGAGGACGCGGTCGTCCTCATCCGGCGCTCGTCAGGCCTGGCGGTGGTCGTCGATCCCCGGCCCGGCCCGTACGGTGTCCTCGGACTCCTCAGCCGGACGCCCGCCGAAGACCTCCACCGTCCGCAGTCGAACGCCTGGTCGGCCGCCGAACTGCGACGCCGGGCGCCGGTGATCGACATCGGATCCGCGACCGGGGCCTACGCGGCGGACAACGTCCGCGGCGGGATGGCCCGACCGTACAACGGACCCCAACTGTGGTCGTCGCTGCCCATGGATCACGGGACCGAAGAGCACGTCGAACTCACCTGGTCCGAGGTGGTGCCCGTCCGGAAGGTCGAGCTGATCTTCAACGACGACGTCGACGAGGATCTGGTCAACCTGCACCATCACCGGAGTCCGTTTCCGGTGATCCCCGAATTGGTGCGGGACTACCGGATCGAGGTCTGCGTCGACGGCGAATGGATGGCTGTGCACCACGAGAGCGGCAATCGCCGCCGCCGTCGCGTCCACGATCTCGGTCGGGAAGTCGAGACGTCCGCGCTCAGGATCGTCGTCGAGGCGACGAACGGCTCGGAGTACGCGATGGTCGTGGCTATCCGCGTCTTCAGCTCGTAAGAAAGGTGCCGTGCCTCAGGGCGAGGTCCGCGTCGTCCGACCCTCATGAGGGCAACGTGAACGAGGCCTTCAGTCGCTGAGCGACGAGAATCCAGAGCACGCCCCCGAGGAAGTCGTCGCTGGCCCGTCCGGCGAAATACTCCGTCCAGGTACGCCCGCCCCCGGTTCCGGTGAAGAGGACCAGATCGGCGTCGGCTGCGAGCGGGCCGCCGGGCACTCCCGTGATGATGACGGTGGTGGCGTGATGGGCCGCGGCTTCCTTCAGGAACGAGGACGCGATCTCGCTCTCGCCGGCGCGGACGACGGCGAGGGCGACGTCTCCCTTGGTCATCAAGGATGCCCCTACACGAGCGGTGTGCGACCCCTCATGGGACCACACGGGCACACCGATGCGCATCAGGCGCATCGACAACTCGTCCGCCGGAGGTCGATCGCCCCACTCGCCGAAGATGACGACTCGCTTCGCCGACGCGATCGCATCCGCAGCCTTGCTGAGAAGGGAGAGGTCGACGTTGGCCATGGCGTTCCGCAGCGCCCGGAACTCGTGTCCTGCGAGAACGTTCATGACCTGTTCGGGCGAATCCTGCGGGGTCAGATCGGGACCGATGTCGCTCTCCCAGCCGGCCTGGGATTCGCGACCGCTCTCGCTCGCAACAGCTGCCCGGAGCGCCGGGAAGCCGCTGTACCCGAGCGCGGTCGACAGGCGGGTGACGGTGGCTGCCTGCGTACCCGACTGCTCGGCGAGCCAGGTGATCGAGTTCCGGCCCGCTTCGAGGGGGTCGGCGAGGATGAGTTCCGCGACTCTTCTCCGCCCACCGGTCAGCCCGGGGAGCGCGTCCCGCATGAGTTGGAGAGGACTTGGATCTGCCGCTGTCTTCATGAGGTAGGCCCTTCGTCTGCGAGTTCCCGCAGCTTCGACTTTAACGGACGGAGTGGCCGGAGCTCGCTCACGCGAACCCCGGCCACTCCCGACCCTGCTATTTGGCGGTGAAGCCCTGCTCGTTCCCGAAGGTGACGAGCTGATCGCCCCACGCCTTGAGACCGTCCTCGAGCGAGGTGTGCCCGATGTACGCCTGACCGGCGGTGTCGCCGAACACGCTGTTGGCATAGGACTGATACGGCAGGTACTGCCAGCCGGGCACGACATTCTCGGCCGACTCGGCGAAGACCTTATTGATGTCCTGTCCGCCGAAGTAGTCGTTCGGCTTGTCGAGGAACGCCTGGGACTGGAGATCCGCCACGGTCGCCGGGAATTGCCCGGCGTCGATGGAGAGCTGGACGCCAGGGCCGGTCTCCATGTACTTCAGGAACGCTGCCGCGACGAGCTGGTTCTGCTCAGGGCTCTGGTTCAGCATGGCGTATCCGCCACCGCCGTTCATCGCGCTCGCCTTTTCGCCTGCCTCATAGGTGGGAAGAGGGGCGACGCGCCACTGACCGGCGCCGGTGGGAACGCCTGACTTGAGGCTGCCGGCCATCCAGGCACCTGTTGCGAGGGAGGCGATCTTGCCGCTGGCGAGGCCCTGGTACCACTCGTTGCTGAAGCCTGCAGTGGGCGCGAGGAGACCGTCCTCGAGGAGCGGGCTGTAGAAATCGGTGAACTTCTTCGCTCCCTCGTCGGACAGGTCGATGGTCACATCGGACGTGCCGGTCGTTTCGAAGGGCTTCGACCCGGCCGCCCAGAGCATGCTCGTGGTGAACCCGGCGTCTCCGTTGTCGGCGGCGAGATAGACCGTGGGATCTGCCTCGTGGATCTTCTTGGCCGCCGCGGCATACTCGGCCCAGGTCGTCGGCACTTCGATGCCGAACTGGTCGAAGACGGTCTTGTTGTAGAACAGCGCCATGGGCCCGGCGTTGTGCGGCAATTCGTAGAGCCCGCCGTCGAGATTGGTCGAGTTCCAGACGGAGGGGGTGAACTGGTCCTCGAGGTCGCCGTAGCCGAACGTGTTGAGGTCGACGAGGTTGCCCCCGAGAGCGAACTGGGGAAGCACGCTGTACTCGACGGTCGCGAGATCCGGTGCGCCCGACCCGGCCTTCAGGGCGTTCTCGAGCTTCGTGTAATGAGCGGCGCCGGTGCCGACGTTCACGACGTCCACCGTGATCTTCGGGTGCTCCTTCTCGAACGCCTCGATGATGCCGGTGAGCGTGGTGGCCCAGGTCCAGATCGTGATCGTCGTCTCCTGATCGAGAGCATTCTCGATGTCGGCTTCGCTCACGGACGGGGCCGCGGATGTGGAGCCCGGCGTAGAGGATGCACATCCGCCGAGGAGTGCGGTGAGCGCGAGTCCGGCTGCGGCCGTGAGGGCGACTTTCCTGGCCCCGATTCGCCAACGTCTGTGTGTGGTCATCGGTGGTACCTTTCCGAGGTTCTTCGTGGTGGGGGTGGATTACTGCTTGACGCTTCCTGCGGCGAGTCCGGATTGCCAGAAACGCTGCAAGAGCAGGAAGGCGACGATGATGGGCACGATCGTGATCAACGAGCCGGTGATGACGAGGTTGAAGACCGCTTCACCGCCGGCGGTGTTCGCCTGTTCGCTCCACTGATTCAGGCCGACCGTCAGCGGATACCACTGCGGATCGCTCAGCATGATCAGCGGGAGGAAGTAGTTGTTCCAGGTCCCGACGATCTCCAGGAGGAGCACGGAGACGACGCCGGGCGCCAGGAGCCGCAGGGAGATCGTGAAGAAGGTCCGGAACTCGCCCGCACCGTCCACGCGCGCGGCCTCGACGAGTTCGTCGGGGATCGATTCCCTCGCGTAGCTCCACATCAGGAACAGCCCGAACGGCGTCACCAGGGAGGGGATCAACACCGACCACGGTGTGTTGGTGAGCCCCAGCTGACTGAACAGCAGGAAGGTGGGGACGGCCAGCGCCGATCCGGGTACCGCGATCGCCGCGATGACGACGGCGAAGGCGCCCCTCTTCCCGGGGAAGTCGAACTTGGCGAGACCGTAGCCGGCGAGGGTCGCGAGGAACGTGGAGCCGCCTGCTCCGACGACCACGTAGAGGAGCGTGTTCGCCAGCCACCGGGCGAACACGCCGTCGCCGTACGTGAAGACCTGCTGGATGTTGTCGAAGAGAGCGAACGGCCCTGAGAACCAGAGTCCGAAACTGGAGAACAGCGCGCCCTGGGTCTTGGTCGAGTTGATGACCAGCCAGAACAAGGGCAGGACGCTGTAGATAAGGAGCAGCGTCATCCCGGCCGTGAGCACCCACGACGGCCGCCGCTGCATGGGGTCCCGTCGTTTGGCCCTCGTGGGCGCGGACGCGCCGCGGGGAGTTCGCGCCGGCACCTCGCCCGTTCGTTCTCCGGTGGTGTCTGTGGTGACGATCGCCATGGTCAGGCCTTCCTGCTCGCGACGCGCTGAATGACGTAGGCGACCACCATCGTGATGACGCCCATGGTGATGGCGACGGCGGCAGACGCGTTGTACTGCTGCCCTGCGAACGAGAGGTTGTACGCGTACATGTTCGGGGTGAAGTGGCTCGTGATCACATTCGGGGCGAGCGTGCGCAGAATGTTCGGCTCGTTGAAGAGCTGGAAGGCGCCGATGACCGAGAAGACGAGCGTCACCGCGAGCGCGGGCCGGATGGCGGGAAGCTTTATGGCGCGGACGACCCGGAATGCGCCGGCCCCGTCGAGTTCGGCTGCTTCATACAATTCGGCGGGCACCACCCGCAGCGCGGAGTAGAAGACCAGCATGTTGTAGCCCATGGTCAGCCAGACCATGATGTTGCCGATCGAGATCAGCACGAGGTTGCTGGACAACGGATCCGGAAGAGCCACCCCGAGGAGGTCCTCGATGTTCCCCACGAGCCCGAACTGAGTTCCGTACATGTAGCCCCACAGAAGCGCGGCGACGACACCCGGAACCGCATAGGGGAGGAAGATCGCCAGGCGGAAGACCCGCGGGAAGTGGAGTCGTGCGCTGTCGATCGCCAAGGCCGCGATGAGCGAGAGAGCCAACATCACCGGCACGAAGATCACCAGGTAGATGCTCACGCGACCCAGGGCATCCCAGAACACGGGGTCGGTGAGTTGCTGGACGTAGTTGCCCAGACCGACGAAGGCGGTGCCGCCCAGCATCTTCTCCTGGAAGAGGCTCAGATAGAGCGTGTAGGCCAGAGGGGCGACCGTGACGAACGCGAAGGTGAGGAAGAAGGGGGCCACGAAGGCCCACCCGATCCAGCTACGCCGCCGACGGCGCCCACCGCCCTTTCGGGCGCGAACTGCTGTGCTCGACATCGTCGTCATCTGGTTCCTCTTCGAAGTCCTTGGTCTGCAGCGTGGCTGCTGAGAAGACAATTCCACGCTCTTTTCGATGTGTCAAGTTATTTGCAGTCGTGCGCGGGAAAGCCGCCGCTGACTGATAATCTTTTTATATCGACACGGCCGTCTCGAGGATGAGCACTCCGAAGGGCTCGAGGACCGGTCGGCTCACTCGACCGCCGGTGAGGAGGTCCAGCCCAGCGACTGGCAGGCTCACGGAGTCCCGCCGATGACTCACGACGATCGTCCAGTCGCCTCGGCGCACGGCTTCCACGTCTGCAGGGAGCCCGGGGACCTCGGGAGTGATGGCCGTCTCGCGCAGGACCGCCTCCAGAACCGCACGCAGCCCTTCAGTCGTCAGATCCGCCGCCAGGTACCATGCCTTCCCGGTGCCGGTCGTGCGGCGGGTGAGGGCTGCGCCGCCGTCGGCCATGCCTCCCGAGAAGCGCGAGACGACTATCGCATCGTTAACCTGGATGACCTCGGACCATTGCAGGGTCCTGGCGTCCACCTCGCCTACGAGGGCGACGGGCTCCTCGATCGGATGCGGCGCGAACTCCTTGATCCGTACGCCGAGCGTCGCGGCCAACGATCCGAGGTATCCGCCCGCGCTGAGCGCGGCATCCTCGTCGACCACCGCGGTGAGAGCGGTGACGAGGAGGTTTCCACCGCTCTCGGCGTATCGCGACAGCGCGTCCGTCGTCGCTCGGGTGGCCACGAAGAGAGACGGCACGACGACCAGGTCGTAGCGGGAGAGGTCGGTGTCGCGGCCGGCGAAGTCGGTCACGATCCCGTGATCCAGGAGTGCGCTGTGCCAGGCCGAGACCAGGGCCTTGTAGTCCACTCTCGCGGGTGTGGCATCCTGTTCGATCGACCACCAGGAATCCCAGTCGATCATGATGGCGACCCGGGCCGGCGCGGTACGTGTGCCTTCCATCGCCTGCAGCTGCTCGAGCTCGTGCCCGAGCTGGACCACCTCGCGCCAGATGCGGGAGTCGGTGCCCGCGAACGGAACCATGCCGGAGTGGAACTTCTCACCGCCGCGCCGCGACTGGCGCCACTGGAAGTACATGATCCCGTCCGCACCTCGAGCGAGTGCCTGGTAGCTCAGGGCGCGCATCTGCCCGGGCCGTTTCGGTGCGTTGAGGGGCCGCCAGTTCACCGCGCTGGTCGCCTGCTCCATCAGGATCCAGGGCTTGCCCTCCCCGAGGGAGCGCATGAGGTCCCGTTGAAGCGCTGCGTCCTTCCAGGAGTCGACGACGGCGGGATCGGGGTAGGCGTCGTCGCTGATGAAGTCGACCTCCTTCGCCCAGGCCCAGTAGTCGGCGGGTTGGAACAGGCCCATGAAGTTCGTCGTGACGGGGATGGCCGGCGTAGCCGCGCGGAGGATGTCCGCCTCCGCCCGGTAGCAGTCGAGCAAGGCATCCGAGCTGAAGCGATCGAAATCCAGAAGCTGCGTCGGATTGCGGAAGGTGGGGGCGGCACGAGGTGGCAGGACCTCGTCGAAACCTGAGTACGTCTGAGACCAGAACGCCGTTCCCCACCGGTCGTTCAACGCCTCGATGGACCCGTATTTCGCGGCGAGCCAGGTTCGGAAGGCGAAGGCCGTCTCATCGGAGTAGTCGCGCGGATTGTCGTTGCCGTATTCGTTGCCGACATGCCATGCGACGAGAGCCGGGTGGGATCCGTATCGCTCGGCCAGCTTCTGCACCAGGCGGCAGGCATACCGTCGGTAGGTGGCCGACGAGGGATTGTAGTGCTGCCGGCTCCCGGGAGACAGGGTGTGGCCCCATTCGTCCACCATCAATATCTCGGGGTGTTTCGCGGTCAACCACTGGGGAGGGCTCGCCGTACTCGTCGCCAGGTCGACGCCGATGCCCGCGGAGTGAAGGAGGCCGAGGACCCGGTCGAGCCAGGCGAAGTCGAATTCCCCGTCGGATCTCTCGAGCAAGCCCCACGAGAACACGCCGACCGTCATCACCGTGACCCCCGCTTCACGCATCAGGCGGATGTCGTCCTCCCAGACGGACTCCGGCCACTGCTCGGGGTTGTAGTCGGCTCCGAACCACAATGCCATCGTGTTCCCTTTCCCGATCCACTCGACAGGGTCTGCAATAAAATTGCAGTACAGGAACCATCGATTACGGATCGTGAAAAGATTTTACAACATGCCCTTTCCGATGACTCCCGTCGCGAAATCGGAGATGCTGGCATCGACCGCTGCCGCGGAGACGTCCCGGGACGCGGGAACGACCACGATCCGGTCGAGACCGAGATCCTCGAGTTCGGCGATCCTCGGAAGAAGGATCTCGGCCGGCCCGCACAGAGCGAACCGGCGCAGGAAACCCTCGGGAAGCAGTTCGGCCTGCGGAGCGATCCCCAGGCCGTGCTGGGCTTCGTCGTGCGCCGATGCCACAGCCTCGAGAACCGTCTTGTCGTCGTCGGAGACCGGGACTCCCGCCCGCATGCCTTCCACGAGGAATTGCGCGAAGATGGACGCGCTCCCGCGTACCATCGCGATGGCGTCATCAAGGGGCGCGCACGCCACATTGACATAGGCGCCGAAGGACATCGCGTCAGGGTCGAGGCCGGCGTCTGATCGCGCCTTACGCGCCGTGGCGATCGCCCAGCTCAGGCGACCGGCGTCGGCCCCGAGATTGAAGGTCAGGCGATCGGCGTGGACCGCACCGATCGCGATGACCCCCGGCCCGGTCGCCGCGACGTCCACCGGAACGTGCCCGAACTCATCCGTCATCCAGGACAGGGGGGTCGCGACCGATGCGATGTCGCCTTCATCCGGCGGAGAGCCGAGGTAGTGGCGCACGTCGATCACCGCCTGTTTGAAGGCAGCGAGGGATGCGGGCTTGAGGTCGAGTAGACGAAGTGCTGAATCCCCGCGGCCGAAGCCCAGAACGGCTCGTCCGCCCGATTCGGCGTGCACCGTCGCAATGGCTGCCGCGGTGACAGCGGGATGCCTCGTGATCGGATTGGTCACGGCGACCCCGAGTCGCACGTGTTCGGTCGCCGAAGAGGCCAGGGCGAGTTCGACATAGGGGTCGGCGACGAGGGTCTCGCTGTCGGCGAGCAGGATCCCCGCGTAACCCTGCTGCTCGGCCCGCGCGGCCCAATCCTTCGTGCGGCCCACCAGGGGGAAACCGTGCAACCAGAATTCCATTGCTGAATTATCGCGCGGATTCCGCTGGACTCTATGCAAAAGACTTTCCGATAACTATTCTCTTCAATTAAAAATCACAAGTGTTTTGCGCTAGGTCAGCTTCGACGCTTGGGTTGCGAATGGATGACGGCGCCGAGGGCGTCTTGTCGAGGAAGAGGCCTGCTCGTGAGCGCGAAGAACCACCATCCACGGATTGCGCTCCGCGCGGCGGGTGCCGTCGCCGCCGCGGCGATCGTCATCGGATCCGTCCTCATCTCTCCCATGACCGCGAGCTCGGTCGCACTGACAGCGATCTCGCCGATCGACGTCGGCGCTTCAGCAGACCTGCCGGAGGACGTGGTCGGCGCTCCGGTGAACCGCAGCATCCTCCCCAGTGACGAGTTGCTGGTCACCCGCACGTCGGGCCCGCCCGCCGGGGACAACAACTCCAGCCAGAGCCGCGCTGCAGGCAACGCCGACAGCAGTGCGCTCACGTTGAACACCGATCCGACGACTGTGCCCGACACCCCCACCCGCGCGGTGCAGGCCTCTTTCCCGACCGAATCGGGTCGATTCACCACCGCCGACGTCGACCAGGCTCTCGCCTTCCAAAATGTCACGGCCGGCGGGGGAAGCAACCTCCAACTCTCCGACATCTCGACGTATCCCGAGGCCCAGTCGCCGGGATGGGACTCGCCAATCGCGATCAGCGGCGCTCCTCAAGACGGCAACACCATCGGCATCGGGGCGGGCGGCATCTTCTACCTAGCGATCAGCAACGCCGGCGCAGCCACTTCAGCCGAATTAGGTAGCGCGGTCACCTCGGCCGAATTCCTTGACGGCGACCAAGAGCAACTCTCAATCGACCAGCAGTGGACGGTGATCGCGCAAACCGGCGGCGGTTTCTGGCTGCAGAATCGTGCCGACGGCACCTGTATGGAAGCGTCCGGCCAGGGCCAGAACAACTCGGCCGTCGTGACCGATATCTGCGACACATCGAACTCCGCCCAAACCTGGCAATTCGTCAACGTCGGCGAGAACGCCTGGCAGCTACGCAGCCTCCCGTTCGGGTCTGCGGTCACCAATGGCCCGGACAACGACGCCCCCGTGCTCTACGACCCGGCCGCGCTCGGCAACACCCCTACCATCTTCTGGATCATCGATGAGGGACGCCCCGTACCCGCCACCTGGTCGGTGACGAACGACGTCGGCAGCGAGGACACACCGATCGATCTGGCTGCCGGCGACCTGGACGATTCGATCGACTCTCAGTTGAACTACCACGACGAGGCGGCCGTCGCCTACCTCGGTGCAGACAACGCGATCACCGTGTCCGTCGTGGACTTCAACGCGAACCCGGACCACTCCAGCCAGCTCGTGACGACCGTGGACAACGTCGGCACCGTCGGGACGTCGTGGGGCCCCGTGACCGTGGACATTGCAGACTTCGACGGCGACGGAGGCAATGAGATCGCCGTCACGTGGACCACCGCCGACGGAACCACCTCGGTCGCGTTCCTCGAATACGCAGACGGCGCGACAGTTGATCCCACCACCGGAGCAGGACAAAGGACCTTGACTGTGTCGTCGGTGGTGCCGCTGGGCATCAAGCCCTTCTGGACCACGCAGGGGCTCGACACGACGTGGGCGGACTCGGCCGCGTGGAACTTCGACCTCCTCGGCGGCGCAGATCTCGCCTTCGTCTACCCGGACGCATCGAACAGCAGCGTCCCGACGTTGGGATACTTCTTCTTCGATTCCGACTTCGCACTGACGAACTCGTACACGACACCGATCAATGACGGAGACTCCACACCGGTCACCCAGGGCCTGAGTCAGCACGACACCGTCCTGATGGACACCGGATCTTTCGATCCCCAGTACGCCGGACAACCCGGGTACCGTCAGCTCGCAATCGCTGTCCCGTATCAGCAGGAGCAAGTGGCGACGTTGTTCATCTGGGAATACACGCCGGCGTCGGGTTCGACGCCTCAGAGTGCCGCCATCATCGCCCACGATCCCGGCAACTTCGGGGTCTTCCAGGTCACGGACGGTCTGTGGGGGATGGACATGGCGGCCGGCGTCCTCGGTGACGCCTCCGACGAGGGAAAGTGGTCGGTCACCGTCTCGTTCGTGTACTCACCTGAGTTCGGCGACGACTACTACGCCTACCTGTTCACCATGTCCATCAACGACGACGGAACGGTCAGCTCCTTCCTCAACGCACTGGAAGCCCTGCCTCAGAGCGCCGGCCCATTCGCGAACCACTATTCCCTCACCTCGTACGACCGGACCGGGCAATCGCTCGTCCTCGGCGCTCCCCTCGTGTTCACGGTCGACCAGCTCAAGCAGCTCGATCTCGTCGCCGGCCAGCCACCGGGGCACTCCGACTGGCTCGACGGCGCGTTCCAAGAGGTCTCCCGAACGGACCAGTTCAATGTGAACATCGGCTCCACGACGTCCGCGGGGTACTCGAACACCTCAGCGCACGAGAGCGACCAGAGCTACGCGGTATCGCAGACGGAGGACCTGACGGCCACGACGAAGGTCGGAATCCCTTTCATCGCCAGCGGGCAGTTCAGCCTGAACGTCGCCGAGAACTTCAACAAGACCTGGTCGTCAAAGCAGAGCTCGCTGTCGCAGTTCTCCTCCACGACGTCTACTGCTGTGTCCCAGGCCACCGCCGACGATGACATCGTCGATGCGGAAGTGCAGACGTTCCGAGTGCTGCGTTACCCCGTGATCGGCACTGCCGGACGCACCGACTCCGCCGACGGGTCCTGCGACGCGGGGTGCAGCGGGTATTGGGAGATCACGATCCCCGGCTCCGTCGAGTCGCTCTCCGGCGATGGGAAGAGCATGGACTTCTTCCAGCCGGATTGGTCGAACGGCAACGCGCTCTCCTATCCCGCTATCGACAACGGGACGATCACCCTTGCTGACATCGGCACCTACACAGCCAACGGAGTCGCCTCCAGCGCCCCGTTGATCAACGACATCCGACAGCTCGGTGGCACCTCCGCCACCGTGCAACTGAGCGTCAGCGACACCAGCGGCACCACGACCTCGGAATCGACAAGCCAGAGCTGGAACGTCGGTGCCGACGTCACGACGACCGTGAAGGCAGGAGTGGGCATTCCCGGTGAAGGCCAGGAGAGCATCAACAACCAATTCGGCGTGGGCTTCAACGCGGCGAACTCGTTCACCGATTCGACCACCGGCTCGACGACGAACAGCCACGGCCAGAGTTTCGCGCTCACGGTTCCGAGCATCAACGACGACTACGAGTACACGATCGGGACGAGCTACTACTACACCACCGGCGGTTACCCGAAAGTGGCTTACTCGGTGGACCTCACCGATGGCGCCGAGTCGGCCGGGTTCTGGGGGCCCAACTATGGGGTCGACCCCGACCCGGCCCTGAATCTGCCGTACGCCACGTTCACCGTCGACAACCCCGTCGGGGTGCGGAACATCACCAAGTGGGATCCGGTGGACACGGCGCAGATGATCCGAGGTTTCGTCGCGCACCAGCCCGCAGATCCGAGCTCACCCACGACATCGGGTGCCCCGTACGCGTCGGCTCCTGCGCCCGGGGCTCCGGTCATCTTCGACATCCCCGTGCACAACTACAGCCTCGTGGATCTGAATGAACCGCTTGACGTCGCCTTCTACGCCGTGCCGGTGGATGCGCGCAACGCGCGGGTCACGGGATCGCCGATCTCGCTGGGGAACACCGACTGGACGGGCGGGATCCCGTCTCAAGGCGAGGTCACCATCTCCTCGCCGAGCTGGTCGGCCGTCGCGGGACTCGACGGGACACTGCAGCAGTACCGTGTCTTCGCCGTCGTCGATCCCGATGACACGATTGCTGAAGTCCATGGCTGGGCGGGAGATGGCAGCAACACCTGCCCGACCTCGTCCGTGCAAGGCGGCACCGCTCTGATCGACCCCATGACCGGCGCGACCTCCACCCTGGAGTGCGGCCAGAACAACCAGGGGTACGGGCTGATCTCGGTCGGCAATGCGACGACGGTCGAGGGGCCGGCCGACGTCACCCTCGACGGCGGCGCCATCCGCGCAGACCGATCTGCGCCGGTCGAGTTGGACGAGACCTCTGCGGTCCCGACCTTCACGAGAGGGACGCGTCTCACCGGTTATGTGGACATGAAGGCCGCATCCGATTCGGCTGACAACCAGACCGTGCTCATCTACGACGGCGAGCCCTCGGACGGCAAGCTCGTAGCGTCGACGACGGTGCGTGGGGTGGCCGCGGGGAAAGGCGGATCCGCATCCTTCAGCTGGACTCCCGAAGAGCCCGGGCTGCACGAGCTGCACCAGGTCATCCTCGGGACGGAGAGTGCAGGCGCTCGTGACGAGCAGATCATGCGGGTCGAGGTCGTCGAGAGCGGGAGCCCGGGAGGCGGAAGCGGGTCGGGGTCCGGGTCCGGGCCTGCCGGCACTCCTCCTTCTGGCGCCGGGGCCGGTTCCGGGGCGTTGGCCGCCACAGGTACAGACCTGGGCGGCGCGCTCGCTCTGGCCGCAGTCGCTGTCAGTGCCGGCGCCATCCTCCTGTTCATCCGGCGGCGGCGCTCGGCGAGGTCCTGACGATGAAGGGAACCGGAGCGACCCGTCTGCCAGCCGAGGCCGTCGGCGCAGCAGGGGTGCCGCAATGAGCGTGGCTCTCATCCGCGAGATGTTCCAGGCGATGGTCGTCGGGAAGAACGCCGACCTCGTCGATCGCTATTACAGCGAGGACTTCCGGCTCCACTCGAACGGGGTCACACAGGGCTTCCAGGCGTTCGCGGACGAGCATCGAAAGGTCTACGGCACCGCGATCGAGTACTCCCTCGAGTACGACGACGACGCGTGGGTCGATGCCGGCGATCGGGTGGCGGGCCGCGTCTGGATCACGACGTCACGACCTGACGAAGAACCGACGCGCATCGAAGTGATCTTCATCGCCGTCTTCCGGGACGCGCGAATCCAGCAGTTGTGGGAGACGACGTGGCCGAATTGGGCTGAGCTTGGCGCCTTCGATCAGTACGACACTACGGAATGACGTCGCCTGATTCACGACGGAGCCGCACGTCCGCCGTGCCCCCGTCGAGGATCGAGAACACACTCCCGGTCTGGCCGTCGCCGCTGGGTACATTCAAGGGGTGAGCCGCAACAAGAAGAGCGCCGGGCAGTGGCCGTCTATCGTCGCGGCGGGGGTCTTCATCGCCGGAATGACCGTGACCGTGGTCATCAAGGGCATTGCCCTGGGGCCGACCCTCACCTGGCTCGCGATTCCAATGTTGGCCGGATTCATCGCACTCGTCGTCGTGCTCCTTCTCGTCCCGAGCAGGCGCTACATGCGAGCCCACGAGGCTGCGGCTCGGCTCCGTTCGGGCCCCGACTCGCCGTATGTCATCGTCGCGCTGACGTGGGTGGACACTCGCCGCGCGGTTAAGAAACTGGGCTTCACCTCCCCGCGGGTTCCGAGGTACACGCCGGTGTCGGTGTCTTCAGGGATGCTCACGCTCTGGGCCCAGGAGGATGGGCGGCTTCGCCCGGCGGCGGAGATCTCGGCGCCGACCGTGTCCTCGATCGAGGCGGGAGCCTACCCGGCGGCCGGCTTCGCCGCGAAGGCGGTCTGGATCCACACGGCCGCGCCCCAGACGCAATTTCCCCTGATGGTTATGGACCCATCCAGTGCGAAACGGCCCAAGGCGATCAGCGACTTGGATCGCCTCGAGGACATCGCGAAGACACTTCGGGAAAAGCTGCTGAACACCTGAGTCAAGCTTCCTGACGCTTCGAAACTTTACCGTACGTATGGTTTAGTGACGGGATGCGATCCAGCTCACTCCCCCAGATCCTCGACGCCGCGATGCGGGTGCTCGACGCCACCGACGGCGGCGACATCACCTACGACGCGGTGGCGCGAGAGGCGGGCCTGACGAAGGCCGGCCTGATGTACCACTTCCCCTCGAAGGACGCGATGATGATCGCGATCATCGAGCACGTCATCGGCCGGTGGCAGCACGAACTGCAGGATGCGCTCGGCATCCCGCTCGCGGAGTCGACCCTGGAGCAGCGGGTGAGGGCCTTCGTCCAGTTCACCGGCACCGGCGGGGCGACGCCCGGTGAGTTCGCCGTGTTCTCTGAGGCGGTGCGACGCCCCGGGCTGTCGGCGCCGTGGCTGGACTACCTGCAGACCTGGTTCGCCGTCGACGGCGGCGACCTGCCGGACGCGACCCCGCTGCTTCTGGTCTGGCTGGCGGCGAACGGGCTGTGGATCGCGGAGTCGACCGGCATCCTGACCCTCGACGACACCCGGCGTGAAGCGCTGGTGGCCGCGTTGCTCGCTCTGCTCCCCGGGGAGGAGCGCCGATGAGGAGATGGCTGCTCCTCGCGGGCGCGATCGCGCTCGAGGTCATGGCGACGCTGTCGTTGCGCGCCGCGATCGACGCGCCGTGGTGGGCCGTGCTCGCCGTCGTCGGGTACGGTGGCGCCTTCGTGGCTCTGTCGATGCTGCTGAGGATGGGCACGCCCATCGGCGTCGTCTACGGCATCTGGGCCGCGGCTGGGGTGGCGCTGACCGCGGTGCTCGGCAGCATCGTCTTCGGGGAGCCCTTCACCTTCCTCATCGGGCTCGGCATCGGCATCGTGATCGTCGGGGTGGTGCTCGTGGAGACCGGGCACGGAACGAAGGCGGACGCATCGTGACCTGGCTTCTGCTCGCCGGCGCGATCATCCTCGAGGCGGCTGCGACCATGTCGCTCCGGGCGTCGGAGGGGCTCCGCAAGAAGCGGTGGATCGCCCCGGTCGCCGTGTTCTACCTGAGCGCGTTCGGTCTGCTCACGGTGGCCCTCGCGGCGGGGATGCCGGTCGGCATCGCCTACGGCATCTGGGCGGCGTGCGGGGTCGCGCTGACGGCGGTCGGGGCCCGGGTCTTCTTCAAGGAGAGACTCACCTGGAGGATGGGCGCCGGCATCGTGCTGATCGCGATCGGCGTGCTGGTCATCGAGCTCGGGAGCCAGGGCCACTAGCTGGCAGCGCGCTGAATCCTCGGAGTGCTCGCGCTCTCATTCCACTGTCGGGAGGGTGTCCAGACCGCAACCGAAGAACGGAATCCCTCGCAGTTCCGGTAGAGCGGGCCGGCGGCTGCGTGCGCTTGTTCGGCGAGGCTTCCGTTGAAGCGTCGGGTGCGGGGGTGACAGTGAGGGGTGGTGATTCCGAGAGTAGTCAGGTGCGGGATCGGTGCAGCCGCGGGGCTTCTGCTAGTGATCCCGCTCGCAGGGTGCACCGATTACGGGGATGGCCCGGTCGAATATCACGGACTCGGCGAAAAGCTGGTCGAATCGTGTGTGCATGTTGCAACCCACACCGACTCGGAATACTTTCTCGACGGGTCGGAGACGACCAACGTGCGAGCCGTGCCCAAGGTGGCCGGCGAACACAGCGAAGAGTGGGAAATTACGGGACAGACTGAGTTTCGCCTGTCCGACGATTCCCACTATGTCGATTACTGGACCTGCAAAACAACTACAGACCACGCCACCGGCGAGATGACGGTCAAGCTGAACGTCGATCACTCGGAACCGGTGGAAGGGACTTTCTGAAGCGCCACGCTTGTGCGGGCGGAGACGCGTCGCCGAGCCTGCTCCGACGCTCTACGCCGTGGGGCCCTTGGGCTCGGCGGGGAAACGGAGCGACGAGACGTGTTCTTGCGCCGCGCGGTGGAGCGCGGCGAAGAGGGCGTCGCCGAGCAGCGTGCCGACCACCACGGTCTCAGCTTGGGCGCCTCGGCCTTCCCGGGCCTCGAGCTCGTCGAGGTCGGCTTCTGCGGCGAGCATGGCCGCCTGGGCGTATCGGACGAACCAGCCGTGGGTGTCCTCCTGCCCGATGCTCCAGAAGGTGTCGATCGTGCGGGCGGCGACGAGGCGGCCCGGGTTGTCCGGGTACATGTGCCATCCGGCGGTGATGTCGTCGACGACGGCGAGTGCTTCGGGGTTCAGCGTCGACGCGTCGGGCTTCTCGGAGACGGCGCGCTGGGCGACCTCGAAGGTCTGCGCTAGCGGCAGGTCCGAGTCGATCGCCTGCAGGACGTTCTTGGCGGCGGCGACGCTCAAGCCGCCGACCTCGAGAAGAGCGCGGATCATCGAGAGCCGCCGCAGGTGCTCGTCGCTGTAGACGGCCTGGTTGGGAGCGCGGTGCTCGCCCGACGGGAGAAGACCTTCCCGCAGATAGAACTTGATCGTGGCTACGGGGATCCCGGATCGGCGCGCGAGCTCTGCCATCTTCATGCACGCCAGCCTAGGTGGGGCCCGGTGTCGGCGTCGGGGGATCAGACCTCGGCGGTGAAGAACGCTCGCAGGTGGGGCTCGAGGGCGGCGGCCGCGATGTCGTGGGTCTGGCCCTCGACGAGCTCGAAGCGACCTGCGGGGGCGGCCGCCGCCACGCCCTCGGCGCCGTGCCGGAGGAAGGGCGGGGTCGCGCCGCCGGCGAGCCCGAGCAGCGGGATCCGGATGCGTTCGGCAAGGCCGACCGGAACCCTGCTGTCACCGAGCGCCGCGTCGTCGTAGGCGAGAGTCGGGGCGAGAGCGACCGTGGCCGGCCAGGTGGGCGACCGGTGCATGCCCTTCAGGCCTGCCTCGGGAACGCCGACGCGCGCGAGGAAGAGGTCCACCGCATCCTCGCGCCGGCCCTCGGCGAGCAGTGCCGTGAGTTCGGCCGTGTACTGGGCGGCGGCGGGGATGGCCGGCTCGGGCATGTACGGGGGTTCGTAGAGAGCGATGCGGGTGAGGCGGTCGGGGCCGAGCCGATCGGCGGTGCGCAGGAGGAGGGCCGCTCCGGAGGAGATGCCCAGGGCGACGGCCGAGCCGCCGGCGGCCTCGACGAGGGCGTCGAGATCCTCGATCTCGCGGGCGACGGGGTCGATTTCGCCATCGATGGCAGTCTCGTCCGTGCTAGCGCCCCGGCCGCGGCGGTCGTAGAGGGTGACGCTGAAGTGCGGCGCGAGGGCTTCGGCGATCGGCCGCATGGGCCCGGCGTCGCGGAAGCACAGGGCTCCGTCGACGAGGATGACGGCCGGGCCGGACCCGATCGTCTCGTAGGCGAGGGTCGTGCCGTCGGGGGAGGTGAGGGTGCTCATGGGGTTCCTTTCGGAGAGCTGACGGATGCGGCATCCGGCTCGCGAAGGCCGGGCCTGTCGAGCGGGCGGGCTGGTTCGGTCGGGAGGGTGGGCCCATCGAGCGGGTCGGACCCGTAGACCAAGCCGGGCCGGTCGAGCAGCGCGGCGAGCTGGTCGAGCGCCGCCGGGAACCCACGCTCGACCCCGGTGCGGATCGCCCGGTCGAGCTCGAGCGGCGACTCGTAGCGCAGGGTGACCGTGAAGAGGGTTCCGTCGTCGTCGGCCCGCAGGGTGATGGTGCCGAGGGCGGCGGGGCGGTCGGGGGTTTCGGTGCCGGCCGCATCCGACGAGTGTTCGCGGTAGGTGATGCGTTCGGGGGCCGAGATCTCGCGGTAGACGGCACGGGTCCACGCCTCGCCGCCGTCGGGCAGGTGCAGCCGGTAGTGCCAGATTCCGCCCGGGCGGAAGTCGACCGAGCACTCGACGACCGGACAGCTCGCAGGCCCCCACCACTGCATCAACTGGTCGGCCTCGGACAGGGCGCGGAAGATCCGCTCCCGCGACGCGGCGAACCGCCGCGAGATCTCCAGCCCCTGGGGGAGCCGGGTGATCGAGCTCGACCCCGTCACGACCGCGCCTCCTCGTCGGGTGAGCGGATGAGGAACTCGTCGAGGCGGTCGAGGCTGCCCTGCCAGAGGGCGGTGTAGTGCTGCAGCCACTCCTGGAGCCGGTCGAACGCCTGCGCCTCGAGCCGGCACCGGCGCCACTGCGCCTCGCGGTGCCGCGACACCAGCCCCGCGGCCTCGAGCACCGAGAGGTGCTTCGAGATCGCCGGCACCCCCACCGAGAAACCCGAGGCCAGCTCGCCGACCGTCGCGTCGCCCTCGCCGAGGGCCCGAACGAGCGCCCGTCGCGTCGGGTCGGCCAGGGCGCTGAACACCGCGCCGATCGCCTCATCGTCTGCGGTTGCCCTCGTCCGCACCCCGCTCGTACTTTCCATTCCGGGAAAATAGCACCGCCCGCGCCGCCCGGTCAAGGCTCTCGAGGTGCCAGGCCGGCTCGGGCGTCAGCGCACCAGGGGCAGCCAGAGGTCGTCGACTATCTCGGTGATGCGCGCATCCGGCAGCGGCCTCAGTGTCATCACGAGATCGTGCCGCACGAGGTCGGCGGGCAGGGTGGTGAGGCCGCGCGGCCACTCTCGCTGCGGGATCTCGCCGCGGTCGACCGCGCGTTCGAGGAGGACGCGGCCGGTGTCGGCACCCCCGCCGAGCAGGCGCTCGCGCAGATCGGCCGGCGTCAGGCCGGTGTCGGCGTGGATGCTCGAGAGGTAGACGCTGATCACCGTCATGAAGTCGGCCCGGGCGGCGTTGAAGTCGCGGAGGGTGGCGAGGATGTCACCGCGCAGGGTTCCGGTGTCGGCGAGCTCGCGCCGCATGAAGAGGCCGCCGTGGGTGAGCGTGGCCAGCACGAGATCCACCTTCGCGGGCCAGCGCCGGTAGAGCACCGGTTTCGAGGTGCCGGCGCGCTGGGCGACGCCCTCGTACGTGAATGCCGGGTAGCCGACTTCTTGGAGCTCGGCCCAGGCCGCATCCAGCAGCGCCTCCTCGAGCTCGGCCCCGCGGCGGCGTGTCTTCACAAGATCCATTTGCGTATCTTATCGCGTCGACGTAGAGTGCTGCCAATAAGACACTTCAACGTATCTAAGGTGGACATGGACAAGAACCTGACCCGGCTGGCCATCGCGCTGGTCGTCGGCGCGATGGCGCCGCTCTTCGACTCGACGATCGTGAGCGTGGCGCTCCGCACGCTGGCGACCGACCTCGACACGACGCTCGACACGATCCAGTGGGTGAGTACCGGTTACCTGTTGGCGCTGGGCGTCACCGTACCGATCGTCGGCTGGCTGCAGAACCGCGTCGGGGGCCGCCGCCTCTGGATGGCGGCGCTCGTGGTCTTCACGGTGGGCAGCATCCTCTGCTCGCTCGCGTGGGACCCGGTGAGTCTCATCGCCTTCCGCGTCGTGCAGGGGATCGGCGCCGGCGCGATGATGCCGCTGCTCACCACCCTGCTCATGCAGGCGGCGCGCGGGCAGTCGCTCGGCCGCGTCATGTCGGTGGCGTCGCTGCCGACCGCGCTCGGCCCCATCCTCGGACCGGTGATCGGCGGCCTCATCCTCGGCGCCGGCAGCTGGCCGTGGCTGTTCTGGGTCAATGTGCCGTTCGGGATCGCGGGCCTCGTGCTGGCGTGGCGGTTCATCCCGGCCGACGGGACGCGCGGCACCGCCCGCCTCGACGTGCTCGGGCTCGTGCTGCTCTCGCCCGCGGTCGTGGGGCTGCTCTTCGGTCTGAGCAATGCGGCCGGCGACGGCGGCTTCGCCCGCCTCGACGTCTGGGCGCCTCTCGCGGCCGGTGCGGTGCTGCTCGTCGCCTTCGTGCTGCACGCCACCCGCGGTCGTCGCGAGTCGCTCGTCGACCTCCGGCTGCTGCGGCACCGGCCGCTCGCCGCCGCCTCGGGGCTGATGTTCTTGATGGGCGCGGCGCTGTACGGCGGGATGCTCGTGCTGCCGCTGTCGTTCCAGGAGCTCCGCGGCACCGACGCGCTCGGCGCGGGTCTGCTGCTCATCCCGCAGGGCGTGGGGTCGCTGCTCAGCCGCACGCTGGCCGGGCGTCTGACCGACCGTGTCGGCGCGCGGACCGTCGCCGTGCTCGGATTCGCCGTGGTGCTCGTGTCGACGATCCCGTTCGCGTTCTTCGACGGTGACACGAGTGTGTGGATGCTCGCGCTCGTGCTGGTCGTGCGCGGTTTCGGACTCGGGGCGGTGATGATCCCGATCATGGCGGTCGGCTTCGTGGGGCTCGACCGGCCCGAGGTGCCGCACGCGAGCACGATCACGCGGTTGACGCAGCAGCTCGGCGGGGCGTTCGGCACGGCGGTGCTCGCGGTGGTGCTGGCGGGGGCGGCGGGGTCTGCTGTGGGTGCTGGTGCTGGTGCTGGTGCTGGTGCTGGTGCGGCTGGCGCTGCTGTCGATGCGTTCCACACCGCGTTCTGGTGGGCGATCGGCATCACGGCGGTCGCGACCGTGCTCTCGTTCCTCCTCCCGGGCCGCGAGTCGGTCGCGGCCGAGACGCCCGCCGCGAAGCCCGACCCCGTGCCCGCGGCGCTCGCGGCCGACTGAGCTACTCGCGTCGCCCCGGCCCGCGCGCCGCCCTCGCCTCAGTCTGTCCCGTCCGGCCCGTCCGTCCCGTCCCTCCCGTCCGGCCCGTCGAGGCGGAAGAGGCGGCGGGCGGTGCCGGAGGCGAAGGCCTCGCGGGCCGCGGCGTCGGGCAGCTCGGTGAGGAAGGCCGCGATCTGCTCGGCCGTGGGGCGCTGGAAGGGGTAGTCCGTCGAGAACAGGATGCGGTCGGGCGTCGTGACCGCGAGCGCATGGTGCAGCAGGGCCGGGTCGAGCATTCCCGAGGCGGTGATCCAGACGTTCTCGCGCAGGTACTCGGTGACCGACCGCTCGAGCCCCGCCATCCGGGCCAGCCCGTCGGCGCGCTCGTGCCAGAACAGCAGCAGCTCGCCCCAGTGGCCGAGCACGAGCTGCAGCTCCGGATGCCGGTCGAGCGCACCGGCCGCCATCAGCCGCAGCGCGGCGGTGCCCGCCTCGAGGTGCCAGCCCCAGGCGAAGGTCGACAGCGCCAGGTCGGGCAGGTCGCCGAGTCCGCCGTACGACGCGGCGCGCACCGCCCTCGGCGGGATCTGCGGATGGATGAACACAGGCATCCCGAGGTCGGCCGCGACCGCCCAGAGGTCGTCGAAGCGCGGGTCGTCGAGCGGCACGTCGCCGGTGCGCCCGTAGACCATCGTGCCGACGAGGCCCAGGCCGGCGGCCCGCTCGAGCTCGACCGCCGCGGCGGCGGGATCGGCCAGCGGAAGGCTGGCGAGGGCCGCGAACCGCGTCGGCGCCTCGGCCACGCGGGCGGCGGCGATGTCGTTCGCGTCGCGGCTCAGCGCGACTGCGTCGGCGGCGCGGAGTCCCTGCGTGCCGGGCGGGGCCAGCGAGAGCACCTGCATCCCGACGCCCTGCGCATCCATCGCGGCGAGGCGACTCTCGCCGATGTCGTTGAGGCGCTCGCCGACGTCGCCGTGGTCGTTCAGCACCAGGCTGGGGTCGCGGTCGGCCTCGGGCAGCGCGCGCAGGGCGCGGTCGATGGATGCCTCGGTCCAGTGCTCCTCGATCGCGATCAGCGCGGGGGAGCCCTCGGGTTCGGTGATCGGATGCGTCATCGTCGCTCCTTCCGAGCGTCGGGTGAGCCGTTCGCTCACTACCTGTTGAGTGAGACTACGCCTGTTCGCTCCACGGTTGTAGAGTGAATTCATGGAAAGTGCTCCGAGCCGCGACGAACGCCGGGCGGCGACGGCCGCGCGCATCCTCGAGGCCGCCCAGGCCGAGTTCGGTGACCGGGGTGTCGAGGGGGCCACGATCCGCGGCATCGCGCGCCGCGCCGGTGTCGACCCGTCGCTCGTGCTGCAGCACTACGGCTCGAAGAAGGGCCTGTTCGAGGTCGCCGTCCGGCCCGAGCCCGACCTCACCGCGGCCGACGTGCCCCGCCATCTCGGCGAGGTGCTCGAGATCAGGATGCGCGAGCTCCCGCCCGCGACGCGCGCCCTGCTGCGCTCGATGCTCACCTCGCCGGACGCCGCCGACGCGATGCGGGAGTACCTGCAGGAGCGCGCCGACGACCTCGCCCGAACGAGCGCCCGCGCCGACGCCGACCTGCGCGCCGCGATGCTCGTCTCGAGCATCCTGGGCCTGACCATCGCCCGCCACTTCCTCGACCTGCCGGCCCTCTCCGACCTCGACCCCGCCGCCATCGAGGCGATCGCCGAGCCCTGGTACGCGGCCCTCCTCCCGCCCGCCGGCTGACGCGACGTGCGACGCGACGCGACGCGATGTGGTGCGTCGGGCTAGGCGGCGGGCTGGGTCATGTCGCCGGTGGTGGGGGTGCGGCCGGTCGGGCCGTAGTGGAGGATGACGCTGCCAGCCGGGGTGCTGGTGGCCGGCTCGAGAAGGTCGAACGCCAGTGCGGGGCCGTCCGGCGGGAACAGGCGCTTTCCGGCGCCGAGCACGATCGGGTAGACCCAGAGGTTCAGCCGGTCGAACAGCCCCTCCGCCACGAGGGTGCGCGCGAACTCCACACTGCCGATGACGTGGATCTCGCGGTGCCGCTCCCGCAGCCCCGCGATCTGCGCGGCGAGGTCGTCCCCGATCAGGTGCGAGTCGCGCCAGTCGAGAGCGGGAGCACCCCGCGAGGCGACGTACTTCGGAACGGCGTCGAAGGTCTGCCCGATCTCGCCCTCCGGGCCGTCGAGGTGGTGCGGCCAGTACGCGGCGAAGATGTCGTAGGTGCGCCGGCCGAGGAGGAGGGCGTCGAGCCTGCCGATGCCCGCCATGACCTCGGCGCCGATCGCGGGATCCTCGAGCGGGGCCTGCCAGCCGCCGAACGCGAAGCCGCCGTCGCGATCCTCGTCCGGCCCGCCGGGTGCCTGCATGACCCCGTCGAGGGTGCTGAAGAGATCGATCTCGATTCGGCCCGTCATCGTGGCCCTCCCGTCGCCGGAACGCCGAGTCCGGCCTGCTTCCAGGCTCGCAAGCATCCGCCGGTCGTGTCAATGGCGACGGGCGACAGGCCACCGACGACAAGCGACAAGCGCCGGATGACAAGCGACAGGCTACGAGCGCCGATCGGCGTCGGGGCGGGAGGTGAGCTCGTCGACGACCAGGATGTCCTCGCGGAAGTGGTCGGTGCGGAAGGCCGCCCGCCCCGTCATGTGCGCCGCCGCCGGCGCCGTCAGGCCCTGGAAGAAGATGATCGCGACCGCCAGCGTGACCGTTCCGACCGAGAGGTTGGTCACCGCCACGTCGGCCACGATCGCGATGAGGCCGAGGATCTGGGGCTTCGTGGCCGCGTGCAGCCGCGACAGCACATCCGGGAACCGCACCAGCCCGACGCCCGCCGCGAAGCACATCAGGGCGGCGAGCAGCACGAGCACAGCCGTGACCGCATCGCGCAGGTCGAAGCCGTCATCGCCGAACGAGAAGTCGATGGGGTTCATGTCTCATCCCTCGACGAGATGAATCGGGCGACCGAGACCGAGCCCACGATGCCGAACAGCGCGAGCCCGAGCAGCACGGGAAGGTTGTCGGTGTGCCGGTTGATCGCCATCTCGGCGCCGATCGCGCACATCGCGGTGGCGACCAGCACATCGGATGCGATGATCCGGTCGAGCGCCGACGGCCCCTTCACGATGCGCCAGAGAGCACCGAGCGCACCTCCGGCCATCAGGATGCCGGCGATCACGACGATCACGATCATGTCCTCGCCCCTTCCGAATCGGTGCCCGAGTCAGTGCCGGAGTCCTCGCCGGATGCGGATGCGGACCCGCCGCCGGGTTCGGACGCGCGGCCAGACCCGGGCTCACCCGCCGCCGCCGCCCGCGCCGCCTCCGCCGCCAGCTCCCCCGCCACCGTCGCCCCGGTCCGCAGCCGCTCGAGGTCGTCCGCCGACCCCGCCGCCAGGATCAGCCGCCGCTCGGTCGCCAGCACCGCCTTCCGCAGCGCCGGCACGTCCTCCGCCGACTGTACGTTCAGCGCGTGCAGGTAGAGGGTCGCCGTGTCGCGGTCGATGTCGAGCACGATCGACCCGGGCACGAGCGCGATCGCCTCGGCCGTGAACACCATCACGAGATCCGACCGCGTGCGCAGCGGCACCGCGAAGATCGCGTTCGAGGGCCGGTAGTGCGGCTTCAGCGCGATCCAGGCGATCTGCAACGACGCCCGCACGATGTCGACGAGCAGCCGCACCAGGAACACCAGCCCGTACCAGGGGTTGAGCCGCCCGCTCAGCCGCACGGCGGGCAGGTAGAACGTGATCGAGACCAGGCCCGCGAGCAGCACGCCGGTGATCAGCGCGAGCCAGGTGAACTGGCCCCACAGCAGCATCCACAGCAGCACCAGCCCGAGGAAGGGCACCAGCCCGCTCAGGATCCGCGCCCTCATCGAGCACCCCCCGAGCCGGCGGGCCCACCGACAGACACGTCAGACGGCACCCCGCCCGGGAACACCGAGTCGACGTACGAATCCGGCGTCGCCACGTTGCCCGCAGCCCGCCCGGCCAGCTCGAACAGCGGCCCCGCGAACACCGTCAGGCACAGCGTCATCACGATCAGCCCGGTCGTGGCTCCCACCATGAGCACCGAGGTGCGCGTCGCGACGCCGACGCCCGTGGTCGAGCCGTTGACCGCATCCGGGCTCTCCTGCAGCGATTCGATCAGCGGCGACTCGTAGCCCTCGACGTCTTCGGAGGGCCGCCAGAACGCCATGTTCCACACCCGCATGAGCGCGTATAGGGTCAGCAGCGAGGTGACGACGCCCGCACCGATCAGCACGTAGACCAGTGGCGACGGCGACTCGGCACCGGCCTCGAACAGCCCGACCTTGCCGAGGAACCCGGAGAACGGCGGGATGCCGCCGAGGTTCAGCGCCCCGATGAAGAACAGGATCGCCACGTACGGCGCCTTCTTCAGCAGCCCGCCGAGCCGCGTGATCGAGGTCGAACGGCCGACCCGCTCGATCAGCCCCACCACCAGGAACAGCGCGGTCTGCACGGTGATGTGATGCACGATGTAGTAGATCGTGGCGCCGGTGGCGAGCTCGGTGCCGATCGCGACGCCGAAGATCATGTAGCCGATGTGGCTGACCAGCGTGAACGACAGCAGCCGCTTCACGTCGGCCTGCGCGAGCGCGCCGAGAATGCCGATCAGCATCGTCAGCCCGCCCACGATCAGCAACGGGATGGTCAGCGGCACGTCGAAGAACAGCAGCTTGTCGGTGCGGATGATCGCGTACACACCGACCTTGGTCAGCAACCCCGCGAACACCGCCGTGACCGGGGCCGGCGCGGTGGGATACGAGTCCGGCAGCCAGAACGAGAGCGGGAAGATCGCCGCCTTCACCGCGAAACCGATCAGCAGCGCGGCGCACAGGATGACCTGCACGTCCAGCGGCAGCTCCCGGATGCGGTCCGACAACAGCGCCATCGTCACCGTTCCGGTCGCGCCGTAGATCAGCGCGATCGCCCCGAGGAACAGCAGCGACGAGACCAGGCTCACGACCACGTAGGTGACGCCGGCCCGGATCCGCGCCCCGGTCCCGCCGAGCGTCAGCAGCACGTAGCTGGCCGCGAGCAGCATCTCGAAGCCCACGTACATGTTGAACAGGTCGCCCGCGATGAACGCGTCGAACAGACCCGCCGACAGGATCAGGTAGGTGGGATGGAAGATCGAGACCGGGGTGTCGCGGTCGCGGTCGGCGAGACCCTGGCCGACGGCGAAGACGAGCACGCCGAGCAGCATGAGCGCCGAGACCACGACCATGATCGCCGAGAGCCGGTCGACCACGAGCACGATGCCGAACGGTGGCTCCCAGCCGCCCACCTTGACCACGATCGGGTTTCCGGTGCTGTCGACCTGGGCGAGCAGCACGGCGGCCGCGATCGTCACGGCCGTCAGGGCCGTCACGCTGATCGCGATCTGCAGCCGGCGGTAGCGGCCGAGGATGAGGGTGATCGCCGCCCCGACGAGCGGGATGATCACGAGCAGGGGAACGAGGGCGCTCATCGCATCACATCCCTCTCCTGCTCGCTCGGTTCGTCGTCATCGTCGTCGCCCGCCCCCGACCCTTCGCCGAGCACCGCCCGCACCGCGTCGTCGTCGCCCTCGAGCGACTGGTGGAACTCGTGCGCCTGGTCGGCCTCCGCCGCGTCCTGCTCCTCCTCGCCGGCGATCACGTCGTCTCCCTCGTCGCCGAGGTTCGACAGCCACCACGACCGGTAGATCAGCGCCAGGATGAAGGCGGTCACCCCGAAGTTGATGACGATCGCGGTCAGCATCAGCACCTGCGGAACCGGGTCGACCATGGGCGCGTCGGCCGTGCCGCCGTCGATGATCGGCGACGACCCCGAGCGGCCCGACATCAGGAAGATGAGCAGGTTCGTCGCGTTCCCGACCAGCAGGAAGCCGATCAGGATGCGGGTGAGGCTCTTCTCGAGCATCACGTAGACGCCGGTGCCGTACATCACGGCCATCAGCACGACGAGGGTGATCGAGGCGTTCATGGGCGGGCCTCCTCTTCCAGCGCGTCGCCGGAGCCGGCCCGCGCCTCGTCGTCCCGGCCGAGCGGGCCGCTGGTGGCACGGCTCGCGACCCGTCCGCGGGTGTCGGCCTCATCCGCCACGACCGAGTGGTCGTCGGGGGCGGCGTCGACGTCGTCCTCGGCCTGCTGCCGGTCGACCTCGCCGCCGAGCGCGCGGAGGATGTCGAGGATGACCCCGATCACGACCAGGTAGACGCCGACGTCGAAGATCGTCGAGGTGCCGAACGAGATGTGGCCGAGCAGCGGCACGTCGGTCTCGAAGTAGGCCGAGGTGAGGATGTCGGCGCCGGCGAAGAGCGACCCGACGGCGGTGCCGGTCGCCAGCAGCATCCCGACCCCGAGCAGGATGCCCGGACCGATCGGGATGGTCTCGCCGAGTTCGTAGCGCCCGCCGGCCAGGTAGCGCGCAATCAGCGCCAGCCCCGCCAGCACCCCGGCCGCGAACCCGCCGCCGGGAAGGTTGTGACCGGCGAACAGCAGGAAGATCGAGACCACGATCGCGGGGTGGAAGACCAGTCGCACGAGCACCTCGAGGATGAGCGAGCGGTTCTCCGGCGACAGCGTCCGGCCGCCGAGCAGCCAGGAGTGCTGCCGGTCGTCCGGCGAGGCGTCGGCGGTGTGCGGATCCGCCACCAGGTCGCGACGGTTGGTCGCCTGCCGGCGGCCGCGGGACTCGCGGAGCCGGGGGATCGTGAAGTTGCGGCCGGTCACGAAGATCAGGCTCGCGACGCCCGTGGCCACGACGACGAGCACCGAGAGCTCGTTCATCGTGTCCCAGGCGCGGATGTCGACGAGCATCACGTTCACGACGTTCTTGCCGTGGCCCTCCTCGAGCGCGAGCCGTGCGAGCTCGTCGCCGAGCCCGCCGGCCTGCCGGGCGCCGAGCGCGATGAAGCCGACGAGGCCCATCGTGACGCCGACGAGCGTGCCGATCAGGATGCGCCGGCCCTGCCGGACGGGCTTGTTGTGCTGCGCGATCTTCTGCGGCAGGCGGCGCAGCACCAGCACGAACACCACCACCGTGACGGTCTCGACCAGGGCCTGGGTGAGCGCGAGGTCCGGTGCGCCGTGGAAGGCGAAGAGCGCGACAAGCCCGAATCCCGTCGCGCCGACCAGCAGCACGGCCGCGAGCCGGTGGGTCGCCCGGGCGGCCATCACGGCGGCGACGGCCATCGCGGCCGCGACGAACACCTGGGCCGGGTAGTCGAAGAGCACGAACTCGCTCGGCCAGGTGCGGTTGAAGGCGGTCGCGGTGCCCAGGCACAGCACGAACACCACGAGGATCGTGCTGATGTACTGCGGCAGACCGCCCTTCTGGGCGAAGACCGTGACGTGTGCGGCGACCTGGTCGACCGCGCGCACGATGCCCCAATAGGTGCGGGAGGCGTCGACCAGGGCCGGCACCTTCTTCTGCAGCCGCGCGAACGGCTTCCGCAGCGCGAAGAGGCCGAGGCCGGCGGCGATGATCAGTGCCGAGATGCCGAGGGCGGGCTCGAGCCCGTGCCAGAGCGCCAGGTGGTAGTCGGCCGTCTCCGCATCCGGCATCGTGTCGGCGTAGCTCTCGAGCGCGTGGCCGAGCGGGGAGGCGAGCAAGCCGAAGGCGATCGTCGCGAGCGTGAGCACGACCGGTGCGGCGAGGATGCTCCGCGCCGGCGGGTGGGCCGGTTCGCCGTGGGCGGCGGCGTGCGCCTGCGGGCCGGCCAGCGCATCCGTGGTCTTCTTCTTCGTGGTGAAGGCGCCCCAGAAGAACCGGGCGCTGTAGGCCACGGTGAGGATCGAGCCGACCGAGACGCCCACCAGCGCCACCCAGCCCCAGGGGTCGGCGGGGGCGTCGGCCGAGCCGAGACCCGCCTCGAGGAACGCGGTGAGCACCCCTTCCTTGGCGACGAAGCCGAGGAGCGGCGGGATGCCGGCCATCGAGGCCACGGCGATCAGGGCGACCGCGGCGAGCAGCGGGCGGCGGCGGCCGAGGCCGGAGATCTCCCGCAGGTCGCGGGTGCCCTCGTCGTGGTCGATGATGCCGACGACGAGGAAGAGGGTGGCCTTGAACAGGGCGTGGGCGAGCAGCAGGGCGGCGCCCGCGAGGGCCGCGTCGCGCGTGCCGAAGCCGACCACCACGGTGAGGAAGCCGAGCTGGCTGACCGTGCCGTAAGCGAGCAGGAGCTTCAAATCGTTCTGGCGGAGCGAGCGCCAGGCGCCGAGCAGCATGGTCCAGACGCCGAGGCTCACGAGCACCGGGGTCCACCCCGGGGTGTCGGCGAAGCCGGGGGCGAGCCGGGCGATCAGGTAGATGCCGGCCTTCACCATGGCGGCGGCGTGCAGGTAGGCGCTGACCGGTGTCGGCGCCGCCATGGCCGCGGGCAGCCAGAAGTGGAAGGGCACGAGGGCCGACTTCGACAGGGCGCCGACCAGGATCAGCAGGATGGAGGCGGTGACCAGCGCGCTGCCGGCCGGCGGGTCGGCGACCAGCTCGGCGATGCTCGTGGTGCCGGCATCCGCCGTCAGCAGCACGATGCCGACGAGCATCGCGAGACCGCCGAAGGTGGTGACCAGCAGGGCCTGCAGCGCTGCACCGCGGCTCTCCTTGCGGCCGGTGTAGTGGCCGATCAGGAGGTAGGAGAGCACGCTCGTGATCTCCCAGAACATGAACATGATGTAGATGTCGTCGGCGGTGACCAGGCCGAACATGGTGCCCGCGAAGGCGAGGAGCAGCGCGGCGAAGCGGCCGAGCGAGGGCTCGTCGCGCGAGAAGTAGCGGGCGCAGTAGATCAAGACGAGCGCGCCGACGCCGGTGACGACGAGGGCGAGCAGCCAGGCGAGCGTGTCCATCCGGAACGACAGCGCGATGTCCAGCTGCGGGATCCACGGCACGTACTCGGTGATCGAGGCCGTGCCCTCGGCGTGCTCGCTCAGCACGACGCCTGACTGCGCCAATGTCCAGAAGAACGCGCCGGCTGGGAGGAGGGCGACGAGGTAGAAGACCTTCGTCGAGAGCAGCCTCGTGAGAATCGGAGTGAGCGCTGACAATCCTGCGAACAGCAGCAGGATCAGGATCACGCGGACTCCTCATGTCGGGGAGAGGGCAGGTCGCTCAGTCTATCAAACGGACTGAGGGGGTGACCGCGGGTGCGGCCACCCCCTCAGGGTGCTACGGCGTGCGGGCCGGCGCTAGGGTGCGCAGACCGTCAGATCGGCGACCGCCGGTGACAGCGTGTTCTCGCCTCCGAGCAGCGCCACGTCCTTCGCACCCAGCGCGGTGATCTGCGCCAGGGTCTCGGACGGGATGCAGGTGCCCGGCACCGTGAACAGCGGGCCGCCCACGCGTGCCGCCAGAGCCGATCCCGACAGGGCGTCGGGGAAGCTCAGGCCGGTGGCGATCAGCACCTTCTCCGTGGAGTCGAAGAAGTGCGCGTTGATCGCCCGCGAGGTGGCGTACCGGTCGGCTCCGGAGAGCCGCACGGTGTCCGGCACCAGCGACTTCGCCTGCGCCAGGATGCCCGCCGAGACCGTGTCCGGACCGCCGGCGACCACGATCTGATCGACGTCGAGCTGCTTCAGCAGCGCCACTGTCGCGGCATCCAGCGTCGGGGCGGAGCCGTCGACGAGGATGACCGGGCCGTGCGCGGCCACCGCGGCACCGGCCGACAGTGCGTCCGGGAACGAGGTGCCGGTCGCGATGACCGCCACGTCCGCTCCGGTCGGGAACGCCGTCGAGGCGACGTTGCGCGAGGCCTCGTAGCGGTCGACCCCGCCGATCCGCGTGACCGAGGGCACGAGGGTCTGGAGGTCGGCCTCGACCGCGGCGCCGACCGAGTTCGGCCCGCCCACGATCACGACGTGCGTCGCCGTGAGCCGGATGATCTCGTCCCGCACGACCGAGGGCAGCGAGCCCGCGTTCGTCAGCAGGATCGGCGAGCCGTCGACGGCCGCCGCGGGAGCCGCGGAGAGCGCGTCGGGGAAGGTCTCGCCCGAGGTCAGGTAAACCGTGTCGGCGGTCTCGAAGCCGGCCTTCGACACCGTCACCGCGGTCTCGAAGCGGTCGACGCCGGAGAACCGGTCGACCTCGGGCGGCCCCTGCACCAGGTGGAGCGTGGCCGTCTTGATCTCCTCCGTGTTGCCGGCCACATCCGTCGAGCGGTAGGTGACGGTGTGCGCACCGGCGCCCGAGACCTCGAACGGCGCGGTGTACACGGCGGCGGGCGAACCGTCGACCGAGTACGTCGTGCTCGCCACACCCGAGACGTCGTCGGTCGCCGCGAGGGTGACCGCGACCGGCCCGACGGCGGTGCCGCCCTGGTCGTCGAAGGATGCGGTGGTCACCGGGGCGACCGTGTCAGCAGCCGGGACCGGCAGCGTCCAGACATCCGCGATCGACGGGTCGTAGTTGCGGCCCTCGGGGTTGTTCTGGAAGCGAACGGTGACGGTGTCACCGGTCAGCAGGGCCGGATCGTCGACCACCACCTGGTAGACCTCCGTGCCCATGCCCGAGGTGTGCTCGAACATCCGCGACTCGACGGTCTGGCCGTTCACCAGCACCTCGTAGTCCTTGATCTGCGGCCCGTCGTACGTCTCGCGGGTTCGGAGGACGAACGGCTGGCCCTTGGTGATCTTCATCGTGAACTGGATGAAGCCGTCCTTCTCGCCCTTGTAGGTGTAGCGGCGGGTCAGTCCGGCCTCGTCGGGCGAGTTGCCCGAGCGCGACGAGAAGGTCACGGCGTGGGCCGCCTCGCCCGCGGGGGTGGAGGCCGTGCTGCCCATGTCGAGGTAGTCGATCGCCGTCGCGGCATCCGGCACGCCGATGGTCAGCGCGAAGGGCACCGGAGCCGTGGCGAGCGTCTGGCCCGCCGAGGCGAAGCCGGCCACGAGGCCCGGTACCGTCCCGGTGTTGCCCGAGGCGGGGACGACGAGACTCACCGGCACCGAGGCGTCGGCGCCCGGGGCGAGGGTGACGGGAGCCGAGGCCGCGGGTGCGGTCCAGCCCTCCGGCACACCCAGCTGCACCGTGCCGGTCACGGTGGCCGTGCTGCGGTTGTGCAGCGCCACCGTGACGAGCGCGTAGCCGCCCGGGGCCGCGGTCGCGGGAGCCGCGGTCGCGGTCAGGGTGACCGGCGAGGCGACCGTGACCGAGGTGGCCGCGGTCGTCGAGGCCCGGCCTCCGGTGATCGGCACGTCCACCCGGCCGACGATCGGGTTGCTCCCGATCGTGGCGTCGACGGGCACGGTGACCTGGAAGGTGAAGGCGTTCGACGCCCCTGCCGCCAGGGTGACGCGCTCGGCGGCCGCGGGGGCCGACGTCCAGCCCTCCGGCAGGTCGAGCGCGGCTCCGACGTCGGCGATGTCCGCGGCCGAGGTGTTGCTGGCCGTCACGGTCACCGTCTCGGTCTGGCCGGGCAGCAGCTCGCCGGCCGGCCCGGTGGTGCCCACCGAGATGCCGATCGCCGCGACCAGGGCCCGGTTGAGGCTCTGGATCATCGGGTCGAGGGCGGCGACGAGAGCGTCGGCCCCCGCCTGGTCGAGCGGCCCGGCGGTCAGGTCGGTGGCGACGAGCGCCTTCGCGTCCTGCAGGGCCGAGAGCGCGGCGCCCGCCTTCTCGGCCGCGGAGGCCGGGTCGGCGAGACCCGCGTCGACCGCCGCGGCGGCGGTGGCCGAGTCGGCCTGGAGCGCGGTGCGCTGCGGCCCGGTCAGGTCCGCGTCCTCGACCAGCTGGTCGAAGGCGGCGAGACCCTCCTTCACGGAGGCGAGGTCGGCGGCCGGGGACTCGACCGCGAAGTCGTAGTCGCCCGAGCCGAGCTCGATCGTGACGGTGTCACCGGTGTCGGTGGACGAGACGATCCCGGCGGCCGAGGTGAGCGGCGAGCCGCCCTCCGTCACGGCCAGCGG
This sequence comes from Herbiconiux solani NBRC 106740, assembly GCF_001571005.1. Lineage (GTDB taxonomy): Bacteria > Actinomycetota > Actinomycetes > Actinomycetales > Microbacteriaceae > Herbiconiux > Herbiconiux solani. The sequence goes on along the minus strand of NZ_BCST01000003.1, from coordinate 117,535 downwards.
GTTCTGCGCCGGCACCACGACGCGGGCCGTGGTGTTCGCCGGCACCGCGACGGTCAGGTCGAATGATCCAGGGCCCGTGCTCCAGTGGCTGGAGACCGTGCCGTACGGGGTGCGGTAGTCCATGGCGCTGCTGGTCAGTCCACCACCGGGCACCGGGGCGATCAGTGTCTTGCGGTAGCCGGGCTCGAGGGCCGAGATGCCGCCCACGGTGCCGTACATCCACGCGCCGACGGCGCCGTAGGCGTAGTGGTTGAACGAGTTCATGCTGACGTCGCCGAAGGAGCCGTCGGGCATGATCGAGTTCCAGCGCTCCCAGATCGTGGTCGCCCCGTTCGCGATCTCGTAGCCCCACGAGGGGTAGTCGGTGTTGAGCAGCAGGCGGTACGCGACATCCGTGCGGTCGATCGCGGTGAGGGCGGGCAGCAGGTTCTTGACGCCCAGGAACCCGGTGGAGAGGTGCCAGTCGGCGCGCTCGAGCGTGGCGACGAAGCGGTCGGCCAGCTGGTCGCGCACGGCATCCGGCACCAGGCCGAACATGATCGTGATCACGTAGCCGGTCTGCGTGTCGCTGGAGAGCGCGCCGTCGTCGCCGATGAACGCGTCCTGGTAAGACGAGCGGATGTTCTCGTACAGGGTGCGGTACTTGTCCGCATCCGCCGTGTTGCCGATCGCGGCCGCCATCTGCGACATCAGGTCGGCGCTGTGCGCGTAGTACGCGGTGCCGATGATGTTCGAGGCGGTCTCGTCGTTGAGGTTCAGCCAGTCGCGGAAGGCGCCGCCGTCGCGCTGGAAGTTCGAGCTGGTCGCGGCGAGGTAGTCCATGTACTTCGTCATCGACGACCAGCCGTCCTCCAGCACGTCCGTGTTGCCGTAGCTCTGCCAGAGCGCGAAGGGCACCGTGACGCCCGCGTCGGCCCAGCCGGAGTTTCCGTTGCCGGACATCCCGGCGTAGTTCGGGGCGACATCCGGGTAGGCGCCGTTCGCCGACTGGGCGGTGCGCAGGTCGCGCAGCCACTTGGTCAGGAACGCGTCCGAGTCGAGGTTGTAGGTCGCGGTGCTGGCGAACTCGCTGATGTCACCCGTCCAGCCCAGCCGCTCGTCGCGGGCCGGGGTGTCGGTCGGGATCGAGACGAAGTTGCCGCGCTGGCCCCAGGTGATGTTCGACTGCAGCTGGTTCACGAGGGCGTTCGAGGTGGTGAAGCCGACCGTGTCCTCTCCGGCCGAGTTCCACACGGTGCCCACGACGTCGGTGAGGGCGGGGGCGGTGTCGACCCCGGTGACCTCGACGTAGCGGAAGCCGTGCTGGGTCAGCGTGGGGTGGAAGCTCGCCGTGCCGTCGGCGGCGAAGGTGTAGTAGTCGGTGACCTTCGCGCTCCGCAGGTTCGCGGTGTACATCGTGCCGTCGGGGTTGAGGACCTCGGCGTACCGGATGCGCGCCTGCTGGCCCGCCTTGCCGGTCAGCGTGAGCGCGGCCGTGCCGACCATGTTCTGGCCGAGGTCGTAGACGAACGCGCCGGGCGTGGGCTCGGTCTGGGTGAGCGCGGGGCGCTCGCTCGTGATCCGGACGGGCTGGTCGGACTGCGCACGCAGCTTCGCCGTCTGCGAGGGGCGGATGACGGCGGGCGCCCAGGTGGAGGCGTCGAAGGCCGGGGTGTCCCAGCCGGTCTGCTCGCGGGTCGCGTCGTAGGTCTCGCCGTTGTAGAGGTCGGCGGCCACGACCGGGCCGGTCGAGGTGGTCCAGCTTCCGTCGGTGCCGAAGGTCTGGCTGGTGCCGTCGGTGTAGGTGACGAGCACCTGCGCGATCAGCGACAGGTCGGAGGTCGAGCCCCAGACGTTCTTCGGCCCGCTCTGCAGGGTGCCGGCGAACCAGCCGTCGGCGAGCTGGGCGCCGAGGGCGTTCGCGCCCGGCACGACCTGGCTCGTGATGTCGTAGGTCTGGTACTGGTAGGTCTTGGAGTAGTCGGTCCAGCCGGGCGCGAGGTACTGGTCGCCGACCTGGGCGCCGTTGAGGTTCAGCTGGTAGAGGCCCTGGGCCGAGGCGTAGGCGCGGGCCGACGCGATGGTCTTGGTCGGGTCGGTGGTGAAGCCGCCGCGGACGATCGGGGGCTCGACGGTCTGGAAGGCTTCGACGCCGCCGCTGATCGCGAGGCCGTCGGGGGAGGGGGTGCCGCCGTTCAGGGGGTTTGTGGTGGCTGTGCCGGTGCCTCCGGCTCCGAAGGTGGAACCGAAGAGGCTCTCGCCCTCGGAGGAGACGACCGTGAGGTTCTTGATCAGGGCGCTCTCGGTGCCGCTCGTGCGCAGGCCGATGCCGCCGCTCGGGTGGTTCGAGCTCTTCACGACGCCGAACTGGCCGCCGAGGGCGACCCCGTCGATCGAGGTCGTGATGGTGTCACCGACCACCTGGACGGTGATCGTGTGCGTGGCTTCGACGCCGCCGTGCTCGGCGATGATCGAGGTGATGTCCTGGTTGCCGAGGAGGTTGTAGCCGCCGTTGACCTTGTCGTGGGGGCGGAAGTAGACCTTCCCCGCGGCCTGGATGCCCGAGTTGATCTGCCACATGAAGCCGTTCTGGGCGTCGGGGCTGCGGAAGAAGAATCCGATCGCCGAGGAGGCGGGGTGCACGAGCGAGAACTCGGAGGTCAGGGTGTAGTCGGTCCAGTCGCGCGACTCGGCCTGCGCGCCGACCCAGTCGGCCGACCAGTCCGAGGCCTCGAGGAGACCGGTCTCGAACCAGGCGGGGGCGCTCCAATCGGAGGCGGCTCCCGTGCCGTCCCAGACCTGCACCTGCCAGAAGTAGCGGGTCGAGGAGGCGAGCTCGGGGCCGGCCCAGTCGACGTCGACCGACTGGTCGGAGTCGACCTTGCCGGAATCCCAGATCGTGTCGCCGCTCGCGAGGCCCTCCGCAGAGCTCGCGGCCCGCACGCGGTAGGCCGACTGCACGCTGCCCCGGTCGGGGTCGATGACCTGCCACGACAGGCGGGGCGCGTCGCCGCCGACGCCGAGCGGGTCGGTGAGGTCGTTGGTGGTGAGGGCGGTGGCCTGCGGGGCGGTCGTCGGGGCCGGGGCCGGGGCGGCTGGTGCGGATGCGGTGGTCGCGTCGACGGCCGAGGATGCGGTGGTCGCGAACGGCGACTGCGCCTCGGCCGCCTGAGCGGGGAGTGCGGAGAGGGAGACGATCCCGACCGCGACAGCGATAGTCGTGCACCCGGCAAGAGCGGTGCGAAGGCGGCGTGGAAGCCTATGAGCCATGTGAATTCTCCATTGAATCGTTTCAACTTCCGGGATGGGTAGTCCCTTGGCTGAGCAAGGCGGGTGGGCCCACTCTGGTCGTCACGATCGACAGGTGTCAAGGTTTCGCGCCAAATTTTCTGAAACGATTCACGAGGTTCCGCGGGGCCGGGCGCGGCGGGCTGCGGGCTAGGCTCGGTCTCCATGAGCGCGATCGAGGTCTACGACGTGTCAGGGCCCGCGGGCGGGCCGTACGGCGTAGCCGTGACGCGCGACGGGGCCGTCTGGAGCACCCTCGTGCACGCCGGCGAGGTCGTGCGGAAGGCTCCGGGAGGAGGGTTCTCGCGGTTCGCACTGGGGGAGGGCGCGCAGCCCGCCCAGGTCGCGGCCGCCGGCGACGACTCGGTCTGGGTGACCGACGGTGCGCGCGACCGGGTGCTCCTCCTGGGCCCCGACGGCACGCTGCGCGAGATCGCGGCCCCCACCCCGGGAGCCCAGCCGTTCGGCATCGTGTCGCTCGACGACGGCACCGCCTGGTTCACCGAGGCCGGCATCGACTCGCTCGGCCGCATCGACATCCTCGGCGGCGTCGCCGAGTTCGCGGCGGGCACCTCCGACGGGATGGTCTCGATGATCGCGGCCTCCGGCGACTCGCTCTGGTTCACCGCGCACCGGGCGAACGCCGTGGGGTATGTGCGGGGCGGTGACTCGGCTCCGCAGCTGTTCGCCCTGCCGACTCCGGATGCGGGACCCGTCGGCATCACGGTCGGCGACGACGGTGCGGCGTGGTTCTGCGAGATCCTGGCCGGCCGCATCGGAAGGGTGGACCGGCGCGGGAACGTCACCGAGCATCCGCTGCCCGACGCCGGATCGGGGCCGCACGCCATCGTGGCCGACCCCGCCGGTGGGGGAGCGTGGTTCACGCTCTGGGGCTCGAACGAGCTCGGCCACATCGACCTCGCGGGCGCGGTCACGCTGCTCGCCCTCGCCTCCTCGGGCCACGACGAGCCCCACGGCCTGGCGGTGTCGCCCGCCGGCACGATCTGGGTGGCCATGGAGTCCGGCGCCCTCCTGGCGGTAACCCCCTAGCCCCCCGTCCCTCCCCCCTCGTCCGGCGACCCGTCAAAAACCGCCCTTCCCGGGGGCTTTTTGGGCGTTTTGTGACGGCTCGCGGTGGGGGGTGGGGACGGAAGCCGGGGTGGGGATCGGCGCACCCTGCGCATCCACCCACCCCTCGCCACCCCTCGTCCGGCGAGCCGTCAGAAACCGCCCTTCCCGGGGGCTTTTCGGGCGATTTGTGACGGTTCGCGGGGGAGGGCGGGAGAGGGGGAGGGGTCAGGCGGCGGCTATTAGTTCGATTTCTACGCGGGCGCCTCTGGGGAGGGCCGCTACCGCGAAGGCAGCTCGGGCCGGGAGGACCGCACCCTGGAAGAACTCGGCGTAGACCGCGTTGACGTCGGCGAAGTCGGCCATGTCGGCGAGCAGCACGGTCGTCTTCACCACCCGGTCGAGCCCGCTTCCGGCGGCCTCGAGCACGGCGGCGGCGTTCTTCAGGGACTGCGCCGCCTCGTCCTTCACGCCCGGCCCGGCGAACTCTCCGGTCGCGGGATCGATGGGCAGCTGGCCCGAGACGAAGACGAGCGAGCCCGCCCGCACGGCCTGCGAGTACGGTCCGATCGCCGCGGGCGCCGCAGCGGTCTCGACCGCGACGGGGCGGATGCGGGCGGTCTCGGCGCCGCTGCCGGTGGGGTCGGTGCGGATGGCGCCGGCGCCGTTGGGGGCGGTGTCGGCGACGGCCTGGGCGGTGTCGGTGTCGGCGGGGGCGGTACTGGTGGTGTCGGTCATCGGAGGCCTTTCAGGATGTCGCCGACGAGGTCGAGCGAGGAGAGGGTGGTGGTCGCGTGCACCGAGAAGCGGATGCGGTCCGGCCCGTGCAGCGTGGTGGTGACGCCCTGGGCGGCGAGGGCCCGGTGGGCCTCCTCGGCACGGCCGGGCGCGAAGACGACCGGGACGATGCCTGAGCGACGGGCCGGATCCTCGGGCAGCGCCACGCGCATCCCGGCCCCGGCCCCAGCCACGGCTCCGACCATGGCCCCTGCCCCGACCAGGCGGTCGACCAAGAGCTCGACGCGCTCGGCGACGGCCGCCGCGATGGTGCCGACCCCGGCGTCCTCGACGAGTTCGAGGGCCGTGGCCAGGGCGCCCGAGGCGAACGGCGAGCCGTTCGTCACCGAGAAGCGCTGCGCGCCGGCCTGCACGGGATGCTCGGCGCCGTCGTAGAGTGTCGGTTGCTCGACCCCGGTCCAGCCGCCGAGAGTCGGCTCGAGGCGCTCGAGCGCCCGGGCGGAGTACGCGACGAAGCCCGTGCCCCACCCCGCGCGAAGCCACTTCTGGCCGCCGACGACCAGGGCGTCGGCCAGCTGCCACGGCAGGTCGAGCACGCCGAAGCCCTGGATGCCGTCGACGATCAGCAGCCGGTCGCCGACGACCTCGCGGAGGCCGGCGAGATCGGCGCGGTGGCCGGTGCGGAAGTCGACGGCGCTCACCGAGACGGCCGTGACCGACGGGGTCAGCGAGGCGGCGACCAGCTCCGGCGTGACCGGCTGCGGGGTGCCGTCGCCCATCGTGACCGTGCGGATCCGCCCGGCCTGCTCGGCACGCCACCAGGGGTAGAGGTTCGCCGGGAACTCGGCCGCCGAGACGAGCACGTCGCCGCCCGCGAGCCCGAAGGCCACCTGGAACAACCCGTGCGAGGTGCTGGGCGAGAGCTGCACGGCCGACACCTCGCGCCCCGCCAGCCGGGCCGCGGCCGCCAGCGCGCGCCGGTCGGCCGAGTGCAGCTCGGCGCCCGAGTCGGCACCCGAGACCGCGAGGCCGAACAGACGCGCGCTCTCCTCGGCGGCCGCGCGGGACGGCGGGCCGTAGCTGGCGAAGTTGAGGTACCCCTCGTCCTCGCCGAACTGCGCCCGGTAGGTCTCGAACGGGGCCGTCACTCGAGCACCCGCTGCAGGAACTGGCGGGTGCGCGGCTCGCGCGGCTGCTCGAGCACCTGGGCCACCGGACCCTGCTCGATGATGCCGCCGTCGGCCATGAAGACGACCCGGTCGGCCACCTGGCGGGCGAACGCCATCTCGTGGGTGACCACGAGCATGGTCATGCCATCCTTCGCCAGACCCGCCATCACGGCGAGCACCTCGCCGACCAGCTCGGGGTCGAGCGCCGAGGTGGGCTCGTCGAAGAGGAGGAACAGCGGCTTCATGGCCACCGCCCGGGCGATCGCGACGCGCTGCCGCTGCCCACCCGAGAGCTGTCCCGGGTAGTGGGTGAGCTTGTCACCGAGACCGACCCGCTCCAGGATGGCGACGGCCTCCTCGCGCACCTCGCGGGAGCGCCGTCGCTGCACCTGCACCGGCCCCTCCATCACGTTGCCGAGCACCGTGAGGTGGGGGAACAGGTTGAAGTGCTGGAAGACCATGCCGGTCTTCGCGCGCTGCGCCGACAGTCGTCGCTCGCTCAACTCGTGCAGCCTGCCGGAACGCAGCTCGAAGCCCATCGGCTCCCCGCCCACCCAGACCTCGCCCGTGTCGGGCACTTCGAGGCGGTTGAGCGTGCGGAGGAAGGTCGACTTGCCGGCGCCCGAGGGGCCGATGATGCAGACGACCTCGCCGGGGTAGACCTCGAGCGAGACGTCTTCGAGAACCGTGTTGTGGCCGTAGGACTTGCCGATCGAGATCGCCTCGAGGACGGGCGCGGGCGCGGTCGTGGTCATTGCGTGCTCCTGATCAGGGGGGCGCGACCGAGATCGGCGGCGACCCTCCGGCGAAGGGTGGGCGCCTTGCCGCGGCCGCCGGGGCGGCGGTCCTGACGGTCGAAGGCGCGCTCGAGGTAGTACTGGCCGATGCTCGCGATACTCACGATCACCATGTACCAGATGGCGGCGGCGATGAGCGTCTCCATCACCTGCAGGTTGAACGACGAGATGTTGTTGGCGGCCTTGATCAGCTCCATGTAGCCGATCACCGAGGCCATCGCCGTGCCCTTCAGCATGTTGATGAAGTCGTTGCCGGTGGGCGGGATGATCACGCGCATCGCCTGGGGGAGCACGATCCGCGACATCCGCTGGGCCGGGGTCTCGCCGATCGACTGGGCGGCCTCGATCTGGCCGCGGTCGACGCTCTTCAGGCCGGCCCGCACGATCTCGGCCATGTAGGCGCTCTCGTTGAGCGCGAGGCCGAGGAAGGCGGCCACGAAGGTCGTCATCACGTCGTTCGTGTTCAGGCTCACGAACACGATGTCGGTGAACGGGATGCCCAGCTGCAGGTTCGGGAAGATCAGCGCCAGGTTGTACCAGAGCAGGATCTGCAGCAGCACCGGGAGGCCGCGGAAGAGCCAGGTGTAGCCCGAGGCGAAGGCGACGGCCACCGGATTCTTCGAGATGCGCATGAGTGCGATCGCGACGCCGATCACGATGGCGGAGACCTGGGCCACGATCGCGAGCACGATCGTGTTCACCAGGCCCTCCAGGATGACCGGGGAGACCACGTAGGCCGGGATGGCCGCGTAGTCGATGTCGCCCTGCGACGCCCCGATCACCAGCAGCACGAGCAGCACGACGATCACGGCCGCGCTGATCCACCTCCCGGTGTGCTTCAGGCGCACCTGGGGGAGGAGGGTGCGGCCCTCGGGCCGCACCCCATCCGTTCGGGTGGTGCTCATTTTCCGCCGTTGACGGCTGCGGCGGTGACGGCGCCGCTCTGCACGCCCCAGGCGTCGAGGATCTGGCCGTAGGTGCCGTCGGCGATCAGGGCGTCGAGTGCAGAGGCCATGGCGTCGCGGAGGCCCGGGTTGTCCTTGTTCACGCCGATGCCGTAAGGGGCTCCGTCGATCACGTCGCCCGGCACGACCTCGAAGGCCTCGCCGTTCTTGGTGGTCTGCGAGACGTAGACGGCGGTGGGCAGGTCGTTGACGATCGCGTCGATGCGGCCGGTACGCAGCTGGGTCTGGTTCTGGCTGTCGCTGTCGGTGACCGTGATCTCGAGGGGCTTGCCGCCGTCGGCGACGCAGTCGTCGCTCGTGCGCTGCGCGAAGTCCTGCTGGCTGGTGCCGGTGACGACCGCGATCTTCTTTCCGCAGAGATCCTGCGGGCCGTTGATGCCGGCCGGGTTACCCTTCTGCACCATGATCGTGATCCCGGAGGTGAGGTAGTCGACGAAGTCGATCGTCTTCTGGCGCTCGGCGGTGTCGTTCATCGCGGCGATGGTCGCCTCGACGCGGCCGGACTGGAGGCTCGTGATCAGGGCCTGGAAGTCGAGGTTCTCGTAGGCGACGTCGAGGCCGAGCTTCTTGCCGATGGCCACGATCAGGTCGTGGTCGCTGCCGACCACGGTGGAGCCGTCGGCGGCGTAGAAGTTGTTCGGCGGCGACTGCACGTAGGAGCCCACGGTCAGCACGCCGTCGGAGGAGATCGCGGCGGGCACCTGCCCGGAGAGCGCGGCGTCGGCGGTGACGGCGTCGAGGATCGAGGAGGTGTCGGGGATGGCGGAGGTGACGTCGGCGTCGGCCGCTCCGTCGGTGCCCGTGCCGGCACCGGCGCCGGCTCCCGAACCGGAGCAGGCGGCGAGGGCGACGGTGAGCGCGAGTGCGCCGGTCGCGAGCGCGACGCGGGTGGTGAGTCGAGGCATCAGGTGTGCTCCTTCGGAACGTCATCGGTCTTCACGCGGCGGAAGTGCCGCGTGATAGAACACTGTCATCATGATAGATAATTATTTCGGTGTTGTTTCACCCCGTTCCCGGGCCGGGAACCTGAGATGATTCCGCTCACGCCTATTCGTCCTGGAGGTCGGGCATGACCACGTCTGTCAGCACCGAGATCGCGACCGACCGCGAGCTCCGGCCCGAGTTCGCGCCCTTCCTCGGCCTGATGGACTTCCTCGGCGCCCTGCTCGGCCCGCGCTCGGAGATCGTGCTGCACGACACCAGCGATCTGAGCCGCTCGGTCGTGGCGCTCACCCACGGCCACGTCAGTGGCCGGTCGGTCGGGGCGCCGGCCACCGACCTCGTGCTGAAGGTGCTGCGCAACCAGCGCGACGGCGACGACTTCCTGGCGAACTACGAGGCCGAGTCGGCGACGGGCCGGGGCTTCCGGTCGTCCACCTACTTCATCCGCGACGAGGCGGGCGCCGTGATCGGGATGCTGTGCATCAACATCGACGACACCGACCTGGTGCTGGCCAGGCGGGCGCTCGAGGCGATCACGGCGACGACGAACATCATGAAGGGCGACGGCTACTCCGAGAAGCTCAGCATCACGGTCGACGACCTGACGCTCGACAGCGTCTCGCGGATCGTCTCGGCCCAGCCGGTGCCCCCGGCGCGCATGATGCCGGGCGAGAAGGTGGATGCGGTGCGCGACCTCGACAAGGCGGGTGTGTTCCTGTTGAAAGGGTCGGTGGCCAGGGCGGCCGCGGTGCTGCAGATCTCGGAGCCGACGGTCTACCGGTACCTGCGGCAGGTGCGCCAGGAGGCCTGAGCGGGCAGGATTCGGCGGCGTTCGGCGGCGTTCTGACGTTGCCGCCGCTCCTCGACACGCGTTGCTGAGGAGTGCTTAGTGTTCACTCGGCATCTGCATCCGGGTAACCCGAAGTGGTTACGTTCGCTCTCGTTTTGACCGACGAGCCGGAGTTCTTGATCTCTACGATGCGTGCACGCCCCCGTTTCCTGTCCACAGTCCTCGCCGGAGCAACCGGCCTCGCACTCGGAGCGGGAGCCCTGGTCGCCGCCCCGGCGTTCGCCGCAGCCCCGGCTGCCGCCGCCGCATCCGTGCCGCCGCCGCTCGTCGTCACCGAGATCAACCCCGACAACGTCGGCTCGGACCAGTTCGAGTTCTTCGAGGTCTACAACACGACGGATGCTCCGCTCGCCCTCGACGGTGCGTTCGGCTTCGCCTACATCTACGCCGACACCGACGACCGCGCCCGCGACGTGGCGCTCGCCCCGGCCGCCGGCACCGTCGTGCCCGCCCACGCGGCCACTGTGTTCTGGCTCGACTACACGGCCACCGGCATCGACACCTCGGTGCTCGACGCCGACGACTTCGCCGCCCACTACGGCGGCACGGCGGGCTACCCCGTCGTCAAGGTGACCGGCCAGGCGGGGATGGCCAACGGCGGCAACCGCGGCATCCGCATCACCGACGCCGCCGGCACGGCCGTGAGCCGTTCGTTCTACCCCACCGGATCGGCGGGCGCCGACCGCAGCGTGCACTTCGCGGTGCCGGCCGACTCGGCAACGGCGAGCGCGCCCGTGCAGCAGACCCTCGGGGCGCCCACGCCCGGAGTCGTCGCGGCCGAGCAGCTGCCGGCCGCCCCGGAGCCCGAGCCGACGCCCGATCCCACCCCGACGCCCACCCCCACGACCCCGGCCCCCGCGCCCGGCCCGCAGCCCGACCCGGCGCTCGTCACGGCGCCGCTGCAGGTCACCGAGCTGCTGCCCGACTCCTCGAACCTCGGCGGCGGTGACGCCTACGAGTTCATCGAGCTCTACAACGCCACGAGCGAGGCGGTCGACTTCTCCGACTACACGCTGCGCTACCTCTACCCCCTCGAAGACCTCTCGAACAGCCAGACCGCGCTCTGGCCGGTCGAGCCCGCGAACCCGGTCATCCCGGCCGGCGGCACGCTCGTCGTCTGGGTCAAGAACGGCACGAACGACGCTCTGACCCCCGCCGACTTCAACACGAAGTTCGGCACCGCGCTCACGCTGGGCCAGAACCTCGTCGAAACCCGCACCGCGGGAATGGCGAACTCCTCGGCCCGCGGCATCGAGATCATCACGAACACCGGGCAGCGCATCAACCGGGCCTACTACAACCTCGCCGGAGCCGACGACACCACCGCCGACCAGGGCATCCAGTACGCCGTCGACCCGAAGGCGCTCACCCGGCAGACGCTCGTGAAGCAGGCGCCGGCCTCCCCGGGATCCGTCACCGCCGACCAGGTGCCCGCCGGCCTCATGGTGCCGCCGGCCGACCACTCGGCGCCCGTCGTGACCGACACCAGCCCCACGGTCGTGAAGCGCGCGGCCGACCTGCCGTTCCACTTCGAGATCACCGACGACGTGCTCGTCCGCACGGTCACGCTGCACTGGAAGACGAACGCCGACGCGGGCTACCGCACCGTCAACCTCGAGAACGACGGGTCGAACGGTTACGGCTTCACCGTCCCGGCCGTCGACCTCACCGGCGCCCGCTCGGTCGACTACTTCCTGACCGCCTCGGACGGCGCGCAGACGACGACCCTGCCCGCGGTGCACCTCACGGTCGAGGGCGCGAACGACGCCCCGCTCCGGCTCAACGTGACCGACGGCCAGTTCGTGGGCGGGAAGACGCTGCTCTCGGCGGCGACCGACCACGCCACCGACACCGTGGGCCTCAGCATCGACGGGGCCGCGGTCGCGACCACGCCGGCGCTCGAGTCCGAGCCCTCGTTCGCCTTCGACGCGAGCGGCGTCAACGTCTTCTTCAAGAACGGTGTGCGCATCGGCGACGACGTGCTCCGCATCTTCGACGACGGCATCCCCTCGGGCTACGAGACCATCTCGACCTCGGTCCCGCTGTCGTACGTGACGCAGGGCAAGGACCTCGTGGTCAGCGTCTGGGCCGGCACGAAGGCCGCCCCGGTGATCGACCCGAACGAGAACAACGACGACTTCACGATCAAGAACCTGCGGCTCGTGCTGCCGGACGGCCGCACGCTGACCCCTGTCGGCTACGACGACCCGTCGACCGTGCTGCAGATGGGCGACTCCACCGGAAAGCTCGACTACTACGACGCCCACTTCGTGCTGCCGGACGACGCCTTCTCGGCCAAGGCGGCGGTCTGGGACACGACCGCCGTGGCCGACGGGGCGCACACGGTCGTGGCGACCAGCGGCGTGACCACGGCATCCGCTGCGGTGACCGTCGACAACACCGCGCCGGCGCTCACGACGACCCTCACCGACGGCACCGAGTACCGCGGCGCCTTCTCGATCGACGCGACGGCGACGGATGCGGGCTCGGGCCTGGCCACGCAGACCGCGACCCTCGACGGCTCGGCCATCCGCCTGCCCTACTCGGCCTCCTCGGTGACCATGGCCTCGGGCTCGCACGCCTTCGTGATCACGGCGACGGATGCGCTCGGCAACGCCGCGACGAAGACGGTCGCGTTCACGACCCCCGACGAGCAGCCCGGCACCGAGCCGATCTCGCCGGTCGAGAACGCGATCGAGTCGACCCGCGACGTGACGCTCTCGGCCGAGGTGACCGACCCCTCGGGTGACGTGCTCGACGCGAGCTTCGCCGAGGGCTACCACCTCGATCCCTCGGATGCGGGCGTGACGAGCTGGAAGGGCGAGACGGGCGAGGCCTCGGGCACCGACCGCTCGGCCCGCACCCCGGTCTCGGCCGAGGAGCTCGCCGCGATGACGGGCACCGACGGGATCGACGCCTCCGTCTCGACCGACGCGGCCTTCCCGTACCAGATGTTCGACGTCTCGGTTCCGGCGACCGCGGGGGCCGACGCACTCGCCCGGCTCTCCTGGAGCGGCACGGCGAACGCCGACGCGAAGGTGCTGATGTACGTGCTCGACACCGCGACGGGGGATTGGGAGGAGGTGGACCGGTATGTGACGGGGGCTGACTCTGGTGACGGTTCGGCTGCTGGCTCTGCTGCGTCTGACGCTGCTGACGCCGCTGCCGCCGACTCGCCCGCGTCGTTCGACCTGGGCGCCACGGTGCCGGTCGCCGGCCACCTGAAGGACGGCCGCATCCAGGTGCTCGTGCAGCACTCGGAGGGCTTCGCCGGCGCGAACCTCTCGACCCGCGACACCGCCGTGGCGCCGTTCAACGCCGGGGCCACGCCGCGCGCCGACTACGACTTCACGCTCGGCTGGGAGACCGACACGCAGTACTACAACGACACCTTCTACCAGCACCAGCTCGACATCAACCGGTTCTTCCTCAAGGAGCGCGCGAACCTCAACCTGCAGTACGTGTTCCACACCGGTGACGTCGTCGACAACTCGGCCGACCAGCACCAGTGGGACAACGCGGATGCCGCGTACCGCCTGTTCGACGACGCGAAACTGCCCTACGGCGTGCTCGCCGGCAACCACGACGTCGGACACAAGGAGGACGACTACACCGAGTTCTCGAAGTACTTCGGCGCCTCGCGCTACGAGAACAACCCCTGGTACGGCGAGAGCTACCTCGACAACCGCGGGCACTTCGACCTGATCACGGCCGGCGGCATCGACTTCATGGTCGTGTCGATGGGCTGGGATCCGGGAGACGCCGAGATCGCCTGGATGAACGAGGTGATCGCGAAGTACCCCGAGCGCAAGGTGATCATCAACCTGCACGAGTACATGCTGACGACGGGCGGGCTCGGCCCCATCCCGCAGCGGATCATGGACGAGGTCGTGGCCACCAACCCCAACGTGATGATGGTCATGTCGGGTCATTACCACGACGCCTACACGCGCACCGACGAGTTCGACGACGACGGCGACGGCACCCCGGACCGCACGGTCTACGCGATGCTGTTCGACTACCAGGGGCTCGCGGAGGGAGGCCTCGGCTTCCTGCGGCTGCTGCACTTCGACAACGCCTCGTCGACGGTCTCGGTGCGCACCTACTCGCCATCGCTCGACCAGTTCGACTCGGACGACCCGTCGTTCACGCTCGCCGACCAGGAGTTCACGATCCCCTACGCGGCGGTGGGCATCCGCTCGGCGACCAAGACGCTGGCGACGGATGCGTTCTCGGCCGACATCCTGACGACCAACGAGATCGCGTCGTTCAGCGACGTGGCCAGCGGCACGGTGCTGTCGACGGTCTGGAAGGGCCTCGCCGACGGCGAGCACGGGTGGTTCGTGAAGACGGCCGACCCGTACGGTGCCGTGGATTACTCGGCGGTGCGGACGTTCACCGTGGGGGGCGTGGTCGAGGAGCCGGGGAAGCCGGGGTCGGGTTCGGGTTCGGGTTCGCCTGGATCGGGTCAGACCGACCCGACTAGTGGCTCTCCCGAGAATCCCGCATCTGCAGTCGCGCCTCAGTCGAGTGGAAGCCTTGCAGCCACTGGCGTGGGTGACGGCGCAGGCCAATGGCTGGCCATCGGGCTGCTCGTGATCGCGCTCGGGGCGCTCGCCGTGATCCGCGGCCGGCGCCGGCGACTGGGCTAGGGCAGAGCTCGGGCGATCGCCGACAGCACCTGAGCGGATGAGGGCACTCCGGATGCCCTCATCCGCTCGGTGCCGTCGGCGGCCGTGATGACGACCGTGGGGGTCGCCAGTATCCCGGCCGACTCGGCGACGTCGGGCGCATCCGCGACGTTGATCTCGTGCCACTCGACGCGGTCGCCGAGCAGCGGGCGGAGGTCGTCGAGCGTGGCGCGGGTGCTCGTGCAGGCGCCGCAGAAGCTCGAGGAGTAGAGCGTGACGCTGAGTTCGGCCATCTTCTCCACAACACCGGTTCGGCCGGTCTGATTCCCCAGGCTTCGGCGCCCCCGCGGCGGCGCCGAGCGCCCCGCGATAGAATCAGCTGTCAACCGGCACCGTTCGTCGGACACTGACATCGGACCCGGAAGGATTCCACATGCCAGCGATCGTCCTGATCGGCGCCCAGTGGGGCGACGAAGGCAAGGGCAAGGCCACCGACCTCCTCGGCAGCCGCGTCGACTACGTCGTCAAGTTCAACGGCGGCAACAACGCCGGCCACACGGTCGTGGTGGGCGACAAGAAATACGCCCTGCACCTGCTGCCCTCCGGCATCCTGACCCCCGGGGTCACCCCGGTCATCGCCAACGGCGTGGTGGTCGACGTAGAGGTGCTCTTCCACGAACTCGAGGCGCTGGGTTCGCGCGGCGTCGACGTCTCGCGCCTGCTGGTCTCGGCCAACGCGCACGTGATCACCGCGTACCACCGCACGATCGACAAGGTCACCGAGCGCTTTCTCGGCAAGCGTCAGATCGGCACGACCGGTCGCGGCATCGGGCCGGCCTACGCCGACAAGATCAACCGCGTCGGCATCCGGGTGCAGGATCTGTTCGACGAGGGCATCCTGCGTCAAAAGGTCGAGGGCGCGCTCGACCTCAAGAACCACATCCTGGTCAAGGTCTACAACCGCCGGGCGATCGCGGCCGACGAGGTCGTCGACGACCTGCTGTCGTACGCCGAGCGGCTGCGGCCGATGGTCGCCGACACGGCGCTCGTGCTCGACCGGGCGCTGCGCGACGGCAAGACCGTGCTCTTCGAGGGCGGCCAGGCCACGATGCTCGACGTCGACCACGGCACCTACCCCTTCGTCACGTCGTCGAACGCGACCTCGGGCGGGGCGGCGACCGGTTCCGGCGTCGCGCCGAACCGCATCGACCGGGTGATCGCGGTCGTCAAGGCCTACACGACCCGCGTCGGCGCCGGCCCCTTCCCGACCGAGCTGCACGACGAGTCGGGCGAGTTCCTGCGCTCGAAGGGCTTCGAGTTCGGCACGACCACCGGGCGGCCGCGCCGCACCGGTTGGTACGACGCGCCGATCGCGCGTTACACCGCGCGCATCAACGGCGTCACCGACTTCGTGCTCACCAAGCTCGACGTGCTCACCGGGCTCGAGCGCATCCCGGTCTGCGTCGCCTACGACGTCGACGGCGTGCGGGTCGACGAGGTGCCGGTGTCGCAGAGCGACTTCCACCACGCCGTCCCGATCTACGAGGAGTTCGAGGGCTGGTCGGAGGACATCACGGGTGTCCGTTCGTTCGATGACCTGCCGCCGGCGGCCCAGCGCTACGTGCTGGCGCTCGAAGAGATGAGCGGTTCGCGCATCTCGGCGATCGGCGTGGGTCCCGACCGCGACGCCATCGTCACCCGCCACGACCTCCTCCCCTAGCCCCGGCCCCACCTCCGCCGAGAAGTCACTTTCACGTCCAAAACCCCCGGGATGGACGTAGAAGTGACTTCTCGCCAATCCCCACCCCCCACCTCCGCTCCGACCCCACCCCCACCTTCGTCGAGAAGTCACCTTTACGTCCAAAACCCCTGGGGTGGACGTGAAAGTGACTTCTCGATGAAGTGGGGCTCGGGGTGGGCGCCGGGCGTTGGGATCAGGGGTCGGTGCGAGCGTGCGGGTGGTGGCCGGCGCGGGGACGGGAGCGGGCGCGGGAGGCCGCCAAGGTTGCCACGAGGCTGACCGCGATGCCGACTGCGGCTCCCAGGAGGGTCTCGAGGGTGCGGTCGCGCAGCAGCGCCACCTCGTCGAGCGGGTGCGCGAGCTGCGACATGAGCAGCGCTAGCGGGGTCACGAAGATCATCGTCACGCCGTAGTTGCGCATCACGAACAGCTCGGCGCCGACCTGCAGCAGCACGACGGACACGATCAGTTCGAGCTGCGCGGCCGTCGAGCCCGTCGCCGATCCGGATGCGGCGGACACCGCCAGCAGCACCGCCGCGAGCCCGACGCCGACGAGCGTGCCGAGCACCCGCTGCCCCGCGCGAACCAGGTGGCCGGCGGTGTCGGCGGCACCGAGCGCGGCCACCGCCGAGACCATCGCCCAATACGGATGCCCGAGCCCGGTCGCGGTCGGGATGGCCCCGGCGATCAGCACCGCGGCTCCGACGGCGGCCACCTTCGCGAGCTCGCCGGGACGATTCGCGGTGGCGGCGAACGAGATCGCCAGCCGGGTCGGCTCGCGATTGCGCCAGCGGGGAAGGGCGAGCCCCGCCGTCGAGATGATCATCGCGACGACCGCGCTCACGGCGGCGAGCACGAAGGCGGTGAGGATGCGGCCGGCGTCCGCGGGCACCGACGCGCACGCCGCGAGCGCGAACACGAAGAACAACGCCCCGGGCGGATGCCAGTCGAGCGCGTCGGCCACGAAGGTCGCGCCGGCGGCGATCACGGCGACCACGGGCAGCACGATCCAGTCGCGCGCACCCGAGACGCTCACGGCCGTACCGATCACGACGGCCAGGACGAGTCCGACGCCTGCGCTCGCCTGCATCCGCAGCCGGGTGACGTGCGTGTGAGACCGGCCGTAGAGGGCGGTAAACGCGCCGAAGACCGCGTAGAGCGCGAGGTCGATGTGGCCGGTGGCGTAGAGGATGCCGAGCGGGATCGCCACGGCGACCCCTGCGCGGAGCGCGACCCAGTGCGCGCCGCCGTGCGGCCCGAGCTCGACCAGCCGCCGGGGGTGCGGAAGCAGCTCGGCGCGGGTGGTGCTTGTGGTGCGGGCGGCGCCGGCTGGGCGGGTGGGGCTGGTGGTCATGCGGTCTCCTGTCGACGGCGGGCTCCGTCGACCGAAAGTAGTTTACTCGTGAACTACTGTACCCTGAACTCGTGCCCACCGAGTCCCCCGCCCCCGTTCCTGCCCCCGTTCTCGCCCCGGAGATCGAGGCGGCGACGGACGTCATCAATGGAGTGCGGGCCGCGTGGGCGGGACTGCATCCCGAGCTCGACACCGCGCCCATCGACGTGATCGGCCGCATCCTGCGCGCCTCGGCACTCGTGACGCGAGCGGGCGACGAGTTCCTCGCGCGCTACGGGCTCACCCGGGGCGAGTTCGACATCCTGGCCGCGCTCCGGCGGCAGCCCGAGCCGCAGTCGCCCGGATCCCTCCGCACCGTCGCTCTCGCCACCGGCCCCGCCACGACCAAACGCCTCCGCTCGCTCGAAGCCCGGATGCTCGTGGACCGCTCGCCGAACCCCGCCGACGGACGCGGCGCCTTGATCAGCCTGTCGGCATCCGGAACCGCCCTCATCGACGAGGTCTTCCCCGCTCTCCTCGCGGTCGAGCGGGAACTCCTGACCGGCATCCCCTCAGGGGTGCGACCCGGGCTCGTGGACGGTCTTCGAGCTCTTCTGGCCAGCCTCGAATCCCACCCCGAGGCGCCGACGACGGACTAGGCCGCCGCCGGCAGAGCCGGAGCCGCGATGGGCGGACGGGCCGGCGGGCGGATGGGCCGACGGCGGCGCCCAGAGGTCAGACGACCGAGAAGCCCGCGGGGAGGGCGCCCCGGCCCGTGAGGGCGGCGAGGAGCAGCTCGCCGTCGCCGCGCATCGCCGCGATGCCGGCCGCGAGCTCGAGGGTGGCCGCGATCGCGTCGGGTGATTGACCGTGCGGCAGCCCGGTCGCCCGGCTGATGTCGATCGAGTGCACGATGAGCTCGAAGGTGCGGGTGCGGAGGTACTCCGGCAGCTCGATGCCGAGGCCGCCGATCGAGACGATCCGCTCGGGCGGAGCGGCGTCGACGAGCGCCATGGCGCGCGAGAGCGCATCCGCGATCGTCTGCGCCGGGTCGGCTCCGAGCCAGATGCCCGCCTCGACCCCGCGCGCGGCCACGGCGACCGGGTCGGTGAGGTCGCGGTAGACCCGGGCGTAGTAGCCCTCGGCGTTCTGCACGTTCGGGTAACCCGGGTCGTCGAGCAACAGGTAGCTCTCGACGGTCAGGATGGCCCGGGTCGTGTGCCCCACGAGCGAGCGCAGGCTCCATTCGCCGAGCGCGACGGAATCCCACTGGTCGTCGTCGATGCGGGTGACGAGGTCGTGGAACGCGGTGGCTGAGTGGAAATACATGGCGGCGCTGCCCATGGCTCAATCGTGGCACAGGTGCAGACGAATTCGTTCCGGCCGACGGGCGCCCGGAACCGCCCGACGGGCGCCCGGAACCGGTGCTGTGGCGCCCGCACGACGACCGCTACCCGCCCACGGGCCCCCGGATGCCAGACTTGGGCCATGCCAGCCACACGTCCCGAACCGGCTCCGCTCGAGGGCCGGTACATCCGTCTCGAACCACTCACCCCGGCACACCTGCCCGAGCTGTTCAAAGCGATCGGCAGGCCCGAGGTCTTCGCCGGGGGCTACGGCGGCGGCCCCGCGGGCTACCGCGCGACCGAACCCGAGTTCATCGCCTGGGCCGGGCGCTACTACCAGTGGGACCGCGGCAACCCCTACGCCATCCGCCTCGTCGGTGGCCCAGACGCCGGAACGCTCATCGGCACCTCGACCCTCGGCGACTTCGTGCCGGCGCTCGAGGCCGCGCACATCGGCTGGACCGCCTACGACCCCCGGGTCTGGGGCACGGTCGTGAATCCTGAGGCAAAGCTCCTCCTTCTCGGTCTGGCGTTCGAGCACGGTTTCGGTCGGGTCAAGATCCAGGCCGACGTGCTCAACACGCGCTCGCGGGCGGCGATCGCGAAGCTCGGCGCCACCTTCGAGGGCATCCATCGACGCGATGTTCCGCGCGCCGACGGGAGCTGGAGGGATTCGGCCGTCTTCTCGATCATCATCGACGAATGGCCCGAGGTGCGGGCCGGTCTGGCCGAACGTGTGGAGAACCAGGGCGGCGGCCGACCTGTGCAGTTGTCGTGAGCGCCGCGCCCGGCTGCGGCGAGCGTGGCGCGGGGCGCGGGAAGGTGATGGGATAGCGGCATGGAAGCTATCTACACTGCAATCGCACACGCATCCGGTGGCGGACGCGACGGCCACGTCCGGAGCGAGGACGACCGACTCGACTTCGACACCCGCCCGCCCAAGGAGATGGGTGGATCGGGCGAGGGCACCAACCCGGAGCAGCTCTTCGCAGCCGGCTACTCGGCCTGCTTCCTCGGCGCGGTGCACGCGGCCGGGCGCGAGCTCAAGCTCGACACCACCGACGCCGGCGTCTCCGCCAGCGTCTCGATCGGCAACAACGACGCCGGTGGGTTCGGCCTCGCCGTCGAGCTCGACGTCTACGTTCCGAACGTCACGCCCGACGAGGCCCGGCAGATCGCCGACAAGGCGCACACCATCTGCCCCTACTCCAACGCCACCCGCGGCAACATCGACGTGAACGTCGCCGTCGTCGAGTAGCTAGGAACCCCGGCCACCAGGCCGACCACGAACAACGGCTACCCAGCCGACCACGAACAACGGCCAATGCACCACGTGCAGACGCCATTCCTCCCCGAGAGCACCCTTCGCGCGGGCCCGATGTCGGGCCCGCGCGATACTCTCGGGCAGTGACACCGAAACGCTCCACCGTCGTCCTCCAGTTCGCCGCGCTCGGGCTGATCTGGGGAGCGAGCTTCCTCTTCATGAAGGTCGCGCTCGGCGGCATCTCGTTCGGCCAGGTGGCGTGGACCAGGCTGGTCCTCGGCGCCCTCACCCTCGCCGTCCTCATCCTGATCACGCGCACCGCGCTGCCGCGCCGGCCGATCGTGTACCTGCACTTCGTGGTCATCGGGCTCTTCGGCTGTGCCGCGCCCTACCTGCTCTTCGCCTGGGCCGAGCAGTACGTCACCTCGGGCCTCGCCAGCATCTACAACGCCGTCACCCCGATCACGACCGCGCTCATGGTCACCGTCGTCTTCCGGGTCGAGCGCCTCGACCGCTCGCGGGTGCTCGGCGTGATCGCGGGCATCGCGGGAGTGGTCGTGATCATCGCCCCGTGGTCGTTCGCGGTCAGCGAGGCCGCCCACGGAGACCTCGCCCTCGAGCTCGCCGGTCAGCTCGCCTGCATCGGATCGGCGCTCTGCTACGGCTTCACGTTCGGCTACATCCGCCGGTTCATCTCGACCCGGCACCCGGTCAGTGGCCTGACCGCGGCGTTCCTCCAGGTCGGGATGGGGGCGCTCATCCTGCTCGTGCTCACTCCGGCCGTCGCGCTCGGCCCGATCTCGCTCGACCCCGCGATCGTGGTGAGCCTGGTCATCCTCGGCGTGCTCGGCACAGGCGTCGCGTACTACTGGTACATGAACGTGCTGAACGCCTGGGGCCCCACCGCGACCTCGACGGTCACCTACCTCACGCCGGTCGTCGGCGTGGCGCTCGGCTTCCTGCTGCTCGGCGAGACCCTCAGCTGGAACGCGCCGCTCGGCGCCCTCCTGGTCTTCCTGGGCATCGTCCTGGCACAGGGCAGGCTGCGCCTGCCGCGGAGGGCCTCGGCCGCTAAAGTTTGAGCATGGCTGAAACGACGGCGTCCACCGAGGGATTCGACAGCAAGGCGGATGTCTACGACCGCCTCACGAGCATCCGGCAGTCGATCGACAACATCGACGCCGCCCTCATCCACATGCTCGCCGAGCGGTTCAAGTTCACCCAGACGGTGGGCCGGCTGAAGGCCGAGCACGGGCTGCCGGCCGCGGACCTCGAGCGGGAGGCGCGCCAGATCACACGGCTGCGCGGCCTCGCCGAGGAGTCGCACCTCGACCCGGCGTTCGCCGAGAAGTTCCTCAACTTCATCGTCGCCGAGGTCATCCACCACCACGAGCGCATCGCGGCCGACACCGCCGAGTAGAGCGTGCGTGCACGAACGGGCTGAAATTCGCCGCTATACGTGCATATTGCACGCGTGACCGCGAATATCAGCCCGTTCGAACATCACCGGTGCCGAATGCCCTAGTTCGGAAGCCTCAGCTCCCGAAGAACGCCACGGCGCGGCAGCCTCAGCCCCCGACGACCGGCCCGAACTGCTCCGGCAGCGCTGCGCGGTGCGTGCGCGACAGCTCGGCCAGCGGCACCTCGAACTGCCCCTGCACCTCGAGCGTGCCCGACTCCGCGTCGGTCACGCCGATCCGCAGCACCGGGATGTCGCGTCCCGCGCACAGCCCCTTGAACTTCACGTCGTCCTCCCGCGGCACGGCAACGAGCACGCGTGCGGTCGACTCGCTGAACAGCGCGTCCGACACCGACACCCCGTCGCGCTCGACGATCTCGTCGAGCCAGACGCGCGCGCCGATCCCGAACCGCAGCACCGACTCGGCGAGGGTCTGGGCGAGGCCGCCGTCGGACAGGTCGTGGGCCGAGTCGATCAGACCCTCGATCGCACCCGCCTGCAGCAGCGACGCCAGCGCAGCCTCGGCCGGCAGCGAGACCTGCGGCGGGCGACCGCCGAGGTGGTCGTGGATGACGCCGGCCCAGGCCGAGCCGTCGAGCTCCGAGCGGGTCGTGCCGAGCAGGTACAGGTTCGACCCCTCGTCCTGCCAGCCCGAGGGCACGCGGCGGGCGACGTCGTCGATCACGCCGAGCACGGCGACCACGGGCGTGGGGTGGATCGGCTGCGAGCCGGTCTGGTTGTAGAACGACACGTTGCCGCCGGTGACCGGGATCTCGAGCTCGAGGCAGCCGTCGGCGAGGCCCTCAACGGCCTGCGAGAACTGCCACATCACCTCGGGGTTCTCCGGCGAGCCGAAGTTGAGGCAGTCCGAGACGGCGACCGGGGTCGCGCCCGTGACGGCGACGTTGCGGTAGGCCTCGGCCAGCGCGAGCTGCGCGCCGCGGTACGGGTCGAGCTGGCAGTAGCGGCCGTTCGCATCCGAGGCGAGGGCGAAGCCGAGGCCCGACTCCTCGTCGACGCGCACCATGCCGCCGTCGTCGGGGAACGACAGCGCCGTGTTGCCGAGCACGTAGCGGTCGTACTGGTTGGTGATCCACTCCTTCGACGCCATGTTGGCCGAGCCGATCAGGCGGAGGAACTCCGACCGCAGCTCGTCGCCCGAGGTGGCGCGGGGCAGCACGGAGGCCGAGGAGGCCTGCAGCTCGTCGATCCACGAGGGGTAGGCGACGGGGCGCTCGTAGACGGGGCCGTCGACGGCGACCGTGCGGGGCTCGACGTTGACGATCTCCTCGCCGTGCCAGTTGATGACCAGGCGGCCGGTGTCGGTGACCTCGCCGAGCACGCTGGTCTCGACGTCCCACTTCGCGGTGACCGCGAGGAAGCCCTCGAGCTTGGAGGGCTCGACGATCGCCATCATCCGCTCCTGGCTCTCGGACATCAGGATCTCCTCGGCCGTCAGCGACGGGTCGCGCAGGAGGACCTTGTCGAGCTCGATGAACATCCCGCCGTCGCCGTTGGAGGCGAGCTCGGAGGTGGCGCACGAGATGCCGGCGGCCCCCAGATCCTGGATGCCCTCGACCAGCGAGCCGCGGTACAGCTCGAGGCAGCACTCGATCAGCACCTTCTCGGCGAAGGGGTCGCCCACCTGCACCGCGGGGCGCTTGGTCGGGCCGCCGGCCGAGAAGGTGTCGGAGGCGAGGATGGATGCTCCGCCGATGCCGTCGCCGCCGGTGCGGGCCCCGAAGAGAACGACCTTGTTGCCCACGCCGCGCGCGTTGGCCAGGTGCAGGTCTTCGTGCCGCAGCACGCCCACTGAGAGGGCGTTGACCAGCGGGTTGCCCTGGTAGACCGAGTCGAAGTAGGTCTCGCCGCCGATGTTCGGCAGGCCCAGGCAGTTGCCGTAGAACGAGATGCCGCTCGTGACGCCATGCACCACACGGGCGGTGTCGGGATGCTCGAGCGCGCCGAAGCGCAGCTGGTCCATCACCGCGACCGGGCGGGCGCCCATCGAGATGATGTCGCGCACGATGCCGCCGACGCCGGTCGCGGCGCCCTGGAACGGCTCGATGTAGGAGGGGTGGTTGTGCGACTCGACCTTGAAGGTCACCGCCCAGCCCTCACCGACATCCACCACACCGGCGTTCTCGCCCATGCCGACCATGAGGTTCTTCTTCATCGCCGGGCTGACCTTCTGGCCGAACTGGCGGAGGTAGATCTTCGACGACTTGTAGGAGCAGTGCTCGCTCCACATCACCGAGTACATCGCCAGCTCGCCGCTCGTGGGGCGGCGGCCCAGGATCTCGCGGATCTTCGCGTACTCGTCCGCCTTCAGCCCGAGGGCTTCGTAGGGCTGCTCCCTCTCGGGGGTCGCGACGGCGTTCTCGACGGTATCGGCAATGCTCACGCGGCCAGGACTCCTTGAGTTGCGGGGGTGGGATGCGCATCGATTCTACCGGGCCGCGAAGGGGGGTCGGCGGGCGCCGGATGCCGAGCAAACTCCCGGGTGCGAGGCGTATCTTTCCTCTCATCGGACGGCGCATCCCGAAGCGCCCGACGGCAGCGGCCCGGCAGCCGCCCTGCAGCACGGAGGAGATCGACATGGCACGCACCTGGACACGATGGATTCCCGCGATCGCGGCCCCCGCGGCGGTCGCCGTGGTCGTGGCAGGAGGCTTCGCCGCCAGCGCCTCGGCCGACCTCCCGCAGAAGAGCGCCGAGCAGGTGCTCGAGCTCGCCGCGGCCTCCGACGTCACCGCCTTCTCGGGCACGATCGAGCAGAGCGCCGACCTCGGCCTGCCGGATCTGTCGAGCGTGCCGGGCGGTGCGGGCGCAGGCAGCGGCTCCGGCTCGGGCAGCGGCGGCTCCGGTTCCGGTAGCAGCGGCTCCGGCTCGTCCGCCGATGCCACGGCCTCCGTGACCAGCGCCCTCGAACTCCTCACCGGCAGCCACTCGGCCCGCGTCTACGCCGGCGGGCCCGGACTCCTGCGGGTGCAGGTGCTCGACCAGCTCGCCGAGCGCGACGCGATCCTCAACGGCAGCGACCTCTGGCTCTACGACTCCAGCGACGACAGCGCCGTGCACGCGACCCTGCCCGACCGCAGCGCAAGCGACGGCGACTCCGATGCCGCCACCCCGCTCGAGACCGGCACCATCCCGACGCCCGCCCAGCTCGCGAAGCAGTTCATCGACGCGGTCGACCCCTCGACCGACGTCTCGCTCGGAGCCGACACCTCGGTCGCCGGCCGCGACGCCTACGACCTCGTGCTCACCCCGCGCAGCTCCGAGACGCTCGTCGGCTCGGTCTCGATCGCGGTCGACTCCGAGACCGGACTGCCGCTGCAGGTCGAGGTGCTCGCCCGCGGCGCCTCGAGCCCGGCATTCAGCGTCGGCTTCACCTCGCTCTCGCTCGACACGCCCTCAGCCGACCTGTTCTCCTTCAACCCGCCGGCCGGCACCGACGTCACCGAGAAGACCGTGACCCCGCACGAGGGGGCCGGAGCGCACGACGGCTCGGGCTCGCTGCCGGAGTCGCAGAAGCCGACGGTCACCGGCACCGGCTGGAACGCCGTGGTCGAGGCCTCGATCGGCGGCGACCTCTCGTCGCTCAAGACCAACCCGCTGTTCGCCCAGCTCGCCACGCCCGTCGAGGGCGGCGACGCGCTGCAGACCACGCTGGTCTCGGTGCTGCTGACCGACGACGGCCGGGTGCTCGCCGGAGCGGTTCCGGTCGAGACGCTCGAGCAGGCCGCGGCCGAGTGACGGATGCGGCCGAGGCCGGCACCGCGGTCCGGCCCGGCGACCGGGTGACGGATGCGGCCGGCGCCGACGCGGCCGGCGCCGAGCCCGCCATCCTCACCCGCGGCCTCACCAAGCGCTTCGGCCGCTCGACCGTCGTCAACGGGGTCGACCTCACGGTTCCGCGCGGCTCGGTGTTCGGGTTCCTCGGGCCGAACGGCTCGGGCAAGACGACCACGATCCGCATGCTCCTCGGGCTCGCCGGGGCGACGGCCGGCGACATCCGCGTGCTCGGTCACGAGATGCCCGCCCGCGCGGCCACCGTGCTCCCGGGCGTCGGCGCCCTGATCGAGGGCCCCGGTTTCTACCCGTACCTGTCGGGCGCCGCCAACCTCCGCCGCCTCGACGCGGCCGACGGCTTCGCCCCGCACGCGACCCGCGCCGCCCGCGTCGACCGCGCCCTCGAACGGGTCGGGCTCGGGCACGCGGCCGGCAAGAAGATGCGCGCCTACTCGCTCGGCATGAAGCAGCGGCTCGGCATCGCCAACGCACTGCTCGCCCCGCGCGAACTGATCGTGCTCGACGAACCGACCAACGGACTCGACCCCCAGGGCACCCGCGAGGTGCGCAGCCTCATCCGCTCGCTCGCCTCCGAGGGCACCACGGTCTTCGTCTCGAGCCACCTGCTCAGCGAGATCGAGCAGATGTGCGACCACGTCGCCGTCATGCGCGCGGGGCGGCTGGTGGCGCAGGGCAGTCTCGACGAGCTGCGCAGTGCCGGCCAGGCGCGCGTGCGGCTCGAGGTCGTGACGGCGGATGCGGCCGCGGCCGAAGCGGTGCTCGCCCGCCTGACCGCCGGTGCGCCCCGCATCGAGTCGGTGCCCGGCATCGAGTCCGCCCCCGGTTCGACCGGCGGCGAGTGGATGCTCGGGGCCGCCCTGCCCGACGGCCTGCCTCCCGAGACGATCGTCTCCGAGCTCGTCGCCGCCGGCGTGCGGGTGCGCGGATTCGCCGTGGAACGGGCCTCGCTCGAGGAGCTGTTCGTCGAGCTGACGGGGGAGGGGTTCGACGTTGTCCAGTGAATCGACGGGCGCCGTCCCGACGGCAAGCCCGGTCCCCGCGGAAAGCTCACGCTCCGCAGCGAACCCGGCTACCGCATCCGCACTCGACGCCCGCCGGCCCCGGCGCGCGATCGGCCTCGGCTTCTTCCTCTCCGAGCTCGCCGCGCTCTTCCGGCGCAAGCGCACCTGGGCGATGCTCGCGGCGCTCGCGGCCGTGCCCATCCTGATCGCCGTCGCCATCCGCGTGACCGACGGCGGAGACGGCCGGGGCCCGGCGTTCCTCGACCGCATCACCCAGAACGGCCTCTTCGTCGCGATGACCGCGCTGGTCGTCGCGATCCCGCTGTTCCTGCCGCTCACGGTCGGCGTGGTCGCCGGCGATTCGATCGCGGGTGAGGCGAACGCCGGCACGCTGCGGTATCTGCTGGTCTCGCCGGTCGGGCGCATCCGCCTGCTGGTCGTGAAGTTCGCAGCAGCCGCGGTGTTCTGCCTGGCCGCGACCGTGACGGTGTCGCTCGCGGGCATCCTGATCGGGGTCGCACTCTTCCCGGTCGGGCCGGTGACGCTGCTCTCGGGCGACCAGGTGAGCGTCGGCGAATCGCTGCTCAGGTCGCTGCTGATCGCGGCCTACGTGACGGTCGGGCTGCTGGGGCTCAGCGCGATCGGGCTGTTCATCTCGACGCTGACGGATGCCCCGGTCGGCGCGATGGCCGCCACGGTCGTGATCTCGATCGTGGCGCAGGTGCTGGGGCAGTTGTCGCAGACCGAGTGGCTGCATCCGTGGCTGTTCAGCTACCACTGGCTCGACTTCGCCGACCTGCTGCGGCAGCCGGTGGACTGGTCGTCGTTCGGATCGAACGCGCTGCTGCAGCTGGCGTACGTGGCGGTGTTCGGGGCGCTGGCCTACGGCCGCTTCACGACGAAGGACGTGCTGTCGTGAAGCGGCCGCGGCCGGCGCGGATTATTCGCCGATGCCCTTGAGGGTGCCGGTGACCTTGCCGCTGGGGTCGAAGACCAGGCAGCTGATCAGGTGGTCGTCGCCCTCGGTCCAGGAGGACTCGGTCGGCTTGTAGTACGTGAAGTCGTGGAACGACTCGTCGTAGGGGATGCCGACGAAGGTCTCGAAGGCGTCGCGGCAGCCGGCCTCGCCCTGGGTCTCGATCGCGTCGTCGCCCGGGAAGGGGCCGCCGGGTAGATCGAAGTCGTAGTAGACCTCGAAGTCGTGCGGGGCCGAGCAGTCGACCAGGGGCACCTCGGTGATCTCGGTACCGGTCTGGTCGTCGAGGCAGTCGCCGACGGCGAGCGCGAAGACGTCGGTCTGGGTGCCGTCGGATCCGGAGTCGCTGCTGCCGCTTCCGCCGCTGCCGTAGTCGTAGTCGTCGGTCGCGGCGGTGCCCGCGACGACCGCGATCACGATCGAGAAGATCACGAAGATCGCCGTGAGGAGGGTCAGCGCGCCACCGACGATGACGCCCGCGAGTGCCGGACCGTTCTTGTAGCCGGCCTTCTTCGACTGGCTGAGCGCGATCGCCGAGATGATCAGGCCGATGACGTTGGCGATGATCGAGACGACGAGGCCGATGATGCCGAGCGTCTTGCCCGGGAAGTCACCGGGCGCGAAGCCGGCCGCGGGCGGGTAGGAGCCGGGGCCTCCGGGCTGGCCGGGCTGCTGGTACGGGGGGTGCTGCTGCTGGGCGCCGGGCTGCTGGGCGCCGGGCTGCTGGGGGCCGGGCTGGCCGGTGCCGGGGTAGCCTCCGGGCTGCTGCGGGCCGCCGGGCTGCTGCGCGCCGGGCTGGCCTGCGCCGGGGCCCTGGTACGGCGGGTAAGGACCGCCGGCCGGGGGAGCGGGCGGGGTCGGGCCGCCGACGGGAGGTACGGGCGGGGTCTGGCCGGCGCCGGGCTGCTGTTGGCCGGGCTGGCCACTGTTCTGGCCATAAGGCTGGGTCAGTCCCGTGCCCGAGGCGGCGCCCGCGCCACTCGTGGGCGCGGCGGGCGGCGGCGGGGTGATCGGCGTCGTCGGGCCGGTCGGTGCGGCGGGCGAGGTGGCCGAGGGAGTCGTGCCCGTGGCGTGGGTGTCCTCGTCGATCGCGTCGGATCCGATCCCCTCGGTGCCGCTAGCATCGGCGTCGCTCGTGCCCGCCCCGCTGGTGGGGGCCGCGGCGGGCGGGGTCGCCGGAGGGGTGTCCGGGCCGGCGCCGGTGGGCGAGTCGTTCTCCTCGGGGGAGCTCGGCGGCTGGTTCTGGTCGCTCATCGTCTACCTCTACCTCGTCAAAGAGTTCCGCAGCATCGGATTCCGGCGACACACCGGACCTGCGGTTCCCCCGACGCTACCAAGCACCGCCCGCCTCGGCCATGGGGACATCTCCCCGCGTCCGGTCCGCTGGGGGTTCCGGGCAGCGCCCGACGATGCGGTAATCTGGCGGCAGAGGGAAAAATCCCGTCGTGCTCCGGCCGGCGGAAGCGCGCACGCGGCTCGTGGGAGCCGCCACTTCTTCATCGAAGGAGTGCGCCCATGTCAGAACCCTCGACCTCCCCAGCCATCCCGGCCCCACCGCCACGTCTCCGCGACGCGTGGGTCGCGCTGGCCGGGCTCTCGGCGGTGTTCCTGTTCGAGATGCTCGACAACTCCGTGCTGAACGTCGCGCTGCCGACCATCGCGCGTGACCTCGCGGCATCCACTTCGTCCCTGCAGTGGGTCTCGGGGGCGTACTCGGTCGCGTTCGGCGGCCTGATGCTGCTTTTCGGTGCGATCTCCGACCGGTTCGGCCGACGGCGGATCATGCTCGTCGGGCTGACGCTGCTCGCGGTCGTGAGCATCCTGACCGTCTTCGTCACCTCGGTGGAGCAGCTGATCGCCGTCCGCGCGCTGATGGGGGTCGCGGCGGCGATGACCACTCCGGGGTCGATGGCGTTGGCGTTCCGCCTGTTCACGCGGGACGACCTGCGGGTGCGGGCGCTGACGGTCATCTCGACCGCGGGGCTGGTCGGGCTCGCCGCCGGGCCCACGATCGGCGGCTTCGTGCTCGCCGTGGCGCCGTGGCAGGTGCTCATCGTCGCCAACGCCCCCATCGCGGTGATCGCGTTCCTCGGAATCCGCGCCGGGATCGCCGCCGACCGCCGGGCCGACCTCCACCGCGACCCCATCGACGTGGTCGGCGCCGTTCTCGGCACCCTGACGGTCGTGGGCGTCCTCCTCACCCCGACGCTGTTCGTCGCCGCCGGCGGAGCCGGCATCGAAGACGCGATCGGAGCCGGCACCGGGGTCGTTCTGCCGTGGGCCGGCTGGGCAGCAGCAGCCGTCACCGTGGCAGCCGCGGTCGCCTTCGTCATCAGGGAGCGCACCGCGCACCACCCGCTGCTCGATCTCCGGCTCGTCGCGCATCCGCTCGTCTCCTCCGGCCTCGCCTACAAGGCCGCCGCGGGGCTCGCGATGGCCGGGCTGTCGTACCTGGTCACGCTGCAGCTGCAGTTCGCCTGGGGGTGGCCGCCGGCCCTGGCCGCGCTCGGGACCCTCCCTCAGGTCGTGGCGCTCCTGGCGAGCGGACGCTTCGTCGGTCCGTTCGTGGCGTGGGTGGGCCTGGGCCGAGCCGCGTGGATGAGCGCGGCCGCGGTCGTCGCCGGGCTCGCCGTGTTCGCGCTCCTCGGCCGGTACGGGTACCCCTGGGTCGTGGTCGCGCTCGTGTTCGTCGCCGCCGGGATGCGGGTGGTCGGCGTCGTCGCCGGCAACAACGTGCTCCGCGGTCTTCCCGAGAACCGGACCTCCGTCGGTGCGGCCCTCGTCGACACAGCCAGCGAGATCGCCACCGCCGTGGGGATCGCCGCGACCGGCACGATCCTCGCCGCCCTCGTCGGAGCCGGCATCGCGACGACGGCCTTCACGCCCGACGGGCTCGCGGCCTTCCAGAACGCGATCCTCGTCGCCGGCCTGACGATCACGGCGCTCGCCGCAGCCCTCGTCGCCATCGGCATCCGCCGGTCACGCCGCACCCCCTCAGTCCCGCCCACCATTCAGGAGCCCTCCCATGTCTGATCAGATCCCCCGCCCCCCGTTCGACCCCGAACTCGCCACCTTCCTCACCGCCCTCGAGGCGCGTGGCCCGTTCGCCCTGACGACCGGGATGCTGCCGCAGATGCGCGGCCTCGGGATGAGCGAGGAAGCGCTCGACGAACGGCTGCGGTCCCGTGGCTACGAGCGGCGGGCACTCACCGTGCCGGGCCACCTCGGGGAACCGATCGGGCTCGCCGTGATCCAGCGGAGCGGCCGCACCACGGCGGCCAGGAGCGCGGTGTACACGATCCACGGCGGCGGGATGATGTTCGGTCACCACCTCGGAAACCTCGACTCCTACGACGACTGGCTGCTGAACGACCACGACGCCGTGCTGATCAGCGTCGACTATCGCCTCGCCCCCGAGCATCCCGACCCGTATCCGGTCGAGGACTGCTACGCCGGCCTCGTCTGGGTGCACGCCCACGCCGACGAGCTCGGCATCGATCCGGACCGCATCGTGATCGCCGGGCAGAGCGCCGGTGCCGGGCTCGCTGCCGGCACCGCGCTGCTCGCTCGAGACCGGAGAGGGCCGGCGCTCCTGGCGCAGATCCTGATCTCACCCATGCTCGACGACCGTGACTCCACCGTGTCGACGACGCAGATCGACGGTGTCGGGGTCGCGGACCGGAAGATGACCCTGTTCGGCTGGGACGCCTACCTCGGGACCCGCCGGGCCGGCGAGGACGTGTCGGTCTACGCCGCACCGGCGCGGGCGATCGACCTCTCCGGACTCCCGCGCACCTACCTCGACTGCGGGAGCGCCGAGGTCTTCCGCGACGAGACGGTCGCCTATGCCAGCAGTCTGTGGGCTGCCGGTGGTGACGCGGAACTGCACGTGTGGCCGGGTGCGTTCCACGGCTTCACGAGCATGATGCCGGGCGCCGCCGTCTCGAGGAGCGCCATCCGGGCACTGGCCGACTGGACCAGGAGGCTCCTCGGCACGCCGATCGCCCAGGCGCTGGGAACGCGCGAGACTGGTGTCGGCGACGGGGCATCCTCGACGGAAGACGGGGCATCCTCGGCGCAAGACGGCGCATCCTCGACGGAAGACGGCGCATCCTCGACGGAAGTCGGGGCATCCTCGACAGGAACGGAATCGGACTCATGACACGCATCGACTGGGCCACGGGCGAGTGGAGCACCGAACCCGCCCGCGTGGAGATCGCCGACGACGGGATGCGCGTGACGGCCGTCGAGGGCAGCGACGCGTGGCGGATCACCTCGTACGGCTTCATCCACGACGACGCCCGCGCCCTCCTCGCGCCCTTCGACGAGGGCACGGCCGTCGAGGTGTCGTTCGTGCTCGACTTCGCCGAGCAGTTCGATCAGGCGGGGGTCTTCCTCCGCGTCGACGACACCGTGTGGATCAAGGCCGGCATCGAGTCGAGCGACGGCGCCACGAGCCTCGGCGCCGTCGTGACCCGCGGGCTCTCCGACTGGTCGCTCGGGCAGGTCAGCGGCTGGGCGGGGCGCACGGTCACGGTGCGCGCGAGCCGCTCGGGCGACGCGGTGACGGTGCGGGCGAAGGTGGATGAGGAGGACTGGCGGCTGGTGCGCGTCGCGCCCCTCGACCCCGAGGCCGCTGTCACGGCCGGGCCCTACTGCTGCGCTCCGTCGCGGGCGGGCCTGGTCGTGCACTTCACCTCGTGGCGGGTGACGGAGGCGGACGCGGGGCTCCACCCGTAGCCGGCCGGGCTTTCGTTCACCGCTACGCTGAGAGGTCGGCGACGAACGGGGGCTGAGGATGCGCAGGGTCGTTCTGTTCGCCGCGATCAACCTCGTGGTGCTCGGGTCTCTGACCGCCCCGCTCGTCACGGGCCTGCCGCTCGTGATCTCCCGGCTCGTGGCGGAGCCCGACCGCACCTCGGTGCTCGCCGCCATCACGATCAGTGGCGCGATCGCCTCCGTCGTGGCGAACCCGTTGTTCGGCTTCCTCTCCGACCGCACGCCGGGTCGCTTCGGCCGTCGGCGGCCCTGGATGCTGGGGGGCGTCGTCGTCGGGCTCGTCGCATCCGTCGTCATCGTCGAGGCCGACTCGGTGATCGTCCTCGGTGTCGGCTGGGTGCTCGCGCAGGTCGCCTACAACGCCTCGCTCGCGGCGGTCGCGGCGATGCTCGGCGACCAGGTGAGCGAGCGACGGCGCGCGTCGGCGTCGGGTGTGTTCGGGGCGGCGGCGTTCCTCGGGACCCTGCCCCCGCTCATCCTCGCCGCGGTGGTGCCCTCGCGGCTCGAGATCGTGGTGCTCGCGATGCCGGTGGCGGCGGTGGTCGTGGTGATCGTCTGCTGCCTGTTCCTCACGGACGCGCCGCTGCGCCGGTCGCGCACGGGCGGGCGGCAGAGCGACCCGGCCCGGGCCGGCTCCCGCCCGGACGGCCTGCGCCAGGACGACCTGCGCCAGGACGACCCGCGGCCGGACGCCGTCGCGCCGGCGGCCCGTTCGAGGCTGGCCGGCATCCGTCGCCACCGCCTCTTCGCGTGGATCTGGGTACAGCGCTTCCTGCTGCAGCTGGCGTTCTCGCTGGTCACCACGTTCACGCTGTTCTTCGTGATGTCGCGGATGGCGGTCGACGCCGAGAAGGGGTCGTCCGTCGTCGCGCTCACGACGCTGATCGGCGGGGCCTCGGTGGTCGTGGCCGCTCTGGGTGCCGGGTTCCTGGCGTCGCGGCGGGGGCGCTACGGCCCGTACATCCTCGTCGTCTCGCTGGGGCTCGTCGTCGCGGCGGTGCTCCGGGCGACCGTGACCGGCAGCGGCAGCGGCAGCGGCACCGGCACCGACACGGGCGCCGCCACCTCCCAGCTCTGGATCAGCGCCGCGATCGGCGGGCTCGCGCTCGGCACCTTCTACGCCGTCGACCTCGCACTCGCACTGCGCACGGTTCCGGCAGGCGAGACCGGCACCTACCTCGGCGTCTTCAACATCGCCGAGACGCTGCCGCAGACCATCGCACCCGCTCTCGCGCTCGCCGTCTTCGCGGCGACCGGCGGCGATCCGCTCTCCGGGTCGACGGACAACTACACAGCGCTGTACCTGATCGCCGGTGCGGTCGCGCTGCTCGCCCTGGTGCCGCTGGTCTTCCTGCGGCCGGTCCTCAACCGAACGGATCCGAATCCGCTCGACGCTGCGGGTCGGCAGGGTCAGCCAGGTCGGCCGGTTCGTCGCTGAGCTGCATCAGCGAGAGCGCGTTGACCGCCTCGGCCCGGTTCGAGACCCCGAGCTTGCGGTAGAGGCCCTGCAGCTGCGTCTTGACCGTGTTCGGCGAGACCGAGAGGATCTGGGCCATCTCGGCGGTGCGGCTCACCCGCGGCAGCACCCGGGCCAGCGCGAGCTCGCGCGGCGAGAGCGTCGGCACGACCGCGACCGACCGCACGAGGGGATGCGCGCACGCACCCTCGAGCAGCGCTACCGCCTGCCCCGCCGATGCCGATGCCGATGCGGATGCCGATGCAGGTGCCGATGCCGATTCCCCGCCTCGCGCCGCGATCCCGACGAGTGCCTCGAGCGCATCGGTCGGCACGAGCGCGAACGCGAGACCCTGCTGGCGGTCCACCGCGAACTCGACGGCCAGCCGGAGGGCGGCGTCGGCGCGCTGCCGATCCCCGGCGAGGGCGAGTGCACCGGCCCGGAGCGCGAGGGTCTCGGCGCGCGAGCGGGACGACGCGGCCTCGCCGCCCGTGGGGTGATCGCCCATCAGGAGTCGGAGGGCCGCCTCCGGCTGTGCGCGGGCCAGCGCGATCCGGGCGAGTGCGATCCCGTGCCGCGAGTTCTTGGCCTTGCCGAGGATCTTCTCGGCCTCCGCATGCCGCCCGGCCGCGAGTTCGATCAGCGACCGCGTGCGTGCGAGACGGGCGACGGTCTGCGACGCGAGCGCGCGGCGCCGTTGCTGCGTGCGCATCTCGGTCTCGAGCTTGATCCGCGCGCGATCCGGATTGCCCCGGGTGAGCTCGATGAGCGCGTCGACGTGGGCGAGCAGGGGCCAGTGCTCGATCGTCTCGCGGTGCGGATCGAGCAGGCGGATGCGGCGCTCGGCCTCGTCCGCGTCCCACGACTCGAGCGCCGAGAAGGCGGCGGCGACCTGGTAGAAGCTGCCCGCGTAGCCGGTGATCCAGCCCTCGGGCCAGTCGAGCGCATCCGCTTCTCGGATGAGGGCCCGCGCCTCGCCGAGGTCGCCGGTGATCGCCAGGGTTCCGGCCGAGAGGGCCAGGCCCTGGAGCCCGCCCTTCAGCCCCTTCGAGGCGCCGACCGCCGTCGACCGGGCGAAGGATTCGAGGGCCTCCTCGGTGCGGCCGGCGTAGAAGAGGGACGTGCCGATCTGGTTGTGCAGGGTCGGTTCGGTGCGCCCGAGCTGGTCGCGGTCGTCGGGACTCATCGCGAGCAGGATGTCGCGGCCGTCGAGCGCGGCGGTGACGGCGCCGTCGAGTCGTCCGCTGACGCGCAGCGCGGCCGTCTCGATGGAGCGCAGCACGGCGCGGTCGGCCGGGCTCGCGCTCGCGCGCTGGGTGCGGGCTGCGTGAGAGGCGAGGGCGAAGTACTCCAGCGCCCGCAGCCGGTGGTGGCCGTCACGGTTGTAGTCCAAGGCGAGCAGCATGGTCACGAACGGCTGCCGCCGGAGGACGCCGAGCGACGTGCCGTGGAAGAGCGTGCGGAGCTGGGGGCCGTGGTTGCGCAGCAGTTCGTTCCAGTAGCCGCGGATGACGCGGGAGGCGAGCTCCCAGTCGCGCAACTCGACCGCGCGGCGGAGCGCCAGGAAGGGTTGGCCGTCGGCGAGCTCCCGGCGGGCCACGCGGCGGGTGAGCTCGGCGGCGAGTCCGGGGTTCTCGGCGCGGAGGCGGCGTTCGAACCCCTCCCGGATCACGGGTGTGTAGGTGAAGGCCGCGTTCGTGCTGCCGGTGCGGAGTCCCAGCCCCTCGGACTCGGCCCGGTCGATCCACTCGGCGACCGCGGAGAGGGCCGCATCCTCACCGTTTGGGCCGGCGGGAGAGCTCAGCACCCCGGCGACGGCGGCCAGTTCGGCGGCCAGCGAGGCGTCGAAGGACTGGGCGATCGAGGTCGCCTGCACGAAGCGCACGAGGGGCGCGTCCCAGTGGCCGGAGGCGAGCTCGGCGGCGATGAGCGAGTCGACGACGTGCTCGATCGATCCGGTCAGGGAGGCGGGGTCGGCCTCGCCGTTCTTCAGGCCGCTCGTCTCGCCGCTTGTCTCGCGGCTCAGCAGCCGGGTGACGACGGGGAGGCCGCCGTTCTCGACGATCCGCGCGATCGTCGTCGCGTCGGCATCCGCCCCCAGTGCCGCCCGGATCTCGGCCTCGGTCATCGCCAGTTCGATGGCGCCGATGATCGTCACGTCGAGCTTCAGGGCGAGAGCGGGTTCGTGCAGGGGCCCGGAGCGCCGGGCGGTGCCACGCACGCGCAGCTCGGGCAGCTCGAAGACGAGATCGGCGAGGCCGGTGAGACTTTCGTCGCTCAGCCGGTCGAGGCCGTCGAAGGCCAGGGTGAGGGGGCGGCCGATCATCCGGAGTCCGTGGCGCAGCAGGCCCCACGCGTCCGCCCCGCCGGCGAGCGCCTCGGAGCCCCAGCGCAGCGGGTTCGCGTCGTCGATCAGCCCCGCGGCCAGCAGCTCGACGGCGAGATGCTGCACGAGCGCAGCGGTGCTCGCGTTGCCTTCGCGCAGCTGCAGCCAGAGTCCGTCGGCGTCGGTCGCGGTCGCCCACTGGGCCATGGCGACGCTCTTGCCGTAGCCCGCGGGCGCCTGCGCGAGAACGAGCGGCTCGGGCCCGTCGAAGCGACGGGTCAGCCGCGGTCGTTCACCGATTCCGGCGGGGATGCGGGGCACACCTCTGATCGCCATGACGAGATCTCTCCGATACGAGCTGATGCGGGCTCTTGCGCGCGACGAAGAATACGCTGCGCCCTCGAGCTTAGGGCTTCGGGTGATTGGGCGTGGTGTGGCGGCGCGACCGTGCGGGGGCGCGGCGGGCGTGCGACGCTGCGCGGGTGCGGCGGGCGTGCGACGATGAGGCCATGCCCGTCGTCGAGTCCCGCTGTGTCGTCCCCGTGGCTCCGGATGTCGCGTTCGCGGTCTCGCAGACCACCGGCGCCACCCGCAAGCGATGGGACCCCTTCATCCGTCGCCAGTACTTCGTCGGCGGGGCGACCCTGCCGGCCAAGGGCGTGAGGACGTTCACCGTGCAGCGATTCGGGTTCCGGATGGAGAGCGAGTACGTCTCCTACAACCCGCCGTCGAACGTGGGCATGAAGATGACGAAGGGCTCCTGGTTCTTCGAGCGCCTCGCGGGCGGATGGAAGTTCACGCCCGTCGCCGGCGACCCGGGAAGCACCCTCGCCGTCTGGCGCTACAACTTCGCCTGCCGGCCCAAGTGGCTGGCGCCGCTCGCCGAGCGCATCGGCACCGTCGTTCTGCAGCGCGACATGGACCGGCGCATCCGCGGTTTCGCGGGCGGCTGTGCCGACCCCCTCGTGCTCGCGGCGGTGCGTGACGCGGCGGCGGCAGCGGCGGCTGCGGAAGCGGCCGGGACCGATCGACCCGGCTCGTAGCCGCACGATTCCGGTCGGCCGGCGGTTGGGGCTGGCGAGGCGACAGCTCGTTCGCCCGAGCGTCTCGTTGCCGGTCCGACCGCTGTGGAGAGAATGACTGTATGAGCGATTCGCACCGCGAGTTCGGGCCGGGCCGATGACGATTCTCCTGGGACTGTCCGGAGCGCTGGCGTACGGGTTCGCCGACTTCCTGGGCGGGCTGGCGTCGCGATCGATCCGCCCGATCGTCGCGACCGCCTGGGCGGCGCTCATCGGACTGGTGCCGCTCGCCGTCGGTCTCGCGGTGCTGGGCGGCCGGTTCTCAGCGGATGCGCTCCTCTGGGGCACCGTCGCCGGGATCGCGGGCTCGCTGGGAGTGCTCATGCTCTACACCGCTCTCGCGGTCGGTCCGATGAGCGTGCTCTCGCCCGTGACATCCGTGGTGTCGGTCATCGTCCCGGTGGGCGTCGGCCTGCTCTTCGCGGGTTCGCGGCTCACCGGCCTCGGCATCGCGGCGGTCGTCGTGGCCGTCGTCGCCGTGGGGCTGGTCGGCGCCGTGAAGGATCGTTCCGGCGCGCGGCTCACCGGTCGCGGGCTTCTCACGGCGGTCGCCGCGGGCTG
The DNA here is from genome assembly GCF_001571005.1 of Herbiconiux solani NBRC 106740. Taxonomy (GTDB): domain Bacteria; phylum Actinomycetota; class Actinomycetes; order Actinomycetales; family Microbacteriaceae; genus Herbiconiux; species Herbiconiux solani. The sequence continues at coordinate 79,968 of NZ_BCST01000003.1, read as the reverse complement.
CGGGTTCGGCGGGCTCGTGCTCGCCTATGCTGCGACGACACCCGAGGACGGGCTGGCGCCCCTCGTCGTCGCACGCGTCGTGCAAGCCGTTGTGATGTGGATCGGCGTCGCCGTGGTCGCCGGGGTCGCCGGCCGTGAACGAGGACGGCGGGGGGCTGCCACTGCCGCCACTTCTGCCGCTGCCGCCACCTCTCGCACCGCCGCCGCCTGGTCGCCGGGTCGACGAGGCGGCTTGTGGCTGCAGCTCGCGATCTGCGGCACGCTCGACGCCTCCGCGAACGTCCTCATCCAGGCCGCCCTGCACTCGGGGGCGTCCGCGGATGTCCTCCCGCTGGTCAGTGTTCTCAACGCCCTGTATCCGATCGGAACCGTGATCCTCGCGGCGATCGTGCTTCGGGAGCGTCTGACGCTCATCCAGATCATCGGCCTCGCGCTCGCCCTGGCGGCCAGTGCGGTTCTTGCCTCGACGTGAGCTGCGGCTGACGGGCCCTGGGCCGTGTCGCGATCGGACATCGAACCCGCCGGCCGGCTCGCGGGAGTGCGGGAGTGCGGGAGTACGGTGACGGGAGGCGGCGGGGCTCGCCGGACTGGAGCGGCATGACCATCGCGATGCGGTTGACGCGGTTCGCCGCGGGGGTCGTCTTCTCGGCCCGGCGGGGGCAGGCCGAGCCGGCCGAGAGGCGCGCCGCGTGGCTCGACCGGCCGTACCCGGAGCCCGCGCGCATCCCGAAGCGACTCGAACGGCTGTGCCACATTGAGACCACCACCCGCCACGGCCGGCCGGTCATCACGCTGACGCCGCGAGGTGGTGGGGGCGCCGCCGTCGGTGCCCGTGCCGATACCGGTGGTGCCGGTGCCGGTGGTGGTGCCGCTCGTGCTGGTGCGGGCGCTGGTCCCGTCGACCCCGCGGGTGCCGCCTCGCCGGCGGCCGAGATCGTGTACCTGCACGGCGGCGCCTACGTGAACCCGCTGCTCGGGGCGCACTGGGCGATCATCGAGCAGCTGGTGCGGCGGATGGATGCGCGGGTGACCGTCCCGCTCTACGGCCTCGCCCCCTGGCACACGGTCGACGACGCGCTGCCGCTGCTGCGCGAGGTCTACGACGAGGTGCGCGCTCGCACCGACGGGCCGGTGCTGATCGCCGGGGACTCGGCGGGCGGGGGGCTCGCGCTCGCGCTGGCGATGGAGCTCCGCGACGAGGGCGCGCCGCCCCCGGACGCGCTCCTGCTCATCTCGCCGTGGGTCGACGTGCGGCTCGAGAACCCCGGCATCCCACCCCTCGAACCGGGTGACCGGATGCTCGGAGCCGGCACCCTGCGACTGGCCGGCGACCTCTGGCGTGGCTCGCGCAGCGCGGACGACCCGGTCGTGAGTCCGATCGCCGACGCGCTGGCGGGGCTGCCGCCGATCCGTGCGGTGGTGGGCGGGAAGGAGATCTTCGTGCCCGACGTGCGGGCGTTCGCGCGGAAGGCTCGGGCCGCCGGCACGGATGCCGAGCTGCGCATCTACCCCGACGGCTTCCACGACTTCGTCGGTGCCACCTTCACCCTCGAGGCCCGCGACGCCCTGGCCTGGTTCGCGGCCGCCGTCCCAACCACTCCGGCGGCCACCCGCGACTGACCCGGCGCTCGCGACGGCCGTCCTGCGTCTGTCTGGCGCTCGCTGCGCCCCCGAAATTCGTCTAGCGCTCGCGGCGCCCGCCCCGCACCTTCCCCGAGCCGGCCTCCGCCTGCTTCCGACTGGCCTCACTCTCGCCGCAACCAGCGACCGATCCGGCGCTCGCGGCGGCCACCTCGCATCCGCCCCGCCCCGCGCCGACGCAGCCGCCGCCCCGACCACTCCCACCCCCTCCCGGGACTGACCCGGCGCTCGCCGCGGCCGACGGCACCGCGCACGGGCACCGCGCGCCCTGGCGGGCGTGGGCGTCGGTGGGGCGACGTACGCTGGAGCGGTGTCCCGCGCATCCACCCTCATCCGCCGCCTCGCCTGGGGCAACGGCCCCGCGCTGCCCCGCGACGTCGTGGTGCTGGGGGTCGTCGCGTTCTTCGTGATGCTCGGGTTCGGCGTGGTCGTGCCCGTGCTGCCGGTCTACGTGCGCAGCTTCGGCGTCGGCTACTTCGAGGTCGGCGCGGTGGTCTCGGCCTTCGCGGTGATGCGGCTGGTGGCCAACCCGTTCGTGGGCAAGCTGATCGACTTCGCGGGTGAGCGCGTCATCCTCGCGACCGGCATCGGCATCGTCGCGGTCTCGAGCGCCCTCGTCGGCCTCGCGCAGGACTACCCGCAGGTGCTCCTGCTCCGCGGCGCCGGCGGCATCGGCTCGGCGATGTTCTCGGTCTCGGCGATGACGCTGCTGCTCGCCTCGACCTCGCCCGAGGTGCGCGGCCGGGCGGTCGGGTTCTACCAGGGCGGCTTCCTGATCGGCGGGATGGCCGGCCCCGCAGTCGGCGGCCTGCTCTCGGGCATCTCGCTGCACGCCCCGTTCTTCTTCTACGCCGGTACCCTCGTCGTCGCCGGAGCCGTGGGCCTCGCCCTTCTCAAACGCCACGCCCCGGCCGACCCCAGCATCCCGCGCGAGGAGCCCCGGCCGATGCGGCAGGTGCTGAGAGATCCGCGGTACCAGTCCGCCCTGCTCGCCAACCTCGCCCAGGGGTGGGCGGCGATGGGCGTGCGGAGCGCCCTCGTGCCGGTGCTCGTCGTCGAGGTGCTGCACCGCGAACCGGCCTGGACGGGCATCGCCTTCGCGGTCGCCGCCGTCGCGCAGACCTTGGCGCTGCTGCCGGCGGGCCGCTTCGTCGACTCGGTCGGCCGCCGTCCGGCGATCATCGCGTCGTTCGCGGTGGGGGCCGTGGTCATGCTCGCCATCCCGTTCGTGCCGAACATCGGCGTGCTGATCGTGCTGCTCTGCGTCTACGGCGTGGCGGCCGCGTTCATGGGCACGGCGCCGGCCGCCTCGGTGGGGGATGCGGCGGGCGGGCGAGGCGGGCAGCCGGTCGCGGTCTTCCAGGCGGTGGCCGATGCGGGAGCCATCGCCGGCCCGCTGGTCGCCGGGCTGCTCGTCGACGCCTTCGGGTTCCCGGCCGCATTCGCGTCGGCGTTCGTGCTCATGGCGGCGGCCTCGGTCTTCGCCCTCCGCATGCCCCGGGCCCGCACCCTCGTCCCGGCCTGACCCCGCGCCACCCACCTCCCACCCCGCGAGCCCACCTCCCACCCCGCCGAGAAGTCACTTTCACGTCTAAACGCCGGGATTTGGACGTGAAAGTGACTTCTCGGCGAAGGGGTGGGGGTGGGATGCGCGGGGAGGGGTGGGACGCGCGAGGTGGGTGGGACCTGCGGGGTGGGTGGGACGGCCGGGATGCGCGGGGTGGGGCGGGCGGGTCAGGAGAGGGCGGGGGCCAAGAAGTCGCGCATCGCCAGCACGAGCCGCAGCCGCGAGTCGGCACGACGGTACTCGTGCCCCTCGCCCGCCAGCTCGAGGTACTCGACCGGGCGGCCGAGCTCGCGCAGCGCCGCCACGATCCGGTGCGCCTCGCCGATCGGCACGTTCGTGTCGAGCTCCCCGTGCACCACGAGCAGCGGCACCTCGATCTGATCGGCCTTCGCGAGCGGCGAGATCGACCGCAAGAACTTCTTGTCGTGCTCCGGATGCCCGTACTTCGTCACCGCCGCCGCCGCGATCCACGGCTCGGTCTCGGCGTAGAAGGTGAGCATGTGCGACATTCCGCAGATGTCCACGCCGGCCGCGAAGACGCCGGGCGTGAAGGCGAGCGCCGCGAGCGTCAGGTACCCGCCGTAGCTCCGGCCGGTCACCGCGATGCGGGCCGGATCCGCGATGCCGCGCTCCACGAGCATCCGCGCCGCTGCGGTCACGTCGTCGAACGCGCCCTGCCGCTTCCGCACGTCGTCGGCGTGCACGAACTCGCGCCCGAACCCCGACGACCCGCGCACGTTCGGCGCGAACACCGTGATCCCGGATGCGACCATCACCTGGTGCTGCGGACTGAACGTCGGCCGCTCCTGCGACTCGGGCCCGCCGTGCAGATGCAGCATGGCCGCACCCGCACCCGCACCAGCACCAGCACCCGCGCCGGCAGCCCCGCCAGCACCGGCACCGCCAGCCCCGCCGGCACCGCCAGCCCGGTACAACCACCCGGTGATCTCGAGCCCGTCGAGCGACGCGTACCGCTCGAGCGTCGGCTCCACGAGCGCGAGCTCCGGCAGCCGCGGCACCTCGCTCACCCGCGACCAGGCCAGCGACGACGTCTCGAGCTGCCACAGCTCCCGCGGCCGCGTCGGGCCCTCGACCGCCAGCAGCACCCGCGACCCGTCACGACTCAGCACCGGACTCGTCGCCACCGCCCCCGGCAACCCGGGCACAGCCCGTGAACTGCCGGTCGCCGTGTCGTACAGCTCGAGCTCGCTGCGGCCGGCCACGTTCCAGACCAGCAGCAGCAGGCGGCCCGCGTCATCCGCATCCAGTTCCTCGAGCTCGGCATCGGGGCGCTCGGCCAGCACCACCGGGGTGCGGCTCCAGTCGTCGGGATCGACGGGCATCGCCACGAGCTGCCGCCGTGGCAGCCCGACCTCCGTCGCGGCGTAGACGACCGCCGGCGCCTCCTGCCCGGGGGGCGAGGGGCGGATGAACGCGACATCCGTCGCCCCGGTCGCCGGGTACGGCATCACCGGATGATCGGTGTCGGTCGCCCGGTCGACCACCACCGCGAACTCGTGGCCGCGACGCCCGTCGCGGAGCACGAGCATCCGCTCGGCCGCCGACAGGTCGAGCACGTGGATGAGCTCGCCCTCGGCCAGCGGATGCAGCTCCCCGGTCGCGGGGTCGGCCAGGAACGCGCGGGTCGGCTCGGCGACCTCGGTCGAGGGGATGGTGACGACCACGCGGTGACCGCTCCTGGTCCACGGGCCGAGCTCGGCGTGCCGCTCGGGCGGGCCGGAGATGCGGCGCGCGTCGGTGCCGTCGGGGCGCACGACCCAGACCTGCGTGCGCACGCCGCCGTCGGTCGCGACCGCGCAGGCGAGCCAGGCCGAGTCGGCCGACCAGCTGACGGCGACGACCGGGTCGTGCGTGAAGGAGACGCGTCGCGCGGTCGCGCCCGGCACGACATCCTGAACCCAGACCTCGGGGATGCCGCCGCGGTCGCTCAAGAAGGCGACCCGGTCGGCATCCGGCGTCATCGACGGGCCCCAGCTGCCCCAGGCCCCGACCAGCGCGGCGGCGAACTCATCGGCGGTGCCGAGCCCGGCGGCACCCGCCGCTGTGCCGTCAGCGACCGCCGCCCCAGCAGCACCAGCCCCCGCAGCACCAGCCCCCGCAGCACCCGCCCCCGCAGCACCCGCCCCCGCAGCACCCGCCCCCACGGCCGCGTGCCGCCCCGTCATCGGATGCCCTGCTCCTGCAGCCACATCTCCAGCAGCGCCAGCTGCCAGAGCGCATTCGAGCCGAGGGTGGTGCGGGTCTCGTTCGGTGTCCTGAGCATCCGCTCGACCGTACTCCCGTCGTACAGCCCGCGCGAACGGGCCGCCGGATCGGTCAGCGCATCCCGCACCCGATCAAGGTACGGCCCCTCGAGCTGACGGATCGCCGGCACCGGGAAGTACCCCTTCGTGCGGTCGATCACCTCGTCCGGCACGATGCCGCGGCTCGCCCGCTTGAGCACGCCCTTGCCGCCGTCGGCGAGCTTCAGCTCGGGTGGGATGCGCGCGACCAGCTCCACGAACTCGTGGTCGAGGAAGGGCACGCGCGCCTCGAGCCCCCAGGCCATCGTCATGTTGTCGACCCGCTTCACCGGATCGTCGACGAGCATGATCGTCGTGTCGTTGCGGAGCGCCGCATCCACCGAGGTCTCGGCGCCGGGCTCGGCGAACCGGGCCCGGATGAAGTCGGTCGCGGCATCCGAGGTCGCGTCGAGCCACTCGGGCGCGAGGATGCCGCCGAGCGCCGGCCGGCGCCGGTCGAAGAACACCTCGGCGTAGGCCTCGGCGGCCTGGTCGCGCGGAACCCCGGCGAGCGGCGGATACCAGTCGTACCCGCCCAGCACCTCGTCGGCGCCCTGCCCGGACTGCACGACCTTCACCGACTTCGACACGTCCTCCGAGAGCAGGTAGAACGCCACGCAGTCGTGGCTGACCATGGGCTCGCTCATCGCGCGCACGGCGCCGTCGATGCCGGGCAGCAACCGCGAGCTGTCGATCGCGATGCGGTGGTGGTCGGTGCCGAAGCGCTCGGCGACCAGGGTGGAGTACTCGAACTCGTCGCCGGACTCGCCTCCCGCGGAGTCGAACCCGATGCTGAAGGTCGCGAGATCGGTCTGGCCCGCCTCGGCGAGCAGGGCCACCACGAGGCTCGAGTCGATGCCGCCCGAGAGCAGCACGCCGACCGGGACGTCGGCGACCATCCGCCGCTCGACCGAGGTGCGGAGGCTCGTGATCAGCGCGTCCTCCCAGTCGCGGCCGGTCCAGTCGGCGCGGCCGGGGTCGCGGTCGAACTCGGGCCGCCAGTAGACGTGGTCGGTCGTGCGCCCGTCGGCGTCGATCAGCCGCACGGTCGCGGGCGGCAGCTTCGTGATGCCGTTCAGGATCGTGCGCGGCGCCGGCACGACGGAGTGGAACGTGAGGTAGTACTCCAGGGCCGTGCGGTCGATCGAGGTGTCGACGTCGCCGGCCTGCAGGAGCGCCGGCAGGGTCGAGGCGAATCGCAGCCGGCCGGGCCGCTCGTCGAGGTAGAGCGGCTTGATGCCGAGGCGGTCGCGGGCCATCATGATGCGACCGGATGCCTGCTCCACGATCACGAAGGCGAACATGCCGAGCAGGTGGTCGACGCAGTCGCTGCCCCACTGGGCGTAGGCCTTGCCGATCACCTCGGTGTCGGAGGTGGAGAAGAAGCGGTGGCCGTGGCCCTCGAGCTCGGCGCGCAGTTCGCGGTGGTTGTAGATGCACCCGTTGAAGACGATCGAGAGCCCGAGGTCGAGGTCGATCATCGGCTGGCTGCCGGCGGCGCTGAGGTCGATGATCGAGAGCCGGCGGTGGCCGAGCGCGACCCCGCCCTCGGACCAGAGGCCGGAACCGTCCGGGCCGCGGTGGTTCTGGCACGCGGTCATCCGCTCGACGACGCCGAGATCGGCGCTGCGGCCGTCGAACCGCAGCTCACCCGCGATTCCGCACATCGGGCACCTCCTCCTGGCCGGTGGGGCCGGCCGTTTGCTCGGGCGGCTCGGTCGATGGATGCTCAACCGGCTCGGTCTGCGCAGTCGCCGGATGCTCGGCCGGCTCGGCCTGCTCGGTCGCCACCTGGCGAGCCGCTGGCTGCCGCGCCACCGCCGCCTGCCCGGACAGCCGCTCCGCCGCCTGCCGCGCCGCATCGGCCACGACCAGCGGCTGATCCTCGGTCACGATCCAGGTGTCCTTCGCTCCGCCGCCGCGCGAGGAGTTGACGACCATGCTCCCACCGGGGGCGACCCGGGTGAGGGCGAGGTCGGCGAGCTCCCACCCGTCGGCCGTCGCGTAGACGAACACCCGGAGGTCGACGTGCCGCGGTTCGAGCAGCGAGACCGGAGCGATGACCTCCCCGGCGGCCTGCGCCGGCACGATCCCCGCGCCTTCCACGAACGTCGGATGCGACGACAGCGCCACCACCTCCTGCGCCACCCAGTTCGCCGGGTCGGCCGCGATCTCGGCACGCCGGGCGGCGACCTCGGCGGCCGACGCGGCCGGGCCGATCAGCACGCCCTCGCCGCCGTGCCCGTCCACCGGCTTGGTCACCAGCTCGCCGACCCGCTCGAGCACGCCCCGGCGCTCGGTCTCGTCGCTCGTGCGGTAGGTCGGCACCTGCTCGAGCAGCGGGCGCTCGTCGAGGTAGTAGCCGATCAGTCCGGGCACGTTGCAGTACATGGCCTTGTCGTCGGCGATCCCGTTGCCGGGCGCATTGGCCAGGAAGACGCGGCCCGCGGCGGCGACCTCCATGACCGCTGAGCCGATCGGGGAACCGGACGAGTCCCGCGCATCCGGCAGCTCGACGTCGAGCCGGAGGTAGAGGGCGTCGAGCGCGGTGCCGTCGGTGCGGTCGAGCACCCGGCCGTCCCGCACCTCGAGGTCGTCGAGACCGAGCAGCCGGAGCCCCGCCCCCTCGGCGAGCGAACGGTGCTCGAACCACGCGGTGCTGCCGGGGCCCGTCGAGACGAGGGCGCCGGTGCCGCCGGCCGGCAGCACCGACCGCCGGAGCAGCCCCGACAGGCTCGAGGGGTCGAGCATCCCGGCCGGCCGCGGCGCGGTCGAGACGTCGTCCATCAACTGGCGGATGGCGACCGAATAGGCCGCGCCGCTCGGATTCCGCAGGTTGTCCTCGAGCACCCGCCAGCCGCCGAACTCGTTGCGCACGAGGTCGAAGCCCATGACGGGGGCCCTGACCGTGCCGCTGGGCAGCGATCTGGCCTCGTCGCACCAGCCCGGCGCATCCTGAATCGCACTCGGCGGGATCAGCCCGTCGGCCACGATCCGCTGCTCGCCGTAGATGTCGTCGAGGAACGCCTCGAGCGCCCGGGCCCGCTGCTCGAGCCCGGCGCCGATCTGCTTCCACTCGTGCGCCTGGATGACGCGGGGCACGAGGTCGACCGCGAAGTCGCGCACCTCGCCGTCGACGCCGAAGGTGAGGCCGTGCGTGCGCGTCCAGTCGGTGACGGCCGCCATCCGCTCGGCGACGAGGGCCGGGTCGAGCTGCTCGTAGTGGGCGACGATCGACTCGTAGGCGGGCCGCGGTCGCGAGCCTGGGCCCACGGCCTCGTCTCCGGCGCGGGTGCGGTAGGTGCGGAGCGCGGGCGCCGCGGGCGGGATGCCGCCGGCCGGCCCGTGCGTCTCCTCGACGACGAGCTTGACCACGGCGGCCAGGTCGCCCCGCTCGGCGAAGGCGGCGCGCTGGCGGTCGGCCGAGTTGCCGCGGGCGAGGAGCGTCTCGGCCAGCCAGGAGACCTGCTCGTAGTCGCCGAGCTCCTCGAGCTGGGGGCGAAGCCGCCGGATCAGGTGCCGCACCGCGTGGGCGGCGGCGGTCGGCCGTGGATGCGCGGTGTCGTCGAGCAGGTCGCCGGTGAGTCCACCGCGCGCGGCCTGCCACATCGCGGCCCGGTGCACGGGCGCGGCCTGCGGCACGAACGGCAGCCCGGTCTCGATGTCGAGCTCGGCGGCGCGCACGGAGGCGCGGAACAGGCCCGCGATCAGCACGGCGTCGTCGACGATCGGGCAGGCGTCGCAGACGCGCAGCTCGAGCGTGGGGGCGTGCGACGAGGGGCGCACCTCGAAGTAGGCCATCTTGCTGTCGGCGATCACACCGGTGGCGAGCAGGTCGGCGAGCAGCTCGTCGTACTCGGCGGCCGACCCGAGCGGCCCGGTGGCGCCGGCGCTCGGCCAGCGCTGCCAGATGATCGAGCGGATGCTCGAGTACCCGGTGTCGTGCCCGTTCCAGTACGGCGAGCTGGCCGAGACGGCCAGGAGCACGGGGAGGTCGCGGGCCACCCGCTGGGAGATGTCGACGGCGAGGTCGCGGTCGGAGACGCCGACGTGGATCTGCGTGCCGCAGATCAGCTGCTCGTCGACCAGCAGGCGGTACTGCTCCTGCATCCGCCCGTAGCGGCCCGTCGTGGTGAGTTCGAAGTCGGCGAACTCGGAGCGGGGTGCGGTGCCGACGCAGGCGATGCCGACGCCGTCGGGTGCGGCGGCCTCGATCACCCCGCGGCGGAGCCTCAGGATCTCGTCGCGGAGACCGTCGAGCCCCGTCACCACGTCGGTGTTGGTCTCGACGGTGGTGCGCTGGATCTCGGCCGAGTAGTTCTCCGAGGGCAGCCGCGACAGGATCTGTGGCGCGCGCGCCGACAGCTTCCCGCTACCGAGATCGATCAGGTGGAGCTCTTCTTCTGCGCCAAGCGTCAACTCCGCTGCCATGGCCACACAATACGGCGGTCGGGTGCCGCGTGGCCGAACTCCGACCGGATTGCGAGGCGAGGGGTGCTTTTGTGTAGCTCAAATGAACGCTTGACCCCTGTTCACCGGCCTCGACCCCGGGTTAGCATGGCCACTGTTCATTAATAGCGAACGGAAAGCAGGTATCAGCGCCGATGACCTCCCCCAAGATCGCCTTCGTCGGAACAGGCGCCAACGGCGCCGGCATCGCCGCCGACCTCACCCGTGCCGGACTCGACGTCACCTTCATCGAGCAGTGGCCGGCGCACGTCGAGGCCATGCGCGAGAACGGCATCACCGTCGTGATGCCCGACCGCACCGAGAACACCCGGGTCGAGGTGCGCCACCTCTACGAGGTCGCCGAGCTCCGCGAGCCCTTCGACATCGTCTTCATCGTCGTGAAGGCCTACGACACCCGCTGGGCCTGCGAGCTGATCAAGCCGCTCGTCAAGCCGACCGGCCTGGTCGTGGGCCTGCAGAACGGGATGTCGCTCGACGACATCGCCGACATCATGGGCCCGGAGCGCACGCTCGGCGCCGTGATCGAGGTCGCGTCGAACATGTGGGAGCCCGGTGTCGTCAACCGCGAGACGCCGCCCGAGCACGCCTGGTTCGCGATCGGCGGCATCCACCCGGCCGTCGAGGGGCGCGAGCAGGAGGTGGCCGAGGTGCTCGGCCACGCCGGCACCGTCGAGGTGTCGGACGACATCCGCTCCTCGAAGTGGGGAAAGCTGATCGTCAACGCCGCCGAGCTCGTGCCCTCGGCGATCCTCGACCTCGAGCTCGCCAAGGCCGTGCAGGTGCCCGGCATGTACGAGTTCATGCTGCGCTGCGGCAGCGAGGCCGCGCGCACGGCGGTAGCCTCGGGCAGCAAGCTGCGACCCATCTTCGGCATGACCGAGGCCGCCCTCGACGACCCGGACGTCTTCGCCGAGCAGCTGTTCGAGCAGGTGCTGCGCCGCTTCTCGTCGCCGACGACCCGCACGACGTCGCTGCAGGACTGGATGAAGGGGCGCCGCAACGAGGTGCACGAGATCAACGGCCTGGTCGTCGACGAGCAGGCCAAGGTGGGCGGATCGGCGCCGGCCAACGAGCTCGTGGTCGAGCTGGCCCGGCGGATCGAGGCCGGCGAGCTCGAGCGGAAGCCCGAGAACATCGAGCTGCTGGTGGGCGCGCGGGTCGGCTGATCCGAACGGAATGAGAATCGGGGGGTTCGTCGACATAGTGTCGACAGACCCCCCGATTCTCATTCGATTCGAGCGGCTCTCAGGCGCGGGTCACGCTGCGGTCACGCGAAGATCTCCGGATGCCGCTCGAGTTCGAGCCGCGTCCGCCGGATGTGCGTCACGAGCACCCGCTCGGCGTCGTCCGCATCCCTCCGCCGCAGGCAGTCGACGAGCAGGTGGTGCTCCATGTGCGTCACCTCGAGGCCCACGCCCACCAGGTTCGCGTAGGCGCGGCGGTAGTGCTGCGTGGTGTTCCAGAGCCGGTGGATGATCTCCCACAGGTACCCGCCCGGTGTCGCGCCCGAGTAGCTCAGCAGGTGGAACTCGCGGTCGAGCCGCATGAACACGTCGACGTCGGTGTTCCGCTGCATCTCGTCCGCGAGCGCTCCGAGGCGGTCGAGCGCGTCGGCGTCGAGCGCCGGGAGGCTCGACCGCAGCAGGAGCGGCTCGAGCCGCTCGCGGATCGAGTAGGCCTCGGTACACTCCGCGAGCGAGAGCCGCGAGACCCAGGCGCCCGAGTTCGAGACCATGGTGATCAGGCCGTCGGCGTCCAGCATCCTGATCGCCTCGCGCACCGGGATGCGGCTGGCGCCGAAGCGCTCGGCCAGATCCTCCTGGCGGATGCGGGTGCCCGGGGCGAGCGCACCGCCGAGGATCTCGGTGCGCAGCGCATCCGCGATGCGGTGGCTCGCGACGTTCTCGCTGATCGCACTCATGTCGGCGCCAGCCTAGCGGCGGGTCACCCGGCACAGCACCCGGCAGATCATTCGGCCGGGCGGGCCGGGTGCCAGAGCAGCACCGGGGCGTCTTTCTCGTACGCCTTGCCGTCCGGGTAGCTGACCAGCTCGAACTGCATTCCCCACGGGCTCAGGAAGTAGATCCAGCGCTGGCCGGCCGAAGCGTTCCGAGACGCGGTCGGCTCGCCGAGCACGCGGATGCCTGACTCGCGCAGGTAGGCGATCGCCGCATCCAGGTCGTCGACGTAGAACGCGATGTGGTGACCACCCAGGTCGCTGTTGCGCGGCTGCGGCCGCTGGTCGGCGGCGGGCTGGTACTCGAAGACCTCGAAATTCGGACCGTGACCGCAGCGGTAGAAGCGGATCTCGTTGACGACCGAGCGCGGGTCGACGTTGAGGTGCTCCTGCATCCAGTCGTCGTCCTTCTGCATGGCCGGCAGGGAGTAGATGTGCTCGGCCCCGATCACGTCGACGAAGAAGGTGTGCGCCTCCTCCATGTCGGGGACGGTGAAGCCGAGGTGCTCGGCGCCGCGCAGTGTGGGAATGGGCATGTCTTACGCCTCTCTGCGTCAAGGATGTATCCATCGCCGACGATACTCGCCACAATGTCCGAGCAAAAGGGTTGAAATGTATCCATTCACGGGTTAGCGTGCTCGTGTACCTGCATTTCCCACGATCGAAGGAGAAAGTGGAATGCCCCGCGAGAAGCGTCTGCAGCCAGGGTCCGACTGGGTCGAGCTGCGCACCACGTCCGCCGACTGGAAGGCCGCCGATCCGGCGCTCCTGGCCACCATGCTCGGTCAGCTCCACCTCATCCGTGCGTTCGAGGAGACCGTGCTCGACCTGGCCGGCGCCGGCCTCGTGCACGGCCCCGCGCACTCGTCCATCGGGCAGGAGGGCGGGGCGGTCGGATCCATCGTCGGTCTGCGCTCGGCCGACGGGGTCAACGGCTCGCACCGCGGGCACCACCAGTTCCTCGCCAAGGCCCTCGGCCACGTCGCTCCGGAGGGGCTCGACCCCGAGCACCTCGTCAACGACGCCGTGCAGGAGGTGCTGCAGAAGACGCTCGCAGAGATCCTGGGCCTCGCCCAGGGCTACTGCCGTGGTCGCGGCGGCTCCATGCACCTGCAGTGGCACGAGGCCGGTGCGCTCGGCACCAACGCCATCGTCGGCGGCGGTGTGCCGATGGGGGCGGGCAACGCCTGGTCGCAGAAGCACGCCGGCACGACCGACCTCACCGTGAGCTATTTCGGTGACGGCGCCGTGAACATCGGCTCGGTGCTCGAATCGATGAACCTCGCGGCGGCCTGGAACGTGCCGCTGTGCTTCTTCATCGAGAACAACCTCTACGCCGTCTCGACGCACGTCAGCGAGGTGACCGCGGAGCCGCGACTCTCGGCCCGCGCGCTCGGCTTCAACATCCCGGCCTGGCGGGTCGACGGCATGGATCCGCTGGCCGTGCACCTCGCCATGGAGAAGGCCTCCGAGCACATGCGCTCGGGCCGCGGCCCGGCCGTCATCGAGGCCGAGGTGTACCGCTTCTTCCACCAGAACGGCCCGTACCCCGGCAGCGCGTTCGGTTACCGCCCCAAGGACGAGGAGGCGGCCTGGCGCGAGCGCGACCCGCTGACCCGCATGGGCCGCGAGATGAAGGCCCTCGGCCTGATCGACGACGCGGGACTCGAGTCGGTGCGGGCACAGGCTCAGGATGCGGTGCGCCGTGCCTCGGACGCCCTCACCGAGCCCGACCCGGGTGGGAAGCCGGGCGTGCGCCGGATCCGCCCCGACCTGTGGCCGGACCCGAGCTTCGTCGACGTCGGCATCCGCGGCGACCTGAGCGAGCTCGCCGACGCGACCACCCTCGAGCAGGACCAGTACACCGGCGCCACCCGCACCGGCAAGTTCGTCGACGCCGTCGCCGCCGTGATGGATGCGCGGATGGCCGAGGACGACCGGATCGTCGTGCTGGGTGAAGACGTGCACCGCCTGAAGGGCGGCACGAACGGTGCCACCAAGGGCCTGTCCGAGAAGTACGAGGGCCGGGTGCTCGGCACGCCGATCAGCGAGAACGCCTTCGCCGGCCTCGGTGCCGGCATCGCGCTCGACGGCCGCTACCGGCCCGTGGTCGAGTTCATGTACCCGGACTTCATTTGGGTCGCCGCCGACCAGGTCTTCAACCAGATCGGCAAGGCCCGCCACATGTTCGGCGGCGACAACCCGGTGCCGCTGGTGCTGCGGACGAAGGTGGCGATGGGTTCCGGCTACGGATCCCAGCACCTGATGGACCCGGCCGGCATCTTCGCCACGAGCCCCGGCTGGCGGATCATGGCCGCCTCGACGCCCTTCGACTACATCGGGCTGATGAACGCGGCGCTCGCGATCCAGGACCCGGTGCTGATGATCGAGCACGTCGACCTCTATGCCGAGTCCGGCGAGATCCCGGAGGACCTCGACTACCAGATCCCCTTCGGCAAGGCCGCCGTGCGGCGGACCGGCTCGGACGTGACGGTGATCAGCTACCTCTCGATGGTCGGCGAGAGCGCCAAGGCGATCGAGCAGACCGGCATCGACGCCGAGCTGATCGACCTGCGCTTCCTCGACCGCGCCTCGATCGACTGGGACACCATCGGCGAGAGCATCAAGAAGACCAACAGCGTGCTGATCGTGGAGCAGGGCGCCCAGGGCACCTCCTACGGTGCCTGGCTGTCGGACGAGATCCAGCGCCGCTACTTCGACTGGCTCGACCAGCCGGTGCAGCGGGTGACGGGTTCCGAGGCGTCGCCGAGCATCTCGAAGGTGCTCGAGCGGGCCGCCATCGCACGGAGCGAGGAGGTCGTCCTCGGCCTCGAACGCGTGCGCGCCGGATTCGGCGCCGCAGCCGGGAAGGAGAGCTGAGATGGCGATCATCATCAGGATGCCCAGTGTCCTCGCTGGTTCGGAGGAGGCCGCGATCGCGTCGTGGCTCGTCGAGCCCGGCCAGTCGATCGCCGTGGGGGATCCCCTGGCCGAGATCGAGACCGAGAAGGCCGTCGTGGAGTACAACTCCGAGGATGCCGGGATCGTCGGGCGCGTGCTGCTCGAGCCCGGTGAGTCGGGCGAGATCGGTGCGCCGATTGCCGTGCTGATCGCCGAGGGCGAGGGCGACGCCGAGATCGACGCGTTGCTCGGCGGCGGTGGTGGTGGGGCCGGTGCGGCGGATGCTGCGGCCGGCTCTGCGACGGATGCTGCGGCCGGCTCTGCCTCGGATGCGGCGCCCGCGACGGGACCGTCGGGCGCCACGCCGACGCCCGAGCCCGGTGCGGACGGCACCGCGCCCGCGATCCCCGAGGGCGACGAGGCCGAGCGCGACCCCGACGGAGCGACTCCGGTCGTCGAGGCGGCGTCGCAGGTGGAGGCCGAGAAGGCCGCCGTGCCCGAGGTGCCTGGGTCGGCTACGGCCGGTACGACTGGTGCGACGGGTGGCAGTGATTCCGCAGCGTCTGCTGCCGCGCCTGCATCCGCGTCGGTGTCAGCGTCGACCGAGGCCGGCTCGCGCCTGTTCGTCAGCCCGATCGCGCGCAAGCTCGCGAAGGAGAAGGGGATCGATCCCGCCTCCATCTCCGGCACCGGGCCGGACGGGCGGATCGTGCGCCGTGACATCGAGAACGCGGCTCCCGCGGCTCAGGTGACTCCGACCGCCGCGCCCGCTACCGAGGCGGCAACGCCCGCAGCGAGCACGCCGGCACCGACCGGTTCGGCACCGAGCGCTCCGGCCCAGCCGGCCGCCCCGGCACCGGCATCCGCCTCCGACGCGTCCGCCGAGTGGCACCTCGTGCCCCACACCGGCATGCGCAAGGCGATCGCCCGTCGGCTCACCGAGAGCAAGGCGACCGTTCCGCACTTCTACCTCACGACCGAGTGCCGGGTCGACGACCTGATCGCCCTGCGCAAGCAGGTCAACGAGACCTCGGGCGTGCGGGTCTCGATCAACGACTTCGTGGTCAAGGCGGTGGCTGCGGCCTTCGCCGAGGTGCCCGAGGCCAACGTCACCTGGAGCGACGAAGGCATGCGGGTGCACCGCGCCGTCGACATCGCGGTCGCCGTGGCGACCGAAGGCGGCCTGGTGACTCCGGTCGTGCGAGGTGTCGACACCAAGAGCCTCAGCGCGGTCAGTGCGTCGATCGCCGAACTCGTGGGCCGGGCCAAGGAGAAGAAGCTCAAGCAGCACGAACTCGAGGGCGGCAGCTTCTCGGTCTCGAACCTCGGGATGTACGGAACGCTGGAGTTCTCGGCGATCCTCAACCCGCCGCAGTCCGGCATCCTCGCCGTGGGGGCCGCGACGCAGCAGGCGGTCGTGGTCGACGGCGAGATCCGCGTCGCGACGGTCATGCGCTGCACGCTCTCGGTCGACCACCGTGCAGTGGACGGGGCCCTGGCGGCGCGGTGGCTGGCGGCGTTCACGTCGCGGATCGAGAACCCGCTGAGCATTCTGCTTTAGTGCCGCGCCGGTCCCCGCCCGGCGCGGGCGACATGCGAGGTGCTTGTTGCCGCGCCGGTCCCTGCCCGGCACGGGCGACATGTGAGGCCGCCGTCGCTGACGCGGCGACGGTCTCACCCTGGGTCGTCGAGTAGGGCCTGTTGCGTTGCATTGGGGGGCGGTGCGTGCACGAACGGGCTGCTGAGGAGCGTTATGTGTGCGTATTGCACGCGTGGAGCTTCTCAGCAGCCCGTTCGGACGGCAGGGTGCGGGAGCGGGACGTCAGGCCAGGCGGTCCATGGCCTGGAGGACGTCGACCGCCGAGCTGAGATTGCCCGTGGCGCGCTCCGGCTGGCCCGAGTCGGGCATCTCGTTCGAGAACTCGCGGCGGCCCACCACGAACCACAGCCCCTTCGCCGGGACCGTACCCTCGTTGACGTACATGTGCGGCCGCACCGAGTCGAAGCTCAGCGAGTCGCCGGGCCGCAGGGTGAAGGTGTCGAAGTCGAGGCGCACGGTGAGTTCGCCCGAGAGCAGGTAGGCGTACTCGACGCCGCTGTGCCGCATCATCCGGCCCTCGATCGAGCTCGAGGCCCCGGGGTCGTAGGTGACGAGCAGCGGATCCACCGATCCGTCGCGGCTCGCAGCCAGGCGCTCCCAGCGCACCCCGTTCTCCATCTCGAGCACGGGGTTCTCGTCGCTGCGCTGCACCGGCACACCGACCGGCCACTGCTCGGCCGCGGGGAGCGACCGCGCCGCGCGCCCGTTCTCGGCGCTCTGCGCCGCGGCGGCGGGGGCCGCCGAGCCGTGCGCGCTGCCGGCCATCAGGTCGTCGAACGAGATGCCGAGGTGGTTGACGAGAGCGTAGAGCGTGCTCACCGACGGCTGCGTCTTCCCCGTCTCGACCTGGGAGATGAGGCTGGCCGAGACACCGAGTGAGGTGGCCACGCTCCTGAGGCTGATGCCCTTCGCGATGCGCGCAGCGCGCAGGCGGGGCCCGATGTCATCGGTGATGGTCCATCTCCTTGCGTCTAGTCCACCCCGGCACCCTCTGTTCAGCATCCCTGAGGGCGGACGTCTTGTGCAGCAAGAGTATACGAACGGCCCTGATCCGTCTCTCTAATTTTGTAGGGTCATCCCGGCGGAGTGTGTTGCTATGCTGAACACACTGGCAAGCAACACTGAACATGCCGAAAGGGACGAATCAATGGCGAATCGTATGAAGGACAAAGTGGTCGTCGTCACCGGCGCCGCCAGCGGGATGGGCCTGGGCATCGCGAACGCCCTCGCCGGGGAAGGTGCGGCGATCGTGATCGCCGACCTGAACGAAGAGGCGGCCACCGCGGCGGCCGAGAAGCTGCAGGGTTCGGGCCAGCGGGCGATCGGTGTGCGCGCCAACGTGTCGGTGCGCGACGACGTGCGGGCCGTGGTCGAGCGCGCGGTGCAGGAGTTCGGCCGCATCGACGTGTGGTTCAACAACGCCGGCTTCAACGTGCCGATGCAGTTCCTCGACGTGACCGAGGACAACTGGCGCTCCATCATGGAGGTCAACGCGCTCGGCGTGCTGATCGGCACCCAGGAGGCGGCCAAGCAGTTCATCGCCCAGGGCGGCGGCGGCAAGATCATCAACACCACCTCCATGGCCGGCCGCGAGGGCTTCCCCGCGTTCGCCCCGTACTCCGCGGCCAAGTCGGCCGTCATCTCACTCACGCAGTCCGCCGCCAAGGCGCTCGCCGAGCACGACGTCACGGTCAACGCGTTCGCACCCGGAGTCGTGCAGACACCGCTCTGGGTCAAGCTCGACGCCGACCTGGTCGACATCGGCGAGGTGGAGAAGGGCACGTCCGCCATGGACGAGTTCGCGAGCGGCATCATCCGCGGCCGCACGGCCAAGGTCGACGACATCGTCGGCACCGCGTTGTACCTGGCCTCGTCCGACTCGGACTACCTCACGGCCCAGGTGATCATGATCGATGGAGGGATGGTCCTCGTATGACCACGCAATCCGGCCCGAGCGCCACCATGGCGACAGCCACCCGGGGCACGAACGCGGTCGACTGGGAGCAGCGCGTCGACTTCGACCGTCTCCGCAGCGAGCGGCTCGCGCGCCTCAAGGCCGAGCTCGACCGCTCGGACGTCGGGGCCCTGCTCGCGTTCGACTTCTCGAACATCCGCTACATGACCTCGACCCACATCGGCACCTGGGCGATGGACAAGCTGATCCGGTTCAGCCTGCTGACCCGCAACAGCGACCCGATCATGTGGGACTTCGGTTCGGCCGCCAAGCACCACGCGCTGTTCAACCCGTGGCTCGACACCACGACCGCCGAGGCCGACGCCGACCCGCACGCGCCGCACCACGGAGCCGTGCGCCCGCGCCTGGAGGGCGGCTCCCGCGCCGGCATCTCGACCCTCCGCGGCGCCTTCAGCCCCGACGCCGAGATCGCCGACCGCGTCGCCGAGAAGATCAAGCGCGAGCTCGAGAAGTTCGGCGTCGCCAACGAGCCCCTCGGCGTCGACGTGATCGAGCTGCCGGTGCTGTTCGCGCTGCAGAAGCTCGGCATCCAGGTCGTCGACGGCCAGCAGGTGTTCATGGAGGCCCGCCGCATCAAGACCCTCGACGAGATCTCCCTGCTCACGCAGGCGGCCTCGATGGTGGACGCGGCCTACGAAGACCTCTATGAATTCCTCAAGCCCGGCGTCAAGGAGAACGAGTGCGTGGGCCTGGTCTCCAAGAAGCTCTACGACCTCGGCTCCGAGTACGTCGAGGGCGTCAACGCGATCTCCGGTGAGCGCTGCTCGCCGCATCCGCACGTCTTCTCCGACCGGTTGATCCGGCCGGGCGACCCCGCGTTCTTCGACATCCTGCACAGCTTCAACGGCTACCGCACCTGCTACTACCGCACCTTCGCGGTCGGCTCGGCGAGCTCGGCCCAGAACGACGCCTACAAGCGGGCGCGCGAGTACATGGACCGCGCGATCGCGCTGGTGCGCCCCGGCGCGACCACCGCCGACATCGTCAAGGTCTGGCCGACCGCCCAGGAGTTCGGGTTCCCCGACGAGGAGGCCGCCTTCGCCCTGCAGTACGGGCACGGCGTCGGCCTGTCGATCTGGGAGAAGCCGATCTTCTCGCGCCTGGTCTCGCTCGACCACCCCGAAGAGCTCAAGGAGGGCATGGTCTTCGCCCTCGAGACCTACTGGCCCTCGGCCGACGGCATCGGGGCCGCCCGCATCGAGGAGGAGGTCATCGTGACCGCCGACGGCTGCCAGGTGATCACGAAGTTCCCCGCCGAAGACCTGCTGGTCGCCGGCAAGCGGTACTTCACGGTCGGCGGCACGCTGCCGACGCTGCGGGATGCGCAGTCGCACCTGAACACGGCCGCCGGGCGAGGCGAGCCCGGCGCATGAGCACCATCGGCTTCGTCGGTCTCGGCTCGATGGGGGCCGCGATGGCCGGCCACCTGCTGGAGACCGGCCACGACCTGACGGTCTGGAACCGGTCGACGGATGCGGTGGATGCGCTGGTCGCCCAGGGCGCCACCCGTGCCGGGTCGGTCGCCGAGGCGCTCGAGACCGGCACGGTCTTCTCGATGCTCTCGAACGAGTCGGTCGTCTTCGACGTCTTCGACGAGGAGACCCTGGCGTCGGCTCCGGAGGGTGCCGTGCACGTGAACATGGCGACCATCGGGGCCTCGGCCGCGACCCGGCTCGCCGAGCGGCACGCCGCCGCGGGCGTCGGCTACGTCGCCGCGCCGGTGCTCGGCCGCCCGCCCGTGGCCGCATCCGGATCGCTCAGCGTGCTCGCCGCCGGCGACCCGGCGCTCGTCGACCGGGTGCGCCCTGTGCTCGAGACGATCGGCCGCCGGGTCTGGGACTTCGGCGCCGACCCCTCGACCGCCAACGTCGTGAAGATCGGGATGAACTACCTCATCATCCACGCGCTGCAGGCGCTCGCCGAGTCGGTCACCCTGCTCGAGACGCGCGGCATCGACACCGGCATGTTCGTCGAGCTGCTCGGCGACAGCCTCTTCCCGGGGCCGGTCTACACCGGCTACGGCAACCTGATCGCGACGAGCACGTACTCGCCGGCGCTGTTCACGACCGAGCTGGGCTTCAAGGACCTGATGCTCGCGCTCGACGCAGCCCGTGCATCCGGGGTCGCCATGCCCTCGGAGAGCGTGCTGCGCGGGGTGTTCGAGTCGGCGCTCGCCGAGGGGCAGGGCGACCTCGACTGGGCCTCGATCGCCGAGGTCACCCGGCGCAAGGTGGTGGAGCCGTCATGATCCGGCACATCGTCGCCTTCGACCTCAAGGCCTCCGACCCGGTGCAGATCGCCGAGGACGTGGGCGAGATGAAGGCCGTGCTCGAGCCGCTCGTCGCCCTCGACGTGGTGGTGTCGCTCACGGTGCAGGCCGACCTCGGGCGGGTCGACGGGCACTGGCCCGTGGTGCTCGTCTCCGAGCACGAGACGGTCGCCGACCTGGAGGCCTACCAGGTGCATCCGGATCACCAGGCCGCCGCCGCGGAGGCCGGGCGGTACGTGGCCAACCGGGCCGTGGTCGACTACGAGTACGACCCGGCGTCATGAGGATCGCGGTTCTCGGCGCCGGGGCGAACGGCGCCGCGATCGGTGCCGACCTCACGCGGGCCGGGCTCGACGTCACACTGATCGAGCAGTGGCCCGAGCACGTCTCGGCGATGCGCGAGCGCGGCGTCGAGGTGCGCACGACCGCGGGCAGCACGGTCACGCCGGTCGAGGTCATCCACCTCAGCCAGGTGGCCGAGCAGCGGAAGCCGTTCGATCTCGTGCTCATGCTCATGAAGGCCTACGACTCGGTCTGGGCGGCGCACCTCGTGCGGCCGCTGCTCAAACCCGATGGCCTGCTGGTCGGTGTGCAGAACGGCATGACGCTGGATGCGATCGGCTCGGTCGTCGGCGTCGAGCGCACGCTCGGCTGCGTGATCGAGATCTCGTCGACGATGTTCGAGCCGGGGATCGTCGAACGGCATTCGGATGCGAGCCGCAGCTGGTTCGCGATCGGTGGCACGACGCCGGGGACGGCGGCGCGGGCTCCCGAGGTGGCCGAGGTGCTGGCGCTGAGCGGGCGGGTCGACGTGGTGGAGGACATCCGCTCGGCGAAGTGGATGAAGCTCGTGAGCAACGCCACGACACTCGTGACGACCGCGTCGCTCGGGCTGTCGATGGCCGAGGCCGAGGCGACGCCAGGGATGCGCGAGCTCATGCTCGCCTCGGGCCAGGAGGCGCTCGACACGGCGCTCGCCGACGGAGCCACCGTCGTGCCGATCTTCGGCCTGACCGAGGAGGACGTGCGACACCCCGACCAGGTCGTCGACACGCTGCTGGACACGCTCTACGGCGGGTTCATCCTGCCGCACACGACGACGACCGTTCTGCAGGACTGGACGAAGGGCCGGCGGAGCGAGGTCGAAGAGTTGAACGGCCACGTCGTGCGCACGGCTGAGGCGCAGGGCCGCACGGCCCCGGTGAACGCCGCCGTCGTCGCTCTGGCGCGTGAGATCGAGGCCGGCACGGTCACACCCGGCCTGCACAACCTCCCCCGCCTCCGCGCCGCGCTACCTGGGTGACTGCCAGACCTCGAGCTGGATGCCGTCGGGGTCGCGGAAGTAGGCCCACTTCGAGCCCGCCAGTGCGCCCTCGGTGATCTCGATCGGGCCGCTGCTGAACACCGCGCCCTTCTCGGTGAGTTCGGCGACGGCCGCGTCGATGTCCGAGACCTCGAAGCAGACGTGCGAGGCCCCGACGTCACAGTTGCGACGGTCGAAGTCCTCGCCCACCGGTTCCTGGTACTCGAGGAATTCGATGCGGGTCGAGCCGATGCGGATCATCGAGAACGTCAGGTGCGCATCCGGCACCTGCACCCCCTGCTCGAGCTCGGGCCCCGCGCCGGTGTTCACCGGGCCGGGTGTCAGGCCGAACATGCGGGAGTACCACTCCCGCGAGACCTCGAGATCGCGCACCGTGATGCCGACGTGGTGGATGCCTTCGAGAACGAACGTCATCGTCTGCTCCTCTTCCTGGTTCCTGCTTCTTCGCGGATC
Source organism: Herbiconiux solani NBRC 106740 (assembly GCF_001571005.1). Lineage (GTDB taxonomy): Bacteria > Actinomycetota > Actinomycetes > Actinomycetales > Microbacteriaceae > Herbiconiux > Herbiconiux solani. The sequence goes on along the minus strand of NZ_BCST01000003.1, from coordinate 57,508 downwards.
GTGGTCGTGTTCTGCGAACTGTGGATAGCTCTACTGAACAGAGTGGCGGATGGTGGGGCCCGAACGCCAGGGAATGTGCCAAGACGCGTCAAGATGTGTACAGTGAGAATGAACTTAGGAACCGTGCAAAGGAGCAAGGGATGAGAGCAGCCGTCTTCCACGCCGCCCACGACATCAGGGTCGAAGAGGTGCCGGAGCCTGCGGGCCCGGCGGCCGGCGAGGTGCTGCTGCGGCCGTTCTGGTGCGGCGTCTGCGGCACCGACCTGCACGAGTACGCGATGGGCCCGATCGTCATCCCGGCCGCCCCGCATCCGCTCACCGGGGCGACCGCCCCGCAGATCCTCGGCCACGAATTCTCGGCCGAGGTGCTCGAGGTCGGCGCCGGCGTCACGAACGTGAAGGCCGGCGACCGTGTCTCGGTGATGCCGCTGCTCTCCTGCGGTGTCTGCTACTTCTGCCGCCGCGGCCTCAACCACCTCTGCCAGCGCATGGGCTGCATCGGCCTCAGCTACTCCTCGGGCGGCATCGCCGAGCTGGCCGTCGTGCCCGCGACGCACGTGTTCGTGCTGCCGGATGCGATGACCGACCTTCAGGGCGCCCTCGTCGAGCCGGGGGCCGTCGCGGCGTACGGCGTCGACACCGCGCACGTGCGCCCCGGCGACACCGTGCTGATCACGGGTGCCGGCCCGATCGGCGCCCTGGCCGCCCTCTACTCCGCGTCGCTCGGCGCGAACGTCTTCATCTCCGAGGTCAACCCGTTCCGGGCCGAGCTCGCGGCCGCGCTCGACGTGGGAGAAGTGCTCGACCCGACCAAGATCGACGTGCCCGCGTACCTCAAGGACGCGACCGAGGGCGTCGGCGTGGATGCCGTCGTCGAGTGCTCGGGCAACGAGCGCGCGCTGCAGGCCGCGATCGCCTCGGTGCGCTCGGCCGGCCGCATCTCGCAGACCGGCCTGCACACCAAGGCCGCATCGATCGACCCGATGGTGCTCTCCGAGCACGACATCACCCTGGCCGGCACCTGGTGCTACCCCGTCACCGACTGGCCCCGCATCATCGACCTGATCGCCCGCGGGCGCTACCCGGTCGAGAAGGTCGTCACCGCCCAAGTGCCGATGGCGGATGTGGTGGCCGGGTTCGAGACACTGCTCTCGCCGAGCGGCGACCAGGTCAAAGTCCTCATCCAGGCCCGCTGACAGAAACCAGACAGGAGACTCGCGCCATGAAGGCACTGCAGTTCGTCGAAGAGGATTCCGCGCAGGTGCGGAGCCTCGACGTCCCCGAGATCGCCCCCGACGAGGTGCTGATCGCCTCCCGCCGGGTGGGGGTCTGCCACTCCGACATCGAGCTGCTCGAGGGCCGCTACATCATCCCCTTCGAGTACCCCGTGATCCCCGGCCACGAGTGGTCGGGCGAGGTCGCCGCGATCGGCTCGGCCGTGACCGAGTTCGCGGTCGGCGACCGGGTGGTCGGCGAGTGCGTGATCGGCGACGACCACTTCGGCTTCTCGATCTCGGGCGCCGCCGCCGAGTACTTCGTGGCGAAGCCCGCGTGGCTGCACCGCCTGCCCGACGAGCTCGACTGGGCCGCCGGCGCACTCGTCGAGCCGTTCAGCGTCGCCTACTACGCGCTGCTGCGGGTCGGCAACGTCGACGGCAGCGACGTGCTGGTCGTGCTCGGAGCCGGCCCGATCGGCCTCGCCGTCACCGCCGCGGCCGCGGCCATGGGGGCGACGACGATCGTGGTCGAGCCCTCGGAGGAGCGCCGCGCGATCGCGGTGCAGCTGGGAGCGGCCGAGGCCGTGCATCCGGATGCCGTGCAGGAGACCCTCGACCGCCTCTCCGGCGGGCGCGGCGCCGACGTCGTGGTCGAGGCCAGCGGCCGCCCCGAGGTCATGGCGACCGCGCTCGAGCTCGCGGCCTTCCGCGGTCGCATCGCGTACATCGGCATCGACGTGGGCCGTTCGGCGACCGCGCAGCTGGGCCTCATCCAGTCGAAGGAGCTGAGCATCTCGGGTTCGATCGGCTCGCCCGGCGTGTGGCCGCAGACCCTCCGCTTCCTCGCCTCGACCGGCATCGACCTGTCGCCGCTGATCACCCACGTCTTCGGTGTCGACGAGGCGACGGATGCGGTCGCCACGGCCGCCGCCCAGCGCGGAGTCATCAAGGCCCAGATCGAGCTCACGGCCCCCGCCCCCCTCGCCTCCTGAGTGGAAGATTCGGAGGCTCCGGGACGCTCCCGGTCAGGGGCGTCCCGGAGCCTCCACCTATTCAGCTGCAGGCCGTGAGCTGTGCGGCCGCCGGGGAAATGGTGGCGGGGCCGCCGAGCACCGTGACCTCGTGCGTTCCCCATCCGGCGATCGCGCCGAGCTCTGCTGCCGGCACGCAGCTCGGCTGGGAGAGCAGCAGTGGTGCGCCGTCCATGCCGGCGAGCACTCCGCCGGCCAGGGCGTCGGGGAAGTTCGCGCCCGAGGCGAGGTAGGCGCGGGGCGCCGTCGCGAAGTAGTGCGCGTTCACGGCCGCGGAGGCCGCGTACCGGTCGACGCCGCCGAGCCGCAGCGTGGCACCCGGATGCAGGGACTCCAGCTGTGTCTGGATCCCGGGGGAGACGCTTGCCGGCCCTCCGACGATCGTGACGTGGTCGACTCCGAGCTGATCGAGCGTATCGAGAGTCGGCTGGTCGAGGCTGGCGGCGGTTCCCTGCACGAGGATGACGGGAGCATCGACGGATGCTGCCGCCGAGACCGCGGAGAGCGCATCCGGGTAGGTGGCGCCGGTCGCGATGAAGGCGGTGCGGGCGCCCTCCGGGAAGCTCTCCTCAGCGAGGGTGCGGGACGCGTCGTAGCGGTCGGTGCCCGCAATGCGGGTCACCTCACCGGGCCGAAGCGATTCGAGGTGCTCCTGCCACGCGGACGACACGGAGTTCTCGCCGCCCACGATGACGATGCGGGTCGCTGCGAGCCGGAAGATCTCATGGTCGATGGAGTCGTCCGCCGTCGGCGGCACGAGCAGAAGCGAGCCGCCCGCGACCGCGGCGACCGGTGCTGCGCTGAGAGCGTCCGGGAAGTTCTGCCCGGACGCGACGAAGACCGTGTTGCCGTCTTCGGGTGCGTACGAGAACGTCTTGTGCTCGGCGACAGAGATCGCGATGGCCCCCTGGTAGCGGTCCGCTCCCGAGATGCGCGTCGAGGCGACGCCGCTCGACGAGGTGGGGAAGGCCACCGTGGCGAGCATCGTGACCTCGATCTCAGGGGTGGCGGGCCCGGACGCGGGCTGCGACGTCGGCTGAGAGAGGAGGTGGAGATTGGCGAATCCGTTCGCGCCGAAGTACGACGTCGTCCAGTCGGCCAGCGAGAATCCTTCGGTCAATGAGGTGTGGTCGGCGGAGGGCACGTTCGACAGCGGCAGCCCCGAATAGACGGGACCGGTCGGGTCCCAGAAGCCGCCCTGGGTGCGCTCCTCTGTAGCTGACGTGAGGAGGCCGCTGGAAGTGCTGCTCCACGTGGCCCCGCCTTCCAGCGTGAACGTCATGGTGTCGGAGGGCGTGAGCCACGACGTGAGCTCCGGGAGGCGGTAGCTATTGCGGTAGGTGAAGGAGGTCGCCTGGGCCCGGGAAAGCACGATCGACTGCGTGTCGTCGCCGTCGGCCGCGACGAGTTTGAGATCGCCGCTCATGGTGAATGTCTCGCGCGGGCCTGACCCGAGCGGTTGGGGGTCGGTGTTGTAGAGCTGGAAGCGCAGGACTGTCGACCCGTCGACCGGAAGCCCGGCGAAGGCGCCAGGCGCCACCGGGATGGTCACCGACTTGGACGTGGGGTCGAATTCGACGTCGCCCCAGTCGTTCACGGTGCTGCCGCCGTTTAGCGAGTAGCGCAGCTCATGCGAGGAGAAGTTCGCGGTTTCATCGGGAAGGCGGAAGGTGATCGAGGTGGTGGACGCCGGAACGCCAGGAGCGGTCCAGCCCGGGCCATCGAAGATTCCGGTGAGAAGGAGCTCGTCCGGCGTGCTGGGCAGGCTGAAAGCATGATCCACAGAAGTGGGAGTGGCCGCTGCGGCGACTCCGCCGCTCGCGAGGACGGCGCCGACCGCGACGGCGACCCCGGCGATGAGGAGAGGTCGTCGCGTCCGTCGCGACTCGCTCGAGGGAATCAGGTGCATGAAGGGCCTTCCGCTCTACAGGTGATGATGGCTTGAGCGTAGTGGTCGCGGATGCCGCCCCGGGGTCGCGCGCCGCGGGGTAGGTTGTGGGCATGGAGCCGCTGGATGCGCTGAACGAGGTGGCGTTCCGGCTCGAGCACGAGCGGGCGCCGGGGTTCAAGGTGAAGGCGTTCCGGCGTGCGGCCGGGATCGTCGAGACGTGGAGCGCCGAGGAGCTCGCCGCGCGACTGGCCGACGGCCGGCTCAAGTCGACCAAGGGGATCGGCGACCGCACCTTCGAGATCATCGCGCAGGCCGCCGAGGGCCGGGTGCCCGACTACCTCGCCGACCTGCGTGCCCGCGCGGGGGAGGAGCTCGACCCGGTCGGCGCCGAGCTCCGGGCTCTTCTCCGTGGCGACCTGCACGCACACAGCGACTGGTCCGACGGCACCACCGACATCCGGAGCATGGCCGACGCCGCGATCGCGCTCGGCCACGAGTACCAGGCGCTGACCGACCACTCGCCGAACCTGAAGATCGCCCACGGCCTCACCGCCGACCGCCTCGAGCAGCAGCTCGGCATCGTGGCGGCGCTGAACGAGGCGCTGGGCGGCGGCGACGCTTCCGGCTTCCGCCTGCTCTCGGGCATCGAGGTCGACATCCTCGAAGACGGCGGGCTCGACCAGCAGCCCGGCCTCCTCGACCGCCTCGACGTGGTCGTCGCGAGCGTGCACTCGAAGCTCCGCAGCGACCGTAGCACGATGACCAGGCGGATGCTCGCCGCCGTCGACGACCCCCACACCGACGTGCTCGGCCACGTCACCGGCCGGCTGGTCGAGGGCTCACGGGGAACCCGGCCGCAGAGCGAGTTCGACGCCGCCGCGGTCTTCGCCGCGTGCGCCGCCAACCAGGTCGCGGTCGAGATCAACTCCCGCCCCGAGCGGCAGGATCCGCCCGACGACCTGATCCGGGTCGCTCTGGATGCGGGATGCCTGTTCAGCATCGACTCGGACGCCCACGCGCCCGGCCACCTGGCCTTCCTCGACCTGGGTGCGGCGCGGGCCGCGGCCGCCGGGGTGCCGGCCGATCGCATCGTCACGACCTGGCCCCTCGACCGCCTCCTCGCCTGGACCGCCCGCAACCGCTGACCGGCAATCGCTGACCCGCAACCGCTGACCCGCGACAGCCCGCCCGCGGTCGGGCGGGTGGGACCCGGTCTAGGGGATGATGCGGGCGGCGCGGTAGCGGTCGACCTTGTCGAAGAAGCTCAGCGGCGTCGACCGGAAGCCGAGGAAGCCCGCCTCGCGGCTCTTGTTCATGCTCGTGAAGCACTCCAGGTTGCGCCCGAGGTCGCCGTCGGTGTGCCACCAGCTCGCGAGCCGGTTCACATCACTCTCGACCAGACCGTTCTCGGCGGCGATCGCCGCCCACTCCGCGGCCGCGTGGTCCATCCGGCCCTCCAGCGGCGCGGGCTCGCCCTCGAAGCCGATCCACTCGACACCGAAGTGCGCCGCGATCTTCGGCCAGAGCGAGCGCCAGCGGAAGACGTCGCCGTTCGCGATGTTGAAGGCCTGGTCGCGGCCGGCCGGGTCGGTGGCGGCCCAGAGCAGCTGCTCGGCGAGCAGGTCGGAGTCGGTGACGTCGGTCACGCCGTTCCACTGCGTCTCCGAGCCCGGGAAGCGGAACGGCTCGCCCGTGCGCGCGCAGAGGGTGGCGTAGACCGAGAGGGTCAGCGCCATGTTCATCGCGTTGCCGACTGCGAAGCCGAAGACCGTGTGCGCGCGGTGCACGCTCCAGGTGAAGCCGTGGCGCTCGGCGGCCGCGAAGAGCTCGTCCTCCTGCGCGTAGTAGAAGTTGGGGCTGTCCAGCCGCGCCTCGTCCTCGCTGAACGGGGTGTCGGCCATCACGCCGGTGGCGTAGTTGTCGAACGGGCCGAGGTAGTGCTTGAGGCCGGTGAGCAGGGCGACGTGCTCGAGCGACCCGCCCGCGGCGGCCGCGGCGATGCTGTTGCGCACGATCGCGCTGTTCACCTCGATGTTCTGAGCCTCGCTGGGTTGGCGCATCCAGGCCGTGATGAACACCAGGTTCGGCCGCACCTCGGCCAGCGCCGTGGCGAGGCCGTCGGCGTCGAGCAGGTCGGCCGCGATCGGGTTCACCCCCGCCACCGGGGTGGCGAGCGAGCGGGAGACCCCGTAGGTCTCGAAGCCCGCGTCGAGGAGCTGCCGGCAGAGGGCCTGACCGGCGATCCCCGTCGATCCCACCACGAGGGCGCGGCGCCCGGATCCGTCTGTTGACATCATCGTCCCTTTCGTCGAGCTGTTCAGAGCAAATGTACACTTTTGCTTTACAATCCGTTGCGCGTTTCCGCCACATCCGCGCAGAACGGGCGTTTTGATCGAATAGTTACCCAAAGCTGTTGTGAACACCCGGCCGCTGCTGTAAAGCTATACTCAACGACGGGGTCGAGGACGACGCCCGGATCGATCACTGGAGAGAGCATGAGCGCAACGGAGCGGACGACGACCGGATTGACGAGTTCCCGGTTCACGATCTCCCGTGGACTGGTCACCGTCGGCATCGCCGTGGTGGCCCTGTTCATCCTCTCCGCGGTCTTCGCGCCGTCCAGCGTCTCCCAAGGCGCCGTGCTCGGGATGCTCCCCTTCTTCGCCGTGCTGACCTGCGTCGGTCTCGGCCAGATGCTGGTCGTGCAGCAGGGTGGCATCGACCTGTCGATCCCCGGCGCGGTGTCGCTGTCGATCGTGGTCGTCAGCCGCATACCGAACGGCGACAGCAACCTGCTGCTGCCGGCCGTCGCCCTGGCCTTCGGGCTCGCGGCGCTCGCCGGCATCCTGAACGGTGCCCTGATCGGCTGGCTCAAGCTCAACGCGATCATCGCGACCCTCGGCACGAACGCCCTGCTGTTCGCCGTCGTGCTCGGCATCTCTGGCGGCAGCCCCACCACGACGACCCGCCTGCTCCGCGACATCGCCGGGGGCCTGAGCTTCGGCATCCCGAACTCGGTCTTCTTCGCCCTCGCCGCCTTCGTGCTGGTCACCGTGCTGGTGAAGAAGACGGTCGCAGGCCGCCGCTTCGAGGCCGTCGGAGCCAACCCGGTCGCCGCCCGCGCCACCGGCCTCCGGGTGCGCACCCACCAGGCCACGGCCTACGTCTGGGCGCAGCTGCTCTACTGCCTGGCCGGCATCCTGCTGGCGGGCATCACGGCCCAGCCGACGGCCTTCCAGGGCAACACCTACCTGATCCCGGCCGTGGCCGTGGTCGTGCTCGGCGGCACGTCGCTCCTCGGCGGCCGCGGCTTCCCGCTCGCCACCGTGGTGGCGGCCCTGTTCCTCAGCCAGCTCGACCAGTTCGTGCTCGCTGCGGGCGTGCCCTTCGCGGTGCGCTCCATCATCCAGGCGGCGGCCCTCGCGGTCGGCGTCGGCCTCTACACGATCAACTGGGCCGGGATCCGCGCCCGGCTGGCGGGGCGGCGGCGCGTCAGCGCGGTCACCTGACCCATCCATCACTGAACACCGAGAACACCCGAACACCGAGAACACCCGAGAACCAACCCGAACGCCGACGACGCCGTCGGCACCAACGAGCGGCAGAGGCGCCGCCGATGTGAGAGGAACCACTCATGGCAATCCGGAACAGAATCGTCCTGGCGGCTGCGGCCCTCGGAGTCAGCGCACTCGCGCTGACCGCCTGCAGCTCGGGCGCCCCCTCCTCGAACGACACCGTCGCCACCGGGGCCCCCGTCGCGGGCGCCCCCAGCTGGTGCGGCCCCAACCAGATCACGCTCGGCCTCCTCGACGGCTTCGGCGGCAACAGCTGGCGCAAGATCACCACGGCGGCCGGCGCCGACGAGGTCGCCAAGTGCCCGAGCGTCACCGGCTACGAGTACGCCGACGGTCAGGGCGACACCCAGAAGTCGATCGCCGACATCCAGGGCATGGTGGCCAAGGGCGTCAACGCCCTGGTCGTGTTCCCGGATGCGGGCGAGGCCATGCTGCCCGCCCTCCGCAGCGCCTACCAGGCCGGCGTCGTCACCGTGCCCTACCGGGTCAACCCGGGCGGCAAGGACGGCGTGGACTACGACGCCTGGATCGGCGCCGACTTCACCACCGACGGCGAGAACTGGGGCAAGTGGATCAAGACCAACTTCCCCGACGGCGCCAAGATCCTCTTCGTCTCCGGACCCAAGGGCAACAGCCAGGGCGAGGACGAGCTGACCGGGATGAACTCGGTGCTCGGCGAGGGCGGCTCGTACGAGTTCATCGGCGAGACCCCCTTCGAGCCCACCAACTGGGACCCGGCGCTCACGCAGCAGGTGCTGACGAGCGCGATCGCCAAGAACCCGCAGATCGACGTGATCGTGTCGGACTTCGGCCCGTCGCTGGTCGGCGCGCTGCCCGAGTTCACCAAGAGCGGCCGCAGCATCCCCGCCCTCGTCACCTCCGACGGCAACGTGCTCGGCTGCTTCTGGACCGACAACCAGGCCGCGAACCCCGACTTCAAGATGATGACGGTCGCCACGGGCAACGACAACGTGCGCCTCGCGGTGCAGTACGCGGTGGCCAAGGCCACCGGGGGCGTGCTGCCGGACACCACGGTCTTCGACGCCCCGGTCTTCGAGGACTCGGTCTCGGGCACCCCGAACCCGGTCGAGTGCAAGGCGGATCTGCCGGGGGACATCTTCCTCTCGGCCGAGATGTCGGCAGATGACCAGGCGGCACTCCTGAAGTAGCGGTATCCATCCACCAGCAGAGGGCAACTCCGTGGACACACAACTCGAAGACGTCGACACCACCGTCGCCGTCCTCTCTCTCACCGGCATCTCGAAGTCGTACTCCGGCGTCGCGGCACTCACCGACGTGTCGCTGGACGTGCTGCCGGGAGAGGTGCACGCGCTGCTCGGCGAGAACGGCGCCGGCAAGTCGACGCTCATGAACGTCGCTTCCGGCACCGTCCAGCCGGACGACGGTACCATCCGCGTGAACGGCGACCCGATCGAGTCGCTGAGCCCCGCGCTCGCCGCGCGGCTCGGCATCGCGATCGTGCACCAGCACCCGGCGGTGCTCCCGGACATGACGATCCTGGAGAACCTCCGGGTCGCCCTCCCGCCCTCGGTCTTCGAGGGCAAGGGGCCGATCGACGAGTACGCGACCTCCCTCATCCGGGCGTCGGGGCTGACCGCCCACGTCGGCGACCGGGTCGAGACGCTGAGTGTCGCGCAGAAGCACCTGCTGGAGATCACCAAGGCGCTCGCCCTCGAGCCCAAGGTGCTCGTGCTCGACGAGCCCACCGCACCCCTCGGCCAGGACTCGGTCGACCTGCTGTTCGCCCGGGTGCGCGAGGCCGTCGCCGGCGGCACCGCGGTCGTCTACATCACCCACCGGATGGCGGAGGTACGGCAGCTCGCCGACCGGGTCACCGTGCTCCGCGACGGCCGGCTCCGCGGTGTCGCCCGGGTCGACGAGGTCACCGACGACGAACTGCTGACCATGATCATCGGCCGGCAGATGGAGTCGACCTTCCCGCCGAAGTACACCGCGACGGAGGCCGACGACATCAACCTGGTGATCGACGGCATCTCCGGCGACGGCTTCGTCGACGTCAGCGCCGCGGTCAAGCGCGGCGAGATCCTGGGCATCGCGGGGGTCGTCGGCAACGGCCAGAGCGAACTGCTCCGCGCGCTCGCCGGGCTCGACTCCTTCGAGGGCCGGGTCGTGGTCAACGGCGCCGAGCTCAGCTCGTCGTCGCTCCTCGGCCGTGCGGCCTACATGCCCGCCGATCGGCACACCGAGGGCCTGATGATGTCGCTGACCGTGCGCGAGAACGCCGCGGTCGCCGCCCTCAAGCGGTTCAAGCGCTGGGCCCTGCTCAGCCGTGACCGCGAGGTCACCACCGTCGGCTCGACGCTCGACTCGCTCTCGGTCAAGGCCTCGTCGATGGATGCGGTGGTCTCCTCGCTCTCCGGCGGAAACCAGCAGAAGGTCGTGATGGCCCGGGCGCTGCTCTCCGAGCCCTCGATCGTCATCGCCGACGAGCCGACGCAGGGGGTGGATGTCGGGGCCCGGCTGGAGATCTACAAGATCCTCCGCGACGTGTCGGCATCCGGCATCCCCGTGGTCGTCGCCTCCTCGGACGCCAAGGAGCTCGAGGGCCTCTGCGACCAGGTGGTCGTGATGTCGCGCGGCAACGCGGTCGGCACCCTGCTCGGCGACGACATCACCGAGACCCGGATCGTGCAGTCGGCCGTGACCTCGACCGCGCACACCGCCAACACGCAGCTCGCCACCGAGAAGGTGGTGCGCTCGACGCCCGTGCGCCGGTTCATCCAGGGCGACTACGCGCCCTCGGCGCTCCTGGTCGGCGTGATCGTCGTGCTCGGCGCGTTCATCTTCAGCCAGAACGCGCGCTACCTGTCGGACTTCAACATCTTCTCGGTGCTGATGCTCGTCAGCGCGCTCGGCTTCATCGCCCTCGGCCAGACCGTCTCGTTGCTGATCGGGGGGATCGACCTCTCGGTCGGGCCGCTCGCGGGCTTCCTGGTGGTGGTCGGGTCGTTCTTCGTGAACGACGACAAGCCCTTCGGGGTGATGGGGCTCGGCATCCTGCTGATGTTCGTGCTGGCGATCGCCACCGGATTGATCAACGGCTCCCTGATCCGGTTCGGCAAGTTCACGGCGATCGCGGCGACGCTGACGCTGTACATCGCGCTGCAGGGCCTCAGCTTCCTGCTCCGCGACTCGCCCGGCGGCTACATCGCCACCTCGTTCACGAACCTGGTGACCACCCGCGTCGGTCCGATCCCGCTGATCTTCATCGTGCTGGTCGTCTTCACGGTGCTGCTGGAGCTCGCGCTCCGCAAGCGCAAGTGGGGCTGGCGGCTGCGGGCCACCGGCTCGGACGAGGAGGCCGCCCGCCGGATCGGCGTCAACATCGACCGCACGGTCGTGTTCGCCTACATGGCCACCTCGGTGCTCGCCTTCTGCGGCGCGATCGTGCTGATGACCCAGATCGGGGTCGGCGACCCCGCGCAGGGCGTCAGCTACACGCTCTCCAGCATCACCGCGGTCGTGCTCGGCGGAACCTCGCTGCTCGGCGGGCGTGGCACGTTCGTCGGGAGCCTGTTCGGCTCCATCCTCCTGATCCAAGTGCTCAACGCCACCACGTTCCTGGGGCTGTCGCAGATGTGGCAGTACATCTTCCAGGGCGTACTCATCCTCGTCGCCGCCGTGTTCTACTCGGTGGCGCGCCGTCGACGGAAGGTGCTCGTCTGATGACCGACACGATGCGGGCGGCGGTCTATCACGCCGACCACGACATCCGCGTGACCGATGTCCCGGTGCCCGAGCGGGCTCCGGGCGAGGTGCTGATCCGGATCACCCGGTCCGGTCTCTGCGGCACGGATGCGACCGAGTGGGCCGTCGGGCCCAAGATCTTCCCGGTGAACACGCCGCACCGGGTCACCGGCCACGTCGGCCCGATGGTGCTCGGCCACGAGTTCATCGGCGAGGTCGTCGAAGCGGATGCGGACAGCGGCTTCGCCCCCGGCGACCGCGTCGCGAGCGGCGCCGGCGTCTGGTGCGGCGAATGTGCGCGCTGCCTCGAGGGCCGCACCAACATGTGCGACCGGTACTGGACCTACGGGCTCAGCACCGACGGCGGAATGGCCGGCTACGTCTCGGCGCCCGCCAAGATCCTCGCCCGGATCCCGGAGGGGCTGAGCGACGACCACGCCGGACTCGCCCAGCCGCTCGCCGTCGGCATCCACGCGGCTCGTCGTTCGGGCGCGCAGGACGGGGACCGCGTCGTCATAATCGGCGCCGGGGCGATCGCCTCGTTCGTGCTCGCCGGCCTGCAGCACCTGGTCGACGTCGAGACGGTGGTCGTGGAGTTCCCCGGCCCGAAGCAGGATCGCGCGCGCCGGTTCGGCGCCACCCACGTCGTCTCGCCGGGCGAGGGCCTCGCGGCCGACGTCGCCGAGGCGCTCGGCGGGGTGAAGCCGGACGTCGTGATCGAGGCCAGCGGCGCCCCGGGACAGCTCGCCACCGCGGTCTCGCTGGTGCGGGACGGGGGCCGGGTGCTGGCGGTGGGGCTGCCGAAGGCGAAGCCCGAGCTCGACGTGCACTCGGTGGTGTTCCGCGAGATCACGATCGACTCGAGTCTCGCCCACGTCTGCGACGTCGACCTGGCTCCGGCCCTCGACATCCTCGCCGAGGGCGTCGTCGGGCCCGAGCTGCTCGAAGCCGTGCTGCCGCTGGAGGAGCTGCCGGCTCAGCTCGAACGGCTCGCCAGCGGCAAGCTCGAGGGCAAGGTGCTGATCGACCCGTGGGCGTGACGCGCCGGGTCGGGCTGCCGCTCGACGGCCGATCGGTGGCAGCTCGGCGACCGCACGGTGGCCGGTCTCCGGGCGACGCCCGCCGGCGGGGCGATGCTTGGTAGCCTTGGAAGACGCGGAACAGAGGGAGAACGCTCATGGCTGAAGTGCTGATCGGCATCGTCGCACTGCTCACACTCGGAGTCGGGGCGCTCGGCCTGATGGCGCTCGTCGAGATGGTGAAGTCGCCCTACAAGAACTAGGCGCGCTTCTTCGTCACCGCTCGGCGAAGGGTCCCGGCAGTTCGCCCGAGCCGCGCACGATCAGGCGGGTCGGCAGCCGGATGTGCTCGTGCGGCGCTTCGTCGCCCGCGACCCGGCGCAGCAGCAGTTCGGCCGCCAGCCGGCCCATTGTCGCCGGATCCTGCGCGACGACCGTGATCCCGGGATCGAGCACGTCGCCGAGCTCGAAGTCGTCGAAGCCGACGAAGCCGGGGAGGGGGCGCTGGCCGCGCTCCTTGAGGTGCCGCAGCAGCCGCACGCTCCATCGGTTGTTCCCGGCCACGATCGCGGTCGGCGGATCCGCGGCCTCGAGCACATCGTCGATCAGCTCCGCCGGTGCCTCGCGGGGAGCCGCGAGCACCATCATCGCCTCGTCGGACTCGAGCCCGGCCTCCTCGAGCGCCTCGCAGTAGCCCGTCCGTCGCTCGGTCGCCGTGTAGACCGACTCCTGGTCGCCGAAGAAGGCGATCCGGTGATGGCCGTGCGCGATCAGGTGGGCGGTGCCCTCGCGCGCGCCGCCGACGTTCTCGGCCAGTACGGTGTCGGCGGGGATGCCCGGCACGGGCCGGTCGACGAACACCATCGAGCATCCTGCCGCGATCTCGCCGCGAAGGAACTCGGGGTCGGTGCCGCGGGCGGGCGCGAGGATGATGCCGTCGGCCCCGCGCGAGCTGAACGACTCGACGATCCGGCGCGAGCGCGACGGATCCTCGGCCGACGAGGCCGACAGGAGGAGGTAGCCCTGCTCGAGCGCGACATCCTCGACGGCCCGGGTGAGCACCGAGTAGAAGGGGTCGGCGACGTCTTCGAGCACGAGCCCGATGGTCGCCGCGGTGCCCTGCCGGAGCTGCCGCGCGAACTCGTTGCGGCGGAAGCCGAGCTGGTCGATGGCGGCCTGGACGGAGGCCAGGGTCTCGGCGCTGACGTAGCCGACGCCGTTGACGACGCGGGAGACGGTCTTCAGACTCACCCCGGCGGCAGCGGCGACGTCGCCCATCGTGGGGCGTGCGCGGGTGGGAGGGGTGGTCATGGGGTCAGGATATAGGCCGGTCTTCGGCAAATCGCTCTGTGACAACGTTGACACACCGGCCATCCGCGGGTTAGGTTTTCCGTCGGGCGTCTTTCGGGCGCCTGCCCACCACCCTGCCGTTCAGTGTCGAAAGGCCCCGCATGCCGGAGCACCACTCTTCCCCCCGTCCCCTCCGCCCACGCGGCGCGCTTCTGCGCCGGATGGGTGCGCCGCTGGTCGCGGCCGCACTCGTCGCGGGCATGATCCCGCTGGGCGCCTCGGCCGCGAGTGCCGCACCCGCCGTGCCGGCGCCCACCGACTTCTCGAACTCGTTCGAGTCCGACCAGACGGCGCCCTTCGGCAGCCGGGTCGAGCTCGCCGCCGACGGCACGCCGCTGCAGCAGAACGTGCACGGCACGGGCGGCGGCAGCCTGCTGCCGAACGTGGCGACGGTCAGCGCCAGCGGGCAGAACGCCCCCGGCGAGGCGGCCATCTGGGCGGCCGACGGGGATGCATCCACCAAGTGGCTGGTCTTCACCAGCACCGCGTGGCTGCAGTACCAGCTCCGCACCTCCACGGCGGCGGTCACCTACACGCTGACCTCGGGCAACGACTCCCCGGAGCGCGACCCGAAGAGCTGGACGGTCAAGGGATCCAACGACGGCAGCACCTGGACGACTCTCGACACGCAGTCGAACCAGACCTGGGCCGACTCCGAGCGCGGCGTCAAGAAGACCTTCACCTTCGCGACCCCGACGGCGTACACCTACTACCGTCTCGACAACGTCACCAACCACTCCGGCGGCATCATCCAGCTCGCCGACTGGGACCTCCTCGTTCCCGAGGACCCGAACGCCCCCGCCGCCCCGGTCGTCACGACCGTCGGCGCCGGACCGACCACGGGCTACAACATGAAGGCGCGCGTGGGCTGGACCGGCTCGCACTCGCTCCGGTGGGCCGGCACGCACACCGCCGACGGCGCCGCATCCTTCACCAACCGCTTGTTCGACGTGAACATCCCCGTCGGCCAGACCACCCGCCTGAGCTACCTGATCTTCCCCGAGCTCACCGCGAACGACCTGCAGTACCCGTCGACCTACTCGGCCGTCGACCTGCGCTTCACCGACGGCACCGAGCTGTCCGACCTGTCGCCGACGGATGTCTACGGCATCGACGCGACGGCCGCCGGCCAGGGCTCGGGCAAGGTCCTCTACCCCAACCAGTGGAACCAGGTGCAGATCGACCTCGGCCCGGTCGCGGCGGGCAAGACGGTCTCGGCCGTCCAGTTCCGCTACGACAACCCGGGCGGATCGGCCACCACGGCGTTCTCGGGCTACCTCGACGACATCGCGATCCAGGCGCAGCCCGCCACGGTCGACGGCTCGAGCCTGACCCACTACGTCGACACCCGCCGCGGCACCAACTCCTCCAGCGCCTTCTCGCGCGGGTCGAACGAGGCCATCACCTCGATGCCGAACGGCTTCAACTTCCTCGTGCCGCTGACCAACGCCGGAGCGAACTCGCGTGAGTACGCCTGGCAGCAGGACAACACCAGCGCGAACCGCACCCGTTTCGAGGGCCTCGGCGTCTCGCACGAGCCGAGCCCGTGGATGGGTGACCGCAACCAGTTCTCCGTGATGCCGGTCGCCGGCTCGGGAGTCCCCGCGGGCGATTGGCACCAGCGTTCCGGCAGCTTCGGCCACGAGAACGAGACCGCTCAGCCCGACTACTACGGCGTGACCCTGGACAACGGGGTGAAGGCCGAGATGACCCCGACCGACCACGCCGCCGTGGAGCGCTTCACCTTCACCGGCACCTCCGGCAGCCTCGTGCTCGACGCCCCCAACGGCAACGCGAACGAGGGCAGCTTCACGATCAACGCCGACGGCACCGTCAGCGGCTGGATCGAGAACGGCGCCGCCGGCGACACCGGCCGCACCCGGATGTTCGTCTCGGGAGCGTTCGACCGCGCACCCACCTCGACCGGCACCGCCCCCGGCGGCCGCCAGCTGACCAAGTACGCGACCTTCGACACCTCGGGCTCCAAGACCGTGGAGCTCCGCTTCGCGACCTCGTACCTGAGCCTGGACCAGGCGGCGAAGAACCTCGCCGCCGAGGTCGGCGCCCAGTCGTTCGACGCGGTGCACGACGCCGCCCGCTCGGCCTGGAACGACCGTCTCGGCGTGATCTCGGTCGAGGGCGCGTCGGAGACCGAGCTGCGGACCCTCTACAGTAACCTCTACCGCCTCAACCTCTACCCGAACGAGCAGCACGAGAACGTCGGCACCGCCGACGCCCCCGTCTACAAGTACGCCAGCCCCGTCAGCGCACAGACCTCCGCCAGCACGGCCACCGTCACCGGTGCCGCCGTGAAGGACGGGAAGATGTACGTCAACAACGGCTTCTGGGACACCTACCGCACGGTCTGGCCCGCCTACTCGATGCTCTACCCCGAGCTCGCGGCCGAACTGGTCGACGGCTTCACCCAGCAGTACCGTGACGGCGGCTGGATCGCCCGCTGGTCCTCGCCCGGCTACGCGAACATCATGACGGGCACCAGCTCGGACGTGGCGTTCGCCGACAGCTACCTGCGCGACGTCCCGCTGCCGGATGCGCTCGCCACCTACGACGCCGCCGTCAAGAACGCGTCGACCCCGTCGAGCAACGACAGCGTGGGCCGCAAGAGCCTGACCACGTCGATCTTCCTCGGTTACACGCCCGCCTCGCAGGGCGAGAGCGTGTCGTGGGCCGCGGAGGGCTACATCAACGACTTCGGCATCGGCAACATGGCCGCAGCCCTCGCCGCCGACCCGCGGACCCCCGCGGACCGGGTCGAGCAGCTGAAGGCCGACAGCGAGTACTACCTCGACCGCGCGACCGGCTACGTGAACCTGTTCGATCCTTCGATCGACTTCTTCCAGGCCCGCAACGCGGACGGCACCTTCGCCACCCCGAAGGACCAGTACGACCCGAAGACCTGGTGGGGCCCCTACACGGAGACCAACGGCTGGAACTTCGCGTTCCACGCTCCGCAGGACCCCAACGGTCTGGCCAACCTCTACGGCGGACAGAAGGGCCTCGAGGACAAGCTCGACGAGTTCTTCGCCACCCCGGAGACCACCCTCGGAACGATCCACGAGATGGTCGAGGCCCGCGACGGCCGCTACGGCCAGTGGGGCGTGAGCAACCAGGTGAGCCACCACATCCCGTTCATGTACAACGAGGCCGGAGCACCCGCGAAGGCGCAGGCGATCGTGCGTGAGGCACTCCAGCGCTCCTACGCCGGTGGCGAGATCGGCCAGGGGTACGCCGGCGACGAGGACAACGGCGAGATGAGCGCCTGGTACATCTTCAACGCGCTCGGCTTCTACCCGCTGCAGACCGGTTCGGACCAGCTCGTGCTGGGCTCGCCGCTCTACACCAAGGCGACCGTGCACCTCGCGGGCGGCAAGTCGCTCGTCATCAACGCGCCGGAGAACAGCACGTCGAACATCTACGTGCAGTCGCTCAAGGTCAACGGAGAGGACCACCCGACCACCTCGATCGACTCCCGCATCCTGACCGACGGAGCGACGCTCGACTTCGCGATGGGCTCCTCGCCCTCCGCGTGGGGCACCGGCGAGAACTCGGGACTGCCGTCGCTGACGACCGGCTCGGCCGTCGCGGCTCCGCTGGTCGACTCGACCGGACCCGTGCTGGCCTCGGCGACGAGCGCCGGTGGCGAGAACGTCGCCGGCCTGGTCGACGGCACCTCGCGCACCCAGGTCACGTTCGCCTCGGCGACGCCCTCGGTGACCGTGGCGTACAAGGGCGCCAAGCAGCGCCCGACGTTCTACACGCTCACCTCGGGTGCCGGAACCGCGGCGACCGACCCGTCGGCATGGACGCTCGAGGGCAGCAACGACGGAGTGACCTGGACCCAGGTCGACTCGCAGTCGGGCGTCGCCTTCGCCAACCGCAACCAGACCGTCCCCTTCAAGATCGAGAACCCGGGTGCCTACCAGCAGTTCCGGATCTCGGTCACGGCGGGCGGTTCGGCCGGAGCGGTCGCGCTGGCCGAGTTCGAGCTGCTCACCGACGGCACCGGATCCGAGGCGAACGAGCTGACCTTCAGCCCCGCCGAGGGCCTGACCGCCTCGACCGGCACCACGACCGACTTCGCCCTCGGCATCCTCTCCGGAGGAGTCGCGGACGGCTACACGGCCACGGTCGACTGGGGTGACGGGTCGGAGACCGATCGCGCCGACATCGCTGCGGCGACCCTCGGCAACTACCCGGTCTCGGGCCGCCACGCCTACACGCAGCCGGGGGTCTACCAGGCCACCATCACGGTTGCGGACGGCGTGTCGACCTTCACGGCTCTCGCCACCATCACCGTCGACTACCTCGAGCAGGGGGGTCTGCGCGCCGCGTACGACAACGTCTGCATCGGTGACGACGGCATCGGCGGCGGCAACTGCGACTACAAGGGCATCTCGTACCCGCGTCAGGGCTTGATCGACGGTGGACTCACCTTCGGCCAGCCGATGACGGTTCCGGGCACCGACCTGTCGTTCACCATCCCGGCCGTCCCGGTCGGCGCTCCCGACAACGCGACCGGATCGGGCCAGACCATCGCGGTCGACCTCGGCGAGGGCGCGGAGCAGCTGTCGTTCATCGGCGCTGCGACGGAGAAGAACCAGGACACCACCGCCACGGTGACCTTCACGGACGAGACGACCGCGGTCATCCCGCTGCAGTTCTCGGACTGGACCAAGGGCGGCCAGCAGGGTGCCACGGCTCCCTACGGCAACATCGAGGTCGTGAAGTCGGACTACCGTCTGGTCGGCGGGTCGCGGAACGGCGCTGCGCCGTACCTCTTCTCGACGGTGCCCTACACCATCCCCACGGGCAAGACGGTGGCGAGCATCACGCTCCCGCTGCAGCCCGGTGAGGGTGGCGTGACCGGTCGCGTGCACATCTTCGCGATCGCGTCCGACGGGGTGCAGGCCGACCTCGGCTACACCACGGCGGTCGGCAAGGATGTCGCGGGCACCGCAGGTGAGCCGGTCTCGGCCGAGCTCGCCACGGTGACCATGAAGTCCGCCGACGTCGAGCCGATCGTCCGCGTCCAGTGGGGCGACGGAACCGTGACCGAGGACGCGACGGTCACCCCGTCGGCCACGGACCCGGCCGTGCTCACCGTGACCGGCAGCCACACCTACGCCTCCGCCGGGAGCTTCCCGGTGTCGGTCACGGTCGCGACCGCCGATCACACCGAGCAGCTCTCGCTCACCGCGACCATCGCGGCGGCCCCGGTCTACGCCACCACGCTGACGGTCGATCCGGCCGACGACGTGCTGGCCGGAACGGACGTCACTGTCTCGGGCGACGGCTACAAGGCGGGCGAGTCCGTCTCGGTCGAGCTGCAGACGCCCACCCCGGTGACGGCGACCATCCAGGCCGACGGCGCGGGTCACATCCAGACCACGCTCACCGTGCCCTCGGACACGGTGCCCGCGATCTACCCGATCGTGGCCACGGGCGCCGAGTCGAAGATGCCGGCCACGGCGACGATCAACGTCGTGCCGCCGGTCGTGACCCCGGTGTACACGCCGCAGCTGCACGCCGACTCCGACTCGGGCCGCCCCGGCGACCTCGTGACGGTGCTGGGCGAGGGTTACGCTCCCGGCGAGCAGATCACCGTGCAGTTCAACTCGGATCCGGTGACGGTGGGAACGGCGACCGCGAGCGATCGCGGGGCATTCAGCCTCACCTTCACGGTGCCGCAGGTAGCGGTCGGCGGGCACACCATCGTGGCCTCGGGCGCGACTTCGCAGGCCTCGGCCTCGCTGTCCTTCGAGGTGCTCGCTCCGCAGCTGCCCGGTGACGGCAGCTCGGGATCGACCGGGGCGACGGATGCATCCGTGACCGGCCGGCTCAGCAACACCGGTACCGACGGCTCGATCCTCGGGTCGCTGGCGGCGGGGTCGCTGCTGCTGATCGGGGTCGGAGGGACGTTCCTCTACCTTCGTCGCCGCCGCACCGCGTAGCGGGTGAGGGGTCGGGCTCCGGCCCGGCCCCCACCCCTCGCTGATGCGTCAGTCATCGAAAAGTCGAAAAGACGTCCAAACCTTCGGGTTTGGACGTCTTTTCGACTTCTGGGCGGGGACTTCTGGGCGCGAGGCGGGCGGGGCGCGGCGCGATCGGGTCAGCGGAGGACGCCGGAGACCACCGTCGCGTCGATCTCGTCGTCGCGCAGGGTCTCGGCTTCGAAGCCCGCGGCCTCGAAAAGTGCGGTGGTCTCGGGGGCCTGCAACTCGCTGGTCTCGATCAGCAGGCGGCCGCCCGCGGCGAGCCACTCGGAGGCCTCGGCGATCACTCGGCGCTGCACGTCGAGCCCGTCGTCGCCGCCGTCGAGCGCGATCGGCGCCTCGTACAGGCGGGCTTCCGGCGGCATCGTGGCGATCGCCTCGGTCGGGACGTAGGGGGCGTTCACGACGATCAGGTCGATCCGGCCGCGGAGGGTGTCGGGGAGGGCGCCGTACAGATCGCCCTCGAGCACGCGCTCGTCGCCGAGGTTGGCGCGGGCGCTGCGCACCGCATTGGGGTCGATGTCGCTCGCCCACACCTCGAGCGGCTCCGCTTCTTTGCCGCCGCCCGCGGCCAGCGCGGCGGCGACGGCTCCCGAGCCGCAGCAGAGGTCGAGCACCACGGCGCCAGGCCGGGCCAGCTCGCGTGCCGAGCGCACCAGCAGTTCGGTGCGTCGCCGCGGCACGAAGACGCCGGGCCCCACGGTGACGCGGAGCCCCGAGAACTCGGCCCATCCGAGGGCGTGTTCGAGCGGAGTGCCGGCGACGCGGGCCGAGACGAGTCGCTCGCGGGTGCCGTGGTCGTCACCGGCCGCCTCGAGGATCAGAGTCGCCTCGTCCTCCGCGAACACGCATCCGGCCGCGCGGAGCCGCGCGACGATCCCGTCGAAACCCTGTGGCCGCCGGACGTCGTCATCCGTGCGGGCGCTGTCGCTGTCGCTCATCGCCGTCACTCTACCCGCCCCACTCCGAGCATCCCCTGGGACCCCGCTCCATCCCGCCTCCACCCCCCGCCCTCCCCGCGCCGAGAAGTCACCTTCACGTCTTCCCGCCCCGTTTTGGACGTGAAAGTGACTTCTCGGCGAGGGGAAAGGGGTGGGTGGAGCCGCTCAGGGGGTGAGGATCAGGCGGGGAGGGAGGACTCGATCAGGGCGACGATCTCGGGGTCGTCGGGCTGCACGGTGGGGCGGAAGCGGTGCACGCCCGAAGGGGTGACGACGAACTTCTCGAAGTTCCACTTGACGCGCCCGGCCTTGCCCGCCGCATCCGGGGTCTTGGTCAGCTCGGCGTAGAGCGGATGCGCCGACTTGCCGTTGACCTTCACCTTGTCGAACATCGGGAAGGTGACGCCCCAGGTCATCGAGCAGTACTCCTTGATCTTGTCGGTGTCCGACAGCTCCTGGAGGAACTGGTTGCTGGGGAACCCGAGCACCGTGAAGCCCCGGTCGCCGTAGAGCTTCTGCAGCTCTTCCAGCTTCTCGTACTGGGGCGCGAGCCCGCAGCGCGAGGCCACGTTGACGATCAGGGTCACCGGCGCGTAGTCGGCGAGGGTGGTCGTCGTCCCGTCGATGGTGGTCAGGGGGATGTCGTTCAGATTCGCGCCCACGGCTGCCTCTTTCGATCACGATCGGGTGACGGCAACTCTACTCTCGCGGAGTGGGCCGAAGGCCGGACAGGCGACCCGCAACACCTGTCTCCCAGGTCGCCGTGATGCGGCCTCCGTAGCATGAGCGGCACATGGAACTCATCGTCGACATCGTCTTGATCGTCATCGCGGTCGCCGCCGTCTTCGGGGGCTGGCGCCGCGGTGCGCTGATGACGGCCGCCTCCCTCCTCGGCATCGTGGCGGGCGCCTTCCTGGCCTCGTGGATCGCGCCGTCGATCGTCGAATGGCTCGCCGGCCTGGGCTGGGGAAACCCCGTGCAGCGCGCGGTCGCGACCGGCGGCGTGCTGCTGCTGAGCATGGCCTTCGCCATCACGGTGCTGAGCCTCGTCGCCGGGCTCATCCGCCGTGTGATCGGCGTGCTGCGCGTCGCGCGCGGCCTCGACTCGCTGGGCGGCGCCGTACTCGGCCTGCTGACCTGGGCCGTCGTGGTCTGGCTCGTCGCCGGCTTCCTGCAGACCACCGGGCTCGTCCCGGTCACCCAGCTCGTGGCCTCGTCGAAGGTCGTGGCGACGCTCGACGCGATCGCCCCGGTTCCCGCGACCACCGCGCTCGGCACGCTCGAGGCGACGCTCGGCGACTCCGGCTTCCCCCAGGTGTTCGCGTTCGGCGACGAGGCGATCCAGGACGCGCCCGCACCCGACCCGAGCATCCCTGCCGCGGTCAACGACGCGGCCGACGGCGTCGTCCGTATCCTCTCCTCCGCGCCGGCCTGCGGGGCGGATGCGGAGGGCAGCGGCTGGGTCGCAGCGGGCGAGCGGGTGGTCACCAACGCGCACGTCGTGGCCGGATCCGCTCAGCTCTACGTGCAGCGCGGCGGCACCGGCGAACTGCTGCCCGCCGAGCTCGTCGTGTTCGACCCCGCCCGCGATCTCGCGGTGCTCGAGGTGCCGGGGCTCGGCATCGACCCGCTGCCCCTCGGCACGGCGCTGGCCGCCGGCGACCCAGCCGTCGTCGCGGGCTACCCGGAGAACGGCGCCTACACGGTCGGTTCGGCGCGCGTGCGCGAGCTCGTGGACGCGATGGGCCGCGACATCTACGAACAGGATGCGGTGACCCGCGAGATCTACTCCCTCCGCTCGATCGTGCGGCCCGGCAATTCGGGCGGCCCGCTGTTCGACGTGGACGGCGACGTCGTCGGAGTGGTCTTCGCCCGGTCGACGATCGACGGCGAGACCGGCTACGCCATGACCCTCGACGAGATCGCGCCCGTGCTCGGCCAGCTCTCGGCGAGCGAGCCGGTGGCCTCGGGGGCCTGCACCGCCTGACTATCCGAACGCTGACTGCCGGACGCTGACTGCCCGAACCCTGACTACCGAGACCGGTGTAGACATGTGTACACCGTTCACATTCTCTGTTACGGTGCAGGCAGGGCGGGACACCCTCCGCCTATCCAGCGCGAGGAGGCGCCATGAGCATCAACCTGAACCCCTATCTCAGCTTCCGCGGTGAGGCCCGACAGGCGATGGAGTTCTACGAATCGGTCTTCGGCGGCACCCTCACGAGCAGCACCTTCGCCGAGTTCGGGATGTCGTCCGATCCGGCCGAGGCCGACCTCGTCATGCACGCCCAGCTCGTGACGCCGGCGGGCCTGATCCTCATGGGGTCGGATGTCCCCTCCTCGATGCCCTACACCGTCGGCGACAACATCTCGGTCTCGCTGAGCGGTGACGAGGACGACGAGGTGCTCTCGGGCTGGTTCGCCGCGCTCGCCGAGGGCGGCGAGATCACGCTGCCGCTCGAGAAGGCGCCGTGGGGCGACAGCTTCGGGCAGCTCACCGACCGATTCGGCATCCACTGGCTGGTGAACATCGGCGGCACGGCCGCCTGAGTTCAGGCCGGGCCTGCCGGCCCGACCGACTCGGCTCAGCCCTGGTCGTGCGAGTGCTTGGCCGAGCGGCGCGCGACCAGCGCATCCTTCTCGGCCTTGAGCGACGCCACGGTCGACTCGTCGAGCGCGGGGTCCGGGATGTCGAGGAACGGGCTCTGGCTGCCCGTGCGGGAATTGAGCACCGACGAGTAGTTGATGGCGGCGGCGCGCACCTTCGCAGTGGCGCGTTCGCGCTTGCTCTTGCTGCTCTTGGAGTCCTCGAGCACCTCGACGTGCTTCTCGAGAGCCTTCGTGAGCTCCTTCAACGCGGTCTTCGTCTTCTTGGCCATGGGGGCATTATGCCGTCTGAAGGTTAACGGGGGCATGCTTGGTCCATGACGACGACGTCACCGTCGACCGGCACGCCGGAGACAGAGCCAGAGCTCAAGAAGGTCATGGGGCCGAAGCTCCTCCTGCTGTTCATCGTCGGCGACATCCTGGGCACCGGGATCTACGCGCTGACCGGCCAGGTCGCGGCCGAGGTGGGCGGGGCCGCGTGGCTGCCGTTCCTCATCGCCTTCGTCGTCGCGACCATCACCGCGTGCTCCTACCTCGAGCTGGTGACCAAGTTCCCGCAGGCGGCCGGGGCGGCGCTGTACGCGCACAAGGCCTTCGGCATCCACATCGTCACCTTCCTCATCTGCTTCACGGTCATGTCGTCCGGGATCACCTCGGCGTCGGCCGCGGCGGGTGCCTTCGCGTCGAACTTCGCGATCGGCTTCGGGCTCGGCGAGGGGCCGGGGCTCGCGCTCGTGATCGCGCTGGTGTTCATGATCCTGATCGCCGCGGTCAACCTCCGCGGGGTGGCCGAGAGCGTGGGCCTGAACGTGGTGCTTACGCTGGTCGAACTGTCGGGGCTCCTCCTGGTGATCTTCATCAGCTTCTTCGCGATCTTCGGCGGCCAGGCCGACTTCTCCCGGGTGGTCGCCTTCGCGACTCCGGACGACAAGAACGTGTTCCTCGCGATCTCGACGGCCACCTCGCTGGCGTTCTTCGCGATGGTCGGCTTCGAGGATTCGGTCAACATGGCCGAGGAGACCCGCAACCCGAGCCGCATCTTCCCGAGGGTGATGCTCACCGGGCTCGGCATCACCGCCGTGATCTACGTGCTCGTCTCGATCGTGGCGGTGGCGATCGTGCCGGTCGGGGAGCTCGCCGGCAACGACACCCCGCTCGTCACGGTCGTGCAGACCGCGGCTCCGGACTTCCCCATCTCGGCGCTCATCCCCTTCATCTCGCTGTTCGCGGTCGCCAACTCGGCGCTGATCAACATGATGATGGCGAGCCGACTGCTCTACGGCATGAGCAAGCAGGGCGTGCTGCCGCCGTTCCTGTCGAAGGTGCTGCCGGGGCGGCGCACGCCGTGGGCCGCCATCCTGTTCACCACCGCGATCGCGTTGGGCCTGACCGCGTTCGTCTCGGTCGACCCGAAGAACCCGATCGCCGTGCTGCTCGGCGGAACGACCTCGCTGCTGCTGCTCGCGGTGTTCGCGGTCGTCAACGTCTGCGTGCTGGTGCTGCGCCGGCAGAAGGTCGACCACAAGCACTTCCGCACGCCGACGGTGATGCCGGTGCTCGGGGCACTGCTCTGTGTGTTCCTCGTGCTGCCCTTCACCTCGGGGAGGCCGGCGGCGCAGTACGAGATCGCCGGAATCCTGCTCGTGATCGGTCTGCTGCTCTGGGTCGCGACCTTCGTCGACCGGCGGGTGCGGGGGTACGCGCGGAGCGCCGCGATCGACCCCGAGGAGCTCGACGACCCCGACCCGGCGAACGACCCGGGCCCGGCCGAGAACTCCGGCTCTGCGAAGATCGAGGGATGAAGCAGTTCACCCTCCCGCGAACCGATCTGCCCGCCTCGAACGTCATCCTGGGCATGATGCGCATCGGCGAGCTCGACGACGCCGAGATCCGGATGCTCGTGAAGACCGCCCTCGACACCGGCATCACCGTGTTCGACCACGCCGACATCTACGGCGGTTCGCCGCACGCCTGTGAGGCGCGCTTCGGCGGCGCGGTGCGGTTCTCGCCGGCCGAGCGCGAGCAGGTGCTGATCCAGTCGAAGGTCGGCATCCGCGAGGGCTACTTCGATTTCTCGGCCGAGCACATCGTCTCCAGCGCCGAGGCCTCGATCTCGGCGCTCGGCCTCGACCACCTCGACCTGCTCCTGCTGCACCGGCCGGATGCGCTGGTCGAGCCCGACGAGGTGGCCGCGGCCTTCGACGCTCTGCACGAGCAGGGTCTCGTCACGGCGTTCGGGGTCTCGAACCACACTCCCGGGCAGATCGAGCTGCTGGCACGGTCGGTGCGGCAGCCCCTGATCGTGAACCAGGTGCAGCTGAGCATCACGCACGCGCCGCTGATCGCGGCGGGGGTGGCGGCGAACATGGCCGACGACCCGCAGTCGGTCGATCGCGACAACGGGCTGCTCGACTACTGCCGGGTCGAGGGCATCACGCTGCAGGCGTGGTCGCCGTTCCAGAGTGGAAAGTACCCGGGCGTCTTCCTGGGCGACCGGGAGCACTACGCCGAGCTCAACGACGTGCTCGACGAGCTCGCGGCGGCCTACGGGGTGACGCCGACGGCGATCGCGCTGGCGTGGATCACGCGGCATCCGGCGGGCATCCAGGTCGTCCTCGGCACGACGAGCCCGTCGCGGGTGCGGGAGGCGGCCGCGGGATCGGAGCTCCGGCTGACGCGGCCGGAGTGGTACCGCCTGTTCACGGCGGCGGGGCACCGGCTGCCGTAACGGCGTCCGGTCGCTGCACCCGCTGCGCTTTACAGCGACTCGGCGAGGGCCCGCTCGAAGTGCGGGAGCATCGTGGGCGTCAGCGCGAACGAGACCTCTCCGTCGAAGGGCGCGGCCCGAACCGTCTCGACGGCGATGCGCGCGGCGTCGGCGTGCGGCCAGCCGTAGACGCCGGCGCTGACCGCCGGGAAGACGACGGATGCCGCACCCAGCTCGATGGCCACCTCGAGCGACCGCCGGTAGGCCGAGGCGAGCACGGCCGAGCGGTCCTCCCGCGCCGACCAGACGGGCCCGACGGTATGGATGACCCACCGTGCCGGCAGCCGCCCCGCGGTCGTGGCGACGGCGTCACCCGCGGGCAGCCCGTCCGGCAGCACGGTGCGCCGCAGCTCCCGGCAGGCGGCGAGGATCTCGGGCCCGCCGGCCCGGTGGATCGCCCCGTCGACCCCGCCCCCACCCAGCAGCGAGCTGTTCGCGGCGTTCACCACCGCATCCGCCGTCACCGTGGTGATGTCGGCGACCTCGACCCGCACCCGATCCGTCATGCCCCCGACCGTACTCGCGGCGTACCCTCGTCGCATGACCAGTACCGAACCCTCGACCGGCACGCTCCCTCCCGACGAGCGGCCGCAGGCGCCCGAGCGCGGTGGCGAGCGCGAGACCCTCGAGGGCTTCCTCGACTTCCAGCGTGCATCGGTGGTGTGGAAGGCCACCGGCCTCAGCGATGCGGATGCGGCGCGCCGCCTGCTGCCGAGCCTCACGACCGTGAGTGGCCTCATCCGCCACCTGGCCGACGTCGAGCGCTCGTGGTTCCGCGAGGACCTCGACGGCCAGCAGAACGTGCCGTTCCGGTACTCGGACGCGGATCCCGACGGCGAATTCCGGGTGACGGAGGCCGACAGCCTGGCCGAGGTCATCGCCGACTACGAGGCGGCCTGCCAGGAGTCGCGCGAGGTGGCGGCCCGCTACGACCTCGACGCCCCGAGTGCGGCCCGAGACGGCCGCTTCTCCCTGCGCTGGATCATCCTCCACATGACCGAGGAGACCGCCCGCCACCTCGGCCACCTCGACATCCTCCGAGAACTCCTAGACGGAGCCACCGGCGAATAAGAGCCCACTCACCTGCCCAGAGCAGTCGCCCGAATGCCGAAGGCGACGGGCCCCTCTCAGACGACCCAAGGTGAGGCCGCGGCCGCGTCAGCGACCGCAGCCGAGCATGTCGCCCGCGCCGCAGAGGCGGCGGCGCGGCCCTGACGGGCGCGCGCAGCACGCTCGTCAGGCAGCTAGCACCGCTTCCAGGGCTGAGCGGAAGATCGTCAGGCCGTCGACGCCCGAGCGCATCGCGAGGGGGGTGTCTGGGCCGAAGCCGGCCTCGACGGCGTGCTCGGGGTGGGGCATGAGGCCCACGACGTTGCCGCGGGCGTTGGTGATGCCGGCGATGTCGTCGAGCGAGCCGTTGGGGTTGACGCCCACGTAGCGGAAGGCCACGAGGCCCTCGCCGTCGAGCCGCGCAAGGGTCTCGGCCGAGGCGATGTAGCCGCCCTCGCCGTTCTTCAGCGGGATGGTGATCTCCTGGCCGACGGTGTACCCGTTCGTCCACGCCGTCGACGCGTTCTCGACCCGCAGCACCTGGTCGCGGCAGACGAAGCTGCCGTGATCGTTGCGGATCAGGCCTCCGGGCAGCAGGTGCGCCTCGGTCAGCATCTGGAAGCCGTTGCAGATGCCGAGCACCGGCACACCGCGCTCGGCCGCCGCGATGACCTCGCGCATGATGGGGGAGTGCGAGGCGATCGCGCCGCAGCGGAGGTAGTCGCCGTAGCTGAAGCCGCCGGGGAGCACGACGGCGTCGACGCCCTGGAGGTCGTGGTCGCCGTGCCAGAGCGCGACCGGCTCGGCTCCGGCGAAGCGCACGGCACGCTGGGCATCCCGGTCGTCGAGCGAGCCGGGGAAGGTGACGACGCCGACCCGGGTCACGCGAGCACCCCGGATGCGGACGCGGCGCTGTGCTCGCCGGCCTCGTCGACGACGGTGATGTTCACGACATCCTCGATCACCGAGTTCGACAGCAGGTCGTCGGCGATCTCGCGGACGGCCGAGAGCACGTCGGCGTCGACGGGCCCTTCGACGGTCAGCTCGAAGCGCTTGCCGACGCGCACGGAGGTGAACTCCGAGCGGCCGAGCCGGGTCAGTGCGCCGGCGACGGCCTTTCCCTGCGGGTCGAGGAGTTCGGCTTTGGGCATGACGTCGACGACGATCTTCGGCACGTGGTGCTCCTGCGGTCGGGGCGGGACGGACTCCTCTATTCTACGGCAGGCTCCACCCTCGTCGGTCGGTCGCCTATGCCAGCCGCCACCCGCGGCTGTCGGTCGGGCCGCCGTCGGCCTCGGCCACCATCCGCCCGAGCTCCCGGCGGGTGCGCGCCCCCACCTTGCCGCGCGCCGTGTACACGTGCGACTCGACCGTCCGGACCGAGAGGAACAGCTGCCGCGCGATCTCCTTGTTCGTCAGCTGCCGGGAGACCAGCAGCGCGATCTCGTGCTCGCGGTCGGTGAGTTCGGCGAGCACCGCACCCTCCGCTCCGTTCTCCTCACGGTGCGCGTCGCCGAGCCCGCGCCTGTCGTCGAAGCGGCCGCCGCGCTCGTCCGCACCCCTCCGCGAACCGATCTCCTGCGTGAACCGCTGACCCTCGGACCGCGGCCTCTCGGCGGTCTGCGGCTCCGCGCCGACGAGCCGCCCGGCGTCCCCCCGCTCGGCTCGCGCGGCACCGTGGCGATCGGCCAGATGCCGGTCGCCTGTGTGCCGGTCGCCGCGCCGGTCGGTCCGGCGATCCGTCGAGTGCCCGCCCACCGGTCGCAGGTCGGCCTTCAGGATGCCCGGGGGCGCGTACGCCTCCATCGGCACCATCTCGCCGGCGCCCATCAGATGGGTGAGACGTTTCACGTCGATCGACTCGGGAAGGGTCGTCCCCGCGGCTTCGCGCTCGGCCAGTGCCTCGGCCGCCGCCTCGGCGGCACCGGCCGGATCCCCCTCGGCCGCCCGCAGCTGCGCCTCGACGATCAACCCCGAGACCCGGTAGAGCCGGTGCGAGGCGACGAGGTCGGGGTCGACCTCCTCCTGCAGCGCCCGGGCGCCGGCGAGGTCGCCGAGCTGTGTGAGGGCCGCGATCCGCGAGTGCACGACGAGAGGCCGCCAGAGCGCGAACTCGATCCGCTCGAACCGGCGGAGCGATGCCGCGAACTCGATCTCGGCCCGCGCCCCGTCCCCGGTTCCGATCCCGTGCAGGGTGCCGGCCGCGATGCCCACCATCGCGAGCCCCGTCCGGTCGTCGCGCTGGGCCGCCTGCAGCGTCGCCGCGCGGAGCCGCTCGGCGAGTCCGGGCGTGGCGACCCCGCCGAGGATGGTGGTCATCGCCTCGAAGCAGAGGATGGACAGCTCGGCGAGCAGCGACACCGTCTGACCGGTCACCGGATCGCGGTTGGCCCGCTCCGCCTGCGCGAAGGTCGAGGCGCCGCTGTCGAGCCGCCCGAGCTCGGAGTCCGCCATCCCGGCCATCACGCCCGAGCGCACCCGGGCGAGGGTGTGGGAGCCGGGAACCGCGAGCACCTTCTTGGCGTGTTCCACCGCGCGCGCCCAGTCCATCTCGAGGCACGCCGACTCGGCCCGCTGCACGTCGAGCTCGCAGAGGATGGTCGGGTCGGTGATCCCGCCGGCCGCCAGCCACTCCTCGATCTCCTCCAGTCCGCGCCCGAGCGGCATCCACGACAGCAGCGCTCCCCACCAGCGGACGAGCCGCCGGAGGTCGTCGGCAGGCATGCTCGCGGGCTCGTGCACCGTGAGCTCCTGGTAGGCCTCCTGCCACCGACCCAACCGGGCGTAGGCGCGGGAGGCTTCGATGTGCAGGGTCGCGCAGCCGTCGGTCTGCCGGCCGAGGTTCACGTACGCCAGCGCCAGGTCGGCCCGCCCGCGGGAGTTGGCCGAGCGGGCGGCGTTCGCGAGGATGCGGCAGCGCACGCGGCCATCCACCTCCGCGGGCGAGGGCACGGTGGGCTTGGCGATGTACCACTTGCTCGCCACGAGGCGGTCGACGGCGTTGCCGACGGGGTGCGGGCCCGAGGCCAGGGCGCGGTTCGCGACCGCGTCCAGCGCCGCGCCCAGCTTCTCCGGGGCGACCCGTCGCTCGGCCTCCCGGGCGAGCGCTGCGTTCGTGTAGAGGCCCCGCTCGTTGCTCGGGTCGACGAACACCGCGCGCCGCTGGATCAGCGACTGCAGCACCTCGGGGTCGATGTTCTGAGCGGCGGTGGCGTGCTCCACCCCGCGCAGTCGGCCGAGGACGGCGAGTGCCAGGCACTCCTCCTCCGTGCACTCGCCGAGCGAGACCGAGAAGGCATCGGACAGCCGCGAGCCGGGCGGCAGGTCGCGGGCCGGGTCGAGGGGATCGCGACCCGCCGCCGAGGCGGCCGCCGCATCCAGAGCGAGTTCGTGCAGGAGCCTGCGGGAGCCCACCGACCGGGTGAACAGCGCGGCCCGGGTCGCGGTGTCGAGACTGCCGGGGCCGACGAAGGCGCTGATCAGTGCGTCGGCGGTGGCATGGTCGAGCGGCGAGAGGTCGAAGCGGGCGGCCGCGCCGTCGAGCCAGAGGTCGACGACGGCCTGCGCGTTGCCCTTGGAGGGGTCGGCGTCCACCGCCAGCAGCACCCGCGCCGACCCGGTGAAGATGGCGCGGGCGATCACGTCGAGCGAGGCCGAGTCGAGGGCGTGGGCGTCGTCGACCACGATCAGCACGGGATCGGCCTCCGGATCGGTGGCGCCGGTCAACAGCGGGTCGAGCCGTTCGTCGGCCGCCGCCTGGAGGGCCCCGAGAGGCGCCCGGGAGAGGGCGTTCGCGCCCCGCACGATCACCGGGTCCAGCCGCCGCTCGCGAAGGAGTCTGACGACTTCGGCGGTGAAGAAGCTCTTACCCGAACCCAGAGCCCCGGCCAGCATGACGCTCCCGTCGCGCCGCAGGTGGGCAGCCACCTCCTCGACCCGCTGGTCCACGCCGACCATCGTCGATCTGTTCTCGTCAGAGGAGCCGACGCGTCGGAATCCACCCACCGTTGTTGTCATCTGTGACCCCCACGACCACATCATCACACTCGGACATCCCCGAGGGAATGACACGACTTCGTCCCACCCCACCGCGGCGTCCCCCCAACCTACCGAGCCGAGCTCGTCACCGTGCGCTCCCAAGCGGTCTACCTACTACCGAATTGTGCCGAGCGCAGGCCTTCGCACTACCGAGATCAGCCCTTCACAACAGTGTCGGATACCGGGATCCCCGCAGCTCTCGGTGTCGGCACCACGGAGCAACCACCGAGTCGGGTCGTCGGCCATGGTGCACCGGTTCTCGCCGCCCCTAGCGTGCGGAAGCAGATCCGATCGGATCGCGGTCCGCCGGATGAGCGGGGGCCGCACCTGACTGAAATGGGGACAACGAGATGACATCTCACGCTTCGACGGAGAAGAACAGCGGCGGCAAGGGCGGCACCCGCCGCAAGGTCTTCGCTCTCGCCGCGGCGGGCGCCGTGCTGGGGATCGGCGCCACCGCGACGCTCGCGGCCTGGACCGACTCCGAGTGGGTGTTCGGCGGTGACGGGGCCGGCGGACCCGGCATCGGCACCTCGACCTTCGAGGTGCAGCAGAACACGGTCGCGCCGTTCAACGTGCCCACGGACTTCGTGAGCGAAGACACGAACCCGGGTGGCGAGATCACCTTCGGGCTCGACGCCCTCGACATCTCGCCCGGTGACGCGGTCTACTCCGCGATGTCGCTCCGCACCACGGCCACGTCGCTCGCCGGCACGGTCGAGCTGCAGCCGGCCGTCCCGGCCGCGGGCATCGCGGTCACCGACCCCGACGAGCTGCTGTTCGACGCGCTCGAGGTGCGGGTGGCCACGAGCGCCACGCCCATCGCGGTCTGCGACGCGACCGCCTTCAGTGGCGCACCCGGTGCCCCGACGGTGATCGCCGACGGCCCGCTCGGCACGACCGGCGGCACGGCCACCCAGGCCCTCGCGGCCGCGGCCGGCGGCATCCAGTACTACTGCTTCGAGGTCTCGCTGCCCGATCCCTTCGTTCCCGCCACCGGCTTCACGGCGGACGACTACATGGGTCTGACGGCGGCTCCGGCCTGGAACTTCGAGGGCGAGGCCGACTAGCCCGCACCGAAGACACCGACCGGATCTCCAGACCACCGCGGGGGAGCAGATGAGCACGAGCACGACCACGACCGTCCGGCACCGACCGTCGCTCCGCGACGCGACCGTGACGACCGTGGGAACGCTCGGCATCCTCGCGGTGGTCTGGCTCCTGGTGTCGTGGATCTTCTCGCTCTCGGTGATCGTCTTCGTCACCGGGTCGATGGCCCCCACGATGCCGACCGGGACGGGCGCCGTCATCCAGACCGTCCCGGCCTCGGAGCTGCGGGTGGGGGACGTGGTGACCGTACCCCGCTCCCTGAGTGGCACCCCGGTCACCCACCGGATCGTGGCGATCGACGAGGTCGCCGGGGTCGCCGAGCAGCGGTCGCTGACCCTCAAGGGCGACGACAACGAACGGCCCGATCGCCAGCAGTACGTCGTCGCCGAAGCCGGCCGGGTGCTCGTGGCGGTCCCGGGCGCCGGCACCGTCGTCGCCTGGCTGAAGAGCCCGATCGCGATGGTCGGGATCACCGTCGCCGTCGCCGCCATCGCGGCCTGGGCGTTCTGGCCCACCCGCCACGACCGGCCCACCCGCCGCGACCGGCGCGCCAGGCCGCGCCACTGACACAGAACCATCGACAGGGGAATCACATGCTCCATCCCGAACCGGTCCGGCGGCGTTCTCGCGCCGTGACCGCGCTGATCGGCCTCGCCTCCGTCGCCGCGCTGGCCTTCGGCTCGCTCGTGCTGGCGGATGCGGCCACGGCCGCCTTCGTCGACGTCCCCGAGACCGGCGCCCCCGGCCATCTGGTGCTGGCGGCCGATCCCTACCCTGCCGAATTCCTCGACATCAGCCCGGGAGACCCCGCCTACTGGCAGGTCGACGCCCGGCTCGAGAACGCGACCCGCGCCACCCTGACCCTGGAGCTCCGGAAGGACGGCGCGGTCACCGAGCATCCCCGCGGGATCACGATGACCGTCGACCGCTGCTCGGTCGCCTGGACCGACCCCCAGACCGCCCCCACCTGCCGCGAGGGCTTCGCGCGGATCGCCGTGGCCACACCGGCCGACGACTACGCGACCTCGAGCCCCACCTTCACCCTGCAGCCCCTGACGGCGGGGTCGCCCGAGCACCTGCTCGTCACCCTCGCGGTCGAGGACTCGGCCGCGGCGATGGCCGACGACAGCCTGATGGGACTGACCGGCTCGATGGGCGTGGGGCTCACCGCCACCGCCATCGACGACCGCCCGATCACGCCCGTGACGCCCGGAAAGGGCAACCTCGCGAACACGGGTCTGGACGGCGGGCTGCAGGCGATGCTCGCCTTCGGCGCCCTCACGGCGGGGCTCCTCGGCCTCGCGATGGTCGCGGGGCGCCTCCACAGACGAACGATCCGACGCGGCGAGGACTACTGAGATGCAACGACTCACGACCACCATCGGCCTCCTGACCGCGACCGTCCTCACGGTCGCGCTGGTGCCCTCCTCGATCGCGGCGACCACGGCGTCGTGGCCCGACGACGAGTGGGTGCATGACACCGTCGGCACCTCCTCCTTCGACTGCGGCACCGACGAGGGCTACGCGACCACCGCATCCGGCCGTTTCCTCAGCGGCTCGCTGCTCGGCACGAACCTCGACAACGTGGCCGCCCTGCGCGGCATGACGCTGACCCGCGACGGTGCGGGCGCGCTGACGGTCGACCCCTCGAACGCCCAGAACCTCGGCTCCACCCCGCCGACGGCGACCTACGCGAACCCGCTCGACATCTCGCTGCTCGGCGGCATCGCGGGGCTCAACCTCACCGGTCTGCAGGTCGGCCTCCCGGTCGGCTCGCTCGGCGCGGTGAACCAGTACGCCCAGGTGTCCGGTCACGGCGACTCGACCGGCGCCTCGGGCCTGGTCGACGACTCGGGCGGGGTGCTGGTCTCGGCGTCGACGCCGGACGACCAGCTGCCGCAGCCGGCGACCGTCTCACTGACCTCGCTGCTCGGCCCGGTGACGGGCATCGCGGATGCGCAGGCCCAGGTGGGTGCGGTCGGCGCCAGCTCGTCGCTGGACTGGTGCGCGGCGCTGCGCTCCTCGCTCTGGGGTGACGGCTCGGTCACCGGGGTCACCCGGGACTACGGGATCGCCGGCCTCGGTGTGCAGCTGAGCAGCCCGCTGGTCGGCAACCTCGTGAGCGGCGTCTCGGCGGGCCTGCCCGCCATCCAGTCTGCCTTCGACGGCCTGACCGGGTCGAACGGCGTGCTCTCGAACCGCATCCGGGCGCAGCTCAACCTGCTCGTGCCCGGCCTGACGGTGGGCAACCTCACCGGCAACGTCACGGTGTCGAACCTCAACCTCGCCACGACCGTGTCGAGCCTGCTGACCCAGAAGCTGACGAGCCCGGACGGGACCGTCTCGGTAGATCTCGCGACCGGGAAGATCGACGCCGACCTCGCCGCCATCCTCGGCGGTGCGGGCGGCCTGAACGACCTGCCGCCGAACACCCAGCTGGTGCTGAACTCCACGGTGCTCAACCCGATCATCACGCGTGTCGGCGCCCTGCTGGACGCCTTCGTGACGCAGGTGACGACGACGATCACGAATGCCATCCGGGCCGCGACCGTGTCGGTCAACCTCGCGGTGGGGCTCAACGTGGCGGGGATCCAGCTGGTGTCGACCGGGCTGCACCTCAACTCGACGCTCGGCGGGCTGGTCGACGGTACGGCGACCTTCACGGTCGACCCGCCCCAGTTCGTCAGCGGGACCCTCCTCGGCACCCTGCTCGGCATCCTCGGAGTGGGCAACACGGTGGCCTCGTTGACCACCGCGATCCTCGGGCTCGCGACGGGACTCGTGGCTCCGCTCGGCAACGCGGTCACCACGACCGTGCTCGGGCTGGTCACGACCCTCGGGGCGTCCCTCACCGGTCTGGTGACGCCGATCGTGACGGCGGTCGGGACGATCGTCAACCGCCTGCCGCAGGTGCTCTCGCTCGCGGTGAACGTGCAGCCGGACCAGCCGGGCGCCCCCTCCGGGACGACCTTCATCCCGGCGAGCGGCGACTCGAGCGCCCAGTACCTCGTGACCGCCCTGAGGCTGGGTCTCGTGCCCTTCAGCGGCGGGACGGTGGCGCACGCGGCCTTCGGGACGGCGTCGGCGGGGCCGAACACGGCCCCCTGAGGCTTGTCCGACCGCTTGGAGATGCGTTAGGGTTTTGACCCCCGAGAGGGTGACAATGATTCAGTTATCCTGAATTAACCTGCTGGAAATGTCCAGTCTTTCTTTATTCTCTTTCGCCTCCTAGCATGGCCGAATCCGTGTGTGCCGTTCGTTCTAGGAGTGACATGTCCCAAAAAGCCACGAGGTCGCTGAAAGCGATTCTCGCGACGGTCGTCGGAGGGGCGCTCTTCGCAGCACCCATCGTCGGCGTCGCCGCATCCGCATCCGCCAGCGTCGACGGAACCGGCGTCGTGATCAACGAGGTGTACACGAAGGGGGGCAGCGCCAACGCCTTCTTCAACAAGAAGTTCGTGGAGCTGTACAACCCCGGTTCTGCCAGCGTCTCGCTCGACGGCTGGTCGCTGCAGTACCGCTCCTCGGGCGGAACCGGCGCGGCCAACGGCGTCGGAGCGCTCTCCGGCTCCATCGGAGCGGGCGACTACTACCTGATCCAGATCGACGGCAACGGCGGCGCGACCGCCGCGGGCGCCGCTCTGCCGACCCCGGACATCGACCTGGGCTCGAAGCTGAACCCCTCCGGCACCACCGGAACGGTCTTCCTCGCCGACACGACGACGGCCCTGACGCCGCCGGTCGGCAACGCCGCCGGCGCCGCCGACATCGTCGACCTGGTCGGCTACGGCACCTCCAACACCTTCGAGACCGCCGTCGAGCCGGTCGAGGGCGCCAACGGCGTTCCGAACTCCCTCGTGCGCACGAGCTTCGGCGACACGGACAGCAACTCGGCCGACTTCAGCACCACCACCACCGTCACCCCGCAGTCGGGCACCGGCGAGACCGGCCCGACCGATCCGACCGACCCGACCGATCCTCCGGCGGCCGAGGTGCACACCATCGCCGAGCTGCAGGGCACCGGCGACTCCTCGCCCTACGCCACGACCGCGGCGCCCACCGTGCAGACCACCGGTGTCGTCACCGCGGTCTACGCGACCGGCGGCTTCAACGGCTACACGATCCAGACGCAGGGCACCGGCGGCGGAACCGTCGACGGCCGCACCGCCTCGGACGCGATCTTCGTCTACTCGGCGAGCACCGCGGGATCCGTCGCGATCGGCGACCTGGTGCGCGTCACCGGCACGATCAGCGAGTTCCAGGGCCTGACCGAGTTCAACGTCACCTCGGCCGCGGGCCTAGAAAAGCTCGACACGGCCGCGCTCCCCGTCACCCCGCTGCCGATCACGCTGCCGCTCGGTGACGCCGCCCGCGAGACCGTCGAGAGCATGCTCGTCGCTCCCCAGGGCGCCTACACGGTCACCAACACCTACTCGACGAACCAGTACGCCGAGATCGGCCTCGCCGCCGGGGACTCGCCGCTGCTGACCCCGACCGAGATCGCCCGCCCCGGTACCGCCGAGTACACCGCTGCCGTCGCCGCGAACGCGGCCAAGGCCGTCACGCTCGACGACGGTGCGAGCATCAACTTCCTCGGCGCCACGGCGAACAAGGACATCCCGCTGCCGTACCTGACGGAGAACCCCGACATCACCGTCGGCTCCGCCGCGACGATCCCGAACCCGGTGATCCTCGACTACCGCAACAGCGCCTGGAAGTTCCAGCCGACCCAGCCCTACACGGTCGGCGGCACCGCCCCGGCGACCTTCAGCGACGTGCAGGATGCGGCTCCGGCCGAGGTGGGCGGAGACATCCAGCTCGCCGGCTTCAACGTGCTGAACTACTTCACCACCACCGGTGACCAGCTCACCGGCTGCTCGTTCTACACCGACCGCGCGGGCAACAACGTCACGGTGAACACCGGATGCGACGCCCGCGGTGCCGCGAACGCCGCGAACCTCGCGCGCCAGCAGGCCAAGATCGTCGCCGCCATCAACGGGCTCGGCGCCGAGGTCGTC
Source organism: Herbiconiux solani NBRC 106740 (assembly GCF_001571005.1). GTDB lineage: Bacteria > Actinomycetota > Actinomycetes > Actinomycetales > Microbacteriaceae > Herbiconiux > Herbiconiux solani. The sequence continues at coordinate 20,151 of NZ_BCST01000003.1, read as the reverse complement.
TCGCTCGAGGAGATCGAGAACTCGGCCAAGTTCGGCAAGGACCGCGACAGCGCCCTCAGCACCCTCGTGACCGCGCTGAACGCCGCGGCCGGCAGCGACGTCTGGGCCTTCGTGCCCTCGCCCGCCGCCGACCAGCTGCCGCCGCTGTCGAGCCAGGACGTCATCCGCACCGCCTTCATCTACAAGAAGGCCGCCGTGGAGCCGGTCGGCTCCTCGCACGTGCTGATCGACCCGGCGTTCTCGAACGCCCGCCAGCCGCTCGCGCAGCAGTTCAAGGCCGCCGGCTCGACCGACGGATCCTCGTTCATCGCGATCGTCAACCACTTCAAGTCGAAGGGCTCCGGAACCGGGGCCGACGCCGACACCGGCGACGGCCAGGGCGCCTCGAACGCCTCGCGTGTGGCGCAGGCCAAGGCGCTGGTGACGTTCTCGAGCTCGCTGCAGACGCAGCTCGGCACGAGCGACGTCTTCCTGATCGGCGACTTCAACGCCTACACGAAGGAAGACCCGGCCGTCGTCATCACCGACGCGGGCTACGTCGACCAGGGCTCGAAGACCGGCAAGTACAGCTACTCGTTCTCCGGGACGAGCGGATCGCTCGACCACATCTTCGCGTCGCCCTCGGCCGAGGCGAAGATCGCCGGCGTCGACATCTGGAACATCAACTCGGGCCAGTCGATCGCGAAGGAGTACAGCCGCTTCAACTACAACGCGACGAACTTCTACGACGAGTCGTTCTACCGCTCGAGCGACCACGACCCGGTGATCGTCGGCTACGACATCGCCGCGGCCCCGTCGACCGTCGACCTCAACCTGATCGACATCAACGACTTCCACGGTCGCATCGACTCCAACACGGTGAAGTTCGCCGGCACCATCGAGCAGATCCGTGCGGAGGGCGGCGAGGAGAACTCGCTGTTCCTCTCGGTCGGTGACAACCTCGGGGCCTCGCTCTTCGCCTCCTCCTCGGCGAAGGACCAGCCCACGATCGACGTGCTGAACGCGCTCGACCTCAAGGCGAGCGCCGTGGGCAACCACGAGTTCGACCAGGGCTACTCCGACCTGACCGACCGCATCATCGGGCCGGACACGGCGCGCAACGCGAAGTGGGACTACCTCGGCGCGAACGTCTACCTCAAGGGCACGACCACCCCGGCCCTGGACGAGTACTCGATCCAGGTCGTCGACGGTGTGCGGATCGGCGTCATCGGCGCCGTCACCCAGGAGACCCCGACGCTCGTGACCCCCTCGGGGATCGCCGGTCTCGACTTCGGCGACCCGGTCGCCGCGGTCAACCGCGTGGCGGCACAGCTCTCCGACGGTGACGAGTCCAACGGCGAGGCCGACGTGCTGATCGCCAGCTACCACGAGGGCGCCGGCTTCGGCACCCCCGACGGTGTGACGCTCGACCAGGAGATCGCCGCCGGCGGTGCGTTCGCCGACATCGTGACGAAGACCGCCGCATCCGTCGACGCGATCTTCACCGGCCACACCCACAAGCAGTACGCGTGGGACGCACCGATCCCCGGTGAGGCCGGCAAGACCCGCCCCGTTCTGCAGACCGGCTCGTACGGCGAGAACATCGGCAACGTGAAGCTCACCGTCGACGCCGCCACCGGCGAGGTCGAGAGCTACACGGCCCGCAACGTGCCCCGCGTGACGACGGCCGACGCGACCCTCGTGTCGACCTACCCCCGCGTGGCCGAGGTCAAGCGGATCACGGATGCGGCGATCGCCGCCGCCGACGTGATCGGCCGCCAGCCGGTCGGCTCCGTCAAGGCCGACATCACGACCGCCTTCACCGGCGGCAGCTACTCGAACGACGTCTACGTCGGCGGCACCCGCGACGACCGGGGTTCGGAGTCGACGCTCGGCAACCTGGTCGCCGACTCGCTCGTGACCTCGCTGAGCCCGGCCGACCGCGGCGGCGCCCAGATCGGTGTGGTCAACCCGGGCGGTCTCCGCGCCGAGCTGACCTACGCGCCGGACGGCACGGTCACCTACGCCGAGGCCAACGCGGTGCTCCCGTTCGCCAACAACCTGTGGACGACGAGCCTCACGGGCGCCCAGTTCAAGACGGTGCTCGAGCAGCAGTGGCAGACGAACCTCGACGGCACCGTGCCGTCGCGGGCATTCCTGAAGCTCGGCCTGTCCGAGAACGTCGAGTACACCTACGACTCGGCCGCCACGCAGGGTAACCACGTCACCGGCATCTGGATCGACGGTCAGCCGATCGACCCGGCCGCCAGCTACCGGATCGGGACGTTCAACTTCCTGACCTCGGGCGGAGACAACTTCCGCGAGCTGGCCAAGGGCACGAATCTGCGTGACTCCGGTCTGATCGACCGGGACGCGTGGATCGCGTACCTGCAGACGAACCCGGGCCTCACCCCGGACTTCGCCCGCCGGTCGGCCGAGGTCAAGAACGCGCCGACCGCCGCGGTGGCGCCGGGCTCGACGGTCACGTTCGACGTCGCGAAGCTCGACCTCACCTCGCTGGGCAGCCCGAAGAACACCTCGCTCGAGGTCTCGTGGACGGGATCGACGGCGACCTTCGCTCCGGTCGCGGTCACGAACGGCGCGGCGACGGTGTCGCTGAAGGTCCCGGCCGACGCCCCCGCGTCGAGCGTGCTGGTGCTCACGGCGAAGCCGAGCGGCACGGTCGTCCGCGTCGCGGTGACCGTCGACGAGACGCTGCCGATCATCCCGACCGACCGCGTGTCGGGTGAGGACCGCTACTCCAGCTCGGTCGAGACCTCGCAGAAGGGCTGGCCCGACGGGTCGAGCACCGTCTACATCGTCTCCGGCGAGGTGTTCCCCGACGCGCTGTCGGCCACGCCTGCCGCGGCGAAGGCCGACGCTCCGATCCTGCTGACGCAGGGCGGCGAGCTGCCGGCTGCGGTGCAGGAGGAGCTCAAGCGCCTCAACCCGACGAACATCGTGATCGTCGGCGGCACCGGGACCGTGTCGGCCGGAGTGGAGACCACGCTGGCTGCGACCGCGACCGTCACCCGCATCCAGGGTGCCGACCGGTACGAGACGTCCCGCAAGGTCGCCTCGACGGTGTTCACGGCCGGTGCCGACACGGCAGTGCTGGCGGCCGGGGCGAACTTCGCCGACGCCCTCTCCGCCGGTGCGGGCATCGGGGCCGACGGCCCGGTCATCCTGGTGGACGGCACCGCGTCGAACCTCGACGCCGCCACGAGCCAGGCGCTGAAGGATCTGAACGTCAAGGAGATCGTCATCGTCGGTGGAGAGGCCTCGGTCACCCCGGGCATCCTCGCCGACGCGCAGACGATCGCCACGACCACGCGACTGGGCGGTACCGACCGGTACGACACGTCGCGACTGATCAACGCGCACTTCTTCACCGCCTCCGACGACGTGCTGCTCGCCACGGGCCTCACGTTCCCGGATGCTCTGGCCGGTTCGGCGCTCGCCGCCCGACTGGGTGCGCCGCTGTTCACGGTCCCGGGCACCTGCGTCCCGCAGGCCACGATCGACCAGATCGTCGGCCTGGGTGCGACGGAGGTCACCCTCCTCGGCGGCGCGGAGACGCTGTCGCCCGAGGTGGCGAGCCTGCGCTCCTGCGGCTGACCCCGGCCGTTCACCCACACGGGTAGCGCACGACACGCGCGACGTAGCCGGTAATCATGAACTGTTCATGATTACCGGCTACGGTCGTTTCATGACGATCGAGCTGAACGCGCGCCTCCGGGATGCCGGTCTGCGCGTGACGGGCCAGCGGCTCGCCGCTCTGCGGGCGCTCGACGAGCATCCGCACTCCGACACCGACGAGGTGCACCGCCGGGTGCGCGAGGAGTTCCCGGGCTTCTCGCTCCAGGCCACCTACGCGGTGCTGAACGCGCTGACGGATGCCGGGATCCTCCGCCGGATCGAGCCCGCGGGGTCTCCCGCCCGCTACGAACGGCGGATCGGCGACAACCACCACCACGTGGTCTGCACGCGGTGCGGCGCGGTGGCCGACGTCGACTGCGTGCACGGTGAAGCGCCGTGCCTGGCACCCTCGTCGACCGGCGGCTTCGAGATCTCGACGGCCGAGGTGACCTTCTGGGGCCTGTGCCCCGAGTGTCAGACCGCTCGATCGTCTGCCTGAGAACACCAACGAAACCAGGAGAACATGACCGATCAGAACTTCACGACCACCAACTCCGGCGCTCCCGTCGGAAGCGACGACCACTCGCAGAGCGTCGGAGCCGACGGCCCCGTCGTGTTGCACGACCACTACCTGGTCGAGAAGCTCGCGCAGTTCAACCGCGAGCGGGTTCCGGAGCGCGTCGTGCACGCGAAGGGCGGCGGCGCGTTCGGCACCTTCCGCACCACCGGCGACGTCAGCGCCTTCACGCGCGCCTCGCTCTTCCAGCCCGGCGCCTCGGTCGACATGCTCGCCCGGTTCTCCACCGTCGCCGGCGAGCAGGGCTCGCCCGACACCTGGCGCGACCCGCGCGGCTTCGCGCTAAAGTTCTACACCGACGAGGGCAATTACGACCTCGTGGGCAACAACACCCCCGTCTTCTTCATCCGCGACGGCATCAAGTTCCCCGACTTCATCCGGTCGCAGAAGCGCCTGCCGGGCACGCACCTGCGCGACCACGACATGCAGTGGGACTTCTGGACCCTCTCGCCCGAGTCGGCGCACCAGGTGACCTGGCTGATGGGAGACCGCGGCCTGCCCGCATCCTGGCGTCACATGGACGGCTTCGGCTCGCACACCTACCAGTGGATCAACGCCGCGGGTGAGAAGTTCTGGGTCAAGTACCACTTCAAGACCGACCAGGGCATCGAGATCCTCACCCAGGCCGACGCCGACCAGATCGCCGGGGAGGACGCCGACTTCCACATCCGCGACCTGTCGTCCGCCATCTCGCGCGGCGACTTCCCGTCGTGGACGCTGTCGGTGCAGGTCATGCCCTACGCGGATGCCGCGACCTACCGCTTCAACCCGTTCGACCTCACCAAGGTCTGGCCGCACAGCGACTACCCGCTGATCGAGGTCGGCACCATGACGCTGAACCGCAACCCGGAGAACTACTTCGCGCAGATCGAGCAGGCGACCTTCGCCCCCTCGAACTTCGTGCCCGGGATCGCGGCGTCGCCGGACAAGATGCTGCTCGCGCGCATCTTCAGCTACGCGGATGCGCACCGCTACCGCGTCGGCACCAACCACGCGCAGCTGCCGGTCAACGCCCCGCTGGCCGAGAACAGCTACTCGAAGGACGGCGCGATGCGCTTCGGCTTCAAGGATCCGTCGGTTCCGGTCTACGCACCGAACTCGTTCGGCGGCCCGCACGCCGACCCCGCGCGGCTCGGCGTCGACTCCGGCTGGGAGTCCGACGGCGAGCTCGTCCGCAGCGCCGCGACGCTGCACCCAGAGGACGACGACTTCGGCCAGGCCGGAACCCTCGTCCGCGAGGTGCTGGACGACGCCGCCCGCGCCCGTCTGGTGCAGAACATCGCCGGGCACGTCTCGAAGGTGACCATCCCGTCGCTCCGCGAGCGCGTGCTGCAGTACTGGGCGAACGTGGACGCCGACCTGTCGGCCCGCGTCGCCGCCGCGCTCGACCCCTCGGCGCCCGGCGCCGACGTCGCGCCCGAAGAGGTCGGCATCGGCCAGGCCTGATCACCCTCGGGGCTGCTCGCCGAGCGACCCGACCTGAGCGGCCCCACCTGAGCGGCCCCACCTGAGCGGCCCCACCTGAGCGGGCCCGGCGATCTGCCGGGCCCGCTTCGGCGTTCAGCTGCGCTGGTCGTGCACGTCCCTGGCCTTCAGGAACCGGTACGTCGACACCGGATGCGTGCCGAGCACGACCTTGCCCCGGGAGTGCAGCCGCTCGAGGTCGGCGTAGGCGAGCCCGACGTCGTCGAACGGGTAGTAGCCGGAGATGAGCAGGTGGAACGCCTGCGCCGCCGCGAGCTCCATCAGCATCTCGAGCTGCTTCGTGCCGTGCGCGACCGACTCGGAGTCGTCCTGGAGCAGCCGCAGCTCGACCTCCCGGCGGTCTTCGCTCGAGCGGTAGCGCGACTCGGGGACGCCGAGCGCGCGGGCGAGCTCGTGGCCGTCCTGCCCGAAGTTGTCGATGAAGGCCGTGACCCCGCCCGGCGCCGCCGCCCGGATGCGGTCGGCGATGCCCTCGCCGTACTTGACCGGGATGATCTTGAGCTGCCGGAGGTAGTCGAAGTTGCGCTCGCCGCAGGTGCCGATCACCGTCGCGCCCCGGTGGCAGGCGAGCTGGGCCTCGATGCTGCCCACACCGCCCGCCGCCGCCGAGATGACGACGGTGTCGCCGGCGCCGATCCGGAGGTCGTCCAGGGTGTCGAGCGCGGTGACTCCGGCGAGGTAGGCACCGCCGGCCGTCTCCCAGCTGACGGACTTGGGCTTCTTGACCAGCGCCGCTGCCGGGACGGTCAGGTACGAGGCCTGCGCCCCCGACCGCACATGCCCGACGACGTCCGAGCCGCGCGCGAACCGCGGGTCGGAGGAGTCGACGACGATCCCCGCGAAGTCGCTGCCGGAGCGACGGGGGAAGGGCTCGGCCTCCCACGTGGCCTCCCGCCCGCTGCGGATGAAGCCGTCGATGTGGCTGATCCCCGCGCAGATCACCTCGACGGTGACCTCGCCCGGGCCGGCCGCGGGCAACGGCCGCGTCCTGGCGGTCAGCACCTCCGCCGTGCCCGCCTCGTCGTACTCGATGACGTTGGTCTCGCTCGGCTTCCTCACCGTGACCACCTCGCTCTCCGGCTCTGTTCTGAGGCTAGGGATTCCGGAGCCCGGCGTCCAGGAATCCGCCCGATCCCGGTGGTCTGGGTACGGTGGGGGTATGCAACCGCTGAAGCGGGTGACCGCCCCCACCGTCGACGTGCTCTCGACGATGCTCGAGAGCTCCGGGCCCGTCTTCGGGCTCGACGTGATGAAGCGCTCCGGCCGGCCCTCGGGCACGATCTACCCCATCCTCGAACGACTCGAGCGGCAGGGCTGGATCGACTCGGTCTGGGAGGAGAACGTCACCACGCAGCTGCACCGCCGGCGGGTCTACGAGTTCACACCGGAGGGCCGGACGGCCGCCGTCGAGCTCGTCGCCCGCCATCACCACGAGGAGAGATCATGACCGAGGCCATCGACGACCCGACCCAGCGCCCGCAGACGCTGCAGCGCCCCCGCGGAGGCGTCGACCCGACCGCCGTGATCTCGCTCGCCGCCGGGGTCGTGGGCATCGTGCTGCTCGTGATCGGCGTGGATGCGTGGGTGCCGCTCCTCCTGGCCGCGATCGGCCTGTTCGTGGCGCTGATCTCGGTGATGCGCTCGCGGCCGTCCGGCGCACGCTGGGTGAGCACGATCGCGATCGCCGTGTCGCTCGTGCCGTTCCTGGTGATGTTCTTCCAGCAGGCGTTCCGGGGCTGAGGAAAAAACGGACTCCGAGAAAAACCGACTCCGAGCAACAATCTTCGGGCCGCGGCGTGACGAATGACCGAGTGCCTGCGTCTCATCAGTAAGAACGCATCACACCCCGGTTCTCCGGGCCAACCAGAAGGAGCTCGACCATGGCAAACCCGACACCCGGAACCAGCGGCATCACCACCTCCGGATCCGTCGTCGACGACGTGACCCCCCTCGGCAAGACCGTCATCAACGACGGCGTCGTCGCGAAGGTCGCCGGGATCGCCGCCCGCGAGGCTCGCGGCGTCTACGCCCTCGGTGGGGGAGCGGCCCGTGCCTTCGGCGCCATCCGTGAGGCCGTCGCCGGCACCGACCAGACCCAGGGCATCAGCGTCGAGGTCGGCGAGACCCAGGTCGCGGTCGACGTGACCATCGTCGCCGAGTACCCGATGCCGCTCCAGGACGTCGCCGACGGCGTGCGTCTCGGTGTGATCGAGGCTGTGGAGACCATCGTCGGCCTCGAGGTGACCGAGGTCAACGTGACCGTCAACGACGTGCACCTGCCCACCGACGACGTCGAGGCGCCCGAGGCGCGAGTCCAGTGACCTCGTCCGCCACGCGTACCGGCATCCTGGTCGGGGCGGTCCTCGCCCTGACCTGGGTCGTCCTCGGCTTCTGGCCGTTCCTCTTCGTCGCGATCGCCATGGCGATCGGCGCGCTGATCGGCCGGATCATCGAGGGCAAGCTGAGCCTCGCCGCGCTCGTCGACGTCTTCCGCGGAAAGCGCACCTCGTCATGACGACCGCCGCGACGACCCCCGTCGCGGCCGGCCGCAACCGCATCACGTCCCGGGCTCTCAACCGGGTGGTCGCTGCGGTGACGGCCGACGCGCTCGGCGTCGAGGCGTCGCGGGTCGGGGTCGCCCTGGCCGACGAGAAGGGCCTCCTGGTCCTCACCGTCACCACGCCCATCCGGGTCGTCTCCCTGAACCGCGTCGCCGAAGAGCGCGCCGTGGTCGAACGGGCCGGCGGCTCGATCGTCTCGCGGGCCGCCCGGGCACAGGAGACCATCCGCGACCGGGTCAATGCCCTCACCGGCTCGGCCGTCGCCCGGGTCACCGTGCGGCTGTCGGCCGCCGACATCCAGAAGGAGGAGAGAGTCCGATGACCACGACCCTCACCAGCCTTGACACGGCTCAGGATGCGCGACCCGACTCCGCCTCGAACGGTTCCGGGACGCCCGTCCCGGCATCCTTCACCCGTCTCTACCGGCGCATCGCCCGCCGCGAGACCCACTCGCCGCGCTCGTTGCTCGCGATCGTGCTCGCCGTGATCGTGATCGTCGCGCTCGCCTGGGTGGGCACGGAGATCGTGATCGCGCTGCTCGGGGCCCCGGCCCTGCTGGTCGCACCCGCCGACATGTTCGCCGGGACGCTGGGCCTCGTGGACGCGCCGGTCGCGATCGTCGCGACCGCGGGCATCCTGGTCGCCGTGATCGGGCTCGTGCTCGTGATCGCCGCGGTCTCGCCCGGGCGCCGTGCCCGGCACCTGCTCTCGGCGGAGCGCACCGCGATCGTCGTCGACAACGAGGTGATCGCCTCGGCGCTCGCCCGGCACGCCTCGCTGGCGGGAAACGTCGACCCCGACAACGCCTCGGTCTCGGTGTCGCACCGTCACGCGGTCGTGCACCTGACGCCGACCTCGGGCATCCCGGTCGACCGCGCCGTGGTCACGGAGGCCGTCACCCGGCAGCTCGACTCGTACGGGCTCCGGCCGCCGGTATCGGCCCGGATCCAGATCGCGGAGAACGGGAGGATCGGCGCATGAACAGCACCAACCGGGCGGCCAACCGCCTGTTCATCCTCGTGATCGGCCTGACCCTGCTGGTCGTGGGAGCGGGGGCTGCGGCCACCGTGCTCGTGCCGGTCGTCCGCGACGGCTGGAGCGACGCGACCGGGCCGGTGACGCACCAGGTGTCGACGTGGCTGCAGCAGACGGCGCTCGGCGACACGGGGGTGAGCTGGATCATGCCGGCCGTGCTCGTGCTGCTCGTGATCGCGGTCATCGTGCTCGTCGTGTTCATCGCCCGGCAGGGCCGGGGACACACCTCGGTCGCCCTCACCGAGCCGACCAGCGAGCACGGCACCACCGTGGTCGAGGCCGCCGTCGCCGAGCACGCCCTCGAGGAGGCCATCTCGGCCCGCCCCGAGTTCGTCGCCTCGCACGTGTCGACCTACCGGGTGCGCCGCACCCCGGTGCTGAAGATCTCGGTGACCTGCCGTCGCGGTGTCTCGCCCCGGGACGCCGCCCGGATCGTCGAAGACGCGGTGCGCGCGCTCGACGAGCTGCTCGGGCGGCCGTTGCCGGCGCTCGTGCAGATCAGCGGCGGCTTCCGTTCCCGCGTGACCGCGACCACGAGACTGCAGTAACCGGCCTCGAACACCCCCAGTGGCCGCCACTCTCCCCCACGGGTGGCGGCCACGCCCTTGCACGAACGCCTCGAACAGCAGAGAGTACGACAATGACCCACGACGCCAGCCCCAGTCAGGCCCCCTCCGATCGGCGCACCGTCGCCGTCGTCATCAACCCGAGCAAGTTCACCGACGTCGACGAGGTCAAGGCCACCGTCGCCGCGGGCGCCTCGCGGGCGGGCTGGGCCGAGCCGCTCTGGTTCGAGACCAGCGTGGAGGATTCGGGCACCGCGGCGGCCGAAGCGGCGCTGGATGCGGGCGCCGACGTCGTCTGCGCGATGGGCGGCGACGGGACCGTGCGGGCCGTGGCGGCGGTGCTCCGGGGAACCGGCGTTCCCTACGGCCTGCTGCCGAGCGGCACGGGCAACCTGCTCGCCCGCAACCTCGGCATCCCGCTCACCGACCTCGATGACGCGGTGGAGATCGCCCTGCTCGGCCAGGACCGCGCGATCGACGTCGGGACCGCGACCTTCGACGACGGCGAGGAGCGCGTGTTCGTGGTCATGGGCGGGGTCGGGCTCGACGCGCAGATCATGGACAACACCGACGACGAGCTGAAGAAGAAGGTCGGCTGGGGCGCCTACGTCGCCGCCGGTGCACCCGCCCTGTTCAAGGGCGGCTTCGAGGCGACCCTGACGATCGACGGCGAGGCCGAGGAGCCGACCAACTGCCTGATGGTGCTCGCCTGCAACTGCAGCTCGGTCGTCGCGAACATCGAGCTCGCCACCGGTGCCGTGCTCGACGACGGCGACCTCGAACTCGTGATGCTGCGGCCCAACGTGGTCGCCGGCTGGCTGGGCGTCGCGATCGACGTCGCCACTCGCAACCGCAACGGTCTGGCCTCGCTCAAGCAGTGGCCGGGCCGGGAGTTCGAGTTCGAGCTCGACCAGCCCGTGCTCGCCGAGCTCGACGGCGACCCGGTCGGCGAGACCACGCGCGGCCGATTCGGGGTCGACCCGGGCGCGCTCATCGTGCGGCTGCCGGTTCCCGCGGCGCAGGCCCCCGGCCTCTCGCCGCGGACCGCCGTCGTCGTCGACCCGGCGGTGGCATGACCGGGCCGGAGAAGGGCGAGGGTCTGCCCGAGAAGGGCGTCCGGGCCGAGCTGAAGCAGGACCGCTACCTCGGCCCCACCGACCTCACCCACTGGTACACGCCGTTCGGCCGCGTCTTGGCCGCCGTCGCCCGCTGGGTGGGCGACCGTCTCGGGCCGAACGCGACGCTCGTGATCACGGTCGTGGTCGGCGCCGGGATCGCGCTCCTCCTGAGCATCGCCGCCGGGCAGGTCTACGACGCCGTCACCGACTCCGACGGTGTCGCCGGGCTCGACCGGCCGCTGCTCGACTTCGCGCTCACCCTCCGAAGTCCGGTCGCCGACACCGTGGTCACCCACTTCACCGATATCGCGGGGCCCATCGGGATGCCCGTCATCGCGGTGATCGCCATCCTCATCCTGGCCATCCATCGGCGATCCTGGACCCCCGTGGTCCTGATCGCCGCGGCCGGCGGAGGGTCGTTGCTGATGACGATCGCCGGCAAAGACCTGATCGACCGGGCCCGCCCGCCGCTGATGGATGCGGTGCCGCCGTACGAGTACTCGCCGTCGTTCCCGAGCGGGCACACCCTGAACGCCGTGGTCGTGGTGGGGATCATCGCGTACCTGCTGATCCTCCGCCGCAAGTCGCGTGGCGCCCGCATCGCGATCGGGGCGGGGGCCGTGGTGTTCGACCTCGCCGTCGGGCTCAGCCGCGTGTTCCTCGGGCACCACTGGTTCACGGATGTGCTGGCCGGCTGGATCCTGGGCGCCGCGTGGCTCGCGCTGATCATCACGGCGCACCGGCTCTACCTCACCGTGAGGTCGCGCCGTCCCCTGCCCGATCCGACGCCCGGTTCGATCGCGAGGTGACCTCGACGGCTTCGGTGGCCGCGGCGAGACCGGATGCCGGCATCCCGACGTACATGCTCTCGGCGCGCTCGGTGACGAACGTCTCGTGCCAGATGCCGATCGTGCCGGGGTGCTTGCGCGCTCGGGCGTTGAAGGCGGCCCAGGCCGGGCGGTGCTCGGCGTCCGGTGCCGAGGCGTAGGCGTAGAGCTTGTCGAGCGAGTTCCAGTACTGCACCAGCACGGGGCCGCCGGAGCCGATCGTCATCCGGAAGCCCATGAGGCCCGAGTCGGGGTCGGTCAGCAGTTCGCGGAGCATCTTCGGCATCGCGACGAACGCGGGCCACCACTGGTCGATGCGCCAGGGGCGGTTGAACCGCATGCCGATCAGGAAGACGACGAGCTCGCCGGAGTGACGGTGGGTCATCCGGCCGGGGGTGATGCGGGCCATGTCGGCTCCTCGAGTCAGCGGATAGCGGTAATATCCATTCTTGGATACCGACACTATCCATGTCAAGGAGGGGTTCGCGGGCGGTGGGGTCGGGCCGGCGGTCAGGCGGGGGTGGGGGTGCGGAGGAGGAGGGTGTTGTTCCAGGGGTCGGCGACCGTGACCGTGCGGCCGTCATTCGCGGTCTGCAGGCCGTGATGCCGGAGCCTCTCCTCGGTGGCGGCGACGCCGTCGGCATCCGGGAGCACGATCTCGACCTGGCCGAGGCCGAGCGTCTGCTGGCGGCGGCCGGCGCCGAGCGAGTTCCAGACGTTCATCGCCATGTGGTGGTGGTAGCCGCCCGCCGAGACGAACAGGGCCTGCGACCCGAACGCGCTCGTGACCTCGAAGCCGAGGGTGTCGACGTAGAAGTCGCGCGCGGTCGCGACGTCGCCGACCGAGAGGTGCACGTGGCCGACGGAGGCGCCGCCGATCCGCGGATCCTCGACGAGCTCCTCGGTGAGGTTCTGCTGGAGGAACGCGTTCGGGTCGAGGTAGAGGGTCGACATCTCGATCTGCCCGTGGGTCCAGCTCCAGGAGGTGCGGTCGCGGTCCCAGTAGAGCTCGACGCCGTTGCCTTCGGGGTCGGTGAAGTAGAAGGCCTTCGACACCAGGTGGTCGGAGGATCCGGTGAACGAGTGCGGGAAACGCTGCGCCACCGAGTAGACCGCGGCGGCGAGGGCGGCCTCGGTTTCGAAGACGATCGCGGTGTGGAACAGGCCTGCCGACCGTGGCTCGGGGTTCTTGAGCTCGGGTGCGTGCTGCAGGATCATCGCAGGCACGCCACCCCGGCCGAGCACCGCCGTGTCGCCGTGTTGACTGATCAGGTCGAGCGTGACGGCGTCGCGGTAGTACGCGATCATGCGATCGAGGTCGCCCACCCGGAGGGTGACGGCGCCCATGGCGGTGTCGGGGGCGAGGAGATCGGATGCGTTCGACGTCATGCTGAGTGGAACGCTTGTAGGTACAACCAAATTCCTTCTGAGTCGTTTCTAACCCGCTTTTTGCTAAAGCTATTGCTAATAGCCAAAAGGCTAGCTAGAGTAGCCAACATGAACCCCACCGACACCTCATCCTCGCTCCACCACCTCGACCGCGGCGAGGGGCGGCTCGCCTACGGGCTGGCCGGCCACGGGCCGCTCGTCGTCACCTCGCCCGGCATGGGCGATCTGCGCTCCACCTGGCGCGCCCTCTCACCGCTGCTGGTCGCATCCGGATTCCGGGTCGCGGATGCCGAGCTGCGCGGTCACGGCGACAGCGACGCGGGCTTCGGTTCGTACGGCGACCCGGAGACCGCATCCGATCTCATCGCGCTGATCGAGCACCTCGGGGGCCCGGCGATCCTGGTCGGCAACTCGCTGAGCGCCGGGGCCGCGGCGATCGTCGCGGCCGAGCGGCCGGACCTCGTCGCCGGTCTCGTGCTCGTCGGCCCGTTCGTGCGCAACCCACCGATGAACCCGCTGCTGCTCGGGGCGTTCCGGCTGATGATGGCGCGGCCGTGGGCGAGGCCGGTCTGGCGCGCCTACCTGCCGTCGCTCTACGCGGGCCGGAAGCCCGCCGACTTCGAGGCGCACCGCGCCGACATCGTGGCGGCCCTGCGTCGGCCGGGACACGCGGCGGCCTTCTCGAAGACCACGCACGTGAACCACGCTCCGGCCGAGGCCGCACTGCCGGCCGTGGTGGCACCGGTGCTCGTGGTCATGGGCGAGATGGATCCCGACTTCGCGTCGAAGGGCGCCGCGACGGAGGCCGGCTGGATCGCCGAGCAGTTCGCGGGGCGCGACGCAGCCCGCGGCGGGGCCGCCGAGGTGCTGATGGTGCCCGAGGCCGGGCACTACCCGCACGCGCAGCGTCCGGAGCTCGTGACCCCGGCCATCCTCGACTTCGCGAAGCGCGTGGGCGCGGCCGCGGCATCGGACGCCGGGACCGGAGCGGGCACGGATGCCTAGGGCGGGCGTCACGAGCGACCGGGTCGCCGAGGAGGCGGAGGCGCTCGCCGACGAGGTCGGGCTCCAGAACATCACGCTCGCCGCGGTGGCGGCTCGTCTCGGGATCCGGTTGCCGAGCCTGTACAAGCACATCGACTCGCTCGCCGCGCTCAAGGCGACGGTGGGGGAGCGGGCCATCCGCGAGCTGACCGAGGTCATGGCGCGTGCGACGGTCGGGCGGTCGGGGGCGGATGCGGTGGGTGCGCTCGCGCGGGCGTTGCGGGGGTGGGCGCTCGAGCATCCGGGGCGGTACTCGGCGACGGTGGCGCCGCCGCGGCGGGGTGCGGTGGTTGAGGCGGCGGCGGTGGCTGGCGGGTCGGTGGCGGCCGGTGCGGCCGGGGTGGCGGGAGTGGCCGGCGCGGCCGGCGCGGCCGGCGCGGATTCGGATTCGGGGGAGGTCGTCGTGGTGGAAACGGATGCGGAGACCCGAGCGGACTCGGGCGAGGTCGTCCCTGAGGTGGAGGTGGTGGCGGCCGAGGCGGCGCTCGAGGTGATCTTCGACGCGCTCGCCGGGTTCGGGCTCGAGGGCGGCGACGCGATCGACGCGACCCGGGCGCTGCGGTCGTTGCTGCACGGGTTCGTGTCGCTCGAGGCGGCCGGCGGGTTCGGCATGCCCGACGACGTCGACCGCAGCTTCGATCGCCTGGTCGACGCGTTCATCCGTGCCCTCCCCGGCTACGCCTCCGCCTGACCTCCTGGCGGCGGCCCCCGTCTCGCGGTTCCGCCCAACTGTCCTCGATCCGTCAGTTGTTGCCGCTATGGGGACGGAATAGCGACAACAAGTGACGGATCGCGGACATTCGTGGGGCGCGAGAGGCGGCGCGGTCAGGCGAGGGTGGCCGTGAGGGAGCGGGCGACGTCCCAGACCGCGAGCGCCGAGGCGAACGAGACGACGTCGGCGGGGCGGCGCAGCTCGGCACCCGTGAGCGCCTCGATGCGCCGCAATCGCTGGTTGACGGTGTTCGGGTGCAACCGCAGGGCGGCAGCGGTCGCCGCGCGGTCGAGCCCGTCGTCGAGGTGTCGTCGCAGGGTCTCGACGAGGTCGGTGCCGCGGGCGCGGTCGTAGTCCATCAGGGGCCCGAGCCGCTCGCGGGCGAACTCGAGCAGGGTCTCGGGCTGATCCGTCTGCAGCAGCACGCCGACCAGCCCCAGCCCCGCCGGCGTGATGACCTCGTCGGCCCGGCCGGTGGCGCGAGCCAGCGTGAGCGCACCCCGCGCGATGCGGAACGCCTCCGGCAGCGGCCGATGATGGGCTCCGGATGCCGCGACCAGCACCTTCTCGCCCGGGAACGCCGTGTGCAGCGCCCGCAGCACGAGCGGCCCCGCCGCCTCGGAGACCTCGCCCACCGCATCCGCACCCGAAGCACCCCGATCGGAGTCACGCGGCGCCGGCCAGAGCGCCACGATCATCCCCTGCAGTGCGGCGACCAGGGGGCGGGCGGTGGATGTGCCGGGCAGGGTGAGTGCGGAGACCGCCGAGAGCGCCGCGAGCGTGCGCCGGGTGTCGGCCGCGCCGAGGCCGAGCGCGCCACCGAGGCCCGGCACGCTGGCGACCGTGGCGACCCGGAGCCCCGCGAGGTCGTGGCCGAGCGCCGCCGCCCGCCGGGAGGCCTGCTCGGTGACGCCGAAGAGCAGCACGTCGGTGAGTACCTCGCCCTGGATGCGGTACTCGGTCTCGAGCGCGGCCCGGATGCGCAGCACCTCGAGTGCGATCACCACCGAGGCGTGGTCGACCGCGCGGGCGTCGAGCGCGTCGAGGCCGGCACCCGAGGGGTCGTCGACGCGCAGCACCCCGACCTCCTCGGCGCCGAGGCGCACGGGCACCTCGACGATCTCGCCGTCGTGCGCCCGGTCGTGTGCGGGGTCGTGCGCCCCGTCGTGTCCCGGGGCCTGTGCCGCGTCGTGTCGGCGAGCCGTGGATCCCGCGCCGCCCGCCTCGGCGAGCGTCTCGCCCCGCGGATCCTCCAGCCGCACCGCCCGCCCGATCAGGTCGGCGAGCGTGCGCACGACCCCGTCGAGCCCGCCCGACTCGAGCGAGACGCGGAGCAGCCGGCGGTGGATGTCCTCCGACTTCGCGAGCAGGTCGCGCTGTTCGAGCAGCGAGGCGTTGGCGCCGCGCAGCTCCTCGACGAGGGACGCACTCGTGAGCGCCGCCGCCGCGTGGTTCGCGAGCAGGGTCAGCCGCTCGACCTCGAGGTCGCTGTACTCGTGGATGCGCGCGTGATAGCCGTTCAGCGTGCCGAGCACGCGGTCGGCCCCGATCAGCGGCACGCTGATCATCGAGCGGTACCCCTGCTCCTGCGCCACCCCGCCCCAGGGTTCGAAGCCGCGCTCGACCTCGATGTCGGAGACGGCGACGGGCCGCCCGCCGAAGTACGCCTGGCTGGAGGGTGCGGTCGAGCCGAGCGTCACCGGGCTCGAGCGGTTGACTCCGTCGACGTACTCGCGTGACAGCCCGCTCCAGCCGGTGATGACCAGGGCCGTGCCCGCCGCATCCGGAACCAGCACCCCGCAGAAGTCGAACCCGAGCAGCTCGCGGGCCGTCTCTGCGACGAGCTCGAGGGCCTGGTCGACGGATCGCCCACCCACGGCCACCGCGCTCAGCTCGCGCAGCCGCCCCAGCCACACCACCAGTTCGGAGTCCACCCCCTCATGTGAGCACGCACATCGCGCGGCGTCAAGTGTGGTGTCAGGGACATTGTCGTGGGTTCGGGCGGACGGCATGCTGTTGGAACCTGAGTGGGGCGCCGTGGCCTTACGGAGCCTCTCTCGGGACCATGTCCCAGCCTGAGGAGACCGACATGACCGACACCGCAGTGAACGAGACCACCCTCACCGAGGACGGCGCGAGCCAGGCCCAGCCGGCAGCCCAGCCGGCCACCGCGCCCGGGACAGTGCAGACCCCCGCCCCCACCGGCCCGACCCGCGACATCATCAACCCCTCCACCGGCGCGGTCATCCAGTCGGTCCCCGAGCACGGCGCCGCCGACGTCGACCGCATCGTCGGTGTCGCCAAGGCCGCCTTCGAGTCCGGCCCCTGGCCCGACCTGCACCCGAGCGAGCGCGCCCGCATCCTCCTCCGCGTCGCCGACGAGATCGAGGCCTCGACCGAGGAGCTCTACCGCCTCGAGGCCCTGAACAACGGCCGGCCGGTCACCGAGACGCGGGCGCAGCTCTCGCGGGTGCCCGAGTGGTTCCGCTACAACGCGGGGCTGCTCGCCGCCCAGCGCACTGGCGTGCTGCCCTCCGACGGCCCTTACCTCACCTACCAGCGCCGCGCCCCGCTCGGCGTCTGTGGCATCATCACCCCCTTCAACCACCCGATGCTGATCCTCGCCCGCAGCCTCTCGGCCGCTCTCGCGAACGGCAACGTCGTGGTCGTGAAGCCCTCCGAGCTCACCCCGCTGACGACCCTGGCGCTGCTGCCCATCCTCGAGCGGGCCGGCATCCCCGAGGGCGTCGTGCAAATCGTGACCGGCGCCGCCGAGGCCGGCCGCGCGCTCACCGAGCACCCCGACATCGCCAAGATCACCCTCACCGGCGGCACCGAGACCGGCCGCTCCGCTGCGGTCGCCACCGCCCGGCGCTTCGCCCGGATGACCGCCGAGCTCGGCGGCAAGACCCCCGTGGTCGTGTTCGACGACGTCGACCCGCGCGACGCCGCCGAGGGTGCGGCGTTCTCGGCCTTCGTGGCCGCCGGGCAGTCCTGCGTGGCCGGATCCCGGTTCCTCGTGCAGCGCGCGGTCTACGACGAGTTCGTCGAGCACCTGACCGCCCGCGCCAAGGCGATCCGCGTCGGCGACCCGACCAGCCCCGACACCCAGATGGGCCCGCTGATCAGCTCGCGCCAGCGCGACAAGGTCGAGGCCCTCGTGGAGTCCGGCCGCGAGGAGGGCGCCAGCGTGACCGCGGGCGGCGCCGAGCCCGAGTTCGGCACGGCCGAGACCGAGGCGCTCCGCAACGGCTTCTTCTACGAGCCGACCGTGCTCGCCGACGCCACGATGCAGATGCGCGTGGCCCGCGAGGAGATCTTCGGCCCGGTCGCCGTCGTCATCCCCTTCGACGACGAGGACGACGCGGTCGCCATGGCCAACGACAACCCCTACGGCCTCGGGGCCGGCCTCTGGACGAGGGATGTCGCCCGCGCCCACCGCGTGGCCGACCGGATCAAGGCCGGCATGGTCTGGATCAACGACCACCACCGCCTCGAGCCCTCCCTCCCCTGGGGCGGCATCAAGGAGTCCGGCATCGGCAAGGACGCCGGCGTGGAGTCGTTCGACGACTTCTCGTGGCTCAAGACCGTCGTCACCCGCATCGCCGCCGACTCCGTCGACTGGTACGGCGGATCGGGCACCGAACGCCTCAACTGAGCACCACCCGGACCCCGGGCATCCGGGACCGGGACCACCTATTCCGAAGGAGAGCACGTCGATGGTGACGCAGACTCGCAACACGCGCAACGAACTCCGTTCCGGCTGGCGCCAGGAGATCACGAAGGCCCAGTGGCTCGTGCTCACCGGCACCATGCTCGGCTGGGGGCTCGACGGCTTCGCCGGCAGCCTCTACACGCTCGTCCTCGGCCCGGCGATGACCGAGCTGCTGCCGCACAGCGGCATCGAGGTCAGCCCGGCCGCGATCGGACTCTACGGCGGGCTGACCGTCGCGCTCTTCCTCGGCGGCTGGGCCCTCGGCGGGATCGTGTTCGGGGTGCTGGCCGACTATCTCGGCCGCACCAGGATCCTGGCCATCGGCATCCTGACCTACGCCGTCTTCACCGCGGCCGCGGCGTTCGCCGACACCTGGTGGCAGCTCGGCATCCTGCGGTTCATCGCGGGGCTCGGCTCGGGCGTCGAGGCACCCGTCGGGGCGGCACTGATCGCCGAGAGCTGGAAGAACCGGTACCGCGCGCGGGCCGGCGGCGTGATGATGTCCGGCTACGCGGCCGGGTTCTTCATCGCCGCGATCGTGTTCGCCCTCGCCGGCGGACTCGGTTGGCGCTTCATGATGGCGCTCGCCGTCATCCCCGCCATCCTGGTCTGGTTCATCCGCCGCTTCGTGAAGGAGCCGCCGGAGTCGGCCGACGCCATCCGCGCCCGGCGGGAGCGCAAGCGCGCCGGACGGGCCGCGGCCCAGGACGACTTCGTGCTGAAGCGCCTGTTCCGGAAGCCCCTGCTGCGCCCGACCCTGGTCTGCACGGCGATCGCGACCGGAGCCCTGATCGCGTTCTGGAGCGTCACCACCTGGTACCCCCAGATCATCCGCCAGATGGGCGCGGCCGAGGACTGGTCGCCCGACCTGATCGCCTCGCGGGTCGCGCTCGCCTCGATCCTGTTCAACGCCGGCGGCATCATCGGCTACGCGGCCTGGGGCTTCATCGCCGACAAGATCGGGCGCCGGCCCACGTTCCTCATCACCTTCGGGGCCGCGGCGATCGCGATCGCCTTCCTGTTCCCGTTCCAGCACAGCGTGACGACCTACATGATCGTGATGCCCGTGCTCGGCTTCGCGCTCTTCGGATCGCTGTCGGGAGCGTTCATCTACAGCCCGGAGGTGTTCCCGACCAGCGTCCGCGCCTCGGCCATCGCCTTCTGCAACAGCGTCGGCCGCTTCTTCACCGCCGCCGGCCCCCTGGTCGCCGGAGTCATCGCCGTCTCGTGGTTCGACGGCAACCTCGGCATCGCCACCGCGGTGATCGCGGCCATCGGGCTCGTCGGCCTGATCGGCGTCGCCTTCGCCCGCGAGACCAACGGCCAGCCGCTGCCCACCGAGGAATCGCTGGCGGCGGATGCGGCGGGCGCCCCGATCGCGGAGCCGGCCGGCCCGGCCTCCGCACCCACCCGAAAGGCGTGATCCCCATGTCCACCCACCCCTATCGCGGCTCGCGTGCCGTCGTCGTCGGCGGCTCGATCGGCGGCCTCACCGCTGCCCTCG
>NZ_BCST01000002.1 GCF_001571005.1 Herbiconiux solani NBRC 106740 | reverse complement strand
CCGCCCGCCCCTGCTCCACCAGCGCCCGCCCCGGCGCCGGCGGCGAGCTCGAGCTGCCAGACCGCCAGCCCGGCGACCACCGCGAGCACGGCCACCGCCGCGCCGGCGACGACGGTTCCGGCGGTGCGGGGGCGGCCTGAGCGCTCGGCGGCATCCGCTCGCACCCCCGCCACCCCCGAGGCCACGAGCACCGCGACCGTGCCCACGCCGAGCGCCGCGACCGTGATGAGGATGGCGGGCGTCACGAGCACTTCCGGCGCGAGGGCCGCCGGGCCGCCGCGCAGGAGCCACGCGATGCCGAGCCCGAGCGCGGATCCGACGACCCCGGCCGGAACCGTCACGAGCACGCCCTCGACCGCGCTCCACCGGGCGAACTGGGCGGGAGCCGCTCCACGCGCCGAGAGCAGGGCGTCGGCGGAGCGGCGTCGGCCGGCGAGCAGCCCCGCAAGGCGACTGAGCCCGATGAGCGCGAGAACCCCGACGAGCACGGTCGGCACGAGGGCGAGCGACTGGGCCGAGGTCATGCCGGTGCGGGCGCGGGTGGCGGTGGCGGAGAGGTCGCCCGTGACGGTGAGGCCCGCGGAGGTCGTGTCGCCCCGGAGGGCGATCGCGCCGGCGATCCCGGTGCGGTCGGCGGCTCCCGGTAGCGCCTCGAC
Source organism: Herbiconiux solani NBRC 106740 (assembly GCF_001571005.1). Taxonomy (GTDB): domain Bacteria; phylum Actinomycetota; class Actinomycetes; order Actinomycetales; family Microbacteriaceae; genus Herbiconiux; species Herbiconiux solani. Next base: position 551,418 of record NZ_BCST01000002.1, on the reverse strand, counting down.
CTCGCTCGCCGTCAGCCCGCCCGCCTGCCCGCCGGCGGCGGGCACGGTCACCGTCCACCGCGTGGTGGCCGAGACGGGGAGGGCGAGCAGGTCTGACTCCGAGACCACGAACGGCCCGGCCGCCCCGGCCTGCGAGCCCGACGCCGGCCCGGGCTCGCCAAGCCAGACGGGGTCGAGGGGGTCGGCGGCCCGCCACGTGCCGACGACCGTGAAGGATGCTCCGCCCGACCCGAGCGCGACCGGCGAACCGACCGCGAGCCCGAGAGCCGCGGCGGCGTCCGCCTGCACGACGACCGAGCCAGCGCCACCCGAGCCACCCGAGCCGGCGCCGCCCGCGCTGCCGTCGAGCCAGCTGCCGCTCACGAGAACGGCGTGGCTCGCGATCGTCTCGTCGGCCAGCAGCACGGCGCTCGTGGGGGACGAGGGAGAACCAGAACCAGAACCAGAACCAGAACCAGACTCCGACGCCGGGAGGGCGAGCGGCGTCGGCTGCGTCTCGACCGTGCGGGTGACGGCGACCGGGATGCCGGCGAAGCGATCTGCGAGGGCCGCGCGCACCGAGCCGTCGAGACCCGGCGCATCCGGAGCAGGCGCACTCACCCGCACGGCCCCCGCCGGGCCGGCCGCCGAAGCCACCACCGCACCAGCCGCCTCGACCGTGGCGGAGGCGACGACCGCCGTCATCCCGCTCAGCACCGCGCACGCGAGAAGCACCACGGCGGCGATCGTGACCAGCAGGCCGGCGTCGGCTCGCGAGCGCGCCGCCCGGAGTCCGCCGGGGCGGCCGCTGATTCGCATTGGACCATTATCAGCGCACGCCGACAGCTGTCGTGTTCACCCCGGGCGGGGCTATGACCGCCCTGATCAGTGGCTCGGCGAATCGTATGCGGACCCTGAGAACGCTCTACGAGGGCACGGGCGAGAGCGAGCCTGACAACGAGGGACCTGGCTGCCCGGATCCCGCTGATCTAGAGCGCCGACGACCCCTCCTGCTCGGCGCGCCACCCCTCCTCCTTCTTCACGAACTCGTTGTCGGCGAAGTCCGTGAAGTCGCTGGCATCCGTGATGCGCCGCACCTCGAGCTTCTGCCCGGGGGTGAGGGGAGCGCGTACGGCCCACGCGAGCGCGTCCTGCTTGGATTCCGCCTCGATGATCCAGTAGCCGTTGAAGAGCTCGCGCACCTCGCCGTACGGGCCGTCGGTCACGACCGGGTCGCCGTCGGTGAACTCGACCACCTGGCCGTCGCCGGCATCCGTCAGCCCGTCACCGCCCCGCAGCACACCGGCCGTGATCATCGACTCGTTGAAGGCGCCCATCGCGTTGATGACCTGCTCGAAATCGAGGCCTTCGACGGCTCGGAGCGACTCGGCGGTGTTGCGCATGATGAGCATGTATCTCATGAGTGTCTCCTGATCGACGGGGGCTGTCGTCTCCCACTATGGCTTACGAGCGCCCGTGCGCCCCAGCACCCCTGCGCCCGTGCGTCCCAGCACCACGAGTCCGCCACCGACTCCGGTGACGACGACCACCATGCCGAGCGCGCCGATGAGCACGAGCAGCAGCATCAGCTCGGTCGCGCTCAGCCCCACGGATGCCGCGGGCGACTCCACGAGCACCACCGAGCCGGCGGCCGCGCTCGCCGACGAGGCGCGGGTCGCACCCGCATCCGCCGTCGCCTCGGCGGGCGCGACCGCCGGCACGGGCGGACGCACCCCCTTGACCTTCAGGGGAACCCGAGTCGGCGGCCGCACGACGGCCGGCACCTTGGCCGGAGCGGCCTCCGGACCGGTCGCCACCGGGGCCGCCGGCACGACGAACGAGGCCGCGTCGTAGCCGACCACGAACGGCTGCGCGGGCTTCGCCCCATCCGCCTGCCCGCCGCTGGAGTACCAGTACGATGCCTGACCGGTGGCGGCCTGGAAGTCGATGAAGCTCTGCGGGAACGACCCCCAGTCGGCCCCGGTGCGCACCTGCGCGGTGCCGCCGCCGGTCTCGACGGCGACGCCGCGATAGTCGGGCGTGACCGTGAACCCCTCGGGGCCGACCTGCACACCGCTGAAGGTGGCGAGCGTGACGGTGCGCTCGGGGATGGCCTGCCACTTCGACAGGTCGTCCATGTCGGTGCCGAAGCCGCCGGCGGTGGCGGTGAGGATGCCGGTGCCGCCTTTCACGGTGAGTACCGGGTCGCTCAGGTACCAGAACGCCATGCCGCCGTAGTAGGCCACGGTGACGTCGCCGTCCCAGCGGATCACCGCGGAGCCGGCGGCCTGTTCGACCTGTCCGGTTCCGCCGGTCATCACGAACTGGCTGCCGCCGTAGGGGGTCGCGGTGCCGGCGCTGAGGGGCGCGCCGGTGCGGTCGAGGCACTTCGTCGACCAGTCGGCGGGCACGTAGCGGCCTGCAGCATCCGGCTTCTGGATGCTCACGGTGTCGGCGGTCGCCGCGTAATCGCCCGGCTCGAAGACGCGTGAGTGGCCCGGATCGGGGGTCTTGCCCGCCGAGAGGAAGTTGCAGCCACCGAAGTAGGCGCCGTTGTTCGCCTCGTCGTTCAGGCCCCAGCGCAGCACGGCGTTCTCGAGCGGGGTGACGCCGGCGGTCGAGGGCACGATCTGGATGCGGACGGCGATGGATGCTCCGCCCGCGGGGGCCGGGTCGCCCTCGAGTTCGGCGTCGGTCACGAAGAGCAGCCAGTGCGTGCCAACGGGGAGACCGCGGGTGGGGAAGGAGTGGGGTTGGGGGGTGGTGGGGGTGCCGTCGGTGCCGATGCCGGTGACGCTGGCCGCGAAGGTGCCGTCGCCGTACCACCAGGCCTCGCCGCTCTGCGCGGTCGTCCAGGGGAGGGTGACCGACGCATCCGAGCCCTGCTCGACGGTGACGACCGACGGGGCCTCGGCCAGGGTGCCGGCCGCGACCGCGGCGGCGAGTGCGGCCCGGTCGGTGAAGGCCGGCCTGCGGCTGCCGGGATCCGAGGCCGCGGGCGTCGTGACGGAGGCCCCGAAGTCGGAGAGCTCGCCGACCCCGTTCGCGTTGATCGCAGCCACCCGCACCGAGTAGCGCGCGCCAGGGGTGAGCCCAGCGAACCGTGCCGTGGGGGCGGTATCGCCGGTCGCATCGGCGGGGATGGTCTGCACGAGACCGACGCCGGCCTGGTGCAGCTCGACGCGGTAGCCCGTGATCGGGGCGCCGCCCGTGTAGCGGCCGGTGGTGGGCGTGCCGGTCCAGGTGAGCACCCGGGCGGAGGTCGCGACCGGAGCCGGCGGGACGTTCGCCCACTCGGTGAGCGGTGCGCGGGATCCGAGCGTCTGGGCCGCGTAGGCCTCCGACCAGGCCGGAACGGCGCTCGCCGCCGAGCTCGCGCGGAACCGCTTCACCCCGTCGACCTCGTCGTAGGCCACGACGGCGGCGAGGTACCGGCTCGATCCCTCGAGGCCGGTGAGGGTGGCGGTGGTGGTGTCGCCGACGTCGAAGGATGCGGTGACGAACGCCGCCGCCGTCGCCGCGAGCTGGTCGTGGCGTCGCTCGAGCACGCGCACGACGTACCCCGCGGGTGCGGGGTCGCTCGCGACGGCTGTGTCAGTGCCCAAGACTGCGCCCGGCGCGGGGGCCGGGCCGTTGGAGGGTGCTGCGGGCCAGGTCGCCGTGAAGCCATCGGCGGTGGGGGAGGACAGGGCGGGGGTGCCGGCGCGCGACGACGAGCGGATGCCCGCACTCGCCTCGGGCAGCGCGAGCGGATCGCTGACGAGGGCGTCGGGGAGAGCGCCCGCGCCGTCGAGCGGCGTCACCCGAGCGGTGACTGTGGCCGAGCCGAAGGCGACGCCCTCGACGCGATGCCGGGTGGCGTTCGCGCCGACTTCGACACGGGCGACCAGGGTGTTCGAGTTCGTAACGCTACGGCCGGCGAACAGCTCGACCCGGTAGCCGAGCGGGGCGGTTCCGTCGCGCGGAGCCCACGCCACCTCGATGCCGAAGTCGATCCCCGCGGGGTCGCCCGCCAGCAGCACCTGCCCGGCGGCGGGAGCGAGTCCCGCCTCCCAGGTCGACGCGGGAAGGGGCGTGGGCGCGATCGGCCCGACGCTGCCGGTGGGGGTGCCGGTAGCCGTGCCGGCGTCGGCGGAGGTGGCAGCGGATGCTGATGCCGCCGACCCAGCCACGTCTTCCGCTCCCGCTCCGGACGCCGACGTGCCGGAGGCAGCGCCGGTTCCGCTCGCAGGCTCACTCGAAACGGATGCGGGCGTCCCGCCCGGGTCGCCCGCGGCGACGCCCGGTGCGGCGGCGGTGGGCGAACCCATGCCACCCGTCTGAGCAGAAACGGAATCGCTTCCGGACGCATCGACGACATCGTCCTTACCGGAAGCGGGCCCAGAACCATCGTCCTCGGCCGGCGCAGGCGAGGGTGTCGCGCCGCTGGCGGCCGCACCCGGATCTGCCGGAGGGACGCCGGTGTCGGAGGTCAGCAAGCCCGCGTCGGGCAGGGTGCTGTCCGCATATGCCGCAGAAGGCATGAGCACTCCACCGCCCACCAGAGCGACGACCAGCGCACCGCTCGCGAGCGCAGTCCCCATCCGAGCTCTCATGTCAGGCCTGGCTCTCAGTGCCGGCGGGACCGGCATCGCCGGCCGGGGCTGCACCCGCCGGGGCGGCGCCCGCCGGCGCGAGGACGCGCCTGCGCGAGCTCAGCACCGCCCAGACCAGGAAGCCGATCGCCGCGATCGCCAGCAGTCCGACGCCGCCGACCGCACCGAGCAGGATGGGCACGAGGTTGCCGTCGGTGGGAGCCGCCGCCGGGGCGGCGATGATCGTCGTCGAGACCGGAGCCGGCGCGGCATCCGCCACCTGGGCATCCGCCGCCTCGGCGGCGGCCTGCGCGTCGGCGTCGGCCTGCGCCTGAGCGGCGGCGGCGGCAGCGGCGGCGGCAGCGGCTCCGGCATCCCCCGCCCCACCGGCAGTCCCGGCACCCGCGGCAGCGCCCGCGCCGCCCGCACCCGAGTACAGATCCTTGAACGTGATCGGCGTGAACGTCTCATTACTCGGGCTCACCACGCCGTGCGCCCCGATCGTGATGATCCCGCACTGCACCGACAGGCAGTCGACCGTGGTCACGTCGCCGTTGCGGCCGTACGACTCGAAGCTCGAGCCCGGGATGCGCATGGTCGCCGACCAGGATCCGTCGGCCGACATCTCCCCGCCGTTCGCCGCGGACTCGGTCGACGATCCGGGAAAGCTCACGAACAGCTGGTACCCGACCGGGTTGGTCTCGTCGTCGTAGACGTAGCGGTAGGTGGATCCGGTGGCGCCGCCCTGACTGGGCGCCCAGGCCCCGCCGTCGACCCAGCCGAAGAACACGTACAGCCCGCCGAACCCGCTCGGCACCGACTGGAACCCGCTGCCCGACACCGCCACCTCGGTCAGGTAGCTCGGGTCGGCCACCCCGACGAGCTCGGGCTGACCCACGACCGAGACGCTCACGCGGCCGGCCGCCTCCGCCGCCGGAGCCGGCGCCGCGGCGACCGATCCGACGACGGCCGCGCCCAGCACGCCGAGCGCCAGCAGCGCGCGCACCCCCGAGCGGCGGGCCGGCCGGGAGGTCATCGAGGCGGGGCGGTTCATGGTGTCTCCTTCGAGGATTCCCCCGGCTCCGCGACGCGCGCGGCGGAGGGCTGTCGGATGGGCAGGATGATGGCGGTCCCGGTGACCGGATGCCGCATGACCTCGACCGGCAGGTCGTAGACGCGGCTCAGCAGCTCGCCTGTGAGCACCGCATCCGGTGCCCCGTCGGCGACGACGCGGCCGTCGTGGATGAGCACGATCCGGTCGGCGTAGGCGGCGGCGAGCGAGAGGTCGTGCAGCACCACGACCACGCAGTCGCCGGCCCGGGCGCGGTTGCGGGCGATGCGCAGCACGTCCTCCTGATGGCGGAGGTCGAGCGCGGCGGTGGGTTCGTCGAGCAGCAGGATGCCGGTCTCCTGCGCCAGGATGCGCGCGAGCGACGCGCGCGCCCGCTCGCCGCCCGAGAGCGAGGGCAGAGGCCGCGACTGGAAGCGGGTGGTCTCGGTGAGCGCGAGCGACTCGTCGACGACCCGGTCGTCGTCGGCGTCGCGGGGTGTGCCCTGCCAGGGCGCCCGCCCCATCTCGACGACCTCGCGCACGCTGAACGGGAAGAACACGCCGTTCTGCTGCAGCAGCACGGCTCGGCGGCGGCCCAGTTCCTTCAGGCTCCAAGCGCCGAGGGGCCGTCCGGCGATTTCGACCTCGCCGCCCGTGGTCGCCTGGTCGCCGGTCACGACCGCGAGCAGCGTCGACTTGCCGGCGCCGTTCGGCCCGATCAGGGCGACGACTTCGCCGGGGGCCGCGTCGAAGGACACGTCCTCGAGGATGCTCGCACCGCCGATCTCGACGCTCGCACCCCGCACGCGCAGCGCCGGCGCGGTCACCGAGGCGACGCCGGCCGACGCCGCATCCGTCGTCTCAGCCGAAGCAGCACCAGGTGAGGCAGCACCCGCTGCGTACCGAGCGCCCGTCATCCCCAGCCCCCCGCCTTCTTGCGCGTGCGCCGCAGCAGCCAGAAGAAGAACGGGCCGCCGATCAGTGAGGTGAGCATCCCGATCGGCAGGTCGGCCATCGGCACGGCCGTGCGCGCGACGAGATCGGCCGAAACGAGCAGCACCGAACCGCCGAGGGTCGAGGCGATCAGCAGGGGAAGGTGCTTCGGGCCGATGATCATGCGCATCAGGTGCGGGATGACCAGACCCACGAACGCGATGATGCCGCAGAACGCGACGGCCGCGCCGGTCAGCAGGGCGACGAGCACGATCGACGCGATCCGCAGCAGCTCGACGTTGACCCCGAGGTGCCGGGCCGCCTTCTCGCCGAGCGAGAGCAGGTCGAACCGCCGCGAGAGCGCGAATGCGACGACCAGGCCCACGACGACGACGGGGAGCACGACCAACACGTCCTGCCAGCGGGAGCCGTTGAGGCTGCCGAGCTGCCAGAACACGATCGCCTCGCGCGACTGCGTGTCGGCCAGGAACATGAACAGCGCCAGCCCGGCCCCCGCGAACGCGTTGACCGCGATGCCGGTGAGCACGAGCGTCACGACCTCGGTGCGTCCGTTCGCGCGGGAGACGAAGTAGACCAGCAGGGTCGCGACGAGCCCGGCCAGGAAGGCGGCGGCCGCGATGGTCCAGTCGCCGAGGAAGTTAAGTCCGAACACGATGCACGCCGAGGCCCCGAGCGCGGCGCCCGAGCTCACGCCCACGACCCCCGGTTCGGCGAGCGGGTTGCCGAAGATCGCCTGCATGATCATGCCCGCGGCGGCCAGTGCGGCGCCGACCAAAATGGCCATGGCGACGCGGGGGAAGCGGATGGTCCAGAGTGCGCTGTCACCGTTCGGGTGCGAGGGCAGCGGCCAGATCGTGATGCCGACCCGGTGCAGGATCGAGCCGAGCACCTCGTCGGGCGCGATCGCGAGCTGCCCGGTGCCGGCTGCGACCAGCGAGACGCCCACAAGCAGCACCGCGAGCACGGCGAAGAGCACGACCTTGCGACCCGGCCCGGATCTCTTCGGCAGTGGATCGACCGCCGCCTCGAGACCGGCGGCAGCGGACGACGACGTCGACGCCACCCCCGCTGCCGGTGCCGATTCCGGTCCTCGCGCCGAGGCCCGCCCCGGTCTCGTCGCCGTCACCCGACGGCGCCCGAGGCGTCGGGGGCGTAGATCGCCCGCGCCAGGGCATCGAGCACGGGAGCCGTGCGCGGGCCGAAGCTCATGATCTCGTAGTCGCTCATGTCGACGATGCGCCGGTTCTGGCCGGCCGGGGTCTCGGCGACCGCCGGGATCCGCTCGAGCAGCCCGTCGACCCCGCCGACCGACTCGAGCCCGTTCGTCATCATCAGCAGGATGTCGGGCTGCGCCTTCACGAGCGCCTCCGCGGTCATCGGCCGCATGCCTTTCCAGCCGATCTCGCCGGCGACATCGATGCCGCCGAGCGCGCGGATCAGGGTGTCGGCTCCCGACTCCTCTCCGAAGATGTAGTACACGCCCGCGTTGCCGCGCACGTAGAGGAAGAGGATGCGCGGGCGATCGGCGGGATCAGCCGGCGTCACCGCGGCGATCGCGGCGACCTCGGCCTGGATCTCGCCGTTCACCCGATCGGTGAGCGCCTGGCCTTCGGCGGGCAGCCCGAGCGCGGAGCCGACCAGGCCGACGATCTCGCCGACGTTGTCGAGGTTGCGCTGGGGGGTCGTGACGACGACCGGGATGCCGGCCTCGCGCATCTGAAGCACGACATCCCACGGCCCGATCGAGGAGTCGGTGATGATGACGCTGGGGTTCAGCTCGAGGATGGCCTCGGCGTTGAGCTCGTGCCCGTTCTGGGTGACGAGCGGCAATTCCTCGGCGCCGGCGAAGCTGGTGGAGGTGTCGCGGCCGACGACGTTGCCGCCGAGACCCAGGCCGTAGACGGTGGCGGCGAGCGATCCGTAGATGTCGAGGGCCAGGATGCGGCTGACGTCGGTCACGGTGACCTCGGTGCCCTGGTTGTCGGTGACGGTCGCCGGCAGCGTGGGCTTCACGGCGTCGGCTATCGGCGCGATCCCGGTGTCCTCCAGGCAGGCCGTGGTCGCACCCGAGTACGACGACGGGTCCGGCGTCAGGGGCAGGTCGGCCAGGGCGACGTCGCTCGAGGCGCACTGGGCGGCGGGGGTGCCGGCGGCGGAACTCGTGCAGGCGCCGAGGCCGGCGGTCACAGCGAGGGCGATCCCGAGGGCGAGCGCGGCGCGGAGGCGGGAGATGGCTGACGAGGTCATGGATCCGAACTGGGCGAGGGCGGTCACGGGCCGTGTCCGGCCGCGCGAGAACGCCTCGATCCTAGTTAGGTAAGGCTAACCTAGTCAATTCTCCGGGAGGGGATGCGGGCCCTCCGCGGCCCTGCTACTGGCCGGTCGGGGCGGTCCCGTCGGTGCTGCCGGCACCGGTTCCGTCGGTGGTGCCGGTTCCGTCAGTGGGAGCCGTGCCGGTTCCGTCCGTCGTGCCGGTCCCGTCGGTCGGAACGGTTCCGTCGGTCGGAGCCGTGCCCGTCCCGTCGTCCGTCGCGCCCGATCCGTCGTCGCCCGTGTCCGCTCCGCCGGAGGCCGCCGTGAACACGTCCGTGATGAACGTCGACAGCGCATCCGCATCGTCGAGCGCGCCGGTGTAGGCCGTGCCGTCGACCACGAGCAGCGGGACGGTCGCGAGAGCCGTGACGTCCGAGTTCGGGATCGACGCCTTCGCACGGTCGGTCGCATCCGTCACCCAGTCCGAGAAGTCGTTGCCGCGGATGCACGACGACACCGCGTCGTTCTTGACCCCCGCGGTCTCGACCAGCCCGACCAGGTCGTCGTTGCTCAGCCCGCCGTCGGGCAGGGTCTTCTGGGCCGTGACCAGGGAGTTGTGCACCGCGAGCACCGCATCCGGCACCGTGTTCGCCACGCAGGCCACGGTGTTCGCCGCGCGGGCGGCGTAGCTGTCGGCGCCCTCGAGCGCCACCGGGTGCAGCTCGAGGCTGGCGTACCCGGCCGAGACGTACGACTGCAGCGAGGCGCCGTTCGTGGTCTCGAAGGTGGCGACGTCGGGGCTGGAGTAGTCGACGTACTCCGTCATCCTGAGCACCGTCGAGGTGTCGAGGTCGTTCGCGACCGGCTGCGCGTCGGGCTGGATCGCGGCCGTCTTGGTCGCCGTCACGTTCGTGCCGTCGCCGGTGAAGAGGATGCCGTCCGAGAGCATGTTGAGCGGGCCCACGAAGGTGGCGCGGATGCTGTTGAACACCACCAGCCCGACGATCGCGACCACGGCGACCGCGGCCACGACGAGGCTCGAGACGAGGATGACGCGGTTGCGCTTCCGGCGCTTCCGGTCCTCTTCGCGCTTGATCCGGTTCAGCTCCCGGTTGAGCGCCTGGCGGTCCTTCTTCGAGAGGCCGTCGTAGATGCTCTTGTCCGAGGTGGCGGGGCTCATACCGGGGATGCTCCTGTCGTGCGGGCGGATCGATCGGGCGATCGATCGAGCGCGATGCTAGCCAGTGCAGCTATGCGCGAGCTAAGAGTAGCGAGCGGGCCCGCTCAGGCGAGCGCGGCGGCCGGCAGGGCCTCGAGGTCGGCGCGCATCCGGATGAGGTCGCGGGCGTGCGCGTCGAGCCGCCGGTCCTCGTCCGAGACCAGCGGCAGCGCCCGCACGGGCAGGGCCCGCACCGCCTCGCTGCGCCCGTCGACGCTGCGCCCGTCGACGCCCCGATCGACGAAGATGCTCATGCACTGCGTGGTCAGCTCGAGCTCGTCCGGCCGGCGCGGCGACCCCGATCGCACGTGCACCGCGATGTGCATGCTGCGGGTGCCCGTGTGGATGAGCCGCGCATCCACCTCGACGATGTTCCCGATGCGGATGGGGCGGTAGAAGTGGATGCCGCCCGAGTACACCGCCACGGCCGCCTCACCGGACCAGCTGGCGGCGCAGGCGAAGGCGGTCTCGTCGATCCAGCGCAGCACCGTGCCGCCGTGCGCGTTGCCGCCGTAGTTCGCGTCGGCGGGCGCGGCGAGGAAGCGGAAGACGGTGCGCGGGGTGGTGCCCTCGGCCGAGTAGACCTGCTGCTGCATGGCGTCGCGGATGGCGCGTCTGGGGGCGAGGCGTTCCTCGGCGCGCTCGTGCAGCATCCGGTCGGTGTCGCTCGTCGGGGCCCACGGCGGGACCGCCACCGGTGTTCCCTCGGCGTCGACCGCGACGAAGACGAGGATGCAGTGGGTCGCGGGCGTGAACCGGCCGCTGCGCACGTCCGCCGCCTCGACCGTGACCAGCACCTGCATGCTCGTGCGCCCGGTCTGGATGATGCGCGCGTTCGCCTCGATCAACTCGCCGGCCGCGATCGGCCGGGTGAACTGCACGTTGCCGACGTAGGCGGTGACGCAGTAGCTCGCGCTCCAGCCGACGGCGCAGGCGAACCCGGCCTTGTCGATCCATTCGAGCACCCGGCCGGCCGCGACCGTGGTGCCGCCGATGGCGGCGTCTTGCGGGGCGGCGAGGAAGCGGAGCGTGATGCGGTCGGCCATGCAGCCAGGATCGCACCGCTCCGCGCCGTATCGGCGGTCTTTCGGCCGATCCCCCCGTCAAGAACTGCGCTTCTTGACGGTGCGCGAAATCAGACGCGGATGACGGCGGGCCCGCCCAGTTCGGCGAAAACGTCGTAGTCGGCATCCTGCGTCACCACCGGCAGTCGGTTCGCGAGAGCGATCGAGGCGATCCAGAGGTCGTTGACGTTCGCGCGACGACCTGTCTCGTGCAGGCGGAAGCGGAGCCTGGCCCACTCGGCGGCGGCCCGGTCGTCGACCGTGAGGGCCTCGAGCTCGGAGACGGCCTCGAGTGTGGCGAGCCGGCGGGCCCGGGTGTCGGTGTCGCGCGCGGCCAGAACGCCGGCCCTCAGCTCGGCGAGCGTGATGACCGAGATGAACGAGCGCGCGGGCAAGGCGTCCGTCGTCAATGGCCGGCCCGTTTCCGTGGCGATGAAGACGCTGGTGTCGAGCAGGCCCGCGGACTCGGCGGGGCTCACGAGAGGGGTTCGAGGTCGTCGGTCGTGTCGCCCGCGAGCAGGGCGAGGTCGTCGCGGAGGCCAGAATCGGCGGGGGACTGCAGAACCGCGATCAGGTCGACCGGCCCGATCCACTGCCGACGGGCACTCCGCGGCGGGACGAGCTCGGCGACGGGCAGACCGTTGGCGGTGATCGTGATGTCCTCACCGCTCTGCACGCGGCGCACCACATCGGCGGTGTGGTTGCGGAGATCTCGGACGGGGACGGCGGACATGCGGCCACTGTAGCAGGCCGTAGCGCGCAATGCTACGTTAAATTCACCCCGGGCCATTCGGTTTTATGGACGGAGCGCAATTAACGGTAGGGTGCGGAGATGACCGAGATCGTCATCGAAGGACTGGGGCAGCGACTCGTGCCCTACGCCGAGGGCCTCGCACTGCAGGCACGGCTCCACGACCGCGTCGTCGCGGGCGACGCCCCCGACACGCTGGTGCTTCTCGAGCACGAGGCCGTCTACACGGCGGGCCGTCGCACCGAGGATTCCGAGCGGCCGGCCGACGGCACCCCCGTGGTCGACGTCGACCGGGGCGGCAAGATCACCTGGCACGGGCCGGGCCAGCTCGTCGGCTACCCGATCGTGCGGCTGCCGCAGCCGGTCGACGTGGTGGCCTACGTGCGGATGCTCGAACAGCTCCTGCTCGACGTGGTCGCCGCGATCCCGGGCGGCGCCGCTCTCGGCGCGCACCGGGTCGAGGGGCGGTCGGGCGTCTGGGTCGACGTCGACGGGCAGACCTCGAAGATCGGGGCGATCGGGATCCGTGTGGCCTCCGGGGTCACCACCCACGGCTTCGCGCTCAACTGCGACAACGACCTCGCGCCGTACGAGCGCATCGTGGCCTGCGGGATCCGGGATGCGGGGGTCACGACGCTGAGCGCGCTGCTGGGTCGTCGCATCCGGCCGGTGGAGGTGGCCACGCTGGTGCGCGAGCGCTTCGAGTCGCCGCTCGAGACGCAGGCGCGGAGGGCGTGGCAGACGGCGGAGTCGCTCTTCGCGCAACCCGCCGCATCCGGAGCCCAGCCCACCGCATCCGGAGTCGCCCGATGACCGCCGACGCCACCGCCGACGCCACCGCCCCCGCCGGCCGCCGCCTGCTGCGGCTCGAGGTGCGCAACGCCGAGACCCCGATCGAGCGCAAGCCCGAGTGGATCAAGACCAAGGCCCGCTTCGGCCCCGAGTACCAGCAGCTCCAGACCCTGGTGAAGACCCAGGACCTGCACACCGTCTGCCAGGAGGCCGGCTGCCCGAACATCTTCGAGTGCTGGGAGGATCGCGAGGCGACCTTCCTGATCGGCGGCTCGCAGTGCACCCGCCGCTGCGACTTCTGCCAAATCGACACCGGAAAGCCCGCCGACTACGACACGGACGAGCCGCGCCGCGTAGCCGAGTCGGTCGTCTCGATGAACCTCCGCTACGCCACCGTCACGGGGGTCGCCCGCGACGACCTGCCCGACGAGGGCGCGTGGTTGCACGCCGAGACGGTGCGGCGCATCCACGAGCTGAACCCCGGCACGGGCGTCGAGATCCTCGCCACCGATTTCTCGGGCAACCCGTCGCTCTTGGCCGAGGTGTTCGACTCGCGCCCCGAGGTCTTCGCGCACAACGTCGAGACGGTGCCGCGCATCTTCAAGCGCATCCGCCCGGCCTTCCGCTACGAGCGCTCGCTCGACGTGCTGACCCAGGCCCGGGATGCGCGGCTGATCACCAAGTCGAACCTCATCCTCGGGATGGGCGAGACCCGCGACGAGATCAGCCGGGCCCTGCACGACCTGCACGACGCCGGCACCGACATCATCACCGTGACCCAGTACCTCCGGCCGTCGCCGCGGCACCTGCCGGTGGCGTCGTGGGTGCGGCCCGAGGAGTTCGTCGAGATCAAGCAGGAGGCCGAGGAGATCGGCTTCCTCGGCGTGCTCGCCGGCCCGCTCGTGCGCTCGTCGTACCGCGCCGGGCGGCTGTGGGCGCAGTCGATGCAGCGCAAGGGCTGGCCCGTGCCGCACGCGCTCGCCGCGCTCGCCGAGGCCGCCGAGACGCCCGGAGCTTTCGCGCAGGCGGTCTGACGAGCGCGCCCTCAGGGGTTTCGCCCGGGCGATCCGACGGGCAGGCTGGGGCCATGGACAAGAAGGTCGACTTCATCACCCTCGCCACTCCCGACCTCGACGCGGCGCGCGCCTTCTATCGCGACGGCCTCGGCTGGCAGCCGCTCGTCGACGTGCCGGGCGAGATCCTCTTCTTCCAGGTCGGGCACGGTCTGGTGCTCGGCCTCTTCGAGGCGCGCGCCTTCGACGCCGACCTCGACGGCGGGGTCTCGCAGTTGCCCGATCCCGAGCCGACGCGGGTCGCGGGGCTCACCCTCTCGCAGAACGCGGGGTCGCCCGCCGAGGTCGACGCGATCGCCGAGCGGATGCTCGAGGCCGGCGGCATCCTGCGCAAGCGACCCCAGGCGGCCGCGTTCGGCGGGTACCACGGGCACGTCGCCGACCCGAACGGGGTCGTCTGGGAGATCGCGTACAACCCCGGCTGGAGCGTCGAGGCCGACGGCACCGTGCGCCTGGAAGCAGTCGACCCGGTCTGACCGCGGCTCCGCCCCCCTCTCAGTACTGCAGTTCGTCGCCCGGGGCGATCACGCGCAACCACTCGAAGCCGTAGCCCTCGAGGGGCACGGTCGTCCGGCCCGCGTCGTCGAGCGAGAGCGGATCGGCGAACGGCTGCCGGCCCGCCTCCGCGCCGAGCAACCGGTTGACGCGGCATCCGGCAAGCTCGCGATCGAGCGCCAGCGGCACGTCGACCGGGGTGGCCGAGAAGTTGTGCACGAGCAGCACCGTCCGCCCGTCCCACGAGAGGGTGTGGGCGAGCACCGACGAGGGCGTTCCCTCGAGCACCGTGAACTCGCCCCAGCCCAGCTCGGGGGCGTTGCGGTAGTGCTGCACGAGCATCCGGATGAAGGAGTACAGCGAGTCGGGGTCGCGCCGCTGCGTCTCCACGTTCACGTGCTCGGGCCCGTACCCGCCCGAGACGAGGGCGTTGCGGAGGCGCGAGGGCCGCGCGGTCGAGAAGCCGCCGTTCGGCCCGGACGTCCACTGCATCGGCGTGCGCACCGCCATCCGCCCCTCGGCGTCGAGGTTCTCGCCCATGCCGATCTCCTCGCCGTAGAAGAGCACCGGGGTGCCCGGCATCGAGAACAGCAGGCTGTAGACCAGCCGGATGCGCCGCGGATCACCGTCGAGCATCGGCGGCAGGCGGCGCACCAGGCCGCGGCCGTAGACCTGCATCCGCTCCTCCGGTCCGAAGGCTGCGAACACCTCCTCGCGTTCGGCGTCGGAGAGCTTGTCCAGGGTGAGCTCATCGTGGTTGCGCACGAAGTTCGCCCACTGCGAGTCGGGTGAGCCGACGGGCCGGGAGAGCAGGGCTTCGACCAACGGCCCCGCATCCTGTCGTGCCAGCGAGAGGTAGAGGTTCTGCATCGAGATGAAGTCGAACTGCATGGTGAGCTCGTCGCCCTCGGCCCCGCCGAAGAACTGCTCCTGCTCGGCGCGCTCGAGATTCACCTCGCCGAGCAGCACCCCGTCGCCCGATCGCCGGCCGAGGAACGACCGCAGCGACCGCAGGTAGGCGTGCGGGTCGGGCAGCAGCTCCGAGCCGCCCACCACGCCGCTCTCGTCGAGCAGGAACGGCACCGCATCCACCCGGAAGCCCGAGAGCCCCAGCTGCAACCAGAACCCCATGATCTTCGCGATCTCGTCGCGCACCAGCGGGTTGGTGATGTTGAGGTCGGGTTGGTGCTTGTAGAACACGTGCTGGTAGTACTGCCCGGTCTTCTCGTCGAGCTCCCAGTTGCTCGACTCCTGGTCGGGGAACACCGGCTCGCCGTCGTCGAGCGGCTCGTCGCGCCACACGTAGTAGTCGCGGTAGGGGCTGTCGCGGCTCGAACGCGCCGCCCTGAACCACGGATGCCGGTCGGACGTGTGGTTGATCACGAGGTCGGCGATCACCCGGATGCCCCGGTCGCGCGCGATGCGGATCACCTCCACCAGGTCGCCGAAGTGCCCGAGCCGCGGGTCGACCCCGTAGAAGTCGAGGATGTCGTAGCCGTCGTCCCGATCGGGAGTCGGATAGAACGGCATCAGCCAGAGGCAGGTCACGCCGAGTTCGGCGAGGTAGTCGATGCGGTTCGCGAGTCCGACGAAGTCGCCCACGCCGTCGCCGTTCCAGTCGAGGTAGGTCTCCACGTCGAGGCAGTACACGACGGCGTTCTTCCACCACAGGTCGCTCGTGTCGGTGATCTTCATTCCCTCAGTCTGCCCACGATGCGCGCAGAGCGAACAGGTATCCGGAACACGGATGCGCCGACCGGAGTTGACTGGCGGTATGACTGATTCAGCGAACGCACTGCCGGCAGCGGCATCCGGAACCTTCCGCCTCGGAGGCGACCTCACCGTCAATCGCCTCGGCTTCGGCACGATGCAGCTCACGGGCAAGGGCGTCTGGGGCTGGCCCGACGATCGTGAGGCTCCCGTGGCCGTGCTGCGCCGGGCCGTCGAGCTCGGTGTGAACCTCATCGACACCGCGGATGCGTATGGCCCGTTCGTGACCGACGCGTTCATCCGCGAGGCGCTGCACCCCTACGCCGACGACCTCGTGATCGCGACGAAGGTGGGCTTCACCCGCCAGGGCCCGAACGAGTGGATCCCGGTCGGCCGCCCCGAGTACCTGCGCCAGCAGACCGAGCTCAACCTGCGCAACCTCGGGGTCGACCGCATCGACCTCCTGCAGCTGCACCGCATCGACCCGAAGGTGCCGCTGGAGGACCAGCTCGGCGAGCTCAAGGCGCTGCAGGACGAGGGCAAGGTGCGACACATCGGCCTCTCCGAGGTGTCGGTCGACGAGGTGAAGGCGGCGCGCGAGATCGCCGAGATCGTGTCGGTGCAGAACCTGTTCAACCTGACGAACCGCAAGTCGTCGGCCCTGCTCGAGTACGCCGAGGCCGAGGGCATCGGGTTCATCCCGTGGTTCCCGCTCGCCACCGGCAAGCTCTCGGGCGAGGGTTCGCCGCTCGCCGAGCTCGCTGCGCGGCACGGGAGCACCCCGAGCCAGCTCGCGCTGGCCTGGCTGCTGCGCAAGTCGCCCGTGCTGCTGCCGATCCCCGGCACCTCCTCGGTCGCGCACCTCGAGGAGAACGTCGCCGGTGCATCGATCGAGCTCACCGACGAGGAGTTCGCCGAGCTCGACGCCCTGAGCTGACGCCGACGCCCTCGCTTCCCCCGACTGTCCGCGATCCGTCACTCGTTGTCGCTAAAACGCGCCGATAGCGACAACAACTGACGGATCGCGGACAGTCGGGCGGGGCGGGCGGGGCCGGCGGGGCCCGGCTAGGCTCACACGTCATGCGACGGACCTCCGTGACCCCCCGCCCGAACTGGCGCGAGCGCGCCGACGCGGTGGGGTTCAGCTTCTACGACCTCGAGTCCGAGGGCGGCCGCCCCTACTGGAGCGAAGCGGCCGCCTACGTCTTCACCCCGCCCGAGATCGCGCTGCTCGAGACCGCCACCGCCGAGCTCTTCGCCCGCTGCATGGATGCGGTCGAGCACATCGTGCGCGCCGGCCGCTTCGCCGAGTTCGGCATCCCGGACCGGTTCCACGAACTGGTCCGTGCATCCTGGGACGACGACGACCCCACCGTCTACGGCCGCTTCGACCTCGCCTACGACGACGGCGCCGGCCCGCCCGACCTCTCCGGCCGCCCCGCCCGTTTCGGCACCGCCCGCACCCCCACGGTCAAGCTGCTCGAGTTCAACGCCGACACCCCCACCTCACTCGTCGAGACCGCCGCCGCCCAATGGCAGTGGCTCGAGGATCAGAAGGCCACCGGCGCGATCCCGCCCACCGCCGACCAGTTCAACGCGGTGCACGAGCTGCTGATCGAGCAGTGGGACCACATCCGCACCGCCCGCTGGGGCCTCGCCCCGGGCGCCCGCCTGCACCTCGCCTCGCTGCATGACACCGGCGAGCCCGGCGCCGAGCTCATCGTCGAGGACTTCGACACCGTCGCCTACATGGCCGAGACCGCCTCGGCCGCCGGCTTCGACCCGAAGCTCGTCTTCATGGAGGAGCTGCGCTACAGCGTCGACCGCCAGGCCTTCCTCGACGCCGACGACGAGGAGATCCGCCACATCTTCAAGCTCTACCCCTGGGAGTGGATGATCACCGAGCAGTTCGGCGGCTTCCTGCCCGGCACCCGCGGCCGCACCGCCTGGGTCGAGCCCGCGTGGAAGCTGCTGCTCAGCAACAAGCAGCTGCTCGTCGTGCTCTGGGAGCTCTTCCCCGGGCATCCGAACCTGCTGCCCGCCTTCGAGGCCCCGGATGCGCTCCGCGGCGGCCGGGCGGGGTACGTCTCGAAGCCCCGGCTCGGCCGCGAGGGCGCCAACGTCACGGTGTTCGACGGGTCGGATGCGCCGGTCGCCGCGAACGAGGGCGGGTACGGCGACGAGGGTTTCGTCTACCAGGAGCGCGCCCGCTTCACGCCGATCTCGACCGAGGCGGGCGAGCCCAAGACCCCGGTGATCGGCAGCTGGATCGTGGGGGAGACCCCGGCGGGCATCGACCTGCGCGAGACCGGCGGCCCGATCACGGGTGACCTGGCCGAGTTCGTGCCGCACTTCATCGAGCGCTGAGTCGGCACTATCGAGGGCTGAGTCGAGCACTGAGTCGAGCACTGAGTCGAGCACTGAATCGGGGCTGAGGAGTCGCTGCACGCCGATCGACACCCGTGCACGAACCGGCGCCGGGTGGGGGATGATGGAATCCTGATGGCTGCGCGATCCTCTTCCCTCGACCTCTCCGGAATCGCCGCGTCCCAGCGCGCACTCCGCAAACCGGCCGTCGCCCGGGGCGTCGCCGTGGTGTCGATCGCCGGCGCGGTGCTCGCCCTCTCGGGCTGTGCCCCGACCGACGAGGGCATCGTGCTCGAGGGCGCCGACGGCCAGAAGTACGTCATCCCCGACAACGCCGAGCGCCCGATGTACGACTCGAAAGAGGCCTGCATCGCCGACGTCACCGCGCAGATCCAGCAGCTCGAGGCCCAGGGCGAGCAGATCGCCGACAACCCGGAGGATCTCTGCGAATCCTCCAACGCCTACCCGCAGGCGCACTACGCGCATCCGTGGCTCGGGCCGATCATCTTCGCCGGGTCGCGGTGGGGTTCGCCCAATGTCGCGGGCTGGTCGAACGTCGCCTCGGGCGGGTTCGCGGCACCCGGCGCCAAGCTGCAGCCCGACGTCGTCAGCCCCGCGCCGACCGGGGCCAAGACCGGTGACCGGGCTCCGCTGAAGAGCGGTTTCGGCTCGTCGGGCAAGTCCGGCTTCGGGTCGACCGCCGGCGGCTGACGGATGTCGGCGGTCGCTGCCATGATCGCACCATGAGCGAAACGGATGCGGGCGACAGCCCCGACGACGGCACCTGCGGCTGGGCCGTCCACACCCCGGCGATGCGCGCCTATCACGACGCCGAGTGGGGCGTGCCGAGCCGCGACGACCACCACCTGTTCGAGATGCTCGTGCTCGAGGGGGCCCAGGCCGGGCTCTCCTGGTCGACGATCCTGAACCGGCGGGCCGGTTACGAGCGCGCCTTCGAGGGCTTCGACGTCGAGGCGGTCGCGCAGCTGTCCGACGAGCGGCTCGAGGAGCTGATGGGGGATGCCGGGATCATCCGCAACCGCCTCAAGATCGTCGGAACGAGGAAGAACGCGATCGCGTTCCAGCGGGTCCAGGCCGAGTTCGGCTCGTTCGCCGACTACCTCTGGGGCTGGGTGGGCGGGGAACGGATCGTGAATCATCCGCAGGGCCTCGGCGACCTCGTGGCGACCACCGAGCTCTCCGACCGGCTCAGCAAAGACCTCAAGAAGCGCGGTTTCACCTTCGTCGGCTCGACCATCGTCTACGCCTACCTCGAGGCGGTCGGCCTGGTCGACGACCACGTCGACTCCTGCCCCCGCAAGGCGGCGATCGCCGAAACAGCCGCGAAACACCCTCCGGCGTAGGCTCGGAGCATGGCCATCTCACCCGAATCCTTCTCCGTTCCTCAGGAGCGCAAGCTCGTCACCGAGCTGCCCGGCCCGAAGTCCCGCGAGATGCACGAGCGCCGCAAGAAGGCCGTCTCGCGCGGCGCCGGCACGCTGGCCGACATCTACATGGACCACGGGTCAGGCGCGATCCTCGTCGACGTCGACGGCAACCAGATCATCGACCTGGGGTGCGGCATCGGCGTCACGACCGTCGGCCACGCGCATCCCGATGTGGTCGCGGCCGCCACCGCCCAGGCGTCGAAGCTCACGCACACGCTGTTCACCGTCACGCCGTACGAGACCTACCTGAAGGTCGCCGAGAAGCTCGCCGAGATCACCCCGGGCGACTTCGAGAAGCGGTCGATCCTGGTCAACTCCGGGGCCGAGGCGGTCGAGAACGCGGTCAAGATCGCCCGCAAGTACACCGGCCGCCGCGTGATCGCGGCGCTCGATCACGCCTTCCACGGCCGCACCAACTTGACGATGGCGATGACCTACCGCCCCTGGCCCGAGCGCGCCGGCATGGGCCCGATGCCGGGCGACATCTTCAGCGTGCCGATCAGCTACCCCTTCCGCGACCCCGAGGGCATGACGGGCGAAGAGGCGGCCGAGCGCACGATCGACTACATCGTCACCCACATCGGCGCCACCGAGCTGGCCGCGCTGTTCGTCGAGCCGATCCAGGGCGACGGCGGCATCGTCATCCCGGCGCCCGGCTACTTCAAGCGTCTCAGCGAGTTCTGCGCCGAGAACGGGATCGTGTTCGTGGCCGACGAGATCCAGGCCGGCATCGCCCGGAGCGGCGCCTGGTACTCGATCGAGCACCACGGCGTCGTGCCCGACCTGATCACCAGCGCCAAGGGCATCGCGGGCGGCTTCCCCCTCGCGGCGGTCACCGGCCGCGCCGAGATCATGGATGCGGTGCAGCCCGGCGGCATCGGCGGCACCTTCGGCGGCAACCCGGTCTCGACCGCGGCGGCGCTGGCGGTGTTCGAGGTGATCGAGCGCGACGGCCTGATCGCCGAGGCCCAGCGCGTCGAGCGCGCCTTCTTCGACCGCATCGGCGACTGGCCCGAGCGCTTCCCGATCGTCGGCGAGGTGCGCGGCAAAGGCGCCATGATCGGTGTCGAGCTCGTGCTCCCCGGCACGAAGAAGCCGAACCCCGAGGCCCTCACCCAGGTGATCCGCCACGCGGCGGCGAACGGCGTGATCGTGCTGGATGCGGGCAGCTGGGACAGCGTGCTCCGCTTCCTCCCCAGCGTGGTCATCTCCGAGGCCCTCATCGACGACGCCGCCACCGTCATCGAGCAGAAGCTCGCCGAGCTCTCCGCCCAGCCCTAGCCGCCCGCCCGGCGACGAACGTCGCCGCGACCCACCCGCTCAGCGGGCTCGGTCGCGGCGACGTTCGTCGTTAGTCCGCAGTTCTGGGCGGGCTAGCCGCCGACGGTGCCGGCGGCGCCGGCCGCGGGGGTGGCCGGCGCGGTGGGGGTGACCGCGGGGTCCGGCGCGACGGGCGCGACCGGCGTGGCCGGCGCATCCTGGGTCGGGGCGGGGGTCGGCGTCGGCGCGGTCGTCGGCGTAGGGCTCGGCGAGCTGGATCCCGATCCCGAGTCGGAGTCCGAGTCGAAGCGGTTCGAGGAGCCGTTGACGAGCGCGCGCTCCGGGTCCGGGAAGTCCCCGCCACCGAGCACGTCGTCGTTCGCCGTCATGACCGACCGCCAGATGCGGTGCCGCACGGTCGAACCGGTGTAGTCGTTCGGGTAGACGTCGTTCATCGAGACGTTGCCGGTGACGTTGCCGACCCAGACCGCCGTGGCGGCCTTGGTCGAGGCGCCGACCATCCAGGTGTCCTTCTCGTTGTCGGTGGTACCGGTCTTGCCGATGTGGGTGATGCCGTCATCCGGGTCGGAGGCCGTGGCCGTGCCGCTCTCGATCGGGCCGAGCATGGCGTAGGCGAGGGTCGCCGCGATGCCCGGGTCGAGGGCCTGCTTGCAGTCGGCGGGCGGCGGCGTCACGTCGTCGCCCTCGGGGTCGAGGATCTTGTCGATCGCGACCGGCTGGCAGTAGAGGCCGTTCGCGGCGATGCCGGCGTAGGCGGCCGCCATCGTCAGCGGCGCGATCTCGTTGATGCCGAGCACCGACGAGGGCAGGGTGTTGAGGTCGGCGCCGTCGGCCCGGTGCACGCCGAGCGACTGGGCGGTGTCCTTGATCTGGCACAGGTCCATCTCCTGCGTCATCGCGACGAAGGCGTTGTTGACCGAGTTGGTGAGGGCGCTCTGCACCGACATCGTGCCCGGCCGAGAGCTGCCGTCGTTCGCCGGATCCCAGGGTCCGCCCATCTCCTCGCAGCTGTTGGTGAACGTGCCGGTGTCCCAGACCCGCTCGTTGCCGCTCACGCGGTCAGAGAGGGAGTGCCCGTCTTTCAGCCACTGCGCCAGAGCGAAGACCTTGTAGGTCGACCCGACCTGGAAGCCCGAGGAGCCGCCGTAGTCGATGTCGGTGTTGTAGTTGATCGCGGTCGCGCCGGGATCGGTCGAGTCGGGGTCGTCGTTGAAGTTCGTGTTCTGCGCCATGGCGAGGATGCGGCCGGTGCCCGGCTCCACGGTGACGATGGTCGAGCCGAGGTCGGCCTCGTCCGAGTTCGACGGGATGTACTTCTTCATCGTCTCGTCGGCGTTGGCCTGCAGCTCGGTGTTGAGGGTGGTGTAGATCTTGTACCCGCCCTGCTTGAAGTGCTGCCAGCGCGCGTCCGAGGTGTCGCCGAAGGTCGGGTCGTTCTTGACGATGTAGGTCACGTAGTCGCAGAAGTACGCGGCACCGTTCTGGGCGGCCTGGCAACCCGTGGTGGGCTGGGTGATCTGCGGGGTCACGGGGGTCGCGACGGCCTCGTCGTGCTGCGCCTGGGTGATCGACTTCTGCTTCAGCATTGAGGCGAGCACGTCCTCGTTGCGGCGGGCCTCGTTGTCGGCGACGTTGTCGGGCTCGTCGATCCGCAGCCCGTTGGGCTCGTTGACGGTCGCCGCCAGGCTCGCGGCCTGGGCGAGCGTCAGGTCTTTCGCGCTGACGCTGTAGTAGTACTGCGCCGCCGCCTCGATGCCGTAGACCGAGCCGCCGAAGTTCGCGATGTTGAGGTAGCCGAGCAGGATGTCGTCTTTGGTGTACTGCTTCTCGAGCGCGATCGCGAGCCGCATCTCGGTGAGCTTGCGATCGACCGACTCGGTGGTCGCGGCCGCGTAGGCGGCGTCGCGCTCCTCCTTGGTGTCCATCATCTCGGCCTGCTGCACGAGGATGTTGCGCACGTACTGCATCGTGATCGTCGACGCGCCGCTCTCCACGCCGCCCGAGGCCACGTTGCCCACGGCGGCTCGGAGGGTGGAGGCGATGTCGACGCCGGAGTGCTCGTAGAAGCGCGGGTCTTCGGTGGAGACCACCGCATCCTTCACGAACTGCGAGATGTCGTCCCAGCCCACCTCCTGGCGGTTCTGGTCGAAGACCGTCGCGAGGAGCGTGTTCGACCCGTCGCTGTTCGTCGCGTAGATCTCGGACTTCTGCGCCAGCGTGGTGGGGCGGATGTAGTCCGGCAGGGTGTTCAGCACATCGACCGAGCGCGAGGCATAGACGCCGGTGACGGCGACGGCGGGCACGGCCATGACGGTGATCAGCAGGCCGGCGGCCACGCTGAGCGCGAGCATCATGCCGACGGGGCGTTTGGTGCCGTCGACGATGCGCTGGAACGCGCTGACGAGACGGTGGGGGCTTTCGGGCATATGCGCCAGGGTAGGGGCAAGATTCGGGAAGACGCTGATAGATGGTCGGGATTTCGCCGGTCGACAGCTGTGCTCCAGCCGGGGGCCGTGCCTAGTCTGGAGGTATGACGACGAGCATCGAGGTTCTCGACGACGCCTTCGGGCGCATCCGGTCCACCGTCCAGAGCACCCTGAAGGGGCTGACGCCCGAGCAGCTGACGGCCAGGGTGGCGCCGCAGGCGAACACCATCGCCTGGCTGGTCTGGCACCTCGCCCGGGTGCAGGACGACCACGTGGCGGATGCCGCCGGCACCGCGCAGGTCTGGCACGAGGCCGGGTGGGAGGCCCGGTTCGGGCTGTCGTTCGCTCCGGATGCGACGGGCTACGGCCAGACGTCGGCCGAGGTCGGGCAGGTGGCCGGCCCCGGCGTCACCGCCGAGTCGCTCGCCGGCTACCTCGACGCCGTGACCGAGGCCACCTCGGCCTACCTCGCGACGCTCACCGACGCCGATCTCGACCGGGTGGTCGACGAGAACTGGGATCCGCCCGTCACCCTCGCGGTGCGGCTGGTCAGCGTCATCTCGGACGACCTGCAGCACGCCGGCCAGGCCGGCTTCGTGCGCGGCATCGTGACCGCAGGGTCGTGAGCCCCGCCGCGCGGTCCCCGATCGCGGCGATCGTGATCGCCACCGTCCTCGGCCTTGCGCTCTACACGGCCCTGTCGACGGCGTCGTCGGGCCTCTGCCCCGGCTCCGGCAGTGGTGCCGGCGGCTGCGTCTCGGTCGTCTTCACCCCGTCGCCGGTCGCGCAGGGACTCATCATCCTCGTCGGCGTCGTCTTCGTGCTGCTCGTGAGACGCGTCGTCGGTGACCGAGCGGATGCCGGCGAACCCGAGACGGCGGGGTCGGCCGACCGGGGTGCGGCGCGCCGGCTGACGACGCGCGCCGTGATCGTGCTGGTGGCGGTGCCGATCGTACTGGTGCTCGTGCAGCACGCGGGCTGGTTCTTCGTCGACGTGTCCGGCTGGCGGCCGGGCGAGACCATCCAGGTGCCGTTCTTCTCGCACGGGACGGTGAGCTACCGCACCCCCTGACCCCGGGCGGTATTGACCCGGGGCGGGATGCAGGGCCGGCCGGTGCGCTCGGCGGGCGCCGCATCCCGTGACCGTGACCCGGGCCGGAGGCCGGGGCCGGCTCGCGGCCGCGCTCAGCGCGCGTCGGGGGTGGCGACGACCTTGCCGTGCACCTCGCCCGCGGCAGCCCGGGAGTGGATGGCCGGGAGCTCGCTCAGCGACACCCGCTGCGCCACGTCGACGGTGAGCTCGCCGCGGTCGACCCGGGCGACCAGCTCGCTCAGCTCGTCGGCCTTCGCCTCGACGAAGACGCCCGCGGTGCGGACGCCCCGCTCCTCATCGCCGGGGGTGGTCATCCACGCCGTCGTGGCCACGACGATGCCGCCGTCGCCCACCAGCGGAACCAGGGCGGCGAACTCCTCGGGGCTGATCGGCGCGAGGTTGAGCAGCACGTCGACGGGTTCGGTGACGGCGTCGAGCACGGCGGTGCTGGTGTGGTCGATGACCTCGTCGGCACCGGCGGCGCTGACGCCCTCGCGGCTCCGCGGGCTCGCGGTGGCGATGACGTACGCGCCGGCCCCCTTGGCGAGCTGCACGGCGTACCCCCCGACCGCTCCGCCGGCGCCGGTGATCAGCACGCGCTGGCCGGACTCGAGGCTGCCGAGGTCGAAGAGCGCCTGCCAGGCGGTCAGCGCCACCGACGGCAGCGCGGCGGCATCGGCGAGGTCGATGCTCGTCGGGGCCTTCACGAGCACCTCCGCCGGGGCGACGACGAACTCGGCGGCCGAGCCGTCGGCCACCATCGGGAGGAAGCCGACGACGGCGTCTCCCACCACGAACGCGGTCACGCCCTCGCCGAGCGACTCGACCGTGCCGGACACGTCATAACCGGGGACGTGGGGGAGGGTGACCGGGAACGGGAGGGTCCCGCCACGGATGCCGGCGTCGGCCGGGTTGAACGCCGATCCGGCGACACGGATCAGCACCTCGCCGGCCCCGGCGACGGGCTGCTCGGCGTCTTCGTAGCGAAGAACCTCGGGGCCGCCGAACTCGTGGAAACGCACTGCCTTCATGATCGTCTTCTTTCTCTGTCTGCTTTTCGCGTAGTGCTTCGAGGTTGAAGCATCTACGGAGAAGCTAACACTGCTTCGATGTGGAAGCAAGTGTTTCGACATCGAATCATCGAGGTGTCATGATCTCCCGTCGGCTCCCCAGCGACTGAGAGCGGCGATGGCCTCGCGCAGGGCGAGACCGCGATCGGTCAGGGCGTAGGCGCGGGTGTTGTGCCGGAGCGGTAGGCGGCGGAGGACGCCCGCCGCCTCCAGTTCGCGGAGGCGGGTGGCGAGCTGGTTCGTGCCCATCCCGAGGTCGCGCTGCAGGTCGCCGTAGCGCTGCGGTCCGCCGAGGAGGCGCTCGACGACGAGGAGGGCCCAGCGGGGGCCGACGACCTCGAGGGCGGCGGCGAGGTCGCTGCTCCCGGCCCCGGCGCCCGCGCTCGTGTCGTCGCTCACGCGACCGGGTCGGCGTCCGGCTTCATCCAGAACGGTGAGTAGTGGTAGCCGTCCGGGTCGTCGAACTGGCGCTGGTACATGAAGGGGTAGTCGTCGGTGTCGCCGACCCTCCCGCCCGCGGCGCCGGCGCGCTCGACGAGCTCGTCGACGGCCTCGCGGCTCGGCAGGTCGAACGAGACCGTCACCTTCGAGGGGGTGTCCGGCCCGCCGATCAGCTCTTCCGTTCCGCCGACGCTCGCGTACATCTCCCGGCTGCTGAGCATCGGGTACTGGTCGGGCGCGATCGCGAAGCATGACACGTTGTGATCGGACATCTCGGCATTGAGTGTCCAGCCGAGGGCGGTGTAGAAGGCCGTCGTGCGTTCGACGCTCGCGACGGGGCAGCTGATGAAAAGGCTCATGCCGTCATGCTTCCAAAATGAAAGTGCGGCGTCAAGGGAGGATCCGGGATCCGAATTCCTCACGGACCTCCCGGGCTGCTCTCAGCTTCTTCCAGGTTCGGGTCTCACACTGAGAACTTCACACACATGAACGAATCGACGCGAATGACCACCATCGTCCCCGGGCCGATCGCTGAATCGGACGAAGAATCACACGGAGTCATCTCGTTCGAGGTGCTCGGCCCGGTTCGTGCCGTCGCGCGAGGGCAGGAGATCGACCTCGGATCCCCCCAGCAACGCGCCGTGCTCGCGGTGCTCCTCCTGGCCGACGGCCTGCCCGTGGCGGTCGACGAGGTCGTCGCGCGGGTCTGGGGCGAGGAGGCGCCGCGCAGTGCGCGCGGCATCCTCCGCACCTACGTCTACCGGCTCCGGCGCGCGCTCGCCACGGTGTGCCCGAGCGGCGAGTTCATCGAGTTCGTCGCCGGGTCGTACCGCGTGAGGAGCGGGTCCTACGAGCTCGACGCCGACGGGTTCACCCGGCTGCTGCGGGAGGCCGAACGGCTGGAGCGAACCGATCCCCGCTCGGCCCGCGACTGCCTGCGGGCGGCGCTCGCCCTCTGGAAGGGCGCCGCGCTGCAGGGGCTCGATGGCGACTGGTTCACGGCCCAGGCGCACTGGCTCGAGAGCCGGCGGGTCGATGCCCTGATCGCTCTGTTCCCACTCGAGCTGTCCGAGGGGGAACCCGGCGACCTCCTCAACCACGTCGCCGAGCTCTGGCGTCGGCAGCCGACGCAGGAGAAGCTGGCCGAGCTGTACATGACCGGCCTGTGGTTCAAGGATCAGCGGTCCGAGGCCCTCGGCGTCTACGAGGGACTGCGGCGGGCTCTCCGGGACGAGCTCGGCATCGACCCGAGTCCGGCCCTGCAGTCCCTGCACGTGCGGATCCTCCGCGCCGAGCCCACGCCGGCCGGCGCCGCGGCGCACGCGGCGCTCCCGACTCCCGGCGATCGAGGTCCGGTGCCCGCGGTGGCACCGGCCGCGCCCGCTCCAGCCGACCTGGCGTCCCTGGTGCAGGCGCCGGCGGCGCTCTACAGCGACGCCGCCCCCTTCGTCGGCCGCTCGACCGAACTCGAGGCGATGATCGAAGCGCTCACCGCCGACACGCCCCGGAGCATCGGCATCGCAGGTCTCGGCGGCATGGGCAAGTCCCGGCTGGCGATCCGCGTCTCGCACGCGGTCCGGTCGCACTTCCCCGACGGTCAGGTCTCGGTGCGGGTCGGCGACCAGCCGGCGTCGGCCGTCGTGCTGAAGCTACTCGGCTCGTTGGGGTTCACGGCGGCACAGCTGCCCGAGACCACGGCCCTCCAGGTGGGCGTGTGGCGCACCCTCACCGCAGAACGACGGATGCTCGTGGTGCTCGACGACGTCAGAGCGAACGACGACCTGCGGATGCTGCTGCCCTCCGGTCCGCAGTCCGCGGTCATCGTCACCTCCGAACGGCGGATCCCCCGGCTCCCCTGGATCTCGTGGACGCGGCTCGGACCGCTGTCGACCGCGGAGTCCGTCGAGCTGATGGGCGAGCTGGCGGGTGCGGGCCGGGTCGGCGCCGAGCCCGAGACATCCGCTCGCGTGGCCGAGGAGTGCTCGAACATCCCGCTCGCCGTCGAAGTCGCCGCCGCGCGGCTGAACGACCGGCCGAACTGGTCGATCGCCCGGATCGAGCAGGAGCTGCTCGCGGATCTCGCGAGCCCCGTGGTGATGCAGGCGGACTGCGCGATCGTCGACGCTCCGCTGGCTCGCGCGGTGTCCTTCCTCGGTGGTCCGGCGCTCGCCGCGTGCCATCGGCTGGCCCTCGAGGCCCCAGATCGATTCGATCCGGCGTGGGCGGCGTGCGCACTGGGCACGGATGAGCGAACGGCCACGGCCCTGCTCGAAGAGCTCGTCGACGCGAACCTCCTGCTGTCGCTCGGCGACCGTTGCTACGCCCATCTCGGGCTCGTGCGGGCGTACCTCCACCGCCAGGCGTCGATGCACCTCGTGCGCGCGTAGACGGATCATCGACGGAGAATGCACAGCGCTCCGTTGAACTGAGTCCTGTCCGTTCCGATCGAGGGAACGGCTCGAGACAGGATCAGGATGTCCATCACGCACGACCCCACGACCGCGCTCACGGATCGGCAGTTCGGCGAACTCGCCGCGTCGATCGGAGGTGCGGTGCTCCGCCCGGGTGACGCCGGTTACGGCCAGGCCCGCACCGGCTACAACCTCGCCGCCATCCGCGACCCCGACGTCGTGGTGCGCGCCGCCGACTCGGACGACGTGGCCGCAGCCGTCGCCTTCGCCGCCCGGGAGGACCTGCCGGTCGCGGTGATCTCGACCGGCCACCACGCGACCCGGCCGATCCACGGCGGGATGCTCATCGTCACCGAGGCGCTCCGCCAGATCGTGATCGACCCGGTGGGCCGCCGTGCCCAGCTCGGAGCGGGAGTGGCCTGGGGCGACGTCCTCGAGGCGTCGCTGCCCTTCGGTCTCGCGCCGCTGCACGGCTCATCGCCGCTCGTGGGCGTGGTCGGGTTCAGCCTCGGGGGCGGGATCAGCCCCACCATGGGGCGCGCGCACGGCTGGGCCGCCGACCACGTCACCGCCCTCCGGGTCGTGGTGGGCGACGGCACCGAGCGCGAGGTCTCCGCGACCGACGATCCCGATCTCTTCTGGGCGATCCGCGGGGGCCGCAGCAACGTGGGCGTCGTCACCGCGATCGAGGTCGAGCTCTTCCCCGTCGCCGACTTCGTGGGCGGCGGCATCTTCTTCGACGGCCAGCACGCTCGTGCGGTGCTCGAGGCCTATCGTGCGCTCACCGACGGTGCTCCGGATGCGCTGACCACGTCGATCGCGCTGCTCCGGATGCCACCGCTCCCGGGGGTGCCCCAGATCCTGGCCGGGGAGTTCCGCATCCACCTCCGTGTCGCGTACCAGGGACCCGCCGCGGAGGCGGACGCCCTGCTCGCGCCGATCCGGGCCGCCGCCCCGGTGCTGTTCGACACGGTGGCGAAGATGCCGTACGCGGACTTCGCGAGCATCCACTCGGATCCGGTCGACCCGGCGCCGTTCACCGAGAGAACGGCGATGCTCGAGACCCTCGACACCGAGGTCATCGACGCCCTGCTCGCCGAGGTCGGGCCGAAGGCCGACCCGGGCGTCGAGATCGTCGAGCTCCGCCAGCTCGGCGGAGCACTGGCCCGGATCCCTGAGAATCCGGGACCGGTCGACAACCGGGACGCCGCCTTCGTGCTCTGGGCCGTCGTCGTGGGGCCTCCGCCCGTCCGCACCGACGGCATCCGCGACGCCGACGCGCTCATCGCGGCGGTCTCCGGCTGGAGCACCGGCCGGCAGTACCTCAACTTCGCCCCCGACGGCGAGGACTCCTCGCCGACGGCGCTGTACCCGGCCGACGCCCTCGCCCGACTCCGCGCGATCAAGGGGCGCGTCGATCCGCAGAACCTCTTCCGCCTCCAGCAGCCCCTCGTCTGACTCAGAAAGACCATCATCATGGATCACACCACCACCCCCTGGCCCGCCGTCTCCGCCACGTCCGCCGTGGATGCGGCGAACGCCACCTCCTCCGTGGATGCGGCCGGCGCCGCTCCGCTCGACTCCTCGACCGAGTCGGCCGCCCTCGACGACTTCGCCCGGCAGGTGCCGCTGGCCTGGGCCCGCGCGCTCGACACGGCCGACCCCGGCATCCTGTCCGACCTGCTCTCGGACGACGTCGTGGTCGACATGACCGCCGCGACCTCGAAGATCGGCCTCGAGTTCCCCGTCCTCTCCGGACGCGACGTCGTGCTGCCGACCATGATGGGCGCCGTCGGACCCTTGGACACCATGCACCTCGTGGGCAACGTGGCCGTGCTGCCGGACGGCGAGGGCCGTCGGGTCGAGGCCTACGCGCTGGCCCAGCACTTCCTGCCCGGGGAGGGGCCGCTCCCGGGCGCCACCCGTCGCGCACTGATGGGGAACCGCTGGACCTTCCTCGTCCAGCCTGAGAAGGAGGGCCCGCGGGTCGTCCGGTTCGAGATGGACTGCATCTGGTTCGAGGGCGACCCCCTCGTGCTGCTCGCGGCGGTGAGCGGAGAGTGACGGCGACACCTGCCGAGTCGTCGGCCCCCGTCCTCGACGACCCGCGCGTGGACGGTGAGTCATCCCTCATCGGCGGGCTCCGCCGGAGCGGTGCTCTGCGCGCGTTCGTGCCCCCGGCCTACGGAGGCCGGGACGAGACCGTCGCCGAGGTGGCCGAGCGGATCTCCGCTCTCTCGGCCCGCGACGCCGACACCGGCTGGCTGGCCGCGATCGCCGCCGTCACCAACCTCGCGGTCTCCGAGTTCCCGCCCGCGGCGCTCGGCGAGATCTGGGGAACCGACCCCGATGTGCTCATCGCGGGCACCCTCGCTCCGGCGGGCACCCTCGTGCGCACCGGCGGCGAGCGTGTCGTTGATGGTGGAGGGGTCGCGGGTGGTGGAGGTGTCGTGGATGGCGGAGGTGTCGTGGATGCGGTGTCGACCCCGGCGAGCGGCCTCCCCTTCGCGCGCTGGGTGATGGCCACGGTGTCGGAGACCGTGCTCCCGGCCGCCGGGTCGCCCGGCGCGAGCTCCACGCGCCTGGTGCGCGTGCTCGTGCCCCGCGACCAGGTGGAGGTCGAGCTGACCTGGAGTGCCACGGGACTCCGGGGGGCCGGCGGGGACACCGCCGTCCTCCGCCGGCTGGCCGTTCCGGAGCATCGCGCCCGGGTGCTGCCTCCGCCGGGCGACGAGGCGCCGCTGACGTTCTTCGCCAGCCTGTTCTTCTCGGCCGCCGTCGTCGGCATGGCGCGCGGGGCGGCGGACGTGGTGCGCGCGGCCGTCGACAGCGCCGTCGGGAGTGCGGTGCTCGGCCCGACGACCGGGACCGGCCCAGCGACCGGGGCCGGCCCAGCGGCCGGGGCCGGCCCGACGACCGGGACCGCCGCCGCGTCCCGTTGGGCTCGCCCCGACGTCCGCGTCACCACCTCGGCCGCGCTGCGCCGGGTCGACCACGTCGAGGCCCTGCTCGCCGGCGCCCTGACCGGGCTCACCACGCGCGACTCGATCGACCGCGCGGGTGCCCGGGAGCGCGCCCGGCGGGCCGATCTCGCCGTGAGCGCCGCGACGGAGGCCGAGGCGGCCGTGCCGGGGCTCCTGGAGAGCATCGGGACGGCATCGCTCGACCCCGCGCATCCACTCGCCCGCGCCCACCGCGATGTCACGACCGGGGCGCGGCACACGGCCCTCTCGGTGGCGAAGGCCGCTCTCGCCTCCGAGTCGGCGCTTTTCGAGGGCATCCGTTGATCGAGGTGGCGCAAGACGTCTTCCTCGGCCGGGGGACGGCCGTGAACTGGGTTGTGCTCCGCGAGGGGAGCGACCTCACGCTCATCGACGCCGGGTACCCGCGGGACGCGGACCGGGTCGTCGCATCGATCGAGGGCATCGGCAACCGGCTGGAGGACGTCGTCGCCGTGCTCGTGACGCATGCGCACATCGACCACATCGGCGGACTCGCCGCGCTGCTCCGCCGGCACCCCGCACCGGTGTTCGCGCATCGCTTCGAGTTGCCGAACCTCACGGGAGTCTCGCACGAGCAGGCGACACCGGCTGCGGTAGTGCGGCACTCCTGGCGAGCGCCGGGGAGGCGCTGGCTGGCGGAGATCATCCGGGCCGGGGGAGCCGGGAAGGTCTCCGTCGACTCGGCCCTGGCGTTCGGGTCGGGCGGCGAGCTCGACCTGCCCGGCCGCCCGACCGCGCTGCTGAGCGGAGGCCACACGAGCGGTCACAGCGCGTTCCTCCTCCGGCGCGAGGGGGTGCTGGTCACGGGCGATGCGCTCGTGACCGGGCATCCGCTCTCGCGCGTGCGCGGACCTCAGCTGCTGCCGGCGTTCTTCTCCCACGACCCGGATGCTGCCGAACGGTCGCTGGATGTCCTCGCGAGCGCCCCGGCCGGCATCCTGGTGCCGGGGCACGGCGACCAGTGGGCCGGCGACCCGGCCGTGGCGGTCGAGCAGGCCCGAGCGGCACTGCGCCGCTGAGCGGCCGGGCCGCCGCCCCGCCGGCTCGCTGAACTGCCGAGCCGCCGGGCCGCCGGGCCGCACTGCCGCCGGGCCGCACTGCCGCCGGGCAGCCGTCCCTGCTCACGGGGTCAGGACGAGTCCCACCGCGAGAGCGCACGCGAAGACCAGCGCCGAGAGCGATGTCAGCTTCAGCGCCGTGATCAGTTCGAGCGAAGTGCTCCTCCGGGTGCCCAGCACGATCGCCCGCACGGTGAGCGGCAGCGAGAGCACGACGAGCAGCACGGCGGGATGCGCCACGGCCACGACCCCCGCCCCCACGTACGGCACCACCAGGAACACGGCGTACGCGACGCGCGCACGCGGCGCCCCGAGCCGCACCGCCAAGGTCCGCTTGCCCGCCTGCGTGTCCGGGGCGATGTCGCGGATGTTGTTCACCATCAGCACCCCGCACGCGAAGCTCCCGGCGGCGACGGCCCCGATCAGCCCGGGCACCGAGACGTCGCCGGCCTGGATGAACTCCGTCCCGAGCGTCGCGACCACGCCGAAGAACACGAAGACGGCCACCTCGCCGAGCCCGGCGTAGCCGTACGGCCGCCGCCCGCCGGTGTAGGTCCAGGCCGCCGCGATCGCCGCCACGCCGACCAGGAGCATCCACCACTGCTGGGTGAGGACGACGATCACGGCACCGGCGACGGCGCCCAAGGCGAAGAAGGCGAGCGCGACCGCGAGCACGGAGCGCGGCCGGATGATCCCGGATCCCGTGAGCCGGGCCGGCCCCAGGCGGAACTTGTCGGTGCCGCGCACCCCGTCGCTGTAGTCGTTGCTGTAGTTCACCCCCACCTGGAGGAGCAGGGCCGTGAGCAGGGCCAGCACGGCGAGCAGCGCGTCGCCGTCGCCGCGGGCGGAGGCCGCCGCCGTGCCGATCACGACGGGCACCGCGGCGAGCGTGAGGGTGCGGGGCCGGGCGCCGCTGATCCAGTCGGCGGCGGAGACGGGCCGACGATCGCCCCGGCCGGGGGATCCGTCGTGCTCGAGGGAGGGGTCGTCAGTGGTCATCAGTGGTTCCTTGTCCGATCTCGTCGACGAGCTGGTCCGCCACGGCCCGAGCCGTGGGGAGAGTGCGGATGCGGTCCGCGACCTGCCGTGCGCGATCGCGGAAGGCGGGATCCGAGACGATCAGGTCCCCCGCCGCGCCGACGTCGGCGGGCGCGTGCACGACGACCGCGACCCCGGCCGCCTCCGCCCGGGCGGCGTTGATCCCGTGGTCGGCGCCGAGCGGCATGATCACCATGGGCAGCCCCGCCGCGAGGGCCGAGAGCACCGTGCCCGCGCCGCCGGCCGTGACCACCAGGTCGACCCCGGGCAGCAATTCGTCGAGCGGGACGAAGGGCACGTAGGAGCGCGTCGACTCCTGCCGGGGGAGTTCGGCGTTCCCGTCGGCCCCGGTCGTGACGATCACGTCCCACCGCGCCGGGTCGAAGGATCCGACGACCGACTCGCGCACGGCCGGATCGGTGAAGACCGTGCCGAAGGTCACGAGCACGGTCTGCCGCGCGTGCTCACGCGACGCCTCCGGCTCGCCCGCGACGACGGCGGGCGACAGGTCCCGTCGACCTTCTCGGTCTCCCCGGTCTCTGCGGTCTCCGCGGTCTCCGCGGTCTCTTCGGTCCGTGCGGTCTCCGCGGTCGTCGCGGTGATGGATCTCCGGACGGAGCGGGAGGCGGCGGGGCTGGGGGTCGTCCGTCGGTGCCTGCAGGAAGGCCGGGAAGATGTCGATCACGGCCTGCGTGCCCGCGAGGGGGACCCCGAGCTTCTCGGCGCGGCGCACGGCCACGGCCTGCAGCTCCTCGGTGAGACGCCGCGGGCGGGTCGGGCCGAAGGTGTGACGGTAGAACGGGATCCCGAGGGAGCCGGCGACGAGCGGGCCGATGAAGTCCATCGACTCCCCGATGACCACCGACGGCGCCCACCCGGTCGCCGCGGCCAGCGCGCTCGAGAATCCCGCGTCGACCTGACGGCCGGCGAAGAACTCGGCGATGATCGGCGGCACCGGATCCGTGGCCGGGCTCGAGCCGGTCTCCGTCGCCATCCGCGCCATCGTGACCGCCGCGAGCGGGCCCGCGGGCAGCACGACGAGTCGATCGGATGCCTCGCGGTGCAGGAACCCGGCCAGGTCGCTGCTGGTGAGCACGGCGACCTCGTGCCCTGCGGCCACGAACGCCCTCATGAGCGGGAACATCGGCACGAGGTGCCCGATGAAGCCGTTTCCACTGAATGCCACGCGCATCCCGTACCTCCTCCGTCAGTGTGGACCACCCGGTCCACGAGGGCATCCTGCCTCCGCCGGGATGCGGCGCACATCGGTGGGATCACGCAGATCGGCCGCGCCGGCATCGGCGATCGCCCGGCTTCGGGCGGTCCACTCATCGTCCACTCACCGTGGACACCGATGCACTGGACTCTGATCATGACCACATCCTCGAAGGCCGCCTGATCATGCGCATCTCGATCTTCTCCGTCGGCAGCCGGGGCGACGTCCAGCCCGCCTCGCTGCTCGCTCGCGAACTCCTCGACCGGGGCGACGACGTCGTGCTCGGAACACCCGACGACCTCGTCGGTCTCCCCGGGAGCCTCGGTGTCCCGACCAGGCCCCTCGGCTTCAGCGCGCGCGCCCTGCTCGATTCGGAGGAGGGTGCGAAGTGGCTCGCGGCCGGCGACATGCGGGCCTTCGCCCGGGGCGTGATGCGGTTCAAGACCGAGCGGCGCGCCGGGTTCGTCGAGGCCCTCACCGAAGCGGCGGAGGGAAGCGACCTGATCGTGTCCGGGGTGAACACGATGGAGGAGGCGAGCGGCCTCGCCCAGGTCGGCCGAATCCCGCTGGCGGGGCTGTACTACGCACCCCGGCGCGCGAACCCGTACTTCCCCGCCTACCCGGTGACGACCCGCGATCTGGGACGCACGCTGAACCGCCTCACCTACCGGCTCGTCGATCGCTCGGAGTGGAGGATCTCGGCCCGGTACGTGAACCTGTTCCGCGCGGAGCTGGGGCTCAGGCCGGTGTCGACGAGCCTCACCTCGCGGCTGCGCCGCATCCCTCCGCTCGAGGTGCAGGCCTACAGCAGCGTGCTGGTGCCGCAGCTCGCCGACTGGTCGGAGCGGCGCCCCCTGACCGGGTTCATCACGCCCACGCCGGTGCAGCGGCGGCTGTGGGGCGAGTCGGGCCACGACGCCGAGCTCCTCGACTGGCTCGGTTCGGGCGCGCCGACGGTCTACTTCGGCTTCGGCAGCATGCCCGTGAAGGATCCGCAGCGGGTGATCGAGCTGGTCTCGCGTGTCGCCGCCCGGTTGGGCGTGCGGGCGTTGATCGCGGCGGGGTGGTCGCAGTACGGGGCGGCGGATGAACGGACGGGCGGGGCGGGCACGGACCGGGTGCGCGTGGTCGGCGAGGTCGATCACGGAGCCGTGCTGCCCCTCTGCGTCGCCGCCGTGCACCACGGGGGAGCGGGCACCACGGCGGCATCCGTCTCGGCGGGCCTGCCGACGGTCGTCGCCTCGATGAACTTCGACCAGCCGTTCTGGGGCCGGCGGCTGGAGGAGCTCGGGATCGGCGCGCTGCTGCCGTATGCCGAGCTGACCGAGCGGTCGCTCGCCGCGGCTCTCGCACCGCTCCTGGGTCCGGCCGTGGTCGAACGCGCCCGCGCGGTGGGCCGGGCGCTGAGCGCCGAGTCGGGCGTGAGCCGTGCGGCCGACGTACTCGAGCGCTACGCCTCCGAGGCGGCCGAGAGCCGGCGGCTCGGGCTCTGAGCCCGGCCGCCAGCGTCCGGGCGCCGGGTTCAGCACCCCCGGGTCAGCGCGCCCGGTTCAGCACGCCCGGGTCAGCACGCCCTGGGCAGCGCGCCCGGGTCAGCGCGGCCGCCTCAGGGCGCCTGCTGCAGCCAGCCCGGCACCACGAACCCGGATTCGTAGGCGAACACCGCCGATGCGGCGGCCCGGCTCGCTCGGGCGGGCTCCGGGCGCACCTCGTCGCGCGGACCCGCCTCGCCGGGTCGCGGTTCACTCGCCGTCGACTCCCCGTCCACGGCGCCGAGGTGACATGACTGTCATGACCCACCTCGAGAACCTCGACCACCGGCTGCGCGGCGGGGAACACCTGGCCGAGATCAACGGCTTCGACCTGCACTACACGGTGCGGGGGAGCGGGCCGGTGCTCCTGCTGCCGGCCCCGGGCTCGGGGCCGTCCGTCGGCTACCTGATCCCGCTGACCGCACTCGAGAGCCACTGCACGGTCGTCTACTTCGACACGCGGCACAGCGGATCGTCGTCGGGGCCGGACGATCCGGCCCAGTACACGCTCGACCACTTCGTCGCCGATCTCGAAGCCCTGCGGGTGTACCTGGGGGTCGACCGGGTGTTCGTGGCGGGGCACTCCGGCGGGGGCCACCAGGCCCTCGCCTACGGGATCGCGCACGGCGTGCACCTGCTCGGCCTCATCGCCATCGACGCGATCATCGCGCCTGACGCGCTCCGGATGGTGGAGTTGCTGCGGCGGATCGAGGCGAAGCGGCATGAGCCGTTCTACCGGGCCCACCCCACGTACGTGGACGACGCCATGGCGCTGATGACCGGCTCTGAGGCACCCTCGCTCGGGCGGCTCCTGGAGGCGACGGGTGCGCTCTACTTCCACTCGCCCGAGCGTGCCGCCGCAGTGTTCGCGACGATGGAGTTCGACGACCAGGTGCTCGAGTACACGCAGGCCTCGGCATTCCAGAACAAGAACCTCCTGCCCGAGCTCGCTCAGATCACAGCCCCGACCCTCCTCGTCTACGGCGAGGACGACTTCCACTGCGACCCGATCACGCAGGGCGCCCGGGCGCACGCGGTCATGCCCTCCTCACGGCTTGAGGTCATCCCCGAGGCCGGTCACCTCCCCTGGCTCGAGCAACCCGCCCCCTTCGCAACCGCCTGCGCCCGCTGGTTCGCCTCCCTCCCCGCCTAGTCCCGTCCGGCCTAGCTCGGGGCCGTCGCGTCAGCCGGCGCGCCGACGGGTGCGGCGCAGGAGCACGAAACCGGCGCCGGCGGCGACGAGCAGCAGGGCGATCGAGATCGGCAGGCCGGTCGACATCCCGGTGCTGGACAGGCTGCCCGCTCCGGATGCGGTGCCGAGGGAGGTGGCTGCGTCGGCGCCGTCGGCCGGGACGGGTGCCACAGGGGCGGTCCCGGAGGGATCGCCCGGGTCGCCGGGGCCACCGGGGTTGCCGGGACCGCCCGGCTCGCCGGGCGCATCCGGCCCGCCCGGCACGACGGGAGCGAGGTCGGCGACGGTCAGCGCCGGGACGATCACCACTCGCTGCTTCTGGAGTTCCGCCCAGTCGAAGTGCTGACCGTACTGCGCGACGGCCCAGTAGGGGGTGCCCTCCGAAGCCGGGATCGAGCGGTCGATGACGAGCCCCGGCGTCTCGAGGTAGGGCGTCGGGATCTTCTCGAAGAACACCGGATCGGTCTCGAACAGAGTGGAGCCGGTTCCCATCGACAGGTCGAACCCGCCGCTGTGGATGTCGACCCGGTTGCTCACTGTGAGGGTGAGCGGGGCAGCGGCGGCTGCCGCATCCGCACCGTCCGCCGCCGGGGCCGCGCTCCCCGCTGCCACCGTCGCCCAGAAGTCCTGAGAGATGGTCGCCGTGCCCTCGCAGGCCGTGGCGCTCGGGTTCTCGTACCCGGCGATCACCCGACCATCGAGCCAGACGTCGACCCGCGCGATCCCTGAGAGGTTCCAGGTCTCGGTCGTCGCTCCAGGGGTGTAGAACTCCTCCGCGAAAGCCTGCGGTCCGGAGCACAGCTTGTACTGCACCCGGGGCGTCATCGGTTCGTCGGTCGAGTTGAGCAGCGTGAAGTCGACGGCGTTCGGGTCGGCAGCGTCGGGGGTGAACGTGGCGGTGCTCGCCGGCACCTGCTCGACCGTGAACTCGGATCTCTTCTGCTGGGTGAGGGCGCCGTCGGGGGTCACGACCCAGAGCGTCGCGATGTAGTCGCCCGGCTTCACGTCGAACGGCCCTTCCCGGAACGTGAAGTTCGGCGCGTCCACGGGTGCCTCGCTGCGACCGGTCTCGTCCAGGTAGACGGTCCCGTCGGACGACTCGAGCCGCGTACGGAGGTCTCCTTTGCCCACGAAGGTGATGTTGAGGTCGACCACCGGCGAGCCGTCGAAGCGGTGGCTGATGAACGGGTCGATCGCCTGGGTGAGGATGTCGACCACGTCGAATGCCGCGGAGGCCGAGCCGTGAGCGGTGCGCACCTCGAACCGATGCGCGCCGAGCGGTGTCGACGCGGCGATGCCGACGTAGCGCCAGAATCCTCCGTCTGCATCGACGACTCCGGCGAAACCGACGCTGCCGGAGCCGTCCTGGAACACCTCGTACTCGTCACCGGGTGTGAGGCCGGACGCGCGGACGGTCGTCCCCTCGCCGGGTCGCACCGACGACGGTGCCACGGTCAGTGAGGGGTCACCCGGCACGGGCGGCTCGGGCGTGCCCGGATCGCTCGTGACCGTGAGCGTGGTGGCGTGCCCGGTGTCGCCGTACACGACCCGGCCGAGGTAGCTGCCGCCGGGGGCGAGACCCGTCCAGTTCGCCGTGACGGTCGAGGTGCGGCCGATGGTGGTCGAGACCGTGGCGGGGGTGACCGTGAGGGATCCGACGCTCGTGGCGGGGTCGATCACGTAGCTCGTCAGTGTGAAGTCGATGTCCCCGACGCCGGCGAAGAAGTCCACCCCGAGCAGGTATCGACCGGGCTGGAGCATGTCGGCATCGAGATCGACCCGCTCGTCGGCCGAACCCGTGGCGGACTGCCCGACGAGCCAGGTGTGTTCGAGTCCGTCGATGCTGTACACCGTGAGGTCGAGGTCCGCGGTGTCGTCGGACGCGTCGAGGTCGAAGCGGGCGAAGGTGCTGCCCTCCGGGACGTCGACGATGAAGCCCTGGGTGGCGCCTCCGGCCGTGCCGGAGCCGTGCTCCGCGCGGCCTTCGGCGAGACCCGAGGAGGTGACGGGGTATTCGGCGACGTCCCCGCCGAGCACGTCGATCGGGGTCGAGCCGGCGCTGCCGGAGCCCTCTGCCTCGGCGGGCGCGTCGAGCGAGATGGGGCGCACTGCCAAGGCGCTGCGCACCGATCGCTCGCCGTCGGTCCAGTCGAGGTAGCCGGTCGTGAACTCGTCGAGCGGGGCATCCGTGCGGGTGAAGGTCACCGTGTAGCTCTGGCTCTCGCCCGCCGCGGTGAACGTGAGGTCGCTGGGGGACACGGCCACGTCGACGCCTGCCATCGACACCGGCCGAGCGGTGTAGTGCCCCGGCGCGGTGGCGGTGACGGTCCGCGTCACGGTCTGCGTTCCCGGCAGGGCGCCGATCGCGATCGAGGGGAGGTTGAGGTCGGAGGGATCGATGACGGGCGACCCGAAGCCGGAGTAGCCCAGGCTGTCGGTGTACGACATCCAGTCCTCGACGCCGTTCAGGTAGAGCAGGCCCGGGTCGAAGTAGTGCGTCGGGTCGACGTGTCCGGCTCCCTGGGCGAACGGATCCTCGGCGGGCGCACCCGTGCTGTCGACGGTGTCGTAGGCGGTCGTCATCATGGCCGACTTGATCTCGGCCGGTGCAGCGGTCGGATGCTGTCCGAGGTAGAGCGCGGCGAGACCGGCGATGTGCGGCGAGGCCATCGACGTGCCGGACATGAACAGCCAGGATCCGGCGGCACCCTCGGGATTCGCCCCTGCGGCGAGGATGGCGACACCGGGAGCGGTGATGTCGGGTTTCAGGATGTCGCTGCCGTCGGCGAGGATCGGGCCGCGCGAGGAGAAACCGGCCACCTGAGGGCTCGGTGCGGAGGGCTTGTCCGTCGTGTTGCCGCGTTGGAGGGTCACGGTCGCGCCCGCGGTCGCGGCGTAGGCCGTGAGAGCCGGCATCGCATCCGCGTCGAGGTGGACGGTGGGGATGCTGTGGCCGTCGAGATCGAGAGAGCTCGGAGTCGGGTTCACGAGCACCATTCCGATTCCTCCCGCGCGGGCGACCTCGGCCGACTTGAGCGTCCGGTCGATGACACCACGCTCGCAGAGCACGATCGCGCCGGCCGCTTTCGCGGGGTCGAGGGTGTCGGGTCCGCAGAGCTGAGGGTCGGCGGCACCGGTGGCGGCGACGGCGGTCGCGGAGACCAGCGGGCCGGAGAAGTCGGAGTCGGGCAGGCTGATC
Organism: Herbiconiux solani NBRC 106740; assembly: GCF_001571005.1. Taxonomy (GTDB): domain Bacteria; phylum Actinomycetota; class Actinomycetes; order Actinomycetales; family Microbacteriaceae; genus Herbiconiux; species Herbiconiux solani. Next base: position 510,729 of record NZ_BCST01000002.1, on the reverse strand, counting down.
GACGCGCCGACGAAGGCCTCTCCGTCGCCGAGGCGCACCGTGGCGTCGTGGGTCGGGATCGAGCCCGCGGCGACGGTCGTGATCCACGGGGCGGCGTTGTCGGCGGTGGACGCGGTCGGTCCGGCATTCCCGGCCGCCGCCGCGACGAAGATGCCCGCCGCAGCCGCGCTGAAGAACGCCTGGTCGGTGAGGGACACCGTGGTCTGGGCCGCCCCGCCGCCGATCGAGAAGTTGATGACGTCGACCCCGTCGGCCACGGCCGCGTCGATGGCGGCGAGCAGGTCGCCGGTGGCGCATCCGTCGTCGTCCTCGCTCACGGCGTTCTTGCCCGACCAGCAGACCTTGTACGCGGCGATCTTGGCCGCCGGAGCGACACCCGAGATCTCGCCGAACTCCTGACCGTCGACCTGGGCGTCGACGGCGTTGTCGCCGGCCGCCGTGCTCGCGGTGTGCGACCCGTGGTCGGCGCCGTCCCGGGGTGAGAGGTACTCGCCGATCGACGGGTCGCCGATGTTGCCTTCACCGTAGTTGTCGACGAAGTAGCGGGCGCCGACGATCTTGGTGCTGCAGTCGTCGGCGGTGAATTGCACGCCGGTCACGCAGACACCGTGGAACTGGGAGCCGTCGCTCTTGTCGAAGACGATCTGATCGCCGTCGCGGTAAGGCGCTTCGCCGGGCTCGGTGCCGAGCGGGTCCCCCGCGAACGACGGGTTCTCGGGGGCGATGCCGGTGTCGATGATGCCGACGACCACACCCTTGCCGGCGTTCCCGGGCCCGCCGATCGACGCCCAGACGCCCTGGTCGCCCTGGAGCCCGAGGAAGCCGGTCGACGTCTCGGGCTCCGGGTCATCGAGATGAACGATCTCGTTCGGCACCACCGAGGCCACGCGCGGGTCGTCCGCGAGCTTCTTCGCCTGTGCGGCCGTCAGGCTGCTCGAGAAGCCGTTGGTGGCGAGCGTGTACGAGCTCACGATGGCCGCATCGACGGAGGCGGCGATCTCGTCCTGGGCGCTGGTGAGGTGCTCGGTGTAGGTGGCGACGCGACGGGAGCCCGTGTCGAGCGAGTCCCCTTCCGGTGCCCGGGTCGCGGCGAGCCCGCCGATGCCGCCGGTGTAGGTCGCGACGGCCGGGTCTCGCAACGTGACGATGTACTGGCCGTCCCGGTAGCTGTCGAGGGCGCCTGCCGGTGCCTTCGGCGTGCTGGCCGAAGCATCCGGGGAGGAGGCGGCAGTCACTGACGACGGGGCGGCTGCGCCCGGGGCGGTGGCCGCGCCCGCGGCGGAGACCGGCAAGAGGCAGCCGAGAGCGACGACGGTCGTGCCCGTCAGGAGCGCGAGAGCGCGCGCGAGCGGGCGACGGGTGGGCGTGGAATCGGAGCAGAGTCGTGAATGCACGGAGTCGGTCCTCGAGACAGGGAAACGGTGATCGCGCGGTGCGATGCGATCATTCTGGAGTCCCGGACGACTGGTGATCTGGCCGCAGGTGGCCTGTGGCCAGAAGTGGCCGCCGCGCGAAACGCAACTGTTACACGGCCGTCATTCCCGAGTCATACCCAGCCGCGGCGCGCCGCCTCTGCACCGGCCTGGAAGCGGTTGGTCGCCCCCAGCTCGACGAAGAGCTCGTGGCTGCGGCGCCGGAGCGATCGCGGCGACATCCCCAGCTGCCGGGCGATCGACTCGTCCTTGAGGCCGGACGCGATGAGGGCGAGGATGGCCTTCTCCTCGCCGGTCGCGGATCGCATCCTCTCGTCCTCGAGCGAGGTCACTGCCGCTGAGCTTCCGGCCGCCGAAGGGCCACCGGAGGAGGGGCGCCCGATCTCGGCGGGATCGGCAGCCGCCGGTGCCAGTTCCTCGGCCCGGTCGCGGGAGTCGGGGATCGCGTGGCCGCGCGCCCAGTAGAACTCGAACAGATCGTGGAGGGCGGCGATCAGCGGCTGGGACTCGGTCACGATGGCGTCACTCCGCACGCCGTCGAGACTCAGCGAGACGAGCGCCGTCGACCGGTCGGCGATGACCAGTTTCACCGGGAGAGCGGGCACGATTCGCGCTTGCTCGCCCTGGATGGCCAGCCGGTTGGCCTCCTCCCAGCTGCCCTCGGGCTCGAAACTCCCGGCCGTGTAGAGCGCCCGCCACGAGACGCCGCGATCGAGTACGACGGCTTCGAGGGGCTCGAGACGCGAGGTGACATAAGGTGGCCGGTCGAAGACCAGGAACTCACGCGTGGCCTGGTGCTGAAGCCGCACGTACCAGTTCGCCACCGCGTCGGGGTCGCTGACCACGCGTGTCTCGGGAGTCTCGGTGTCCGGCGCGGTGGACCGGTCGAACTGGTCGGCCAGGGCGGGGATGCGCTCACGGATGCGCGTGATCCGGTCGCTCAGCCGGTCGGTCACCGCGCTCAGCGCGTACCGGGGGTCGACCGGGGCGTAGTCGGCGTCGTCGCTCAGCCCACGGGAGAGCAGTCCGAGGTCGCGCATGGCCTCGAGGCGCGAGTGGGCGTCGGCGAACTCGAGCTCGAAACGCTCGGCCGCGTCGACGACGCTCGTGGCACCGCGGTGCACGACGAAGAGGTAGATGCGTTCGCTGACACCGTCGAGGCCGGCCAGGTCGAGCAGGGGAGGAGCGTCGGTCATGCCGAATACGCTAGCCGCCCGTGCGGTGTCGACCGTTCGCGTGACGGAGGAGCCGGGTCAGAACTCGAAGCGGGCCTCGGGGACGCCGTCGAGGGCGTGGTGGAGGCGGGCACTCATCTCGTCGGACATCGGAGGCAGCGCATCCGGAGCGAACCAGGCCGCCTCGGTGTTCTCGCCATCGGCCGGGAAGGGCTCGCCCGAGACGTACCGGAACAGGAAGCAGATGTCGATGTACTGCGACCGGTCGCCGTTCGGGTAGACGATCTCGGGGATCGTGTGCACCCAGACCAGGCGCACCGGCTCGGCGACGATCGAGGCCTCCTCGAGCACCTCGCGCGCGGCGGCCACGGCCGGCTCCTCGCCGGGGTCGATGATGCCTGTGACGGGCGTCCACGCGCCGTTGTCACTGCGGCGGACGAGCAGCACGTCACCGTTCTCGCGCACGACCACGGCCGAGACCCCGGACAACCACAGGGTCAGGTGCCCGATCTTCTCGCGGAGGGCCAGAACGAAGTCGGGGGTCGCCATGGGACGAGCCTACCGAGCCGGTGGGCAGCGAAAAGCCCAGCAGCGACAAGCCCAGCAGCGAGAGAACGCCTCAGCTCAGCTGATTCGCCTCGACCCACGCCAGGTACTCCGGCGTCACCGTCCCCGTCACGTAATCACCCGTGAAGCAGCTCATCTCGAGATCGGTGACCGTGGAACCCATCGTGATGGCCTTCCGCATGTCCTCCACCTCCTGGTAGATCAGGTGGTCGGCACCTATGGCCGCCGCGATCTCGGGGATCTTGCGGTCGTGCGCCACGAGCTCGTGCCGCGACGGCATGTTGATGCCGTAGACGTGCGGGTAGCGCACGGGCGGCGCGGCCGAGGCGAAGGTGACCTTGTTGGCGCCGGCCTGGCGGGCCATGTCGACGATCTCCTTCGAGGTCGTGCCGCGCACGATCGAGTCGTCGACGATCAGGATGTTCTTGCCCTTGAACTCGCTCGACATCGCGTTGAGCTTCTGCCGCACCGACTTCTTGCGCTCCGCCTGCCCCGGCATGATGAACGTGCGGCCGACGTAGCGGTTCTTGTAGAAGCCCTCGCGGTACTCGACGCCCAGCTTCTGGGCCACCTGCATCGCGGCGGGCCGCGACGAGTCCGGGATCGGCATGACCACGTCGATGTCACCCATCGGCGTGTAGCGCGCGACCGTGTCGGCCAGCGAGTTGCCGAGCCGCAGCCGGGCCTCGTACACCGAGATGCCCGAGAGCACCGAGTCGGGGCGCGCCAGGTAGACGTACTCGAACGAGCAGGGGATGAGCACCGGATTCGGGGCGCACTGCTTCGAGATCAGCTCGCCGTCGAGCGTGATGAAGACCGCCTCGCCGGGCTCGACATCCCGCACCACGGTGTAGCCGAGGCTCTCCATGACGAGCGACTCGGATGCCACGACGTACTCGGTCTGGCCGCTCTCGAGCAGCCGGCTGCCGATGGTGAGCGGGCGGATGCCGAAGGGGTCGCGGAACGCCAGCAGCCCGTGCCCGGCGATCATCGAGATGACGGCGTAGGAGCCCTCTACCCGCTCGTGCACGCGGGAGACCGCGGTGAAGATCTGGTCGGGGTCGAGCGAGAGGCCGGTGATCTGCGACTGCAGCTCGTTGGCGAAGACGTTGAGCAGCACCTCGGTGTCCGAGCTGGTGTTCAGGTGCCGGCGGTCGATGCTGTAGAGCTCGTTCGTCAGCTCGCGGGTGTTCGTGAGGTTGCCGTTGTGCACGAGGATGATGCCGTACGGCGCGTTCACGTAGAACGGCTGCGCCTCCTGCTCCTGCGAGGCGCGCCCCTGGGTCGCGTACCGCACGTGCCCGAGCCCCATCGTGCCGAGCAGCGACCGCATGTCGCGGGTGCGGAACGCCTCGCGCACCTGGCCCTTGGCCTTCACGATGTGGAAGATGCTGCCCTCGGCCGTGGCGATGCCCGTCGAGTCCTGGCCCCGGTGCTGCAACAGCAGAAGCGAGTCGTACACGAGTTGGTTGACGGGGTCAGACGAGACGATACCCACGATGCCGCACATTGCAACGATTCTACCTGCCGCGAAGGCATGCTCGGCCGTCGATCCGCCCCCGGCGAAACGGATGCGCAACATCTGTGGCCTAGTATGAACCCGATCCGAGTCGGGGGGCTCGTGACAGCACGCGGAACCCCGTCAGCGAGGTGCGCTCTCGGTCAGACGAGAGGTCCCGATGTCCCGCCGTTCACGCCGTTCCCCACGCGTCGCCCTGACCGCATGCATCGCCGCCGTCGCTCTCGCGGCGTCCGCCCTCCTGGGCACCTCGGCGGCCGTCGCGGAGACCGCCCCGCCCGTGGCCGAGACCACCGATGCGGCGACGCCCGTTGCGACGATGGGCGAGTACTCCCTCGATGACTACGCGGAGCTCGCAGCGCAGATGCCTTCGGAGCTGGTGTCGGCCATCTCGGACGGCCTCGACGACTCACCCGCGGACTACCTGGCCCGCGCCGATGCAGCCGCCGATGCGGTCATCGTCGTCGATGACCTGCGGGCGCAGGGCGTCGACGTGCTCTCGTCGCGACTCGAAGGGACTGATCTGGTCGTGAATGTCGCCGACCAAGCCGATGTCGCGGCTGTGGCGGCGGTCAATGCGACCCCCGAGATCGGTGAGCGGACTCCGGATGCGGCTCAGCTCGACGCCATCCGAGCGGCTGCGTCCGGAGCATTCGAGTTCAAGGGCGATCTGGTCGGAGGCCAGGGGTACTACTCCGAGGACGACTATTACTACTACTACTGCTCGACCGCGTTCAACGGTCAGACGAAGTCCGGCCCGCCCAGTCAGACCCTCACTGCGGGCCACTGCCTCGTGCCCGGAACCATCGGGGGCGGGTACGCGACGGAAATGGTTCAGTCCTACCCGGACGATGACGAGTGGCGCGTGGGTTCTCCCATCGGCTGGCCCGACCCGGGAAGTTACGTCCTCGGCAACGGGCTCGACACAGGGCTCATCACAACCAGTGGAATGAACCCGCTGCCCCAAGTCGGAACCTGGAACAACAACACGGGGCCGGTCACTGCGGGAGCGCGTCAGACCATCCGCGACTACGCCGACACCATCGTCGGGCAGCCAGTCTGCAAGTCGGGACGAACCAGCGGATGGACGTGCGGCACCATTCTGGAAACCGACGTCACCCTCACCGCGAGGAATGACGCCGGCGTGGCCGCTCAGATCAACGTCGACCTGACCGACCTCTGCGCACTGGCCGGGGACAGCGGGGGAGCCGCTGTATCGTCTTCCTTCGCCGTCGGTCTTCTCTCAGCGGGCACCTACGACAACAACTGTGCTGAGAAGGACAGATACAGTGCCCTGTTCCCCATGGTCGCGGTCCCAGGGCGCGGTTCGGTGACGAGCTCAGAACTCAACTGGGAGCCCATCGTCGAGGTGGCCGCACCGATCGTCGACACCCCCGCCGGTGGCGAGCTCAGGTGGGGCCTGCCGATCACCGGAAGCGTGCCCGGCGGATCGATCCATCACTCCGTCCGCATCACCATCGACTCGGGCCGCACGTACACCGCCCCGGTGGCTGCGGACGGAACCTGGTCGCTCATCATCTCCGACCTCTCCAATTCCACCCACAGCTACTACGCCACCACCGCATTCGGTTCCGGAATCGGTCAGAACGGCTCGCTGGCCACGAACGGATGGATCCGGGTGGTCGGGGCCCCGAGCGTCGCGCGCATCGCGGGCACCGACCGGTACGACGGCGCCGTGAAGATCTCGCAGGCCGCGTACCCGGCACCGGCGACCGTTCCCGTCGTCTACGTCGCGACCGGCCAGAACTACCCGGATGCGCTCAGCGCCGGCCCCGCCGCCGTGAAGCAGGGCGGCCCGCTGCTGCTGGTCACCCGCGACGAGGTGCCGGCCGTCGTGCAGGCCGAGATCCGTCGCCTGGCGCCCGGCCGCATCGTCGTGGTGGGCGGCCCGAACTCGGTGTCGGATGCCGTCGCCGGACAGCTCGGCACGCTGGTCGCCGGCACGAGTGTCGAGCGGCTGGCCGGCGCCGACCGCTACGCGGCGAGCCGCGCGGTCGTGCAGAGCGTCTTCGGCAGCCCGGAGGGGGCGACCGCTCCGAGCGCCTACGCGGCGACCGGCACGAACTTCCCCGACGCCCTGTCGGCGGGCGGCGCGGCCGGCTCGGCCCTCGAGCCCGTCGTGCTCGTGAACGGATCCCAGCCCTCGGCCGATGCCGAGACGCTGCAGCTGTTCCGCTCGCTCCAGACCCAGAGCATCGTCGTCGCCGGTGGGCCGAACTCGGTCTCGCAGGGCGTGCTCGACTCGCTGTCGGGAGTGCCCGCATCCGTCAGCCGCGTCTCGGCGGCCGATCGCTACCAGACCTCGATCGCGCTCAACCAGGCGTTCACGTCGAGTTCGACCGTGTACCTCGCGACGGGCCTCAACTTCCCGGATGCGCTGGCCGGCGGCGTGCTCGCCGGCACGACGCACGCGCCGCTGTACGTGGTGCCGACCGACTGCGTGCCGCGCGGGGTGCTCTCGGACATCCAGCGGCTGGGGGCTACGAAGGTGGTGCTGCTCGGCGGGCCGAACTCGCTCAGCCAGAACGTGCAGAACCTGGCGGCCTGCCCGGCGTGATGGCGGAGGTGCGAGAGGGGCCTGCCCGGCGTGACGCAGCGGGCCTGCGAGAATAGGCGCATGAGCAACAGTTACGCCGCAGCCGGAGTCGACACCGAGGCGGGCGACCGCGCGGTCGAGTTGATGAAGGCGGCGGTGCAGCAGACCCACGGCCCCGAGGTTCTCGGCGGGGTGGGCGGCTTCGCGGGGCTGTTCGATGCATCCGCTCTCAAGGGCTACGCGCATCCGCTGCTCGCCACCTCGACCGACGGAGTCGGCACCAAGGTCGCGATCGCCCAGGCGCTCGACAAGCACGACACCATCGGGCAAGACCTGGTGGGCATGGTCGTCGACGACATCGTCGTGGTCGGCGCGAAGCCGCTGTTCATGACCGACTACATCGCCTGCGGCAAGGTCGTGCCCGAGCGCATCGCGACGATCGTCGCCGGAATCGCCCGCGCCTGCTCGGCGACGGGCACGGCCCTCGTCGGTGGCGAGACCGCCGAGCACCCGGGGCTGATGGGCGCCGACGACTACGACGTGGCCGGTGCCGCGGTCGGCGTGGTCGAGGCGGATGCGACGCTCGGCGCCGAGCGGGTGCGTGACGGCGACGTCGTGCTCGCGCTCGAATCCTCGGGGCTGCACTCGAACGGGTACTCGCTCGTGCGGCACATCCTCGCCGGGGCATCGCTCGCCTACGACTCGCACTCGGACGACTTCGGCGGCGTCGTCGGCGAGGTGCTGCTCGAGCCGACCCGGTTGTACACGGGGCCGCTGGTGCAGATCCTGGCCGACCCGGCGCTCGCCGGCGCCATCCACTCGCTCTCGCACGTGACGGGCGGTGGTATCGCGGCGAACCTCGCGCGGGTGCTTCCGGTCGGATCGTGGGTCGAGGTCGACCGGTCGACCTGGTCGCCGGCGCCGGTGTTCCGCGTGCTGTCGTCGATCGCGGGCTCGACGCTCGAGTCGTCCGAGGGCACCTGGAACCTCGGTATCGGCTTCTTCGCCGTCGTCGAGGCGGGGCGAGCGGATGCGGTGGCCGCCGCGATCTCGGCCCTCGGCATCCCGACGTGGCCGGTCGGCACGGTCTCGACCGCGGCGCGCAGCTTCTGGCCGGCCGACGGCTTCGAGCAGGGTGCGAAGGGTGTCGACGGCGGAGCCGTGAAGCTCGTGGGCGCCTACCCCGCCCCCTGACCCGCTGGTCTCCGGCCCTCCGGCCGGCGCCGTTGCGGCCGGTCTCGGTTTCGGCCTGACGCGGTGGGGGCTGCGGGGGTAGCCTGGCGGCGTGGCCGTGCCGGTGAGTTCGGAGGAGGCGCTCGAGCGTCTCGACCTGGTGGTCGCCGAGCTCGGTGATCCGTCGGTCGAGCGCGGCCGCATGATGGGTCGTCCCGTGCTCACGCGTGCCGGAACGATGTTCGCGTGTCTGAGCGGCGACACCCTGGCGCTGAAGCTCGGCGCAGGATCGGCTGAGCACACGGCCGCGCTGGCCGTCCCCGAGGCCGAACTCTTCGACCCCGGAGGCAAGCGCCGCCCCTTCAAAGACTGGGTGGCGCTCCCGCTCGCGGCCGCTCCCCTCTGGCCCCTCTTCGCGGCCGACGCCCTGGCCCTCGCCCGCCTAACCCCCCGCTGACCCCGCCCCCGCCCCCGGTTCGCTCGGCCTTGTGGCACCCCCGACTGCCCTCGACCCGTCACTTGTTGTCGCTATCCGACGCTTTTAGCGACAACAAGTGACGTCTCGCGGACCTGTCGGCGCCCCCCACCCCGCGCTCGCCGAGGAGTCACTTTTACGTCCAAAGGGAGCGTTTTGGACGCAAAAGTGACTTCTCGAAGTGGGTTTACGCCTTGCGACGGAGGCCGAAGAGGGCGCGGCGCCGGGGCGGAGATGCCTCCACCGCGGTGGCCTCTGCGTCGGCAAAGGCATCAGGGGATGCCGCGACGTCCGGTTCCGTAACGGTTGTTACTGTTCCGGAGTCCTCGTCCTCGTTTTCGGCGTCCGTGGCGGAGGCATCCTCTTCGGGTGCCGCATCCGCATCACCGCCGGCCGCAGCATCCGCGAGACCGGCGGGAGCTGCCCTCGCAGCACCGTCGGCCGCAGCAGGGGCAGCATCCACATCCGCAGAACCGTCGGCCGCGGCGCGACGCAGGAGCACCGTGACCCACGTGCGGTACGGCGCCCAGCCCTCGCTGAGCACCTCGAGCTCGTCGGGCGCGGGCGGCGCGTCGAGGTCGTACGCGACGGCGACCGCCTCGGCGAAGCGTTTCTCGCCGAGCGGCGCGGCATCCGGATCACCCGCACCCCGCAACAGGATGAGCTCGGCCGAGAACGGCCCGACACCCGGCAGCGTCTGCAGGAACTCGAGGGCGTCGGCGCGGGGCATCCGGCGAAGACGAGCGCTGTCGATCGTGTTGCGGCGTGCGATCTCGCCGAGCGACCGCAGCCAGTCGACCTTCTGCGGCGTCAGCCCCTTGAACGACGACAGCTGCGCCAGAACCGCGGGCGCCGGGAAGGCCGAGCGCTTCGTTCCGTTGATGAGCACTCCCACCCCGAGCTCGTCGGCGAGCCGCGCCTTGAGCGCGGCCGCCTGCCCGGTGCGAATGCGCTGGCTGATGATCGACCACGCCGCCGCTTCGTACCACGACCAGAAACCCACGGGCCGGAGCCCGGGGTAGCGCTCCTGCAGGCCGCCGATGACGGGGTCGGTCTCGCCGATCGCCGCGTAGCCGGTGGCGTCGACGTCGAGTGAGAGGATGCGCTCCACCTGCTGGCGAGCCGCCGACAGCTCGAGCCGCTTCAGGGGGCGGGCGGCGACGATCCGGCCGCGCACCTCGGTCCCGACCTGCTCGACGCTGATGCCGACCGTCAGCCACGACCCCTCGAGGGCGAAGACCGCGTCGAGGGTCTGGCCGGCTTCGGCGGGCCCGGCCGAGTACGCGGCGGGCTCGAACCCCTCGAGAAAACGGATGCTCTCGGCCAGCGAGTACGGACCTCTCGGCTGCAGCGCGAACGACCCCCGCGGCGCGGCCGCGGCGAGCTCGCGGACGTCGACCATGCCCCCATCCTGGGGGATCGACCTGGCAATCACCAGCCCAGGCCCGTCGCCAGGCCCTGCGACGGAGCCCCGCCGACCCCCGCATCCGCCCGCAGCCGACCCGAGCATCCACACGTCGCCGACCCCCGCATCCGCCCGTCGCCGGCCCCGCACCCACCACCCCCGCCCCATCCGGGTACCCTTGCAGCATGACAACACCAGCTCTCGCGCACCTGTCCGGCGGCCCCCTCGACGGCCAGACCATCCCGCTCGACGACGGAGCCCCCGACGAGCTCGTCCTCCCCTACAGCGAAGGCCAGCTCGTCTACCTCAAGGCGTCCGACTCCGACGGCTCCGAGGGCCCGCCCACGGCCCAGTACCGCTACAACGAGACCTCTGAGATCCTCGTCGAGGGCACGTACAACGAGCACTGATCCGCACCGCACCTTCTGAGGGCCGCGTTACATCGTCGTAACGCGGCCCTATTACTGTCGTGGAAACACTTTCGTTCAACGGAAACCTCCATCGGCGGCCTCGCCCGCCGGAGAGCCAAAACAGAGACACGTCGAGTGGCCATCCCCTTTGTTCTCAAGGAGTAGTCATGACATTCCAGGTTCCCGCAGTCGACATCACGCCCTACGTCTCGGGCGGCACCGCCGATGAGAAGGCCGCGGTCGCCGAGGCGATCGACGCGGCATGCACCGAGGTGGGGTTCATCCAGATCCTCGGGCACGGCATCCCGCGACAGACCACCGACGGTCTCGCAGCCGCGATGGACGAGTTCTTCGGACTCGACCTCGACACGAAGAAGCGCTACCGCACGCCGCCCGGCATCAACCGCGGCTACGCGCCGCCGAAGTCCGAGAGCTTGAGCCTCAGCCTCGGCGTCGAATCCGCCAGCCGGATGAACGACTTCTTCGAGGCCTTCAACGTCGGCGCCTCGCAGGCCGACTACCCGGGCGTCGAGCTCGATCCGGTGCACTACGCCGAGAACGTGTGGCCGTCGGCTCCGGATGCGGCACCCGGCTTCGAACCCCGCGTCGCCGCCTACTTCGCCGAGGCCCGCCGGGTCGCGAACACGATGACCGAGATCTTCGCCGACGCCCTGGGCTTGCCCGCCGGCTTCTTCGACGCCTATACCGGACACTCGCTCGACGTGCTGCGCATGAACAACTACGCCCTCCCGCCCGGAACGGTCGACCTCGACGGCGACCTCACCGGCATGGGCGAGCACACCGACTACGGCATCGTGACCGTGCTCTGGGCGGATCAGGTGAAGGGCCTGCAGGTGCTCGGCGCCGACGGCGGCTGGCACGACGTCTCGCCCGCCGACGACGCGCTGCTGATCAACCTCGGCGACGTGACCGCGCGGTGGACCAACGAACGGTGGATGTCGACACTCCACCGCGTGAAGCCGCCCATCATCGACGGCACGATCGAGCGGCGCCGGTCGGCCGCGTACTTCCACGACGGCGACTTCGATGCGCTGATCGAGACGCTGCCCTCGTGCATCTCGGTCGACCGCCCGAACCTCTACGAGCCGGTCACGGTCGGCGAGCACATCGCGGCGAAGCTCGCGGGCTCGCGGGCGGGCGTGCGCAACGAGCGCGCCGAGCGCGAGGCGGCCCGTGTCGTGGCGGCGGCAGCCGCGGCGGCACCCACCGGCAGCTAGCCCGCGGGGCGCCCTCTCGCCGGCCGGTCGGTGCGGCCGGCATGGCCATCACCGTGTGGTGCGGGCTGCGCGGATCGTGGTGGCGGCCTCGTCCGGTGACTAGCCATTAGGGCGATGGATCTCCGACCGGTGGTGCGGCCGGCTGGGCCGTCAGCGCGAGGTGCGGGCGGCTCGGGCGGACCGGCCGTCAGCGCGCGGCGCGGGCGGCGCGGCGGGCCGCCTCGGGGGTCTCGCCGAGGAAGAGTGCGTACCGGCGCGAGAAGTGTGGGTAGTCGGCGTAGCCCACCCGGGCGGCGAGGTCGCTGAGGTCGGTCTCCGGATGCGCGAACAGGGTGGTGGCCGCCTCCTGCAGCCGGCGGCACTCGATCAGCCACTTCGGACTGACGCCCAGTCGCTCACCGACCAGCCGCTCCAGCGAGCGCAACGTCAGCCCGGCGCGGTCGGCCAGGTCGGCGGCCCGCAACAGCTCGGGGTCGTTCTCGGCGAGGTCGCACACCGTGTTGAGCAGCCGGCCCCGTTCATCCACTCGGTCGGCCACGGGCAGCAACCACGACCGCAGCGCCGCCACCAACTCCCGCCACGACCCTATCTCGCCGGTGGCGTCGGCGATCCGGGCCGTCGGAGCACCGGGCAGCGGCTCGGAGGTCGAGACGAGCGCCTTCGCGGGTGTCGTCGTCAGCGCTGCCCCGGCCGCGGGACGGAAGAGCACCCCGACCACCCACGACGTCCCGCGGAGCGGCTCCACGAACAACCGCGGATCCGGCCCGGCCAGCGCCGCCCCTTCCGGCCGCACGACCGCGTTGAAGGCGGGGTACCCGAGCACGCGCTGCGGCCTGATCTCGCCGGCCGGGATGCTCCACCGCGCCACCCACACGTGCCGCACCAGCTCCTCGAGCCCCGGACCCAGCTCGAACCGATCGAACCGCACCCCCGAGTCGCCCGGGTTGAGATGCCCCTTCGACTCGGGTGCGGATCCGATGTCGGGTGCGGATTCGATGTCGCTCATCCTGCTCCTCCGGGTTCTCGGATGCGTGTCGCATTCGTACAAGACGGCCGCCGGATGCTCGTCCTAGCATGACCGCATGACCACCGAAAGCGCACCCTCAGCCACCCCCACCCGCGCCGCCACCGGCGCGCACACGACGAACGGCATGCCGCACGGCTCCACCTCGCTGACCCCGCACCTCGTCGTCGCGCCCGCGGTCGCCGCGATCGACTTCTACCGCGACGTCTTCGGCGCGCGGGTGGTCGACGTCACCCGCTTCCCGGCGGCCGACGGCGGCGAGCTGATCGCCCACGCCGTGCTCGACCTCGGCGCCGGGATGCTCACCCTCAGCGACCCGCTCGACGACTACGGCCTCGTCGGCGCGGCCGCCGCATCCGCCGCCGCGGGTGGGCACTCGTTCTCGCTGGCGATCTACCTGCCCGACGTGGATGCCGCGACGGCCGCCGCCGAGGCAGGGGGAGCGACGGTCCGCGAGCGGCCCGCGACCTTCGTCTCGGGCGACCGCTTCGCGTCGGTCATCGACCCCTTCGGGGTGCGCTGGAGCATCATGACCCGCGTGGAAGACCTCTCGCCCGAGGAGGGCGCCCGCCGCGTCGCCGAGTGGGCGGCCACGCAGGGCTGAACCGGCGCCGCCTCGGGCTATCCACGGGCGGCGGCAGACGGCAGAGTGGGGTGATGGCTCTCTTCGACGACGTGATCGAGGGTCTCCGCGACCCCAAGGCCCCGCTGCTCCACGTCGCCGTCGACACCGGCACCGGCACCGGCACCGGCGTCGGCGCGGGATCCGACACCCCGGCCCCGCATCCGCTGGGCCTGTTCGGCGCACGCGGGTCCGGAGCCGCCGACCACGACGACCGACCGATCGTCGTGATGCTGCACGGCATCGCCTCCTCGTCGGCGACGTTCTTCTACGTCATCCCGCTGATCGAGAAGACCCACCGCGTGATCGCGATCGACCTGCTCGGCTTCGGCGGCTCGCCCCAGCCCGAGGGCGCCGAGTACACGCTCGAGGAGCACGTCGCGGCGATCGCGCACACCATCCGCTCGCTGCACCTCGACCGCCCGTTCGTGCTCGTCGGCCACTCGCTCGGGTGCCTGATCGGCACCCGCTACACCGCGACCCACGGATCCCACGTCACCAAGCTCGTGCTCGTCAGCCCGCCGGTGTACCTCTCGCCCCAGGAGATCGGCGACCCCCGCGTGCGCAGCCGGGTGCAGGGGTACCTCCAGGCGTACCAGTACTTCCGCGGCAACAAGCAGTTCACGACCGCGACCGCGGCTGTGGTGTCGCGGCTGCTGCCGGTCGAGCACGTGATGGAGATCACCGAGCAGAACTGGGATCCGTTCGTGAAGTCCCTCCAGCACTGCATCGAGTCGCAGACCGTCGTCAGCGACCTCGCGGGCGTCGACGTGCCGATCGACGTCATCTACGGACGCCTCGATCAGTTCCTGGTGCCGGGCAACCTCAAGGTGATCGAGAAGATGCGCAACGTCACCACCCACGTCGTCAACGTCAGCGACCACATGATCCGAAAGCCCATGGCCCGGGTCGTGGCGACGGCGATCGACGCCCCGGCCTGACCCCCGCCCGACGGCGCGCACCCGCCAGCCGCTCAGCCCTCGCCCGGCACGGATTCAGAAGAACTCAGCCCGAGATCGCCTCCAGGATGGCCGCGGCCAACTCGCGGGGCCGGGTGAACTGCGGCCAGTGCCCGGTCGGCAACTCGACGACCGTCACCGAGCGCAGGTGCGGGAACTCGGCGAAGTGCTCGTCGCCCGAATCGAGATACCCCTGCAGCTCCTCCTCGGTGAACGTCGTCGCGATCAGCGTCACCGGCACCTCGAAGCGCGCCGGATCGTGCAGCCGCTGCGGATCCCTCGCCACCCGCACCGGCTCGGGCACCGCGATCGACCGGAACCACGCCCGCAGATCATCCGTCAGCTCGCGCAGATCGGCCTCGCCGAACCCGTCCCAGCGCGGCAGCGGCACATCCGCCCCCTCCGCCGGCAGCTCGAGGTTCACCGCGACCCCGTCGGCGGTGGGCCAGCTGTCGACATAGACCGCCCGCACGACGCGAGCCGGCCGTGCGTCGACCGCACCGTGGATGATCGACCCGCCACCCGAATGACCGACCAGCACGATCTGCTCCGCCGCCGGGATCGAGTCGATCAGGGCCACGATCTCGGCGGTCTGAGAGGCCAGGGTCACCGCCCTGCGGTCGTCGTCGACCGAGGCGAGGCCTTCGAGGGTCGGTGTGTGCACGGTGTGCCCCGCATCGCGGAGTGCGGGCACGACGTCGTTCCACGACGAGCCCTTCAACCAGAATCCTGCGACCAGAATCACGTTCATGGTCAGACCCTACGCGGCACCCCCGACACCCGTCACTGGAGTACTACTCCCCGGTCAGCCGCTCCAGCAGCTCCCGGTACCGCAGCACCGTCCGCTCCACGATCTCCGCGGGCAGCGTCGGCGGAGTGCCGTCCTGGTCCCAGTTCGCGGCGAGCCAGTTGCGCACGATCTGCTTGTCGAAGCTCGCTGTGCGCTCACCCGAGTCGTAGGCCGCGGCATCCCAGTACCGGCTCGAATCGCTCGTCAGCACCTCGTCGGCGAGCGTGATCTCGCCGGTCTCGGGGTCGCGGCCGAACTCGAACTTCGTGTCGGCGAGGATGACGCCGCGCGCCTCGGCGATCGTGGATGCGCGGCGGTAGATCGCCAGCGACAGGTCGCGCAGCGCCTCGGCGTCTGCCTGACCGACCAGCTCGACCGTGCGCTCGAAGCTGATGTTCTCGTCGTGCTCGCCCATCGGCGCCTTGTAGGCCGGGGTGTAGATCGGCTCGGGTAGGCGGTCGCCGTCGCGGAGGCCGGCAGGCAGCGCGATGCCGCAGACGCTCTGGGTCGCCTGGTACTCCTTCCACCCGCTGCCCGAGAGGTAGCCGCGCACGACGCACTCGATCGGGAACATCTCGAGCGCCTTGACCACCATCGCCCGCCCGGCGAGCTCGTCCGGGATGCCGGGCAGGCCCTGCGAGACGGATGCCCCGGACACGAGGTGGTTCGGCACGCCGGTGAGCTGGTGGAACCACCACCGGCTGAGCCGCGTGAGCAGCTCGCCCTTGCCGTGGATGCCGGGCTCGAGCACGTGGTCGAACGCGCTCACCCGGTCGCTCGCGACAACGAGGAGCGCGGCCGGCTCGGCACCTGCGGGGGTGTCGGCGGGCACGTAGAGGTCGCGGACCTTGCCGCTGTAGAGGTGCCGCCAGCCGGGCAGCTCCGCCGACCCGGAGTCATCGACCCCGTCGGCACCCGAGCCCGACCCGGCATCCGAACCAGAGCCCGACCCGGCATCCGAACCAGAGCCCGACCCGGAAGCCGAACCCGAGACGGATTCCGACCCAGCCCCCGAACCCCCCGCGACCCGCTCCGCGATGTCCCGCCGGTACTGCCCGCCCTCGAGCCCGATCGACTCCAGCACCCCGTACGCCCGATCCCGCGCCTGCCCGAACGTCGGAGCCACGGCGACGACGTTGAGCACGCGCCCCCCGGTCGCCCGCAGCACCGGCCGGTCGCCGGACTCGTCCCGGTCGGTCGCCGCGTGCAGCACGCTCACGCCCTCGACCCCGGTTCCGGTCCCGCCGACCTCACCGACCCCGCCGGCCCACTCGTCGACCCCGAGCCCGGTGATCACGCGACCGGTCACGGGCGAGCCCGGGTAGTTCTCGCTCGCCAGCACGACCGTCACGGCGACCTCGTCCGAGAACACCGGCCGGGGCACGTCGCCGAGCGTGCCCGTCGCGGCCGCGAAGAGCAGGCCGCTCAGCGGCGTGACGAGCCGCGGCAGCACGACCTGCGTCTCGGGGTCGCCGAAGCGCGCGTTGAACTCGATCACCCGGATGCCCTTCGGGGTCAGGATCAGTCCGCAGTAGAGCAGGCCGATGAAGGGCGTGTCCTCGCTCGCGAGCTGCCGCACGGTGGGCAGCGCGATCGTCTCGATCACCTCGTCGACGAAGGCCTGCTCGCTGCCGAACCGCTCGTCGAGCCACGGCAGCGGCGAGTACGCGCCCATGCCGCCCGTGTTCGGGCCGAGATCGCCGTCGAGCAGCCGCTTGTAGTCCTGCGCCGGTGACAGCGGGGCGACCGAGTGCCCGTCGCTGAGGAGGAACAGCGACACCTCCTCGCCGTCGAGGAACTCCTCGATCAGCACGTCGCCGTGCTGCAGCCAGTGCGCGGCGTGCGCGGTCGCGGCTTCGAGGTCGCTCGTCACCAACACGCCCTTGCCGGCGGCCAGCCCATCGGCCTTCACCACGTAGGGGGCGCCGAACCGCGCCAGAGCAGCGGATGCCTCGGCCAGCGTGCCCGCGGTCGTCGCGCCACCCGTCGGCACGCCCGCGGCATCCATGATGCGTTTCGCGAAGGTCTTGCTGCCCTCGAGCGCGGCGGCCTGCCGGCCCGGTCCGAAGACGGGGATGCCGCGGGTGCGGAGCGCGTCGGCCACACCGGCCACGAGCGGGGCCTCGGGCCCGATCACGACGAACTGCACGTCCTCGGCCTGCACGTACTCGACGACCGCCTTCGGGTCGTCCGGGTCGAGCGCGACGGTCGGCACGACTGCCGCGATGCCCGCGTTGCCCGGAGCGGCCACGATCTCGTGCGCCTCCTCCCGCAGCAGTGCGGTGATGATGGCGTGCTCACGTGCGCCCGAGCCGAGTACGAGGATCTTCACGCCCCCAGCCTACCGAGGGGCGCCCGTGCCGCCGGGCTGCCACCGGGCGACTGCCGCTGCCCGGCCCGCGGGGGATACCGTGGACCCATGGCAAAAGCGAGGATCGGCGACGCCGACGGCACCGCGGCCGTCGCCGCCGCCACGGCCGACTTCGACCAGGCGTCGCGGGACACCCGTGCGACCGCCGTGCGCTACCTGCTGCAGCGGCTCGCCGACGCCGCCGAGGGCAACTCGGTCGAGGTGCGGGTGCCGCCGTTCGGCGCCGTGCAGTGCATCGAGGGCCCGGGGCACACCCGGGGCACCCCGCCGAACGTGGTCGAGATGGATGCACGCACCTGGCTCGAGCTCGCCACCGGCCGGCTCAGCTGGGCCGAGGGTCGCGCGACCGCCCGCATCCACGCCTCCGGCCAGCGCGCCGATCTCTCGGCCGTCGTGCCCCTGGCCCGCTGAACCGCGCGAACCATCCCGACCGCTGAATCGCGCGAACCGCGCCACAACGGAGCCGCGCAAAGCGTCCCGATCGCACCCCATGCCCAGCCGAGTGCGCGACAATAGAGGCGTGAGTTCGCACCCCGACGTCCCGCCCACCCGCGACGGCGACCAGGCACCCGGCCAGATCGGGCCGGTGTCGGTCCGCCGTGCGCCCCGCTACTACCGCTTCATGGCGGTCGGTGCGGCGATCGGCCTGCTGCTCACGCTCATCGTGACCTTCGCGTATCCCGAGCAGGGCGAATTCAGTCGCCTCCAGGTGATCGGCTTCACGGCCCTGTTCATCATCGCGATCTTCGTCGCGCTGGGCGCGATCGTGGCGCTCGTGATCGACCGCATCAGCCGCCGTCGTGCCCGCACCGTGACGGTCGAGCTCGTCCGCGAACACGGTTCCGACAACGACGAGACGGTCTAGCGGGCTCGAAAGCTCGGCTCAGGCGCGCTTCTGCTCGTCGGTCGGTTCGAACGCCTCGTCGGCGTCCGCATCCTCGTCGTCGTCGATCCACTTCGAGTAGTCGGGTTCGCCGTGCTGGCTGCCCGTGAGTTCACGCTCGAGCGCCGAATAGTTCGTGTCGGGGCTGAAGTACTTCAGCTCGCGTGCGACCTTCGTGTGCTTGGCTTTTTGACGGCCACGCCCCATGCGAGACCCCCTCACGAATCGGGCCGGGGGCGGTGCCACCCGGATGAGACGAACAACGACGAAAACTTGGGTCAGTTTAGCACGCAGCCATCGGTCGACCCCGTGCGCCGGGCAGGGTGACGGCGGGCGCTCAGCCTCGTCCGCGCTTCTGCACGACGGGGTCTCCCGAGTGCGGGCGGCGCGGCACCGGACGCACCGGCTCGCCGCGACGCTCCTGACCGGGCAGCGGGCGCGAACGGCGGCCGTAGAGCAGCTCGGAGGAGTCGAGCAGCCACGGCACCAGCGCGATGGTCACGCCGTGCACGAGCATGAGCTTCTTGCGGATGCGGCGCGCCTTGTGGTTGTGCAGGATCGTCTCCCACCAGTGCCCCACGATGTAGATCGGCGTGTAGACGGTCACGACCTCGCCGCCGTGCTCGGCCTGGTGCTTCATGATGTACTTCGCCAGCGGCACCGCCACGTCGCGGTAGGGCGACTCGATGATGTTGAGCGGCACCTCGATGTTCATCGACTGCCAGTCGGCCTCGAGCTGGCTGGTCTGCTCCTCGTCGATCGAGAGGTGCACCGCCTCGATCGAGTCGTGCCGGGCGGCGATGGCGTAGTCGAGGGCCTTGAGCACCGGCTTCTGCATCCGCCCCACGAGCACGATGGCGTGGTCGCCTGTCGCGCCGAAGGTGGTGTGCGGGTCGACCTCCACCTCTTTGTTGACGTCGCGGTAGTAGCGGTTGACGCCGAGCATGAGCAGGAAGAGCACGGGCATGATCGCGAACACGAGCCAGGCGCCGTGGGTGAACTTGGTGATGGTCACTACGATCAGCACGATCGCGGTGAAGACGGCTCCCACCGCGTTGATGGCGAGGGAGCGCACGACCGCGCCCCGGTCGGCGCAACCCTCTTTGAGCATCCGGAGCCAGTGCCTGACCATGCCGGTCTGGCCGAGCGTGAACGAGACGAAGACGCCGATGATGTAGAGCTGGATGAGCTGGGTCAGGTTCGCCTGGTAGACGATCAGGATCGCGGTCGCCGCGAGCGCCAGCACGATCATGCCGTTCGAGAAGACGAGACGGTCGCCGCGGGTCAGCATGGCCTTGGGGGCGTACGAGTCCTTCGCCAGCACCGAGCCGAGCAGCGGGAAGCCGTTGAACGCGGTGTTCGCCGCGAGCAGCAGCACCGCCGCGGTGGCGGCCTGGATGATGAAGAACATGATCGTGTTGTTGCCGAAGGTCGCCGCCGCGACCTGGGCCATCAGGCTCCGCTGCGGGGTGGTGGCGCAGTCGGCGAAGCCGATCAGGTGACAGGCGTCCTCGGCGTAGTGCACGCCCGAGATCAGTGCGACGGCGGTGAGGCCGGCGAACAGGCAGATCGCGATGCCGCCCATGAGCACGAGCGTGCGCTGCGCGTTCTGGACCTTGGGGGTGCGGAACGCGGGCACGCCGTTCGAGATGGCCTCGACGCCCGTGAGGGCGGAGCATCCGCTCGAGAACGCCCGCAGGAGCAGCAGGATCATCGCCGCCTGGGTCAGCTGGTCGGCCCGCACCTCGAAGCCCGCCGACTCGGCGACGGGAGCGGCGCCGAACGCCGTGCGCACCAGGCCGATCACGATCATCGCGGCGACGCTGGCGACGAAGACGTAGGTGGGGATGGCGAAGGCCTTGCTCGACTCGCGGACACCGCGGAGGTTGACCGCCATCAGGATGATCACGAAGCCCACCGCGATCTCGACCCGCCACGGGTTGAGCTCGGGGAGGGCGGAGATGATGTTGTCGACGCCCGAGGCCACCGACACGGCGACCGTCAGCACGTAGTCGACCAGCAGGGCCGAGGCGACGACCAGGCCCGCCTTCTCGCCGAGGTTCTTATGGGCGACCTCGTAGTCGCCGCCGCCGCTCGGGTAGGCCTTCACGAGCTGCCGGTAGCTGGCCACGACCACCACGAGCAGCAGCACGACCGCTGCGGCGACCCACGGCGCGAAGGTCAGGAACGAGAGCCCGCCGATCAGCAGGATCATGAGCAGCTCCTGCGGGGCGTACGCCACGGAGGAGAGCGGGTCGCTCGCGAAGATCGGGAGTGCCAGGCGCTTGGGGAGGAGCTGACCCTCGAGCTTGTCGCTCGGCAGCGGATCGCCGATCAACCAGCGTTTCGCTGAGCGGGTTTCATTAACCACGAGTGACGACACTACTCGCGCGCGAACGCGTGTCAAGTTGAGCGGCGGCGGATTTATTCCCGCTCTGCGCCGCAGGATTTCCGGGGCGTGAAAAAGCGCCGCACGCCCCGTGATTCCGGGGGCGTGCGGCGCTCGTTCGCCCTGGTCGACTACTCGTCGCCGGGGATGACGCTGTCGGTGTACTCGCCGCTCTCGGGCTCGGGCACGTCCACGTTCTCGGCCTCGGTGTCGGTGTACTCGCCGTCGCGCTCGCCGCGTCCGTCGTGTTCCTTCTTCTCGGTCATGAGATCCTCCTCGATTGGATGGCCGGTGGTCTTTGGCCGAAAGTACCACCGCGGTGGGGGCGCAGCCAGGGTTTCGCACGGATGTGCAGGGGCGTTCGGTCTGGTGTCGGACCTGGCGGGGGCGTCAGCCCCGGCGGGCGCGGGCGGGGCGGGTGCGGGATGCGCGGCGCGTGCTCGGGCGGGCGTCAGGCGCGGCGGGCGCGGGCGGGGCGGATGGCGAGCACGAGGGTGGCGGCGACCAGCGCGGCCAGCGCGCCTCCGACGAAGACGGCGCTGAAGCCCGAGGTCGCGGCGACGGCCGGGGCTGCTCCGGATCCGAGGGCTCCGCTCGTGACCGCAGCCGCGATCGTCGACAGCACCGCGAGTCCGAGGGCGCCGCCGATCTGCTGGCTGGTGTTGACCAGTCCGCTGGCGAGTCCCGCATCCGTCCCGCTGGTGCCGCTCACGGCGAGGTCGGTGACCGCGACGAAGGATGCGCCGAGCCCGGCGCCGATCACGATGGTCGGGGCGAGCAGGTCGCTGACGAACCCGGCGCCGGCCGGGGCGAACGAGAGCCAGATCAGGCCGGCAGCCAGCACGACCAGGGCGCCGACGAGCACGGGGCGGGCGCCGATCCGGGCCATCAGGGCCGGGACCGTGGCGGCCGCGACGACGAGGGTGCCGGCGAGGGGGAGCTGCGTCAGGCCGGAGGTGAGGGCGTCGAAGCCGAGCACGTCCTGCATGAAGACGGAGAGGGCGAAGAAGGTGGCGGTGGTGGCGGCCCCGATCAGGAGCATGGCGAGGTTGCCGCCGGTGACGGCCGGGCGCCGGAAGATCGCCAGGTCGACCAGCGGCGCGGGGCTGCGGCGTTCGATCAGCGCGAAGGCGGTGAGGAGGGCGACGGCGACGGCGAAGAGGGCGATCACGAGGGGGGAACCGAAGCCGGCCTGGCCTGCGGCGCTGAGGCCGGCGACCAGGGCGATGAGGCCTCCGGTGACGGTAGCAGCGCCGGGGAGGTCGAGCTTGGCGGGGGTGGTGTTGGTGCTGTTGCTGTTGCTGGTGTTGGCGTTCGCGTTGGTGTTCTCGGTGTCGGTGGCGTTCATCCGGTCGCGGCGCACGAGGCGGGGGAGGACGAGGAGCACGAACAGCCCGGCCGGCACGTTGACGAAGAAGATCGCGGGCCAGCCGAAGGCCGCCGTGAGCACCCCGCCGAGCAGGACGCCGGCGGCGCTGCCGATGCCGGCGACCGCGCCCCAGACGCCAAGGGCCTTGGCGCGGTCGGCGGGGGTGACGAACAGGCGGGTGACGATGGCGAGGGATGCCGGGGCGAGCAGTGCCGCGGAGGCTCCCTGCAGGGCGCGGGCCGCGAGCAGCAGGCCGCCGTTCGGTGCCAGCCCCGCGAGGGCCGAGGCGGCGATGAAGCCGGCGATGCCGATCAGGAAGACCCGGCGGTGCCCGAACCGGTCGGCGAGTCGTCCGCCGAGCAGCAGCAGTCCGCCGAAGGGGAGCACGTAGGCGGTGATGACGCCGCTGAGCTGGGCGGTGTCCAGGCCCAGCTGCGAGCCGATCGACGGGAGTGCGATGTTGACGATGGAGGCGTCGAGCACGACGAGGAACTGGGCGACGGCGAGCACGACGAGTGCGGCCCAGCGGTGCGGGCTGAGGGGCGGGGTGGTGGGGGTCATAGCGGAGGTGGTGGTGGACATGGTGGGCCTTTCGATTGGTGAGTGACTGTACAGTCACCCTTGTGCGGAAAGCAAAGCCGGGTCGATGGTCCGACCCGGCTGTTCGGCGCTCAGGCGGGGTGCGTGATGCCTTCGCTGAGAAGTCGTGCCCAGTTGGAGTCGATGTTCTCGACGCCGACCGTCACGATGAGGTGGCAGAGCTGGCCGTAGGCGATGAACCGCTGCACGGAGGAGTCGTCGGCCCCCGAGCGGCTGGCCGCGAACTCGGTGACGCGGGCGAGCCCGCGCTGCAAGGCCTGCCGTACCTCGGGCACGTCGGAGGCCGACTGGGCGTGCACCTGCAGCATGAGGAGGTCGCGGTCGGCGATGAGATGGGCGTAGGCATCCCCCATCGCGTCGAGGACGCCCTCGGGAGTCTGTTCGGTCGCGCCGGCGGCTCCGGCTTCGAGCGCCTCGAGCACGAGCTCGAAGCACCGCTCGAGTGCGGCGACGAAGAGCGCCTCCTTGCCCGGGAAGAGCTTGAAGACATACGCCGTCGAGATCCGCGCCTCCTCGGCGACCTTGGCGATCGGCGTGCCGAGGTACCCCGATCGCGAGAACGCCCGGATCGCACTGGCGACCACGGTCTCCCGTCTCACCTCCGCAGTAGAAAGCACCTTGCCCATATGAGTGACCGTACACTCACTACCTCCGCCAATGCAAGAGGCGACGACATATCGGCTCACCGTGGGTGAGCTTGGCGGTGAGCCGGTATCAGAGGAGGAAGGCGCCGAGCTGATCGAAGACGGCGGGCGAGACCGAGTTCGCTCCGCCCAGGACGACGATCCGTGTGGGCCGGAGCCGGGAGAGTTCGGTGGCCACGCTCGCAGGAATGGCGTCCCTCATCACGAGCAGGATCGGGGCGTTGTTGCTCGCAGCGGCCGGCCCGCCTGACAGTGCGTCCGGGAACGTGTTGCCCGAAGCGATGAACACCGTTCGGCTGCCGGTAGGGAATGCGCTCGCGGAGACCGCGGCCGACCCGTCATAGCGATCGACGCCCGCAACGCGAGTAGTGGGCGCGACTGTTCCGAGGACGCCCTCAACGCCGGCGCTGACGGTGTTGACGCCGCCGAGGATCACGATCTTGCCCGGCCGCAGCCGTGCGAGCTCGGTCTGCACGGCAGCGGGGATGGCATCCCGCTGCACGAGCAGAACCGGCGCCCCTCGAAGTCCGGCGACCGCGCCGCCGGCCAGAGCGTCAGGGAAATTCTCGCCCGACGCCACGTAGACCGCCGGGGGACCCGGCGTGAACGCTTGCGCTGACAGCGCGGCCGACACGGCGTACCGGTCGACACCTCCTACGCGTGTCGCCGGAGCGTAAGCAGTGAGAGCGCCGACGACACCGTCGCTGACCGATGCCGGCCCGCCGAGCACGACGATCCTGCCGGGCCGCAACCTCGTCAATTCCGCCCCGACGGCGGCCGGGATGCTCTCCTTCGATACGAGCAGCAGCGGTGCACCCCGACTCCCGGCCACGGCCCCACCCGAAAGCGCATCGGGAAAGTTCTCCCCGGACGCCACGTAGGCGACGGGGGCGCCGGCCGGGAACTCCGCAGCGGAGAGCCGAGCCGAACTCTCGTACCGATCCGCCCCACTCACCCGCACCAGCGGCGCCGTGCTGTCCAAATCCATGAGTGCCACGGTCTGCGAGTTCAACCCGACGACAAGGGCATGCCGTCGCGCGGAATCCACGCCGATCGACTGGATCCCGGAGCCGTAGTAGCTCCCCTCCTTCGGGATGACGCGAATCACGTGCAGGGTCTCGGCGTCGATCGCCGTCATCTGCCATTCCGTGGCCACCCAGACTTGCCGTCCGTCAGGATCGACGGCGATGCCGTCCGGGCCATCGCCGATACCGTTCGTTCGGTCGTTCGGAATCACTCCCACTACGTGGTTCGTCACCGTGTCGACGACCGAGACCGTCCCCGATCGTTCGTTCGCGATGAATGCGCGATGACGGATGGAGTCGACTGCGATCCCGCGCGGACTGAGCCCGATTCCCGTGGCGACGTCGTGAGGGATGACGGTGATGACGCTGTTGGTCGTGGTGTCGATGACCGAGACGGAATGGTCGTTGAGGTTCGGTACGTACGCGCGATGCAAGCCGGCATCGATGGCGATATCGATGGGATAGTTCCCGATCCCCGACAGTGAATCGTGCGGAATCACCGCCGTCACACTGTTCGTCGACGTGTCGATCACGGACACGGTGCCGTCGATGAAGTTGGCGACGTAGGCGCGGGAGAGATTGCTGTCGACGGCGATCCCCGTCGGACCTTTTCCGATTCCGCGAGTGCTGTCGTAGGGGATGACCTTGATGACGGCATTCGTCGTGGTGTCGATCACCGAGACCGTGTGGGAATTGTAGTTCGCGACATAGACCTGGCGGTGAGGCTCGTCTACGGCGATTGCGGAGGCACCATCGCCGATGCTGGTGGGTCCGTGCGGGATCGTGGTTGCGACCGTGTTGGACTGAAGGTCGATGACCGACACGGTGCCGTCGAAGGTGTTGCTGACATAGGCGCGATCGCTGCTCTGCTCGACCGCGACTGCCACCGGCGCGGGATCGGGGCGGGTGGGGGAGGTGATCGTGATCGTGGCCGTGAGGAAGTTCGTCGCCGAAGCTGGGGTCGGGGAGGCGATGGTGGCCGCGATGACCAGACCGGCGACGACGGGGACGCTAAGACGAGAATACCTCATTCAATGAGGATAGCGGCTGCAGCGGTGGGCGCAAGGGCGGGTCAGGACTCGCGACGGACGTCGGCGGGGGACTTGTCGGGGCGCCAGCCTCGCCAGGAGGGCTGGCGGAGGCGGTCGGTACCCGTCCACTCCGCGAACTCCACCTCGCCCACGAGCTTCGGCGTCACCCAGACCGCGTCGCGCGCCTCCGGCCCCGGCACGTCGGCGAAGGGGGAGGTCTTGCGCTCGAGCTTCGCGAGCCGCGCCGTGAGGTCGGCGAGGTCGCGCTCCGAGAAGCCGGTGCCGACACGACCGACGTAGCGCAGGGTGCCGTCGGCATCCGGGATCCCCATCAGCAACGACCCCACCTGCGACGCCCGGCGGCCCTTGCCCGGGCGCCAGCCGCCGATCACGACCTCCTGGGCCGCGTGGTGCTTGAGCTTGAGCCAGGCCCGCGAGCGACGGCCGAGCGAGTAGGGCGCGTCACGGCGCTTGGCCATGACCCCCTCGAGGCCGAGTTCGCGGCTCGCGGTCATCGCGTGCTCGAGGTCGCCCTCGAAGGCGGGCGGCAGGTGGATGGGGCCGTCGTCGGCCGGCACCACGTCCTCCAGAGCCGCCCGGCGGTCGTCGTAAGACTCCTTGACGAGCGACGACCCGTCGAGCTCGAGCAGGTCGAAGACCATCAGGTCGACCTTCGTGGTCGCCATGGCGGCCTCGACGTCACGCGGGCGGGAGAGGCCCATGCGCTGCTGCAGGCGGCTGAAGCTGGGCCGGCCCCGCGCATCCAGGGCCACGATCTCGCCGTCGAGCACCAGCGAGCGATCGGGGTACAGCCGCGCGAGCGCCTCGGTGACCTCGGGGTAGCCCGAGGTCACGTCGTTGCCGTTGCGCGTGCGCAGGGCGACCTCGCCGTGGTCGATGCGGATGAGGGCCCGGATGCCGTCCCACTTCATCTCGAACGCGTACTCGCTGTCGGGGTCGAGATCGCCTGCACCGGTGGCCAGCGTCGCGAGCATGGGCTTGAACGCCTTGTCGAGCGAGGCGGCCGCCGCTTTCGTGGAGGACGAGGACGAGGTGGATGAGGACGCGGCCTTCTTCGAGGAGGAGGACGAAGCCTTCTTCGCCGAAGACGACGATCCAGACGACGACGACCCGTCTCCGTCCTCCGCCACCATCCGATGGATCAGCCAGTTCTTCTCCTGATCCCCCCGCCCGGTATGGATGAGCACGACCTTCCGTGCATCCCCCAGCCCGCCCGACGGCTGCCCGTGCAGCGTGACGATGATCTCCTTGCCATCGCGCCACTTCTCGAGGTCGTAGGTGCCGTAGTCCCAGATGGTCATGGTTCCCGCCCCATATTCCCCCGCGGGAATGGATCCTTCGAAGGTGCCGTACTCGAGCGGGTGATCCTCGGTCATCACCGCGAGATGGTTCTGGTGCGGGTCGTCCGGCACCCCCTTCGGCAGCGCCCACGAGACCAGCACGCCGTCGTGCTCGAGCCGGAAGTCCCAATGCAACCGCCGTGCGTGGTGCTCCTGCACCACGAACGAGCGCCCGTCGGTCGACGCGGGCGTCGCCCGGGGCACGGGCTCCGGAGTCTTCGCCTGATCGCGCTTCGAACGGTAGACCTCGAGCCGGTCACGTTCTCCAGAACCGCCGCGGGCTCCGGATGCTGGTGCCGGGTGCGCATCCGGCTGGTCCTCCGGCCCCCGGTTCGAGTGCCACTCGCCCGCCGGCGCCTCCAGCGCCCCGGGGGCGTCGGCGCTCTCGGCGAGCGGATCGCTCCGCCGCTTCATCCGCGCCAGCACCTCGTCGAGCTCGAGCTGCCGGAGGTCTTTCGACGCGAGCTCCCGCCAGGTGCGCGGCACCGCCACGGTGGGCCGGGAGCGCCCACGCAGCGAATACGGGCAGATCGTCGTCTTGTTGCCGTTGTTCTGGCTCCAGTCGACCAGCACCTTGCCGACCCGCTTGGTCTTCTTCATGTCGCTCACGACGAGATCGGGGTGATCGGCCTCGAGCGCCCGGGCGAGTGCGTGCGCCACCTCCGAGACCTGGTCGCTGGTCTGCGTGCCGTCGAGCGGCGCGTAGAGGTGGATGCCCTTGCTCCCGCTGGTCACCGGCACCGGTTCCAGCCCCATCCCGACCAGGATCGTCTTCGCCAGCTTCGCGACCTCGACGCACTCGGGCAGCCCCGCGCCCTCGCCGGGGTCGAGGTCGATCACGAAGCGGTCCGGGTTCTTCTGCCGGCCGTGCGCATCCACCCGCCACTGCGGCACGTGCAGCTCGAGCGCCGCGATCTGGGCGAGCCAGGCCAGGGTCGCTGCGTCGTTGACGAGCGGGTAGACGTTGACGTGGTCGGAGTGCTGGATGTCGACCCGCCGCACCCAGTCCGGCGTGCCGTCGTCGAGGTTCTTCTGGAAGAAGACCTGCCCGGGCTCGTCGGCGGTGCCCACGCCGTGCACCCAGCGCTTGCGGGTCGCGGGCCGGTTGCGGGAGTGGGGGAGGAGGATCGGGGCGATCTCGGCGTAGTAGCGGAAGACATCCGCCTTCGTCGTGCCCGTCTCGGGGTAGAGGATCTTGTCGAGGTTCGTGATGCGCAGGCGGTGCCCGCCGACCGTCACGGTCTGGTCGTCGCCCTTCGCTGCTTTCGCGGCCATGCTTTCATCTTGGCCCTGTTCAGGGGTCTAATTGGGTATGAGATCGATCTGGAAGGGCGCCATCACCTTCGGCCTCGTCAACGTGCCCGTGAAGGTCTACAGCGCCACCGAGGACCACGACATCTCGCTGCACCAGGTGCACGACAAGGACGGCGGGCGCATCCGTTACCAGCGTCGCTGCGAGATCGACGGCAAGATCGTCGAGTACGAGAACATCGCCCGCGCCTACGACGACGGCGAGCGCACGGTCATCCTCACGAAAGACGATCTGGCGTCGCTGCCGGAGGAGCGCAGCCGCGAGATCGAGGTGGTCGAGTTCGTGCCGAGCGAGCAGATCGACCCGATCATGCTCGACAAGAGCTACTACCTCGAGCCCGACTCGAAGTCGCCGAAGGCCTACGCGCTGCTGCGCAAGACGCTCGAGAGCACGGACCGCACGGCGATAGTGCACTTCGCGCTGCGGCAGAAGACGCGCCTCGGCGCCCTGCGGGTGCGGGGTGACGTGCTCGTGCTGCAGTCGCTGCTCTGGGACGACGAGGTGCGCGAGGCCGCGTTCCCCTCGCTCGACGAGCCGACGCGGGTCTCGTCGCAGGAGCTCGACATGGCGATGTCGCTGGTCGACCAGTTCGCCACCGACTTCGAGCCCGAGAAGTTCACCGATGACTACCAGGAGCAGCTGCGCACCCTGATCGACGCGAAGCTCGCCCAGGGTGACTCGGTCGACACCGACGAGACCTTCGGCCGTGAGCCGGGCTCGGGCGACGAAGGCGGCGAGGTGCTCGACCTGATGGAGGCGCTGCGCCGGTCGGTCGACAAGAGCCGGTCGGGCGGCAGCGGGTCGGGATCGGATGGCGGCAGCAAGACGACAGCCGAAAAGAAGCCCGCGCCGAAGAAGACCACGGAGACCGCGGCGAAGAAGCCCGCCGCCAAGAAGCCCGCGGCGGCGAAGAAGACGTCGAAGGCCTCCTGAGACGAGGGTCAGCCCGCTGAACCCGGTCCGGGCTCGATCATCTCGGGGCCCTCGTCGCCGTGCTCGGCGCGACCGTCGGCGGCGGGATCGCGGCCGTGGCGACCTGCCCGCTGGTGCCCCGCATCCTGACCCGCGCCGTCGGCCTCGACCCCCTTGTCACCCCCGGCGAGGTACCGCGCCCGCACCGCGAGCGCCCGCCGCGCCTCGCGGATCAGCGGGTGGAAGAACGCCACCCGGTAGGCCGAGTTCGTCGTCACCGACACCAGGAAGTTGAGCGACGACACGCAGCTGAGGAAGATCGCGGTCTTCACCAGCGCCCAGGTGAACGGGATCTCGACGCCCAGCACCACGACCGTGCTGAGGCGCTCGCCGACCCACTCCTCGAGTACCTCGCCCGAGAAGGCGAAGATCCCGAGCAGCACCAGGAACGCGCAGACGATCACGGCGAAGAGCACGGTCTGCAGCCCCAGCGCGAACACCAGCACGGTCTGCAGGTTGAGGCGCTCGGGCCGGCTGAGCGGCGGGCCGGGCCGTGGCGCCGCGCCCTCCGGGTCGAGGTGGTCGGTCGATTCGAGCCCCTCGTCGAGCTCCTTCATCTCGGAGCGGCTGATCGGCAGCACGAAGAAGAGGCAGAGCAGCGCGAAGAACACGGCGACCGCGAACAGCCGCGCGGGTGACATGGTGCTCGTCACCATCCAGACCGGTTCTGAGAAGAACGCGAACACGATGACGAGCATCAGGATGGGCAGCGCCCGCGTGACCAGGGCGCCGATGGCCGCCGTCTGGCGGAGCGCCGCCCGGGCCGCCCAGGCGAGAACCGCCCCGACCCCGAGCCAGGTGAGGAGGTACGCGATGCCCGTGGTGATCGCGGCCCCGATGGCACGGCTGACGGCCGACGCCGGATCGCCGGCGATGGCCACGACGACCGGGAACACCAGGATGTACGCGGCCGGCACCGCGATGCCGAGCGGGAGACGCAGGGCCGGGCGCCGCCGGAGCAGCACCGCGCTCAGCCAGCCCGCCAGGATCGGCACGGCGATCGCCGCCAGCAGGGCGACGCCGACCAGCAGGGCGAGCAGGGCTCCGAGCGTGGGGGAGTCGTCGTCGATGAGCACGTCGACCGTGCCGAGGAGGGAGGCGGCGACGCTGGAGACCAGCGCGAAGACGAGGAATGGCACCACCCGGTCGGCCAGGCCGTCGGCCCGTGCGCCGCGCTGCACGAACGACGGCAGCCCGACGCTGCGGAGCCACCGCTCGGCCTCCCGCCGCCGCTCGCGCGCGTCGCGGTCACCCGATCCCGCCGCTGCCGACCCCTCGCTCACCCCGTCGCCGTCCCCGGTGTCTCGCCGACCTCGGCGGCATCCTTTCGCTGGGCCCGCGACAGCAGGAAGACGCCGCTGACGGCCACCGCCCCGGCGACCACGAAGACCAGCACCGCCCAGATCGGCGCCCCGGCAGCCTCGCCGAGGATCGTGATGCCGAGGATGACGGCGACGAACGGGTCGATCACCGTGAGCCCCGCGACCACCACCTCGGGGTTGCTCGTGGTGTGCGAGAGCTGCACGAAGTAGATGGAGAGGCCGCCGGCCACGAGGATCGCGAGCACGCAGAACCCGGTGAGCACCGTCGCCGAGTCGAGCATCAGCCGGTCGCTCAGCACCACCTGCACCCGCACGATCACGGTCTTGCCGAGGGTCGCGACGAAACCGGTCAGAAGGCCGCCGAACATCACGAACAGGATGGGGGGCATCCGTCGCCCGGGCCGGTGGAAGAACAGGACGGCGCCCGCGACCGCCAGCAGCACCACGCCCAGCACGATCAGGATCGTGATCAGCTGCACCTCGTCGATCGGCGACTGGTGCGAGACCACCGCGGCCACCCCGACGAAGACCGCGACGCCCGAGACGCAGATCAGGATGGAGCGCACCACGCGCTTGGAGGGCATCCGCTTGGTCGTGATCGCCGTCACGAGCGCGGCGAAGACGAGCGCCACCACCCCGACCGGCTGCACCACGATCAGGGGCGCCAGGGAGAGGCTCGCGATCTGGATGATGATCGACAGCACGAACGAGACGGTGCCGAGAAGCCACACCTTATTCAGCGCGAGCTTGCGGAGCTGCTTGGCCCCGAGCCCCTTCGAGGAGACCGCTGCGACACCGCGCGACTGCAGTTCGTTGCCGAGGGCGAGCAGGGCGGCCGCGACGACGGCCAGTCCGATACCCGCGACGGGAAGGGACGTGAGGGTCACGGGCTCCATGGCTCGACCCTAGCCGGATGCGGCGGATGCGGCCGGGCCCTCCCCATAGAATTGTGCAGACCCATCGCGTGCAGCCGGCCGCGTGGAGTTACCGGAGCCTCAATGCCTGCCTCACGTCTCGATTCCGTCATCGCCCTCGCCAAGCGCCGGGGCTTCGTCTTCCCGACCGGGGAGATCTACGGCGGAACCAGGTCGGCGTGGGACTACGGGCCCCTGGGCGTGGAGCTCAAGGAGAACATCAAGCGCCAGTGGTGGAAGTTCATGGTGCAGTCGCGCGACAACGTCGTCGGGCTCGACTCCGCGGTCATCCTGCCCCGCCAGGTCTGGGAGGCCTCCGGCCACGTCGAGGTCTTCTCGGACCCGCTGGTCGAGTCGCTGCACACCCACAAGCGCTACCGTGCCGACCACCTGCTCGAGCAGTACGAGGAGAAGCACGGCCACCCGCCGGTGAACGGCCTCGCCGACATCCGCGACCCCGACACCGGGCAGCCCGGTTCGTGGACCGAGCCGCGCCAGTTCTCGGGCCTGCTCAAGACCTTCCTCGGCGTCGTCGACGACGAGAGCGGCCTGGCCTACCTCCGCCCCGAGACGGCGCAGGGCATCTTCGTCGACTTCAACGCGGTGCTCAACTCCTCGCGCCAGAAGCCGCCGTTCGGCATCGGCCAGATCGGCAAGAGCTTCCGCAACGAGATCACGCCCGGCAACTTCATCTTCCGTACCCGCGAGTTCGAGCAGATGGAGATGGAGTTCTTCGTCAAGCCCGGGGAGGACGAGGAGTGGCACCAGTACTGGATCGACCAGCGCTTCCAGTGGTACACCGACCTCGGCATCGATCCCGAGAACCTGCGACTGTTCGAGCACCCCAAAGAGAAGCTGTCGCACTACTCCAAGCGCACGGTCGACATCGAGTACAAGTTCGGCTTCACGGGCAGCAAGTTCGGCGAGCTCGAGGGCATCGCGAACCGCGGCGACTACGACCTGACGACCCACTCGAAGGCCTCGGGCACCGACCTGTCGTACTTCGACCAGACGACCAACGAGCGCTGGACCCCGTACGTCATCGAGCCGGCCGCCGGCTTGACCCGGTCGCTGATGGCGTTCCTGGTGGATGCGTTCCACGAGGACGAGGCGCCCAACACCAAGGGCGGCGTCGACAAGCGCACGGTGCTGAAGCTCGACCCGCGGCTCGCGCCGGTCAAGGCCGCCGTGCTGCCGCTGTCGCGCAACGAGGCCCTCTCGCCGCTGGCGAAGACCCTCGCCGCCGACCTGCGCAAGAACTGGAACGTCGACTTCGACGACGCCGGCGCCATCGGCCGCCGCTACCGTCGACAGGACGAGATCGGCACCCCGTTCTGCATCACCGTCGACTTCGACTCGCTCGAGGACAACGCGGTGACCGTGCGCGAGCGCGACTCGATGGGCCAGGAGCGCATCTCGCTCGACCGGCTCACCGGGTACCTGGCCGAGAAGCTCGTCGGGGCGTAGGCCGGTCCTCACCCGTATCACGCGGTTGCGGCGGTGTTTTCCGCCGACCCGCGCAGCTTCGTTGCGAGTGGGTGGCGGATGCACGGCCGGGGTCCTGCGCGCGGGTTAGGGTTTCCGGATGGAATCGAGCCCCCGAGCACCCGCTGAGCGGATCGCGGGAGTCTTCGAACTCTTCTCGATCGGCATCGGGCCCTCGAGCTCGCACACGGTCGGGCCCATGCGGGCCGCGCGCGAGTTCGCGCTCGAGTGCGCCGCCCGTTGGCCGGGCCGGGCTCCGGATGCGCTGGAGGTCGACGTCTACGGATCGCTGGCGGCGACCGGCCGCGGGCACAACACCTTCGGCGCCGTGCTGCTCGGGCTGGAGGGCGCCGATCCCGAGACCGTCGATCCCGAAGCGGGGCGGATGCGCGTCGCCGCGATCGCCGAGGGTTCGCCGCTGCGGCTGGCGGGTGCGGAGACCGCGGGCATCCTGTTCGCCGAGAACGACATCGCGAAGCATCCGCTGGTCGTGCGCGATCGGTACGCGAACGAGGTCGCGTTCGCGGCGCGGTTCGGGGATGAGACGCTGGCGGTCAGCTACTACTCGATCGGCGGGGGGTTCATCCTCCGGGCGCCGGTGACGGCGGCGGGGGCTGGCTCGGGCTCGGGCGAGAAGATTCCGGAGCAGCCTGTGCCGACCGCGATCCCGACGGCGGTCTCGGGGGTCACCGAAGTGTCGGCGGTCCCGGGTGGTTCTGAGGTGTCTGAGGTGTCGGGCGCTTCTGAGGGGTCGGCGGTTCCAGCGATCTCGGCGGGTGCTGACGCGAGGGTGTGGCAGACTCCGGCCACGGAATCCCGGGCGACGGTCGTGGCCGGGGGCGACTTCGGGTCGGGGGACGAGTTGCTGGCCCTGTGCACCCGTCGGGGCATGTCGATCGCCGAGGTCGTGCTCGCCAACGAGGCCGCGCGGCACCAGGGCGGTGTCGAGGGGGTGCGCGAGGGCCTGCACCGCATCTGGGGCGTGATGCGCGGCTGCATCGAGTCGGGGCTGCGCACCGAGGGCATCCTGCCGGGCGGGCTCAAGGTGCCCCGGCGGGCGGCGAAGCTCGCGCGGATGCTCGCCGAGGACGGCGTGGCCAACAGCCCCGAGTGGGCCACGATCGCGGCGATGGCCGTGAACGAGGAGAACGCGGCAGGCAACCGGGTCGTGACCGCTCCGACGAACGGGGCCGCCGGGATCGTTCCGGCCGTGCTCTACCACGCGCTGCGGCACCGGCATGCGGCCGCCCCGACGCGCACCGTGCTCACGCCGCCGGCGCCGACCGACCTGGCCCGCGCCGATCTCGCGCGCGATCCGTTCGACTCGCCGGAGGCCCGCCGGGACATCGAGACCTATCTGCTCACCGCGGCCGCGATCGGCGGCATCATCAAGCAGCGTGCCTCGATCTCGGGGGCCGATGTCGGCTGCCAGGGTGAGGTCGGCTCGGCCTCGGCGATGGCGGCCGCCGGGCTCGCCGCGCTGCTGGGCGCCGACGTGCGCCAGGTGGAGAACGCGGCCGAGGTCGCGATGGAGCACCACCTCGGTCTCACCTGCGATCCGATCGGCGGCCTGGTGCAGATCCCGTGCATCGAGCGCAACGGTGTGGCGGCGGTGACGGCGATCACGGCGGCGAAGCTCGCGTTGGGCGGCGACGGGGCCCATCGGGTGAGCTTCGACCAGGTCGTCGAGACCATGCGCCAGACCGGTGCCGACATGAGCGACAAGTACCGCGAGACGGCCCGAGGCGGTCTCGCGGTCAACGTGCCGGAGTGCTGACCGCCGCGTGCTGACCGCCGCGACCGGCGAGGTCAGGCCGCCGGCGGGGTCCAGGCCGAGACGGCGTCCAGGCGCGCCTCCTCCTCGGGGCTGAGCGTCACGCGACCCACGGCCAGCAGGTCCGCGACCTGCGAGGCCCGGCTGGCGCTCGCGATCGGTGCCGCCACGAAGGGCTTGGCCACGAGCCAGGCCAGGGCGACGGTGGCGATCGAGGCGTCGTGGGCGCGGCCGATCTCCTCGAGCGCATCCACGATCGTGAGGCCCTGCGTCGAGACGTACTTGGCGGCCGAGGGCGCCCGCACGCTGCCGGCGAAGTCGTCCTTCGAGCGGTACTTGCCTGTCAGGAATCCGCTCGCCAGGGCGAAGTAGGGGATGACCGACAGCTCTTCGCGCAGGGCGATCGGCGCCAGCTCGTCCTCGACCTCGTTGCGGTGCACCAGGTTGTAGTGCGGCTGCAGCGCGACCGGGCGCGCGAAGCCATTGGCGTCGGCGATCGCCAGGTAGCGCTCGACCGACTCGGGCGCGAAGTTCGACAGCCCGAGGTAGCGCACCTTGCCCGCGCGCACGAGCCGGTCGAAGGCCTCCGCGGTCTCCTCGAGCGGGGTCGCCGGGTCTTCGGCGTGGGCGTAGTAGAGGTCGATCCGGTCGGTCTGCAGGCGGCCGAGCGAAGCATCCGCCGCGGCCGCGATCGTCGACGCCGAGAGGCCTTTGAACTGCGGATGCTTCGACACCTTCGTCGCGATCACCGTCGCGTCGCGCGAGCCGCGGCTGGTGAACCACTCGCCGATGATCGTCTCGGACTCGCCGCCGACGTTGCCCGGGGCGCTCGCCATGTAGCTGTCCGAGGTGTCGATGAAGTCGCCGCCGCCGGCCGCGTGGGCGTCGAGGATGGCGAGGGAGGTGTCGCGATCGGCGGTCCAGCCGAAGACGTTGCCGCCGAGCGAGAGGGGGAAGACGTCGAGGTCGCTGGTGCCGATGCGGGTCATCGTTCCAGCCTCGCTTGACACTGCCGCAGCGTCAACTCCTACGCTCGCAGCATGAGCACACGAGAGTGGCCGATCTCGGAGATCGCGGGCCTGACCGGCGTCACGAGCCGCACCCTGCGGCACTACGACGCGATCGGTCTGATCGCGCCGAGCCGGGTCGGCGCGAACGGCTACCGGTACTACGACGAGGGCGCGCTCGTGCGGTTGCAGCGGGTGCTGCTGCTGCGCGAACTCGGGCTCGGGCTGCCGACGATCGCCGAGCTGCTCGAGCGGGAGACGGATGCGCCGGCGGCGCTCCGCCGCCACCTCGGCCGCCTGCGTGCCGAGCAGGAGCTGCTCGGCCGGAGGATCGCCGCGGTGCTCTCGACGATCGACACGATGGAGAAGGAGGAACCGCTGATGGCGGAGAAGATGTTCGACGGATTCGACCACACCCGGTACCGGGAGGAGGTCGAGGAGCGCTGGGGCTCCGAGGCGTACGCCCGGAGCGACGACTGGTGGCGCGGGATGAGCGACACCGACCGGGCTGCGTGGACAGAGCGATCGGCCGCGCTCGCCGAGGACTGGCGGGCGGCGGCGTCGGCCGGGGAGGATCCTGCGGGGCCGGCCGGGCAAGAGCTCGCGCGGCGGCAGGCCGAGTGGCTCGCGGGGATTCCGGGCACGCCCGGGTCGGAGGCCGGTGCACCGACGGCCGAGTACCTCACGGGTCTCGGCGAGATGTACGTGGCCGATCCGCGCTTCGCGGCGAACTACGGCGGGGTGGAGGGCGCGACCTTCGTGCGCGACGCCCTCGCGGCCTACGCCCGTACCCTCTCCTAGCCGCCCCCAGCTGGCCGGGTGGGCCGCCTCGTCAGGCGAGGCGCTTGCGCATCTCGAGCTCGCGGCCCGAAGAGGGATCGAGCGGGTAGGGGCGGGTGACGCCCGTCTCGACGAACCCGCGAGAGCGGTACGCCCCCACAGCACGGTCGTTGTGCTCGTGCACCTCGAGGGTGAGGGTGTCGCCGCGCTCGCGGGCCCATTCCTCGATGCGCGTGAGTACAGCATCCGTCACCCCGGCGGCCCGGCCGCGATGCGAGGGTGAGACGTAGACGGCGAAGAGGAAGGCTCCGGATGCGCCGCGCGGCACCTTCGAGGTCATCGACGCGACCCAGCGCCCCTCGTCGGTGATGGCGACGGCGGTGATGGCGTCGGGGGCCGAGCCGTCCCGGGCCCAGGCGCGCCACTCGGCCTCGGAGCGCCGCTCGGCGTGCGCGACCGTCTCGAGGTAGGCCAGCGGAGTGTCGGCGAGCATCTCGAGCCGGAGCCCCCGCACCTCCCGCCAGTCCTCCTCGATCGTCCGCCGCACGACGAACCCGCCCGCCGTGTCCTCGTCCGCCGTGCCGCCCGCTCCCGCACTCCCACGCATCCTCCGACCCTATGCCTGTCCTCGATCCGTCAGTTGTTGTCGCTATCGGCGGCGAATAGCGACAACAAGTGACGGATCGGCGACCTTCGGTGGCAGCGACGCCGACGCCGGCCGAGGCCTATGCGCGCGAGGCCGCGGCGACTACCATCGAAAGCGACTGCGACCGTGGCGTGCTGCGCCGGGATCCGTCGTGGAGAGCTCGAAAACCTACGAAAAGAGTCGTCGTGCCGGAGTTGGAACGCCTCGAACGGGATGTCGTCGTGATCGGCGCCGGAGCAACCGGCCTGACGGCCGCGACGAAGCTCGCCCAGGCCGGGCTGAGCGTGATCGTGCTCGAAGCCCGCGACCGCGTCGGCGGCCGGCTCTGGACAGACCTGATCGACGGCCAGATGTTCGAGCTCGGCGGCCAGTGGGTCTCACCCGACCAGACCGCGTTGCTCGAGACCCTCGACGAGCTGGGCCTTTCCACCTACGAGCGCTACCGCGAGGGCGAGAGCGTCTACATCGGCCCCGACGGCCAGGCCGCCCGCTTCACCGGCGACATCTTCCCGGCCGGCGAGCACACGAAGGCCGAGATCGAACGGCTGATCGTCGTGCTCGACGAGCTCGTCGCCCAGACCGACCCGGCCGCGCCCTGGGAGCATCCCGAGGCATCCCGTTTCGACCGTATCTCGTTCCGCAGCTGGCTCGAGCAGCAGACCGACGACGCCGAGGCGATCGAGAACATCGCCCTGTTCATCGCCGACGCCATGCTCACCAAGCCCGCGCACGCGTTCTCGCTGCTGCAGGCGCTGCTGATGGCCGCGAGTGCGGGCAGCTTCAGCAACCTGGTCGACGCCGACTTCATCCTCGACCGCCGCGTCGTCGGCGGCCTGCAGTCTGTGCCGCTCACGCTCGCAGAACGGCTCGGCGACGACGTGCGGCTCGGGCAGCCCGTGCGTCACATCGACTGGTCGGCGGATGCGGCGACCGTCACGACCGACACCCTCGCCGTCGCCGCACGCCGAGTGCTCGTCGCGGTGCCGCCCAACCTCTACGACCGCATCGAGTATGCGCCGCCGCTGCCGCGCATCCGTCAGCAGCTGCAGCAGCACCAGTCGCTCGGCCTCGTGATCAAGGTGCACGCGACCTACCCGACGCCGTTCTGGCGCGCGGCCGGGCTCTCGGGCACGGCCTTCAGCCCGTACCAGGTGGTGCACGAGGCCTACGACAACTCGAACTTCGGCGAGGAGCAGGGCACCCTGGTCGGCTTCGTCTCCGACGAGAAGGCGGATGCGCTGTTCCGCCTCGACCCGGCCGAGCGCAAGCGGGCCGTGCTCGCCTCCCTCGCCGCGTACTTCGGGCCCGAGGCCGAGGCGCCGACCGTGTACTACGAGAGCGACTGGGCCTCCGAGGAGTGGACCCAGGGCGCCTATGCCGCCAGCTTCGACCTCGGCGGGCTGACCCGCTACGGCGCCGCGCAGCTCGAGCCTGTCGGGAGCCTGCGCTTCGGGTCGAGCGACCTCGCGGCCGAGGGGTACCAGCACGTCGACGGGGCGATCCGGGTCGGGCGCCGCCTGGCCGCCGAGGTCATCGCCGAGCTCGGCGCCGCAGCCGAGCCCGCCGCAGCCGAGCCCGCCGCAGCCGAGCCCGCCGCTACCGAGCCCGGCGCTACCCAGCCCGCCGCAGCCGACTCGGCCGCATCCACCCCCGCTTCGTCCACCACCGCCCGCCCCACCGGAGGAGAACCCCAGTGACCCACTACGCCGTGATCGACCCCGCCACCGGCGAGACGCTCGAGGAGTACCCGACGATCACCGACGAGGCGCTCCAGGACGCGCTCGCCCGCTCCTCGGCCGCCCATCGCGACTGGTCGCGCCGGGTGCCGATCGCCGACCGGGCCGCCCTCATCCAGAAGGTCGCCGACCTGCACCTCGAGCGCCGCGACGAGCTCGCCGCCCTCGCTGTGCGCGAGATGGGCAAACCGCTCGAGCAGGCGCTGGGCGAGGTCGACTTCGCGGCCGCGATCTACCAGTACTACGTCGACAACGGCGAGAAGTACCTCGCCGACGAGCCGATCGAGCTCGAGGACGGCGGGGGATCGGCCTTCATCCGCCGCGCCTCGCTGGGGGTGCTGTTCGGCATCATGCCGTGGAACTTCCCGTACTACCAGGTGGCCCGGTTCGCCGGCCCCAACATCGTGGCCGGCAACACGATCCTGCTGAAGCACGCCCCGCAGTGCCCGGCGTCGGCGACCGCCATCGCGCAGATCTTCGCCGACGCGGTCGACGCGACCGGGGCGCATCCGGACGTCTACATCAACCTCTTCGCCACGAACGAGCAGTCGGCGACCGTGATCGAGGATCCGCGGGTGCAGGGCGTCTCGGTGACCGGCTCCGAGCGGGCCGGGTCGGCGGTCGCCGAGGCGGCGGGCCGGGCGCTCAAGAAGGTCGTGCTCGAGCTCGGCGGCTCTGACCCGTTCATCCTGCTGTCGACGAACGACCTGGATGCGGCGGTGCAGGATGCGGTGAACGCCCGCCTCGACAACAACGGCCAGTCGTGCAACGCGGCCAAGCGCTTCATCGTCGTCGACGGTCTGTTCGACGAGTTCGCCGAGAAGTTCACCTCCGCGTTCACGGCCGCCCAGCCCGCCGATCCGATGGCCGAGGGCACGGTGCTCGGGCCGCTGTCGTCCGAGGCGGCGACCGAGCGGCTGCAGGAGCAGCTCGACCGGGCCATCGCGCAGGGTGCGACCGTGCTTGCCAAGGGGGAGACCCGGGGCAACTTCTTCCCGCCCGCGGTGCTGGCCGACGTGACGCCCGAGATGGATGCGTACCGCGAGGAGTTCTTCGGCCCGGTCGCCGCCCTCTACCGGGTGCGCGACGAGGCGGATGCCGTGCGGCTCGCCAACGACACCCCCTTCGGCCTCGGATCGTACGTCTACACGACCGACGACGCCCAGGCGCTGCGGGTGGCCGACGACATCGACGCCGGGATGGTCTGGATCAACCTCGTGCTGGGCGACGCGGCCGAGCTGCCGTTCGGTGGGGTGAAGCGCTCGGGTTCGGGGCGCGAGATGGGCCGTTTCGCGCTCGAGGAGTTCGTGAACAAGAAGCTGATCCGCATCGCGGGCTGACCCCTGCTGCCGCCCGCCCGGCCCGGACCGCGAATGCCCTCGATCCGTCAGTTGTTGTCGCCATCCGGTGGGAATAGCGACAACAACTGACGGGTCGAGGACAGTCGGTGGTGCCGAAGCGTCAGTGGGTGCGGGAGGCCAGGAGCGCCAGGGTCTCGTCGTAGGTGCCGCGCGCGACCGCGTGCCGCAGGAACATCACGTTCTCGACCTGCACCTCGGGTGCCGAGGGCTGGGCGGCCAGCAGCGCCATCGTCTCGTCGAGGAACTCCTCGAGCGGCATCCCCATGCCGAGCTCGTCCTGGTTCATCAGGCTCGTCTGCACGGCCGGCGGCACCAGCTCGACGACCTCGACCGCGGTGTCGGCCAGCTGCACCCGAAGGCTCTCGCTGAACGAGTGGATGGCGGCCTTGGTCGCGCTGTAGGTGGGCGTGGCCGGCAGCGGCACGAATGCGAGACCCGACGACACGGTCATGATCGTGGCCGAGGGCTGCGTCTCGAGGAACGGCTCGAAAGCCGCCACCAGCCGGATCGGCCCGAGCAGGTTGGTCGTGACGGTCGCCTCGGCCACCTCGAGGAACGAGGCGTCGCGGAGATCCTCGGGCTGCATGATGCCCGCCATCGCGATCAGGGTGTCGAGCGCGGGGAAGCGCCCGGTCACGTCGTCGAAGGCGGCGGCGATCGAGGCGGGGTCGGTCGTGTCGATGCGGGCGGTGTGGATGCCGGGGTGCTCCCGGGCGATGGTCTCGAGGAGCTCGGTGCGGCGGCCGCCGACGATGACGGTGCTGCCGGCCTGCTGCAGACGGAGGGCGAGGCCCAGGCCGATGCCCGAGGTCGCGCCGGGGATGAAGACGGTGCTGTTCGTGATGTCCATGGCTCCATTCCACCCGCCGGTCGTCGCGCGGACCAGGACACGCTCATCCACTGACCGGCGTGCAGTGGATACGGTGGCGGGAACGGGGAAGAGTGGAGGATGCGGGACGCCACGGCGCCCGAAACGCATCCGTCCCGCACCGCACTGCACCGCACAACGCGCCCCACCCCACCCCACCCCACCCGCACCCCGAGGAGCACCCCATGGACCCGATCGCATTCGGCGACTTCGTGCGCACCCGCCGCGAGGTGCTGCAGCCCGAAGACGTCGGGCTCCGCCGCGGCCCCCGACGGCGGGCTCCGGGCCTCCGCCGCGAAGAGGTCGCCGAGCTCTCGGGCATGTCGGCCGACTACCTCGCCCGGCTCGAGCGTGGTTCCGGCCCGCAGCCCTCCGAGCAGATGGTCGCCGCCCTCGCCCGCGGCCTCCGGCTGACGCTCGCCGAGCGCGATCACCTCTTCCTGCTGGCCGGCCACCGCCCGCCCAGCCGCAGCGCCTCGAGCGACCACGTCAGCCCGGGGCTCATGCGCATCCTCGACCGTCTCGCCGACACCCCGGCCCAGATCATGGGCTCGCTCGGTGAGGCCCTCGTGCAGACGGATGCGGCGGTCGCCCTGCTCGGCGATCAGACCGGCCGCACCGGGTTCGTCCGGAGCGCCACCTACCGCTGGTTCGTCGAGACCGAGACGCGCAGCATCCACCCTGCCGCCGACCACCCCCACCACAGCCGGGTGAAGGCGGCGCAGCTGCGGGCCGCGGCCGCGCAGGCCGGGCCGGACTCGGAGGCGGCCGCCCTCGTGCGTCACCTGCAGGCGGTCAGCCCCGAGTTCGCCGCGATCTGGGAGCTCGGCGGGGTCGACCTGCGCTACACCGACGAGAAGCGGTTCGAGCATCCCGAGGTCGGCGACCTGACGCTGCACTGCCAGATCGTGCTCGACCCCGACCAGCAGCAGTCCCTCCTGGTGTTCACGGCGACGCCG
Source organism: Herbiconiux solani NBRC 106740 (assembly GCF_001571005.1). Lineage (GTDB taxonomy): Bacteria > Actinomycetota > Actinomycetes > Actinomycetales > Microbacteriaceae > Herbiconiux > Herbiconiux solani. The sequence continues at coordinate 468,573 of NZ_BCST01000002.1, read as the reverse complement.
GGCACGCCGAGCGCCGAGAAGCTCGCGCTGCTCGCCGTGCTGGGGGCGCAGCGCCTGGCGGCGGACGCCTGACCCGCAGCCTGCCCGACTGTCTGGCCGACTGACTCACCGGGTGCCTGCCTGCTTTTCTTCAAAGCTAGCGAGCGCTCGCATCAACCAAGACGTCGCATCCCGCATTCGTGTCTCGCTAACCCCCCGGAAGCGCCGGTGAGACAGGCGAATGACTGAGACGACTTGGCGAGACATTGACGATGCCCGGAATCCGGGGGAGAGGGGGCGGTCGTCGAGCCTGCGGCCGACGTCTCGTAAATCTTCAGTTTTTCGAGACGGCGCCGGTGTTGCAGATGAGGCACCCTTCCGGGCAAACAAGTCGGGCGGGGTAAACGAGCACTCCGGTAACCGCGGGGCGGGCTAAGCAGGCGTTGGCGGTCGCTACGCGCTGGTCGATCGCTTAGCGGGCGCTGTTCTCGGCCGTCTGGCTGCGCGTGCGATGTTCGACCCAGACCATTACGACACTGGTATCGCGTCGGTCGAAGAGTTGCACGCCAACATCGAGTTCGCCGGTCCGCCACCGCAGGGGTGAGGGCTGTTCCACCCAAACCCTTTCCGGCGATCCAAGCTCTTCGCTGAGACCGGCGACTAGTTCCTCGTATGCCCCGGTCGTGCTTGCACTTGCGGGCTCGGGAGCTGATGCAACGAAGAAGAAGATGCTCGTCGGCTCGCCATAAAGGCTCGAAAGCGACGCATGTTCGATGCCTGAGACGGGGTCGACCCGTCGTTGCCGCACCCCAGACGAGAGCTCGACGACCGTTTCGGCCGCATTGCCGAACCCAAGTAGCTGCAGTTCATCCAGCGCGGCTTCTTCGCTTACCAGCCATCGCCCCTTGCTCAGCGACGAGACGATGGCAACAACCCGCTCCATACTCATCTGCCCAGCATCCCCTACCTGTCGACTCTAGGGCGCGCCGAGCGGTCGCCCATCGTGCCCGAATAGGGTGTGGCTGGTGAGAGTTCGAAACTGGCTATACGTGTTGGCAGGCGGTGTTGTCATGGCGGCCGCTGCGCTCGTCGCCGCGTACGTCTACGACTATTTCGGGTCCAAAGTGGGCTTGCTTGTCACTAACGGCATGTGGTTCGTCGGGATAGCTGGTGTGCTCGTGTCTCTGGTGGCCTTAGCGATTCTCTGGTTCAAGCGCCGACGTCAATCTGTCCGCTGGTCGTTGTGACGGCAGACCCATCGGTTTACGTGCAGCGGTGGCGACATTTGGGCACCATCCGCTCGCCGATTTCTCCATGAGCGAGAAAGTTCAACCTCTTGGTCGGCATTGGCTCCTCAGCCCGATGACGCAAATGACGACTAAGCACAGTCCTGCGATAGCGGCGAAATACGGGGCGATCGCGTTCGGATTGAGAATGATCAATGTCGAGTCGACGATGACGAGAAGAACCCCCAACGCGCCTAAAAACCAGTATGCCCTGACGGCTGTGTTGTTCCCCACATACGGAACGTAGCATCCTTGAGCGTCGCGCTTCAGGGCGCCGATACCTATTGCTCAGGCGACCGCGAGCCGATCGGTTACCAGAAACTCCCATGCGCGCCTTCTAGCTCGCGTGCGCTGGGTACTATTCATCTGTGTTCCAACTCAGCGGAACGCGGATAGTCAGAGAGGCGCGGGGGCGCTGACGGTTGGGGAATCCACATGAGGCACTCGTCGTTCTTGGCTGTGGTGGGTTGGGGTTGTTCTGATCGCGGGTCTGCTCTTGGCGGCGGTAACAACGTGGGTGATTCTGCACGACGGCGGCGCCGACACCCCGTGTCAGAGTGCCGGCGGTGTCCATGGTCGATTCAGTGTTTTCCCGTTGGGCATCTCCTGCGATTCGAGTGGCGGCGTCACTCTGATCGGACCCGGAAATTGGGTGGTGACGGCCATCATTTACGTAACGCTTGCCCTGGGGGCGTTGGTGATCGTTCGGGCAGAGTTGCTCCAACGCGGCGTTGAGAAATACTTTTCAGATGAAGTGCGCGAACGCCCGTAAGACAGCGGGCATCTGGGCGCAAGCGCGCTTGTCCGGAACAATTAGTCCGGTGAGGAACCGTCAAGCGTGCATGCTTGAGGCTCTGGGTGATGTCTACTGCAGCTCGAGGCCTGGCGCAGTCATACGGCCGGGAAAATATGAAGGCGAAGGCGCGGAGGCCGTGGAAGCTGCGCTAGGGGCACTCCGTTTGGATGGAGGCATAGTGCCATTCGTCGTTGGTTCGTTCATTCTTCCTGTGCCGAACCTATGAGCCGCAACGGGCAGGCGGCCGGGCGCGGGTTGTACATCGCGGGGACGGTGATCTTCCTCGCTGGAATGACCACAACCGTGGTCATCAAGGGCATAGCCCGGGGGCCGACTTTCACCTGGATCGCAATCCCGACCCTGGCCGGCTTCCTCGTACTGGTCGTCGTGCTCCTGCTGTCGCCGAGTAGGCCATACATGCGAGCTCGCGAGTCCGCGGCCGAGATACGTTCGAGGCGTGATTCGCCTTTCGTTATCGTCGCGTTGACGTTTGTGGACACTCGCCGGGCGATGAAGAAGCTGGGCCACACGTCAGTGAGTGTTCCGAAGTTCACTCCCGTGTCGGTCTCGACGGGAACGCTCGCGCTGTGGACTGAACGGCACGGTCAGCTGCGCCCGGCGGCAGAGATACCGGCGTTCAGCATCTCCTCGATCGAGGCGGGACCGTACCCGGCGGCCGGCTTCTCTGCCAATGCGATTTGGATTCACATCCACACGCCTCCAACAAAGTTTCCGCTGATTGTCATGGACCCTTCGAGTACCAAACGACCCAAGGGGCTCGTCGACCTTGATCGCCTCGACGACATCGCAAAGACTTTTCGCGCCGAACTGCAGGCGCCGAATCAGCCTCCAGAGGATCGTGCTCCCGACTTCAACATGAAGTAAGCGATCAGGGACGCCTCGTGGTCGGTCATCGGGATCAAATCATCTGTTCCGAAACGCCTGCTGCTGTGCTTTCGTAATTCCGCAGTCGAGTATCCGGGCTAAATACTGAGATCATCACGCTGTGAACAACGTGCCTCAGCGTCAGCCTCCGCAGTGGTCGAGGGTGTCGATCGTGCTCATCTCCGAGACGCTTTCTGCCTCCGACTTCTCTCGAATCTTGAGCGTTCCAAGCGTCTCGACGAAGCTCGATCGGTGGGTCGGCGATTTCGAAGGAGATGGGGGTTTGACGGTCATGGCGAAGATTGAGAACGCGACGGCGTTCTTGGCCGACCGTGCCGATGTTCTCCGACCAGTTCTGTCGAAAGGCGATCTGCAACTGTTCATAAGTTGGTCTCCCGCCCCATCGCAAGACGGGATCGGGTTCTCGGTAACCGAGGTAGCGGTCCTCGCCGACCTGGGTGGTCGCATCCTGTTGGACACGCATGTCGATGAGGTGGACGGCGACCTTCCCAGCCTCTCCAACTGAGTGATGTATGCGGGGCTGGGCATTTCCGGTGGGCAACCGAGAGGGTGATTCGTCGGTCATCCGGCCGTCATTTAGAGCTGAAAGAAGAGGTCCGCCGAGGGATCGGTTAACGTGCACAATTCGTTCAGAAGCGGGTTTATTCGATCCGGACAATCTCGATTTGGATGCGACCTGCCAGGACGCATGGCGCCAAATAGCACTCTGAGAACGGGGCCTTTAGCGCTGTGGTTCGCGGGGAGGGGAGAGATCGTCGCAGCGCGCAGCGCGCAGCGCGCAGCGCGTGTCTCAGAATTCTTTACTTATTCGAGGCGCCGCGCGAGCGGCGCTGACCGCAGCCACGTTATGAAGGCGATCGAGGCCCGATGAGTAGCAGCGTCTACTGGCCAAGGCTCTCGCGCAATTCCTGGTAAGAGCCGGTGTCGAGTATCTCTCCGGTCGTGTCGTCGACGAACTCGACGATGACGGCGATGTCGTCGGGGACGACGTCATTGAGTCGTTGAACTCGACAGCTGTCACCGAGCTCGAATCGTAGGCGGTGAGCTCATCTGCGGCGTCCTACGCAGATGAACGCATCTGAGCGAGCATCTCGTCACGCTGCGGCTTCGTCATGGTGTAGACGACGGTGTCGCCCTCGACGGCCGCCGCGATGCCTTTCTTCTTGGCGCCGGCCACGACCTGCTGGTCGGTGAGCGAACCGTTCTGATCAAGGAGCGACCGGGCGATGCGGACATCGACGGTGACCAGCTCCTCTTCGACCTCAATCGCGGCGGAAGACCCAGTCGGTCTATGGGCTGCGTCGTCCCCGATAGCCGCACGACCGCTGAGGGCGAATGCTGCAGAGACGATCGCCTACACGTTTCCGACCGCAACATGAACGGATTTCACTGCGCTGGCCCCTTCTCCCACCGCGCCAGTGACCCTCTTCATCGAGCCCTGACGGACATCACCAACGGCAAAAACCCGCGGGATGCTCGTCTCGTACGGCAGCGGGCTCCTACCCAGCGGACGGAAAGCGGCCTCCGCCGAGGGAGGTAGGTCTGTGTCGGTCAGTAGGAATCCATCAGAGTTCAGTGCCAAGTCTCCGTTTCCGCTGCCACGCAACCATCCCGTCGCGGGTTCGGCGCCGATGAAGCAAAAAAGACCGCGGCAGTCCTGAGACCACGTCGTCCCGGTCGTATGGTCGGTGAGCTCCACTTTCTCGAGATGGCGGGCACCACTTAAACCCACGACTTCGGTGCGGGTACGGATCTCAACGAGCGGGTGCGCCTCCAGGCGGTCGACCAGGTACGAGGACATCGTCGCTCGCAGATCTGCGCGGCGAGCTGCGATTGTGACAGCTGCACCTCGCGATGCGAGATGCAAGGCCGCCTGCCCGGAAGAGTTGGCGCCGCCGATCACGGTGACGCTGCTCTGCCCACAGTCCCTGGCCTCGATCTCTGTCGCCGCATAATAGATACCGGCCCCTTCGAAGTCTGCCCAGTTGCTTATAGGCAGTGACCTGTATCGGGCGCCCGTTGCAACTATCACCGCTTTCACTCGAATTCTGACTCCATCCTCCAAGTCCAATTCGATCAATGGACCCGATGTATCCAGTGCCTTCACCTCGCACGGCGAGTAGAGATGTGCGCCGAACTTCTCTGCTTGCACCATGGCCCGCGCGGTGAGTTCCTCACCGCTCAGACCCGACGGGAAGCCGAGGTAGTTCTCGATCCGGGAGCTCGCAGCAGCCTGCCCGCCCAGCGACACCGCCTCCAGCAATATGGTGTCCAAGCCTTCGGAGGCTCCGTAGACTGCTGCGGCCAGCCCCGATGGCCCGCCACCGATTACAGCCAGGTCGACGACTTCGGCCTCCCCCCGTGGTCGGTAGGTAAGCCCAAGGTGCCGGGCCAAGTCGCCGGGAGTTGCCGTCTTCAAGGTGGCGTCTGGTGCCAGCACCACGGGCAAGTCGTCGGGGCCGAGATTCAGCTTGCGCGCCACTGCTGCTCCGTCGGGACTTTCGATATCGATCCAAGAGTGCGCGATTCTCTGGCGAGCGGCGTAGGTGCGCAGTCCTAATGCTCGTCCGTCCAAAGCGCTTCCGACGATCTCGACACCGCGTGCCCCCTGCCCACCCTTCAGGAAACGCCGCCGACTGATGAACGCCCGCAGCATGAGGTCCGACAGCTCAGGATCCTCCGCCATCACCTTTCGGAACCCCGCCGCTGTGACGCGCGTGACCGAACCGTCTTTCGTGACCCGGCCCTGCAGGAAGATCCGCTGCCCGGTCAAGAGGTTGAGCTCGCCGACGAACTCACCGGGTCCGAAAGAATCGATGACCGTCTCGTCGACCAGCATCGTCGCCGGCTGGACCACGTCGACCGCGCCTTGATGAACCAGGATGAGATCCGGCGAGACATCACCTGAGCCGAACACCGACTCCCCTGCAACCACAGTGCTGGCATTGCCATAGGCGGCCAACCTGGACATCTGTGGAGCGGACAGGACTGGATGGACGGCACGGGCATCTGCGGAAGTGAAATCGGTCATGACGCTGAAAATAGCGTTCGGTCGCCGGAGCAGCGTGGCTCAGACGGGGGCAGGATCAGACCTGCGCATCGTCGTCGTGGAATGCTGAGAAAATTCATGGTGGCCCTCTGAGGAGTACCTTCCGCATCTGCCCGGCCATTAGCGTGTAGCGCATGCCCCATACGAGTCAGGAACTACCCGATCGTGCTGCTGCCGCCGCACTGATTGCTTCGCTGACAGAGACTCCGGCTCTTGGGCTCGATAGGCACCTCACAGTTTTCGCTGCCAACGGCCTCGCTTCGGCCGTCCTGCCGTCGTCTGCCGTAGGGGCGAATATTGCGCGTGCGGTGTTTCTCGTCGAGAAGCCCTCGCATGTCGACGTCGGGTGGGGTTTGGCGTGCGAACATGTCTCGGCCGCGTTGAAAGCATCGCTGGGCCGCCATGGTGAGGATGACGAGTTCATCAGGCTGGTGGGTGAGCTCGCAGCCCTGAGCGAGGATTTCAACGATGCTTGGGCGCGAAATGTGGCGCCGACTCGCACCGGCACGTTCCGCTTCTCCACCGGGGAAACGTCGTCGGCGGAACTGACCTACACGCTCAACTCCGTCTCGGACGGGAGCGGAGATTCTGTCGTCCTGTGGGAGCCTGCTGATGAAGCCTCGGCGCTGGCCCTGCAACGTGTCAGTCCTCCCGAGGTCAGACGGTTTCGGGAGGACTGACAACGTCGGATTGACTGCCTCTATCCGATGGAGACGTCGTCGATGTCGATCGAGACGAGCAGGGGCTCCCGCACAGCATGACCGGCGTCGTCGCGCACGAAGATCTCCCGATGCTTGGGCAGCAGCAGTCCGTCGAAGAGCGTGTGCTCGGTCATGTACTCCACAGCAGGTGATCCCCCCGCGATGTCGACGGAGTAATCACGGCGACGGAGGACTCCGTCGGAGTCCGCGTACAGGACCTGAACCGGTGTGTGGGTGGCGAGGGAGCTCGGGTACGTCACCTGGAGCCTGTCCCAGACCTGACCGTCTTCCTCGGTCCAGGGGCCGAGTTCTTCCGTGACCACCCCGTCTAGGGTGAACGACTGCGGTTCGGTGTTGTAGGTCCACATGGCATATCCGGTGAAGTACGCCAGATGCAGATCGTTCCAGGGCGTCATCAGCTCGTGGCCGTTGAACGAGTCACGCGGATTCAGCAGTTCCTCGACCACGGCGCCATCTGCCCGGACGATCGCAACCCTGTCGGGGGTGAAGTCGGTATGAAGATTCGCGTCACCGAAGTTGTAGAGCTGACTGTGTTCGCGTCGGAGGTCGACCGTGAATCGACCTTCTTCGGCGATCCCGGGAACAGATTTCAGTGACCAGAATGCACCGCCGAACTGCCGTGTCGCCGAGATCTGATCGACCTCGCTCCAGCGACTTCCGCCGTGCGCGTAGATGATCTTCTCGAGTAGCGTTCCCATGATTTTCTCCGATTTCTAGATGTTCGTCGAGTCGACGAAGTCGTTGACCAGGGCCGCAGCTTCGGTCGGGTACTGGAAGATCGACGCGTGTGCGGCGTCGGGGAAGATGTGGATGCGCGCATCCGGAATCAGACCCGCGAGGATGTGGGATCCAGGAGTCGGGATCATCAGATCGTTGTCGCCCTGGAGGATCAGGGTCGGCTGGGTGATTCCGAGGAGACGTTCGAGCCGGCCGAGCGTGGGGATGCCCCAGTCGAGTACGGCGTCGTACTGCGCATCGCGCACCGCCGGTGTGGTGGGGGCGTCTCGGTCTTCGGTTCGAGTGAAGATGCGGCGAAGGAACTGGCCGCCCAGCGCTCGGCTGGTGTCGGTGTGAGCAAAGAAGATGTAGAGCAAGCTTTCCGGGGTGGGCTGGTCGTGGTGCGATTCGCGACGGATGTCCTCACGCCATCCGTGCATTCGCGGTGCACCGGATGGGCCGGTTCCCGCGAGCGTGATTGTCCGCACAGCGGTCGGACGCAGCAGTGCAAGCTCCTGAGCGACGAAACCGCCGAGCGAGAATCCGAACAGGTCGTACCGGGGGATGCCGATCGCGTCGACGAATGCCGTGATATCACGCGCCATCTGCGCGACGGAAGTGGGAACTCGGCCAGTTGATCCCCCCACGCCGGTGTTGTCGACAAGGATGACTTCGCGCTCCACGGCAATCGCGTCGATCAGGTCTGGGTCCCAGTTGTCGAGGTTGCCGCGGAAGTGCTGGAGGAAGACCATCGGAACGTCGTCGGAACTGGTGCCGAACCGTCGGTACGCGTATGTCTCCCCATTCGCAGCCGCAATTGAAAGATTGGGCGCGTTGAGTGTGGTGGTGGTCATGGTGTTCTTCCTTTCAGGGGGTGGTCGCTTCGGCGGGGACCCGCCGGGCAAGAAATGAGACGGAGATAAAGGCCCAGACTGCGAGACCGATGACGACGGCCCCGTAGGCGAGGACGATGATGGTGAGGTCAGTCACGCCCGAGAGTGTCCCGGCCACCAGGACAGGCAGGCCGTAGCTCCCGTAGGCGATCAGGTAGATGGCGGCGAATAAGCCACCGCGGTCCTGGCTTTCAGCGAGGGGTGCGAGGACTCGCAGCGATGCGCCGAACCCGGCGCCCTGACCAGCCCCTCCGGCCACGGCCCCCACGGCGACGATTAGTAGCTGTCCCGATGCGACGCCGGTTACGGCCAGGGCAGCCCCGATCACCATCAGAATCGCGCCGATAAAAGCGGAGCGCTCCGCTTTAACCCGAGTGAAGATCAACCCGAATAGGGCGGTCGACGCGGGCTGAAGTGCCACGATCACGCCGTTGAGTGCGCCGCTGTCGATGCCGAAACGGGTCCGGTCGAAGGTCGGCGCCAAACCGAGAAACAGCCCGGAGAACATCCACCCGGCTGCAACCAACGGGGCTACTCCGAGGAACCACCGGCGCGCTGAGCGCGGGATTACCAGCCGAGGACGAAGAGATTCGCGGACTCCAGGCGTTCTCGCTGATGTCTCGCGTGCGGCTCCCACGGAGACGATGCCGATGACAAGACATACGGCAAGGATGCCGAATACAAGACGCGTGGGATCGTGCACCATGTCGGTCAGGACGCCGGTGGTGAGGGCGCCGAGCGCAAGGCCGGCCACAGGGGCAACGCTCGTCACCACAGTCATTACCGGCCGGCGGCGGGCGCTACTGAGTTCGATGATGGCCGCCGCAAAAGTGCTCGTCGCTGCCCCCGTCGCAACACCTTGGAGAGCGCGGGCCGCGATGACCCATCCGACCTGATCGTCAACCCAGAACAACGCACTAGAGATGAGCATCAGGATGAGGGCGCCTATCAACACCGGGCGCCGTCCGAGGTGGTCGGAAAGGGACCCTGCCAGGAGCAAGGTCAGAAGCAGCGTGACTGCGTACACAGTGAACGCAGCGGTCAGCTCCCAGAGCGGGAACCCCCAATCTCGCTGGTAGAGAGACAGCAGCGGAGTGCCTGCCCCTGCCGCCCAGGCCACCACTACCGAGGCGAACACGATCCCAGCCAGCGGCCATGTCGTGTGCTGCTCGCCTCGCGAGCCCCAGCGTTCGCTCGTCATCGGAGCGCTCCGCTCAGATCGCGCCGTGCTCGTTCCGCGCTTGGGACACCCAGGGCAATCTCGACCGCCGCAGTGCCCTTGCAGGAGAGGAGGCGAGTAAGCGCCGAACGCGCGTCTGAGAACAGATCCAACCTCGTAACATCGATGCCGCTCAAGCCATTGGGTAGCCAGGTCGTGGCCGGGCACGGGTTCAGCAGCACCGCCTTCACCGGAAGGTCGCGGGCTGCGAGAGCCGTGAGTTGTCCGCCCAGCTGCGCCGCCCCACGCAAGCCGGCGAGGACGATCACCTGGCGTTCTGGGTCGGCGGATTGTGCGCCCCCTGCCCGCGAGACTGCATCGGCCAGCGCGCCATGCCTCATGGAACCGATCAGGCGTCGGCTTCCGTTCGTGCGGAGGTGCCGCACCGCTCGATGCCACTCCGGACCGACATCGACGGCGAAAATGGCGTCGGCGCTAGCGACTTCGCTCAACAACGCCGCAACATTCTCGGCGTCGAATGCTGCAGTGACCGCTTCGGAGCGAAACCAAACCTCTTCCATCCGACGGAGGGCCGTTGACTCGACCATGAACGCCTTGTCGGTGCGCAGCGTCAGGCAGGACGCCAGCGCTGAGAGCGTTTCCCCCACGTCACCCAAGAGCGCGAAATGCACCGCCGTGCTGCGTCCAATACGGCGGGCATCCCGATCGATCTGAATTACGAGCGTTCCCGGGGCAATGAACCCCGGGTAGGCGAAGTCCGTTCCGATGAGCACGACGGTATCGGCGCGGGCAAGAGCGTCGCGTGCCGCTGAGTGGCCTGAGTCTCCTACAAGCCCGATGTCGTAGGGGTTTCCCCACTCCAGGTTCTCCTTACCGCGGAGCGTGTGCGCTATGGGTGCCTGCAGAATGCAGGCCAGAGCCAGCACCTCATCATGGGCGTCCGCCGTTCCGCCTCCCGCCACGAGCACCACGTTCCGGGATGCGCCCAACGCCATCGCCGTACGGTGTAGGTCGTCCGCATGCGGAACTCTCCTTGGAGCATCGGGTGCAGCGGTCGCCGGGAGCTCGACTGTTCCGGCTGCGTTTTGCCGGGCCAATTGTGAGGCAGAGAAGGCGACGACTGCGACAGAGCGCTCTTCGAGAGCGAAGTGCGCGGCGCGCGCGATGGCGCTCGGCAGGTGCAGGCCGTCGTGGACGACTTCGCAGCGCGCACCGCCGTCGGCAAGGGCCTGCAGCCTTTCGGCTGCGGCGCGGTCCGTGGGCGCACCGGTCAGGAGTACAAGCGCGATAACCGCAGCGTCGGTGCGGATGATGTTCGCGACGCCGTCAAGGAAGCCGTCGTTCGCCAGCCACCCGGCACAGGCCGCGAGCTCGCTAGTCACGGCAGACTCCCCGGCGGCGGCGCCCGGCGCTGCCGAGCCCTCCGGCGACAGAATGACGGGAACGGGCTCCGCCGTCGGCCCCGCCGCGTTCCGGACGAGCGCCTTCGTCTCTGCATCCGCGATGTGAACCTGACGCACACCGTGTGTGCGCAAGTCGCGCAGCAGGTCGTCCGCATTGATTTGCATGGCTGGCTCTCCCTTCGATCGGCTGGCCTGATCAAACGGTAGGCAGACTCGACAGGGCGGTCATGGCCCTTCCACGGACAGGCTGCCCATGGGGCTGTTCCCCGTGAGGTCACCCTCTTTCGAAGCTCTCTTCCTACGCTGAATAGGTGATCCGAAGGGAGCTGCATGCTCGTTGTCGCGCAGAACGTAAGGAAGAGCTATCGAGGAGCGGGAGGGCGCCCCTCAGTGGAGATCCTGCACGATGTCTCAATCGAGGTCCAGGAGGGCGAATTCGTGTCGGTCGTCGGACCGAGCGGCTCCGGCAAGTCGACACTGCTCTACTGCCTGGCCGGCCTCGAACCCGTCTCAAGCGGGTCAGTCAGCCTCGTCGGCACCGACATCGCATCGCTGAGCCGCTCGCAGATCGCGCGCTTGCGACGCGATCAAGTTGGTTTCGTGTTCCAGTCCTACAACTTGCTGCCCTCACTCAGCGTGCGGGAGAACGTCGAAATGCAAGCGCGCCTCGCAGGTCGCCGCGTGCCGCGCGGCGAAATCGATGCGAGTCTTCAGTCCGTGGGGCTGGAGTCGTTCGGGAATGCACGACCCGCCAGTCTCTCCGGCGGTCAGCAGCAACGAACCGCTATAGCCCGCGCACTGGTTGCGCGGCCTCGAGTGCTCTTCGCAGACGAGCCCACGGGGGCGTTGGATGCGGTTGCCGGCACCGAGGTCATTGGTCTGCTGCGACAGACCGTCACCGATGAGCGGGCGGTTGTGATGGTCACTCACGACCCGGAAGCAGCGGCCAGGACCGATCGCGTGCTCGTGATGCGCGATGGGCGCGTCCACCGTGAAATGGTGCGGCCGAGCGCCCGTGACGTCTTCCGCGCGGTGGAGCACGCGGCATGATCGCCCGGCTCGCACTGCAGGACTTACGCGATTCTTGGGTTCTGTGGGCGGCGGCCGCGTTTGTAGCAGCCGCAGGCGCCTTCGTCGCCCTTGTGCCCGCCACCCTGATCGAGTCGGCGTTCCCGATCACCGACGTCACGTCGCTCGCGCTCCTTGCCATCGCCGGCACGGTGATCGCATTCACTGTGGTGTCGCTGGTGATCGTGATGGGCTCAGTGTCGCGCGCCACAATCGACGCGCGGCGGCCGACGTTCGGGCTATGGCAGATCGGTGGTGTGTTGCCCGGTCAAGTTGGGGTGGTCGTCTTCTCGCAGGTAGTCGTCGTTGGGATCTTCGGCGCTATCCCAGGGGCCCTGCTCGGTCTCTGGTTCGGGCCGGTCTTCGCGCGAGCCACGCTCACCGAGGCGCTGGGTGCCTTCGACGCGCACGTCGGTCCGACGGGAGTTCTGAGCGCAGTCGGCGCCGTGACGCTACTGGTCGGTGCGGCCGCGATTCCGGCAGCTCGACGAGCTGCCGATACCCCTCCCGTTCGACTGGTCAGCGGCATCGCGGCGACCGACAGGCCATCGAGCCCCGGGGTCAGCGGCGCGTTGGTCGTGAAAAGTGTCGTGGCGGTCGCACTCGCTCTGCTGCTCTACCAGCTGCTCGCTTCTCTGCCATCGTCCGTCTCGTCGGGTGGCTCGCAGCCGCTTCTCATAGGGCCTGCGTTGGTGGCCCTGATGTGCTTGCCCGGTCGCAATGCGATGGCGGCGGTGGCTCGACTCTGGACAGCAATCGTTCCGAAAGTTTGGTCGACGTCGTTCATGCTGGCGCGCGTTGATGTCACACGCAGCCGCGATGGTGCCGCGCCGATCACACCGTTCGCCGTTGCGATCGGCCTCCCCGTCACTTTTCTCGCTGGCACCTCTATCGCCTCGAGCGCCAGCGGGGCGACCGGCAACGATCCGACAGAGGGAACGATGCTCGTGCTCTTCGGCCCCGTGCTGCTCTCTGCCATCGGTGGGGGAGCTTCACTTCTGCTCCGCTCGGTGCAACGCCGACGGGAGACCGGGGTTCTCGACTCGCTGGGTGCTGGAACTCCGGTGATGCTTCTGCAGCGCCTCTGGGAAGTGGTCATCGGAGTTGCGACAGCGGCCCTCGTTGGCGTCATCGCACTGGTCGCCACGGTCGTAGCCGAGTTCTGGGTATTGGCCGTCACGCATCCAGAAACCGCCGCGTACGTCGAAGTCCGGCCACTGCTCGCAGTGACCGGACTGTGCCTCACGATCGGACTGGCTGTCGCTGCCTCAGGAGCGCCAGGGATCGTACGCCGATCGCGCCGATGAACAGCGTGGCGGCCGCGAGTACGCACCAAGCGGCCACTGCCGCCCAGGCTCCACTCTCGAGCGAGAGCAGCCGAAGCGTGAACGTAGCGCTCGCAGCCGCTGTGAAGGTGAGCGCCCAGAATCCAAGCGCGAACGGCAGCTTCGCATACCGTCTGACCAGGAAAAGATGGGGCGCTATGACTGCCGCCATGGCGCCGGCCAGCAGCTCGCTGATCATGCTGCCCTGGCCGCCGCTGATGATCCACCAGGCGTTACCGGCCACCGCGGGCGGGGCCGAGAAAATGCCGAGGGTGGGCATCAACGCTGCCAGCGAGTCCGGACCTGCGATCAGTCGAGCGATCACCGCCCCTCCGATCAACAGCCAGAAGAGCATCCCGATGCCGAGGGCGCCGACTGCAAGCTTCGGTTCTCCGATCACCGCCAGAGATTGCGCGGTAAGCAGTCCTGCTGCGACCGTCGGGAGGAAGTAGCCGCTGTGAACGGGCCCGAACCCTCGCGAGACTGTCAGAAGCTGCGAGATGAACCACGACCCGAACACAGCCGACACCACAACGCAGACCCACACGAGAGGAACGCCGACTTGAGGCAGAGTCGGCTCGAGGTGGGCGCCCAAGAGCATCGGCGGAATCGGGATGAGCGCTGCGAACGGACCCAGCACCGGGTTCTTCAAGTCCCCGGTCAGTTCATTCCATCCATGCAACCTGCTGATGAAGAGGACGGCTGTGGCGAGCCAGACCAGGAGGGCGAGAACCCACAGGGCCTCAGCGATGAACTGAGGCGACGCGAGTGAACGCGCCGCCTCAGTCCACGCTCCGGCCAACCCGGTCAACCCGAAAGCGATGCCGAAGGTGTTCAACGGCGGTCGGGGGCGGAGTGTTCGCATTTCTCTACGCCTTGATGAAGGCGAGCACATCCTTGATGAGCTCATCCTGATAGTCGCCGTAGATACCGTGCGGCGCACCCTCGTACACCTTGAGCGTGCCGTACTTCACGAGCTTGATGCTCTGCTCGGCAGCGCCGGCGATGGGAACGATCTGGTCGTCGGAGCCGTGCGCGATGTAGATCGGCACGTCCAGCGCCTTGAGATCGTCGAACTGCTCCGTCTCCGAGAACGCCTTGATGCAGTCGTAGGCCGCTGCGAGGTTCACCAGCGCACCCTGGCGCCAGAAGTCACGCTTCGCGCCCTCGGAAACGGAACTACCCGGGCGGTTGGCGCCGAAGAACGGGCCCTCGGCGAGATCGATCCAGAATTGCGACGCGTCCTTCAGCACTCCTGCGCGGATGCCGTCGAAGACCTCGATCGGCGACCCACCCGGATTCTTGTCCGACTTGAGCATCACGGGTGGGATGGCTCCAGCGGTGACCACCTTCGCGACGCGACCGTTTGCGTACTGCGCGGCATAGCGGACCGCTTCGCCGCCACCGGTCGAGTGGCCCCAGATGACGAGGTCGTGCAGGTCGAGGTGCTCGATCAGCTCGGCGAGGTCGCGGGCGTAGGTATCGATGTCGTTGCCGGTGGAGGTCTTCTGTGACCGGCCGTGGCCGCGACGATCGTGCGCGATGGTGCGGTAGCCGGCGTCAGCGAACACCTTCAGCTCGACCTGCCACGCGTCGCTCGAGAGTGGCCATCCGTGACTGAACACGATCGGCTGGCCGGCACCGTTGTCGGTGTAATAGAGCTCGATGCCCTCGGAGGTAGTGAAGTACGGCATGGTCTTTCTCCCTGAGTGTGGTCGTTGTAGTCGTTGTGACGTCCACAACGTTAGGAATCTGACCCCCGAAGCACGTGGCCCTTAGGGGGACAGCTAGCGGGAGTTAATTGCGGGTCCAGCGGCGCTACGCGTTTGCCGTTAATCGCCAGGACCGCGCCAACTGGCCACCTTCTGCTCGTATCTGCCTGTGTTCTGCATGGACGAGAAACGGCGAGGTGGTCAGAGTTGTTCCGAACAAGAACTCCGGCGTCGATCGGCAAGAAGAATGCGAGGTGGATGGTGGACTCACCACTGGGAGAGTATCTGAGGGTGCGGCGGGCAAGCCTCCGACCCGAAGACGTGGGGCTTCGGAGTATGTCGGGTCGCCGTGTTGAAGGTCTCCGCCGCGATGAAGTCGCTCAGCTCGCTGGTATCAGCCCCGAGTACTACTTACGCATCGAACAGGGCCGAGGACACCAACCCTCCGACCAGGTACTGCGTTCCCTGGCGCGAGCTCTGAAGCTGGACGCCAACGCGATCCAGTACATGACGAGGCTGATTGGAATCCAGTCAGGTGTTCAACGGGCGGCGGAGTCCCAGCACCTCATCCAGGCGAGCCTCGGGCCGATGATCGACCAATGGTCCACGATGCCGGCATTTGTGACCGATAAGAACCAGACGGTCGTCCTCGTCAACGAGCTGGCGAAGGCGATCCTTCCCGGCGGAATCGATCTCGGTACAAGTCTTGTGCTGAAGATCTTCAGCCGAGACTGGCGTGCTTCCGACGTCGACTGGGAAACAACAGCACACCGCGCTCTTGCAGCGCTGCGGTTCCACGCCGATCCATCCGACCTTCACTTTCAAGACATCATCGGGCTTCTTTCCATGCGCGATGAGGACTTCCGTCGAATCTGGGCCGCACACGCAGCAACGCCGATGGACACAAGCGAGCTACACCTCGACGTCGCCGGATTCGGCCGAGTCGAGTTCTCGTTGCAGAGCCTCAGGCCAGCCGGTGACGAGAACCATCTTCTCACTGTGCTGCACGCAGAAGCCGAGTCCGCCGCGGCAGATATGGTCAAGTCCCTCCGAGTCGCCCATGCGTCGACGAACACGCATGCCGGTTTCGGGAACCATCAGGCGACAGCATGAGGAAGTCCAGGCGCGGAGGTTCTGATGGTTCATGACATGAGGCCGATCGTGTTGGACGTACTTGATGCACTACCGGAGATCGCGATGATGGCTTATGACCGTCATCTCGATGTGATCGGGTCTACACGAAAGGCGCAGGCACTCCACCCCATCTACTTGCCTGGGACGAACATCGCTCGATTCGCCTACCTCGGTGCAGAGACGAACCGGGACCTGCAGGACTGGGAGCACAAGGCGGATCTCATTGCGTCGGCACTTCGATCATCATTGAACCGGCACCCGGAAGACAACATCTTTCTCGACTTGGTCGGTGAGCTGACTGCGCGCAGCGATGTCTTCGCCCGGTCATGGGCCCTGAATATCGACCACGCGGGGCAAGCAGCCGTGCTGATCCGCCACCCGGAGGCGGGTGAGCTTCGTCTGAATCAGCACGAATTACCACTCGGCGGCGGCTCGGAAGACACCCTCGTGGTGTGGACCGGTGCGGACGAGAGTTCGGCCTCCAAGCTCGCGCACCTCGTCGGATAGCGATCATTGCGATGTCGATGACTGTGCCGAATGTGGTCATTCGACCGATGCCTCACAGTAGGTCTCCGCGGCAGAGTCCATACATGGACATGGCCGTTGTTTCCCCGATCATCTTGCCGCTCGAACTAGCTCGAGCACTCACGACCGCTGCCATCAGAAGAGTCGAAGACACCGGGATACCGTCCTGCGTGGCGGTGGTGGATGGCGGCGGCAATCTGGTCCTGCTCACCCGAATGGATGGCGCCGCGATCGGGGCGATCGACTCATCCATCGCGAAAGCACGCACTGCGGTGCATTTTGCTGCTTCCACGTCTGATCTCAGCGCAGCAGCGGCAGGAGGGCCGCTCGCGACAATCGCGACCTCGTCTGAGGTCAGACTGGCGTTCGTGGCCGGAGGAGTTCCGATACTCGACGGTGGGGGTGTCGTCATCGGTGGGCTGGGAGCGGGTGGGGGTTCCCCATCGCAGGACCATGACGCGGTCTCTTCGGCCGCACGGAGTGTGGGAGGCGCACTGTGACCAGTGTGAGGTCGAGCAACCGCTCGTCGACCATTCTCGGTGAGTACTTGTGGGCCCGGCGCGCTGCCATTCCGCCCGAAGCGGTCGGTCTCGTGCGTGAACCCAACCGCAGGGTTCCCGGACTCCGGCGCGAGGAGGTTGCGAAGCGGGCATCGATCAGCCCGGAATACTATCTGCGACTGGAGCAGGGGCACGACCGCGAGCCGTCGGACCAGGTCTTGCGGGGCATCGCGAAAGCTCTTTTGCTCGACCACAACGCTGAGCAGCATCTGTTGCGGTTGCGGCATATGCAGCTGAAGCCGTTTCGTTCATCACCGGAGCAGCTCGAGATCGAAGTCACAGAAGAGATGGTGCAGCTGCTCAGAGGGTGGTCGAATACGCCGGCAATGATCATCTCGGTCAATTTCGACGTGTTCTTGGTGAACGATGCCGCTGCTCAACTCGGCGACGGTCGGCTTCGACAGGGTTTCAACCTGATCGAGTCCGTCTTCGCAGCTGAAGGCCGGGACGACCACGACTGGGAAGCAGGGGCGAGCCGGGTACTGGGAGCCCTCCGCTACCACGGGAATCCGCACGACCGTCGGTTTCAGGAACTAGTGGGGCGACTCTCGATCAGAGATGACGATTTCAGACGTCTCTGGGCACGGCACGACGCCCGGCCGGTTCCGTACGGTCGGATGCGCGTCGGTGTCGGCGGCTCCGCGGAGGCGCGCGCGACCTGCAGCACCTTCGAGGTACCCGGTGCCGACGGGCTGCTGCTAATCGTGTTCCTGGGGGATACCCTCGAACTGTGAGCCTGCAATCGCCGGTACGCCTGATCGGGCGCGATGCTGAGACGAGCGCGGTCATCGCCGCCCTTGACCGAGCTGCGGGAGGACACGGCGGTGCTCTTCTCGTTCAGGGAGAGGCAGGGATCGGAAAGACCGCGTTCATGGAGTCGGTGCGAACCCAAGCCATCGGGCGCGGGTTCGAGGTCGTCGAATGCGCTGGCGTCAGAGACGCCAGCTCTGCTGGATTCGCTGGCCTCCACCAGCTGCTCCAACCACTGCTCCGCCACCTGGAGACCGTTCCCTCACGGCAGGCGGGTGCTATCCGCACGGCCTTCGGAATGAGCGACGACGGCGATGTGGACCGCCTGCTTCTTGGGTTGGGTGCGCTAGGACTCCTCGAGGAGACGGCAGCGGAGTCGCCCGTGCTTGTGATTGCCGAAGACATCCACTGGCTCGATTCGTCCAGCGCGGACGTCATCGGTTTCCTCGCCCGTCGTCTCAGTGGGCTTCCTGTACTCATGATCGCAACGGCACGGCCAGGTCAGGGGGAGACCGACTTCGCAACTCGGTTCGGCGGGCTGCTTCCGCTGGCGCCCCTGAGCGATGCCGACTCCCTGAAGCTGATCGAGCAGAGTTCGCCGACGCTTGAGGCTCGGGTGCGTGATCTGATCGTGTCCAACTCGCTCGGAAACCCATTGGCGCTCACCGAGTTCGCCATCTCAGCGCCCCCCAGTTCAGCTGTCCCGGGACTGACTGGCGAGTGGTTGCCACTCACGGGACGACTTGAGGAAACATTCCTGTCAGAGATTCGACAGCTTCCAGAATCCACTCGCCAGGCGCTCCTGGTCGCGGCTGCCGGTCAACGAGCAAGCCTGCGGGAGGTGATCGCTTCCCTTCACGTCTTAGGTCTGTCCGAACGCGATTTCGTCCCCGCCGAGCGGCTCAAGCTGATCCAGGTGAGAGACGGTGAGTATCGGTTCCGGCACCCCCTTGTCAGTTCGGCCCTGTACAGCGCGAGTGATTCCGGAAGCCGAGCGGATACGCACTCCGCGCTGGCTGCTTCGGTCACGGACCCGACTCGTGCCGCTTGGCATCGAGCGGCCGCAGCATCGGGTTGGGACGAGGATGTAGCACGCGAACTCGACCACGCCGCGGAAGCAGAGGAACGGCGGGGTGCGCGCATCGAGGCTGCTGCGGCTTGGCAGCGTGCAGCCGATCTTTCACCCATCACCACCGACCGAGCCCATCGAATCGCTCTGGCCGCAGAAGCGACCCGCCAGGCGGGGGCTCCTGATGCTGCGGCAGCCCTGATCGCCGAGGCGATCCCTCTTGCCGAAGGCGATGACGACGTACTCCGGCTTGCCCGAACGGAATGGATGCTCAGCCAGACCACTGCTCATCAAGGTCGGAGCGCTCTCGACTTGGTCGGCCTCGCGGGCGAGCTGCATGATCGGGATGACCGGATCGAGGCGCTCGTCTTCGCAGCTGTCCGTGCCTACATACTCGGCGAACCAGCCGAGGTGAGGTCAGTCATTGCGCGAGAGCTGTGGCAGGTCGACCCCAGCGGCGACGACGTGTTTCAGCGCATCGGCCTTACGCTCATGGAGCCCGGGCGAGGAACGGGGGATGTCGAGATCGCGCTTCGGGCCTTCGAAGGCCGACTACGACAGACAGATTCGGTGCTCATCAACTGCCTGGCGTTCAGTGCCGAGGAAGTCAGCGATCTCTGGGCGGCTGAGACCGTCTGGGACGCGGCTACGAGAGCTTTTCATGCCGCCGCGCGAACCAGCGACGAAGCCACAGGACTGTGCGGCCGTGGGGGGCTGCGCATCATCGCAGGACACCTGACCGCGGGGTTGGCCGACGTAGAGCAGGCGTTGCACCTGAGCAGAGAACTCAACCTGGGGGTCGTCGGCGGAATGGCGGCAGCCTTCATCGCTCGAGCTCGCGCACAGCGCGGCGAGGCAGAGCTCGCCCGTGAAGCACTCCAGACGGTCCTCGAGCAGGCAGGTCCGCAGCCATTTGCCCGCATCGCGGCCACTGCGGCTTGGGCTGCGGCGCAGCTAGCCATCGACGAGGGTCGGTCCGATGTGGCGATCGACGAACTCGTGAAGACACGGGTCAATGAGCCGATTGCCTTGTGGGCTGGGGGAGACCTCGCCGAGCTGAGCGTGAGAACCGGGCGACGCGTCGAGGTCGATGAGTGGCTGGAGCGAGCTGACCGGGCCATCGAGGCTACCGATTCTGATCATCTTCGAGTGGTCGTTGCGCGTTCTCGAGGAATCATGGCCGAGGGAGAGGAATCAACCACGCACTTTGAGGCCGCTATCGAAGCGGGTATGCGAGCGGGTTCAACCGTAGAACTGGCCAGGGCGCGACTGCATTTCGGAGAGCGACTGCGCAGAGATCGGCGGATCGTCCAAGCCCGAACCGAACTGTGGGAGGCGCTTCGCGTCTTCGAAGCCGAGTCGATCCGTCCCCTCGCCGAAAGAGCCTCGGCTGAACTCCGTGCAGCGGGCGGCGTGGACTCCAGCCGAATCGGACCGGCCCGCGTAGAGGCGGGCCGGCTCCTCACCGCTCAGGAGCTCCTGGTCGCGCGGCTCGCGGCAGAGGGCTTGACCAATCGAGAGATCGCCGACCAGATCTACCTTTCGCACCGAACTGTCGGAGCCCATCTCCACCGCGCGTTCGCCAAGTTGGGGATCAGTCGGCGATCTCAGCTCGCTACGGTGTTGGCACCGAACTAGGACGGGTGACGTCGAAGTTCTGGCTGAACACCCCTTCCGGATCCCATTCTGACTTGATAGCGCGGAGCCTGCTCAGGGTGGCAGGCGGAAAGGCCTCCATGATGCGACCCGGGTCGCGCCCGGATTCGAAGCTCAAGTACATTCCCGTCGTAAGCGCGTGCACCGGCTCCCAGGCGGCGGCGAAGCGTGGCGAATCGACGCTCGCGATCGCGGTCACGGAGAAGTTCTGGTGCCGGTGCGCGTATGCCGTGGCGTCGGGTGGAACATCGTTGATCGCGCCTCCCGCCGAGCGGATCTGCACCATCTGAGTGCTGCCCTCCGCGAGGAGAGCGCCGAGCCCGTGTGAGACATCGAGGTCCAGATGATCGACCAGGCCGGTGTGCGTGAATGCGCGCTGCTGCCCACTGTGAGGCGCGTCTGTTGTGAGTGGAACGGCGGCGTAGGGCACGATCTGTGCTCGCTGCCCGGCCATGCCCGGCAGCTCAGTGAACGGCGTGAGTGCGGTCAGAGCCGAATCGGCATCATCCGATGCGTAGACGACAGTTGCCTGCGCGAACGGTGCCGCTCCGACGCCTATATACAGGAACGCGGATATCTCTCGAGGGGACTGCTCAACGAGGGCGCCCCAACGGTTGAGGAACGTGGCGGTGTCGCGCAGCTGGTAGGCGATGGTTGCTTGGGCGACCACCGGAGTCGTGGACGCTTCGAACTCGAACGACGTCACGATGCCGATGTTCGCCCCCGCTCCACGGATCGCCCAGAACAGATCAGGCTCCTGGGAGGCGGATACACGATGCACTGCCCCGTCGGCTGTGACCAGTTCGGCAGAACGTAGCCTGTCGATGGTCAGCCCATGGGCCCGACCCATCAGGCCGATGCCTCCGGTCGTACCGAGCCCGCCTACTCCCACATCGCCGGAGTCTCCCGAGCTGATGGAGAGTCCCCACGGATACAGCTCCCGAGCGACGTGGCCCCAGTGGGCACCCGGACCCAGCTTGACCATTGTGTCGCTGATGCGCTCGATGCCGTTGAGTCGACCAAGATCGATCACGGTCCCGCCCGTGTTGGTCGAGATGCTGCTGATGCCGTGCCCGCCGCTTCGGATGGAGAGTTCCCCACCGGTTTCGCGAGCGAAGAGAAGTGCTTCAGCGACCTCTTCCGTTGTGCGGGGGCGGATGATCGCTGCGGGGGCGCCGGTGGCGCCATAGACGTGTCGCAGGGAGGGGTAGTCGGGATCGGGTGCGCGAACGATGTCGAGCATGAAGGTTCGTCCTTAGAACTGTGGGGGAGTGGTGACAGGCCCGGTGGCCTTGTCGATGAAGTAGTGCAGTACCTCACCCGTCAGGGGCGAGGTGCCGGCGACCAGCTCGGCGATATGCGTGCCGATCTCGGTGCCGTCGATCCATCCTCTGTTGTCGACGCCGGCGAGCTGGCGGGCGCGGGTGCGAACGACGCCGAGGATCACCTCGTAGACGCGGAGGCTCGTTCCGCTGAGCTCGGCGGCGAGGGTTCGGGTGAGCGACTTGCCGGCGGCGGCCCCCAAGGCGACAACACCATTCCCGGGGAACGGGATGTCGGCGCTGAGGCCGTTGAGTTGCAGCAGGATGCCGCTGGGTGCGAGGGTCGGAGTCAGGGCGCGGTAGACCCGGAAGACGGCAGTGAGGTTGTCTTCGACGAGCGCCTTCCACTCGTCATCGGTGATGGTCAGAAGGGGCTTGTTCCCCTGCTCGCCCCAGGAGGCGATGCTGACGACGATTCCGTCGAACGGTCCGAACTCTGCTGCGAGTGCGGCGGCCTTGTCGTCAAGTTCGACGCCGAGGCCGTCGAGGGTGGCGACGTGAAGTGAGCTGTCGTGGACTCGATCTGCGAAGTCTTTGAGTCGTTCGTCATTCCGCCCCGTTGCCACGACTGTCGCGCCTGATGCCAGCAGGGTGCGGACGACGCCCTCGCCTACGCCTCCTCCGCCGCCGACGACGAGTACGGTCTTGCCGTTGAGATCCGTGGTGGTCTGTGCCCATCGGGGCTGCGTGATGGTGGTCATGATCTTTCCTTCTGCGTCGTTGTGGACACTGTGTCGATGTGGGCCTGGAGGGCTTGAAGGCCCTCAGCGAGGCCCTCCAGTTGCGCGGGCGTGAGTGCAGCCGCGAACCATTTCTGCGCGGCACGCAGGTGGGGGCCGATCGCTTTGCGGTAGACCCCTCTGCCTTCGTCCGTCATCACCAGGACTGCCGCTCGCCCATCAAGCGGGTCCGCTCGGCGCTCCACGAGTCCGCGTTTCTCGAGACGGCGGAGCTGATGGGAGAGTCGGCTGGAATCCCAGCCGATCGCTTGCGCGCAGGCGCCGGGTCGTACGCCGTCAGGGCTGAGCCGCAGGTGCGCCAGAACCGTGAACTCGGTATCGGACAGTTCGGCGTCAGCCCAGAGGTCCCGTCCGACTTCGCGCTTGAGTTGTTCGGTCACCGTGTGAAGCGTTTCCCACGTGCGCAACTCGAACGGACTCAATTTATCTGACATGTCAGAGACTTTAGCACATATCTGATGCGTCAGGTAATTGAGCAGGGGAGCCTTTACGGCACCTCGAGCACGACCTTGCCTTGGCCTTTGAAGGAATGGGCCTGATCGGCGCGCTCAAGGGGGAACGTTGCCGCAATGAGGGGAGTCAGTGTGCCGCTCACCACCAGTTCCGTGATCTGCATGAGGCCGAGCCGATCGGATTCAACGAATACCCCGGCGACACGCAGGCCCCTCTCGGCGGCGGCTGCTCGAGAGGGCCCGAGTGATTGGGGGAGTGTCGAGATGAGCATGCCGCCAGGTCGCAGTACGTCGAGTGCTCTGAGTGGGTAATCTCCTCCGATCACGTCGAAGACGACATCGAGCCCTCGGACCTGTCTGCTGAAGTCCGTGGAGGTGTAGTCGATGATCGCGTCTGCGCCCAGTGTGCGGGCGAGTTCAGCGTTCTGGGCTGAGACGACGGCGGTGACGTGTGCTCCGAGGGCTTTTGCGATCTGCACCGCGAGGTGGCCGACCCCTCCCGTTGCACCCGTGATGAGCACGGTCGAGCCATCACTGATGTGAGCGGTCTCGACGAGCATCTGCCAAGCCGTCAGCCCGGCCAACGGGAGCGATGCTGCTTGAGTGAAACTCAGTGCATCCGGTTTGCGGATCAATGCGCGAGGTGGCGCCACGACATATTCCGCGTACGCTCCTGCGCCCCGCGGAAAGGGCAGCAACCCGAAGACATCGTCGCCCGGTTCGAAGAGCGTGATGCCCGGGCCGACGGCTGCGACAACGCCGGCCAGATCCCAACCGAGCGTGAACGGCGGAGTCCCGCTGAAGACGCCGGTCTGCCGATTCATGAAGTCAGCGGGGTTGACGCCGGCTGCCCGAACGCGAACGAGCACCTGCCCGATCCCCGGGGTCGGAATCTCAATGGAAGCCTCATGCAGCACCTCGGGGCCGCCGAGCTCGTCCTGGATGATCGCCCGCATCGTCTCTGCCATGACGACCACGCTAAGCGTGTCTGTCCGGTTCGGAAATGACACGCACGTCATTGTTCGCTATAAACTCGCCAACATGGCTGCAGATCCACATCGAGTCGTCGTTCTGGCGCAGAACGGCGCGTACCCCTTCGAAATGGGCATTCCGGCACGCATCTTCGGCGCAACCGATGGTGCGTACACCGTCACGCTCTGCACTCCGACCGGCGGATCGATCGAAACCAATGCTGGATTCTCTGTGATCCCCTCTGCGGGACCCGAGATCCTCGCTGAGGCGGATACGGTCATCGTCACGCCCATCGACCCTTACTCCCTGAAGCGCGAGCTGGGGGACGATGTTCGTGATGCGCTCGCGATGATTCGGCCCGGCGCTCGGGTCGTATCGATCTGCACAGGGGGCTTCACCCTGGCCGCGGCCGGCATCCTCGACGATCAGCGGGTGACCACTCACTGGCAATGCGCGACCGTGTTCCAGAAGTGGTACCCCGACATCGAACTCGACGAGAACGTGCTTTTCGTCGATGGGGGAGAGGTGCTGACTTCTGCTGGAGCCGCAGCAGGGATCGACCTGTGTCTCCACCTGATCCGGAAGGACTTCGGTTCCGAGCTCGCAACGCGCGCTGCGCGACGTTGCGTGGTGGCTCCGCACCGGGATGGTGGGCAGGCGCAGTTCATCGAACGCCCCGTCCCAGCAGGTGCGGACGCGTCGACAGGGGCGACACGGGAATGGGCCCTGAGCCGGCTCGATCAGTCCCTCACGGTGGCAGACCTGGCGGCCCACGCCCACATGAGCGAGCGCACTTTCTGCCGACGCTTCCTCGCCGAGACGGGTCTGGCCCCGCGGCGGTGGCTCACACAGCAGAGGCTCGCCGTCGCGCGCGGTCTGCTCGAGACGACGGATCTCGGGATCGACGCGATCGCCACGGCGGTCGGTTATGCCACCGCGACGTCGTTGCGCAACCACCTCGGAGCTCTGCTCGGAGTCTCTCCCATGGCGTACCGTCACACATTTCGACCGACAGAATCCCGCGCCGAGCGCCTGCGTGCCCGGTCGACCGACGAACCGGTGACGAGCGTCGGCATCCACTAGGGGGAACATCGACCACCCGATTCGACGTCGTCGAGCTGGGGGCCGACCCTAGGGGCTACGTCGCGGCGATCCGTACTGCGAACGTTCACACCCACCCGACGCTGGGCGAGGTTCTGCAGGAAGGTTTCCACGGCCTGATCGGTCATGCCATCAACCTGTAGAGCCCGCGCCAGCTGTCACCAGCCCAGGAACGAGTTCACCTCTCCGGCGTAATCGGCGTGGTACTGGAAAAGAAATCCGTGTCCAGCATCCGAGTAGACGACGAGCTTTCCGCGTGAGAGCTGTGACACCGCTTGGATGCTGGAATACGGGGGAGCCATCACGTCATGCAAGCCCACGCCGATCAATACCGGGATCGTGAGCTCAGGCAACCGGTCGAAAACCCCGGCACCGAAAGCACGGATGGCTTCGATGCTCGCCGCTGACGCTTCGGCTGAGACGACCGCTTCAGAGACGTGAAGGCGCGTTCGCAGACGTTCGAGTTGGCTTCTGCCATGGCTGACGCCGGATTCTGTTTCCGGATAGAACAGGAACAGGAAGTCTTCCTCCGTGTTCGTGCCCCGGCCGGCAATCTGCCAGACCTTTGCCGGCGCCATCGGCTGTCCCTCGATGATGCCGGGGGTGCTGCCCGAGAAGACCAAATGTCCCACCAGCTCGGGCCGAGCGAGGGCGGCGGTCGCGACGACCATCCCACCCATCGACCAACCGAAGAGATCGAACTTCCTCAAGCCCAGCGCAGTCGTGAACTCGATCAGACCCTCGGCCATCTCTGCAATGGAGGAAGCCGGTGTACCCGTGCTCAGGTTGATGCCGCGGTTGTCGAAGATGATCACCTCGCGGTTCGCCGACAACGCGTCCAGGAATGCAGGGTCCCAATGGTCGATCGTTCCGCGAAGGCGCATTGCCATCACGAGGGGCAACCCGTTGGGTCGCCCGAGCCGCCTGTAGGCGAATCTCGCCGAAGGCGCATCCACGAAGAGTGTCTCGGCGGCGTCGGCCAGGAATTCGGTCATGATCTTTCTCCTTATGAGAATTCTTGGGCCGGTTCAGGACAGGTGGGCGATGGCCTCGAGGATGAGACCGGCGACCACGCCGGGGTTGGAGACCATGCTCGAGTGTGAGGCTCCCTCGATCTCTACGGTCTTCAGCGAACCCGCGCGCTCTGCCATGAACCGGAGGCCGGCGGCCGGGATGTTCTTGTCGGCTGATCCGAAGACGAACCACGACGGCCGGGTCTTCCAGGCCGGGGTCTCAGCTGGCTGCGGTTCTGCGAGGGCGAAGTCTCGCACCGCGCGCTGCGTGGATGCGGCGATCTTGGCGTCTGCCAAGGCCACATCTCCGCAGAACTGGTTCGGGAAGAGCTCGCGGTCGACGATGAGGTCGTTGGTGCCGTCGCCGAGCGGGATCGGTCGGACCGTCTCGCCGAGGGTGCTACCGGGGAACTTGTCGGTCAGTCCCAGTGATGTCTCGCCGTGGTCGGGCGCGAACGCCGACACGTAGACGAGGCCCTTGACCGCGTCACTTCCAACGGCTGCCTCGGTGGTGACGGCGCCCCCGTAGGAGTGGCCGACGAGCAGGACAGGGCCGCCGACGGCCTCGACCGCACGACGGACGTTGTCCGCGTCGGTCGTCACGCCGCGGAGAGGGTTCGGTGTGGCGATTGCCGTCACTCCCTTGTTCTGCAGGGCGGCGATGACGCCGTTCCAGCTTGCGGATTCGGCGAAGGCGCCGTGCACGAGTACGACGGTTAGTTCAGTCATGATTTTCTCTTTCGTGTGGGTCTGCTAGGAAGGTGGGAGCGATCAGGAGAATTCGACGGTCAGTTCGACCTCGACCGGTGAGTTCAGCGGGAGTACGGCGACTCCCACTGCACTTCGGGCGTGCACACCGAGGTCGTCGAAGATCTCTCCGAGTAGCTCGGAGGCGCCGTTCAGGACTCCGGGCTGGCCGAAGAACGACGGGTCGGAGGAAACGAAGCCCACGACCTTGACGATCCGTGTCACTCGATCGAGCGAGCCGATCACTGCTGCGACCGCGGCGAGAGCGTTGATCGCGGCAGTGCGAGCGAGAGCTTTCGCGTCGTCCGGCGTGACCTCAGCTCCCACCTTGCCGGTGGTGGGCAATTCGCCGTCTACGAACGGTAGTTGGCCTGCCGTGAACACGAGGTGCCCGCTGATGACCGCGGGCACGTACACGCCCGCCGGCGCTGCGGCCTGGTGAGGGATTGCGATCCCTAGTGCAGCCAGTCGATCGTCGAGCTCTGACATGTGATCCACTCCTTCAGAGCACCTCCTGGGTGGAGGCGGTGCTCTCAAGGTAGGAGCGCGTCCGCGTCGTATCGTGGCCCTCTCAGCCCCACACTCAAGGGGCGCTGGCTGCTAGAAGGCTCCGTTGCCGTGCGGCAGGCTCTCCGGAACGGGGGTCATGAGGCTCCAGTGCTCGACTATGCGGCCGTCGGTCACCCGCCACATGTCGTTGATGATGACCGGGCCGTTCTTTTCGCCTTCGGAGCGCGTGTAGACGACGTCCTGGTCGGCGATGACAGCATGGACGGTGCGGTAGACCAGGTCCTCGTCGTATGCCACCCCGGCGCCAGGCGCGAGATAGTCCTCATCCGCGCGGTGGTCGCCACTGACGAGAGCTCTCGCAACCCATTCGGTGACGAGCGCTCGGTTTGCGGCGACCGTGTCGCCGCCGGTCTGAACGTCGAGGGTCGCGGAATGGGTTGCCGCGGCACCCAAAGCGTCCCAGTGCTCCACGATTCGGTCGTCAACGACCCGCCACACGTCGTAACCAGTCAGCGGCACGGGCGCGAATCCGGTGAACTCTCCCTCCGTCACCACGAGACCGCCGTCAGCAATGATTCGCGTCAGCGTATACCCGGCTGTTTCAGGCAGGCTCGAGACGAGCACCTTCAGCCCGTCAACGCCGTCGGCCCCGAGGGCTGAGTGCTGCACGTACACGGGCCCGAACACCTGGTCGAGGATGGCGGTGTCCTTGCGGTTGAACAGCTGCTCTGTTGCTTCGATAACGATGTCTTTGGCCGACATATCTGGCTCCTCGGGATTCCGGCTCGATGGCCGGGCAGGCACGAAGCTAGCCGTGGCGCGCCAGGAATCACAGGGAGCAATGAGCCAATCTTCGACACGTTCTCGCCTCGATACGAGCGTCTGGTCAGCCGTCCCTGAGGGGGCCACGCTGTTTCGGCGGACGTGCGGTGGACTGCGCTCATGGTTGCAAAAATGACTGCCTCGCAGCGCTTCGTCCTCGCTGTCGCGATTCTGTCTGCCTTCGTCTCATTCCTGGATGGATCGGTCATCAACGTGGCGTTGGCCGCGATTAGCCACGACCTCGGAGGTGCGCTGACGTCGCAGCAATGGGTGGTCGACGCCTACCTCATCACGCTCGGCTCCGTCATCCTCCTTGCCGGGTCGCTGTCGGATGTGTTTGGCCGCAAGAAGGTACTGACCGCGGGACTCGTCGGGTTCGGTGTCACCTCACTGCTGTGTGCATTCGCGCCGAGCATCGAGTTCCTCATCGTCTCGCGCGGGCTGCAGGGGATCGCGGGGGCACTCCTTGTCCCGTCGTCGCTCGCAATCATCTTGGCGAACTTCTCTGGCCCCGCGCAGAGCCGTGCAATCGGTACGTGGACGGCGTTCACCAGCGCGGCGAACATCGCCGGGCCCATACTCGGCGGCGTGCTCGTCGACCAGCTCTCGTGGCGATTCATATTCGGCATCAACGTTTTGCCGATCGTGGTGACTCTGCTGCTGCTCGCCAAGCTCGAGCCCGACCACCACCGCCAGCCTGGAGCCCGGATCGATGTGCTTGGAGCGATCCTCGGTATCGTCGGACTCGGACTGCCCGTCTTCGCGCTCATCGAGCAAGCGAACTTCGGGTGGGCATCTCCGGTCGTGATCGTGCCACTTGTCATCGGCGCGGCCGCGCTTGTTGCCTTCGTGTTGTTCGAACGCCGGACCGAGCAACCGATGCTGCCTCTCGCGCTGTTTCGGGTGCGCAACTTCACCGTGGGCAATGTGGCGACTTTCTTGATCTACGGTGCGCTGTCGCTGGGGTTCTTCAGCATCGCCGTGTTCCTCCAACAGGTGGCGGGGTACAGCGCCACCGAGGCAGGCTTCACGATGATTCCCACGAGCTTGCTGCTGATCGGTTTGTCCTCATTGTTCGGACGTCTCGCGGGTCGCTTCGGACCACGATTGTTCATGACTATGGGCCCGCTGCTCGCGGCGGGAGGCTTTCTTCTGATGTTGCGGATCGACGAGCGCGCCGACTATCTGACCCAGGTGTTGCCAGCAATCGTGGTTTTCGGAGTTGGCATGGCGATCACTGTGGCGCCTCTGACGGCGGCAATCCTCGGAGCGATCGATCCCGCACGATCGGGCATCGCGTCGGCCGTCAACAACGCCGTGTCCCGAGTGGCCGGCCTCATCGCGATCGCCCTCGCCAGCCTCATCGCCGGCACCGCGGTGCTCGACCTCGCCGGATTCCACCGAGTCATTCTCGTGTCAGCCCTCTTGTTCGCTGCCGGAGGCCTCGTGTCCCTCGTGGGCATCCAAAACCCGAAAGTTCCGCGGCCCACCCGAATCGGAGGCCGCCGAACCCAAGAAGAGACCGCGCAGTGAAAGCGCAGGTGACTCAAGGCGGGAAGCCCGGAAACGACGGAAGGGGAGGTGCCAATTCTTGGCGCCCCGCCCCCTTCTGCGGGTTCTGACAGACTTCAGGCGAGGAAGCCGCCATCCACGGCCAGGTGTGCACCGTTGATGTAAGAAGCATCATCGGACAGGAGAAATGCGATTGCCTTCGCAACCTCGTCTCCAGTTCCTACCCGCCCCAACGGAATACCGGTGTCAGCCACCTTCTGTGCGCCCTCCGGATTCGCCTGGGTCATCTCTGTGTCGATGACGCCCGGCTGGAGTTCGTTCACGCGTACGCCCTGCCGGCCGAACTGGATTGCTGCCGTGCGTGTCAGTCCTCGGATTCCGTGCTTTGCGCTGGAGTAGTCGGCGGTAGGGCCGCCGCGGTCCGCGAAGACACTTGAGACGTTGACGATGGACCCGCCTCCTGCCGCGAGGATCGCAGGGATCTCGTACTTGATGCCGTAGAACAAGCTGTTGAGATCGATGTCGATCGTGCGTTGCCATTGTGCCGGGGTCATGTCCACGAGATGGGTGAAGTCGCCCGACACACCAGCGTTGTTGACAGCGTGGTGAAGCGCACCAAAATTCTCGAGCGTCCGCGTTACGGCGCGCTCGACGTCTTCGGGTCGGCTGACGTCGCCCGGCAGGGCAAGTGCACACCCGCCGGCGGCCGCAATCTCTGTCACGGCATCATTCAGCTTTGACTCGCGTCGGCCGACCAATGCGACAGCGGCTCCCCGTTGCGCCAGCAAGATCGCGGCAGCACGCCCCATTCCTGAGCCGGCGCCGGTGATAAGCACAACTTTTCCCTCGAACTGTTTCATTGTCATCACGTCCTATCAGGCGTTGTCAGCCGGGAGCTGCACGCGGTCGGCGTCGAAGTCGGCAGAGGCCGAAACGGCCTCCCAGGTGGTCGCCTCTTCGATCTGAGCTTTGGAGTAATCGATCGCCAGGTGCGCCGCGTAGCCTCCGATGACCAGGTGGCTCGGCACTGTCTGTCGTTTCGCCACCCGCACCAGGATGTCGGCTGCGCGGTCCGGGTCACCGGCCTGGTCCGTGCCGCGGAGTCGTTCCGCGAAAGCGCCCACGGTCGCCTGGTACTCCTCGGGCACCCCGTGCACGTCCATTGATGCGCCTGCCCAATCGGTTGCGAATCCGCCAGGTTCTACTACCAAGTACCGAATCCCGAATGGCGCGGTCTCGGTTGCGAGTACTCGTGTGAGGCCATCAATGCCGAACTTGGCGGCTTGATACGAACCAAGCCCCGGAGTTCCGCCAACGCGACCGCCAACGGAAGAGAACTGGATGATCAGCCCGCTTTCCTGTGCCCGGAGGATCGGAAGGGCTGCCTTTGTGACGTTGTAGACGCCCCAGAAGTTCGTCTCAAACTGACGGCGGAAGTCTTCCTCGTCAGCCGTTTCTACGGGGGAAATGTTGGCGTACCCAGCATTGTTGACGACGACGTCGACGCGGCCGAATCGTTCCTGTGCTGCACGAAGCGTCTCAGACGCCGCCTGCGCGTTTGTTACATCCAGGCCCAGCGGCAGTACCTTGTCACCAAACTTTTCAACCAGGTCGGCGAGTTGCTCTGGCCGGCGAGCCGTTGCAGCGACGGTGTCACCTGCCTCGAGGGCTGCGGTGGTGAGAGATCGGCCGAAGCCGCGTGAAGAGCCGGTAATGAACCATGTCTGTGGAGTAGTCATGCGTAGATTGTGCGACCTGGCTTCGCAAGAAGTTCTATCCCCCAGAGGGTCACCCTAGAGGGGAGCGCGAAGGCTTGTTACAGCGGGACGGTGACTTAGCATTTCTCCGTGATGACAGAAGCGCCAATTGATACCCGGGTGCCGCCGAGCGGTCCGGGATGCGTTGACTGCGACCCGGCGACAGGCTGGTGGTTGCACCTGCGACGTTGCGCCGCGTGCGGCCACGTCGGGTGCTGTGACGATTCGCCTTCCCAGCATGCGACCGCGCATGCTCACCACAGCGGGCACCCGGTTGTCCAGAGCTATGAGCCCGGTGAAGCATGGATGTGGGACTACGAGGCATCGAAATTCATCCACGGGCCTGAGCTCGCGGAACCCCGTCATCGCCCAGTTGACCAACCGAGCCCGGGACCGGCAGGCAACGTCCCCTCGGATTGGCGGTCGCAGCTGCACCGCAGCTAGCTCGAAGAGTGGAGCTGTTCCCAGGAGGGCCTGCTTGTTGGCTGAACAGACTCTTAGCGTGGGCACGAGAATCCAACTGAGGCATGCACTTCGTGGGCGAGTATCAAACCGCCAGAGGATGCGATCCTACGAACGGAGAGCACATGTCAAGCGCGATCGTCATCACGGAGTTCGGCGGGCCGGAGGTATTGCAGTGGCGTGCAGTGAAATCTCCGGACGTGAAACCGGGTGAGGTACTCATACGTGTGAAAGCCGCGGCGGTGGGCCCCACCGACCTGCACATCCGCGCAGGCAATCTCACTAACGTGTTCCCGCAACGCCCCGGAGACGTGCTGGGCTTCGAGGCGGCCGGCGTAGTCGAGGCAGTAGGCGACGGCGCCGATGCCTATGTCGGCGAGGAAGTCGCGGCGCTGCTACCGGCTCAAGGTGGATACGGCGAGTTCGCCACCACGACCGTCTGGTACCCGAAGCCTGCCTCTGTGAGCTGGGACGCTGCGGCCGCTCTGCCCGCATCGGCAGATGCTGCCGTCGGAACCTTACGTCAAGTCCGTGCGACCAAGGGGGAGACGATCGTGGTGCTCGGCGCGGTAGGCGCGGTCGGGTCGATCATCGTGCAGTTGGCACGAGCACAGGGCATCCACGTGATCGGAGTGGCGAGCGAACAAGCCGCTGACTCCGTCCGCGGACTCGGCGGCGAATTCCTAGCGTTCGGAGCCGGACTCTTCGACAGGATCGACACGCCAGTGGACGCCGTCATCGACGCAGCAGGCTATGGTGAGCTGACGCGAGCGGTGACCGCGGTCGGCGATGCCAGCAGGGTAGTGACTCTGACCGGAGGCCCGGAGGTCGCCTCTTCAGGAGCTCTCCTATCCCACCCCAGCCCGGACCGAGCACCGGATGCCCTGGCGACCACCATGCCACTCCTCGCCTCCGGAGAGCTCCGTCTCAAGCGACGCCGCATACTGCCGATCGAAGCCGCAGCCGAGGCACACCGACTCCTTGAATCGGGCGAAACCCACGACAAGATCGTCCTCTCTTTCGGGTAAGCGATCAGCCGAGACGCAGGATCAGTCACGTGCTCTATTCGGAGGCGGGGTCGCTCTGAGATCCGCGATCGCGCCTGGGACAGAGCCTCCTTCCATTGCGGCAAAACGTAGAGCCTCCATTTCGACCATCATCATGGCCACGTGGCCGCTCGCCGGGTAGGCCGCAAGCAGCCGCTTGATGGTTTCAAGCTCGACAAGGCTCTCATCGGTTCGTGCGCCAGCGAGAAGAGCGCGGGCCCGAATGATTCGCGACCGCGCGTTGAAGATGTCTGTGTCGAGCGTGCTGATCATGCTTACCAGCGCGTCAGCCATACGCAGGGCCGAAGTGGGGTCATTGATCTCGACGTAGCAATTCGCCAGCTCCTCCAGAACGACATTGCGTGAAAAGGACGTGGCGAAGTCTTCCTCGGCTTCGTCGAATTCAGTCGGCAACTCGCTCAGAACGGCGGAAAGCTCGGTGATCGCACGTTCGTGGCGTCCAAGCCGACGCTGCAATACCCCCAGGATCGTACGGGCTTGCCGCGATTCCGAGAGCGCTTCAGACTTTTCGTAACCCTCGATTGCCGATAGTAGATGATCCTCGAGGCCCTCGGTTTGACCGGCGTACAAACTGGACCATGCGAAGAAGTAGTGGGCACGTGACGACGCATACACGTCGCCGATCGATTCCGCCGTGGCTAGAGCGGTCAGAGCATGCTGTTGCGCGTCGATGGGATTACCCCGCTCGGTCATGGCCGTCCAGGCGAGAACGCTCGACCGAAGCGACTGCTGTCGTTTGTCGTCGAGCTCAGTAGCTGAGCGAAGAGCCAACTCATTGAGCTCGTGCCAGTGCCCCCATTCATGCCACTTCGCAGACTTCCACTGAAGTGCCTCAGCTACTCGGAGGACAGCATCATGGTCCCCGGTAGAGGCGGCCCGGCGAACCGCAGGCCACCAGTGGTCGGCCTCGGCCAGAATCCAAGAACGCGCAGTCAACTCGTCGGCGCTGTCTGGATCGTCCTCTAGCCGGTACTGCTCCCATTCGTCCGGGATCGACACCGACCTGTCACCCACGACGACCAGCACGGTGCGGAGGAGCCAGTACGTCAATCTGTCTTGGGCCGCGGCCATCTCGTTGGCAGAGTTCTCTGATCTGAATCGGGAAGCGGCGAAGACGCGCAACAGATCGTGCAGTCGGTAGCGGCTGCCGCCGCGGGACTCGAGCATCCCGAGGTCCACCAGGTGCTCCAGACGAGCCTCGGTGGCGGAGGGGGAGTTCCCCGATGCGGCGGCGGCGATTCTGCCGGTGAAAGTCAACCCGTCGATGATGGAGACGGACTGGAACAGCTCGGCCGTGTCGTCGTCCAACTCGTCGTAGGAGACTGCGAGAA
The DNA here is from genome assembly GCF_001571005.1 of Herbiconiux solani NBRC 106740. Classification (GTDB taxonomy): domain Bacteria; phylum Actinomycetota; class Actinomycetes; order Actinomycetales; family Microbacteriaceae; genus Herbiconiux; species Herbiconiux solani. Next base: position 434,035 of record NZ_BCST01000002.1, on the reverse strand, counting down.
CCGCTTCGACCGACATGTCGCCGGCAACCAGGAGACCAAGTCTCTGCTCCTCGGACTGCATGCGATCGACGTAGTCGCGGACAGATGTGGCGGGCCGGCTCGCGACACGGTTGCCGGCGATTCGAAGAGCGAGAGGAACGCCGTTGCACAACCCGGCCAGCTCATTCAGCTCTTCCATACCCTGCTGCGATGGTGGGATGATCCGCCCGAGCATCTCAGCGCTCGTAGAAAGTTCAAGGGAGTCGAGCGACAGCCGACCCGTTGCGGTGAGCCCGGCGATGGTCCTTCGTGAGGTGAGGATGAGGGGACCGCGCACGAGCGCGGCGAGGACTGGGCGCACCTGATCTTCGTTGGCTACGTTGTCGAGCAAGACCGTCGGGAGGCGACTGCCTGCGACTTCCTCCCACCTCGTGACCGCCTCAATGAGCGAGGCCGGTGGATCTGCAAGATCCTCGTCGGTTTGACGGAGCACCGACCGGACCACTTCCAGCGGCGTGAGCGGTGGCCGTCCCTGGCCCGCCAGGTCGACGAAGACCACGCCTTCTCCGGCCGCATGGCGCGACGCGGCCTCGATAGCGAGCGTCGTCTTCCCAAAACCTCCAGGGCCGGTGATGACGATCAGTGACGAAGGAATCGACAGCATCGACTCGAGCTCCGCCAGCTCCCGGCGGCGACCAGTGAAGTCGTTCAACCGCGGTGGTCTCAGTGCCGAAGGAAGTTCCGAATCGATCGTGCGAGCTCGGCGGGCGGCCCTGAAGAGAGACTCGGCTTGCTCGCTGTCCAGGTCCAGCCCACCGGCTAGGGCAGCCAGTGTGTTCCGTCGAGGTGCGGAGGATACGCCGCGCTCGATGTCGCTGATGCCTCTCACACTGACGCCCGATCGTTCGGACAATTGCTCGAGCGTCAGAGAGGCGCCGTGTCGCAGATTGCGCAACAGGCCGGAGAGGGTCTCCTTACTCATGATTTCCTCCATGAGCGTGAGCTCAGAATGGGCCTTTCCGCAAATTGTAGGTCTTCATCAGCGGTTTCACGCAACGGTGGCGACCAAAAAGACTCTCCGGAAGGTGGCACCAGTCTGTCCCTGTGTGGGCCACGCCCGCGTTCGTCGGTCACTTCACACTTCTACTTACGCGTCATCACTCGACTGTCAAAGGACCCGGCATGTCTCACTCGAATTCAGAACCATCGGCGGCGGCAGCCGAAACCTTCTTGATCGGCGGGGACCTCCCCGTGCACCGGCTCGGCTACGGATCCATGCAGCTGACCGGACCGGGAGCAATGGGCGAGCCGGCCGACCTAGAACAGGCCAGGAACGTACTCAGACTCGCCGTCGAGCTGGGCGTGACGCTTATTGACACCGCAGATTCGTACGGGCCAGGCGTTCCCGAACGGCTGATCGGAGAGACGCTGCACCCCTATCGGAAGGACCTGGTCATTGCGACCAAGGGCGGTTTCATCCGCGGACATCGCGGCGAGTGGATCACCGACGGTCGTCCGCAGCACCTGAGGGACGCACTCGAGGGCAGCTTGCGTCGCCTGCGACTAGACAGCATCGACCTCTACCAACTGCACAGGATTGACCACAAAGTGCCGCTCGCAGATCAGATAGGAGCGATGGAAGAGTTCCGCCGGCGCGGACTCATCCGCCATATCGGGCTGAGCGAAGTGACCCTGCAAGAACTGCAGGTCGCACAGACCCAGACCCAAATCGCGACGGTGCAGAACCTCTACAACCTGACCGAAAGGCGTTCCGAGGATCTCGTGTCGTACACGGCAGAGAACAACATCGGCTTCATCCCATGGTTCCCGCTGGCCACAGGTCAACTTACGACGCCCTCAGGACCGCTCGCAAAAATCGCATCGCGCACCGGGGCTGCGCCGTCTCAGATCGCTCTGGCATGGCTCCTCCAACACAGCCCAACGATTCTGCCCATTCCGGGAACTTCCAGCCCAGCGCACCTCCGAGAGAACATCGCAGCCGCACATCTGAAACTCACGACCGAAGACATGGCAGCCCTCGACGCGGCCTGAAGAGAACCAGCCCTAACAAGAGGAAGAACAAATGTTGATCTCCGAGTTGAACAGCTCAAACACCGGCTTCGACACGCAGGCCATCGGCTCCACCGGTGAGGTGATGAGCTGATGGATACTGTCCGCCTTCACGTCGCTCGCGCCGCAACCTTCCGAGAACCAGCAGGGGAGGTCTGGGCCCGCATCGGAAACTTCGATGACGTGGCCTGGATGCCCGGTGTGGCACGAGTAGACAACGTGGTTCCAGGAAGAGTCCGGGAAGTCAGCCTTGAAGGCAGCGAATCGAGCGTCACCGAAGAGCTGCTCTCCGCTACAGAGCAGTCACACACCTTCCGCTTCAACGACTCGGGCGCGCTGCCGGTGAAGGACTACTTAGCCGTTCTCCATGTGCACGACGATGGCAACACAAGCACGGTGACATGGACGGCCGAGTTTTCCGCCCTCAACATGTCGGACGAAGCCGCCGAAAATCAAATGGCCGGCTGGTATGAGGCGTGTCTCACCAACGCAGGCGGAGTTCTGCTTCCGCCGCTATCACTCCATGTCTTCGTAAGCGACTACAAGGCGCTTAGTGCGACCGTTCCGGAGTGGGACTCGACCAAGGGCGCCACCTGGCCCGCCAGTACTGCGACACTGATCGCCGGCGACACAGAGGCAGTCTTGATTGATGCTCTGATCACGGTGGAAGAGTCCGCCGAGCTCGCAGCGTGGATCAAAGCCAAAGGCAAAAATCTCACCACCATTTACGTAACCCACGGTCACGCCGATCACTTCTTCGGAACTCATTCAATTCTGCGCGAGTTCCCCGACGCCCAGGTCGTGGCCCTTCCGGAGATCCTGCCATTCGCTGACGGCCAGTTGGATCCGGGCTATGTCAGCTACTGGGAATCGCTGTTCCCCGGGCAGCTTCCGGAAGACCTCGTCGGGCCGAAAGTACCGACTGGCGGAACCATCACCTTGGAAGGCCACGAGTTACGGCCGGTGCTCGTTGGTCAGAGCGACACGGATCCCTCGAGCGTCGTGTACGTGCGAGACCTGGACGCCGTAGTCGGTGGCGATGTGGTCTACAACGGCATTCACCTTTGGCTCGCTCAGACCGGCCAGGAGGAGCGAGATGGCTGGAATAGAGCCATTGACATTGTCGAATCTCTCGCGCCGGCATGGGCGGTCGCAGGGCACCGCGATCCTTTGGCGCTTTCTGACGCGGCCCCGTCTCTCATCGAATCAACCCGCGCCTACCTCCGAGATTTTGAGGAAGGGGTAGCAGCGTCTGCAACGACCGCCGAGCTGGTGTCTTTCATGCTCGGTAGGTACCCGGCTTGGGGCAACCCGTACACGCTCACCGCGTCGTCGGCCGCCCAGTACGCCAAAGAGTAGACGGACGTCTCCAAGAACGCGAAGCCGCGTTCGGCATGACCGCTAAGGGGATCTACAACGCTCGGCGGGCGCTGGTGTTCAGCCTCGCCCAAACGCCGTAATCACTCCGAGGGCATCGATATGACTGGCGACGTTGAAGAGCATGAAACCCGGCGTCGACTCCACACTCAGACCGAGTTCTTTCACACTCGAGATGTCTAAGCCGTCGACGGAAACCGTGTGCCGGTCGGTGACTGCCGGGGGGGGCGCTGCACCAACATAACTTCTCGTGCGCGCATCGTTCTTCACCGTCCATGGGTCCACCGGCAGCTCCGTCACGCCGGCCGGCAGTTCGTACATGGACACTATGTAGCTCTTCACCGTCGCGGGCGCGCCTCTCCAAGCCAACTGGGGAGACCGGTCCTGACCTCCCGGGACACCGAAAAGCCGAGAGTGTTGCTGGGCAGCGAGGTACCCCCGGTCAAGAAAGTCCTCGCTGGTCACCGTGAGTGGCGAAGCCGCCGGAAGCCAATCGTAGGCGGTGGTCATCGTCATGAGTCTGTCTCTCCGTCGCACGACTCAGACGTGAAGAAACGCCTCCCATACGCGGCTTCGCAGACAGCGGAATCAATGCCCTCGTCGTTGAAGAAGCAAGCGGCGTCATCAGGTTCGCGATCCATGCCGCCCCCGAGATGGCGTATTTCTTGCGGTACGCCTCGCTGATCTCTTCCTCACTTACGGTGGGGTGCTCCAGAGTGACCTCACGCTCGACGCTTCCAGCCGTCACCGTACTACTTAGGGCAGCGTTAGCTCGAGCAAACCACCCGGAATGCGGTCCGTCTGCGGACCTCACATACAGTCTCTGACCCAGACGCACCACCCAGATGGGGACCGGTCGTCCCATTGATCCGTCCTGTTTCGGCGAAGAGATCCGAAGTTCTTCGGTGTTGGCGATCTCATCAAGTTCAGCTTCCGCCCATTCCGCCATGGAACCGCTCCTCCGTGTTTGAACCCAAACGTAGAGGCAAGCTCGCTCCCCAACGTGGCCCTCTTCAGGTCAGTTGTCCCGTCAGAAAGTGAACGAGACAGCTAGAGCACCAGCCCACATCGGCAGCGGGCGTCGACTGAGTGTCACTAACTCGGTGACGAGTCAAGTGACATGACTGCCGTTCCCCGCCCCGGACGTCTTCGTGAGAACTCCGGGGCTCGAGAGCCGGCTCATGGTGAATCGACGGAAGCGTGCGCCGGGCGGTCTGCGTCCGCGCTAGCGGGGAGCTCGCCCTGAGTTGTCCTGCGCGGCATCCGGCCCGAGGAGTGAAGTGATGCGCTCGGCGACCTGGCGGCGGAACTCGGGAGCGAGGGGCTCGGCGTCGAAGGCGTCGTAGGCCCAGAGGCCGTCGGCGGCGAGGCGCAGCACGAAGCGGTCGAGCGCGGCCGGGTCGGTGGAGGCCTCGGCCGGCGAGGGGCTCCAGCGGTGCTGCACCGCGGCCCAGATCTGGGCGAAGCGCGGGTCGTGGGCCGAGTCGACGAGCAGGGCGAACTCGGCCGCCGAGGCGTCCTCGCTGGTCGCACGGGCGTAGGCCGCGATCCGCTCGTCTGCCGTCGCCTGGTCGGCCGGTTTGCCCGCGGCGGCCACGAGCTGGGCCTCCCACTCGGCGGCGAGGTGCTCGTGCAGGGCGAGCACGAGGGCATCGCGGTCACGGAAGTGGTACATCATCCCACCGCGGGTGAGACCGGCCTCCTCCGCCGTGGCCTCGAGCGTGAGGGCGCGCAGGCCCGCCCGGCCGACCACGCGAGCGGCGGCGTCGAGGATCTTCGCGCGGTTGTTGGGTCTCACGGTTCTCCTCGGGGGGTGATGGTGGCGGCGCGGATGCGGTAGTCGCGTTGGGTGGTCACGGGGGCCGGGCGGTGGCGGTAGGGATGCGGGCTCGGCAGTCAGTGGTTCACGAGCGTACCGGCGCGGGTGCCCCGGAGGAGCACCGTCGTGACGACCGAGGCCGCCGCGAGCACGACCGCCACGATCACCATCACCGTCAGGAACCCGGTGTCGGCAGCCGCACCTGCCGCAACAGCCGCGCCGCCCCCGGGCCCAGATCCAGCACCACCCACCCCGTGCCCCGCACCCCCGAAAGCGCTCAGGATGAGCCCGCCCAGCACCGCGACGGCGGTCAGGCTGCCGAACTCGTACGACACCTCCTCGACCGACGACGCCATCCCGGCCCGGTGCACCGGAGCGTTGCCGACGATCGCCGCCGAAGCCGCCGCCATCACGAGGCCGAGGCCGGCCCCGGCGATGACGAGACCGACGAGCATCCAGCCCCAGCCGAAGCCGAGCAGCAGGGGAGCGGCCGCGGTGCCGATCGCACCCACGGCGAAGCCGCCGCCGATCAGCAGCCGCGGGCCGGTGCGGTGCAGCACCGCTCCGCCGGCCAGCGCCGAGGGCAGCGAGCCGAGCGCGAGCGCCGCGACGACGAGCCCCGCCTGCAGCGGGCTGAAGCCCTCGACCAGCTGGAAGCGCTGTGCGGTGACGAGCTCGGTGCCCGCGACGGCGAACATCGAGAGCCCGGCGGCGATCACGCCGGCGAGCACCGCGGGGTTCCGAAACAGGGCGAAGTCGAGCAGCGGGTACGGCAGCCGGCGCTGCCGCCGCACGAAGAGCCAGAACGCCACGGCGGCGACCGCGAGCATGCTGGCGACGACCGGCCAGAGCGCCTCGCCGCCCTTCGCGGCCTCCTTGACCGCGACCACGAGGGATGCGAGGCCGATCATCGCCTGCACCGACGAGAGCAGATCCCACGGCCGGCCCGGGTGGCGCTCGCCGCGGGGAGCGACGAGCATCGTGGCGACGAGCGCGACGACGACGACCGGCACGTTGATCAGGAACACCGAGCCCCACCAGAAGAACTCCAGCAGCAGCCCGCCGAGGATGGGGCCGAGCGCGGCGCCGACGACCGCCAGGCTGCCCCACAGGCCGATCGCGATGTTGCGCTCGCGCTCGTCGGTGAACGCGACCCGGATGAGCGCGAGGGTCGCCGGCATCATGGCGGCCGCGCCGACCGCGAGCAGGGCGCGGGCGGCGATGAGGGCGAGCGGAACGGGGGAGAAGGCCGCGAACGCCGAGGCCGCACCGAAGATCACCAGGCCGATCACGAACATCCGGCGATGGCCGACGCGGTCGCCGAGGGTTCCGGCGCCCAGCAGCAGGCCCGCCATCACGAGCGGGTAGGCGTTGATGATCCAGAGGCTTTCGGTGCTCGTCGTGCCGAGTTCGCGGGTGAGCGTGGGCAGAGCCGTGTAGAGCACGGAGTTGTCGAGGGTGATCAGCAGCAGTCCGGTCGAGACCGTGGCGAGCAGAACCCAGCGGCGGCGGGCGGAAAGAGCGGGCATTCCGTAACTATACATTCAGGAATGTTTAGTTTGCTGAGTACTCACCCGGCCCCGCCACACCCGTCCAATAGGGTGGCAGCTGGTGCGCGCGGAGGTCTGGTCCGCGGCCGGGGAGGATGCACGTGGGAATCGTCAGGAAATGGGTGCTGCCGATCATCCGCATCGTCATCATCGCGGTGATCGCCGTGGCCCTCGGCAAGCTCGCCTTTTTCCCGGACCAGCCGGTCGAGGCCGACCCGGCGGTGCCCACGGGCGAGCTCGTCGAGCCGCGTATCGCGGCCACCCTCGGCACCATCACGAACGACGTGGTCGTGAAGGCGACGGTGTCGGCGGATGCGGCGGTGCCGGTGAAATCCACCGCCGCCGGCACCGTGGACGAGATCTTCGTCGACACCGGGGCGACGATCGCCGCCGGCGACACGGTCTTCGACGTCAAGGTCGAGATCGTGCGCGACCCGGCCGCCTCCGTCGACGCGGAGGGTAAGCCGCTGCCCGCGATCTTCCGCTACGAGAAGGTGACCGCGGCCGCCGGCGGCATCCTGAGCTCGCTCTCGGTCATCCCGGGTCAGGCCGTGACGATCGGCATGACGGCCGGACAGATCGCCCCGCCGAGCTTCTCGGTCTCGGGGTCGCTCGAACCGGCCCAGCAGTACCGGCTCGTGAACCAGCCGACCGAGGCGTCGATTGCGATCACCGGCGGGCCGGCGCCGTTCGTCTGCACGGGCTTGCGCATCCTCACCCCGCTGCCGGGCAGCACGGGCGACGACGCGGGCGGAGCGGGTTCTGGAGCCGGCAGCGGTGCGGGTGTCGGCGCCGGCGGCGGGTCGACCGGCGGCGGGTCGGGGTCGGGCACGACCGTGACCTGCCCGGTGCCCGAGGGCGTCACGGTCTTCTCCGGGCTCGCGGCCGAGATGACGATCGCGGGCGGCAAGGCCGAGAACGTGCTTGTCGTGCCGACGACCGCGGTGCGCGGTGCGGCGCAGAACGGCACCGTGTGGGTGTCGACTCCGGATGGAGCCACCGAGGAGCGCGCGATCGGCCTCGGCCTCAGCGACGGCAGCCAGGTCGAGGTCACGGGCGGCCTCACCGAGGGCGAGGAGATCCTCGAGTTCGCCCCGGGGGCGATGGCCGTGCCGACCGGTGACGGGTGCCTCGCGCAGCCCGGGGGCAACATGGTCTGCGCCGGGCCGGTTCGATGAGGCGCGTTTCGGTGGCGAGCGGCCTGCAGAAGAGCAGCCCGACGAGGCGCGCCGCGTGAGCCTGCTGCGGCTTGAGGACGTGACGCGCACCGTGCTGCCCCCGGACCAGCCGGCACTGACCATCCTGAACGGCGTCGACCTGACCGTCGAGGGCGGCGACCGCATCTCGATCGTCGGGCGCTCGGGGTCGGGCAAGTCGACCCTGCTCAACCTGATGGGGCTGCTCGACCTGCCCACGAGCGGACTTCTCGCCTTCGATGACCGGCCGGTCAAGAGCTACTCGGGCGCAGGCCGCGACCGGCTGCGCGGGGCGCAGATCGGCTTCATCTTCCAGCAGTTCAACCTGCTGGCCGGCCGCACGGCCCTCGAGAACGTGGCGATGCCGCTGCTCTACGCCAGCGGCCGGCAGTTCTGGAGGCGCCGGCAGCTCGCCGCCGACATGCTCGAGCAGGTCGGGCTCGGGCACAGGGTCGACAGCCTGCCGGACCGCCTCTCCGGCGGAGAGCAACAGCGGGTCGCGATCGCCCGCTCGCTCGTGCGCGGGCCGCGACTGATCCTCGCCGACGAGCCGACCGGCGCCCTCGACCTCGACACCGGGCAGAGCGTGATGGAACTGATCGACGAGGTCGCGACCCGCACCGGCGCGGCCCTCGTCGTGATCACGCACGACCCGTCGATCGCGGCCCGCTCGCGCACGCACTACCGGCTCGATCGCGGCATCCTGACCCCGGCCGAGGCGCTGGCTGAGACGCCGGCCGAGTCGCTGGTGGATGCGGCGGCGAATAAGATCGCGGATGCGGCGGCGGGCGCACACGGCGAGCGGAGCGACCGGTGAGCCGCGCGCTGACCGGCTTCCTCGGGGCCGTGCTCGAGGCCTGGCAGGAGCTGCGGGTGCATCGCACCCGGGTGCTGCTCTCGCTGATCGGCGTCGCGGTCGCCGTCTGCTCGCTGACGACCGTGGTCGCGCTCGGCGCGATCGTGCAGCAGGCCAACCAGGAGCTGAGCGAGCGCTCGAGCGGCCGGCCCGCGACCCTGTACGTCTCGGCCTACGCCACCGACGGCAGCACGATCGACGCCGAGGCGCTCGACCGCGCCTGGGACGAGACGGTGGCCCGCTACGGGATCGACTACGCCAGCCGCGTGGTCTCGAGCGGGCAGTCGATCCCCTTCGTCACGGGTGTGGTGCAGGTCGGCACGCAGGCGGTCGACCAGCCCTACGGGGAGATGCACCGGGTGCGGATCTCGGAGGGCCACTGGTTCAGCACGGCGGACGAGCAGGCGCTCGCTCCGGCGCTCGTGGTCAACTCGGTGTTCTGGGAGCGGCTCGGCCGGCCCGACCTGGCGACGCATCCGACCGTCACCCTCGGCGGTGAGAAGGGCGCGACCGCGGTCGTGGTCGGCGTGACGCCGGCGGCGACCTACGAGACCGAACCCTCGATGTTCATGCTGGCCTCCCAACTGGCGACCGTTCAGGCGGCCCAGCCGGCCGCGGACCCCTCGGCCGACCCCTACTCGGGGTTCGGGGGCGGTCAGACGCAGTACGAGATGTGGATCCCGCCCGAGCTCGCCGAACCGCTGCTCGCCGCGGTGCAGCGCGACATCCAGGCCGCGCTCGGCGACGGCGCCCAGGTCGACGTCTACCGGCAGGACTACGCGCAGTACGGCGACGACCCGTTCCTCGTCACGAAGCTCGTGGTCGGCGGGATCGCGGTGCTGGTGCTGCTGCTCGGAGCGCTCGGGCTGGTGAACATCGCCCTGGTGACGGTGAAGCAGCGGGTGCGGGAGATCGGCATCCGGCGCAGCTTCGGCGCCACCGCCGGGCGGGTCTTCTTCGCGGTGATGATGGAGAGCGTGGTCGCGACCGTGGCCGCCGGCGTGGTGGGCGTGATGGCGGCCGTGCTGCTCGTGCAGAGCCCGATCGTGCACGACGTCGTGGGGCAGGGGATGGTGACCGACTTCCCGCCGTTCCCGGTCGAGGCGGCCCTGCTGGGGCTGGCCGCCGCGACCGGGGTGGGGGCGCTCGCCGGGCTGCTGCCCGCGCTCGTCGCGGTGCGGGTGAAGGTGATCGACGCGATCCGGTACTGAGCGGGCCGCGTGCCGGTCAGCCCGCGACGATCTCCCCGGTCACGCCCGAGACCACCAGGTCGGCGTGCGGCAGGGTCGACTCGATCAGGATGGCGTTCCGCCCATCCACCGTCTCGGCCCAGGCGAGCGCGGCCTCGGGCGTGCGCCCGCCGATCTCGTGCCGCACGACCAGGCGCGAGACCCGCACCTCGTCGCCGGTCTCGCAGAACCACGACTCGGTCAGCAGCGGCTTGACCCGGTTCCACGGCTCCTGATCGACGAGCAGGTAGTTGCCCTCGACGATCACGAGCCGGGTCTCGGGCTCGACCGCCATCTCGCCGGCGATCGGCTCCTCGATCGCCCGGTCGAAGCTCGGCGCGTAGACCGTGTGCCCGGTCTCGGCGCGCAGGCGCTCGAGCAGGGCCACGAAGCCCCAGCCGTCGAAGGTGTCGATGGCGCCCTTCCGCTCGGCCCGGCCGAGGCGCACGAGCGTCGACTGGGCGAGATGGTAGCCGTCCATCGGCACGTGCGCGGCGAAGGGTGCTCCCGGCCCGCCAGCCGCGGCGCTCAGGGCATTGACCCGGTCGGCCAGCGTGCGGGCGAGCGTGGTCTTGCCGGCGCCCGGGCTGCCCGCGATGCCGAGGATGGCCCGCCCCTCCGCCCCGACGAGCGCGAGGGCCCGCCGGGCGAGCGCGTCGAGCGCCTCAGAGACCGCGTCAGAGACAGCGCCAGAGGCCGAGTCAGGCACCGCACTCACAGCGTCCACCGGCTCCACCGCGTCCGCGACGGCTGAAGCGCCCGCCGCCACCCCCGCCCCCATCCCCTCAGAGCGTGGCACGGGTTCCCTCGATGATCGTGTCGAGGTACTTCTTCGAGTGCGCCGCCAGCGCCGGCCCGTCGTTCCAGAGGTTGCGCCAGATCGCCAGGTCGTTCGAGAGCGTCGGCGAGACCACGGCCGACGAGAACGACTCGAAGGTGATCGGCCCCTCGTAGGAGATGTCGGAGAGGGCGTGGAAGAACGAACCGAAGTCGAGGTGCCCCGAGCCGAGGTAGCCGCGGTGGTTCTCGCCGATGTGCACGTAGCCCAGGCGGTCGCCGACGAGATGCACGGGTCGCACCAGATCGTCCTCCTCGATGTTCATGTGATAGGTGTCGAGATGGATCAGCACGTTGTCGTGGCCGATGTCGTCGGCCAGCCGCAGGGCGTCCGCCGCGGTGTTGATCACGTTCGTCTCGTAACGATTGCAGATCTCCAGGCCCAGCGTCATCCCGAGACCCTCTGCCTCGCCGGCCAGGTCTTTCAGCACGGCGACGACGTTGGCGCGACCGGCGGCCGAGAGGGCGTGACCGTACTTGCCGAGGGCGCTGTAGAGGGCGCCCGTGAAGTGGGTGCCGCCGAGGCCGTTCGTGATCGCGAGCGAGTCGTGCAGCAGCTTCGCGCCGCGGGCCACGACCTCGGGGTCGTCGCTCGAGACGTCGGCCGAGAAGGCCAGTCCGCGCGAGCAGACGACCCCGAGGCCGGCGGCCTCCAGGGCGGCGCGGGCGGCCGGCACGTCGAGGTTGGCCGAGTCATGCAGCGAGAGCTCGAGCAGGTCGAAACCGGCCTTCTTGGTCTCGGCGATGATGTAGTCGACCTCGGCGGGAGTCGTTCCTCCCGAGAAGACGAGGGCGTGGACTCCGAGCTGGTTGGTGGTCATGTCATGTCCTTCAGGTAGTAGGTGCGAGAAGAGTGGATGCGGCGAGCTGCGCCCCCAGGAAGCGTGCCGAGTCGGCGGCGACCTCGGCCGGGTCGCTCCAGAGCGTGCGCCAGGCGCCGATCTGGTCGCGGGTGGCCGGGGAGACCACCGCCGGAGAGAACGACTCGACGGTGAGCGGACCGCGGTACCCGCTCCCGGCCAGGGCATTGACGAGGCCGGCCCAGTCGAGCGTCCCGGTGCCGATCCGGCCCCGATGGCTCTCCGAGAGATGCAGGTAGCCGAGCCGGGCACCGGCATCCTCGACCGCGGCCGGCAACGAGAGCTCCTCGCTGTTGGCGTGGTAGGTGTCGATGTGCAGCAGCACGTTGTCGGCACCGCGCGCGGCGAGCCGGTCGATGAACGCGGCCGTCTGGGCGGCGGTGTTGAGCAGGTTGCTCTCGTAGCGGTTGACGTACTCGAGGCCGATCCGGACATCGGACTGACGAGCGACCTCGGCGACCCGTGCGAGCACGGCCAGGGAGTTCTCGCGGCTCGCCTCGGTGGCCGGCTGCGCGTACTTGGTCATCGCCGAGTAGGTCACGCCGCCGACGTAGTTCGCCCCGATCGCTTCGGCGAACTCGACCGCGCGGCGCAGGCGTGCCTCGCCCCGGGCGGAGAGCTCCGGGTCGACGGTGTTGATGTCGGAGCCGGCGTCGAGGGCGAGGGAGACGACGGCGTCCAGCCCCGTGTCCTCCAGGAGGCGCACGGTCTCCTGGGGGGAGAGCGAGTCGGCCGCATCCGGGACCGGGATCTCGATCAGCTGGTAGCCCGCGGCGGCACTGCCCTCGATGGCGGATCTCGCCGAGGCGGGCGACCAGTCGGCCACCCACAGCCCGGCGTGGATGCCGAGCGGCATCACCGAATCGGCCGCCGCCCGGTGGAACGGGATGCGGAGGTCGAACGACACGGTCAGGCCGCCCTGGCGCCGGTGATCAGGGCCACGAGCTCGTCGCCGCTGGTCTCGGCCGTGCGCCGCTCGGCGACGGCCATGCCCGCCCGCATCACCCAGACGTGGTCCGACAGACGCATGACCTGGTCGAAGTTGTGGCTGATCAGGAGCACGGCGACCCCGGAGTCGCGGAGCGAGTTGATGACGCCCTCGACGCGCGCGGTCTCCTGCACGCCCAGGGCGGCGGTCGGCTCGTCCATGATCACGATCTTCGAGCCCCAGCCGGCGGCGCGGGCGATCGCGACCGCCTGCCGCTGACCGCCGGAGAGGCGCCGGACCCGGCTCGTGACCGGCGGCACGTTCACGGCGAGGTTCTTCAACAGGTCACCGGCCGTGCTCTTCATCAGCTTGCGGTCCAGCGTACGGAAGGGCCCGAAGCCGTGCGTCTTCTCGCGGCCGAGGAAGAAGTTCTGCCACACGGTCAGATCCTCCACCAGCGCCAGGTTCTGCTGCACGGTCTCGATGCCCTGCTTGATCGCGGCGACCGGGTTCTCGAACGTCACGGTCTTGCCGTCGAGCACGATCGTGCCCGAGTCGGGGCGGTGGATGCCGGAGAGGCAGCGCACCATGGTCGACTTACCGGCGCCGTTGTCGCCGATCAGCGCGGTGATCTCGCCGCGGCGCATGGTCATCGACGCGCCCTTCAGGGCGTGCACGCCGCCGAAGGACTTCTTGATGTCGGTGGCCTGCAGGATGAAGTCGCGCGCCTGGGTGCGGCCGGTGTGCGGGGAGCCCTCGGGCGGGGTGTTGTAGGTGTCGGTCATTTCTTCTGGAACCTCGTGAGTAGGGCGGCCAGGACCACGACGAGTCCGACGGCGAGCGGCTGGTAGAACTGCGAGACGCCGAGCAGCGTCAGGCCGTTCGTGAGAGCGGTGAGGAGCAGGGCGCCTATGACCGGGCCGACGATCTTGGCCTTGCCTCCGGTCAGGCTCACGCCGCCGAGCACGACGGCCGCGATCGAGTTGAGCAGGAACTGCGTGTTGATGGCGGGTTCCGCGGCGCCGACACGGGCGACCAGGAGCAGGGCCGCGATGCCGGCGAGACCCGCGGAGATCAGGTAGACCGCCATCCGGATCTTGACCGCGCTGACGCCGTTGGCCACGGCGCTCTCCTCGTTGCCACCGACCGCCTGCACGTGCAGACCGAACCGGGTGCGGAACATGAAGAACCAGGCCAGCACCGCGATGACCGCGGCGAGGATGATCGGGAACCCGAAGATGCCGATCGCGCCGGAGGTCAGCGTGAGCAGCTCGGGGCTGAACACGGTGATGGGCTTGCCGTCGGAGACGATGAGCGCGAGACCGGTGGCCACGGAGAGGGTACCGAGGGTGGCGATGAAGTCGGTCACCTTGCCCTTGGCGATCAGCAGGCCGTTGATGAGGCCGATGATCAGGGCGGCGACCACCGCCATGATGGCCGACAGCCAGAACCCGAACCCGTTCGAGAAGGCGAGGCCGAAACCGATCGCGCCGAAGGTCATGGTCGCCGAGATCGACAGGTCGATGCCGCCGGTCGTGATCACGAAGGTCTGCCCGATGGCGAGGATCACGAGGATCGCCGCGGCCACGAGCATGGCCTTGATGTTGCCGAGGGTGAGGAAGGTGGGGCTGAGGATCGAGAAGACGATGACCAGGGCCACCAGGCCGATCGGGGCGGCGTTCTCGGCCCAGAAGCTGAGCTGCCGGGCGTGGGCGCCGATCGTCTGGAGCGGCCCGGGGCGGGTGTGCTCTGTCGTTGTCATGGATGCCGGTTTCTGACTGAGGGCGGGGGCGGGGGAGCGGATGACCCGGCTCCCCCGCCGAGGGGGTTGGGCCGAGGGTTAGTTCGAGGCGGCCGGGGTGGGCAGCATCGACTCGAGGGGGTTCTCGAACGGCGCGAAGGGCTGCGGGAAGGCGGCGATCGCCTGGTCGGCCTCCGCCGTCGTCACGAGGGCGGTCGGCGACTCGATGTTCTTCGGCAGGGTTCCGCCGGAGGTCGCGACCTCGCAGGCCTGGAGGCCGAGCGAGCCGATCGCGTAGGGGTACTGCGCCACGGTCGCGGTGAGGCCGCCGGCCTTGACCGACTCCAGCGCATCCTGGTTGCCGTCGACGGAGACGACCGTGATCGTGCCGGTCAGGCCCGCGTTCTCGATCGCCTTGACGATGCCGAGGCCCATGTCGTCGTTCGCGGCGAAGAAGGCCTTGATGTTCGGGTTGGCCGCGATGATGTCGGTGGCCTGGGTCAGCGCGAGCTCGCGCTTCCAGTCGGCGGCCGACTCCTGGATGACGTTGAGGTCGCTCCCGACAGCGGCCTTGAATCCGTCGACCCGGGCGCCGCTGGTCACGTCGCCGGCGATGCCGCCGATGATCGCGACCTCGGAGCCGGCCGGCACCTGCGCCTTGACGAAGTCGCCGGCCTTGCCGCCGGCGGCCTCGTTGTCGGTGCCGATGTAGGTCGCGATGTCGAGGTTCGCGGCGGAGGCCGCATCCGCGTCGATCGGCTGGTCGATGTTGACGATCGGCTTGCCGGCCTGGCCGACGGTGGCGAGGGCCTGCACGAGGTTGGTGCCCGAGATCGGGTTGACGACGAAGCAGCCGAAGTCCTGGCCGGCGAGGGCGGTCAGCTTGTCGGCCTGGCCCGTGGTGTCTCCGATGTCGGAGGCGGCCTGGATGGTGACGTCGACGCCGTCGGTGTCGGCCGCGCCCTGCACGCCGGACTCCATGGCCTGGAAGAAGGGGTTGTCCAGACCCTTGATGACCGCGGCGACCTTGGTCGAGCCGGAACCCGAGCCGGAGCCGGATCCGGTGTCCCCTCCGGAGCAGCCGGCGAGAGCCAGGGCCGCGATTCCGAGGGGTACGGCGATGCGGGCGGTGCGCATCCATGTTGCGTCTTTGCTGAACATTGTGATCCTTGGTGTCGGGGCACCACTGCGTGCCGTCGTACCTGAAACTACGCGCACTTTTGTCTAATTGCAACCGAAAGTCCGCACACTTTAGATCAACGTGTGTCTACAATGAGGCATCAGCGACGACGACGGCGATGGAGCTCTGCGTAAAGTGAAGGATGTGCGAACCCACGTCGGCGAGGTCATGGCGCTCTTCCGTGAATACGGGGAACTCTCCCGCACCGACGTCATCGATCTCTCCGGCCTCTCCCGGTCGACCGTCAACCAGCGGCTGACCTCGCTGCACGAGTTCGGGCTGATCCGCGAGATCGGCGGCGCCGAGTCGACGGGGGGCCGGCCGTCGAGCCGCTTCTCGCTCAACCGCGGCCGGGCTGTGCTGCTCACCGCCGACATCGGGGCCACCGGATTCGTCGCCGCGATCTGCGACCTGGGCGGCACGCCGCTCGCGCACCGCCGTCGCACGATCGACGTGTGGGACGGCCCCGAGCCGGTGCTCAGCGCGGTCGACGCCTGCTTCACCGAGCTGCTCGCCTCGCCCGAGGCGGAGGGGCTGCCGGTCTGGGGTGTCGGGATCGGTGTGCCCGGACCCGTCGAGTTCGCGGCCGGGCGCGTGGTGAACCCGCCGATCATGACCGGCTGGGACGGCTTCGACATCGCCGGCTGGTTCTCCCATCACGGTGCCGCCGTCGTGGTCGAGAACGACGCGAACTCGCGCGCGGTCGCCGAGGCGCGGCCCCGGCGGCACGACAACCTGATCAGCCTCAAGGTCGGCACGGGGATCGGCTCGGGTCTCGTCTTCAACGGCCAGATCATCCGGGGCAGCGAGGGCGCGGCGGGCGACATCGGGCACACCCGGGCCGCGGTCGCGGACTCCGCCGACCCGCTGCCGTGCCGCTGCGGCAACGTCGGCTGCGTCGAGGCGTACGCCGGCGGCTGGGCGATCATCCGCGACCTGGCCCTGCTCGGCGTGCACGCGGCCGACGTCGGCGAGGTCGTCGCGCTCGTCCGGCAGGGGAATCTGGATGCGGTGCGCCTTGTCCGCCAGGCCGGCCGCGTGCTCGGTGACGCGGTCGCCGACCTGGTGAGCATCCTCAACCCCGAGAGCATCATCGTGTCGGGCCGGCTGTCGGACTCCGACGAGGTGCTGCTCTCCGGGGTGCGCGAGCGGGTCTACCAGCGCTCGCAGCCGCTGGCGACCCGCAACCTCACGATCTCCGTCTCGCAGCTCGGCGAGTTCGCGGGCGTGATGGGGCTCGCGCTCATCACGGGCGACCGTATCTTCGGGTCGGAGCGGATCGAAGAGCTGTTCCCCGAGACGGCCGACCGTCCGGCCTGACGGAGTGTGCGGTCGCGACGGGCGCGGGCACCCACGGCGCCGCGCTACGGCGTGACCATGCCGCCGTTCACGTTGAGGGTCTCGCCGGAGACGAAGCTCGCCTCCGCCGAGGCGAGGAACACGTACGCGGGGGCGATCTCGGCGGGCTGGCCGGCGCGCTTGTAGGTGTTCTCGTCGTCGAACGCGGCCATCTGCTCGTCGGAGACGCCACCGGAGACCTGCAGCGCGGTCCAGGTCGGCCCGGGGGCCACCACGTTCACCCGGATGCCGCGACCGGCGAGCTGCTGCGCGAGCCCCTTGGAGAGGTTGTTGATCGCGGCTTTGCTCGCCGCGTAGCCCAGGCGGTCCGGTGCCGGCTGGTAGGCCTCGAGGGACGCGGTGTTGACGATCGCCGAACCGGGCGGCAGGTGCCGGACGGCGGCCTTCGTGATCCAGAAGTTCGCGAACACGTTGGTGCGGAACGTGGCTTCGAACTGCTCGTCGTCGAGGTCTTCCAGGTCGTCGACCGCGAGTTGCTTCCCGGCGTTGTTGACGAGCACGTCGAGGCCGCCCAGCGCCTCGACGGCGTCGGCGACCAGGCGCCGACACGCGCCCGGGTCGGTGATGTCGCAGGGCAGTCCGACGCCCGTCCTCCCGGCGGCACGCACCTGCTCGAGCACATGAGCCGCATCCGACTCCTCCTCGGGCAGGTAGGCGATCGCGACGTCCGCCCCCTCGCGGGCGAAGGCGATGGCGACGGCGCCGCCGATGCCCGAGTCCCCGCCCGTGATCAGCGCCCGCCGTCCGGTCAGGCGGCCGAGCCCCCGGTAGCTCTCCTCGCCCAGGTCCGGAACCGGGGTCATCCTGCTCTGCAGACCCGGCTCGGGTTGGTGCTGCACCGGAGGCTCGACCCTCGGGTAGCGCTTCACCGGATCGCCCGGCTCGAACTGGTCTGCGTCGCTCATGCGCCACACCGTACGCCCCGCACCCCCGAGCGGCCATGGGCACTCCCGTCCGCCTCGGGCTTCGCGCCCCGGTTTCCCGTACATTGTCGGCATGAGTGCTTTGTGGATCACCGGGGACGCCGAGGCCGACCGTCTGCTGACGGAGGATCCGTTCGCGCTGCTGCTGGGCATGCTGCTCGACCAGCAGATCGCGATGGAGACCGCGTTCGAGGGGCCGAAGAAGATCCGCGACCGCATCTCGGGGCCGTTGACCGCCGCGAACCTCGCCGGGTATGACCCGGAGGCGCTGGTCGAGGTCTTCCGCGAGACTCCCGCCGTGCATCGGTACCCCGGCTCGATGGCCGCCCGGGTGCAGGCGCTCAGCGCCGCGCTCGTCGACGACTGGGATGGGGATCCGGCCGCGCTCTGGACCCGCGACGACCCCGACGGGAAGACGCTGCTGAAGCGACTCGAAGGCTTGCCCGGCTTCGGGGCGCAGAAGGCGCGCATCTTCGTGGCCCTGCTCGGCAAGCAGTACGGGGTCACGCCCGCGGGGTGGCGGGCGGCCGCCGGGCCCTACGGCGAGGAGGGCTCGCACCGTTCGGTCGCCGACATCGTCGACGCCGAGTCGCTCACGCAGGTTCGCGAGACGAAGCGGGCCGCGAAGGCAGCGGCGAAGGCGAAGGCGGGCGCGGGGAAGTAAGGACGGCCGGAGCCGGAGCCGGAGCCGGAGCCGGAGCTGGAGCCGGAGCCGGAGCCGGAGCCGAAACTCGCCGGGCGAACAGCGGCAGCGTCAGCCCGCAGAGCGGCCCGATCAGCAGCGCGAAGGCCAGCGTGCCGATCCCGGCGTCGCCCCCGAGCATCCAGCCCACGGCGAGCACGGTCGCCTCGACGAGCGTGCGCCCGACCCAGACGGGCCAGCCCAGTCGCGAGTGGATGCCCGTCATCAGTCCGTCGCGCGGCCCCGGCCCGAGACCCGCCCCGATGTAGAGGCCGCTCGCGATCGCGAGCAGCCCGAGCCCGGCGGCGAAGAAGCCCGCTTGCGCAGCGAGCTGCCAGCCGCCGAGGTCCCAGGCCGCGGGCGAGGGCAGCAGCCACAGCCCGAGCTCGATCGAGGTGCCGACGAGCAGCACGTTGAGCAGGGTGCCGATCCCGGGTCGCTGCCGGAGCGGGATCCAGAGCAGCAGCACGGCCAGCCCGACGATGTTCGTGAGCACGCCGACGCCCCAGCCGGTCACCTCGGCGAGGCCCTGCGAGAGCACCATCCAGGGCGAGACGCCGATCCCGGCACTGATCATCAGGGCCTCGGCGAAGCCGTAGAGCACGAGGCCGATGACGAGCCGGATCAGGCGAGGGGGCAGTGCGGTCGAGAACATGCAGCAATCCAATTGCAGAATTGGACCTGTATCAAGAAGCCAATATGACTAGGGTGGATTCATGGTCGACGCCCGAATCGGAACCCGCGCTTTCATCGCCCTGCTCGGAGACTGGCGGGTGACGGCCACCGGGCCCTCCTACCTGGCCCTCTTCGACCGCATCCGCCTGCTGATCCTCGACGGCCGGATCGCCGCCGACACGCGCCTGCCCGCCGAGCGCGATCTCGCCCAGGCGCTCGGGGTCAGCCGCACGATGGTCTCGGCCGCGTACCGCGAGCTGCGCGACGCCGGCTACACCCGGAGCGTCCGCGGATCGGGGAGCGTCACCCGGCTCCCGGGCCGGGCTCCCGTCGCCGGGCACGACGCGACGGGCGACTACATCGACTTCACCAAGGCCACGATGCCCTCCTACCCCGGGCTGTATGCGGCGACCGAGCGGGTGATGGGCGACTGGGCGGCCGAGCTCGGCGGCACCGGGATCGATCCCTTCGGCTCCCTGGCCCTGCGGCAGGCGGTGGCCGACCGGTACACCGAGCGTGGCCTGCCCACGAGCGTCGAGCAGGTGATGATCACGATCGGCGCCCAGCACGCGATCGCCCTCCTCGCGCGGACGGTGATGGCCCGGGGCGACCGGGCGGTCGTCGAGCTGCCGAGCTACCCGCACGCCTACGAGGCGCTCCGGGTCGCGGGCGCCCGGCTGGTGCCGGTGACCGTGTCGGCCCGGGGGAGTGGCGCCGTGCCGGACGGGCTGCACGGGTGGGATGCGGCCGAGCTCGCGCAGTCCTTCGCCCGCACGAGCCCGGCGATCGCCTACCTGATGCCCGACTTCCACAACCCGACCGGGGAGTCGATGCCCGCCGAGCTGCGCGAGCAGGTGCTGCGGGATGCGGCCCGGCACGGCACGGTCGTGATCGTCGACGAGACCACGAGCGAGCTCGACATCGACCGGCCCGAGTCGTACCTGCCCTTCGCGGCCTACGGCGACTCGGCCACGGCGGATTCAGCGGTGCTGATCGGCTCGGTCGGCAAGACCGTGTGGGCGGGGCTCCGGGTGGGCTGGGTGAGGGCCACGCCCGCGATCATCCGCAAGCTCGCCGGGGCCCGGTTCTCGGGCGACCTCGGCACCCCGGTGCTCGAGCAGCTGATCGTGGCCGACCTCCTGCGCGACTTCGAGCCGGTGCTCGCGCTGCGCTCGGAGCAGCTGCGGGAGGGGCGGGAGACGCTCATCCGGGTGCTGGGGGAGACCTTCCCCGACTGGCAGGTGCCGCGCGTGCACGGCGGGCTCTCGACCTGGGTCAACCTCGGGGCGCCGCTCAGCAGTCAGCTCGCGCTGGCCTCCCGGGCGCAGGGGCTGCTGATCACGGCCGGGCCGCGCTTCGGGCTCGACGGCGCGCTCGAGCGGTTCATGCGCATCCCGCTCGGGTATTCGCCCGGTGAACTCGAGCGGGGTGTCGCCGCCCTCGCTGCGGCGTGGCGCTCGGTCAGTTCCGGGCCCGTGGTGTCGTCGACCGACCTCTTCGCCGAGGTGGTCTGACGCCGGACGTCAGATGCCGGCCGCCGCACGCCGGTCGGGGCCGGTCGTCCCGGCCGAACTCCGGCACGTCCGACTGACGCCGCTCAGCGCCGGCCCGAGCTCCTGAGCATCGGCATCGGCCGGTCGAGCAGCTCGAACACCGCGACCGCCCCGGTCACGATCGAATCGGCGATGCGGCCGGCGCCCCGGCCCCCGTCGAAGCAGGAGAGCCAGTACACCGTCATCCGCACCCGCACCGAGTGCAGCTCGCCGCGGGCCAGCCCCTCGGTGATGATGTCGGCCGAGCGTTCGAGCTGCACCGCGAGCGGCGTGGCCGATTTCGCCGACTCCCGGTACAGCTCTTCGGCCAGGCGCATCAGCCCGGCGAGGGCGAGTTCGTCGGCGAGGTCCATCCGCCGACAGTAGCGTTAACGCGAGGGATCCTCAAGAATCCCGTCAGAGTTCGACGGTCTTGTTGTCGCCCACGTCGGGCTGCGTGCCGGTGACGACGGCCTTGGCGATCTTGAGCAGCGTGACCGGGCGGGGCTCGTCGACCGACCAGATCTCGGCCGACTCGGCGTCGATCTTGAGAAGCGCGACCGTCGGGTCTTCCCGGCCCTCGGGGAACCAGGCCTCGACGGCCTTCGACCAGAGCTCGTCGATCTTCGCCTCGTCACGCACGACCGAAGCGGTCCCGGCGATGGAAAGGTAGCCCTTGCCGGATTCGAAGGAGGCGTTGACCTGCGGATGCGCCGCGATCTCCTCGGTCTTCTCGCTCGGCTCCTGCGTGAAGAACCAGAGGGTGCCGTCGAAGTCCTGCTCCTGCACGCGCAGCGGGCGGCTGTGCAGCGCACCACCTTCGCCCTGGGTGGTGAGCAGGGCGATCTTCGCGGAGGAGATGATGGCGCCGATGGTGGCGATGTCGTCGTCGGTTGCGTTCATGAGGCCGAACCTACGCCCTGAACCCGATCCCGCCACCGGCGGGCTCAGACCTTCGCGTCCTGCTTCGGGAAGACGACCTTCTGGATGATGATGATGCCCGAGGCCGCGATCGGAATGGCCACGAGCGCGCCCAGCACCGAGCCCAGCGTGCCCCCCGCGACCGCCGCGATCACGACGATCGCACCGGGTACCGCCACCGCGCGGTTCATGATGCGGGGGCTGAGGAAGTAGGCCTCGACCTGCATGTAGATCACGTAGTAGATCGCGGCGACCAGAGCTGTCAGCGGCGAGGCGAAGAGGCAGACCAGGGTGATGATGATCGCTCCGGACAGCGTGCCCACGAGCGGGATCAGCGAGGCCAGGAACGCCACGAAGGCGAACAGCGCCGGCAGCGGGGCCCCGATGATCGACAGGAAGATCAGGCTCAGGATGCCGTTGATCGCGGCGAGGCCGATCTGGCCGACCACGTAGCGGCCGACCGCCCCGGTCACGTCGTCGGTGAGCGAGGCGAAGGATGCGCGGCGGTTGGCCGGCACGAAGCGGTACGTCATGCGCTTCATGCTCCGGAGCGACGCGAGGAAGTACAGGGTCAGGATCAGCACGATCACGGCGCCGGTGGCCCCGCTCGCGATCCCGGTCCCGACCGCCAGCAGGCCGCCGCCGAGGGTGACCAGGTTGTTCGGATCCTGCACGAAGGAGAGCGCGCCCTTGGTCGCCTGATCAATGTCGATCACGTTGCCCAGTTGGCTCTGCACGCCCTTCACGAAGTCGCTCTGCGTGAAACCGGTGACGATCTGCGGGAACGAGTTGATGAAGTTGGTCGCCTGGTCGACGATCAGCGGGATGACGGCGAACAGCAGGCCGCCGAAGATGAGGATGACGGCCGCGAACACGATGACGATCGCGATGCCGCGCTTCATCCGTCGTTCGAGCCAGGAGACCAGGGGGTCGAGCCCGAGCGCGAGGAACAGGGCGACGCCGATGTAGATCAGCACCGTGCCCAGCTGCGAGACGATGCCGCCGATCACGAGAGCAAGCAGAACCCCCAGTCCGCCGACGAGACCGATGCGGAAGGCGTTGACCCGCACCGCCGGCACGCTCTCCGCTCCTGCGACGTCGAGGTCGGACCCGGGCTGCAGCGCGGGGTTCTCGGGGGCGTGCCGTTTGGTCTTGAACACGAAGACACCTCATCTCATCCGGTGGCAACACTAATGCGCCGAGCGCCCGGCCGCCCGTGGCAGTATCGTTTTGCCCAGGAGGAACGCTGAATGGGAAAGCTGCTGTACGGGTCGTCGGGAATCGAGATCGAGTTCGACGATCGCACGCTCACGCATCTTCAGATCGTGATCGCGGCGAAGCTGCGCCGTAAAGAGAGTTTCTTCTTCTCCTGGAAAGACGATCCGGCGATCGGCGACGGCCGCTCGAGCATCTGGCTCGACTCGTCCATCCCCCTCTATTTCAAGTTCGCGGGCGGCCGGGTGCCGTCGATCAATCGCGAGTGGCTCGACATCCTCACCGCCTCCTCCAACGGCAGCGGCGGGCTGCAGTTCACCGAGGAGCCGGGTACCGGCTCGTCGAACGGCGGCACGGCGAACGGCGCCGGCGCGGCCCACGGCGGGGCGTCCGGCCCGGCCACCGTGCGCTGACACCGGCCGTGCGACGCGGCCGGCTGCGGGTGCTGCTCGGGGCGGCTCCCGGCGTCGGCAAGACCTACGCGATGCTCGAGGAGGGCCGTCGGCTGCGCGCGGCGGGCCGCGACGTGGTGGTCGGCATCGTCGAGACCCACGGCCGGGCCGGCACCGCCTCGATGGCGGTCGGCTTCGAGACCGTGCCGCGGAGGCTCGTCGAGCACCGGGGGGTGGCGCTCGAAGACCTCGATCTGGATGCGCTGCTCGCCAGGGCCCCTGAGGTCGCCCTGATCGACGAACTCGCGCACTCGAACGCGCCCGGCCTTCCCCACCGGAAGCGCTGGGAAGACGTGGCGTCGCTGCTGGATGCCGGCATCGACGTGATCTCGACCGTCAACATCCAGCACATCGACTCACTCAACGACGTCGTGCAGCAGATCACCGGCGTGCCGCAGCAGGAGACGATCCCGGATGCGGTGCTGCGGTCGGCCGATCAGATCGAGGTCGTCGACCTGGCCCCGCAGGCGCTCCGCGACCGGCTGGCCGAGGGCGTGGTCTATCCGGCGGCGCGGGTGGATGCGGCGCTGTCGAACTACTTCCGCCTCGGCAACCTGACCGCGCTGCGTGAACTGGCCCTGCTGTGGCTGGCCGACGAGGTGGACTCCTCGCTGCAGGCCTACCGGGCCGAGCACGGCATCGGCGAGAAGTGGGAGGCGCGGGAGCGCGTCGTCGTCGCGCTGACCGGCGGCCGTGAGGGCGAGACGCTGCTCCGCCGGGGCGCGCGCATCGCCTCCCGGTCGGCCGGCGGCCGGTTGCTCGCCGTGCACGTGATGGCCCAGGACGGCCTGCGCCAGGGCGAGCCGGGCGCGCTCGAGACGCAGCGGGCGCTGGTCGAGAGCCTCGGCGGCAGCTTCCACCAGGTGGTCGGCGACGACATCCCGACCGCGCTGGTGGAGTTCGCCCGGGCCTCGGATGCGACCCAGCTCGTGATCGGGGTGAGCCGCCGCGGCCGGCTGGCCGCCCTCGTCACCGGTCCCGGGATCGGGGCCACGGTCATCCGCGAGTCCGGCGACATCGACGTGCACATCGTCAGTCACGCCGCGGCGGGCGGCCGGCTCCGGATGCGGCTGCCCGGCGTGCGCGGCGCGCTGACCCTCCGCCGCCGCATCCTCGGCTTCGTCTTCGCGGTGGTCGCGGGGCCGGCGCTGACCTGGCTGCTGACGAGCTTCCGTTCGGACGACTCGATGACCTCGGACGTTCTGGCCTACCAGCTGATCACGGTGGTCGCCGCGCTGATCGGAGGCCTCTGGCCGGCGCTGTTCGCGGCCGTGCTGAGCGCGTTCACGCTCGACTTCTTCTTCGTCGAGCCGCTGTACACCGTGACGGTCGACGAGCCGCTGCACCTGGTGGCGCTCGCGCTCTACGTGGTGATCGCCGTGCTCGTCTCGGTCGTCGTCGACCAGGCGGCCCGGCGGAGCCGCTCGGCGATGCGGTCGGCCGCCGAGTCGGAGCTCGTCGCCGCGGTCGCGGGCAGTGTGCTGCGGGGGGAGGATGCCCTGCAGGCGCTCGTCGCGCAGACCCGGGAGGCGTTCGGGCTGGCCGGCGTGCGGCTCGTCCGCGGCGAGCGGGTGCTCGCGGAGGACGGTGCTGTGGCGGGCGGTGCTGTGGCGGGCCGTGCTGTGGCGGACGGTGCTGTGGTGGGCGGGACCGGCTCACCCGTCGTGCTGACGATCGACGACCGCACGCGGCTCGAGCTGCACGGTCGCCCGCTCGGCGCCGCCGACCGGCGGCTGCTCGGCGTGATCGCGACCCAGCTCGCCGCCTCGCTCGAACACGCCGAACTCGAGGAGACCGCCCGCGAGATGGCTCCGCTGGCCGCCGCCGATCGGGTGCGCACGGCGCTGCTCGCCGCGGTCGGTCACGACCTGCGCCGGCCGCTCGCCGCTGCGACCGCCGCCGTGACCGGGCTCAGCGCGGGCGCGCTCTCCGACGCCGATCGCGAGGAGCTCCTGACCACCGCCGAGGAGAGCCTCGCCGGGCTCGCCCGCCTGCTCACCGACCTGCTCGACGTGAGCCGGCTCCAGGCCGGAGTGCTTGGCGTCTCGCTCGCCGACGTCGACATCGACGACCTCCTGCCCGAGGTGCTCGACGAGCTCGGCGCCGGCCCCGAGCAGGTCGAGCTCGACGTGCCGGCTGCGCTTCCGGCCTTCCGGGCCGATCCCGTGCTGCTCGTCCGGGTTCTCGTCAACCTCCTCGGAAACGCGCTGCGGCACGCCCCGGCGGGCGATCCTGTGGTCGTGGCGGCCAGTGCGTTCGGCGGCACGGTGCAGCTCCGGGTCGTCGACCGCGGGCCGGGCATCCCGGCCGATCGCCGCGACGAGGTGTTCGTGCCGTTCCAGCGGCTCGGCGACACCGACAACCTCACGGGCCTGGGGCTCGGCCTCGCGCTCTCGAAGGGCTTCGTCGAGGGGATGGGCGGCACGATCGAGGCCGAGGACACCCCGGGCGGCGGGCTGACGATGGTCGTCACCCTGCCGGCGAGCCAGATCGATCCGGGCCAGATGAATCCAGGCCAGATGAACCCAGGCGAGATCAACCCAGGAGAGACGGAGCCGGACGCATGAGGATCCTGATCGCCGACGACGACCCGCAGATCCTCCGCGCGCTGCGGATCACGCTGGGCTCGCACGGCTACGACATCCGCACCGCCGCCGACGGGGCCGAGGCGATCCGCGCGGCCGCGGAGTCGCATCCGGATCTCGTCATGCTCGACCTCGGCATGCCCCAGCTCGACGGCATCGAGGTGATCGAGGCGATCCGGGGCTGGTCGGCCGTGCCGATCCTCGTCGTCTCGGGCCGCACGGGCTCCTCCGACAAGGTGGATGCGCTGGACGCGGGTGCCGACGACTACGTCACGAAGCCGTTTGCGATGGACGAGCTGCTCGCGCGCATCCGGGCTCTCACCCGTCGGGCCCCCGGTGCCGCGGCAGCGGGTTCAGGGGATCCCGTGGTCTCGTTCGGCGGGGTGACGGTCGACCTGGCCGCGCACCAGGTGATCCACGACGACGACCGCACGCCGGTGCGGCTGACGCCCACGGAGTGGAAGATCCTCGAGCTGCTCGTGCGGAACCCCGGCCGGCTGGTCACCCACCAGGAGCTGCTGACCGAGGTCTGGGGCACGCACCGGGTCAAGGAGACCGGCTACCTGCGCCTGTACATCGGGCAGCTCCGCAA
Source organism: Herbiconiux solani NBRC 106740 (assembly GCF_001571005.1). Taxonomy (GTDB): domain Bacteria; phylum Actinomycetota; class Actinomycetes; order Actinomycetales; family Microbacteriaceae; genus Herbiconiux; species Herbiconiux solani. The sequence continues at coordinate 407,477 of NZ_BCST01000002.1, read as the reverse complement.
GAAGCTCGAACCGGTGCCCTCCCGGCCGCAGCACCTCGTGACCGAGGCCGGGATGGGCTACCGGTTCGTCGCCTGAGCGGCGGCTAGGACAGCTTCTTCGACGAGCGGATGATGTCGGCCAGCTGCTCCATGTGGGCGGCCTGCGACGTGTAGTCGAGGGCGGCGCCGTTCCAGGAGTGGATCTGGCCGGCAGCGAGCGCCGGGTCGGAGGCGAAGGTGGGCTGGGCGCGGAGGTCGGCCTCCTGGTAGCCCTCGACATTCACGAGCAGCACGTCGCCCGTCATCATCTGGGCGGCGTTCTCCCAGCTGTAGATGTCCCAGTAGTAGAAGCCGTCCGGGTTGGCGTTCGTGAACTTCACGCCCAGGCTCGAGTACAGCTCGGTCTCGGGCTCGTCCATCGGCTTCACCACGTAGATGCCGTCGGCGTCGGCGTACATCTGCGTGACCTCGATCTCGTTCTCCTTGGCGGCGGCGGTGAGGTCGGCGGCGGCGGTGTCGAACTTCTGCTTCGCCGCGTCGATCGTCTCCTGGCTCGCGCCCAGCGCCTCGGCGAGGCGGTTCGAGCTGTCGATGACGTCCTGGCCCTTGCCGCCGACCTCGATCGCGACGATCGGGGCGATCTTCGCGAGCTGGGCCTGCTGCTCGACGTCGGCGAAGGCGTAGTACGGGCCCGCGAGGTCGAGGGTGCCGTCGCGGTCGGTGGGGTAGATGCCGGTGACGATCAGGTCGGGCGCGGCATCGGCCAGCGTCTCGAGGTCGATCTCGCCGTAGCTGTTGCCGACGATGGCGGCCTTGCTGATGTCGTAGCCGTCGAAGCGGGGGTCGGATGCGACATCCACCCGGCCGAAGATCGCGACGGGGTCGATGCCGTTGCTGAGCAGGCCGATCGCGTAGTCCGAGAAGCTCGCGATGCGCTCGGGGCGGTGGTCGAGCGTCACGGTCGTGCCGGTGTCGTCGGTGTAGCTCCACGCGGCGTCGGCGGCGGAGTCGGACGAGGCGGTGCCCGAGTCGGACGAGCAGCCGGCCAGGCCGGCGAGGGCCAGGGCGGGGACGAGGAGGAGGGCGGAACGGCGGAGGGCGGTCGAAGCTTTCACGAGAGTTAGGTTAGCCGAACCTAACTCGACGCGCGAGTCGAGGACGCGATCGGGCCTGTCGCACCGCCTGTCACTCGGCCTCCGCGGCCCGGCCCATCGCATCCGGATCCACCGGCACGATCAACGGCGTGCCGCTGCTCGGGTCGGGGATGACGAGCGCCTCGAGGTCGAAGGCCTCGCGCAGCACTGCGGGGGTCAACACCTCCCACGGCGTGCCGTCGGCGATCACGCGCCCACCGCCCACGACGACCAGCCGATCGGAGTACCGGCCCGCGAGCGTGAGGTCGTGCAGCACCATCACGACGGTCGCGCCGCGCTGGCGGTTGATCGAGCGCACGAGGCCGAGCACGTCGAGCTGGTGGCTCAGGTCGAGGAAGGTGGTCGGTTCGTCGAGCAGGATGATCGGGGCCTGCTGCGCCATCACGAGCGCGATCCAGGCCCGCTGCAGCTGCCCGCCCGAGAGCGAGCCGGCCTCGCGGTCACCGAGCTCGCTGAGCCCCGTCGCCGCCAGGGCCTCGTCGATCACCGCGGCGTCGGCCGGGGTCCAGGGCCGCAGGAGGCTCTGGTGGGGGTGACGGCCGCGCGAGACGAGATCCCGCACCGTCGTCGCCGAGGGGGTCAGTGGCTTCTGCGGCAGGATGGCGAGCTGCCGGGCGACCTCGCGCGTGGCCATCGACTTCACCGGGCGGCCGCGCAGCTCGACGCTGCCGGCGTCGGGCGCGAGCAGCCGGCCGAACGCTTTGAGCAGGGTCGACTTTCCGCTGCCGTTCGCGCCGATCAGGGTCGTGATGCGGCCCTCGTCGATCTCGAGGTCAAGACCCTCGAAGACCACGGTCTTCTCGTAGGCGAGGGTGACCCCGCGCGCGCTCAGGGCGGGCGCCGACGGCCCGGTCACGGTCGGGGTCACGCTCGCGCCGGCTCCGGTCGAACCGGAGGGGCTGGATGCCGTGGGTGCGGTCATGAGGAGTACTCCCGTTCTCGTCGTCGGGTGAGCAGCCAGATCAGGTAGGGCGCGCCGATGATCGCGGTGATGATGCCGACCGGCACCTCGCCGGGAAGCACCCCACGCACGAGCGCGTCCCCGCCGACCACGATCACCGCGCCCATGAACGCCGAGGCGAGCAGCGGCGGCCGCCCGGTGCGGGCCAGGCGGCGCACGATCTGCGGCGCCACGAACGCCACGAACTCGATCGGCCCGCTCGCCGAGACGGCCGCGGCCGTGAGCAGCACCGCGCAGACGATCACGATCAGCCGGTGGCGCTGCACGTTCACGCCGAGACCGGTCGAGATGTCGTCGCCGAGCTGGCTGATCTCGAGCGCCCGCGACTGCAGCAAGGCGATCGGGGTGATGACGACGAGCACGACGATCACGGGCCAGACGCTCGCCCACGAGATGCCGGAGAGGCTGCCGACCAGCCACTGCGCGGCGGCCGCCGCCTCGGTGATCTGCGCGCGGGCGATCAGGTAGCTCGTGATGCCGCCGAGCGCCGCGGTGGCGCCGATCCCGATCAGGATGAGGCGGTAGCTGTCGACGCCCCCGCGCCAGGCCAGCCCGTAGACGAGCCCCGCGGTCACGAGCGCGCCGATCGTGGCGACGGCCGGAAGACCGAGGGTCAGGAGCCCCGCGCCGACCGAGTAGCTGCCGCCCGCCAGCACGATCGCCGAGACCGCTCCGAGGGCCGCGCCCGAGGTGACGCCGAGGATGTCGGGGGTCGCCAGCGGGTTGCGCGCGAAGGTCTGGGTCAGTGCGCCGGCGAGGCCGAGCGCAGCGCCGACGACGAGACCGCCTACCACGCGCGGCAGGCGCAGCTCGAGCACGATCAGCTCCTGGCCCGGGGTGCCCGCACCGACCAGGGTGCGCAGCACGTCGGGCACGGTGAGCGACGACGAGCCGGCCAGGATGCCGAGCACGGCGAGCACCAGCGCGGCCACCAGACAGGCGAAGGTGCTGAGCACGACTCGGCGGCTCACAGCGTCGCCATCCTGCCGCGCCGCACGATCGCGATGAACGCGACGCCGCCGACGACGGTGAGCACGACACCGACCGGTACCTCGGCGGTGCCGCCGATCAGCCGGCCGATGATGTCGCAGGTGAGCAGCACGCCCGCGCCGATGAGGCCCGAGGCGGGCAGGAGCCAGGCATGCCGGCCGCCGACCAGGCTGCGGGCGATGTGCGGCGCCGTCAGCCCGACGAACGCGATCGGGCCGGTGAGCGCCACGGCGGCGGCCGTGAGCAGCGTGATGGCGGCGAGCCCCACGACGCGGGCGCGCAGCAGGTTCTCGCCCAGCCCCTTCGAGAGCTCGGTGCCGAGCGCGAGGTTGTCGAGCGAGCGCACGTTGGCGAAGGCGAAGACGAGGCCCGCGCCGGCGAAGACGAGGGCTCCCTCGATGCCGGTCAGCGTGCGGCCGGAGAGCGAGCCGACCACCCAGATGCGGTACGCGGCGAGGGTCGTCTCGTCGGCCAGCACGAGGTAGGAGGTCAGGGCGACCAGGAGCGCCGACACGGCGGTGCCCGCGATCGCGAGCGGCACCGGGCTCGAGAGCCCGCGCCCGAGCGCGGCGACCGTGAAGACCAGGATGCTCGCGACCATCGCACCGGCCAGGGCAAGCCACAGGGTCATCAGGATCGAGCTCGTGCCGAGCACGTACACGCCGATCACGACCGCGAGCGTGGCGCCGGCCGAGACGCCGAAGATGCCGGGGTCTGCGAGCGGGTTGCGGGTCTGCCCCTGCATCACGGCGCCCGCGATGCCGAGGCAGCAGCCCACCAGGAGCCCCAGGGCTGTGCGCGGCACGCGGGAGCCCCAGACCACCGCGCCCTCGTCGCGCGCCGGGTCGAAGAGCCCGGTGAGCACCGCGCCGGGGCTGATCAGGTTGCTGCCGAGCATGAGGCTCGCGAGGGCGATGACCCCCAGGGCGATCAGGAGGGAGACGAGGATGAGCGCGCGCCGGGAGCGGAGGGCGGTGGAGCGGCGCATCTGATTAGCCTAGCCTCACCTAACCTCCGGTGCCTCGGTGAGTGGCGCCCGGCTCAGCGGCGGGGGAGCGCCGCCCCCGGACGGAGTCGGATGAGGCGCTGGGGGCCCTCCTCCTCGAGCTCGGCCAGTTCGTTGCGTGACGAGAGGAAGTCGGTGAACGAGCGGTAGCCGAGCGGCTTCTCGTTGAACGACGGGTCCATCCGGCGCATCTGGTTCTTCACCGTGCCCGTGTTCAGCCACTCGTCGGCGTCGCCCTTGGCGTGCCCGATCTGCAGCGCGCGCACCAGCAGCTCGGTGGCGACCGTCTGCGGGTCGATATCCTCGGGCTCCGGCTCGTCGAAGACGGTGTCGTCGGTGTGCGAGAACATCGGGGTGGTCGAGACGCGACGCGCGCGGGTCGGCGACTTCTTCGCGGTGCCCTCGCCGTCGTCGGTCGCCGCATCGGCGGTGCCCGCCTTGGCGCGACCGCCGCCGGAACCGCCCGTACCGGCTGCACTGGATCCGGTCGCGCCGGCCGAGCCGCCTGCCCCGCCCGCCGAACCCGCGGCGCCGGCCGAGCCCGAGGCATCCGCCGCGGCCTTCGCGGCCCGGCGCCCCGAGGCGCGCTTCTCGGCCGTGGCCGTCGCCGACGAGGTCGCGGCCGTCGGAAGCTGGATCTTCTCGATGCCCGGCAGCGAGTCGTAGTCCTCGAACTCGTCGCAGGCGGCCGCGAGGGAGGTGCTGGTCGAGCCGGCGACCCCGATGCCCACGACGAACCGGCCGAGCCGCTTCGACTTCTGGGCGAGGGCGATGTAGTCCGAGTCGCCGGCGACGATGATCACGTGCGTGAGGTCGGGCAGGCGGAACAGGTCTTCCACCACGTCGACCGCGAGCCGGATGTCGGCGCCGTTCTTGGTGCCCCGCGTGGTGGTCGTGAACAGCTGGGTCAGGTCGACCGCGCGCGACATCAGCTGGCGCTGGTAGCTGGCGTTCACCGGCACCGACCAGTCGGCGTAGGCGCGGTTCACGACCATCGTGCCGAAGGAGGCGGCGAAGTCGATGATGGCGTTGAAGTCGACCGTCGCGGCGGCGAGGCGCGCGGCGATCTCGGGATCCGCATCCGGGCTCGAACGGTCGAAGTCGCGGATGCCGTCGCGCTGGAAGGCGTTGCGCCCGTGCAGCTGCTGGTAGCGCGAGATGACGATGTTGTCGAAGTCGATGTAGAGGCCGACGCGGGCCTCGGTCGGTTCAGTCATTGGTGTGAGCTCCTCAGCCGCCGCGGAAGACTCGATCGCGATCCGGTGCCTCCAGTCTCGGCGATACCCGCCCCCCGCGGCAACTCGCGCCCGCCGCCGGGGTGGGAGGATGGGCGGGATGAGCGAGACGAACCCGACCCCGAACCCGGCCGAACCCACCCGCACCGTGATCGTGCTGGTCGCGATGGAGGACGAGGCCGTGCCCTTCCTCCGCCGTGCCGAGCGCACGGGCGAGCCCGAGGCCGCGGGAGCCTCCCTGGTGCGCTCGATCGAGATCGACGGGCTCCCGATCCGGCTCGTGCAGACGGGCATCGGGTTCGTGAACGCGGCCTCGGCGACGACCGCGGCGATCCTGTGGGCGCGCGCCGCGCATCCTGAAGCCGTGCCCGTCGTGTTCTCGGCCGGCACCGCCGGAGGCCTCGGCGCCGGAGTCGAGGTCGGCGACGTGGTGGTCGGCAGCGAGTACATCAACATCGACGCCGACGCCCGCGTGTTCGGCTACCGCCTCGGCCAGGTGCCCGGGATGCCCGAGAGCTACCGGGCCGACCCGCGGATGCTCGCCGCCGTCGAACTCGCCTCCCCGCCGGAGGGCGACGGCTGGCACGTGCGGCCGGGGCTGATCGCCTCGAGCTACTCCTTCGTCACGGCCGACCGGGCCGACATCGCCCGCACCGAGTTCCCCGGCGTCGCCGCGGTCGACATGGAGTCGTCGGCGATCGCGCAGGTCTGCTACTCGAACGGGGTGCCGTTCGCCTCGGTGCGCGGGATCTCGGATCTCGCCAGCGCGACCGCGCCCGTCGACCACGTCGACAACACCTCCTCGACCGCCGAGCGGTCGTCCCGCGTGCTGATCGCGCTCGCCGAGGCGCTGCGGCTCTGAGCCTGCTGCGGCTCTAGGCCATCGGCGGCGCCGGCCCGCTGCGGCTCTGAGCCCGCTGCGCCGGGCGCACGAATAAGGGCCCGCCGCGATGTGCGACGGGCCCTCTCTCCCAGCGGGGTCTGGACCGTGGGAATCAGTGGGGGGCCGCTCGCGCGGCCCCGGTACTGCGGGTACTACTTGGTGTTGACCGTGATCTTGGCGACTCCGACGAGGAGGCCTTCCTTGACCGCGGTGGTGCCGAAGGTCTTGTTCAGCAGGTCGGCGGCGTCGGCCGAGACGTGCACGGTGGTGCCCTCGAGGATGGCGGTGTCACCGGCGGTTTGCAGCGGCTTCAGCGTGGAGCCGTCCAGATCGAACAGCAGCGCCTGGGAGACGACGGGCGAACCGTTGGCCGCGACGTCACCGTAGAGCTCCGAGGTGCCCGGGTCGATCGTGAAGTTGGTCAGCTCGACGGTGGTGCCGCCGGCGCTGAGCGACAGGCCGGAACCCTCGTGCTCGATGGAGCCCTGCACGTAGGGGCGGTACGACTCGTTGGGGTCGTAGTAGTCGACGTTGCCGCCGGTGATCGGGAAGGCCAGGACGCCGTCGGTCAGCGTCGCGGTGCCGACCACGCCGGGGGTGAGGCCGAGCGAGGTGAGTGCGTCGAGGAAGCCCTTGTCGACCGCGACCTGCGTGTCGACGCCGGAGAGCGACGGGATGGAGGCGATGGGCTTCGGGGTGGCCGCGGCCGACGAGGTCGATCCGGCGGAGGTGTCGCTGCTGCTGGTGTTCGACGAGCAGGCGCCGAGTCCGAAGGCGAGGAGGCCGGCGGTGACGATTCCGATAGTTGCTTTCGTGATGCTACGCATGGTTCGAATCCTTAATGTTCTCGAATGTCGGTGATGTGATTGCCAGGCACATTTAGTTCGGCACCCTCGGCCAGGCGGATCGGAACCGGCCGTTTCACTCAGGCGACACTCAGGTTCAGTGAGGGCTCGCGGCGGCGTCCAGGGGCGCGGAGGCGAGCCGCCAGGGGCCTCCTCGGGCGTCCCTGCGCCGAAGTGCGCTGATCACGAGCACGACGGCGAGGGCCGCGGCGAGCGTCAGCCGCGCGACCCACAGCTCGGGGATGAGGAGCCCTGCGCTGAGTGCCAGCGGGATCGTCAGCCACTCCCACCGCCCGGTCATGGCCACGAAGGGCACCAGCAGCAGGGCGTACCAGGAGTAGTGCGGCGTCACGACGAGGAGCACCCCGCCGATCATCACGAGCTGCCCGAGCCACGGCGAGGCCGGGTCGGTGCGCCGGTAGACCAGGAGCGCCAGCACCCCGAGCACCAGGGCGGCGAGCACGACGGATGCGGGGCCGGGCGCGACCAGGGAGAGCAGCGCGAAGCGCGTGCCGTCGTCATAGCCCTCCTCCGAGAGGTAGCCGGGCAGGTAGCCGATCACGTCGAGCCCGCTCTGCAGCACGTAGGGCACGTAGAGGAGCGCGAAGGTGACGACGGCTCCGAGCACGACCTTCCAGGGCTGCCGTTTGAGGAGCGCGGGTGCCGCGATCACGGGGATCAGCTTGACCCCGATCGCCGCGCCCAGCGCCACCCCGCCGAGGAGCCGCCGACCGCCGGCGACCAGCAGCGTCGCCGCGAGCACGAGGAGGGCACCGAGCACGTCGACGTGGGAGTTGGTGACCGCCTCGGAGAGCACGAACGGGCACCAGGCCCAGAGGGCGGCCCAGCGAGGGTCGAGGCCGCGGCGGCGGAGCGCCACCAGGAGCGTGAGGGTGACGGCCAGCGACGCGAGCGCGCCCGCCGCCTGGAACGGCCAGTACTCGGCCTCGGGCGGCACGAGCGCCCGCACACCGGCGAAGTAGAGCTCGGCGGTGGGCGGGTAGATCGTCGGCACGGTGGGCCGGTTGATAGTGGTGCAGAGCACGGTGAAGTCGGGCACGTTCAGGGTGCGCGAGATGCGCTCGCCGTCGTAGGGGCACCGGGGGTGCCCGCCGTCGTCGGCCACCGCATCCGGGAACAGCCAGGCCGGTCGCAGCTGCTCGTAGGTCTGATCGCGCGGAACGTGGTCGTAGGGCGAGTGGCCGTCGACCTGCACGATGCCGTCCCAGGCGTAGCGGGCCGAGTCGGTGCTCGTCGTCGGCGGGCCGATCATCGCGGCGCCGCCGAGCGCCACGGCTCCCACGACGATCAGCACCACGGCCGCCCGCCGCCCGACCCCGCGCAGCAGCCAGACGGCGACGGCGAAGAGCACCCAGCCCCCGATCGCCCACCAGAGGGCGCCGCCGGTGTCACGGGTGTCGTAGAACCCGACCGAGACCACGCCGAGTCCCGTCGCCACCGTCAGGGCCGCGAGGGCCAGGGCGGTGAGGAGGATGCGCACGCTCGATCGTCTCGCGCGCGTCTCGGGTGAGGGGGCAGGCGCGCCCGTCACGAGCCCGACGTGGGCGACGCCGGACGGGCGGGCAGTGCCGCCCCGGCGCGCGACCGGCGGATGCGGGCGAGGTACGCGACGCAAGCGAGCGCGGTCAGTGCGGCGATCACGAGCCAGCTCAGTGCGAGGCGCAGGCCGTAGTCGAACGGCAGCACGGTCGGGTTCGCGACCCCGAGGGTCTTGGCGTAGATCTCGGGCACCACCAGCAGGCTGAGGATCGCGCCGAGACCGACCCCGACCTGCACGATCACGAGCACGGCGAACGGGATGCGCCGGCCCGCCCGGCGCACGAGCAACGCGACGAGCACCACCAGGGGCGACAGGATGCCGTCGTGCAGCACGATCGCCGCCAGCACCCAGAGGCCGACGCCCACGATCTGCATCGGATCCTGCTTGAGCAGGAGCACCACGGCGCCGAGCACGAGGCCGAGCACGCCGACGGCGATCAGGATTCCGCGGGTGGCGCGCATCACGACACCTCCAGGCTGGTCAGCCACTTCGTCTGCAGCACGCCGGGGCGGCCGGGGGCGATGATCCGGGCCGGGTAGCCGTGATCGATGTCGAGGGTCTCGCCGTTCAGTTCGAGGGCGACGAGGGTGGTCGGGTCCGAGACGTACTCCGGCCCCATCTGCATGATCCGGTAACCGCCCTCCTTCTCCAGGCTCGTGACGGTGAGAGCGGCCCCGGTCGCGGCGCCGACCGCGGCGGCGAGATCACGGATGCGCACGCCCTTCCAGTGCGCGAGCTGGCTCCAGCCCTCCACGCACGAGATGGGAAGGTCGACCTCGCTCTGCGGCATCGCGAGGAGCTGGTCGCGGGTGAGCCCGAGCATCCGGTCGCCGTTCGTGACCGAGAGCACCCAGGAGGGGCCGACGTCCTCGGCCGTGATCTGCGCGGCGGCGGCGGTGCGGTTGATCGGCACCCCTTGCGGCCCGATGTCCTTCGCCCGAGGGGCGAAGGCGTTGACGGGGGAGAGGAAGGCGAACGACTGGCCGGCCGTCAGGCCGACGACGGCCGCGGTCGCGACGCCGATCAGGGCGAAGAAGCCGCGGCGGTCGACGCCCGGCTCGGCGACGGCGGGGGTGCCGTCGATCCAGCGCAAGAGGCGGCCGGTGAGCCCGCGGGCGGGGCGGTGTGCGGCGGGGCCGGAGGCGGATGCGCGGGACGCCGCGACGCCGGCCTTCGCGTCGAACGCCGGGGCATCGGCTGCGTCGGTGGCGGATGCCGGGGCGTCGGCGTCCGCGGCCGTCACGTCGGCCGCGTCGGCGCGTTCCGCCATCCTGGCCCGGTTCTTCGTCCAGTACCGCGAGATGATCGGCAGCTTCACCCCGATGTGGATGGCGAGCGACCCGATGATCACGAACGAGAGCGCGAAGTGCACCTCGCGGAACCCGAAGGGCCACGGGTACCACTGGTAGGTGTTGAGCAGGCCGATCGTGATCTGCACGAGCGAGGCGCCCACGAAGATCGCGATCGACGCCCGCTCGAGCAGGTGCACGACGCCCTTGAGGGGCGGGGTCTGGAACAGCTCGGGGAAGACCGCGTACAGCTTGCCGAGGATCAGCGGGAAGCAGGCGATCCCGGCGGTGATGTGCAGGCCCTGGGTGAACTGGTAGAGCTGGGTCGGTTGAGTGGGGAAGCGCATCCACGGCAGCGGCTCCTGCAGGAAGTGGCTGTAGAGGCCCGTTCCGAAGCAGACGAGGAACGCGATCCCGAGCAGGCGGCCGAGCACGACCGCGCTCCGCGGGTTGCGGGCGGGCGCGCCGACGACTCGCCGGAGGTCGGACAGGAGTCGTTGCATGGTGGCCCCCCGCCCCGGCCTAAGACCGAGCGCGTTCGAGTTCGAGCCGCGCGGCGAGCGGGGCGAAGGTGCGGCCGAAGCGGCCGTGGGGTACGAGTTCGGCGACCTCGATCGCGTCGTCGATGGTGTCGATGTCGTTGATCTCCGGCAGCAGGTGCACGGTCATCCCGGCGCCGCGGAGGCGGCCGAGCTGCACGCGGCCGGTGTCGTCCTGCGACATCGGCACGCCGCGGATGTGCTCGCCGTTCGGGTCGCGCATGCCGAGCGCCCAGAAGCCGCCGTCGGAGGCGAAGCCGAGGAACGCGTCGATGTCCGGCGTCCAGCCGGTGAGGGCGGCCTCGAGCACGCGGCGGGAGACCTGCGGGGTGTCCATCCCGATCAGGAGGGTCGGGCCGGAGACCGAGTCGAAGATCGCACCGAGACGCTGATCGAGGGTGCCGCCGATCTGCGGCAGCACGGTGAAGCCCTCGGCCTCGGCCGGCACGTTCTGCCCGTCGAAGGCCAGCACGCGGCGGCTCACGGGCAGGTCGCGCACGACCTGGAGCGTGTCGGCGAGGCTGGCGGAGGCGACCTGGGCCGCCTCCTCGTAGCTCAGCGGCGGGTGCAGCCGCGTCTTCACGCGGCCCGGGATGCATTCCTTGGCGATGACGACGACCGTGAGCATGTGATGTCCCTTGTTCGCTGATTGCTGCAGCCCCTGCTGTGGGCCTCGGTGCCGGTGGTCCGGCGGTGCACAAGTGGTTCGTCGCGGTGTGCCGATCGGATGCTTCACCCAGCCCGCGCTCAGGAAGGCACCACCCGGGTGTCGCGTGAGCGGCGGTTGCGGCGGCTCGCATCCGCTTTGTGGGCGCGCAGTAGCCGGGACATGTCGGTGACGGCCGAGATCGTGCCGCGGATCGTGCCGGTGACCTTCGAGCGCCCGACGCGGGGGCTGTACGGGATGTCGCGCTCGACGATGGTGAGCCCGGCCTTCGAGATCCCGAGCGCCATCTCCAGCGGGTAGCCGCTGCGGCGGTCGCGGAGGTCGAGGGCGAGCAGGTCGTCCCGGCGGGCCGCGCGGAGCGGCCCGAGGTCGTGCAGGCGGATGCCGGACCGCAGCCGGATGAGCAGGGCCAGCGCCCGGTTGGCCAGCCGGGCGTGCCAGGGCCAGGCCCCGCGGTTCGTCGGCCTGCGGCGGCCGAGCGCGAGGCCGGCCTTCCCGGACTCGACGAGCGCGACCAGGGCGACGAGGTCGGCCGGATCCATCGAGGCATCGGCGTCGCAGAACGCCACGATCGGGGCGGTCGCGGCCAGGAGCCCGGCGTGGGCGGCCGAGCCGAAGCCGCGGCGGGGTTCGGTGACGACGGTGGCGCCGAGGGAAGCGGCCACGGCGGCGGAGTCGTCGGTCGAACCGTTGTCGACGACGATCGCGCGGTAGCCCTCGGGCAGACGGCCGAGCACCCAGGGGAGGGCGCCCTCCTCGTCGAGGCAGGGGAGGATCACGTCGACGCGGGCCGGGGTGCTGGTGGGTGCCGGGTTCTCGGCGCGGGCCGGGGTCATCGGATGCCTGCTGCCGTAGCGCCTGCTGTGCCCGCCGCCGCGCGGAGGGGCGCCGATGCGAACTCGCGCATCCCGGCCTCGAAGTCGACCTCGGCCTGCCAGCCCAGTTCATCCCGGATGCGTGCGGAGGAGGCGGTGATGTGCCGCACGTCGCCGAGGCGGTATTCGCCCGTCACGATCGGTGCCGGCCCGCCGAACGCGCGACTGAGCGCCTCGGCCATGTCGCCGATCGTGTGCACGACGCCCGACCCGACGTTGAAGACGCGCGTGCGGCCGGCCGGGGCATCCTCGGTCCACTCGATCGCGGCGAGGTTGGCGGCGGCCACGTCGCGCACGTGCACGAAGTCGCGGCGCTGGCCGCCGTCTTCGAAGACGCGCGGTGCCTCGCCGCGCTCGAGCGCCGAGCGGAACAGCGAGGCCACGCCGGCGTAGGGCGTGTTCTGCGGCATGCCGGGGCCGTAGACGTTGTGATAGCGGAGGCCCACGGCGCTGCCGCCGGTGGAGCGGGCCCAGGATGCCGCGAGGTATTCCATGGCGAGCTTCGAGGTGGCGTAGACGTTGCGGGGGTCGAGCGCGGAGTCCTCGGCGATGAGCGCCGGCTCGAGCGGCAGGCCCGTGGCGGGGTCGATCGGCTCGAACCGCCCGCTCTCGAGGTCGTCGACCCGTCGCGGGGCCGGCCGCACGTCGTGGCCGGCGGCGTCGCGGTAGCGGCCTTCGCCGTAGACCACCATCGAGGAGGCGTAGACCAGGCGCTTCACGCCCTCGTCGCCCATGGCCCGCAGCAGCACCGCGGTGCCGTAGTCGTTCGACGAGACGTAGTCGGGCGCATCCGAGAAGTCGACCCCGAGCCCGACCTTGCCGGCCTGGTGGCACACCACGTCGACGCCCTGCAGGGCGTCGCGCACGGTCTCGAGGTCGCGGATGTCGCCCCGGATCACCTCGACCCGCGCGTCTCCGGCGGCTTCCGCAGCCTGCCGGCCGCCGTCATCCGGCAGCTCGCTCTCGGGGTGCACGTCGCTCCGGAACGAGTCGATCACCCGCACCGTCATCCCGCGTTCGAGGGCTCGTTCGACGACCGTGCTCCCGATGAAGCCGGCACCGCCCGTCACGAGCACGGTTCCCATTCCGCCACAATACATACCCCTTGTTCGGAGGCGCCGAGAAAGGCGATGGCCCGGGGTCGTATCAAAAGGGATACGGCCCCGGGCCATCGGGTGGAGTGGTCGGGCGGGCTGCTTGTTGGGCTACCCGGTCGGGCCGCCCGTTACTGCAGCGGCTGGGCGTGCACGTTCGTGGCGGTGTAGGTGCCGCCCTCGGGGAAGTTGGCTACTCCGCCCAGGTCGAGGTCCTGACCGGGGATCGCGCTCCAGGAGGCGACGAGGTCGCCGGGCGTGCCCCCGGTGGAGTCGCCCTCGGCCCAGGCGATCTCGCCGTAGGCGCTCTCACCGGGCTTCAGGGTGATGGGGGCGGCGGGCGAGTTCTTCGAGAACGTGGTGTCGCCGTTCTGGATGCGGAAGTCGCGTCCCGGGAACAGCGTCGCGGTGTCCGGTGCGCCCTCGATGGTCACCGTGTCGTTCGAGGTGTTGGTGATCTTGTAGTCGAGCTGGTGGTGGGACATGCCCTGCTCGGTCTTGTACACCTCGACCTGCAGGCCGGAGGACGAGGTCGCGCCGCCGGTGGCCGGGGCCGGGGCGGGTGCGGGCGCGGGTGCCGGGGTCGGCGCCGGGGTGGGGGCGGGCGTGGTGATCAGCGAGGTCTGGACCGGGCCGGTGGTGCCGGCCGAGGTCGGTTCCCCTGCCTGCGCGGCGGCGGCGGAGATGCCGACGACGGCGACGCAGGTCGCCACAGCTCCGGCGATGACGGTCTTGGTGACGAGATTCCGAATCATGAGTGATGCACTTCCTTTTCGAGTTCTGTCTGCTCGACACACGGTGTGTATGTCTGACATACATAAATCTAGCGGGCATCCGATGCCGCGCACGTCGGTCTCAGCAACCTGCCAGGCGGTCTGGCATGATTTCGCCATGCTGATCTCCACGATGAACGATGTCCCCGGCCGTCAGATCACCGAGGTGCTGGGCGAGGTGACGGGCCTGACGGTGCGCTCCCGCAACGCCGGCGCGCAGTTCGGTGCCGGTCTCAAGTCGCTGGTCGGAGGCGAGCTCGCCGGCCTCACCAAGCAGCTCTCGCAGAGCCGCGAGGAGGCCAAGCAGCGACTCACCGAGGCCGCCCAGGCGCTCGGCGCCGACGCCGTCGTCGCGATGCGCTTCGATGCGAGCGAGGTGGGGCCGAACGCCCAGGAGGTCGTGGCCTACGGCACGGCCGTCAAGCTCGGCTGACCCTCCGGGCCCTCCCGGCTCTCCGGCCTCCCGGCTTCCGGGCCTCTCGGCTTCCCCGCGCATCCGTTCACTCGCTCGCCGGCTCCGGCACGATCCTCTAGCGGCCAAGTCCGCAAGAGGACACGACCGACGGATCCGCGGAATCACGCGGCGTGCGGGGGTTCCCGCAGGCAACGGACGGGCTACGCACCGGCGTCGCTCAGCTTCGGCCGCCCCTCCGCCTTCAGAGTGGACGACGGCGAAAGGAGCCGTATGTCCATCCACGAGCGCGAACCCCGGCACGAGAGGAAGCGCCGCTTCCGGCGACGACGTCTGTTCGTCGGGCTGGGCCTGGGACTCGTCGTCGTCCTGCTCGGCGCCGGCGGCTTCGTCGTCTACAACTACCTCGACCTCTCGAACGGCCTCCAGCGATCCGACATCGCGTTGCCGACCGGGACGTCAGACCCCGGGGTGCCTCAGAACACGGGTGAGTCGAACATCCTGGTGATGGGGCTCGACAGCCGGGTCGACCAGCAGGGTCAGCCCCTTCCCGACGAGATCTACAACGCCATCAACGCCGGCGACCAGTCCGACGGCGGGTACAACGCGAACGTGCTCATGCTGATCCACATCCCGGCGGGCGGTGGGCAGGCCGTCGGCATCTCGATCCCGCGCGACGACTACGCCCCCCTCGCCGGTGAGCCCGACGGGGTGTCGAAGTCGAAGATCAAGGAGGCCTACGGGCTGGCGCTCGACGAGAAGCTGACCGCGCTCACCGCCGACGGGGTGCCCGAGGCGGATGCCTACCAGCAGGCTCGGGATGCGGGCCGGCAGGCCGAGATCCAGACGGTCTCCGACTTCCTCGGCGGTGTGCGCATCGATCACTTCATCGAGATCACCATGGGCGCCTTCTACGAGGTCGCCAAGGCCGTGCAGCCGGTGACCGTCTGCCTCAACCAGGCGACCCAGGACTCCTTCTCCGGCGCCGACTTCCCCGCCGGGGTGCAGGAGCTCGACGCCTCGCAGGCGATGAGCTTCGTGCGCCAGCGCCGCGACACCGGACCCTCGGATCTCGAACTCACCGACCTCGATCGCACCCGGCGGCAGCAGGCCTTCATCGTCTCGCTGGCCTTCAAGCTGAAGCAGGCCGACACCTTCACCGACTTCGGCACGATGCGCAGCCTGATCGACACGGCCAAGCAGTACGTGGCCGTCGACAGCGGCTTCGACCTGCTCAGCTTCGCGAGCCAGGCGCAGCGGATGGCCGGGGGCGCCATCACCTTCCAGACCCTGCCGATCGATCGCTACGACACCATCGACGGCAAGGACGTCAACATCGTCGACGCCGATCAGATCCACGCGATCGTGCAGTCGCTGTTGTCGCCGCAGCCGAGCCCGACGGAGACGCCGGGCCCGACCGACCCGGCCGACTCGTCCGACTCGACCGACCCGTCGTCACCCGCGACCGGCGCCCCGGGCGATCCGTCGTCGACGGATGCGCCCGGCACGCCGCCCCCGACCAGCTATACCGACTCGAGCACCCCGCTCCAGTCGGGCGGCATCCCCTGCGTGAACTGAGGCCGGCCGCTGTCGCTCGCCGCCCAGGCGACCCCGAGGGCGAAGAGCGTGGCGACGCCGTAGTGCTCCATCGCCTTCGCGACGCGGCGGCGGCCGGTGCGCGGGTTGATGCCCAGCCGGCGGGAGGCGGTCTCGAGGGTGATCCCCCGTCGCATCAGCTTCAGCAGCGGCGTCCACGGTTCGCAGGCCTGGGTCAGGGGTTCGGTGCGCTGCCAGAGCTGATCGAAGTAGGCCTGGGCCATTCCCGCGAGTGCGGGGTTGCGCATCCCGAGTGCGCTCGTCGGCCGGTGCTCGCCCCACTCGAAGGGAAGGGCGAGCTGATCGCCGTCGACCCAGAACCAGCTCGGAGGCGCATCCAGCAGCCGGAACCGGACGCCGGCCGCCCGGTACTGCATCAGCCGCAGGATCGCGGTCTCCGTGTCGACCATCGCGGTCGGCACGATCACGCGCACGGCGTCCTTCCGCGCCAGGGCGCGGATGAAGCGTGCCGTCCACTCGAGGGAGGGGTCGAGAAAGCGGTCGAGCTGAGGCAGCACGGCGCAGAGCGTGCCGCCGTCGTGGCGGGCGGTCTCGTACCAGAGGTCCTCCGAGGCATGCTTGCCGTGGCGGGTGACCACGGGCACCGGGTTCTCCGACGCCTCGCCGACCGACCAGTGCTGGAGCAGTGTGGGGAGGTCGGACATGACCTGCTCGAGCGCGCCGAGGGCCTCCTGGGAGGTTGTCCGGAGCTCGGCCGACCTGGCGGCGACCGTGGCGGCCGCCCACGCGGCGGGGTCGAGGTATCGCAGCTCGTCGCCGCTTCCGTCGATCAGTCCCTGAGCCCGGAGTCCGGTCACGGCCGCCTCCGCCTCCTCGGGGCTGAGGTGGGCGAGCGTCGCGAGCTCCCGGGTCGTCCCCGGTCGTCCGCGATAGACGATCGCCAATAGAGTTTCGTCGTACATTTCCACGTCCTGGTCTCATGGTCATTGCGTACATGTGTATGTGATGCATACGTAAATGTAGACCTCGGGCGAGGGGGTGCAAGCCGGCCGGCGAAGACTGTGGAGACCTCACGATCAGACCGGTCGCGTGCCGTAATTTATGTATGTTCTACATAATCGACTGGATGCATCCAGGCGTCTGCCGCCGTCGTCAGGAGTTGAGGATGCCGTCGATCTTCTCGTCGAGCGCCTTCGCGAGGTCCTCGACATCACCGCCCTGCGCGATGCTGAGCGAGAAGTCCTGAAGAACCCCGGAGGCCTCGACGTCGGCCCACCTCGGCGAGGTCGGGGTGAGCTTCACGTTCGCCGCCGCCTCGCCGATCGCCGTCGCGACCTCGTCGGAGCCCAGGGTGGACGCCAGCGAGATCTTCGCCGGCACGAAGCCGTGCTGACCGAGGATCGTCTGGTAGTCGTCGCTGAGCATGATCTCCAGGGCGTCGGTGGCCAGATCGGGATGCTCGGACCTCGCCGAGACCGCGATGTTGGAGCCCCCGGCGAACACGTGCGCCGCCCCGCCGTCCTTCCCGGGCAGGGCGTAGACGCCGAGGTTCGCCGCCTGGTCGGGGCAGCCGGGCTCCGTCGCGTCGGCCGGAGCGAGGATGGCCTTGCTCACCCAGCTCGGTGCGACGAGCGTCGCGATGGTCCCCGCGCAGAACGGCACCTGCGGGTCGGCCTGGTTGCCGTCCTTCGGAGCGACGGAGGCCTGGTCCATCACCTTCTGCGCCTGCTCGAGGCCCGCGACCGACTCGGGGCTCGAGAAGCTCGAGGTCCAGGTGTCGCCGTCCTCGGTCGCGACCTCGCCGCCGTTCTCCCAGATGTAGGGCAGGAGGTTGTACCAGTCCTGACCCGGGAAGGAGATGCCCGAGACGCCGGGGTTGGCCTTGGCGAGGGCGATGCCGTTCGACACGTATTGGTCGAACGTCGTCGGCACCGTGAGACCTGCCGCCGCGAGCAGGTCCTTCCGGTAGAAGACCAGGCTGGCGCCGGAGTAGTAGGGAGCTGCGAAGAACTTTCCGTCGTAGGAGCCCGCCTCCACGAAGCCGGGCAGGAGATCGTCTCCGCCCAGCTGCTCCTTCAGGTCGGTGAGGTCGAGGAAGGCGCCGGCCGAGGTGAACGCCGCCGCCTGGGTGTTGCCGATCTCGACCACGTCGGGGCTGTCGGACCCCGAGAGGTTGGTGGTGAGCTTGTCGACGAGGCCGGTCCAGGCCTGCTCCTCGATCGTGAGGGTGGAGCCCGGGTGCTCCTTCTCGAACGTGGTCTTGAGGTAATCGCGCGCACTGTCAGGGGTGTCGGTGCCGTTCAGCCAGACGCGCACCTCGGCGGTCCCGCCGTCGCCCGGCCCGCCACCTGACGTCCCGCCCGTGCATCCGGCCAGGGCCAGGGCGGTGCTGATGCCGAGGGCGGCGGCCGCGAGTGCTTTCCGTCTCATCGTTTCTCTCATTCGTCCGGCCGCAGATCCGGCTGCGGGTCGGGCCGCGAATCGGGCCGCGGATCCGGGCTGGGCATCAGCGTCTCGCAGTCGGCCGCGAAGCGATAGTGCGAGCCCATTTGTGTATCCTTGAGATATGCAGCCGGTATACGACGAGGCAGACCCATTCGAGGAGCTGGCGCGAGCCGTCATCCGGATCTCGTTCGTGCTGCGGCAAGACCTCGAGACGGTATTCAACGACCTGTCGGAGGTGCCGCGCGAGCTCGTGCGCATCATCGTGCGGAGCCCTGGCCTCACCGTGGTCGAGCTGGCGGCCGCCACGGGCAAGCAGCGCAGCAACACCAGCGCCGCGATCGCCGAGCTCGAGCAGCAGGGTTTCGTCAGCCGCAAGCCGCACGAGAGCGACAAGCGATCGGTGCGGGTGTTTCCCTCGGCGAAGGCGCAGAACGAGATCCGCCGCATCTACCGTCACTGGGCGAGTGAGCTCAGCGGATGGGCGGACGATCTCGACGCCGCCCAGCGCGATGCCCTGATCGCCGGCATCCCGGCCCTGCGCCCCATCACGGACTCGGCCGAGCGCGGCCACGAGGCCCTCCCCGGCAAGGCCTGACCGGGGCGCTCTCAGTCCTCGTAGGTGATCGCGTCGGTGGCCCGGGCCGCGGTCCAGGCGGATCCGAGCGCGAACAGGGTCGGCGCGTCGTAGTGCTCCATCGCGGCCGCGACCCGGCGACGGCCGGTGCGGGCGTTGATCCCCAGCTCGTGCGAGGCCCCTTCCAGGGTCTTGCCCTGCTGCATCAGGCGCAGCAGCGAAGTCCACGGGTGCTGCTCCGCACCCACGGGTTGCGCGCGGCGCCACAGCTCGTCGAAGTACGCGCGGACGATGTTGGCCAGGCCCGGGTGGCGCGCCCCGAGGACGCTCGTGGGCACGGCCTCGCCCCAGACGAAGGGCAGGGCGAGGTGGTCGCCATCCACCCAGAACCAGGTCGGGGGCCGTTCCAGGGTGCGGTACTCCACGCCTCGGGGCCCGTACTGGGCGATGCGCTCGCGGACGAGCGGGTCGGCGACGGATGCGGCGGGAACGATCACGCGCACGGATTCCAGCTCGGCCAGGTCGGCGCTGAACCGCTTGGCGTGTTCGCTCGAGGGGTCCCTGAGCCGGGTGACGTCCGTGAAGACCGCGACGAGGCTGTCGGTGGGCTTGCCGACCAGCTCCCAGAGCATCTCCTCCGCCGCGTTCGGGCCGTGACGCACGAGAGTGTGCACCGGATCGGATGCGGATTCGCCCACCGACCAGGCGCGCAACGCGGCCGGCAGGTTCTGCACGATCTCCTCGATGCTCGCCAGCGCCTGTTCCGCCTCGGCGCGCACTCGGCGGGTGTGGGCCGAGACGGCCTCGTTCGCCCATTCCGTCGGCGGTGGGTAGGCCAGTGCGTCGTCGGTACCGGCGATCAGGCCACGCTCGCGGAGCCTCTGCACAGCGACCTCGGCCTGCCCCTTTTCGAGGTGCGCGACCCGGGCGGCTTCGTCGATCGTGGCCGGCCGGCCCCGGAGGAGAATGCCGAGCAAGGTCTCGTCGTCCATGTGTCCCTTCCCGGACCTGGGCGATCGACCGGATCGGGTTCCCGTCATGACCGCTCAGACCCCCAAGGTATTCGGGTGCTCGGTCTCATCGGTTTGGTGATGTGACCGTCACGGTGAAGGTCAGGGGCTGGATGCCGCCGTTGCTGTTGGTCAGGGTGACCGCGGTCGTGCCAACCGCCATGGCCTGGATGCCGGGGTTGAAGACGGCGCTGCCATCGGTTCTGCCCGCGGTGAAGACCGCGACGTCGGTGTCGGCGACCGTGCCCCGGTAGCTGTCGACGGCGAGGTCGCCGGTGGTGACGTTGAGCATCTGGCCGACGACGAGGTCGACGTCGGCGCCCTGCAGGCTGTTCGCCGACATGGTGACGGGTGCGATGACCGAGCCGCCTGCGGGGGCTCCGCCGGCGGGGGCTCCGGCGGCGGTCGTGCACGCACTCAGTGCGGCCACGACGACCACCATGGCAGCGGCGGTGAACAGTCCCTTGAATCTCATGACGACGACCTTTCCAATCGGTATATGAGTATATCTACCATATATTTTCTCGGCTTTCCGGAATCAGCTTGCGCCGCCTCGAACGCGAACCTATGTTTAGTTATGCGTAACATACACATCGAGTGTGGGACGGACCGAGAGAGAAGTGTGTTGACCATGATCCGCAACCTGATCACGACCACCGTCATCGCCGGAGCGGTGGCCGGCTGCG
This sequence comes from Herbiconiux solani NBRC 106740, assembly GCF_001571005.1. GTDB lineage: Bacteria > Actinomycetota > Actinomycetes > Actinomycetales > Microbacteriaceae > Herbiconiux > Herbiconiux solani. The sequence goes on along the minus strand of NZ_BCST01000002.1, from coordinate 386,942 downwards.
CCGCCGTCATCGGCGTCGCCAGCGCATCCCAGGCCGAGGTGATGACGTCGGCCGGCGCCGAGGACCGCTTGCGGGCCCCGCGCGTGACCGCGCCGGCATCCGACCCCTCCTCGGGCCTCGAGTTCGAGGTGTGCCGCACCCAGCGCGACGGTGCCGAGCGGCAGCTGGACTACGCGATCACGAACACGTCCACCGACGAGGTCATCGTCACGGGCGCACCGGATGCGGCGCAGCTGGTCGCCGGCGACCACCCCGGGCCGGGTTACCCCGTCACTGTGGGAGACACTCCCTTCACGAAGAACCTCGGGCGCGGGTCGGACGTCGTCCTGCGACCCGGCGAGACCGCGTACGGCGAGATCGCCTGGACCGTCAGCGACGCCCCGCAGTTCGCCCCGCACCGGCTCATGCTCTCCTTCGGCGGTGACGGCGGTGCCGGCGCCGACCCCCGCAGCCTCGGCGTGGTCGACACCTTCCCCGACCACCGCACCGGCGGCTACGTCGCCACGAACCTCCACCCCCACCCGCTGCCGTGACGCCCGGTCCCGCCCCCACCGAGCCGAGGGGCATCCGGAGGCCGGTCGCGCCCGGATCCAGACATGTCCGGAAGAGGGCCTTGCGCGGGTCGGGCCGGTCCGCCACAGTGAAGTCTTTGCCAGAGCCAAAAGGGGGGCCCATCGTGCGCCATGTGATCGGTTCGGCCGCCGCGGCCCTGCTCCTCGCGGGCGGAGTGCTGCTGGCACCCGCCGCGGCGCTCGCCGCCGGGCCACTCGGTGTGGTCCAGCTGCCGAAGGGCAGCACCCCGGTCACGGCGGCGGTGAGCCCCGACGACAGCACGGTCTACGTCGCCGACTACGGCACCGACTCCGTGACGGTGATCGACGCCGCCACCTTCGAGGCCGTCGACACCATCCCGGTGGGCGACCAGCCCTACGCGGTCGTGGTCAGCCCCGACGGCCGCAGCGCCTACGTCGCGAGCTCGGGGTCTGACGCCGTCTCGCGGATCGACACCGCCGCACGCACCTCCGTCGTCGACTTCGCGCCCGTGCCGGGTGTCTCGGCTCTCGCGGTCAGCCCGGATGGCAGCACGCTCTTCGCAGCCGGCCCGTCGTCGGACGCGGTCACCGTGATCGACACCGCGACGGGCGACGTCACCGGCACGATCCCGGTCGGACAGGGTCCGGACGCCATCGCCTTCTCACCCGACGGCACGGAGGCGTACGTGACGGTCGACGGGACAGATTCGGTCGCGGTCATCGACACGGCGACCCGCACGGTCGCCGCGACAGTCCCCGTCGGCGACGGGCCGGTCGCGGTCGCGTTTAGCCCCGACGGTGCCACCGCCTACGTCGGGAACTTCACCGGCAACTCCGTCACCGTCATCGACACCGCGACCCGCATCCCCACCACGGCGGGCTTCGCCACCCGCGCGCCGATCGCCCTCTCCGTCACCCCCGACGGAGCGGCGCTGTACGTCGCCAACAGCGGGGCCGGCACCGTCACGGTCGTCGACCCCACCACCCTGCAGATCACCGAGACCGTGCAGACCGGTGGGGGCACCGGCAAGCTCGCGGTGAGCCCCGACGGCGCGACGGTCTACGTCACGAACATCCGCTACGACACCGTCTACGCGATCGACCGCTCGGCGGCGCCCGTGCTCACCGCGGTGAGCCCGCCGGCCACGGCCACAGTCGGGAGCCCCTACAGCTACACCTTCGCCGCCACGGGAGTGCCGTCGCCCGTGTTCGCGGTTGCCTCAGGATCGCTCCCCGAGGGCCTCACCCTGACGACGGATGGCGTGCTCAGCGGCACGCCCACCCAGCCGGGCGCCGCCACGTTCACGGTCAGCGCCGGGAACGGCCGGACGCCGGATGCGGTCTCGGCGCCTCTCACGATCACGGTCGCCGCGGCCGTCCCGGCGCCCACACCGACTCCGACACCGACACCTCTGCCTGTGGTGACGCCGGCCGGGTCGGGCGGAGCAGCGCTCGCCGCGACGGGAGCCGAGCCCCTGTGGCCGCTCGTGGCAGCGATCATCGCCCTGGCCTCGGGGGCGATCCTGTTCCGCGCCCGGCGCACCCGCAGAGCCCGCTAGCCGCGCCCGCTGCCGCTGCCGCTGGCCCCGCGTCGCCCGACGCGAGCCGCTGATGCGACCGGGATGCGCGTCACCCGCGCATCCACACCGCTGGCCCCGCCTCAGCTCGAACAGTCCACCCCGCCCGGCACTTGGGGGTCGAGGATGTCGGCGATCGAGATCGTCCACCAGTGCGGAGCGTCGTCGCAGAGCTGCCGCGAGGTGATGTCGGCGGCGCTGACGAACTGCGCCGCCCCATCCGGCGCCGGGATGAACACCCCGCTCGCGCCCTGGAAGAGCACGAAGCCGGTGGCCGGGGCGCCGTTGTTGATCGACACCAGCTCGAGGGGCGCGAACCGGATCGGCTGGGTGAGGATGTTCAGGCCGAACAGGCCGATGAATCCGATGATGCCGGCGAACGCCAACCGGGTGACCGTCTTCGTGCGAGGGCTCCGGATGGCGGCGGTGCGCTCGTTCCATTCCTCCGCGACCGCGCTGAAGAGCTTGGGCTCCGGTGCGGGATCGAGCTCGGCCTCGGCCGGGGTGAGCGGCACGGGGGTGCGCGAGGTGACTCGCAGCATGGCCCGGCCCTCCGCCCAGAGCGCGCGTAGCCCGGAGTCGAGCGGGGGCACCGGAGATCGCAGTACCTCGCCGATGGTCATCCCGCTGAAGGACGGCTCGGGGGCCCTGCGGCTTCGAATGAGGATGATTCCGATCGCGAGGAACAGAGCGGCCAGCCCCGCCAGCAGCAGCCACGACGCCGTGTTGGCCAGAACGGCCCCGAGAAGGAGGAGGACGCCCGACCCGACGACCCTCGTCCAGAAGTTGTACCCGGGGTCGAAGACGAGCGGCATCGCCGCGACCATGACCCCGATCATGATGTAGGTGGCGAGGTTGAGGAGCACCACCACGAGCAGTCCGCTGAAGGTCAGGTGCTGCGCCACCGAGACGGCCAGCCCGACGTCGCCGCGCACCTGCACGAACAGGTTGATCGTGATGACCAGCGCGCCGATGAGCGGGAGCCGGGTGAGGGCGTGCTTGACGAACGTCGCCCGCACGTCGGCGTGCGTCTGCGCCTCGGTGGCCAGATCCCGAGCGGGCCGGATCCGTGCCGGTCGAGCCCGGGCGGGCCGATCCCGGCTCATCGGTGGCCGCTTCCCGGCTCGTGGGCGGCGTGGCTGACTGGTTCGAGCTGGAAGGTGCTGTGCTCGACATCGAAGTGCCCGACGAGGCAGGCCTGCAGCTCGTCGAGTACGCGGGGCGCGTGGCCGTCCTGGAAGCACTCGTCGGTCAGGGTCACGTGAGCGGAGAGGGCCGGCAGGTCGGAGGTCACGGTCCAGACATGAAGGTCGTGGACGTCGAGGACGTGCGGCGTCTCGAGGAGGTGCGACCGGACATCCGCGAGATCCATGTCGTCCGGCGTGCCCTCGAGGAGGATGCGGCCGGAGTCTTTCAGCAGCCCCCACGCGGCGTGGAGCATGAGCGCGACGACGATCAGCGAGGCGATCGAGTCGGCGCGCGTGAAGCCCGTGAGGAGGATGACGAGCCCGGCGATGACGGTGGCGATGAACCCGTAGAGGTCGGTGAGGATGTGCTGGAACGAGCCTTCGACGTTCAGGCTGGTGCGGTTCGCCTTGGCGAGCACCCAGACCGCCACGAGGTTCACGGCCACACCGAGGATCGCGACGGCGAGCACCGGCCCCCCGTCGACCTCGGGCGGGGTGATCAGCCGCTGGACGGCTTCGACGGCGACGATGCCGCTGATCACGACGAGGGTGATCCCGTTGATCGCCGCCGAGAGGATCTCGGCGCGCTTGAACCCGAACGTCCAGCGCGCATTGCCCGGCTTCGCGGCGAGGCGGATCGCGATCAGCGAGCCCACGATGGCCGCCGCATCCGTCAGCATGTGCCCGGCATCCGACAGCAGCGCGAGCGAACCCGAGAACACGGCGACCGTGACCTCGACGATCATGAACCCCACGATCAGAGCCAGCGCGATCGCGAGGTAGCGGCTGTTCGCGTCGGCGGCGACCCCGTGGGTGTGCCCGGGGCTGTGATCTGACATCGGAGTTCCAATCGTGGGCGCGAGACCCGGTGCGAGGCGGGCAGGTCGAAAGGTGAGCAGATTGAGGTGGAGGCCACCTGGCCGAATCCTGGCACAGCGTCGGGGCCGACCACTACGGCGGGAGCAGACGGATCGCGCCCAGACCGCCGATCACGAGGATGCCGAATGCCCGGCCGATCAGATCCGCGAGGGCGGTCAGGAATGCGTAGCCGATGGCGTCTGCAGAATCCGCTGTCGCGCCCGATCGTGGCGTCATACGCCATGGTGAACCTTCCCGGCGTGGGCAGTCCGCCCGCACGCTTCGAATCAGACACTGACGGGCCGCGGCACGGCCTTCAAGGCCCGCTAGCGGACATGTCCTCAAGCGGCGGGTCGTGCTGGCGCGCTGCTGGGCATGCGGAGTACGTCCGGGATCGCCACCGGACAGTTGATCGGGGTGCCTGCGATTCGCGAGGGTGGGTTCTAAATCGGCAGGTTAGGGAAAGGCGCCGCCAAGGGCACGACTCTAAGGAGCTACGACGTAGCTCTCCAGGGCGCCTAGTACCGCGTCGTTCACCGTCTCGGCGCCGCCTAGCACGAACGCCGCCGTCGGCCTCAGCCGGTCGAGCTCATCTGCGACTGACGCAGGGATGCTGTCGCGCGCGACGAGGAGGACGGGAGCTCCGGCCGCGATCGCTGCTGCAGATCCTGCAAGCGCATCCGGAAAGTTTTCTCCGGAAGCGATGTACACGGCGCCGCCCAGCGCGCGATCGGGGAACTCCTCCTGAGAGATTGCCGCAGCGGTGGCGTAGCGGTCCACTCCGCTGACGCGAGTGGTGTCCGCGATCATCGCAAGCTCGCGCTGCACCGCCGATGACACAGAGTTCACACCGCCCAGCACCACGATCGCCGTCGGATCGAGCGCTGCGATCTGATCATGCACGGCCGCAGGAAGGGCATCTTTCTGCGTGAGGAGCACCGGGGAATCCCGTCCGGCGCCGGCAGCCCCTACGAGTGCGTCGGCTGCCAACTCGCCGGACGCGACATAGACCGTCTCGGCGTGGGAGAACGAGTGTGCTGCAATGGCTGCCGACACGGCATACCGGTCCGCTCCATCGATGCGGCTCACGGTCTGGACCGACGCTCGCAACTGCTCCTCGACCAGAGAAGAGACACTGTTCGACCCGCCCAGGATCACGACACGCGTCGTGCCGAGCCGAGTCAGCTCGTCGGACACAACCGCCGGAAGCGGACCCGTCGAGGGCACCAGGAGCACCGGCCCCCCGTCTTTTCCTGCCGCGACCGCGCCGCTCAAAGCATCCGGATAGGTCTCCCCGGTGGCGATGTACGCGGTTGCGGCTCCATCTGCGAAGGCCGCTTTAGAGGTGGCGACGGCGGTTTCGTACCGGTCCGCGCCGGCGGCGCGCACGACGGTGCCGACATTACCGAGATTCTTCAACAAGGTGTGCCAGCTGAGGTGCGGGCCGTCGCTTCGATGGGAGTCGGCGGTCAGATTCGTCGAATCGGTGGTCCACGTGACGTATTGCCCGGTCGCCGACACCGACGGGCGGAACGAATAGGCATTCCCGGATTCACCGAGGAGGTTTTGGCTCACCAGCCGCGTGGTACCGGCGACACGGTCGCGCCGGTAGATCTGGCAGAGCTCCCGCGGGCCGTCGACGCACCCGGAGTAGACGAGAGTTCGTCCGTCGGCGGACAAGGAGGGGTTCTTCGTGCGGACGAAAGTGGCGGCGGCCGAACTGCTTTCCAGCATCGTGATGCCACGAGCGAGATCGCGGACGTATACGTGGGAGTCGCCCCCTGATATACCTCCGGCCAAATTCGTCGCAGTCGTGGTGAAGGCGACGCTCTTGGCGTCTCCGGAGATCGTCACTTCCGTCACCGGCTGATCGGAGACCGCGCCGGTGCCGTCAGAGGAAATGAGTGCCGTAGTGCTGAGTGCCGTGTCGCGGAGATAGGCCTGAACGATCCCGTGTGTGGGCGTGGTGGTGTGATCGTCCGCGGAAAGGAAGGCGACATACCGGCCGTCGGCCGAGATCGACGGGGAGGATGCGGACAGGACAGGATCCGATTCCACGATCGTCGTCACTCCCGTCGTCGCATCGAACCTGTAGACCCGCGAGCGGGGCACGACGTAAGGGTCGCCGGGAAGCACGTCGGTGGCCCTCGTCTCGTAGACGAGGGCGGCGCCGGAACCGGCGATGTCGAGAGAGAGGACGTCGTCGTTGATCGGACTCGCCGGTATCTCGTAGTTGAGGCTGATCTCGGTGCTGAGCCCAGTGATCGCGGACCACACGCGAACGCCCTCGGAGCGGTATGCGACCAGCATCCCGTCATCTGTCATCACCGGCAGATCCGACGGCATTGCAGTGACTCCGTCAGGGCCGTTCGGGCTGATCTGACGCGTCGAGTTCAGGACGGTGTCCCGGAGATAGATTCGGTCCGTCGCGGTGAACTCGTATCGCGGCACCGGGCGCAACACGTCCTGGGCGTTCGAACCGAAAGCGACGAAACGGCCGTCAGCCGAAACCGACGACGCGTTCGCGATGTATTCGTTCGAGGTCGAGGACGTGCCTGGGACCGACGAGACGGAAACGAGTTGGATGGCCCCGACGGCAGGGGGGGCGGCGCTCGCGGCGAGCGCCCCGGGCAGCGTTGCTGCGGCGGCGAGGGTGATCGCCAGAGCGCAGGCTGGAAAAGTACGGGTCGTCATAGTGAGAATATATCGACTACAGACGTAGAGCGTTATGAGTAATTCATCGCGGCGACGCCCGGCGGCCAGGGCGGAGGGCGGGAGGGTGCGATAGTTAAGGCTCCTAGACACTTCTGGCGCACAGAGAGACCACCACGTGCATTTCCTCGCCGTTCTGAGCATGAAGAACCGCGCGCTCATCGCGCTCGTCACGATCGTGGTCGCCGTGTTCGGCGGGCTCGCGCTCACCAGCCTCAAGCAGGAGCTGATCCCCTCGATCGAGTTCCCGCAGCTCGCGGTGCTGACGACCTACCCGGGGGCGAGCCCCGAGGTCGTGAACGACGACGTCTCGACGCCGATCGAGGCCGCCATCCAGGGCGTCGAAGGCATCGACACCACGAGCGCGACCTCGAGCACGAACCTCTCGATCATCTCGGCCACCTTCACCTACGGCACCAACCTGGCGACCGCCGAGCAGAAGATCACGCAGGCCATCAGCCGAATCAAATCGACCCTCCCGGCCGATCTCGACCCGCAGGTGCTGAGCGGCAGCCTGAACGACCTCCCCATCATCTCGATCGCGGTCTCCGACTCCTCGCAAGACACCAAGGCCCTCGCCCAGCAGCTCGAGACGGGCGCCGTGCCCGACCTCGAGGCCGTCGACGGCGTGCGCGCCGCCCAGGTGCTCGGCCAGATCGGGCAGCGCGTCACGATCACCCCGAACCCCGCCTCGCTCGCGACCGCGGGCCTCAGCGCCTCCTCGATCAGCGACGTCGTGAAGGCGAGCGGCCAGCTCATCCCGGCCGGAACCCTCACCGAGGGCGGCCAGAGCTACGCCGTGCAGGCCGGTCAGAAGCTCGGCTCGATCGCCGATCTGCAGGGCCTCCCGTTGCCGGCGCTGCAGGCCGACGGCACCCCCGTGACCCTCGGCGAGGTCGCGACCGTGCAGCTGACCGACGACCCGACCACCTCGATCTCCCGGGTCAACGGCCAGGATGCACTGACCATCTCGATCACCAAACTCCCCTCCGCCAACACGGTCGAGGTCTCGAACTCGGTGCGCGACCTGCTGCCCCAGCTCGAGAGCGCGCTGCCCGGTGCGACCTTCACGGTCGTGTTCGACCAGGCCCCGTTCATCCAGCAGTCGATCGAGTCGCTCGCGACCGAGGGTCTGCTCGGCCTCTTCTTCGCGGTGCTGGTCGTGTTCGTCTTCCTGCTCTCGATCCGCTCGACCCTGGTCACGGCGATCTCGATCCCGACCTCGGTGCTGATCACCTTCATCGGGCTGCAGGCCGCGAACTACACGCTCAACATCATCACGCTCGGCGCGCTCACGATCGCGATCGGGCGCGTGGTCGACGACTCGATCGTCGTGATCGAGAACATCAAGCGGCACCTCGCCCAGCTGACCGGAGCCACCCTCACGCCGAAGGAGGCCGGCGCCGCCCGCGCCGCCCTGATCGTCGAGGCCGTGCGCGAGGTCGCCGGCGCCATCACCGCGTCGACCATCACCACGGTCGCCGTCTTCCTGCCGCTCGCCTTCGTCGGCGACACGACGGGCGAGCTGTTCCGGCCCTTCGCCCTCACCGTGACGATCGCGCTGCTCGCATCGCTGCTCGTGGCCCTCACGATCGTGCCGGTGCTCGCGTACTGGTTCGTGCGCCCGCCTAAGCCGAAGACCGCGAAAACCGCGACGGCCGAGGGGCGGTCCGACGCGACCGGTACGACGGATGCGGCCGCCACGACGGCCGTCCCCGCCCCCGTTCCGGCCCCCACCCACGACCACGCCCTCCTCGCCTCCCGCGCGGCCGAGGAGGTTCTCACCGAGGACGCGGCGATCGCCGTGGTCGTCGCTGACCCCGCCCCGACCCGCCGCGCCCGCGCCTCCAGCCACCGCGCCGACCTCGACGACGAGCCGCCGACCGCCCTCCAGCGCCGCTACCTCCCGATCATCACCTGGACCCTGAAGCACTCCGTGGTCATGATCGTGCTCGCCGCCCTCGTGCTGATCGGCACCCTACCGCTGACCCTCCTGATGAAGACCAACTTCCTCGGCTCCAGCGGCCAGAACACCTTCACCGTGACCCAGACCGTGCCCGTCGGGTCGAGCCTGGAGGCGCAGTCGCAGGCCGCCATCCAGGTCGAGTCGGCGCTCGAGGGCGTCGAGGGCGTGCAGACCGTGCAGCTCACCATCGGCTCCAGCGGCAGCGCCCTCCGCGACGCCTTCGTCGGCGGCGGCGACAGCGCGATCACCTACAACATCACGACCGACGAGAACGTCGACCAGGATGCGCTGCAGGACACGGTGCGCACGAAGCTCGAGGCGCTCCCGGATGCGGGCGAGATCTCGATCGGCGGCTCCAGTGGCTTCGGCGGCTCGAGCGACATCGCGATCGACGTGACCGCGGGCAACCAGACCGACCTGAAGACGGCGGCGGATGCGGTGCTCAGCACCATGCAGGGCCTCGATGCGGTCAAGCAGGCCTCGAGCAACCTCAGCGACTCCCGCCCGTTCGTGCAGGTCGCGGTCGACCGCGACAAGGCGGCCGCCGTGGGACTCAGCGAGATCGCGGTCGGCTCGATCGTCTCGCAGGCCATGCAGCCCACGACGGTCGGCTCGATCGTGATCGACGACAAGAACTACACGATCTACATCGCCGCCGAGAACCCGCCCACCACCGAGGCCGATCTCGCCGCGCTGCAGATCCCGACCGCGGCCGGTCCGGTGCGGCTGGACAGCATCGCGACCGTCGCCGTCGCGCAGGGGCCGAACGCGATCACCACCGTCAAGGGCGTCCGCACCGCGACCGTCTCGGTCACGCCGAACTCCGAGGATCTCGGGACCGCGAGCTCCGAGGTGTCCAAGGCGCTCACCGACGTGCAGCTGCCCGCCGGGGCGGATGCCGCGGTCGGCGGAGTGGTGACCGACCAGTCGGACGCGTTCTCCCAGCTGGGGATCGCGCTGCTGATCGCCATCCTGATCGTCTACGTCGTGATGGTGGCGACCTTCAAGAGCCTGCTGCAGCCCATCCTGCTGCTGGTCTCCATCCCGTTCGCGGCGACCGGCGCCATCGCGCTGCAGGTGATCTCGGGCATCCCGCTCGGGGTGCCGTCGATCATCGGCGTGCTGATGCTGATCGGAATCGTGGTGACGAACGCGATCGTGCTCGTCGACCTGGTCAACCAGTACCGGGCGAAGGGACTGCACGTGCGCGAGGCGCTGATCGAGGGGGCGTCACGGAGACTCCGGCCCATCCTGATGACGGCGCTCGCGACGATTTTCGCCCTGCTGCCGATGGCGGTCGGGCTCACCGGGCACGGCGGGTTCATCTCGCAGCCGCTCGCGATCATCGTGATCGGCGGCCTGGTGTCGTCGACCGTGCTGACCCTGATCGTGCTGCCGGTGCTCTACAACCTCGTCGAGGGCGCCCGCGAACGCCGGCGGGACAAGCGGGAGCAGCGGGCGGCCGAGGCGCTGGCGACCGACGGCCCGCGCTGAGCGGGCCGCTGGAATCAGCTCAGACGGCGAGCGAGATGAGCAGGAACACGACCGAGAGCAGCGGGAACGTGCCCTGGATCGCGGCGCTGCGGATGCGGTCGCGCCCGGTGCTCACCAGCACGAGCGCCGCCGCGAGCATCGACCCGGTGCTGAGGAAGACGAGCGCGTAGCCCGCCATCGCGGCCGGCGTGAACAGCAGCACGAGCCCGATCACAGCCCCGATCGCGAGGAACAGGTTGTAGAACCCCTGGTTGTACGCCAGCGGCGCCGTGGTGTCGGCGTCGGCCTGCGAGGTGAGGCCGAAGATCTTCCAGGTCGCGGGCTGCCGCCAGCGCACACTCTCCAGCACGAAGATGTAGACGTGGATGAGGGCGGCCAGCCCGGCGAAGACGGCGGCGACGATGGTCATGCGGTCAGCCTAGGGTGGATGCTGACCCGCACCTCGAAGGAGCGCCCATCATGACTCGCATCGCCGTGACCGGTGGCAGTGGCAAACTCGGCCGCGCCGTCGTCGCCCATCTGCTCGAGCACGGCTACGAGGTCGTGAACCTCGACCGCGCCCCGGCCCCCACCTCGCCGTTCGCTTCGGCCTCGCAGCCGTCGCTGCAGACGGATGCGGGAGCCCGCCCCGAGGCGCTCTTCGTCCGCGTCGACCTGTCGGACTACGGCCAGGTCGTCCAGGCGCTCACCGCGGTCGACGACCGCTACGACGGCATCGACGGGCTCGTGCACCTGGCCGCGATCCCCGCCCCCGGCCTCACCACGAACGCCGCGACCTTCGCCAACAACGTGCCGAGCAGCTACAACGTCTTCGCGGCGGCGCAGGCCGCCGGCATCGACAACGTGGTCTGGGCCTCGAGCGAGACCGTGCTCGGGCTGCCCTTCGGCTCGAACCCGCCCCCGTCGTTCCCGGTCGACGAGGAGTACCCCGTGCGCCCCTCGACCACGTACTCCCTCGGCAAGGCGGTCGAGGAGGAGATGGCGCGGCACTTCACGCGCTGGAACCCCGACCTCAAGCTGATCGGGCTGCGCTTCTCGAACGTGATGGAGGTCGCCGACTACGCCGCCTTCCCGGCGTTCGAAGCCGACCCCGCGAACCGGGCGTGGAACGCCTGGGGCTACATCGACGCCCGCGACGGAGCCCAGGCCGTGCGCCTGGCGCTGGAGAGCACGCTCACCGGCTTCGAGGCGTTCATCATCGCCGCCGCCGACACCGTGATGTCGACGCCCTCGGCCGAGCTCGCCGAGAAGTACTTCCCGAAGGTGCCGTTCCGCCGCCCGGTCGAAGGCACCGAGACGCTGCTCGGCATCGACAAGGCCAGGCGGATGCTCTGGTTCGCCCCGACCCACTCGTGGCGCGACCACGTCCCGCAGGATTAGTCGGCAGGTCCCTCGTCGCCCGGGATCGCTCCGCGGTTCGCGATCGTCGGGTACGACCCCGTGAACCCCGAGCGTGCCGCCGCGATCGCCATGATGCGGTCGCGGTAGACGTACCAGCCCACGATCAGGAGCGGGATGATGATCACCAGCGACGCCACCGTGAAGGTGCCCGCCGGGTAGTCGAAGGCCATCAGCACGAGCACGGCGACCAGGAACGCCAGCGTGAGGTACGAGGTGAACGGCGCCCCGAACAGCCGGAACTTCGGCCGCACGTACAGCCCCTGGTCGGCGAGCTTCTTGAACTTCATCTGGCAGAGCACGATCGTGCCCCAGCTCGCGACGATGCCGAGCGCTGAGACGTTGAGCACGATCTCGAAGGCCTCGGCCGGCACCACGAAGTTGAGGCCGACCCCGAGCAGCGCGACGGCGGCGGTCAGCAGGATGCCGCCGAACGGCACCCCGCGCTTGTTCATCTTGCCGGTGAAGCGCGGTGCGGCACCGCTCGCCGACATCGAGTGCAGGATACGGCCGGTCGAGTAGAGCCCCGCGTTCAGGCTCGACAGCGCCGCGGTCAGCACCACGAAGTTCATCGCCGAGCCGGCGATCGCCGCGACGGTCGGGTTGCCGATGTGCGAGAAGAAGGTCACGAACGGGCTCTCGGTGGCCGAGTAGGTCGAGGCCGGCAGGAGGAGCGCCAGCAGCAGCACCGAGCCGCAGTAGAAGACGGCGATCCGGAAGACCACGCTGTTGATGGCGCGGGGCATGATCTTCTCCGGGTTCGCGGTCTCGCCGGCGGCGGTGCCGACGAGCTCCACGCCGGCGTAGGCGAAGACGACGCCCTGGATCATCACGATCGCGACCACGAGCGTGTTGATGCCGTTCGGGAAGAGCCCGCCCTCGGCGGCGATCATCGGGATGCCGGTGACCCCCTGATCCGTCGGGAAGGCGAAGGCCAGGAAGATCACGCCGATGATCAGGAACGCGACGAGGGCGACGACCTTGATCAGCGCGAACCAGAACTCCATCTCGCCGAAGACCTTCACCGAGATCATGTTGGCGCCGAGCACGATGGCGAGCGCGATGAGCGCGAGGGTCCACTGCGGCACGCTGGTGAACAGGCTCCAGTACTGCACGTAGACGGCCACGGCGGTCGAGTCGACGATCGCCGTCATCGCCCAGTTGAGGAAGTAGAGCCAGCCCGAGACGTACGCGGCCTTCTCGCCGTAGAACTCGCGCGCGTACGACACGAACGATCCCGACGAGGGTCGGTGCAGCACCAGCTCGCCGAGGGCGCGCAGGATCAGGAAGGCGAAGAAGCCGCAGACCGCGTAGTCGATGACCAGCACCGGGCCGGCCTCGTGGAGCCGTCCTCCGGCGCCGAGGAAGAGCCCGGTGCCGATGGCCCCGCCGATCGCGATCATCTGCAGCTGCCGCGGCTTCAACGACTTGTGGTAGCCGGCCTGCTCGTCCGAGAAGTCCTCGACCGACGTGGTGCGGTCGCCGACTTCTTCCCGTGGGGTCTCGTCCATGGCACGACGCTAGTGCACGACGGGTTTTGCCTCCGCGTCACCTGACAGGAAACTTGGAATCTGACCGATCGTGCAGGCGCTGACCGATCGGTCAGGTTAGGGTCGATCTCGTGCCATCCACCCCTCCGACCCCCGTGCAGCGCGTCCAGATCGACGCCGGGGCCGAGTTGCGCCTGGTGGCGCTCGAGATGTTCGCCGAGAACGGCTACTCGGGCACGAGCCTCCAGCAGATCGCGGATGCGGCGGGCTACTCGAAGTCGAGCGTGCTCTACCACTTCCGCTCCAAGGAGGCGCTGTTCGAAGCGGCCCTCACCCCCGCCGTCGCCGAGCTCGACCTGTTCCTGGAGTCGATCGTCGAGAAGCTGACGAACGACGAGCACCGCTCCGGGTTCGTCGAGGAGTTCATCGACCTGCTGCTCGAGCACCGGCTCGCGGCGCACATCATCATCAACCAGGGCCAGACCCTGTCCGACATCCCGATCATCGACCAGGCCACCGGCCTGATCGGCCGGATCGGCGAGTCGTTCATGTCCGGCCTGCCCACGACCCAGCAGCGCATCCGTCTCGGAATCGCGCTCGCAGGTGCCGCCTACGTCATGGTGGCCCTGCGCCCCAGTGCCGTCGAGCTCGACGACTTGGATGAGGTCAGGGAGGCCCTCATCGACGTCGTCACCGAGCTGATCACCCCGCTCTGATCAGCCCGCGCTGATCACCGCAGTTCGATCACCCCAGAACACCGAAGACACACCACCCGAACCCGAGGAGCCCTCCCGTGGCCACACTGCTCTACCGCATCGGACGATTCGCCTTCCGTCGCGCCTGGTACGTGATCGCGGCGTGGGTGCTCATCCTCGCCGGCGTCGTCGGCGGCGGTCTCGCCCTGGGCGGCCAGACCCAGGAGAGCTTCTCGATCCCCGGCACCGAATCGCAGCAGACGATCGACACACTGGAGAACCTCTTCCCCTCGGCCGCCGGCGCCGCCGCGACCGTGGTGATCGTCGCGCCCGACGGGCAGAGCGTCAACGACGACACGGTGAAGCAGGAGATCACGACCGCGAGCGACGACATCACGAAGATCGAGCACGTCGCCGCGGTCATCTCCCCGTACTCGGAGTACGCCACCAACGCCATCTCGGAGGACGGCACGACCGCCCTGCTCAAGGTGCAGTTCGACGGGCCGGCCACCGACATCCCCGACTCGACGCTGGACTCGCTGAAGACCACCGCCGACGCCCTCGACGCCGAGGGCATGCAGGTCTCCTACGGCGGTGAGGTGTTCCAGAACCAGACCTTCGGCCCGACCCTCACCGAGGGCATCGGCGTGCTCTTCGCCGGCGTGGTGCTGTTCATCACCTTCGGTTCGCTGCTCGCGGCCGGGCTCCCGCTCCTGACCGCGCTGATCGGCGTCGGGGTCTCGTTCGGCGGCATCTCGGTGGTCGCCGCCTTCACCACGGTGTCGAGCACCGCGCCGATGCTCGCGATCATGATCGGGCTGGCGGTCGGGATCGACTACGCCCTGTTCATCCTCTCGCGCCACCGGAGCCAGCTCGCCAAGGGGCTCGAACCCGAGGAATCGGCGGCCCAGGCGGTCGCGACCGCGGGCGCCGCCGTGGTCTTCGCCGGCCTCACGGTGATCATCGCGCTGCTCGGCCTCCTCGTGGTCGGCATCCCGTTCCTCTCGGTGATGGGCGTGGCCGCGGCCTTCGCCGTGTTCGCGGCGGTCGCGATCGCGATCACCCTGCTGCCGGCGATCATGGGCGTCGCGAAGCGGCGTCTCGCGCCGAAGCCCGGGTCGCGGGCCGCCCGCCGGGCCATCGCGGCGTCGGAGGAGACGGCGAAGCCCTCGCTCGGCGGCCGCTGGGTCGGCATCGTGATGAAGGCGCCGATCGTGTTCATCGTCGCCGTGGTGGGCCTGCTCGGGGTCGTCGCGATCCCGGCCTTCAGCCTCGACCTCAACCTCCCGACCGCCGCGTCGCAGCCCGAGGGCAGCACGGCGCGCACGGCCTACGACACCGTCGCCGAGAAGTTCGGCCCGGGGTACAACGGCACCATTGTCGTGGTGGCCGACATCACGCAGACGACCGACATCCAGAACGATCTCGCGGGCATCCGCTCGGATCTCGAAGCGGTCGACGGGGTCGCGACGGTCGGCCCCGGCCTGCCCGACCCGACGCTCGACACCGCGATCTTCCAGGTCGTGCCGACCACCGCGCCGGATTCGCCCGAGACCAAGAACCTGGTCGAGCGGCTGCGCGAGATGAAGGGCGAGATCGACTCGCAGTACGGCACGCCGATCACGGTCAGCGGCCAGACCGCCGTCGCGATCGACGTCTCCAACCAGCTGACGAACGCGCTGGTGCCGTTCGGCATCCTCGTGGTCGGCCTCTCGATCGTGCTGCTGGCGATGGTCTTCCGCTCCATCGCGGTGCCGATCAAGGCGGCGCTCGGCTTCGTGCTCTCGGTGGGCGCGTCGTTCGGTGTGACGGTGGCCGTGTTCCAGATGGGAGTGGCCGCCGACCTGCTGAACGTGCACGCCCAGGGGCCGATCATCAGCTTCCTGCCGATCCTTTTGATGGCGATCCTGTTCGGGCTCGCGATGGACTACGAGGTCTTCCTCGTCTCCGGCATGCGGGAGGAGTTCGTCAAGACGAAGGATGCGCGGCGGGCCGTGCGGGTCGGCTTCCAGAACGGCGCCCGCGTCGTCACCGCGGCCGCGCTGATCATGTTCTTCGTCTTCTTCGCGTTCATCCCGGAGGGGGAGGGGGCGATCAAGGAGATCGCGCTCGCGCTCGCGGTAGGCGTCTTCGTGGACGCCTTCCTGGTGCGGATGACGCTGGTGCCGGCCATCATGACCCTGCTCGGCAAGAGCGCCTGGTACCTGCCGAGGTGGCTGGACCGCGCGCTGCCGAACGTCGACGTCGAGGGCGAGAGCCTCCGCGAGCACATCGAGGAGCGCGAGTGGGCGGCCGGTCGCACCGGCGCGGCCCTCGGCGCCGAAGACCTGGTCGTCGCCGGAGCCGGGGCGCCGCTGGCGTTCACCGTCTCGCGGGGCGCGGTCGCCGTGCTCACCGGCGACACCGCCGCCCGCCGCCTGGTCGGCGCCACGATGGCCGGGCGCATCGCGCCGGAGTCCGGACACCTCCAGGTGCTCGGCTACAGCCTGCCCTCGCAGTCGGCTGACGTCGCCAAGCGGGTCAGCCTGGTCGACCTCGACTCGCGGCGGCTCGACGACAGCACCGCCGTCGGCGATGCGATCGGCGAGCGGATCGCGCTCAACCGCGCCCTGCCCCGGCGGGTGCCTCGGAGCGAGGTCGAACCGCTGGTCGAGCGGATCAACCGGGCGCTGGCGGAGGCGGGGGGATCGGCGGGTGGCGGTATCGGCTCGGGTGCGGCGTCGGGCCCTGCTGAGCCGGCCATCGACATCCACCGCACGCTCGGCGAGCTCTCACCGCTCGCGCTCTCGCTGCTGTACGTGGCACTCGGCGTCGCCGACGGCTCCGAGGTGCTCGTGGTCGACGCCGGCGACGGCGACTTCGCTCACCCCGCGACCCCGGCCTTCGCCGCCGCCGTCGCCCGGGTCGCAGGTCCCGGCACCACCGTGATCCTCGGGCTCGAGTCCGAGCCCGCCAGCCACGCGGCGACCGTGGGCGACCGCGCCCTCGTCCGCATCGCGGTCGGCGAGGCGCGCGAGCCCTCGCTGACCGGCGCCCCCACCCGTTCCGCCATCCGTCCCGCTTCGGAAGAAGGCATCCGATGAGCTCCTCCACCACCTCCGTCACCCCCACGCCCCGGATGCGGCGGCGCACCAAGATCGTGCTGGTCGTGCTCGCCGTGCTGGCCGTGGTCTTCACGCCGCTGGCCATCAACGGCCTGTTCTCCGGTGCCCTCGCGAACGCCGACACGAACCTCTCGACGGTGCCGGCCGCGATCGTCAACAACGACCAGATGACCACCACGACGAACGCCGACGGCACCCAGTCGGTCAACTTCGCCGGCCGCGGCCTCGTCACCGAGCTCACCGGAGCGGGCCAGACCGGCTTCGACTGGAAGGCCACGAGCGCCGACGACGCAGCCAAGGGTCTGGAGGACGGCCGCTACTACGCCGTGCTCACGATCCCCTCGGACTTCTCGGCGACGCTCAACACGCTCGGCACCCCCGACCCCAAGCAGGGCCTGATCGACATCACGACGGATGCCTCGCACGGCTACCTCTCGGGCATCGTGGCCTCCACGGTCGCCTCGGCCGTGCAGTCCGGCTTCGGCCAGACCGTCACGGCGCAGGTCGTGAACGGCATCTACACCAGCTTCGGAACGGTCGGCACGAGCCTCACGGATGCGGCGAACGGCGCGACCCAGCTGGGTTCGGGCGCCGACCAGCTCGCCACCGGTGCCACCCAGCTCGCCGACGGCGCCACGCAGCTCTCGGGCGGGGCCGGGCAGCTCACGACCGGGCTGACGCAGTACACCGACGGGGTGAGCGGGCTCGCGACGGGGCTCGATCAGCTGCGGACGGGGACGAGCCAGCTGGGGGCGCTCGGGACGGGCGTCTCGGACTACGTCAGCGGCGCTCAGCAGCTGTCCGACGGGTTCGCCCAGGCCATCGCCAACCCCCAGTTGGGGCTCACACCCGAGCAGCAGGCGGGACTCGGATTGTTCGGGGCGCAGCTGCAGGGTTATGCGGATCAGGGAGCGCCTCTGAAGGCTGGCGCAGCGGCCCTGCCGCAGCTGTCCTCGGGGATCGCGAGTGCCGCATCCGGTGCCGACCAGCTCGCGGCGGGCGGACCCGCCCTCGTCTCGGGCGCCCAGCAGCTCACCGACGGCGCGGCCCAGCTCGCGCCGGGCGCCACGCAGCTCTCGACCGGAGCCACCCAGCTCGGCGACGGAGCCCGCACCCTCGCCTCGGGCCTCACGACCGGGGCGCAGCAGATCACCGCGAACGCCTCGGGCGACTCCTCGAGCGCGGCCGGCGTGATCGCGCAGCCCGTGAAGGTCGACGTGTCGACCCAGAACCAGGTGACGAACGTCGGGCAGATCGTGTCGACCATCCTCGTGCCGACCGCACTCTGGATCGGAGCGCTCGCACTCTTCCTCTGGCTGCGGCCGTTCTCCCGCGCGGTGCTCGCCTCCTCGGCGACGACGGCACGGCTCACGCTCCGCACCTTCGGGCGGGCCGCGGTCATCGCCGCCGGCCAGGCCGTGCTGCTCGTGCTCTTCCTGCACCTGGCGCTCGGGGTGGCGTGGAGCTCGTTCCCGGCGACCCTCGGGTTCTCGCTGATCGTGGCGCTCGCGTTCGCGGCGTTCCACCAGTTCCTGACGACCGCGTTCGGGCGGGTGGGCGCGGTGATCTCGCTCGTGCTGCTCGCGCTGCAGCTCGCGTCGACCGGCGGGCTGTACCCGATCGAGATCCTGTCAGGGCCGTTCCAGGCGCTCAGCGCGATCACACCGCTCAGCTATGCGGTCGCGGGGGTGCAGGCCATCCTCACCGGCGGTGACGCGGGCACCGTCGTGCAGGCCGCGCTGGTCATGGCCGGGGTGCTCGTGGTCAGCGTGCTGCTGGCCGGAGCGGCGCTCGCGCGCCGACGCCGGCCGGTCGAGATCGGGTGGCTGGTGCCGAAGCGGGCCTCGCGCGCGCCGTCGGCGCGGGCGCGGCTGGCGTAGCGCGGGCGGGCTGGGCAGGCTGGGCTGGTCCGGCTGGTCTGGTCGGCCTTCTCACCGCCCGCGCGGCCCTTCGGCGCAGTCGTGCCGGCGTGACGGGGCTCTACGATTGAAGCGATGACCCCGACGTCCCGCTTCGTGAGATCCACCTTCCCCTGGAGCCTCCTGGTCGGCATCGTCTGCATCGGCTTCATCCTGCGTGGCCCCATCATCGCGGTCGCCCCGATCACCGGGACCATCAGCGCAGAACTGTCGATGTCGGCGGCCCAGGCGGGCCTTCTGACGACCCTGCCGGTGCTCTGCTTCGCGCTCGTCACGCCGCTCGCCTCGGTCTTCGTGGGCAAGGCCGGCGCGAACTTCGCGACGACGACCGCGATCATCGGCGTGGGCATCGGGTCGATCGTGCGCTCGGCCGGCGGCATCGAGGCGACCTTCGCCGGCACCGTGATCATGGGCGCGTTCATCACGATCGGCAACGTCGTGATCCCGGTGATCATCCGCCGCGACGTGCCCGCCGAACGGGTCGGCATCGTGACCGGCGCCTACACCTCGGCGCTCAACGTCAGTTCGATGATCACCTCGCTCGCGACCGTCCCGCTCGCCCTGGCCTTCGGCTGGCGGGGCGCGCTGCTGACCTGGCTGGGCTTCGTCGTGCTCGCCGCGGTGGCGTGGCTGATCGCGATGGGCCCGCGGAAGGCGTTCCGCTGGGGGCCCGTGCAGGCCGGGGTCGAGACTGGCGCGTTCGAGACCGTGGCGATCGACACCCGCGGCATCCCGCTCGCGGCCCCCGAGCCCCGCACCTGGCGCAACCTCTCGGCCCTCTTCCTCGCGCTGGCGTTCGCGGGCCAGGCCTTCTCCTACTACGGCCTCACGGCATGGTTCCCCACGATCCTCGAGCAGGAGCTGTCGTACAGCGCGGCGGATGCGGGCAGCAGCTCGTCCGTCTTCCAGATCGCCGCCGTGGTGGGGGCGCTCGGGGTGCCGCTGGTGTCGAAGCGGCTCGGCATCCCCGTCACCTTCGCGATCGTGTCGGCGCTGTGGATCAGCTTCCCGCTCGGCATGATGCTCGCGCCCGGCGCCTGGGCGGTCTGGGGATCGCTCGGCGGGGTCGCCCAGGGCGGTGGGATCACGATCGTGTTCATGCTGATCGTGCAGCTCTCGCTGTCCGGCACCCACGCCCGCCGGCTCTCGGCGATGGTGCAGGGCATGGGCTACGCGCTCGGCGCGACCGCCCCCACCGTGGTCGGGGCGGTGCACGACGCCACCGGTGCCTGGACGCTGCCGATCGCGACGGTGCTCGTCGCCACCCTCGTGTTCACGGCGGCGGGGCTGGCCGGGGCCGTGCGGGCGACGCACTTCCGGGCGTAGCCGCCGCTTGCCGACTGCGCCTCTCGCAGCGTGCACCTGCCGGGGCCAGCTCCGCTGTCGGCGGCGCGCTATAGCATTCCCCCATGCAGTTCAGGATCTTCACCGAACCTCAGCAGGGCGCCACCTACGACGAGCTCCTCGCGGTCGCGCAGGCCACCGAGCGCCTCGGCTTCGACGCCTTCTTCCGCTCCGACCACTACCTCCGCATGGGCGACGGCGACCCGGGCGCGGGGCCGACGGATGCGTGGACGACGCTGGCCGGCCTCGCCCGCGAGACCGAGCGCATCCGTCTGGGCACGCTCGTGTCGAGTGTGACGTACCGGTATCCCGGCATCCTCGCGATCCAGGTGGCGCAGGTCGACCAGATGTCGGGCGGGCGGGTCGAGCTCGGGCTCGGCACCGGCTGGTTCGAGCAGGAGCACCTGGCCTACGGCATCCCGTTCCCGGCGAAGCGCTTCGGCCTGCTCGAGGAGCAGCTCGAGATCGTGACGAGCCTCTGGGCCACCGAGCCCGGCGAGACCTACTCCTTCCACGGCGAGCACTACACGCTCGAGGATTCGCCGGCGTTGCCGAAGCCGGTGCAGTCGCCGCTGCCCGTGATCGTCGGGGGCAAGGGCACGACCCGCACGCCGCTGCTCGCCGCCCGGTACGCCAGCGAGTTCAACGTGCCCTTCCCCGACCCGGGAACCCTGCCGGGACTGTTCGAGAACGTGCGCCGCACCTGCGACGAGATGGGCCGCGACCCCGACACGATCGTCTACTCCACCGCGCAGGTCGCGGTGGTCGGGAAGGACGAGGCCGAGATCGAGCGCCGCGCCGCCGCGATCGGCCGCGCGCCGGAGGAGCTGCGCCGCAACGGCCTCGCGGGCACCCCCGCCGAGGTCGTCGACAAGCTCGCGGCGCTGCGGGAGGACGGGGCCGAGACGGTCTACCTGCAGATCCTCGATCTGCACGACCTCGACCACCTCGAGTTGATCGCCCAGGAGGTCGTGCCGGCGCTCGCCGAGTGACGGGTGGCGCGCGGCCGTGCCTGGCCCGGACAGGGTCTCGCGGAAGGCCGGAGGGTCGGCCTAGGGTGAGGGCATGACTGTTCTCTCGCTGCTCGACGTGCGCATCCGGCCCGACGCCCTCGAATCCGCTCCCTCGGTGATCTCCGACGTCCTCACCGCGACCCGGGCGTTCCCGGGGAGCCTCGGCGTGGAGGTCGTCGTCGACGTGGACGACCCCGAGCACTACGTGCTCGTCGAGCGCTGGGCCTCGATGGACGACGACGACGCGTACCGCGCCTGGCGGTCGACGCCGGAGGGTGCGAGCGACCTCGGGTCGATCCTCGCGGGCCCGCCGAGCCTGGTGCGCACCGTCGTCGCCGACGGGGTCTGAGCATCCGCTCGGTCGCCCGCTCTGGCGATCGACGGCCGACTCGTGTAATGTGAGTCGGTCGGCTCTGGACACCGCGAGTTGCATCGCGGATGGGTTTGTAAGTCTGGTGGGCCGGTTTCCCAGTCAGTGCATGGATGCGCTGGTCACTGGTGAATGTCGCGTACGACACGGCCCCCGCTACTCCCGGGGATCTAGTTAGCACTCCAACGCATTCGGTGTTGTGGTGCGCGCATTTCGAGATAACCCGGAAAGAATCATGCCCAAATCCAACAAGTCCGGTGGCTTCAAAGCCGCCAAGAACTACGAGCCCCGCACGCCCGGCAAGGGCGGCCCGAAGGCCGGCAGCCGGAGCCCCGGCCACCGCGGCTACAAGGCCGTCGACGAGGCCGTGCCCGCGCGCAAGCAGCGCTGGAACGCGGATGACCGCGCCACGCGCGGCGCAGCGCCTTCCGGCCGCGGTGCGTCCTACGGCGACCGCCCGGAGCGCGGCGGTTACGACCGCACCGAGCGCCCCTCGTACGGTGACCGTCCGGCCCGTGGTGGGTTCGACCGTTCCTCTTACGGCGACCGTCCGGCCCGTGGTGGTTCGGACCGTCCGTCGTACGGCGACCGCGGGGACCGCGGCGCGCGCCCGGCCCGCGACGGTGAGCGCGGCGGCTACGACCGCAACGAGCGTCCGTCGTACGGTGACCGTGCCGCGTCCGGCGAGCGTCCCGCTCGCGGTGGCTACGAGCGCCCGAGCCGCGAGAACGGCTTCAACAAGTCGGGTACCGGCACCGGCCGTTCCGAGCGTCCGTCGTACGGCGACCGTCCGGCCTCCGGCGACCGTCCCTCGTACGGAGACCGTCCGGCTCGTGGTGGGTACGACCGCCCCGCCTACGGCGACCGCCCCGCTCGCGACGAGGGAGCGCGCGGTCACGACCGCGGCCAGCGCACCGACCGTCAGAAGTGGAACGACGCCCGCAACGAGGAGCGTCGTGCCGCCGCTTCGGCCGAGCGCGACGCCGAGCGCGCCCAGCGCTTCGGCCGTCCGGCAGGCGGCAAGCCGCCGCGCGTCGACGACCGCGGCTACAACCGCAGCGCCCGCCCGACCGCCGACTTCCAGCCCGGCCAGCGTGCCGACCGCCCGGCCCGTTCCGGCGGCTACGACCGCCCCGACCGTTCCTCGTCGGACCGCGGCTACTCGCGTCCCGACCGCGGCGAGCGTTCCGAGCGTCCCTCGTACGGCGACCGTCCGGCGCGTTCCGAGCGTCCCGCGTACGGTGACCGTCCGGCGCGTTCGTTCGACGACCGCCCGAAGCGCAGCTTCGACCGCGACGACCGTCCGGCCCGCACCGAGCGTCCCGCCTACGGCGACCGCCCGGCCCGTGGCGACCGCCCCTCGTACGGCGACCGCGACAACCGGCCGGCCCGCGACTCGAGCTACTACCCGTCCCGCGACGCCAAGCCGGCGTTCCACGGAGATGACGACGTCGTGCTCGAGCGCCTCGAGGCCAAGGCCACCCTGGCCGAAGAGGTCGAGGGCGCCACGTTCTCGAGCCTGGGCCTCGGCGGCAACATCGTCCGCGTGCTCGGTGAGCTCGGGGCCGAGAGCCCGTTCCCGATCCAGTCGGCCACCATCCCGATGGTGCTCGCCGGTCGCGACGTGCTCGGCCGCGGCCGCACCGGTTCCGGCAAGACCATCGCCTTCGGAGCCCCGCTCGTCGAGCGCCTGATGGAGAACGGCGGCGGTGCGAACCGCAAGCCCGGTCGCAAGCCGCGTGCCCTCATCCTGGCCCCGACCCGCGAGCTGGCCCTGCAGATCGACCGCACCGTGCAGCCGATCGCCCGCGCCGTCGGTCTCTTCACCACGCAGATCTACGGCGGCGTGCCCCAGGCCCGTCAGGTCGGAGCTCTCCAGCGCGGTGTCGACATCATCATCGGCACCCCCGGCCGCATCGAGGACCTGATCGAGCAGCGCCGGCTCGACCTCTCCGAGGTCAGCATCACGGTGCTCGACGAGGCCGACCACATGTGCGACCTCGGGTTCCTCGAGCCCGTGCAGCGCATCCTGCGTCACACCAAGGACGGCGGGCAGCGCCTGCTGTTCTCGGCCACCCTCGACAAGGGCGTGGCGAAGCTGGTCGAGGAGTTCCTCGTGAACCCCAGCGTGCACGAGGTCGCCGGTGAGGACCAGGCGTCCTCGACGATCGACCACCGCGTGCTGATCGTCGAGCACCGCGACAAGGGCGCGATCATCGAGCAGCTGGCCGACCGCAACGGCAAGACGCTGATCTTCGCCCGCACCCGTGCCTACGCCGAGACGCTCGCCGAGCAGCTGGAGGATGCCGGGTTCCCGGCGACCAGCCTGCACGGCGACCTCAACCAATCCCGCCGCACCCGCAACCTGCAGATGCTGACCTCGGGACGGGTGTCCGTGCTCGTGGCGACCGATGTGGCGGCCCGCGGCATCCACGTCGACGACATCGACCTGGTCATCCAGGCCGACGCCCCGGACGAGTACAAGACGTACCTGCACCGTGCCGGCCGCACCGGCCGTGCCGGCAAGAAGGGGACGGTCGTCACGATCATTTCCCGCAGCCGTGCGCGCCGGATGGACGAGCTGCTCGGCCGCGCCGAGATCGCAGCCGAGATGGTCACGGTCACGCCGGGCGACCGGCTCGTGAGCGAGCTCGCGGCCGACCAGGCTCCCGTGGCTCTCGACGCCGCGGCCGTCGGGACCGACCGCTAGGGTCCACCGAACCGGATGATCCCCGTCACCACGCCGCGCGCCGGCCGTCTGCCCCTCTGGGTGGCGGTCGGCGTCGCCGTCGTGTGCGGCATCCTGATGGCGACCCAGTCGCGCATCAACGGGGAGTTCGGCCGCCGGCTCGGCGACGGGTTCACCGCCGCCGCGATCAGCTTCACGGTCGGGCTCGTCATCGTCGCGGTGATCGTGGCGCTCATGCCCTCGGCGCGCGTCGGTGCCCGGCGGGCGGTCGGCGAGGTGCGCGCGGGTCGGTTGCCCGGGTGGATGCTGCTCGCCGGTTTCGGCGGCGGCGTCTTCGTGCTGACGCAGGGGCTCGCCTCGGCGCTGGTCGGGGTGTCGCTGTTCACGGTGGCGTTCATCGGTGGGCAGACCATCTCGGGGCTCGTGGTCGACCGGGTCGGCATCGGGCCGGGTGGGCGGCGGTTGTTCACCGTGCGCCGGGTGCTCGGCGCCGCGATCGCGTTCGGGGTCGTGGTGTGGTCGGTCTCGGTGCACATCGATCCTGCCGTGCCGGTCTGGCTGCTCGCGCTGCCGTTCGTCGCCGGCGTCGCGCAGGCGGTGCAGCAGGCCGCCAACGGGCGGGTCGCCGCCGCCTCGGGGTCGGCCGTGAGCTCGACGCTGTTCAACTTCATCGCCGGGTCGGGGCTGCTGATCGTGATCGCGCTCGTGCACGCGCTGATCGTGGGCGGCCTGCCCCCGATCGCGGCGTACCCCGGCGACTGGTGGCTCTACCTCGGCGGCCCGCTCGGCGTGGTGTTCATCTTCGGGCTCGCGACCGCGGTGCGCGTGACCGGGGTGCTGCTGCTCGGGCTGTGCTCGATCACGGGGCAGCTGCTCGGGTCGATCGCGATCGACCTCGTGGCGCCGGGCGTCGGCCACACCGTCGACTGGACCACGCCGATCGCCGCCGTGCTCGTCGTCGTCGCGGTGCTCGTGGTGTCGCTGCCGTCGCGCGTGCGCCTCTGACCCTGCGCCCTCGGACCACCCCAGAATCTGTGGGGTCTGAAGAGCTTCCGGGCGGGGTGAAGGATGCGTATCCATGGAGATTTCTGTCTCGCCCTGGGTTTTTCCAGGGTCGGTTGCTAGGGTCGAAGGGCTTCGTTTTCGTGCCCCTCTGTGCGCACAACCGCTTGAACCCTCCGAAAGTGCTCCACGTTTGACTTCTCCCGACTCGCGCTCCGACGGTGCTGAACCGACCCGCGACGCGACCCTCGGCACTGCGCCGGCGGGTTCGCCGACACGTCGTCAACTCCGTGAACTGCGACTCCAGGAGCAGCAGCGCGCCGAGGCCCAGGCCGAGCCGGCCGCTCCCGCCGCTCCTCTGACGCGCCGGCAGCTGCGCGAGCGCGAGCAGGCCGAGCGCCTCCGCGA
The DNA here is from genome assembly GCF_001571005.1 of Herbiconiux solani NBRC 106740. GTDB lineage: Bacteria > Actinomycetota > Actinomycetes > Actinomycetales > Microbacteriaceae > Herbiconiux > Herbiconiux solani. Next base: position 361,183 of record NZ_BCST01000002.1, on the reverse strand, counting down.
GCAGGAGCTCCGTGCCGAAGAACTGGCCACGATCGAGATCGCCGACTTCGGCTCCGGCCCCCTCGAGCCCCAGATCTCCCTTCCTCTCCAGGCCGTCACCGAGAGCCGCCCGGTCGAAGCCGACCCGGTCGCCGAAGACGTCGCACAGGCCTCCGAGGCCGACGAGCCCGTGTACGCCGAGATCGTCGTGGACGCCGAGCCCGTGGACGCGGTCGTCGTCGAATCAGCGGACACTGCCACCGACACGCACGACGAGCTCGAGTCGCACCTCGAGCCCGACGCCTCCGACACCACCCACGTCGAGACGATCGAGACCGTGCCAACCGGCCCGCTCGCCCTGATCGCGTTCGAGCCCGAGCAGCCCCTCCACCTCGCACCCGGCCGCCGGTCCGCGCGTGACGCAGCCCGCTCCTCCGCCGTCGCGGGCCGCTCCCCGCGCGCCTCACGCCCCCCGAAGAGCGGCTCGAACGACTCGTCCACCGGCCCGTCGCGCCGCGAGCGCAAGGCGATCGCGGCCGCAGCCGCGACGACGTCCACGACCGGCACCGGCAAGAACACCGGGAAGAGCAAGGGCTGGGCGAAAGCCGGCCTCAGCGCCGTCGCCATGGCCTTCGTGCTCGGCATCACCGCGGTCACGGGCCTCCCGAGCACCGTCTCGGCCAGCCCGGTCGACGCCAACGTCGTCAACCTGAGCCTCAACGCCAACACGAACTCGACCTCGCAGAAGCTGATCACCTCGGCCGGCTCCTCGACCTCGGTCGACCGCGACGGCTACGCGGTGTCGGATGCGGGCGAGCTGCAGGCCGCCGGCTACTCCACCGCCCAGCTGCTGGTGGGCCGCTCGCTCGCCCAGGAGCTCGTCAACGCGATGGACGCCGGCAAGCTCGTCGGCTCCGTGCCCGACCACCTCAAGGAGATCCGCTGGATCGCCCAGGGCGTCACCGTCGCCGACTGCGGCGTCGACTACCGGGTGCTCGAGATCATCGCGATCGCCGTGCGCAACTTCGACCAGGTCGGCGTCAGCGACATCAACCGCAAGTGCACCGGCCAGATCGAGGGCGCCGGCACGAGCTCGTCGCACTACATCGACGGTGGCGGCCACGCGGTCGACTTTTATCTGCTCAACAACAAGGGCCTGAACGGTGCGGATGCGGGCACGCTCAAGCTGATCAGCATCCTCGACCCGGTCATGCCGGTCGGCGCCCGCGTGGGCCAGGCCAGCTGCCGCACCTCGGCGGGTATCAAGCTCGACCTCACGAACTGGACCGAGTTCGACGACAGCTGCACGCACATGCACGTCGACGTGCCGGTGACGGATGCTCCGCTGCTGCTCAACGACAGCAACCTGCTTCCCGCCGGCTGACCCTCCTCTCGAAGCGGGGCGGGCGCCTCAGAACAGCACGATGGCGCCGAGGATGACGCCCAGCACCGCGGTGGCGACGATCACGACGGTCACCCGCGTGAGCGCGCCCCAGGGCGAGACGCGGCTGCGCGCGGCGGCGCGGCGACGGAGGCCGAAGAGCACGACGACAGCAGCGACCGTGATCAGGGCTGCGGCCAGCGCGCCGATCAGGAACCCGCCGCGCAGGCACGCGAACGCGAGCAGGAGCGCGACCATGGCGGTCGAGAGCGAGGTGCGCTGCCAGGCCAGTGCGGTGCGCTCGGGCTGAAGCCCGGGATCGCGAGTGGGATCCGGGGGGCCGGGGGAGCTCGCGGGACCGGCAGGATCTGCGGGACTCACAGCGCCCGCGCGAGCTCGAACACGGCGTACCCGGCGAGCACGAGGGCCAGCACGACCACCCCGCCCACGAGCCACGGCAGCGCCGCGGGCGCCGGCAGCGGCCGGTCGAGCCGCAGCGCCCGCTCGACACGGCGCCACGAGAAGAGCGCCGAGGCGGCGAGGGCTCCTCCGGCCAGGCACGCGACGAGGGCGATGACCTCGATCAGCCAGGGCAGGTCGGCCAGGGCCGAGAGCGTCGTGAGCGCGACCCCTCCGGCGACCAGCGACAACCCCGTGCGCACCCAGGCGAGGGCCGTGCGCTCGTTGGCGAGACTGAACCGCACATCCGGATCCGACCCCACCCCGTACACCGACCGGGGCCGCCGGTCGTCAGGGGCGGATGCCCCGGGATCCTCGGGGGGCAGGTCGGTCCCGGCGCTCATACCCGAACTCTAACCCGCGAGGGCGCACGCGCTCCCGCGCGACCCGAGCGGTCCGGAGGCGCCCGGGTTAGGCTGTGCGCAGCCATCCCAGGAGGAACCACCGTGACACTCGCCGCCACTTCGCACGCCGCCGCCGACCTCGCCGCGACCGGAGCCAACGGGCAGCTCGCCCTGATCATCGGCGGCATCGCCGTCGCCGTGCTCATCATCGGCGGCATCGTGCTGCTCGTCACGCGCCGCCGCCGCAACGGCAACTGACCCGCGCGACCCGCTCTAGCCGAAGGCCTCCACGATCGGCCTGAACTTCATCTTCGTCTCGAGGTACTCCCGCTCGGGCTCCGAGTCGGCCACGATGCCGCAGCCGGCGTACGCGGTGATGTCGCCCACTGCATCCACCTGCGCCGAGCGCAGCGCCACGGCCCACTCGCCGTCGCCGTCGGCACCCACCCAGCCCACCGGGCCGGCGTAGCGGCCGCGGTCGAAGGGCTCCAGCTCGTGGATCAGCTCGAGCGCCACGGCGGTCGGCGTCCCCGCCACCGCCGCCGTCGGGTGCAGCGCGGCGATCAGGTCGAGCGAGGTCGACCCGTCGCTCAGCGTGCCCTCGACGTCGCTCGCGAGGTGCCAGAGGTTCGGCAGCTTGAGCGTGAACGGCAGCTCGCTCGTGGTGAGCGTGCGGCTGTGCGGCGCGAGGGCCGCGACCACGCTGTTGACCGCGAAGCCGTGCTCGTCCAGGTCTTTCGTGCTGGTCGCGAGGGCGACGGCGCGGTCGTGGTCGGCCTCCGCATCCGCCCCGCGCGCGGTCGTGCCGGCGAGCACGCGGGCGCTCACCGCACCGCGCGAGACCCGCACGAGCGTCTCGGGGCTCGAGCCGATGAAGCCATCGACCGCGTAGGTCCAGCAGTCGGGGTAGCCGAGCGCGAGGTCGGTCAGCGGGCGGCGCAGGTCGGCACCCTCGGGCAGGTGGGCGACGAGGTCGCGTGCGAGCACGACCTTCTCGAGCTCCTGCGCCGCGATCCGATCGACGGCCGCGTCGACGGATGCGCGGAATGCGTCGGCGCTCACGGTACCCGGAAGGAGGGTGATCCGGTACTCGGGCCCGAGCGGCCGGGGCGACAGCACGGGCGTCGGGACGGTGCGCAGGGGCTGCCCCGCGGCATCCACCGCACCGGCCGGCCACTCGGCGACGACCCGGGTGATCCAGAACTGCCCGTCGCGCTTGCCCAGTACGACCTGCGGAACGATGAGAGTGCTGACGGCCGCGGAGTCGTCGGCGAACGCGAAGGTGCCGAACGCCACCAGTCCCGAGCCGGGGAGGGCGATCGGGTCGCTCACCGAGGCGGCCGCGACCACGTCCTTCCAGACCGCGCAGGCGTCGAGCATCCGCGTCGGGCCGCTGAACTCCAGGCGCAGCGCCTCGCCGACGCCGGCGATGCCCTGGCCCTTCCGGATCCAGAGAAGAGGATGACGCGGGTGGAGCAACGGGATGAGGAGCTTCAGGTCGTCGACCCGGCTCGTCTCGACGCGCAGCCGGGGGATCGGACGTGGTGTGGCACTCACGTATTCAGCCTACGCCCGCCGAACGGGCCCCCTGCCGCGCGGAGAGAGGCTCCGACCGGGCTGTCAGGTACCACCCGGAGCGGGACTCCGACGGGGCCGTCCGCGATGCCGGAAGCCCGGCTGCACGCACCCGATCGACTGAACAGCGGCTCCGACGCGGCTGTCAGGCAACTGAACGTAAACTGTCCAGGTGACTAAGGCTGACCTCACCAAGCGACCCGAGCAGGTCTCCGCCATGTTCGACCAGGTCGCCGCCGGCTACGACCGCACCAACAACGTGCTCTCGGTCGGCAACGCGGTGCTCTGGCGTGTGGCGACGACCCGCGCCGTCGACCCGCGCCCCGGCGAGAAGATCCTCGACCTCGCGGCCGGAACCGGGACCTCGAGCGCCTCGCTCGCGAAGAGCGGCGCGCACGTCGTGGCCGCCGACTTCTCCCCGGGCATGATCGAGGTCGGCAAGCGCCAGCAGGCGCACACCCCGAACATCGAGTTCGTCGTGGCCGACGGGATGGCGCTGCCCTTCGCCGACGACGAGTTCGACGCCGTCACGATCTCGTTCGGCCTGCGCAACATCGTCGAGCCGCAGACGGCGCTCGCCGAGCTGTATCGGGTGACCAAGCCCGGCGGCCGCATCGTCATCTGCGAGTTCTCGACGCCGATCAAGCCGCTGCGCTCGATCTACTCCTGGTACCTCGAGAACGTGATGCCGACGCTCGCGAAGGCCGTCTCCTCCAACGTCGACGCCTACGACTACCTCTTCGAGTCGATCGAGTCCTGGCCCGATCAGAAGACGCTCGCCTCCTGGCTTCGCGCCGCGGGCTTCCGGAACGTCGGTTACCGCAACCTCACCGCGGGCATCGTCGCTCTCCACCGCGGAATCAAGCCGGGAAAGTAGGCTAGACCCCGTGCCCTCCAGTCTTCGCCGTGCCACCGGCCGGTCGACCCCGCTCTCCCTGGCCGACCGACTCTTCTCGACCGGGGAAGACCGCCGCACCGCGCGCGTGATCGAAGCCGGGATCGAGGAGCTCGAAGCGCGCCTGGCGCTGGAGACCACCTTCACCGGCGGACTGGTCGACGTCGTCTCCCGCTACCTGCTCGAGGCGGGCGGCAAGCGGGTGCGTCCCGTGCTCGCCTTCCTCACCGCGCAGCTCGGCGACGGCATCACCGACGAGGTGATCACCGCCGCCACCTCGATCGAGCTCACCCACCTCGCCTCGCTCTACCACGACGACGTGATGGACGACGCCGACCAGCGCCGCGGCGTGCCCAGCGCGCAGAAGGTCTGGGGCAACTCGGTCGCCATCCTCACCGGCGACCTGCTGTTCGCCCGGGCCAGCGCGCTGCTCGCGCGCCTCGGCGAGCGGGCCATCCGTCTTCAGGCCGACACCTTCGAGCGGCTCTGCCTCGGCCAGCTCAACGAGACCATCGGGCCCGCGCCCGAGGCCGACCCGGTCGAGCACTACATCGCGGTGCTAGCCGACAAGACGGGCTCGCTGATCTCGGCCTCGGCCCAGCTCGGCGTCATCTTCTCCAACGGCGACGCCCGCTACGAGCAGCCGGTGCGCGACTTCGGCGAGAAGGTGGGCATCGCCTTCCAGCTCGTCGACGACGTGATCGACATCGCGCCGAGCGACGAGGAGACCGGCAAGACGCCCGGCACCGACGTGCGCGCCGGGGTCGCGACCCTGCCCGTGCTGTACCTCCGCGAGCAGGCGGCCTCCGACAAGACGGCCGCGGCCCTGCTCGAGCGGCTGAGCCCCGAGGCCCTCGAGGCCGACGGCGCCGCCGCGTCGGGTGAGGCGATCCGGATGCTCCGCGAGAACGCGGTCACCCGCCGCACGATCGACGAGGCCCGTCGCTACGCCCGCGAGGCCGTCGAGGCGCTCGCCCCGCTGCCCGAGGGCACCGTGAAGAAGACTCTCACCCGCTTCGCCGACACGGTCGTCGAACGCACCAGCTGACCCACAACCGAAGGAAACACTCACCGTGACCAAGCTCCGTTTGGCCATCGTCGGAGCCGGCCCCGCCGGCATCTACGCCGCAGATCTTCTCGTGAAGGCCGAGCGTCACTTCGACGTCTCGATCGACCTGTTCGAGCAGCTGCCCGCCCCTTACGGCCTCGTGCGCTACGGCGTCGCGCCCGACCACCCGCGTATCAAGGGCATCATCACCGCGCTCCGCGAGGTGCTCGACTCGGGCGTCATCCGTTTCTTCGGCAACGTGCGCTACGGCGTCGACATCACGCTCGACGACCTGAAGAAGCACTACAACGCCGTCATCTTCTCCACCGGCGCCATCCGCGACGCCTCGCTCAACATCAGCGGCATCGACCTCGAGGGCTCCTACGGCGCCGCCGACTTCGTGAGCTGGTTCGACGGGCACCCGGACGTGCCGCGCACCTGGCCGCTCGAGGCCGAGTCGGTGGCCGTGATCGGCAACGGCAACGTGGCGCTCGACGTCTCGCGCATCCTCGCGAAGCACGCCGACGACCTGCTCGTCACCGAGATCCCGTCGAACGTCTACGAGGGCCTCAAGGCCTCGCCGGTCACCGACGTGCACGTCTTCGGCCGCCGCGGACCGGCGCAGGTGAAGTTCACGCCGCTCGAGCTGCGCGAGCTCGGCGAGATGAACGACGTCGACATGGTCGTCTACGACGAGGACTTCGAGCTCGACGAGGCCTCCAAGCTCGCGATCGCCTCGAACAAGCAGGTCTTCGTGATCAACAAGGTGCTGAACCAGTGGCGCGAGCGCCCGGTCGGCCAGGCCTCGCGCCGGCTGCACCTGCACTTCTGGGCGAAGCCGCTCGAGATCGTCGGCGACGAGAACGGCCGCGTGGCCGCGATCCGCTACGAGCGCACGGTTCCGGATGCGGCGGGCGGCGTGGTCGGGACCGGTGAGATCCGCGAGATCCCGATCCAGGCGCTCTACCGCGCGGTCGGCTACTTCGGGTCGCCGCTGGACGAGATCCCCTTCGACGAGCAGCACGGCGTCATCCCGAACCATGAGGGACAGGTGCTCGACGACGAGAACCAGATCATCCCCGGCGTCTACGCCACGGGGTGGATCAAGCGCGGACCGGTGGGCCTGATCGGGCACACCAAGTCCGACGCCATGGAGACGCTCTCGCACCTCGTGCGCGACCAGGGCAACTGGTGGACCCCGGCCGACCCCTCCGAGGAGTCGGTGCCCGCCCTGCTCGAGGAGCGTGGCGTGGCGTACACCGATCTCGACGGCTGGCACAAGCTCGACCAGCACGAGTTGGCGCTCGGCGAGGCCGAGGGGCGGCTGCGGGTGAAGGTCGTGCCGCGCGACGAGATGATCTCGATCTCCCGGGCTTGAGCCCGATTTTTTGCCGCGCCGCCGCCTCTGCGGCGCGGGCGACATGCGACGGCGGTGTCGCTGCGCGGCACCGCTGCCGCCTTGGGTCGGGTGGGCGCGGCCGGCGGCCTGCACCACCCGGGCAGAGGCTCGGGGTGCAGGAACGTTGGTTCAGCGGGGCGCCCGGGTCACCCGGGAGCGGACTGCTAGGGCGGCACAGGCTATGACTGCTGCGGCGCCCGCGAGGGTGAGGGGCGTGAGCGGCTCGCCGAGCAGGAGGGCCGCCCAGACGATCGTGAGCACGGGCTGGAGCAGCTGCATCTGGCTGACCGTCGCGATCGGACCGATCCCGAGACCCCGGTACCAGGCGAAGAACCCGAGGAACATGCTGAACAGGCTGACGTAGCCGAAGGCGATCCAGCCCTCCACGCCCGTGCCCTGGTCGAGCGGTGGATGCTGCACCGCCGACACCCCGGTCAGCACGATCATCAGCGGCGCCACCGCCACCAGGGCCCAGCAGATCACCTGCCACGACCCGATCTCCCGTGCCAGCAGCCCGCCCTCGGCGTACCCCACCGCGGCCGCGACGACCGCGCCGAGCAGCAGCAGATCAGAGACGTGCACACCCCCGAACCCGCCCGAGCTCAGCACGGTGAACACCAGCACCGCCACGGCGCCCGCGACCGACGCCACCCAGAACACCCGGCTCGGCCGCTCGCGCCCGCGCAGCACTGCTACCGCCGCGGTCGCCGCCGGCAGCAGCCCGATCACCACGGCTCCGTGCGCGGCCGGCGCGGTCTGCAGCGCGATCGAGGTCAGCAGCGGGAACCCCACCACGACCCCGCCCGCCACGATCAGGATGCGCGGCCAGAACCGCCGCGCGGGCAACGGCGTGCGGGTCACGATCAGCACCACGGCGGCCAGCACTGCGGCGACGAGGGCTCTCCCCGCGCTCACGAACAGGGGGTCGAGGGTGGCGACCGCGATCCGGGTGAACGGCAGCGTGAACGAGAACACGAGCACGCCGGCGAAGCCCCAAGCGAGTCCGGCGACCGGCGTCGTACCCGCTCGTCGCGCCGGAACGGCGGGTAGCGGTACGGTTCCCGAAGCGATAGCGCTATCGTTGTGAGTCATGAACCACGGTAGCAGTTCCGAACGTATCGCCGCAGCCCTCCGCGACGACATCCGCGCGCTGCCGTCCGGCTCGGCACTGCCTGCCACCCGCGCGCTGACGCTCCGGTTCGGCGCCGGCCCCGTCACCGTGCAGCAGGCCGTGCGCACCCTGGTGCGGGAGGGCCTGGTCGAGACGCGACCCGGAGCGGGCACGTTCGTGAGGCGACCCATGGCGTCGCCGCCCGCCGACTACACCTGGCAGACGGCCGCTCTCGGGCCGCTCCGCGCGGAGGGCGCGTTCGTCGGCTCCACGATGCAGACCCCGCCGGTCGAGGTGATCGGCCTGCACAGCGGCTACCCGGCCGACGAGCTGCTGCCCGCGCGGGCCGTGCAGACGGCACTGGCCCGGGCGGCCCGCTCCCGCTCGGCGCTCGATCGCCCGCCCGCCTCCGGCCTGCCCGAGCTGCGCGCCTGGTTCGCCGACGAGCTCGCGCACTCCGGCACGCAGCGGGCGGCCGCCGAGCAGTCGACCGGGGGAGCGGTACTCACGGTCGCCGCCCCGTCCGCGGGCGACGTCACGATCATGCCCGGCGGCCAGAGCGCCCTCTCGTCGGTGTTCCGCGCGCTCGGCCGGCCCGGCGACGCGATCATCATGGAGTCGCCCGGCTACTGGGGCGCCATCGCCGCGGCCCGGCAGGCCGGGCTGGTGATCGTGCCGGTCCCGCGTGACGGCGCGGCCGTCGATCCGGTCGTGCTCGCCGAGGCCTTCGAGCGCTCCCGGGCGCGGTTGTTCTACGCCATGCCGCACTTCGCGAACCCGACCGGCGGGAGCTGGTCGCCCGGCGAGGCCGACCGCATCCTCGCCGTCGTGCGCGAGAACGGCGCCTTCCTGATCGAGGACGACTGGGCGCACGACTTCGCCCTCGACCTCCCGGTGCGCCCGCTCGCGGCCCGGGATGCGGGGGGCCACGTCGTCTACGTGCGCTCGCTCACGAAGAGCGTGTCACCCGCGGTGCGGATCGCGGCCGTGGTGGCGAGGGGCCCGGCGCGCAGCCGCATCCAGACCGACCGGGTGGTCGACGGCCTGTACGTCAGCGGCGTGCTGCAGACCGCCGCGCTCGAGGTCGTCGGCGCACCGAGCTGGCCGGGGCACCTGCGACGGATGCGCGAGCAGCTGCGGCTGCGGCGCGACTCGCTGGTGGCGCTGATCGACGAGCTGTTGCCCGCCGGCACCCTGACCGCGGTGCCGCAGGGCGGGCTCAACCTCTGGCTGCGGCTGCCCGCGGGCGTCGAGGCGCCGGAGTTCGTCGCGCGAGCCGCCGAGGCGGGCGTGCTCGTCTCGCCCGGCGACGAGTGGTTCCCGGCCGAGCCGACCGGCGGGTTCGTGCGGCTGAACTACTCGGGGCCGGACCCGTCGCGCTTCGGCGAGGGCGTCCGCATCCTCGCGGCGACGCTCGACCGCCTCGTGCGCTGACCGTCTCACGCGCTGACCGTCTCACGCGCTGACCTCCTGACCCGCTCGCGCAACCCCGCGAGGCCCTCCGAGACCCTCGCCGAGACCCCCGCCGGCCAGGAGGGTGAATCGTCGGGTGAAAGCCCCGCCATCCCACGATCGCGCGCTCACCGCCCTCCCTAGGCTCGCACTGGCCCGCCACCTGCCCTCCTCCTACCCAGGGGAGGCGGCGGCGGCGCCCGCACCAGCATCGCTGTACGAGGGGACCCCAGCACGTGACGTTCGACCCATTCTTCGCTTCCGCCGAGCCTGAAAAGCCCGGCCGTTCCGCACGCCGCTGGTACCAGCGACTGGCTCCCGTGGCCGCCGCGCTCACGGTCGCGCTCGTCGCTGCCATGCTCGCCGTGGTGCCCGCGACCGCCGCCCAGGCCGCGAACCCGAGCTTCCTCGCCATCGCGAAGACCGTCGACGGCCAGGAGGCCGTGACCATCGCGCCGGGCGACGAGTTCACCTACACGATCTCCGTCAGCTGCAGCGACGAGGACTGCGTCGACGCCACCCTCACCGACCCGCTGCCGGCCGCCTTCGGCCTCCCCGGCCAGGGCTTCGACATCCTCTCCACCGCGACCGTGCCCTCCGGCATCGCCACGGTCTCGTTCGGCGGCTGCAGCACGTCCGTCACCGGCGACTGCACCCTGACCGCGGTCTACTCGCAGGATCTCGGCGGCGGCAAGGTCGGCATCAGCGCCGGCGAGTCGGTCGACGTGCAGGTCACCCTCCGCGCCCCGCAGAACCTCCCGGCCACCTGGCCCTCCAACGGCGTCACCGTGCCGAACACCGCCACGGTGAAGGCCGCGAACGCGATGAACGAGCCGAGCGACGGCGCCGACGTCACGGTCGCCATCCCGGTCAGCGTCGGCACCGACGTCACGAAGACCTGGCAGCCCGCGAGCCAGCAGTTCCAGCCCGGCGCCGCCTCGGCTATCACGCTCGGCAGCCGCAACACCTCGAACGTGGCCGCCGAGAGCCTCGTCGTGCAGGAGCCCTCCTCGGCCGACGACGGCGAGGCCGGTCTGGGCGGGGACAACCCCTTCCTCCTCACCGACTTCACCGGCTTCGGTGCCGTGACCCTCCCGGCCGGCGCCACCACCGTGCAGGTCGACGCCTACGTCTTCGACACCGCCGGGGGCGGCTACCGCTGGGTCCCCGGATCGCCGCGTGCGCCGGGCGCCATCGCCCTGCCCACCGGCGTCGCCGCATCCGCCGTCGCCGGCCTCCGCTTCACCTTCGCCGGCGACACCGGCACCGTGGCCGTCGCCCCCTCCGGTACCGCCGGCAGCGTCGTGGTGAACGTCGCTCAGCGCTCGACCGACCGCGCCACCGGCGACTCCCTGGTCGCGGGCGCCTCGCTCACCAACAAGGTCACCGGCACGGTCGACGTGCCCGGCCAGCCCTCCGCCACCGACACCGCCGAGGCGCCCTACGCCATCGGCAGCCTCACCGTCGCCGTCAAGGCGGCCAAGTCGATCACGCCCTCCCGCGTGCCCGCCGGAGTCACCGCGAAGTCGGTCATCACCGGCCAGAACGACTCCAACGGACCGCTCAGCGTCTTCACGCTCGACGACCTCGACTTCTTCACCGACAGCGTGCACTTCGCCGGCTTCCAGGCCCCGCTGAGCTACCCGACGGGTGCCACGGGCGCCACGGTCACCTGGCACTTCGCCTCCGCGGCGCCGGTCGTGGCCCCCTTCGCCAGCGGCTCGACCCCGACCGCCCCGGCCCCCGCATCCGGCGACCACCTGACCGGGTTCTCGATCTCGTACACCGGAGCCGTCGCCCCCGGCGCGCAGGTCTCCGCGCAGTTCGGCATCACGCCCGGCGTCGGCCTCGTCGCCGACCCGTCGGCCCCGGTCGACCTGACCAACACCCTCGTGGTCTCCGGCAGCAACCCGGTCGGCAGCGCGAGCGCCGACGCGACCGCCCCGCTCAAGGTCTTCTCGCCCGACATCGCCCTCAGCATCGTGAAGACGATCCAGCCCGGCGCCCCGGTATCGCCCGGTGCGACCGCGGTCGTGCAGCTGCCGACCTCCACCTCGACCGACTCGGCGTTCGTGAACCCCGAGAAGATCGTGGTCGAGGATCTCTTCCGCCCCGGTGTCTCGGACGACTACTGGAACGCCTTCCAGCCGATCGCGATCGCCCCGACCCAGGTGCTCGCGGGCTCCACCCTCACGATCGAGTACACGCTCGACGGCACGACCTGGACCACGTTCCACGTCGTCGACGCGAGCGCGGGGACCCAGGTCTACTCGGGTAACCTTCCGACCGCCGCGATCCCCGGCATCGTCGGCCTCCGCTACACCTTCGAGAACCCGGCCGGCTTCGCCCAGGGCACCACGGTCAGCCCGAACGCGGTCTTCCAGGCGCTCGGCACTACCCGCTCCGACGGCACCCCGACCTCCGTCGCGAACGGCCCCGCCTCCGCGTACACCGACATCGCCACCGCCCAGGGCGAGGGCTCGGTCGCCGGTGGCACGGTCCCGGTCGTGAGCGACGTGGTGCAGGATGACGCGGTCGCGCAGATCCGCAGCGAGAGCGGCGCGGGCACCCTCGCCGGCACCAAGGCGTGGCGGACGACCGACTTCTCGGCCGACGCGAACCTCCTCAGCTCGCAGTCCGGCGCCCGCGTCGGCACCGCGCTCGGCTGGGGCGTGACCTCGACCGGGTACTCCCGCGTGGTCGTCTCCGACCCCGCCTCGGGCGAGGCGACCCCCCGCGGCACCGTCTTCCAGGCCTTCGACCTGAAGTCCGTGCCGGCCATCCCGTACTCGCTCGACCCGCGCCTGCGCTGGGACACCGTCACGAACGTGCAGTTCTACTACGACGGCGCCTGGCAGGATGCCATGCGCGCTCCGGCCGGCGGCTGGATGGGCCAGAACGGCTTCGTCGGCTACACCCTGACCGACGACGAGTCGCGTGACGCGACCGGCGTGCGGTTCGTCGTGACCCCGAACGACCAGGCCCGCGCCTCGAGCACCGACCCGCTGGCCCCGCCCGTGGGCTCCGGCGTCGCGACCAGCGCCTTCGGCGACACCCGGCCGTTCCGCCTGATCTGGGAGCTCCGCAACACGCTCCGCGATCCGGCCGACCCGTCGTCGCCCTGGGTGACCGCGAAGCAGGTCTTCAACGACCCGGCCGCCGGCACGATCGTGAACACGATGGCCGTCACCGGTGTGCAGAACGGCACGCCCGTCGGGCCCCGCACCGCGGCCGACACGATCGCCCTGGTCGACCAGCCCCCGGCGGTCGACGTGCAGAAGAGCACCCAGAAGAGCCGGATGGTCGTGCCGAACTTCGGCGACGTGCCGGCGTCGGGCTACCCGACCAACGACTTCACGCTGACGGCGACGAACAACTCCTCGTCGCGGGCCTCGTACCTGCGGGTCACCGACCCGATGCCGTGCCAGAACGTGGCCGACTGCGCGCAGCCGGCCGACGCCTGGGGCTCGAATCCCTTCGCCCAGACGGCCTACGTCGCGGCGACCAACCCGTTCGAGCGCTTCACCCTCACGAAGATCGCCTACACGGTCGACCAGTCGCAGATCGACCCGGCCGCCTCCACGGTCTTCCTCCAGCAGCGCGCGGCCGACGGCACCCTGTCGACCCGTACCGTGTCGCTCGCCCAGGCGGCGGCGCTCACCGACCTGCAGGACGTGGTCGGCGTGAGCGTCACCTTCGCCGGCCTCGACCCCGCGGTCGACGGCGGCTCCATCGCCACCGGCAGCCAGGCGAAGCTCGTGCTCTCGACCCAGCTGCGCCAGACCCTGCGGAGCGACAGCGCCGTCCCGGTCGCGCCGTTCACCGTCGAGAACTCCGCCTTCGCGCAGAGCTACGACCCGGTCCTCTACCCCGAGGGCACGCCCGGCGCACGCCCGTTCGACAGCGACACCAAGTCGGTCGCCCTGGTGCAGGGCGCGCTCGACGTGACCGCGTCGAAGCAGTTCGCGCCGGACACGATCCTCGAGAAGGATCGCGGCACGGTCGTCACGGCGACGCTCGGCGCGACGCAGGGCTCCTCCACGGTGCCGACCAACCAGGTCACGATCACCGACACCGACACCGAGTTCTGGAACGAGTTCGCGCTCACCGGTCTCGTCGCGTCCGACGTGACGCTCCCGGCCGGTTCGGACCGGGTGCGTGTCGACGTGCAGCTGGACGGCACCGCCGACTGGCTCGCCGGAACCGCGGCACCCACCGCCGCCCTGCCGGCCTTCCCCGCCGGGAAGACCGTGGCCGACGTCACGGGTATCCGCTTCGTCTTCGATCGCGCCGACGGCGGGCTCCTCTCCAACACCGCGATGCCGGCGAACTACTCGGCCACCGCGCTGCTCAAGGTGAGCCTGCTCGACGTGGCGCGGAACGGCGGAGCGATCCTCTTCCCGAGCTCGGTCGACAACACGGTGCAGACGAACTCGCACCGCACCGACCAGCCGTCGGTGTACCCGGACGCGAACGCCGAGAGAACGGACACCGTCTCGCTCCTGGCCGGCACGTTCTCGATCGACGTCTCGAAGTCGCCGTTCTCGAACATCCACACGGTCACCCCGCTGACCCCGAACGAGTGGACGATGACCTTCCGCAACAGCGGAACGGGCATCCTCACCATCGGCGACCTGACGGACAGCCTGCCGGACAAGCTCGACTGGGACGGCGAGGCCCCGGTCTTCGCGACCAGCACCGGAGGCACGCTCTCCAGCGACGTCACCGTCGCCTACGACCAGGCCACGAAGAAGATCGTGTTCACCTGGCCGACCGGCGGGCAGCGGATGCAGCCCGGTGAGACCTTCACCGTCAAGCTCGGCATCGTGCTGGGCGTCGGCCTCTCGGCCGGCGAGCGGGCCACGAACCAGATGGTCGTGACCACCGGTCAGACCCTCCAGGCCTGCACCAACACCTCGGGCAACATGCAGGGCACCCTCGCCGGTGTCGGTCCCACCCAGTGCGGCACGACGAACTTCGTCGGCCCGCAGCCGGGCAGCGCCGTCGTCTCGACCAAGTCGGTCAAGGGCGACGTCACGGGCGGCACCGTCAGCGGCGCCGTGAACACCACGAACCCGGCGCTGCCGTGCCTGGCCGACTCGCAGGGCTTCTACAAGTCCCCGTGCGCCGCCCAGACCGTGGTCGGCGGCACCGACACCTGGAAGCTCGTGCCCGTCAACAACGGCACGATCGCCTCGACGTCGCTGACCGTGGTCGACGCGCTGCCCTTCGCGGGCGACCGCCGTCTCGCGACCGGCGCCCCGCGTGGCTCCACCTTCCAGCCGGTGCTGGATGCGGCGACCCCGGTCACCGTCTCCGCCCCCGCGGGATCGACCAGCACGGTCGAGGTGACGACCGCCGCTGCGGTCTGCGTCGGCACCGACCCGGCCTCGGCCTGGCCGACCGACCCGACCTGCTCGACGCACCCGGTCGCATCCGAGTGGACCCCCATCGCCTCGTACACGGGTGACTGGGCCGCGATCACCGGCCTCCGCGTCGCGGTCGACTTCGCCGGCGCGGCCGGCGGCGTGCTGCCTCCCGGCGGATCGGTCACGATCCTCTACAACACCGTGAACAAGCCGGTCACGGCGACGGATGCGGCGCTCGCGCCGGTCGACGCCCCCGTCGGCCCCGAGTTCGCCTGGAACCAGATCGGCCTCGTCGCCCAGTTCGTCTCGGGTGCCCCGAAGAGCGCGGCGTCGAACTACGCCGGAGTCACCCTCCAGGGCGGCCCGCTGCAGATCACCAAGACGGTCACGGGCGCCGGCTCGGCCTTCGCGCCGAAGTCGTTCACCGCGACCGTGGCCTGCACGGTCGCGGGCGCTGCGGTCGAGTTCACCACCGACCAGGTGGTGCTGGATGCGGCGCACGACTACATGGCGCGCCTGGACGGCATCCCGCTCGGCGCCGTCTGCTCGGTCACCGAGAACGGCACGACCGGGTCGTACGGCGAGACCACGCGCTCGGTCAGCCCCGCGTCGGTGACGATCGCGGCCCCGGCCGCCGCCACCGCCCCGGTGCCCGCTGCGCAGCAGGTCGGGATCGTGAACGACTACGCCCTGGCGTCGCTGACGGTCTCGAAGACCGTCGACACGCGGGCCACGGTGGGCTCGTTCGGTCCGTTCCAGTACACGGTCAGCTGCGTCGCGGCCGGCGGCCAGGCCGTCGCGCTCGCTCCGGCGGACGCCGCCTTCAGCCTCGCGGCCGGAGCGTCGCGGACGATCGCCGGCCTCCCGGTGCTCGCCGACTGCACGGTCGTCGAGACCGGAGCCGACGGCGCGCAGGATGCGGGCAACGCGATCCACGTCAGCACCAACGGCGGCTCCGCGACGGCCGGCGCCCAGACGGTCGTGCCCATCCGTGCCGCCGGCAGCACCGCCGCGTACACCAACACGTACGCCGCGGGCACGCTCACGGTCACGAAGACCCTGGCCGGCACCGGAGCCGGTGACGGCACCGGGTCTCCCTCGCCCGAGGACGGCTACGGCCAGGGACCCTTCACGATCGCAGTGGTCTGCACCTACGACGGCCAGACGCTGTACGACGACGACCTCGTGCTCACCGGCGGGCAGTCCCGCACGCTGGGCGACGTCTTCCCGATCGGCACCCTGTGCTCGGTCGAGGAGACGGTGAACGGCGGAGCGAACGAGTCGACCCCGGCCGCCTCGGTGCGCATCGTGGGCCCCGGCGACGGCCAGACCGTGGGCTCGGTCACGGCCGACGTCACGAACCGGTTCAACGCCGGC
The DNA here is from genome assembly GCF_001571005.1 of Herbiconiux solani NBRC 106740. Lineage (GTDB taxonomy): Bacteria > Actinomycetota > Actinomycetes > Actinomycetales > Microbacteriaceae > Herbiconiux > Herbiconiux solani. The sequence goes on along the minus strand of NZ_BCST01000002.1, from coordinate 344,794 downwards.
CGCGTCGAGGTCACCAAGGTGATCGACGGAGCGGGTGCCGAGACCTACGGCGCCGGCCCCTTCACCGCGGTCGTCACCTGCACCTGGGTGAAGGACGGCCAGACCCTGACCATCCCGCTGCCCGGCGGCGGAGTGCTCGAGCTCAGCGAGGCGAACGGCTACGCCGGCGCCATCGAGGGCCTGATCCAGGGCGCCGACTGCACCGTCGAGGAGACGGTGGCGGGAGGAGCGACCAGCACCACCTACTCGCCGGCCGGCGGCACGGTCACCGTTCCGGCCGACGCGGCGGCGGAGGTCACCATCACGAACACCTTCGACACGGGATCGCTCGAGATCGTGAAGAAGCGCGTCGGCGACGGCGTCGCCGCCTTCGGAAAGGGACCGTTCACGATGCAGGTCGTCTGCACGTGGGAGAAGGACGGCGTGATCACCCCGATCGCGCTGGCAGACGACGGCGAGGTCGTGCTCTCGGACGAGAACGGCTACCACGCCTCGATCGGCGACCTGATCGCCGGAGCAGAGTGCGTCGTGACCGAGACCGACCGCGGACTCGCGACCGCCTCCTCGATCGACCCGGAGGAGGGGATCACGATCCTCGCCGACGGCGACACGGCAGGCCCGGCGACCGTGACGGTGACCAACACCTTCGACGTCGGACGGCTCTCGCTGCAGAAGACGGTCGACAAGGCGGCGGCGACCGTGGGTGACACCCTCGTCTACACGATCACGCTGACCAACACGGGGCAGATCGACGCCACCGGCATCACGGTGACCGACGTCTTCCCGTCGGCCCTGACCGTGGTGTCGACGGACCCGCCGGCGACCACGACGACGATCGACGGGGTGGGCGGCGAGCTCGCCTGGCCCGTCGAGAGCCTGCCGGTCGGCGCCTCGAAGGTGTTCACCGTGACGACCGTGGTCAACTCGGCCGGTGCGATCGCCAACCTGGCGGACGTGACCAACCCGACCGGCCCCTGGGGCGAGGTCGACCACGTCGGCGACGTCTCGCCGGAGGGGATGTCGGAGGCGCAGACGGTAGTCACCGTGCCGGTGCTGCCCGGGCCCTCGGGCCTGGCGAGCACGGGCTCGGGCCTGGCCTTCGGCCTGGCGGGTGCAGGCGGTGCCCTGCTGCTCGGCCTGTTGCTGGTCGGTCTGCGGCGGCGCCGGACGGTCTGACCTGCGGTTCCGGGCTGAGCGTGCACGGCATGCTCGGCCCGGCCTGAGACGCGGCGGCGGGATCCCTTCTGGGATCCCGCCGTTCCCGTCCCGCCCGATCCTCGATAGCGTCTGCTCATGACATTCACGACGGATGAGCTCGACGCCCTGGACCTCGCCGTGGAGGGCCCGGTCCTCCGGCGCGGCGACAGCGGTCTGGCCGCCGAGGCGGCGGGCCAGAACACGACGGTCGTGCGCGATCCCGACGTGCTCGTCGGTGCCCTGACCGAGGCCGACGTGCAGGCGGCCGTGCGGTTCGCGGCCGCCCACGGGCTCGCGGTGCACGTGCTGGCGACCGGCCACGGCGTGTTCGCGCCCGTGACCGGCGGGATGCTCGTCACCACCCGGCGGCTCGACGCGCTTGAGATCGATGCCGAAGCCCGTGTGGCGAGGATCGGCGCCGGCAACCGCTGGGGCGCGGTGATCGAGGCGGCGGCGGTGCACGGTCTCGCGCCGGTGACCGGTGCCTCCGGCCACGTCGGGGCGATCGGGTACACGCTCGGCGGGGGTCTCGGTCCGCTCGCCCGGAGCCACGGCTACTCCTCCGACTACGCCCGGACCTTCCGGCTGGTGACGGCGACCGGCGAGGCGATCACGGTCCACGCGGGCGAGGACGGGCATCCGGAGCTCTTCTGGGCACTGCGGGGCGGCAAGGGCGGATTCGGCGTCGTCACCTCGATGGACTTCGAGCTGGTGCCGCTCACGACGTTCTACGGCGGGTCGCTCTTCTTCGACGCCGAGCACATCCCGGCCGTGCTGCGGGCCTGGGCGCGGTTCACCGATACGGCGCCGGAGGAGGCGACCTCCTCGGTGTCGCTGCTGCGGTTCCCGCCGCTGCCCGTGGTGCCCGAGGCGCTGCGGGGCAAGACGGTGGTGTCGCTCCGTTACGTGCACGTGGGGGAGCCGGAGGAGGCCGAGCGGGTGTTCGCACCGCTGCGGGCGGTGGCGCCGGCGGTGTTCGGCCGGGTCGGCGAGATGCCGGCGGCCCAGATCGGGCTCGTGCACAACGACCCGGTCGACCCGGGTCCGGCGTGGGACAGGGGGATGCTGCTCGACCTGATCGACGACGACCTGATCGAGGCGTTCCTCGACGTGCTGGGGCCCGAGCGGGAGGTGCCGATCGTGGCCGCCGAGCTGCGGCATCTCGGTGGCGCGACGCTGCGGGACGTGCCGGGAGGCAGCGCTGTCGGTGGCCGGCCGGCCGCGGGGACCCTCGTGCTGATCGGCGTGCCGGATCCGGCCCTGTTCGACGGCGTGCTGCCCGCGGTGGCCGACGGGATCACCGCTCGCCTCGCGCCTTGGGTCTCGGCGTCGAACACGATCAACTTCGCCGGCGACCTCTCGGTGCCGGGGTCGTTCGAGTCGTGCTGGGCGCCGGAGGTGCTCGAGCGGCTGGCGCGGGTGCGGGCGGAGTGGGATCCGGCCGGGATGTTCCCCTACCCCGTGGTGGGGCGGGTCAGCGCCGGAGCAGGATCCCGCTGAGCACGGCGGGGCGGGTCAGCGCCGGAACGGGCCGCTGAGCGCCGCCCATTGCAGCAGCATGATCGTCTTGGCATCGACGATGTCGGTGCCGATGCGGGAGAGTGCTTCGTCGATGCCCAGCTCGACCAGCTCGATGTCCTCGCCCTCCTCGGCGAGCCCGCCACCGGCATCCGTTCGCGTCGACGCACCCTCGGCAGCCGCGTCGTACGAGGCCGCGTAGAAGTAGAGCTTCTCGGTGACCGAGCCCGGGCTCATGTAGACGTCGAAGAGGTGCTCGACCTCGCCGATGCGGTAGCCCGTCTCCTCCTGGGCCTCGCGGCGCACGGCCTCCTCGGGCGCGTCGTCGTCGAGCAGGCCGCCCGGCACCTCGAGCAGCATCCCGTCGGGGTGGCCGTTGACGTAGGCCGGGTAGCGGAACTGGCGGATCAGCAGCACCGTGCGCCGGGTCGGGTCGTAGAGCAGCACCGTCGCGCCGTTGCCGCGGTCGTAGGTCTCGCGCTCCTCGGTCGACCAGTGGCCGTCGCGGTGCTGGAAGGCGAGGCGGGTGGTGCGGGTGATGTACCAGTTCGAGGTGAGCAGGCGCACCTCCTCGACCCGCACCCGCGGGTTGCCGGTGAGGTCGAGGCCCTCGCGGTCGAGGCCCGTGCGGCCCCGGCGGTCGGGGACGTCGATGCCGGGGGTGCCGGTCGCGGGCGTGCCGGTCGCGGCCTGCTCCGTCATCCCGCTCATCCCGCTCAGCGGAAGTTGATGAACTGGAGCGCGACGTCGAGGTCGGCGCCCTTGAGCAGCGCCATGGTGGCCTGCAGGTCGTCGCGGCTCTTGGACGAGACGCGCAGCTCGTCGCCCTGGATCTGCGACTTGACGCTCTTGGGAGCCTCGTCGCGGATGAGCTTGTTGATCTTCTTCGCGTCGTCCTGCGCGATGCCCTCCTTCATGGAGGCCTCGAGGCGGTACTCCTTGCCGCTCGCGAAGGGCTCGCCGGCGTCGAGGCTGCGCAGCGAGATGCCGCGCTTGATCAGCTTCGACTCGAACACCTCGAGGATCGCCTTGACGCGCTCCTCGGAGTTGGCCTTCATCAGCACCTTGTCGCCGCTCCACTCGATGGAGGCGCCGATGTTCTTGAAGTCGTAGCGCTGGGCGACCTCTTTCTGAGCCTGGTTGAGGGCGTTGTCCGCCTCCATCTTGTCGACCTTGCTGACCACGTCAAACGATGAATCTGCCATGGGGCCATTTTAGGACTGTCAGCCGGTGATGGTTGAGTGGACTTCATGAAGCTGCGCGTCCCGACCCTCCCCGGCCTGATCGCGGTGGGTGCGCTGGGAGCGCTGCTGAGCGGATGCACGGGGCTCGGACTCGGGAGCGGGAGCGGCGGCGGTGACCAGGGCTCGAGCGGCCCGTCCTTCGCCCCCGAGGCGACCGTGGACGAGTCCGGCGCCGGATCGTACGACGCCGGGACGCCGACGGCCGAGCTCGCCGACCCCGCCTGGCTCGACCGGGTCGCGGAGGCGACCGGCATCCCGCGCCGTGCCCTGACGGGCTACGCCGGGGCCGCGATCGCCGAGAGCGAGGTGCGCCCGGACTGCCGGCTCGGCTGGAACACGCTCGCCGGGATCGGTTGGGTCGAGTCGCACCACGGCACCATCTTCGGCGGCAGCATCGGCGAGAACGGGGTGACGAGCGACCTGATCATCGGGGTGCCGCTCGACGGCGACGGCTTCCAGGAGATCCCCGACACCGACGCCGGCGCGGTCGACGGCGACACGGAGTGGGATCGCGCGGTCGGCCCGATGCAGTTCGTGCCCGCGACCTGGGCCGCCTGGGCCACCGAGGCCAACGGCGACGGGGTGCCCGACATCCACAACATCGACGACTCCTCGCTGTCGGCGGCCGAGTACCTCTGCTACACCGGCGGCGACCTCGCGACGGAGAGCGGATGGCGGGCCGCCATCGCCGGGTACAACGAGTCGCCCGCGTACCTCGACGAGGTGCTCGAGTTCGCGGTGCGGTACGGCGAACAGGCGGCGGCGGCCGGGTAGGCGGAGGCGATTTCGCTCCAGCCCGGGTCATGGGTATCCTTGTCCAGCGCCTTCGGTTGTGTTCTGTAACGTGGTCGGGTGCGCCTGGCGAGTTACCCAAGCGGCCAAAGGGATCTGACTGTAAATCAGACTGCTCAGCATTCGGGGGTTCGAATCCCTCACTCGCCACCACACACGGAGTAATTCCATGACTTCCTCCTCCTCCGCTTCCTTCTCCTCCGATTCGGCGGCACCCGCTTCGGCCGAGCTCCTCGAGCTGGCCCGCTCGATCGCGATCGACGCCGCCGAGCTCGTCGCCCGGCGTCGCGCCGATGGCGTCACGGTCGCCGCGACCAAGTCCTCGCTCGAGGACGTCGTGACCTTCGCCGACCGCGAGTCGGAGGACTTCATCCGTGCCCGTCTCGCCGAGGCGCGGCCGGAGGACGGCTTCCTCGGCGAGGAGTCGGAGGCCACCCCCGGCAGCTCGGGCATCACCTGGGTCGTCGACCCGATCGACGGCACCGTCAACTACCTCTACGACATCCCGGCCTACGCGGTCTCGATCGCGGCGGTCACCGGCAGCACGGACCCCGCGGAGTGGACCGCGCTCGCCGGCGTGGTCGTCAACCCCGTGCTCGGCGAGGTGTTCTCCGCCTCGGCGGGTGGGGGCGCGTTCCTCGACTCGCCCCGTGCGGCGCACCGCCGGCTCGCGGTCAACGAGGATGTCGCGCTCGCGCAGGCGCTCGTCGGCACCGGCTTCTCGTACAGCGCCGAGGTGCGGGTCAAGCAGGGGCAGGTCGTGACCGGTCTGGTCGGCAAGGTGCGCGACATCCGCCGCGCCGGCTCGGCGGCCCTCGACCTCTGCTCGGTCGCCCTCGGCCGCCTCGACGCCTACGCCGAGCGCGGGCTGAACCCGTGGGACCACGCGGCGGGCGCGCTGATCTGCCGGGAGGCCGGTGCCCGCGTCGGCGGCTTCGGTGACGCCAAGGAGAGCGGGGTCATGACCCTCGCGGCGGCTCCCGCCCTGGCGGCGGAGCTCGAGCCCCTGGTGCGCGAGCTGCACCGGAACGCCGATCTCCCGCTCTGAGCGGTGCGGCGTTCGCGCGACACGCGGGCCGGGCGCGTGAATCGTGCGCTCGCTGGCAATTCAAATGTTGGCTGGTTAGCCTTGACCGACCTTTTCGCCCCGCACCACGGGGCGGCCCCACGCACCGACCGGAGATACCCGAACAATTGGCACGGATGACTTCACGCCCGGATGACGACGCATCCAAACGCGAGGCCCCTGGTTCGACGAAGCACCAATCCTCTTCCCCTTCTTCTGCACCCTCCTCTTCGCCGTCCTCGGGGTCGGCTCTTCCGTCCCGGCGGAGCCTGCGCGTGACGACGCCCGCCGCGCCGCCGGAGGTCACGACCGCGGCGATGAGCCGCCGTGCGGCGCGCCTCGCCGCCCTCGAGGCCGCCGCTGCGGCAGCGGCTTCCGCTGCTGTGTCGGCTCCGGCAGCGGCACCGGCTTCCGCCTCGCCTGAAGGCACCGAGATCACGGTCGTCACCGGATCCGTCGACATCGTCGGGACACCGGCCGTGTCGGTCGCGGCGAGCGTCGTGACGGCTCCGCGTCCCCACGCCCAGAAGGGCGGCCGCCGTGCCGCTCCCTCGTTCAGCGACTCGATCGAGAAGCCGGCCGGTGGCCGCCGCGCCCGCATCTCGACCCCGACGACCGCCGAGGCGGTCGAGCCGGCGGTGGAGGCTGCGCCGGAGTCCGAGGCCGGGTCGGCCACTGCTGACATTGCTCTCGGTGCTCCCGTTGCCGCGGCCGTCGTTCCCGTCGCCGACGCGACCGCTGTGCCGGCGCCGAAGGCGGTCTCGCGTCGGTCGCTCCGCACCACGTCGCTGACGCCCGCCTCCACCCTCAGCTCCACCTCCACTTCCGGCACCGACGTGGCCCCGGCCTCCGGCGGCACGCACGGCGGGGCAAAGGACTCGACTCCGGGTTCCGGTGCGGGCGGCGGCAGCTCAGCGCCCAAGGCCGGCGGGCGGCGCAGCCGCCGCGGCGACATCGCCAAGGGCACCTTCAGCGTCGTGGCCATGCTCTTCGCCGCGGGCATCGCGGTCGCGACGACCATGCCCGCCTCGGCCTTCCACGCCGCCTCCGCGGGTGCGCCCGAGACCGTGCTCGCCGACGTGGCCCCGCTCGCGGCCCAGGAGCTGACCACCGGCACCGGCAGCTCCGGCGCGAGCATCCTCCGCGACGACTACAGCGTGCGCGACGTCGCCGCCCTGAAGGCGGCGGGCCTCCGGGTCGCCGACACCTTCACGAACAACGTGACCAGTGCCGTTCAGTGGCCGTTCCCGGTCGGCGTGCCGATCAGCGACGGCTTCGGGCCGCGCGAGTCGCCCGGCGGCATCGGCAGCACCGACCACAAGGGCGTCGACTTCACGCCCGGCCAGGGCTCCGACATCCACGTGGTCGCCGACGGGGTCGTGAGCAAGGTCGTGCGCTCGGACGGCGGAGGCCTCGGCGTCTACGTGATCGTCGACCATGTCGTCGACGGCGAAGAGGTCTCGAGTGTCTACGGCCACATGCTGACCGGATCGATCGAGGTCGAGACCGGCCAGGTGCTCAAGGTCGGCGAGGTCATCGGCCGCGTCGGCAACACCGGAACCTCGACGGGCGCGCACCTGCACCTCGAGATCCGTCTGAACGGCACGACCGCGGTCGACCCCTACGCCTGGCTCAGCGAGCGCGTGGCCTGACCGGCCCGCGATCGCCGGAGTTTCACTGCAAATAACGAGGACCGACCCCGTATAGGGCGTCGGTCCTCGTTATTTGCAGAGTTACTCGGTCAGGAGCCGCTCGACGTGGCTCCCGAAGGCGTCAGGCGAGCCAGATCGCCGTGTCCGGCGGCAGCGCCGCCTCGGTCAGGGCCTCGCTCATCAGCAGGATGCCGTCCGGTGTCGTCTCGACCGGCAGTTCGACCGCGGTCTCGCCCATGTTGGCGATCACGGTGACGCCGTTGTTGCGGAACGCGATCACGTTCTCGCCGTAGCCCGGCAGCCACTCGAGCACGCCGGTGCCCAGCTGCCGCTCGGCCCGCAGGCGGAGCGCCAGCTTGTACAGCTCGAGCGTCGACCCCGCGACGCCCTCCTGGCTCGCGCGGGCGAAGCGGTCCCAGTCGTCCGGCTGCGGCAGCCAGCTCGCCGAGGTGCCCTCGAGACCGAAGCCGTAGCTCGGCACCTGCGGCTCCCACGGGATCGGCACCCGGCAGCCGTCGCGCCCGTACTTCTCGTGGTGGGTGCGGAACCAGGTCGGGTCCTGTCGCGCCTCGTCCGGCAGGTAGATGTCCTCGGGCAGACCGAGCTCCTCGCCCTGGTAGACGTAGGCGCTGCCCGGCAGCGCGAGCATCAGCGAGGTCGCCGCGCGAGCACGCCGGAGCCCCACCACGGGATCGGGCAGGCCGGGGGACTTCGGCCCTATGCCGGCACCCTGCAGGTTGTCGGCGCCGAGCGCGAGCCGCGAGGCGTGGCGCACCACGTCGTGGTTCGAGAGGACCCAGGTGCTCGGGGCGCCGACCGAGGAGAACGCGGCGATCGAGGTGTCGATGACGACGCGCAGCTCGGGAGCCGACCAACCGGCCGAGAGGTAGGTGAAGTTGAAGGCCTGGTGCATCTCGTCGGGTCGCACCCAGCGGGCGAGCTTCGTCAGCGGCTCCACCCAGGCCTCGGCGCAGAGCACGCGGTCGCCCTCGTACTCGGCGAGCAGATCGTGCCAGTCGCGGTAGATCTCGTGCACGCCGTCCTGCGCCCAGTAGGGCGGGGTCGGCGGGTCGAGCTCAGCATCGGAGTCGATGCCGGGCTCGAGCCCGACCGGGACGACACCGCCGCCCATGCTGCCGGCGTCGGCGGGAGGCGTGTAATCGGGCAGCCCGGCCTCCTTGATCAGGCCGTGCGCCACATCCACCCGGAACCCGTCGACCCCGCGGTCGAGCCAGAACCGCAGGATCTCGCGGAAGCGCTCGCGCACCCACGGGTTCTCCCAGTCGAGGTCGGGCTGCGACTTGTCGAAGAGGTGCAGGTACCACTGGCCAGGCGTGCCGTCGGGGTTCGTCGTGCGCTCCCACGCGGGGCCGCCGAAGACCGACTCCCAGTTGTTGGGCATCTCGTCGCCGTTCGGGCCCTTGCCGTCGCGGAACATGTAGCGCGCACGCTCGGGGCTGCCGGGTGCGGCGGCGAGGGCCTCGCGGAACCACGCGTGATCCCACGAGGTGTGGTTCGGCACGAGGTCGACGATGACCCGGATGCCGAGGCCGTGGGCGGTTGCGAGCAGCCGGTCGAAGTCCTCGAGCGTGCCGAAAAGCGGATCGACGTCGCAGTAGTCGGCGACGTCGTAACCGGCGTCGTGCTGGGGAGAGGTCATGAACGGCGAGAGCCAGACCGCGTCGACCCCGAGCTCGGAGAGGGCCGTGAGCCGCGCGGTGATGCCGGGGAGGTCGCCGATGCCGTCGCCGTCCGAGTCCGAGAAGGAGCGCGGGTAGATCTGGTAGATGACGGCCGAGCGCCACCATTCCCCGCCGGTGCCGACCAGCGTGGTGGCGGGTTCCGCCTCCGTCGTGGTGGGCGAGGTCGTGGTCGTCCCGTCGGTGACCGCGGCCTCCGGCGGGCCGGATTCGGGAGAGGTCTCGATAGTCATGCCGAGAACTCTAACCGGAGGACCGGTCGTGTGGAACCGTTTGCAGACAGGTCGCCGAACGGGTCGGCCGGATGCGGCGAAAGCGGTCCCCGAGGGATGCTATTCTCTACTGGTGCCAAAAACCGCTCGCGGTTGTGCGCGCCCCCTTAGCTCATTGGTAGAGCACTTCCTTGGTAAGGAAGAGGTAGTGGGTCCGATTCCCACAGGGGGCTCCGGCTTCCGGCCGGCTCCGGCCTCTCGGCCGCAGTCGCAGAAGTCTTGGCGGGATAGCTCAGTTGGTTAGAGCACACGGCTCATAATCGTGGGGTCGCGGGTTCAAGTCCCGCTCCCGCTACGAAAACCCCCAAGATCTCGCCATCTTGGGGGTTTTTGCTTTGCTTCGAGCGGTCGACCCCGCATTAACCCCGCACTTTGAAATCACTGGATGATCGCATTCAGGGCGTGCGCGGCCTTGACGCCGCCTGTGTTCTTCGCCATGTAGACGTCTTGCGTGAGGGACGGATTGGCATGGCCCAGGTACTCGGCGATCTCGCGAGCACTAAGGCCCGCATGGTCTAGTGCTGTCGCAACTGTCTTTCGGAAGCTGTGTGTAGTTACCGTCGGATACCCGAGCCGCTCACGAGCATTCCGCCAATCCCTCGATGTGTTCCTTGGATCGCGTATGTTCCCTCGAACTGTTGGGAACACGAGGTCGTGCTCATTGTGGATCTTGAAGTTGGTCTTGCGGTCCAGCAGTCGCTTGATGAGCGACCCAGGAACTGCGATGGTGCGCATGCCGGCACGCGTTTTGACATGGTCCTGGATGATGAGGCCGCGCCCATGCGCCCGGACGACGTTCGCGTCGAATGTCACCGTCTGCGCGGCGAAATAGACTGCTGACCAACTCAAGGCGAGCCGGAATCTGAAACGTATGTAGACTCCCGTGACTGGCTGTACACGCAGCCAGAAGTGTTGTGTGTACTGGAGCGAGCTTCCGTCGCGCCCTACTTGCTCCTGGATGCAGTCCGCGACAGCGACCTAGAGGACGTCGTTCGACGCACCTGTGTCGCGGCGGGAGCGAAGCTTCCGACCGGTTAGGCCCCGGAAATCGGTGTTGACATAATCCCTATCCTCGGCGGCCCGCAGATGGTGGGAGTGCGGTTTGTGGTGCTGAGGCGTGACCACATTTTGACCACACATGGGTTCTATCGTCCTGATTCGACGGGCATCGACATGAACAAAGATCCTTGAGTTTCCGGGGATCAGCGCTTTCTCAGGCGTCATTTCAGGCACGCATATAGAGTTCAAATTCTACCGTCTCCGCACAGGAGATCGTCAACCATGCGACTTTCCGAGGCAAGGCCGCCGAGCCAGGCGAGTGCAGGCTTGGGCGCTCGCTCGAACGTGGTGCGGTCGACGGCGACGAGCCCGAAGGTCGGCTCCCAGTGGCCCCATTCCCAGTTGTCGAGCAGGTTCCAGTGAAAGTAGCCGCGCGCGTCGACGCCGTCGTCAACAGCGGCGACCACTGACCTCAGCGCTGCCGCGGTGAATTCGATCCTCTCTTCGTCGTCCGGTACGGCGACCCCGTTCTCGGTGATGATGATCGGGCACGCTCGGGATGACGCGTGAGACTCGACGGATGGCGCCGCCGAGCGATTCGGGCCGGTATTGCCAGCCGTTCATCGTTCTGCGGGCCGCGTGGTTCACGATCGGCTATCCGACGGTGCCGATGATTCCGCCGGTGTAGGTCTGCACTTAGACGAAGTCATCGCCTTCGCTCGCTCTCAGGAACACCTGGTCGCGCGGTTCGGCATAGCGGTCCGTTGGCCCGTCTGTTCCGGGTGCGGGCAGGCAGTCCTGAACCGACAAATCCCATCCGACGGCCACGCCGGGATGATTGCGGCGGATGCGGGCGACCGCGGATCGGTGCATCGCGATGTCGGTCACGGACACGGCGACGAACGCGTTCCCGCCCACCTTCCTCAGCGTCGGAGATGCCGACCCGTTCCGCCCCCAGGTGACCGAACTCGCTGCCGCACTTCAGGCCCGAGGCGTGCCGGTGACGACGCTGATGTGGGATGGCACGGGCGACAAGCTGGGTCACGAGTATCATTTCGACTTCTCGCTGCCGCTGCCGGTGCCGCTGCCGCTGCCGCAGGCGCAGACCGCACTCCAAGCGACGCTCGACTTCCTCGACTCACTGGACCTGCTGCCGTTGCGCTGGCCTGACACCACGATCGAAGACTCATGAGGCCGCGCCTGTCAGCGCGCTAGGGCGGCCGACCCGGCGTAGACGGTCTCGGTGGCCGACTCGATCTCGAGCAGGCGGTTCCACTTGGCGGTGCGCTCCGAGCGCATCGTCGATCCGACCTTGATCTGCCCCGCTCGCCAGCCGACGGCGAGGTCGGCAAGCCAGTGGTCTTCGGTGTCGCCCGAGCGGGCACTCACGACAGGCGCGAAGCCGGCGGCCTGCGCCGACTCGACGACGCGGCGGGCGCGGGTGACGGTGCCACCCTGGTTCGGCTTCACGAGCACAGAGTTCGCGACACCCGCACGGATGCCGCGGGCCAGTCGCGCGTCGTTCGTCGCGAACAGGTCATCGCCGAGCAGCTGCAGGCCGGTGAGGGTCGCAGCGGCTTCGGCCCAGCCCTCCCAATCGCTCTCGCCCAGCGGGTCTTCGATCGAGACGATCGGAAAGCGGGAGACCCACTGCGCGAGCCGATCCACCCACTCCGTCGTCGGAAGAACGCGATCCTCGGTGCGCAGCCGGATGCCGCCGGCGTCGACGAGTTGCGAGGCGGCCACGTCGATCGCGATCGAGACGTCGTCGCGCGGAGTGAACCCCGCGGCCTCGATCCCGCGGGTCACGAGGTCGAGGGCCGACTCGTTGTCGGCGAGCCGCGCGCTCAGCCCGCCCTCGTCGGCCACCAGAGCCGACCATCCGCCCAGCTGCTCGAGCAGTTCCGCCGTGGCCCGGCGCACGCGGTCGACCCATTCGATGCCCTCGCGAAAACTGTGGGAGCCGACCGGGATGACGAGGATGTCCTGGATGTCGATGGCTTTTCCGGCGTGCGCCCCGCCGGAGACGATGTTCACCATCGGCAACGGGATGAGCGGCACGCCATCGGGATCGAGGTGGCGCCACAACTCGGTGCGCGTCGACGCGGCGGCGGCGAGCAGGGTGGCGAGCGAGGCCGCCAGCACCCCGTTCGACCCGACGGCGCTCAGCTCGGGATCGGGGTCGAGCGCTTCCATCGCGGCATCCACCGCGACCTGATCGACCGCATCGAGCCCGACGACGGCCGCGGCGACCGCGGTGTTCGCCGACTCCACGGCCCGCCGAACCCCGAAGCCGGCGTATTCGGGGCCGCCGTCGCGCAGCTCCTTGGCCTCGAACGCACCGGTCGAGGCGCCCGAGGGCACGATGGCGCGCCCGACGGCCCCGCCGGCGAGGGTGATGGTGCAGGCCACCGTGGGGCGGCCGCGCGAGTCGAGGGCTTCCCAGGCGTGCAGGGCGGTAATGGTGGTGTCGGTCATGCTCCGGCTTTCGTGCTCGAGGGGATGAGGTCGCGCTCGCCGAGGAGGGCGGCACGACCGAGTCGTTCGACGACCTCGCGGTCGGCGGCGGTGAGGTAGGTGGCGGGCGACTTGCCGTGCACCCGGGCCAGCAACAGGCAGCCGAGCTGACGGTTCAGGTGCGCGGCGTCGAGATCGAGGGTTCCGGATGCACCGCCACGATACTCTTCCACGAAAGCCGCCGCGGCTTGCTCCAGCAGCGCCGCCGAGTCGGGCAGGTGCACCGCCTTCATGGTGAGGTGGCTGAGCAGGAAGGCCACATCGAAGCTCGGGTCGCCGACGTGCGCGACCTCGTGATCGATCACCCAGAACGAGCCGTCGCTCGTCGCGCCCGGCGCGGTGAGGATGTTCTTCGGCGAGAAGTCGCCGTGCACGAGGCAGAGCCGGGTCGCGGCCATCCGGTCGGCCGTCTGCATGATCGCGTCGGCGAGATCCGGCAGGCGCTCGGCCGTCGTGCGGTAGTAGGGCGCGATGCGCAGGCTCTCGAACGCCGCCGATTGATCGCGCAGGATGGGGGCGACGGTGGCGGGATCTTTGGTTCTGACGTGCCAGCGGGCGAGTACCTCGCCCAGCCGGGCTGCCGTGGGCACGTGCACGTCGCCCGCCATCAGCAAAGACTTCCACTCCACCCATGTGGCCGGAGCGTGCGCGATGACGAGCACCCGGCGACCCGGGTCGATGTCGAGCACCTCGGGAACCCGGCCGGGCGTGAGTGCCGCGGTCATTTCGAGCATGGCGGCTTCGGAGAGGATGCGGTCGGTCGGAGCCAGCCATTCCTCGGCCACCCGGAGCTTCGGCAGGGATTGCTTCACGATCAGGGCCTGCGTCGGAGTGTGCACGGCGATGACGACGCTGCTCACTCCGCCGGAGAGTTCGGCCACGGTGATTTCCGGCGAGCGGGCTTCGACCTCTGTCAGCACGCCTCGCAGCACGAGGTGCTCGATCACGGAATCCACTCCGAGGAGTTCGGGCATCGACGTCTCCGTTTCTTCTGCGTCATTGCGGGCTCCGGGCCGACCCAGCGAGCAACCCCAACTATATACATCAAAAACAAATTGGATCTACTTGCGTTTAATTGGGTATGCGTGCAACACTGGCTTCGCTGACGAAGGAGAGAGCATGTACCTGGAGGAACGCCGGCGGTTGATCATCGCCAAGGTGCAGACCGACGGCCGCATCGACGCGACGCAGATCGCCGCCGAACTCGATGTAACCACCGAGACCGTGCGAAAAGATCTGGTCTCCCTCGAACGACAGGGCTTCCTCACCCGCACGCACGGTGGAGCGATCAGCGTACAGCGACTGGGTTTCGAACCCGAGACGTCGGTGCGTCAGGCCGTGATGTCCGACGCCAAGCTCCGCATCGCCGAAGCCGCGATGAGCGAAGTGCCCGCCGACGGCTCCATCATCATCGACGGCGGCACGACCACCGCGTTGATGCCCCGATTCTTCTCCGTCGACGCCAACCTGCACGTCGTCACCAACTCGTTGCAGATCCAGAACGCCCTGTCCGACCGGCCCAACACCACCGTGATGGCCGTCGGCGGGGTGGTGCGCCCGGTGAGCCAGTGCAGCGTCGGCCCGTGGGCCGTCAACGCCCTCGTCGACGTGCGCGTCGACGTGGCGTTCATCGGCGTCAACGGATTCAGCCTCGACCACGGATTGACCACCTCCGACCAGGCCGAAGCCGAGGTGAAGCGGCAGATGATGAAGTCCGCCCGCCAGGTCGTGCTGCTGGCCGACAGCTCCAAGCTCGGAGCCGACTACTTCCACCGCTTCGGAACCCTCGCCGACGTCGATGTCATCATCACCGACTCCGGCGTCGACGACGAACTCGCCGCCGACCTCCGCACCGAAGGTCATCGACTCGTCATCGCCTGAAAGACCCGCCCTGCACCACTGATCCCAGAAAGAAGAGAAATGAGCACCATGCACCCCTCGAAGACGCGGATCGTGCAATTCGGAGCGGTGGCCGTCGGCCTCGCCCTGGCCGTGAGCGGTTGTACCGCGAGCACATCCGGATCCAGCAGCACCGACGGCGTCACCACCCTCACGGTGGCCACCGCCTCCGTTCCCCAGTTCGACGACATCCGCGCTCTCACGAAGCAATTCGAAGACGCCAACCCCGACATCAAGGTCAAGTACGTCAACCTCCCCGAAGACCAGCTGCGAGACCAGCTCACCCAGGGCGTCGCCACCGGGTCGAGCCCCTTCGACGTCGTCAGCATCGGGCCGTACGAAGTGCCGATCTGGGCCAAGAACGGCTGGCTCTCGTCGATCGACGACCAGGTGCAGAAAGACACCGCGTTCGACGAGCAGGACATCATCCCCGCCGTGCTGAACGGCCTGGAGTACGACGACAAGCTGTACGCAGTGCCGATTAGCGGCGAATCGTCGATGCTGATGTACAACAAGGACATCTTCGCCGCCGCCGGCGTCACCATGCCCGAGAACCCCACCTGGGATCAGGTGCGCGAGCTCGCCGCCCAGGTGCAGGACACATCGAAGAACGTGGCCGGGATCTGCCTGCGCGGCGACGCGTCGTGGGGAGCCTCGATGGCGGCGCTGAACCCCATCATCAATGCCTACGGCGGAACCTGGTACGACGACGACTGGAACCCGCAGTTCTCGAGCCCGGCAGTGAAGAAGGCGATCGACATGTACCTCGATCTGCAGCAGAACTACGGCATCCCGGATGCATCGACCGCCGGCTTCCCCGAGTGCCTGACCGCCTTCGGGCAGGGCAACGCGGCCATGTGGTTCGACGCGACCTCCGCCGGTTCATCGGTCGAGGACGCGGCGACGAGCACGGTCGCCGGCAAGGTCGGCTACGTGGCCGCGCCGGTCGAGTCGTGGAACGGCAACGGCTGGCTGTGGTCGTGGAACCTCGCCATCACCGAGACGTCGAAGAACCAGGACGCCGCGTGGAAGTACCTCGCTTTCTTCGGATCGAAGGACTACGTACAGCTGGCCGGCACCGAACTCGGCTGGGAGCACGCCCCGGCGGCGACGCGCACATCGACCTACGGCATCCAGGACTACCTCGACGCCGCACCGTTCGCTGACGTCTCCCTGGCCGCGGTCGACAACGCCGACCCCACCGATCACGCCACGCCGACGCCCTACAGCGGCATCCTGTTCCTCTCCCTGCCCTCGTATCAGGACTTCGGAACACAGATCGCGAAGCACGTCTCCGCCGCCATCACCGGGGCTGAGACCACGGACCAGATCTCCGAAGCGGCAGATCAGATCCTCGGCAAGTTCGCCGAGGAGAACCGCGACTGGGTCGACGGGAAATAGGACATCGTGAATTCACCCTCTGCCACGCTGGTGCGAACCACGCGAGACGGAGCCGCGTCCGGCCGGCGGGGCGACTCGCCCCCCGGCCGGGCCCCCCGGAAGGGCGCTGCGCGCGAGCGCTTCTGGCGTCGGCTCCCTCTGTTCCCCATGATGATCGTGGTGCTGATCGTCACCCAGCTCCCCTTCCTCATCACCGTCTACTACAGCCTCACCGACTGGAACCTGACGACCAGCAGCGACGGCCCGGTGTTCGTGGGTTTCGCGAACTACGTCGAGATCTTCTCGGAGCCGGAGTTCCTCCAGGCCGCCGGCAACACCGTCGTCATGACGGTCGGCGCGGTGGTCGTGTCCTTCCTGCTCGGACTGGGCCTGGCCCTCCTCGTCAACCGCGAGTTCTTCGGCCGGGGGATCGCCCGCACCCTGCTGATCACACCGTTCCTGGTGCTCCCCGCCGCCACCGCCCTGCTCTGGAAGACGAGCATGTTCAGTGCGTCGTACGGCATCATCAACTGGGTGCTCAGCCCGCTGGGCCTCGGGCCGATCGACTGGCTCGGGCAGTTCCCGATGCTCTCGGTCATCACGATCCTGTCGTGGCAGTGGACGCCCTTCTTCATGCTGATCCTGCTGGCCGGGCTGCAGAGCGAGGACCCGTCCATCATCGAGGCAGCATCGGTCGACGGTGCCGGGCCGTTCCAGCGCTTCAGGCACCTGACGGTTCCCCACCTCCGGCCCTACTCCGAACTCGGGATCGTGCTCGGAACGATCTACATCCTGCAGACGTTCGACGCCGTCTACCTGGCGGCGCCCGGATCGGCCACCACCAACCTGCCGTACTACCTGTACCAGCGCGCCTTCCGAGGACTGGAGATCGGCCAGGCCTCCGCGATGGCCGTGGTGGTGCTGATCGTCACGCTCATCATCGCCTCGTTCGGCCTCCGTGTGGCCTCCGGCCTGCTGAAGGACGCGGAAGGGAAGAGAAAATGACCGCGACCGCGATCCGCCCCCGTTCCCGTGCTCGGGTTCGACGCAGAGGGGTGGGAGGAAAGCTTCTCACGGCGCTCACCTGGGTGCTCGCCGTGGTGATGTTCTTCCCCTTCTTCTGGATGGTGCTCTCGGGTTTCAAACCCGAGGCGGCGGCGGTGACCAGCCCCCCGCAGTTCTTCTTCCAGCCCACCCTCGACCAGTTCGCCATCGCGTTCGACAACAATTTCCTGCCGTACTTCATCAACTCGGTCACGGCGAGCGTTGCCTCCGTGCTGCTGGTGATCGCGCTCGCCCTGCCAGCCGCCTACGCGCTGGCGATCCGGCCGATCCGCAAATGGCGAGACGTGATGTTCTTCCTGCTCACCACGCGGATGCTGCCGATCGCCGGCGCGATCATCCCGATCTACCTGATCGCGAACAGTCTCGGAATCCTCGACCGGATCGTCACCCTGGTGATTCTCTACACCGCCATGAACCTGCCGCTGGCAGTCTGGCTGATCCGCTCGTTCCTGATCGAGATCCCGATGGAAGTGATCGAGGCGTCCCGGGTCGACGGCGCGAACTTCTTCCAGCAGCTGACGCGGGTCATCCTGCCGATGGTGGCGCCCGGGCTCGCGGCCACTGCGCTGCTGTGCTTCATCTTCTCCTGGAACGAGTTCTTCCTCGCCAGAAGCCTGACCTCGGTCGACGCCCAGACGGTGCCGCTGTACCTGGTCAGCTTCATCAGCACCAAGGGGCTGTTCTGGGCGAAGCTCTCGGCCGCATCGCTCCTGGCCACGCTGCCCGTGGTGATCGCGGGCCTCGTAGCCCAGAAACAACTCGTTCGCGGACTCTCCCTCGGCGCGATCAAGTAGCCCTCCCTTTCATCCACGAATCACCAGACCAAAAGGACTATCGACACATGGAAACACACGACTTCCGGCTCGGACGACTCTTCGACCGAACCACAGGACGCACGATGGTGGTCGCCTTCGACCGCGGCCTCGGAGCCGACGCATCGCAGGGCGGAGAATCCACCTCTCGCATCGTCGAGGCCGTCGTGGACTCGGGCGCCGACGGCATCCTCCTCTCGCCGGGCGTTCTCGACCGCAGCCGTCACCTGCTCGCTCACCGCGACGCACCGGCCGTGCTCGTACGCACCGACTTCATCTTCCTCGGCGACCTGCAGCCCGCCGGCACCGCGGGAACGGGCGAGGTGTACCGCACACTGATCACCGCTTCCGAGGCTGCGGCACTCGGCGCCGACGGCATCGTGATGTTCCTCATCCTCGGCAACGCCGACGACGCCGTCACGGCCGACAACGCGCAAGCAGTCGCCAAGGCCGCGCGCGATGCCCACCGTGTCGGGCTGCCGCTGATCGTGGAGACCGTGCTGTGGGGTTCGCGGGTGAAGAACCAGAACGACGTCGACGCGCTGATCTACGTGAACCGGCTCGCGGCCGAGCTGGGGGCGGATGCCGTGAAGACCCAGTTCACCGGCGACGCCGAGTCGATGCGCCGGGTGATCGCCAAC
The DNA here is from genome assembly GCF_001571005.1 of Herbiconiux solani NBRC 106740. Classification (GTDB taxonomy): domain Bacteria; phylum Actinomycetota; class Actinomycetes; order Actinomycetales; family Microbacteriaceae; genus Herbiconiux; species Herbiconiux solani. The sequence goes on along the minus strand of NZ_BCST01000002.1, from coordinate 326,040 downwards.
TGCCCCGTTCCGCTCCTTCTGCTCGGTGGCCCGCGCACCGACTCCGACGACGAACTGGTGGCCTCCACCACCGAGGCGCTCGCGTCCGGTGCGCGCGGACTCGTCTACGGGCGCAACGTCTGGCAGTCGGCCGACCCCGAGGCCACGGCCCGGCGGCTGCACGAGCTCGTTCACGGCCTCGCCTTCGCGGTCTGAGCGGGCCGCAGATGCGCATCGTCGTCATCGGAGACGCCTTCGTCTCCGGAAAGAGCATGGCTGCAGCCCTCGAGGCCGATCCCGGCATCCCGATCGACTCGATCGACGTGGCCGACTGGGCCGTGGAGGGCGGAGGGCCGGCTCTGCACGCCCTCCAGCACCAGGTGGAACTCCACGGCCCCGATGCGGTGGAGATCCCCGAAGAGCTACGGGCAATGGCCGCGTCGGCCGACGTGCTCGTGGTGCACTTCCTGCCCGTGGGCTCGGGGATCATCGGCGCCGGCGGGCCCCTGCGCACCGTCGCCATCGCTCGGGCCGGAACCGAGAACGTCGACACCGATGCGGCCGCATCGGCCGGCATCCGGGTGGTCAACATCGGAGGTCGCAATGCTCCCGCGGTAGCGGAGATGGCGCTCGGTCTCATCATCGCGGAGCGGCGCAACATCGCCAGGGCCCACCTCAGCATCGCCACGGGCGGCTGGCGCAAGGACTTCGTCTCGCGTTCCCGGGAACTGGGCGGGTACACCGTCGGGCTGGTCGGGTACGGGGCGGTCGCGCGCCATTTCGTGCGGCTGCTCTCCGGATTCGGTGTGCGCGTGATCGCCTACGACCCGTACACCCCGGCTGAACTGCTGAGCGGTGACGGAGTGTCGGCGGTGGAGCTGGACGAGGTGTTCCGCGAAGGCGATGCCATCGTGATGTTCGCCCGGCTCACCGACGACAACGACCGGTTTATCGGTCGGGAGCTGTTCCGGTCGATGCGGCCCACCGCCACCTTCATCAACACCGCACGCAGCCGGCTGGTCGACTACGACGCCCTGTACGAGGCGTTGGCCTCGCACTCGATCGCCGGAGCCGGGCTGGATGTCTTCGACGAAGAGCCGCTGCCGGCCGACAGCCCCTGGCGCAGCCTCGACAACGTGACCCTCAGTCCGCATGTCGCCGGCGACACACCGGAGTCATTCGAACGCTCGGGCGCGCTCGTCGCGTCAGCGCTCGCCCGCGTGCTCGGGGAGGGCTGAGCGGATGCTGCTCGGAATCGACAGCGGACAGACCGCGCTGAAGGCCGTGCTGTTCAGCGACGACGGCCGTGAACTCGGATCGGCCTCACGCCCGTCGGCGTCTCTCACGCCCCGGCCGCACTGGGTCGAACGTGACGCCGAGGCGTTGCGAGTTCAGTTGTTCGAGGTGATCGCCGAGGTGCTGAGCACCACGGCGACGCGCCCGGCCGACGTGACCGCCGTCGGAGTGGTGGGGCACGGCGACGGGCTGTACTTCGTCGGCGACGACGGACGGGCGAGCCGGGAGGCGATCCTCGCGGTCGACACCCGGGCCGAGAGCGTGCTCGATGAGTGGCGGGTGCACGGCGTGATCGAGCGGGCGGTCGCCCTGACCGGTCAGGAGCCGTTCGCGGCCTCGCTGGCTCCGCTGACCCACTGGCTGCTCGTGAACGAGCCAGAGGCCCTGGCGCGCACCCGCTGGCTGCTGGCATGCAAGGACTGGTTGCGCTACTGCCTGACCGGAGAGATCGCGACCGACTTCTCCGAGGGCAACTCGAGCGTCGGGCGATTGGACGGCCTCGACTACAGCCAGGAGGCTCTCGAGCAGTACGGGATCGAGGCGATCGCCTCGAAGCTCCCGCCGCTGCGCCGGCCCACAGAGGTCGCGGGCGGGATCACTGCCGTCGCGGCGGAGCGATCAGGCCTCGCGATCGGCACGCCGGTGGTGATCGGTACCCACGACGCCGTCGCCGCCATTTTGGGAGTCGGCGCGGGCGGGCCGGGCGAACTCTCGGCGCTCGCCGGCACCTACAGCGTCAATCATCTGGTGTCGACGGACCGCATCGTCGACCCGCGCTGGCAGGCACGGCCCTGGGTGGAGAGCGGACGGTGGGTGCTGATGGGCGCCTCGCCGGCCTCGGTGACGAACTTCGAATGGTATCTACGCACGCAGATGAGTGAGGTGCGCGATCCGGTCGCGGTGGCCAACCGCGAAGTGGCCGAAGCGCTGACGGAGGAGTCGCGACTGGTCTTCCATCCATTCCTCTACGGCTCGCCCGAGGGTGGGCACGCGAGCGGCAGCCTCCTCGGCCTCCAAGGCTGGCACTCGCGGCGACATGTCCTGCGGGCCATCTGGGAGGGCATCGTGTTCAACCACCGCACCCACCTCGATGCACTCGGCCGTGGCCGACCGCGAGAGCGCATCCGACTGGCCGGCGGGGCGTCGAAGAGTGCGGTGTGGACCCAGCTGTTCGCCGATGGACTGGGCTGCGTCGTCGAGGTCACCGAGTCCTCGGAGCCGGGCGCCCTCGGCGCGGCCATGCTGGCCGGCATCGGCACGGGCGTCTACCCCTCGATCGAAGCGGCCGAGGCAGCCGTGGTGCACCGGGCCGCGAGCTTCGAGCCCCACGAATCGCAGCGCCCCCGCTGGGAAGAGGCTTTCGGCCGCTACACCGAGACGGTCGACGCGCTCCGACCACTTCGCCACCTGTTCGATTGATGAGGAACCACCGATGAAAGCACTGGTCTTCCGTTCCGGCCTCGAGGTCGGTGTCGAGCAGGTGCCCGATCCGGTCGCCGGGCCCGGCGAGGTCGCGCTCGCGGTCGAAGCCGCCGGAATCTGCCACACGGACCTCGACATCCTGCACGGGCGCTATCCCGCGGAGCTGCCCCGGATTCCGGGGCACGAGTTCGCCGGCACGATCGTCGCGGTCGGCGACGGCGTGCCGCGGTCGCGGATGGGGGAGAGGGTCGCCATCGATCCGCTGCTGCCCTGCGGTTCCTGCCGCAACTGCCTCCGCGGGCATCCGAACCTCTGCGCCACCCTGCGGGCCTACGGAGCACATCTTGACGGCGGGCTGGCCGAGTTCGCCGTGGTGCGGGCCGGCAACGCACATCCGATCGGCGATCTCGACGCCCACCTCGCGGCGCTCGCCGAACCGGTGGGGTGCGCCGTCAACGCCATCGAGCGTGCCGCCCCGGGCATCGACGACCGCGCCGTCGTGATCGGCGCCGGACCGATGGGAATGCTGCTCGGCATCGTTCTCGAAGGTTCTGGCGTGCATGACCTCACCGCCGTCGACGTGGCCCTGCCCCGGCTGGAGCGGGCCGGGAGTTTCGGATTCCGGCACACTATCGACTCATCGGCGGGACTCGTGGAATCGGCCGGTGCGCGCGGCTTCGACCTCGTGATCGACGCCACCGGGCGGCCCGCCGTGGTGCAGGATGCGATCGGACTGCTGGCCGATGCCGGCACCCTGGTGCCGTTCGGCGTCTGCCCGCCAGGTTCGAAGATCGTGATCGATCCGAACGAGGTCTACGCCCGCCAGCTGCGCATCATCGGCTCGTTCAGTCTCGCCTCCACGATCCCACGCGCCGTCGAGATCCTGCGGGCATCGAGTCTGCCGCTCGGTGAACTGGTGACCCACCGCTATCCCCTCGACCGCGCTGCCGAGGCGCTCGCCGCCGTCGGTACGCCCGAGAGCCTCAAGATCCACGTCAGCCCGACCATCCCATCAAGTTGAATCGAAGGACACCTCATGCGTGACTACACCGACATCTACGTCGACGGCGAGTGGATTCCCTCCACGGGAGTTCAGCGGATCGACGTCGTCAACCCGGCGACCGAAGAACTCATCGCCACCGTGCCCGACGGCACGGACGACGACGTGGCGCGAGCCGCCGCGGCAGCGAAAGCCGCCTTCCCGGCGTGGGCCGCGCTCAGCCCCGTCGAGCGTGCCGATTGGATGCAGAAGCTCACCGACGGGCTGCAGGCCCGGGCCGACGAGATCGCCCGCACCGTGTCGTCCGAGATCGGCATGCCCTACGCGCAGTCGATCGAGTGGCAGTCGGCGCTCCCCATCCGCAACTTCCAGTTCTACGCCGACCACCTGCGCGAGTTCTCCTACGACGCCGGCGCGGTGAAGCACTCCCTCGTCGTGCGTGAGCCGGTGGGCGTCGTCGGCTGCATAACACCGTGGAACTACCCCTTGCACCAGATCGCCCTGAAGGTCGCGCCGGCGCTGGCTGCGGGCTGCACCGTCGTTCTGAAGCCGAGTGAGGTCGCTCCGCTGACGGGCTACATCCTCGCAGAAGTGGCCGACTCGATCGGGCTTCCGGCCGGAGTCTTCAACCTGGTGATCGGAGTCGGCCACACGGTCGGCGAGGCGATTGCGGCGAGCGAGGACATCGACATGGTGTCGTTCACCGGATCGACTGCGGCCGGCATCCGGGTGAGCGAGGTCGCGGCGAAGACGGTGAAGAAGGTCGCGCTCGAACTCGGAGGCAAGTCGGCGAACCTCATCCTCGACGACGCCGACCTCGAAGCGGCGGTGATCGACGGGGTGGGCAACTGCTTCTTCAACGCCGGCCAGACCTGCACCGCACTGACCCGCATGCTCGTGCCCCGCTCGCGGCTGGAGGAGGCCGAGGGCTATGCCAAGGCGGCCGCCGAGGGTTACCTCACCGGTGATCCGTTCGCGTCGACGACCCTGCTCGGCCCGGTCGTCAGCGAACGGCAGCACGAGAGGGTCGTCTCCCTGATCGAGCAAGGGATCGCCGAGGGCGCCTCGCTCGTCACCGGAGGAACGACGACCGTCTCCGACACCGGCTACTTCGTGGCGCCCACGGTATTCTCGGGGGTCGAACCGGACATGGCCATCGCTCGGCAGGAGATCTTCGGGCCGGTGCTCGCGATCCTTCCCTATGACGACGAGGAAGCGGGTATCGAGCTGGCGAACTCGTCGGAGTACGGGCTCGCCGGCGGTGTGTGGGCGGGCAGTGAGGAGCGCGCCATCCGTGTCGCCCGGCGCCTGCGCACCGGTCAGGTGTCGATCAACGGCGGCGGCTTCAACAATGAGGCGCCGTTCGGGGGCTACAAGCGCTCAGGCAACGGCCGCGAGGCGGGTGCGGCCGGATTCGAGGAATTCCTCGAGACCAAGTCGCTGCACCTGCGAAGCGTTCGCGCCGAATAGCTGTGCGTGGAGTCGCCGTCACCAGCGCCGGTCAGTGCCCTCCCGAGCGCTGACCGGCGGCGGCCGCCGCGCCGGCCCGACGGCCGGTGAGGAGGGCGCCTTCGATCGTGCCGAAGCACTCGATGGCGAGGTCTCCTCCCGCGAAGTAGAGCCGGTCATCGGCCAGCGGTGCCGTCGCCAGGCTTGCCATTTGGACCGGCCCGGGAACGAACCACGTTCCACGGTAGTGGGCGTCTTCCAGCGAGTCCTTTTCATACGACGACGCGACGGACGCTTCGGGCAGATACTTGCGCACGGCAGCACTGAGTTCTTCGGCACCGAGCGGGTGCCCGGTGTCGGGCCCGAGCGCGACAGCGAGCATGCGACCGTCTCCGAAGTCATGCTCCGACCGGAAGTACGCGAACGGCGGGTCGGCGGCGAACACCCGGAAGTGATCGTGGACGTTCTCCAGAAGCATCCAGGTCTTCCGTGACCTCCCGACGTGTCCGGTGGCCGCGAGGGCCACGATGGCCTGAGGCACGGAGGCGGGCAGCTCGATCCGGCTCAACGTATTGAGCGGCACCGCAACGACAACCGAGGATGCCATGAACGTCTCGCCGGTCTGCGTCGACACGCGATAGCGATCGGCGTCTCCGTCGCGGACGACCGCGGTCACCGGGCAATTCGTCGTGATCGCGTCTCCCAATGAGCCGGCCAGGGCATCGACGAGGCGCAGCGTCGTTCCCTCGATCGTGATGCGGTAATGGTCGGGGTCGCACATCGCATCGAACGGCATGCCCAGGTGAGCGGAATCGATTCGGTCAAGACTAGTGCCGCCCATGTACGCGATGCTCGGATCCTCAAACCTATCTAGGTCCTCGATGATGACCACGTCGCGGTTGGTTTTCTCAAAGAAGTAAACGATCTCGTCGACTTACGTGTCTGACTTGTCATTGGCGGTGAGACTTATCGAAGTCGAAGGGGTCCCGATCTTGTCAAATCTCCAACGGTTTGCCAGCAACAGCTGCGCGAAGTAGAGCAACGCCGCTGTTAGGACGCCATTGGTCATGAGAAGCCAGGGCCGAAGCCATTTGGACTCGACAGGAAGTGCGAGGGGTACGCCCCACCCCGAGAGCCACAACAGTCCGACGAAAGTTCCCGCTCCAAGCAGCGCCCCGAGGAACGCTCGCGTCTTTGAAGGGACGCTCAGTCGCCTGAACCGGGACCCGGGCACCCGAGATGGGCGCACCTGATATAGGAGCTGTTTGACGATCTCCTTCTGGATGTAGTTCGTCAGCCCGTTGGGTGCCAGGGGGTCCTCGGATTCCCCGGCAGACGAGACCCCAACGTCACTCAGGGACGACAGCGAGATTTGAACCGCTCGTGGCTTCCTCTCCGGCCAAGATGCTGCTCTTTCCGCTTCCATAGTTGCCGGTGAGCGCAATGTTCCAAACGGTGGCTCTACGTTTGTCGTCCCGGAGCAGATCGATCAGCTCGTCGCTATACAGCTTGTGCTGAGCATCATCGTGAGCGGCGGTCAGTGGCTGCAGCTTGAGTGCTATACGACCTCCACGACGCATGACCTTCCGCGTCCACGAACAGCGCCACTGGGGTGAGCGTCGGCTCAGCTCGTCAGCTCGTACGCCGAGAGCCGCGTCGAGAACGACTGGTCGAATACGAGACTCGCCGCACCGACCGCGCCCACGGCGTCACCCATGACGGTGGACTCGATCCGCGGATGGCTGGGAAGGCCTTCCGGCGTGGTGGCGAGGTGCTTGCGGATGACGTCGATGTAGAGATCTGCGAGCGTGTTCCAGAAGGGTCCGCCGAACACGACGAGCGAGGCGTCGTAGGCGCTGACGAGAACGCGGGTGGCCTCGGCGATCGCGTCGGCGGCGCGGGCGAGGAGCTCGGCGGCTTCTGGAACGCCCTCGTCGGCGAGCCGGCGCAGTTCGGTCAGCCAGGCGTGCGCCTCGTCGGATGTCGGTCTCCGCGCGGATTCGGGAAGGATACCGAGGTCGACCGCGTCCTCGACCAGCAGGTAAGGGTCGGTCGCGCGGCCGAGACAGCCGCGCCTTCCGCAGAAGCACGGGGTGTCGCGGGAATCCTTCGAGAAGGGGCCTCGGCACGCACGCGAACTCGGAGATCGTCTACGACCTGTCGGGCAGAACCTCGACGCGTTCCATGCTGTGGTCGGCGTCGACCAGGAAGTGCCGAGCGGGGGAGCGACCTCGCTCACCTTCCAGGTGCTGCTGGACGGGAAGAGCGCATTCGAGAGCGGACCGATGAAGCGGGACACGCCCTATGGGCAGTTTTCATGGCCACCAACGGGCAGCTCTACTGGCCGCCTATGGGCAGTTTTTCATGGCCACTAACATTGATCCAAAGGTGCCGTTGGCTGTGGCTGATACAGATCCCCACCCGGCGCCATCCTCGAGGAGAGTGCGTCACTGGCGAAACGTCGTCATTCGGCGAGGGGAGGTACGTCAGAGGGCAAAACAAATGCTCGTCGGTCTTGGGGACAAGTGGCTGGACGCGAGCTCACCACCCATCGAACACGAGAGCGCAGACGAAGCGGTACTGCTGCTCATCAGGCACCTGGCGGACTTACGCTCGGACGTCCGCGCGATGGCGAAGAATCCGTACTTTTCAGACGAGCATGAGCAACGTGTGACGGTCGAGACGTTCTCCCGCACGCGCTCACGACGACACCGAGCAGCATGGGACCGAGGCCTCCACATGAGGTTGGTTGCGGGCGAGGATCGCTGGGGCGGGGTCTATGAAAGAGCCGATCTAGCGCCGAGACTGCCGATCCGGGCAGTCCGATTGGGGCCGAACGTGCCCGAAAGCGCGCACAAGGCGACTCGGTGGCTGCTCCTTGCCCACGGCTACCCGCTCGATGCGGGCTGTGTCGGTGACGATCCGGTCGAGGTGCCCTGCAAACATGGGAAGAGAGCGTCATCATCGATCACTCTGTTCACCCCTATCGATCGAGGTGACGCGGTCACCGCCCTCGGATTTACCGGATTCGTGCCCCTGGTCGGGTTGTGAATTACGAGCCTGCTCAAGTCGAATGGTCCATGGTCGAGCCCGCCACTCAACAGTAACCAAATCCCGCATTTACTCCGCAGATTCAAATAGATTCAACTACATCGACGTGATTGACCAAGATCATGAAGCCAGATCAAGTACCTATTTGTAATTGACGACCACCGACGAAATGCATGCGGCTGATAATCGTGGGGTCGCGGGTTCAAGTCCCGCTCCCGCTACGAAAACCCCCAAGATCTCGCCATCTTGGGGGTTTTTCTTTTCTCGTCCTGATCGACCTCAGCCGACGGCCACGAGTTCGAAGAGCATGGCGTTTCCGGGGTTGAGCAGCGGTAGGGGCAGTCCTTCCGAGACGAGAACGCGGCCCGTCAGCACGACGCCGTCGAATGCGGCGTCGAGCCAGGCGGGTCCTGAGATCTGGTGCAGCTGAGGCAGACCCGCTTCGGAGCGGACGGTCACCCGATAGCGGAGCAACGCGTCGAGTCCCGGCATCGGTACCCGCGGAGTGTGAGCCGTGGGACTGGTCTCCGTGCGCACCCAGGCGAAGATCGCATGCCGTCGGTCGGGCGAGACGACTCCAGCGAGTGACGCGCCTGCGTCGACGGCTTCGGCATGGACTGACCGGCCGGCGTGGAGCAGTGGCCGGAGTTCTTTGTAGGTTGCCCCCCACCGGGTGATGCTGGCGAGCTCGTCGTCGGTGCAGGCGAGGAGGTCCCACTCGAGACCGGCATGTCCGAACAAAGCCGTGACCAGCCGGAACGACAGTGACGAGGTTCGGTGCGTCGTGTGCGCTTCGGCGGGACCGACGTGCGAGCCGACGAGCTCCGGTGGCAGCAGAGCCTGGGTCCAGCGCTGGATCCATTGGCGCTCGTAGGGGTCGTTCGTGTCCGAGGCCCAGAGTCGCTGAGTTCGCGAGAGTATTCCGAGGTCCGGGCGAGCGCCGCCGCTGGCACAGCTCTCGATCTCGAGGTGCGGGTGCCGGCGACCGAGCTCGTCGAGCATCCGATACGTCGCCATCGTGTGCTCGTGCACCCCCGGCCGTCCCGTGGCAGTGGACTGCGCTGCGTGCAGATCTCGGTTGTGGTCCCATTTGATGAAGTCGACGCCGCACTCGGTGACCACGGCGTCGATCTGGCCGAGGACGTGGTCGAAGGCCGCGGGATTGGCAAGGTCCACCACGAATTGGTTCCGCCAACTAAGTTCCGGTCGTTCTCCGAGTATCCAATCCGGATGTTCGCGCGCCAGCGACGAGTCCGGATTGACCATCTCGGGCTCGAACCAGAGACCGAATTCCATGCCGAGGTCGTGGACGCGCTGAGATATCTGCGACAGGCCTGTAGGCCAGACCGACTCATCGACGACCCAGTCTCCGAGTCCGGCCGAGTCATCCCGCCTGCCGAGAAACCAGCCGTCGTCGAGCACGAATCGCTCCACCCCGACGGAGGCCGCCTTGTCGGCGAGTTCGGCGAGTCGTGTCCGATCGTGATCGAAGTACACGGCCTCCCAGGTGTTGAGCACCAGGGGGCGAGGCCTGGCGGGGTACGACGGCAGATGGCGCACCGCGTCATGAAATCGGGCCGAGACGTCGTCGATCCCTTCGCCCCCCCAGGCGAACCACACATCCGGTCCGCGATACACCTCGCCTGTCTTGAGAACGATCTCATCGATGTCGAGCGCTTCACCGCCGCCCAACACGACGGAGTGGACTCCCGCGCCCTCCGGGCTTCGCTCCACGATGCTCTGCTGGTTTCCGCTCCACGCGACATGGCATGCCCATATCTCGCCGGAAAGCGCGGTGAACCCGGTCGTGCCGACCATGGTGAGGTACGCCGAATCGTGACCCGGGCGTCCGCGGCGCGAGGTGCGCAGCCACGTGCCGTCGGCCACACGGCGCCGTTGGGGGCGTCGCTCGCCGCTCCACTTGCCCGTGAAGTCGAGGGTCTCCTGTGCTCGCGCAGGCAGGGGCAATAAGGTGACCAGCGATCGCACGCGGACTCGTTGAGCGACGCCGAGGTTCGCCACTGACCCGTTTAGGCGGACCAAGCCGAACTCATCGATCTCGACGCGGAGGGTTGCCTCGAGAATGTCGTTGTCGTCACGAAAACGGAAGGTCGCCGATGCCCGGGTCTCTTCCGTGCCGGTGACCCTCAGTGCGGAGCTCGCGAATCCATCCGCGCTCCATTCCAACCCAGGGGTACCCGACCAGCCGTGGTGGATCGTCGGAATCAGCGAGAACGAGCGCGCCGCATCCAGCGAACTGTTCAAGACCGCGGGGACCGCTGTGGCGGTCAATCCGGAGAGATCGGCGTCGGCGAGTTCCGCACCCCAATGCGCCACGACGGGCATGCCCCAGTGATCTCGGGTGATCACCAGGCTCACTCCGCCGGATCGGAGATGGACGGTGTTCGCGGAGTTGCTCATCGGGAGCCTTTCGGTGGAACCATAATTACATTCTTGACATCATAAACTAATTGGATCTACGCTCGCCAGGCGGATATCCACCGATCCGCCCCCAAAGACGAAGGAGTCCCTGTCGATGACCCGAACCTCCAGCGCAACCTCGCTATTCGCTCAGGAAGGCTCCTCCGACGTGGCGCTGCACCTCCACGAGGTGCCTGCATTGAGCATCACGGTGGGCGGTCACCTCTGTGCGCGGATCGAGCTGGGTCTGACGGTCGACGGGGTGCCACTCGGCAGGGGGTCCGAGTTGCTGTCGGTCACCCGGCGTCACATCTCGGACAGCTACCGCGCCTTCACGGGAAAGACCGCAGGGGAGCGGATGGTCGAGCACGACGAGGCTGAGCTCTGGTTCGAGGATGTCGATGGGCGCCGCTGGGGTCTCCTGGTGAGGAGCTCGCACGATGGCGTCGCGTTTCGATACCGGTTGCCGTACGAGGCGCCGGCGACGCTTGGGGCTGAGGCGACTCGTATCGCGCCGGTCTCGGCAAGCCGCGCGTGGGTCTTGGACTACCAGACGTGGTACGAGACTCCTCGCTTCGGCGCCGACCTCGATGAGCTCGCGGCCGGCGACTATGGATTTCCCATCCTCGTAGCCGCTCACGATGACCGCTTCTTCCTCCTCACCGAGTCCGACATCGACGGTCGCAGCTCGGGCGCTCACGCACGCTTCTCCGCCGGGAGCTTCTCGGTGGTGACGGCCGATGATGAATTAGCTGTCGACGCGGGGTACCAGACGCCGTGGCGTGTACTGATCATCGGTTCTCTGGCCGACATCGTCGCATCAACGATGGTCGACGATCTCGCCCCAGCAGCCGATTCGGCCGCGGTCGTGGTGCCACGACCCGGACGGGCCGCCTGGTCCTGGTGGTCGAGTCAATATTCGGGTGCCTATCTCGACGTCCAGAAGCGCTTCACCGACTTCGCCGCGGAGCAGGGGTGGGAGCACGTGCTGGTGGACTGCGGATGGGATGCCTCCTGGATGCCCGAGTTGGTCTCGTATGCGAGCGCTCGGGGAATTCAGGTCCATGTGTGGAGTTCGTGGTCCGATCTCGACGGCGACGAGGCGCTCCGGAAACTGGCGCTCTGGCGATCGTGGGGCGTGGCGGGGATCAAGGTCGACTTCATGGAGTCGGAATCGCGCGATCGATACCGCTGGTACGACGCCATCATCGCCGAGACCGCTCGAGTGGGCCTGATGGTAAATTTCCATGGCTCGGTCATCCCACGCGGCTGGGCGAGAACCTTCCCGCACGTGGTCAGTTACGAAGGCATCCGGGGTGCCGAGTACTACGTCTTCTACGGAGATCCCCTCACGGCAGCTCATAATGTCATTCAGCCGTTCACGCGCAACATCGTGGGTGCGATGGACTACACGCCGGTCACGTTCAGTGCCCCGCAACGCGAAACGACCGATGCGCACGAACTGGCTCTCGGGGTCGTTTACGAATCCGGCATCACGCACTTCGCCGACGATCCGGACCAATACCGTGCCCGTCCGCACGCTGCGCGATTCCTGGCCGAGCTGCCCGCGACCTGGGACGAAGTGCGTCTCATCTCCGGTACCCCCGACACGGAGGCAGTCATCGCCCGTCGGTCCGGTGATCGCTGGTTCCTGGGAGGGATCAGCTGTACACCCGCCCACTCGATCTCCTTCCCGCTCGGTGACCTGATCGCCGGGCCCTCGGTCGCCTGGGTAGTCACCGATGGGCCTGGTCACCTGGTCGAGTCCTGGGTGGACGGACCGGGCGATGTCGCCGTAGTTCTAGAGGATCTCGGTGGATTCGCCGCCATCGTCGCCCCGACGGGAACGCAGCTCCATCGAGCAACGGCCCGGGCGGAGCAGATTCTGCCTCAGATCGAGCCCCCCGTCCTGGTTCTGAACGATTCCGAGCCCTCGTCGTTCAAAGTCAGTGCCCATGCCACGCTCCGCACCCCTCCCGGGTGGGCGGCGACCCCCGCTAACGACGGAATCACGTGGTGGGTCCAGAGACCTGACTCGGCGGAGGCCGGTGACCTCGTGGTCTTCGCCGCCGAGGCTGAGGGTCCGGACGGGGTGCCACTCCTCTCGCATGCGAAGGTCTTGATTCCCTATGCCGGGGACGGTGGCACCGACCTGTCCGACATTCCATTCCTCGATGCCGCCAACGAGGTCGGGCCGGTCGAGCGGAATCTCAGCAACGGTGGCGGTGATCCACGCGACGGAGGCCCGCTGACCGTCGGGCGGACTCAGTACACGCATGGGCTCGGAGTCTCGCAGAATTCCCGCGTCATGTTCGCTCTCGACGCAGCACCCTCGTTGGTGTCGGGATCGGTGGGTATCGATGACGAGACGCCCGGCACGCAAGCGGGTGCGCTCATCCTCCTGGACGGCATCGAACAGGCCCGCTTCGTGCTTCAGGCCGGGGCTCAACCGCACCCGTTCCAGCTGGATTGCGGCGGCGCTTCCGTTCTCGAGCTTCGAACGTTCGACCTGCCCGGCAGAGCCGAAGCCCATGTCGACTGGCTCGACCTCCGCCTGACCAGAGCCTGACACGGAACAACCCTCCGGCTCCGCCTGGAGACGGAATCCATCGAATGAAAGGAAAGCCCATGAGACGGTGGTTGGCGATAACGACGGTGTCCGTCGCCGCAGCCGCGCTGCTCACCGCCTGCTCCGCAGGTGGCTCTGACAACAATGCGGAGAGCGGCGAGAAGGTGACGTTGACCTACGGGGTGTGGTCGCAAGAAGACACGATGCAGCAGGTTGTCGACGCGTTCGAAAAAGAGAACCCGAACATCGACGTCCAACTCCAGGTAAATCCCTTCACCGACTACTGGACGAAGCTCCAGGTCAGCGCGCAAGGCGGGACGGCTCCCGATGCCTTCTGGATGCTGGGCGATCGTTTCCAGCTCTACGCCGCCAACAACCAGCTCCTCCCGCTGGACGACGCGATCTCCGACGCGGGAGTCGACCTGGGCGTGTACCCGAAGGCGCTGGTTGACCTCTTCACCTACGACGGCGCGCACTACGGGCTCCCGAAGGACTTCGACACGATCGGCCTCTGGTATAACAAGTCGCTCTTCGACGCTGCCGGGGTGGCGTACCCCACCGCCGACTGGACATGGGCCGACGTCCAAGCGGCCGCGCCAAAGCTGACCGATCCAGCCAACGGCACCTTCGGAATAGCTGCGCCTCTCAACCGCCAGGAAGGCTATTACAACACCATCGCTCAAGCCGGAGGTCACGTGATCGAGGACGGGATGTCGGGATACTCCGACCCGAAGACCCAGGCGGGCCTGCAGTACTGGGTCGACTTCCAGAAGAACGGCAGCTCGCCGAACCTCCAACAACTGGCCGACACGGAAGCCGTTGCTCAGTTCGAGAACGGCAAGGTGGCGATGTATTACGGCGGTTCGTTCTACGCGCAGCGCTTCTACGACAACCCCGACCTCCGCTCGAAGATCGACGTCACCGTTCTGCCTGCAGGCGAGACCCGGGCGACGGTCATCAACGGCATCCAGAACGTCGGCTTCGCCAACTCGAAACATCCCGAGGAACTGAAAAAGTTCCTTCTCTTCCTCGGAGGTAAGGAGGCGGCCGAGATCCAGGCGGCCACAGGAGCGGTCATCCCGGCCTACGAGAACACGCAGCAGGCCTGGGTCGACTCGATGCCGGAGTTCAACCTGCAGGCCTTCCTGGACGAGGTGCCCGACGGAGTCCTCTACCCGGTGTCTGCCAATACCGCGGTCTGGAATGAATACGAGGACGACCTCTTGACGCCGGCGTGGGACGGATCCGTCTCCGTCGAGCAGGCCGCCGATGACCTGGCCACGAAAATGGACGAGGCCCTCGCAAAAGAATGAGCGCAGTCACGTCCAGGCGGGGCGCCACTCGGCGCCCCGCCCTACTCCGCATCAGCAACGCCCTGACGGGCTTGGCGTTCGTCGCACCGGCCCTCGTGGGGCTGTTGGCTCTCTACATCGTGCCGCTGATCTCGACCTTCGTGACGAGCTTCACCAAGACCGGCCCCTTCGGCGGTTCGACATTCGTCGGCGCTGACAACTACCTGTCACTCTTCCTCGATGCCGAATTCTGGACCGCTTTACGCAACAGCCTTATATTCACGGCCATCGTGCTCCTGGGCGTCCCGATCGCGATTGTCCTCGCGGCACTCATCAACTCGGTGAAGCGGTTCAGGACCACCTACCGGGTGTTGTTCTTCCTGCCCGTGGTCACCTTGCCCGTTGCTGTGGGAATGGTCTGGCGTTACATCTACAACGGAGATTTCGGGGTGATCAACCAGGCGCTGGCCGCCTTCGGCATAGACGGACCGAGCTGGGTCGCGGATCCCGACGTCGCCATCTATGCAGTCGCCATCGTCGGCATCTGGTCCAGCCTCGGGACGAACATCATCATTCTGGGCGCCGGAATCCAAGCCATATCGCAGGACCTCTTCGAGGCGTCATCTCTGGACGGCGCCGGTTCGATCCGACAGTTCTTCGCAATCACCCTGCCGCTTCTGAGCCCTAGCGTGTTCCTCGTCTCCGTGCTCTCCGTCATTTCGTCCCTGCAGATGTTCGACCTGATCTACGTGATGATCGGTCGCGGTTCGCCCGCTGAACAGGGGTCGCAAACCGTCGTGTACCTGTTCTTCCAGAAGGCGTTCGTGGAATACGACCGCGGCTACGGTGCCGCAATAGCGATCGTTCTCCTCGTGATCATCATGGCCGTCACCGCACTCCAGTTCCGTCTCCAGCGAAAGTGGGTCTTCTATGGTTGATGCGAATCCCCGGGCTCGGCGACGGGTCAAATCGACCTGGGCGGCGCACGCCGTGCTGGTGGTCGCCGCAGCGGCAATGGTCTTCCCGTTCCTGTGGCAACTCCTGACCGCGCTGAAGACGGTCGCCGAGTCGCGAGCCGTGCCTCCCGTCTTCTTCCCCAGCGACCTGACGGTTGACGCCTTCGCACGATTCTTCGACTCGGTTCCCGTCGTCGGGATGGTGGGGGTTTCGGCTGCGGCCCTCGTCATCCGAGTAGGAGGTCAACTTCTGATCTGTTCCCTCGCCGCCTATGGGTTCGCCCGCATGACATTTCCCGGACGGAATGTCCTGTTCGGGTTGTTCCTCATCATGCTCATGGCGCCCAGCCAGTTGTTCTTGATCGCTCAGTTCGATCTGATGAAGAGTCTCGGTCTCCTGGACACGATTCCGGCGATCGCACTTCCGGGGATCTTCTCGGCATTCGGGACGTTCCTGCTCCGGCAAGCCTTCATGAGTGTGCCCAAGGAATTCGAAGAGGCTG
This sequence comes from Herbiconiux solani NBRC 106740, assembly GCF_001571005.1. Lineage (GTDB taxonomy): Bacteria > Actinomycetota > Actinomycetes > Actinomycetales > Microbacteriaceae > Herbiconiux > Herbiconiux solani. The sequence goes on along the minus strand of NZ_BCST01000002.1, from coordinate 310,102 downwards.
CCCGCCTCGACGGTGCTAATGCGTTCCAGATCTTCTGGAGAGTCATGCTGCCCATGGTGGGACCGACACTCGCCGCACTCACAGTATTGACCGCGCTGTACTCTTGGAACGACCTGTTGTGGCCGCTCATCATCACCTCCTCGAAGGAGAACATGACTCTGCCAGTCGGGCTCGCAACGCTGCAAGGGCAGTACGGCACGGACTATCCGACTCTCATGGCGGGTTCACTTCTCGCCTCACTGCCACTCATCGCGGTATTCATCGCGCTGCAGAGACAATTTTTCGCCGGCATCGCGAGTTCAGGACTCAAGGGATGAACACGCTCAACCGGATACCCGTCAGCTCACCGGCCTCGGTCGCGGTCTTCCGCCGCATCCTCACCCATGGGCCTCTCGGCCGGATCGACGTGGCTCGAGCCACCGGACTCTCGCAATCCGCCGTGACAAAAGCAGTGAACCCCTTGATCGAGGCCGGTTTCGTCGTCGAGACCATTCCCGATGACCGTGGAGAACTCGGAGTCGGTCGCCCGGTTAACCCACTTGCCGTTGCGCACGGCCGCGCCCACATCATCGGTGTGAAAGTAACCGGGACCACCACGTACGGCGTTCTCACCGATCTCAGCGGAGTACAGATTGCCTTCGCGACAGCACGGAACAGAGCCCACGACGTGCGGGAGATCATCGACTCGATCGCAGAGGTGGTCGACCAGATCCGCGAGACGAATCCCGGGCCCGCCGTGGATGGACTCGGGGTCGCCATCTCCGGTGACGTCGATCGCACCGCAGGAATCATCCGCGACTCGCCCCTCCTCGGCTGGACGGACGTGCCCCTCCGGCACCTACTCGAAACGCGACTGGCCTTGCCGGTGACCGTCGAGAACGACGTTCGAGCGCTGACGATCGCGGAGCACCTCTTCGGAGCAGGTCGAGACGCCAGATCCTTCGCGGTGGTCACGATCGGTGAAGGCATCGGTTGCGGCCTCTTCGTAAACGGAAGGATCGTCGATGGCGCATACGGGGTCTCAGGGGAGATCGGCCATCTCCCGCTCGCCCCGCGCGACCTGGTCTGCAGCTGCGGCCGCCACGGATGCGTAGAGACGGTGGCATCGACGCGGGCCATCGTGGACAGGGTCAGAACTGCGACCGGCATGCCCGATCTGGAGGCCGCCGACGTCATCCGTCTCGCGCACGAGAATCATCTGCCGTCGATCGAGGCCTTCGAAGCCGCGGGCGAGGTGATCGGGGCCGCCCTGGCTGCGCTGATCAACATCATCGGCCCGGAACGGGTCATCATCGCGGGAGAAGGCGCGCTCGAGTACGAGCTCTACGCCGACCGATTGAAATCGACGATCGCGGAGCACGCTTTCGGTGCGGCGGCCAAGGCTGAACTGACGCTCACCAAACACACCTTCTTCGACTGGGCGCTCGGTGCCGCAGTGTGCGTGATCGAAGAAATTGCGGCGGGATCGATCTGACGAGAGCATCGAGCGGGCGATGGGCACGCGTCGATCGCCGCGTTCCTCGGTCGAGCAGATGCGGTTCCCCAGGGTTCGCCACCGCCCGTCCTCTACCCTGGCGGATGTGACCCAGGACCTGATCGCTCGAGGAGCCACCCGCCCGGTGGGCACTCCGGGCGGCCGGCCGCCGGGGTCGCGGTCTCGGTCGCGGATGATCGGGCTCGTGATCGGCGCCGTGGTCGCCGCCGCCCTGATCGTGCTCCGCCTGGTCACGAGCGACCTCGACGCCGGGGCGCTCCCGAACCGGATGCGCGACTTCGTCACCCTCGCGACCAGCGTCGTGATCGAGTCGCTGCCCTTCGTGTTCCTCGGCATCCTGATCTCGATCGTGGTGCGGTTCTGGGTGCCGGATCGGTGGCTGCACCGGATCATGCCGCGCACGCCCTGGCTCCGCCGGGTCGTCATCTCGCTGGTCGGCGTGCTGCTGCCGGTCTGTGAGTGCGGCAACGTGCCGCTGGCCCGCGGCTTCATCATGAAGGGCTTCAGCGTCCCCGAGGCGATGACCTTCCTGCTGGCCGCCCCGATTCTCAATCCGGTGACGATCGTCACCACGTACCAGGCCTTCGGCTGGAACGACGGGATCCTGGCCGGCCGGATCATCGGCGGCTTCGTCATCGCGAACCTCGTGGGCTGGGTGTTCAGCCGTCACCCGCAGCCCGAGGCGCTGCTCACCCCGCGCTTCGAGGCCGCCTGCCGGATCGAGGCAGGCCCCTCCGGGTCTGGCTCGGCGGGCGCCCGCCCGCGCCTCCGCCGCTCGGTGGTCGCCTTCGCCGAGGAGACCTCGACCATGCTGCCCGCGCTGATCGTGGGCTCGGCGATCGCGGGTGCGATCCAGGTCGGCCTCTCCCGCGACATCCTGGTGGCCCTCGGAAGCAACCCGATCTGGTCGGTGCTCGCCCTGATGCTGCTGGCCTTCGTGGTCGCGATCTGCTCGAACGTCGACGCCTTCTTCATCCTCGCCTTCGGCTCGACCTTCCTGCCGGGCGGGGTGGTCGCCTTCCTCGTCTTCGGCGCCATGGTCGACGTCAAGATGATCACCCTCATGCGCACGACCTTCACGACGGCGGCCCTGGTGCGCCTCGTCGCGATCGTCGCCCTCGCCTCCATCGCCCTCGGATTCGGAGTGAACCTCATTGCGTGACCGTCTGCTCTCCCGCTGGCGCGGGATCGTCCTCAGCCTGATCGGCGTCGTCGCGATCGTCTGGCTGGCCGCGACCGGCCAGCTGGGCCTCTACATCCACCCCCGCTACTACGAGTTCACGGTCGTCATGGCGGTGCTCGCGGGCATCGCGGTCATCGCGGCGTTCGCGCTCGTACCGGGTGCGGCGGATGACGACGGTCACGACCACGGCGACGGGCACGGGCACGCAGACGGCGGCGGGCACGGCCACGCAGACGGCGACAGGCACGACCACGACCATGTCCACGACGACACGGCGGTGGCAAGGACGGGCTCCGGATGGCGCACGACCGCGTGGGTCGCCGCCACCGCGCTCATCGTCGCCGGGACGGTCGGCGCCCTGCTCGTCGTGCCGCCCTCGACCCTCACCTCGGCCACGGTCGACCAGCGCGACCTCAACGCCTCGGCCGCCCTGACGAACGCGGCGGCCGACGCGGCCGGCCAGTCGGCGACCGATCTCGTCGGCAGCGACACCACGACGTTCACGGTCAAGGACTGGGCCTCGCTCCTCCGCCAGGGCGCCGGCGAGGACTACCTCGCGGGCAAGACGGCCGACATCACCGGCTTCGTCACGCCCGACCCCGCCGACCCCGACAACGTGTTCTACGTCGCCCGGTTCGTGGTGACCTGCTGCGCCGTCGACGCCCAGCCCGTGGGCGTGCCCGTCTATCTGCCGGGGTGGCAGAGCGACTACGCCGTCGACAGCTGGGTGCACGCGACCGGCGGCTTCGGGTCGAACCCGAGCACGTCGAGCACCCAGGCGATCGTGCTCGAGCCCACGGCGCTCGCCGCGGTCGACCAGCCCGCGGAGCCGTATGTCTACTGAGCAGCAGCCGACTGAGCAGCCGCCGACGACCGGCCGCCCCGCGACCGCCCGGCGGTCGAGCGACCAGCCGACGAAGCGCGGCGCCGACCGCCGCTGGCGCCGCTACCGCCGCACGACGACGGCCACCATCGCCGCGCTCGCCCTGCTCTCCGTCGGGCTCGGCGCTGCGGCCGTCCTCCGCGGGCCCACGATCGACTCGGCCTCCATCAACCTCCCGGCCGTGATCGCCCGCGACGGCCAGAAGCTCGTGCTGCACGCCGACCAGTCCCTCGCCCCGATCACGCCCGACCAGGTGAGCGTCTCACCGGCCGCCCCGGTCGACGTGACCGCGTCCGGCCCCGACGTGACCCTCGCCTTCTCCGGCCTGCTCGACTACGCCACGACCTACCATGTGCGGGTCGACAGGGTCGTCGGCGCCGACACCGGACTCTCCGGTTCGCTCGACTACAGCTTCGACACGCCCGACGTGCCCGTCTACACCCTGCTCCGGCAGGGCGGGGCGGCGGCCCGCGACCCCGGCCGGCCCGAGGACCAGGTGCTCCGCTCCGGCATCGCCGCGGGTCCGGATGCGACGAGCGAGGTCGTGTTCGAGGCCCCGCACATCCTGCAGTACGCGGTCACCGACGTCGCCCTCGCCGCGATCGTCGCCGACGACCAGGGCAACACCAGCCTCGAGGTCGTGCCGGACGGCGGCTCGGCCGTCACCGTGCCGACCCCCACCGGTGCGCGCCTGCAGAACCTCCGCTCCTCGCCGACCTCGCGCCTGTTCGGCTTCACGGTGAGCGGCGGGGCCGATGCGGCCGGCACCCCGTATCAGGATGCCGTGTTCGTCTTCGACCCCCTCTCCGCCTCCGGCCGCGCCGACCCGGTGGCCGGGTTCGGGGGCGCTCCGCTGCCGCTCGTCGACTGGCGGTTCGTGCCGGGCACCTCCTCGCTCGTGGGCCAGGGCTCGGATCAGCAGCTCTACCTCGTCGATCCGCTGAAGGGCGGCGAGCCGACACCGCTCGGCCGACACACGCAGATGCGCGGGTTCCTGCCGGGCGGGGTGCAGCTCGTGGTGGCCGACGGCGAGGGCGAGTCGACCATCGACCTGTCCACCGGCGCCGTCACCGCGTTGCCCGTCTTCGTGCCCGTTGTCGACCCGAAGTACTACCCGAAGAAGATCGTGGTGCAGGCCGGGGGAGTGACGATCCGGCAGTACGACGACGTCGACTACAGCAGTGACAGCCCGGTCGCGGCATCCGTCATCGCCCTCGCGGATGCGGCCGGCACCAGGGAGCTCTACCGGTCGACGACCGCCGGCTCCCGGGTGCGCGACTTCTGCGTCTCGCCGAACGGCCAGTACCTCGCGGTCGAGGTCGTGCCGGCCGGGGCACTCAACGACGGCTACGCGCTGCCCGGGTACTCGGACATGTCGACCTACTTCGTCGACATCGCCAGCGGGGCGACCACGCGGGGTGTCGCGGGATTCCTGCCCGACTGGTGCGGATGACCCGCGACCCGATCATCCGCGAACCCCGATCATCCGTGAACCCGGATGTTCCGCGAGCCCCGTTCATCCGCGATCGCTGACAATCTGTTGCGGTTCTCGGCGACTGGAGCATCCTGGAATCACCGCCACTCGCGGTTCTGACGAAGGAAAGGTGCTCATCATGGGTATTGGAGACAAGATCGGGAACGCGGCCGAAGACCTCGGCGGCAAGGCGAAGGAAGCATTCGGCAAGGCCACCGACGACGACTCGAAGGTCGCCGAGGGCAAGGCCGACCAGTCGAAGGCCGACCTCAAGAACGCCGGCGAGAACGTCAAGGACGCATTCAAGCACTGACGTTCGCACAGTCCCGACGAAGGCCCGCCCGCATCGCTGCGTGGCGGGCCTTCGCACGTCCTGACGCCTACGGGGTCTAGGGGGCCTCTTCCACCGGCTCGGCCGTGACCCGGAGGTCGCCGCGCTCGGCCGACTGCGCGAGCAGGTCGAGCCACGCGCGGTTCAGCGGCCCGGCCTCGGCGTTGTCGATCCAGAACCGCAGCGGGATTGACGGGGAGAGCCAGATGGTCTCGCGCCCGCTGCCGCTGGCCTGCGAGCGGGCCCAGGAGAGCGCGAACGACTCCTGGCGCCGCAGCTTGCCGATGATGACGAGCTTCAGATGCGCGAGGGTGCGGTCGTCGAACTCGACGCCCTGATCATCGTTCGCGTAGAGCAGTAATCCCACCGCCGGCCTCTCCTGTCGTCATGGTCATCGCCCTCGACCGGCTCTCGAGGTGATCGCACAGCGCCGAGGCGTTCTTCAGCTCCTCGCTCAGCAGCAGGAGCTGGAGCGAGTCGATGGTCACCTCGTTCGCCAGGGCCGCGATGGTGACGACGAAGCGGGATTCACCGGGCGAGGCCGGCAGCAGGTAGAGCTCGGCATGGACGCCGCGGGGGCGGACCACGACGAGTCCACCGTCCTCGCCGTCGAAGCCGTCCTGGTGCAGAACCTCGATCGAGCTGGAGGTCGGGGTGGTCCTGACGAAGTCAGCCACCCACCGGGTCAGTAGGGCGTGGCTGTGGCAGGGCACGGATGATCCTCGATTCGTCGCGCACCGAAACGGTGTGCTCGCACCATTGCATCGCACCGGGACGCGTTCTGCTGGACTCTGTCCAGAAAACGCGTCAGCGTCCCAGGGTGTCGCGCGGATACTCGCCGAAACGGGCCAAATAGGCCCCGGCGAAGCGGCCCGGGTTCGTGAAGCCCCAGCGCGCGGCGACCTCGCCGACGGTGCTGTGCTCCGGTGCGAGGTGGAGGAGCTCGACGTTCACGCGGTCGAGCCGGATGCCGCGGAGGTACTCCGTGGGGCTCACACCGAGCTGGCGCTGGAAGGCCTGCTGGAGGCTCCGGGGCGAGAGGCCGACCACCTCGGCGACGTCGCTGGTGGTGAGCGGCTCATGGGCGTGCGCGTGCAGGTGGTCGACGGCCCGCCGGAGCCGCACGTTCCGCGGCTTGAGGAGGACGGGCGGCAGCGGGGTCGTCTCGTGAGGGAAGGTGTCGAGCAGGGCCGTCGCCGTCCGCCGGCTGAGTTCGGACATCTGCAGCGGAGTCGGCGCCCCGGTGAGGATGAGGAGCGCGCTCTCGTCGACGACGCCCTTCCATCGCACCAGCGCCTCGGGCGCCGGCGCCGCGGCGTGGTCGAAGTGGATCGGCGCGTGCAGAGCGTCTTCGTGCTCGGCCGCGACCCGTTCGAGGAAGCCCGCATTGAAGTGGATGAGGCTCTGCCGGTAGTCCTGGAACTCGAACGCGAACGGCCGCCCGGTGGGGAACATCGCCGGCCGCCCGAGCACCAGCGCCGTCTCGTCTCCGCCCAGGTCCATCACTCCGGAGCCGCCGAGGATCCAGGAGACGACGTACTCGTTCTCGGGCTGGATCGTGCCCTGGATGGAGCCGAGGAACATCGACGACCGCAGGGTCATGTTCGCGTCGCCGGCGACCGTGTAGCGGTACGCGAAGGCCTCGTCGCTGAGCTCGGCCACGAACCCCGTGCCCGAGTAGTCGTCCTCGTACATGGCGCGCGCCTCGTCGAGGTCACGGCCGCCCATCCCCGCTCGGGAGACCGAGAGTTCGTCAGTCATCGAGACGAATCATGGCATACCGTGGCCGGTAATTCACAGGGGGCGGCGGGATGCCGTCCCGGGCTGCCCGAGCAGCCTCGTCAGGGTCCTCGTCAGAGGGGGTTCGAAGGTCGCCGAGAGGCGTGCCTCGAGCGGGTCGCCGGCCGTCGGGCACAGGCGGAGGAGGAGCACCACGCCCCGGCGCTCGATCTCCCAGCTCTCGATCCGGGAAAGGGCGAGGGTCGCCGGGGGCCGGTCGCCGGTGGGGCGGATGACGAGGCGGTCCCGGTAGACCAGGAGGTCGTCGTCGCACTCCGGCTCGTCGGTGCGGCACTGGAACACCACGGCCGGGTCGTCCGACCACGGGGTCCCCACCGCGAAGTCACCCCACGCTTCCGGAACCGGTGCGTTCGAGGTGGACACGACAGTCTCCTCGTTCCGGTAGCAGCGACCCTTCGTCCCTCAGACTGCACTACGAGCCCGCCGCCCACGCCTCCGGGGCCGCAAACCGCGCTCCGGCTCCGCGCTCGTCCACGTCTGTCGATCAAACGCGGTCGACCCACCCCCAGCCCCTCCCGGCGCACGCCCAGGCGGCGGGCCCCGCCGCATGACACCATCACTGCATGCTCGAATACCTCCTGAGCCTGCTGTTCGCCGGGCTCCTCGTGGCGCTCGGCATGGTCGCGGTCGGCCGCGGGCTGATCCCCGGGCCCGTGTCACGCGGCCCGGTGGTGCTGCTCACCCTCATCTGGGCCGCCGGGGTGGCGTTCATGACCCTGCGCCCGGGCAGCGGGCTCGGCGTGCGGCTCAACCTGGTGCCCCTGCAGTTCGACGGCCGCGGCTCGGCGGTCGACGCGGTGCTCAACGTCTTCGTCTTCGTGCCGCTCGGCCTGCTGCTGGTGCTCGCGGGCGCGCGCATCCTCACCGTCCTCGGCATCGCGCTGGCCGCGACGCTCACGATCGAGATCACGCAGTACCTGCTCGACGACGGCCGCACCGCCGACGTCAACGACCTCATCACGAACACCGCGGGCGCCCTGCTCGGCGCGGTGCTCATGCTCGGCGTCCGCGCGCTGGCCCGTCGCCGCATCCGGCCCGCGCCCGCACCCTAGACTCTCGTTCCATGCCCGTCATCCGCGTCGAGGATCTGCAGGATCCGCGTCTCGCCGACTACGCGCACGCGACCGATGTGGCGCTCAAGAACGCGAAGCGCAGCGAGCCGGGCCGCGAGAACGGGCTGTACATCGCCGAGTCGCTGCTGGTGCTCGAACGCGCCCTGCGTGCCGGCCACGTCCCTCGCTCGGTGCTGGCCCTCGGGGCGAGCGAGCACGAGGCGGTCGCCGCACTCGAGGCGGGCGGGCACCCCGACGTCCCGGTGTTCGTCGGCCCGGCCGAACTGCTCGGCGAGCTCACCGGCTACCTGTTGCACCGCGGCCTGATCGCCGCCATGACGAGGCCGCCGCTGCCCGACCCGGCCGAGCTCCTCCGCGGCGCCCGCCGGGTGGTGGTGATCGAGGACGTCGTCGACCCGACCAACGTCGGCGCGATCTTCCGCTCGGCCGGCGCGATCGGGGCCGACGCCGTACTGGTCTCGCCGCGCTGCTCCGACCCGTTCTACCGCCGCGCGATCCGCGTGAGCATGGGCACGGTGCTGCAGGTGCCGTGGACGAGGGTCGGCGAGTGGGACGAGCTCGGGCCGCTGCTCCACGCGCACGGCTTCCACATCGCGGCGCTGGCCCTGACTCCGGATGCGGTGAGCCTCCGCGACTTCGAACGGAACGTCCCCGAGCGGGTCGCCCTGGTGCTCGGCACCGAGGGTGCGGGACTCACCGCCGAGGCGATCCGGGCGGCCGACACCGTCGTTCAGATCCCGATGCTGCACGGCATCGACTCGCTCAACGTCGCCGCCGCGAGCGCGGTCGCCCTGTGGGCGGTCTCGGGCTAGGGTGCGGCGCCGGGCTTAGCCGAGCCCGTCGAGGTAGCGCAGCAGGATGCCTTCCCGCAGCGCCCACGGCGAGACCTCGAGCTCGTCGACGTCGTACAGCTTCATCGCCGAGTGCAGCACCACGGCTCCGGCCACGATCTGGAAGGTGCGGTCCGGCGTGATCCCGGGCAGCGCCTGCCGGGCCTCGGCGGGCAGTTGCCCGAGGCGCGGGATCCAGTCCTTCAGCTCCGAGCGCCGCAGCGTCAGCCTGTCCTCGCCGCCGATCGAGCTGCTCGCGAACGACGAACCCGCCAGTCGTGCGAGCGAGCGGATGGTTTTCGACGACCCGACCACGTGCTCGAACGGCGGCAGCTGCTCGAACAGGGGCAGCGCATCCGCTCGCATCACCGCACGGGAGTGCGCCCGCAGTTCGAGCATCTGCTCGGGCGAGGGCGGATCGTCGGGGAAGAACTGCACTGTGGTGCGGCCGGCGCCGAGGGGCAGCGAGACGGCGACCTCGGGGTATTCGTCGCTGCCGGCGGCGATCTCGAGCGAGCCTCCGCCGATGTCGAAGAGCAGGATGTTGCCGGAGGACCAGCCGTACCAGCGGCGGATGGCCAGGAAGGTCAGGCGCCCCTCGTCCTCGCCGGTCAGCACCCGCAGCGCGACCCCGGTCTCCTGCTCGATCCGGGCGAGCACCTCCTCGCCGTTCCGGGCCTCGCGGAGGGCCGAGGTGGCCATCGGCAGCAGCTCGTCGATGCCCTCGCGGCGGGCGACCTCGGTGGCGGCGGAGATCGCGGCGATGATCGCGAGTACGCCGTCCTCGCTGATCCCGCCGTCGGGTTCGAGGTAGCGCATCAGGCGCAGTACCGACTTGTGCGACGCAGCGGGCACGGGCCGGGCGCCGGGATGCGCATCCACGACGATGAGATGGACCGTGTTGGATCCGACGTCGAGCACACCTAGTCGCACGCCACCGACCCTACTGGAGCCGCGAACGTAAGATGAGAAGCGTGCCAGTCAACCAGGACCTGATCGAGCGGGAGTTCGCCAAGACGAGCCCCTATCTCGTCGGACGCGAGAAGGTGCGCGAGTTCTCGCGCGCCGTGTTCGCCTCCGACCCCGTGAACTACAGCGTCGAGTCGGCGCGCGAGGCCGGTTACGCCGACGTCGTCGCGCCCCCCACGTTCGCGATCGTGGTGCAGCAGCTCACCCTCGACCAGCTCTTCGCGATCGAGGACTCGGGGATCGAGCTCACCCACGTCGTGCACGGCTCGCAGCAGTTCTCGTACACCCGGCCGATCGTGGCCGGCGACGAGCTCACCGCGCAGCTGTCGATCACGAGCATCAAGACCCTCGGGGGCAACGCCATGGTGGCCGCCGAGACCACCATCCGGGATGCGCGGGACGAGCACGTGGCCACCGCCACCTCGACCCTCGTGGTGAGAGGGGACGCGGCATGACGAGCGACGAGGTCCTGGTCCACCCCTTCGTCCCCGGCGATGTGGTCGCCGAGGCGACCTACCACCTGACGCGCGAGTCGCTCGTGCGCTACGCGGGCGCCTCCGGCGACTTCAACGCCATCCACTACCGCGACGACGTCGCTGCCGAGGTCGGCTTGCCGGGCGTGCTCGCCCACGGGATGCTCACCATGGGGCTTGCCGTGCAGCCGGTCGTCGACTGGTTGCGCGACCCGGCGCGCGTGCTCGACTACCAGGTGCGGTTCACGCGGCCCGTGGTCGTGCATCCCACCGAGGGCGCCGACGTGTCGGTGCGTGCGGTGATCGGGAAGGTCGACGAGGCCGAGAGGACCGCGCGCATCGACCTGACCGTGACCGTCGAGGGCGGCACCGTGCTGGGCAAGGCCCAGGTGCTCGTCAGGCTGCCGTGACGGATCCGGGTTCGGTGTCTTCAACGGGCTCGGCGGCGACTCCGCTCGCCCGGCTCACGACCCTGCGCGTCGGCGGCCCGGCCGAGCGCCTGCTGACCGCGACGACCGAGCCCGAGCTGCTCGACCTCGCCCGGCAGGCCTGGGCCGACGAGGACGACGACCCCGAGCGCTGGTTCGTGCTCGGCGGGGGCTCCAACGTGGTCGTCGCCGACGAGGGCTTCGAGGGAACCGTCATCCGGGTCGCCACCCGCGGGATCGCCACGCTTCCGGCGAAGTCGGGCACCGTGCGACTCCGCGTGCAGGCGGGCGAGTCCTGGGACGGTCTCGTGCGCTACGCCGTCGAGAACGGGCTGAGCGGCATGGAGGCGCTGTCCGGCATCCCCGGTTCGGTGGGGGCCGCGCCCATCCAGAACATCGGCGCCTACGGGCAGGAGGTCGAATCCTCGATCGTTTCGCTCGACTTCCTCGACGCCGACTCGGGCGAGGTCGTCCGGCTGCGGCGCGAGGAACTCGGGCTGGGCTACCGCACCTCCGTCTTCAAGCGCGGCCGGCGCGGTGTCGTGCTCTCGGTCACCTTCGACCTGACGGATGCGCGCGACGGCGACACCGTGCCCCTCAGCCGTCCGATCGCCTACGGCCAGCTCGCGACCGCGCTCGGGGTCGAGGTCGGCGAGCGGATGCCGCTGACCGAGGTCCGCGCGACGGTGCTCGGCCTTCGCGCCTCGAAGGGCATGGTCCTGGATGCGGCCGACCCGGACTCGGTGAGCGCCGGCTCGTTCTTCACCAACCCGATCGTGACCGAGGCCTTCGCGCGCACGCTCCCCTCGGATGCACCGCGCTGGCAGATCGAGCCGGACGAACCGGATCTGGTCGTGCCGATCGGCGACGCCGGAACCGGGGTGTCGATCGACGGCGACCACGCCGCGCGACGACTGCCGGCCGAGTACCACGTGAAGCTCAGCGCCGCGTGGCTGATCGAGCGCGCCGGGGTGCGGAAGGGGTTCTCGCTTCCGGGATCGACGGCGGCGATCTCGTCGAAGCACACGCTGGCGATCGTGAACACGGCGGGCGGCGCCGCAGCATCCGGGCCCTCCGGGGGCGGCCTGGCCGCCGATGTGGCCGAGCTCGCGCGCTTCGTGCAGGGCCGGGTGATGGCCGAGTTCGGCGTGCTGCTGCAGCCCGAACCGGTGTTCCTCGGCCACGGGATCTGAGCCGGGTCTTCCGCAGTCGGCACTCCGGGCCCTAATGTGAACGATGTCCACATTGCCGCAGGGCCGAGAAGGAGACCGGATGATCCACGCGCGAGGGCTCGCCCGCACGTTCGACGGGCGGGGGCGGGGTAAGCAGAAGGAGCAGGTCAAGGCGGTCGCCGGGGTCGACATCGACGTCGCCGAGGGGGAGATCGTCGGCTTCCTCGGCCCGAACGGAGCCGGGAAGACGACCACGCTCCGGATGCTGACGACGCTGCTCAAGCCCACGGCCGGGTCGGCGACGGTGGCCGGCTACGACGTCGCGACCCAGTCGCAGCAGGTGCGCCGCAGCATCGGCTACGTCTCGCAGAGCGGCTCGACCTCGCCCGAGGCGCGGGCCGGCGAGGAGATCATGGATCACGGGATGCTCTACGGCATCAGTCAGAAGCAGGCCGAGACGCGCGGCCGCGAACTCTTCGAGCAGCTCGACCTCGACGGTCTGTGGGAGCGCCAGCCGCGGGCGATGTCCGGCGGGCAACGTCGTCGCCTCGACATCGCGATGGGGCTCGTGCACGACCCGACCCTCGTGTTCCTCGACGAGCCGACCACGGGGCTCGACCCGCAGGCGCGCGCGAACCTCTGGACCCACATCTCCGATCTCCGGGTGAAGCGCGGGGCCACGATCTTCCTCACCACCCACTATCTCGACGAGGCCGACGCACTCTGCGACCGCATCCTCGTCATCGACCACGGGGTGATCGTCGCGAGCGACACTCCGGATGCACTGAAGCGGCAGGTCTCGGGCGATCTCGTCGAGCTCGTGGTCGCCGATCCGGCGCAGGCACCGGCGGCGGCACGGCTGCTCGCCGCCATCGCCGACTCGGAGCCGGCCGACGGCGCCGCGGGTGCCGGAGCCGCCACGGTGCGCGCCCGGGTGCGCGGGGCGGGGCACGAGGTCGCGGGCCTGATCCGCGCGCTCGACGCCGAGGGCATCGCGCTCGAGTCGATCGAGGTGCGCCGGCCCACGCTCGACGACGTCTTCCTCACCCTGACCGGCCGTTCGCTGCGAGAAGGAGCCTGACCAATGTTCTGGAGAGAGACCTACATCGTCTTTCGCCGCCAGCTGCGACTGGCGCTGCGCAACCCGGCCTGGGTGATCATCGGTCTGGTGCAGCCCATCCTCTACCTGGTGCTCTTCGGCCCGCTGCTCGAGCCGCTCGCCGGTTCGCTCGGCGCGCAGAACGCGTACACGCTGTTCGTGCCGGGGCTGCTCGTGCAGCTGGGCCTGTTCGGGGCGCTGTTCGCCGGGTTCGGGCTGATCGCCGAGTGGCGGGCGGGCGTGATCGAGGCCGAGCGGGTGACGCCGGCGAGTCGCACCGCGCTGCTGCTCGGGCGCATCCTGCGCGACGTGCTGCAGCTGTTCGTGCAGGGGCTCGTGCTGATCGGCCTGGCGTTCCTGTTCGGACTCACCGGGTCGATCGGGGGCATGGCACTCGGCCTCGTGCTGACCGTGCTGCTCGGCGCCGCGTGCGCTGCCGCCTCGAACGCGCTGGCGCTCACGACCAAGAGCGAGGATGTGATGGCGCCGGTGATCAACAGCATCGCGCTGCCGGTGCTGCTCCTGTCGGGCATCCTGCTGCCGATGACGATCGGACCGCAGTGGCTGCAGGTGGTCAGCGACTTCATGCCGACGAAGTACATCGTGAACGCGATCCGCGAGCTGTTCGCCGGGAACTTCTTCACGATCACGACGATGTGGGGCGTGATCTGGACGCTGGCGCTCTTCGCGGCCGGGCTGTACGTAGGGACGCGGACGTTCCGGAAGGAGAACGCGTAGGGGGTAGGCGGCTCGCTCAGCTGTCCTTGCGGCTCGCTCAGCTGTCCTTGCGGATCCAGCGGAAGCCGATCCGGCACACCACGAGCCCCACGACCAGCCAGATGCCGAGCACGATCGCCACGCCCGGCAGGTCCCAGCTGCCGCCCACCTCGGCGGCCGCGAAGTCGTCGGGGAGGAAGACCGAGCGCATCCCCTGCGCAATCCACTTCAGCGGGAAGACGCTCGAGATCGCCTGCAGCCAGTCCGGCAGCAGCGAGAACGAGATGTAGACGCCCGAGATGAACTGCAGCACGAGCAGCGGCGGGATGATCACGGGCGAGGCGCTCTTGCCCGATTTCGGCAGCTGCGAGATCGCGATGCCGAGCACGGCCGCGGTCGAGATGCTGAGCAGGTAGACCCAGGCGAAGGTGAGCCACTTGGCCGGCTCCGTGGGCAGTTCGACGCCGAACGCCACCCGGGCGAGCAGGATGAGGATGGCGATCTGTGCGAGCGAGGTCACCAGCACCTGGCCGATCTTACCCATGAAGTACGACACTACGGGCAGCGGGGTGCCGGCGAGGCGCTTGAGCGTGCCGTCGCTCCGCTCGACGGCGATGTCGATGCCGAGGTTCTGCACCCCGCTCAGCAGGATGCCGGCGGCGATCATCCCGGGCAGGTAGAAGGCGGCCTGCGAGACGCCGCCCTGACCGTTCACCTCGCCGACGTTGCCGAGGCCCTGGAATGCGACCGAGAAGATGCCGAGCAGCACGACCGGGAAGAGGAAGGTGAAGAAGATCGTGTCGCCGGCGCGGAAGTAGATCGTCGTCTCGTAGACCGCGCGGGCGAGGCCCAGTCTCAGGGTGCGGAGGGGGCCGAAGGATGCGGTGGGCCGGGTGGGCGTGGTGGTCATGCGTCGACTCGTGTCTGTTCCTGTGTCGGGGTCTGTGCGCGCGTCTCGGCTTCGGCGGTGGCGACCAGGTCGAGGTAGATGTCCTCGAGGCCGGGGCGGATGACCTCGAGCTCGGGCAGCTCTCCGTGGGCCGCGACCAGGGCGGCGACGCGGGCGGCCGGGGTCTCGGTCCGCTCCTCGTGAAGCCCCGACGCATCCCGCCACCGCACGATCGGGATGCGGGCCTCGGCCGGCCCGAGCTCGTGGACCGGGCCCATCTCGATCAGGCGTCCTCCCGCGATGACGGCGGCGCGGTCGCTCAGCTGAGCGGCCTCGTCGAGGTAGTGGGTGGTGAGCACGATCGTGGTGCCCTCGCGGGAGAGCGACCGGATGAGCTCCCAGAACTGGCGGCGCGCCTCGGGGTCGAACCCGGTGGTCGGCTCGTCGAGGAAGAGGAGTTCGGGGCGCCCGACGATCCCGAGGGCCACGTCGACCCGGCGCCGCTGGCCGCCGGAGAGCGACTTGATGCGGGTCTTCGCCTTCTCCTCGAGCCCGACGGCGGCGATCACCTCGTCGACGTCGCGCGGGTTCGGGTAGAGCGAGGCGAAGTGGGCGAGCTGCTCGCGCACCGAGACGTTGCCGCTCTCTCCGGTCTGCTGCAGCACGATGCCGAGGCGGGCCTTCCAGGCGAGTCCGGCGTGCCGCGGATCCTGGCCGAGCACGCTGACCTCGCCGCTGGTGCGCTCGCGGTACCCCTCGAGGATCTCGACCGTCGTGCTCTTGCCGGCCCCGTTCGGCCCGAGGAGCGCGAAGGTCTCGCCGCGCTCGATGTCGAAGCTGATCCCGTCGACGGCGTGGAAGTGCCCGTAGTCCTTTCGCAGGTCGCGCACGCGCACGGCGGGGTCGGAGGTGTCGTCGGTGCTCATTGGTCCATCGTGTCGGCAACCAGCCGCCCGCACCACCTTCACCGGCCTATCCGCCGCGATTCGAGGATCGCGGCGGCCGGCAGCTCAGGCGAACAGTCGCTGCAGCCGGCCCACGCCCTCGAGCAGCGCCTCGTCGCCCAGCGCGTACGACAACCGCAGGTACCCGCTCGGCCCGAACGCCTCGCCCGGAACCGTCGCCACCTCGATCTGGTCGAGGATGAGGTCGGCCAGCTCGAGCGAGGTCGTCGGCGTCACTCCGCCCCAGGTGCGCCCGAGCAGTCCGGTCACGTCGGCGTAGACGTAGAAGGCGCCCTCCGGCGTCGGCACGTGCATCCCGTCGATCGCGTTGAGGCCGTCGACGATCAGAGAACGGCGGCGCTGGTAGGTCTCGCGCATCACGTCGACCGTGTCCTGCGGCCCGTTCAGGGCGGCGATCGCGGCACGCTGCGAGATGTTCGCGACGTTCGACGAGAGGTGCGACTGCAGGTTCGACGCGGCCTTGATCGCATCCTGGGGGCCGACCATCCAGCCCACCCGCCATCCGGTCATCGCGTAGGTCTTGGCCACGCCGTTGACCAGAAGGGTGCGGTCGGCCAGTGCGGGCACGGCCTCGACGATCGAGACGGCGCGGAGGCCGTCGTAGACCAGGTTCTGATAGATCTCGTCGCTGATCACCCAGAGGCCGTTGGCCTCGGCCCACTCGCCGATCGCCTTCGTCTGCTCGGACGAGTAGACGGCGCCGGTGGGGTTCGAGGGCGAGACGAACAGCAGCACCTTCGTGCGGGGCGTGAGGGCTGCTTCGAGCTGCTCGACCGTGACGAGGTAGTTCTGGTCGCTGCCGGCGAAGACCTCGACGGGCACGCCGCCGGCGAGAGCGATGGCCTCGGGGTACGTGGTCCAGAACGGGGTCGGCACGAGCACCTCGTCGCCCGGGTCGAGCAGGGTGGCGAACGACTCGTAGACGGCCTGCTTGCCGCCGTTCGTGACGATGACCTGCGAGGGCGCGACCTCGAGCCCGCTGTCGCGGAGCGTCTTCGCGGCGATCGCCTCGCGCAGCTCCGGCAGCCCCGCGGCCGGCGTGTAGCGGTAGTTCTTCGGCTCGAGCACCGCGGCGGCTGCGGCCTCCACGATGTGCGCCGGGGTCGCGAAATCGGGCTCGCCCGCCGCGTAGCTGATCACCGGGCGACCGGCGGCCTGCAGGCTCTTGGCCTTCGCGTCGACCTTGAGGGTCGCCGATTCGGCGATGGCGGCGATTCGTTTCGAGATGCGGGGGTGGTTCGTCACACCCCCAGGCTACTTGGTGAGCACCGGGAAGACGGTGGTGAGCGCGCCGAGGATGGACTGCACCGCGATCGAGAGCAGCAGCAGACCGAAGATGCGGGTGACGATGCTCATCCCGGTCGGTTTGACCACCCGCGCCACCTCGGGCGCGAAGAACAGCGCGACCGCGATCACGAGCGCGATGCCGAGGTTCACCAGCACCCCGGCGAGCAGGTCGAGCGGAGTGCCGTAGTTCTCGGCGAAGGTGATCACGAGACTGATCGCACCCGGCCCCGCGATGAGCGGGATGGCGAGGGGCACGACCACGGGCGACTGCGAGTCCGAGACGGTCAGCACGTTCGCCTTCGCGGTCAGCATGCCCCAGCCGATCGAGGCGACCAGCAGGTTGCCGGCGATCCGGAACGACGTGATGTCGATGCTGAACGCCTCGAGGATGAGCTTGCCGAGAAGCAGCGACACCGTCAGCACCGCGAAGACCGCGATGCCCACCAGGATGCCGATCCGGCGCTGACGGGCCCGGTCGAAGTCCTTCGTCAGGTTGAGGAAGATCGGCAGGCTGCCGATCGGGTTCGCGATGGTCAGCAGTGCGATCGCGCTCGTCATGATCGTCGGAGCGCTGATCATGTCGCTCACGCCTTGGCCTGCCTCGGAACCACGACCTGCTTGACGATGATGAGGAGCGAGGCGACCACGGGCACCGCGATCAGGGCGCCGAGCACGCCGAGCAGCGTGCCGCCCACCAGCGCGCCGATCACCACGAGGATGCCGGGCACGTCGACCGCTTTGTTCATGACCCGCGGGCTCAGCACGTACGCCTCGACCTGCATGTACACGAGGAAGTAGATGCCGATCGCGATGGCGACCCCGGGCGAGACGGTCAGGCCGATGAAGGTCACCAGCACCGCGCTGATGATCGTGCCGACCAGCGGGATGAGCGCCAGCAGGAACGCCACCACGGCGAGGGCGCCCGCGTAGGGCACCCCGATGATCACCATCGCGATGAAGCCGAAGACGCCGTTGGTGCCCGCGAGGATCACCTGGCCGCTGACGTACTTGCCGATCGAGCGCACGATCTGCTCGGTGATCGAGACGACCCCCTCGCGCTTGGACATCGGCACGAGCACGTAGAGGCTGCTCTTCACGGCCTCGAGCGAGCCGAGGAAGAACAGGGTCAGCACGAGCACCAGGATGCCGCCCGAGATCCCGTTGACCAGCGCGACGCCGATCTTCAGCACGCCGCCGCCGAGAGCCGCCAAATTGTTCGGATCCGACAGGTAGCTCTCGAGGTCGCTCACGAGTTTCTGGGTGTCGACCGACGACCCGAACACCTCGCCGAACCACTTCTCCTCGGTCACGGCCTTGACCGCCCCCGGCAGGTTCGACACCAGCTCGGTGGTCTGGTCGACGACCGCCGGGATGACCAGGAAGACGACCAGCACGGCGAAGGCGATCACCAGGGCGAAGACCAGCAGGATGGCCCAGCCGCGCGGGATCCGCCGCCGGGTGAGGAAGCGCACGAGCGGGTCGAGCCCGAGGGCCAGGAACAGCGACGCGAGGATGCAGATCACCACCGTCGAGAGCTGGATGAAGGCGAACCCGAGGGCCACGGCGATCAACGCCCCCAGTGTGGCCACGAATCCGACCCGGAACGGACTGGTGCGCATGGTGCTCCTTGCTCGCCTTTGCAGTCGTATCGGAAGTCGCTTACACTGGCTGACGGTGGTTGAATCCGCCAAGCTTTTCTATGCCAATTTTTCAGGTCTTCCCTGAGGTGAGTGTAGCGAAGCGGCGCGATTTGTCTCCCCAAGGGCGGTGGCTCAATTGGTAGAGCAGCGGTCTCCAAAACCGCAGGTTGCAGGTTCGAGTCCTGTCCGCCCTGCACCGGCTTGTGAAAGGTACTGAAACGGTGGCACGAAAAATAGTCGACGAACCCTCCGAGGACGTCGTAGAGAATGCCAAGAAAGATCGGGCTGCCAAGCGCAACCCCTTCGCCCGGATCGCCCTGTTCATCAGGCAGGTCTTCACAGAACTGAAGAAGGTCGTCACCCCGACCCGTCGTGAGCTGCTGAACTACACGCTCGTCGTGCTGGTCTTCGTGGTCATCATGATGGCGATCGTGTTCGGTCTCGACCAGCTGTTCGGCTGGCTCGCGGTGATCGTCTTCGGAAATCCCCCGGCCTGAGCCGGCTGAACCAACAAGAATTGGAATACAACTCCGTGTCTGACTCAAAGCCCGAAGAAGTCGGCGTGCCGGCCGACCTCGACGCCCTGCTCGAGGCGATCGACGAGGCAGCAGACCCTGAAGCGGATGCTGTGGTCGACGACGCGCTGAACATCGGCGACTTCGACGAGGCCGCAGCGGTGCTCGACGTGCTCGAAGACCCGGATGCGGCGATCGCCGACCAGCCGGTGGATGCGGATGCTGCGTCTGACGACTCCGACGAGTCCGCCGCTGCTGCTGCCGACGCCGTCTCCGGCGAGGGCGATGGCGAAGGCGACGAGGATGCGGCCGAGGTCGACCCCTACGACGCCTTCCGCGCCGAGCTGCGTTCGCTGCCCGGCAAGTGGTACGTCATCCACTCCTACGCCGGCTTCGAGAAGCGCGTGAAGTCGAACATCGAGAGCCGCAAGACCTCGATGGGCATGGAGGACTTCGTCTTCCAGGTCGAGGTCCCGATGGAGGATGTCGTCGAGATCAAGAACGGCCAGCGCAAGCTGGTGACGCGCGTGCGCATCCCGGGCTACGTGCTCGTGCGCATGTTCCTCAACGAGGACAGCTGGTCCGTCGTGCGCCACACCCCCGGTGTCACCGGGTTCGTCGGCAACTCCCACAACCCGACGCCCCTCCGCTTCGAGGAGGCCTTCAACATGCTGAAGAGCCTCGTCGAGGTCAAGGAGGTGCCGACCGCCAAGACCGCGGGCGGCAAGGGCGGCAAGGCCGTGGCGCGCAGCATCCCGGCCGAGATCGACTTCGAGGTCGGCGAGACCATCACGATCAAGGAGGGCTCGTTCGCGGGTCTTCCGGGGTCGATCAGCGAGATCAAGCCGGAGAGCGGCAAGCTCACGGTGCTCGTCTCCCTGTTCGAGCGCGAGACCCCGGTCGAGCTGTCGTTCGACCAGGTCACGAAGCTGTAGGGCCTCTCAGGCTTTTCAGCTAGAATCTTGCGGTTGCCCTCGCGGGCATCCGTCACACCGCTGCGGGGAGAAGCCCCGTGGTGGGAGCGCCGCGTTCGCGCGGCTCGATAGAAAAGAGAAGAAATGGCACCGAAGAAGAAGGTCACAGGTCTGATCAAGCTTCAGATCCAGGCCGGCGCCGCCAACCCCGCCCCGCCCATCGGCCCGGCGCTCGGTCAGCACGGCGTCAACATCATGGAGTTCTGCAAGGCGTACAACGCCGCGACCGAGTCGCAGCGCGGCAACGTCATCCCGGTCGAGATCACGGTCTACGAAGACCGCTCGTTCACCTTCGTCCTGAAGACCCCGCCCGCGGCGGAGCTCATCAAGAAGGCCGCCGGCGTCGCCAAGGGCTCCTCGACTCCGCACACCGTCAAGGTCGCGAAGCTCACCAAGGACCAGGTCCGTCAGATCGCCGAGCAGAAGCAGGTCGACCTGAACGCGAACGACGTCGACGCTGCAATGAAGATCATCGCCGGTACTGCCCGTTCCATGGGCATCACGGTCGAGGCATAAGGAGGAGGCTGGAAATGGCACAGAAGTCAAAGGCCTACCGGGCCGCGGCCGAGAAGATCGAAGCCGGCAAGTACTACACCCCGTCCGAGGCAGTGAACCTGGCTCGTGAGACGGGCTCGTCGAAGTTCGACAGCACCGTCGAGGTCGCGCTCAAGCTCGGCGTCGACCCCCGCAAGGCCGACCAGATGGTGCGCGGCACCGTCATCCTCCCGCACGGCACCGGCAAGACCGCCCGCGTCATCGTGTTCGCGACGGGTCCGGCCGCTGAGGCCGCGATCGCCGCGGGTGCCGACGAGGTCGGCGGCGACGAGCTGATCGAGAAGGTGGCCGGCGGCTACACCTCGTTCGACTCCGCCGTCTCGACCCCGGAGCTCATGGGCAAGGTCGGTCGTCTCGGAAAGGTGCTCGGCCCCCGCGGCCTCATGCCCAACCCGAAGACCGGCACCGTGACCCCCGACGTCGCAAAGGCCGTCAACGAGATCAAGGGTGGAAAGATCGAGTTCCGCGTCGACAAGCACTCCAACGTGCACTTCGTCGTGGGCAAGGCCGGCTTCACCCCCGAGCAGCTCGACGACAACATCAAGGCCGCTCTCGAAGAGGTCGTGCGCCTCAAGCCGAGCGCCTCGAAGGGCCGCTACATCCAGAAGGGCGCCGTGTCGACCACCTTCGGTCCCGGCATCCCGCTGGACGTCAACGCGATCTAGTTCGCTGTACCGCCGCTGCGCTCGTCGCACGGCACGGAAAGGGCTCGCCTCACGGCGGGCCCTTTCTGCGTTGGTGGTTGGGTTGCTCGATTGAGTAGAAATTGCTCATAACGGTGGCTCGCCAGGCCGGGGGATGATCGGACGTCAACCATTCGATACCCCCTGAAGAAGAAGGCCCGTCCATGTCATCCCTCTCGCTCCAGCACCCGCGCCTCATGATCGGTGCCGGTCTGGCGCTCGTCCTCGCCGCGTCTGCCACTCCTCTCGCCGAACAGTCCGCCTCGGCCGCGCCGTTCATGGTGCCCACGCCGATCTGTCCTCAGGCGGTGGCCTCGGCCGGCCTTCCGATCATTCCGGTCTCGCCCCTCGACAAGGCGGCGACGGATGCCGGCTTCACGGTCGTCCGCACCGGGGAGTACCCCGACGGCATCGTCGACCTCAACGGCGTGATCAAGGGCGTCGCCGCGCACACGCAGATGTCGAGCTTCATGCTGAAGGCGCAGGGCTTGGACGACATGGGCATGCCCGTCGAGAAGCAGGTGACCTGCACCATGGAGGTGAAGGCTGCCCCGACGGTCACGCGCACGGCGGGTACGGATCGGTACGACCAGAGCGTCCAGGTGTCGAAGGCGACCTACCCGACCGGTGCCGACGTGGTCTACCTCGCGAGCGGCGAGAAGTACCCGGATGCACTCAGCGCCGCGGCGATCGCCGGTGAGAAGAAGGCGCCGCTGCTGCTCACCCAGGCGGGGGCGATCCCCGCATCGGTCCTCGCCGAGATCAAGCGCGTCGACCCGGCTGACGTCGTCATCGTGGGTGGTCCTCTGACCGTCTCCGATGACGTCATCCTGACGCTCGAGGCCGCACTGCCGGACGCCACCGATGTCACGCGCATCGGAGGGGTCGATCGCTACGCCGTCTCCCGCGCCCTCATCGCGAACGACGACTTCGGAATCGCGACCTCGGACGACGTGTTCGTCACGACAGGCGCCTCCTTCCCCGACGCTTTGAGCGCTGCGCCCGTTGCGGCACTCACCGGTGCGCCGGTGCTGCTGGTGAACGGGGCCGAGACGGTCCTCACGACCGACGAGAAGGCGATCCTCACCGATCTGGCCGCGAAGAACGCGGTCATCGTCGGGGGCGAGGCCTCGGTGAGCGCCGGCCTGCAGACCGAGCTGGCCAAGGGATTCACCACCACCCGCCGGGCCGGAGCGAGCCGCTACACCACGAGTGCCGCCGTCAACGCGGGGTTCACGACCGCCGACACCGTTTATCTCGCGAGCGGTGAGGTCTTCCCCGACGCGCTGACCGGTGGGGCTGCTGCCGGCGCGAAGGGTTCGCCGCTGGTGATCAGCTCGGCATTGTGCTTGGGCGTGGATGCGGCTCAGACGATCGGTCGTCTGGCTCCGTCCAAGGTCGTCATCCTGGGTGGCACCGGAACGCTCGGCGCCGGGTTCGACACCCTGAACGTCTGTAAGACCGACTGACCACACTGCGTCTGTTCGCGGAAGGGCTCGCCTCACGGCGGGCCCATTCTGCGTTGGTGGGTAGGAAGTACTCATAACGCTCGGGGGCGGTGAGCACACAGGATGACAGAACCCGTTCCCGTGTTCTTCTCCCGAAAGTGATCCGTCGTGACTCGTTCTGTTCTTCCTTCCCGCCTTCATCGCGGCGCTCTTCTTGGCGCTGTCGCCCTCGCCGCTCTCGCGGTCGCCGCACCCGCCGGGGCGGCCTTCGCCATCGGCGCCGGGCCGGTGTGTCCTCAGGCCACGGCGTACCGCGGGATCGACCTGGTGCCGTCCAGCGCTCTGTCCGAGGTGGATGCGCGGGCCGTCGCATCGGTGTCAGTGGGCTCCCTGCCGCCCGGCGTGACGCTCACCGGCAACACCTTCTCGGGAACACCCACCACCGCGGGCATGACCACCTTCACCCTGACGGTGCAGAAGGAGGACGTTCCGGCCGAGAGCATGGTCTGCATGATGACGGTGAAGACCGCGCCGACGCCGACGCGCATCCAGGGGGTCGATCGGTACGACCAGGCGGCCAAGGTGTCGGCGTCGCAGTTCACTATGGGATCGAACCTGGTTTACGTCGCCAGCGGCGAGAAGTTCGCCGATGCATTGAGCGCCGGATCGGTCGCGGGGGTGCAGGGGGCACCGCTGCTGCTGACCCAGGCGGGCGCGCTGCCTGCGAGCACCCGTGCGGAGCTGACGAGGCTGTCGCCGGATGACATCGTGGTGGTCGGAGGCGCGGCGTCCGTGTCCGAGGCCGTGGTCGCCGACCTGACCGCGTCCTTCGGTGACGCGACGGTCACGCGGGTCTGGGGTGCCGACCGCTACGCCGGATCCCGCGCCCTGATCGCGGATCCGATGTTCGGAGTGCCGGTAGCGACCGAGGTATACGTGGCTGCGGGCAACACCTTCCCTGACGCGCTCGCTGCATCGCCCGCCGCCATCGCGGTCAACGGGCCGGTCCTGCTGGTCGACGGCACCGCCACGGCGGCCACGCCGGCGGAGATCGGCCTCCTCACCGACCTCGGCACGACCACGGTCCGCATCGCGGGCGGCCCGCTCACGGTGAGCCAGGGCATCCAGGATTCGCTGGGCGCCGATCTGTTCTCGGTCACCCGCGCGAGCGGCCCCGACCGGTACAGCGGCGCGGTCGCGGTGAACCAGGCGTTCACCACCGCTTCGACGTTCTACCTGGCCAGCGGCGAGGTGTTCCCGGATGCGCTCAGTGCCGCCCCGGTCGCCGGCGAGCAGGGCGCCCCGGTCTACCTGGTCCAGAAGCACTGCGTGCCGAAGCCGGTGCTGCAGGAGATCGTGCGGCTCGAGCCGACGAAGATCGTCATCCTCGGCGGCGATGCGACGCTCAGCTCGCAGGTGGACATGCTGAAGCCCTGCTGACCTGAGGCGCACGTCTGAGACGCACGTCCGAGCCGCGCGACTGAGCGCGGCCTCCGACCTGGAACGCCCGGCCCGTCGTGGCCGGGCGTTCTTCATCGTTCTGTCGGGAAGCGGTTCGGCGGCGGGGCGGAAACGGCAAGTCCGGGTAGTTTGTGAACATGGTCACGAGGGTTCGCCGGGCACGTCCGGAAGACGCGAGAATCGTCGCCGCCGTCGCAGCGGAGACGTTCGAGCTCGCCTGCCCTCCCGGCACCGCGCCCGAGTCCATCGCCTCGTTCATCGCCGCGAACCTGTCCGAGGCCGAGTTCACCCGGTATCTCTCGACCGACAGCGCGATCGTTCTGCTCGCCGACGTCGACGGCGAGATCGCCGGTTACACCCTGGTGATCCTCGGCGACCCGGCTGACGAGAACGTCGTACAGGCCGTTCGCAACCGGCCCACCGCGGAGTTGAGCAAGTGCTATGTGCGCGCGAACTTCCACGGGCACGGAGTGGCCCGGGCACTCATGGAGGCGTCGATGGAGGCCGCCGCCGAGGCGGGCGCGGTGAGCATTTGGCTCGGCGTCAACCAGCGGAACGAGCGGGCTCAGCGCTTCTACGAGAAGAGCGGCTTCGAGCGGGTCGGCGTCAAGACGTTCCTCGTCGGTGACGAACTCCACGACGACTTCGTCTTCGAGCGGGTGCTTCCGGTCAGAACGGACGCTTCGGCGTAAGCATCCGATCGCCCGCCTTGGGGCTGGACGGTGAGGAACCCGCCGCCGACAGCGGTGGGTAATGATTGCTCATACCGCCGTTCGAGCGTTGCGGGCGATGATCGTGCCATGAACTCGTCGAACCCCCGCTTATGACCCCCGGTCGGCCGGCCTGGCACCGATTGCTCGTCCTTGCACTCGGTGCGCTGATGCTCGGGGCGCCAGGGCTTGTTGCATCGGTGGCCCGAGCCACGGCGGCACCGCTGCCCGCGGGTGTGGGGGTGGGTGCGGCTGCGACTCCCGGTGGGGGCGTCTCTGCGGCGCGACGCGTCCTCCCCGTCCCAGAACGGCTCGCGGCCGCCGACCGTTACGCCCAGGCCGCCCTCGCGTCCCGCTCGCTCGGCTTCACCCAGAGCGAGCTGGTCTACGTCGCGAGCGGCGAGGCGTTCCCGGATGCGCTGACCGCCGCATCCGTCGCCGCGACCAGGGATGCTCCGCTCCTGCTGACCATGGCGCGCAGCGTCCCTGTCAGTACCGCCACCGAACTCAACCGTCTCGCCCCGGACGTGATCGTCGTCGTCGGCGGCGAGAGAACCCTGTCGGACGAGGTGATGGACCAGCTCTCCCGGGCCAGTGCCGGGTCCACCGTGATCCGCGTGGCCGGCGCGGACCGGTTCGAGGTATCACGGGCCCTCATCGGTGACGGCGCGGTGGGCGCACCGGCGTCGTCGCGCATCCATCTCGCCGGGGGAGCGTCGTTTCCGGATGCCCTGACCGCGGCACCCGCGGCCAGCAGCTCGGGCTCGCCGGTCCTCCTCGTCGACGGGTCAGAACCCCGGCCGACCGATGCCGAACTCGCCCTGCTCGACACGCGAGGTGTGGATCAGGTCGACGTCGTCGGCGGCACGTCGACTGTGAGCGCAGAGCTCGAGGCCGCTCTCGCGACGTCCCGAACCGTGAGACGGGTGAGCGGGCCGGACCGGTACTCGACCGGCGTGCGCATCAACCAGCTCGCCTTCGGCGCAGCCACGACGGCCTATCTGGCCAGCGGGATGTCGTTTCCGGATGCGCTGAGCGGCGGACCGCTCGCCGCTCACGATCGCGCGCCCCTCTACGTGGTGCAGCAGAACTGCGTGCCGCAGGCGGTGCTCGACGACCTGGTCCGGCTCCACCCGACTCGCATCGTCGTGCTCGGTGGCCCGCTGACGCTCACTCCCGCGGTCGAGGCGCTGACGCCGTGTCCGTGACGGTGAACCTGACGGCGCCCGTGGTGGCGGGCACCACCGGCCAGGCCTCAGAAGGGCAGCTCGCCGATCTGCAGCACGAGCTTGCCGCGCGTGTGGCCGGATTCGAGGCTGGCATGGGCCGCGGCGATGTCGGCGAGCGGAAAAGTCTTGTCGATGTGCACGCGCACGTCGCCCGAGTCGATGAGCCGGGCGACGACGGCGAGGGTCGCCGCATCCGGAGCCACCTTGAAGGTAGTCGCGCGCACGCCCGCCTCGGCCGCCTCCTCGTCGAGGGTCGGCCAGCTGCCCGTCGGAGCGTTCACCATGAGACCTCCGGGCCGCAGCGTCGTGAGCGCGCGCCGCCCGGTGTCGTCGACGGTGTTGCCGACGAGGTCCACCACGACATCGAGATCCGAGAGCTGGTCCTCCCAACCGGTTAGGTCGTAGTCGAGCACGGTGCTCGCGCCGAGCTCGCGCAGCCAGGCCTGGTTGCGGGCCGATGCCGTCGCCGCGACCCTCACCCCGAAGTACGAGGCGAACTGCACCGCGAAGTGGCCGACGCCACCCGAGGCGCCGGTGATGAGCATCCGCTGCCCCTCGTGCGCCTTGGCGAGATCGACGACGAGCCCCCAGGCGGTCAGGGCCGCGAGAGGCACGGCGCCCGCCTCAATGAGGGACAAGGTCTTGGGCGTCCGGGTGACCTGCAGGCTCGGCACCGAGACGTACTCGGCGTAGGAGCCCTCGCCCCGCGGGGTCGACATCATGCCGAAGACCTCGTCGCCGACGTTCAGCGGATGCCCTGCGAACGGGATCTCGACGACCACACCGGCGAAGTCGTACCCGAGGATGCACGGAAGGGAGGTGACCGCGTCGGCCACGCCCTTCCCGGCCCGCGTCTTCGCGTCGATCGGATTAACGCCGGCGGCAGCGACCTTGACGAGCACCTCGGCGTTGATCCGAACGGGGGTCGGGACCTCGGCTATCCGGAACGCGTCCGGCGCCCCGAACTCGGCGAGCACCGCCGCGCGCATGGTCTTCGGGTGCGTGAGTGTCGGACTCGATGTCCTCGACGATCCACTCCATTGCTCGATCATCGTCAGCCCTTCCGGTCGTCTCGGCCACACAACAGCTTCTGTCACACACCAGGGGGCTCGGGCTCCCGCTCCACTGCGTCGCCTTGTCGGCTGATCCTCACGTTATGGGGTGAATGATTCACCGGTGTTACGGTCAGGTCACTGGGGTGCAAACTCGCGACAGACGTCGTACGCTTCAGTGACTTCGGCCTGCATCCGGCCGTCCGAGCAGGAAGCCCCGAGACCGCCATGAGCACGTTGCGCACGATCGGGCTCTCGATGGCTGCGCTTCTGGCGGGCTCGGGTCTCGTGCTCATCTGGGTCGCCCGCCTCGGCGCCGACCGCTTCCTCTACGTCAGCGAGCTCGGCGCGACGGGCGAACCGACCGCCGGCGTGTTCCGGGTGGCCATGACACTGGTCGCATGTTCGGCGATCGTGTGCGCCCTGGCGGCGCCTCGACTCAGACCCCGGATGCGATGGCTCGCGTTCGTGCCGTCGTCGATCGTCCTCCTCGTGGCCGGCCTCATGTTCGGCATCGCGTCGCAGGTCACCTGCACGCGCTACTGCCCGCTGCCGGTCGGCGCGGCGTTCACCTGGCAGGACCTGATCCACACGGTCTGCGCGGTCATCGGCTTCGCCGCGGCCGCCCTCGTGATGCTGCAGGCGGCGGCCGACCGCCGCTTCCGCCGCCTCGCTCGCTTCTCCCTCGTCTCGGCGGTCGTCGTCGCGGTCATCGCGGGATTCGGCGGCATCCTCTCGCTCCTCCAGCTCGCGACGCAGCTCGGCGGCATCCTGGAACTCGTGGCGACGACCGTGGCCCTCGCCTGGCTCGTCGGCCTGGCGGCCATCCTCGCCCGCGAGTCCGCCCGTGGCCCTGCTCCCGCCGTCTTCGATGGTGCTGGTCTCGACAAGCCGACGGGAACCCCTGCAGAGTCGATCTCGACGCTCTGGTCATAGTTCCGGCTAGCGGCAATTGAGTAGCAATTGCTCACGAGGGGGTGCGGTGTTCCTCCGCCAGCATGGGTGAAAAGACCCTTCGGCGATCGGACACCCCATGATCCCTGCACTCACCTCGCACCTCACACTGAGACGAGCCATCGCCTCCACAGCCGCCGCCTTGCTGCTCGCCGGTGGTCTCAGCGTGGTCGGCGCACCGGCGGCGGAGGCCGCCGACAACGTCGTCACTCCGCTCTGCCCGCGCGCAGCGATCGTCGGTCATCCCATCCCGCTCACGCCGGCGCGCGACAAGCCGATCGGGACGGTTCGAGTCAACGGGCCGCTCCCTCCCGAGCTCATCCTCAACAACGACTTCGAGTACGCGGGCACCCCGACGGCAGTGGGCACCTACAACTTCGTCGTCACGAGCTCGTATCCTCGTGAAGACGGTTCCACCGGCCAGCGCGACACGATCTGCCAGATGCTCGTCAAGGCGGAGCCGACGGTGACCCGCATCGAGGGTGCGGACCGCTACCAGACCGCGGTGGCGACCTCTGCGCGCATGTTCATGGCGTCGCCGATCGTGTACGTCGTGAGCGGCGAGAAGTTCGCTGACGCGCTGAGTGCCTCCGGCGTCGCCGGTATCCATGACGCACCGATCCTTCTCGCGCAGTCGGGCGCGGTGCCGGCAGAGGTCCTGGCGGAGATCAGGCGGCTGGGCGCCACGGACATCGCCCTGGTCGGGGGTGCCCTGACGCTCTCGCCGGCGGTCGAGGCTCAGCTCGCGACGACGGGCGCCCGGGTCACCCGCATCGTCGGTGAAGACCGTTACGCGGTCTCTCGAAATCTCCTTGCGAATCCCCTCTTCGGCAACTCCGCCTCCAAAGCGCCCACTCTGGTCTCTGGTCTCGGCTTCCCGGACGCCTTGACCGCCGGCCCCGCAGCCACCCACACGGGTCAATCGGTGCTGCTGCTGAATGGCGCAAGCACGTCCCTCACTCCTGCGGAGATGAGCTTCTTCCAGTCCAGTGGATTCACCTCGGCCCACGTCGTCGGAGGTCCGGCCTCCTTCACCGGTGAGCTCGCCCGGAGCGCTTCCACGACGATCAATCCGGACGGCGGGATCGGGCCGCGGGTCAACGGGCCCGACCGCTACGCCACGGGAGTGGCCGTGAACGAGGCCTTCACCTCGTCGGGCCGGGTCTACGTGGCCAGCGGTGTCGGATTCGCCGATGCGCTCAGCGGCGGTGCGGCCG
The DNA here is from genome assembly GCF_001571005.1 of Herbiconiux solani NBRC 106740. Taxonomy (GTDB): domain Bacteria; phylum Actinomycetota; class Actinomycetes; order Actinomycetales; family Microbacteriaceae; genus Herbiconiux; species Herbiconiux solani. Next base: position 280,596 of record NZ_BCST01000002.1, on the reverse strand, counting down.
CCGGACACGACGACAGCCCGCTGTTCATCGTGCCGACGGGCTGCATCCCGTCGAGCGTCCTGACGGCCATCTACCACCTGGCACCTTCGGAGGTCGTTCTTCTGGGAGGGCCGTCCACCTTGTCGCCAGCGGTGCAGGCCCTGACCCCGTGCCCGTGAGCGAGCGTCAGGACCAGTCGAGGTGGGCGGCGAGGGTGGTGCGGGTGGCCTCGAGGTAGGCGACGGGGTCGTCGTCCCGGGCCGGGAGGGGGAGGCTGACGGCACCCTCGAGCTCGTCCATCCAGAGCTCGGCGACGGAGATCGGATGCACGGGGTCGCGCGGGGCCCACACGATCGCGGTGGGCACGACGATGTCGGCCAGGCTCTCGGAGTCGTCGAAGGCCACCGAACGCGGGATCTCGAGAAGACGACGTGAGCGGGCGGCGGCATCCGGGCTGTGGAACTGGCCGAGCAGGGCCTCGGCCGCCGTCGGCGACTCGGCCAGGGTGTCGGCGTAGACCTCGGTACCGAGGAAGATCCGGGCGCCCTCCTCGGGGCCCACGTCGGCGAGAAGCTCACCGATCACGGGGAATGCCCGCAGATTGTGCGGCAACGGCACGTCGGTGAAGGCGGGGCGCACGAAGACCAGACGTTCCAGCTCGCCGGGCTCGGTTCCGAGGCGCATCCCGAGCCGGAGGGCGATGGCGGCACCCATGGAGGTGCCGATGACCGTCAGGGGCTCGGCCGCCTGAGCGGCCGGAAGGGTCGCCCGCCACTCGGCGATGCGCGCGGCGATGTCGTCGGTCAGGGCTTCGATCGAGAAGGCCGAGGCCGGGAGCGACGGGTCGAGCGGCGCGGTCGAACCGTGCCCGCGCACATCCGGAGCGAAGACCGGGAGGCCGGACGGGATGATCGGGCCGAGCTGGTCGAGCAGATCGGCACCAGATCCACCGAGGCCGTGGAACAGAACCACGCTCATGAGAGCTCCTCTTCGTAGGACATCCGGTCGAGCAACCGCGCGACCAGTCCCGCCGAGGCCGACTGCACCAGGACGACGCTCATGCGCGACCCCGCTCGCCGCGCATCCACTCCAGCAGCTCATCGGCCCGGTGCACGAGGAGCTCGATCTGCGACTCGTCGCGATCGACCCACTGGCAACGCGGATCGCTCGCCAGGGGCACGAAATCGACGTGCTGCTCCCAGACCACGAGCGTGCGCTCCGCCCCCAGCACGTACTGCTGCCACCAGACCTGGCGCAGATAGCTGCGCGGGATGCGGGTCCACGGCTTCGACGTCGTCTTGATCTCGGCGAGCTCGAGTGCGCCGGAGGTGGTGACACGGATGCCGTCGGGCGTCGCCAGGTGGTGACGCGAACGAGCCGCGTGGAAGAGCGCCACGCTCGGTTCGATCGCGTACTCGTTCTGCACCCAGGCCGCGATCTCGGGCTCGCGTGCACGGCCGTGATCGGTGAAGGCGTTGCCGCCGAAGCCCGAGCCGTTGAATTTCTCCCAGGCGACCGCGCGCACGGCGGCGGCGCTGGCGAGCCGGGCGGCATCCGTCGCGGTGACCCCGCGGCTGCGGGCCCGGAGCCAGGCGACGCGGTCGGTCGAGCGAGCGACGATCCGCCGCTCGTGCGGGGGAGGCGGCGCGGGGACGGCATGCTCCTCCCACGGGAACGAGAGCATGAGATCCGACACCCCTCCATTGTCTCCCGCCCGACCGACACCGAGCCACCGACACGAGCAGCCCGGCCCCACCGACACGAGCAGCCCGGCCCCACCGACACGGGCAGCCGGCACCCACCGACAGATCAGCCCGGCACCAGCCCGAACTCTCAGACACCACCCCGACCCCTCATAGACTCCTCATAGCCGATTGCCAATACTGGTAATCGTGAGTATCGAAGCGACCCCCGCCAAGCAGCCCCGTCTGCGCCGAGCCGATGGTTCGCCGGTGCGCGCCCTCGTGGTCGACGACGAGAACACCCTCACCGACCTGCTCTCGATGGCCCTGCGCTACGAGGGCTGGGAGGTCAAGACCGCCAGCGAAGGCCGGCAGGCCATCACGATGGCCCGGGAGTTCCGCCCCGACGTCATCGTGCTCGACGTGATGCTGCCCGACATCGACGGGCTGCAGGTGCTGAGCCGCGTCCGCGGCGACGGACACGAGACGCCGGTGCTCTTCCTCACCGCGAAGGATGCGCTCGACGACCGCATCGCCGGGCTCACCGCGGGCGGCGACGACTACGTCACGAAGCCGTTCAGCCTCGAAGAACTGGTCGCGCGCCTGCGCGGGCTCATCCGCCGTTCCACCCTCGTCGTGGCTGACGCCGACGACCCGATCGTCACGATCGGCGACCTCGAGCTCAACGAGGACAGCCACGAGGTCTTCCGCGACGGCGACCCGATCGAGCTCACCGCGACCGAGTTCGAGCTGCTCCGCTACCTCATGCGCAACCCGCGCCGCGTGCTCAGCAAGGCGCAGATCCTCGACCGGGTCTGGAGCTACGACTTCGGCGGCAAGTCCAGCGTGGTCGAGATCTACATCTCCTACCTCCGCAAAAAGGTCGACGCCGGCCGCACCCCGATGATCCACACGGTGCGCGGCGCCGGCTACATGCTGAAGCCCGCCCTGTGACCCTCCGGCGAACGCTGATCCTGAGCGTGCTCGGGCTGATCGCGCTCGCCGGGGTGATCATCGGGGTGGTCAGCACTGTCGCCCTGAACGGCTTCCTCCTCAACCGCCTCGACTCACAGCTGCACGAGGCCTCGAACCGCACGATCATCTCGCTCTCGCAGACCGCGCAGGGCGGGCCGGGCGCCCAGTCGGGGCTCACTCTCGGCCAGGCATCCGGAACCGTCGTGGCCGTGGTCTCCGGCGGAGTCGCGACCAGTGGCTTCGTGCTCGACCAGAACGGCGCGCTGCAGGGTCTCACGGCGAGCGAGCTCGCCTCGCTCGACGGTGTGGAGCCCGGGCGCCAGGCCACGAGCGTGTCGATCGAGTCCCTGGGCGATTACCGCATCGAGTCGCAGACCGTCACGACGGCGGGCGACATCGTGGTGACCGGCCTCCCGCTCTCCGACGTCACGAGCACCCTCTCGCAGCAGATCGTCGTGATCGTCGCCGTCACCGCCGGCGCGATGCTGCTGGCCGGGATCGCCGGCTTCCTCGTGATCCGCCTCGCCCTGCGCCCGCTCGACCGCGTGACGGCGACCGCGAGCCGGGTCGCCGAGCTTCCCCTCGACCGCGGTGACGTGGCGCTCGGCGAACGCGTCCCCGTCGGCGACACAGATCCACGCTCCGAGGTGGGCCGGGTGGGCCTGGCCTTCAACCGGATGCTCGAGCACGTCGCCTCGGCCCTCACCTCCCGCCAGCAGAGCGAGAACAAGGTGCGGCAGTTCGTCGCGGATGCGAGCCACGAGCTGCGCACGCCCCTTGCGAGCATCCGCGGGTACGCCGAGCTCACCCGCCGCACCTCCGGCGAGCTGCCCGAGGACGTGTCGCACTCCCTTGGCCGAATCGAGTCCGAGGCGACCCGGATGACCTCCCTGGTCGAGGACCTGCTGCTGCTCGCGCGGCTGGACGCGAAGCCCGAGCTCGCGGTCACGCCGGTCGACCTCTCGCTCATCCTGGTCGACGTCGTGAGCGACGCCCACGCCGCCGGTCCCGCCCATCTCTGGGAGCTCGACCTCCCCGAGGAACCGGTCGAGGTCGCCGGAGACGCGGCCCGACTGCACCAGGTCTTCGCCAACCTGCTCGCGAACGCCCGGGTGCACACCCCGGCCGGCACGACGGTGCGGGTCTCACTCGACCGCACACGGCCACAACCAGATGCGGACGGCACGTCGCACGCGCCGGCCGCCCGCGTCACGATCGCCGACGACGGCCCGGGCATCGACCCCGAGCTCCTCCCGACGCTGTTCGAGCGCTTCGTGCGCGGCGACTCGTCCCGGTCACGGCATGCCGGCAGCACCGGTCTCGGCCTCGCGATCGTCAAAGCGGTCGTGGATGCGCACGGCGGCGCGGTCTCCGTCCGGAGCACTCCGGGCAGCACCGTGTTCACGGTCACCCTCCCGCTCGCCTGACGATCGCGGTACGTTGACAATCACGGCCACGGGGCCGAGGGACACGATCCCGCCTACGGAAGGTCTGGAATCAATGAACATCCTCGTCATCATCATCGTCATCGTGGCGATCATCCTGCTGTTCACCGGTGGATTCGTGTCGTCGCTGCAGTTCCTCCTGTACGTCGGCATCGCGCTGCTCGTGATCGCGCTGATCGTGTTCCTGCTGCGCTTCATCACCGGCAACCGCCGCTGACCTGAACACCGAGCGGCCCGTCACCTGCGATTTGCGTCGCGGTGCCGGGCCGCTTAGTATGTACGAGGCCAAAGACCGCCGGTCATCAGATAATGCGCAAGCAGCATCCGATCGAAGATTCGCATGAGCGAAGACCTGCGCAGGTGTACGAAGCAAGCGTCTCAGCGTTCTCGCTGGTTCTCCCGCTCCGGCCTCCTGTGCCGGAGCTTTTTTCGTGTGTGCCGATGGTCATTCCGGTCACATCAACGATTACTAGGAGCGCCATGGCGAACAAGGAAGCCTCGGTAGCCGAGCTCACGGAACTCTTCCAGAGCTCGACCGCCGTTCTGCTGACCGAGTATCGCGGTCTCACGGTCGCCCAGCTCAAGCAGCTGCGCGGCAACATCCGTGAGCACGCGTCATACGCCGTGGTAAAGAACACGCTGACCAAGATCGCGGCGAACAACGCCGGCATCTCGTCGTTCGACGACGAGCTCGCCGGTCCGTCCGCGATCGCCTTCGTCCACGGTGACCCCGTGGCCGTCGCCAAGTCGCTGCGTGACTTTGCCAAGGCAAACCCTCTGCTGGTCGTGAAGGGCGGGTACTTCGACGGTAACCCCCTCACCGCAGCCGAGGTCACCAAGCTGGCCGACCTCGAGTCCCGTGAAGTCCTGCTGGCGAAGCTCGCCGGTGCCTTCAAGGCCTCGCTGTTCGGAGCCGCCTATCTCTTCAACGCACCGCTGTCGAAGGCCGTTCGCACGGTCGAAGCGCTGCGCGAGAAGCAGGAGTCCGCGTCCTGAGCTCTCGCTCGGTCACGCGGTTGAACTAACTACCAAACAAGGAGAACAACATGGCAAAGCTTTCCACCGAGGAACTGCTCGAGGCTTTCAAGGAGCTCACGCTCATCGAGCTGAGCGAGTTCGTCAAGGCGTTCGAGGAGACCTTCGAGGTCACCGCCGCCGCCCCCGTCGCCGTTGCCGGTGCTGCCGGCCCGGCCGCCGCCGCTGAGGAGGTCGAGGAGCAGACCGCTTTCGACGTCATCCTCGAGTCGGCCGGCGAGAAGAAGATCCAGGTCATCAAGGAGGTGCGCGCCCTCACCAGCCTCGGCCTCGGTGAGGCGAAGGCTCTCGTTGACGGCGCCCCCAAGGCCGTGCTCGAGGGCGCGACCAAGGAGGCCGCTGACAAGGCGAAGGCCCAGCTCGAAGAGGCCGGCGCCACCGTCACCCTCAAGTAGTCTCACTGCTTCGAAACGGATGCCCCGGGCCACTGGCCCGGGGCATCCGCCGTTAACCCGCAGCGTCGATGTGGCGATCGGTGCTCAGGACGTGCGCCGCGGCCGCCCCGTCGACGACCGGATGATCAGGGTCGCGGGCAGGTAGGCGTGCTCGGTCGGCGGCATCCACCCCGGCTCCTCCAGCTGGCGGATGACCCAGTCGACCGCGAGTTCGCCCTGCTCGTCCGGTCGCTGCTCGATCGAGGTCAGGCCGAACATCTCGGCCAGGGGGTGGTTGTCGATGCCGATGACCGACAGGTCCTCCGGCACCGAGAGGCCGAGCTCACGCGCGGCGAGGATGATGCCGATCGCCACCTCGTCGGCGGCCGCGAAGATCGCCGTGGGGCGACGTCGCGGATCGCCGAGGATCTGCTTGCCCGCGCGGTAGCCGCCCGGGATGTCGAAGTGCGTGGGCACGAACGACTTCTCGTCGTACCGGATGCCCGCAGCCTCGAGGGCCTGCAGGTAGCCCTTGAGGCGCTTGGTGTGGACATGGAAGTCCATCTGCTCGTCGAGGTCGCCGCCCACGTGCATGATGTCGCGGTGCCCGAGCAGCAGCAGGTGCTCGGTGGCGAGCCGCGCGGCCTCGACGTCGTCGATGCCCAGGGTCGGGATGCCGGCGAGCGGCCCGCCGATGCCGGCGATGGGCTTGCCCAGGGCGAGCAGCTGCTCCGCTTCCTCGGGGGTGATCTCGAGGGTCACGGCGATCACCGCATCCACCCGCTTGCGCACGAGGAAGTACTCGAACACCCGCGTGCGCTCGGCGTGCGACTTGGTCAGGTTGTAGAGCATCAGGTCGTAGCCGCGGTCGAGCAGCGCGCGTTCGACGCCCTCGATGATGCTGCCGAAGAACCACTGGTTGATCACCGGGATGATGACGCCGACGTTGCTCGTGCGCCCGGTGACCAGACTGGATGCGCTGGAGGAGACGACGTAGCCGAGACTCTGAGCGGCCTCGGTGACCCGGGTGCGCGTCTCGCTCGAGACGTAACCACGCCCGCTGAGCGCGCGCGACACGGTCGCCTTCGATACTCCCGCGAGACTCGCGACGTCTTCGATGCCCGACATCACGACCTCCTCGTCATACGCCTGCAAACGCTTCCACAATCCTAGTGGGTAGGAGCGGTTCCGCGTCAGTACTGGGCTCCGGAGGGGTTGCTCGTGAGCATCTCGTGAGAGCGCTCTCTGCAACCAAATCGTTACCTTCTTCACCGGTGTTCGAAGTCGCTTGTAAATTGCTGAGACTTATGGAAAGGTTTCCCTACACCCGCTCCCTGAGGCACCTTGACGGGGGCGTTCTGTCCTAGTCCGATCGGTCGATCGGAGAGTGGGCGGGCCCATCGGTCCGTTCACGTCTACTCAATGAGGAGGAGAAATGCGGTCCATCTTGCACCGCCGTGTCACAGCACCCATCGCCCTTGCGACGGGCCTCGGGCTCGCGCTCGTCGGTTGTTCGGGCGGCGCCGGCGGGGGTTCTTCCGCCAACACCGTCGGTGAAGCCGACGGCGTCGTGACCGTGTACGGAACGATCGCCGACACCGAGGCCGAGCTGCTCGAGCAGTCCTGGGCCGACTGGGAGAAGGCGAACAACATCGACATCCAGTACGAGTCGTCCAAGGAGTTCGAGTCGCAGATCGGCATCCGTGCCCAGGGCGGCAACCCGCCCGACCTCGCGATCTTCCCGCAGCCGGGTCTGCTCGCCGACCTCGCGTCGCGCGGCTTCATCCAGAAGGCGCCCGAGGGCGTCGAGTCGAACGTCGACCAGTACTGGTCGAGCGACTGGAAGACCTACGGCACCGTCGACGACACCTTCTACGGTGCTCCGCTGATGGCCAGCGTCAAGGGCTTCATCTGGTACTCGCCGAAGCAGTTCGCGGCGAACGGCTGGGAGGTCCCGAAGACGTACCAGGAGATGGTCGACCTGACCGCCAAGATGCAGACCACCCTGGGCGCAGCCCCGTGGTGCGCCGGCTTCGGCTCGGGCGACGCCACCGGCTGGCCGGGCACCGACTGGGTCGAAGACCTGGTCCTGCGCCAGTCCGGCCCTGACGTCTACGACCAGTGGGTCAAGAACGAGGTCAAGTTCACCGACCCGCAGATCTCCGACGCGTTCACCGCGGTCGGCGACATCCTGCTGAACCCGAGCTACGTCAACGCCGGCTTCGGTGACGTCAAGTCGATCAACGCCACGGCGTTCGGCGACGTGGCGACCGCCATGGCCTCGGGCACCTGCTCGCTCACCCACCAGGCGTCGTTCTTCGACGGCTTCCTCACCGACGCCGGCGCGACCGTCGGCCCCGACGCCGACATCTGGGCCTTCGTGACCCCGGCCGTCAAGGCGGGCGAGACGGCAGTCACCGGTGGTGGCGAGATCGTCGGAGCGTTCTCGAACGACGCCGACACCGTCAAGGTGCAGGAGTACCTCTCGAGCCCCGAGTGGGCGAACAGCCGCGTCTCCCTCGGTGGCGTGATCTCGGCGAACACGGGTCTCGACCCGAAGAGCGCGACGAGCCCGATCCTGCAGCAGGCCATCAGCATCCTGCAGGACCCGGACACCACGTTCCGCTTCGACGCCTCCGACCTGATGCCCGGCGCCGTGGGTGCCGGAACGTTCTGGAAGGGAATGGTCAGCTGGATCGACGGCACGCCGCAGTCCGATGTCCTGACCCAGATCGAAGGCGGCTGGCCGACAGAATAGGTCGTCCGTCCCTCCGGTAATCGAATGGATGCAAGGAGGCCGCCCGAAGAGATTCGGGCGGCCTCCGCGCACCCCGGTGCTACGGTGTCTCAACGACGCCGGGCGTCGGGCCGATCCTGAGTTCAGAGCTGCACTCGAAAGGTTGTCATGTCGGATTTCCTCCTCTGGGTGGGGAAGCTGCCTCCGTTGGCGCAGATCCCCATCGTCGTCATCGCGTTCGGCATCGTCGTCGCGTTGATCCTCTTCTTCGTGGAGATCGCGCCCCGTACGGGGCGTAAGTACACGATCATCCGCCTCGCCGTGTGCGTGGTCGCGCCGTTCCTGGCGCTGGTGCTGCTCGGCTCGGTCTGGTGGGCGGCGCTCATCGCCGCGGCCCTGGGTCTGCTGTTCTTCTACCTCGACCGCCGCTCCAAGCAGGGCGCGGGCTACCTCTTCCAGCTGGTGGGCTTCCTGGCCCCCGCGATCATCCTGCTGCTGGTGGGCCTGATCTACCCGACGATCAAGACGGCGATCGACTCGCTGTTCTCCAGCCGCGGCAACTTCGTCGGGCTCGACAACTTCGTCTGGGTGCTCACGCAGCCGCAGAACCTCCGCGTGATCCTCAACACCATCATCTGGGTGCTGGTCGTGCCGGCCGCCTCGACGATCTTCGGCCTCGCCTACGCGGTCTTCATCGACAAGAGCCGCGGTGAGAAGTTCTTCAAGATCCTCGTCTTCATGCCGATGGCGATCTCGTTCGTGGGCGCCTCGATCATCTGGCGCTTCGTCTACACCTACCGCCCGGTCGACGAGAACCAGATCGGTCTGCTCAACCAGCTCGTGGTCTGGTTCGGCGGGCAGCCCGTGCAGTGGCTGCAGGAGTCGCCCTGGAACACCTTCTTCCTGATCGTCGTGCTGATCTGGATCCAGACCGGATTCGCGATGGTCGTGCTCTCGGCCGCCATCAAGGGCGTGCCGACCGAGCAGCTCGAAGCCGCAGAGCTCGACGGCACCAACGCCTGGCAGCGCTTCGTCAACGTCACGGTGCCGGGCATCCGCTCGTCGCTGATCGTGGTGATCACCACCATCTCGATCGCGTCGCTGAAGGTCTTCGACATCGTCCGCACCATGACGGCCGGCGCTAACGACACCAGCGTGCTGGCGAACGAGATGTACACGCAGTTCAAGAACTTCGAATACGGGCGGTCGGCGGCCTTCGCCGTCATCCTGTTCATCCTGGTGATGCCGATCGTCATCTACAACGCCAGGCAGATCAAGAAGCAGAGGGAGATCCGATGAGCGCCGTGCAGCCGATCGACCTGCCGGTCGACCCCAACACCCGCAAGCAGCTGCGGGGCGGCGAGAAGGCCATCGAACGCGAGGAGTCGCCGGTCAAGCGCACGAAGCGCCGGCTCACCAGCCGTGGCGCGACGATCGCGGCCCTGATCATCGCGATCATCTGGACCGTGCCGACCTTCGGCCTGTTCATCTCCTCGTTCCGCGACCGCAACGCGATCCAGACCACCGGGTGGTGGACGACCCTCTTCAACCCGGGCTTCACGCTCGACAACTACACCGAGGTGCTGCAGGCCGGCAACTCGCAGGTGACGATCGCCTCGTCGTTCGTCAACTCGATCGCGATCACGATCCCGGCCACGCTGATCCCGCTGGTGATCGCGGCGCTGGCCGCCTACGCCTTCGCGTGGATCGACTTCAAGGGCAAGGACTGGCTGTTCATCGGCGTCTTCGCGCTGCAGATCGTGCCGATCCAGATGGCGCTGGTTCCGCTGCTGTCGCTGTTCTCGCGCGGACTCTCGGTCGGCGACGACTGGCTCTTCGCCGGGATCCCGTCGAACGGCACCTTCTCGCAGGTCTGGATCGCGCACACGATCTTCGCCCTGCCGCTCGCGATCTTCCTGCTGCACAACTTCGTGTCGGAGATCCCGCGTGAGGTCATCGAGGCGGCCCGGGTCGACGGCGCCGGTCACGGGCAGATCTTCTTCCGCATCATCCTGCCGCTGACGATGCCGGCGCTGGCGTCGTTCGCGATCTTCCAGTTCCTCTGGGTCTGGAACGACCTGCTGGTGGCGCTGATCTTCGCCGACGGCGGGGTGGCTCCGATCACCAAGCTGCTGGCCGAGATCACGGGTTCGCGCGGTCAGGACTGGTACCTCCTCACGGCGGGCGCGTTCGTGGCCATCGTGGTGCCGCTGATCGTGTTCTTCGCCCTGCAGCGCTTCTTCGTGCGCGGCCTGCTGGCGGGTTCGACGAAGGGGTAGTCGCGGGGTGCCGGTGTTTCGCCCGTGGAGGAACGGGCCTCCGGCGTCGGAGGCCCGGCGTACGCTGAGCGCATGAGCGGTGTTGGTGGCGGCCGGATGGCTGCAGTGGCGGCAGCGGGCGGGCGCAGCCACCCGGGTGGCGGGCGGGTCTCCGGCGGAGACCGCAATGCGCAGAAGGCGGCGAACGCCGATGCGCCGAAGATCCCGAACCTGTTCCGCCGTATCTCGACGCTGTTCATCCCGTACCGCCGTGCGCTCATCGTCACCGGTGCGCTCGTGCTGGTCGGAGCCGCCCTCACGGTGATCCCGCCGCTGCTCACCCAGCAGGCCTTCGACCTGGGGCTGTTCCCCTCGGGCGGCCCGAACATCCCGGTGCTGATCGAGCTCGTCGGGCTGATGGTGCTGATCTGGATCGTCTCGGCGGCGCTCGGCGTCTGGCAGACCTACCTGACCGCGCGCGTCGGCAACCGGGTGATGGGCGACCTCCGCATCCGCCTGTTCTCACACCTGCAGAGCATGGAGCTCGCGTTCTTCACCCGTACGAAGACCGGCGTCATCCAGTCGCGGCTGCAGAACGACGTCGGCGGGGTCGCGAACGTGCTCACCAACACCGTGTCGAGCGTGCTCGGCAACACGGTCACGGTGATCGCCGCGCTCGTCGCCATGCTGCTGCTCAGCTGGCAGCTCACGCTGGTGGCGGTCATCCTGATGCCGATCCTGGTCTGGGTGCAGCGCCGGGTCGGTCAGGTGCGTGCGCGGATCGCGTCGCAGACGCAGGAGTCGCTGTCGGAGATGACGGCGATCACACAGGAGACACTGAGCGTCTCGGGCATCCTGCTCGCCAAGAGCTTCAACCGGCAGAACGCCGAGATCACCCGCTATTCGGATGAGAACGACACCCAGATCTCCCTGCAGGTGCGCCAGCAGATGAGCGGTCAGTGGTTCTTCGCGATCGTTCAGATCGTGCTCTCGATCGTGCCGGCCGTGGTCTACCTCGTCTCGGGCTACCTGATCGCGGGCGGCGTCGACATCACGGCGGGAACGATCGTCGCCTTCACGACCGTGCAGGCCCGGTTGATGTGGCCGCTCCTCGGGCTCATGCGGGTCGGCCTCGACCTGCAGACCTCGGGCGCCCTGTTCGCGCGCATCTTCGAGTACCTCGATCTTCGGCCCTCGATCACGGATGCGCCGGACGCCGTCGACCTCCCGCGCTCGGGCATGGCGGGTCGCGTGCAGTTCGACCACGTCGGCTTCGTCTACCCCGACGGCGAGCCCGAGCATCCCACCCTCGACGACGTGTCGTTCACGGTCGAGCCCGGGCAGTTCGCGGCCTTCGTCGGCCCCTCCGGCGCCGGCAAGACGACGGTCTCGTACCTGGTGCCCCGGCTCTACGAGGCGACCTCGGGTGCGGTGCTCGTCGACGGGCGGGACGTGCGCGAGCTGCGGCATCAGTCGCTGATCGACCGGCTCGGCATCGTGAGCCAGGAGACCTACCTCTTCCACGCCACGATCGCCGACAACCTGCGCTACGCGCGGCCCGACGCGACGGCCGACGAGCTGGTCGACGCGGCCCGGCAGGCGAACATCCATGAGCGGATCATGAGCTTCCCCGACGGGTACGACACCGTCGTGGGGGAGCGCGGCTACCGGCTCTCCGGCGGCGAGAAGCAGCGGATCGCGATCGCCCGGGTGCTGCTGAAAGACCCGGCCGTGCTCATCCTCGACGAGGCGACGAGCGCGCTCGACTCGATCTCGGAGCGGGTGGTGCAGGATGCGCTCGACACGGCCGCCCGCGGCCGTACGACCATCGCGATCGCGCACCGGCTGTCGACGATCGTGAACGCCGACGTCATCTTCGTGGTCGACGCGGGGCGGATCGTGGAGTCCGGCTCGCACAGCGAGCTGCTCGCCCGCGACGGTGCGTACGCGCGACTGTACGAGCAGCAGCTGTCGACGGCGTAAGGGCACGCCGCCGCGGCTCCGCCGCAGAGCACTCGCGGCCGGCCGCGTCGGCAGCGTCGGCGTCAGCGGCAGCGGCAGCGTCAGTGTCAGTGTCAGCGTTCGCCGGAGCCCTCCGCGCGGCTCAGCCGAACAGCGCCCGCAGCCGCGGCACGACCTCGCTGCCGAACACCTCGAGGAACCGCGTCTGGTCCGGTCCGGGGGCGTGGAACACCAGGTGCCGGAAGCCCAGCTCGACGTAGGGGCGGATGCCCGCCACGATCTCCTCCGGGTCGTCCGAGACCACCCAGCGCGTCGCCACCCGCTCGATCGGCAGCTCGTCGGCCCGGCGCTCCATCTCCATCGGGTCCTCGATGCCGGTCTTCTCGTCCGGGGTCAGGGCCAGGGCGCCCCAGAAGCGCGTGTCTTCCAGGGCGCGGTGCTTGTCGTGGTCGTACGAGACCTTCATCTCGAGCATCGTGTCGACCGGCGAGGTGCGCTCGCCCTTCGCGATGCCGTCGGCCAGCGCCGGCATCAGCGTCTCGGAGTACAGCTCCGGCGCCTTGCCCGAGGTGGTGATGAAGCCCTGCGCGATGCGGCCCGCGAGACGCGTCGCCGCCGGCCCCGCGCCCCCGATGTAGATCGGCACCGGGTTCTCGGGCCGGTCGTAGATCGTGACGTTCTCGGTCGTGTAGTACTCGCCCTCGTGCGTGACCCTGTCCTCGCGCCAGAGCTGCTCGATCAGCATCACGGCCTCCTTGAGGCGCGCGAACCGCTCCTTCTGATCGGGCCAGGGCAGCCCGAGGGCCACCTCGTTGAGCGACTCGCCCGTGCCGACGCCGAGGATCACGCGCCCGGGGTACATCGACCCCAGGGTGCCGAACGCCTGCGCGATCACGGCGGGGTGGTACCGCATGGTCGGGGTGAGCACGGAGGTGCCCATCAGGATGCGCTCGGTGCGCGCCCCGAGCGCCCCGAGCCACGGGATGGCCGCGGGAGCGTGGCCGCCGGTGTGCCGCCACGGCTGAAGGTGGTCGGAGATGAAGACGGAGTCGAAGCCCGCCTGCTCGGCGAGCACCCCGTAGTCCAGGAGCTCGGACGGCGCGAACTGCTCGGCCGAGGCCTTGTAGCCGATGCGGAAGGGGGAGGTGTCGCTCACGAGGGTTCTCCGTTCGGCGGCGTCGGAAGTCACCGCGTTTTCATCGTAGGCCGCATCCGCTCGCGAGGCCCCGGAACCGCGCGACCGTACCCGCGCCCGCGGTGCCGGAATTCGACGGCCACGGAGATGCGGGCGGCCCGGCGGCCCGGCCCCCGCGTGGGATACAGTGGAGGGGTGTTCGTGAATCTCCTCTGTTGTCGTCGCTGAGCGACGTCCCTTCTTCACAGACGATTCGCCACCCCCCAGCCGCCGCTCTCGCAGCGCGCCGTGCACGCTCGTGCACGTAGCGGGTGCGAGGCCCAGCCTCACCAAGGACACTCCATGAAGTACGCAGAAAGCGTCATCGACCTCGTCGGCGACACCCCGCTCGTGAAGCTCAACAGCGTCACCAAGGGCATCGCCGCCACCGTGCTCGCCAAGGTCGAGTACCTCAACCCGGGCGGCTCGTCGAAAGACCGGATCGCGACCCGCATCATCGACGCGGCCGAGCGCGACGGACTGTTGAAGCCCGGCGGCACGATCGTCGAGCCCACCTCGGGCAACACCGGCATCGGGCTCGCCCTGGTCGCCCAGCAGCGCGGCTACCGCTGCGTCTTCGTGCTGCCCGACAAGGTCGGCGAGGACAAGCGCAACGTGCTCACCGCGTACGGGGCCGAGATCGTCGTGACGCCGACCGCGGTCGCGCCGGAGGACCCGGACTCCTATTACTCGGTGTCCGACCGCCTCGCGAGGGAGATCCCCGGCGCGTTCAAGCCCAACCAGTACTCCAACCCGAACGGGCCGCTCAGCCACTACGAGACCACCGGCCCCGAGATCTGGCGCGACACCGAGGGTGAGATCACCCACTTCGTCGCGGGCGTCGGAACCGGCGGCACGATCAGCGGCGTCGGGCGCTACCTGAAAGAGGTATCCGACGGGCGGGTCACGGTCATCGGCGCCGACCCCGAGGGCTCGGTCTACTCCGGCGGTACCGGCCGCCCCTACCTGGTCGAGGGCGTCGGCGAGGACTTCTGGCCGGCCGCCTACGACGGCAGCGTGGTCGACGAGATCATCGCCGCCTCCGACGCCGAGTCCTTCGAGCTGACCCGCCGGCTGGCGCGCGAGGAGGGACTGCTCGTGGGCGGCTCCAGCGGCCTCGCCGTCGCCGCCGCCCTGAAGGCCGCGCGCGACCTCCCGGCCGACGCGGTAGTCGTCGTCCTCCTGCCGGACGGCGGGCGCGGCTACCTCGGCAAGATCTTCAACGAGAAGTGGATGCGCTCCTACGGCTTCGCCTCCGAGAGCGAGGGGTCGACCGTTCGCGACATCCTGGCCCGCAAGGAGGGCGGTCTTCCTGCTCTCGTGCACGTGCATCCGTCGGACACGGTGCACGACGCCATCGAGATCATGACGACCTACGGCGTCTCGCAGCTGCCCGTGCTGACCGCCGAGCCGCCGGTCGTGATGGGCGAGGTCGTCGGATCGCTCGACGAGCAGGCCCTGCTCGACCAGGTCTTCGGCGGCAAGGCGGCGATGACCGACAAGGTCGGCGACTTCGTCGGCGAACCCCTGCCCCTGATCGGCGCCAACGAGCCGCTGTCGGCGGCCCGGGCGGCGCTGAAGGACTCCCCGGCCCTGCTCGTGAGCGACGACGGCAAGCCCGTCTCGGTCATCACGCGGCAAGACCTCCTCACCTTCCTGAGCGAAGCGTGACCGCGCCCGAGCGCGACGACGAAAGGACAGACGACATGACTGAGAACACACCCCGGCCCGACGACTCCGAGAAGGCCCACCGCACGGTCGCGGACGACGACTTCGCACGGGACGAGGCCTTCGAGACCCGTGCCATCCACGCCGGTCAGGAGTTCGACCCCACCACGGGCGCGATCATCCCGCCGGTCTACTTCACCAGCACCTTCGTGCAGGACGGCATCGGCGGGTTCCGCAACGGCTACGAGTACGCCCGCGGCGGCAACCCCACGCGCACCTCGCTCGAGACCCTGCTGGCCTCGCTCGAGGGGGCGAAGCACGGCCTCTCGTTCGCCTCCGGGCTCGCCGCCGAGGACGCGCTGCTCCGCGCGGTGCTCGAGCCCGGCGACCGGATCGTGCTCGGCAACGACGTCTACGGGGGCACGCACCGGCTGATCGAGCGCATCCACGGCAAGTGGGGTGTCGAGAACGTCGTCGTCGAGATGAGCGACCTCGACGCGGTCGCCGCGGCCGTCGCCGGCGGACGCACCAAGCTGCTCTGGCTCGAGACGCCGTCGAACCCGCTGATGAAGATCAGCGACGTGGCCGCGCTCGCCGAGATCGGCCACGCCGCCGGCGCCCTGGTCGTCGTCGACAACACCTTCGCCTCGCCCTACCTGCAGCAGCCGCTCTCGCTCGGCGCCGACATCGTCGTGCACTCGACCACCAAGTACCTCGGCGGTCACTCCGACGTGCTCGGTGGCGCGGTCGTGCTGAACGACGACGAGCTCGAGGAGAAGGTGCGCTTCCTGCAGTTCGCCTCCGGCGGGATCTCGGGGCCGATGGATGCCTGGCTCACCACCCGCGGAATCAAGACCCTCGCGGTGCGGATGGACCGGCACTCGTCCAACGCCCAGACGATCGCCGAGCACTTGGTCGGTCACCCCGCGCTCGACGCGGTGTACTACCCGGGCCTGCCCACGCATCCGGGGCACGAGCTGGCCGCGCGGCAGATGAAGTCGTTCGGCGGCATGATCTCGCTCGCGCTCTCCGGTGGGCCGGCGGCGGCACGGAAGCTCGCGGAGTCGACGCAGCTCTTCCAGCTCGCGGAGTCGCTCGGCGGCGTCGAGTCGCTGATCGGCTACCCGTCGGAGATGACGCACGCCTCGGTGAAGGGGACCGTGCTCGAGGTGCCGGAGAACGTCATCCGCCTCTCGGTCGGCATCGAGTCGGTCGACGACCTGCTCGCCGACCTCGACCGGGCGCTGCCCCGCTAGAGCGCGGGCTTCGCGCCCGTGTGCAGCCAGGCCGTGAACAGGGCGTCGAGGTCCTGGCCCGAGACCTGCTCGGCGTAGGCCTCGAACTCGGCGGTCGACGCCGAGGTGCCGCCCTTCTCGCTCGCCCAGCCCTTGAGGATGGCGAAGAAGGCCGTGTCGCCGACCTCGTTCCTGAGCGCCTGGAGGGTCATCGCTCCGCGGGTGTAGACGGCGGAGTCGAAGATGCCGGCCGCGCCCGGGTCGGCGACCACGGTCGCCCAGAACGCGGCGTCGTCGGACGCATCGCCATCGGTCGGGTCGGCGTAGTACGCATCGAACTCCTGCTGCGGCGTGAAGCCCGTCTGGTCTTCCGTCCAGAGCCACTCGGCGTAGGTGGCGAAGCCCTCGTTCAGCCAGATGTCCGACCAGCGCTCCATCGAGACGCTGTCGCCGTACCACTGGTGCGCGAGCTCGTGCACGACGACCGACGCATCCGCGTCCGCCGGGAACGACCAGGCCGGGTAGATCGGACGGGTCTGGTTCTCGAGCGCGTACGGCAGGTCGTCTCCGGTGCCGATCTCGCCGATCGCGATGCCGCCGGCCTCGCTGAACGGGTAGTCGCCGAAGGACTTCTCGAGGAACGCGATCACCTGGGGCTCGGTCGCGAAGATCGAGGTCGCGACATCTCCGACGGTCGCACCACCGCCCTCGGCCTCGCGGGTGAACAGGGCCGGGTCGATCGCGTCGTAGTAGGTGATGCCGGTCGCCGCATCCGTCTCGGCGTCGATGCGGTAGTCGCCGACCGTCGCGGTGGCGAGATAGGTGGCCATCGGCTTCTCCATCTCCCAATCCCAGGTGGTCTGCCCGTTCGCGCTCTGCTGCGAGGCCAGGCGGCCGTTGCCGATGACCTGCAGGCCGTCGGGCACGGTCATCTTCGTGCTGAAGGTGGCCTTGTCCGAGGGGTGGTCGTTGGCGGGGAACCAGGTCGCGGCGACGCGGGGCTGGCCGACGATCACGGCGCCGGTCGGGGTGCGGAAGACTCCGGCGGGGCCGAAGGCGTCGTCGACCTCGATCGGCACGCCGCTGTAGGTCACCGTGGTGGTGATCGTCGAGCCGGTCGGCAGGCCGGCGTGCGGGATGACGGTCAGCTCGGTGCGCGGCGGGGTCGCGTCGTCGTCGGTCGAGCCCGGGAGCTGCGGCTGGCCGGAGTCCTTACTGATCTGCGTGGTCGCGAGGCTCCAGTCGGCGGCGGCCCCGTTGACCGTGACGGCCGAGATGACGATCGAGTCGCTGCCGTCGGCCTCACGGGTGTCGAAGTCGAGGTTGAAGGCCGAGAGGTTCTGGGTCGCGAGGGCAGTGACGGTGACCGTGCCCGAAAGCACGTCCGTGGCGGGCGCATAGGCCAGGTCGAGTCCGTAGTGCTGCACGTCGTAGCCGCCGTTGCCGTCGAGCGGGTAATAGGGGTCGCCGATGCCCGCGGCACCCGGGGTGTAGTCGACCGGGGTCGCGGTCTCGGTGGGGGTGGGAGTCGGCGCGGGCGCCGGCGTCTGGGTCGCGGGAGCCGCCGCGGTGCCGGTCGGGCAGGGCTCGGCGGCCTGGGCCGGTGCCGGGGCGAGGCCGCCCGAGGCGAGCAGGGCGATCACGAGCAACGGGATGGCGGCGAAGGCGGCCAGGCTGCCCCGCCGCCCGTCACGGCGTGCGCGCCGGCGAGCGAGCAGCAGCCAGGTGGCCCCTGATCCGATCGCGATTACGGCGAGGGCCAGCAGAAGCGGCCCCGAGTCGAATCCTGTCGCTGCCAGCACGCATCCGGTCACGAGGCCCCGTTTCGATCGGTGGGATGAAGAGTTCCTTGGACGGTACCGTATCCGGAGCCTCCCCGGCGACGCTGGCCGAGCAGCACCCCGCCGAGCACGAGGGCGGTGCCGATCGCCTGCTGCGGGCCGAACGCCTCTCCCGCGATCAGGGTGCCGAGCAGGACGCCGGTGACGGGGTTGAGCAGACCGATCAGGCCCACCGAGCCGGCCGGCAGGTGCCGAAGGCCGGTGAACCACGCCAGGAAGGCGAGCGCCGTGGCGATCACGGTGACGTAGGCGAAGCCGAGCAGTGCCGTGGGATCGAGTGCGGGCGGCGGCCCCTCGAGCGCGGCGGCGACGGGGAGCACGACGAGACCGCCGGCGACGAGCTGCCAGGAGGTGACCGCGAGCACCCGCTGCTCCTTCGCCCATCGGGTGGTGAGGATGAAGCCGACCGAGGACATCAGCATGGCGGCGAGGGAGACGAGGATGCCGAGGGGCTCGATCGCGCTCGAGCCGCCGTGTCCGCCTTGGGCGAGCATCACGCAGACGCCGGCGAAGCCGACTGCGGCGCCGATGATCCCGAACAGGCCGGGCCGCTGACCGAGCAGCGGCCACGCCAGCAACAGGAGTACGGCCGCCGAGGTGGCCATCACGGTGGACGCGATGCTCGTCGGCAGAAGCTGCGAGGCTGCGTAGATCAAGACGAAGAACGCTCCCACGTTGAGCACGCCGAGCGCGAGCGACTTCCACCACCAGTCGCCCCGGGGCCGCTGCCGAGCCACCAGCAGCAGGATGAGGCCGGCCGGCAGCGCGCGCAGCACAGCGCCCCAGAGCGGCACGTCGGCCGGGAGGAACTGCCGGGTCACGAAGTAGGTGGAGCCCCAGGCGACCGGGGCGATCGCGGTGACGGCGATCCAGCGCCATTTAGCTTCCATGGAAGCGACTATAGCTTCCCGGGAAGCTATAGTCGAGGGTATGAGCACAGTGGACGACCGGGTGGGGCGCATCCAGGCGGAGTGGCGTGACGCGCGGCCCGACGTCGACGTCTCGCCCCAGGGGATCATCGGGCGGCTGCACCGGCTCGCGGATGCGCTGACCGCCGAACTCACCGCCGTCTACGCCGAGCACGGCCTGAGCGAGGGTGAGTTCGATGTGCTGGCCACGCTGCGCCGAGCCGGCCCTCCGTTCGAACGGGCGCCGGGCGAGCTCGCCGAGCACACGATGGTGACCACCGGGGCGATGACCAAGCGTCTCGACCGGCTCGTCGCGGCCGGTCTGGTCACGCGGCGGCTCGCCGGGGGCGACGGCCGGCGGCGGGTGGTGGCGCTGACGACGGAAGGCCTCGAGCGGATCGACGCGGCGTTCACCGACCACATGATCAACGAGCGCCGCCTGGTCGACGAGCTGCCGGCGGCCGACCGGGCCGCACTCGAGCGCATCCTGACCTCCTGGCTCAGTCATCACGATGCGGCCGGCCCCGCCTGAGCCGTCCACTTCGGCACCCGAACATCTACTGGCAGGATGTCGACGGAGACTGGCGTAAGCGCCATTCCGCCGGCGGGCGAGGGCTGGGCAGACTGAACGCATGACCTCCCCGACGCCCGCCCCCACCTCGGTCACCGCCTCCGCCACCGCCGGGCAGCGCGTCCCGAGCGTCGGGCTGGCGCAAGGCTCGGCCCTCTACATCGCGGCCGTGCTCGGCACCGGCATCCTGGTGCTGCCGGCGCTCGCCGCTGCGGCGGCCGGGCCCGGCTCGATCCTCGCGGTGCTCGCCCTGATCGTGCTGTCGGTACCGCTCGCGGGCACCTTCGCCGCACTCGCCTCGCGACATCCGGATGCCGGCGGGGTCGCCACCTTCGTGCGGCTGGCCCTCGGGCCGACGGCCGCGCGGATGGCCGGGTACTGGTTCTTCTTCGGCGTGAGCGTGGGCACCCCGGTCGTCGCGCTGCTCGGCGCCGAGTACCTGGTGGCGGTGCTGGGCGCTCCCGGCTGGATCGCCTTCGTCGTCGCGCCCGTGCTGCTGGTGCCGCCGTTCGTCTCCAACCTGTTCGGGTTGCGCTTCTCGGGGCGCGCGCAGCTGGTGCTCTCGGGGTTGCTGGTGGCGGTCGTGGTCGGGGTCGTCGTCGTGGCGGCGCCGGCGGGAGAGGCCTCCAACCTCGATCCGTTCCTCCCGAACGGCTGGGCGGGCGTCGGCGTCGCGGTGAGCCTGTTCGTCTGGGCCTTCGCCGGCTGGGAGGCGGTGACCCACATCGCGGGGGAGTTCCGCCGGCCGCGCCGCACGATCCCGCTCGCCACGGCGATCGCGATCGTCGTGGTCGGGGCCTGCTACCTCGGGCTGCAGGTCGTGACGGTCACGGTGCTCGGCGACCGCGCCGGCGACACCGCGGTGCCCCTCCTCGACCTGGTCGAACGGACGGCTCCGGCCTGGGGGCGGGTCGCGGTGGCCTCGATCGCCGGCATCGTGGCGCTCGGGGTGCTGAACGCCTACCTCGCCGCCTTCGCCAAGCTCGGCGCTTCACTCGGGCGCGACCGCGACCTGCCGCGCTGGTTCGGGCGCGGGGCCGAGGCCGGAGGGGTTCCGCGGCGGGCGCTGGGGCTGGTCGCCGTCCTGGTGGCGGCCTACTACACCGCGATGGTGCTGACCGGGGGGATGCTGACCCCGTTCATCCTCATCCACACCTCGAGCATGGTGGCGGTGTACGCGCTGGGCGTGGTCGCGGCGCTGCGACTGCTTCCTCGTTTCGGGGTGGGCTGGTGGCTCGCCGCGGTGTCGGTCGTGCTCGTGGCGGGCCTCGTCGTGCTCGCCGGAGCCAACCTCCTGGTGCCGGTCGCGCTCGCCGTGGTCGCGGTACTCGTGACGCTGGTGCGACACGCCCGACACGCCCGGTGTCGGAGGTCGAAGTTATCCTCAGACCAGAGTCGCTGAGCTCTCCACAGGAGAGGTGATTTCGGCGGATTTCCGGCCTTCGTCCTGTGGATGGATGGAGCGGAAACGCTGTGCATAAGCCCGGTGCCCCTGTGGATAATTACACGGGTGTAACACTTCATCTAGGGGTGCTCGCCTTCGCCGCCAACTATATGTAGTATTGAAGTCCCGGAGCTCGAGGCCCACTGAAACAGTGCGGAAGGCCCGGAATCTCCAGATTTCATCACAGTCGTTCGTCCCGCGAGAAAGGTGCTTGTCCATGGCAATCACGGTCTACACGAAGCCCTCCTGCGTCCAGTGCACCGCTACCTATCGCGCCCTCGAGAACAAGGGTCTCGAGTTCGAGATCTTCGACCTCTCGGTCGACGAGAAGGCGCTCGAGACGGTCAAGGAGCTGGGCTACCTCCAGGCTCCCGTCGTCATGACCTCGGAGGGCGACCACTGGTCCGGCTTCCGTCCCGACAAGATCGAAGAGCTCGCGCGTCTCGCTGCGAGCTAGGCCGTGCCCGAAGCCGCCGAGATCGTCTACTTCTCGAGCGTGTCGGGCAACACCCATCGCTTCGTCGAAGGCCTGGGGCGCCCCGCGTCCCGGATCCCGATCTACTCACGTGAAGAGAAGCTGAAGGCCACCCGGCCCTACGTCCTCGTCCTCCCCACCTACGGCGGGGGCGGGATGGGCGGGGCCGTGCCCAAGCAGGTCATCCACTTCCTGAACGACGAACACAACCGTTCACTCATCCGGGGCGTCGTCGCCGCCGGCAACACCAACTTCGGCGAGGCCTACTGCCTTGCGGGCGACATCGTCGCGCGCAAATGCACGGTGCCTCTCCTCCATCGATTCGAAGTATTCGGAACCCCGGATGACCGCGAGGCCGTCCAGAACGGATTGGACAGACTGTGGAAGCAACTCTGATCGACGCCCCCCAGGCGGCGCCCGCACTCGATTACCACTCGCTCAACGCGATGCTCAACCTCTATGACGAGAACGGGCTGATCCAGTTCGACAAGGACAAAGAGGCGGCGAAGCAGTACTTCCTGCAGCACGTCAACCAGAACACGGTCTTCTTCCACAACCTGAAGGAGCGCCTGGACTACCTGGTCGAGAAGGAGTACTACGAGAAGGCGGTGCTCGACGAGTACTCGTTCGAGTTCATCCAGCAGCTCAACGACCTCGCGTACTCGAAGAAGTTCCGCTTCGACACCTTCCTCGGCGCCTTCAAGTACTACACGAGCTACACGCTCAAGACCTTCGACGGCAAGCGTTACCTCGAGCGCTTCGAGGACCGCGTGGTCATGACCGCGCTGGGGCTCGCCCAGGGCGACGAGAAGCTCGCCACCAACCTGGTCGAGGAGATCATCGGCGGCCGCTTCCAGCCGGCCACCCCCACCTTCCTCAACACGGGCAAGGCGCAGCGCGGCGAGCTCGTCTCCTGCTTCCTGCTCCGTATCGAAGACAACATGGAGTCGATCGCCCGCGGCATCAACTCGGCGCTGCAGCTGTCCAAGCGCGGCGGCGGCGTGGCCCTGCTGCTGTCGAACATCCGTGAGGCCGGCGCCCCGATCAAGCAGATCGAGAACCAGTCCTCGGGCATCATCCCCGTGATGAAGCTGCTCGAAGACAGCTTCAGCTACGCCAATCAGCTCGGTGCCCGTCAGGGTGCGGGTGCGGTCTACCTGAGCGCCCACCACCCCGACATCATGAAGTTCCTCGACACCAAGCGCGAGAACGCCGACGAGAAGATCCGCATCAAGACGCTGTCGCTCGGCGTCGTGGTGCCGGACATCACGTTCGAGCTCGCGAAGAACGACGAGGACATGTACCTCTTCTCGCCGTACGACGTCGAGAAGGTCTACGGCCTGCCCTTCGGCGACATCTCGGTGACCGAGAAGTACCGCGAGATGGTCGACGACCCGCGCATCCGCAAGACCAAGATCAAGGCCCGCGAGTTCTTCCAGACCCTCGCCGAGATCCAGTTCGAGTCCGGCTACCCGTACATCATGTACGAAGACACCGTCAACAAGGCGAACCCGATCAAGGGCCGCATCAACATGTCGAACCTCTGCTCGGAGATCCTGCAGGTCAACACCCCGACGACCTACAACGAAGACCTCTCCTACGCCGACATCGGCAAGGACATCTCGTGCAACCTCGGGTCGCTGAACATCGCGCTCACGATGGACTCGCCCGACTTCGGCAAGACCGTCGAGACCGCGATCCGCGGCCTCACCTCGGTGTCGAACCAGTCGCACATCACCTCGGTGCGTTCGATCGAGGACGGCAACGACAAGTCGCACGCCATCGGCCTGGGCCAGATGAACCTGCACGGCTACCTCGCCCGCGAGCGCGTGTTCTACGGGTCGGAGGAGGGTGTCGACTTCACGAACATCTACTTCTACACCGTGCTGTTCCACGCCCTGCGCGCCTCGAACGCCATCGCGATCGAGCGCGACGAGCGGTTCGACGGCTTCGAGGACTCGACCTACGCGTCCGGTGAGTTCTTCGACAAGTACACGGACGAGGCCTGGGTGCCGGCGACGGCGCGCGTCGCCGAGCTGTTCGCGTCGTCGGAGATCCACATCCCGACGCAGGACGACTGGCGGGCGCTGAAGACCTCCATCCAGGAGCACGGCATCTACAACCAGAACCTGCAGGCGGTGCCGCCGACCGGATCGATCTCGTACATCAACAACTCGACCTCGTCGATCCACCCGGTCGCCTCGAAGATCGAGATCCGCAAGGAAGGCAAGATCGGGCGCGTCTATTACCCGGCGCCGTTCCTCACGAACGACAACCTCGAGTACTACGACGACGCCTACGAGATCGGCGCCGAGAAGATCATCGACACCTACGCTGCTGCCACGCAGCACGTCGACCAGGGCCTGTCGCTCACGCTGTTCTTCAAGGACACCGCGACCACGCGCGACATCAACAAGGCTCAGATCTACGCCTGGCGCAAGGGCATCAAGACGATCTACTACATCCGTCTCCGTCAGCTGGCGCTCGAGGGCACCGAGGTCGACGGCTGCGTCAGCTGCATGCTCTAGCAGCCCACACCTCCCGCGTCACATATTCCGAATCGAGAATGAAACGATGACTCCCCCTCCTTCCGAGCCGCTGAAGCTCCTCAACAAGGTGCAGGCCATCAACTGGAACCGCATCCAGGACGAGAAGGACGTCGAGGTCTGGAACCGCCTCGTCAACAACTTCTGGCTGCCCGAGAAGGTGCCGCTGTCGAACGACGTGCAGTCCTGGGCCACCCTGACCCCCGCCGAGCAGCAGCTCACCATGCGGGTGTTCACGGGCCTGACCCTGCTCGACACGATCCAGGGCACGGTGGGGGCGGTCTCGCTCATCCCCGACGCGATCACGCCCCACGAGGAGGCCGTCTACACGAACATCGCGTTCATGGAGTCGGTGCACGCGAAGTCGTACTCGTCGATCTTCTCGACGCTGTCGAACACGAAGGACATCGACGAGGCGTTCCGCTGGTCGGTCGAGAACCCCAACCTGCAGAAGAAGGCGTCCATCGTCCTCGACTACTACCACGGGGACGACCCGCTGAAGCGGAAGGTCGCGTCGACGCTGCTCGAGAGCTTCCTGTTCTACTCCGGCTTCTACCTGCCGATGTACTGGTCGAGCCGAGCGAAGCTGACGAACACGGCCGACCTCATCCGCCTGATCATCCGGGACGAGGCCGTGCACGGCTACTACATCGGCTACAAGTTCCAGCGCGGGCTGGAGACGGTCGACCAGGCCAAGCGCGACGAGATCAAGGACTACACGTTCTCGCTGCTCTACGACCTCTACGACAACGAGGCGCAGTACACGCAGGATCTGTACGACGAGGTCGGGCTGACGGAGGATGTCAAGAAGTTCCTCCACTACAACGCCAACAAGGCGCTGATGAATCTCGGCTACGAGCCGATGTTCCCGAAGTCGGTGACGGATGTGAATCCCGCCATCCTCTCGGCCCTCTCGCCGAACGCCGACGAGAACCACGACTTCTTCTCGGGGTCGGGTTCGTCGTACGTGATCGGCAAGGCCGTGAACACGGAGGACGAGGACTGGGACTTCTGAGTCCAGCTTTCCGGTAGGCGATCGGGGCTCGTCGGGCGTGAGCTCGGCGGGCCCCGATCGCGTCAGACCGGGTTGGGGGCGGTGGCACCGCCGAGGACCGCGAGAGCGTTCTCGACGGCCACCGCCCCCATCCGTTCGCGGGTCGCGATGCCGGCGCTGCCGATGTGGGGTGCGGTGATCACGTTCGGCAGCGCGAGGAGCCCTGCCGTCACGCGGGGTTCGTGCTCGTAGACGTCGAGGGCGGCGCCGCCGATCGTGCCCTCGAGCAGGGCCTCGAGCAGCGCGTCCTCGTCGACCACGGCGCCGCGGGAGGTGTTGACCAGCAGCGCGCTCGACTTCATCGCGGCGAACTGGGGTGCGCCGATCAGGTGATGGGTTTCGGGGGTGAGCGGGCAGTGCAGAGTCACGACGTCGCTCGTCGCCAGGAGCTCGGGGAGTTCGACGGGGGTCACGCCCAGGGCGGCGGCCTCGGAGCTCGAGGCGCGGGATCCGGTGGCGACGATCCGCATCCCGAACGCGGCCGCCCGGCGGGCCACGGCGAAGCCGATGCGGCCGAGCCCGACGATGCCGAGGGTGGCGCCGGCGCTCACGTCGAGGCCGACGAAGAAGTCGGGCTCCCAGCTCCACTCGGCCCCCGAGCGCACGAAGCGGTCGGCCTCGACCACGCGGCGGGCACCGGCGAGCAGCAGGGCGAAGGCCAGGTCGGCGGTCGCCTCGTCGAGCACGCCCGGGGTATTGGTGACGACGATGCCGCGGTCGTGCGCCGCCGCCACGTCGATGTTGTCGTAGCCGACGCCGTAGTTCGCGATCACGCGGAGGCCGGGGCCCGCGGCATCCATCACCTCGGCGTCGACCAGGTCGGAGACCGTGGCGATGATGGCGGAGGCGCCGGGCGCGGCGGCGACCAGGGCCTGCCGGCGGTCTTCTTTCGAGCCGTCGACGTCGGCGGTGCTGGTGGTGGGGTGGCCGCTCGCCGCGAGGTCGGCGGCGGCCTTCGGCGGGAGATCGAAGGTGAGGTGGATGCGGGTGGGGGCGTGATCGGGCTCGGCCATGCCTCCAGTGTTCCGTGCGGTGGCGTGCGGCGAGAGGCGACGCACCGATGACGGGCAGCGGCGATGGGGGATGAGCGTGCCGGCGGCGGCAGGGCGGCATTGACAGGCCGGGCGCGGCGTGAGGGGATGAGCGGGTGAAGCGCACCGTGGTCGTCGCCCCCGATTCCTACAAGGGCACGGCGCGGGCGGTGGAGGTGGCCGAGAGCATCGCCGCGGGCTGGCGCTCGGTGCGGCCGGACGACGACGTGCGGTGCGTGCCGATGGCCGACGGCGGCGAGGGGACCCTCGAGGCGTTCGAGCGCGCGCACCCGGGCGCGCAGCGGATGCCGGTGGCCGTCTCGGGGCCGGACGACCGGCGGGTGGATGCGTACTGGTTGCTGCTGCCGGACATCGGCACGGGTGGCACGGGCGTGGTCGAGCTGGCCGGCACGAGCGGGATCACGCTGCTGCACCGCCTGCTCCCGCTCGAGGCCCACACCGTCGGCTTCGGCCAGGCCGTGCGCGCCGCCCTGGCTGCGGGGGTCGACCGGCTCGTGCTCGCGATCGGGGGGAGCGCCTCGACCGACGGCGGTGCCGGCTTCCTCACCGCCCTCGGTGCTCGGTTGCTCGACCACGACGGCAGGCCCGTCCAGCCCGGCAACGCCGGCCTCGCCGAGATCGCCCAGGTCGACCTCGGACCCCTGCTGCCGCTCCCGCCCCGCGGGGCGGTCGTGCTCAGTGACGTCACCAATCCGCTCGTCGGCCGGCGCGGCGCCGTCGCGGTCTTCGGTCCGCAGAAGGGCATCGAGACCGGCCTCGAGCGCCGCGCCGAATCCGCCCTGGCCCACTTCGCCGAGCTGCTCGGCGAGGCCACTGGGGCCGACCCGAACGCCGCTGGCGCCGGCGCGGCCGGGGGAACTGGCTTCGCTCTGTCCGCGTGGGGCGCGACCACAGCATCCGGAGCCGCCGCCGTCGCCGACGAACTCGGCCTGGCCGCCCACCTCGGCGTCGCCGACGTCGTGATCACGGGGGAGGGAAGCTACGACGCGCAGTCGGAGGCGGGCAAGGTGCCCTCGCTCGTGCGCGACCTCGCCCATAGCGCCCGCGCCGTTCGTCCCGGCGCCTTGGTCCCGGTTTCGGTCGCGCTCGTCGCGGGCCGGTTCGGCGCCGCTCCCCGCGGCTTCGACCACGCCCTCGAGCTCGCCGCTCTGGCGGGCGGGGTGGATGCGGCCACGTCCGATCCGCTCCGCTGGCTGCACGAGGCCGGCCGCCGCCTGGCCTCGAGCCCGCTTTGACATCACCGAACTAGTCGTGCGAGAGTAGTCCCATGAATCCCATGCGTTTGTTCATCCTCGGTGCGCTCGACGCGCGCGGCGAGATGCACGGGCACCAGCTGCGACTGCAGGCCGAGGAGGAGCGCATCCACCTCTGGGCCGACGTCACGGTCGGGGGTCTCTACGGCGCGATCAAGCGCTTGGCGAACGAGGGGCTGATCCGCGAGGTGCGCACCGAGCGGGAGGGCAACTACCCCGAACGCCAGGTCTACGCGATCACGGAGGAGGGCCGCACGGCGCTCGGCGTGCAGCGCGACGAGGGCCTGCGGTCGATCGTCTTCCGGCCCGATCCCTTCGACCTCGCCGTCACCCGGCTCGACCCGGACGGTCTCGACCGCATGGGCCCTGCCCTCGAACTCCGCATCCTGGGACTCGAGCGTCTGCTCGCCGAACAGGAGGCGATGCTGGTGCGGGCCGCGCCCCACCTCAGCATCGCCGAGACCTGGGTGATGCATCACCGCGCAGACCGTATCCGCGCGGAGATCGCCTCCCACCGCACACTCCTCTCCCTCGTCCCCGAGATCATCGACGACGAGCTGGCACGAAAGGCCGATCCGCAATGACCGACACCCGAACCACAAAACCCGCCGCGCCGGCGGTGCCCCGCCGGGCGTGGCAGGCGCTGATCGTGCTGCTCGCCGGCATGTTCATCGCCCTGCTCGACACCACGATCGTGAACGTGGCGCTGCCGAGCATCCGCGACAGCATCGACGCCTCCGAGGCCACGCTGTCCTGGATCATCTCGGGCTACGCCCTCGCCTTCGGCCTGGCGCTCATCCCGGCCGGCCGGATCGGCGACCGGGTCGGCCACAAGTGGGTCTTCTTCACCGGACTGGCGCTGTTCACCGTCGCGAGCCTGGCCTGCGGACTGTCACAGAACGACTTCCAGCTCGTCGCCGCCCGCGTCGTTCAGGGCCTCGCGGGCGGTATCTTCGTGCCGGCCGTGACCGCGTTCATCCAGCTGCTGTTCCCGCCGCAGTCGCGCGGCAAGGCCTTCGCCGTCATGGGCGCGGTCATCGGTGTCTCGAGCGCGCTCGGCCCGATCGTCGGCGGCCTGATCATCGAGATCTTCGGCGCCGAGCAGGGCTGGCGCCTCGTCTTCGGCGTCAACCTGCCGATCGGCATCGCGACCCTGATCGCCGCGATCGTGCTGCTGCCGGGCCGTGCCGAGGCCGCCGCAGTGAGCGCTGCGGCGTTCGGCGGTGCCGGGAACAAGGCCGGGGGTGCTCCGGCCGCCGGGGCTGCAGGTGCTGCCGGGGCACCGGCCGCGAAGGGCGTCCATGGTGCCCACGCCGCTTCGCCGGCAGCCGCAGCCGCAGCCGCTCCCGCCACCGGCCGCACCGGCCTCGACTGGATCGGCCTCGTCCTCATCTCCGCCGGTCTCGTCGCGCTCCTCGTTCCCCTCATCCAGGGCGAGGACGAGGGCTGGCCGCTCTGGACCTTCCTCTCCCTCGCCGGCGGCGCCCTGCTCCTGGTCGCCTTCGGCGCCTGGGAGGTGCAGTACTCCAAGCGCGGCCACAGCCCCCTCGTCCCTCCGCGTCTGTTCAGCCACCCGGCGTTCACCGGCGGCACGATCCTCGCCCTGGTCTACTTCGGCGCGTTCACGAGCATTTTCTTCACCATTTCCCTGCTCTGGCAGGCCGGGCTCGGGCACACCGCGCTCGAGTCGGGTGTCGTCTCGATCCCCTTCGCGATCGGATCGATCATCGGCTCCTCGCAGAGCAGCCGCCTGGCCCAGCGCCTCGGACGGCTCGTGCTGACGATCGGAACCGGGCTCGTCGTGATCGGCCTCGCCTGGGTCTGGCTCGTGCTGATGCTCACCGCACCGGCCGACCTCACCAACTGGGCACTGATCGCCCCGCTGTTCATCGCGGGTGTCGGCAACGGCCTGTTCATCGCCCCCAACGCCCAGTTCATCGTGGCGACCGTCGACCGCTCCGAGGCGGGTGCCGCATCCGGTGTCATCAGCGCCATGCAGCGCGTGGGTTCTGCCGTCGGCATCGCCGTGATCGGCAGCGTGTTCTTCGGCAGCCTGGTGATCCAGGGCCAGGGTCAGGATGCGGTCGCGACCGGCTTCGTCAACAGCTCGGCGGCCGCGATGGCCGTGAGCGTCGGGTTCAGCGTGCTCGCGTTCCTGCTCGTGTTCGCGCTGCCGCGTCGCACGGGGGCGCCGGGCGGCGGGCACTGAGCCACGTGATCTGAGCTGCTGGGACAGGGCTACGGCAACTCGCCTCCGTCGGCGGGCGCTGATCCTCGAAAAAGGGTTGCGCCCGCCGAACGGATGGCGATACTGTCGGAACCCGCGACACACGGTCGCCCGAGAGAATGAGGAGGTGAAACACATGATCGAACCGGCTAAGAAGTTTCCGGCTTCCCTCGTGATGCTTCCCCCGTTCTCCCGTCTCGCGGCCTGATCCAGAGCCGCCCGGGTCTCCTCGGGGAAGCGTCTTCATCCACGCTCATCCCAACTCTGAGGACATCATCGTGTTCACATCATCCCTCCGCGCGTCCGACGCGCAACTGCTTCATCTGAACAACCACGATCCGTCGCACTGGGTCGATCCCATGCGGTTCGGCCGGGGCCTCGCCACCGGCACCTATCGCCGCGAATGGACCTGGCTCGCCTTCGTCGACGACGCCGCCACCCTCCCGGTGGCGCGCGGCGTCTGGTGGGGGCCCGTCGGGTCGGTGCACCCGGTCGAGCTGCACTGCCTGCTCGTGCACGCCTCGATCCCGCACCCCGAGGTCTGGGGCGCGGCGCTCGTCAGGTCGGCCCACCGGGCCTTCGCCGACGCGGGGGCGCTCCTCGCGCCCGACGTCGTCGTCGAGGTCTCCACGGCCCGGCGGCACGAGCCCGACGTCGAACGCGCACTCGACTGGCGGCGGCTCTCGGCCGCGGCGGCCGGGATGCCGGTCGTCACCGAGACGGCCGGCGACGAGGTGACGCGGGTCTCGTTCACGGCCCGTCCGCTCACCGCGGCGCGTCCGCAGCTCGCCGGCAGTCGCCGGTGAGGCTGCGGACGGGTTCGGCGCGCGGCCGGGCTGCCACGCAGCCAGCTGCCGCGGGGCCGTTCGCCGCGGCTTCGGCTGCCTCGGCCGGCCCATCCGCCGCCTCCACGGCTCGTCCGTCGCCCTCCCGCGGTACCGTTCGCGATACCGTGTGGGGGTGACGGACGAGCGGGGCGCGACCAGGACCAGACCGCGCTGGGGGCTCCTCGACGTGGCGGCCGGGATCGTGCTGTTCGTCTTCCTCTCCTCCGCCGCCCGGTTGCTCGCAGAGCTGCCGGCGATGGCGGCGCAGCCCCGCCTGGCCTACGGCGTCGAGCAGGTCGTCGGAGGTTGGCTTCCCCTCCTGATAGTCGTGCTGATCGCCTCGCGGATGCGCGGCCGTGGCAGCCTGGCGGCGGATTTCGGGCTGCGTTTCCGCCCGCTCGACCTGGCCATCGGGTTGCTCGCCGGCATCCTGCTGCGGTTCACCGCGATCGGGATCGCCGAGGCCGTGCGGCTCGCGACCGGCACTCCGGCCACGCCGTTCACGGGTGGGGTGGGGGGCGACCCCGTCTGGTTCGTGCTGACCGCGGTGGTGGCGGCATCCGTCGTCACCCCGGTGATCGAAGAACTGTTCTTCCGCGGGCTCGTGCTGCGCTCGGTCGAGAACGCGGTGCTCGGCTCGCACGACGGGCCCCGGCTGCCGGGTGCCCGTGGCGGCCGGGAGATCACCGCCGGCGTCGTCGCCGTCGTGGCGTCGTCGTTGCTGTTCGTCGTCTTCCACATCGACGGGGTGCCGGAGTCGGCGGCCGCCGTCTCCCGGCTCATCACGCTCTTCGTCGTGGGCCTCGTGCTCGGCAGCCTCGCGCTGCTGACCCGGAGGCTCGGGCCCTCGATCGCCGCGCACGCGGTGTTCAACGTCTCGGTCGCGGTGCTCGACATCCTCGTGGCGCCGGCGGTCGCGCCGGGTCTGTCCTGACCAATCTGGTTCGGACGGCCCAGGCCGCTCTGTGGGCGTCTGAGCCGGCTGTCGACAGGCCGGGATGCGTTATCCAGAGGCGCGCGGGATCCGTTCCGCTCGCGGGGGCTTACCGATAGCGTCGACCCATGAGAATTCTCCTGGTGGGTGCCGGTGGCGTGGGTGACGCTATCGCGAAGATCGCAGCGCGGCGTGACTTCTACGAGCAGATCGTCGTGACCGACTACGACCTGGCGCGTGCGGAGCGCACGGTGGCCTGGGTCGGGTCGCGGCACGGTGACGAGATCGCGGCCCGCTTCAGGGCCGACCGCATCGACGCGTCCGATCCCGACGACGTGGCCCGCGTCGCGCGCGAGCACGGCGCCACCCATGTCATGAACGCGGTCGAGCCGAAGTTCGTACCCACGATCTTCGCGGGCGCGCTCGCAGCCGGCGCCGACTACCTCGACATGGCGATGAGCCTGTCCGAACCGAACCCGGTCGACCCCTACGCCGAGACCGGCGTCAAACTCGGCGACGACCAGTTCGCTCAGGCGCCCGACTGGGAGAAGGCGGGCCGGCTGGCACTCGTGGGCATGGGCGTCGAGCCCGGGCTCTCGGACGTCTTCGCGCGGTACGCCGCCGACCACCTCTTCTCCGAGATCGACGAGCTCGGCACCCGCGACGGGGCGAATCTCGTGGTGCGCGACTCGGAGGGCAACGAGATCTTCGCCCCCTCGTTCTCGATCTGGACGACGATCGAGGAGTGCCTGAACCCACCGGTCATCTGGGAGAAGGACAAGGGCTGGTTCACCACCCCGCCGTTCTCCGAGCCGGAGGTCTTCACCTTCCCCGAGGGCATCGGCGACGTCGAGTGCGTCAACGTCGAGCACGAGGAGGTGCTGCTGATGCCGCGCTGGGTCGACGCGAAGCGGGTGACCTTCAAGTACGGGCTGGGCGAGGAGTTCATCGGCATCTTGAAGACCCTGCACCAGCTCGGCCTCGACAAGACCACCCCGGTCACCGTGCGCTCGGCGGCCGGGCCGGTCGAGGTCGCGCCGCGCGACGTCGTCGCCGCGGGGCTCCCCGACCCGGCGACCCTCGGCCCCTTCATGACCGGCAAGACCTGCGCCGGGCTGTGGGTCACGGGCACCGGCACCGACGGCGAGCCGCGGGAGGTCTACCTCTACCACGTCGCCGACAACGAGTGGACGATGCAGGAGTACGAGGCCCAGTGCGTGGTCTGGCAGACCGCGCTCAACCCGGTGATCGCACTCGAGCTGCTCTCGAAGGGCGTCTGGTCGGGGGTCGGCGTGCGGGGTCCGGAGGCCTTCGACGCCCAGCCCTTCCTCGACCTGATGGCCGCCCCGATCGACGAGGGTGGTTACGGGCAGGCCTGGGGCCTCGAAGACCGGCTCGCCTGACGCCATGAGCACCCCACCCCTCGTGCACCGTGGCGCGGACGACGGCTTCCGGGCCGGGGCCGCGTCGCTGCCGATCGAGATCGAGGCGATCGAGCTGCATCGCATCGCGATGCCCCTGGTGCGCCCGTTCGAGACCAGCTTCGGGCGGCAGACCGCCCGTGAGGTGCTGCTCGTCCGGGTGCTCGCCGAAGAGGGAGAGGGCTGGGGGGAGTGCGTCGCCATGTCGGCGCCGGTCTACTCCAGCGAGTACCTGGCCGGCTGCGTCGACGTCATCCGCGATCACCTCGCGCCGGCGCTGCTGGCCGCCCGCACGGTGCGCGCCGTCGACGTGGCGAGCATCCTCGGCTTCGTGATCGGGCACCGGATGGCGAAGGCTGCCCTGGAGTCCGCCGTGCTCGACGCGCAGACCCGCGCCGCCGGGATCAGCTTCGGGGAGTACTTCGGCGCCGTCCGTCCCGAGGTCGACTGCGGGGTCTCGGTGGGCATCTCCTCCTCTCTCGACGCGCTGCTCGACGAGGTGTCGGGCTACGTCGACGAGGGCTACCGGCGCATCAAGCTGAAGATCAAGCCGGGGTGGGATCTGGAGCCGGTGGCGGCCGTGCGCTCGATGATCGGCCCGGATGCCCTGCTCCAGGTCGACGCGAACACCGCGTACACGACCGCCGACATCGACCACCTCCGCGAGCTCGACGCGTTCGGGCTGCTGCTGATCGAGCAGCCCTTCGTGGAGGAGGACATCGCGGCGCACGTGCGACTCGCCCACGCGATCGACACCCCCGTCTGCCTGGACGAGTCGATCGTCTCGGCCGCGGTCGCGATCGACGCCATCGACCGCGATGCCACCTCGATCATCAACATCAAGGCGGGCCGCGTCGGCGGCTACCTCGAGGCGGTGCGCATCCACGACGTGTGCCTCGAGCGCGACGTGCCGGTCTGGTGCGGCGGGATGCTCGAGACCGGGCTCGGCAGGGCGGCGAACGTCGCGCTCGCGGCGCTCCCCGGATTCACGCTGCCGGGCGACACCTCGGCCTCGAGTCGCTACTTCGCCGACGACCTCACCGAGTCGTTCGTGCTGGTCGACGGCCGCCTCGCGGTGCCGACCGGGCCGGGAACCGGAGTGACGGTTCGCCCCGAGCTGGTCGCGGCCTGGCGGACCACGGCGCCCGAGCTGCTCGCCCGTGTCTGAGACTCCGGGCGACGAGCATCCCCTGGCCGGTTCGGCCGCTTCGGCCGCTTCGGCCGGTTCGGCCGACCGCCGGGGCGCGCCTGCCGAGGGGCGGCCGGAGCCCATCGTGCTCCGTGGGTTCGACGAGCGGAATGCCGCCGAGCGGGAGGCGGTGCTGCAGATCTGCGTGCTGACCGGTGACGCGGGAGCGGATGCCACCCGCACCCTGGTCGGCGACGATCCCGACCCGCTCACCGAACGCTGGGCAGCGCCCTACCTCGATCTCGAGCCGCGCTTCGCCCTGCTCGCCCAGGCGGCCGGACGGGTGGTCGGCTATGCGCTCGGCGCGCCGGACACCCGGCGGTTCGCCGAGCAGTTCCGCGACCGCCCCACCACCCTCACGCCCGAGGAGCGGCGGCAGCACGCGCTCGGCCTGGTCATTCCCGAGGTCGACGAGTACCCGGCCCACCTGCACGTCGACCTGCTCCCCGAGGCCCAGGGTCGCGGTGTCGGCCGGCGACTCGTCGAGGGCGTGGTCGCGCGACTTAAGGCGGCGGGCGCATCCGGGATCCACCTCGTGGTCGACCCCCGCAACACCGGGGCTCTCGCGTTCTACCCGCGGGTGGGCTTCCGCGAACTGCGGCGCGACGAGCAGGGTGTGCTCTTCGTGCGCGCCTGATAGCCTGGCGGACTTCGATCGTCCGGGACACCGGATCCGGGGACGCCGGCCGCAGAGCGCGACGGGCGCGGTCCGCCCGACGACAGGAGCTGCGATGGACGCCCGACAGGTGATCGTGAGCGCCGAGTACGGCTCGACGGCCCTCGGGGTCGCGACCGCCGGCTCGGACCGGGACGTGATGAGCGTCTTCGTCGAGGAACCCCGCCAGGTCACCGGCATCGAGCCGCCCGCCCGCGCGGTCAGCGCCCACGCGGACGCTGAGGGCATCGACCGGGTGCTGTACCCGCTCCGCAAGTGGGCGGCGCTCGCCGCGGCCGGCAACCCGACGACCCTGCTGCTGCTCTGGGCGCCCGCGCTGCTCGACGACTCGGCGGAGTGGCAGCGGGTGCTCGGCATCCGCGACGCCTTCGTCTCCCGCGAGGCGGGTGAACGGTTCCGCGGCTACGCGCGGAGCCAGCGGGAGGCGATGACGGGCGGGCGCAGCGGGCACCCGGCGCGGCCCGAGCTGGTGCGCGAACACGGTTTCGACACCAAGTACGGCTACCACCTCGTGCGCGTCGCCCTGCAGGGGATCGAGCTGATGGAGACCGGAGCGCTCCAGCTGCCGCTGGTGCCCCGCACCGCCGAGCTGCTGGGCGCGATCCGGCGCGGGGCCGTGCCACTGGAGGAGGTGCTCGCGCTCGCGGACGAGCTCGACGTCCGGCTGGCCGAGGCGATCGCCGCCTCCTCGCTTCCGGACGAGGCCGACCGCGCGCGCATCGACGAGGCGCTGCACGCCGTGCACCTCTCCTGCTGGGCGAGATCGTGACCGCGCCCGGCGAGCCCCGGGCCGACGAGCAGCGGCCCGGCGAGCCCCGGCGCCCCGCGGTGATCGTCGACGTCGACGGCACGCTCGCCGACGTGTCCGGAATCCGCCACTACGTGCTCGACGACCCCCGCCGGCGCAACTTCGAGAAGTTCCACCGCGCGGCGAGCTGGGTGCCCCCGGTCGCCGAGGTCGCGGCGCTCACCCGCGCTCTCGACCGGGCCGGCTTCGACATCGTCGCGCTGACCTCGCGCACCGAGCGCTGGCGCCATCGCACGCGCAGCTGGCTCACGAAGTGGGAGGTCCCGTTCGTCGCGCTCGGGATGCGCGCCCATGCCGACCAGCGCCCCGATGCCGTCGTGAAGCGCGCCCTCCACGACCGGATGCGATCGCTCGGCCACGAGCCGGTGCTCGCGATCGACGACAACCCCGCGGTGGTCGCGGTCTGGCGCTCCCTCGGCATCCCGACCGTGAGGGTGCCGGGCTGGGACGACCCGCTCGACTGACCTCTGACAGCCGCGTCAGCTGACGACGAGGCTCGCCGGCGACATCAGCGCGATCAGCACGAGCGCGAGCAGCGCGATCACCCCGGCGGCCGCGAGCCGGCCGGCCCACGGCCAGCGCTCGAACCAGTAGAGCAGCTCGGGCAGCTCGGCACGCAGCTGCGCCGAGGTGACGGGATCCGGCCGGCGTCGCACCGGCACGTCCACGGCCGTGGCCACGGTCTCGATGTCGTCGTTCGACCAGAACTCCCCGCGCATCCTGAGCAGCAGAACGCCCGCCGAGTCGAGCAAGAACAGTTGCCGGCTGGTCTCGGACGACGCACCGCGGTAGACGTCGAGGATCACGGCCGACGCCACCCGCTTCGCGGGGATCCGGTTCTCGCGGAGGAAGAAGCCGCGCTCCACGATGGCGTCGTGATCGAGCCGGATGCTCACCGCCCGCAGCAGCGCCGCCCCGGTCGCGTAGATGGCGAGCACGAACGCGAAGGCGATGATCACCCGCGGCCAGGTGCCGCGCGGGATCGCGAACCAGAGCATGGCCGCCATGATCGGCAGGATGAGGGCGGCGGCGACGAGGCGGGTCTGGGCGACGAGCTGCGCCCTCGGCCGTACGATCGTGGCCGTGGTGCGGGGCCGAGTGCTCATCCGCGGTCACCTCTACTGTTCGATGGTCCCCTCCACGCTAGAGCGTGGGGGGAAGCCGCTGTAGAGGCCGAACGGGGGACAACCACGATCCGGCCCCCAGCATCCGTCCAGCGGATGCCCGGAGAAGGATGCCCGAAAAAGGTCGATCGAGAAGGATGCCCCGGGAATAGGACGATGGCCGACCGCGTGCGGGGGGACACGCGATCGGCCATCTGGGGTGGTGCCGGTTATCGGGTTCGGGGTGCGCGGTGGGGACTGCGCAGGCCGATCAACCGATGTAGCCCTGCAGCGTGCCGACGAGTGAGTCCGACACGGTGTTGGGGCCACCGAGCACCACGATTTTCGCCGGGTTCAGCCGGTTCAGTTCGGTCGCGACGGCCGCCGGGATGCTGTCGGAGTTGACGAGCAGCACCGGGCCTCCCTTGACGATCGCGGCGGCCGATCCCGACAGTGCGTCGGGGAACACGGCTCCGGAGGCGATGTAGACGACCGGGACACCGGGGGTGAAGGCCGAGGCCGACACGGCCGCGGAGGTGGCGAAGCGGTCTGCTCCGGTCACCCTCGTGGTCGGTGCGATCGTTCCGAGCGAGTTGATCACCGAGTCGGCGACCGTGTTCGCTCCGCCGAGCACGACGATCTTCGCCGGCTTGAGGCGCTTGAGCTCGTCGCTCACGCTGCTCGGGACGCCGGTCTTGGTGACCAGCAGCACCGGGCCGCCGAGCTTGCCCGCCACGGCCGAGGCCGAGAGCGCATCCGGGAACACCTCGCCGGAGGCCACGTAGGCGACCGGGACGTTCGGCGAGAACACCGACGCCGAGACGGCGGCGGAACCCGAGTACCGATCGGCCCCGGCGACCCGGGTGGTGGGTGCGGTTCCCTGGAGGGACTGCACTACCGCATCCGAGATCGTGTTCGGGCCGCCGAGCACGACGATCTTCTTGGGAGCCAGACGGGCGAGTTCGGCGCCGATCGAGTTCGGGATGCTGTCCTTCATGACCAGCAGCACCGGGCCGCCCTGCTTGCCGGCCGCGGCCGATCCGGAGAGCGCGTCGGGGAAGGTCTCGCCGGAGGCCACGTAGGCCACCGGGACACCCGCCGCGAACGTGCTGGCCGAGACGGCGGCCGAGACCGCGTAACGGTCTGCGCCACCCAGCCGGACGACGGTGGCAGCAGCGGCGGTCACCGCGGCGGTCGGAGCCGAGACCGTGGAGAGCGGCTCGTAACCGGTCTTCGTGCCCGAGACGGTGAAGGTGATCGCCTTGCCCACGTCACCGGAGACCGGCGTGTAGGTCAGGCCTGTCGCTCCGGCGATGGCCGTGCCGTTCGCGTTCCACTGGTAGGTGAGCGCCACCGGGTCCGGTGCCCACGGGGCCACGGTCGCGGTGAGCACGGAACCGACCTGGGCGGTCCCTGCCACGGTCGGGGCGACCGGGCTGAGGGCGAGCAGCGGCGCACCGTCACTGTCGTACATCCCGTAGTCATCCGTGACCAGCTCGCCGTTCGAGGTGAGGTTCAGGCCGAAGCTGATGCCGGTGATGTCGGCCGGGATGGCCGGGGTCGTGAACGAGGCCTGGGTGTAGGCGGTCGCCGGGCTGTAGAGCGGGCTCGAGGTCCAGTAGGTCCAGGTGCCGAGCGTGTTGCGGGTGTAGATCGCGAACTGGGTGGGCGCGGTCGAGGTGTAGAAGGCCCGCAACGAGTACGTGTGGCCCGGTGTCACGCTGGGCGAGCATCCGGATTCGTCGAACAGGGCCAGCAGCTTCGCATCACCGCTCACGTAGTTCGTGACGGTGACCTTCGCCGCGGTGGCGCCGGTGTGGCCGGGGGTCACGGTGGTGAAGACGGGCGTGTTCGTGCCGAAGCTCGAACCCCACCAGCACTGCGGCATGTTGACGACCGTGCCGGGGGTCTCCAGGCTCGGGTTCTGCGTGCCGTTCTGGCCGGGGCCGGGCGCGGGGGCGAGCGGCGGGCCGGCGATGACGGGCTTCACGGCGCCGCCGATCACGTCGTTGACCGTCTTGACGGTGCCGTTGCCGTTGGCCTGCCACTGCTGCAGCCAGGTCGTGAACTGGTCGAACAGGTCGGACGAGATCGTGGCGTTCACCGGGGCGGTGTCGCAGGTGGTCGCGCAGATGTGGTGGAAGGTGAACTGCACCCATCCGCCCGTCGCATCGGCCTGGGTCACGCGGGACTGCAGGGTGGCGAGGTCCCAGGTGCTGTCGACCTGGTCGGCGGCGCGGGTCAGCAGCGGATCGGTCGGCGGGATCGTCTCGGAGACGTCGCAGTCGGGGCATCCGGTGCCGGGGGGCGTCTTCAGGTCGCCGAGCCCGCGAGCGCTGTTGTAGCCGCACTCGCCGGCCACGGCCTCGACCGAGTCGTTCACCGAGGCGTAGGGGTAGGCGAAGCTCGTGACGGGGAAGCCCCAGTTGGTGAGGTTCACGCGGTCGTTGCAGATCTCGCGCTTCACGTCGTCGGTCGCGAGGGTCGTCAGATCCTGGTGGTGGACGGTGTGACCGCCGATCTCGTGGCCCTCCGAGTGGATCGTCTGCAGGTTCGCCTGGGTGAGGTAGTCGGGCTGGCCGACCGCGCCGGAGATGATGTAGAAGGTGCCCTTCAGGCCCTTCTGCGTGAGGGTCGCAGCGGCGGCCAGCTGGTCGGCGTTGCCGTCGTCGAAGGTGAGCGAGACGACGGTGTTGCCGGCGGCCTGGGCGGGAGCGGCGGTGCCGGGGAGCGCGGCGCCGGCGACGACGCCGAGGGTCGCCGCGACGGCGAAGACGGTGGCCGTGGCCACAGAGGCGAGCCGTCGCCGGCGAGCTGCCGGCGGAACGGACTCATGGACGATGTGCATTGGAGACCCCCTGGATTGTGTGACGCGGATGCTGGTGACGCGGGTTCTCGTGTCGCGTCGTTGCAGAACACGAAGAGCGTGCTTGAGGGGGCAAGCTAGCAGCGGGTTCCGCACCGGGCCCAGGATGTTTCCCGCACCGTTCGGGTGCGGGTTCCGCGCGGTTTCCCGCACCGGGGGTCAGACGGCAGGGTTGCTCAGTCGCGCAGCTCGCCGAGGAACTGCAGCAGCTGCTCGTCGAACAGCGCCGGCTGCTCGATGTTCGCAGCGTGGCCGGCCTTGTCGATCACGACCGACCTGCCCTTCTTCGCCAGGGCGGCAGCCGCGGCGGCGTGCTCGCTCGGCCAGTACTCGCTCTCCCGACCTGCGACGAAGAGCA
Organism: Herbiconiux solani NBRC 106740; assembly: GCF_001571005.1. Lineage (GTDB taxonomy): Bacteria > Actinomycetota > Actinomycetes > Actinomycetales > Microbacteriaceae > Herbiconiux > Herbiconiux solani. The sequence goes on along the minus strand of NZ_BCST01000002.1, from coordinate 240,519 downwards.
CGGGCATCCGGCTGCGGCCGATCACCGCGCGCCAATCCGATTTCGCGTAATCGTTCAAGAGCGCCTTCTCGGTGTCGGAGAGGCGCTTGGTGTCGCCGCGGCCGAACGCCTTCACGAGCCGGGCGATCCGCACCGGGCCCTTGGACAGCAGGCTCACCCGCCCGGGGTCGGGGAAGGAGTCGGCGAAGTAGGTGTCGCGGTTCGACTCGTCGTAGCCGTAGAAGCCGTAGGGCCAGTCGTCGTCGTTCAGCATCCTGGGGGTCTGGTCGACGATCACGACGCCGCGGATGTTGTCCTCGTCGTGCGCGTCGAGGTAGGCCCAGATCGCGTCGCCGCCCATCGAGGCGCCGATGAGCACGGTGTCGGGGATCGCGAGCTCGATCAGGAACGCGGCCAGGTCGTCGCCGTGCCGCTTCATGGAGTCGCCGCCTCCCGGAGGCTCGTCGGATCCGCCGTGACCCCGGCGATCGAGCGAGAGCACCCGGTAGCCGGCCTCGGCGAGCGTCGCCTGCTGGGCGCTCCAGCTCGTGGCCGGGGACGTGAATCCGGCGACCAGCACCACCACGTCGCCCATCGGGTCGCCGTGCTCCAGATAGTGCAACCGCACCCCGTCGTCGGTGGTGACGTAAGGCATCCGTGAACTCCTTCTCCCTGTGGGATCGAACCCGTGTTTTTCACGCTACTCCCGCCTAGGCTGATGCCATGACCTCCCCCGGAACGGTCCCACTGCCCGTCGTCGACGCCTGGTGGCGGGCGGCGAACTATCTCTCGGTCGGGCAGATCTACCTGCTCGACAACCCGCTCCTGAAGCGGCCCCTTCGTTCCTCCGACATCAAGCCCCGGCTGCTCGGCCACTGGGGAACGACGCCCGCGCTCAACTTCATCTGGGCGCACCTCAACAAGGTCATCGTCGAGCGCTCCTCGAACGTGCTCTACATCGCCGGACCCGGGCACGGCGGCCCCGGGGTGGTGGCGAACGCCTGGCTCGACGGCACCTACTCCGAGCTCTTCCCGCCCATCACCCGGAACGGCGAGGGCATGCGCAAGCTCTTCCGCCAGTTCTCCTTCCCCGGCGGCATCCCCTCGCACGCGGCCCCCGAGACCCCCGGCTCGATCAACGAGGGCGGCGAGCTCGGCTACTCGCTCGTGCACGCCTACGGGGCCGTGCTCGACAACCCGTCCCTGATCACCGCCTGCGTCGTCGGCGACGGCGAGGCCGAGACGGCGACCCTCGCCACGAGCTGGCACCTGAACAAGTTCATCAGCCCGGCGACGGACGGGGCGGTGCTGCCGATCCTCAACCTCAACGGCTACAAGATCGCCAACCCGACCGTGCTCGCCCGCATCCCGGAGCACGAGCTCGAAGCCCTGTTCGTCGGCTACGGCTACCGCCCCCGGATCGTCTCCGGCGGCTTCGACGACGAAGACCCGGCGCTCGTGCACGAGCGGTTCGCGACGGCGCTCGCCGAGGCCTTCGACGAGATCACCGCCATCCAGGACGCGGCGCGTACCGAGGGCCGCACCGAGCGCCCGGCCTGGCCGATGATCATCCTGAAGACCCCGAAGGGCTGGACGGGGCCCAAGTTCGTCGACGGCCTGCCGGTCGAGAACACCTGGCGCGCGCACCAGGTGCCGCTGTCGTCGGTGCGCGACAACCCCGAGCACCTCGCCCAGCTCGAGGAGTGGATGACGGGCTACCGCCCCGAGGAGCTCTTCGACCAGCAGGGCCGGCCGGTGGCGCTGCTCGACGGCGACCGCCCCGAGGGCGAACTGCGGATGAGCGACAACCCGAACGGCAACGGCGGCCTGCTCCGCCGCGCCCTCACGATGCCGCCGCTCGAGCCGCAGGCCGTGGACATCTCGGGCGGGCGGGGGACCGTGGTCGAGCCGACCCGCATCCTCGGCCGCTGGCTCCGTGACCTGATCCGGGTGAACCCGGACAGCTTCCGCATCTTCGGGCCGGACGAGGTGGCCTCCAACCGGCTCGACGACGTCTACGAGGTGACGGCCAAAGAATGGCAGGCCGAGGTGCTGGAGACCGACGAGCACCTCTCGCACAACGGCCGGGTGATCGAGATCCTCAGCGAGAACCTCGCACAGGGGCTGCTCGAGGGCTACCTGCTGACCGGCCGGCACGGGCTCTTCACCTCGTACGAGGCCTTCATCCACATCGTCGACTCGATGTTCAACCAGTTCGCGAAGTGGCTCGAGTCGGCCGCGGAGGTCGACTGGCGGCGGCCGATCTCGTCGTTCACCTACCTCCTGTCGTCGCACGTCTGGCGGCAGGACCACAACGGGTTCTCGCACCAGGATCCGGGCTTCCTCGACCACGTCGTCAACAAGAAGGCGAGCGTCGTGCGGGTGTACCTGCCGCCGGACGCGAACACCCTCCTGGTCACGGCCGAGCACTGCCTGGCGACGCGCGACCACGTGAACGTGATCGTCGCGGGCAAGCAGCCGACCGCCACGCTCCTCTCGCTCGAGGAGGCCCGGACGCACGGCGCCCGCGGGCTGAGCGTCTGGGAGTGGGCCGGCACCGAGCGGGAGGGCGAGGAGCCCGAGGTCGTCGTGGCGGCGGCCGGCGACATCCCGACCGTCGAGGCCATGGCGGCGGTGCAGATCCTCCGCACCGAGATCCCGGATCTCGCGGTGCGGTTCGTCAACGTCGTCGACCTGATGCGCCTGCAGGACAGCACCGAGCATCCGCACGGCCTCGACAGCGACGCGTTCGACGCCGTGTTCACGGACGACAAGCCCGTCGTGTTCGCGTTCCACGGCTACCCCTCGCTCATCCACCGTCTCACCTACCGGCGCAGCAACCACAGCAACATCCACGTGCGCGGGTTCAAGGAGATGGGCACGACGACGACCCCGTTCGACATGCTGATGCTGAACGACCTCGACCGGTTCCGGCTGGTGATGGACGTGATCCGGCGGGTGCCGCGGCTCAGCACCGCGTACGCGGGATTGTCGCAGCGGATGGACGACGAGCGGGCCGCGCACCGCGCCTACACGCGGGAGCACGGGGAGGACGCGCCGGACGTGCAGGGGAGCGCGGGCTTGCCGTTCGGCGAGAACGGGCGGGCTGTGGCGGCGGACACCGGGGACGACAACGGGCGGTGAGCTGCGGGCGTGCTCGGGCTCGGTACTCGCTGCTCGGTGTTCGCCCTGAGCGCGCTGGATCTTCGCTCGAATTCTCGACAGCCACTGGCGTCCGGCGACGGACGGGTTCAGAATGGGTGCACGGAACAACGAAGGGAGTCGATATGAAGGTGCTTATTTCATTGGGCTCGATTCAGAAGGTGCTGGCCTGACGCTCAGGCGCAAGCATTTCCAGCTCGAATTCGAGAACGCCCCCGCCGATCGGCGGGGGCGTTTCCCGTTTAAGATCGGAGCATGAGCAACGCGAACCTCCTCGGCCTGCCCGAGACCCTCCTGCCCGAAGAGCCCGGCGTCGCCGACTCGCTGTCGCGCGCCATCGGCTACGACGTCGACGAGGTGCTGGAGCAGACCGTGAAGTCGTTCCCGACCTCGTCGCTGGCCTGGGCCACCCTGGCCGACCGCGCCTGGTACCGCGGCGAGCCCGTGCAGTCGTACGCCTTCGCGCGCGTCGGCTACCACCGCGGGCTCGACGCCCTGCGCCGTGCGGGCTGGAAGGGCCAGGGTCCGGTGCCGTGGTCGCACGAGCCGAACCGGGGCGTGCTGCTCTCGCTCTACATGCTGCGTCGCGCGGCCGAGAGCATCGGCGAGACGGGCGAGGTCGAGCGCCTGACGGAGTTCCTCGACGGTGCCGACCCCCGCGCGGTCGAGGCGATCGAGGCCGGCGAGCGGTAGACACCTATCCGTTAACCTCCCGCCGGGATCGTTCACCCTCGGATAGGGGTCAGTTCAACCAGCGTCCAGAAGCCGGTCGGCGCTCTCGCCGAGCGTGGGGTGCGTGAAAAGACTTCTCTCCACCATCCCAGCCGCAGCGCTGGCGGGGTGCCTGGCGGCCGGGGCGCTCGTCGCCGCGGCCCCGGCCTCCGCTGCGCCGGCGGTTCCCGCATCCGTTCCCCTCGCCGCACCCGCGGCGCCGACCACCGAGGTCGCCGCCGACCAGGGCGACGCCTCGCGCTTCACCCTGGTGGTGCTGCCCGACACGCAGTTCTACTCGCGGTACTCGGCCGACCAGTTCATGCCGCGCTACGGCGACGACCCGTTCTCGGTGCAGACCGAGTGGCTGGCGGCCAACGCCGACGACCTGCAGATCCCCTTCGTCACGCACCTGGGCGACATCGTCGACCGGGTCGGCGTCAACAACGAGTGGGTCGCCGCCGACAACGCGATGAAGAACCTCGACGAGGCGAAGCTGCCCTACTCGATCCTGGCCGGCAACCACGACGTGCGCGACAGCAACGACAACCTCTACGACGACCAGTACAACCTGCCCAACGAGCCGTTCCTGCAGTGGTTCGGCCCGAAGCGCGCGGCGAACGTCAGCACCTTCCAGGGCAGCGACCCCACCGGGTTCAACCAGTTCCACATCTTCGAGGCCGACGGGCAGCAGTACATGGTGCTCGCGCTCTCCTGGCGGGCCTCGGACGCCACTCTGAAGTGGGCGAGCGACGTGATGGCCGCGCATCCCACCGTGCCCGTCATCCTCACCACCCACCAGGTGATCGACATCGACCCCGATGGCGAGTCGCCGCGCGAGACCGACTACGGACTGCGCCTCTGGGACAAGCTGATCAAGGGCCACGACCAGATCTTCCTCACCCTGAACGGGCACTTCCACGGGTCGTCGCGTCTGCAGAAGACCAACGACTTCGGGCACGCGGTCACCGAGGTCGTCATCGACTACCAGATGGCCTACGAGGGCGGCGACGGCTACCTCGGGCTGTACGAGTTCGACCTCACGCACGACGTGATCAACGTGCAGACCGCGTCGCCGTGGGTCACCTGGAAGCCGCAGGACACGCTCACCAGCTACGACCAGCCCTTCCTCGAGGGGTCGCAGCAGCAGTTCACCCTGCCGATCGACTTCTCCGAGCGCTTCAAGGGCTTCAACCCCACCTTCGCCGCCGGGCCGGCCGACTCGGCGTCGCTCTCGCAGAAGGCCCGCGACATCCTGCTCGACGGCTTCGAGGGCCCCGACCCGATCACGACGCAGTTCCCGGGTTCACCCGCCGACTACCCCGAGGTCGACGGCACGCTCGCACACTGGCAGTTCAACGGCCTCGACGGGGTGGTGGGCACCGACGTCACGATCCCGGATGTCGCGACCTCCGTCTCGGGCGCGGCCCCGGGTGCCAACGACCTGCACCGCGCCGACCCGGCGAAGACGAACTCGGTGGGCACCGAGATCGCCGACGTCACCGTGGAGTCGGACGACGTGCACGGCTACTCGGCCGACCAGGCCGGCGTCTGCTTCGCCGACTCGAGCGGCTCGCGCTACAGCTACCTGACGACGGATGCGGATGCGCCCGTCAACAACGCCGACTTCTCGAAGGGGTACACCATCGAGACCTTCGTGAAGATGGCTCCTGAATGGGACTCGTCCGTGAACGGCTGGTCGAAGTTCCTCGTGCACACCGGCAACCGCTCGAAGATCGACGGCTTCGCGAAGACCCAGTGGGACTGGACCGCATCGCCTACGGCGCTCGGCATCTCGAACCTGCGCGAGTTCCAGTGGACCGCCGTTCCCGGCGACCCCACCAAGGGCGACAAGACCAACTGGTCGGGCGAGATCATGGTCGACTCCTGGGCGCACGTGGCCGTGGTCGGAGACGCGATCGCCGGCACCATCACGATGTACGTCGACGGGGCTCCCGTGCTCCGCAACGCGATCGATGCCGCCGGGCTCGCGGCCAACCCCGACATGCCCTGGATCATCGGCTCGGACTGGGTGGATGACGCCGCCCGCAACGGCTGGAACGGCTGCGTCGGCGAGACCCGCATCATCGACCACCCGACCGGCCCGGCCGAGTGGCTCACCTCGCGCGCCGACCTCACCGGGTTCTCGGTGACGGATGCCCCGTCGGGCTCGCTGCCGGCGGGCTCGAAGGTCACGACGCTCTCCGGCACCGGGCTCCCCGGGGCGTCGGTGCAGATCGAGGGCGGTGCCGTGGCGCTGGCCGCCGAGTCGGCCCGCACCGAGTCGAACGCGCACCTCACCGCCCTGGAGGTCGCGACGATCGTGGGTGCGGACGGCACCTGGTCGTACTCGTTCCCCTCGACGCTGACCGCGGCGGGGTCGTACTCATACTCGGCGGCGCAGGCGCTCGGCGCCCGCAGCTCGGAGCCGGTGACGGTCGCGTTCTCGATCGCGGCGGCACCGGGTGCCGGGCCGACGCCGACGCCGACGGCCACGCCGACGCCCGCGCCGACCGCTGGTCAGCCGACCCCGGGGTCGACGACCGCGCCGGCCGGTTCGGCGACGTCGACGACCGGAACGGGCAGCCTCGCAGCCACCGGCTTCGCGCCTCAGCTCGGGCTCGCGGCCGGGGTGCTCGTGCTGCTCGCCGGTGGCGTGCTGCTGCTGGTGCTGCGCACCCGCCGCGCCCGCTCCGAGGGCTGACCCACCGCGGACGGCGCTACTCGCTCCCGAACGGAATGAGAAACGGGGCCCTCGCGTGCACTATGCACTCGAGGGCCCCGTTTTTCATTCGGTCCGTCGCGGACCGTGAAACGACTGGCGGAGAATGGGGGATTCGAACCCCCGAGGGCTTGCACCCAACACGCTTTCCAAGCGTGCGCCATAGGCCACTAGGCGAATTCTCCTGGAGCATCATTCCCGCGAACGGGCGATGACCAAGAAGCATCCTACCTGGTCATCGCGCCCGATCACGATTCGGGCCCGCGCTGGGCCCGCTCAGAGCGCGCGGAGCGCCTCGGCGATCGGCGTCGGCCCCGAGATTGCCTCGAACTGCCGGTGCACGGCATCGCCCGTGGTGAGCAGCTGGGTCACGATCCAGGCGACGTCGGCGCGCGGGATGCTGCCGCGCCCGGTCTCCTCGGCGAGCGTGACCGAGCCGGTCGCCGCATCGTCGGTCAGGCCGCCGGGGCGCACGATCGTCCAGTCGAGCTCCGAGGCGCGCACCGCCGCATCCGCTTCGCTCTTCGCGCGCAGGTAGACCTGGAAGACGTCGTCGCTGTCGGGGTCGAACGAGTCGGCACCCATCGACGAGATGAGCACGTAGCGCGAGGCCCCCGCTCGCCAGGCCGCGTCGGCGAGCAGCACGGCGCCGTCGCGGTCGACCGTGAGCTTGCGCTCGGCCGTGCTGCCCGGGCCGGAGCCGGCGGCGAACACCACGGCCTCGATCGAGCGTGACGACAGCTCGGAGGCGAGCTGCTCGGAGTCGGATTTCTCGAGGTCGAGCACGAGCGGCTGACCTCCGGCCTCCTCGATGTCGGCCCCGTGGTCGGGATTGCGGGTGATGCCCCAGACCTCGTGGCCGGATGCACTGAGCAGCTTGGTGGTGAGCAGGGCGATCTGCCCGTGCCCACCCGCGATGGCGATCTTCATCTCCCCAGTCAACGCCTCGGGCGGGGCATCCTCAAGGCGCGAGTGCTCGGCGGGACTTGCTACACTGGTCGACGGCTCCCCGTGTGGCGCCATCCAGGCCAACTCCCCCAGGACGGAAACGTAGCAAGGGTAACCGGGCTCTGGCGGGTGCGCGGGGAGTCCTTCTCTTTTAACCCGCGGTCGACTCTTTTAACCCGCGGTCGATTCTGCTCGACACGTGTACCGTGAGCTTCACCGATCAGGGGGAGCATCGATGAGAGCACGACACCGCATCGTCACGGCGGTTCTGGCCGCGGCCCTCGCGCTGACGGCATCCGGATGCACGGGGCCGGCTGCGGCGCCGAGCCCCACCCCCACGGTCACCGTGACCCCCACCCCGACCCGCACGCCGACGGCCGCCCCCACGCCGGCACCCCCGGTGACACCCACCCCGACCGAGCCGCCGACCCCGTCGGCCGACGCCTACGACCCCGCCGACATGGCGACCTGGATCATCTCCGCCGGGGGCATCGGCCCCGTGCAGCTCGACCGGCCCCTCGCCGAGGTGGTCGACGAGGTGGTGCCGCCTGGGGAGAGCTGCCGGCCCGGGGTCGCGATGTTCTTCAACTCCGGCGTGGTCGCCGTGGGGGACGGCTCGGAATCGCCCGTCGTGGCGGTCGCGATCACGGGGCCCTCCCAGACCGTCGACATCTCGGGCCGCCCGCACACCGCGAGCGGCATCTCCGCGGGATCGACGTTCGATCAGCTGCTCGCCGCCTACCCCGACGCGCAGTCCTATACCGACTCACAAGGACGCCCGGGCTATCTGGTGCAGGAGGGGTCGAGCTTCATCCACTTCACCAGCGTCGACGCCGCCACCGTCAACATCATCGAGGTCAGCCGCGACAGCGTCGACCTCAAGGAGTACTGCGGCTGACGGCAGGGCGTTTCCCAGAGGCCCCGGCCTAGGATTGGAAGCGGACGACCGAAGAGGATTCCGTGACACCAGTCGACAACATCCCTGCCCCCGCTCCCGCGCAGCCCACCGGCGTGAAGAGCATCTACATCACGAGCGCTGAGGGCCATTCCGGCAAATCCACGATCGCCCTCGGGGTGCTCGAGATGCTCCGCCGCTCGGTGCGGCGGGTGGGCGTCTTCCGCCCGGTGGCGCGCTCGGTCAGCTCGCGCGACTACGTGCTCGAACTGCTGCTCGACCACGACGGCAGCGACCTCGCGTACGAGCAGGCGATCGGCGTGACCTACGACGACGTGCACGAGGATCCGGAGCGCGCGCTCTCGCGGATCGTCGAGCGGTACAAGGCGGTCGAGCGCGAGTGCGACGCCGTCGTCATCCTCGGCTCGGACTACACCGACGTCGGCAGCCCCACCGAGCTCGGCTTCAACGCCCGCATCGCCGCGAACCTCGGCGCCCCCGTGCTGCTCGTGCTCGGCGGCCGTCGCGGGCAGGGCTCGGATGAACTGCTCGGCCACACCGAGGCGCGCTCGGCCGACGAGATGCGCCAGATCACCGAGCTCGCCCTGGTCGAGTTGCGGAACGCGCACGCGACGCTGGTCGGCATCATCTCGAACCGGTCGGATCCGGGGCACCTGGAGAAGATCCGCGACGCGATCGGGCTGGCCTCGCGCGACGCCGCGGACAGCCTGGCCGCATCCGCCGCCGCATCGGGCGCTGGGTCCGGCTCGGGCGGCTCGTCCGCCGACACCGCGACCGGCGCCATCCCCGTACAGCCCCGCCGCATCCCGGTCTGGGCCATCCCGGAGGACCGCGTGCTGGTCGCCCCGAGCGTGGGCGGCATCGTCGAGTCGATCGACGGAACCCTCGTGCTCGGCGACCCGCGCCTGCTCGCCCGCGAGGCGCTCGGCGTCGTCGTCGCCGCGATGTCGATGCGCAACGTGCTGCCCCGGCTCACCGAGGGCGCCGTCGTCGTCGTGCCCGGCGACCGGGCCGAACTGCTGCTGGCCGTGCTGATGGCCAACGCCTCGGGAACCTTCCCGTCGCTGGCCGGCATCGTGCTGAACGGCGGGTTCGAGGTGCCCGAGCCGGTGATGCGGCTGATCGAGGGCCTCGACCCGAAGATCCCGATCATCTCGACTGAGCTCGGCACCTACGAGACCGCCGTGCGCATCACCTCGACCCGCGGCCGGCTCGCCGCCGACTCGCAGGTGAAGTACGACAACGCGCTCGGCCTGTTCGAGCAGTACGTCGACGGAAAGCAGTTGCTCGAGCTGCTCGACGTCTCGAAGGCCGATGTCGTCACGCCGCTGATGTTCGAGTACGGCCTGCTGGATCGCGCGCGGCTGGCGGGCCGGCACATCGTGCTGCCCGAGGGCGGCGACGACCGCATCCTCCGGGCCGCGAGCACGGTGCTCAAGCGCCAGGTCGCCCGGCTCACGATCCTCGGCGAGGAGGAGGAGGTGCGCGGCCGGGCCGCCGAGCTCGGCCTCGACATCGACGGCGCCGCGGTCGTCAGCCCCTTCGACGCCGTGCTGCGCGCACGCTTCGCCGAGGAGTACCAGAAGCTCCGCGCCCACAAGGGCATCACCTACGACATGGCCTTCGACACCGTCGCCGACGTCTCGTACTTCGGCACGATGATGGTGCAGCTGGGACTGGCCGACGGGATGGTGTCGGGTGCGGCCCACACGACAGCCCACACCATCCGGCCCGCGTTCGAGATCATCAAAACGCGCCCCGAGGTCTCGGTCGTGTCGAGCGTGTTCCTGATGGCGCTCGCCGACCGGGTGCTGGTCTACGGCGACTGCGCCGTCGTGCCCGACCCCACGAGCGACCAGCTCGCCGACATCGCGGTCTCGTCCTCCGAGACGGCAGTGCAGTTCGGAATCGACCCGCGGGTCGCGATGCTGTCGTACTCGACCGGGTCCTCCGGTTCGGGCGCCGACGTCGAGAAGGTGCGCGAGGCCACCGCCCTCGTGCGGGCGGCCCGCCCCGACCTGCCGGTCGAGGGGCCGATCCAGTACGACGCGGCGACGGATGCGGTGGTCGCCGCGGCCAAGATGCCCGGTTCGAAGGTGGCCGGCCGCGCGACGGTGTTCATCTTCCCCGACCTGAACACCGGTAACAACACCTACAAGGCCGTGCAGCGCAGCGCCGGAGCCGTGGCCATCGGGCCCGTGCTGCAGGGGCTGCGGAAGCCGATCAACGACCTGTCCCGAGGAGCGCTCGTGCCCGACATCGTGAACACCATCGCCATCACGGCCATCCAGGCGGAGGGGCTGTCCGCGTGAGCGCCATCCTCGTCGTCAACAGCGGCTCGTCGTCGTTCAAGTACCAGGTGATCGAGATGGAGGGCGAGGAGGTGCTCGCCTCCGGTCTCGTCGAGCGGATCGGCGAGGAGTCGGGGCACACCCGCCACACCACGCCATCCGGAACCTGGGAGAGCACGCGGCCGATCGCCGACCACACCGCGGGATTCGGGGCGATGCTCGACGCGTTCGCGGAGCACGGGCCGTCGTTCGACGAGCATCCGCTGGTCGCGGTGGGGCACCGGGTCGTGCACGGCGGCAAGCGGTTCCACGAGGCGACGATCGTGACGCCGCTGGTGAAGATCAACATCGAGGATCTGAGCGAGCTCGCGCCGCTGCACAACCCCGCGAACCTCGCCGGGATCGACGCGGCCGAGAAGGCCTTCCCGTCGGTGCCGCAGGTGGCGGTGTTCGACACGGCGTTCCACCAGACGCTGGCGCCCGCGGCCTACGCCTACGCGATCGACAAGGCGCTGGCCGAGAAGCAGCGGGTGCGGCGGTACGGGTTCCACGGAACCTCGCACAAGTACGTGGCGGGAGCGACTGCAGAGTTCTTGGGCAAGCCGCTGTCGTCGCTGAAGATGATCATCCTGCACCTCGGCAACGGCGCCTCGATGTGCGCGGTCGACGGCGGTCGCTCGGTCGAGACCTCGATGGGCATGACCCCGCTCGAGGGGCTCGTGATGGGCACGCGGTCGGGCGATCTCGACCCGGCCGTTCTGTTCCACCTGCACCGCAAGACCGACATGTCGTTCGGCGAGCTCGACGAGCTGCTGAACCGGCGGAGCGGGCTGCTCGGGCTCTCGGGGCACGGCGACATGCGGGATGTGCAGACGGCGGCGGCATCCGGTGACGAGGCGGCGCAGCTGGCGCTGGAGGTGTACCTGCACCGGATCCGCGGGTACATCGGCGAGTACTGGGCTCAGCTCGGGCACCTCGACGCCGTCGTGTTCACCGCGGGAGTGGGGGAGAACAACCCGCTCGTGCGGGCGGGCTCGGTGGCCGGGTTGTCGGAGATGGGGGTCGCGGTGTCGCCGGAACTCAACGAGGCTCCCGGGTCGGGCGCACGGGTGATCTCGCCCGAGTCGTCGCGGGTGAAGGTGCTCGTGGTGCCGACGAACGAGGAGCTGGAGATCGCGCGGCAGTCGCTCGCAGCGGTGAACGGGGAGTAGCTCAGGCGTCGGGAATGAGGCGCTTGCCGAAGCTGACGGCGGCGTCGCGCTCGTAGCCGAGGGCTCGGTAGAACGCCATGACGCCTTCGTTGCCCTCGCGGATCTGCAGGTTGATCTTGGGGCAGCCGCGCCGGGTGAGTTCGTCCTCGACGGCGGACATCAGGGTGCGGGCGTGGCCGGCTCCGCGGTGGGCGGGGTCGACGGCGAGGTAGTTGACCCAACCGCGGTGGCCATCGAAGCCGGCCATGACGGTGGCGATCACGCGGTTCGCGTCCTTGGCGGGCTCTTCGACGAGCTCATCGGCTTCGGCGGCCGCTTCGATGACGAGGAAGAGCTCGGGCTGCACGGTGAGCTTACGGGCGATGTCCTTCCGGGGGTCGTTCCACGGTCGGGTGAGGCCGACCTCGGCCCAGAGGGCGACGACGGAGTCCTCGTCCCCGGGCAGGTAACGACGGATCCTCGATCCGCCCGAAGCCGCACCCTCCGTCGTACCGGCCACCGCGGCGGCGGACTCCGCCGCGCCGGCCACCGTCGTGACGGCCTCGGGTGCGGGGACGGCGTCGAGGGCGCGACGGAGGGCATCCGTCATGGCGCGGCGCTGGGCCTCGGGGGAGTACGTCTCGGGGTCGGCCGCGCTGAGGGAGTTCATGCCCTCGGCCAGCGCGATGAGTGCGAGGGCCTCGTCGCGGGCGCGGCCCTCCGGCCACCCGGGGCGGGCGGCGGTGAGCAGGCGGGTGATCCGGGCGACGAAGCTGCGGTTGCCGGTGGTGTGGCGCTCGGCGAGGGCGGGATCCACGAGCGACGCCGCCAGGAAGCTCACCCAGACCCGGGCCTCGTCGGCGCTGGCAGCGTCGAGCGACATCGCGTTCAGCAGCACGGCCTCGAGGGCCGCCTCGGGGTCGGGCGCCGATTCTTCGGCGGCATCCGCTCGTCGACCCGTGCGGGAGTGGAGCAGGTCGCGGGCGTGGAGGAGGAGCGCCTCCTTCGTGGGGAAGGCGTGCATGACCAGGCCGGTCGTGCAGCCGGCGCGTTCGGCGACGGCGCGGATGGTCAGGCCGGGCAGTCCGCGCTCGGTGAGTACCGACCAGGTCGCCTCGGAGAGGAGGCGCTGCTGCTCGGGCAGGTCGCGGGTGCGGGGCATGGGCGGATCCTCTGCTGTCGTCGTCCGGTGGCGGAATTTGATATCGTAACAACTGTTCCCGAAAGAGTCCCTGAGGAGAGTCGCGCCGTGACCCGATCCGTTCTGCCCGTCGTCGTCGCGAGGGAGTCGTTCGACTCGCCCGATGCATCCGCTCTTCGTGCCGCGCAGCAGGCCGAGCTCGACGTCCGCTACGGCACCGGCGACCACGAGCCGGGCGAGAAGCCGACGGCGGCGTCGGTGCCGGTGTTCCTGGTGGCGCGCACGGCCGAGGGCGAGGCGGTCGGATGCGGTGGGCTGCGCCCGCTGGCCGGCGGCGGCGCCGAGATCAAGCGGATGTACGTCGTGCCCGACGCCCGAGGTCAGGGAGTCTCGATCGCGGTGCTGCGCGCGATCGAGGAGGAGGCGCGCGCGATCGGGGTCGAGCGGCTGCTGCTGGAGACAGGAACCGAGCAACCGGACGCCATGCGGTTCTACGAGCGGGAGGGTTATGAGCTCATCCCCAATTTCGGACCGTATGCCGGCTCCGACATCTCGGTCTGCTACGCCCGGACGCTCGTCTAGGGACACCGGCCCCGGTGTCGGTGGGCGCGGGTAGTCTTGATCCGTGGTCACCGCCCTGTATCGCCGCTATCGGCCTGAGACGTTCGCCGAGATGATCGGGCAGTCGCAGGTGACCGATCCGTTGATGACGGCACTGCGCACGAACCGCGTGAATCACGCCTATCTGTTCAGCGGTCCTCGAGGGTGTGGCAAGACGACGTCGGCGCGCATCCTGGCCCGGTGCCTCAACTGCGCGGAGGGTCCGACCGACACCCCGTGCGGCGTCTGCCCGAGCTGTGTCGAGCTGGGTCGCGACGGCCCCGGGTCGCTCGACGTGGTCGAGATCGACGCGGCGAGCCACAACGGCGTCGACGACGCCCGTGACCTGCGCGAGCGCGCGGTCTTCGCTCCGGCGCGCGACCGCTTCAAGATCTTCATCCTCGACGAGGCCCACATGGTCACGCCGCAGGGCTTCAACGCGCTGCTCAAGATCGTCGAAGAGCCGCCGGAGCACATCAAGTTCATCTTCGCGACGACGGAGCCCGACAAGGTGATCGGCACGATCCGGTCGCGCACCCACCACTACCCCTTCCGTCTGATCCCGCCGGCGCAGCTGCTCGAGTACGTGCAGCACCTCTGCGAGACCGAGGGCGTCGAGGTCGCGCCCGGTGTGCTCCCGCTCGTCGTGCGCGCGGGCGGCGGGTCGGCGCGTGACACGCTGTCGCTGCTCGACCAGCTGATCGCGGGTTCTGAGAACAACCGCGTCGAGTACGAGCGCGCCGTCGCGCTGCTCGGCTACACGCACGGCGCCCTCCTCTCCGAGGCCATCGACGCGCTCGGCGCCCACGACGGAGCCGCGGTGTTCGACGCCGTCGACCGCGTCATCCAGACGGGGCAGGATCCGAGGCGCTTCGTCGAAGACCTCCTCGAACGACTTCGCGACATCATCGTCGTCGCGGCAACCCGCGAGCAGGCCTCCTCGGTGCTGCGCGGAGTGCCCGCCGACGAGATCGAGGTCATGCGCCGCCAGGCCGCGCTGTTCGGTCACGCCGAGCTGTCGCGGGTGGCCGACATCGTGAACTCGGCGCTCTCCGAGATGACGGGGGCGACCTCGCCCCGGCTGCACCTCGAGCTGATGGTGGCGCGGGCCCTCGTGCCCGCGTCGGACGACACGCAGCGCGGTGCGCTCGCCCGCGTCGAGCGCCTCGAGCGGCGCATCGGCGTCGACTCACCGGATGCGGGGGTCGCCTCGTTCGCGGCTCACCACTCCGCTGCGACTCAGGATGCGCCGCCCCGGCAGACCGCGCCGGCTGCGGGTGCGACCAGCGGGGCGCTTGCTGGTGCTGGTGCTGGTGCTGGTGCGATCGCGACTGGTGGCGCTGGCGCGACGGACCGGTCTGTCGGTTCCGCTGCGCCGGGCGCGGCCGCGGGCTCGGTGACAGGCTCTCAGGCTGAGGCGACGAGTGGTTCGCCGGAGAAGGTCGACTCGGGCCCGGCCGAGTCGGCGACCAGCGGGGCCGACAGCAGCGGCGGAGCGGGGATCGCGACGCCCGACGTCGTGGCTGTGCCCGCATCCGCAGTGCCCGTGGCAACGCCTCCTGCCGCCGCGGCCGAGGCTGCCGGCGAGGTCACGCTGCAGCAGTTGAAGGATGCGTGGCCCGAGATCCTCGAGGCCGTGCAGAAGGCGAAGATGACGGCGTGGCTCGTCGTGTTCACCGCACAGGTGCGGTCGCTCGACGGAGACGTGCTGACCCTGGCGTTCCCCAGCGAGAACGACGTGGCCAGCTTCAAGGAGCGGTCGGCTCCCGGGCAGGGCGTGAGCGAGTTCCTGCGTCAGGCGATCCTCGATGTGCTGGGCCTCCGGGTGAAGTACATCGCCCGCGTCGACACGACCCTCCGCCCCCACGATTCCGACGCTCCGGATGCGCGTCCCGCGGCCAGCGCGCCCGACACCGTAGCGCCGACCTCGGGTGCGAACGCGTCCGCTGCGCCGGCCGCTGATGCGAGTGCTCCCGCTGCCCCGGCCGCAGGTACGAGTGCGCCGGCTGGGCCGGCTGCAGGTGCGAACGCGCCCGCTGCGGCAACGGCTGGAGCGAGTGCTCCCGCTGCCCCGGCCACTGCTGCGCCCGAGCCGGCACCGGCTGCGCCGCGGCGCCCGCCGGTGGATGCGTCCGGCTGGGCCGTCCCCGGCCTGGCGACCGAGCCAGAGACCCCCGCCGTCGTCGAAAGCACGCCCGCACAGGGTGGACACGCATCGCAGGGCGGAACGGAGGCGAAGAGTTCGGGGTCGTCCGCGGCTCAGGTTCAGGCTCCTCCGGTGAGGCAGGAGCGGCGGAACGCTGCGCCCACCAAGTCGTCCGGGTCTGCGGGAGCCAAGGCCGCCGCACCGACGACGTCGTGGGACGTCGTCGCGATCCCCACCTCCTCGGGCGATGACGACGACGTGCCGCTGGCCGACGAGCCGATGCCGAGCGACGAGCCCGAGCTGCCCGCCGACCGCGCCGAGTCCATCCCGTCGGCCGGCTCGAGTCGAAACGACTCCACGATCGCTGCCGACCCCACGCGGGCTCCCGAGACCGCCGGCGATGGTGCGCAGACCGGCGACGGTCCTCGGGCCGGCTCGGCCGCGGGCCGCCCGTCGGCCGCAGGTTCCGCCGCCGGCCGCACGCCCGGCGGCGACCCTGCCGCCCGGCCTGGCGCGCTCCGTTTCGAGGCCCAGCCGGAGGCCGCGGGCGCGCCCGCCGCGCAGTCGGCACCCCGAACCCCCGCCACCCCGGCCCCCACGGTCGGCGGCCGGCTTCGGTACGGCGAGGCGGTCGTGCGCGAGATCCTCGGCGCGAACTTCATCGAGGAGCAACCGCTCCCCGGCCGCGAAGGCTAGACGGCACAAAGGCTAGACGCCACATCGGCCAGAACGCCACAACGGCCAGCACGCACCACGGCTAGCGGGAGCAGGAGCGGAGAGACATGTACGAAGGAATCGTCCAAGAGCTGATCGACGAGCTCGGCCGCCTGCCCGGAATCGGGCCGAAGTCGGCCCAGCGCATCGCGTTCCACATCGTTCAGACCGAGTCGTTCGACGTGTCACGCCTGGCCGAGATCCTGACCGACGTGCGCGACAAGGTGCACTTCTGCCAGATCTGCGGCAACGTCTCCGAGCAGGAGACCTGCGGCATCTGCCGCGACCCCCGCCGCTCCCAGATCTCGATCTGCGTGGTCGAGGAAGCCAAAGACGTCGTCGCGATCGAGCGCACCCGCGAGTTCCGCGGTCTCTACCACGTGCTCGGCGGCGCGATCAGCCCGATCGACGGCATCGGGCCCGACAACCTGCGCATCCGCGAGCTGATGCAGCGCCTGGCCGACGGCACGGTCACCGAGGTCATCATCGCCACCGACCCGAACCTCGAGGGCGAGGCCACCGCGACCTACCTCTCGCGCCTGCTGACCACGCTCGAGATCCGCGTCACCCGCCTCGCCTCCGGCCTGCCGGTCGGCGGCGACCTCGAGTACGCCGACGAGGTCACCCTCGGCCGCGCCTTCGAAGGCCGCCGTCTCGTCGAGAGCTGACGTGCCCCGCCCCCGCACCTCGCGCTCGTGAGTCCGTTCATCGTCGTCTCGGCGACCCCGCACGGGGTGACCCTCCAGCGAGTGGATGAACGGGGCGCGACCGCGAGCAACATCGACGGCCCGCTGACCTGCAGCCTCGACGAGCTGCCGGATGCCGTCGCCCGGCTCGAACGCGTTGAGCGTCCGCGCTGGGTGTGGAGCGACTCGGCGCGCTGGTACCCCGGGCTGCTCGCCGCCAGCGTGCGGATCGAGCGCTGCGTCGACCTCCGGCTCGCGCACACGATCCTTCGCGCCTCCGAGCTGACCGCCGCGTCCGAACTCGCGACCGCCCCCGCATCCGAGTGGGACTCGATGCCCGCCCTCGGCAACCCCGGCACACCGGGCAACCCGGGCGGTGCCGGCGGACCCGGCGGCTCAGGCGGATCCGGCAACCCGGGCTATCCAGGGGGCGCGGTAGCCCCCGACGGCATCCTCGACGTGGTCACCCACCGCCGCACCCACGACACCGCGCTGTTCGACGACGACCTCGTCGAGGCCGCCCCCGTGTCGCACACCGCGGCCGGCCCGTCATCCGGCCGGCCGAGGATCACCGAGGCCGAAGAGTTCCGGCGACAGCGCGCCGCCATCGCCGGAGCCACCGACCCGAGCCGCATCGCCCTCCTCGTCGCCGCCGAGTCGGCCGGAAGCCTCGCCGCGGCCGAGATGCAGCACGTCGGCCTCCCGTGGAGCGCCGCCGAGCACGACCGCATCCTCACCGACCTGCTCGGCCCCCGCCCCGGTTCCCAGGCCGCCGCTGCACCCGCCGCATCCCACCCCACCACCGCACCCGGCACCGCATCCCCTCCCGCCGCACCTCGCGCCGCAGCAGGAACCCCCGCCGCAGGCACCGCCGCCACCACCGCCACCCCCACCCGCCCCGCCCGAATGGCCGAACTCCTCGACCGCATCCGGGCCGAGCTCGGCGACCCCACCGCCAATCCCGACTCCCCGGTCGAGCTGCTGAAGGCGCTGCGCCGCGCCGGCATCGACGCCCGCAGCACCCGCTCCTGGGAGCTCAAATCGCTCGACCACCCCGCCATCCCCCCGCTCCTGGAGTACAAGAAGCTCAGCCGCCTTCTCTCGGCCAACGGCTGGAACTGGCTCGACACCTGGGTGCGCGACGGCCGATTCCACCCGCACTACATCCCGGGCGGGGTCGTCACGGGCCGCTGGGCCTCCGAGGGCGGCGGTGCCCTGCAGCTTCCGAAGCAGGTGCGCGGCGCCGTGCGGGCCGACCCGGGCTGGACCTTCGTCGTCGCCGACGCCGCCCAGCTCGAACCGCGCGTGCTCGCCGCCCTCGCCGGTGATCGGGCGATGGCCGCCGCGGGCCGCGGCCTCGACCTCTACGACGGCATCGTCGCCTCCGGCGCCGTCGACACCCGCGCCCACGCCAAGCTCGGGATGCTCGGGGCCATGTACGGCGGCACCTCCGGCGAGAGCGGGCGCATGCTCCCGCGCCTGGCCCGCGCCTACCCGGCCGCGATCGCCTTCGTCGAGGCCGCCGCCCGCGCGGGCGAGGCGGGCAACCGCGTGAGCACGCGACTCGGCCGCACGTCTCCGCGCCCGGGCGACGACTGGCTCGACGTGCAGGACGCCGCGCGCGCCGACGGGGCCACGGATGCGCAGCGCAGCCGCGCGCGCTCGGCCGCGCGATCCTGGGGCCGGTTCACCCGCAACTTCGTGGTGCAGGGCACCGCGGCCGAGTGGGCGCTGTGCTGGCTCGCCTCGCTCCGCACCCGCCTCTGGGAGCTGGGCGCGCCGACCGCGACGGCCGAGGCAGCGCCCCTCGAACGCCGCCCCCACCTCGCCTTCTTCCTCCACGACGAGGTGGTCGTCCACACCCCCCGAGAGCACGCCGAGGCCGTCGCCGAAGCCCTCCGCCACTCCGCCGCCGAGGCCGGCCGCCTGATCTTCGGCGACGCCCCGGTCGAGTTCCCCATCACGGTGGCGACGGTGGACAGCTACGACAAGGCCAAATAGGCCGATCAGTCCGAGGTGGCCGTCTCCGGATGGCCCGGGGACCCGCATCCGCCCGCGATATAGTGGGCAGTCGGGTCGAGAGACCCCGTCCCCAGCGCCTTTCCCGCAGGCGCCGTCCCTCCAGGAGTCCACGTGAGTTTGATCGTGCAGAAGTTCGGCGGATCATCCGTCGCCAACGCGGAGAGCATCAAGCGGGTCGCCAAACGCATCGTCGAGACCCGCAAGGCCGGCAACGAGGTCGTGGTCGCCGTCTCTGCGATGGGCGACACCACCGACGACCTGCTCGACCTCGCGCACGCGGTCGCCCCCATCCCGGCCCCGCGCGAGATGGACATGCTGCTCTCGGCCGGCGAGCGCATCTCGATGGCGCTGCTCGCGATGGCGATCGAGTCGCTCGGCCACGACGCCCGCTCCTTCACCGGCAGCCAGGCCGGCATGATCACGGATGCACGCCACGGCGCCGCCCGCATCGTCGACGTCACGCCGGTGCGGCTCCGCGAGGCCCTCGACGAGGGCGCGATCGTGATCGTCGCCGGCTTCCAGGGCTTCAATCGCGACACGAAGGACATCACGACCCTCGGCCGCGGCGGCTCCGACACCACCGCGGTGGCCCTCGCCGCCGCGCTGAACGCCGACATCTGCGAGATCTACACCGACGTCGACGGCATTTTCACGGCCGACCCCCGGGTGGTGCCCAAGGCCTCGAAGATCGACCGCATCACGAGCGAGGAGATGCTCGAGCTCGCCGCCAACGGAGCCAAGGTGCTCTACATCCGTGCCGTCGAGTACGCCCGCCGGCACGGTGTCACCCTGCACGTGCGCTCGAGCTTCAACAACAACGAGGGCACCATCGTCTACAACCCCAGTGAAACGGAGCCCGCAGTGGAAGAGCCCATGATCGCCGGTGTCGCCACCGACCTGAGCGAAGCGAAGATCACCGTCGTCGGCGTGCCCGACATCCCGGGCAAGGCCGCCCAGATCTTCACGATCGTGGCGAAGACCGGCGCGAACATCGACATGATCGTGCAGAACGTGTCGGCCGCGAGCACCGGCCTCACGGACATCTCGTTCACCTTGCCCAAGAGCGAGGGGCAGCTGGTGCTCACCGCGCTCCGCGCCGAGCAGGAGGAGACCGGCTTCAAGGCGCTGCAGTACGACGACCAGATCGGCAAGCTCGCCCTCGTCGGCGCCGGCATGCGCACGAACGCCGGCGTCTCGGCGAAGCTGTTCACCGCGCTGTTCGACGCCGGCATCAACATCGAGATGATCTCGACCTCCGAGATCCGGATCTCGGTCGTCACCCGCGCCGACACGATCAACGACGCCCTCCGCGTCGTGCACACGGCCTTCGGCCTGGACGCGGACGAAGAGGCCGTCGTCCACGCCGGCACCGGCCGCTAGACTGACTGATTCACCGAACGAGGGATAACAGTGGGCAAGGCACTCAACGTCGGCGTCGTGGGCGCAACCGGTCAGGTCGGCAAGGTCATGCGCCGTCTCCTCGAGGAGCGCGAGTTCCCGATCGCGTCGATCCGCTTCTTCGCGACCGCTCGCTCGGCCGGTACCGTGCTCCCCTTCAAGGGCGAGGACATCGTGGTCGAAGACGTCGAGACCGCCGATCCCGCCGGGCTCGACATCGCCCTGTTCTCAGCCGGAGCGACCGGCTCCCGCGCCCAGGCCCCGCGCTTCGCGGCGGCCGGCGTCACGGTGATCGACAACTCCAGCGCCTGGCGGATGGACCCGGATGTGCCGCTGGTCGTCTCCGAGGTCAACCCGCACGCGATCGCCGAGGCGCGCAAGGGCATCATCGCGAACCCGAACTGCACCACGATGGCGGCCATGCCCGTGCTCAAGGTGCTGCACGAGGAGGCCGGCCTCGAGCGCCTCATCGTGAGCACCTACCAGGCCGTCTCGGGCTCCGGCCTCGCCGGCGCCGAGGAGCTCGCGAACCAGGCGATCGCCGCGACCGCCGACCCCGAGGCCCTGCTCGCGCTCGTGCACGACGGGCACGCCGTCGACTTCCCGGCCCCGGTCAAGTACGTCGCCCCGATCGCGTTCGACGTCATCCCGCTCGCCGGCTCGATCGTCGACGACGGCGACCTCGAGACCGACGAGGAGAAGAAGCTCCGCAACGAGAGCCGCAAGATCCTCGAGCTCCCCGACCTCCTGGTCGCGGGCACCTGCGTGCGCGTGCCGGTGTTCACCGGTCACTCGCTCTCGATCAACGCCGAGTTCGCCCGGGACATCACGCCCGAGCGCGCCCAGGAGCTGCTCGCAAGCGCTCCCGGCGTGCAGCTGGCCGACGTGCCCACCCCGCTCACCGCGGCCGGCACCGACCCGAGCTATGTCGGCCGCATCCGCCAGGATCAGAGCGCACCCGGCAAGCGCGGGCTCGTGCTGTTCATCAGCAACGACAACCTGCGGAAGGGTGCGGCGCTGAACGCGGTGCAGATCGCCGAGGTCATCTCCGAAGGCACCGTCCAGCCGAAGACCGCCGCGACCGCCGGCGCCTCCGCCTGATCGCGGCCCGGATCCGTTTCAATCCGATCCAATCCGATCCGGCGAGGGCGACGAACACCGGATGTGCGTGAAACCCGGAAGCTCGTGATCCTCGCCGCCGGATTCGTGGCGGTCGTCACACTCGCGCTCTTCACCGTCTCCGCGGTCGCGGGCCGCAACACCGGCAGCGCCGAGCGTGCCGGCGGCAGCAGCACGAGCGGCGACACCGACCGCACCGCGGGCACCGCCGCCACGGGCCCTCGCGTCGCCTTCTACGGCGACTCCTACACGCTCGGCACCGGCGCCTCCGACCCGGCTCGGCGCTGGTCGAGCATCGTCTCGGTCGAGCGCGGCTGGAACGAGTTCAACCCGAGCGTCAACGGTCTGGGCTTCGTCAACAACCGCAGCAGCACGCCGCCCGACTACGACGCGGACGACGAGGTGCCGCAGGTCATCGCCGACAACCCCGACATCCTCTTCGTCACGATGGGGTTGAACGACAACTTCTCGATGCCCGAGCGCGCCGACGAGATCCAGGATGCGATCAGCACCGATCTCCGCTTCCTGCACGACTCGCTCCCGGCGACCCGCATCATCGTCGTCGAGCCGTTCTGGTACACCGACGACCGACCCGAGTCGGTCGAGACGATCATCGGCTGGGTGCGCTCGGCCGCGGACGACATCGGGGCCGACTGGGTGCCGGACGCCTCGCACTGGATCGAAGGCCACCCCGAGTGGATGGCCTCGGACGGCCTGCATCCGAACGACGACGGCTACGCCGAGATGGCGACGAGGATGGACGCCGAGCTCGGCCGACTCGGTCTCTGACCCGAGCCCGCCGGAGAGCTAAACTCCAGGCATGGACGAGCTGCCGGTGAGACGCGACCCCCCGGTCCTGCTGTCCTGGGCCCTGGTTGCAGTCGTGCTGGGAACCGTGGCCGCCGGAGTCGTCGCAGCGATCTCCGACCCGCCGCCGAGCTGGCTCAGCTGCGCGGTCTTCCTCGTCAGCGTCGCGGTCACCGCGGTCTACGAGCTGCCCACCGGCCGCGCCGCGGGGCTGCCTGCCGTGGGGGTCGCGAACACGCTGCTCGTCGTCGGCACGCTGGGCGAGAACCCGGTCTTCGACGTCGGATTGTGGACGATGGCGTTCCTCGTCTCCAAAGCCATGACCACCAGGTCGCTCTGGCGCTCCCTCCAGTGGACCGGTGTCGCCACGGTCGGCGCCTTCGGGTTCGTCGGCGTCTCCCGCGCGCTGATCGACCTCGGCTGGTACCCCTTGGCCGCGGTGCCTGTCGGCGTGGCCTTCTACCTGCTCGTGGCACTCGCCCTCGACTTCGTGCTCGACCGCGGTCGCTGGAACGTCGACCACTCGGTCGGCATGAACGGCCTGAGCCCCTGGCGGATGCTCTTCATCTTCGCGCTCGGCTCAGTCGTCGCGATCGCGCTGTACGCCGCGACCTCGGGCCTCCTGCGCATCGTCGACGGGCCCGAGGAGCAGCTGGTGCTCGCACGCTCGACGGTTCCGCTGCTGGTCGTGGCGCTCGTGTTCTACGGCGCGGCCAAGCGTGGGCAGACCCGCAGCAGCGAGCGGCGGCTGAGCGGGGTCGTGGAGGCCGCGCGGGCGTTGCCGTGGGACGCGGCCGACGACCCCAAGCAGATCATGGTCGAGTTCGCCCGGCGTGCCGTCGACGCCACCGACTTCGAGGTGCGGCGCACGCCGCCGGGCCGCAACGAGATCGGCACCCGCTTCGCCGCGATCGACGGGACGGATCCGCAGCTCGTCGCGGGTCCGATGGAGGCCGAGGAGGACGGGGTCTCCAGCGAGCACCAGCAGGATGCGGTGGAGCCGCCCGAATACCTGGTGGCCAGCCGCAAGAACGGGGGAGCCCCGTTCACCGCCGACGACGAGCTCGCCCTCGACGCGATCGGGCACATCGCCTCCGAGAACGCCCGCGTCCGGGGCGCCTACGACACGCTCCTGGATCGCGTCGACCGCGACTCGCTCACCGGGCTGCCGAACTACAACGCCTTCCAGCGCTCCCTCGCGCGGCTGAACGAAGACCGCAGCTACGCCTCCGGGATCGCCGTGCTGTTCATCGACCTCGACCAGTTCAAGCGGCTGAACGACTCCGAGGGCCACCACATCGGCGACGAGGTGCTCTCGATCGTGGCCGGCCGGCTGCGCGCCTCGGTGCGGCCGCACGATTTCGTCGCTCGCGTCGGCGGCGACGAGTTCGTGATCATCCTCACCAAGCTGCAGTCGCTCGCCGAGTCGAAGGCGGTCGCCGACCACATCATCGCGAACGTCGGCGTCGCCGCCACCATCGCCGGGCGCGAGTACCGCCCGCTGGTGAGCGTGGGGCTGGCCTACTCGGGGCACCAGGAGACCGATCCGCAGTCGATCGTGGTCGACGCCGATCACAGCATGCTCGCGATCAAGAAGTCCCGGCGCCAGGGCGGCCCGTCGTTCGAATCGAGCATCGGAATCTCGCCGCACCGCTCGAGCCGCATCAATGAGATCGTCGCGAAGGCGATCGACGACGGGGTGCTGAACGTCGTCTACCAGCCGATCGTCAACACGCTCGAGGACAAGATCTGGGCCTTCGAATCGCTCGTGCGCTACACGCATCCGGAGCTCGGCCGCATCTCGACCTCGTCCCTGATCGAGAAGGCGAAGGGGCTGGGCCGGATGGACCTGCTCACCAAGCAGGTCATCGCCGCCTCGCTCAAGTCGGCCCGCGAGTTCCGCAAGATCGTCCCCGGCATCACCGTGATGACGATCAACCTCGAGGTCGAGCAGATCCGCGACGAGCACGTCGGGGCGTTCCTCAAGGAGATCGTGCCGCAGTACCCCGACGTGTCGCTCTGCCTCGAGCTCAACGAGCGCTCGACGAAGGACATCGACGACGACCTTCGCGCGCAGGCCGAGCACTTCCGCGAGCTCGGGATGCTGATCGCCCTCGACGACTACGGCTCCGAGGCGTCGAGCGTGGGCGCTCTCGTGCGCATCCCGATGGACATCCTGAAGATCGACCGCTCGCTCGTCGACAACCTCGACGACACCCGTCAGCGCGAGGTCGTGCGGGCGCTGCAGGGCTTCGGCGACGCCTTCGACTACTCCACCGTGGTCGAGGGCATCGAGACCCAGGATGCGGTGGACGTGCTCGTCGGGATCGGCGTGCGCCACGCGCAGGGCTTCTTCTACGGCCGGCCCGTGCCGTTCGCGCAGACCATGTCGCGGCTGAAGGCCTACGGCGCCGCCGGGACGGTGGGCCGCCCGGCCGCCGCCTCGCCTGCGCCGGCTCCCGTTGCACCGAGCTCGGCGAGCGAATCGGCGCCGGCGTCGGCCACGGGATAAGGTGAGACGACGTCCGATCGGGGAGGGCCATCCGTTGTCCAATGTGCTGCCACGCGTGGGTCTCTGGGTCGCGATCGTCGCCATCGTCGGCGTGCTGGCGGCCCTCGTGATCGGGGTCGGTTCGATCTTCTCGGCCGGCGGCGTCGCTTCGGACAACCCCTTTGCGAGCCGCAACCTGTTCTCGGATCCCGGGTCGAAGGCCGCGCAGGCCTCCACCGCTGCCGAGCAGTCCGGCGACTCGGCCGACGCCGCCACCTTCGGCCGCATCGCCGCCGTGCCGACCGCGGTCTGGCTGGTTCCGGAGGAGCACCCCGCGGGTGAGGTCGGGGGCTACGTGCAGGGGCTGGTCGGCCAGGCCGAGAAGCTCGGCCAGGCGCCCGTGTTCACCGTCTACGGCATCCCGAACCGCGACTGCGGCGGTCAGTCCACCGGCGGCCTCTCGGCCGAGGAGTACCCGGTCTGGGTGCAGGAGATCGCGACCGCGCTCTCGGGCAGCGAGGCCGTCGTCATCCTGGAGCCGGATGCTCTCGCGCTCGCGAGCGAGTGCAAGAACGTCGACGAGCGGCTGAGCGAGGTGAGCGGGTCGGTCGACGCGCTCGTCGGCGCCGGCCTCGTCGTCTACATCGACGCGGGGCACTCCAACTGGGGCCCGGCCGCCGAGATGGCCGACCTGCTGAACAAGGCCGGCGTCAGCCGGGCGCGCGGCTTCTCGACCAATGTCTCGAACTACAACTCCACCGACCGCGAGCAGTACTACGCGAACGCGATCTCGGCGCTGACCGGGGGCGCCCACTACGTGATCGACACCGGCCGCAACGGCAACGGGTCGACCGGCGAGTGGTGCAACCCGCCCGGGCGGGCCCTCGGGGCGACCCCCTCGCCGACCAAGTCGGGCTCGGCTCAGGACGCGAACCTCTGGATCAAGCCGCCCGGCGAGAGCGACGGCACCTGCAACGGCGGCCCGGTGGCCGGACAGTGGTGGGATGCGAACGCGCGCGAGCTCGCGGCGGACGCCGGCTTCTAGCGCACCGGTCCGGGACGACGCCGGCTTCTAGACCGGCAGCCCGACCGCTCCGCGGCCCATCTCGGCGATCAGGGCGGCGGGGACCGTGCGCTCGAGCGCGCAGAAGGCGCCGGCCGTGACGGCACGGAGGGCGCTGCCCGGGTCGTCCGGCGGGGTGATGACGATCACGGCCGTGCCGGAGGACCGGATCGTGCGCACGCGCGACTCGACGGGGTTGCGGGTGCTCGAGGCGGCATCCAGCACGACGAGGTCGGTCGGGAACGCGGCGTCGTGGAGGAGGTCGCCCCAGGCCGCCACCACGAGCACCACCCGGAGGCGGCCGTCCTCGGTCAGCCAGTCGGTCAGACGGATAGCGAAGGCGGTGTCTTTGCTCACAATGGCGAGCGTCGGGATTCGGTACCGAGATTCAGCCATCAGTTCGCCCATCCGTTGATACGATCAGGGCGATGGACGCAAATGGGGAACGACGAGTCGCGGTGATCATCGAAGATGACGCCGACATCCGCCACCTTCTGGAGACGGTTCTGACGCAGGCCGGGTTCGAGGTCATCGCGACCGGCAACGGCCTGGACGGGGTGCAGGCGGTGCGCGCCTACGACCCCACGGTCACCACGCTCGACGTGAGCATGCCCGGCATCGACGGCTTCGAGGCCGCGAAGCGCATCCGCACCTTCAGCAACACCTACCTCGTGATGCTCACCGCTCGCGACGAGGAGATCGACACGCTGCAGGGCCTGGAGGCCGGCGCCGACGACTACCTGACCAAGCCGTTCCGCCCGCGCGAGCTGCGTGCCCGTGTCGAGGCCATGATGCGCCGCCCCCGCCAGGTGCTGGCGAGCGATGGCTCGGGGCCCGTCGCTCCCGTCGCCGTGCAGCCCGCGGCCGCCCAGGCTCCGGTCTACGCCGCTCCGGCCGCTCAGGCGCCCGTCGCTGCTGCTCCGGTCGCGGCCGCGCCCGTGGCTGCTGCGCCCGTGGCCCAGGCTCCGGCTGCCGCCGCTCCGCCCGTCGCGGATGCCGGCCCCAAGAACTACGACCGGGAGGACGGCTGGCTCGAGCACAACGGCCTGCACGTCAACTCCGAGATGCGGCTGGCCGAGAAGGACGGGAAGGCCATCGACCTCACCCGCAGCGAGTTCGACCTGCTCAACGCCCTGATGGAGAGCCAGCGCCGCGTGCGCAGCAAGGCCGACCTCGCGCTCCTGCTGCGGGGCGAGAGCTACGTCACCGCTCACTTCGTGAGCGAGGCCGACAAGCGCGCCATCGAGGTGCACATGGCCAACCTGCGTCGCAAGCTCGCCGACTCGATCACGACCCCGCGCTGGATCGAGACGGTCCGGGGCGTCGGCTACCGCCTGGCCGCCTCCGAGGACGACTGACCTCTCCGCTGTCCGCGGGGCCGCCGCCGGCATCCGCCTAGGCCCGCTCGTCGGTGAGCTGACGCAGCGACTCCAGCCGCACGAGCAGTTCGCGGCAGGTGTTCGTGCCCACCTCCTGCAGGCGGGCCAGATGCACCAGGCTGCCCTGCAGGTCGAAGGCCTTCACCGCCGAATGCACCATGCCGGCGATGGCCTCGAGCGGCCAGGCGCCGAGCATGGTGCTGCTGCTGCGGATGCTGAGCAGAACGACATCGGCATCCTCGAAGTCGTGGTTGCCGAGCGCTTTCATCAACCTCTGGGATCGGGTCTCCCAGAGGTTGATGAAGTCGTGCACGAACCGGCCGCGCCCCTCGTCGTCTCCGATGGTGCTGAGGAGCGAGGTCATCACGCCGGGTTCGACGTAAGCCGTCAAACCTTGTACCCCCGGTAGCGGCGGAGGACCTTGACCACCATGCTCAGGGTCTGCATGATCGTGATGATCCCGAGCACGGGCCAGCCGATCCACAGGATGGTCGACTGGATGAACGGGTCGAGCTGGAACCAGACCAGCACCATCACGGCGACGACCAGGATGAGGACGACCAGCGGAACGAGGTAGCCGTTGCCGCGGCCTCGCTCGGCCTTGGCCTGGGCGGCCCAGTTGTCGGTCTGCTTACGGCTCAGGAACTTGGTCCACGCCCGGATGAAGTGCCCGAGTCTGACCCACATGTAGATCTCGGCGGGGAACAGGAACAGGGCGAAGACCACGTCCCGGCCGTTGCGGTTCTTCATCGACAACGCGGTGCGGAGGTTCAGCAGGATCGCGACGACCGGCGGGATGAGCCAGACCGGCGAGAAGACGAACGCGCTGATCGACAGCGAGCCCATCAAGAGCAGCACGAAGAGCACGCGGGTGGCGAGGTTGGTGAGCATCGAGAGGTTCTCGAGCCAGCGCAGCCGGAGGTTCGGGTGGAAGGGCTGGCCCTTGGTGTCGCCGCGCTGCCCGGGCCACATCAGTTCGATGGCACCGAAGTTCCACTTCACCTGCTGGGCGTCGAGGCCGCGGAGGGTGGTCATGCCACCGACGTCGGCGCGGGCCTGGGCCGAGATCTTGGTCAGGTAGCCGGCGCTCTTGATCTGCAGCGACAGCAGCGAGTCCTCGACCTCGGAGTCTTTCACCCACGGGGTGTTCTGGTGGTTCTCGACCATGATCTGGCGGAGCGCCTTGGTCGAGAAGATCGAGAACTGGCCGCCCAGCACCGCCATGTTGCGGCCCTTCAGCATGTTCTGCATGTTGAAGGCGGCGAACTGGAAGCGCTGACCGGTGATCAGGAACTTCGCGATGAAGCCCTTGATCGGCTGGTCGTCGATCGAGAAGATCGCCGAGATGCCGCCGATGCGGGAGTCGGAGGTGATCTCCTCGGCGAGGCGCTCGACCGCGTCGGGGGCCGCCGTGGTGTCGCCGTCGACACCGAGCAGGAAGTCGCAGCCCTCGACCAGCTGGTAGCCGTAGTTGAGGGCGCCGACCTTCTTGTCCTTGTTCTTGCCGATGTCGTGGACGTAGACCTCGGTGAACTGCTCGACGCCGTCGACCTCCTTGAGGTGGGGGCCGGCGTACTGGGCCGCGATCTTCACGGTGTCGTCGGTGGTGTTGTTGACGACGACGTGGATCACGTCGGGGAGCCGGGTCTGCGTGAGCAGCGACTCGAGGACCTCGCCGATCGACTCGGCCTCGTTGTACGCGGGGATGATGCAGCCGATGGTGGGCCGGTACGACGGAAGCGACTCGACCGACTCGATGAAGTCGTTCTGGAAGTCGTCGCGCTCGTCTCCGAGATCGGTGCGATCCGTGACGTACGGGTTGATGCTCTCTGCCATGCGATAAGTCTCCGTTACCGGGCCAAGGGTTCGATTGCGAATACGCCAGGGTCGCGTCAGGATCAGCTTAAGATTGGATCAGGGTCAGAAGCGAGAGGAAATTCATGCGATTCAGTGGGCGTGCAGCGGGCAGAGCAGCGCTCACCGCGGGGTTGGCGATCGCGACCGTGGTCGGGTTGAGTGCCTGCGGGACGGCTCCGTGGGATCAGTCGCGCTTCAACTCGGATGCTCCGGTCTCGCCGACCGCGTCCCCGACGGCGGCCCTGCCCAGCCCCACGGCCACCATCACCCCCATCGTGAACGAGCTGGCCACCGGCTCCACGCAGCACGAGCTGCAGGCCGGCGACATCTCGCTCACCGTGACCTACTACTCGACGCTGAGCATGGATCAGTGGACGGCGGACGCCAACAAGCCGATCAGCTTCTCGATGGTCGGCACCTTGGGCAGCGACCAGGGGCAGAAGATCTACCTCTCCCGTGTCTCTGTCACTCCCGCGATCGACGGCGCCACCGGCGCTCTGCCGGCCCCCGCGGCACTGATGGACCAGGCGTCGGTCGCACCCGGCTACCTGATCAAGGCGCCGTACAGCTACAGCCAGACCTTCATCCTGCCCGCGGTCGACCCGGCAGCCACCTCGATGACGCTGTCGTTCACCTACGAGATCCTGCTGCAGTCGGCGCCCGACTCCAACGACTACGCCAAGCAGACCGCGGCCGACCAGCTGACGATCGCCATCGCCCAGCCCTGATCGCCCAGCCCTGATCGCCCAGCTCTGATCGCCCAGCCCTAGGCCGGGGTGGGGGCCTTACCGACGACGATGCGGTTGCCGCCCTCGTCGCGGGCCGTCGCGGTCGTGTCGTCGAGCGCGCGACGGAGCACCGGCAGGCCGTAGCCGAAGGTGTCGGTGTCGACCACGCCGAAGCTCGCGGTGGCGCGGAGCGACTGCTGCGGGTCGATCGGCTCGTCGACCAGCGCGGTCTGCAGCCGGATGGCGAGGTGCTCGGCGTCGTTGGTGGAGGCGGTGACCACGACGATCACGAAGCGCCCCGCGCCCGTGTGGCCGAGCAGCGAGTCGGTGGGCGCGTGGTGGCGGATGATCTGCGCGACCGAACGGATCGCGGTGTCGCCGAAGGTGCGGCCGAACGCGGTGTTCATCTGGGGCAGGTTGTCGACATCCATCGCGATCATCGCCAGACGGTCGCCGTGGAACGAGGCGCGCTCGACCCAGTCGGCCCACTGCTGCATGAACGAGGTCGCCGACAGCACGCCGACCACGGAGTGCACGCCGACCGTCACATCCCCGAGCGCGCGGGCGCCGGAGCGCTCGGCCTGCAGGATCGACATCGAGATCGTGCCGAGCAGCACGAGGAGGATCGTGATGATCGTGGTGATCGCCGACCCGAAGTACTGCTGGAAGATCGGGGAGTCGGGCCCCATCGTGACGAAGACCGAGCTGCGCAGCACGTAGTAGGCGCAGACGATCCAGAGGCAGAAGCTGAGGATGCGCGCGTTCAGGTTGCGCCGCATCCGGGATCGCATGGTCTCGGCCGCACCGAGCCCGGAGAAGGCGGCGACACCGATGAACAGCGGGGTCGACCCCGTCCAGATGCCCGCGGACTGGCCTTCGAGGAGGGTCAGGGCGGCCGTGGCGACGCCGGCGGCGAGGGGGATCCAGATGTACGACGAGCGGCCGTTGAACACGCGTGCGCCCGACCAGATCGCGCCGACCGAGACGACGTAGGCGGCGTTGCCGGTGACCAGGATCCACCACAGGTGCGGCGAGAAGCCCCAGACCGCGAACGACAGGGCGGTCAGCATGCCCGCGATGAACGAGATGCTCCAGAGCCGCCCCGAGGCGTCGTTCCGCCGCATGGCGGTGTTCAGGATGAACGAGATGCCGCACAGGATGACGATGAGCCCCGAGATGAGCAGCAGCGTGGTCATGTCCAGCGTCACGCCGACTCCTTCTCCCGCACTCGCCCGGTCTAAGCGGAGTTTAGCGCGAGCGGGGGATGGATGCGGTGAATCGCGTTCCGACGCCGAGACTGCTGGTCACCGTGAGGTCGCCGCCGTGCCGGCGCACGATGTCGCGGCTGATCGTGAGGCCGAGTCCCGAGCCGTGGATGGTCGACTGCCGCACCCCTTCGGCGCGGAAGTACCGGTCGAACAGCTTGGACTGCTCGAGGTCGCTGAGGCCGATGCCGGTGTCGCTGACGACCAGGTCGACGCGCTCGTCCGCGGCGGCGACCGCCACGGTCACCGACCCGTTCTCGACGTTGTACTTGATGGCGTTGGTCAGCAGGTTGTCGACGACCTGGCGCAGGCGGAAGCCGTCGGCCTCGATCAGCACCGGCTCGAGGGAGGCGTTCTCGATCGTGATGCCCCGCTCGGCCGCCGCCGGCGTCTGGGCCTGGATCGACTGCGCCACGATCTCGGAGAGGTCGCACTGCGAGAACGACATCACGATCTGCTGGTCCTTCTCGCTCGCCGCGGTGAGGAGGTCGGCGACCAAGGCGAGGAGGCGGTCGGCGTTCGAGGACGCGACCTCGAGCATCGAGCGCGTCGTCGCGTCGAGCTGCTCGTCGTCGAGCGCGAGCTCGAGGTAGCCGAGGATCGAGGTCAGCGGGGTGCGGAGCTCGTGCGACACGGAGGCGACCAGATCGTCGCGGGCCTGGATGGCGTTGATCTCGGCCGTCACGTCGCGGGAGACCATCACGCCGCCGTCGAGTTCGCCGTCGGGGGAGGTGAGGGGCCGCGAGCTGACCGAGAGAGCGATGCGGTGCTGACCGGGCTCGCCGAGCCAGGTCACCGTGTCGTCGAACCGCTCGCCCCCAACTGCTCGGGCGAACGGTCGTTCGTCATCGGCGTACGGGGTCACGCGGTCGGGCCTGTAGAGCACGGGATGCTCGATCGTCGACTCGGGGAGCCCGAACTCGGTCTGGTAGGCGCGGTTGGCGCGGTTGACGATGGTCTGCACGCCGTTCTTGTCGAAGGCCACCACGCCGAAGGTGACGGCGTTGAGCACCTCGTCGAGCGTCTGCTCTTGCCGGCGGGCCCGGCGGAGGGCCACCTCGAGCAGGTCGGCCTGCTGGCGCAGGAGACCGCGCTGGGCGGCCGTGCGGCTGGAGGTCGCGAGGGTGGTGGTGGCGATGAACGAGAGGGTGATGGGCAGCACCAGCAGGGACGGGATGCTGTTGATCACGAGCGGTGCGCCGGCCAGCCCCGCGGTGATCCAGAGCAGCACCGAGCTGGTCACGACGCTCACGATCGCGCCGAGCAGCCCGAAGTAGCTGGAGAGCCAGATTACCGGGAAGACCAGCAGGAGTCCGGCACCGAGCTGCGAGTTGCCCTCGCGGACGGCGATGATCGCGAAGATGTCGATCAGCGGGAGGATCCCCGCCCACTGCCGCGGGAAGTTCGACCAGGGCACGAGCGCCGAGGCGGCCGTGAGCACGAAGACGACGGCGACCCCGCCGAAGAACCGGGGGTCGAGCACCGCGGTGGGCTGGAAGATGTAGGCCGCGCAGACCATCAGGAGAAGGGCGGCCGCGAGCAGCAGCTGCGACTGGAAGACGGCCCGGTCGAAGCGGGAGCGCCGCTCCGCCTCGGTGAAGTCGCTCCCCCTGCTCATGAACTGAGGGTACAGCCCCGGCGTACAGCCGATTGGACGGGGCAATCGTGTCCCGGATATCCTCGATCAGGGGGTCTGGAGTGAAGTCGTCGTGAACGCGCGCAACCCGGTGCCGCACACCGTGGCGATCGTCGACGACCACGCGCTCATCCTCGACGGCGTCTCGAACTGGATCAGCGGCAACGCGCCCGACCTCGACGTCACGATCCGCGCCACCTCGTGGGTCGAGGCGGTGCGCCACCCGGCCTTCCCGCCGGAGGTCGTGCTGATGGACCTGCAGTTGAAGGAGCCGATCTCGGTCGAGGCGCGCATCCGCATCTGCCGCTCGGTGGGCGCGGCCGTCGTCGTGATGAGCGCCCTGGATGCGCCGGAGACGATCCGCCGGGTGCTCGACGCCGGCGCCGCCTCGTTCGTCTCCAAGGCCCAGCCGGCGACCGACCTGCTCGACGCCGTGCGCGCGGTGCTCGGCGGGCAGACGGGATCCGTCGTGGCGTGGGACGAGCCCGACCGGGGCGGGCCGCGGGTGATGACCTCGAGCATCCGGTTCAGCGAGGAGGAGGAGGAGACGCTCCGCCTCTACGTCTCGGGCCACACACCGGTCGAGGTGGCCATGATCCTCGGCACCAACATCCAGGCCGTGAAGAACGCGCTCGAGCGCGTGCGCGAGCAGTACGCGTCGGAGGGCCGGGTCGCCGAGCGCAAGCAGGATCTCGCGCTCCGGGCGGCCGAGGACGGCTACCTGGCATGACCCTGCAGATCGCCGCCGACGTCGACGGCGTCGCCACCAGCCGTGCCCTCGCCCGGGGAGGGACCTGGTTCGCCTCCGTCTTCCTCGGCGCGACCTTCCTGATCGCGGCTCTGTTCATCCCGGTCACCGGGCACCTGGAGATCCTCCTCTCCCTCGCCGGGCTCGTCGTGGTGGCCGCCGGCGTGATCGCGGCCCTCCGGGCGCGATCGTTCGTCTGGGCGGTCGGGGCCACGCTCGTGGCCTGCGCTGGTCTCTACCTCTACGCCGCGGTGACGACCGCCGTCTCCGTGACGGTCCCGGGGAGCACGCCCTCCAGTGACTACGTGCTGCTCTCGATGCCCGAGTTCGCGGTGCTGGTGGTGGGCATCCCGGCCCGCTCGCTCGGCAAGGCCATCACGCTCGGGTCGCTCGCCTTCGTGGCCGGGCCCGGGCTCGTGCAGGTGGCCGCCTGGCAGTCCGGCATGCCGCTCGCGATCGACGTGCCGGTCGTGACCTCGTTCGTGGCGCTGGGCCTGTTCGTCTCCGCCCTCTGGCTCGGGCGCCGTGACGCCGCCCGCGGCACGGCCGTGATGTCGACCGCGGCGCTCGCCGAGGAGCGGGACGTGGCGATCGCCCGGTTCGCGGACACCGCCTCGGCTTGGGTGCAGGAGAACGTGCTCGCCGACCTCCGGGCCCTCGCGCAGAGCGCTCCCGGCCCGCTCCGCGACGACCAGCTGCAGGCGATCGACCGTGACCTCGCGAACCTCGCCGACATCGGCCCGGTGCTGTCCGGCCCGGGTTCCGCGGGCGCCGCGGCGCGCTCGCTGTCGAAGGCGCCGCTGCTCATGACGGTCGTGCGCGACGCCGAGCAGAAGGGGTTGCAGCTGCGCGTCACCGGTGACGTCGAGGCGGTCAACGGCGTCTCCGCCTCGGTGGCCCGCAGCCTCGAACGGGCGATGACCGAGTGCCTCGAGAACGTGCTGCGGCACTCCGGTGTGCGCGAGGCCGACATCGCGGTGATGTCCAGCCCGCCCGAGCTCAGCGTGATGGTCTCGGATGCGGGCACCGGCTTCGACGTCGACGCGACCGGCGACGACACGGTGGGCCTTCGCATGATCGTGGTCGACAGCATCGTCGAGGTGGGCGGCTCGGTGCAGATCTGGACCCGGCCGGGCGCCGGGACGGCGGTCTTCATGACGGTGCCGGGAGGCGACCGGTGAGGCCCCTCAGGCCGCCGCGGGGGACGACGGCGCTGCAACTGGACCCGCTGGCCTCGATCAGCGCCCGGGGCTTCCTGGTCGTCGTGGCCGTCGTCTCGATCACGTGCAGCATCGGCCTGACGATCGCGACCGCCGGCCAGGTCTCCTCCTGGCCGCTGGCGATCGCTGCGATCGTAGCGCTGGCCGGGGGATTCGCCTGGTTCATCCGGAGCGCCTTCCGCTTCGACTCCGGCGTCACGAGCGACCGGTTCGCGACCTCGTTCGCCCTCGTCGCGATCGCCGCGGTGCTGAACTCGCTCAGCTGCGTCGGCACCAACTCCGCGGTGCGGGACGACTGGGGACTGCTGACGATCGGTCTGGTGCTGATGGCGGCGGCGCCGTTCCGCACCCACGTCGAGCTCGGCACCTACACGGGCGTGGCCGTCGGTCTCTCGGCGCTCCTGACCGTGCTGCACCTGTTCACCGGCTTCGGCGAGGTCGTGCCGGCCCCGGTCATCCTGCTGGTGGCGATCGCCCCGGCTCTCGCGATGGGTCTCGGGGCGGTCGCGTACGCGCGGTCGCTGGTGCTCGACATCTACGCCGAGCGCATCGACCAGGCCGAGCAGCGCGACGATCAGCTCGACCGCCTTCGGCAGGAGTTCGTCGACGACGACGTGATCGGCGAGGTGGGCGGTCTGCGCAGCGACGTCGTGCCGTTCCTGGCCCGGCTGCGGATGGCGGGTACCCTGACGGTGGAGGACCGCGTGACCGCCGGCGCGCTCGCGACCGCACTGCACACCGCGCTCGTGCGCGCCGGGGAAGCCGACTCGCTGGGCGACCACGTCGGCGTGCTCGTCGACGAGAGCGCACTCTCGCTGCGCCTGCACGAGGACGACCGGGCCACGATCCGGGCGCTGCTGGCGGCGCTGGAGGCCTCACCACTCACCCGTCCGGGCTCGATCGTGCTCGAGCTGATCGAGGGCGAGGAGGACCGGTTCGCCATGGTGCGGTGCTCGAGCGACGACGTGCGCGGGCTCCGGGCCGACGTGCTGCCGTTCATCCGGATGATCAGACTGATGTTCCCCACCGCCAGCGAGCAGATCGCCGGCGAGGAGCTGCTGGTGCACTTCGACGTGCCGCGCCTGGCCTGAGACGTCAGACCTGCCCGAGCCCGAGGGAGGCAGAGGTGGTCAGGCGGTGGTGGTCGTCAGGCGGCGGTGTCGGTCGTGTCGACCTGTGAGGCGGCCTCGGTCATCGCGAGCAGGAACGTGCGCACGGCCTCGGCCTGCTGCTCGTCGAGCCGGGAGGTCACGGTGATCATGCGGCGGTGGAGCCGGCCGAGCGTGGCCCTCACCTCGTCGTCGGACCCCGGGGTCGCCACGACGGCGAGGCTGCGGCGGTCGGAGGGATGCGGCCGACGGTCGAGGTGACCCGAGGTGGTGAGCCGGTCGAGCATGACCGTGACCGACGCCGACTTCATGCCCAGGTGGTCGGCGAGCATTCCGGGCGTGACGACGCGGCCCTCGCCCTGCGCCTTGAGCAGGTAGCGGAGGGCGGTCAGGTCGTTCTCGCCCATCTGCATCGATTCGCGGGTGCGCCGGCGCATGGCAGCCTCGGCGGTGCGGTAGGCGCGCATCGCACTGAGGACCTCGGCCGCGAGCGGGGAGGCCACGCGGTCAGCCGCGCTCATCGCGCCGGGCGGTGTGCGGGGCGACGTGGTTGTCGATCTCGTCGACCGCATCCCGCATCGAGTCGAAGAAGTCGATGATCGTCCGCGCATCCTCGGGGCTGAGGTGCTCGACGACCTCGACCAGTTCGGGGCGCACCTCGCCGAGGGTCGCTGCGGCGAGCTCGTCGGTCGGGACGGTCGGGACGATGATCAGGGCACGGCGGTCGAACGGGCTGGGTTCGCGGTGGATGTGGCCGTTGCGTTCGAGCCGGTCGAGCAGCACGGTGATCGAGGCGCTGGTGATGCCGAGGTACTGGGCGAGCTCCTTCGGGCCGACGGCCCGGCCCTGCTCCTGGGCACGCAGCAGATAGCGCATCGCGATCAGGTCGTTCTCGCCCATTCCCATCGACTCCTGGGAGCGGCGGCGCATGGCGGTCTCGGCGGCACGGTAGGAACGGAGGGCCTCGAGCACGGCGACGCTGCGCGCGCGGTCGGCTTCGTCACCGTACCAATAGTGCGGTGAGGCCTCGGGTCGCTGGGTGCTCATCCCACTAAGCGTAGACCAACTGCTTACTAGAGTGGCTAGCGGTCGTGTCCGGATGTGTCGCGGCCTACGATCACCGTACCGCGCGCGCTGGTACATTCGAACGACACGTGGGGCTATGGGAGGTGCACTGGTGAGCTTTTCTCCAGACGCCGAGGACCGGCACACGCCGCGGTCGCGCATCCGCGCATCCGAGGTCAGGCGACGGGTTCTCGACGCCGCTCTCGAGAGGGTCGAGAGCATCGGCTTGACCATCGGGTTCGAGCACATCGTGATGGACGACCTGATCCGGGAGGCCGGGGTCCCGCGGAGCTCGACGTACCGGCTCTGGGATTCCAAGGACGCCTTCATCACCGACCTCCTCAAGGAGATCGCGGCCGAGACCTCCAACAAGCTCGCCGACGACGAGACTCTCGAGCTCAGCGAGAGCATCCTGTACGCCAACCTCGACCGGCTCGAGAACGCGGACGACCGGCGCCGGGTGATGTACGAGGTGATCCGCGTCGCGCTCGAGCACAACTACCGTGCCGTGATCGCCTCGGTCGCCTGGCAGTCCTACGTCGGCCTGTCGGCCACCCTCCTCAGCCATCTGGAGTGGTCGGCCCGCGATGAGATCGAGCGGGCGCTCCGCGAGGGCAGCGACTCGTTCATCGAGCGGATGGCCGAGTTCCACCACTGGTTCTCCTCGATCCTGGGCTACCGGCTCCGGGCGGAGTGGAAGGGTGACTACCGGCCCTACACGGTCGTCATCTCGGCCGTGGTCGAGGGGCTGGGGCTCCGCCACCTCGGCAACCCAGGCCTGGTGGATGCGGCGTACGCCGGTCCGGCGACGATCAGCTCGGACGACCCGGAGTGGTCGCTGCCCGCGATCGCGCTGGTCGCCATCCTGGAGCGGTTCCTCGAACCCGACCCGGACTACGACGCGGCGGCGACCGTCGCGGCGTTGCGGGCGCGGGCGGCGGAGGCCGAGGTTGCGGTTGCGGCTGCGGCTGCGGACGCCGCTCCGTCAGAGCTGGTCGGCGAGCACGATCCGGCCGACCCTGTCCCGGGCGTCCCGGCCGAGGGCGCCCGCGGCGGACTCGATCAGGCGGGCGAGCAGCACCGCTGAGGGCAGCGGGTCGTCGAGCGCCGTGCCGCTCCGCGGCCGGGAGCGGCTGAGCCCGAAGCTCACGTCCGAGCCCTCCTCGACGTCGGCGGTCGCGGCGCGGTACTCGGCCTGCATCCGCTCGGCCAGCTCCGCGGCCCCGTCGAGGTCGGTGCCCGGGAGCAGGATCGCGAAGCGGTCGCCCGGCAGCCGGCCCAGGAGCGCGTCGTCCGGCACGTTCGCGATGATCGCGCGGGCGAGGGCGGCGAGCAGCGCGTTCGCATGGGCGACCCCGTATGCGCCGCGGAGGTGCTCGAGCAGGTCGACGTCCGCGACGAGGACGACGGGACGGCGACTGTCGTCCCGGGCCTCCAGCCGGGAGGCGGCCTGCCGGATGAACACGGCCCGCTCCTCGAAACGCTGCCGGTGCCCGTCGGCGCCGAGGCGGGTGTAGACGGCACGCGCCTCCTGCAGCCGGATGACGATGATGCCGGCGCCGCCGCAGACGACGAGCACGAGATTCATCGCCGAGACGAACTCGGTGCCGAAGAAGCGCTGATAGACCGCGCTGTCGGGGCCGGCCACCAGGAACGCGGCCGAACGCCCGAGGATGTACACGCTGTGCACCCCGAGCACGACGGTGAGGATGCGCGCCCCCACGAAGGTGCGGAGCCGCGGTCTCAACGACTCGACGACGATCAGCACCGAGAAGAGCGCCAGCGCCAGCATCTTCTCTCCTGCGCCGGCCCACCGCGGACCGGCGTCCGTGGGCAGGGACGCCGTGACCGCGACGACCAGACACACCCCGAGCACGAGCCAGAGGGGGCTCTTCCGGCGGTTGAAGGCGCGGCAGCCCATCCACAGCGCGCCGAGTGTCAGCACCATCATCGAGTTGCCGACGGCGACCGCCCACCAGATGTCGTCGGCGCGTGCGGCGACGAAGTACGCGACCGTGCTGAGGCTCGCGGCGATGAAGACGACGGCCCAGAACCGCGCCGCCGACTCGCTCGGGCTGCGGAACCGCTCGACGAAGAAGAGCACGCCGAGCACGGCGACGGTGAGCACCATCGCCGGCAGGAGGATCGTGAGATCGAGCACGCTCAGCAGTCCGCGGCGAGATCGGCGGGCGCGGCGATGACGGCGATCGTGCCGTCCTGGGCGGTGACGACGACGCCGTAGGTGGAGCGGGTGTCGTCGCGCACCGTGTCGACGACCACGTCGAAGGTCGAGCCGGTGAGCCGCTCGTTTCCGGCGACCGCGGGCGCGTAGGTCTCGAAGGGGTCGCCCACGCGGGCCCCGTGCGGGGAGACGACGTCGACGAGCGTCCCGCCCGTCCCGGCCGCGGGCACGGAGCGGGTGACGACCGTGAAGTCGGCGCCCGTCGCGGAGGGGTCCTGCCCGGGGTAGTCGATGCTCAGCGAGGACCAGGTGGCCGTCGTCGAGCCGGCCTCGCATTTGCCCGGTGCGGCGTAGGTCGTGACCGGTGCTCCGAGGAGGGCGGTCAGGGCGGCGATCGCGGGCGCCGCAGGCTCGGAGTAGCCGTAGTCGACGGCTCCGGCGTCGGTGACGACCGTGAGGGCGCCGGCGTCGATCACGAGGTAGGGGACCGAGGCTCCGGCGGGGCCGGCCGCGGCCGCCTCGGTCGGAGGGGCGGCCGTGCCGCCGGGAGGCACCGTGGCGCCCAGGCCCGGGTCGCCAGACGGTGCGGGGGTGGCCGGCGCGGGCGCAGCATCCGGAGCGGCCGTGGACGAGGCGCCGGCGGACGTCGAGGGTCCGGAGCCTGCGGGGACGCACCCGGTCAGCAGCAGGGAACCGAGAGCGATCCCGATCAGGCCCAGGAGGGCCGGCCGCGCCGATCGGGTGGGGGCCCGCCGGCCGCCTCGCATCGCTTGCACTGTCATCCCCCTGTGCGCCGTGAAGGTGGTCACACAGTAGCGTAGACGGGTGGCCGACTTCTCCGTTCTCACCGTGTGCTCCGGCAACATCTGCCGCTCGCCGCTCGCCGAGCAGGTGCTCCGGGCGCGGCTCGCGGACCTCCCTGGCATCGACTTCTCCAGCGCCGGCACCTACGCCGGCGAGGGCGACCGGATGCCCGACCAGGCCGCCGCCCTCTCGGTGCGGTTCGGCGGCGACCCGAGCACGCATCGCGCCCGCTACTTCACCGAGCCGATCGTCGGCGGCGCCGATCTCGTGCTCGCCATGTCGCGGAGCCATCGGCGCGAGATCGTCGAGCTCGTGCCCCGGAAGGTCGGGGTGACCTTCACCCTCCGCGAGTTCGCCCGGCTCTCCGAGGGGCTGGACGACGCGGCGATCGTGGACGCGTCGGCCGTGGCGCCGAACCTCCGTGCGGGCCTCGCCGAGGTCGTGGCGCTCGTCGCCTCCCGGAAGGGCCAGGTCGGGCCGCCCATCGCGAGCGAGGACGACGACGTGATCGACCCCTACCGCCGGAGCGACGAGACCTACGAGCGCTCGGCCGCCCAGCTCGTGCCGGCGGCCGAGGAGGTCGCGCGGGTGCTGCGGCTGGCGGCGTCGGCGCACTGAGCTGAGGGGTGCTGAGCGTCGGCGCCCTGAGCCTTTCGTGCACCGGGTCTCCCGGCTGCGCGCTGGGGTCGCCGGTCAGCGGTGCGGAACCGTGCGGATGAGGCCGTAGGGCACGACGCCCTGCCGGTGGGTCTCCTCGGCGAGGTAGAGCTTCGCGCCGAGCACCGAGATGCCGGCCATGGTGATTCCGAGCACGCTCTCGGCGCCGGCCAGCCCCAGCATCCGCTGTTCGTCGGCGTCGGCGACCTTCGATTCGAGCCAGGTCAGCTCCCACTCGATGGTCGAGCCGCGCAGCTCCTGCACCAGGGCGAAGACCGTCAGGGAGGCGTCGGGCAGCGGGTCGCCGGGCTTCGGCGCGGGCGCCGGGATGACGTCGGTCGCGACCATGGTGGGGATTCCGTTCGCGGTCCAGCGCTTGGTGGTCGTGAAGGCGGGGGAGCCCGGTCGCACGCCGAGCCGGTCGGCGCGGAAGGCGTCGAGCTCGCACCAGGAGGAGGAGAGCACCTCCATGCCGGGTTCGAAGCCGGCCTCCCGGAGCATGTCCGAGAACTCGTAGCTCTGGTCGAGCCGCAGCCCCATCTCGAGCGCCGAGCGGTTGGGGAAGGTGCCGCTGTTGGGCAGCCGGGTGAGCAGACCCGCCGATTCGAGCCGGATGAGCTCTTCGCGCACGGTCGGGCGGCTCACCCCGAGCTCGGCCGCGAGCGCCGCCTCGGAGGGCAGCGGGGTGCCGGATTCGGCGGCGGCGCGCCAGAGCTCGAGCAGTCGATCTCGGGTGCCGGACATCGATTCCTCGCTCGTCGGGGGCCGTTCGGAAGTGAAACGTCCGCGTGACGCTGCCGAAATGTCGCCGTTATAAACCGGTCTTACCATCGGGATTACCGGCGGCCGGGAGAGGCCCACCGCCATTATGCAGGACACCCCGGAGGTGCGGAGATGCGAGGACCACGCCGCTGGACCGTGACCGGCACCGAGGTCGACCTGACCGCTGCGGCGGGTGCCGGCGCTTTGGGTGCTGCTGCCGGTGCCGCTGCAGCCGGGACCGCGCCGACCGTGCGGGTGCCCACGCGGGCCGGCGCCATCCGCTTCGACCCCGCCCGTACCGCCTTCGTGGTCGTCGACATGCAGAACGACTTCTGCACCCCCGGCGGCTGGCTCGACTCGATCGGCGTCGACGTGACCCCCGCCCGCTCGGCGATCGAGCCGATCGCCGAACTGCTGCCGGTGCTGCGCGCGCTCGACGTGCCGGTGATCTGGCTCGGCTGGGGCAACCGGGCCGACCGGGTCAACCTGCCGCCCAACGTCATCCACGTGTACGACCCCACCGGCACGGGGGAGGGCATCGGCGCGAGCCACGCCGACAGCCCGAGCGTGCTGACCGAGGGATCGTGGGGAGCGGCCGTCGTCGACGAGCTCGAGATCCTGCCCGCCGACATCCGTATCGCGAAGTACCGGATGAGCGGTTTCTGGGACACCCCGCTCGACTCGACGCTCCGGATGCTCGGGGTCGACACGATCCTGTTCGCCGGCGTCAACGCCGACCAGTGCGTGTACGCCACGCTGATCGACGCCGCCTGCCTCGGCTACGACTGCGTCTTCGTCGAGCAGGCCAGCGCCACCACGTCGCCGGCGTTCTGCCTCGACGCCACGATCTACAACGTCGACCAGTGCTTCGGTTTCTGCGTGACGGCGGCCGACCTCACGGCGTCGCTGCTCTCGACCGCTGCGCCGCTCTCCGCCGGTACCCCGACCACCGCCCCGCTCACCTCCCTGGAAGGAACCCGC
The DNA here is from genome assembly GCF_001571005.1 of Herbiconiux solani NBRC 106740. GTDB lineage: Bacteria > Actinomycetota > Actinomycetes > Actinomycetales > Microbacteriaceae > Herbiconiux > Herbiconiux solani. Next base: position 198,020 of record NZ_BCST01000002.1, on the reverse strand, counting down.
TGATGGCCGACGCCCCCGTGCTCACCGCGCTCGACAGCTACACCGCCTACCGCATCTCGCCCGAGGACACCGTGCGGCTGGTGCCGCTCACCGGGCCGGTCGACGGGTCGCCGTCGAGCGTGTTCCTGGAGATCTGGGACCCGGAGGGCGCCCAGCCCGACAACTCGCACCCCGACTCGGTGGAGGTCTTCCTCTTCCTCAAGGGATCCGGCGTCGCCTACAGCGACGAGAACGAGGTGCCGGTCACCGCGGGCGACGTGCTCACGCTGCCGATCGGGTCGGTGCATCACATCGTCAACACCTCCACCACCGAGAAGCTCTACTCGGTCACGATCATGACCAACGACCTCGGCTCGCAGCCCGAGGAGTCGACCCTCCCCGGCTTCTACGACCTCGTGGTCGCCGGCACCCCCGAACCGCTCGACGACGACGACCTCGCGGTCGTCTTCGCGGGCCGCCGCGCGCTCGCGCTCGGCTGAACCAGCCCCACCCCGCACCACAGCACCTCCCGATCACACAGCACCTCCCGATCACCCCGGCATCCCCAACCCGCACCCACAAGGAGACCCATGTCCCGCAGAACATCCCGAGTGATCCTGGCCACCGGCCTCGTGGTCACCGCGGCCGTCGCCCTCACCGCCTGCTCCAGCGGATCGTCGTCGGGCGGCGACAGCAGCCCGGCCGCCGACCTCGCGATCGGCTCCACCGACCTCTCGGGCGTCTGCCCGGCGAACGTCGTCATCCAGACCGACTGGAACCCGGAGGCCGAGCACGGCCACCTCTACGACATGCTCGGCACGGACTACACGATCGATGCGCAGAACAAGACCGTCTCCGGCCCCCTGATGTCCAAGGGCGAGTACACCGGCGTCAACGTCGAGATCCGGGCCGGAGGGCCTGCGATCGGCTTCCAGACCGTGACCAGCCAGATGTACACCGACCCCGACATCCTGCTCGGCTACGTCTCGACCGACGAGGCCGTGCAGCTCTCGGCCGACATGCCCACGACGGCCGTCTACACGCCGCTGGACATCGCGCCGACCATGATCATGTGGGATCCGGAGACCTATCCCGACGCGAAGGGCGTCAAGGACGTGCTGGCCGACGGCGCGACCGTGCGCTACTTCGGTGGCTCGGCCTACATGGAGTACCTGATGGCGGCCGGGATCATCCCCGAGTCGCAGACCGACGGCTCCTACGACGGCACCCCCGCATCCTTCGTCGCCGCCGGCGGCAAGGACGCCCAGCAGGGCTTCGCCTCGGCCGAGCCCTACATCTACCAGAACGAGGTCGCAGACTGGATGAAGCCGGTCAAGTACCAGCTGATCAACGACCTCGGCTACCCGATCTACTACGGCGCGGTCTCGGTGCGCAGCGAGGACGTCACGGCGAAGGCCGACTGCCTCAAGGCGCTCGTGCCCGTCATGCAGCAGGCCGAGGTCGACTTCTACACCGACCCGCAGCAGACGGTCGACCTCATCCTGAAGCTCGTCGACGAGTACGACACGGGCTGGGTCTACACCCAGGGCGTCGCCGACTACTCGATCGACACCTCGCTGGCGATCGGCCTCGTGAGCAACGGCCCGAACGACACCATCGGCGACTTCGAGGACTCCCGGGTCTCGGACGTCTTCGACAAGATCGTGCCGGTGTTCGAGAAGCTCGGCACCCCGCCGGCGGACGGGCTGAAGGCCACCGACATCTACACCAACGAGTTCATCGACACCTCGATCGGGCTCAGCAAGTAACTCCCGCCCCACCCGTGAGGCCCCGTCGTCCGCCGTCCGGCGCGCGGCGGGGCCTCTTCTTTTGTACGAAAGGCCGCCCCATGACCACCAGCCCCCTGCTCGCCCGGCTCACCACCGACGAGATCGCCGCGATCGACAAGTCGGATGCGGTCGTGGTGCAGCCGATCGGCGCGATCGAGCAGCACGGGCCGCACCTGCCCGTCGTGACCGATGCTCTCGTCGCCGAGCGGATGAGCGAGCTCGCGATCGCACGGCTCCCCGAGGGCTCCAACGTCTGGCAGCTGCCGACGCTGAGCTACGGCAAGTCGACCGAGCACCTCGGCCGCGCCGGCACGGTCGCCCTGAGCGCGGCGACCCTGATGGCGGTGTGCCTGGACCTCGGGCGGTCGCTCGCGGCCTCGGGATTCCGCAAGCTGGTGTTCGTGAACGGCCACGGCGGGCAGCCGGGGTTGCTGGACGTGGTCGCGCGGGACATCCGGGTCGAGGCCGGCCTCGAGGTCTTCCCGATGATGCCGGGGCGGCTGGGCCTGCCGGACGGGATCGAGCCCGTGGATGCCGACTGGGGCATCCACGGTGGTCAGATCGAGACGAGCATCGTCTGGGCGCTCGAGCCGGCACTCGTGCACATCGACCGCGCGGTGCGGGACGGCGCCGGGGCGGGGTCGGTGTTCGAGGGCTTCCGGCACCTGAGCCTCGAGGGGGCGGTGCCGACGGCGTGGGTGACCGACGACCTCTCGGTCTCGGGGGTGCTGGGCGACCCGACGGCGGCGTCGCTCGAGCTCGGGCAGGCGATCGTGGAGCACCAGGTCGCGGGGCTCGCAGCGGTGCTCCTCGAGATCCGCGCCTTCGCGTTCCCGCCCCTCGCCCCGTGACCTCGTGGCCCTGGGCCCGTGACCTCGTGGCCCGTGACCCCTTAACCACCTCACCGAGAAGTCACTTCTACGTCTAAACCCGGGGATTTGGACGTGAAGGTGACTTCTCGGCGAAGTGGGGAGGGGTGCTGGGCGCCCCGGGTGGTGCGTGGTGCGTGGTGGTGGGGCGCCGCCCGGGGTTAGAGGGCGCGGCGGCGCAGGCGCGCGGCGGCAGCCAGGAGGAGGCCGAGGCCGAGCACTCCGGCGGCACCCGCGGCGAGCGGAGCCGGGTCGGTTCCGGTCGCGGCCAGCGTCGTTCCGCCCGTGCCGGCCGGGATGATCGGCGTCACCGGGGTGACGGGGACGATCGCGTCGTAGGCGTAGCCGAGCGTCGCGGTCGTGCCGTTCGGGTTGGTCAGCAGCACGGCGGCGGTCGAGCCCGCGGTGCCGGCCGGGGTGACGGCGGTCAGCGAGGTGCCGTCCTCGGCGACCACGACGTTCGTCGCGGGGACGCCCGCGAAGGAGACCGTGGTGCCGGGCACGAAGCCGGTTCCGGTGACGGTGACCGTCTGGCCGCCGGCCGAGGTGCCGTGCGCGGGGGTGATGCCGGTCGCGGTGAGCGGGGTCACCGGCGCGACGGCGGGCGTCTCGCAGCTGGCGCTGGCCAGGATGAGGTTGGTGGCGACGGTCGCGGGCGGCAGCGTGACGACGGTGGCGTCGGTGTCGGTGAAGCTGCCCTCGACGACCACCTGCACGGCCAGCGAGATGCCGACCGCGAGGTCATCCGTGGCTTCCTGGATCTGCGCGACGTTGACCGTGACCTTGACCCCGCTGAGGTCGACCGTCTCGGCGCCGTTGCCGGTGCCGACGGCTGCCGGGAAGTTCGCGGACTGCGACACGGCCGGGGTGTTCTCGTCGAGCGTGACCGGGATGCCGAGGATGCGGAGCCCCGCGACGTCGACCGCGGCGGCCGGGTCTCCGCCCACCTCGCACTGAGCTGCGGCCGTGGCCGAGTCCAGGCTGACCAGGCTGAGGCCGAACAGGTTCGCCGAGGTGGTCGCGACCGAGGAGAACGCCCGCGCGGCGGTGTCGTCGCTCTGCACGGCAGAGGTCACGTTCGCCAGGGTGAGCGAGGCGAAGGGGATCTGCAGCAGCGTCTGGTTGTTCAGCGAGGTCTCATCCTGGCCCGGGTTCGAGACCCCCAGCACGCCGAGGGCGTTGGACTGCTCGTAGTTGAAGACCTTGCCGAAGTGGAAGGTGAAGACCCCGGCGGCACCGATGGCGGATGCATCCCCCGGGTCGGCGTTCGCGGGACCCGCGACGAGGAGGCTCGAGCCTCCGACGAGCCCGGCTGCGACGAGCCCGGCGATGACTCTGTTCTTGACACGCGTGTTCACTGTGGTCCCCCCATAGGATCTGCTTCGCGCAGCCTCCATCGGACACGCGGCATTGCACACGATACAGGTCGCAGCACCCCCGTGCCGATCGGGTCTTCTCATGCCTTGATGGAGATCATGCCCGAATCGCGTTCCCTTCCCTATCCCCTCGGCGTCAGCATGATCGACGGCCGCGTGAACCTCGCCATCTACTCCGAGACCGCCGACAGCGTCTACGCCTGCACCTTCGACGAGTCCGGCTCCGAGACCCGCCTGCGCCTGAGCGAGCGCACCGGCCACGTGTTCCACGGCTTCGTCGACGGCGCCGGCGTCGGCACCCGCTACGGCATCCGCGTCGACGGCCCGTGGGATCCCGCCCGGGGCCTCCGGCACAACGTCAACAAGCTGCTGCTCGACCCGCACGCCACCGCGATCGAGGGCGCCTACGACTGGGCCGCCGACAACCAGGCGTTCTTCGGCCACGACCTCGACGACCCGGAGACGCGGAACGACACCGACTCCGCCCCCGTGACCCCGCGCTGCGTCATCACGGACGCCTCGTTCGACTGGGGAGACGACCGGGCGCCCCGCCGCCTGCTCTCCGAGACCGTCGTGTACGAGACGCACGTCAAGGGCTTCACCATGCAGCACCCCGACGTGCCCGAGGAGATCCGGGGCACCTACGCCGGTCTCGCGCATCCTGCCGCCCTCAAACACTTCACCGACCTCGGGGTCACCGCCGTCGAGCTGCTCCCCGTGCACCAGTTCGTGCAGGACAGCCACCTCGAGGAGAAGGGCCTCCGCAACTACTGGGGCTACAACTCGATCGGGTTCTTCGCCCCGCACAACGAGTACAGCCTCGGTGGGGCCGACCAGGCCGACGGCCGTCAGGTGGTCGAGTTCAAGCAGATGGTGAAGGCCTTCCACGAGGCCGGGCTCGAGGTCATCCTCGACGTGGTCTACAACCACACCGCCGAGGGCAACGACCTCGGCCCGACCCTGAGCTTCAAGGGCATCGACAACCCGGCGTACTACCGCCTGGTCGAGGGCGACGAGCAGCACTACTTCGACACCACCGGCACGGGCAACAGCCTCAACGTGAGCCACCCCGCGGCGCTCGGCCTGATCATGGACTCGCTGCGCTACTGGGTCACCGAGATGCACGTCGACGGCTTCCGGTTCGACCTCGCCACGACCCTGACCCGGCAGGGCGGCGACGCAGAGCTGCACAGCGCCTTCCTCGACCTGATCGCCCAGGATCCGACCCTCGCGCCGGTCAAGATGATCGCCGAGCCCTGGGACACCGCGGGTTACCAGGTCGGCGGCTTCCCCGCCGACTGGTCCGAGTGGAACGGGAAGTTCCGCGACGACGTGCGCGACTTCTGGAACGGCACCGACTCGGTGCTCGGCACCGTCTCGCAGCGCATCCTGGGTTCGCCCGACGTGTACGAGGCCTCCCGGCGTTCGCCGCTGTCGAGCGTCAACTTCGTCACCGCGCACGACGGGTTCACCCTCGCCGATCTCACCTCATACGACGTCAAGCACAACGCGGCCAACGGCGAGGACAACAACGACGGCGAGAGCGACAACCGCTCGTCGAACGGCGGCGCCGAGGGGCCGACCGACGACCCGGGCGTGAACGAGCGCCGCGCCCGCAAGCGCCGCAACCTGATGGCGACCGTGCTGCTCTCGGCCGGGGTGCCGATGATCCTCGGCGGCGACGAGATCGGGCGCACCCAGGGCGGCAACAACAACGCCTACTGCCAGGACAACGAGGTGTCGTGGTTCGACTGGGCGCACGTCGACGAGTCGCTGCTGGCGTTCACGCAGAAGCTGATCGCACTGCGGGCCGAGAACGTCGCCCTGCACCCGGCCTGGTTCCGCCAGGCTCCGGATGCGCCGGACGACCCCCAGGACACGGTCGACACCATGCGTTCGGACGGCCACTCGTTCAGCGACGACGACTGGGACAACCCCGACGCCCGCTCGATCACCTTCGTGCTCGGGCATCCGGGTGCCGACTCGTTCGCGCTGCTGCTGAACGCGGCCGAGAACGGGGTGGAGTTCGCGCTGCCGGAGGCGCCGGGCGACGCCTGGGAGCTCGCGGTCTCCTCTGACGAGGAGCAGGACGTCGAGGAGGGGGCCACCACCCTCATCGTGCGGGACGGATCCTTCACCCTGCTCCGCTCGCGCGCATGAACCGGCCCGGCGGTGCCGGTGGCCGGGCGATCGCGGCGGCGGGGTCGCTCCGGCGCGGTCTCCAGGGTGCCGGTGGCCGGGGACTTGCCGGGCATCGGATGCGGGAACTCCGCGTCGGGGGGAGGGTGAGGAGATGAAGCGGATCTCGTACGCCGGCGAATCGGTGCTGACCTCGGATGACGTGGCACGCGCCCTCATCGAGCTCACCGCCGCGCTCACGACGAAAGGCGTCGCCGAGGTGATCGAGATCCCGATCCTCGCCGAGCCGCCCGCCGACTCCGCCGCGGAGGACGGGTTCAGCTCGGCCGCCTTCGTCGTCGGCCGGGGCACGCCGATGCTGGCGGTGCCGGAGGGAGGACACGGGGCCGAGCCGGACTTCTCGCGATCGGTCGACGAGCTCACCCGGCGGCTGGGCACGGTGAGCCCGGCCCGCTCGGTGGCCGTGCCGGCGGCGCGGCTCGACCTCGACCTGCCGTTCGAGGAGCTCGATCTCGATCTCGGCGACCCGAACGTCGACCCGGCCTAGCGGCGGTTCGGACGCGGGCGCGGCTTAGCGGGCGGCAGGGTCGCGCCCGGTCTGACGGGCGGCGGGGTCGTTTGCGGGCCTATCGGGCCGCGACGAGGTAGCTCCAGCTCTCGAGGCGTTCGAAGCCGAAGTCGGAGTAGCGCCGGGCGGATTCGGCCGGCGCCTGCAGGTAGGCGCGACTGGCTCCGCGGGCGTAGCCGTCGAAGAGGATGCGCGCGAGCACCGCGCGCCCGGCACCCCGGCCGCGGTGAGCGGGGTGGGTCGAGACCCCGAAGATGCCGAGCGCCCCGTCTTCGAGGGCGCTGAACCCGGTCGCGACCGGCAGCTCGCCCTCCTCGCCGAGGTAGGCGGTGAAGTGCTCGTCGTCGAGCACGGCCCGCGAGCAGAGGTCGCCGAATGCGGCCGGCGGCATCCCGAAACCGCGGGAGAGGGCACCGGCCCAGGCGCGCCGGCTCCGGCCGTGCCTGGCCTGAACGGGGCGCACCCGGAACCCGGCCCGCGCGGCGGGTTCGGCGCCGTGCGCGTCGAGATCGGGCAGACCGAGAAGGTCGAGAGTGCGGTCTCGGGCGAGGCCGTGCCCGCTCGCCACCCCCAGCACGAGGGGGGACGGGGCGCGGCGCAACTGGATGCTCCAGGGCGGTCCGGCCGCGGCCGCCTCCCCGGCGAGCATCCCCACGGTGGAGGGGTCGGGGGCGGGCACCCAGCTGACGACGCCGTTGAGGGTCGGCACAGCACTGCCGGAACGGAGGACGGCGAGGCCCGGGGAGGACTCGGAGAAGGACCCGTGCGGTGCGACCAGGGCCAGGCGTCGCAACGCCCGGGTCAGGTCGCGGGCAGCGGTGTCGGCGAGGGCACTGTTCATCGTGTTTTCAGTGAAGCGCACGGGGCCGGGCCGGGAACCGCAATCCGGGGGCCGCGACCGCAAACCTGCCGGGGAGAACCGCACGCCCGGTGACGCCCGGGAGCGTGGCGCGGTGCGCGACTCGTCGTGGATGCGCGGATCGTTGTCAAGCCCGGAAGGCGGACGGTTCGGCTTGCTAGATTGGGAGCACGACGACGGAAGAGCGGGCCTGGTGGGAAAGCTGATCTACGGTGGCCGCGACGGCTACGAGGTGGAGATCGACGACCGCGCCCTCGCCCACCTGAAGGTGGCGGTGTTCGCGAAGCTGCGCCGCAACGAGTCGTTCTCGTTCTCGTGGGAGTCCGGCTCGGACGACGAGGGCGGCCGGCACTCGATCTGGGTGAGCCCGGCGTCGATGATCCACTTCTACTTCTACGGCACCCGCCCGCCGGTGCTGAACCGCACCTGGCTCAAGCAGCTGATCTCCTCGGCGAACGACGGCGACCTGCGCCTGATCGAGGAGCCGGTCGAGGATCCCGCCGCCGCGACCGAGGCGTCCTCACGCGGACGCTGGTGACCCGCCGGCGCTTCCAGCCCTGCCGCCGGCGCTTCTCGCGCTCGTCGCGCTGTTAGCGCTCCCTGCGCCGCTCGCGCTTCCCACTGCGTGATCGCCGCCCTCGACGACCCACTCCTCGAGGCTGAAGCCCCACGAGCTCGTGCGGTCCATTGCGCTGATCGCGGCATCCCGGGTGGCGAAGACCCCGACGATGTCGCGCGACCACTCGGTGATGTCGAGGACCACCCACACCGTCACGCTCACCGTCTTCCTGACCGACGCAGCTGAAATCCCGGCCGCGTCACATCGATCTATCGCATCGATCTGTCGTCAACCTACGCCGCGGGCGTCGATCCCGCACGGGGGTCGATGACTCGGCGCGCCGGGTGGGTGACGGGGCGCGCCGAGTCAGTGCGAGCGTATCGTTCGCGCGCCCACGCCCCGGGCCCCGACGAACCCCCAGTTCTGGGGTGCGCGACTCGGGGCGATCGGGATCCTGATTGCCGGGCGCGATCAGGGCGTCTGTTCGTCGCCGCGGGCGGGGCGGGTGTCGCGGGTGGCATCGGCCTCCCGGCCGTCGAGTTCGGCGCGCCTCTCGACGTCGAGCTTGCCCTTCTCGCCACGCCAGTAGGAGTAGCCGACCATGACGATCGCGATCACGAGGATGAGGCCGATGGGTATCCAGTAGATGGGGTCCATGGTCGATTCAACCGTGACGGGCGCGTGGGCGCCAGGTGGCGCATCCGATCGTCGGGTGGGGAGGTCGCCACGCATCCGTCGTCGGACGCTCTGCTACGGAGAGCGCACGGGCTGGGGCCGGCGCTCTGCTAGTAATAGAGGGACACGCCGGGACGGGCTCGGCGGCGAGCACGGGGGGAGTCGGTCATGCCATTCCGCACCAAGGAGATGCTCGAACAGTGGGTGCAGGAGTTCGAGCCCGGTGAGATCCCGGATCGCGGGCTCGACGTGCTGCGGCACGACGACGGGCCGGACTCGGACACGGGACTGATCGTCGTGCGGCTGTCGAACGCGTCGACCGAGGTGTATCTGCATCCGACCGCGCCGGGCGAGGCCTCCTGGGAGGTGCACTTCGCGCCGCGGGACGAGTACCTCGTGCTCGACGCGACCGGCGTGCAGACGCTGTCGGATCAGCTCGCGCGGGCGTCGGCCCTCTGCGTGTTTCTCGAGGAGCGGTCGCGGACGCGGATCGCCGCCGATCTGGCCGGGAGCGCGGCGGGGGCTGCGGGCTGAGGGGTGGGGGCCGGGCTCAGGCTCGGGCTCGCGTGGCGGTCTGAGTTCGGGGTCGGGCCGGCTCGCCTGGCGGTCTGGGCTCGTGGTCGCGTGCGCCCGCGTGGCCGTCCGACGGCTCGCGCTCGGGGGCGCTGCTCGGGGGTCAGAGGGTGTCGCGGCGGCGACCTCGGGTGGCGGTCGCGAGCAGGGCGCCGGCCAGGATGCTCGCGGCGACGAGGCCGAGCGCGAGCGGCGAGGACAGGGCCGCGAGGATCGGTGACGAGGCCGTGACGCCCGTGTCGGCGAGGCGCGTTCCGGTGGGCCCGGCCGAAGCGGCGGGTGCTGTGGTGTTCCCGGCATCGAGGGTGACGGTCGCGGCGGCGTAGTCGCTGACTCCGCGGTGGTTGGCCGAGGCGATCTCGACCGAGTAGGTCTGCCCGTCGACGAGGCCCGTGATGGTGGTCGTGGTGGCCTCGCCCGGGAGGTTGAAGCGGCGGACCGTGTGGCCGGCCGCATCCTTCACCCGCACCAGACGGTCGGTGAGGGCTTCGGCGGGGCGCGGGGCGGCGGCTGCGAGGGTGGATGCGGTGGTGGCGGCGGCAGCGGGCTCGGTGGCGCCGGCGCCGGCAGCGGGGTCGGCGGCGGGCTCGGGCTCGGGGTCGGACCAGAGGGCCGTGACCGTTCCCGAGCCGGTGGCCGTGGCCGTGACGGCGGGGGAGACAGGGGCGGGGGCGCCCGCCTGCACGAGGATCTGGCCGGTCGCGGCGTCGTAGGAGAGGGTGCGGCCGATGAAGAAGGCGTTGCCGGTGTTGAGGTGCCCATCGGGGATGGAGTCGTAGAGCTCCACGCGGTGGATGCCGCGGGTCGCGACCCAGCTCGCGATCGAGGAGCCGCCGGCGGTGGCCGAGAAGGAGAGGCTCTTGCCGTCGGCGATCGTGCCGATCACGGTCTCGGGGTCGAGGCCGGTCTGGTCGGAGACGAGGTCGGTCGAGAGGGACGAGAACTGCGAGCCGGTGAGCATCGCGACCGGTGCGCCGCTGTCGATCGTGGTCGCCTGGCAGAGCGGAGCGACCTCCTCGACGCTCCAGCAGAGGGGGACGGCCTTCTGGTAGACCGGGCTGCCGAGGGCGTTCGGGTAGCTGCCGGAGTCGAGGGCGGCCTGGATCGCCGTCACGCCGGGAGTGCTCGCCGTGACGGACGGGGCGCCGAGGGTCAGGGTGCCGGAGGTCATGACGTTGTCCTGCTCGGTGAAGCCGAGGCTGTAGCCGGCGCTCAGCGCGGAGTCGTCGAACTGGCGGAGCGGGCTGTACCAAGGGTAGGTCGTGGGCGAGGAGGAGCTCTCCTGCTCCTGCAGCGTCTGGCCGATGCCCATGATGCCGTCGAAGGCCATGCCGCCGAACAGGCAGCTGGTCGCGGTGCAGTCCCCGGCGAGGAAGTTCACGTCGCTCGCGGTCTGGCCGCCGATAGAGAAGTCGGCGGTGGCGATGGTTCCGCTCGTGCCGGAGCCGACGTACTGCACCTTGGCGGGCGCATCCGTCGTTGTCGCGCCCGGGATCTCGTCGTGGAACATGACGAGCGCGGTCGAGCCGGTGTCGAGGATGACGGTGTACGGCTCGGGGTTGGTGCCGAGGAGGATGTCGACGGTGGGGTAGAACCGGCCGTTGCTGTCGGCGATCGTGGCGAAGTCGACGGGGATGGAGACGGGGGTGGTTTCGGTGGGGGTGGGTGCGGGTGCGGGTGCGGTCGTGGTGGTAGCGACGGCGGTGGACGCGGCGGCGACGGTGGATGCGGTGCCGGTAGCGGTGGAGGCGACGGGCGCGCTGGCGATGGTGGATGCGGTGGGCGCGGCGGGAAGGGGGGATGCGGTGGCCGGGGCTGCGAGGCCCAAGGTGAGAACGCCCAGGGTGAGGGCCGCGCATCCTGTTGCGGCCAGGCGTGCTGCCCTCGTGCCCGCACTCGTCGTGCGGGGTGCGGTGGCTCGTGCGGTGCGTCGGGTCGCGCCCATGGTCTTCCCCCATCGTCGATGGCGCCGACCCCCGGCGCCTGCCCCGCGCGCGGCGGGGACGTCTCACGATAACAACGGGCGGGCGGTCGGCCCCAATCGTGCGCGGGTGCCTTGACGCGGCTTGCTCCGGCGTGCGAACGGCAGCGCCCCGGCGGTAACGACGGAGGGTGTGCGCTCGTTGGGGCTGACGATCCGTCGGTGGCCGCGCCGGGGCGGATTCTCCGTCGTTGCCGCGGTGGGGGAGGTTGCGGAGGGGCCGGACCGGTGCGCTAGCGTGTGGCTGTGCTGTGGGGGAACATGACGACGACCGGGAGGGTGTCGCGGCTGCTGGCCGGCGCGAGCCTCGTGACCATCGGACTGCTGGCCCCGGGGGTGGTGGCCCCGCCGATGGCGGCGGTCGCTGCGACGGATGCGCCGGGCGGGCCGGGTGCTGCTGGGGGGCCGGGCGGGCCGAGTTCGCCGGGCGGGTCGAGCGCTCCTGGCGGGCCGGGTGCTGCTGGCGGGGACGGAGCGGGCGGGGACGAGGTGTTCGCCGACGTGGTGGGGCTGTCGGATCGGCTTGAGGCCGTGGCCGAGCTGCCCGCGGGATCCGACCCGGACGACAGCGCCGACGAGCTCGGGATCGCCGAGGACGGCGCCGGGAGCCTCCAGGTCGAGGAGGGGCGGGTGGCGGTGTCGATCCGCTACGCCACCCGGCCGTCCGAAGCCGACTTCGCCGCGCTGGCGGCGCTCGCCGACGTGCAGGCGACCTCGATCGACTTCGCCCGGGCGAGCGCCTACGTGGCACCCGGCAGTCTCGAGGCGGTGGCCGCGTTGCCGCGTGTCGCATCCGTGGTCGAGGCCCTGCAGCCCGCGACCTCGGACGAGGGGCGGACGCCGACGGTCGCTGAGGCCGCCGGCGCGACCGGCGCCGCATCCACCACCGTCGCATCCACTGCCTCTGTCGTCGGGGCCGCGGCCGCGGGCGGGTGCCGGGCCGTCGAGGCGGTGGGGGCCGCACCGCTGCGGGCCGACCTCGCTGCCGCCACGCGCGGGGTCGACGGGAGCGGGGTGACGGTCGGGATCATCTCCGACTCCTACGCGCGTAGCACGACCGCCCTCAGCACCCCCGACCAGGACGTCGCCGACGGACTGCTGCCCGGGCCGGGCAACCCCTGCGGGCACGAGCAGCCCGTCGCGGTGATCACCGACGACGGCACCCAGGGCGTCACCGACGAGGGCCGCGGGATGGCGCAGGTGGTGCACAGCATCGCTCCGGGTGCGAAGCTCGCCTTCGCCGCGGTCGGGATCGACGACATGACGTTCCACGACGCGATCCTCGCCCTCACCGCGGCGGGTGCGACGGTGATCGTGGACGACATCTTCCTGTTCGGGGAGCCGTTCTACCACGACGGCCCGGTCGCCTGGGCGATCACGGAGGCCGAACGCCAGGGCGTGACCTACCTCACCAGCGCCGGTAACTACAACAACGTCGGTGAGCCGGGGTACGACAGCGCGGGCTACGCCGTGAACGGCTGGCAGACCACCGCCTACCGCCCGACCGGTTGCCCGGCCGCGGTGCTCGACGCACTCGCCTCCCGCCCGAGTGCCACGTCCGGACCCTTCGACTGCATGGACTTCGCCCAGGGCGGCCCCGCCGACCCGACCGACCGACTCGGGCTGCCCGCGACCGCCGACCCGGTCACGTTCGCACTGCAGTGGTCCGAGGCCTGGGGCTTCGCGAAGGGCGCCTTCCGGCTCGCGGTCACCGACCCGGCGGGTGCCACGAGCATCCTGGGTGAGACGGCCGACGGGCTCGCCATCGACTCCGGGGGCTACAAGCCGCCGCTCGACGGCGCCTACGGCTTCTCGATCGTGCGCGACCTGAGCGCCGGGGCGCCGGCGGCGATCACTCCCGCGTTGAAGTGGATCTGGGCCTTCCGCGGCACGATCATCGCCTCGGAGTACTACGGCACGGTCGGCGACGACCGCGTCGGGTCGACGATCGCCGGCCACGGCGGGAGCCCGCTCGCGGTCTCGGTGGCGGCGGCCCCGGCGGAAGCTCCGGGAACGGCCGAGGACTTCAGCTCGGTCGGACCCGTCTCGGAGTACTTCGCGGTCGACGACCTCGTGTCGCCGGTGCCCCGGCCGCTGCCCGCTCCCGTGACCCGGCCGAAGCCCGATGTCACGGGTGTCGACCGCATCCTCACCAATTTCTTCAGCAGCCACCGCCCGGTCGAGGGCCGGCCCGGCGTGTACGCGTTCTGGGGCACCTCGGCGGCGGCGCCCTCGGTGGCCGCTGTCGTCGCGCTCGGGCGGCAGTACTCGCCGGCGGCCACGCCGGCCGAGCTGCGGGCCGCTCTGTTGTCGACGGCGGTGCCCGTATCGAGCGGGTTCCCGGCGATCGCCGACCGAGATGCGACCGGCAGCGGGCGAGTGGATGCGGCGGCGTTCCTGGCCGCTCTCCCCGCTCCCGCGGTGGTGCCGGTGCCCGTGCCGGCCGCGCTGCCGGACCGTCAGCTGGCCGCGACGGGTGCAGAGGGGCCGGGCTTCGCCGCCGGGCTCGTCGGCAGCGCCCTCGCCGCGATGCTGCTCGGCGGAATGGTGCTCGGGCTGCGCCGCCGGAGTCGGGCGGACGGGCGGAGCGCCTGAGCGCCGGCGCACACGCCGGGCCCTCCGCAGATCTTGAGTGCCGGCGCGCATGCCGAGTTCTCCGTGGTGTCTGAGCTCCTGCGCGTGCGCCGAGCACTCCGTGGAGCTTGAGTTCCGGCGCGCATGCCGAGTTCTCCGCGGTGTCTGAGCGCGGGCGCGTAGCCGACCCCTCCGTGGAGTCTGAGGTCCGGCGAGTACGCCGAGCCTTCCGTGGCGTCTGAGCTCGCGGGCGCGCCTCGGTGCTGCCGCGCCCGGCGCGCTCGCGCGGCACCCTCCCTGGCAGTCCCGTGGGTATTCATCACCCGTGGCCCGAGCGACGAAAGACTGGAGGCACGACGCACCGCGACGAAAGGAGCACCCCATGGGACTCTGGATCACGATCGGCGCCCTGGCCGCGCTCATCACGACGTTCGGCACCGTGATGGGAATTCGGCAGCGACGTTCCGACGACTACCTCGAGCGCCTCGAAGCGCGCGACCAGCCGGACCGGATGCACGACGAAGGCCAGAAGATGGCGGCCGTCGGTCTCGCCCAGCGCTCCGGTGGCGGGCGCTTCGGTTCGTTCTGACCCCAGCGCCGACTGGCGCCATTGCCGCGAGCGAACGTAGCGGGCGACGCAGCGGACACCAGCAGCGGGTAACCGTAGCGGGCTATGGAGGGTCGACCGTAGCGGGCAACAGCAGCGATCGACCGCAGTGGGTGAAGCAGCGCCGGGCGAGGAAACCCCCACCCGGCGCCGCAGTCCCTATTGCTCCTCGTGCACGTCCGGGTCGCCGCCGAAGAGGCGTCCGTCGGGCCGGCCGAGCGCGGTGATCGCCGCCACCTCGGCGTCGGTCAGCTCGAAGCCGAACACATCGAGGTTCTCGGCCTGGCGCGAGGGAGTCGCGCTCTTCGGGATCGGAACGCTTCCGAGCTGCACGTGCCAACGCAGGATGACCTGGGCCGGCGTCACCCCGTGGGCGGCTGCGGCGGTCGCCACCGGCTCCTCCTCGTAGGGCGCGCTGCCCTTGCCGAGAGGGCTCCACGCCTCGGTCTGGATGCCGAGCTCGGCGTTCACCGCGCGCATCCCGGTCTGCGGGAAGTACGGGTGCATCTCGATCTGATTGACCGCGGGTGTCACATCCGTGGCGGCGATGATCCGCCGCAGATGCTCCTCGGTGAAGTTGCTGACGCCGATGGACCGGACGAGGCCTTCCTGCTGGGCGGTGACCAGCGCATCCCACGCCTCGGCGAAGCGGTCGACACTCGGGTTCGGCCAGTGGATGAGGTACAGGTCGAGGTGCTCGAGCCCCAGCCGCCAGAGCGATTCGCGCACGGCCTGCGCGGTGAGGTCGCGCCCGTGGTAGCGGCCCGGGAGCTTGGACGTGATGAACAGCTCGTCGCGTGGCACGGCTGCCCGGCGCACGGCCTCACCGACGGCGCCCTCGTTCTCGTAGTTGAAGGCGGTGTCGAGCGAGCGGTAGCCGACCTCGATGGCCGAGGTGATGGCATCCACACCCTCCTGGCCCCGGAGAGGGTAGGTGCCGAAGCCGATGGCCGGGATGCGGTTGCCGTCGTTGAGGGGGAGCGTGGGTGCGAGTTCCGTCATGCCCACCACGCTACGCCGACTCGCCGACACCCGCCCCGGCGCCCGCGACCCGTTACAAACCGCCCCTAGAACGCATCCATGGGGCGGTTTGTGACGGTTCGCTGCCGCGGGGCGGGGTGGGGTGGGGTGGGGTGGGGTGGGTGGGGCTAGGCGAGGGAGGTTTTGGCAGCCAGGACGCGGGTGGCCGCCGCATCGACTTTGGACGCGAAGGCGGGGTCGGATTGGGCGCGGGCGAGGACGGCCTGGTACATCTCGGGGAAGACCGAGGGATCGGCGGAGACCAGCACCAGGTCGACGCCGGCGTCGATCGCCATGGTCGCCCGGTCGGCCGGCGACCAGGCCGAGACCTGGGTCGCCGCCGACAGGTCGTCGGTGGTGATGACGCCCTGGAAGCCGACCTTGTCGCGCAGCACCCCGGTGACGACCGCCTGGGAGAACGCGGCCGGCAGGGAGGGGTCGATCTGGTCGTAGATCGCGGTGGACATCATGACGAGGGCCGGTCCGCCCGCGAGCAGGCCGCGGTAGGTGTCGACGTCGGGGCCGTCGGCGGTGACGAAGTCGTCGGTGACGCCGGCCGAGAAGTCGGTGTTGCCGCCGACGTGGCCGAGGCCCGGGAAGTGCTTGAAGGTCGGCATGACCTTCGAGTCGCGCATGCCCTGGGCGAAGGCTCCGGCCTTCGCGACCACGGTCGACTCGTCGTAGCCGTACTCGCGGTCGAGCTCGCCGATCGGGGGGTTGCTCTGGGCCGTGTCGGCGTTCGTCACGATGTCGGCGACGGGGGCGAGGTTGAGGTTCACCCCGGCCTGGGCGAGCTCGGCCGACCAGCTCGCGGCATCCGTTCGCAGCGTGTCGGTGTCGAGGGAGCCCTGGTCGAGGCCCGAGGGGATGGTGTCGAAACCGGGACCGCTCAGCACCTGGACGTCTCCGCCCTCCTGGTCGGTCGAGACCCAGAGCGGGGCGGGCTGGCCGGTGGCCGCGGCGGTGAAGGTGGAGATCAGCTGGGCCGTCGCATCCACCCCGGCCGTCGAGCGGCCCTGGAGGAAGATGCTGCCGACGTGGTCGTCGGTCACGGCCGAGAGGGTGGTGGGGTTCGCGCCGTCGACCGAGGTGCCGACCATGAAGAGCTGGCCGACCTTCTGCTCGAGGGTGAGGCCGGCCAGGGGATCGGGCGTAGGCGTCGGAGTGGGGGTCGGCGTGGGGGTGGGGGTCGGCGTGGGCGTCGCCGTCGGGGTCGGGGAGGGTGTGCTCGTCGGGCTGGGCGCGGGGGTCGCGGCCGTGCATCCGGCGACGGTGAGGAGGGCGGCGGAGAGGAGCGCCGCGCACAGCAGACGTGCGGCGGGTCGGCGCGGGAACAGCGTGGTCATGCGCCGAAACTATCGGGTTCTGCGGGCGGCTGTCTGGATGCTCGATGGGAGTCGGTTATGAGCCCCGAGTGAGTGGGCTGTGACGCCGGACGAGTCTGCTACGCCGGCACCCGGCCAGTAAAGGCGTACGCGATGCCGGTCACCCCTCACGATGCAAAGGAGCGGTTGCAAAGGAGGGCTTGCAAAGAACATGTTGCAAAGTTATCTTTGTAACATGACCGAGGAGTTGCCGCACCGCATCATCGACCTGACCAGCCTCAAGGGGCTGGCGCATCCGCTGCGCGTGCGCATCCTCGACACGCTGTCGGTCTACGGCGCGTTCACCGCGAGCGGGCTCGGGGAGCGGCTCGGCGAGTCGAGCGGGTCGATGAGCTATCACCTGCGCCAGCTCGAGAAGCACGGCTTCGTGCGCGAGGACACGTCGCGCGGTTCGACCCGCGAGCGCTGGTGGGAGCGGGTGCCGCAGGGCATCGACGTCGCCGACAGCTACCCGCCTCAGAGCGCGGAGCGGGCGGCGAGCGACCTGGTGCTGCGGGAATGGCAGGTGACGCGCGATGCGCTGTTCGCCGACTATCTCGCGCACGGGCGCGACCGGCTCGACCCGCGCTGGCTGGAGGCGTCGGCGGTCGACACGTCGAACATCCGCCTCACCTCGGAGCAGCTGGCGGCGCTCGTCGCCGAGCTGCAGGCCGTGACAGACCGGTACGTCCAGAGCTACCGCGGACAACGGCAGCCGGGCTCGCGGCCGGTGCAGATCCAACTCAACGCCTTCCCCGTCATGGACGCGGAGGAGATCCCAGGAAGGGAGCAGGAATCATGAACGCAGCATCGACGATCGACCGCCGGGAGGTCTCGGCCCTGGAGCGGGCGGCGCATGCCGTGGGCACGAGGCTCGTGACGTGGAGTGAGCGGCGGACTGCGTCTGTTGCTGCGCCGGTCTCTGCTTCGGATGCTGTGGCCGCGTCGGTCGCTGCGGCTGCGTCGGTCTCTGCTTCGTCGGCCGCGACGGCGGCGGGCTCGGGCGACCGTGAGGTGCACGAGCTGCGGCGGGCGGCGGCGCGGCAGCTGCAGGTGATCGAGGCCGAACGCGACCTGGGGATCCACCGGTTGTTGCGCTGATTCGGGGTGCCGGGCAGGCGCATCCGGCGACGGGGGCGTAAGCATGAGGGAACCACAGCCAACGACGTCAGGAGACATCATGACCGACCAGCCCCCGGCAGACCGCGACGCGAGCGTCGACAGCTCTTCGTCCGCTGAGGCTTCTGCGCCCGAGTCGGGCGACCAGGCCGGATCGCAGGACCAGACCGAGCGCCAGCCCGGAACCGACGGGCCGAACCTCGGAAGCGACGGCACCATCCCGAACTCCGACACCGGGATCG
The DNA here is from genome assembly GCF_001571005.1 of Herbiconiux solani NBRC 106740. GTDB lineage: Bacteria > Actinomycetota > Actinomycetes > Actinomycetales > Microbacteriaceae > Herbiconiux > Herbiconiux solani. Next base: position 179,726 of record NZ_BCST01000002.1, on the reverse strand, counting down.
CCGTCGGCCACGACCCGGACGGCTCGCACTTCAACCCCGAGGAAGACCCGGACCCGGCGCCTGAGGCCGACTGAGCCCTGGCCCTCGGCCCCTGGTGCCCGGCTCCCAGTTCCCTGATGCCCTGGCTCGCTCGTCAGCGGTGGGTCAGTCGGCCCATCCGGAGAGGTGGGCCTCGAGGTCGGGCTCGGGCGGGAGCGTCAGGAGCGGGGCGGGGGCCGTCTCGGCCGTGAAGCCGTGAGCATCCGGCCGCCACGCGCGGCGGCGCTCGGCGCGCATCGCGGCCACGAGTATCTCGGTCGTCCCTGCGCCGCCTGCCAGTGTCGACGGGGGCTCGGCGGGGTCAGGGGTGAGGCGCACCCAGCCGAGGGTGCCGTTGCCGACCGCGTCGACCGCATCCTGGAGCTGGCTGGCGAACTCGGAGCGCGCACGGCGGGGCACGGTGAGGGGGCGCGGGATGCGGATGACGACGCGGGCCGCGTCGAGGAGGGCGGTCGAGTCGGTGCGGCCGGAGATCCGCGGGTCGCCCGCGAGTGCAGCGGCGTGGGCGTCGTCGACGACGACCCTCGCGAGGGGCAGCGCCGCGAGCAGCACGTCGGCGCACACCGCGACCGCCGCCGTCGAGGTGCGGTCGGCGGCGGGGGCGGCGGTGAGGTCGGCGACGATGTCGGGAGCGGCGGTGCCGAGGCCGCGGAGGCGGGTGCCGGGGACTCCGATGCGGTCGAGCAGCGCGAGGGCCTCGGCGTTCTTGCGGCGGACGAGGTCGGCGCGGTCGAGGGCGCGGCCGGCGAGATCGGGGCCGTTGTGCCAGGCGATCGCGTCGGGGATGTGGGCGAAGGCGGCGCCGGAGGTCCAGGCGCGGTGGGCCCACTCCCAGTCTTCGCCGCCGTACCGGTCGAATCGCTCGTCGAAGCCGCCCGTCTGGGCGAAGAACCAGCGCGAGCAGCACAGCGCGGCGCCGATCATGAAGCGGTAGGAGCGCTGGTCGGCATCGAGCAGATTGCGCGAGCCGGCGTAGGCGTCGCGCAACCAGGCCGGCTCGGGCAGCCCGTGACGCGGCCCGAGCACCTCGACCGGCGGCTCGGTGGCGGGGTCGGTGTGCACGGTGTCGGATTCGAGATCTGGATGCGCGGTGGCGGTGAGTTCGGGATGCGCGGCGTCGGCGGCCGCGTCGGGATGCGCGGTGGCCGGGCTGGGACCGGAAGGCTCGGTCGTGGTGGTGGCATCCTGGCCACCGGCGATGTCGCCAGCAGCGGGATCGGCCTGCACGGCATGGAAGGCCGCGTGCAGGCGGCGGCCCACCGTGACCGCCTCGGGGAGGAGCGCGGGGAGGCGGGTCAGGCGCTCGACGTATTCGGGCTCGGGGGCGGTGTCGGCGTCGAGGAAGCAGAGCACCTCGCCCGAGGCGCGCGCCGCGCCCGCATTGCGTGCCGCGGCGGCGCGGAAGCCGCGGTCTGGAAGGAGGACGAGCTGGATCCCCTCCGGCACGACACCGGGCCGGGCGGCCGCTTCGGCATCCACCTGCCCGTCGATGCGGGGCGGTGTCGGGGAGCCGTCGTCGACCACGATCACCTCCAGCCGCGGGTACGTTTGCCGCGCGAGGGCGCGGAGGGTACGGGCGAGGTCGCCGGGCTGGTCGTAGTGCACGACGACCACCGAGACGAGCGGCGGTTCAGCGGCGACCATGCCGTCGAGCTGATCCCAGGCGTTGCCGGGGACGCCGGTGCCGTAGGGCGGCGGGGCGAAGGGGCCGCGCGTGGGTGGGAGGGGTGGCGCATCCGCTGGGTCGGGATGCGGTGGGGGTTGTGACGGGAGGGTGCCGGGCGACGTCGGGGTGGCGACGGCTTGGGCGGGTCGCGCGGCGTGAGCGGTATCGGCCCCGGGAGCGCGGACGTTCGCGGTCGCGGGATTCGATCCGGGGTCGGGCGGCGGGGTCACCAGGGCACCGCGTCCCAGAAGGAGCGGTAGCGCGCGGCGGTTTCGGCGAGGGTGGGGCCGAGCGAGGCGCGGCCTTCGAGCCAGGTCGAACCCGGGTCATCCAGGGCTCGGCCGATCGCCCCCGGCAGGTCGCGCGCCGACACGAGCGTGAGGGCGCCGCGGTGCAGCTCGGCCATCTCCTCCATGTAGGGGCTCCGCAGCACGAGCGGGCGGCGGCCGGCGCCGAGCCAGGTGGCGAGCGAGCCGGAGGCCGAGACGTGCTGGTGCGCGATCACCGGGACGTCGGCGAGCCGGCACCGCGCGAGCAGCTCGGCGTCGGGCAGAAATCCCGAGACCTCGAGCGCCACAGCCGAGTGGCGGGCGATGCGGCGGATCGACTCGAGGTCGCGCTCGTGCCCGTCCGACGCGCGTCCGAGCGCCTCGACCACCACCCGCGGCCACCGGTCGAGCGCGGCGACGGCGCGGATCGTGCGGTCGTGGCCCTTGCCCGGGTACACGTAGCCGAGCACGCTCACGCGGGGTGAGCGGGTGGGGTGGGGACGGGGGCGGGTGGATGCGGTGGTGGGCGAGGGCGCTGGGGCCGGCGGGGGCGTCGTGGCGGGCAGGGGCTCCGCATCCACGGGCAGCGGGATGACCGCCGGCGCGATCGACGGGTCGGTGTAGCGCGCGAGCAGGTCAGCCTCGTGGCGGCTGTTGCAGACGACACCGGATGCGGCCGCGACCACGCGCCGGTAGCAGCGGGCGCGGCGGGCGAGGCCGCGCATCCCGTCGGAGGGCTGCGGCAGGTCGTGCAGGGTCACCGTCACGGGGCCGCGGCGGGCGATCTCCTCGATCGCGTCGGCGGCCGACTCGGGGTCCGAGCCCCACAGCCGATCGGTGAAGTGCAGGTGGATGCGGCCCGGGCCGGCGCTGTGATCGGCGAGTTCGGCCGAGGTGAGGGCGTCGGCGAGGCGCTGGGCGTAGAGGGTGACGCCGTGACGCGGGTCGCGCGTGATGTGGAGGTGCGGCGGGGCCGCCGCCGGGAGTGAGGAAGACGGCGTGCGGTGGGACGGGGTCGGAGGGTGCGGTGGGGTCGCGGGGCGGAGGAGGTCGGTCATGCGGCGGCGAGCTCCCGGAGGGTCGAGGCGTGGCGGACGAGTCCGGCCTGCACGGCGTCGGGGTGCTCGGCGTACCAGGCGAGGTGAGCGGCGCGCACCGCGTCCGTCGACAGGGATTGGCCGTCGACGATCCACTCGGCGCGCGGGGCCTCGTCGAGCCCGAACGCCTCGATCACCGCGGCCTCGCGTGGGGCGTGCACCGAGCCGAGGATCTCGCGCCCGGGGTCGCGCACGTCGGCCGCGATGCCCAGGGTGTCGAGCACGCGGCGCGCGAGCTCGGCCCAGATGGGGTTGCCCGGGTGGTTGATCGTGCGCATCAGCGCGAAGCCCGGCGAGGCGAAGAGGTCGGAGACCACCACCGCGCCGTGCCGCTGCTCGCGCTCGCGGAGTTCGGCGAGCGAGGCCTCGGCCACGGCTCGGATGGCGCGGGTGGTCAGCGGGGGCAGGGCGATTCCGGCGGCCTTGGCCAGGATCGCAGCGTCGTGGTAGGCCACGAGCGGCGGCACGAGCGAGGTGTCCGACGGCGGCCGGATGATCAGGTGCCGCGGGTAGAGGCCGGCGAAACGGATGACGGGCACGATCGCCGAGCCGGTTCCCGGCCGGGTCTCGGCGAGGAGCTCGCGGGTGCCGATCGGGAGGCCTCGGTAGCCGTCGCGGATGGGCTGCAGCACCACATGGTCGGCCCGCGCCAGCCAGGCGCGGAGGGGTGCGAGGTCGGCGGCCGTCAGCTCGTGCACCGGTGGGATGCGCACGGTCGTGAGGGGGCGGGAAGCGTCGGCGGTGGTGCCGGCGGTGCCGGTCTCGCTGGTGCTGGTGGTGCTGGTGCCGGTCGCGTCGGTCGCGCCGCTCGGCGTGGTGCCCTCGTTCGCGCCGGCCGTCTGAGCCGTGGTCTCGGGCAGGAAGATGCGGAGCGACTCGGCCTGGCAGTTGCCCACCGTCAGGATGACGATCGCGTCCGGGTCGGCGGTCTGCTCCGGCGGCAGGTGGAAGGCGCGGAGGTGGGGCGGGACGGATGCGGGGGAGTCGGAGACGCGGAGGGCGGAGTCGCGGGTGGCGGCGGAGGCGGAGGGCACGTACCTACTCTGTCTGGTCCCGGCCTCGTCCGCTCGCCCGCGCCGTGCATCCGAAGCCCGGGGTCAGGCTCTGGCAGCCCGAATCAGACGGTTCCGCAGGCAGCCGGACTGGAGAGGGTCGGCCATGGCGGCCTCGTCTGCTCGCCGGCACCGTGCATCCTCACCCGGTAGTCAGTGCTGGGCGCCGCGGGTCAGGCGGCGGTGGTGGGGAGGCGCGAGGGGCCGGCCGCCGCGAGGGAGCGCGCTCGTCGGGCGCGGTGGGCCCGCACGAGACGGCGCCAGCGCAGCCAGGGCAGCTCGTGCGGCCAGTGCCGCGCCACGGTGTGGAATCCGCGGCGGAAGCGACGGACGAGCGCGCGGCCGTCGGTGAACGGGCGGGCCGAGATCGGCATCTCCATGGCGGGGTCGAAGCGGAGGATCCACGGGGCTCCCAGGTGGAACGACAGGTCGAGGTCGTCGTGCAGCTCGGTGTCGGTGCGGTGCACGTCGTCGCGCACCTGCAGCCACGCATCCCGTCGCAGCGCGAAGTTCGAGCCGAACAGCGGCACGTGGCCGAGTGCCGGGGTGAGCGAGCCGAAGTAGGCGAAGAGGTACAGGCGTGCACCGACGCGGCGGAGGGCACGGGGGCCGTCGTGGAATCGGGCGGGCCCGGTGACGGCCGTGACCTCCGGATGCGCGGTGAGGGTGGCGGCGAGCTCGGCGATCCAGGTGGGGGTGGGGACGCAGTCGGCGTCCAACCGGGCGATCACGTCACGGGTCGCGGCGTCGTAGCCGCCGGCGCTCGCCGCGGGGATGCCGGGGCGGAGTTCGCGCACGACGCGGGCTCCGGAGCGGCGGGCGACCCCGGCGGAATCGTCACGCGAACCGTTGTCGACCACCACGATCTCGTCGGGTGCGAGGGTCTGCCGGGCGAGGGCGTCGAGGCAGCGCTGGAGGTTCTCGGCGTCGTCGAGCACGGGGATGACGACGGAGACGGTGAGGCGTCGGGCGCGCTCGGTGTGCTCGGCGTGTTCGCGCACGGGATGTGGGACACGGCGCGAGGCGCCGCGAGTCGGGGCTGCGGGGGAGGTGGTCTCGGGGCGGGGCATGTGTCTCCGGCGCGGTCGGGGTGGATGCGGGTGGCTGCGCTGGTTCCAGCCTGCCTCGGTGGGCCCCGTGCGCAGCCCCCTTGCGCATCCGGCCCGAACGCGCTCAGCGATGCGGATGGGCGTCACGGGGGCCACCGAGATCACGCCGGCTCGCGGGCCGTAAACGGCTGAATTTCTCGGACCGCGGACGCCATGGACGGTCATGGACGGCCGCAGATCGCGGGCCACCACGGCCACTGACGGCCAAGGATGGCCGCGGGCGGCGCTAGCGGTAGCGCCGCGGCACCGTCCAGTGGCGGCCGAACTCGAGGTCGAAGCTCTCGGGGTCGAAGGGGCTGTCGCCACCGGCGGGGTAGCTCGTCAGCTCGCCGAAGACGACCCGGTCGGGCAGGTGGTAGAGGTCGACGCGCACGAAGTCGGTGTCCTGGCCGAGGCGCTCGGCGATCGAGATCATCTCGTCGAAGCGGGCCGGGCGGGGCGGCTCGGGGTCGGCCCAGGCGGGGCCGCCGCTCATCGGGAGGTGGTTCCACTCGGCGTCGAAGAAGTCCTGCGTGCGCCCGCCGAAGCGGCCCGCGTCGACCTGGATGAAGCGGCAGCGGCCGTGGAAGACGAACAGCTTGTAGTCGTCGGGGATGCCGTCACCGGGTGGTGCAGTGGGGGTGCCGCCCTGCGGGACGGGGGTGTCGTCGGTCGCGGCCGGGATGGCGGGGCCGCCGTGCGCGACGGGGGTGTCGTCCGGCGCGGGGGCGGCGGTCTGCAATGTCGATGCAACGGATGCGGTCGGCTGCAACGCGGGCGCGGCGCCGAGCTTCTCCTCGACGATGACCCGCGGCGGCACCAGCCCGTAGGCCCACTCGCGATTCGGGCCCTGGCCGTAGAGCTTGCTCGACCAGAACCGGGCCGTGGCGGCGAGTTCGTCGCGGGTGACCGCATCCGGACGCACGTGCGAATACCCCCACCACGTTCCGGCCGGGGGCAGCACCGCATCGGCCGGGGCCGCCGGCGACACCACGACACAGGCCCCGCTGCCGTGGGTGGGCTTGACGACGTAGCTCGCCGGGAGTTCGAGGTCGAGCAGCCCGCTCGGATCGTCGAGCACCGCGTAGGCCTCGGGGAGCACGTGCGCTCCGACCCGCTCGGCCACGTGGTCGCGCACGGCGGCCTTGTCGGCGAAGGTGACGATCAGCGGGCGGTGGTCGCGCAGCATCTTGTACCGCACCTTCTCGCGGAAGGTCGTCGGCCTCCTCGTGCGCCACAACCGCACCAGGCGCACCAGCCGGCTGCGCTCGCGAGGTTTGGCTCGGGGGTCACGGGCGGGGTGGATGCGCGGACTCACCGCACCAGTCTGCCCCGAACGGCGGGTCAGGCGGATGCGGTGGGCCGGTCAGCGCGAGGCGGAGGGCGTGGATGCGGCGGTGTGGATGTGGGCTGTCGCACCCGCACCAGCACCCGCATCCAGATCGCCGTCCCGCGCATCCTCACCCTCGACGATCGCCGTGAGGGCCGCGAGGTGGCGGCGGAGGGCGCCCCGGCCCTCCGCTGTGACGGAGAGCCAGGTGCGCGGACGCTTTCCGAGGTAGCCCTTGCGCACCGTCACGTACGAGGCCTGCTCGAGCGCCGCGAGCTGCTTGCTGAGGGCGGAGTCGGAGATCTCGATGCTGTCGCGGAGGATCCGGAACTCGATCTCGTCGGCCCGGCTGAGCGCGGCGACGATGCTGAGGCGGATGGGGGCGGTGAGCAGGTCGTCGATGCGGTGACGCGGGTGCGTGGCGGGGGTGGGGGCATTCACGTCTGGCGAGGTGGCCGGCACGGTCGCGGTCCCGGGTGCGTGCGACGTCACGACCGGCTCCGACGGGTGCCGAGGATCGCGACGGGCAGCGCGACGGCGATCGCGAGCGGCACCCAGAGCACGAGCGACCGCTCGCCGACCAGGAACGACAGCGCCAGGGCCACGAAGAACACGCCGCTCGAGATGGCGACGCCCTTCGAGTAGCGCTCGACCCATCCGCGGGTCACGACGCGGCGACCCAGGTTGTACGCCCCGACGACGAGCAGGATGCCCGCGGCGTAGCCCGCCGAGATCAGCGCCGCCTCGGGCGCGGTCGCCACCGGGAGCAGGTACACGCCGGCGAGGAGGAAGGCGCCCATCAGGGCTCCGAGGAAGATGCTGAGCGCCGGGGCGAGCCAGGCGCGGGCCGAGATGGCGTCGCCCTGGGCCGCCCCCGACTCGGCGGCCGCGATCAGGGCGCGGGCGTCGCTGGGGGTGAGGTGCTGGGGCTGGAACTGCTCGGTGGGGGGCATGGGAACCGCCTCTCGTGTGGAAGTGATTCCATCCTCGCATTAACTTTCTACTCTGGAAAGTTAATTCTCAGCCGGCACGCCTCAAGCCACCGATTGGATCGACCCGGCATCCTATGACCCGTCGGTACTTGCCTACGAAGTGTAGGCTGGTCGCATGGCTGCACCCAAGAACGAACGACGCGGGCTCGACCGGGCCGCGGTCATCCGCGCCGCCGGCGACCTCGCCGACCGCGACGGGTTCGACGCGCTCTCGGTCTCGGCCGTGGCCCGCGACCTCGGAGTGCAGCCGGCGAGCCTCTACTCGCACGTGCGCGACCGGGCCGCCGTGCTCGACGGCGTGCAGGAGGCCGCGCTCGGCGAGCTGGCCGACCTCATCGCCGCCGAGACCGCCGGCCGCGCGGACCGCGACGCGCTCGCCGGGATGATCGGGGCGTACCGGAGCTTCGCACGCGAGCATCCGGGTCGCTGGGCCGCGCTACAGAGGCCGGCGGCGCCGTCGACGAGCGGATCCGAGGCGGGCGCCCGCCTGGTCTCGTTCACCTGGGCGGTGCTGCGCGGCTACCGGCTGCCCGAGGCCGAGCTCGTGCACGCGACGCGGTTCGTGGGGGCGACGATCAACGGCTTCCTCGCGCTCGAGCGCGCGGGATCGTTCTCGCACCGTGACCCGGCCACCGAGACGTCGTGGGCGCGGGCGGTCGACGTGCTCGATCGGGCGCTCGGCGACTGGCCGACGGAGGCCGCTCCGGCGGATGCCGAGCGTTAGGCGCACGGCACCTCTCACTTCTTGACAGTCCCATCCACCCGGAATCACGCGAAAGTCCTGACGACCCCATGACGAACTCGACCTTCACCACCCCCTTCACCCCCGCCCTCGTGCGCGGCGCCGCCGAACTCGAGCCGACCGCGCGCGGAGTGCGCCCGCACCGGCTGCCGGCCGCGGTGCGCGAGCGCTACCCCGACCCGCAGCTGCTGCTCGTCGAAGCCCAGCCCTCGGGCGTGCGGCTGGCGTTCCGCACGGCCGCCACGCGCATCCACCTCGTCACCCACCCCTCCCGGGTCGGCTACGTCGGCGTCGACCGCCCCCGCGGACGCCTCGACGTCTACGTCGACGACGAACTCCGGATGCGCGACGCACTCACCGCGGGCGACCTCATCGAGGTCGACCTGCAGACGGGCACCTCGGCCTTCGTGCCCGGCGACGACCATGTCACCGTGCTCGAGGGCCTCCCATCCGGAGTCAAGGACGTCGAGATCTGGCTGCCGCACAACGAGGCGATCGAGCTCATGTCCCTTCAGGCCGACGCCGAGCTGCACCCGGCCGGCGAGCTGCGGGCGATGGGCGAGGTGCGGGCGGGCGCGACCGAAACCGCGACCGCGACCGCGACCGAAACCGCAACCGAGGCCGCGACCGCGCCGGCGCACGATCCCGAGACCGCGCATCCGGTCCGCCCCCTCTGGCTGCACCACGGCAGCTCGATCAGCCACGGCTCGAACGCCATCGCCCCGAGCGAGATCTGGCCCGCGATCGCCGCGCGCCGCGGGGGTGTCGAGCTGCGCAACCTCGGTCTCGGCGGCAGCGCCTTGGTCGATCCGTTCCTCGCGCAGGTCATGCGCGATGCGCCGGCCGACCTGATCAGCGTCAAGCTCGGCATCAACGTCGTGAACCTCGACGGCATGCGGGTGCGGACCTTCGTGTCCGCCGTGCACGGGTTCCTCGACACGATCCGGGAGGGGCATCCGGACACGCCGCTCGTGCTGATCTCGCCGATCTTCTGTGGCATCCACGAGCGCACGCCGGGGCCAGGCGCGATCGACCCGGCGAGCATCGGCACCGACCAGGTGCGCTTCATCGCCACCGGAACCCCGGGCGACGAGGCGCAGGGGAGGCTGACGCTCGAGGTCATCCGCCGTGAGCTCGCGTCGCTTGCCGAGCGCCGCGCCGACGACGCGAACCTGCACTACCTCGACGGCCTCCAGCTGTTCGGCGAGACGGATGCGGTGGCCCACCCGCTCGCCGACGCCCTGCACCCCGGCCCCGAGGCCCACGCCCTCATCGGCACCCGCTTCGCCGACTACGCCTTCGCTCCCGCCGGCCCCTTCGGCCCGGTGGCGGTGGTGGCGTAGTACGGAGCCAGCGTCCTCCGTCGGCGTACTGATCCGTCGTTCGCCCCCGGGAGGCCGAGACTCCGTCGTTGCCCGGGGCGGGTCAGGCGCGCTGCTGCTCGAGGATCCAGCTGATGTCGAGGGGCTGCGTGGGCGGAAGGTCGAGGTCGGCCGGGTCGATGCGGTACTGGTCGTCAGGCATGTCGTCTCCTTGTCGGTGCTCTTGATGAGGAGTGTCCGATGGGGGCGAAACGGTTCCATCCGCTACGGCTGTCGACCCCGCTACGGCTGTCGACCCGCCGATCGTGGTGGCGCCGTCGAGGAGCGCTCGACGAACTCCGGCACCGACTGAGGCCTCGGCGTCGCGGCAGCGCCGTCGATCCGCTCCAGGAGCGTGTCGAGCATGTCGTGGCCGATCCGCCGGAAGTCCTGCCGCACGGTCGTCAGCGGCGGCGAGAGGTGGGCGGCCTCCGGGATGTCGTCGAAGCCGATCACGCTGACGTCCTCCGGCACCGAACGCCCCCGCACGGTGAGCGCGTGCATGAGCCCCACGGCCATCTGGTCGTTGGCGACGAACACGGCCGTCGCCGCATCCGGATCGAACGCCATGCCGAACGCGAACCCGGCCGCCGGCGACCAGTCGCCCACCCCCGAGACCGCGGCGACGAGTCCGTGCGCGGCGAGCTCGTCGCGCCAGCCCCGCTCGCGCTCCTGCGCGTCGACCGACTCGGGCGGCCCGGCGAGGTGGGCGATCGACCGGTGGCCGAGCCCGATCAGGTGCGCGACGGCACTGCGCGCCCCCCGGTACTGGTCGGCGCCGACGGTGTCGAGCCCGGCACGGCGGGTGGCCTGCAGCACGACCAGCGGGATGGTCAGGTTCATCGCGGCCACCACCTCGGCCGCGACCTCGAAGCCCGCGATCACCGCGATGCCCTCGACGTTCTGGCGCAGGAAGGCCTCGACGGCCGAGCGGATGGCGCCCGGATCCGAGTCGACCATGTCGGCGGTGAAGACCGACCACCGCGCATCCCGAGCGGCCGAGTTGAAATAGAGCACGGTCGACGACGGCCCGAACTCGGGGCCGCCGGTGGCGATCAGCCCGATCGTGCGGGAGCGCCGGGTGACCAGGGCGCGCGCGGCCGGCGACGGCACGTACCGGAGCTTCTTGATCGCATCCTCGACCCGCGCCCGGGTCGCCGCTCGCACGTTGGGGAGGTCGTTGACGACCCGGGAGACCGTCTGATGCGACACCCCTGCGAGGCGGGCCACGTCGAAGATCGTTGCCTGCCGAGGGGACTCTTCAACCACGCATCCTCCTCGCCCTCAGAGAAGGATAGTCGTACCGCGCGGCGCTCAGCTCGGCACCTCGTCGGCCGGTGCGGCGGCGATCACGGCGAGCACGCGGTCGACCGTCAGGTCGTAGTTGACGAGGTCGCCGACCTTGCGGCGCTCGCGCAGCACGGCGATGCGGTCGCTGATCCGGATGACCTCCTCGAGCTCGGCCGAGATGAACAGCACCGCGAGCCCGTTCTCGGCGAGGTCGCTGACGAGCTTCTGGATCTCGGCCTTGGCGCCGATGTCGATGCCGCGGGTGGGCTCGTCGAGGATGAGCAGGCGCGGCGCGATCGCGAGCCAGCGCGCGAGCAGCACCTTCTGCTGGTTGCCCCCGGAGAGCGTGCTCATCCGCGCCTCCGGGTCGGCCGGCTTGATGCCGAGGGCCTGCATGTAGCTCACGGCGAGCTCGGTCTGACGGCGGATCGGGATGCGCCGGAACCAGCCGAGATCGGCCTGCAGGGCGAGCACGATGTTCTCGCGGATGGTCAGATCGCCGAGGATGCCCTCGGTGCGCCGGTTCTCGGAGGCGTAGACGATCCGCCGCTTGAGCCCGCCGCTCGGGCCGCGGAAGCGCTGCCGCTCCCCGTCGACCAGGAGCTCGCCCTCATCGGGCCGGTCGGCGCCCGCGAGCAGGCGCGCGAGCTCGGTGCGGCCCGAGCCGAGCAGGCCGGCGACCCCGACGATCTCGCCCTCGTGGATGCACAGGTCGAGGGGTTCGATGCCCCCGCGCCGGCCGAGACCGATGGCTTCGACGAGCGGATGCGCGGCGCCGTGCGCGCCGAGACCGCTCGCAGCGGCGTCGACCGCGTCGAGCCCGCCAGGGCCGTCGAGGCCGCCAGTGCCGTCAAGCCCGCCAGTGCCGTCGAGCCCGCCAGCGCCCTCGTGCCGGCCAGTGCCGTCGAGCCCGTCACGGCCATCGAGCCCGTCACCGCCCCCGCTCCCATCGCCGTGCCGGATGCTCGCCAGGGCTGAGAGCTCCTTGCCCACCATCTTCTGGATCAGGTCGATCTTGAGCAGCTCGTCGGTGAGATACTCGCCGACCAGCCGCCCGTCCCGCAGCACGGTGAGCCGGTCGGAGATCTCGTAGACCTGCTCGAGGAAGTGGGAGACGAACAGGATGGCGACGCCGGACTCCTTGAGGCCCCGGATCACGCGGAACAGCTCGGTCACCTCGTCGTTGTCGAGGCTCGAGGTCGGCTCGTCGAGCACCAGCACCTTCGCCTGCACGCTCGTGGCGCGGGCGATCGCGATGAGCTGCTGCACCGCGGGGGAGTGGTCGGCGAGCAGCGATCGGGGGTCGACGTCGAGGCGCAGGCCCGCGAGCACCTCGCTCGTGCGGGCGCGCGCCGCCTTCCAGTCGATGCCGCCGAAACGGTGCCGCGGCTCCCGGCCGAGCAGCACGTTCTCGGCGACCGTGAGGTTGGGCAGCAGGTTCACCTCCTGGTACACCGTGCTGATTCCGGCGGCCTGGGCCTCCGCCGTGCTGGCGAACGAGACGGGGCTGCCGTCGAGCTCGATCGAGCCGGAGTCGATCTGCTGCACGCCGGTGAGCGCCTTGATGAGCGTGGACTTGCCGGCGCCGTTCTCGCCCATCAGCGAGTGCACCTCGCCGGGGAACAACCGGAAGTCGACCCCGTCGAGCGCCTGGACTCCGGGGAACCGCACCGAGACGTCGGTGAGCTGCACCACGGGCGCGGTCGCCCTGATCATCGACTCACCATCGAGCTCTCCCAGGTTGTTAGGGTTCACATCCTAGTGTCCACGCGACTTCGCCCTGGGAAAGTTACGGTTCGGAAACAGTGTTGACACGGCGAATCGGCCGGGGATACTCTCTCCAGCAACGCTCTTGTGAGCGCTCACAACTAGGCGGCACGCCGAGTCAATGAAGACCAGTCGACGTGTCGGCCGGCCCTCGCTGACATATGTGAGCGATCACATTGCGGAGCATCCAGAGAACCACACATTCACCCGCCGCACCGATTTCGACCGGCGGGATCTCGAGGAGGAGATCAATGTTCACGACAGCACAGGTCCGGAGGATCGCCGCAGTAGCGGTCGCCGGCGCCATGGCCATCAGCCTCGCCGCCTGCTCAGGCGGATCCGGTTCCGGTTCGACCGACTCGGCCGGCAGCGGAAGCGGCGACGGCGAACTGACCACGGTCGGCTTCGTCGCGGTCGGCCCCGAGGGCGGCTGGCGCACGGCGAACGAGCAGAACATCCAGGACTCGTTCTCGAAAGAGAACGGCTTCGACCTGAAGTACGCCCCCGCCACCAACGGCGACCAGAACTCGCAGATCACCGCGTTCACCTCGTTCATCGACGAGGGGGTCGACGCGATCATCCTGTCGGCCACCGAGGCAACCGGTTGGGACAGCGTGCTGAAGCGCGCCCAGGAGGCCGAGATCCCCGTCGTGCTGCTCGACCGTGGCATCGAGCCGAACGACCCGTCGCTCTACACCAGCCACATCGCGCCCGACAACGTGGGCATCAGCGCCTCGGCCGCGGAGTGGGCGAACGCCCAGTTCCCGTCCGGAGCCAAGTACGTCGTGCTCGAGGGCCCTCCCGGCCTCTCGGTCGTGAACGACCGCAACAAGGGCTGGGACTCGACGATCGACGCCAACTTCACCAAGCTGGAGAGCCAGTCGGCGAACTGGTCGACCGAGGACGCGAAGAGCGTGTTCGAGACGATCCTCAAGGCGAACAACAACGACGTGCAGCTGGTCTTCGCGCAGAACGACGAGATGGGCCTGGGCGCCGCCCTGGCCGTCGAGGAGGCGGGCCTGAAGCCCGGCACCGACGTCAAGATCATCACGATCGACGGCACCAAGGCGGCCCTCGAGGCCCTCGCGGCGGGACGCCTGAGCTTCGTTGCCGAGTACAACCCGCTGTTCGGTGACACCGCGATCGGTGTCGTGAAGGATGCTCTCGACGGCAAGACGGTCGAGAGCGACATCGTGGTGCCGAGCGTGACCTTCGACTCGCCCGCCGCGGCGACCGAGGCCCTGCCGACCCGCAAGTACTGAGACCGGTCCGCCGGACGACACCCTCTGCCGGCCCGCGCCCCACCACCGCGCGGGCCGGCCGAGGGCCTCCGGCACCACCCCACCACCCATCGACGACGCCGGGCAGCCGGCAGAACGACCAGGCACACCAATGGCACTCACCGACGCGATCGTCGAGATGGAGGACATCTCGATCGAGTTCCCCGGGGTCAAAGCGCTCCAGCACGTCGACTTCCGTCTGTTCCCCGGAGAGATCCACACCCTGATGGGCGAGAACGGGGCCGGCAAGTCGACGCTGATCAAGGCCCTGACCGGCGTCTACAAGATCGACGGCGGCTCCATCGCCGTCGCGGGGGAGCCCCGGATGTTCACGGGCACCGCCGACGCCCAGAGCGCCGGGATCTCGACCGTGTACCAGGAGGTCAACCTCTGCGACAACCTCACGGTCGGTGAGAACGTCATGCTCGGCCACGAGATCCGCGGCGCGTTCGGCATCAACTGGCGGAAGACGAACGAGGCCGCCCGCGAAGCCCTCGTCGGCCTCGGCCTCGGGCACCTCGACCCGAAGCAGCCGCTCTCCAGCATCTCGCTCGCCCTGCAGCAGCTGGTCGCCATCAGCCGGGCCATGGTCGCCAAGTCGAAGGTCCTCATCCTCGACGAGCCCACCTCGAGCCTCGACGCCAACGAGGTCGAGGGGCTGTTCGGCGTCATGCGCCGGCTCCGCGACCAGGGCGTCGCCATCCTCTTCGTCTCCCACTTCCTCGACCAGGTGTACGCGATCAGCGACCGGATGACGGTGCTCCGGAACGGCGAGTTCGTCGGCGAATACCTCACCGCCGACCTCGACCGCACCCAGCTGATCTCGAAGATGATCGGTAAGGACTTCGGCACCCTCGCCGCCCTCGGCTCCAACCGTGGACGCGTCGCCGCCCCCGACGCCACCCCCTTCTACAGCGCGACCGACCTCGGCCGGAAGGGGTCGATCGACCCGGTCGACATCGAGGTGCACGCGGGCGAGGTCGTCGGTCTCGCCGGCCTCCTCGGTTCCGGGCGCACCGAGCTCGGCCGCCTGATCTACGGCGCCGACCGGCCCGACACCGGCGAGGTGCGGATCGGCGGCGTCTCCGCCGAGGTGCACAGCCCGATCGCCGGCCTGTCCAAGAAGATCGCGTTCTCGACCGAGAATCGGCGCGACGAGGGCATCATCGGCGACCTCACGGTGCGCGAGAACCTCATCCTCGCGGTGCAGGCCGAGCGCGGCTGGGCCCGCCCGCTGTCGCGCCGTGAGCAGAAGGAGCTCTGCGACAAGTACCTCGTCGAGCTCAACGTGCGCCCGGCCGATCCCGAGCGCCCGATCAAGAACCTCTCCGGCGGCAACCAGCAGAAAGTTCTGCTCGGCCGCTGGCTGGCCACGAACCCCGAGCTGATCGTGCTCGACGAACCCACCCGCGGCATCGACATCGGGGCCAAGGCCGAGATCCAGGAGGCCATCGCGGCCCTCGCCGAGAGCGGCATGTCGGTCGTGTTCATCTCGTCGGAGCTCGAGGAGGTGGTCCGGCTCAGCGAGCGAATCGTCGTGCTGAAGGACCACCGCAAGATCGGCGAGCTCGTCAACGGCCCCGACGTCACCGCCGAGACCATCGTCGACCTCATCGCAACGGAAGGAAGTGCCGCATGAGCACGGCATCCACGACGCCCGCCCGCTCCCGCGACCGGTCGCTGCTCGGCACGATCATCCATCAGCCCTACATCTGGGCGGTGGTGGCCCTCGTGCTGCTGCTCGTGATCAACCTGGTGAAGGATCCCGGCTACCTCGGTGTCGCCGTCAACCCGACGACGGGCAACCTCTCCGGCAATCTGATCGACCTGCTGCGGGCGAGCGCCCCGGTGATGATGATCGCGGTCGGGATGACGCTGGTGATCGCCACCCGCGGCATCGACCTCTCGGTCGGCTCGGTCATGGCCGTGTCGGGCGCCGTCTCGATGGAGTTCATGAGCAACGCGGGCGACGGCAGCGTCGGCACGGCGCTCGCCGCCGCCGGCCTCGCCCTCGCGATCAGTGCCGGCCTCGGCGCGATCAACGGCGTGCTGGTCTCGATCGTCGGCCTGCAGCCCTTCATCACGACCCTGATCACGATGCTCGCCGGGCGCGGGCTCGCGAAGGTGATCACGGCGGGGCAGAACACGTCGGCCACCAACGAGCCCTTCCGCTGGATCGCCAACGGCACGGTGCTCGGCTTCCCCGTCGTCTTCGTGATCGCCGGCGTGATCGTCGCGATCGTCGCCGTCTTCATCCGCCGCAGCGCGCTCGGCCTCATGATCGAGTCGATCGGCATCAACCCGAAAGCCGCGCGGATGGCGGGCATCCGGCCCATCGGCATCCTGATCTCGGTCTACGTCGTGAGCGGCATCCTCGCCGGTGTCGCCGGGATCTTCAGCGTCGCCAGCGTGATGACCGTCGAGGTCTCCAAGACCGGCCTCGCCGCCGAGATGGATGCGATCCTCGCGGTCGTGATCGGCGGCACCTCGCTGGCGGGCGGCAAGTTCTCGCTCACCGGCAGCGTCATCGGCGCGCTGCTGATCGCGACCCTCGACAAGACGATCGTGTTCCTCTCCATCCCGTCGGAGGCGACCCCCGCCTTCAAGGCGGCCGTGATCGTCGTCATCTGCCTGCTGCAGTCCCAGCGCGTGCGCGCCCTGTTCGCCCGACGGCGGGCGAAGGCCGCGCCGACCGACCCCGGCGCCGGATCACCCCGGCCGACCGCCCCGCGAAAGGAATCGGTGCCGGCATGAGCGCGCTGATCGAACGACCGACGTCCGGCCCCTCCGACCCGTCCGATCCGTCCGGCCCGGCCGGTGGACCGCACCGGACCCTGCTGTCGCGCCTGTCGCGGCTGAAGCCCAACCTCGAGACGCTGCCCACGCTCGCGGCCGTGGTGATCTTCATCGCGATGATCGTCTACGGCGAGGTGGCCTACGGGCGGATCGTGCAGTTCAACACGATCTCGAACCTGTTCATCAACAACGCGTACCTGATCATCCTGGCCGTGGGGCTCACCTTCGTCATCCTGACCGGCGGGGTCGACCTCTCGGTCGGTGCGGTGATCGCGATCAGCAGCCTGGTCGGCGTGATGCTGGCGAACGCGGGCTGGAACCCGATCGTGGTGGTCGTGCTGATGATCCTGATCGGATCGGCCTTCGGCGTCGCCTCGGGCGTGCTCGTGCAGTACTTCAACGTGCAACCCTTCATCGCTACCTTGGCCATGATGTTCCTGGCCAGGGGGCTCGCCTCGATGCTCAGCACCACCCCCGAGCGGCTCGGCGACGACTCGCCGCTGCGGAGCCTGTCGACCGAGATCACCGTCATCAACGGAACCAAGATCAACGACCTCGTGGTGACGCCGAACGTGCTGATCGCGGTGCTCGTCGTCGCGGTCGCCGCGTTCGTGCTGCACCGCACCCGCCTCGGCCGCACGGTCTACGCGATCGGCGGATCCGAGTCGTCGGCACTGCTGATGGGCCTGCCGGTGGTGCGCACGAAGCTCACCGTCTACGTCATCAGCGGCACCCTCGCGGGACTTGCGGCGGTCGTCTACACCTCGAAGCTCGGCATCGCGCAGAACATCACAGGTGTCGGGTGGGAGCTGGATGCGATCGCTGCGGTCATCATCGGCGGCACCCTGCTCACGGGTGGTGCCGGGTTCGTGCTCGGCTCGGTGGTCGGCGTGCTGGTGCTCGGACTCATGAACGTGCTGATCACCCGCGACGGGAGCATCCCGCCGGAGGCCACCACGATCATCACCGGGGGCATCCTGCTCGTCTTCGTGCTGCTGCAACGCCTAGTCGTCTCGCGCAAGCGCAAGACCTGATCCGGGGCTGGGGTCACCCGTCGGCGGCGGCGTCGGCCTCGGTGGCGGCGGCGGCGGCGGTCTTGGTGGCGGCGGCGGCGGCGGCGATGTCGATGTCGGCGGCGTCGGACCAAGCGGCCTCGAGGACCTCATCCGATCGCCCGGACTTCAGGAGGTCGGCAGCCGAACTCCCTCCGAAACGCGGGGTCGCCGCGTTCAGCCAGAGGGCCCGTGCCCAGTCGTCGGGCGCGGCGGGACCCAGTGCCGCCTTCACCTCGCGGAGGCGAGGAAGGCCCTCGCCGTGGAGGCCGAACTGCCAGGCCGGGAACACGACCCGGCCGTCGGTGGTCTGCGGGCCGAGCAGGGCTCCGGTCTTGCGCAGCTTGTGCACCTGCTGGCGGGTCACCCCGCGCCAGGCCGCGACATCCGTCGCCGTATAGAAGGGCCCGATCAGGTCTTGCCAGCGGTCGACGACCGGGATGGTCGCGATCATCCGCTCGGCGATCGTCTCTGCCGACTCGGCGACGCCGTGCCCGAGCCTGGCCCGGAGGCGGGGGAGGAGCAGCGCGATGACCTCCGCCTCGAGCGGGGACAGGTCGTCGCCGCTGTCGGTGTGGACTTCACTTGCGCGTGCCTCTGGCTCGGCGCGGGCTGCGGCGTGTGCGGCCATGCTCGAACCTCCTGTCATCCCTGTCATCCATGGTAGCCCTGCGCTGTCATCCCTGTCATCCCTGCGACGGGAATGGGCGGGGAAACGGCGACGCGCGGCCCGGCTGGGGAGCCGGACCGCGCGTCGCGTGGTGGTGGAGGGTGTGCCCCGGTTTAGCGGAGGCTGAGGCGACGGCGGAGGAGCAGGGCTGCTCCGGCCAGGAGGCCGAGGCCGGCCAAGCCCGCCAGGGGCCAGGTGTTCTCGGCTCCCGTCGCGGCCAGGTGGCCGGTGCCGGTTGCGCCGGTACCCGTGCCCGTGCCGCCGGTGCCCGCCGGGACCGAGCCGCCGCCCGTGCCGGGGGCGGCCGGGTCGGTGGGGGCGGGGGTGCCCGTCGCCGCATCCGTCACCACGACCGCGACCTGCACGGTCTGCGGCGCGAATGGGTCTGGAGCGAAGGCCGGCACGTCGGTCGGCGCGATCGTGACCGTCGCGGTGTGCGTCCCGGCCGCGGCGAAGGTCGTCGCGTTCGAGATCGTCCACCGGCCGTCGGCCAGGGTCGCCGTCGCGGGTGTCGCCGCTTCGCCGTCCCAGCTGACGGATGCCGCGATCGGCACCTCGGGCGTACCCGGGGCCGCCGTGGCGAGGATTCCGCTGAACTCCTGGCCGGTGACCGCGGTCAGGCCCTGCGCACCGCTGAGCGCGATGTCGGAGACGGCGGGGTCGGAGACGCTGGGGATCCAGTCCTTCTGCGCGGTGCCCCAGGTGAGGCCGGTCGCGTCGGAGGCCAGGGAGAAGACGACGGTCGCGCCGTCCTGCAGGTCGGAGGCGTCGAGCCAGGTCTTCGTGTGCTCCTGGCCGTCGACCGTCACGCCCGAAATGTACGCCGGGGCGTCACCCGTCGCATCCGGAGCCTGGATCGAGACCGTCGAACCGTTGTCGAGCGCGATGGCCGCCGAGGTCACCCGCGGGGCGTTCAGCGCCATGATGCCCGAGCCCGGCTGCACCGGCTCCATGCCGAGCGAGGCGAGCACGTACCACGACGACAGCGTGCCGAGGTCGTCGTTGCCGACGCCGCCGCCGGGGCTGTCCGGGAACCGGTTGAGGTTCGCCGCGAGCACGTCGTTGGTCTTGGCCGGCTCACCGACGTAGGAGTACAGCCACGCGTCGCCGAGCATGGGCTCGTTGCCGGGGTTGTAGCCGATGCCGCTGTAGTAGTCGCTGCCGCCGCTGGCCCAGTGCGCGGGGGACACCCCAGGGTTCGCCTTGAGGGCGGGCATGTCGAAGTAGTAGTCCAGACGGGTGAGGAACGCGTCGCGGCCGCCCATCTTCGCGGTCAGGCCGGTGACGTCCTGGGGGGCCATCCACTGGTAGTTCCAGGGGGTGCCCTCGTGGAAGCCGGACTCCTGCACGGGCGCCAGCTCGGGAGCCGAGACGAAGGCGCCCTGCGGGTCGACCGCGTTCACGATGCCGGTGAAGCCGCCCGAGAGCTGCACATCCGGGTTCCAGAGTCGCTGCCAGTTGGTGCCGCGGGCGAGGAAGGTGCTCGCGTCGGCCGTGCGACCGGTGCGCTGGGCCGCCGCGCCGATCGAGGCGTCGGCCAGGGCGAACTCCATGGTCGCCGAGCCGCCGTGGCGGTACTCCTCGTACTGGCCGCCGAGCCCGCCACCGTTCTCGGGGTAGTAGGGCACGTGGCCGTTGGCGAGGTAGTAGTCGGCGCTGCGACGGCCGAGGGATGCGACGTCTGCCGGGGGCGTGGTCGTCGCGTTCTCGATCAGGTAGTCCCAGAGCTGGTCGCGGATGTCGTCAGGCACGGTGCCGAGGGCGAAGTTCTCGGAGAGCCACGGGGTGACGGGGTCGCCCGCCATCACGTTCGTCTCGATCGAGCCGAGCGACCACCGGGGCAGCCAGCCGCCCTCGACGCGCGCCTGGTACATCGAGCGCACGATGTCGGTCGCGCGGTCGTGCTCGAACAGGGCGTGAAGGGTGGCCTGCGTGCGGTAGGTGTCCCAGAGGGAGAAGCGCTGGTAATAGGTCCAGCCGTCGGCGGTGTGCACCTGCTGGTCCATGCCGCGGTAGCGGCCGTCGACGTCGCTGCCGATCGTGGGGGAGATCACGCTCTTGTAGAGCTGGGTGTAGAACACGCGCAGCTGGTCCGGGGTCTTCGTGGTCACGTCGAAGCGGCCGAGCTGGGAGTTCCAGGCGTCGGTGGCGCGGGCGCGGATGGTGTCGAAGGTGTCCTGGGTGGGGGCGGCGGTGGCGTTCGTGCCGGTGGTGCCGCTCGTGCCCGCGGTGCCTGCATCCGCATCCGGCCCTGTCTCGGTCTCGGCGATGCGGTTCGCGCGGGCGCCCTCGGTGTCGACGAACGAGACGCCGACGCTCACCTCGACCGTGGTGTCGGTGGTGGTGTCGAAGGTGGCCGCGGCGCCGTTCGCGCCCGAGGTCACGGTGCTACCGGTCGAGCCGGCGACGAAGGCGCCATCCGTTCCCCAGGTGCCGAAGCTCTGGGCGGGGCGGTCGAAGTGGGCGCTGAAGAAGAAGGGCGTGGTGGAGGTTCCGCCGCAGAAGCCGCCGCTGTAGACGTAGCCCTCGAGGGTCGAGGAGTCGACCCAGGTGACCGAGCTCTCGGCCGCCGTGTTGAGGGTCTCGCCGACGTTGAACGAGATGTTGCCGGGGGTGCCGGAGGGGAAGGTGTAACGGTGCTCGCCGACGTGGGTGGTCGCCGTGAGTTCGGCGGTGACCTGGTTGTCGAGGAGGGCCGTGTAGTAGCCGGCCGAGGCCTTCTCGGTGGTGTCGGGATCACTCAGGCCGATGAAGGCGCGCGTGGTCGCGGGCACGGCCGAGGTGGTGGGGGTGACGAGCACCTCGCCGGCGGCGGGGCAGCCGGCGCTGTTGATGTGCTGGTGGCTGAAGCCCCAGACCCGCTTCGCATCCTTGCTGTAGGAGGTCGAGGAGTAGGTGTTCGTGTTGTCGGGGCTGAGCTGCACCATGCCGAAGGGCACGGTGGCGCCGGGGTAGGCGTTGCCCTCGCTCTCGGTGCCGACGAACGGGTTGACGAGCGAGGCGTAGTCGCCGTCGGCGACGGCGGCGCCGGGTGCGGCGGCCGGGGCTGCGGCTGGCGCGCTTCCGGTCGTGGCGGCCATCGCCGGGGCGGCGGCGCCGACCCCGAGGATGCCGGGAACCACGAGGGCTCCGGCGAGCAGGATGCCGGTGGCCCGGCCCCGGGACGAGCCCCGGTCGCGGGCGATCGGGCTGGTTCTGGCGGTCTTCATACGGTGGTGCGCTCCCTTGCGAGCACCCGGCATCGGCGCGCGGGTGCGGTGTGACAACGTTGACACCCGTTGCTGCACCGAGACTACCTGACCCCCGAAGGGGGGTGCAAACGCGAGCCGCGGGCAGGCGGCTCCCGAATCGAATGAGAATCGCACCCCTTGTCGACGTATTGCAGATGAACCCCCGCTTTTTCATTCCGTTCGTCGCTGCCGCCGTTCCGAACGGGCTGAGGATCGCACTCATATCGACGTAGTGCACGCCTGAACGCGATCTTCAGCCCGTTCGGCGCGCACCCCACGCCCGGCGGTACCGCGCCGCCGGCCGATCGCTCCGGCGCCCCGGCGCGGTCGTGCCCTCGGCGCGCTGAATCCCCGGCCGCAGAGGGCCGGCTCTGGGGTTACTCACGGCTGGCACACTGCGAGGGGGTGCACGCTTCGTCTTGCCCTGCCGGCCGGCGCCGCGCGGACCGGCCGGCGCACCCCGCACGGAGAGACGCGAGGAGACCACCCCGTGGGGTGACGAATGAGGAGACCGCGCGCGGCGACGCGCGAGGCGACCACCCCGCGCGGTGACGCACGGACGAACGAGGAGACGACCACGCCCGACATCCTGACCGCCCTGTCGATCTGGCGCTTCGACCCGGTGGCCGCCCTGATCATCCTCGCCCTGGCCGCCGCCTACCTCGCCGCCGTGCGGCGCTTCGAACGGAGCGGCGATCGCTGGCCCCGCCGCCGCACCCTCGGCTTCGTGCTGCTCGGCCTCGGCTCGTTCGCGGTCGTCGAGTTCGGCTTCCCGGGCGCCGAGAGCGCCGACCTGCGCTACGCCTTCAGCACCCGCATCGCGCTACTGCTGTTCCTCGTGCCCGCGATGCTGGCAACCGGCCGCCCGCTCGAGCTCGCCGCCGGCACCCTGCGCGGTCGCCCGCTGGCCCTGCTCACGGGCGCCTCCTCGTCGCGGTTCGCGCGGATCACGGGCAACGCCGTCTTCGGCACGATCCTCGCCCTGGTCGTGTTCGCCGGCTTCCTCACGCCGCTCGCGGGCATCGCCCGCACCACCCCGTGGATCTCCGAATCCCTCGGCCTCCTCATCCCCCTGCTCGGCGCGATCGTCGTCATCCCGCTCGCCGGCGCCGCCGCACTGCAGACCGGCCTGTTCATCGCGGCCGAGTTCCTGCTCGCCTTCGCCGAACTCGTGCTCGACGCCATCCCCGGCATCGTGCTGCGGTTGAGCGGCACGGTGCTCGACGGCGTCGGCCCCCTACTCGGCGGGCCCTCCTGGTTCCCCGACGCGCTGCGCGACCAGCAGCTCTCCGGCGACCTGCTCTGGTTCATCGCCGAGATCGCCGACATCCCGGTGCTGGTGTTCCTCTTCATCCGCTGGTCGCGGCACGACCGCCGCGAGGCCAAGAGCCTCGACGACCTGAGCGACGACGAGATGGATGCGCTCACCGCCGCGCACCTCCGGTCAGGCCGCAGCGGGTCGGGTGACAGCGGGGTTGGCTTCAGTGGGGCGCCGACCGAAAGCCCTTGACAGATCCAGGCCCTCTCCAGCGCGCTCACAGCAGTTCGGGACTAGCTTCCCAGCATGAGCCCATTCCGACGGCGGCGCCCCGCCGCATCCACGCCGCCTGCCCTGCCCGTGATGCCCGCCACGCCGCCGCCCGCCGCGGCAGCCACCGCAACCGCCGACCCGATCCCGCCCGGCCTCAAGGTCGGTGCCGGCTTCGCGTGGCGCCTGCTCGTGATCGGCGCGGCCATCGCCGTGGTGCTGCTGCTCGTGACTCGGCTCTCCGAGATCGTGATCCCGTTCCTGATCGGGCTCATCCTGTCGGCGCTGCTCGTGCCGCTCTCGGCGTTCCTGCAGCGCCACCGCTGGCCCAAGTGGGTCGCGATCATCACGGCCTGGGTGGTCGTGTTCGCGGTGCTGGCGACGCTCGCGCTCGTGGTGACCGAGCAGATCCGCACCCAGCTGCCGTCGCTCAAGACGCAGACCGGCCAGGCCGTGCAGTCGGCGCAGTCGCTGCTCGACACCCAGCCCTTCGGCCTCACGACGGATGCGATCAACGGCTACGTCACCGACGCGACCACGTGGCTGCAGCAGCACGCCTCCGATCTCGGGGCGGGTGCCCTCAAGGTCGGGGATGGTGCGATCCACGTGCTCGAGGGCCTGTTCATCGTGATCTTCGTGACGCTCTTCACGCTGATCGACGGCAAGCGCATCTGGCAGTGGACCACCCGCCTCTTCCCGCGCCGCGCCCAGCCCCGCATCGCCGTCGCGGGCGCGGCGGGCTGGACCACCCTCACCGCCTTTGTGCGCGTGCAGCTCGTGGTCGCCGTCACGGATGCGATCGGCATCGGCGTCGGCGCCGCCATCCTCGGCGTGCCGCTCGCCCTGCCGATCGCGGTCGTGGTGTTGTTCGGAGCCTTCGTGCCGGTCGTCGGCGCGATCGTCGGCGGCGCGATCGCCGTGGTCATCGCCCTGGTGTTCAACGGCTGGGTGCAGGCGCTGATCATGCTCGGCATCGTCATCCTGGTGCAGCAGCTCGAGAGCCACGTGCTGCATCCGCTGCTGACCGGGTCGGCCGTGAAGGTGCATCCGCTCGGCATCGTGCTCGGGGTCACCGCCGGCACCGCGATCGCCGGGGTGGCGGGCGCGTTCTTCGCCGTGCCGCTGATCGCGACGGCCAACGCGATGATCACGGCGGCGAAGCGGGCGCCCGCCAGCGGAACGATTCCGGTCGAGGCAATGGAGTTAGACGACCGGTCTATTCCGGCGTAGGATGGTGCTCATGACCCTGACCGCCAAAGCCGAATCCACCCGTGGGGCGATCCTCGCCGCGGGGGAGGACCTGATCCTCGCCAAGGGATTCACGGGTGTGGGGCTGCAGCAGATCCTCACCGCCTGCGGGGTGCCGAAGGGCTCGTTCTACCACTACTTCTCCTCGAAGGAGGGCTTCGGGGTCGCGGTGCTCGAACGCTACGTCGAGACGTATCTCGAGGCGGTGGAAGGGTTGCTGAGCGGCATGGGCAGCCCGACCGGCACCACCGGCACGGGCGCCACCGCCCGCGACCGGCTCCGGATGCTCGGCGACGCCTGGGCCGGCCACGCAGGCGAGGCGTCAGCCGACCGCTGCCTCGTGGTCAAGCTCGCCGCCGAGGTCTCGAGCTTCTCCGAGCCGATGCGGCTCGCCCTCGCCGACGGCGTGGCCCGGCTGGTCGCGCTGATGGCTGGCGTGGTCGCCGAGGGTCAGCAGGACGGCTCGATCACCTCGCCCTGCCCCGCGGCAGAACTCGCCGAGTCGCTCTACGAGCTCTGGCTCGGAGCAGCCCTGCTCGACCGCATCTCCCGCGACGGCACGCCCTTCGTCTCCGCCCTGCGGACGACGTCCCTCCTCCTCGACTGAACCTTCCATCCACCCGCACCACCCCCAAGGAGCATCATGCGCACCCTCACCCACCCCGTCTTCGGCGAAGCCACCGAGGTCCTCGAGGTCACCGAGCACCCGACCCCCGAGCCGGGCGCGGGCGAGGTGCGCGTCCGCACCCTGCTCTCCCCGATCCACAACCACGACCTCTGGACCATCCGCGGAACCTACGGCTTCAAGCCCGAGCTGCCCGCCGCATCCGGAACCGAGGCCGTCGGCGTCGTCGACGCGCTCGGTGAGGGCGTGACCACCCTGCAGGTCGGCCAGCGCGTCGCCACGGGCGGCACCTTCGGCGCCTGGAGCGAGTTCTTCGTCGCCAAGGCCGCCGGCCTCATCCCTGTTCCCGACGGCATCGACGACCAGACCGCCGCCCAGCTGATCTCGATGCCGTTCAGCGCTTTGAGCCTGCTCGACTACCTCGATGTCGCCGAGGGTGACTGGATCGTGCAGAACACCGCGAACGGCGCGGTCGGCCGCCTCGTCGCCCAGTTCGCCCGGGCCCGCGGTGTGCGCGTGCTCGGTCTCGTGCGCCGCGACGCCGGGGTCGAGGAGCTCGCCGCCATCGGCATCCACGACGTCGTCTCGACCGAGAACGACGGCTGGCAGGATGCCGCGGCCGCACTCCTCGGCGACGCCCACCCCGTGGCGGCCGTCGACTCCGTCGGGGGCTCCTCGGCCGCCGACCTCGTGTCGCTGCTCGGCGAGGACAGCCTGTTCGTCTCCTTCGGCGCGATGGGCTCGGGCGACCTGCAGATCCCGTCCGGTGGCCTGATCTTCAAGAACGTCACCGTCAAGGGCTTCTGGGGCAGCCGGGTCAGCCGCGAGATGGATGCCGCCAAGCGCGGTGCTCTGTTCGGCGAGCTGATCCAGCGCATCGGCTCGGGCGAGGTCGAACTGCCCGTCGAGGCCGTCTTCCCGTTCGAGCAGGCGCGGGATGCGGCCGCCGCGAGCGCGAAGCCCGGTCGCGCCGGCAAGGTGCTGTTGAGCTTCCAGTCCTGATCCCCCGAGGCGCTGTCGGACCTTCGGACTAGGGTCGGAGCATGCAGCAGCGAATCCTCGGCCGTACCGGCCGCCCCGTCTCCATCATCGGCCTCGGCACCTGGCAGCTCGGCGCCGACTGGGGCGACGTCGACGAGAGTGCCGCACTGGACGTGCTCGCCGCATCCGTCGACGCCGGCGTCACGTTCTTCGACACGGCCGACGTCTACGGTGACGGTCGCAGCGAGACGCTGATCGGCACCTTCCGTCGCGAGCATCCGGATGCGGAGGTGTTCGTCGCCACCAAGATGGGCCGCCGCGGCCCGCAGGATCCGGGCGAGTTCACGCTCGCCAACTTCCGGCAGTGGACCGACCGATCGCGCAAGAACCTCGGCGTCGACTCGCTCGACCTGGTGCAGCTGCACTGTCCGCCCACTCCCGTGTTCTCGAACGACGCCGTCTACGACGCGCTCGACACCCTGGTGGAGGAGGGTGCCATCGCGAACTACGGCGTGAGCGTCGAGACGGTCGACGAGGCGCTCGCCGCCATCGCGCGGCCCGGCACGGCGTCGGTGCAGATCATCTTCAACGCCTTCCGCTTGAAGCCGCTCGACGCGGTGCTGCCGGCGGCGCGCGAAGCCGGTGTGGGCATCATCGCCCGGGTTCCGCTGGCCTCGGGCCTGCTCAGCGGCAAGTACACCCGCGACACCACCTTCGCGGCGAACGACCACCGCACCTACAACCGCGACGGCAGCGCCTTCGACGTAGGCGAGACCTTCTCGGGCGTGGACTTCGGCACCGGGGTCGAGGCCGCGCAGGCCTTCGCCGCCGCGCTGCCCGAGGGTGTGGCGCCCTCCGCTGCCGCACTCGCCTGGGTGGCTGCCCAGGATGGCGTGTCCAGCGTCATCCCCGGTGCCCGCAACCGCGCCCAGGCCGAGTCGAATGCGGCCGCGGGCCTGCTCGACCTGCCCGAGGGCCTCGACGAGACGGTGCACGAGATCTACGACCGCTCGTTCCGGGCGGCTGTGCACGACCGCTGGTGACCGGTGCCCCGTCCCCGTCGGTCGACGGGGACGCCGGCGCCTCGTCGTGCGGTCAGCTCGCGCAGGGGGTCAGCGTCTGCACCGTCGCCGTGAGGGTGTTCGGGCCGCCGAGCAGGGTGGCGTTGCTCGCGCGCTCCTGAGTGATCGCGGCAAGGGTGCCCTGCGGGACGCAGGTCGTGTTCACCACGAACAGGGGAGCATCCACGAGGCCCGCCCAGGCGGAGCCGGAGAGCGCGTCGGGGAAGTTCTGTCCGGTCGCGATGAAGGCGTGCGTCGCGGTCGGGAAGGCGCGCAGATTGATGTTCACCGAGGTCGAGTACCGATCGGCGCCGCCGTCGCGCAGCACGGACGTGACCGTCGGCAGCGATCCCAGATCCGACTGGATGCCGGAGGAGACCGAGTTCGGGCCACCGGCGATGATCGCCGTCTTCACCTTCAGGGTGCTGAGGGTCAAGGCCGAGGCCGCGTCGAGAGTGCCCGACGTGCCGTTCACGAGCAGGACGGGGCCGTCGTTCGTCGCCGCCGCCGCGCCGGCACTGAGCGCGTCGGGGAAGTTCGACCCCGTCGCAACGTACGCCGTGGCCGCGCCTGATTCGCCGAAGGCATACACGGCCAGGTTTCGAGACGCCTCATAGCGGTCCGCCCCGCCGATTCGGACGGTGTTCGTCTGCAGACCCTTGAGCTGGTCGAACACGCTCGGGGAGATGGAGTTCGCACCTCCCACCACCACGATCGTCTCTGGGTTCAGACGCTGGATCTCACTCTTCACCGCGGGGTAGAGGGTGTCGGTCGCGGTCAGGAGGAGCGGGCCGCCGAGGCGCGCGGCGGCCGGACCCGCGGAGAGGGCGTCCGGGTAGTTGGCGCCGGTCGCGATGACGACCGTTTCGGCCCGGCGCTCGTACGAGTTCTGGGAGACCTTGACCGCGCTCTCGTAGCGGTCGGCACCGGCCACCCGGTCGACGCCGAAACCTCCGGTGGCGCCGAGGACGGCGCTGGCGTAGAGGGCGTCGGACCCACCGCACCCCACCGGGCCGCCGGTGTTGTCGCAGCCTTGTGTGGCGTACAGGGCGAGGACGTGCGACTCGGCGCGGTCGAGAGCGAAGACGTGGGAGTAGTGGCCTGTCTGTGGTGTCGCCGAGGTCTCGGGGAGGCCGGTGTCGAGGGTCTCGTAGAAGTCGGGCAGCGGGCCGAACACCGGGCTAGCCGGAACCGGTGTGGCGCCCGTGCCGACATAGCCGGTGAGGATGAGGTCGCCGCCGTAGTAGGTGCCGGGAATGGTCGGGCTCGCGACGGACGAGACGTCGAACTCGATCGAGAAGCCGGAAGCCAGCTTCCGCACCTCGAGGTTCTGGATCGTCGGCGTGACGTAGTCCCGCGGCCCGAGCACGGGGGCGTCGGCGTAGTGGAGAGCGACGGTGTCGCCGGGGACCGGTGCGCCGGGAACCGCCGCCCCGGCCGCCGGGCCGGCTCCGATGACGAGAGCGGATGCGACGATGACGGATGCGATACCCGCAGCAGTGCGTGTGAACATGAGAATCCCCCTGATTCGGCCCTACAGTTGTCGAGCTTAGGGGGAAGGGTCATCCGGTTGCTGCCCCCCGTCGAGGGGTGGACGACGACCTCCTCGCGAGGATGCTCTTCAGAAGAGGGCGGCGGGGCCCGATAGGAGGCCCAGGAGGGCTGCTGCCGTGATCACGGCGGCGAGTGTGGCGAGCACTGTTGCGCCGAAGACGAGGTCGAGCGGGGTGACCCGGATGGGGTGCCAGACCGTTCGGGGGGCGAGGCCGAGGCCGCGGGACTCGAGGGACTGCGCCATCCGCTCGCCGCGCCGGATCGAGAGGACGAGCAGCGCGAACGCCGCGCGACCGAACGCGGCGGGGGTGCGGCGGACCGTGCCGTCGCGGCGGAGGGGAGCGCGCACGGATTGGGCGGCGCCGATGGCGGCCCAGTCCTCCGGCAGCTGCTGCAGGAGGCGATACCCCGCCATCAGCGCGTAACTGGGGCGCGCCCCGAGCCTGGCGTTCTGGTGGAGGCTCGTCATGAGGTCGAGGCTGTCGGTGGTGAGGACGAAGCCGATGGCGAGAATACCGATCGCGAGCGTTCTCAGCGCCAGGGCGGCACCGACGACAAGCCCCTCGACGGTGATGCGGATGAACCCCTCCTGCCAGAGCACCGTGCCGGGCCGGCTGAGCACGTTGACCGTGAAGACGCCGAACGCGAAGACCAGGAACGGCAGCTGGGCGCGCAGCACGGTGCGCACGGGCACCCGCCCGCCGACGACCACGCCGATCAGGCCAGCCGCACAGATCAGCGCCGGGGTCACGGGATCGAGCACGAACAGCAGGGCGACGGAGGCGACGAAGAGCACCACGAGCTTCACGGTCGGGTTCCGTCGCGCGAGTGCCGAGTCGCGCACCACCCCTGGGCCGAGCATCACCGTGCCACCGCCGTGTGCGGGTCGCCGACGCCGTCCGCGCCGACAGCGCCGGCAGTGCCGCCAGTGCCGCCAGCACCGCCAGCGATCGATTGATGCGACGTCGCCACATAGAGACTCCGAAGCGCGCGCGCCATGCCGGCTCCCGCATCCGGCTGTGTGCCGAAGGGTGGCTCGGGGGTCGTGAGGAGCCAGGCGACGAGGGGCGGCAGCTCGAGGCCGGCGCGGCGGAGCAGGGCCGCATCCTGGAGCACCTCGGCGGTCGGACCGTCGGCCGCCACGACCCCGTCGGCGAGCACGATCACGCGGTCGGCGACGGCCGCCACGAAGCGCAGGTCGTGGCTCGAGAAGAGCACGGCGCGACCCCGCGCGGCCTCGTCACGGAACACCCGCGCCGTCGCCACCGTGTCACGCCGGTCGAGGCCGAAGGCCGGCTCGTCGGCCAGCAGCACCGGGCGGTCGTCGTGCGCGAGCATCGCGGCGAGGCTGAGCCGCCGCTTCTCCCCGCCCGAGAGGCGGTGCGGGTCGCGGTCGGCGACATGCTCGAGACGATGGATGCGCAGCTGCCGGTCGACGATCCCCGCCACCTCGGCGGCGGGCGCGGTAAGCCCCACAGCGATCTCATCGCGCACGCGGTGGGCGAGGAACTGCAGCTCCGGGTACTGGAACACCATGCTCGGCCGCGGCCCCACGATCTCGCCGGCGCCGGCGGGGAGGAGGCCGGCGAGGGTGAGGAGGAGGGAGGACTTGCCGGATCCGTTGGCTCCGAGCAGGGCGACCACCTCGCCGGCACGCAGCTCGAGGTCGCCCCCCGACACCACCGGTTCGACCTCGATCACGGGTCGCTTCCGGCCGTTTCCGCGTCGCCCGATCCAGCGGCGCCCGATCCCGTCTTGCCCGGTCCCGCGACGCTCCGGCCGTGCGCCCGGGGCCGGCCGCCCCACGGTCACGCCCTGCGCCGCTAGCACCACTTCGCGGTCGTGGGGTGGCATTCCGCCACGCGACCCGCGGTCCTCGTGAGAGGCGGCGTCCGCTCCCGAAGTGGTGGAGGGGAACGCGCTGAGCCGGCGGGAGCGCTTGGAGGTGGGCGAGGGACGTGAGGACGGAGCGGGGGCGGCCTTCACGTCATCCGCGGGCGCCGGCGCGGCCGCCGCGGCGCGGAGCCATTCGCGCACGGCGGGAGACGCGAGGCCACCGGGGTGGCCCGTGATCGCGAGGAGCTCGGCGTCGAGCGGCAGCCAGCAGCCCGCGTCGTGCAGCCGCACCGCGTTCTCGGACAGGACCTGCGCGGTCGGGCCGCTCGCGAGCATCCGCCCGCCCTCGTCGAGCACGATCGCCTGGCCCGGGAGGCGCGCCGCGCCCTCAGGCCCCGCGAACTCGTCGAGGCGGTGCTCGACGAGGAGGACGGCGGTGCGTCCGTCGGCGACCACCGCATCCACCGCCGACCGCACCGCGCGAACGCCTGCCGGGTCGAGCATCGACGTCGGCTCGTCGAGCAGCAGCACCGCGGGCCGGGCGGCGAGGGCCGCCGCGAGGGCGACGCGCTGCACCTCGCCGCCCGAGAGCCCGGCGGTGGCGCGCTCGCGGAGGCGGCCCGCGGCGGCCAGGCCGAGGGCCTCGTCGATGCGCGCCGAGATCTGCTCGGGCGGAACGCCGTGGTTCTCGAGCGGCAGCGCCACCTCCTCGTCGACGCGGGCGAGGCAGATCGCGGCCGACGGATCCTGCGCCACGACCCCCAGCGACCGCGACCGCTCGATCACGGGCCGGTCGGTCACGTCGTCTCCGTCGAGGTGCACCGTGCCCTCGGCGTCGAGGTTCTGCGAGAACGGGATGACGCCGGTGAGCACCTGCAGCAGGCTCGACTTGCCCGATCCGGAGGGGCCGAGCACGAGCATCCGCTCGCCCGGAGCGAGGCGCAGCGACACGTCGGCCAGGAGGGGAGCCTCCCGGCCGGGGGCGCGCACGCCGACGCCGGCGGCCTCGACCGCCGCGCTTGCGACTGAAGCGTCCGCAGCAGCCGAAGCCGCAGGCGCACCCGCCGCGCGCGCATCCGCGGCGTCCGCGCCGCCTGCGTCCGCCGCATCCGCACCGCCCGCATCCACCGCCCGAACCCCGAACACCTCAGGCACCGACGCGGGCCCGACCGATCGCGAAGTTGTCGACGACGCCGGTGCGGGCCAGCGCATCCACGATCACCTTCGCCAGCAGCCCGCCGAGCACCACGCCCGAGACCAGCTGGATGGCGAGACGCACGAGGAACAGGTCGGTGCCGTACCAGCCCGACCGGAACGCCGAGTAGAAGAACACCAGCCCCGCCCCGAGCAAGCCCGAGAGTGCGTAGACCGGCCAGCTGAAGCGGCGGTAGCGGGTGAGTGCGAACGGCAGCTCGCTCCCGGCCCCCTGGATTGCGGCCGCGACGAACAGCAACGGCCCCACCGCCGAGCCGAGGAACACCACCTCGATCACCGACGCGATGATCTCGGCGATCACGCCGGCGAAGGGCCTCCGGATGATCGCCACCGCGATCGGCGCCACCAGCAACCAGCCGCCGAGGAGCACGTGCTGGGTGAGGTCGCCGAAAGGTCCGGTGGCGACGGAGAGGGCGATCCAGCCCTGCACGAGCGCCCAGTAGAGGAACCCGAAGACGGCGCCGAGCACCACGACGAGCATGATGTCCTTCAGCTGCCAGGCGAAGAGCGATCGGCTGCGGGGGCCGGGCGTCGTGGGGGTCGAGGTGGGACGGGTGTGGATGCTCATGGTTCAGACCTCCGTCGGGCTGGCGATCGAGATCACGGCGTGGCTCGTGACGTGCTGAACGGTGCGCCCCACGAGCACCCAGCCGGCGGCGATCGTGGCGAGCACGTCGGCGAGGTCGCCCTCGAGCAGGGTGGCGTAGTGCTCGCCGCGCACGTAGGTGCCGAGCTCTTTCGCGTGGTCGATGGCGGCGTAGATGTCGCGCAGGTGGTCGGGGGCCATCCCGGGCCGGCCGGTGTCGTCGAGCGGGTAGAGCGACCAGTGCGCCGAGGCGCGGATGCCGGTCGGCGCCAGCACGGGCACCTCGGCCGCCTCGGCGAGCAGGCCGGGGGTCGTCGTGCAGGTGACCTCGCCGGGGCAGCCGCGCGAGAGCAGAACGGATGCGCTGACGTGGTGCCCGCTGCGGGCTGCGGCGGCGATGGCGGCGGTGAGGTACTCGAGCACCTGCTGCTCGGGGCCGCGGACGAGGGTGCTGACGGGGTCGGTCTGGACCTCGAGGGTCGGGTCGGTCGCGTCGGTGTCGGCTGCCGCGTCGGCTTCGGCGAGGGCGCCGAGGATGATCGCCGCGAAGTCGCTGTCCATCACCGAGAGCGTGAAGCGGGCTCCGACGCCGAGGTCGGCGGGGGAGAGGGCGGGCTGGGCGGATGCGGCTGCTTTCGCTTGGGTTGCGGCTGTGGCTGCGGCTGATGCCGGCTCTGCGGCTGGGGTCGTCGTGGTGGGTGGCGCGGTCGTGGACATCGGGGCGTTCTGCCTTTCACTGCGGGTGCAGGCGGGCGCGCTCGCCGGCGGCGGGCGCAGAGCTGCCGACCGATCAGGGGCGATGCCGGGGCGTGAAGACGATCCGGGATCCTCCCGGCACCGACCCGCCACAGCGCGTCGCGACGACCTCGCCGACCGGCTCGGCCGCGGGGGCCGATGCGGTGGGGCGGTCGCGGCGGATGCTGCGGTGATCGACGATGAGCATGACGCTCTCACTCTCCCTGCGCTGGCATTATCCAGATCAAGTTCGACGGTCGAAGCGTGGTTCGCTTCCTCTCAGCCCGGCTCACCGGGCTCCCGTGTGTTTGCTCCGACTCTACCTCGGGGCGCCGGTCTGGGCGTTGCTCGTTCGGTCGGAAGTCTTGATCGGGTCTGCTCGGGGTGCCGAGGCGGGGCTGGGTTTTCCGCTCGAGTCATATCCCGCATCCGCTGCGCGGACGCCCGCCAGGCCCGGCCAATGACTCGAGCGAAAAACCCAGCCCCGCCTCGGCGGATCGCTCGGGACATCCGAGCTCGTTCCGAGCCGGACGCAGCAGTCGCTGGTGGGCGGGGGTGGGGAGTTGGGGGGGCTAGAGGATGGCGGAGGCGCTTGCCAGGCCTACGATCAGGCCGCCGAGGGCCAGAACGAGGGCCGTGATGGCGCCGACGCGGAAAGGGGTGCTGTCGATGATCCGCTCGCGCCGGCTGTAGAGCTCGGGGCGGTAGAAGCGGCCTTTCGGGTGGTGCTTGGCGGCCGCATCCGGTTCGACGAACTGCCCCGGGCGCACGCTCTCGAGATTGATGCGGAAGGCCTCGTCGCTGTCCACCGTTGCACCCGCCGTTCCCCTACGCACCTGCAGCCCCCGAAAGAGGGGCATCCCGCCACTTTATCCTGACTTCCCACATCTGCACCGCCGCAGGCCCGGCTCGGTAGAACCTCGGTAGCGCGCTCTGCACCGGACAGCACCAAAGCGGATGATTAAATCTCAGTTACGGTACGCTGACGTGATGCGCGTGGGAGTCTATGTCGACGGCTTCAACCTCTATTACGGGGCGAAGAGTCAGCTCGGGAGCATTCCCGGGTGGCGCTGGCTCGATCTGCGCGCGCTTTCGTCGTCGTACGCGAAATGGGCGGGCTCGTCGGTTGAGCGAGTGATTTTCTGCACGGCTCGAGTGAACGATCCGGCTGATCCGGGCATGACCCAGCGCCAGGACTTCTATCTGCGGGCGCTTCAGGAGTCGAACTCGGTGGACGTGATCGAGGAGGGCTATTACGCGTCGTGGTCGAAAGGGGCGGTGATGACTCCGGACCGCTCTGGTACCCGAGCGCCTAAGGCGCTCGTCGATCTGCTCGCCAGGTTGTCGTGGTCGCCGGGCCTGCCCGTGCGCCGCACTGCCGACGGTCTCGTGCTCGCCACGGTACGCAAGAGAGAAGAAAAGGGGTCCGATGTGAATGTCGCGACTCACCTGCTCACCGATGTACTCCAGGCGCGGGTCGACGCCGCGATCGTCGTCTCGAACGACTCCGACCTCGCCTTGCCCGTCCGGGTCGCACGCGAGCATGTTCCAGTGGGGCTCATCAATCCCCAATCCAAGCCGCTGAGCGACGCACTGAAAGGCGTGTCGACGGATGGGGTCGGTGGTCACTGGTGGCGTCGGCTCGACCCCGCCGACCTGCTTCGCACGCAGCTGCCCGAACGGGTCGGATCGATCTCGAAGCCGCTGGGGTGGTGAGGCGGTCGCGTGTTATCGTTGTGGCACCAACCCGTCCTCCATGTGAGGGCGGGTCTTTTTTTGCCTCAAATGCTCGTGTTCTGGCCGAAGTCGGCTCCGTCAGTCGCTCGACACGGCGGCGGATGTGGGCCAGGGTGGCTGCAGGGGGACGGAGTGGTCCCGAGATCGGCGCGGGGGCGCCTCGACAGGCAGGATCACGATCGCCATGAGCCCCCGTCCTCGCTCCACCCCGGCCGGCCCTCCGAGCCCAGAGACCCCCGCCGCCCCGCCGAACCCGCCCAGCGAGAACGCCGATGCCGGCCGCGAAGAGCCGTGGTGGGAGAGGCCGCTCGTCGCCCGGCGCGGGTGGCGGTGGCTCTCGGTGCGCACCGCCTACCGGGGCGGCGCCATCCTCATCACCCTCGTGGTCGCCGCCTTCGCGGTCGGCAACTGGACGAAGGGCGCCTTCGACCAGGTCTTCCCGAACGAGAAGGTCTACACCCAGCTGCGCGAGCTCTCGGCCGGCATCGCGGTGTCGAACTTCGAGGCGGCGCTCGGCCCGGCGAGCATCGAGCGGATGCAGTCGGTCACGCAATACT
This sequence comes from Herbiconiux solani NBRC 106740, assembly GCF_001571005.1. Taxonomy (GTDB): domain Bacteria; phylum Actinomycetota; class Actinomycetes; order Actinomycetales; family Microbacteriaceae; genus Herbiconiux; species Herbiconiux solani. The sequence goes on along the minus strand of NZ_BCST01000002.1, from coordinate 144,342 downwards.
CCGGCAGCGGGTTCGTCCGCGAGCAGTACGTGCTGCGCATCTACCTCGAGGACCAGTTCGTCGTCACCACCCTCGCCACCGAGGCCGGGTCGACGGTGCTGTACACGGTGCTCGCCTGCAATCCGCAGTTCGAGCCGGCGTTCGTCACGCCCGCCCGCTCGACGCTTCGGCTCCAGCGCGAGCCGCTCGAGATCGCCGACGTCGGGGCCCTCCCTCCCGAGGACCTCTCGAACGTCTACCTCTTCGCCGCCGGAACCGTCTCGTCTCCTGACCTCTACGTCGAGATCCCGATCACCGTCCCCTCGAACCAGACTGGCGGGCGGACCTACGGCTTCGGGGTGAACGGCGCCTGCGGGGACGTATCCATGACCACATCGAACGACACCCCGGTCTACCAGTTCAACACCTCGGCCCTGGGTGCGTCGTCGTCCGACCAGCCGTCGGGTGAGGATGCGGCCGCGGCCGTGAGGCGGTACCGCGCCGCCACCGCGCCCGACTTCTACTTCGAGACAGCCTCGGACTTCACGCCGCCCAGCAGCTTCGCGGGCAACCCCGACGTCGATTCGGCCGGGGTGTTCATCGAGATGCTCTCGATCGTCTCCCCCGTATCGGCCGAGTTCCCGCCCCGCTACGCGGTCGACGAACTCGACTGACCTGCGACGAGACGGGGACATCCTCGCAGTCGAGTCATCGGTGATCGCGCGGATTCTCGGGCTTCGCGAGACCTCGCCAGTAGGTGTCGTTCGAGGCATAGCGCTCGGAGAGCGTCGGCAGGATGGGCGTCGCGCCCATGCCGCGGGCGAGGACGTCATCGAGTGAGGCGATGACGTCCACGATCGACCTCGGGTCGAACTGGCCCGCGAGACGCTTCGCCTTGACACGCACGTTGTTCGGGGTGGGCCCGGCGTCGATCACCGAGTGATTCCAGAGCCGGCTGTGGTGCGCGCATCGGTTCCGCAGATACACGAGCGAGCGCACCCGGTAGGGAAATCCAGCGAGCGCGACCCCGAGGCTGGTCGCCACCGCTTCGGAGAGAGCACCCCGGGCGCCTCGCTCGATGCACTTGGAGAGGGTTCCGAACGACCACGCCTCGACCGCCGACCAGACGGGAAGCCTGTCAAGCTCCGCCGATCCCGTATCCCCGGCGTCGGTTCGGAATCGCAGGATGTGGCGTTCGCGGCTGCGCGCGATGTCGCGCACGCACGACGCCGCCGTGGGTTCGGAATTCGGCGCATCCGAGTAGAAGTCCTCGCGAAGGTACGTCGCGTACGGCCCATGTGTCGCGGCGATGGTGTGTGCGACATGGCTCCTCAGCAGGATCTCCGCTCGGGCGAGTTGAGGGATGAGCGATTCGCGCACCTCCCGATCCGCGTCGTAGACGGCCCGGATCTCGTCGAAGGATGTCCCAGGATGAAACGCGTCGTCCCCGTCATGCGGCGCTCGCTGGAAGTAGCGGGCGTAGCCGGAGAACCGGTAGTAGTTCTCGGCGGCCAGAAAGCGAGAACACTCGTCGTCGTTCGGCACGTGGAGGCCGCGACTTCTCAGGAGTTCGACCTGCCGCCCCCACGACAAATAGGGCTTCATGCCGACCTCGACCCCTCACGATTCCCGAAAAGAAAAAGGCCCCTCCCATTTGAGCATCGTGGAGAGGCTTGGGAGGGGGTCGATTGGTTCTGAGTTTACCCGATTTCGGGGGAAAGTCCCTGGCTTCGGCTCGACCTCAACCACTTCAGTGAATATGGCGGACTAGGGGCGGGGGTTGAGGTGGTCGACAAGCAGATCGGCGACCGCCGCCATGCCTGCGGCCGTGGGGTGGAAGGGCGCACCACCGCGGAGGGAGAGGTGAAAGCGCCTGGTCCAGGGCTCGGCCGACCAGGCGTGGTGGTCTCGTGAGAGCTCACCGACGGGCAGGAAGTCGCAGCCCTCGGCGGTGGCCGCCGCGGCGAAGGTCGAGCTCAGGCGTTGTGCGACGTGCCGCCCCCACGCGGTGAGGTCGGCCGCCGGGGATTCGCGCAGCACCGCGAGCTGCCGGTCCGTAGCCAGAGCAGCGGATGCCGCGGGCGGGAGGATCGTCAGGTAGTCGACGAGCACGATGGTGGCCTCAGGGGCCCGGCTCCGTAGGGTGCGCAGGAGGCCGGCGAGGTCGTGCGCGAGCTGGTCGAACCTCTGCTCGGTCGCGTTCGGATCCGTGAAGGCGGCGACCCGGCGGCGTAGCTGGGGCAGCATCCGGATCGGGCGGGGCAGGCTCGCGAGGGTCAGCGCGGGCAGGTAGCCGACGTCGTTGCCGCCGGCGGTGATGGTGACCAGCCTGGTCGACCGCCCGACCGCATCCACTTGTGCCGCTCGCGCCCTGGTGCCCTTCAGGATGTCGGCCGTCGTCGCGCCGGAGAAGGTCACGTCACGCAGGTCGAGATCGAGGTCCAGGCCGAGCCGGGTCGCGGCGAGGTGCGCGTAGTTGCGGTCGGACCGCCCCGAGGCCCGTGGTGCCCCGGCGGCCCTCGGCTTCAGGCCGGGGCCCGCACCGAAGGAGCTGCCGAGGGCGACGTATTCGCCGCCTGACGTCACATCCATCCGACTGCCCTCCTCCTCCGAACGAACCGGTGGGCGAAAGAACCCGTGGGCCCGCGGACCGAACCGGCCCCGCGAGCCCACGCGCTCACTCCGCTACTTCTTGATGAACTCCAGGATGTCCCGGTCGAGCTCGACCTGGTACGCCCCGTGGATCCCGTGGGGCGCCCCCGGGTACACCTTCAGCGTCCCGTTCTTCAGCAGCTTGATCGCCTTCTCGGCCGCCGCCACGATCGGCACGATCTGGTCGTCGTCGCCGTGCGCGATGAAGAAGGGCGCGTCGATCGCCTTGAGATCCTCGGTCAGGTCGGTCTCCGAGAAGACGGTGATGCAGTCGTACGCCGCGGCCACGCTCGCCTCCATGCTCTGCCGCCAGAAGTCCTCGACGAGGCCCTCGGACACCGACGACCCCTCGCGGTTCCCGCCGAAGAACGGCTGGGCGAGGTCGCGATAGTACTGCGAGCGGTCACCGAGCACACCCTCGCGGATGGCGTCGAACACCTCGATCGGCGCCCCCTCGGGGTTGGCCGGCGTCTTCAGCATCAGCGGCGGGATCGCTCCGGCCGTGATCACCTTCGCGACGCGGTCCTTCCCGTACTTCGCCGCGTAGCGCACGACCTCGCCGCCGCCGGTCGAGTGCCCGATGAGGATGAGGTCGCGCAGGTCGAGCGCCTCGACCAGGTCGTTGAGGTCGGCGGCGTAGTGGTCCATGTCGTTGCCGGTGTAGGTCTTGCTCGAGCGGCCGTGGCCGCGCCGGTCGTGGGCGATCGCCCGGTAGCCGGCGTCGGCGAAGAGCTTCAGCTCGAGCGCCCAGGCGTCCGAGTTGAGCGGCCAGCCGTGACTCAGGATGATCGGCTGCCCCTCTCCCTGCTCGATGTAGTAGATCTCGACTCCGTCGGAGGTGGTGATGTACGGCATTGTCTTCTCGCTTTCAGTGGGGTGGTGCGGTGGGTGAAGAGTGGGTGGTGGTGGTGGGGGTGTGGATGTCGCGGCGCGCGTCACTCGCCGAGGAACGCGAGCGCATCCCGGGCCGCCTCGTCGGCGTGCTGGAAGATCGAGCCGTGCGAGGCATCCGGGTAGATGCGGATACGGGCGTCCGGCAGCAGGCCGGCCAGCGTGTAGCTCGCCTTGGTGGGGATCATGATGTCGTCGTCGCCCTGGAGCACGAGCACGGGCTGGCGGAGCTCGGTGAGCCGCGCCACCGCATCCCAATCGCGCACGCCCCAGTTGAGGACTGCCTCGTATTGGGCGTTCTTGGTCTCGAGCGAGGGCTGCTCGTCGCGGCCCTCGGCCCAGCCGTAGATGCGGCCGAGCGACTCCTGGCCGGCCGCCTGGCTGCTGTCGGTGTGGGCGTAGAAGACGTAGAGCACGCCGGCCGGGCCGGTCTCGTCGGCGACCACCGCATCCTCGACGTCCTTCGTCCACCGCTCCATGCCCGGTGCACCCTTCGGGCCGGTGCCGGCGAGCACCACGCGGCGCACGAGGGAGGGCTGGGAGAGCGCGATGTCCTGGGCGACGAAGCCGCCGAGCGAGAAGCCGAAGAGGTCGACCTGGTCGAGGCCGAGGGCGAGGATGAACGCGATCGCGTCGTCGGCCATCTGCTCGACCGTGTTCGGGGTGGTGCCGGTGGTGGCGCCGACGCCGGTGTTGTCGAAGAGGATGACGTCGCGTGCGGCGGCGATGCGGTCGACGAGCGCCGGATCCCAGTTGTCGATGTTGCCGCGGAAGTGCTGGAGGAAGACGAGGGGGACGGCGGTCGAGGTGGCGGTGCCGGCTTCGGTGCCTGTGCCAGCTTCGGTGCCTGTGCCTGTGCCTGTGCCGGATGCCGTGCCTGTGCCGGCTGCAGCGCCGAAGCGGCGGTAGGCGTAGGTCACGCCGTTCGCCGCCTCGACGAAGGCGAGGGGGGTGTCGACGAGGCCGGGATTCGTGGTCATGATGAGGTGCCTTTCGAAGAGGAGTGGGTCGTTGGTGACGGTCTCCACATTCCTCTCAGCGAGGCACCCTCGGCCCCGCTGGGGCGGCCGTCAATGCCACGGATCCGGACCTGTCCGGCCCACGGCTCGGCGCGGTCGAGAGGAACCGCCGCTGGTACCGCTGCGGCGACATCTGCAGCCGGTTCACGAAGACGCGACGGAGCGACTCGGAGGAGCCGAACCCCGCCAGCTCGGCCGCCATCGTGACCGACAGGCCGGCATCCAGTCGGGCCTTCGCCAGCTCGAAGCGCACGAGTTCGACGTAGCGCCCGGGGGTCGTGCCGAGCTCTTCGTGGAACAGGCGGGTCAGGTGCCGGGGGCTCACGCGCGCGATGCGGGCGAGGGCGTCGAGCGAGTACTCGCCGGTGGGGTCGGCGGTCACCTGATCGATCACGGCGCGCAGGGCGGGGGTGCGGGGGCCCGGGCCCTCGAGGGCGGCCGAGAACTGCGACTGCCCGCCGGCGCGCTGCAGGTAGACGACCAGCGAGCGCGCGACCGTGCGGGCGAGGTCGGCGCCGTGATCCTCCTCGACCAGGGAGAGGGCGAGGTCGATGCCGGCGGTGACACCCGCGGAGGAGTACGTGGCGTGATCCTTCACGAAGATGAGGTCGGGTTCGACGGTCGATTCGGGATGACGCCGGGCCAGCTCGGCGGTGTGCTTCCAGTGCGTCGTCGACCGCCGTCCGTCGAGGAGGCCCGCCGCGCCGAGTACGAAGGCGCCGGTGCAGATCGAGGCCACTCGTCCCGCACGCTCGGCGAGGTGCCGGGCGGCCCGGGCGAGCTCGTCGGGCACCGGATGCGCGGGGAACGGCTCGCCGCCGGCGATCAGCACCGTGTCCCAGTGCGTCTCGTCGAAGGCCGAGGCGTCGGGGGTGATGCGGACGCCGATCGAGGTGCGGACCTCACGACCGTCGGTGGTGAGCATAGCGATGCGGTAGTCGGCGCCGGAGAGGTTCGCCTCGGCGAAGACCTCGGAGGGGCCGGCGATGTCGAGCATCTTCGCGCCCTCGAAGATGAGGAAGCCGATGGTGTGGGGACGGGTGGGGGTGGTGGGCATCGGCGGGTTCCGTTGCGGGTCGGGCGTGAGGTCGGCGGTGCGGCTGCGCTGGTGGGCGGTATCGGTGTCGGTCGTGGCGGTCTCGACGGGGTGACAGGCGGCCGGCCCGCCGTCAGTTCCCGGCCTGCAGCCGGCCGATCTCGGCGCGGGCGGCCCCCACGATCTCGTCGTTGGTCTGCGCGTGTCCCCAGAGCCCCCATCCGCCCGGAACCGCCTCGGTCAGCAGCACCCAGGTGCGCTCGCCGAGCCCGGGGTCGCCCGCGGCGGCGGCGACGATCGCCGTGACCTGCGAGACGACGGCGAGCTGCTTCTCGCGATCGAGAGCGCCCGCGTTCGTGAGGACCTGCACGCGCACGTAATCCGTGTCGCCGTCGACGTTCGAGAGGTCGCCCGCCGGGAGCTGGTGGATGAAGGCGGCGGTGTTCTTGTGGAACATCGGGATGTCGGGCACCTCCTCGATCTCCTTCACGGCGGTGGCGAGGTCGATCGCGAGCTGGTGGGTGTCGGCGAACGTTCCGGTGGTGGCGTAGACGTCGATCATCGGCATGGTGGGGCTCCTTCGGGGTTGCGGTGCGCCCAGCCTGGACTATGCAGGTCGTCATAGTCAAGGGCGATTTATGATGGTTTTCATACCCGCCGCACGAATCGTCGCCGGCGGGGGAGAGGTCCGCCGTGGCGAATGACACCCGTCAGCAGATGATCGACGGCACCGTGCACCTGCTGGCGCGCGGTGGCCTGCAGCAGACCTCGTTCGCCACGGTGCTCGAGCGCACCGGCGCCCCGCGGGGGTCGATCTACCATCACTTCCCGGAGGGTAAGGATCAGCTGGTCTCGGAGGCGGTCGCCGCATCCGGAGCCCGTTCGATCGCGATGATCGAGGCCTGGCGCGGCGAGCCGGCCGACGTGATCGCCGAGCGGTTCTTCACGGCCTGGCGCTACCTCCTGACCGTGACCGAGTTCCGGGCCGGATGCGCGGTGCTGGCCGTGACGACCGCGACCGAGTCGGCCGACGTGCTCGGCGACACGGCGAAAGTCTTCCGTGACTGGCGTGCGGTGCTCGCCGAGCTGCTCGCCGAGGGTGGCCTGCCGGGTGCCCACGCAGACGGGATCGCGGCGATGCTCATCGCGGCGGCCGAGGGTGCGGTCGTGATGAGTCGTGCCGAGCGCCGCATCGACCCCTTCGACCTCGTGGCGGGGGAGGTGCTCGCCTACGTGCGAACCCTCGTCCCGCCCCCGTCCGCGCCTGCTCCCTCGAATGCGACGGGCGCAGAGAGCCCGACCGGCCCGGCCTAGTCGGGCGGCGCCGCCTAGTCGGGCAGTGCCGCCTGATCCGGCGATGCCGCGTCGGCCTGCGGGTCGGTGAGGGTTTGCAGGAGGCGGAGGAGGGTGGCGCGGTCGGGCTCGGGGAGGGGGGTGAAGAGGTCGTCGAGCACGTCGCCGGCGATCGCGTGACCGTCGGCGAGCACCTGCCGGCCATCATCCGTCAGCACGTGCTCGAGGCGCCGGCCGCGCCCGGCCGTCCGCGCGACCAGCCCGCGATCCACGAGTCGGTTCGCCAGGGTGCCGAACGCCTGATCGCTCTGGAACGTCACCACCGCGAGGTCGTGACCGGATGCCCCGGGCATCCGCTCGATCGCCCGCAGCGCATCCCACTGCACGAGCGAGACCCCGATGTCACGCAGGGCCGCATCCATCGTGCGGTGGTTGCGGTACTGAGCGCGCTTGATCGCCTGCCCGAGGAGTTCCAGTGGGGTCGCCATCGTGCTACCGTATCAACGTTCGTATATAAACATGTTGAGTTAGGCGGTACGCCATGAATTCCCTCCCCACCGACGCCCGGGTCGCACTCGTTCTGCACGGGGGCGGGGGGCCGCGGACCGTGGCGCCGATCGTCGCGCATCTCGAGCCGGCGTTCCGGGTCGTGGCGCCGACGCATCCCGGGTGGGACGGCACGCCCCGCCCTTCCGAGATCGATTCGGTCGCCGCTCTGGCGACGCTCTATCTCGATCGTCTGGTGGCCGATGGTGATCACGGCGTCGTCCTGGTCGGTTCCTCGATCGGAGGCTGGATCGCCCTTGAGATGGCGACGCAGGCCGCCGCCTCGCCGGCCGTCTACGCGGGCGTCATCGCCGCCGTGATCGACATCGACGGCGTCGGTGCCCTCGTCGATGGCGAGCCGATCGCCGACTTCTTCGCCCTCGATGCCCGTGGCCTCGCGGAGGTCGCCTGGCACGACCCCGACCGCGGCTACCTCGACCCGGAAGGCTTCACCGCCGAGCAGCGCGCGATCCAGGCCTCGAACGGCCAGACCATGGCCGCGATCGCGGGGCGCGGGATGAGCGATCCGACCCTGCTCGGCCGCCTCGCGACGATCGACGTGCCGACCCTCGTCCTCTACGGCGAGAGCGACCGGGTCGTCACCCCCGCCTACGGCCGCGCCGTCGCGTCAGCGGTCCCCGGCGCCGAGTTCGCCGAGGTCCCCGCCGCCGGCCACCTCCCCCACCTCGAGAACCCCGCCGCGACCTGGCTCCTCCTCGACCCCTTCCTCGCCCGCCTGCCCTGACGCGCGCGCCTCCATCGAAGCGCGAGTCAGTCTCGCGCGGGATCGAGGCGATCCGCGAGCATCGGCAATCCGGAGGCCTGCAGGCGTCTGACGAGTTCGGCGACTGTCCGGTGGGGATTCCTGGTCGCCGCTGAGATCCGATCGAGGGCCTCCGTGACGACCGCCGGGTCCTCATCGAATCGCTCGGTCAGGAAGGCATCGGGATGCTGCGCCACGACTCCCCGGGCACGCAGGGCGTCGTCGGGGAAATCCTTGAGGTTGAAGGTGACGATCACCTCCGCGTGCGCGTGCACCGCGGCGGCGAGCACGTGGCGATCGTTCTCATCCGGTAGCTGGAGTTCGTCGATGAGGTGTTCGAAGTCGCTGACCAGCACATCGCGGATGGCGTCGTTCATCAGCGAACGGGTTCGGATCAGCAGGCCGAAATCGAGATCGGGGCGGTCAGCGCGGAGGTTGCGGAATACCTCGTCGAGTATCAGGTCCGTCCATCGGGCGCGCACGGCGCCGGCGACGGCGATCCGAATGAGGAGATCGCGGAGGAGCGAGGGGTAGAGGACGTTCGCGTCATAGACCGCGGTGACGGTCACTGATCGATGCCCATCTCCTGACTCAGCTGCACGAGCGCATCCGCCGAGGTGTGCGCGCGGGCATCGTCCTGCGCCTTGAATTCCAGCAGGGATCCGGTGCTGATCCGCCGGTGCGTGCCCACCATCCGGTAGTCGATCCGACCCTCCTCGAGGAGTTTGATCAGATAGGGACGGGACACGTTCAGGACCTCGGCGGCCTGCACAGTCGTCAACTCCGAGTCTCTCGGCAGGACGCTGACGTGATGACCCGCGGCGAGATTCACGAGCGCAGCCATCACCACGTCGGAGAGTTCGGCCGGAATCTCGACCGGCGTCTTCTCGCCCGCGATCGAGAGGGCGACGACGTTCGTGCCGGGGGCTGCTTCGGCGGCACGCCTGACCCGCTCGAGTGCACGCTGCGCGACGCGCTCGGCCTCTGCTCCCGGGCCACCGCTCATAGCAATCGACATGCCACCAGTATCCCGCACCAAGTGCAATAGGTGCAATAAGTGAAGCGAAACATGTAGCTCAATAGCGCGCCCGGGCGGGCGACGTCGCGCTCGGGGGTGGGGGTTAATCGGGGGATGGACATCCTCGCGATCTGGGCCGGCACCGTCGGAGCGTGGCTGCTGTTCGCGGGGCCGCTGTTCCAGGGGTCGCTCGAACTGTGGGAGGTCGCCCGCACGGGTCCGGCGTGGCCCGACCGCAAGCGGATCGACAGGGCGCTCTGGCTGGTGCCGCCCGTCATGTACCTCGTGCAGCGGGCCCGGTTCCGGCGCGCGGGTTCGTCGGCGACGGCGGTCTCCACGGCGTTCGCGAGCCGCGCCACGGGGTGGTTCGGGGTGGCGGCCGGTGGGCTGCTCGTCGCGGTCAAGGAGACGTGGGAGCTCGCCGAGACCTACGAGCTCCCGGCTCTTGCGTACTGGGCGATCGTCGTCCTGGTGTCCCTCGCGAGCCAGGCGAACGTGACCATCCGGATGCTCCGCCTCAGCAGAGAGCCCGTTTAGTCCTTCGGAGTCGAGCCGGGCGTAACCGCGTCGGCACTGCCCCCGCCCGAGCTGCTCAGTGGGTGCCGCCCCTGCCCGTCGCCTCGACCGCGGCCACGTTGCATCCTGCGTCCTGCCTGCGATAGGCGGCGCCCGCGCCGGTGGCCCCGACCAGGGCGAGCCAGGCACCATCCTGCGGTAGCGAGCACGAGAAGCGCCGCCCGCGAGGGGCGCATGCCTATTCGGATGCCCACAAGCCTTGCGCGTGCAGGTCGGAGACCAGCGCGTCCGGGAATCAGTGATGCTCACGGCGGAACTACTCCGCAATATTGAAGCCAAATATTTCAACTGAGCACGTGAGTATAAGAGCCGGCAAGTCTGGCATCACCGGGCGAACGAGACTCTTTGTCTCGAATGTGATCCTAGACAACTGTAGATAAGAAGGTCTAACGTGGCCCCCAAACTAGGTACGGTGCCTACGGAGGAGGGAGCGTCATGAACAAGACCGCAACAAAGGGTGGGGCTCGACGCCGGCTATTCGCATCGTTGATGCTGGGAGCGTTGCTCGTCGGGGGATCAGTAGCTGCGGCCGCTCCTGCCTAAGCGGCAGTGATAGGCGTGTGCACTATGCAGGCCCAAAATCCGCACCCCTCTACTCACGTCGACGGCACTATCAATGGCGTTGGCACAGCGTCATGCTCAGTCGTCATGGACGAAATCTACGTGCACACCGTACTGGAACGCGCCGACGGCGCGACCTGGGCCGGAAACACGAATGACTACTACAACACCAACTACGAATCGAGCAATTCGGCGGCTCCGCGCAGCGCCGGCCCCGCGACCTTCCGTCTCCGGTTGAGCTACGTGCTTCGCGCACCAGCTGGCGTTGACCCGGCCTATGCGGCAAACACGGTGTACTCGCCCTGGATCTCGGTCGCTTGTGGCGCGTCCAAGTCGCTCACCCCCGATGAGCAGGCCGTCATCGAACAGCAGCTGTACCCGACCACCGAGACCGTGACCTTCGAAACTATTCAGTAGAACGTCAAAGCACCACCTGGCGCGGCCCCTCCTCGAGGGGCCGCGCGTTACTCGTTCGTCGTGAGAACCACCGTCTCCATCGAACCATCATCGTGAGCAGGCTGACCGTACAGTCTCGTAAATCGACGTCGCACCACCGTCTCGCCGTCGCGATTTTCCGCGTGGTCATCCCATTGAAGGAAGACCTCAACGCTGTCGGCAACTTGCGCCTCGGCCCAGGCGATCACCGCGTCAACGCCCGGAGCGTCGGAGACATCCCACTCGTCTACCATCCACGCGTTTTCCGGAGATGCGGGCCTCGTCCAGGCCCGCACTCGATATCGAGGAATCTCTCCGAAACGCACGGAAACGGCGTCGAGGGGTTCCGCTTGAGACACGTCCATGATGCTCCTAGGTTCTGAGTAGATGAGAGCCTCGACGGCCCTGTGCCGGACCGGGAAAACTCGGCTACGTCCCGCTACTTCTGTCGCCTGCTCATGACCCTATGGCAGTCCCCCTGGCACTACAACGCAGGTGGGTGGGCTCGGATTTACCTGATGAGATGCGTAGGCGATCGGACACTCGAAGCGACAGCGGTGACGACGACGATTCAGCCGCGACCGGCTCGGCGAAGCGGATGCACCGCGATGCCCGCCGCGACCGCGGCCTCTCGGTACGCGGCCGCGAGTGACGCCACGGACTCGTGCGCGTTGAGGCCGCTCGGGTTCGGGACGACCCACAGCTCCGCCCCCTCGAGGCCGTCGGGCTGCCGCCCCACCAAGGCCCGCGGCCGCGCGAAGGCGACGCGGAAGCTGGTGATGCCGAGCATCGCCACGACCTTCGGCTGCAGCGAGCGCACGCGCGCCGTCAGCGAAGCGGCGCCGTCCTTCAGTTGCAGCGCGCTCAGCTCGTCGGCGCGGGCGGTGGCGCCCTCGACGAGCGTGGTGATCCCGATGCCGCGCGAGATCAGCTGGTCGCGGTCTTCGTCCAGAAGCCCGTCCGACGCGTCGATCACCCGATCCACGATCCCCGCCTCGAACAGCGCGGGGTAGAACCGGTTGCCCCGCCGGCCGAACGGCGCTCGCACTGCGGCGCTCCAAAGGCCCGGGTTGATGCCGACGAACAGCAGTCGTGGGTGCTCGCCCACCACGTCGGGAACGGGCTGCCCCCGGTACCCCTGCAATTCATCCCGAGTGAACGAGACGGCAGCGGCAGCGGCAGGTGCGGCGTCCGGATCCATCGTCCTCAGCCGAGCTCGGTGACGAAGCCGATCGCGTTGCCGTCGAGGTCGGTCAGCTCGAAGAACTCAACGACCCCCTCGATGCGCTGCACCTCGGTGACCCGCAGCCCCTTCGACGAGAAGCCCTGCTGCACCGCCGAGGCGTCGTCGACGCTGATGTTCACCGAGATGCCCTCCTGGCCCGCGAGCCGGGGATCGGCGGCCAGCTGCAGCCAGAACGCGCCCAGATCGAACTCGACGAGGCCGTCCATCGGAACCTGGTCCGCCTCACCGAGGTCGAACGCCGCCTGGTACCAGGCGATGGCGGCGGGCAGGTCGCGGACGGGGACCCCCACGGTCACGGCTTTCGCTCTCATGCCACCACGGTACTGAATCTCCGGCTGTCGCCCTAGGCCGCGACGCGGTCGTGCGCCTGGGCCAGCAGCTCGACCGAGCGGAGGCGGGCGGCGGTCGCGAGCGACGCGTGCGCCACGATGACCTCGTCGACCTGGGCCGCGCGCGCGAAGTCCTCGACGTAGTCGGAGACGTCGGCGCCCGTACCGATCCCGGTGTACGTGGTCATGCTCTGCACGTGCGCTCCGGCCGGCGTGGTCAGCAGGTAGTCGAGCTCGTCGTCGCCGAAGGTGCGCTCGAGCGAGACGCGGCCGCTCTGGCGCAGCAGCATCATCAGCCGGGCGCGCTTGACCTGCACGAGCTGCTGCTCCGCATCCTCACGGTCGTCGGCGGCGATCGCGTTCACGCCGGCAATGACATACGGATGCTCGAGCTGCGCCGACGGGGTGAACTCGCGACGGTAGGTGGCGACCGCGTCGTGCAGCGCATCCGGAGCGAAGTGCGAGGCGAAGGCGTAGGGCAGCCCGAAGGCGGCCGCCAGGCGGGCCCCGAACAGCGACGACCCCAGGATGTACAGCGGCACGCGCGACCCCGCACCCGGCGTGGCGTTCACGCCGGGTATGCGGGACTCGCCCGCCAGGAAGCCCTGCAGCTCGAGCACGTCGTCGGGGAATCGCTCCGAGGAGGCCGGATCACGGCGCAGCGCCCGGAAGGTCGCCTGGTCGCTGCCGGGCGCGCGGCCGAGCCCCAGGTCGATGCGGCCGGGGTGCAGCGCCTCGAGGGTTCCGAACTGCTCGGCGATCGTCAGCGGCGCGTGGTTCGGCAGCATCACGCCACCGGCGCCGAGACGGATGCTCGAGGTCTGCGCGGCCACATGGGCGATCAGCACCGCGGTGGCGCTCGACGCGATCGACGGCATGTTGTGGTGCTCGGCGTACCAGACGCGGCGGTAGCCGTTCGCCTCGGCCTTCTGCGCCAGGGCGACGGAGGCGGCGAAGCTCTCGCGCGCCGTCTCGCCGGGTGCGATCGGGGCTAGGTCGAGAATCGAGAGGGGAACAGTCATCTAAAGGACAACGCGCACACCGGGCTCCGTGTTCCCGGCTCGTTCCCGCTACCATCTACCCGGTCTCCTGCTGCCGCAGCGACGCCTCCCAGCACCGGCGGGTAAGCTGACTGCACTTGAGATTCGGGCCTGGATTTGGGCTCGCGGCATCCGATCAAATGCCACCCCTCCGTCGAGCCCGAAAGCTGCGCCGTGACGTCCACCGAATCCTCTGCCGTTCCTTCTCCCCGCGAAGCCCTCGACCTGATCGAGGGCGGCGAAGCCGTCTCGCTTGCCACGGCCACCGCCCTGATGGGCGCCCGCGGTGACGACCTCGAGCGGATGCTCACCCGCGCATCCGAGATCCGCGACGACGGGCTGCAGCGGGCCGGGCGCCCCGGCGTCATCACCTACTCGAAGAAGGTGTTCCTGCCGATCACGCGGCTCTGCCAGGACCGCTGCCACTACTGCACCTTCGTCGACACCCCGGGCGGCCTCGCGAAGAACGGCATCACCACCTTCATGGAGCCCGACGAGATCATCCAGATCGCCCAGGTCGGCGCGGGCATGGGCTGCAAGGAGGCGCTGTTCACGCTCGGCGACCGGCCCGAGAACCGCTGGCCGGCCGCCCGCGCGTGGCTCGCGCGCCACGGCTACAGCTCGACCCTCGACTACGTGGCGGCGATGGCCCAGCGGGTGCTCGACGAGACCGGCCTCATCCCGCACCTGAACCCGGGCGTGATGTCGTGGAACGAGCTGCAGCGGCTGCGCCCGCTCGCGGGCTCGATGGGCATGATGCTCGAGACCACGGCGACGCGGCTCTGGTCGGAGCCGGGCGGCGCGCACTTCGGCTCACCCGACAAAGACCCGGCGCTGCGGCTGCGGGTGATCGAGGATGCCGGGCGTTCCCGCATCCCGTTCACCTCGGGGGTGCTGCTGGGCATCGGCGAGAACCACGCCGAACGTGCCGAGGCCCTCTTCGCGCTGCGCGAGCTGCACGAGCGCTTCGGGCACCTGCAGGAGACGATCGTGCAGAACTTCCGCTCGAAGCCGCGCACGGCGATGCAGAACGACCCCGACCTCGGGCTCGACGAGTACATCGCGGCCGTGGCCACGGCTCGCCTGATCATGGGCCCGGATGCGACGGTGCAGGCGCCGCCGAACCTCACCGACCTATCGGAGCTGGGCCTCCTCCTGCGAGCGGGCATCAACGACTGGGGCGGGGTCAGCCCGCTCACCGCCGATCACGTGAACCCCGAGCGGCCCTGGCCCGACATCGACCTGCTCGCCGAGCTCACCGGCCACGGGGGCTTCACGCTGAAGGAGCGGCTCACCGCCTACCCCGAGTACCTCGGCGACGCCGACCGGTGGCTCGACCCGAACGTGACCCCGGCGCTGCGGGCGCTGATGGACCCGGCGACGTTGCTCGCGGACGAGTCGGCGCGGGTCGCGCCGCGGGGTTCGGCGGTGGCAGGTTCGGAAGGCGCCGCTCGCGCTGGCGGCGCCATCCGCACCGGCCGCGTCGGCAGCGACCTCCGTGCCGCTCTCGACGCCGCGGCCCGGGGCTCCGGCGACGCGATCAGCGACGACCACGCCATCCTCCTGCTCGGGGCCCGCGGCGAAGCCCTCGACGAACTCGTGCAACTCGCGGATGCGGCGCGCGAGACGAGCGGCAACCGGGCCGTCACGTACGTGGTCAACCGCAACGTCGACACGAGCCTGCTGAGGATGGGCGACGAGAGCGACGACGGCGACGAGGGGGACGTGCGCGACGAGCGCGATGGATCCCCGGCGAAGCCCGCCCGCGAGCTCACCCTCGACCTGGTGCAGGAGCTCGCCGCCGAGGCGGCCGCGCTCGGCGCCAGCGAGCTCTGCCTGCAGGGCCGGCCCGCGGCGCATCTGCCCGGCACGATCTACCTCGACGTCGTGCGCGCGATCCGCGATGCGGCACCCGAGTTGAGCATCCACGGCTTCCGCCCCACCGAGCTGCAGGACGGCGCCCGCCGCACCGGCCTCAGCCTCCCGCGCTACCTCGACGAGCTGCGCGAGGCAGGTCTCGGCAGCGTGCCCGGCACGGCCGCGGTCGTGCTCGACGACGGCGTGCGCGCGCTCTACAGCCAGGGTCAGCTGCCGCCGGCCGCCGAGTGGATCGCCACCATCGAGGCCGCGCACCGCGCCGGCCTGGGCTCCACGTCGACCCTCGTCTTCGGCCACGTCGAGACGCCCGCCCAGATCGTGGCGCACCTGCGGACGCTCGCCGCCCTGCAGGAGCGCACGGGCGGGTTCACCGAGTTCATCCCGATGCCGTTCGTGCCCGGCGACGCTCCTCGCGAGCTGGCCGCCCTGGCGGGTCGCGGCCCCTCGCCCGAGGCCTCCCGCGCGGTCATCGCGGTCTCCCGGCTGCTGCTGGCCGGCCGGATCGACCACGTGCAGGCCGCCTGGACCAAGCTCGGCCTCGGCACCACCGGCCAGGTGCTCCGCGGCGGTGCCGACGACATCGGCGGCGTGCTCCTCGACGGCTCGATCTGGCCCGAGGCCGGTCCCGAGGCGCGCCTCACGCTCACCGACGCCGACGTCGAGTCGCTGGCCCGTGCATCCGGTCGCCCCGCCCGCCGCCGCGACACCGCCTACCGGCCCCTCGCGGAGGCGCCGGCCGTGGCCGGGCGATGACAGCGGCGTCGCCGGCACCCTCGCCGGCACCGTCGGGCCGGCAGCACGCGCCGGTGGCGGATGCCCCGTCGGGCCGGCAGCACGCGCCGGTCGCGGATGCCCCGCCGCGCGAGGTCGACACGATCGTGGTGGGGGCCGGCATCGCGGGCATCGCGGCCGCGGCCCGGCTGCGCCGCAGCGGCGTCACCGACGTGCTGGTCGTCGAGCGTGCCGACGACGTGGGCGGCACCTGGCGCGACAACGTCTACCCGGGCGTGGCCTGCGACATCCCGGCGCACCTGTACTCGTATTCGTTCCGGCCGAACCCGGGGTGGAGTCGTCGGTTCGCGCCCGGGTCCGAGATCCAGGAGTACCTGCGGAGCGTGGTGCGCGACGAGGGTCTGACCCCGCAGCTGCTGCTCGGCACCGACGTCATCGACATGGCCTGGGACGACGACGCAGAGCGCTGGCGGCTGTCGACCAGCCGGGGCGGGCTGGTCTGCCGGGTGCTGATCCTCGCGGCGGGCCGGCTCTCCGAGCCCGTGATCCCGCAGTTGCCGGGGCGCGAATCCTTCGTCGGCCCGGTGATGCACAGCAGCGCGTGGATGCCCGGGTCGGATTTCGCGGGCGCGCGGGTGGGCGTGGTCGGCACCGGGGCATCCGCTGTGCAGTTGGTGCCGCGGCTGGCCGAGCAGGGCGCCGAGGTGACGGTGTTCCAGCGCTCTGCGCCGTGGGTGGTGCCGCGGGCGGATGCGCCGATCCCGTCGTCCGCGCGCGCGGCCTTCGCGAGCGACCCGGCGGCGATGCAGGCGCACCGGGAGTCGCTCTTCCGCGAGTTCGAGGCCGGTCACGCCGCCCGGGTCGCCGACGGACCCGAGCGGGAGTCGCTGCGGCAGCTGGCCCTCAGCCACCTTGCGGCCCAGGTGTCCGACGAAGCGCTGCGCGCCCGCCTCACCCCCGACTACGAGATCGGCTGCAAGCGCGTGCTGCTCTCGGACGACTGGTACCCGGCCATCGCGTCGGGCGCCGTCGCCCTGGAGCCCTCGGCGATCGTGGCGCTCGAGGGCGGTCGCGCCGTGGCGGCCTCCGGTGCCCGCCACGAGGTCGACGCCCTGGTCTTCGCCACCGGCTTCGCGGCGACGCGTCCTCCGTTCGCCGACCGGGTGCGCGGCCGGGGCGGGCGCCTGCTCGCCGACCACTGGGCCGAGGGGATGACGGCGTACGCGTCGATCCTGATGGCGGGCTTTCCGAACCTGATGGTGCTCGACGGCCCGAATGCGGCGCTCGGCCACAACTCGGCCTTCGCGATGATCGAGGCGCAGGCCGAGCTCGCCGCAACGCTGGTCACGCGGATGCGCGCCGAGGGCGCGGACGTGATCGAGGCGTCGCCGCTTGCCGAGCAGACCTGGACCGCCGAGCTCGACGCCGCTAGCCGCGGCACGGTCTGGCTCAGCGGCTGCCGCTCCTGGTACGTCGACGACCGCAGCAACCGCCTCACCCTCCTCTGGCCCGGCAACGCCACGGCCTTCCGTGCGGCGCTCGGTGCCGTGGGCGAGCAGCCCCTGCCCCTCCCGTCGCCCGTCCCTGCGTCAGCCCTGCAGAGCTAGGCCGCGAGAGGCGCGATCCTCACCGCCCCTCAGGCCGACAACGCCCGAACCGTGAAGACCACGAGCAAGATCGCTCCCATCACGAGGGAGCAGCAGCCGACGGCCGTCATCCCACGAACACTGACGTTCTGTGACTGCTGGCGAGGGTTCCAGCCGCACTACCGAAGGTCGAGGAGGACTTCTTTCTCTTCGCGCGGGGTGAGACCGGACCGTCGCTGTCGATCCATACCGCGGAAGCGCTCGTCGGCAAGCACGTCGGTCACCGTGTCCTTCCACGGTCGCACCCGTCCCCCCGCGTTCCGGAAGGCGCGGCCGGAGCGTTGCGCGAATGCCGCATCCGAGAGCGGAAGCCACAGCGGAAGAGACCGTGGGCCCGCCCAATAGCGCACGCCACGTGCGAGCAGCACATCATCCTCGACCTCGACTGATTCACCATCGAACTCCGTGACCTCGGCCACGGTGCGGAAGAAGTCCGCCATGGGCAGAGCATCTCCCACCGCATTGACGATGCCGACCCGCTCCGCGTGCGCCGCTCGTGCGATCCAGGCAGCCAGGTCGACCACGTCGATGACCTGAACGAAGCGATCCTCGGTCGTCGGTACCAAGACCGGTCCACTCCGGCCGAACCGTGCCGGCCAGTACCCGAACCGGTCGCTCGGATCCCCAGGTCCGACGATGAGCCCAGGCCGCACGATCAGAAGGCGCGGCCCGAGTTGGGCAGCGGTGGCACGCTCTGCGGTAACCTTCGCGTCGGCGTACTCCGACACATCAGACGGCTCCACGAGGGTAGCTGATTCGTCAGCGCCCGGCTCATCGTTGCGGGCGTAGACGGAGACGCTGGACACAAGGGTCCAGTGAGCCGCAGTGTGCGCAAGCGCCTCGAGCGCGGTCTCGACGAAATCGGACTCGTACGCGAGCTCTATCACCTCGTCCCAGTCGCCGCGGACCTCGTCGTATGCACCAGTGGTTCGACGGTCGACCCGCACCAGGCGTGCGCCGTTCGGGACAGCACCGGAGTCTCCTCGAGCCAGGCACGTGACCTCGGCGCCCTCCGCGATCAGGTCACGGACAATCGCTCGTCCCAGCCATCCAGTTCCACCCAGCACCAAGACTCTTCGCATTCGGCCAGTCAACCGGTCGCGGCGTGGCACAGCATCCCCTGTCCGCTTCAAGCAGAGCACTCGACTCCTTTGGCCGCGCCCACCAATCTGCTCGCGCGGAGATCGCGTGCCGCGGCTTCGCTATCGTGAGAGCGACGATCGGAGCAGGCCCATGTTCGTGAGACACCGTGACCACGAGCCCTCGATTCACGCGACGGCGTACGTGGCGCCGTCGGCGGTGATCGCGGGTGACGTCCGGATCGGCGCGGGCGCGCGCATCCTGCACGGAGCCGTGCTCACCGCCGAGGACGGCGCCGTCACGATCGGCGAGAACACGATCGTCATGGAGCACGTCCTGATCCGCGGTCGCGGGGGTCACCCGGCCATGATCGGGTCGTCGGTCATGATCGGACCGCACACCCACGTGAACGGCGCCGTCGTCGAAGACGAGGTCTTCATCGCGACCGGCGCCTCGCTCTTCCCCGGCAGCCGGATCGGCCGCGGGGCGGAGGTGCGGATCAACGGCGTCGTGCAGGTCAATACGACGCTGGCGCCGGGAGCCGTCGTGCCGATCGGGTGGGTGGCGGTGGGCTCGCCCGCGTCGATCCTCCCGCCGGAGCGCCACGAGGAGATCTGGGCCATCCAGCGCGACCTCGACTTCACCGGCACGGTCTACGGCGTCGGTCGCGATGTCTCGATGCCCGAGCTCATGCAGGCCCAGTCCGACTACTACGGCGCCCACGCCTCCGACCAGCCCCTCGAGTCCTGACCGGGACGCCTGCCTCACGGAGTCGGCCCCGGCCTCACCGAGCGGCGGCCGGCTCCGACTCGGCGCGGTCGCGGGCACGGAGCCAGTCCTCGAAGCGGGTGCTGAAGCGGTAGGCGTCCGGGCCGGGCAGCAGCTCGTCGGGCGCGAGGGTGTTGCCGAAGTAGCGGGCCAGGGGGTCGGCCTCGACCTCCCGCGGATCCTGCCGGGCACGCAGCTCCAGCCGCACGAGGTCGCGCAGCGCGAAGATCTCAGGGCCGGTGAACTCCCGCGTCGCATTCGTCGGCTCGCCGAGTGTCGTCTCCGTCACCGCCGCCGCGACGTCGTCGCCCGCGATCGGCTGCACCGACGCCTCGGCGAGCCGCAGCCGGCCCTGACGAGCGGATGCGGCGGACCGGCCACGAGACAGCGACGCAACCGACGCATCAGGCCCAACCGACCCGCTCGACCCGCCCGCCGCATCCGCGATGCTTCGCACGAACTCGAAGAACTGCGTCGCGTGCACCAGCGAATAGGGCACCGACGACCGGCGGATCAGCGTCTCCTGCGCATCCTTCGCGAAGAAGTAGCCGCGTTCGGTCTGGGCCAGGCGATCTGTGCCGACGACCGACAGCGCCACATGGTGGCCCACCCCGGCGGCACGGCCGTAGGTGAGCAGGTTGAGGGTCGAGGAGTAGAAGAACTCGAGCGCGCCGGCCTGATCGGTGTACGACGAGTTCGAGAGGTCGATCACGGTCTCGGCCCCGTTGAGGGCCGCCTCGAGTCCCTCTCCGGTGTAGGAGTTCACGCCGGTGCTGCGGGCGGCCGGGGTCACCTCGTGCCCCGCATCCTGCAGCCGGGCGACGACCTTCGATCCGATCAGTCCGGTTCCTCCGACGACGACGATTCTCATGACGGTCCTCCCGTTGTGCGCGGCCCGACGGGCGGCGTCTCGGCAGCTACGACCGGGCGCGGAACCTTTTTGTGACATCGGTCACAGAACGGATGCCTCGCCGGTCACAGCTGTCGACGGGTCTGAACCGGCGGCCCGCAGCTCGAAGGGAGACCCATGTCGCACGTCATCCGGGACACGGATGCCCGGCCCGGCCTACTGTGGAGCCACTCCGACCACCGCACCGATCTCTCCCGCGCGCAGAAGGGCCCCGCCGTGACGAAGCGAACCGCTGGCCCGGACGCCGACGACGCCGCCGACGCCGCCGCACCCGTCAGCCCCGCATCCGCCGACGACCTGGCCCAGGCCACCGAGGTCTTCTCCGCCGTCCGCCGCCGCCTCTTCGGCATCGCGTACCGGATGCTCGGCACCGTCTCCGAGGCCGAGGACATCGTGCAAGACGTCTGGCTGCGCTGGCAGACCTGCGACCGAAGCGCGGTCCTCGACCCGCCCGCCTTCCTCGCGACCGCCACCACGCGCCTGGCCATCAACGTGCTGCAGTCGGCCCGCAGCCGCCGCGAGACCTACATCGGCCCCTGGCTGCCCGAACCCGTCAACACCGACGACGACCCTGCGCTCGGTGCCGAACGCGGCGAGGCGCTGGGCTTCGCGATGTTGCTCCTGCTCGAGAAGCTCACCCCCACCGAGCGTGCGGCCTACGTGCTGCGCGAGGCCTTCGACTACCCGTACCCGCAGATCGCCCAGATCGTGCAGCTCAAGGAGCCCGCGACCCGCCAGCTCGTGAGCCGTGCCCGCAAGCACCTCGCCGGCGAGAAGCGCATCGCCGTCGAGTCGGCCGAGCAGCGCCGGCTGCTGACCGCGTTCCTCCAGGCGGCGCAGCAGGGTGACGTCACGGCCCTCGAGGCCCTGTTCGCCTCGGATGTCGTCAGCTACTCCGACGGCAACGGGGTCAAGCTGGCCGCCCGCATCCCGATCCTCGGCCGCCACCGCGTCGCCCAGTTCATCGCCGCCTTCTCGAGCCATTTCTGGCAGGGGAAGACGATCGAGTGGGTGGAGCTGAACGGCCAGCCGGCAGTGGCCCTCGCGGAGGACGGGGTCGTGACGACCGCCCTCACGCTCACCCCCGGCGACGAGGGCATCCGTCAGGTGATGTGGATGATGAGCCCCGCGAAGCTCACGCGCGTCACCGCGGCCTCCGCGTGAGCCGGGGGAGTGGGTCTGGTCGTATCGGGCTCTGCGGCAGGCGTGTGCTCGGGCCGCGGATGGAGCGCATCACCATCACCCGCGATGACCAGCGCATCACCCCCGATGACCAGTGGATGGGCCCCGGCCACGAGCGCGTGGACCCCGACCACCGCCGCCTCGTCCTGGCGCTCGGCGCAGCGTGCGAGTCCGGCGATCCGGTTGCTGTCGCGGCGACCCTCCATCCGGCCGTCACGCTCATCATCGACCGAGGCCGCCACGCCGATCCGCTCCCGGCCACGGCGCGCGGTGTCGCCGCCTCGACGGCTCTCCTGCTCGCGCTGTTCGACGACCTGGCCGCGGGCGGTCCCGCGACTCGGCCCGCCACTCGGCCCCCGACTGTTCCCGCGACTCGGCCCGCCCTGTCGATCCGCGAGCGGTCGGTGAACGGATGCGCCGGCCTACTCGTCACTCGCGACGCCCGCGCGGTCGCGGTCCTCACCGCCGCAACCGCGCCCACCGCTGCCGGCCCCGCGATCCGCACCCTCTGGATCGTCACGTCCCCCGCCAAGCTCCAGCACTGGAACGCTCCCTGACCCCTTCGGGCTGTTGGCTCAGCGTGCCTGTCTCATCCGAAGCAATTCGATGACCTGCGCCAACACCGCCGCCAGTTCGCCCCAGGTATGGAAGCCCCGCGCCATCTAGTGGTTGCCGAGAAGCTGCGTTCTGACGAGAGCCGCAGCTTCGTCACCAGTGATCTCACCCGCCGCGACACGACGGCTGATCGCTCGCAATTCCGGGTCGCTGACCTCGTGGCCGGCCGCGCCGAGCGCGGCATCGCCGAAAGCCATCCGACGCTCGATCTCGGTTTCGGACTCGGCGACGGAGGGTGAGGTGCGTGCATGGGCGATGCTCATCACGTCTTCGATCTGGTCAACGACAGTCTATCCGACCCACCCAGGCGGCTCGAGGAAATGATTCCATCGAGCGCGGCTGGGTGGGCGAGTGGATCGTGACGCAGTCGTGGTCACGCAGTCGACGTCACGCAGCCATCGTCACCGGCCGGCGGGGGCGGGGGTCGTCGCGAGCCACTCCTCGAAGCGCGTCGTGAAGAGCGTGGCGTCGGCACCCGGCACCAGCGTCTCGGCGGTCGGCCGGCCTCCGAAGTAGGGCGCCTCGGGGTCGGCGACCACCGTGCGCAGGTCGCCGTGGAAGGCGAGCCCCGTGCGCACGAACTCGTCGAGCCCGAACCGCTCCGGCCCGCCGACCTCGATCGTGCGGTTCAGCGGCTCGCCGGCGGTGGTGCGCGCGACCGCGGTCGCGACATCCTCGGCGGCCATCGGCTGCATCGGGGCGTTGGGCAGGCGCACGACGCCGTCGATCGTCGCGCTGTCGGCGATGCTCCTCGCGAACTCGAAGAACTGGGTGGCGCGCACGATCGAGTAAGGCAGCGAGGAGGCGAGGATGAGGTCCTCCTGCGCGACCTTGGCCCGCATGTAGCCGCTGTCCAGCATCCGCTCGGCGCCGACGACCGAGAGGGCGACGTAGTGGCCGACGCCGGCCGCCTTCGCGGCGGTGAGGATGTTGGTGGTCGCGGTGGTGAAGAACCGCATCACGTCGTCGTCGGCGAACGACGGCGAGTTCGAGACGTCGAGCACGGTGGCGGCGCCGATGAGCACCTCGGCGAGGCCTTCGCCGGTGAGCGTGTTGACGCCCGTGTTCGGAGACGCAGCGACGGCCAGGTGGCCGTGCTCGGAGAGCTTCGCGACGACCTTGGATCCGATGAGGCCCGTGCCTCCGACGACGACGATCTTGGACATTGTCAACCTTCCGTAGAGTGCGGCCGCGGTCCGTCCCGCGCCCGTCCCCAACTACGACCGGATGCGCCGCCGCCCTGTGACGTCGCGCCTGATCGGGAAGCGATTCAAGGTCGTACCAACCTCACCACCTCAGCCGCGATGAGGCTGAGTTCTTCGCCGGGTTCACAGAAATGGTCGAGCGCGCACCCCAGCCGTCGACTCCGGCAGCGTTATCTCAGCCTGACGGATGGGTCAGCCATCGACCTTTGTGACCGAAGCTCGATAAAATGGAGAGCATGACCGAGGCGACGCGCGCGACGGAGGATCCCCGGGTGTTCTACCGGGACATCAAGCCGTACGAGGCGCCCGCGGAGCTCGACGAGCTGCGGGGTCCGCGTGACGGCAGTGTCGAGCTGCCGATCACCGTCTACTGGGGCCCGGCTCACACGTTCGATCTCGCAAACGAGTCCGATGTGGTCGAGGCCTATCAGGCCACGCTCCGCGAGGGACGCACGGTCGACCAGGTCGAGCTCCTGAACCGTGATCTGCTCATGCGTGTCTGGCCCGAGCTGCTGTTGCCCGTGCGCGTCCGCTCGCTCTGGGAGGGGCGCTTCCCCGAACTGAGCGCCGCTTGAGCGACGACCGTGAGCTGCAGCGGGAGCTCACTCGGTTAGCTCTTGAGGTTCTCGACGGCCGCTCCTTCGCTCTCGCCGGCTCCGGTGCCATCCGTGAGCACGGAATCGTCGACCGGGCGACCCAGGACGTCGACCTGTTCACCGACGATCTGGACCCAGTGGCGTTCGATGCGGCTGTGGATGCGCTGGTCGATGACCTCCTCCGCTCCGGTTTCGGCGTCGAACCGGTGCGCCGCAGCCGGCAGTTCGCGCAGCTGCGAATCACCGCCGCCGACGGGCGCTCCGTCGACATGGACCTCGCCGTCGACTGGCGCGAGCGCGAGCCGGTCATGCTCGCCGTCGGCCCCGTCCTGAGCCTCGGTGATGCCGTCGGCAACAAGATCAGTGCCCTGTACACGCGAGCCGAGGCGCGCGACTATCTCGATGTCGACGCGATCCGCGCCTCAGGCCGCTTCACCGACGAGCAGCTCGTCGATGCGGCGGCCGACCGGGATGCGGGATTCGATCGCTCCATGTTCGCCGGCCAGCTCGACCAGGTTCATCGCATCCGTCCCGAGCGCGTGGCTCGCTATGGCGTCGATGCCGAGCAGCTCGACGCCATGAAGCAACGGTTCACGGAGTGGGCCTCGCGGCTGCGTGATCCCGAGGCGGGGTCGACAGGGCGATGAACCTTCAGGCGACTACGCGTTGCTCGCGCCGCGCTCGAAGGTGACTACCTGGGCGTCGAAGGGGCCGCTGATCGAGCAGAAGGTGCCCACGGAGAGGTCGCTCGTGTCGGACTGCCAGAAGACGTGCATCATCAGCGCATTCGGGTCGTCCGCCACACTCGAGTTGATCTTCTCCTCGGCGATCGGGTTGGTGTCGGCGGGGTCGAACGGCTTGAACGTGCCGGTCAGGCCCGCCAGGTCGTCGATCGCGTACTGCTTGCAGATGGAGTAGGCCGCCTCGAGGTCGTACGCGGCCGGAGCCGCCGGCTCGGCACCGGGGGCGGGCTCCGGGGCGGGCGTGGCCGGAGCAACGGGCGTGGGCGTGGCGGTGGGTGCCGGCGTGGCGGACTCCGTCGGTCGCGGGGTCACGGTGGCCGAAGTGGTCGGCGTGGGCGACGGCGTCGGCGCGGCTGTGCAGCCCGCCAGCAGGATGCCCGCGGTCACGATCGCGGCGACGAAGGCGGGTCGAGCGGCACGTCGAGTTCTCATGCTGCCAGCGTACGACGACTGTCGATCTCCGCCCGGCCGGCCCGATAACGATCACGACCTCAGCTGGCTCCCGACGGCTCAGTCGGTGATCCCGGCCACCACCGTGATGTGGCTCAGCCACTTCGAGGGGAAGATCTCCAAAGGCTCGATCAGCACCGGGCCCTGTCGCATCTGTAAGAGTGCGAAACCGTCTCGGGTCCAGATCTTCGTCACGTCGTCGTAACGGATCGTGGCCTCCCTTCCTCCGACGCCCAACCAGAAGTGCTCCGGGCCGAAGCCGGAACTGATCTGCGTGCGAGGCGGGACCTGCCTCGTCATCCGGATGGCAGTCGGAGCGAAAAGGAGGAGCGCACTCAGGAGGCAGATCCCCAGGAAGACGGCTTCGATCGCCAGCACGATCGTATGGACGTCATAGAAGGACAGGCCGAACATCCCCTTGTAGTCGAAAGAGGCCGACCTGACCTGCCCCGCCACCAGCCAGATCCCGAGCATCAGGAGGAAACCGAGCATCAGGCCGAGGAGCGCGGATGCTTTCGGGCCGCGGGCGCGAACGTGGGCACGTGCCGCCCGCACTCCGTAGCCCCTGGTGGCGACGTAATGGTACTTCGGCGCGTCGCGCGCAGCGGCGATCAGAAGGTCTTCCCCCGAATCCATGACCCGAGCGTAGCGGCCGGTGTGCTGCCGGTCAGGGCAGGTCCTTCGGCGTGCGGAACGCGACCACTCCCGAGATGACCGTCGACGCTAGCAAGCCCACGAACATCGCGGTGAGCGCCCACAAGAGCGGGTACCCGGCGATCGCGAGAAGCGCACAGACCGAACCGCCGAGGATGCTCGCGAGACCGGTGACGACGAACATCGCCGCTGACAGTCGCGGCTGCGCATTCGCGGAGAGCCATTCGTCCCGGCGCCGTTCACGCGTCCGCAGCCTTCGCACGGTGAGGATCGGCGCGACAACCGCGACGACAATCGCAAGCATCACGACGATCACCACCGCGAACTGCTGCCCTGGCTCGGTCACAGACCCAACCCAAGCACAGCCCGCTGCACTCTGCTCCCGCGTCGCGTTCGACGATCGTCGCAAGAGGGGGCGACAGGCGGTCGGCGGCGGGCGCACCTGCGACGATGGATTCGACGGCTGGAGGACGGATGGCCCGGAGCGAGAAGCACGCGAACAGCGGGAAGAGCACGAACGGCGCGAAGCGCAGCACGAGCGCGACCAGGAGTCCGAGCGAAAGCACGAGCACGAGCACGAGCACGAGCACAAGCCCCCCACCCCACCTCGCCCGCGCCGGCGCCTACTGGACGGCGGCCGCCGTCGCCCTCATCGCCCTCTGGACCAGCGGCGCCCCCAGCACCTCCTACCCCCTCTACTCGGCCGAGTGGGCCCTGACCCCCGTCGTCATCACCGCCGTCTTCGGCACGTACCCCGTCGCCCTCGTCATCACCCTGCTGGCCACCGGCAGCCTCAGCGACTTCGTCGGCCGCCGCGTCGCGATCCTGCTCGGGGTCGGCGGGATGCTCGTGGGCACCCTGCTCTTCGCCCTCGCCTCCGACGTGGTGATGCTGTTCATCGGCCGCGCCTTCATGGGCATCGGCGTCGGCCTCGCCCTGAGCCCCGCGAGCGCCGCCGTGCTGGAGTTCAGCAAGCCGGGGCGCGCCCGGGTCGCCGCATCCACCACCACCGCTGCGACCGCGCTCGGAGTCGTGCTCTCGGCCCTGACCGGCGGCGCCCTCGTGCAGTACGGGCCGCTGCCGCTGGCCCTCGACTACTGGGTGCTCGTGGCGGTGATCACGGTCGTCGGGGTGCTCGCGTGGTTCCTGCCCGAGCCGGCAAAGAGCGCGACGAGCGCAACCGCACGCCCCGCCCGCTGGCGCCCCGAGATCAACATCGCCATCCCACCCGGCCAGTCCCTGATCTTCGCCACCGCCGCCCTGGCCGCGAGCATCGCGTACATGACCGGCGGCATCGTGCTCGCCCTCGGCGCGAGCATCGCCCGCCAGCTGCTCGAGACCCAGAACTCCCTCGTCGTCGGAGCCCTGCTCGCCACCATGTTCGTCGTCGCCGGCGTGCTGGCCGTCGCGACCCGCCTGCTGGGCCCGCGGCTCTCGATGCGGCTCGGCGGGTTCCTCGCGATCGGCGCCTTCGTGCTCTTCGCCGCCTCGGCGAGCCTCGGATCGGTCATCCTCTTCCTTCTCGCTGCGGCCTTCGCCGGCGGAGCCTACGCGACCGCGTTCTCGGGCGGCCTCGGCTACGTCAGCCTGCACGCCCCGCCCCACCACCGCGCTGGCGCGATCTCAGCCTTCTACCTCGCCGCCTACGCCGCGCAGGGGGCGATCGCCGTCGCGCTCGGCCTGATCGCGACGCTCGCGAGCCTCCTCACCGCAGTCATGATCGGCTCGGCAATCATGATCGGGCTCTCGGCGGTGCTCGTCGTGCTGACCTTCCTCCGCGGCCGCCGCACGGGCGCTCCCACGACCCGGGCCCTCGCCGCCGCGCGCGACAGCCCAGCGGATGCTCCGCCGAGGACCGCGAAATGACCCTCCCGTCCGGCGCACCCGACACGCCCATCTCACCCGGCACGCCCATCCCATCGGCCACGCCGTCACAGACCACGCCGCCCCCGGCGAAGCGGATGCCCGCCCCGCCGTCCGTCCACGTCCGCGCCTTCCTGACGTGGCTGGTCATCTTCCCCGAGGTCGCCCTGGTCAACTGGGCCCTGTCGCCGACCGACCCGCTCGGCCCGATCGTGCTGCGCTCGCTGATCGTCACCCTCGTGGTCATCCCGCCGGCGGTCTACCTCTTCGTCCCGGCCCTCCTCCGCCTCTGGACCCGCCACATCCCGCCCCATCCGAAACCGGATGCACCCGCGCCGCAACGAGAACCCTGACGTCGTTCTCGCGTGCCGACCCGGCGGAACCCGGCTCGTCGTGCAGGGAGAGGCTCGCGGCATTCTCGCGGAAGATGCTCGATTGGACGATCCAGACCCCGGCGTCCTGCACGCCACCCAAGAACGCGTCGACCAGCCGGCGACCGAAGCGCATTCGGATGGACATCCTCACCCGCCCGCCCGCCCGCCCGCCCGCCGCCGCGATCGCCGTCTGCGTCGCGGTACTCAGCTGACAAGGGTGCGCGTCGTCTTTCGTTGGCCAATCGGCTAATGAAATGTATTATGGAGTCCATGACGCGAGCTGAACAGGCGGCACGAACACGGCAAGCAGTGCTGGATGCCGCGCGGGCGCTTTTCGCGGAGCGAGGTTTCGCCGCCACGTCGCTGCAGGACATCGCCGACGCAATGGGGGTGCGCAAGGCGAACG
This sequence comes from Herbiconiux solani NBRC 106740, assembly GCF_001571005.1. GTDB lineage: Bacteria > Actinomycetota > Actinomycetes > Actinomycetales > Microbacteriaceae > Herbiconiux > Herbiconiux solani. Next base: position 115,856 of record NZ_BCST01000002.1, on the reverse strand, counting down.
TGTACTACTACTTCCCAACGAAGGCCGCGATCCTCGATGCTCTTCTGGACGAGCGGACGAGTCGTCTCGACGCGTTGCTGGCTGCTGCCGAGTCGGAGGCCTCGGTTGAGGCGCGTCGAGATCTGGTCATCGCGGGATTCACGGAAGAGGTCGTCAGGGCGTACCGCACCGTTGCGCCGATCGACTTCGCCGACCCCTCGGTGCGTTCGGTACCGGGGGTGGCCGAGCGTCTGGAGGCGTTCACGCGCAGAGCTGCGAAAGCGCTGTTCGGTCCTCACCCCAGCGTCGATCAGCTGGCCGGCCTAGCGGTCATGCACGACCTGAAACCCGTCATGCGAACGCTGGATCGATTGCCGGACGACGAACTGGTGCGAGCGCTCCAGCGGCTCTGTCGACGGTTGATTGCCTGACGGCCGAGTTGAGAGCACGACTGAGAGAGAAAGAAGGACGATGTCCAACGCAATCGTGATCACTGAGTTCGGCGGCCCTGAGGTGCTGCAGTGGCGTGCGGTGCAGGCCCCGGTGCCGCGGGAGGGGGAGGTCCTCATCCGCGTCAGGGCCGCCGGCGTCGGGCCGACCGACCTCCACATCCGGGCCGGCCACCTCGCGGCGGTGTTCCCGCAGCGCCCCGGCGACGTGCTGGGGTTCGAGGCAGCTGGTGTCATCGAGGAAGTCGGGGAGGGGGCTGATGCCCAGGTGGGTGACGAGGTTGCCGCGCTACTCCTCGCGCAGGGGGGATACGGCGAGCTCGTCACCGCTAACTCGTGGTATACAAAGCCCGCAGCCGTGACCTGGGAAGCGGCGGCCGCTCTCCCGGCAGCTGCCGAGGCCGCAGTGGGAGCCTTGCGCCAAAGCGGCGTGAAGTCAGGGCAGACGTTGGTGGTACTCGGCGCGGCAGGGTCGGTCGGGTCCGTGATCGTCCAAGTCGCGCGTTCGCAAGGCATCCGCGTCATCGGAGTGGCGAGTGACCGAGACGCGGGTCTCGTGGCAGAACTCGGGGGCGAGTTCGTCGCCCACGGAGATCGGGTCTTCGACCGGATCGTCACATCCATCGACGCGGTCATCGATGCCGCGGGGCACGGGGGGCTGGTCGAGGCGGTTGCGGCGGCCGGCGACCCCAGCAGGGTCGTGACACTCACCGGAGGCCCGGAAGTCGCATCATCTGGTGCACTCATGTCCGTGCCGAGCCCCGACCGGGCACCGGATGCCCTGGCGATCGCGATGCCCTTGCTCGCCAGTGGGGAGCTGCGCCTGAAAGAACGCCGTAGCCTGCCGATCCGCGACGCTGCCGAAGCGCACAGGCTCCTCGAATCGGGGGAGACGCGCGACAAGATCGTGCTCACCTTCGAGTAAGCATCTGGAACGCCGCCGCCGCGCTGTCGTGAGCGGCAGCATTCCGTTCACCCCACACCCGCGCTCAGTCGAAGAATGGATAGTGCAATGACCAACTACCAGGTGCTCGTCACCGGCGGTACCGGCTTCCTCGGCACTCACGTGATCGCCCAGCTGCTCACGTCCGGATACGACGTCCGGACCACCGTCCGCGACCTTGAACGTGAAGGTGAGCTCCGCGGCGCCCTTTCTCGCGCCGGTGTGCATGGCGATATGCACCTCACTCTCCTGCGTGCCGATCTGTCGGACGACGCAGGCTGGTCCGACGCCGTCGCGGGCACCCGCTACGTCGTGCACGTGGCGTCCCCGTTTCCGCCGGCAATGCCCGACAGTGATGACGACGTGATCCGCCCGGCCCGCGAGGGCGCGTTGCGGGTGCTGCGCGCATCCCGTGACGCGGGCGTTGAGCGAGTGGTGATGACCTCGTCGTTCGCTGCAGTCGGCTACGGGCACCCACCGACCGACGAAGAATTCGACGAGCGCACCTGGACCAACGTGGAGGCGCCGCTCAGCGCCTACATTCGCTCAAAGGCCATCGCGGAACGAGCGGCGTGGGACTTCATGGATGCCGAGGGCAGCGAGCTCGAGCTCGCGGTCGTCAATCCCGTCGGCATCTTCGGTCCACCCCTGACAGTCGATCTATCGGCATCCGTCGGATTGGCTCACCAGATGATCACCGCCATGCCGGCCGTTCCGCGACTCGCGACGACCGTGGTCGACGTCCGAGACGCCGCAGACCTGCACCTGCGTGCGATGACGAATCCGGCGGCAGCGGGGGAGCGGTTCCTGGCGTCGACGGGCGAACCACTTTCCTTCCAGGAGGTCGCGGCGGTGCTGCGCGCCGCCGTCGGCCACGAACCCGTGAAATTGCCCATCTTGCCCGACGAGGTGGTGACAGAAGCCGCCAAGACCGACCCCGGGATGGCGGGAATGGTGGGCGAGCTGGGCAAGGTCCGCCGTGTGTCCAGCAACAAGGCTCGATCCATTCTCGGGTGGGAGCCGCGATCCAACACCGAAGCGCTGCAGGCGACCGCCCGCGCGCTCAAAGACCTTGGCGCGGTGAAGTGACCCCAGCGGGCTGACGTCGCTTCGGTGATCACAGGGCCCTCGTCGGCCGGCCGAACTCCGCGGTCTAGTCCGCCCGTCGGTACTCGATGAGCACGGTGTCGCGCCACCGGCCGGCCCACGGGCCGTAGGTCATGAGCGCGATGCGTTCCCGCGTGCCGACGCGGCGGAATCCGGCCCGGTCGTGCAGGGCGAGGCTCGCAGCGTTCTCCGGGAAGATGCTCGACTGGATGGTCCAGACCCCGGCGTCTTGCACGGCACTCAGGAACGCTTCGACCAGCCGGCGACCGACGCCCCGCCCGGCTGCAGCGGGGTCGACATAGACGGAATGTTCGACCACGCCCCGGTAGACCTCCCGGGTCGACACGGGCGAAGCGGCCACCCACCCGGAGATGACGTCACGATCGTCCACGGCGACGAGCCGCCCGACGTCGAGCTTGCCCGCATCGAACTGCCCCCAGCTCGGCGGCTCCGCCTCGAATGTCGCGTTGCCGGTCGCGATCCCGGCGCGATAGATGGCCTCGACCGCGGCCCAGTCGTTCGCCCTCATCGGCCGGATGCGGACGTCCGAGGTCACGGCCGGAGTGCCTGAGCGGCGCGGTCGAGTGCGGCGTCGACGACACGGAAGTACGCCCAGCGGCCACGCTGCTCTCGCTCCGCCAGGCCGGCGTCGACCAGCTGCTTCATGTGGTGCGAGACGGTCGGCTGAGAGAGTCCCACGGGCTCGGTGAGGTCGCAGATACAGGCCTCGCCGCCCTCGCTCGCCGCGATCAGCGACAGCAGGCGGATGCGCGTCGGGTCGCCCAGCGCCTTGAATGTGCGGGCGAGCTGCTCGGCCTCCTCGGCGCTCAGCACGCCGTCGGTCACGGGGCTGCAGCACGCGCCGGCTTCGGCGTTCAGGAGCGGAAGAGCGATGGTCATGCGCCGATCATCTCACGACGTATTGACTTCTGTCGATACATCGATCACTCTCGGTACATCGAAGACCATCGATCGATCAGGAGTACCCGTGCCGAACATTGAGCTGCCCGTCGTCGTGATCGGAGCGGGCCCCCAGGGTCTCGCCGCCGCCGCTCACCTGGTCGAGCGCGATCAGGCCGTGCTGGTGCTCGAGGCCGGCGCGAGCGCGGCCGCCGCGGTCAGCGAATGGGGGCACGTCCGTCTGTTCTCCGAATGGAGCGAGCTCGTCGACGCCGCAGCGGCCCGGATGCTCGAGCCCACGGGCTGGGGTGCCCCGACGACGGGCTACCCGACCGGAGCCCAGTGGATCAGCGGGTACCTCGCGCCCCTCGCCGCAGCCCTCGGCGACCGCATCCGGTACGAGTCTCGCGTCGTGGGTGTCTCCCGCAGAGGCCGAGACCGCCTGGTGGACGCCGGCCGGGCCGAGCAGCCCTTCACCGTCCACGTCGCATCCGCCGACGGCACCGAGCACCGTGTGGATGCGCGGGCGGTCATCGACGCGTCCGGCACCTGGTCGACCCCGAACCCGGCCGGCGCCGACGGCCTGCCCGCTCTCGGAGAACGTGCGGTCGCAGATCTGCTGGACTACCGCATCCCGGACTACCGGGCTCGCACGAAGTACGAGGGCTCGCACAGTGTCGTCGTCGGGTCCGGCCATTCGGCGGTGACTGCGGTGATCGCCCTCGGCCGGATCGCCCGACGCGACCCGTCGACGAAGGTCACCTGGGTGCTGCGACGGGGCGCGGTCGGAAACACCTTCGGAGGCGGAGCGGCCGACGAGCTGCCGGCGCGCGGCCAGCTCGGGATGAGGGCCGAGGAGTTCGTCGACGCCGGCCTGATCGACCTGGTCACCGGATTCCGGGTCGAGAAGATCGATCGGGATGGCGAGCGCATCGTGCTCACCAGCGAGGACGGACGCACCCTCGCGCCCGCGGATCACGTCGCCGTGCTGACCGGGTTCCGGCCCGATCTCTCGTTCCTGTCCGAGCTGCGCCTCGAGCTGGATGCGACGCTGCAGGCCCCGGTGCGGATCGCGGCCGAGGTCGACCCGAACCTGCATTCCTGCGGTTCGGTCGCCGCAACCGGAGCCCGGGATCTCGCGCAGCCCGAACCCGACTTCTACCTCGTGGGCGCGAAGTCCTACGGCCGTGCACCGACCTTCCTGGCGATGACCGGGTACGAGCAGGTGCGTTCTGTGGTGGCCGAGCTCGCGGGCGACCACGAGGCCGCGGCGCGGGTCGAGTTGCAGCTGCCCGACACCGGCGTGTGCGGGGGAGCGGGCCTGTTCGACTCAACCGGAACCGCGATCGGCGCGAGCTGCTGCGCCCTGCCCGATCGGCAGCTCATCCAGATCGGTCGCCCAATCGCGAGCGTCTGACCGCGTCCAGATGGGCCGCGGCGGGTCGGGCCCAGAGCCTCATCGCCGGCGTTCTCGACGCTTCGAAAAGGGGCTCGGCCTCGGTGCCGTCAGAGCCGGTCGCGAAGCTCCACCACGCGGGAACGGATGTCGTCCCGGACCAGCCGCATCCGCTCCATTCCCTCGATGCCCCGTTCCGACGGTTCGTCCGTGATCCACGTCTCGAAGCGCACACCAGGAATCCGATCCACCTGGGCTTCTGCGCCCAGCACGACGACGATGTCGGCCGACTCCACCATGTCTGCCGTCAGAGCTTTGGGGTGCTCGTCGCCCACGTCGATGCCCAGCTCGTCGAGCGACTGAACCGACTGCGCATTCAGGCTCGTGCCCGGCTTCGTCCCGGCAGAGACGACATCGACCGTACCGCCGGCGAGCTCACGCATGAGTGCGGCAGCCATCTGCGACTTGCCACCATTCTTCTGGCAGACGAAGACGACCGTGGGGCGAGATGCGCTCATGCCGCGAACTCTACCTCGCCTTCCCACCACGGCACTCGCGACGAGGAGGATGACGGCCACGGCGGCGAGCCACGCCGACGCGGCCGGCACCGAGGTGGCCTGGATCAGCACACCGGCGACGGCGCTCCCGGCCGACGCCCCGACGTTGTGGCTGGTGTTGACCCAGGTCGTCGCCGAGTTCTGACGGTGCTCGCCTCCCGCATGGTGGGCGGCGAGGTAGGCGACGATCATGACGGGGGAGAAGAACAGCCCGGCCGCGGCCAGCACGATGCACACCGCGACGGCTCCGGTGACGACGGCGACGAGAGAGCTGACGACGACGAGCGCGGCGGCGAGCGCGACGAGCTGACGAAGTGGGGAGCCCGGGACGCGCAGCGCTCCGAAGAGGAGCCCTCCGAGCGCACTCCCGCCGGCGAACAGACCCAGGGCGATCCCGGCAGTGGCCGGCCCGCCGTGCTCGCCCAGCACGACCGGCACGCTGATGCTGATGCTCCCCGAGATCGCCCCGGCGACCAGTGTGGGCAGAAGGATGCTGACGAACCGAGGATCCAGGAGCAACGGCCGGCCTCGAGCCGAGTCGGTCGCGGCCGCGTGGCGGGGTCTCATCTCGCCGACCGCGCGGGTCGACACGAAAAGCAGGCCACCCACGAGCACGAGGCCGGCGGGCACGAGCAGGGCTGCTCCCGGTTCGATGAAGGCCAGGGCGATGCCGGCGACGGCCGGCCCCGCGAGGTAGAGGAGTTCTTCGACGACGGCGTCCAGGCTGAGGCTCTTGCGCACGAGCTCGTCCGTGGGCGCGAGCTTCCCCCAGGCGACGCGCATGGTCGGGCCGAGCGGTGGCGCGAAGGCGCCGGCGACGGCCGCGAGCACGATGAGGACGGTCCCCTCAGCGCGCAGGAGCGACGCAACCGCGATCGCGGTCAGTACTGCACCGAAGACGATGACGAGCACCGAGAGCGCGCGGCGGGCGCCGAACCGGTCGATGAACCAGGCGCGGACGGGTGCGAGGAAGCTCGCCCCTGCTCCGTAGAGGCCGACGGCGAGACCGGCCAGCGCGACCGAGCCCGTCGCATCCGTGACGGCGTAGAGAAGGGGGAGGAAGACCAGCGCGTAGGCGCTCCGGCCGATGAGCGCGGTGCCGAAGGTGGCAGGGACGCGCGGCAGAGTGAGCACGTCGAGATAACGTGCCGACTGCATGGGTGAATGACTCCAGGCGAAAGGGCGCGCCGACGGCACGCAGGTGAGAGGGATCGGGAGAAGCGCGACGCAGAAGTGTCGCGTCTACCGATCAGTCACGGCCATGAAGCATGCCCACACCCTATTGGACGGTCAGGGCCGCGACGAAGTCGGCAGCCAGCTCCTCGACGAAGGCGCCGTGGTCGAGGCCGGGGGTGGGGGTGACGGACGGGGGGAGCGTGGTGAGGAAATCGAGGTGCCCGACGCCCGGATAGGTGTGCACGCTCACCTCAGCGGGCGCCGCGCGGAGGAGCTCGGCGGTCGCCGGCGGCGTGACGGCGTCGGCGGCTCCGGTCAGCACGACGACCGGCACGCGGAGTTCGTCGAGCGCATTCGGTGCGGCGAACCAGCCGACGGTCGGCGCGAGCGCGACGACCTTGGTGATGCGCGGCTCGACGGGCACGGGGATCGGCTGACCGGCGCGGCTCCACGGTCGGGCGCCGGCGAGGCAGAGGGCGGCCCATCCTCCGACGGAGTGACCTGCCGCGACGACGGGCAGGCCCTGACGATCCACGCGGTGGCGATCCCTGTCGTGGTGATCCGTGCCGTGGCGATCCGCGTCGAGCCGATCCACCTCGCGAAGCGCCTCCGCCAGCCCGACGGCGCGCTCGCGCATCTGCTCATCCGTCACCGTTCTGCCGTCGAACCGCTCGTGGAGCGGCGCCGAGACGATGAAGCCGGCAGCGGCAGCGGCGGTGATCAAGCCGTCGTACCGGGCGGGATCGCCCCCGGCACCAGGGCCGAAGAGCAGGATGCCGCGAGGGGCGCCCGGCGGATTCACGATCATGGCTTCACTGTAGGGCTCACACGCTCACGCGCTCACCCGCTCACGCAGTCGCGCACGCGCGCTCGTGCATCGGCCGCCGCGCGGCCAAGCCACCCAGGTGGGCAAACCGATCATCGATGGGCGATGCTTGCGGCTGAGATCGAGATGCACCTGCCTGACCGGCCGGTGCCGAACAGCAACGAGCGCGGGCAGGGACTCCTCAACCAGGTCGACCCTGTTCCCGCCACGGAAAGGTTCATCCATGCGTGTCACTCCTCGGATCTGGATCGGCTTGGCGATCTGGGCCGGCTACGTGCTGGCCATCTTCGTCGTCTCGATCCTGAGCGGTGTGCCCTTCCCCGAGGTCGGCACGTCCGCCGAATCGACGTGGCGCGGGGCGGTGCTGGATCTCGCCGTCGGCGCCGTCGGTCTCGTGATCGTCGCGACGGTGCTCGGATGGTGGCGGCCCGCCCTGTTCGAGCAGCGACGGTCGCAGCACAAGTGGCCCGTGTTCGTGCCGATCATCATGCTCGTCGCCGCGGTGCTGAACCTCATCAACACGGACTGGTCGCAGTTCGATGCGTCGTTCGTACTCGCGCTGGTGGCGCTCGGAGTGCTCGTCGGGTTCAACGAGGAGCTGATGGCCCGGGGCCTGCTGCTGACCGCGTTACGGTCCCGGCTCGGTGAAGGCTGGGTCTGGTTCGTCTCGAGCGCTCTGTTCGGGGTGATGCACCTCGTCAACGCTGCGCTCGGCGCCCCGCTGGCGAGTTCGCTCCTGCAGGCAGCCCTGGCGTTCGCGTCAGGGACCGCGTTCTACATCGTGCGCCGCGTCACCGGCTCGCTGATCTGGGCGATGCTGCTGCACGGCCTCTGGGACGTGTCGGTGTTCTCCGTCGGGCACGCTCCCATCTCGACCGCGTTCGGGGCCGTTCTGGCGCCGCTCGTCGGCATCCTCTCACTCGCCGTCGTCTACTGGGTCATCAAAGGAACCGACGAACGGATGCACGCGGCCGACCCGCACCCCCGCACGGAGAGCCTCCGATGACCAGCGCGCTCGATGACACCCGCGCTGCGAGGCGGGTGCCGCAGCGGTTCTGGCTCGGGCTCGCCGCCTGACCCACTCTCAGTCGAGGACGAGCTCGAAGCCGAACGAGTGCGGCAAGACCTCGGCGTAAGGCGGGTAGACCGGGATCGGCGTGAAGCCGAGGCGGGTGTAGAGGCCGATCGCCTCGGGCTGCCGGGTGCCGACCTGCAGGATGACCCGGCGCGCCCCGCCCCGCCGAGCGACCTCGATCACCTCGTTCAGCAGCGCGCGACCCAACCCGCGTCCGCGTCGAGCGCCGTCCACGATGACCCGCTTGATCTCCCACTCGACGCCGTCGTCCGTCTGCAGCATCCGCAGGCAGGCGTGGGCAACCGGCGCGTCGTCGTCGAGGATCAGGACCGTGTCCCGGATGGTCGACTCGTCAACGGCGAACGCGCGGCTGAACCGCTCCGGCCGCTCCGGGTCCATCGAGTCGTGCGAGCCGTAGCGCGCCTCCATCTCGGCATCCATGTCATCGCGAAGCGCGACCGCGCGCGGGTCCGACCAGGCGACATGTTCGATCGTGAGTTCATCCTTCTGATGCACCCCTCAATCGTCTCAAATGTCGGCGGCGCGATTTCTCCGCCTCGAGGTGGATGCGCTCAGTCGAGCGACGTACGTAATGTGATGGTGGAGGACGACACATGCAGAGCATCTGGGCAGCGAAGATCTTCGGCGACAAGGAGGATCCGCGAGTGAGGCTGCAGGCCCTCTTCGGCGGCGCCCTTCCCGCGGCCGGCCAACCATCCGAGCCCGCTCTCGCCTGGGCCCACGAAGTACTCCGAACGAAGAATGCAGGCCCGAGCGACGTGGTCACCGACATCCGCACGCTCCGCAAAGCGGATTCCCGCCTGACCCTGAAGGCTGCGACCTTCCTGGCACATCACGTCTGACGCACCCCGCGCCCAGCCCCTTCCGCGGATGCGGTCTGCCCTCACGATGCTCTGGTGGAGGCTCAACGGCCTCGCCGCAGCCACCTACATCGGCGCCGCATCGCTCATCGGCTTCGAAGCCCTCGCGCTGGTGCTCGGCTACACGACGGCATGGCCCATCGCGATCCCGATCGTGGTCGCAGCCCTGGCGCTGCTGTTCTACGGCCGCCAGCTCGTGCGGCGAATCCTCCGGCGGCGCAGCTCGTGAGCACTCCGGATGAACGGGGCCGCGACCCCATGAACGTCGTGCGGCTCTGGCCCGGGTGGGGTCCGCGGGACATCCTCGGCCCGCTGCCGGTCTCCGACGCACTCCGCCTGCGCGTGCGCACCTGGAATCGCACCTGGCAGAGCGTGCTCGATCCCGTCCGCGAGATCCGGTGGCCGGATGCGGAGGTCGGCCGGCAGTGGATCGCCGAGGGGCACATTCTGGTGCGCGACCTGCCGGCCGAACTCGGTCCGGGCCTGCAGGTCGTCGAGGGCTTCCTGCCCTATGACCCCGACGCGGTCGAAACGCCCGGCCAATGACCAACCGCGCCCGGCTCGTCACCCCGGCAAGGCGACAGCCGCACAACAGGGCATCCTTGGACTACAGCCGCAGGGGGATCTCATGAGAAATCAACGACTCGCGCTTCCGAGCATTGCCATCGCTGCAGTCATATTCAGCTCGGCCCTGCTGTCTGCGTGCACACCCCAAGCAGCGCCGTCGGAGACGAGCGCGGCTTCGTCCCCGTCGCCGGCCACGCCCACACCGTCCGCGACGGCTCCCGCGCTGCAAGCGACGAACCCGCCCAGCGCCCCCGACGGCGCCGCCGACCCGGCGAGCGTGGCGGCTGCCCTCGACGCGGCGACCTCTGCGTGCCGCGACATCCGCGACGGGATCCTGGATGGCTCGGTCGGCGTCCCCGCCGACCCGGCAGCCCTGGCACCCGCCGTCGAAGCCGCGGGCCTCGCCGCGATGACGGATGCGACGTGGCAGCCCCTGAATCAGGCCATGACCCAGTTCGCCACAGACGCGCCCGACCCGTCAGCGCCGTCCGCGGTGAAGAACGGCGACCTCCACGCGATCAACGTGGCGTGCGAGCCGACCGGGATTCGGATGCCGAGCGCGTAGCTTCCACGGTGACCGGCCGGCGCCCCTCTGCGGGGTCGGTCCAGCGGCGCTCGGAGAAGTGCCGAACGGCGGGCTGAGTGAACATCATGACGACGAGCACCAGGAGTCCTGCGAACGGCGCGCTCACGAACGAGCCGTCGAGGATCCAGTCGATCACCATGACGATCAGCCCCGTGAGAACGCCCGCGCTGAAGTCGATGGCCCTGTTGCGCCAAAACCGCGTCCCTGCCCCCATGCGGTCACTGTAGCGGCGCAGCCCCGCCGCAACCAGCCTCTGGCCCACACCAGAGTGCGGCTACGGGCGCGCTACGCGACCAAGGTGCCCCCGTCGACGACAGCCACTGTTCCGGTGACGTAGTCCTGATCCATGAGCGCGACGAACGCCTTCGCGGCGTCATCCGGTTCGGCGACCCGGCCGAGGGGGAGCGAAGCGCCCGTGGCTTCGTACATGGCGTGGCGATCCGCCTCGCTCATCGCGCTCCAGAGCGGCGAACGCAACACCCCGGGAGCGACCGTGTTGACACGCAGCGGGGCGAGCTCGGCGGCGAGGGAGCGGGCGAGCGAGTTCATCGCGCCGCACACGGCGGTGCCGAGCGCCCATCCGGTGCCTCCTTTGAAGGCGGCCGTGCCGCTGGTGAGTGTGATCGAGCCACCACTGCGAAGATGCGGGACGGCGAGGCGCACCGCGTCGAGTGCATGGAAGAGGCGGAGGCCGAAGAACTCCGCGGCCTTCTCCGCGGTGATCTCCGGCAGGGTCAGTCCGACGAGGTTCTCCGCTGCGGTGTACACGAAGTGGTCGAACTCGCCGATCTCGTCGAAAAACGCCGCGACGGCGTTTGCCGAGGAGGCGTCGACGGCCCGGCCGATGCTCTCTGAGGGAAGCTGCTCGAGGGCGCGCTGCACCGACTCGGGGTTGCGGGAGGCGACGATGACCGTGGCGCCGGCTGCAGCTGCGCGCTGGGCGGTGGCGAGACCGATACCACTGGTGCCGCCGAGGATCACGACTCGGGATGATTCGTTGAGTGTCATGGGTCAAGGCTCGCGCCGGCATGGGCGCGGCGTCCAAGACCTATTCCGCCGCACGCCATACCTGTCGGGTATCGGGTCGTCTTCCCGCTGCTGTCTCTGGCCGGTGGGGCCGAGGTGCCGCCGGATACTCTGGGGGTATGGCGGTCGTGACGGGTGACCTGGATCTGCGGAAGCTCCGCTACTTCGTCGCGCTGGCCGAATCGCTCAACTTCGGGCGAGCCGCAGACGAACTGCACATCGCCCAGCCGGTGCTGTCCCGACAGATCCGGGTGCTCGAGAGCGAACTCGGCGCGCGCCTGTTCGACCGCGACTCCCGGGGCACGACTCTGACCGAAGCGGGCGAGCAGCTGCTCGAGAGCGGAAAGTCGATCCTGGCTGCGGCCACTGCACTGCAGCTACGGTTGTCGGCCCTCGCGGCACCGGTCCGGAGCCTCACCGTCGCCGTCATGCCGGGGCTGCTCGCCACAGCGGCCGCGACAGCCTTCGAGTCGGCGCACCCGTCCTGCCGGATCGTCGTGCGCCGGGTCGGCTGGGAAGACCAGCTCGAGGTCGTCCGGAACGGCACCGCCGACATCGCCTACGCCCGCGACCCGGAACCGGATGACGACCTCGAGGTCGTGCCGCTACTGCACGAGGGCCGAGACGTGGTTCTGCCCCTCGGGCACGACCTCGCAGCATGCACGCAGATCACGCCCGAAGACCTGCGTGACGTCCTCCTCCTGCAAGACGTGGCGGTCGCCCCCGAGTGGCATTCCGCGGCGACGGCGAAGATGCGGCGGGAGGCTGCCCGGGTGGCGCACGCCGCGACAGTGGAAGAGAAGCTCGAACTCGTCGCGAGCGGCCGCGGATTCGTGATCCTGCCGCGCTCGACGACGGCGGCCTATCGCAGACCCGACGTCGTCATCGTGCCCGCCGCTGGATTCGCTCCGAGCCGAGTCGGTCTCGTGACCAGGCGGTCCATCAACGACCCCGTCCGTGACGCTTTCATCCGGACCGCGCTGGAGCACGCCGACCGGTCGCTGAGCTCCTGACAGTCGTACCCTGCTGATCATGGATGCCCATCGACCCCTGCCCAACATCGGGGCACCAGCCACGAGGGCCTTGGCGGAGGCAGGGATCGCAGACTTGCGTGACGTCCAAAACGCAGGTCTCGACTACCTGTCGACCCTCCACGGAGTCGGCCCAAAGGCGGTTCGCCTCCTCCAGTCCGCGCTCGACGAAGGCGCTGAAGCCGAGCGCGAGTAGGCAGCCCGTCGACCGCGGTGACGACAGCTCTGTGGGCTACCGCGAGGTGGGCGTCGGGCTGCCGGAATCGACGCGGGGTGGGTCTTCCACTCGAGTCATCTCCCGCATCCGCTGCGCGGACGCTCGCCAGACCCGGCCAATGACTCGAGCGAAAGACCCACCCCGCGTCTCACCTCGCGACCCGCTACGTTTCACTCAGGGGGTTTCTACACATGAAGAATCAACGACGACTCGTCGCGCTCGCCGCAGGGGCGGCCATCATCGCGACCGCGCTGAGCGGATGCTCGCCCGCGGTCTTCTTCCCGTCGCACGGCTCCGCGCCCAAGCCGCACCACTCATCCGGCCCCAGCCCCTCCCACCCGACGCCGCCCGCCTTCGTCGAGCAGACGATCGACGAATCGTGCGACATCCTGAGCCCAGCGATGACGGCGTTCGCGACCGACCTGACGAGCTTCATGTCCGACCTCGAGAACGACCCGGTCGCGGCGGCCGCCAGCTTCGAGCTCGTCGCCGACAAGTTGAACGACGCCGTGCTGCTCGTGACCAACTCCGACGTGCATCCGCCGGCCCTCGCCCTGGGGCAGGCCGCCGACGCGGTGAACGGCGACCTCTTCGTGGCGGCCGTCTACAAGGAGCAGCTCGACCAGAACGCCTTCCTGCGCGACGTCGCAGCGTTCCAGACCGCGGCGATGGCGCTCGCCACCGTCTGCAGCCCGGGTGGTCTCGTCCAGACCTGAGAATGCGCGCCGGCGCTACTCCTCCTCTCCGAACTCGTCACCAATTCGACAAGCGGCTGGGTGATTGATGCGTCTGCATGTATCCTTCACTAAACACTCGGGGGTGCATTGGTGGACGAAGACGCCTACTGGGCTGCGGCGCGGGAGTCTCAGGGATCCGCTGTCGAGCACGTGAACGTCATCTGGTCGCTCCAGCAGATGCGGGTGCAGCTCACCGACGGCACTCGCCTCCTGCTCGACCGGTCCGGTCAGCAGATCGGCCGCTCCCTCCCGCCGACGGGCTAGCGGGCATCACTCCTCGTCGACGAACGTGTCCTTTATCCAGAGTTCGTCGGCGCAGTCCTCCGAGCAGGCGCGGGCGTCATAGACCATCTCGTGAATGGGCACTCGGATGCCGCACTGCTGGCAGCGTCGCAGCAACGAGACGGGCTCACGGCCGGCATTGGTGCGGCTCATGCGAACACCTCGTCGATACCGTCGCCGAGCGCCCGCAGAACGCACTCCTCAAGATCCTCGCCTCGTGCCGCGGCAATAAGACGAGCCGGACATTCGAGCTGACCGGAAACCCCGATCAAGCCCGTAATTGCAGTGGCTGTCATGGGCAAATTCTACCGGTGCAGCACCGACACCACTAGCCTAAAGTGAAGATTAATCGTAAAAGGCTGGACCGACTTCTGACGTGCCGAACAAGCCCAAGACCTTGATACCCGGCTCCCGTGATCCTTCGGAGATCTGCAAAGCAGCGCAGGGGAAAGCTCAGAGCGAAGGCCACATCATCAGCACGGTCGTGTGCGAGGCAGTCGTCCTCTACGCCGGCCACGAGAATCACCCGAGTCCGAGCGCACCTGTCAATATCAGTCGCCCAATCTCATCGGTGTGGCACTCAATTGACCAATGTTGCGAGCACTGGCGAAGCTGCCGACAGGCCTGCTGCGCTCATCTGCCCGATTGCGTAGCTGTGGAATTCGAAACCTAGGTGCCCAGATGGTGCAACACATAAGGCGAGATCTTTGTGGCTAGGTACTCGTGCCCCTGATTGTTCGGATGGACCCCGTCGGTCCCGACAACTCCAGCGGTTCCATCGTTGAACCAGCCTTCGGAAATGGGATCGACGAACTCGGCGCCCACAGAGTCGCTCGCAGCGCGAAGCGCTTGATTCGTGACTGCAACGTGTTCAGGGATGTCTTCCCCAAGCCATGCAGCTCCAATGACGAGGATTTCAGCGTCGGGTGCCACTGCGGACGCGGCTGAAAATGCCCGCGTTGCGGCTTCGCGCACTTGATCAGAGTCTGCGCCATCATCGCGGCCTCCAAAGAAGATGACGAGTGCGGACGATGGGTCGACCTCTCCCGCGAGCAATTCGAAAGTCACGCCCCCATCGGTGCCGACATAGCGCCCACTGGGGTCGGCCGAGACGTCCAGCACCAAGGGGCGAGTCTCGGTGGTAAGTTGCCCGCGAAGAAGGTATTCCCAAAGCCGTCGCTTCCCTGGTCCGTTCTGATCAGTGCCGGTGGTCAGAGCATCGCCCACGACCGAAATAACCGTCGGATCCGGAGCGCCGAGGCCCGTCACATGGGTAGTGCTAATCGCCGCGCCGCTCTCGCTGCCTCTAGGTGCTTGAAGCGCAAGCGAAACAAGCCCGCAGGCAAGAACTCCGAGAATGGCAACTCCGACCGCCCAGGCTCGGCGGCTTGGGTTGGTAGCTGAAGAAGACCGGCTTCTCATGAATCTCTCGAGGTGCCTGAATTGGCCCCCGAACTACAGACTTCGACTATTCGAAGCGGCGCGGCCTGCATGCGGACTCCTCGCTTCAGCAGTATTCCGGAGGAATGGGGGGTTACCTGGACGTCACATGGGTCGCCTCAAGCTTGACCCCTTGTGACCCAGATTAGATGACGGAACATCCTCTCTATTTCGACTGTGTGAACCGGAGGTCACTTTCTCATGACACCTGGGTCGCACGTTCGTTGCCGTCATGCGACCGAGGGATGCGTGTGAGAGCATGAATCTAAGCCCGGTCACTGTACGGGTCATGGTGGGGAAGGTCAGACTGCGTGGAGCTACGCGATTACATACGAGTGTTGCGCAGGGGATGGATCGTCATTCTTGCTTGCCTTCTTGTAGGGCTAGCGGTGGCGGCCGGCTACTCCATCACGCGCACGCCCGAGTATCAAGCCACGTCCAAAGTGTTTGTCTCGGTCCAGGCGTCCGGATCCATTAGTGATCTTTCGCAGGGCGGTAGCTTCTTGCAGAACCAGGTGAAGTCGTACGCCGATGTCGTTACAACCCCGGCAGTACTTCAGCCGGTCATTGCAAGTCTCGGACTTCAAACCGACGTGACATCGCTTGCGAAGCAGGTGACGGCCTCCTCCCCGATCGATACCGTGATCGTTGAGATCACTGCATCCAATCGCGACCCGGCCCTGGCCGCCGAGATCGCGAACGCTGTGGCGTCCAGTTTCGAGAACACGGTGAACTATCTTGTTCCTACGAACGCCGAGGGGACCGTGCCAGTCAAGATCACGATCCTTCAGCAGGCTCTGATTCCAAACTCACCCTTCACGCCTAACGTCCCGGTCAATCTGGTGATCGGGGCGCTCTTGGGGCTCGCTGCTGGAGTGCTCATTTCGGTGCTTCGCGAAGTCTTGGACACCCGAATTCGTAATGAGCACGACATTGAGGCAATCACCGACGCCCCGATACTCGGCGGGATCGCTTTTGATCAAAGGACTCCAGACAATCCGCTAGTGGTGAAGGACGACCCACGGTCCGCACGAGCCGAGTCGTTCCGAACCCTTCGGACAAATCTCCAATTTGTCAACGCAGGCGAGTCGACCCGGAGCCTCGTGATCACGTCCTCGGTTCAGGGGGAGGGCAAAAGCACCTCCGCTGCGAACCTTGCCATAGCGATCGCGCTTTCGGGCCAAAAGGTGATCATCGTTGACGCAGACCTTCGCAAGCCAAAGCTTGCTGAGTACCTGGGTCTTGAGGGAGGCGCCGGGCTTACCGACGTCTTGGTGGGGCGCGCTCAAGGCAACGACGTCATTCAGCGCTGGGGCGAAACGAATCTCTACGTGCTTCCCGCCGGAAAAATCCCGCCAAACCCTAGTGAGTTGCTCGGTTCCAAAGCTATGGAGCAACTGATCCGCTCGCTTGAGAACTCATTTGACACCGTATTATTTGACGCGCCGCCGCTACTACCCGTCACCGATGCCGCGATCCTGGCCGTAAACACTGGCGGAGCTCTTTTGATGGTCGCTGCCGGCCGCGCTCACAAGAACCAGGTCCGAGGAGCGGTGTCGGCAATCTCGAACGTCGGCGCGAAGGTAGCGGGCGTGGTCCTGACGATGCTGCCCACGCGCGGCCCGGATTCATACGGCTACGGCAGATATGGGTACGGCTACGAGTACGGCGACACTTCCGACACAAGCAAAAAAGGCGCGAAGAAGAGATAACGTGGCCCGGTCCGGAGGATCTAGAAGTCGGGCGAGTCTGACTAGCCTGGTGTTGCTCGCCGCCCTCGCGTTGATTGCGGTGCTCCTGGTGATCTACGCCCTGCGCAGTCCTGTGACGGCCAACGGGGGAGAAGATCCGGGTCCAGCCCCAACATGGACACGTGGCGCTCTGTCTCAGACGACTGCTCCCCCGACAGGAACGCCTGCGACCCAGCTCAAACCTGCCGTCATGTTCTTGAATGGACCCGGCGGGAGCGGCTTCCGGGTTCAGGCTGGTTCCTGCGGAGGTGCTGCGGCGCGGATGGAATCGACCTCTGACGGCGGAGACTCGTGGGCTGGCGTAAATTTCGGACCGGTTGCGCCCTCGGAAATTCTAGATGTCGAAGTTCCGAGTGATGACGTCGTCAACGTCGTTGCTCGAGTGGGGGCAGCCTGTGATTTGACCATGCTCACTTCCTTCACGGGCGGAGAATTCTGGCAGGCCTACCCTGCGCGCGTCGTCGAAGGGACTTACGTGGACCCGAGTTCCCCGACGAACATCTCCATTCGCGGACAGACAATCGCCGGTCCATGTTCTGACCCTCGTGCCATTCAGGCCAGACTGTCGCAGACATATGTCATGTGCGACGAGGGTCTATTCTTATTGCCTTCGCCAGAAGGTGCGTGGGCTCAAGTGGACGGAATTCCAATGAGTGCGTTCTCCGTCGACAGGGACTCGGGCACGATTGTGAAGGCTCGGGTCAGGGCTTCAGGTTGCGTTGGCGTCGATGTCCAGTTCCCTTCGGGCTCGGCTTCGACCGGCGCCGTTTCGGAGTCTTGCCAGATCGAAGCCACTGACATCGGTAGTTCCGTCGGTATCGCTATTTCGGGCCCGAACATCTGGGTTTGGTCAGGCGGCAGTTTTCGGCATTCCGCAGATGCAGGAGTCACATGGGAACGTGGGGACTGAGCAGTGGTGTCAGTTGCGTTGCCGGTATTGTTTCGATGAACAGCGTCGTTCTCTAGGTCAGCGAATGTCGGGGGAGACACTGTGAGCATGATGCGTAGGATTCGGGACGAACATCGAATTGGCGTGGAGCAGGCTCGGTGGCGCGAAATATACGCTCGAAGGCTCCTTGTCACTGACTTTCTGGTGCTCGCGTGGGTAGTTTTCGGTGTCCAGATTGCCTGGTTCGGGTTCGACTCGACCAACGTCGCCTTCTCCCAGAATGTGGGCGACCTAGCCGTGAGCTACACGGCTATCTCGATCATTGTCCTGGCCGCATGGATGGTCTACTTGCAGATCTATGGCACCCGCGGTTACCGGGTGATCGGCACTGGTACGCAGGAGTACCGCCTACTGGCGGACGCTACAATCCGCCTCTTCGGGTCTGTGGCGATCATCGCCTTCTTGTTCCGGATCGACTTTGCTCGCGGGTACATTTTGATTGCCTTCCCGCTTGGCCTGCTGGTGCTGATCTTCTCCCGGTGGATGTGGCGACAATGGTTGGGCGTAAAGCGCGCTCAGGGCACTTTCACGTCCCGGGTAGTGCTCGTCGGTTCCATCGCGTCGGTCGTTCACATTGCTCGTGAGCTCAACAGCCGTCCGCAGGCTGGCTACCAGGTCGTCGGGGTCTGCCTACCGAATGGGCATCTCGACGTGGATGCGAGCGATCTGCACGTTCCCGTACTGGGAGATCTAGATGGAGTGCTGTCGGCGCTGAGGACAAGCAGCGCGGACACGGTCGTCATCACGAGCGCAGATTCTCTTCCGCCCCAGCGTGTTCGAGAACTGAGTTGGTCATTGGAGCCGGGCAAGCAGCATCTGGTGGTGGCGCCTAGTTTGGTCGATATCGGTGGCCCAAGAATCCATACCCGACCCGTAGCCGGCCTGCCCCTGATTCACGTCGAGACGCCCCGTTACGACGGGGGCAAAAGGTTCGCAAAGCGAGCCTTCGATGTCATGTCCTCGGGCCTAGGGATCCTTATACTGCTCCCAGTACTAGGGCTCCTCGCGATGGTAGTGAGGCTGAACAGCGCCGGGCCGGTGCTGTTCCGACAGGAACGGATCGGGTACCACGGCGAGAACTTCAGAATGCTCAAGTTTCGTTCCATGGTCGTGGACGCAGAAGCTCGTCTGGCTGCTCTACAGGCTGCCGAACGGGACAAAGGCAATCGGGTCATGTTCAAGATGAAGGACGACCCGAGGATCACCTCTGTAGGCAGGTTTTTACGCCGATACAGTCTTGACGAGCTTCCTCAGCTGTTCAACGTCTTCGCCGGGAGCATGTCCCTCGTCGGGCCGAGACCCCCTCTACAGGCTGAGGTGGAGCAATACGAACAGCACGTGCATCGGCGATTTCTCGTGAAGCCCGGTGTGACTGGGTTATGGCAAGTCAGCGGGCGGTCAAATCTGTCTTGGGAAGACACCGTTCGGCTTGACCTCTACTATGTCGAGAATTGGTCCATCACTGGTGATCTGGTCATTCTGTGGAAGACAGTGCGAGCCGTGTTCGCCCGAGAAGGAGCGTACTAGCAGGTCCTGCAGAATTGTGTCTTTTCAAGTAATTGCAGGCGACTATTGCCCGTCTTCTGAAGCTCGGCGCAAGTCTGCGGTGAACTTCAGCCGGAGCCAGATATGACCTGCCAACCCCACTAAAACCATTCCGGCCGACAGTGCGAACGGATTGCCCGTCCCGGCCAGAAGGGCAAGAACTGACAGATTTGTCAGCGACGTGCTAGCGATAACAACCGGAAGTATCCGGGGGATAGTGCCCGCGTAATACCAGGCGAAGATCGGCTGGTTGATCGCGTTGATCCCTGCGAGAACGATGACGGCGGCAGCAATCGGCCATGCGTCGGCAAAAGCTTGACCGTATAGGACGAGAACGACTACGGGAGCGGTGACTGCGAGGATGACGATGACGACGCCGAGTGCGGTAGCGGCTCGCATCACCCGTTTCATAGTCGCCGCACGTCGCGGCAAGCTGTCGATAGCTGCCAGCGACGGAACGATCGACTGCATGATGGAGCCAGTCACGAGGTTGAGCGGCGCGCTTAGCCGTGAAGCCGATCCGAACAATCCCGCGAAATAGGGCCCGCCCAAAGAGCCAACGACGAGCGAGTCGGCCTGCTGAATATTCGAAGCGAGACTTGTCGTCATGAAGTGCAGGTTCGTGCGAATGAAATGGAACGGGTTGTGGGGTCTACCTGCCGAGCGAACTACGAGCCCCGCCCCTAGAACGTAGCCCAGCAGCCCGGTGATGCCGAGAACACCATAGGCAATGGGTTCGACTGTCTTCTCGTCAAGAAGGAGAAGTAGCGCCAGTCCAGCTGCGTTGAATACGCGGCGGGCGAGTAGCAGGACAACCGACAGCCGTTCCTTCCAGATGCCAATGAGGATCGACTGCAGCAAATTGGCAAACAGGTCGCCGGTAATGAAGATGACGATGCAGAGGGACGAGACCACTGACATCTGAGTGAACAATGGCCAGAGCGTAGTGAAGAGGACGATGACCAAGGCGTTCGTTGCCGTCCGGGTGGTCAAGATGGTCCCGATGGTTCGATGAGGTTCAGAATCCGAGGGGAGGCGCAGAGCTCGATTTCCAAGTCCAAACTCGAAAAATGACATAGCGACCACGGTCACGCTGTAGGCGATCGAGAAGAGCCCAAAATCGGCCACGCCGAGGAGACGTGCAAGCGCGCCGAAGGCAACGATTTGAAGCAGCGCCGCCACGGCCTTACTGGCAGAGAACAAGGCGAATCGGCGACCAGTGGGTGAGGCAAGGAGATTCTTGATCGAAGAGACGAGGCGACGGATCATTCGCTGATGCCTATACGCGAACTATTAGTCTTCATGCTCTCCGCTGACCTGGCACCACAACGGGTCTGGTTTGTGGTGAACCCGAGATGATTGCGTGTGATCGCGGTCGAGAGACCAGCTTCTGAACCAGGACTACCGCAAGGGTGAGGCCAACCGCCGCCCAAAGAAATCTGGAACTAGCTCGCAGGCTGTATTGGAGGAACTGCAGCGTGGAAATTGCCACCAGAACCACGGAGGCCCATTGAAGCGGGGTTGCGAGTCGATCGGGGAGTGCCCTTCTCAGAACCGATGGAACGCTTGCGAGAACCGCGATGAAACCGAGTGCGAGCACATGGTTCACCAGCGGAAGCGCCGCAATTTGGCCTATCGCGTTGGACGGTACCCCCCGCGCGATACTCAGATAGGGCGAGATTGAGTACCAGTCAGTCCATTCCCCGGGAAGAGGGCTGAGGCTCGTGAGCAGGTAAGTGGCGGGCAGCTCCATGTAGGAGGAGAGATACGTGATTGTCAGACTCGCCAGCAGGTTGTTGCGCGCCGATAGCCACCGGTCCGGAGCGAAGGACAGCTGGCCGCTGAGCACGATCTGAGCAAACGGAACTAATCCGTAGCCACCGCCGTGGCCGCCGCGGAGTTGAACGACGACGATCAGGAGAACGATCGCTGCGAACCCAGACGCCGCTAGCAGAGTGAGGCGAAACGCTAGCGGACGCCGAAGGAAGAGGAACATCACAACGCCGGCGCAGACAACGAGCAGCGCGAGGGAGCGGGACGAGCGCGAGAACTCCACCAGGAAAAGAAGCACAAAGAGAGACGCATTCACAAAGCGAGTGCTTCGCCGAGCCGCGAGGACACTGGCGAGGACAGTCCAGACGCCCAAAGGCAGGGTCAAGTTGCTGAAGAAGGCAGCTAAGCCGCCCTTTTGTATGAACTGATAAGTATCGCGCTGTACCAGCGAATCCAAGTTGAAAATCAAGTTCGCGACAATCAACACCGCAGCCAATACCGTGGCGACGGTCATCACTCGCTCGCTCAGGATGCCAGCTACCACGTCACGAAGCGATTGCCTTTGACCGCTTTGCTCAAGCGCATGCGTCCGTCGGGACGTAAACGGAACGAAGGCAATCATGAAGCAGAGAAGGAGGCCGGCGATCCGGAGGAAGAGGAGCGCGACTTCGGACGTCGACTGCTGGGAGATACTCATCGTCGTCGCTGAACCACTCGTGATGTCGACGCCAGAACTGAGAGAGATGAATGCGGCGACAGCGGCGTGAACGGAGATCACGAGAATGATCACGTAAAGCTCGACGGGGGACCGTTTTGACCGAACGAGCCACGTCGCGATACCAAGTACGAGTGCCACGCCAAGGAGTGTCAGGAGCTGCATCGGCGGTGTCCATTCTTGCGGGCGGTCGCGGCCGGGTAGGAGGGCTGTATCAATTCGCTACTCCTTACGATGGCCAGCTTGTTTGGCTACGATTCCGGAGATGACTCTTGTCGAATAACTCTCCCAGGAGTTCAGGACTGGGTCTGAACCAATTCGACTTCGGAAGGCTGCGGAGCGAGTCGTCCGGGCTTCGGCGGTCAGAACGTCAACCTCGGACATGGCGGAGCGCAAGTGCTGGACGCTTCCCGCCGGTACGACTACTCCGAGGTCCCCAGTCAGTAGGTCGGACGCGCCGACTCCGTCCGTCGATATAACCGGAAGGCCGGCCGCCAACGCTTCCAATACGACGAGCGCGAAATTATCCTCCACGCTTGCAATTACGAAAGCGTCGGCCCCATTCAAGGCGACATTCAAACTCGCCTGCGACATCGTCGCTACGTGCTGGACGTTGCTTGGCATGCCGACCAAAAGCTCTTTCGCGATGACAGGACCAACCATCGTTAGATCAATGGAAAGCGTCTTGACAGCGTCTAGGAGGAACGGCACGCCCTTCCGATAGCTAATTTGACCGACGTAAATGAGCCTAGGCCGCTTCGCTCGTCGGTCGTCCGTCCGGGTCGGGCGAAATGCCGTCAGGTCAACCCCGTAGGGCACTTCAAGGACTTTGCCCGAAGGCACTCCATTCGCCGACATCTGACGACTGACGAGGGCTGAAGGGGTCAGGATCAGATCGGCCGCTTCGAGCTCGGATTCGATACGCTCGATTTGCAGATCGCTAGCCATCTCTGCGGCTGCAGCCTTGCCGTAAGCGGCCTTAAGAGCAGCATTTCGCGCAACAGGGTGAGCATCGACCTCGTGAAAAACTCGCATCCGCGCGTTGGTCGACGTGAACGTCTGCAGGCAGGCGCCCGGCATTCCGATGACTACGTCGGAATCGAGGCTCAGACGGGAGGCCTCAAGATCGAACTTCCGTTTATTCGCCTCCATGGATACTCCCGCCAGGCGCCTCGCGATCGGCACTCGCAATAGCTGTCGGCGCAACTCGAGTGAGGGGCCGATCTCCTTTAATTCGGGTAGATCGCTCGGACCCCTCCTGAGTCGGCGCGCCCGGTCCTTCTGGCCTGGCGCCACGTCAAGGATGCGCGCCACGGTGCGCGCGAAGACTCTAGACGGGAGGACCACTTGATCCAGTAATCCCTTCTCGCTGAGATGGCCGGCAAGCTTGACAATTGCGCCTTCTGGATACGGTGCGACCAGGGAGAAGCTCGGGAGAACCGAGGGGGAGGCCGTGGCTTCGCTTTGAGGAGTCAACTCGCTTGCCCTAACTTCCTGTCTTTGAGTTCGACAACAACTCGGCAACTCGATGGCCGTACGTCGCCCAGTCCCCACCGCCGAAGTCGAGGTCACTTGTACCAGCGCTCAAGACGATCCTGGCACCCTCGTCGAGATAGAGATTCCGCAGGTGAATTCGGAGAGCCTCGGAATCGCCAGCGTCTGCGAGGAGCGCTGCCCGTGGAACAGCGCCGAGGTCGAGTATGCCGCATCGATCTGTAGACAGAACGGGGAGACCAACCGCTAGTGCTTCAGCCAAGACGTTTCCGAAACCATCCAGAAGAGTTGGGAAGACGAAAAGGTGGCTGGCAGCCATCTCCTTCCATAACTTCTCCTGAGCCAGCGATCCGGCAAATCGCACGTCCACATCAGGAAAACGCTGCTGTAACGGAATAGCCATTCCGAGTGGGTCGGGCCCGACGATGGTGAGTTCGATCTTCGCGACGCCATGAAGATCCTGCAACGCTTCGAAGAGGTAGCTGAGTCCCTTCCGCTGCGTAACTTGGCCGGCGTAAATAATGCGCAACGGCTCGTCGAGTCCCCTCGTCGTTCGGGTCGCAGCCAGCCTTAAGCCGCTTTCCTCAAATCGACGAAGGTTGATTGAAAGCGGAACGCTATGGACGTTCCCCGCGTCGACGATCCCATCGAAGGAACGTGCGGTGAACTCGCTATTGGCGACGACCCCAGACGCGTGGCTTGCCTCGAAGAGCGCATCCGGATCTGACGCGAGTTTGTCCTCGTTCCTGAATTGGAGAAATTGCGCCCATTCTGGATTCGAATTAGCCTCCGCGTCCATCATGGCCTCGGCCACAGGCGCGAAGGGAAGGGGTGTGTAAAGGAGGAAGGGAATGTTGTTTTTGACGCAGAGGCGAGAAATGCCGCTGTGGGTGTTTGTCGGGAAGAAGAACCAAGAGGTTCGATCGTGCCGACGCCAGTGACGTACTGCCCTCCGAGCGATCGCGCGATTCCGGCTATACATAATCCGACGCTCGAGGTTGATCCAGCCTTTCCTTTTCACAGCCGTCGCAACGAGGTCCCGGAGGGTTCCTGCTCGTCCGACGAAGGACGCCAACAAGGCCGGAGGGAGCGTTCTATTCTTCAGCTCGGCGCGAACCCTTACAGGGAGCAACCGAAAGGCGCGCGTCCCGACTTCGTCGCTTCTAATCTGGCCGGAAGTCCAGTACCGGGTAAGTTTGTGTTCCGCTGCAAGGCTGGCCGCAATCCACTTCGGCGCCGGATGGGAGCCGGGATTGAATACAACGAATGTTCTCGCTGCAAATCCTTCGTGTGCCATCACTCGCGAAACATCCGGACGACGCCAGCACTGAAATTCGAAACCATCTGATTCAGGGTCGGATACGACACGTTGGCCGTGGGCGACCTGCGCTCCGCGAGGAATTTTGCCACGAACAGGGCGAATTGCTCAGGATCGTCTGGGGCATCGAATCGATTGCGGCCTGGTGTCAAATATTCCGCCTCCGGAGCATGGTATGGCCAGTCGGTCGTGATGATGGGAAGACCAAGGGCCATCGCATCCACAGCGACTAGACCGATGCGGCCGGGCATCAGGAGGGCGGCGGCAACCCGGCCGATTAAAGCCATTCGATCCGGGCCGACATGTCCGAGCTCGAGAACCTGTCCTCGTGCAACCGCCACACTGAGCAAGCTGCGGGATGAGCCCTGACCCCCCAGCAACAACTTGACGGTTGGGTCGATTCGATAGAGGAAGTCGAGCGCTTCTGCAAGGAAGTCGATTCGCTTGCTTTCATCCAGGCCCCCTACAAAAGCGACGACATGACCAGGAATCAGTCCGTTGGTACCAACGAAATCAATCACGGACTCGTCGCTGAGTGAGGCTACAGCCCCTTCGAGAGCATCAGTATCGACGCTGTTCATTACTGTCGTCACTCGTTCGGCAGGGATGCCCACTGATACGGCATATTTGGTTCCGCCGGGTGTGTAAGCGAATACCTGGTCTGCGCGCCTGAGCTGAAAGCGCTCAAGAGCCTGATCGACTGCATTGCCCTTCGAGACGTAGTCGCGAACGTGCCCCCACAGCCCGACTTTGAGCTGCCCGCGGCGCCTGGCGCGCAAGGCTCGAAAGGTGTCGATCGACGTCCCCTGGGGCGGAACAATGACTCCGTCTGCTTCTCTCCATGCATCCTGCGAACCGCCGAGGACCAGCGTCCTGCCAGCAAGACGAAGAACCCTTGTCTCGATCGGTACCATCCAGGACCCGCCCCCGGCGTCCCCGCGACTTGCCATCGCTCCATCGGGCCTCGCCGCGGCGACTTTCATGTCGATGTTGTGTTCGCGGAGGCTTCGGTGAAGTCGTTCGAAAAACTCAACTCGGTAGCGCGGGACATACGGCTGCACTATTACCAGCGACTTCATGAGACCCACAGCCCTTCACGTAACCGCTTCTTCACTTGGGAGGTACCCGAGATTGAGACCGAGCGGTGGCCGCGCCGTAGAAAAGCTCTAGCTGCGCCGCGACCGCACCTATGGAGAATGATTCGTCCACTACCTTGCGGGCGCGTTCTCCGATCTCAGACCGAAGGTTTTGATCGGCTAAGAGGGAACGAACCGCCGTTGTGAGCCCTTCTAGGCTCCCGTCAGTAACGAGTGCAGCACCCGATCGGGAGAGTTCCTCCGCCAGCCCGTTACTTTTGGTGATTACGCACGGGAGGCCTAGCGACATCGCCTCAAGCAGTGACATTGGGACGACTTCGCCCACAGATGGGAGAACATACACGCTCGCTTTGGCCATGCGACTCAAAGTCGCGTCTGGCGAAATCGGGCCTTCCCACCTAACACGAGGTGAAAGCCCATACTGCCGGATTTTGGCCTCCACTAGCGGTCCTTCGCCTTCATCGGGGCCGACCAGAGCAAAGCTGGCGTCACCTTCCGCGCTTAGATCCCTCGCCATCTCGACGAACTGGGCGGCGCGCTTCCGCGGATGTAGGCGTGCGAGGAACAACACTTCTGTCGAAGTCGGTCTCGCAGTAAGACCGGGCATACGCACGCCGTTCGTGATTCTGTCCAGACGTAGGCTGCTGCGGGACACGTTCCGGAGGCTCTTCGCCTCCTTGTCGGTCAGCGCAAGGACTCGAGCGCTTGTTCGCAAGACTTTGCGCGTGTAGAAAGCGTCGATCAGTGGTGCCAACGGATTGGATGACTCGTCGATCATTCCGTGAGGTTGCACTACCAACGGAACTTGACTCTTCGAGACCCTCCGTGCAATGGGAAGCGTTACAAGGTCCCTCGCCAGGTGGATGTGGACGACGTCAAAAGCATCCAGGTTCGACCGCACGAACTTGCGCAGACCCGGAGACGAAAGCCCGGCAAAACCCGTTCCCGGCACAGTCTTCTTGACCTCGAAGAGGCGGACGGGAACGCCATCAACGACTGTCGGGACTTCTTCGAAACCCCTTGTCCCGGCAGCGAGGGTGACCTCATGGCCGAGTTCTTGAAGGGCTCGCAACTGATTAAGCGCAACCCTCACCGGGCCGCCGTAGGCTCCGTCTGGAGTGACCAGGGTCGCGACCTGAAGAATTTTCATTGCTTCGCCCTGGATGCCTTCGAGTCATCGAAACGTCTACCCAAACTGACGTTCTGTGCCGAACCCACGATGGTGTTTTCTTCGATGTCTTTGTTCACTACGGTCATTGGACTTATAAGGGCAGAACGCCCGATCCTGACACCGCCCAGAACCATGCAGCGAGACGTGACCCAGGCGCCGTCTTCAATGAAGATGGGCTTTGTAATCAGGGCCATGTCGCGACGATGGGCATGGCTACCCGTCGTGAGCATCGTCTCCTGGGAGATGACGACATCGCTGCCGATGTAGATGTGGTCCTGGTTGTGGAACCACACACCTTCTCCGATCCACGAACGGTCTCCGATGTGGAGTTTCCAGGGGAACTTCACTCGCGTTCGGGGGCGGAACACGACGCCCTCGCCGATTTCGGCGCCGAACAATCGCAGAACCCGGGTGCGGATACCTGAACTGATCTGCCACGCATTCGTTACGAATACGAGCTCGAAGAGCGCCCAGATGTAGACGACGATCTTCGGACGATCCCAGGCGGCACGTTCGCCGGGTGCTGCTGAAAGGTCGATTACCGGGACCTCAGCGTCTAGGTTTCGACCATTGGCATCGCTCTTCACTGCATTCTCCCCGTTGCAAGTTGGAAACACGGTAGCGCTATGGTCGTCGCGTGACTGAAAGTGCACTGCGTATCGCCATCCTAGGGCTCAACTACGCACCGGAGCCAACGGGCAACGCCCCGTACACATCCTCGCTCGCGGAGGGTCTGAAAGCACGCGGACACCAGGTGCGGGTACTTACTTCGCACCCCCACTACCCGGAATGGCGAGTGCGAGATGGCTACGGGGGGTGGCGTCGTCACGAGTCCGTTGAAGGTGTGCCTGTCGACCGGCTCGCCCATTACGTCCCGAAGAAACCGAACGGAATCCAGCGCCTCATCTCGGAGATCAGTTTCGGTGCGAGGCTCCTATTCGCCCGTTGG
The DNA here is from genome assembly GCF_001571005.1 of Herbiconiux solani NBRC 106740. Classification (GTDB taxonomy): domain Bacteria; phylum Actinomycetota; class Actinomycetes; order Actinomycetales; family Microbacteriaceae; genus Herbiconiux; species Herbiconiux solani. The sequence goes on along the minus strand of NZ_BCST01000002.1, from coordinate 87,919 downwards.
GGCCGTCCTGATGTCATCCTGCTCGTGTCGCCGGCTTTGGTGTCGTCGTGGATGGCTCTCTGGCGCATTCGATTCCCCCTCGGGCGACGTCCCGCTTCGGCCATCTGGGTGCAGGATCTCTACAGCCTGGGTATCGCGGAGACCGGGGACGGAGGCGGCATCGCCGAGCGGGTCCTCACGACCATCGAAAGAGCTACTTTCGCGAATACGGATGGTGTGGCGGTCATCCACCAGAGGTTCGCCAATCACGCTGTGAGCCGACTCGGTGTCCGCGACGAGAAGCTCGAAGTCATCCGGAACTGGACACACTTACCGCCCGCCCCGGTTGTCGATGTCGCCGCGGTGAGGTCTTCTCACGGCTGGCGCGAGGAGGACGTCATCGTGCTCCACGCGGGCAACATGGGCAAGAAGCAGGGGCTGCATAACGTGGTCGACTGCGCTCGCCTCGCCGACGAGCGTGGGGCCTCGGTTCGTTTTGTCCTGATGGGCGGGGGGAATCAGCGGGACGCTCTCGTCGAGAGCGCGGCCGGTGTGGATCGTATCCAGTTCATCGAACCGCTCCCGAACGACGAGTTCCAGGCCGCATTGGCCGCTGCCGACGTCCTCCTGGTGAACGAGCTTCCAGGCCTCGCCGAGATGGCGGTTCCTAGCAAACTCACTTCGTACTTCAGCACCGGGCGCCCGGTCATCGCGGCGACGGACGAAGGTAGCGTCACAGCTGGAGAGATCGATTCCTCGGGCGGCGGACTGAGGGTGGACGCTGGAGATCCCGAAGGGCTTCTGGACGGGGTTTTGTCGCTCGGCGTCGACGCTGACCTCGCGCGGAACCTGGGACAAAACGGTCTCGCCTACCGAGAACGGGTGCTCTCCTCGGAGTCCGCTATTGATCACTATGCTGAATGGTTAGTTGGCCTGGCAGCGGAGCGCCGCCGTTAGGCGACGCTTGTTGCGACACAAAGATGGGGATCGTGTGACGAAACGAGCATTTATTACGGGCATTACGGGCCAGGACGGCTCGTATCTTGCTGAATTGCTGTTGGCCAAGGGGTACGAGGTTCACGGCCTCATCAGGCGAGCATCCACGTTCAATACGTCCCGGATCGACCACTTGTACGTCGACCCGCACGAGCCCGACGCGAAGCTCTTCCTCCATTACGGGGACCTCAGCGACGGTGCGCGTCTGGTGACGCTCCTCTCGGAGATCAAGCCGGACGAGGTGTACAACCTCGCAGCGCAATCGCACGTGCGCGTGTCGTTCGATGAGCCGGAGCACACCGCCGACACGACCGGAACCGGGACGATTCGATTGCTCGAGGCAGTGCGACTCGCCGGAATCGACACGCGGTTCTATCAGGCGTCGTCGTCTGAGCTGTACGGTGCGACGCCCCCTCCTCAGAACGAAGACACACCGTTCTACCCGCGTTCGCCGTACGGCGCAGCCAAGCTGTATAGCTTCTGGATCACGAAGAACTACCGCGAGGCGTACGACATGTTCGCGGTGAACGGCATTCTGTTCAACCACGAGTCGCCGCGACGCGGCGAGACGTTCGTGACTCGCAAGATCACTCGCGCCGTCGCCGCGATCCAGGCCGGCAAGCAAGATCACGTCTACCTCGGCAACCTCGACGCGATTCGTGACTGGGGCTACGCGGCGGAGTACGTCGAGGGAATGTGGCGCATGCTTCAGGCAGATGAGCCTGAAGACTTCGTGCTTGCGACCGGGGGAAACTTCACGGTTCGTCACTTCCTCGAAACGGCCTTCTCTCACGCGGGTCTGGACTGGGAGAACCACGTCCGATTCGACGAGCGTTACCTTCGCCCGACAGAGGTCGACGCGCTTGTCGGCGACGCCTCGAAGGCCCGCGAGAAGCTCGGTTGGGTCGCCACTGTGGACACCGGCGAGCTGGCCAGAATCATGGTCGACGCCGACGTCGCTGCGCTCGCCCACGAAGGAAAGCCCTGGATCGACAAAGTGTCGCTGGCGAGCTGGGGAACCGCATGAGCGAGCACGACGAGGTCGAGTTCACGCCCACCCCGCTGGACCGGTCCGCTCCCTTCTACGTCGCGGGACATCGCGGACTGGTCGGTTCGGCCATCTGGCGAAAACTCGAGTCGGAGGGGTTCGAAGAGCTGATCGGGCGATCGTCGTCCGAGCTGGATCTCAAGAATCGGGAGCAGGTCTTCGAGTTCTTCCGGAAGACTCGCCCCACCAACGTCGTGCTCGCGGCGGCGAAGGTCGGTGGCATTCTCGCCAACTCGACCTACCCGGTCGACTTCTTGAGCGAGAACATGCAAATCCAGGTGAACGTCCTCGACGCTGCTCTGGAGGTGGGGGTCGACCGACTGCTCTTCCTGGGCTCCTCGTGCATCTATCCGAAGTTCGCTCCTCAGCCCATCAAGGAGGACACTCTCCTCACCGGCCATCTGGAGGAGACGAACGACGCGTATGCAATCGCGAAGATCGCGGGAATCCTCCAGATTCAGGCAGTGCGTCGCCAGTACGGCAAACCCTGGATCTCAGCAATGCCTACGAATCTCTATGGCCCGGGGGACAATTTCTCGCCCAAAGGCTCGCACGTTCTGCCCGCCCTGATTCGTCGATACGACGAAGCTGTCAAATCCGGCGCAGATATCGTGACGAATTGGGGAACCGGGACACCCAGACGGGAGTTCCTCCACGTCGATGACATGGCGGCGGCGTGTCTTCACCTGCTGGAGCACTACGACGGCCCGGCGCAGGTCAACGTCGGGACCGGCAGCGACGTGACCATCCGCGAAATCGCGGAGACAATCGCTCAGGTCGTCGGCTACGAGGGTGCCACCGAGTGGGACACGACCAAGCCCGACGGAACGCCTCAAAAACTGTTGGACGTCACCAAGCTGAAGGACGCGGGTTGGACTTCGCGTATCGGCCTTCAAGAGGGACTGCGGTCGACCGTCGATTGGTATCGAACCCATCTCGAGTCGCTTCGGCAGTAATTCTCCGCAGCTTGCGGATATGAGGTTCGGGGCTGGTGCCCTGCAGAGAAATCGAATATACGAAACAGGGGAATCATGAAGCTCTCGGTCATCGGTTGCGGTTACCTCGGCGCTGTCCACGCAGCGGCGATGGCGGAAATCGGTCACGATGTGATCGGCATCGACGTGGATAGCGCCAAGATCGAAGCGCTTCAGGAAGGTCGAGCTCCATTCTTCGAACCGGGACTCCCTGAAATTCTCACATCGGCTCGCGATTCGGGGCGACTGAAGTTCTCGACCCAGCTGTCGGACGTTCGCGGCTCCACCGTGCATTTCGTTGCCGTAGGAACTCCCCAGAAGAAGGGTGAGAATGCGGCTGACCTAACTTATGTCGATGCGGCAATCCATTCTCTTTTGCCCTATCTGGCCCCCGGCGATCTCGTCGTGGGGAAGTCGACAGTTCCGGTGGGTACCGCAGCGCGACTCGCGGAGCTCGTCGAGGCGACCGGAGCTTCGCTCGCCTGGAACCCCGAGTTCCTCCGTGAGGGTTTTGCCGTGAAGGACACGATCGCGCCCGATCGACTTGTCTATGGCGTTCCTGAGGGCGAGGCCGGGGAGAAAGCGAGAGCTCAGCTCGACGAGGTCTATGCCCGGGCCCTCTCCAACGACACGCCTCTCGTCGTCACGGACTACGCGACGGCTGAATTGGTCAAGGTGTCGGCAAATGCGTTTCTCGCCACGAAGATCTCTTTCATCAACGCGATGGCCGAGATTGCCGAGGTCACCGGTGCGGACGTAACCCAGTTGGCGGACGCCATCGGGTTTGACGCGAGAATCGGACGCCGTTTTTTGAACGCCGGCGTCGGCTTCGGTGGCGGGTGCCTCCCGAAGGACATTCGGGCGTTTTCGGCTCGTGCCGAGGAACTCGGACGCGGTGAATCGGTGGCCTTCCTCAAGGAGGTGGATGCCATCAACCTTCGTCGGCGGCAGCGCGTGGTGGACGTCGTTGTCGAGGAGCTTGGCGACAGCCCCTTCGAGAAGAAGGTCGCCGTTCTCGGCCTCGCGTTTAAGCCCGACTCGGACGACATCCGGGACTCGCCTGCTCTTGACGTTGCAGTCCAACTCCACGGACGAGGCGCCGACGTCTCCGCGTTCGATCCTGAAGCGATGGCAAACTCCGCCAAGCGCTATCCACAGCTCGCCTTTGCTGACTCCGCCGACGATGCGCTCAAGGACGCGGACATCGTCGTGGTCGTGACCGAATGGAAAGAATTTCGAGAACTCGACCCCAGCGCCGTGGCGGAACTGGTCAACGGGAAGATCGTCGTTGACGGACGCAACTGCCTGGATGCGGTCGCCTGGCGCGAAGCGGGGTGGAGATACCGGGGTATGGGGCGCCCGTAGGTTCTCAACCTTCTTCTGATTGAATCGACGACGTGAGCGACGACGGGATGAGGTACAGGGCGAGTCGGCACGATTCCGCAAGCGAAGGATTGCGGGACTCAGAACGCAGGCGGGGAAGTTCGTCTTCGAGGTCTGGCTCCTCCCGAACCGGCAGGGGACGCAGGTCAAGTTCGCGAAGTCATGCCAGGCGCCGGTCGAGGATCATCGGTTTCTCAATTCTCGGTCTGGCAGTCGTCCTGCTGGGAGCAGTCGCGTGGATCGGGATTCGCGGCTGGCTGGCCAAGGGTGAGTTGGAAGCCGCCGTTCCCCTAGCGACTCAAATACAGAACGATTTCTCCTCGGGAGATGTCGATGTCGCTACGAACCATGCGAACGAGCTGAAGGAACACGCACATTCTGCTTCGGATCTCACTAGCGATCCCGTCTGGCGGGTCGCGGAACTCGTGCCGGTTGTCGGGACGAACCTTGCTGCCTTCAGGCAAGCTGCAGCAGTTCTCAACGACGTGGCGGGCGACGCGATCGTGCCCCTAATCACGAACGTTTCGAACATTGGGGTCGATAATTTTAGGCCGACAAACGGTGCTATCGATCTCGCGCCGCTCGTCGAAGCTCGGCCCGTCGTTGCCAGTGCGCGCGAGACCTTGGACGCTGCAGTCACCGACGCAAACATGATTTCGACCGAAGGCACGCTCGACCAGATATCGTCGGCGGTCGTACAGCTGAGGGAATCGCTATCAAAAGCGGATGTCTTGATCAAAGGTGTCGACAATGCGGTGACGCTCGTTCCGCCGATGCTTGGTGTGGACGGGCCGAGAAACTACATTTTGCTTTTCCAGAACCCGGCTGAGTTGCGAGCCGGAGGTGGCGTGACGAGCGCTCTAGCCCAAATTTCAACAAATAACGGCCGCGTAGAGTTGGTGCGGCAAGCCTCGTCCACCGACTTCCAGTCAGAACGGCAGCCGGCCCTGTCCTTGCCTCCGGAGACAGAAGCTCTGTTCAGCAATCGGGCGACCCGATTCATCCAAAACACGACCCTGGTGCCACAATTCGAGCTGACTGGCCAAATTGCGGCCGCAATGTGGAAGACGCGCTTCGGTGTTGATGCCGACGGCGTCGTCTCGTTCGATCCAGTGGCGCTCAGCTATCTCCTTGACGCGACAGGGCCGATTACCCTTCCAACAACTCAAGTCGAGATCACGTCAAGCAACGCCGTGGAGTTCCTCCTCAGCGACGTCTACAAGCAATTTCCCGATCCGTCGGTTCAAGACGGAGTGTTCGCTGAAGCGGCCAGAGCCGTTTTCGACAAGGTCGCCGAAGGAAAGCTCGATCCTGCAAAGCTTCTTCAAGCCATGGTGAGAGCGGGTGACGAGGGACGCTTGAAGTTGTGGAGTGCCCATGCCGAGGACCAGGCGGTCTTGGCGAACTCTAGCCTTTCGGGAGGTCTCCCCAGTTCCTCCATTGATTCCACAGGCGTCGGAGTGTATTTCAATGATGCGACTGGCGCAAAGATGGACGTTTACCTCAAGTCGGCAGTCGAAACTAAGTCGGCACAGTGCCGCACAAACGGGCGTCCGACAGTGAGCTCTCAGGTCACCCTGACCAATACTGTGGCTGCTGACGCTGCATTACCCGAATACGTCACGGGTGGGCAGGCATTCGGCGTCCCTCGCGGCAGCATTCGAACGATCGTTTATATCTACAGTCCAGCCAATGCGGACCCCAATGAGCCCATCCTTATTGCCGGAATTGACCCAGGCACATCTGGGTCTCAACCCTTCAGCGCGCGAGACGGAGAACATCTGGTGGTTGGTTTTTCGGTCGAACTTGCGCCCGGAGAAACGAAGACCGTGTCTGCTGATTTCGCTTATGACAACGGGGCTTCGCTCGTAATATCACCTGTCATAACTCCGACGGTCAACCCAACTGTTTACTCAACCGAAATAAACAGGGGTTTCTCAGAGTGCTGAATCGGCTACTCTAGTGAGAGATTCATCTGCTTCATCGACAGCGTCAGTCGAAAGACTTGGCGCTGTTTGCATGCACTGAACCTTTCAACAACAAGGGTGGGGAACCTCAATATGATCAAAAAAGCCTTCGCCGGGATTGCGCTCGCAATTCTCGCGGTAATTTCAATCCCGGCTGCTGCCCAGGCTCAGCCCTATGCACCGGTGGCTCCTCCGAGCATCACCGTGACTGCTGGTGGAACCTTCACGGCCACCTTCACAGGGTTCGCTCCCGGTGAGCCTGTCTCCTTCACGCTGACCGGCGAGTTCGCTGCCTCGGCCACGATCGGTTCCGTGGTCACTGCCGTCGAAACCAGCCCGGCTACGGTGAAGAACGCCGATTCCTCGGGCGCGGCGTCAGTGACCGTAACGCTCCCGACGAACGCGTCCGGCAGCTACACGCTTTCGGCAACAGGTCTGGAGTCGGGCACCATTGCTCAGACCTTCGTCACCGTCGTTTCCAACGACCCGGCCGGAACGGGTTCCGGAACCGGTGTCGGCTCCGGCTCGTCTGACGGCAGCCTGCCCAACACGGGCGCCATGGACCCGACGCTCGGCATCTGGGCCGGTGGCGGACTGCTCGCACTCGGTGCGGCGTTCGTGATCGTCCTGACGGTCGTTCGTCGTCAGAAGGCAACCAACTAAGTCCTCCCGACAAACACCCGATGACGGGGCCCTCGCCGAAAGGCGGGGGCCTTGTCGTTTAAGCCGTCAATCCTTTGTGCCGACGCTGTATACAAGCGACGTAGGATGGGTTCGTGAGCACAAAGACTGTCGACGTTGCATTGATTGGCGGTGGCATCATGAGTGCCACCCTCGGCACCATGATCAAACTGCTGCAGCCCGACTGGTCGATCGTGGTCTTCGAGCGGCTGAGCGAGGTGGGGCTCGAGAGCTCGAACCCGTGGAACAACGCCGGCACCGGGCACGCCGCTCTTGCGGAGCTCAACTACATGCCTGAGGCTCCCGATGGCACGCTCGAGGCGTCGAAGGCGCTGACCATCAACGAGCAGTTCCAGGTCAGCCGCCAGTTCTGGTCGTCTCTCGTCGACCTGGGCGTCATCCCTGACCCGACGTCGTTCATCAACCCGACGCCTCACATGACGTTCGTGCGGGGCGAGGCGAACGTCGACTACCTTCGTCGCCGGTACGAGCTGCTCAAGGACGAGCCGCTGTTCAAGGGCATCGAGTTCAGCGATGACCCGCACGTGATCTACGGGTGGGCACCTCTTCTGGTGCGCGACCGCGTCAAGGGCGAGAAGATCGCCGCGACCCGCATCGAGACGGGTACGGACGTCGACTTCGGATCGCTCACCTCGCAGCTGTTCGACTACCTGCAGCGCAACGGCGCCGACCTGCACCTCGAGACTGAGGTGCGAAAGCTCAAGAAGCTGAAGAACGGAACGTGGAAGATCGGCGTGCGGGAGCTCGTCGGAAACACCCCCTACGAGATCGGCGCGAGGTTCGTGTTCGTCGGGGCCGGCGGTCACGCCCTGCCCCTTCTCCAGAAGGCGCACATCCCGGAGATCAAGGGGTTCGGTGGGTTCCCGATCAGTGGGCAGTTCTTCCGCACCGACAACCCGAAGGTCGTCGCGCAGCACCAGGCGAAGGTCTACGGCAAGGCTGCCGTCGGTGCCCCGCCCATGTCGGTGCCGCACCTCGATACCCGAGTGGTCGACGGTCAGTCGTCTCTGCTGTTCGGGCCGTACGCCGGCTTCAGTCCAAAATTCCTGAAGACGGGTTCATGGCTCGACCTGCCCGGATCCATCCGGGTGCACAACCTGTGGCCGATGCTTGCGGTCGCGCGAGACAACGGCGACTTGATGAAGTACTTGATCGGGGAGCTGCTCGCGAGCAAGAAGAAGAAGCTCGAGGCGCTGCGCGAATTCATGCCCACCGCCGAGGCGGAGGACTGGTACTTGATCACCGCAGGCCAGCGCGTGCAGGTCATGAAAAAGGATGCCAAGAAGGGCGGAGTGCTTCAGTTCGGAACTGAGGTCATCACATCTGCCGACGGGTCGATCTCGGGGCTGCTCGGAGCTTCGCCGGGAGCGTCGACCGCGGTGCCGATCATGGTCGATCTGGTCCAGCGGTGCTTCCCGGACCTCTACCCGACCTGGGAGAAGAAGCTGAACGATCTCATCCCGTCGTTAGGTACTCGCCTCAACGAGAACAAGTCGAAGGCCGCGAAAACGCTCGAGTCGACGGCAATGGTCCTCGAACTTTCGCGGGAGTAGTTCAACCTACTTGATGACCCGACTGGGCTGGTCGACGTGAATTGGGATCCGATAGCGTCACCAACCTCCATGCAACAGGGCAGTTGGCAAGGAGTCTCTCTAGGGTTGTCAGGCAGCCAAAGGAGACGCGGATTTCTGGTCCGAACGATGAACGCGATCGAATGAGGATCGCCAGCGTCGCCCAAGGCGCTCGACTGTCCACCAACTGACAATGGCGACACCGAGGGTCGTCGGTATGGTCAGCCAGATGGCCAATTCGGGAGCGGTTGCTTCCAACGTCTCTTGTATGAGGACGTTCCATAAGTAGACGGCGTACGAAATGACTCCGAGTAGCCGAAGAGGTTCAAGGTAATTGGGAACCGCAGACCATCCCTTCACCGAGAAGGCGAGCCCGATGGCAAGCGCCGCGATGAGTGGCCCGCCCACGAAATAGAACCAAGGCACATGCTTGGCGTCGGGCAGGGCGCTCAGAGCGACGAGTACAACGATAGAAGCCGTGCCTAGCGCGACCTTCCGAGCCCTGCCAGAGAGCAGGTGATCCAACTGATCGCGATACTGATAGGCCGCAGCACCGATGACCATTGCTGCTGCCCAACTCGTTGGTAGGGCGTAGATCTTATCAAGATCGCCAGCGAAGTAGAGCGCGCTTGCGGTGCACGCAGCCTCGAATAGAACGAACACGGTGACCAACATGAATCCGACCCGATTCCGTCGAACGGCGATGAGGAGCAGAACTGGCCAGACTAGGTAGAACTGCTCCTCCAGCGCGAGCGTCCAAAGTGGGTTGATCGGACCAGCCGTGGGAATGGGAAGCGGAAGGTCGGTCACGTAGAAGAGGCCGCTGAACGCCGATCCCAGGATCGTCGAGATGGAACCAAAAATACCAGTGCTCAGGCCTACGACAACAAAGACGACGATCATCAGGACTAGAGCCGGGAGGAGCCGAAATGCCCGATGCGCATAAAAGCGTCCGTAGGAGATTCGGCCTGTCCGATCGATGTCCCTCTTCAAAACACCGGTGATCAAGTAGCCACTCAGCGCGAAAAAGACCACGACCCCGACAATTCCCGCCCCAGAGAAAGTGTCGGGCCAGGAGTGGCGGAGTAGAACTAGCAAGATCGCTACACCCCGTAAGACATCCAAGCCGGGTCGACGCACGGCGATCGGTCTAGCGTTTACGGGTGCCCCAACCGTCATGCCCTGAGCATAGCGAGTCCATGGAGATTCCCTCATACAGGTATCTGCAGATGGTTGACCTTCCGGTGACCAACGTCTCGCGGCGCGAGCGCGTCAAGTACGGTTCGCGGGCCTACGGTCGTCGCCTAGCCGGTTGCTTGGTCGTCCGCGTCTGCTTCCGCGCAGTGAGCGGAGCAATAGAGGTCAACACCGTCGATCACGACCCGGGGATGCTTGTGGCAGTAGGTACATAAGGTCCTCCGATATCGGAACCAGGCTGCGATTCTGAAGACGGGCGGGGAGTACGTGACGCGTCTGTCGTCGGCATCGTCGCGGGACTGTTCAATTAGCGGGTCGTCGATCGGTTCGACCATTGAGGGCTGCACCGTCCTCGAGTTCGGGAAACACAAGGGTAGACATCAACCACAGGTGAGGAATAGCCCCTTTTCAGGTGGCAACCCGGAATCGGCGTTTCCCGCCCGGCAAGCACGAGCGTTTTCTCCCCACGGGGTCACATGCGCGAGGAGCACCGAGTCGCCATCGACCGCGTACCGTTTGTGGACGCCCCGACCGTCGACGGCGCGGGCTCAGAGAACGTTCTCTCTGCGACTCGTCAACCGAACCGATTCGGCACAGCGTGCCTAACGCCCCTTACATGTGACTCGTCTCGCGCCCACCGGCCGAGGTGGCCAAGACTTTGGAACTGACGGCTCACATTTTGCTCGCCAGCTCTTGGCTCAGCGCGAGATCATCTCGCGGGGCAGTGCCGCTAAGTCAGGCCGGGCTTCTTCAGGCGGCCGGACGGGAGAAGAGGTTGACGAGGGTGCCGTCGGGGTCTCGGAAGAGGGTGGAGCGGTTGCCCCAGGGCATGGTCGTCGGGGGGAGGGCGACGTCGGCGAGGATGCCGGGCTCGTCGTGGAGGCGGGCGAACTCGGCGTCGACGTCGGCGACGAGGAACTCGATGATGATGGAGTTGTTGCTTGCCGGCTGGGGCGCCTGGTCGCCGAGCATGGCGACCGTGGCGGTGCTCGCGATCGCCAGGGTGCCCGAGGCCGTGCGCAGTTCGGCGAAGACGGGGGCGGGGCGCGTGGCCGTGACTCCCGTCACCACCTCGTAGAAGTGGGTGAGGCGGTCGACGTCGTGGGTGATGATGCGGATCGATGCGAGGTCCATGGTTTCCCTTTCCACCGCGCCGTTCGACCCGGTGTGATTATCATCGGCCCCTCGAGCGACAACGTCCTGTCGGTGTTTAGGTCGGGTTCTCGCCCGTTCCGACAGCGCGCAGTCGTCCTTCGACGATGCCGAGATCATCCGCTCGGAGTGTTCGACGCGGCGCCCGCTCGGCGAGGGGCTCCGCCTGGGTGATGCGGTCGCCGCGGAACGCGCGGAGACCGTCGCGGAGCCGGCACCAGCCGATCAGGTACCAGTTGTCGCCCTTGCCGACGAAGCCCATCGGCTCGACGTCGCGCTCGGTCGTGCTGCCGTCGCGGGCGGTGTACGAGATCCGGAGCACCTGGCCGGTTCGGAGGGCAGCCGCCAGACCCTCGGGTGCCGCTGCCGGCTTCTCGTCGCCGAGGAGGTGGATGCGGTTCGCGAGTTCGGCGGTCTGGCTCAGGCTCCCGGCATCCGTCACCGCGACGACTTTGCGCAGGGCCGACGTCGCCGCATCCCGGAACGGGCTCGTGGCGAGCGATCCGAGCGCGACCATCACGGCGAGGGCCTCGTCGACCGTGAACCCGAGGGGTGCGAGAGTGTGCGACGTGTCGAGGCAGTAGCCGCCGGTGCGGCCTGGCTCGGCCCAGATGGGCACTCCGCTCTGCTGCAGCGCCGACAGGTCGCGCTCGATGGTACGCGAGCTGACGCCGAAACGGTCGGCGAGCCAGCGGGCGCTTCTCGGCCTCGGCGCGACGGCCCGCAGCTCCTCGACGAGGGCGTAGAGGCGGTCGGTGCGGGTCACATCTCGACCCTAGTTCGGCCGAGGGACGCTACGGGCAGGGGGTGAGGGCCTCGACCTGGGGAGTGAGGGAGTTCTTTCCGCCCAGGAGGACGACGTTCTTGACCTTCAGGGACTTGAGGGTCTCGAGGGTGGGAGCGGGGACGCAGTCGGAGTGGACCACGAAGAGGGGCGACGACGTGGAACCGGCGAGGGCGGCCCCGGACAGGGCGTCGGGGAAGTTGTAGCCGGTCGCGAGGTAGGCGGTGTCGACGGGAGTCGTGAAGGTCGCCTGGTTGATGTTGTTGCTCGCGTCGAAGCGGTCGACGCCGCCGACGCGGGTGACGGTCTTCACGCCGCCGATGGATCGGAGCTCGGACTCGATCAGGCCGGTGACGCTGTTGGGCCCGCCGACCACGACCACCCGGGTGGCGCCGAGGCGTTGGATCGCCTGCTTGGTCTCCTGCGGGAGGGCGGGGGCTGTTCCGGGCACGAGCAGTACGGGCGCCGAGACCGAGGCGGCCGACGCGGCGGCGCTCAGCGCATCCGGGAAGTTGGCTCCGGTCGAGACGTAGACGACCTCCGAGGTGCGGCCGGTGAAGCTCTGGGCCACGAAGTTGCGCGAGGCGTCGTACCGATCGGCGCCGCCCACCCTCGTCGTCGGGGCGATGCGGTTCAGCTCGTCGAAGACGCTGTCGGAGACCGAGAGGTTGCCGCCGAGCACGATGATGCGGTCGGGCTTGAGGCGGTCGAGCTCGGTTCTCGTCGCCGTCGGGATGGTGCCGGGCATGGTCAGCAGCAGGGGTGCATCCTGATCGCCGGCGACTGCCGCCGCCGACAGGGCGTCGGGGAAGTTCGTGCCGGTGGCGATGTAGACCGTCGAGGCGCGCTGCGGGTGGCCCGCGCGGGAGATGTTGGCCGAGGCTTCGTAGCGGTCGGCTCCGGCGATGCGGGTCACGGCGGGGGACCACGGCGTCGGGTTCGTCGGGTCGGTGGGGTCGGGGTCGGTGGGGTCGTTCGGGCCGGGATCCTCGGTCGGGAGTCCCGGGACCGAGATCTGAACGCTCGTCGATGAAGCGCCCCAGCCGGTCGTGTTCTGCGCCTTCACCGTCACCCGGTAGACGTCTTTCAGGGCGAGGTTGGCGAGATCCAGCTGGGTCTGAGGCGTCTGGTACGTCTTGACGCGGGTCGAGTCGGTCACCGTCACCTCGTAGCTGGTCACCGGCGAACCGGGCGAGAGCTCGGGCGCCTGCCAGGTGAGGTGGATGCTCGTGGCCGAGGTCAGCGTGACCTTCACCTCGCGAGGTGCACTGGGCACGGCCGGCACCTCGGTGCCGGGATCAGGATCGGGGTCGGTGCCGGGCTGGGGGTAGGAGGCGATGATCTCGACGGCGTAGGGCACGCCGTTGCGGTCGAGGGCGTAGCCCGATCCCATCTCGGTGGCGCCCTTGAGCATGATGTTCGCGCGGTGGTCGGGCGAGAACCACCAGGCGTCGACCATGTCGACCGGGGCGGGGTAGCCCGAGGCGACGTTCTCGCCCCAGAACGCGAAGCCCTTCGGGATCTGGGTGCCGACATCGGGATTGTGCGACAGCACTCGAACCGAGGCCATCTTCTCGGCCCAGGCTTGGGCGACGTCGTTCAGGCTGTCGTTGTTCGCGAGCATCGGGAGCCCGGACATGTGGCGGTAGTCGTTGGTGGCGTTGCGGATGTCCTGCTGGTCGAGGGTCTCGGCCGAGGCGGATGCCGCCGGCAACAGACTGCCGCCGACCAGGACGGCCCCCAGGATCAGGCCGAGGACGGCGCGCGCCCTGAATCGGTGTGTCTTCGCCATCGAGATCCCCCTTGGTGCGTTGCCCGTTGTCCCCCGCTTTCGGCCGTACGGCACGGCCTGGCCGATCTAGTTCAGGACCTGGCCGTCGTAGTAGCGGATCTCGCCGGTCAGGTGGCGCACGGCGTAGACGGCGATCGAGCGGCCGATGCCGCCGAGGAAGCCGGCGGAGAACGTGGTTTCGACGGGGGTGACGATGACGCCCACCTCTCCGGTGGTGGTGATCGTGACGGCCGTGCCGGCGCTGAAAGACATGGGGTCGAGCCTGTCATACACGTGATGAACTGCACAATCGCCCCATCCGGGGGGCGTGCGGCCCGGGGGTGGGGCGATTGTGGGTGCTGGGTGCTGGGTGCTGGGTGCTGGGTGCTCGTTGCTTACGCGCAGGCCTGGCGGGGGTCAGGCGAGGCGGCCTCCGCCGTCTACGTGGAGGGTGGTGCCGGTGATGAAGGTGTTGTCGATCGCGAGGAGCACGGCCTCGACGATGTCGGCGGGGGTGCCGACGCGGCGGGCGGGGTTCGCGGCGGCGGTCGTGGCGAAGAAGTCGCGCTTGCCGTCGTCGCCCATGAAGTCCCAGAGGCCCGAGTCGATGATGCCGGGGGAGATGGCCACCGCACGCACGGGGGCGAGTTCGACCGCGAGGGCCTCGGCCATGAACGCCACGGCACCGTTCACGATGGCCATGACGCTGAGGCTGGGGGCGGGCTTGAAGGCGGCGACGCCCGAGAAGAAGACGAAGGTGCCGCCGGGATTCATCGAGTCGGTGAGGTGCTTCGCGAGCAGCAGGGGTCCGGCCACCTTCGCGTCGAACGCGGTGTGGATGGCGGCCCGCTCGAGCGATGACACCGGGCCGTTCGCGGTGTCGGCGGCCAGGGAGACGACCGCGTCGAAGGGCCCGGACTCCGTCAGTGCCGCGATGGTGTGCTCGTCGGCGAGGTCGGCGTGCACCACCGGCACGTCGCGGAGCGCCTCCGGGAGGGTGGACGCCGTGCGCTCGGGGTCGCGGGCTCCGAGGATGGGCTGGTCGCCGCGCTCGAGGGCGGCCTGGGCGATGGCGTGGCCGATGCCTGATCCGCCGCCGATGAGGAGGATGCGCTTCTGTTCGGTGTTCGACATGGTGGGTTCCTTTGATCGTGAAGGGTGCGGCGGCTGGTGCCGCGCATCCGGTTGCTATCTGTTGTTTGAGGGTGGGGTGTCGATGGTCGGTGCCGGTGTTCGGCGTCAGGCCTGGGCGGCGGCGACCGCGGGCCGGGCCTGTGCGGCGCGACGGCCGAGCAGGATGAGCACGGCGGTGCCGAGGAGCGCGAGGATCGCGGCGAACCCGAAGTCGGAGCCGATGCCCGAGACGGTCACGGCGATTCCGCCGAGGGTGGAGCCGACGGCGAGGGCGACCTGGATGGTGGTGACGAACATCGCCAGGCCGGCCTCGGCGCCCTCGGGGCTGGCGGTGGCCATCCAGGTCTGGAGGCCGAGGGGCAGCCCGCCCCACACCAGACCCCAGACGATCAGCAGCGCGAACACCGCGACCGGGAGGTGGGCGATGAGCGGGAGCAGGGCCACCGCCCCGGCGAGCAGGAGGCCGCTGGCCACCAGCGTGCCGACGATCGTGCGGTTGAGCAGGGCGCCGGCGGCGAAGTTGCCGACGATGCCGGAGATCCCGAACACCAGCAGTGCGACCGAGACGGCGTCGGGGCTGATCATCGCGGTGTCCTGCAGGAACGAGCTGATGTAGGTGTAGGCCGCGAACTGCGCCGCGAACAGGAACGCCGCGACGATCAGCCCGAGGCGGGCGCGGGGCACGGTGAACAGGGTCGTGAGCGAGGATGCGCGGATGCGCTTCTCGGTGGGGATCGCGGGCAGGGCGATCAGTTGCAGCACGAGGGCGATCGCGCCGAGCGCGGCACCGATGACGAACGCGAGCCGCCAGGTCGACGTCGCCGCGACGAACGCGCCGAGGGGCAGGCTCACGACGGTAGCGATCGAGATGCCGGCCGTGACGAGGGAGGTCGCCTTGATCGTGTCCTTCGCCGCGACGAGCCGGGGCGCGACCCCGAGGCCGACGGCCCAGAAGCCGCCGAGGGCGACTCCGAGCAGGATGCGCGCCACGAGGAGCACGGGGAACACCACCGCGGTCGCCGCGACCACGTCGGCGAGCACGAGCACCGCGCTCAGGCCGATCAGCACCACCCGCCGGTCGAGGAGGGAGGTCGCGACGGTCACGACGGGGGCGGCGACGGCGGCGGCGAGGCCCGTCACCACGACCATGAGGCCGGCCACGCCGATCGAGACGCCGAGGTCGGCGGAGATCGACGGGAGGAGGCCGATGGGGAGGAACTCGGACAGCACGGTTCCGAAGGAACCCACTGCGACGGCTATGACGCCGAACCAGCCGTTGCGTCGTGTGCCTTTCATGGTCTTGCGCCTTTCTGAGCGGGTGTGGTGGTGGTGGTTGGGTTGCTCGTGGTGTGTTCTCGGTCGTGTCCGTCGTTGGGCGCTGGACTCAGCGTCGGCCTCGGGCGGTGGGAATGGGCTCGACGTTGGCTTCGCGTTGGCTGGTCGGTGCCTGGTCGTGGGCTTCGTGCCGTCGGCGCCCTCGTGCTTCGCGCTTCGCGCCCTCGTGGTGCCGCCGGGCGGTCAGGCGATCGTGCTGCCGCCGTCGACCGCGAGTTCGCTGCCGGTCATCCCGGAGCTCTGGTCGGAGACGAGGAAGAGCACCGCGGCGGCGACCTCCTCGGGCATCAGCAGGCGGCCGAAGGGGAGCTTGCTGGCGATCTGCGCGAGCAGCTCGTCGGGGTTGCCCGGTGCCAGGCCCTTGAGCCCGGGCGTCTCGGTGGGGCCGGGGACGACGGTGTTGATGCGGATGCCCTTCGGGGCGAGCTCGGCGGCCCAGGTGCGGGTGAGCGTCGCGACGGCCGCCTTCGAGGCGCCGTAGAGGCCGAACGCCGGCTCGGTGCCCGACGCCGACGACGATCCGGTCACGACGATCGCGGAACCCTTGTGCAGGTACGGCAGCGCGCCCTGCACCGTGAGTGTGGTCGCCCGCACGTTGGTGCTGAACGTGGTGTCGATGTCTTCGGCGGTGACGAACTCGAGCGGCTTGAACTCACCGATTCCCGCGTTGACGTGCACCGCATCCAGGCCCTCGCCCCTCGCGGCGACGGCGCGGTAGACGGTCTCGATGCCGTCGGGCTCGGTGGCGTCGGCGCGGATCGGCGTCACCGCGTCGCCGAGCTCGGCTGCGAGTGCGTCGAGTGCTTCCTGGCGCCGTCCGGTGACGAAGACGTGGGCGCCCTCGGCCACGAAGCGGCGGACGACCGCCAGCCCGATGCCCGATGTGCCGCCTGAGATGAGTGCGGTTTTTCCCTGTAGTGCTCCGGTCATGATGTCCTCCTGGTAACGTTATTGACTGCTTGATCCAAAACCATAGGTCATAATAGACGGATTGGTCAAATATTCTTTTTCTGGAGGTTCGGATGCCACGCCCACGCATGTTCGACGAGGCCGAGGTCATCGATCGCGCCCGGCGCACGTTCGCCGAGACGGGGTTCGCCGGCACGTCGCTCGACGACCTGCTCGAGGCCACCGGGCTCGCGCGGCAGAGCCTCTACAACGCGTTCGGCGGCAAGAAGGAGCTCTTCATGCGCGCCTTCCTCAGCGACACCGCGAGTGCTGTGGATGCGGTGAAGACCGTGCTGCAGAGCGCGGAGGACCCGATCGTGCGCATCCGTACGCAGCTGGTGAGCTCGGCGGTCGAGCACGGGTCGGCGCAGGCCCCGCCGTCGCTGTTCCTGCGGGCTGCGGTCGAGCTTTCGAGCCTCACCCCCGAGGTCGCCGCCACGGTCGCGACCGCGTTCGACTCCATCCGCGCCGACTACACGGCGTGCATCGTGGATGCGCAGAACGCCGGCGAGATCGACAGCTCGGCGGACGGGGAGGCGCTCGGCACGTACTTCTGCGCCGTCATCGAGGGGATGTCGACGCTCGGGCGCGCGGGGGTGCCGCGGGCGACGCTGCTGCAGATCGGGTTCACGAGCCTGGCCACCGTGCCGATCACGCCGCTGGGGCGCGAGCACCTCGGCACGGAGGACGGCGACTGGACCTGAGTCGGGCGGCGGGGGTCGGTGCTGTGTGCCGACGGCTGGCGGGTCCTGACGAGGCCATGATCTGATCGCAAGCGTCGCTTTTCAGTGGTGCGGAAAGTGTGATTGCATACGCATTGCACACGCATCTCAGAGAGGTGATAGCCATGAGCGCCAAGACTGTCGGCTTCGCGATCGCGGACGAGGACCAGCCCAAACTGCAGGCTCTGGTCGACCACTTCGGCCACGGAAACCGCTCCGAATTCCTGCGGGTGGCCATGAAACGGATGGCGCACGACATGTGGGCCGAAAAGATGCGCGGGCTCCAGGATCAGGCCCGCGAGGAGCTCGGGGGTCGTGTGGTCTCGCGGGAAGAGGTCACCGCCCTCGTGAAGAAGACGCTGCGCTCCAGTGCCGCTGCCTGAGGTCCGCAGAGCTGCCGTCTTCGATATCCATATCTAAGTCAACGCTCTTGTAGGGTCGGGCTCCGAGCTTCCCCGGATCGTCGAAGTGCCGCCGGGCACGGGCAACTCCGCGGCCGACTGCCTCTCGCTGGCGTTCGACGGCGAGGATTTCCGGCTCTTCATCTCGCCCCACATCATCCGCAACCTGACGCGGGTGCTCGGAGAGCTGTCCCTGAGCGAGCAGCTCATCGAGGGATACCTCGAGGCCGTCCTTGACCTCGTGGAGGCCTCGGGCGGGGAAGTGATCGATCCCCCGCGAAAGAGCTTCGACGTCGATGACTTCGAGAACAACCTGATCATCGATCTCTCCCTCGCCTGCGAAGCCACTCTGATCGTGAGCGACGACACGGACCTCACGGATCTGAGTCCCTGGCACGGTCGCATGCCGATCGTCCGGCCGTACGTGTTCGTCGAGCGGATGGTGCAGGCTCGTCGAGGGCTCCGGCGGTGATGCCTCGGCGCTGAGTGGGTGGGAGCTGATCGGACTCTAGACTTCGGGGGTGGTGTCTGCGTTTGCGTCTGCGCGGGTGGGGGTTCGTGGGGTGGCCGGGGCGCGCATCCAGGGGCTGGACATGCTGCGGGGCGTGGCGATTCTGCTCGTGATGCTGCGGCACTCGTTTCCGGAGGTGTTCGGGGGCGCGGGGATCGTGGGCGTCGTGATGTTCTTCGCGTTGAGCGGGTATCTGATCACGGCGATTCTGCATCGGGACATCGTGGAGCGCGGGAGGGTGAGCTACGGGCGGTTCTATCGGAATCGTGCGCTGCGGCTGTTTCCGGCGCTCGTGTTCGTCGTGGCCGGGATCGTGGTGGCGACGCTGGTGTTCGATCCGCTGGGGGATCGAGGCGTGCTGGGTCGCACGGTTCTCGTCGCGCTGAGCTACACGGGCAATCTGCCGTTCGATCACGGGGGAGGGGCGATCGGGCATCTGTGGACGCTCGCGACCGAGGAGCAGTTCTATCTGGTCTGGCCGCTGCTGCTCGTGCTGGGGGTGCGGTGGCGGAGGCTCCGGGTCGTCGTTGCGCTGGCGGGGGTGGCGATCATGGCCGCGTGCGTCGTGACGCTGGTGGTGGCCGCGCCGTCGTACTGGCTCGTGTACACGTACCCGGCGTCGTGGGCGGTGGCGATGGTGATCGGGGCCGCGGGGTTCTTGGGGCGGGATCGGGTGGCGCGGGTGCTGCCGCGTGCGGGCTCCGGTGCTTCTTCGCCGGCGGCGCTGGGGGTGGGCGTCCTTGCGGTCGCGGTGCTGCTCATCCTGTCGTTCGTGCCCGAGCTCAAGAACTTCGCGCTCGCGTATGTCGTGGCGGGGCCGGTGATCGCGGTGGTCACGGTGGTGCTGATCAATTACGTGCGGCACTGGCGGGTGCTGCCGAGCGCGGCGCTTCGGCCGCTGCTGTGGCTCGGGGTGATCTCGTACGCGGCGTACCTCTGGAACTTCCCGATCTCGCTGTGGCTGCTGGGGGCGGGGTATTGGGTGCACGCGATCGGGACGATCGTGCTGACGGTCGTGGCGGCGGGGGTGAGTCTCGTGGTGGTGGAGCGGCCGTTCCAGCGCCTGAAGGCGCGGCTCGAGGCTCGGGCGCGGCAGTCTGAGGTCGGGGCGGTCGTGGACGAGCTCTCGTCGCCTTCGTCCTCGTCCTCGTCTGCCTAAAGAAGCGTCGGCTGCGGAGCATGATCGCCAGGATCGGAAAGCGCGCACTGGGCGTGGCATCCGTTGATGTTGATTAATGTTCAGGTTAGGAGCAAGCTCGTAGATGTGCCCCAAATGGGGGCCTTCGATTTGTGGAGGCGATCATGAACGGACGGAAATCGCTAGCCGTGGCGGCAATCGCGGCAGCGGCACTCTGGATTCTTCCGATTGATTCTGCATCGGCGGGTGCAGTGGCATCAGATCCGGCAGTTGAAAAAGGGAATGGCCAGGCCGGGCTCTACTTCGCCGGCTTCAACGTCGAGCGGGCTGCGCTCTATGGATACGACGTCCGTACCGACGATGAGGGGTGGCAGTATGCGGTGCCGACCGGGACTCCTCCAGGGAGCCTCGAAGGCGCTACCCCCAGGTTCAATCCGGGGTCCGGCGAGATGGAAGCGGCACCGGGTGCGACCACCGACAACAAGGTCAACGGTGACTGCGGCAGTGCTGAACTAACTCTTTACGACAACACCACGGGCTATACGGCGTATCACTTGAACGGGTTACTCGGTCCAGCTATCAGCCACTCCTGGGGAGTCTCGCTCGAATCGAGCATCGACATGGGCAACGTTCCGTTGAATGGTTTCCCTCCGATTCCAGGCTTGAGCCTCGACTGGGGGACCGACTTCTCCCACTCCATCCAGGCGGTCCAGAAGACCATGCTGCGCGGCATCGCGGGCGGAACGGTGGAGACCGTCCTCGGCTCGTGCTTTGCCGGTAATCCATTCGATGAGATCGTCTACTCGTGATGGACATCGAGGTTCTCGAGCGGGTTGCAGGGGAGCGGCGGAACCACGGGAGGGCGCGGGCGTTTGGGGTACCGGTGCTGCGCTCGGTGCATCCGGATGCGTTTCTGGTGGGGTACTCCGTCACGGGAGGGCGAGAGGGGAGCGACCGGGCTGCGGTCGCCGTCGATCGGGTGATCGAGGCGAACCATGTGTCGCGGGCCAGCCTCGTGACTGAGGCGCCGGTGGCGTTCACGGTGCGGTCGTGGAAGTTCTTCTATGACCTCGACAACGAGCTCGTGTCGCATGCGGTCGATCACGTGATGAACGCGCATCCGGGGCCCGTGCCCGGGCGGTGGAGTCGGGGCGACCGGGAAGAGTTGCGGGCCGAGATTCGGGAGGCCGCGAGGGGGACGGTGTCGATCGAGGTCGACGGGGTGGGTGTCGAGGGAGTCGGCTACTCGCTCAGGGGGTCGATGTTCGTGACGGCCCGGGTCGGAAGCGGCGGCACGGTGGTGTCGATCGCCGCGCCGGAGGAGTTCGTGACGGGCGGGTTCTCGAGCATCGTTCCGGGGTGACGGGCGCTGCTTCTCCGCGCCACCGGTTACCCGGCGCATCCTCGTCAGGCGTAGTGGGCTCGCCTAGGCTCGGGGGATGAGTGCGGGGGTGGG
The DNA here is from genome assembly GCF_001571005.1 of Herbiconiux solani NBRC 106740. Classification (GTDB taxonomy): domain Bacteria; phylum Actinomycetota; class Actinomycetes; order Actinomycetales; family Microbacteriaceae; genus Herbiconiux; species Herbiconiux solani. Next base: position 66,750 of record NZ_BCST01000002.1, on the reverse strand, counting down.
TGGGACGAGGGGCGGCTCGACGAGGGCAACCCGGGTTAGGGTGGTCGTTTTTGTCGCGGGGGTCGCCGGTTGGGTGCTCGGGATGCTGCTCGTGGCGCAGCTCGCGCTCACGGCGATGAAGCCGACCTGTTATCAGGAAGGGCCGTTCGTCCCCGGGGCGGTCGCGCCCGAGAGCTCGGCGGGGGTGTCGGAAGCGCTGAGCCTCGCGCCTATTGGTCGGGTGTGCTCGTGGGTCGTGAGCGAGGCCGGAGTTGTCGTCACGGTGCAGTCCGGCTCGTGGGCGACGACCGGGTTGGCGTACGGCCTGGTTGGTGGGGGATTCGCGGCGCTGGTCGCTCTCGGGTTCACGAAGCGGGCGGAATGACTCGGGGGGCTCTCGCGGGGGCCGCGGCGCGTTGGTACTGTGAGGCGTCCGTGCAGGAGATCGAGGAGGTGGCACCCGTGAACGAATTGACGATGGTGCTCCCCTCGGGAGTCACGGTCGGGCGATAGGTCGAGGTCGCCCGGGAGCGCCGCATTGCTGCAGCACTTCCGAAAGGCACGACCATGCACCTCACTTCTGAACGACTTCTCGACGGCGACGGCGACGGGTACGGCCACGGCGACGTCAGCGAGCGCGAGTTCACCCTCGGCGACTTCTCCGGCATCCTGTGGGCGCCGGCGACCGCATCCTCGTCGGCACCCGTTCCGCTCATCCTGCTGGGCCAGCCCGGCGGGTTCGGGATGCGGCGGATGTACCCCCGGCTGCTCGCCCGGGCGCAGAGCGCCGCGGCGCTCGGCATCGCCACGGTCTGCATCGAGCCGCCCGGGGCCGGCGATCGTACCCCGCTGCCCGGTGCCGAGCAGTCCCGAGCAGACCTTCGCCGTGCGCTCGATGCGGACGAGCAGCCCACGGCTGACGTCATCGATCGACTGATCCTGCCCCTCGTCGATCGGGCAGTGCCCGAGTGGCAGATCACTCTCGACGAGGTGCTCGACCTTGGCGAGATCGGCGGCAGGGTCGGATTCTCGGGCGGGGTGATCGCGATCGGCACGCGCCTCGCCGCGATCGACCCCCGCATCACGGCAGCCGGGCTCTTCGCCGGCAGCTATGTCCCGCGCCAGACGCTGGACGAGGCGCGGCGGGTGACCATCCCGCTGCACGTCCTGCTCCAGTGGGACGACGAAGGCAACGACCGGGCCATGGCTCTCGAGCTCTTCGACGCCTTCGGGTCGACCGAGAAGACGCTCTCGGCCAACCTGGGCGGCCACACGGGCATCCCGGTCTTCGCGGGTGAGGAGGCGATGCGCTTCTTCGCGCGCCATCTCGGCGGGTGAGGGGCTGGCGGTCAGGGGCGGCCGAGGGTGGCGGCCATGCTGCCGAAGCCGGAGCCGCCCTTCCAGACGTTCGTGTTGACGAGGCGCGCGATCCGCAGCCCCGCGGGGGACCGCACGAGTGACGCCGTGATCACCGCGCCCGCGACGAAGAAGTCGTCGGGGCCGCTGATCACGCCGTTCGCGTTCTCTGCCCAGAGGTGCATCGCCACCAGGTTCGCGCGCACCGACAGGCCGTCGCCTTCCGGCTCGACGTCGTGACCCGTGAGGAGGTGCTGCGTGGCGGCGAAGCGGGCGAAGCTCACCCGGTGGCTCTCGACGATCTCGGTGGGGCCAGTCATCGACGTCCCGTTGGGCCGCAGGACGACCCCGTCGTCGGCGAACACCTCCGCGAACCGGTGCACCTCGAACGACCTCTCGTCGAGCAGTCTGAAGTACCGGTTGAGCACCTGAACGGCTTCCGCAGCCAACCCCGCGTCGATCATCACCACACCCTAGCCGAGCACCCGCGGCCCCTCCCGAGCGCGGTGGCGGTCGGCCGGGCGGCCCCGGCAGGCGACGGTTCAGTGGGCCCGGTTCAGCCGGGGAGCGCCGAGCCCGCTCGCCAGGCGGCAGCCGACTCCGCCAGAGCCGACCGCACCGCCGCGATCGCCGGCGAGCCCGACGCCGAGGCTCGGTGGGCCGTGAAGATCGTGCGGCGGGGCGCACCCGGCGGCACGACCAAGCGGCACGTTGTCGGTCGGCCCGCCCAGACGAGCTCGGGCATGAACGCCACGGCGTTGCCCGTCTCGATCAGCCTGATCTGCGTCTGCAGGTCGGCCGTCTCGTAGCGCACGTCGGGCTCGAACCCCGCGGTACGGCAGAGCTGCTCGGCGAAGTGGCGGCTCGCGGTGCCGCGCGGCTCCATCACCCAGGGCATGCTGCGTGCGTCCGTGAATCCGGCGAGCGGATGCGGGCTCTCCCGTTCACCCGGAAGCGCCAGCTCGATCGCATCGCTGGTGAGGTCGTGCCGCTCGAGACCGCCCAACCAGGGCGCCGAGTGCGCCGGGTACTCCTCGCCCACGACCAGGTCGAACTCCCGCGCCCAGGTGTCGTGCAGTGCCTGACCGGGCTCCTGCTGCGCCATCTCGATGCGCACGGCCGGATGCTCGTCGGTCATCGCGCGCAGCGCCGCCGGCATGAGGGTGAGCGCCGCCGACTGGAACACCGCCACCCGCACGGTTCCGCTCACCGTGCTCAGCGAGGCCTGCAGCGCCACGTCGGCGCGCTCGAGGGTGTCGAGGAGTTCGGCGGCCGACGCCACGAGCACCTCGGCCTGCGGTGTGAGCTGCACCCGGCGGCCGACCTTGCGGAGCAGCTCGACCCCCGTCTCGCGCTCCAGCGCGGTCAGCTGCTGCGACACCGCCGAGGGACTGAAGCTGAGCGCCTCGGCGACGGATGCGATGGTGCCGCGGATGGCCAGCTCGCGTAAGAGGACGAGTTTTCGCACATCGAGCATCCGCTCTTCTCCATTCGTCAGTTCGCCTTAGCAGTATGCGTCACAAAGCGTTGCTTTTGCTGAGGTGTCACGTGGGCTGACGATGGGCGTATGACGGATCTGACCCACCTCGCGCCCCTCGACTCCGGCACCCCCGACGACGCCGGACTGGCCGACGAGGTCGTCGCCCTGGTGCGCCGCTGGCTGACCGAGGCTGCGAAGCACGAGGCCGACGCCTCGGCCACCCGCCTGGCCGGCGTGCTCGCCGACCCGAAGGGCCTCGACTTCACGGTCGGCTTCGTCGACGGCGTGGTGCGCCCCGAAGACCTCAAGGTCGCCGCGGCGACTCTCGCGCGGATCGCGCCCGACGTCCCCGCCTTCCTGCCGCTTCCGCTGCGCGCCGCGGTGCGACTCGGCGGCGTGATGGCCCCCGTTCTGCCGGGTGTGGTGGTGCCGATCGCGCGGCGCGTGCTGCGGCAGATGGTCGGGCACCTGGTCATCGACGCCACCGACCGCAAGCTCGGTCCCGCGATCGCGAAGATCCGTCGGCCGGGCACCCGCCTCAACGTCAACCTCCTCGGCGAGGCCGTGCTCGGCGAGCAGGAGGCGGGCCGCCGCCTCGGCGGAACCGTGCGCCTGCTCGGCCGCGACGACGTCGACTACGTCTCGATCAAGGTCTCGTCGACCGTGGCCCCGCACGCGCCCTGGGCGTTCGACGACTCGGTGGCCGACGTGGTGGCGAAGCTGATCCCGCTGTTCACCGCGGCGATCAAGCCGACCCTCAGCGGCAAGCCCGCCAAGTTCATCAACCTCGACATGGAGGAGTACAAAGACCTCGACCTGACGCTCGCGGTCTTCATGCGCATCCTCGACCGGCCCGAGTTCCACCGGCTCGAGGCCGGCATCGTGCTGCAGGCCTACCTGCCCGACGCCCTCGGCGCCATGATGCGCCTGCAGACCTGGGCCGCCGAGCGCCGGGCCTCCGGAGGTGCCGGGGTTAAGGTGCGCCTGGTGAAGGGCGCCAACCTGCCGATGGAGCAGGTCGAGGCCTCGCTGCACGGCTGGCCGCTGGCCACCTGGGGCACGAAGCAGGATTCGGACACGAACTACAAGCGCGTGCTCGACTACGCCCTGCACCCCGACCGCATCGGCAACGTGCGGCTCGGCGTCGCCGGCCACAACCTCTTCGACCTCGCCTACGCCTGGATCGTCGCCGGCCGCCGCGGCGTGCGCGACGGGCTCGAGTTCGAGATGCTGCTCGGCATGGCGCAGGGCCAGGCCGAGGCGGTCAAGCGCGAGGTGGGGTCGCTGCTGCTCTACACGCCCGTGGTCTCGCCGAAGGAGTTCGACGTGGCGATCGCGTACCTGATCCGCCGGCTCGAGGAGGGCGCGTCGCAGGACAACTTCATGTCGGCCGTGTTCGAGCTGAACGACCGGCCCGAGCTGTTCGAGCGCGAGAAGAACCGGTTCCTGGCGTCGCTGGCCGCACTCGACCGTGCCGTTCCGCCGGCCCACCGGGTGGCCGACCGCTTCGCCGCCGTGCCGCACTCCGAGCCCGGGCGGTTCGAGAACACGCCCGACACCGACCCGTCGGTGGAGTCCAACCGCACGTGGGCCGCCGGCATCCTCGAGCGCGTGCCCACCTCGACCCTCGGCGAGGCCGCGGTGCGCGCCGCCGCGGTGCGCGACGAGGCCGAGCTCGAGGCCCTGATGGCCGACACCATCGAGGCCGGACGCGCGTGGGCCGAGCGGGGAGCCGCCGAGCGCGGCGCCATCCTGCACCGCGCCGGCGACGCCCTCGAGGCACGCCGGGCCCAGCTGATCGAGGTGATGGCCGCCGAAGCCGGCAAGACCGTCGACCAGGCCGATCCCGAGGTCTCGGAGGCGGTCGACTTCGCCCACTACTACGCCGAGCGCGGGCTCGAGCTCGAGGCCGTCGACGGTGCGCGGTTCGTGCCCGCCGGGCTCACGCTCGTCACGCCGCCGTGGAACTTCCCGGTCGCCATCCCCGCAGGCTCGGCCCTCGCGGCGCTCGCCGCCGGCTCGGCCGTCGTGTTCAAGCCCGCCGGCCTCACCGCCCGCAGCGGAGCCCTGGTCGCCGAGGCGCTCTGGCAGGCCGGGGTGCCCACCGACGTGCTGCGGCTCGTCGACGTCGACGAGGAGTCGCTCGGCCGCCAGCTCGTGTCGCACCCCGCGGTCGAGCGCGTCATCCTCACCGGGGCGTTCGAGACGGCCGAGCTGTTCCGCTCCTTCCGACCCGACCTGCCGCTGCTGGCCGAGACGAGCGGCAAGAACGCCGTGATCGTCACCCCTTCGGCCGACCTCGACCTCGCCGTGAAAGACGTCGTGGCCTCGGCCTTCGGCCACGCGGGCCAGAAGTGCTCGGCCGCGTCGCTCGTGGTGCTCGTGGGTTCGGTGGCGTCGTCGCCGCGGTTCCGGTCGCAGCTGATGGATGCGATCGGATCGCTCACGGTCGGCTACCCCGACCAGGCCTCGACGCGCATGGGGCCGCTGATCGAGGCGCCCGGGCCGAAGCTCCGCGAGGGGCTGACGACCCTCGGCGCCGGTGAGCGGTGGCTGATCGAGCCGAAGCCGCTCGACGCGAGCGATCGGCTCTGGAGCCCGGGCCTCCGCGACCACGTGGCCCGCGGTTCGACCTTCCACCGCACCGAGTACTTCGGCCCGGTGCTCGGCATCATGACCGCCGACACCCTCGAGGAGGCGATCGCGATCGTCAACGAGGTCGACTACGGCCTCACCTCGGGCCTGCACGCCCTCGACCGCGGCGAGATCTCGACCTGGCTCGAGACCATCGAGGCCGGCAACCTCTACGTCAACCGTGGCATCACGGGCGCGATCGTCGAGCGCCAGCCCTTCGGCGGGTGGAAGAAGTCCTCCGTCGGCGCCGGCGCGAAGGCCGGCGGACCGAACTACCTCGTGAACCTCGGCTCGTGGCGGCCGGCCGTGTCGCAGCAGGTGAGGACGGATGCGCTGCAGCCCGCGGTCGCCGCGTTACTCAGAGCGGCCGCCGGTTCGCCCCTGGTCGGGGATGACGAGCATCTGTCGCTCGCTCGAGCCGTGCAGAGCGATGCCCGGGCGTGGAGCGAGCGGTTCGGCGTGGCCGAGGACGTGTCGCAGGTCGCGGCCGAGCACAACGTGTTCCGCTACCGGCCGTTCGACGGGGTGGTCGTGCGCGCGGGGGTGTCGGCGGTGCCGGCCGACCTCGTGCGGGTCGTCGCCGCGGCGCTCCGAAGCGGGGCGGCCGCCGAGGTGAGCGTGGCCACGGCGGAGCTCGCCGAGCTGCTCGCCGGGGTTCCGCTCCCGGTGCGGGTGCAGACGCCGCCGGAGTGGCGGGCGGCGCTCGCGCAGGAGCCGGCGGCGCGCATCCGTCTCGTCGTGGGCTCGGGTGCGGCTACATCCCCCTCGACCGAGTCGCCCGAGGCCACCGAGATCGTGGCGGCGACCGATGGGCGCCCCGACGTCGCAGTGTGGAGCGGCCCGGTCACCGAGGCCGGCCGGCTCGAGCTGCTCCCGTTCCTGCGCGAGCAGGCGGTCTCGATCACGGCGCACCGCTTCGGCACCCCGGATCGCGCTCTCGCGGGCCTCGTCCGGGCGCTCTGAGAAGGGCAACTCATCCACGCAAGGGCCGGGATAGGAACGATTCGTCCAATTCCAGCCCCTCGCGAGACGAATTGCTCGACGTATTGTCGCCTCGTGCCGGACAGGTGATGAAGTGCTGCATACTCATCGACTGTGACTGAAACCCTGCGCTCCGCTCCCACCCTCGACGGACGCGAGTTCGTCATGACCTCCTCGACCAACAGCGCGGTGGATCCGGAGTCGCCCTCGCGCTTCCGCTACTCCGAACGCGACGGCGTGATCTGGGGCGACTACGAGGGCGACACGGTCACCTTCGGGCGCTTCGTCGGCACGCGCGAGGGCGACCTGCTCGCGGTCACCTTCGTGCACGTGATGCTCGCCGACGGCAGCGTCGTGGGTGGTACCGGAGCGAGCCGGGTCGAGGTCGACGGCGAGGGGCGCGTGCGTCTGGTCGAGGACTTCGAGATCGACGGCGTCGACCACGTGAGCATCTGCGTCGAGGTCTGACCGGCCCGCGTCGGTGCCCGGTCCGACGGCTGCGTCGAGGGCTGCCGGCCGCGCGTTAGCGCGGCTCAGCGCACCGAGTCGCGCCCGTTGCCCGCGGTCGTGAACCGCGTCATCCCGAGCCGGTTCGTCGATCCCGAGCGGTCGGGGATGTCCGAGGGCAGCAGATAGGCCTTCCGCACCACCTCGTCGAGCACCACCACCGACACCACCGACTTCACCTCGGGCCGCGCGGCCACCACACCCGTGACGAAGTCGTGCACCCCGCCGATGTCGAGCGAGCGCACCAGCAGCATGGCGTCGTGCTCGCCGGTGGTGATGCAGCAGTACTCGACATCCGGCATCTGCAGGATGCCCTCGCGGAAGCGGTGCCACGACTGCGGATGCACGGTCACGAAGACCAGTGCGCACACGTCGAGCCCCACCTTGCCGGGGTCGACCTGGGCCGAGAAGCCGGTGATCACCCCGGCCGCGGTGAGCTGCTCGACGCGGTTGTAGACGCTCGCACGAGAGACGTTCACACGCTCCGCGAGGGCCGACATCGAGATGCGGCCGTTCTCACGAAGAATGCCGAGGATGCGCAGATTCACCTCGTCCAGACCCGCTGCGCTTTGTCCAGCGGGCGGGGTCGCCGCCTGATCGATGATCGACATTTCCGACCCCTTCTGTGGATGGGACTGCAATTCGTCCACGATAGCGGCTCCGTGAAAAAGTACTGCGCGGAATTGTGCCAAAGTACCCCCACACCGTCCAGAAGAACCCTTCCCAGGAGGCCGCCATGGTTTTCCGCTCCACACGCACAGCCCGCACCGCGCGCTCCCGATCGACCCGGATCGCGGTCGCGGCCGCAGCGGTCTCGCTCACGCTCCTCGTCGCCGGCTGCTCCTCAGGCCGCACCGACACCGCCGACGGCGGAACCAAGACGCTCACGATCAACAAGGCGTTCGACCTCAAGACGGCCGACCCGGGCCGGATGTACGAGCCCACCGGCCAGCTGGTCGACAAGGCGCTCTACGAGACCCTCCTCACCTTCGAGGGCGGCGACGTCTCGAAGGTCGTCGACGGGCTCGCCAGCCTCGAGCAGTCCGATGACGCGATGACCTTCACGCTCACCCTGACCGGCGACCACAAGTTCTCCGACGGCACGGCGATGACCGCCGACGACGTCGTCTTCTCGCTGCAGCGCGTGATCGGCCTGAAGGGCAACCCCTCCTTCCTCCTCGACGGCGTGACCGTGACGAAGAAGGATGACAAGACCGTCGTACTCACCACCGCGACGCCCACCCCCGCGCTGCCGGCGATCCTCGCGAACCCGGCCCTGGGCATCCTGAACTCCAAGGTCGTGAAGGAGAACGGCGGCACCACCGACGAGACCGACACCGCCGAGAAGTTCCTCAACACGACCTCGGCCGGCTCGGGCCCGTACGTGCTCGACACGCTCGACCTCGCCTCGCAGGTCGTGCTCAAGGCGAACGGCAACTACGACGGCACCGCTCCCGGCTACGGCCGCGTGGTCATCCAGAACGTCGAGGGCGCGACCCAGAAGATCAACGTCGAGGGCGGCAGCGCCGACGTGGCGCTCGACCTCTCGGGCACCCAGGCCGCAGCGCTCGGCGACTCGGTCGCGGTCACCAGCGACCCGTCGGCGAACGTCATCTTCCTGCTGCTCAACCAGAACCCGAGCGTCTCGGCCGTGACGAGCAACCCTGACTTCGTCAAGGCCGTCAAGGAGGCCGTCGACTACGACGACCTCGTCTCGATCGCCGGTACCGGCACCGCGCAGGCCGCGGGCGTCGTGCCCAGCATGCTGCTCGGCGCCCTGCCCGAGAGCGACAAGCTGACGCAGGATCTCGACGCCGCCAAGGCCGACCTCGCGAAGAGCGGGTACGCCGGCGAGTCGGTGACGCTCAACTTCCCGAGCGACATCAGCCTGAACGGGATCGACTTCCCGACCATCGCGCAGCGCATCCAGTCGCAGCTGAAGGATGTCGGCATCACCGTCGAGCTCGCCCCGGCGCCGGTCGCCACCGAGCTCGACGCCTACCGCAACGGCACCGAGACGATGGGCCTGTGGTACTGGGGCCCGGACTACCCGGACCCGAGCGACTACCTGGTGTTCACCCCCGGCAACGTGGTGGGTCTCCGCTCCGGCTGGGCCGAGGGCGCGAACCCCGCGATCTCGTCCCTCGCCGACGCAGCGGCCGCCGGCGGCAGCGACGACGAGCGTCAGAGCCGCTTCGAAGACCTGCAGAAGGCGCTGAACACCGACGGCCCGTTCATCCCGCTGCTGCAGCCCGGCAACAACATCGCGGCGGCGAAGGACGTGACCGGCATCGTGTACAACGCGGTCTGGACCATCGACATCGCGGCCCTCTCCGCCAAGTAGCGAGAGCCTCGTGACCTCGAGCACCACGGCCGTCCGGCCCCCGCGCACGCGTGGGGGCCGGACGGCCCATCCCTTTCTCCGCTACGCCCTGCGCCGCGTGCTCACCTCGCTGCTGCTGGTCGTGGGCGTGACCCTGGTCACCTTCGTGCTGACCAACCTCGTGCCGGGCGACCCGGTGGCCGCGGCCCTCGGGCAGCGCGCCGCCGAGGATCCGGCGATCGTCGCCCAGTTCCGGGCGACCTACGGGCTCGACCAGCCGCTGGTCGTGCAGTACTTCACCTACCTCGGCAACCTGCTGCACGGAGACCTCGGGGTCTCGACCACCACGCACAACCCGGTGGTCGACGACCTGGCCAAGGCGCTGCCGGCCACGCTCGAGATCGCCCTCGGAGCCATCGTGCTCAGCGTGATCATCGGCGTCGTGCTCGGCACGATCGCGGCGTACCGGCGGGGCAAGGCCTCCGACCACGTGCTGCGGGTCGTCTCGCTCGCGGGGCTCAGCGTGCCCACCTTCTGGCTGGCGCTGGTGCTCTACTACGTCTTCTACTTCCAACTGCACATCGCACCCGGCTCCGGCCGGCTGAGCAGCGACTTCAGCACGCCGCCGCACGTCACCGGGCTCACCACGGTGGATGCGCTGCTGGCCGGCCAGCTCGACACCTTCCTCGATGCGGCATCGCACCTCTTCCTCCCCGTGCTCGTGCTCACCCTCTACACGGTGGGATTGCTCACGCGGTTCGTGCGCACCGCGGTGCTCGAGATCCTCGACCAGGACTACGTGCGCGCGGCCCGGGCCAAGGGCCTGCCCACCCGCACCGTCATCTGGTCGTACGTGCTGCGCGGCGCGAGCATCCCCATCCTCACCGTCGTGGGCCTCGCCTTCGGCAGCCTGCTGAGCGGCACGGTGCTGGTCGAGGCGATCTTCGCCTGGCCCGGCATCGGCTCGTACGCCTACCAGGCCGCGTCGCACCTCGACCTGCCCGGCATCATGGGCGTCGGCCTCCTGATCGGCGTGATGTACCTGCTGGTGAACCTGATCGTCGACCTGCTCTACGGCGTGCTCGACCCGAGAGTGAGGCTGGCCTCGTGAGCGAACCGCGTCTGCCCTTCGCCGACCCCCGCGACGGGGCTCCGGCCGGCCCGCGCGACGGCGTGCGCCCCGGCATGCTCGACCCGATCGAGGCGGCCGCGCCGCGGTGGCGGCGACCCCGCCTGCGACTCGGCCGGTGGTCGGCGCCCCTCGGCATCCTCGGTGCGGCGGTGGCCGTGCTGTGGATCCTGATCGCCCTGTTCGCCCCCGTGATCGCGCCGCACGACCCGCTCGCGCAGGACCTGCCGATCCTCCAGCCGCCCGGCGAGGGCACGCTGATGGGCACGGATGCGCTCGGCCGGGACGTGTTCTCCCGCGTGCTCTGGGGCGCCCAGGTCACCATCCCGCTCGCGCTGCTGCTCGTGGTGCTCTCGGTGCTGATCGGCGCGATCGTCGGCTCGGTGGCCGGGTTCTTCGGCCGCGCGGTCGACGAGGTGGCCATGCGCGTCACCGACCTGGTGATGGCGTTCCCCACGGTCATCCTGGCCATGGTGATCGCGGCGGCACTCGGGGCCTCGCTGGTCAACGCGGTGCTCGCGGCGCTGATCGTGTCGTGGCCGTCGTACGCCCGGCTCACCCGCGGGCTCGTGCTCGGGCTGCGGTCGTCGAACTACGTGGTGTCGGGGCAGCTGCTCGGCTTCTCGGCGTTCCGGTCGCTGGGGCGCGACATCGCGCCGAACATCGTCGGGCCGGTTCTGGTGCTCGCGAGCCTGGACATCGGCACGGCCATCCTGCTGCTGTCGGGCCTGTCGTTCCTCGGGCTCGGGGCCAAGCCGCCGACCGCGGAATGGGGATCGATGGTGTCGGATGCGATCAAGAACTTCGACGCGTGGTGGATCGGGGTGTTCCCGGGGCTCGCCATTCTCACGGTCGTGATCGCGTTCAACTTCGTCGGGGACGCGTTGCGGGATGCGCTCGACCCGAAGTCGGCGACGATCAAGGGCGGGGGGACGACGCTGTGAGTGGTTCTGCTTCTGCTTCTGCGTCTGCGCCTGCTCTCACCATCGAGGGGCTGCGTATTGCTACCCGCACGCACACCATCGTGGGCGGGATCGACCTCGCGTTGTCGCGGGGCGGGATCCACGGGCTCGCGGGCGAATCGGGCTCGGGCAAGACGATGACGGCCCTGGCCGTGCTGGGGCTGCTGCCCGGCGGGATGACCGCGAGCGGAAGCATCCGGCTGGCCGACACCGAGGGGCCGGGCGCTGGCTCGGACTCTGGCTTCACCGAGCTCGTCGGCGCCCCGCGGGGCGTGCTGCAGGGCGTGCGCGGGCGGCGGGTGGCGATGGTGTTCCAGGATCCGTCGACGAGCCTGCACCCGCAGCTCCCGGTGGGCCGGCAGCTCACCGACCACATGCGGCACCACCTCGGACTCGGCAAGCCCGAAGCCCGGGCGAAGGCCGAGGCGCTGCTCGACCGGGTGCGGGTTCCGGATGCACGGGGTGCGCTCTCGAAGTACCCGCACCAGTTCTCGGGCGGGCAGCGGCAGCGCATCGCGATCGCGGTGGCGCTGGCCTGCGATCCGACCGTGCTGCTGGCCGACGAGCCCACCACCGCCTTGGACGTGACCGTGCAGGCGGGAGTGCTGCAGCTGCTGCGCGAGCTGGCCGACGGGGGTGACCTGAGCATCCTGCTGGTGACGCACGACCTCGGCGTGATGAGCGCCGTGGCCGACGAGGTCACCGTGATGCGGCAGGGGCTCGTGGTGGAGTCGGCGCCGCGGCAGCAGCTGTTCACCGCGCCCCGCGACGAGTACACGCGGTCGCTGCTGGCGGCGCTGCCGGGGTCGAGTTTCGAGCAGGCAGGGGAGGACGCACGATGAGCGAGCGAATCGCAGCGGAGCGGGACGGAGCGGTGCCGTCGGGCGGGCGCCCCGTACTCGAGGCCGAGGGCATCGTGGTGGAGTACGGTCGCCGGCCGGCACTCCGGGCGGTCGACGGCGTGGGCTTCACCGTCGCCGCCGGCGAGGTGGTGGCTCTGGTGGGTGAGAGTGGCTGCGGCAAGTCGAGCCTCGCCCGCGCGATCGTCGGCATCGAGAAGCGCAAGGCCGGAACCGTGCGGCTGAAGGGCGACGACGTGCCCACGCTCGGGCTACGCCGTCGTTCGTCGGCGATGACGGGGATGCAGATGGTCTTCCAGGATCCGAATTCGTCGCTCAACCCCCGCCGACGCATCGGCGACCAGATCGGCGACGGCGTGCGGGCGGCCCTCGCGCGCGGCGACCGGGGATCCGATCCCGCCGACTGGCTGCGCCGGGTGGGGCTCGACCCGGCGATGGTGAGCCGGTTCCCGCATGAGTTCTCGGGCGGGCAGAAGCAGCGCATCGCCATCGCGCGGGCGCTCGCGGCGCGACCCGGGATGCTCGTTGCCGACGAGCCGATCTCGGCGCTCGACGCCTCGACCCAGACGAGTGTGGCGGCGCTGATGCGCTCGCTCAGCGTCGAGGCCGGTGCGGGCATGCTGTTCATCTCGCACGACCTCTCGGTGGTGCGGCGCATCGCCGACCGCGTGCTCGTGATGTACCAGGGCCGGGTCGTGGAGTCGGGCGTCACGGAGACCGTGTGGCAGAACCCGCTGCATCCGTATACCCGCGCCTTGCTGGCGGCCATCCCGTTGCCCGACGGTGCCGGGCGGCTGCCGCTCGCCCCGGCCGAGGCCGACCGGCTGGCCTGGCTCGACGAGGTGCCGGCCGCGCTCGAGCGGACCACGGCATGAGCGGGCACGACGGGGTGGGCGGGCACGGGCATCCGCATGCTCACGCGGGCTCTGCCTCTGTCTCGGCCTCGGCGTCGGCCTCGTCCGACAGCATCCCGTGGCTGATGCCGCGCGCCGTCAACCGCTCGGCGCTGCCGGGCGACGGCACCTTCATGACCGCCGGCTGGGCCGATCCGCCGCCGGTGCTCGACCCCTCCAACCCCGTGCTTGCCTACACGGCCGAGCGCCGGGCGCGGCTCGCGCAGGCGCTGCCCGCCGAGCTGCTGATCATCCCGGCCGGGCTGCCCCGGGTGCGGTCGAACGACAGCGACCACACTTTCCGGCCCGGAACCGACCACGTCTGGCTCACCGGCAACCAGGTCGCCGAGAGCGTGCTGGTGGTCGACACCACGGGGGGCGAGGCCGGGTCGATCCTGTACCTCCGCGGTCCGTCCGGCCGGAGCGGCGACGAGTTCTGGCAGGACGACGCGCTCGGCGACCTCTGGGTGGGCGCCCGCCCCACGCTGCAGGAGACCCAGGACGCGCTCGGCATCGAGACGCGGCCGCTCACCGACTTCCGCCGCGACTTCGAGCGCGCCGCGCGACGGGCCCGGCGCATCCGCGTGCTGCCCGCTCTCGACGAGACGGTCGACGAGCTGGTGCGCCAGGTGGTCGGCCCCGCGTTCGCGCCGCACTTCGCGCTCAAGTCGACCCTCGACGAACTGCGGCTGATCAAGAACGACTGGGAGATCGACCAGCTGCAGCTCGCGGTCGACGCGACGGCCCGCGGCTTCGACGACTGCCTGACCGAGTGGGATGCGGCCCGGGCCAGCGCGCGCGGCGAACGCTACATCGAGGGCACCTTCGCCCGCCGATCGCGCATCGAGGGTGAGGGGCCGGCCTACGGCTCGATCGTCGCGGCGGGCAGCCACGCGACGACCCTGCACTGGACCCGCAACACCGGCGACCTGCCCGACGGTGCGCTCGTGCTGATGGACATGGGGGTCGAGTTGCCGTCGCTCTACTCGGCCGACATCACCCGCACGGTGCCGGTGAACGGCACCTTCACCCCGCTGCAGCGCGACGTCTACGCGATCGTGCTGCGCGCGCAGCAGGCCGGCATCGACACGCTGCGGGCGGGGGTGCGCTTCCAGGACTACCAGGATGCGTGCGGCCGCTCGCTCACCGAGGGGCTGATCGAGCTCGGGCTCATCCGGTCGTCGCTCGACGAGGCGATGGCTCCGGATGCGCTGCACCACCGCCGGTGGAGCATCTCGCGGGCGGGTCACATGCTCGGCATGGACGTGCACGACTGCAACCACGCGCCGCGGGAGACGTACCTGGGCGGCACCCTCGCCGCGGGGCACACTCTGACGGTGGAGCCGGGACTGTACTTCCAGGTGAACGACCTGACCGTTCCGGCGGAGCTGCGGGGGCTCGGCATCCGCATCGAGGACGACCTCGTGGTGACGGAGACCTCGTCGATCAACCTCTCGGCGGCGATGCCGCGCACGGCGGACGGGGTCGAGGAGTGGATGGGGGCGCTGGGGCGCTGACGTCTCAGTCGTCGCGGGTGGCTGCGGCTGCGGCCCGGGCGTCGGCGGGGGAGAAGCCGCTCGACTCGAGGCGGGCGACGAGGTGCGCCTCGGCTCGGGCGTCGGCGTCGCGGCGCGACTCCGCGCGGGAGGTGCTGCGGGTGGCGCGGCGGGACTGGAGGGCGAGGGTGATCAGGCGGTAGGAGAGGAGCGCGATCAGGGTCGCCAGGGCGATGCCGACGAGGATGAGGATGGCGAATCCGAACTGGCTGACGAGCTCCATCGTGGGGCCTCCGTCCTGCTTCAGGCTGACGTGACGGCAACGATAGCCGACGTCGGCGGCGGGCGGGAGAGGCGGGGTGGAGAGGCTGGGCGGGGGCTGCGAGGGTGGCCATGGGGTGGGCCACACGCGTAGCGTTGGGGCATGAGTGAAACAACGGAGACCACTCGAGCACGACGTCGCCTGCGCATGCTGGGCGAGGTTCGTACGATTTTCGCCATGGTGATCGGTGCCGCGGCCTGCCTTGTCGTGATCGGGGTGATCGCGTTGGTGGCCGGCCGGGGAGACCCGATTCCGAGCGTGATCGCGCCCATCCTCGTGATCATCGGGGTGGTGGGCGACCTGCTCACGCGGCGACGCGCGGCGCAGGCGGCCGAGGATCTGGAGCTGGCGATTCGCAACTCGGTGCGGGAGGAGTTGGCGGGTTCCGCATCCGTCACCGCCGCATCCGGTGTTCAGCGATAGAGCGGTGACCGGGGGATGGGTCGCGCTCGGATGAGGTTCGTCGGGTTCGTGCCCCAGGATGCGCCTGACCCTCGCGTGGAGCAGGCCGAGCGGCTGGCGGCGATGCCGGTCGCGGTGGTCGGGCTGGTGCCGCAGGCGTCGCTCGAGGAGTCGCCGCTGCTGAACTCGCAGTCGTCGTCGGGCAGTGACGGCACGACGCAGATGTCGGTGAGCGTCAACTACACGCTGTGGCGGAACCCGGCCGATCGCTCGGATCCGGTCAATCTGGCCGAGATCGACGAGGCTCTGTTGCAGACGATCGACGATGCGAAGCGGGAGGCGCTCGGCGCCCCGTCGCCGCATCCGCGGCCCGCGTGGATGCTGGAGCAGATCGAGCAGATGCGGTATCCGTCGATCTGGGAGGCGGTGCGGACGGATTGGCATCGCGAGCCGTCAGAGCTGTCGGAGCCGCGTCGGCTCCTGGTCGAGCATGCGAACTATGTGCTGATGAATCGGTTCCGGAGGGAGCTGGGGCTGGGCGACATCACGACCGACCGGTTCCAGGAGCGGCTGACCGTGCGCGCGGTGAATGAGCGCGGGCCGGTGCTGCTCGACGGGGCGGAGGTGCCGGCGATCGAGATCGACACGGATCCGTTCGTGTACGCGGTGGGGTTCGAGCTGGCGCAGGGTGTGATGGTGACCGCGGTCATCCCGCGCGACGACCTCGAGTACGTGACGCTGGAGTTCGCGACGCGGGGGCCGGACGTGTTCGGGTGAGTGGGGTTCGGGTGGGGTTGCTTCGGCGGGGAGCTTCGTGAGCGGTGAGGAGATCGCAGTGACGGATGAACGGGAGCTGCCCGAGCGCAGCCGGATCGTGCAGCAGGTCGTGGCCGAGGCCGGGATCGACTCGCGGGTGCGCGAGCTACCCGACTCCACGCGCACCGCCGCCGAGGCGGCCGCCGCTCTCGGGTGCGAGGTGGGTGCGATCGCGAGCAGTCTGCTCTTCATCGCCGACGGCGAGCCGCTGCTGGTGATGACCAGCGGTGCGCACCGGGTCGACACGGAGATCCTGGCCGGCCAGGTCGGCGCGGACGCGGTGGGGATGGCGACCGCGAAGCAGGTGCGCGAGGTGACGGGGCAGGCCATCGGCGGGGTGGCTCCGGTGGGGCATCCTGCGCCGATCCGCACGGTGGTCGACGAGGCGCTCGCCGGGTACGAGACGGTCTGGGCCGCGGCGGGGACGCCGCACACCGTGATGCCGTTGACCTTCGATCAGCTCGTCGCGCTGACCGGTGGGCGACAGGTGAGGGTCGCGGCGCCGGCGGTGGGATAGGGCCAGGACCAGTCGGTCGGCTAGCCTTTCGGCATGGCTGAGGCGAGTGGTGTGGAGGACGTGTCGATCGGTGGGGAGGGCATCCGGCTGGGGCAGTTCCTGAAGTTCGCGGGGATGCTCGACTCGGGCGGAAACGTCAAGGAGGCCATCGCCGACGGCGACGTATTCGTGAACGGTGCGGTCGAGTTGCGGCGGGGGCGGCAGTTGCAGGTCGGCGACCTGGTGCGGTTCGAGGGGCGTAGCGCGCGCGTGTGCCCGTGAGCTGACCGGGGTGGTGGGGCTCTGGTGGTGCCTACGTTCGTGGTTTTGCGGCAAGGTGACCAGTAACGTCCGGAATTTCGAGGAGTGGTGCCCTATATGGGGTCGCTCCTCGAAATTCGGGACGTTACTAGTCACGAGGACCGCGCGGGCTGGGTCTGCTCCCGGGGCGGTCTCGTGCGTGAGGATGCCGGGGTGACCGCTAGCCGCTGGACGCTGGACGCTAGCCGCTCGCTGCGAGGTGCTCCGCGAAGGCCTGCGCGCCAGGGCCCTCGAACTCGGCCTCGTCGACGGGGCGTCCGGAGACGGCCAAGAGGAGAGTGAGTGCCGGCGCGCGGACGGCGGCTTCGGGAGTGCGTGACTTGTGGGTCGACCCGGGCGCGCGGTGGGTCGAGGGGAGTGCGGTCGCGGGGGCATCGGTGGGAATGAGGCGGAACCCGGCCGCGCGCTGGCGGCCTCCTCCCATCGCAACCGAAGTCTTCAGCTGATACGCGAGCGCCGGCAGCACGTGGGGGAGCGGATAGTCGCGGTGCAGGCCGAGGGGGCGGCGGATGTCCTCGCCGTGCACGACCGCCTCGACCAGGCGGGTCGCTCGAGCCGCGGGCGGGGTCGCGGTGGCGGGCACGATCCGGTCGAAGGCGGCCAGCGTCTCGGCGGGAGACGAACGGCGCTCACGGGAGACGCCCACCTCGTTGTCGCGGTCGAAGTCGAAGCGTGCGGCGAGCATCCGCCGGGCGAAGCCCAACCGGGTCGTCGTCGCCGAGTCGATGAGGTGGGCGACGACGTCGTGGATGTCCCAGCCCGAGCAGAGCGACGCATCCGCCCAGCGCGCGGGGTCGACCTGCGCCAGGTCGGCGCTCAGGGCGCGGCGCTCGTCGTGCACGGCGGCCCAGGTGTCGGCCCATTCGCGAGAACCCATGAGGCAACGTAACCACAGGCGAGGTACTGGGCGGAATGCTTGTGGGTTGGGAGGGTCGGCCCGAGTAACTTCCGAAATAGCGAGGAGTGGTGCCGTATAGGGGGTCACTCCTCGAAATTCGGGAAGTTACACGGCACCTCGAGGCGACGCGGGTGCGCCTGAGCCGGTTCTGCTGGGCGAGGACGCCGGGGTGACCGGAGTAACCCTGCGAATTTCGAGGAGTGGCGGCGTATATGGGGTCGGTCGTCGAAATTTGCAGAGTTACTCCGTGCCCTCATACGGGCGGTCGGTCCGGTGCCGAACGCGAAGGGTGGCTGGATCGAGGACTCGTTGCGATTGAACGCTCATGCGGTCGAGACCAGGCGGCGCGAGCGACACGTGTCGCCTAGGCTGGCGCCATGATACAGGGCAGGCGCGCTGGAGCCGTAGGAGCCCTGCTGGGGGCGGTGGTCTTTCTGAGTGCGTGCACCCTGTCTTCTGCGCCGTCCGCCGATCCCGGAGTCGCAAGTACGAGCGAAAGCTCCGGCACCGCCTCCGCCCCTTCGGCTGAAGCGGCCCCGGAGGCCGCGCCCGCGCCGACGCCGGCGCCCCTCGCGGCCGGGACCGAGGTGGGCTCGGCGACCTTCACGGCCCGACCGGGTTCAGAGGCGTCGGGCTCGTTCACCGTCGTCGTCGGGGCGGAGGCAGGCCAGTTCGACCTCGTCCCGCAGGGCTTCGCCGGGCCGGCCGACAGCGAGCTCACGCTGCTGCCGTACGTGATCGACGACGGCCAGACCTGCGCCGACACCGGGTTCCGATTTTCGTTCGGATCGCTCGAGACGCTCGGGACGGCCCCGCTGCCAATCCCGTCGGATCTCACCCAGGG
This sequence comes from Herbiconiux solani NBRC 106740, assembly GCF_001571005.1. GTDB lineage: Bacteria > Actinomycetota > Actinomycetes > Actinomycetales > Microbacteriaceae > Herbiconiux > Herbiconiux solani. The sequence goes on along the minus strand of NZ_BCST01000002.1, from coordinate 48,051 downwards.
CGACCCGAGCGTTTTCGGCTCGGCGGTGCTGACGGTCTACTCGGATGCGGACCGCGAGCAGAACGACTGCCTCGCGACCGTGGTCGCCGCGGCGCCCATCCAGTGGATGCCCGGCCTGGTGCCAAGCTGAAGCCAGCGCCTGTCAACGGGCAGGCACGAGGCGAAGCCGACCTACGAAGGTGACACTACTGGGGCCCGTCTGCCGCCGGCCCGCTGACGTTACTGTGAAGGCCATATGTCTGCCCCGACGAAAGCCCCCAGCAGCTCCGTGTCCGCTTGGGCGCCGATGGCGATCACCGCGTTCCGTGTGCTCTGGTTCGCCCAGCTCGGCAGTAACATCGGCAGCTGGATGCAGACGGTCGGCGCCCAGTGGTACCTCGTCGAGGCGGCCGCCGGCGCGACGGTGATCGCGCTCGTGCAGACCGCGAGCCTCGCACCGGCCATGCTCTTCTCGCTGCCCGCCGGCGTTCTCGCCGACTCGCTCGACCGGCGGCGGCTGCTGATAGTCGGATCGGTCGTCAGCGGCGTGGTCGCCGCGGTGCTCACCGTGATCGCGGCGCTCGGCGGGCTCACCCCGCTCACCCTCCTCGGCTTCACGTTCCTTCTCGGCGTCACCTCCACGCTCACCTCGCCGGCCTGGCAGGCGATCCAGCCCGAGCTCGTGCCGCGGGACCAGATCGGTGCGTCGTCGGCGCTCGGCGGCATCACGGTGAACGGCGCCCGCGCCGTAGGCCCCGCGCTCGCTGGCGTGGTGCTCTCCTTCGCGGGGGCGCCGGTGGTCTTCGCCGTCAACGCGCTCACCTTCGCCGGCGCCGCCGTCGCGCTGTGGTGGTGGAAGCGGCCGCCCCAGGCCGGTCTCGACGATCGGGAGCCGTTCGGCGCGGCGATGCGAGCGGGTGTGCGGTACGTGGCATCCGCTCGTCTGGTGCGGCGCATCCTGTTGCGGTCTGCCCTGTTCGCGCTGCCGGCTAGTGCGCTGTGGGCGCTGCTGCCGGTCACGGCCACGCGGCTCGGACTCGATTCGAGCGGGTACGGGCTGCTGCTCGGGGCGCTCGGGCTGGGCGCCGTGCTCGGGATCTTCGCGCTGCCCATCGCGCGCAAGCGGGTCTCGGACAACCTCGTCATCGCCGTGAGCGCCCTGCTCTTCGCGGGCGGGACGGTGGCGGCCGCGTTCGTGCCCTTCGTGCCGGCGCTGGTGCTGCTCGTGCTCGCCGGGCTCGCCTGGATCGGCACCCTCACCGTGCTGAACGCGGCCCTGCAGCTGACGCTGCCGCAGTGGGTGCGGTCGCGCGGGGCGTCGGTGTACATCCTCGTGTTCATGGGCACGATGGCGGTCGGGTCGTTCGGCTGGGGCCTCGTCGCCCAGCTGCTCGGAACGCCGGCCGCCCTGACCGTGGCCGCGGTGATGCTCGTGCTCGTCGCGGCGAGCGTGCGTGTGCTGCCGCTGCTCGCCGGCACCGGAACGATCGACCGCACGATCTCGACCACCTGGGCCACGCCGACGCTCGTGTTCGAACCCGGGCCCACCGACGGGCCGGTGCTCGTGCAGATCGCGTACACCGTGCATCCGGACAAGGCGGATGCGTTCACCCAAGCGATGCGGCTGGTCGAGGGGTCGCGGCGGCGCACCGGCGGTTCGCGGTGGCGGCTGTACCGCAGCGGCGAGGTCGACGACCAGATGCTGGAGTCGTTCGTGGTTCCGTCGTGGGGCGAGTACCGGCGGCAGCAGACCGAGCGGCTCACCGGGCGCGACCGGCAGATGCGGGATGCGGCGCTCGCCGCGGTCGACGGCCCGCCCCTCGAGCGCCACTACTTCCCGCTGCCGCCGCCTGCGGCAGCGCCGCACTCGCGCGCCACGCCGTCGGCCGCGCCGCCGGCCACTCCGCCGGCTGTGCCCCCGGCCACTCCGCCGGCCGCGCCGCCCGAGTCTTGACGACCTGAACGCCGGGGATAATCGGGGTATGGATGAACCTGTCACGCGCGTCACTCTGCTCGACCAGGCGCTGCCCGACCTGACCACCGCGGCCGTGCAGGTGCGACGGATCACGCTGCAGCCCGGCGTCGCCGGCGGCCCGCACCACCACAACGGCCCGGTCTTCGGATCGATCGAGGCGGGGTCGGTCCACTTCCAGGTCGAGGGCGGGCCTGAGGTGCTGCTGCGCGCGGGAGACGTCTTCTACGAGCCGGCGAACACCCTGATCGACTGCTTCGATGCGACCGAGGAGGGTGTCACGTTTTTGGGCTACTTCTTGTCGGGCCCCGGTGAGACCCCCGAGCTGACGCCGGGCCCCCCGCCCGCCTGATCGGGTGGGGGCGGCTCCAGGCGGCGGAGTTCGGCGAGTTCGGCGGTGAGGCGGGTCAGGGCGAAGCCGGTGGCCAGGGTCTCGGGGCGGGTGTTCGCCTTCGCGATCGAGAACGAGACGTCGAGCCGGGAGGCGATGAGGGTGGCGAACTCGTCGGGGGTGCGGCAGGCCGCCGCGTCGCGGAGGAGCTCGGGCATCAGCGGGCGCACCGCGATCAGCGTCTCGAGGATCGCGATCCGCGAGCGCAGCTGCGCCTGCGCCTGCGCCTGCTCGTCCGGAGTCTCGGTGCCAAGGTCGTCGTCGCCGGTCACATTCCGTGCCAGACACGGAAGGAGGTCGGGGTGCAGGTATAGGTGGCGCCGTTGAGCTCGTGCACACCCGTGCCGAGGCGGGCACAGGTCTGGGCCGCGTCGACGAGAGCCGGGACGGTGGCTAGAACGACGATCACGACGAAAAGGAGCCCGATCGATGCGACGATGATGCCGGCGAGGGCGAAGCCGTTCGTGATGCCGAGCCGGCGCGACTTGCGGAACGCGATGATGCTGATGACTAGCCCCGCGATGTTCAGGATGCCGATCAACGACAGGGCGAAACCGACCACGCCGAGAACGAAGTTTGGGTCTTTCACCGTGGTCGCGACGGCGGTCGGCATCGAACCGGGCGGCGTGGCCGTGGTCGCCGCGACAGCGGGGGGCATGTCACCCGCCGCCGCGCCCGCGGGCGGAACGGAGTTCGGCGTGGGCAGGCTGTTGTCGTCGGTCATCGTGTTCCCCCCTGGAGCTACGGGGTAACGATAGCGGGCCCGCGGCCGCCGGGGAGTCGCGCAGGGCTAGACCGGGGCGAGGGGCTTCGGCGGGCCGGCGGGCAGCGTCAGCGTGATCGGGTCGCCAGGGCGGATGGTGCCGCCGGCGACGACGACCCCCATCACCCCGCCCCGCCGCTCGACAGCACCGTTCGCGTCACGGCCCACGACCTCGCGGAGGAGACCCGGCTCGAACGCGTCGATCTGGCGGCACGGATTGCGGAGGCCGGTGACCCGCACGGTGGCCTCGTCGCCGAACCGGAGCAGCGCATCCGTCGGCAGGGCCAGCAGGTCGAGACCGCGCGTGGTGACGTTCTCACCCAGCTCGCCCGGCGCCACCGTATGGCCCGCGGCCGCCAGGTCGTCGAAGAGCTCGGCGTGGATGAGGTGCACCTGCCGCAGGTTCGGGCGCGACGGATCGCGTGCCACCAGGAACCGGTGCTGCACCGTGACGCCGGCGTGCGCATCCCCCTCGACACCCCAGCCCTCGACGAGCGTGATCTCGGGCGCGACGTGCTTGCTGAAGTGGTGGCGCGCATCCAGACTGACGGCGACGACGTGGGGCGGGCGCTGGTCGTCGGTCGTCATCCCTCGATTCTGCCGGATGCGGCGGGCGAGGTCGGGCGGGGTGCCGGCGACGGATGCGGTGAGCCGGTCGACCGTGCGCGGCGTTCAGCCTGCGTGGGCGGCCCGATACGCGGCGAGCACGGGCGGGAGGCCCTCGGTGAGCATCTTCTTCCGCACCGAACCGAGGAGCTTCGACATGGCGAAACCGCCCGGGCCGGTGAAGCCGGTGTGGTGCCAGGTGAACCGGGTTCCGCCGGGGATCTCCTCGAGCAGGTACGTCACGTCGGTCACGTCGTCGCTCTCCGCGTCGCCCTTCCAGGTGTAGTGCAGGGCCCGCGGCGCATCGACCGAGACGACCTCGCAGTACACGGTTCCGGCCCAGCCCATCGTCGGCTTCCCGACGAACCTGAACGCGGTGCCCGCGACGGCGGCGAACCCTTCGGGGCGACCGCCCTGACCCGTGGTGGTCCACTGCGCGACCTGGTCCGGATCGGTCAGGACGTGCCAGACGACGTCGATCGGGTACGGGTACTCGCGGACGACGGTGTACTGGCTCATGGGGCGCTCCTCAGGTCGGACGGGTTCCGATACGAGCAACCTACCGACCGGTAGGTAGACTGTCAACCGTGCGGTAGGTAGAGTGGGTGGATGAGCTCGCCCGCGCATCCGGTCACCCCGCGTCGAAGCGGTGCCGAGACGAGATCCCTCATCCAGGCCACGGCGTGGCGGCTCTTCACTGAGCACGGGTACGACACGACATCCCTCCGGCAGATCGCCGACGAACTCGGCATCAACAAGGCCTCGCTGTACTACTACTTCGACAGCAAGCAGGCCATCCTCGACTCGTTGTTCGACCGGCGCGGAGACGAGGCCGAGCAGCTGCTCGCCTGGCTGGCCGAGCAGCCCCGCAGCCCCGACCTGCTCGAGGTCGCCGTGATGCGGTGGATCGAGACGTTCTCGGCCGAGAAGCTGCAGGGCATCCGCTTCCTGGCGGCGAACCCCCGTCTGGGCCACTCGCCGGCTGCCGAGGCCGGCGGTGAGCGGATCGGCTCGGGGCTGGCGGCCGTGGCCGATCAGCTCACGACGTTGCTGCCCGACCCGTCGCCCGAAGACGCGGTTCTGGTTCGGATGGCGCTGCTGTCGATCAACGCCGCCGTGCAGGCCTCGTCTGGTTCAGGATGCTCGGACGAGCAGGTGGTCGCGGCCGCGGTTCGGGCGGGCCGGGTCATCCTCGCCGAGGTGCGGAGGCCCGGAGAGCGGGCCTGAAGCCGGCAGGCTACGCGAAGTCGCCGAGCTGCTGCGCCAAGGGCACCGTGCCCGCGACCTCGACGTCGCCGGTGTGCGCGGTCGTGACCGTCTCGATGAGTGCGATCTGCACCTCCTCGTCGGCGACGGGGTTGTGGCGCACGCCCTTCGGCACGACGTAGAACTGGCCGGGGCCGAGCTCGACGTCGTCCGCGCCCTCGAGTTGGATGCGGAGCCGCCCCGAGACCACCAGGAACAACTCGTCCTCCTCCTCGTGCGCGTGCCAGACCAGCTCGCCGAGCAGCTTCGCGACCTTGACGTACTGGTCGTTGACGCGGCCGACGACCCGCGGAGTCCAGTGCTGGGTCACGTGCTCGAGCTCGGCGGCGATGTCGGTGGCATGCGGTTCGGTCATGTTTCCAGTCTGCAACACGAAGAACAGCGACACGAAGAACAGCAACACGAAGAACAAGAAGGCGGAGAAGAGGGGCGGCAGAGCATACGGCCGAGCCCGAGAACCAGCAATGCAGCGAAGCGAAAACGACGCTCGATGACCGGTCGTTACGAGCTGTGACCGCCCTCCTGGCAGGCAGCCGAGGCGGTCTGCTTGAGTCGGATCATGAGTTCCACACGCATCTCCTTCGTCAAGTCCGTCCTCTCCGCGGCCGTCGCCGCAACCGTCCTGGTGTCGCTCGCCGCCTGCGCCGGATCCGATGCCTCGGGCGCATCCGGTGCATCCGGTGACACCGATCAGTCGCGCATCGTGATCGGCACCGACGACGGCAACGAGCCCCACTGGGCCCTCATCAAAGACAAGCTCGCCGGGGAGGGGATCGACCTCGACGTGCGTACCATCAGCGACGGCGTGCAGCTCAACCAGGGCGTGCAAGACGGCGAGCTCGACATCAACCTCTTCCAGCACCTCATCTTCCTCTCGCAGTTCAACGTCAACAACGGCGGCACCCTCGTTCCCGTGGGAGCTACGGCGGTCTACCCGCTGGCGCTCTACGCCGAGAAGTACACGGATGTGAAAGACATCCCCGATGGCGCGAAGATCGCCATCCCGAACAACCCCACGAACCTCGCCCGCGGCCTGCTCAACCTGCAGACGGCGGGGCTGCTGGAGCTGAAGGACGGCGGGAGCTCGCTCTCGACCCCGGCCGACATCGTCTCGAGCCGGATCGAGCTGCTGCCCGTCGACTCGAACCAGACGGTGACCGCCCTGAAGGACGGCAGCGCGCAGGCCGCGATCGTCAACAACACCCAGGCGCAGAAGGGCGGCCTGGGCGACGAGCTCATCATCTTCAAGGAGGATCTCGACAACCCGCAGCTGGCCCCCTACATCAACGCCTTCGTGACGACCGCCGACAAGAAGGACGACCCGCGCTGGACCAAGCTCATCGAGGCGTACCACAGCCCCGAGGTCGAGGCCGCGGTGACCGAGCTGAACCAGGGCAACCTGCAGTTCAAGGGCGACTGGACCGCCGAGAAGCTGCAGGACGAGCTCACCTCGCTCGAGGATGCGCTGAAGGCCACGAAGTAGCCGCGGGGACACGACGGATGCCTGCTGTCATCGAATTCGACGACGTCACGAAGAGCTTCGCCTCCGATCGCCGTTCCGCTCCGACGGTCGCGGTCGACGACGTGACCCTTCGCGTGAACACGGGGTCGATCGTCGGGGTGATCGGCTACTCGGGCGCCGGAAAGTCGACGCTCGTGCGGCTGATCAACGGTCTGGAGCACCCCACCTCCGGCACGGTGAACGTGCTGGGGGTGGACGTCGGGCGGGCCTCCGAGTCCGAGCTGCGGGGCCTGCGGGGCCGGGTCGGGATGATCTTCCAGCAGTTCAACCTGTTCAACTCGCGCACCGTGCGGGCGAACGTGGCCTACCCGCTGAAGGTGGCCGGGTGGAAGAAGGCCGACCGCGACCGCCGGGTCGACGAACTGCTCCGGTTCGTCGGCATCAGCGACAAGGCGAACCAGTACCCGCGCCGGCTCTCCGGCGGCCAGAAGCAGCGGGTCGGCATCGCCCGGGCGATCGCCACCGATCCCGAGATCCTGCTCGCCGACGAGGCGACCAGCGCTCTCGACCCGCAGACGACCGCCGAGGTGCTCGACCTGCTGCGCGAGGTCAACCGGCGGCTGGGCATCACGATCGTGGTGATCACGCACCAGATCTCGATCGTGCACGAGCTGTGCGACGAGGTGGTCGTGATGGATGGCGGCCGCGTCGTCGACAGCGGCGACACCTACCGGGTGTTCGCGCATCCACGGGCCGACCTCACCCGCCGGTTCGTGGCCGCCGTCACGCAGGGCGTGCCCTCGGGCGACGTGCTGACCTCGCTCGCCGCGGGCGGCGGAACGCTGCTGAGCGTCGAGATCAACGAGTTCACGAGCGAGGACGTCTCGGCCGTGTTCCACCGCCACGGTGCCCGGCACTCGGTGGTGTACGGCGGGGTCACGGACGTGCTCGGCCGGCAGATCGGCACGCTGACCTACCGGGTGCGGGTCGATGGGGCGGCGGATGCGGCGGCTGGGTCTGCGACGGATGCGGCGATCGACCGCATCGTCGCCGAGCTCGCCGCCCACACCGAGGTGCACCGGCCCGAAGCGGCAGTCAAGAAGGAGGTCGCGTCGTGAACGACTGGAAGACCCTCGCCCCGGTCCTCCTCGAGTCCGTCGGCGAGACCATCTACATGGTCGCCGTCTCGCTGGCGATCTCCGGAGTGGTCGGGCTCGTCATCGGAGCGGCCCTTTACGCGACCCGGCCCGGCAACCTGTTCGCCAACCGGGTCGTGTTCAGCGTGATGAACGTCGTCATCAACGTGGTGCGCCCCATCCCGTTCATCATCTTCCTCACCGCCGTCGCCCCCGTGACCCGCGCGGTCGCCGGCACGACCCTCGGTACCGAGGCGGCCATCGTCCCGATCACGATCATGGCGTCGGTGGTCATCGCCCGGGTGGTCGAGCAGAACCTCGTGGCGGTCGACGCCGGCACGGTCGAAGCGGCGCGGGCGGTGGGGGCGAAGCGGGTCTCGGTGCTGTTCGGCGTCGTCATCCCCGAGGCGCTCGCGCCCCTCATCCTCGGTTACACGTTCATGTTCATCGCGGTCGTCGACATGTCGGCCATGGCGGGCTACATCGGCGGCGGCGGGCTCGGCAACTTCGCGATTATCTACGGCTACCAGCAGTTCAACGCCGGGGCGACCTGGATCACGGTGGCGATCATCGTCGTGATCGTGCAGTCGGGCCAGCTGCTCGGCAACTGGCTGGCCCAGCGGGTGCTGCGCCGATGAGCGCGTTCGACGAGGCCGGGAACGGTGCGCGCCGACCGGTGACCGTGATCTCGCTTCTTCCGGAATCAGCGCTGGCGCTGCTCTCCTCGGGCGCCGGTGTATCGATCGACGGCTGGCTCGAGCGAGTCGATGCCGTCGTGCTCGCCAGGCCGCGGCCCTCCGAGCCCTCCGGCGCGTTGCGGGGTGCGGATACGACTCTTCTCGCGGCCGCCCTCATCCCGCGCCGCCCCTCGGTCCGGTGGATCGTCGGCGCGGACCTCGCCCGGGAGTACCCGTACAACCTCGCGAGGCGGGTGGCCTCGATCGCCGCGCTCTCGAGCGTCGGCGTGGGAGTGCTGCTGGAGTCGACGCCGTCGGTGATCCCGGGAGCCGAAGCGGCGACGGCGGCCGAGGTGGTGGCCGACGGGGTCGTGGTCCTGCAGAAGCTCTGGCAGTCGTGGCCCACCGACTCCGTCATCGCGGACAAGGCCGCGCGGCGGTTCGTCGATTCCTCGCAGCTCCGCCGCATCGATCACGAGGGTGTCTTCCGCGTGGCGGGGCCCCTGCAGCTGCCTGTCGACCCGTCCCGCCAGCCGCTCGTCCTGCAGCGGGACGACCTGGACGACCCGGCGGCGGATGCCTCGGCCGAGGTCCTGGTGACCCGATTGCGACCCTCCTCCTCCCCTTCATCCTCCAGTGGCGACGGACGGCCACGATTGTTCGAGGTCGACGCAGCCGAACTGACGGAGGTCGACGGCGGGCTCGACGTGCTCCTCACCGGTGATCCGGAAGACATCGTCGACGTCCTCCGCCGTCGCGCGGAGCGCGGACAGCTCCCGCCCGCTCCGCGCGACCTGCGTCGGCGACTGCGTGCCCGGCCTCCGGTGGCGCGCCTGCTCTCGGCTGCCGTCGCCTTCCCGACCGAGATCTGGTGACGACGATGACCACGACCGGACGACCGACGACTCCCGTGGCGACGGGGGACGGGGGACAGATCGACCGACGCCCCCGCGGCGCCGCGCCCACGATGGTGCTCGGAGTCAACGTACTCGGGCTCGGTCAGCGGCCCGCCGCATGGCAGGCCGAGCACCTCGCCCCGCTCTCCTTCGTCGACCGCGACTACTGGATCGGCGTCGGGCGGGAGGTCGAGCGGGGTCTCTTCGACGCACTCTTCCTGGCCGATGCGCCGCAGCTGCACGACCCGTCGGCTCGTCCCACGAGTGCGCTCGAGCCGACCACGCTCCTCGCGGCGGTCGCGGCCGAGACCGAACGCATCGGACTCGTGGCCACGCTGTCGACGAGCTACAACGATCCGGTCGAGCTCGCCGCCCGACTGCTGACGCTCGATCACCTCTCGGGTGGCCGGGCCGGCTGGAACATCGTCACCACCGCGACGAAGGAGACCGCGGCGAACTTCGGCGAGGCGGCGGGAGCCGATCGCGACGAGCGGTACCGCCGCGCCGCCGAATTCACGGGATTCGTCGAACGGCTGTGGGCGGGAGCGGGGACCGGCGGGTCCGTTCCGTCGACGGAATTCGCGGCATCCGCTTCACTCGACCTGCCGCCCTCGCCCCAGGGGCGACCGGCTCTTGTGCAGGCCGGCGCGTCACCGGCAGGGCGACAGATCGCTGCTCGGAGTGCCGACGCCGTCTTCACGGCCGAGATGACGCGCGGGGCGGCCCTGGAGAACTACCGGTCGATCAAGGCTCTGGCGGCCGAGGCGGGGCGGGATCCGAACGCCGTCGCCGTGCTGCCCGGATTCGCCCTCGTCATCGGCAGCACCGAGGAGGAAGCCGCGCGGAGGTTCGACGACTGGGAGGCGAAGGCTCCCGACGACTACACGCTCGGCCGGCTGTCGGGGATCCTCGGAGTCGATGTGGGGGCCCTCGACCTGGATCGGCCGCTGCCGGAGGAGATCGGCGAGGCGCCCGACGACATCTCGGGCTTCGGCGCCAGCCTGTCGTTCCGGGCGACGACGGTGCGGTTCGCGCGCGAGAACGGATACACCGTGCGGCAGCTGCTGCGTGCGTATGGCGGCTACGGGCATCCGATCATCGTCGGCACGCCGGGGCGCATCGCCGACACGCTGAGCGACTGGTTCCTGTCCGGCGCCGCCGACGGCTTCAACCTCATGCCCGATGTGCTTCCCGACGGGCTCACCGCCGTGATCGACGAGGTGCTGCCGATCCTGCGCCGTCGGGGACTCTTCCGGTCGGAGTGGGAGGCGGCCACGCTCCGTGGGCGGTGGGGGGGCATCCTGGTGACGATCCACGAGTACGACGACGTCGCGGAACGCTTCCGGCCGATCTTCGCGAGGATCGCGGAGGGCGAGAGTGCGCGGGAGCGCGAGCGGCAGCCGCCCCGTCGGCAACTCGCCGAGCTCATCGAGGCGGGATTCGCCGGTCTCCGGGTGCCCGAGCGCTTCGGTGGGGATGACCTCCCCCTCTCGCTCGTGTTGCGATTGATCGCCGAACTCGCCGAAGCCGACGTGAACCTCGCCCACCTCTGGCGCAATCACGTCTCGTTCATCGAGGATCGCCGGAACGACGCATCCGATCCCCGGAGCGCAGAGTGGCTGCGGCGGCTCGCGGCCGGGAACCTGGTGGGCGGTGGGTGGAGCGAGCCGGGCGTGCCTGGTGGCGAGGGGCTCACGACGACGCTCTCGCGACGCGACGGCCGCGGGGGCCTGCGGCTGGACGGCGTCAAGCTGTACGCGACGGGCAGCATCTACTCCGATTACTCGACTGTGCTCGCCATCGCGCCGGAGGGGGAGAAGGTCGTCGTGCTCGTCGACATGCGGTCGGACGGGATCGAGGTGGGCGACGACTGGGACGGCTTCGGCCAGCGACTGACCGGCAGCGGTTCGGTGACCTATCGTGACGTCGCCGTGGACGAGGGCGACGTGTTCGCCTTCGAGACCCGCTATCCGTACCAGCACCAGTTCTACCAATCCGCGCTCAACGCGCTTCTCGTCGGCATCTCGAAGGCGGTCGTGCGCGACGGGGTGGCGGCCCTCAGGGCCCGCACGCGCAACTACCCGACGGCCACGGTCGACTCGCCCGTCGCCGATCCTGAGCTGCTCGGCGTGATCGGGCGTCTCGCGGCCGAGGCCTACGCGGCCGAATCCGTCTTCCTCCGCTCGCTCGGCGAACTCGACGAGGCGATCGACCGGGGAGGCGCCGATGTGCTCGCCCGGTCGTGGATCGCCGCGTCGCACGCGCAGCTCGTCGCGTCCGATGCCGCCCTCCGGTCGGCGACCGAGATCTTCGACGCCCTGGGATCGTCGGGCACGAGCGCTCGGTTCGCTCTCGACCGGCACTGGCGCAACGCCCGCACGATCACGTCGCACAACCCACGGCCGTACCGGCGCCGGGTGATCGGCGACTGGGTCGTCAACGGAACCGATCCGGAGGCAGGATGAGCGTGCAGGGCACCCTCGAGGACGAAGCGCTGGACGAGATCCGGGCCCTCATCCGGATCCCGAGTGTGAACACCGGCGAGGCCGCGACGATCGGCGACGGCGAAGCGCGGGCCGCGCGGTACGTGCAGGAGCGTCTCGAGGAGGCCGGGTACGAGACGCACTACGTCGAGCCCGCTCTCGGTCGCGGCAGCGTGGTCGCCCGGCTGGCGGGTCGCGACCCGGACGCCGGGGCGCTCGTCGTGCACGCCCACCTGGATGTCGTGCCGGTGGAGGAGGCCGAGTGGACGCATCCCCCATTCGGTGCTGAGATCCACGACGGAGTGCTCTACGGACGCGGCGCGGTCGACATGAAGAACTTCGCCGGCACCGTGCTCGCCGTCGCCCGGGCGTTCGCCCGTGACGGGGTGCGGCCGCGGCGCGACCTGATCTTCGCCTTCTTCGCCGATGAGGAGGCGGGCGGCGTCTGGGGTGCGCGGTGGCTGGTCGAGAACCGGCCCGAGCTGTTCGCCGGAGCCACCGAGGCGCTCGGGGAGGTGGGTGGGTTCAGCGTTCCGCTCGGCGGCGATCGGCGCGGGTACCTCGTAGCGACCGCGGAGAAGGGGGTCGCGACCGCGACGCTCGTCGCGACGGGGCGCGGCGGTCACGGATCTCGACCGACTCCGGGCAACGCCGTCGTGGCGCTGGCGCGCGCCGTCGGGGCGGTCGATGCTCTGCGGTTCGAGCTCGTTCGGAGTCCGGGGCTTGAGGCGTTTCTCGCGGCAGTGCCGGGCGGCGGCGAGCCCGCGGCCTTGACCGAGGAGGCGGCTGCGGCTGCGACTTCGGCTGGGATGAGGACCGCCGACGACCTCCAGACGCGGCTCGCCCGGCTCGGAACCGCGGGGCGGCTCGTCACCGACGGAGCCCGCACCACCGCGACGCCCACGGTGCTGGCCGCGGGAGCGAAGCCGAACGTGATCCCGTCTCGGGCGGTGGCCCGGGTGGATGTGCGGGTGCTCCCGGGTGAGTACGAGTCGGTGCAGCGGACGCTGGCCGAGGCGGTCGGGCGGGACATCGCGGTGGAGTGGAGCGAACTCATCCCGCCGATCGAGTCTCCGCTCGACTCGCCGCTGCTCGCGGTGCTCGAACGCGCCGTCTCGGCCGAAGACCCGGGTGCGCGCATCCTGCCGTTCCAGCTGCCCGCCAGCACCGACAACAAGCACCTCGCGCGGCTCGGCATCCGGGGCTACGGATTCGTCCCGCTCCGGGTGCCGGACGAGTTCGACGCGTTCGGTCTGTTCCATGCGGCTGACGAGTGCGTTCCCGTCGATGCCCTCGCGTTCCTGGCGCGTGTCACCGAGCGGGTGCTGCGCGAGGCTTGACGGTGTCGGGCATCCGACGTGACCGGGTCAGGCCGGGGCGGAGCCGGGGCCGGGGGTCGCGGGGCGGGTGAGGAGGTGGCGGATGCCGTCTTCGAGGCTCGCGTAGGGCGCGGGGAGCACGAGGTTCGCCTCGGAGGGGGCGACGAAGCCCGAGGCCGACGAGTCGAGACGGGCGATGTAGCCGATGATGACGTCGTCGGAGGTGCGGACGACCTCGAGGTCGTAGTCGTGCTCGCTCGTCTTCACCTCGTACTCGGTGCCGTCGACGTCGACCGTGAGCGGCTTGCGCCCGGTCTCGTCGATGAAGCGGCCGCCTGTGTCGGTCATCGGGTCTCCTCGTGGTGGTCGTGCATCCGCTCGCCGGGCCGGCGCTCTTCGTGTTGGCTCTGTTCGTGGTCGCCGTCGTCGTGCTGCAGGTCGTCGAGCACGTCTTGGCCGGACATCCGCTCGCCGACGGCCGGCGTGCTCACGATGCTGAACATACCCGCCTCGGCGGTGGCGTGCTCGCCGGCCGGGGTGTCGTTCTGGTCGTAGGCGGTCCAGGAGTCCCCGGTGTTCTCGACGCGGCCGACGATCGTGCCGTCGTCGGAGTCGACGACGTGCCATTCGGTGTTCGAGGCCTGGGTGAAGGTGACGTTGCGGTCGAGGTGCTTGTCGGGCGCGCTGTCGGCGCGCGTGGTGTCGTCGGCCGGGCTGTCGCCGGGCGTGCGGTCGGTGGCCGTGCTGTCGTCGGTCATGCGTTCTCCGGGATGGCGGTGGGGGTGGGAATCTGGGCGTGACCCAGCGTGTGGGCGTGGTCGGGCACGTAGCGGAACCGGTCGCGCGCGGGTCGCTCGTACGAGTCCGAGGCCGGGCGCTCCGGGATGTCGATGGGCTCGGGTTCGCGATGCTCGTACGGGATCTGCGAGAGCAGATGCTTGATCGTGTTGAGGCGGGCGGAGCGCTTGTCGTCGCTCTCGATCGTCCACCAGGGGGCGTCGGCGTGGTCGGTCGCCTCGAACATCTCGTCCTTGGCTCGGGAGTAATCCTCCCAGCGGGTGATCGACTGCAGATCGGTGTCCGAGAGCTTCCAGCGCCTCATCGGGTCGTCGAGCCGGGAGCGGAAGCGATCCTCCTGCACGTCGTCCGAGACCGAGTACCAGTACTTGATGAGGGTGATGCCGTCTTCGACGAGCATCCGTTCGAAGACCGGGGTCTGGCGCAGGAACAGGCGGTACTGCTCGGGCGTGCAGTAGCCCATGACCCGTTCGACGCCGGCGCGGTTGTACCAGGAGCGGTCCATCAGCACGATCTCGCCGGTGGTCGGCAGGTGCTCGATGTAGCGCTGGAAGTACCACTGCCCCTTCTCCTGCTCGCTCGGCGTCGGCAGGGCGACGACCCGGGCCGAGCGCGGGTTGAGGTACTGGATGACGCGCTTGATCGCGCCGCCCTTGCCTGCGGCGTCGCGGCCCTCGAAGATCACCACGACCCGGGCGCCGGTCTCGATCACCCAACGCTGCATCGAGACGAGCTCGATCTGCAGTCGCTCGAGCTCGGCCTCGTAAAGGGCTTTGCGGATGCGCTTGACGGGGCGGGTGGGCGCGGATTTCTTCGACATGACACGATCCCAGCTGTCCCCGGAAGAACCTCGACGGACGCCCGACCGGCGCGCTTCGGCAACGCTACGCCTGAAGGCGGGTAACGGCACTCGGGCGTCCGGGATGCGCGTTCGCCGCTCTCGGGCTCTTTCGCTCTTGACGGGCAAGTGGATGCTTGCCTATGGTGGGCGCGTGGGTGACGTCTACAAAGCCCTGGCCGACCGGACGCGTCGTGCCCTGCTCGACGAACTGCTCGAACGCGATGAGCAGACGCTGTTCGAGCTGTGCTCGAAGCTCGCGATGAAGCACGATCTGACGCCTACGCGGCAGGCCGTCTCGCAGCATCTCGAGGTGCTCGAGGGGGCGGGGCTGGTGCGCTCGGTGCGCCGGGGGCGGTACAAATTCCACACGATCGACACGACACCGCTGTCGCAGATCTCGGAGCGATGGCCGTCGAAATCCTAGAGAAAGGCACATCATGAAGCTCCAGACCGTGAGCATCTTCGTCGACGACCAGCAGCGCGCCGTCGACTTCTACACGTCCCGACTGGGCTTCGCCGTGGCGGCGGACGTGCCGATGGGCGATCATCGCTGGCTGACCGTCGTCGACCCCGATCACCTGGACGGTACCCAGCTCTCGCTCGAGCCGAAGGCCCACCCCGCGGTCGAGCCGTTCACCTCTGCGCTGCTGGAGGATGGGATCCCCTTCCTGATGCTCGGCGTCGACGACGTGCAGGCCGAGTACGAGCGCCTCAGCGCGCTCGGCGTCGCCTTCACGCAGCCACCCACCGACCTCGGCCCCGTCATCATCGCAGTGCTCGACGACACCTGCGGCAACCTCCTCCAGCTCGCCCAGTTCCCCGTCTGACCCTTTCGACTGCGCAAACTGAGAATAACTCTACTCCCAATCGCGTCGAGATAACAGCTGTCGCGTGCCCCGTTTGGGGGTCAAGAATGGTGACGCGGTCGGTCGCTGTTCGAGAGGTAGCAACGATGAAAACGAGGAAGTCAGTCGTCGTCGGGATCGCGTGCGGTCTGATGGCGCCATTGCTTTGGTCGGCCGGTGCGGCTCACGCTGATCCCGTCGTGCCGCCGTCCGGCTGGTCCGAAACAGCCTTCATCGATGCCGCCGTGGCGCAGGGCGTGCCGGCGGATGTGGCGAAACGCGGGTGGTCGGATCCCTCTCTGATCGCGCAGATCCCGGTGAGTTCCTCTCTCGAGTCGTCCCCTGAGCAGTCGGGGGCGTCGGACGGAAGTCCCGCATCCAGTTACTCAGCGTGGTGCTCGTACACGAAGTCCAACGCCTTCGGGCAGACCCTTGCCCGCCTTCAGGTCGACTCGAGCTGGACAGCTGAAGGCGCGGCGATCACCGGGGTGGACACCACCATCGAGACCGAGGTGGGGTGGGGTTGGGCGTTCCAAGGCCTTCCGTACACTCACGACGGGTACAGCGCGGCCTACGAGAACCCGCGCGGTGCGCACACCGCCGATCGCTGGGGCAATTTCACCTGGGGTCCGGATGGCGACGCCACGACGCTCAAGGTCGCGATCACCTCGCTGGCGCTGGGGTCGCACGACTGTTCCTCCCAGGAGAACTAGGCGTCGGGGACGTGAGAGGAGTGCGTGATGAGTGATCGAGGAAGTCCTGAGACGTCGTCCGGACGTTCGAGCCACGCGAGGTGGTTGCTGCCGCTGGCGGTGGTCTTCGGGGTTCTCGCGGTGACAGGCGGCGTCGTCTTCCCGCTGCTGACGGGCGCGTGGGTGACCGCGTTGTTGCTCGTGGTCGGGCTCGCCGTGGCATTCTTCGTGATCGCGCTCGTCGCCTCGGCGCTGACGCGAGAGCGGACGCGGAGCGAGGAGCCGCCCGGGGTCTGATGGCCGGAGTTGTTGACGGCTCGAGCCCGGTGCAGCGAGGGCGGGGGCGGCTGCCGATTCGTCGGTGCTCCTGACCGAGCGTCAGCCGATGGGCGGGTTCCAGCTCCGAACTGCGGCTCGATAGCCGTCTTGGTTTTCGAGGTGGTGCACCGCACGCGTGTCGCGGTCCCAGACAACGACCCGAGTTGCGTAAAGGTGCCGCCATAGGGCGATCACCGACGAGAGCGGGAGGGCGGGAGAGAACTCTGCTGCCGATGTGACCGTGGAACCCGCGCCATCAAGGAAGACGACAGGGAAGCGGATCGCAGCAAGGTGGGCCAGGGTCACCTCGGGGTGGGCGAGCGCGTGACTCTCGTAGTCCCAGATCGGGACATCGGGGCGGTCGTGGGTCGGCGGGCCGGCGAGAACCCCTCCCGCTCGCTCCGCCAGGCCCAGTCGCTTCGCCTCGAGCATGGCGAGTATGGCTAGACGGTCCTGCTCGAGAATGCCCTCGTCGTCCATGCAGAGAATCCTTCGCCACCGTTCGGCAGAGAGCAAGGCGTACTCGATACGAAGTCGGCCGATCCGGATCGCATCCCATAGCTCGGTAGGTTGGCGGCGCGCGGGTGGCGCGGCTGGTTCGGCAGCGGAGGGGGAGCGGATGGATGTTCGGGCGATGGGGCGAGAGGTCGAAGAGGTGTCGGCGCATTACGCGGCCAGCAACGGAATCGACCGCACCGATGACTGGCTCGTGCTGAAGCTGAACGAGGAGGTCGGCGAGGTGACGCAGGCGTACCTCGCGCGGGCCGGCCAGGCACGCGACAAGGGGCGGTCGGCCGAGGAGCTCGATGCCGACTTCCGCGCTGAGCTCGCCGACGTGTTCGCTCAGGTGCTGCTCATCGCGGGCCGCTTCGGGGTCGACCTCGAGGCCGAGGTGCAGGCGAAGTGGCTCGTCTGGAAGCCCACCCGCGACTGAGGCGGGTCAGCGGATGGGGTGGCCCGGGTTGGCCGCGTCGTAGGCGCTGCGGGCGGCGGCGATGCCAGGGCGCTGCTCGAGGGACCAGTCGGCGAGGGCCTTGATCAGGTGGGTGAGGCTCGCACCGGACTCGGTCAGCGTGTACGACACCTGCGGCGGGATGGTCGGGTTGACGGCCCGGCTCACGAGGCCGTCGCGCTCGAGCCTGCGCACCGTGAGGGTGAGCATCCGCTGCGAGATGCCGTCGATCGCCCGCTGCAGCTCGCTGAAGCGGCGCGTGCCGGAAGCGAGTTCGACAACGACCAGCACCGACCACTTGTCGCCGACGCGGTCGAGCACGTCGCGGATGCCGCAGTCCGGGTGATCCTCTCGGCCGCACGGGTCGAGGGCGGCGGGCGAGCCGTCGGGCGCGCCGGCGAGCGAGCCGGGGGTAGGGTCTGCGGTCGCATCGGAATCCGGGCCGGCGAGCGAGCCGGGGGTAGGGCCTGCGGTCGCGTCGGAGTCTGGGCCGGCGAGCGAGTCGGCAATCGCGGCGGAAACCGAGCCGGAGGTCGAGCCTGCGGGGGCGGCGGGGACCGGGCCGGCGGTTACTCCGGTGTGCGTGAGTGTCATGGAAGTGCCTTCTTGTGACCGCTCCGAGGGTCGGAACAGAATCAGCCTAGTTATCCGCACGACCACCTGAACGATCACGAAAGGCGACCCGTTGATCCTCGTCACCGGCACGACCGGGCGGCTCGGCCGCGCCATCCTGAACCACCTCACCGAGCGCGGCGCATCCGTCGTCGGCAGCAGCCGGAGCGGCGCCGGAGGAACCCGCGCCATCGACTTCGACCGGCCCGAGACCATCTCCCTCGACGGGATCGACACCCTCGTGCTGGTCTCGGCGGGAGAGGCGGAGGACGACGTGGTCATCGCCCGACACGAGGCGGTGATCGCCGCCGCCGAGCGCGCCGGAGTGACGCACATCGTCTACACGAGTCTCGCGGGCGAAGGCGACCACCTCGCGTTCGCGCTGGCCCATCGGTGGACCGAGCGCCGACTGGGGCAGGGCGCGATCCCGTGGACCATCCTGCGGAACGGGCTCTACGCCGACCTGTTCGGCTCGCTGCTGCAGTGGTCCGGGCCCGAGCTGACCTCGGCGTTCGGCGACGGGGCACTCTCGGCTGTCACTCGCGAGGATCTCGCCGAAGCGGCGGCCGTCGTCGCCGAGCAGGTCGAGAGCGCATCCGCAGCTGCCCACACCGGCCGCGTCTACGAGCTCGTCGGCACGCCGATCACCGCCCACGAGGTGGCCGCGCGGGTCGGTGCGCCGCTCGTCGAGATCTCTCTCGAGGATCGTCGCCGGCAGCTTAACGCCGCGGGCCTCAAGCCGTTCCAGCCGGCGATGCTGATGTCGATCCACACCGCGGTCGCCCACGGTTTCCTCGCCGGTACCAGCCCGGATCTCGCGACGCTCCTCGGTCGGCCGCCCCGCGACGCGCTCGAGGCAGCGGCGGATGCGGCGCGTGCATCCGCGCCCTAACTGTCCGTGGGCCCGGAACGGTCGCTGGGGGCGAGCACGCGGGGCAGCCCGCGCGCGACGCGGAGGGCCTGCGCCCGCCGCTCGCGCAGGTAGTAGCGCCACGACACGACCGGGAACACCAACGAGAACAGCGTGAAGACCCACTGCACCGGGCTCAGCTGCGTGGCATCCGGCGGGGCCGCCAGGACGCCGAGGTTCTGCAGGATCCCGGCCCCGATCATCACCAGCAGGAAGACGGCCAGCGCGGTCAGGATGATCGAGATCACGAGCAGCCCACCCGCCGAGTTGACCGGCCGTATGGAGCTCAAGCCCGGGGTGTTCCCCTTGTCGACGCCGTACTCCTCGGGCGTGAGGCCGCGCCGCCGCGCATCCTCGAGCCGTCGCCGCTCGAAAGCACCCGGCCTGCGAAGACGGGCCTGCCTCAGGATGCGCACGATCACGGTCGCCGCGATGACGAGAGCGGCGAGCGGCGTGACGAGAGCGGCGATATGAGGCAGGAGTCCGAGCCGGGACACGATCGGGTCGCCGGTGTTGTACATCGTGCCGGCGATGAGGATGAAGCCGAAGAAGAGGAACGGGATGGCCAGGATCGGGAGGATCCAGGCCAGGTGCCGGGCGCCGCCCGCATCCGCCTTCTCAGCCCCTGTCATCCTCACACCGTAGCCGAGCGGGCCGCGGCCGGGAGGCGGCCAAGCCGCCGCCCGCCGGCACGCGGCCCCGCCCCCTACCGCCCCAGCGTCACGTGCAGCAGCTTCTCGTTGCTGTTGTTCGGGATGCTGTCCTTGTCGCCCTCGTTGCTGGTGGTGAGCCAGAGCCCGCCATCCGGTGCCGGCTCGACCGTGCGCAAGCGCCCGTAGGTGCCGTTGAAGAAGATCTGCACGTTCGTCAGCGACGAGCCCGAGATGACCTCGCGGTAGAGCCGCTGACCGCGCTCGCAGGCCACGTAGAGCACGTCGCGCACGATGGCGATGCCGGCGCACGAGCCGTCCGAGGTGAGGTAGGTCTGCTTCGGCGCGATGAAGCCGGCCGTGCCGCAGGTGCCGGTCGTGCCCTCGCAGGCGGGCCAGCCGTAGTTGCCGCCCTTCTGGATGAGGTTCGTCTCGTCCATCACGCTGTTGCCGAACTCCTGCTCCCAGAGGCGGCCCTGCGAGTCGAAGGCGAGGCCCTGGGGGTTGCGGTGGCCGTAGCTCCAGACGTAGTTGCCGAAGGGGTTGTCGGCGGGCACCGAGCCATCCGGGTTCAGGCGCAGGATCTTGCCGTTCAGCGATGAGAGGTTCTGTGCGTTGTCGCCGAACTGGGCATCCCCGGTGCTCGCGTAGAGCTTGCCGTCGGGGCCGAAGCGCAGGCGCCCGCCGTCGTGGAACTTGTTGCGCAGGATGCCGCTGACCAGCACCTGCTCGCTGCTCAGTACGAGCGCGTCGTTCTCGAGCTTGATGCGCACGATCCGGTTGTCGGTCGGCGAGGTGTGCATGATGTACAGCCAGTGCGTGCTGGCGTAGTCGGCCGCGATCGCGAGGCCGGTGAGACCGCCCTCGCCGTCGGTGCTCTCGACGTTGGGCACGGTGCCGACGGTGGTCTTGGCTCCGGTCGCGGGGTTCAGGTGCACGATGTCGTGCGCGTCGCGGCGGTTGTAGAGCAGGGTGCCGTCGGGCAGGGTCACGAGACCCCAGGGGATGTCGGTGTCGGTGCCGACCTGGGTCACGGCGCAGACCGACTGCGCGCATCCTGAACCCGTCGTCGCCGTGACCGAGCCGCTCTTCGGCGACGCGTTGGCCTGGCCGTCGCGGGCGACGACGTAGTAGGTGTAGCTGGTCGTGGCGGCCAGCGCGCTGTCGACGAAGGTCGTGGCGGGGATGACCGTCGCGGTGCCGGTGATCGAGCCGATCTTCGCGCCGTCGCGGTAGACGTCGTAGGCGCGCACGCCCACGTCGTCGGTGGATGCCGTCCAGTTCAGGGTCACCGTGGTGCCCGAGACGGCGGCCTTCAGCCCGGTCGGGGCGGTGGGTGCGACGGTGTCGGGCTGGCAGTTCGGGGGAGCGATCGGCACGGTCGTGCTCGCCTGCGACACGTTTCCGGATGCGTCACGCGCGTTCACGAACAGCCCCCACTTCACCCCGCCCACGACGGTGAGCTGGGTGCTGAGCGTGGTTCCGCTGACCGACTTCATCAGCTGGCCGTCGTGGTAGACGTCGTAGAAGGCGACGCCGACGTTGTCGGTCGAGGCGTTCCAGGCGAAGGTGACGCTCTCGCAGGTGAGGCCGCTGACCCGCGGGTCGCCCGGGATGCTGGGGGCGGTGGTGTCGGCGGGGGCGCCGAGCGTGGTCTTCCACTTCTGGTTGGCGCCGCCGTTGCAGGTGTAGAGCTGCGCCAGGCTGCTGTTCGCGGTCGCCGCGCCCTTCACGTCGAGGCAGAGCTTGGACTGCACCCCGCGGATCGTGCCGTCGGAGTTGATCGTGAACTTCTGGTTCGCGCCACCGTTGCAGGCGTAGATCTGCAGGCGGGCGGGCGACACGGTCGACTGCTTGTCGACGTCGAGGCAGCGGGTGCCGCCGAAGGTGGTGAGCTCACCGGCGGCGGTGAACGACCAGGACTGGTTCGGCTGGCCGACGCAGTCGTAGATGTTGATGCCGGTGCCGGGGGTGTCGACGTTGCCGGTGACGTCGAGGCAGCGGTTCGAGGGGACGCCGACGATGGTGGCGGGGGCGGCTGCGGCGGCGGGGGCTGCTGCGGCTTGTGCTTGTGCTGCGGCTGCCGGTGCCGCCGCTGGTGCTGCTGGTGCTGCGGCTGCGGCTGCCGGTGCTGCAGCGGCTGCCGCGGCCGGTACGGATGTCGGTGCCGCCGACGCGCTCACCGCCGCGACCGGTGTCACCGCCACCACGGCCGCCACGATCAGCGCCGTCATTCCGCGGCCACGCAGGCCGAATCCCTTGACCATCCCAGATCCCCATCTCGTCGTCTGGAGCACACGGTAGCCCACGGATGCGTCCCGTGTCCCTCGGAAGGGGCACATCCATCCGTAATCCCGACGATTGTCGAACTGACGTGACCGACCGGGGCGAATCCGGGTCCGGCCAGCGCCGATCAGGGCCGCGCGGTGCAGTGTCGGTAGCTGGGGCCAGACTGGAGGTAATGACCCCACACGACGCCAGCCCTGCCCGAAAGCCCGGAACCCCCTTCGATCTCGTCGAGGTGCGCGGCGCCCGCGAGCACAACCTGCAGAACGTCGACGTCGATCTGCCCCGCGACGCCCTCGTGGCCTTCACCGGCGTCTCGGGATCGGGCAAGAGCTCGCTGGCTTTCGGCACGCTCTACGCCGAGGCCCAGCGCCGGTACTTCGAGTCGGTCGCCCCCTACGCCCGCCGCCTGATCGACCAGGTCGGTGTGGCCGACGTCGACTCCATCGAAGGTCTGCCGCCGGCGGTGGCCCTGCCGCAGCAGCGCACGGGAGGCAGCGCGCGCTCGACCGTCGGCAGCGCCACCACGATCTCCAGCGTGGTGCGCATGCTCTACTCGCGGGTGGGCACGTATCCGCCCGGAGCCCCGATGCTCTACGCCGAAGACTTCTCGCCCAACACCGTGCAGGGCGCCTGCCCCACCTGCCACGGCATCGGCCGCGTGTTCGACGTGCCGCTCGAGCTGATGGTGCCCGACGACTCGCTGAGCATCCGTAACGGCGCCCTCGCCGCCTGGCCTACCGCCTGGCACGGCAAGCAGCTGCGCGACAGCCTGATCTCGCTCGGGTACGACATCGACGTGCCCTGGCGCGACCTGCCCGAGGAGCAGCGCACCTGGGCGCTGTTCACCGACGAGTCGCCGCAGGTGCCCATCTTCACCGACCGCTCGCCGGCCGAGGTGCGCAAGGCGGTGGCTGCCGGCCGTTCGCCGCGGTACATGAGCACCTTCCTCGGGGTGCGGCGGTACGTGCTCGACACCTTCGCCAACTCCAAGAGCGCCCGGATGCGCGAGCGCGCGTCGTCCTTCATGCGCAGCGTGCTCTGCCCGGCGTGCGGCGGCCGGCGGCTCAAGCCCGAGGCCCTGGCCGTGACCTTCGAAGGGCGCGCGATCACGGATGTCGCGGGGATGCCGCTCGACGAGGTCGCGGAGTTGATGGCGGTCGCGCTGGAGCCGGGGTGGGAGCCGCTCGGCGCGGGCCCGCTCGCGCCCGAGAAGCGACTGGCCGCCCAGCGGCTGGTCGCCGAGCTGCTCGCCCGGCTGTCGCCGATCACCGACCTCGGCCTCGGCTACCTGTCGCTCGACCGCACCACGATCACGCTCTCCTCGGGCGAACTGCAGCGGATGCGGCTGGCCACGCAGGTGCTCTCGCAGCTGTTCGGTGTGGTGTTCGTGCTCGACGAGCCGTCGGCGGGGCTGCACCCGGCCGACACGACAGCGCTGCTCGGCATCCTGCGCCGGCTGCGCGACAGCGGGAACACCGTGTTCTTCGTCGAGCACTCGCTCGACGTCATCCGCGAGGCCGACTGGATCGTCGACATCGGGCCCGGCCCCGGAGCGACGGGTGGGCGGGTCGTCTACTCGGGCGAGCTCGAGGGGCTTCGCGGCGCCGAGGAGTCGGTGACGCGGCGGTACCTGTTCGGTGACGGCGACGGGGATCCCTCTGCGGAGGCGCAACCCCGTTCATCCACCCCTCGCGTCGCCGAAGCGCGGCTGGAGCTCACCGACGTGACCCGCAACAACCTCACGGGGCTGTCGGTGTCGTTCCCGCTGGGCTCTCTGACGGCGGTCACCGGCGTCTCGGGTTCGGGCAAGTCGACGCTCGTCAACCAGGCGGTGCCCGACCTGCTGCGCGCCAGCCTCGCCAGCGAGGTCGACGCGCGGGACGAGAAGGAGAACGCCGAGCCGACGGCAGCGGATGCGCCTGCCGACGCTCTGCTGCTCACGCCGGCGTCCGTGGCGACGGCGGGGCGTGCCTCGGGGCCGGCCGACCGTCTGCGCCGGGTCGTGCAGGTCAGCCAGAAACCGATCGGGCGCACGCCGCGCTCGAACGTGGCGACGTACACCGGGCTGTTCGACCGCATCCGCTCGTTGTTCGCGGCGACGCCCGAGGCGCGGAGCCGCCGGTACTCGGCGAGCCGCTTCTCGTTCAACCTGCCGAGCGGGCGGTGCCCGACCTGCAAGGGCGAGGGCACGATGGAGGTCGAGCTGCTGTTCCTGCCGACGGTGCACGCGCCCTGCAGCACCTGTCACGGTGCGCGGTACAACGCCGAGACGCTCGAGATCCGGTTCGAGGGTCAGACCATCGCCGACGTGCTCGGCCTGAGCGTCACCCGGGCACGCGACCTCTTCGCCGACGACCCCGAGGCGGTGCGGCACCTGGATGCGCTGCTCGACGTCGGGCTCGGCTACGTCGCCCTCGGGCAGCCGGCCACCGAGCTGTCGGGCGGTGAGGCGCAGCGAGTGAAGCTCGCCTCGGAGCTCCGCCGCGTGCAGCGCGGCGACACGCTCTACCTGCTCGACGAGCCGACCTCAGGGCTGCATCCGGCCGACACCGACCGTCTGCTCGAGCACCTGCAGCGCCTGGTCGACGGCGGCAACACGGTCATCATGGTCGAGCACGACATGCGGGTCGTGGCGCAGGCCGACTGGGTGATCGACCTCGGCCCGGGTGCGGGCGACGCCGGCGGCCAGATCATGGCCGAGGGCACCCCGCGCGAGGTCGCGACCGTGGCCGCGAGCGTCACGGCCCCCTTCCTGGCGGCCGCCCTCCTGCCCCGCTGACCGCCTGGCTGGGGGCGAGCCTCGGCACCTCACAGTTGGCGTCGAGCCGGTTCCAAGCCGGCGGACAGCCGGGGTCGGCCACAGTGGAGCCATGAGCGGTGCGGGGGAGCGGGTCGGCCGGACGGCCGAGCGCGCGCGGGGACGGTGGGCGGCGGCGGTGGCCCGGCGCAAGTCCGTCGAGGGTCTCGAACCCCTGGGCGGTCACAAGAGACTGCGGTGGTGGGAGAAGATCGGCCTGGTCTTCGACGCGCTCGACGTCTTCTCGCTGTTCCGCTAGCCCCCAGCCTCCAGCCCGAGGCTCAGCGCCCGTCGACGATGGACATGAAGCCGGCGAAGGCGAAGACGGCCGGCACGAAGTAGAGCACGAACAGCAGCGTGTACCAGCCGATCGCCCCGATCAGCCAGCGCGCCGCCCGGCGCCCCGCGTGCATCTCGAGCCGACGGCCGTCCGAGCCGATTCGCGGCGCGGGCGGCAGGTACGGGATGCCGGGGCGCTCGCGCTCGGCGGTGAGGCGGTCGAGCAGCCGGGAGGTGTCCTGGCCGGGCACGCGCACGTCGAGGTAGCGGCCGGCGCTCGTGGCGATGCGGGCGACGACGGTCGTGAGGAGGGCGTCGACGCGCTCCCACGCTTCGGCTTGGGAGTAGTCGGCGGCGGGCTCGGTGAAGAAGACGATCGTGTCGTCGAGGATCTCGACGTTGAAGCCGCGCGCGTGGTCGAGGAGGTCGGCCATCACGTCCGGTGTCAGCACGTAGAGGGCGTCCTTGCCGTACCCGGCCGGCGTGTACACCCGGAACCACCGGTCGAAGTCCCCCTCGAGCGAGAACCGCTGCCCCTGGTCGACCCCCTGGGGGAGGTCGCCGTCGAGACCGTCGTGGGGCGCCGCATCCAGGATCAGGTGCGGCAGCGGCGCCGGCAGCTTCACCGCCAGGTAGCGCCACCCGCGTGCGCGCCGGGTGCCGGCGAGCAGCGTGCCGAACTCGACGCCCGGCGCCGAGAAGCGCGGGAACTCGCGGATGCGGCCCGCCGCCGACAGCAGGGTCGGGAAGGTCGAGTAACTCTTGGGCTCCGGCTCGAAGCCGTTGGCCAGGGCGGTGAGCTCCTGCCGGCCCTGCAGGATCCGGGCACGCGACCCCGGCGGCCTCATCGACCAGCGCCACAGCAGCACGCTTCCCGCGGCCCAGACCACGAAGATCAGCCCGGTCACCAGCATGCCTGGCACGTTCTCGGGCACGATGTCGTTGTGCTGGAACTCGTCCACCTGGATGCCGTACGTCATCAGCACGATGCAGACGTACCAGAGCAGCAGGCACTGGTTCACGTGCACGAGGATGCGGCGCCGGTTCGGCACCCACCGGGGCCGCGAGCCGCGTCGGGCGGTCACGAGGGCCGCGGCCACATCGGCGTCGGGGGCGGTCAGCCAGCGGAGGTCCACACCCCATTCTCCCGCACGCCGACGGGCCGGATGCGCGCCGCCGGCCGAGCGCGCCGGTCGCTCTTTGTTCGAACGGGCTGCTGAGCGCGCTCATACGTGCACTGTGCACGTATAGACGCTCACAGCAGTCCGTTCGTGCAGCACCGCGCGGGCGCCGCTTGTTCGAACGGGCTGAGGATCGCACTCAGACGTGCACAGTGCACGCATAGCCACGATCTTCAGCCCGTTCGTGCAGCGTGATCCGGCTCAGGCGCCCGCCACGCGGCGCTCGGCCTCGAGCCGCAGCAGGCGCAGCCGCTTGTAGTACGCCGCGAGCCGCGAGACTACGATCGCCGCGACCACGATCGAGATGCTGGAGCCGAGCAGCACCGCGAGCGTGCCCTCGTCGGCGACCTCGGGCTGCGACGCGAACGCGAGCTCGTTCATCAGCAGCGACACCGTGAACCCCACCCCGCCGAGCGCACCCGCGGCGAGCAGCCCGTGCAATGTCAGGTGCGGCCGCCGGTCGCGCGGCCCGATGAAGCTCGAGAGCCAGCCGCCGAGCGAGATGCCGATCAGCTTGCCCACGGGCAACGCGATCAGGATGCCCCAGAACGGCGCCGCGAGCTCCGTCGGCGACACCTGTGGAATCGCCACGAGCGCAGCCGAGAACGCGAACAGCGGCAGGATCACCCCGTTGCTCACCGGCTCGAGCCGGTGTCGAAGGTGCATCGCCGGCTTCCGCACCATGACGAGCCCGAGCGCGACCCCGGCGATCGTGGCGTGCACGCCCGAGAGGTAGGTGAGCGACCAGGTCACGACCGCCACGGCGACCATCAGCACCGCGACCAGCACGCGGTACCGGCTGCCGAGCAGCTTGCTCAGCAGCGCGAACGCCACCACCCCGACCGCGGCCAGCGCGATGAACAGCAGGTTCGGGTCGGCGGTGAAGAACACGGCGATGATCAGGATGGCGACGATGTCGTCGAGGATCGCGAGCGCCAGGATGAAGATCCGCAGCCGCGACGGGATGCCCTTGCCGAACACCGCGAGCACCCCGAGCGCGAAGGCGATGTCGGTGGCGGTCGGGATGGGCCAGCCGCCCTCGTACCCGGATCCCGCGGTCACCGCGAGATAGATCAGCGCCGGCACGATCACGCCGCCGAGCGCGGCGATCGCCGGCCGCACGGCCTTCCCGATGGTGTCGAGCTGCCCCACCGCGAACTCGTTCTTCAGCTCGACCGCGACGATGAAGAAGAACACGGCGAGCAGGCCGTCGCTGATCCAGTGGCCGACCGACAGGTCGAGCGGGGTGCCCGGGATCGCGAGGTCGGCATCCTGGAGCGCCATCAGGCCGGGCCCGAGCGCCGTGTTGGCGAGCACCAGGCCGAGGGCGGCGGCGATGAGGAGGAGGAACGCGGCGACGCGCTCGGATCGGATGAAGGCCATGCGGTCTCCTAGCTGCCAGCGCGAGGGATGGCGGGTCGGCGAAGCGGATAGAACGACCCCCGTGGATCATCCGCCGACCAGGCTTCCCGGCACACCAGCCTCCAGTTTACCGGACGGCCCGGCCCGCCGCCCGAGCGGGCTTTGCCCCGCGTCAGGCCCGGCCCGCCGCCCGGCCGGGCCGTACCCCGGCCTCAGGCCTGGCGGCCCTGACCCTCCTCAGGCCCGGTCGTGCAGCGTGATCCGGTACCCGTCCGGATCGGCGAACGTGAACGTGCGCCCGAACGGCCCGTCGATCGGCTCGGCCGTGATCGTGCGGCCGTCGGCGACGAGCGCGTCGTGGATCGCCTGCACGTCGGTCGCGTGCAACCAGATCGCGGCGCCGATACCCGGCTGCGACACCGTATCGAGGTCGGTGCCGGGCACGATGTCGCGCAAGGCGAACGCGATCGGGGTCGTCTCGAAGACGACGGCGTGCGGCGGGCCGGCCTGCGACCGGACCAGGCCGAGGTACTGCTCGTAGAACGCCTGCGAGGAGTCGAGGTCGCGGACCTGCAGGGAGATGAAATCGGGGCCGGTGGCGGGCATGTGTTCTCCTTCGTGTATGTCAGTTTTCTGACACAGACAACGATATGTCAGAATACTGACATGAGTCAAGACGGAGACGGCATCGACCTCGGGACCTCGCTCGGCTACCTGCTGAAGGAGGCCTCGAGCGCGCTGCGCTCCGCGATGGAGGCCGCGCTCCGCCCGCTAGGGCTGACGGTGACGCAGTACTCCTGCCTCGAACTGCTGGCGCAGCGGCCCGGGCTGTCGAACTCCGAGCTCGCGCGGGGCGCGTTCGTCACGCGGCAGTCGATGAACGTACTGCTGCAGGGGCTCGAGCGCGACGGTCTCGTCATCCGCCCCGAAGAGGATCGGGTGGGCAAGGTGCTGCCGACGCGGCTGACTCCGGCAGGGCTCCGGATGCGCGCGAAGGCGAGCGCGGCGGTGCGGTCGGTCGAGGTGCGGATGCTCGGCGGGCTCTCCGAGGGCGAGCGGCGGGCAGGGTTCGCGCTGCTCGAGAGCATGATCCACTCGTTGCGGGACGACGCCACGGCGCAAGCCCCCTCCTGACCTCGCGACTCGTGGGATCATGGGTCAGGAAGAGGAGGAGCCGACGTGCCGTTTCGCAGTAAAGAGACCCTCGAGGGCTGGGTGAAGGAGTTCCTCGAGCAGGGCCACACCGTGCTGGGCGAGCTCGACGTCCTCCGGCACGACGGCGGCGCGGGCGAAGACACCGGGCTCATCGTGATGCGCTTCAAGAACGCCTCGACCGAGTTCTACCTGCAGCCGATCGGCCCGTACGACCCGCGCTGGGAGATCATCTTCGAGCCGCGCGCGGCATCCAATCGGGCCACCCTCGCACAGGTCGTCGGCCTCGCGGAGGAGCTGATGGTCGCCTCGGCGCTGCTCGCCTACCTCGAAGGCCGGTCGCGTGGCCCCATCGAGGCGCGGAACGTGCCGGCGGCAGCGACCGCCTAGTCCTCGGGCGTCCGATCAGTCGAAGGGGATCGGGCGAGGAACGAACCTCCGCCTAGTCCTCAGGGATCGGCGCGTCGTAGATCGCCTCGCTGAGGCGGCCCAGGAACCCCGTGATCACGGCGGCCTCCTCGGCCGTCACCGTACCCAGCACCTCGGTGTGACCCGCGCTCGTGGCGTTGACGGCCTTCGACAGGGCGATACCCGTGTCGGTCGGCACCACGAGCAGCGCGCGCCGATCGGCGCTGTTGGAGGCCCGTCGCGCGAGCCCGCGTTTCTCGAGGCGGTCCATCAGCACGGTCACGGATGCGCTGCTGAGCGCGAGCCCGCGCGCCAGATCCTTCGGCCCCAGCGGGGTGCCGTTCAGCTCGGCGTCGACGATGAGGCGCAGTGCCTCCTGATCGTTGTCGCTCAGGCCGGTCATCGCGCTGACCTGCTTGCGCTGCTGCACCTCGGCGTCCCGGAGGGCGTTGAGGGCAGCCCACACGGACTGCCCCGGGGTGGTGTCTGCGGCTTCCGTCGTCACGCACGCTCCCTTTCTCGATCCCTTCCACTCAACACCTCCCCCCGCCACTCGCGCACGCACCCGCTCCGGTGTTGCCGCATCGTGATCGTCAGCCGGGCGCGGCCGGGCCGCCGCCCGCTATCCTGTTCCCGCGGCCACGGGGGTCCGCGGAACGGGGTGGATCATGGTGGGGGAGACGAGCGGCCGCACGACGGCCGGGCGGGTGCGCGCGGCGCGGATCTGGTTCGGCGGCATCGCCGTCGTGGTGGGCGCGGCCCTGATCATCCAGCTGGTGCTCGTGTTCACGAACGGTCAAGACGTGAACTCGTTCCAGCCCACCGACCAGCAGAGCCTCGGCGAACGCCTGTTCAACCTGTTCAGCTACTTCACGATCCAGAGCAACCTGTTCGTGCTCGGCACCTCGATCGCGCTCGCGGTCAGCATCCACCGCGACGGCACGCTCTGGCGGGTGCTGCGCCTGGATGCGATGCTCGGCATCATCATCACCGGCCTCGTCTACGACTTCGTGCTCGCGCAGCTCGTGCATCCGGAGGGCTGGGCTCTCGCCGCGACCATCGGCTTCCACTACATCTCGCCCTGGGCCACCCTGGTCGGCTGGCTGATCTTCGGCCCGCGGCCCCGGATGGGCCGGCGCGTGCTCCTGCTGGCCTTCATCTGGCCGCTCGCCTGGCTCGTGCTCACCTTCGTGCGCGGCGCGCTCACCGGTTGGTACCCGTACCCGTTCCTCGACGTCGACCTGATCGGGTTCAGCGACTCGGTGCGCAACTCGGCGGTCATCCTGCTGATCGCGATCGGCATCGCGGCCCTGCTGACGCTGCTCGACCGGCGGATGCCGGCGCTCGTGCAGGAGCCCGGCGAGCCGGCGGCCGCCAAGACGAACGGCGCAAACGGCGCGAACGGCGCGAACAGCTCGACCGCCCGCACGGGTCAGGCGTCCGGCTCGAAGCGGTAGCCCAGCCCCGTCTCGGTCAGGATGTGCCGGGGCCGCGAAGGATCCGGCTCGAGCTTCTTCCGCAGCTGTCCGATGTACAGCCGCAGGTACCCGGTCTCGTGCACGTTCGCCGTGCCCCAGATCTCGGTGAAGAGGTCGGCGTGAGTGAGCAGGCGGTGCGGGTTCCGCACCAACAGCTCGAGGATCTTCCACTCCGTCGGCGTCAGCCGGACGGCGTTCCGCTGCCCTTCGCGGGTCACCGCGTGCGCGATCAGGTCGACGGTCACGCCGCTCATCGTGACGACCGGGCGGCTCACCGCGACCGGCGACCGGCGGGTCAGCGCACGTACCCGGGCGAGCAGCTCGTCGATCGCGAACGGCTTCGTGACGTAGTCGTCGGCGCCGGCGTCGAGCGCGTCGACCTTGTCGGCCGCATCCGTCCGCCCAGAGACGACGAGGATGGGCAGCTGCGAGTAGCCGCGCACCGTGCGGATCACCTCCATCCCGTCCAGCTGCGGCATCCCGAGGTCGAGGATCAGCAGGTCGGGCGGATGCGTCGACGCGGCCGCGACGGTCTGCCTCCCGTCGGCGGCGGTCAGGATCTCGTGCCCCTGGGCGCCGAGCGTGACCCGAAGCGCCCGCAGCATCTGCGGGTCGTCGTCGGCGATCAGGATCCTCACGACGCCACCGCCCGGAGCGTGACCACCATCGTCGAGCCGCCGCGCGGCGTCTCCTCGAACTCGAGCGTGCCGTCCATGCCCTCCACGAAGCCCTTCGACAGGGCGAGCCCGAGGCCGAGGCCCGTGGTGTTGTCGGTGTCGCCGAGGCGCTGGAAGGGCACGAAGATGTCCTCCCGCCGATCGGCCGGAACGCCCGGCCCGCGATCGATCACCCGGATCTGCACGGTGTCCTGGAACGCCGACGCCGCGACGACGACCTTCTCACCCTCGGGGGAGTACTTCAGCGCGTTCGAGAGCAGGTTCACGATCACCCGCTCGAGCAGCCCGGGGTCGGCCTCGAGGCGCGGGAGGTCCGGCGGCAGGTCGAGGTCGACCTCGTCGGGCCCGACCGCGAGCTCCTCGAGCGCGGTGGGCACGAGGTCGACGAGATCGACCGGCTCCAGCGTGACCGCGAGGGCGCCGGCCTGCACGCGGCTCACGTCGAGCAGGTTTGTCAGCAGGTCGGTGAGCTGCTTGAGCGAGGTCTCGGCGGTGTCGAGCAGTTCGTCGCGGTCGCCCGGTGAGAGCTGCGAACCGGATGCGCGCAGCCCGGTCACGGCGGCGGTCGCCCCGGCGAGCGGCCGGCGGAGGTCGTGCCCGACGGCGGCGAGCAGGGCGCTGCGCACCCGGTCGGCGGCCGCGAGCGGAGCCATCACCCGGGCGGTCTCCTCGAGGTCGGCGTGCTCGAGCGCCGAGGCGAGCTGCGTGACGATGACGGCGAGCAGGCGGCGGTCGGAGGACTGCAGGGCGGGGCCGCTCAGCTCGAGCGTCGCCTCGTCGTCGACGGGCACGCGGTCGACGGACCCGTCGCGGGAGGTCTTGCCCGGCGTGGCCGCCGCACCGTCCGCATCCGGCCCGCCCACCGCATCCGACCCGGCTCCCGCCCCGGCTGGCTCGCCGTCGCTCGCGAGCACCCGGTCGCCTACGAGCAGCCGCACGCCGGTCAGCCCGAAGGCCTCCCGGGTGCGGGTCACGAAGGCCTGCAAGGCGTCCTGCCCTCGCAGCACCTCGCCGGCGACCCCGGCGATCAGCTCCGACTCGGCCGCCGAGCGCCTGGCCGCGCGCGACCGCCGAGCCGCCTGGTCGACCACGATCGACACCAGCACCGCGATCACGATGTAGAGCAGCAGCGCAAGCAGGTGCAGTGGTTCGTCGACGGTCACCGTGTAGAGCGGGTCGACGAAGAAGAAGTCGAGCGTCACGCCCGAAAGAACGGCGGCGAACAGCGCCGGCCAGATGCCGCCGACCAGCGCGACCACGACCACGAGCAGCTGGTAGCCGAGCACGTCCGAGGTGATCGAGTCGTCGCTCCGGAACTGGGTGAGCAGCCAGGTCAGCAGCGGCCCGCCGATCACGGCGAGGATGAAGCCGTAGACCCGCCGGCGCACGGTGAGCGACCCGTGCGGGTGCGGCAGCGAGAAGCGGGTGCCGCCCGCGGCGGCGTGGTTGACGATGTGCACGTCGATGTCGCCCGACTCGCGGATGACCGTGGCCCCGATCCCGGGCCCGGTGAACACCGCAGCGAGCCGGCTGCGGCGGCTCACCCCGATCACGAGCTGGGTGGCGTTGGACGCCTTGGCGAACTGCACCAGGGCCTCCGGGATGTCGCTGCCGACGACCTGGTGGAAGCTGCCGCCGAGGCTCTCGACCAGCGAGCGCTGCGCCGCGAGGGCGCCCGGGTCGGCCTGACGGAGCCCGTCCTGGCTCGTGACGTGCACCGCGAGCAGCTGGCCGCCGGCCGAGCGGGCGGCGATCCGGGATCCGCGGCGGAGGAGCGTCTCGCCCTCCGGGCCGCCGGTCAGGGCGACGACGACCCGTTCGCGGGCCTCCCACTTCTGGCCGATGCCGTGCTCGGCGCGGTACTTCTGCAGTGACGAGTCGACCTCGTCGGCCAGCCAGAGCAGTGCGAGTTCGCGCAGGGCGGTCAGGTTGCCGAGCCGGAAGTAGTTCGACAGCGCCGCGTCGATCCGCGCGGCCGGATAGACCACGCCCTCCGAGAGCCGGTCGCGCAGCGCCTGCGGGGCCAGGTCGACGACCTCGATCTGGTCGGCCTCGCGGAGCACCGCATCCGGGATCGTCTCGCGCTGGGGCACCCCGGTGATCTGCTGCACGACGTCGTTGAGCGACTCGATGTGCTGGATGTTGACGGTCGAGATCACGTCGATGCCCGCATCCAGCAGGGTCTCGACGTCGCGCCAGCGCTTCTCGTGGGCGAGGCCCGGCGCGTTGGTGTGGGCGAGCTCGTCGACCAGCGCGATCTGGGGCGCGCGGGCGAGCACGGCATCCAGATCCATCTCGGCCAGCTCGACGCCCCGGTACGAGACCGGGGTGCGCGGGATGATCTCGAAGCCGAGCGTCATCGCCTTGGTGGCGGCGCGGCCGTGGGTCTCGACGACAGCCACGACCACGTCCTTGCCCTGCGAGCGGAGCCGCCGGCCCTCCTCGAGCATGGCGTAGGTCTTGCCCACGCCGGGAGCGGCCCCGAGCAGCACTCGGAGCCGTCCCTGCTTCATCGCCCGTCCATCCGCGTCGTGACCCTGCCTCAGCCGGCCAGCTGCGACAGCGCGACGTTCAGCTGCAGCACGTTGACCGTGGGCTCGCCCAGGTAGCCGAGGTCGCGGCCCTGCACGAACGCGTCGACCAGGCCCTTCACATCGGTCTCGGGGAGCTTGCGTGCCTCGGCTACCCGGGCGACCTGCTCGTAGGCGTAGTCGGGGCTGATGTGCGGGTCGAGGCCCGAGCCCGAGGTGGTCAGCGCGTCGACCGGGATGGCGTCGGGGGAGACCCCGTCGCTCTCGGAGATCGCAGCCTTCCGGGCCTCGATCTCGGCGATGAAGTCCGAGTTCTCGGGGCCGTAGTTCGACCCGACCGAGGCGGCGCCGTCGTAGCCGGCCGCGGAGGGCCGCGACTGGAACCACTCGGGCAGGGCGTTGCCGTCGTCGTCGGCGAACGACTGGCCGATCAGGGACGAGCCGACGGGCTGCCCGTCGACCGTGACGACGGAGCCGTTGGCCTGGGCCGGCAGCGCGAGCTGGCCGATGCCGAGGATCGCGACGGGGTAGGCGATGCCCAGCACGATCGTGGCGACGATCATGTAACGCAGTGCGACCCAGTAGGGGCGGGCGGACCCGCGTGTGGTGGCCATGGTGGTTTCCTTCTGTTTCTGTATCGCGTATCAGGGAGGGGCGCCGGGCTCAGAAGCCCGGCAGGAGGCTGACGACGAGGTCGATGATCTTGATGCCGATGAACGGCGCGATCACTCCGCCCAGCCCGTAGATGAGGATGTTGCGGCTGAGGATGCGCGAGGCCGACATCGGCCGGTACTTCACGCCCTTCAGTGCCAGCGGGATGAGCACGATGATCACCAGCGCGTTGAAGATCACCGCCGAGAGGATGGCCGACGACGGCGAGTGCAGCTGCATGATGTTGAGCAGCCCCAGGCCCGGGAAGACGGCCGCGAACATCGCCGGGATGATCGCGAAGTACTTCGCGACGTCGTTGGCGATCGAGAACGTGGTGAGCGCTCCGCGGGTGATCAGCAGCTGCTTGCCGATCGCGACGATGTCGATGAGCTTGGTCGGGTCCGAGTCGAGGTCGACCATGTTGCCGGCCTCCTTCGCGGCGCTCGTGCCGGTGTTCATCGCGACGCCGACATCCGCCTGGGCGAGTGCCGGGGCGTCGTTCGTGCCGTCGCCGGTCATGGCGACCAAGCGGCCGCCCTCCTGCTCCTTCTTGATCAGCGCGAGCTTGTCCTCGGGGGTGGCCTCGGCGAGGTAGTCGTCGACGCCCGCCTCCGCGGCGATCGCCTTTGCGGTCAGCGGGTTGTCGCCCGTGATCATCACGGTGCGGATGCCCATCGAGCGCAGCTCGGCGAAGCGGGAGGCCATGCCCTCTTTGACGATGTCCTTGAGGTAGACGACGCCGAGGATGCGCGCGGGTGTCCCGGCCTCGCGGACGGCGACGACCAGCGGCGTGCCGCCGAGGCCGGCGATCGCGTCGGTCTGCTGCTGCAGTTCATCGAACAGCGTGCTGCCCGTGGTGCCGGTCTCGCGGGCCCAGGCGGTCACGGCCGAGCCGGCGCCCTTCCGGATCTGGCGGCCGTCGGCGAAGTCGATGCCGCTCATCCGGGTCTGGGCGGTGAAGGGCACGATCTCTCCGTCCACCGTCGAGGGGCGGCGGAAGCCCTGAGCCTCGGCCAGGTCGACGATCGACTTGCCCTCGGGGGTCGGGTCGCTGAGCGAGGAGAGCGCGGCGGCGTTCCGCAGCGCGGCCGTGTCGACACCGGTGAGGGTGCGGAACTCGGAGGCGCGGCGGTTGCCGTAGGTGATCGTTCCGGTCTTGTCCATCAGCAGCGTGGTCACGTCGCCGGCCGCCTCGACCGCGCGTCCGGACATGGCGAGCACGTTGCGCTGCACGAGCCGGTCCATGCCGGCGATGCCGATGGCCGAGAGCAGGGCCCCGATGGTGGTCGGGATCAGACACACCAGGAGGGCGACCATGACCGCGATCGAGGGCGCCGCATCCGAGTACCCGGCGATGGGGC
Organism: Herbiconiux solani NBRC 106740; assembly: GCF_001571005.1. Lineage (GTDB taxonomy): Bacteria > Actinomycetota > Actinomycetes > Actinomycetales > Microbacteriaceae > Herbiconiux > Herbiconiux solani. The sequence continues at coordinate 12,317 of NZ_BCST01000002.1, read as the reverse complement.
CGAGGGTGAGGACGACGACCAGGAAGATGACCGACAGGCTCGCCAGCAGGATGTTGAGGGCGATCTCGTTGGGGGTCTTCTGGCGGGACGCGCCTTCGACGAGCCGGATCATCCGGTCGACGAAGGTCTCGCCGGGCTTGGACGTGATCTTCACCACGACCCGGTCGGAGAGCACGCGGGTGCCGCCGGTGACCGCGCTGCGGTCGCCGCCGGACTCACGCACGACCGGGGCCGACTCGCCCGTGATGGCCGACTCGTCGATCGAGGCGATGCCGTCGATGATGTCGCCGTCACCGGGGACGAGCTCGCCGGCGACCACGACGACCACGTCGCCGAGCTTCAGGTCGGCCGAGGCCACCGGAGTCGTCGTGGCGGAGAGCGCCGCCGGGTCACCGGCCGGGTCGTAGTCGACGACCTTGGCCGCCATGGTGCTGGTGCGGGTGGCGCGGAGGGTGGCGGCCTGCGCCTTGCCGCGGCCCTCGGCCACGGACTCGGCGAGGTTCGCGAACAGCACGGTCAGCCAGAGCCAGACCGCGATCGCCCAGGTGAAGGCGAGCGAGGTGGCCTGCGCGCCGGTCTCGGCGGGGAGGAAGGGCTGCGCGATCGCGATCACCGTGGTGAGCGCGGCGCCGACCTCGACGAGGAACATGACCGGGTTGTGCCACATCTCGCGCGGGTCGAGCTTGCGGAGCGCGCCGGGCAGGCCCTTGCCCAGCTGGGCGAGGCTGAAGGTGCGCGGGGCGGGCGTCTCGGAGGCGCCGCCCGCGGGCCGCGTGGACGGCTCGGGTGAACTGGTCGGGGTGATGGTGGACATTACTGGAGCCCTTCGGCGAGAGGTCCGAGTGCGAGCACGGGGAAGTAGGTGAGTGCGACGACGATCAGGATCACGCCGACGAGGAGGCCCACGAACTGCGGGCGGTGGGTGGGCAGGGTTCCCGCGGTCACGGGCACCTTGCCCTGCGAGGACAGCGAGCCGGCGAGGGCGAGCACGAGCACGATCGGGATGAACCGGCCGAGCAGCATCACCACGCCGAGCGCGGTGTTGAACCACGGGGTGTTGGCGGTGAGGCCGGCGAACGCGGAGCCGTTGTTGTTGGCGGCGCTGGTGAACGCGTAGAGCACCTCGGTGAAGCCGTGCAGCCCGGGGTTCCAGATCGACGTCGTGGTGACGTCGTCGCGGATCGCCGGGATGGCGAAGCTGAGCGCCGTGCCGACGAGCACGAGGGTGGGCGTGGCGAGGATGTAGAGGCTCGCCAGCTTGATCTCGCGCGGGCCGAGCTTCTTGCCCAGGTACTCCGGCGTGCGGCCGACCAGGAGGCCGGCGATGAACACCGTGATGATCGCGATGATCAGGATGCCGTAGAGGCCGGCCCCGATCCCGCCCGGCGCGATCTCGCCGAGCATCATGTTGAACAGGGTCATCATGCCGCCGAGCGACGTGAAGCTGTCGTGCATCGAGTTGACCGCACCGGTCGACGTGATGGTCGAGGTGGTGGCGAACAGGGTGGATGCGGCGATGCCGAACCTCTGCTCCTTGCCCTCCATGGCGCCGCCCGCGAGCTGCGGACCGGTGCCGGCCCCGGCGATCTCGAACGTCGTGAGTGCGGCCACCGAGATCACGAACAGGGCGCCCATGGCGGCGAGGATCGCGTAGCCCTGGCGGTTGTCGCCGACCATCTTGCCGAAGGCGCGGGGGAGCGAGAACGGGATGGCGAGCATCAGCACGACCTGGAACAGGCTCGTCCAGGGCGTGGGGTTCTCGAACGGATGCGCGGAGTTGGTGTTGAAGAACCCGCCGCCGTTGTTGCCCAGCATCTTGATCGCCTCCTGCGAGGCCACCGGGCCTCCCGGGATCGTCGCGGTGCCGCCGGTGAGGGTGGTCACGTCGGTGAAGCCGTTGAAGTTCTGGATGACGCCGCCGGCGATCAGCACGATCGACGCGAGCACGGCCAGCGGGAGCAGGATGCGCAGCGTGCCCCGGGTCAGGTCGACCCAGAAGTTGCCGAGCGTACCGGTGCTGCGTCGCGAGAAGCCGCGGATCAGGGCGATCGCGACCGCGAGACCGACGCCGGCGGAGACGAAGTTCTGCACCGCGAGGCCGGCGATCTGCACGGTGTAGCCCATCGTGACCTCGGGCGAGTACGACTGCCAGTTCGTGTTGGCCACGAAGGAGGCGGCCGTGTTGAACGACAGCCCCTCGGGGACGGCCGGCAGGCCGAGGGAGTAGGGGAGCACCGCCTGCAGGCGCTGCAGCGCGTAGACGAACAGCACGCCGATCAGCGAGAAGGCGATGACGCCTCGAAGATAGGCGCCCCAGGTCTGCTCGCCGGCGGGGTCGACGCCGACGACACGGTAGAGGCCGCGTTCGACCTTGAGGTCTTTGGCGGAGGTGAAGGTCCAGGCGATGAAGTCGCCGAGGGGGCGGTAGATCACCGCGAGGATGATCGCGAGGGTCGCCAGCTGGGCGACGAGAAGCCATGCTTCCATGTCAGAACTTCTCCGGCTTCACGAGGGCGACGACGAGGTAGGCCACTCCGGCCACGCCCAGTGCCGCAGCGATGAGTTCGAGAACGATCACAGCTTCCCGACCCCCCAGGCGACCAGAGCGACCACGCCGAAGACGGCGAGGATCGCGACGATGTAAACGACGTCGAGCACTGTGTTTCTCCATCCGACAGGCGCCCAGGGTGGGCGCACGGGTACGGAGGACGATCATGCTCGCCGGATCGGGCGCATCCGGCGGTCCTAACGACTTCCTGACGCGGGTGGGGGCGGGTGGGGCGAAACCCTTACGCGATCCTGTCGCGGGATGCGATCGGCGTCAGGATCCGGGGCGTTCGCGCTCGTATCCCGTTAGGAACCCCCACGGCCGGGTGCGGACGGCGTAGACCTTCCCTCGTGACTCTCACCAGCATCCTTCCCTCGCTCCGTTCGACCATCCCCGATCCGCTCGCCATCGACCGGTGGCCGGAGTGGACGCATCCCACCACCACCGATGTGATCGTCTCGGGGGTGTCGCTGCTCCGGCTCGTCGACATCTGCGAGACGCCGTGCGTGCACGTCGCCGCGGCGGTCGTGCCGGGGACGCACGGGCGGCCGTCGGACCGGGAGCAGGCGTCTGTCGTGGTGGTGCGGGTGACGGGGGTCTCGGATGCTCAAGTCGAGTCCGTCGCCCCGGTGCTGACGTTCGATGCCGAGCTGGATGCCCTGCCCGCCCACCTCGAGGAGGCCCGGTTGATCGGGCGGAGCTCGACGCGGCGCTCGCAGCCGTTCCTGGTGGGCGGGAGCATCGTGTCGCTGCCGTCGGACACTACGGTCGATGACTTGATCGCCGTGCCGTGCGCCGGGGCGGTCGGGTGCCGGCAGCTGCGGGTGGGGGCGGGCGTGGGGGTCTCGGGCTCGTGAGTCTCGTGCACACGCTCTCCTGGTACCGGCGGCACCACTCGCGGCATCCGGATCTCGCGCTCTGGCCGCGGGCGGCGGCGATCACACGTGACGACGTGACGATCGCCGGGGAGTCGCTGGCGGGGATGGCGCGGGCGGCGGGGACGCCGTGCACCCGGGTCGTGGAGGCGGCGCCGGGTCGCACTGCGGGGGAGCCGGGCCCGGGGCGGCGTGGGGACGTCCCGGGCCGGGCGGGGACGGGGGAGGTCCGAGATGGGCGGCCCTCCTCCGTGGAAGCGGTGCCGGGTCGCTACCGGGCGGTCGTCGTGAGCACGGTGGAGGCGGTGACGGGGGCTCCGGGCGGATTCGCACCCGACCTCTGGCTGGATGCCGAGCTCGACGGGTGTGAGCCGCTCGAGAGCACGTTCCGGCTGATCGGCCGGGTCTCCCGGGCCGACGACGCCGAGTTCGTGGCGCGGCCGTGCCGCCGTTACGGCGACGTGCGGTGCGTGCTGCCGGCCGATGTGCGCGGGGGCGACCTGGTCGCGTTCGTGGTCGCGCATCCGGTCGCCCTGCACGACCTCCGCCGCCGGGCGTACCACCCCGAGCGCCTGCTCTGAGGGGTCAGCGCGCGTGCCGGCGTCGGCTGCCGGGGGTGGTCGGTGGCGGCCGGTAGGGTCGTGGCATGGGATTGTTCGGGTTCGGGGGGCCGCGGAAGCAGACGCCGCTGATCACGGCCGAGGCGGTCGCGGCGGCGAGACTCACGCCGACGGCGTTCCGGCAGGGCTACGACACCGACGAGGTGGACGCGTTCCTGGCGCGCTGCGCCGCGAGCATCGCGCACCTCGAGGGCGGACCGGCGCCGGCCTATCCCGTGTCGACCGAGGACGTCGTCCAGGCGCGGTTCACGCAGACGAAGTTCAGGACCGGCTACGACCAGGATGAGGTCGACGACCTGCTCGACCGCGTGGCGGTCACGCTTCGGGGAACCGCGCCCGAGTCCTGAGCCGCCGCGGCGGGGCGGGTGCACGAGCCTCCGCTGCGGCGCCGGCTCCGGTGCCGCTTCACGCGGAGGGCGCGAGCAGGCGGGTGAGGCGGAGGCGGTGGTCGTGCAGGATGCTCGTGAGGGTGACTCCGGGCGGCCCCGCGAGCCAGGTCTCGAGCGCCAGATCGAAGAGCGCGGAGGCTGCTGAGGCGGCGAGTGCCGCATCCGGGGCCGGGGTGCCGTTCGACACGAGTGCGTCGCGCATCGCGTCGGCGAGCCCGGCCGACTTGAGCAGCTCGCGCTCGCGCAGCTGCGGCTCCGAGCGGATGATCGCCCGCCGGGCCGCGATGTCGTCGCGCCAGCGTTCGAGATCACCGGATGCGGCGCCGTCGAGGCCGTGCATCAGCAGGTCGATCGTACCGAGTCCGGCAGGAGCATCCGTCAGCAGGTGGGCGACGACCGACGGGAACTCGCGCTCGCGCAGGAAGAGCACGTCGCGCTTGTCGGCGAAGTGCCGGAAGAAGGTGCGCGTCGTGAGCCCCGCGCGCTCCGCGATGGCGGGGACGGTCGTCGCGGCGTAACCGTTCTCGGTGAACAGCTCCATCGCGGCGCGCTCGAGGCGGAGTGCGGCGTCGGGGGCCCAGCGTGCCATGGCTCCAGCGTAGCCGATGACACGATGTGACATCAGGTGCTATGGTGATGACACGACATGTCATGACTCGAAGTCCTGACTTCGCGACCTCACCCCGACCCGACTCAGCCCTGGAGGCTCTCCGTGCCGACGACCGTGCTCACCAACTCCGCCGCGTGGCTCCCCGCCGACCGGGCCGATCTCGTCGTGGGGCCGGCCGAGGTGCACGAGCCCGGCCCGGGCGAACTGCTCGTGCGGAATCGGGCCCTCGCCGTGAATCCGCTCGACGAGATCAAGCAGTGGGTCGGGCCGATGATGTACCGCTGGCTGCCGACCCCGGCAGTGCTGGGCGAAGACGTCGCGGGCGAGGTCGTGGCCGTCGGCGCGGGGGTCGAGCGCTTCCGGGTCGGCGACCGGGTCGTCGCGTTCGCGGTCGGCATGGAGCGGGGCCGCCGCCACCGGGCGGAGGGCGGCTTCCAGCAGCTCACCGTCGTACGGGAGGATCTGGCGGCGCCGCTGCCCGCCCATCTCCCCTACGAGGAGGCCGTCGTCCTGCCGCTCGCCGTCTCGACCGCGGCGACGGCCCTGTATCAGCGCGATCACCTGGGTCTGCCGCATCCGTCGGCCGTCGTCACGCCCACGGGTCGCACCGTGGTGATCTGGGGCGGGTCGACCAGCGTCGGGAGCAATGCGATCCAGCTGGCCGTCGCATCCGGTCACCGCGTCGTGACCACCGCCTCGCCGCGCAACCACGAGCGGATGCGGGAGCTCGGCGCCGACGTGGTGGTCGACTATCGCAGTCCGACTGCGGTCGCCGATCTCGTGGCCGCGATCGCGGACGACGAGGTGGCGGGGGTGCTCGCGGTGGGGACAGGCTCGGCCGAGCCGTCGGTCGCGATCGCCGCGGCCACGGGTGCGCGCCGGGTGGCGCTCGCGAGCCCCTCGGTGTCGTTCGGGTCGCTGCCGCGGCGCGGGGGTCTGAGCGGGGCGGGCGTGCGGACAATCGCGCGGCTCGTGGCCGGAAACGTCGCCCTCCAGGTTCGGGCACGGACGCGGGGCATCCGCGCTCGGTACGTGTGGGGGAGCTCGCTGATGACCAACGAGGTCGGGCCGATGCTCTGGGGCGAGTACCTGCCGGCGGCGCTCGCCGAGGGGCGGTACGTGTGCGCGCCGGAGGCCGAGGTCGTGGGTGAGGGCCTCGAGGCGATCCAGCCGGCGCTCGACCGCCTGCGCGCGGGAGTCTCGGCACGCAAGCTCGTCGTGCGCCTCTGAGGCGGCGACCACCCGGGCGTCGGTGGTCCCCGGCGCATCGCGGCGGAGGGGAGTTGACTCGGAGGATGGAGATCGTGGGGTTCGCGCCGGAGCGCATCGAGGCCATCGTGTTCGACGTGATCGGCACGCTCGTCGACGAGGAGACGGCGTGGGCGCGCTCGGCCCGGGCGGTCGCCGAGGTCGCCGGGCTGGCGGATGCGGGTCCGTTCGGCGCGCGCTGGGCCGAGCTGCTCGAGCAGCGAATGGACGCGGTCGTCTCGGGCGACGCGCCCTGGCGAGCTCATCGGCAGCTCGTGGGCGAGGCGGCCCGGCAGGCGGTGCGGGATGTCGCGGACCGGCCCGGTGTCGGGCCCTCTGCCAACGGCTCGGGCGACGGACGAGAGTTGCTCGACGCGGTCGCGGAGATCGCGGGAGCGGTCGACCGGGAGTACGCGGCGTGGCCCGAGGTGGCCGCCGCAACCGCTGCCCTCCGCCGCACCCGCGTGGTGGCCGGCGTCAGCAACGGCGACCTGGACTCGCTCGCCCGGGTGGCCAACGCCTCCGCGATCAGCTGGGACGTCGTGCTGTCGACGGGGGCCGTGCAGACGTTCAAGCCGGATCCGGCGGCGTACCGGTACGCGATCGACGCCCTCGGACTCGATCCGGCGCTCACCCTGTTCGTGGCGTCGCATCCGTGGGATCTGCGGGCCGCCGCCGAGCACGGCTTCCGCACGGCGTACGTGGCGCGCCCCGGAGCCGAGCGTCCGTCGGTCGACGACCGCTTCGACCTCGAGGTCGGCGACCTGAGCGAGCTGGCGGAGCGGCTCGGCTAGACGAAGGTCAGCGCAGGCCGGCGACCCCGGCCACGCCGATGAGCACGAACCAGGCGATGAAGCCCAGGTAGATGATCCGCTCGAACAGGCCGAACAGGCCCTTCCGCCGCGTGACGCCGAGGATCAGGATCCCGACCGCGCCGACCGCCGCCACCACTCCGAACACGGTCGACCATGTCGCGATCCCCGGGTAGCCGCCGTCGTGCAGTGCCCCGCCCGCGACGAAGGCCGCTGCGGTGACGGGCCCGAAGGCAGCGAAAGCCAGCACGTTGTGGATGCGGCCGATCGCGGTTGGGCCGGTGCCTGGCGCATCCATTCGCAGGAAGGGGATGAGGATGCGCGCGGCCGCGAAGATCCCGAGCAGGATTCCGGCGACGAGCGCCGCCCCGCCGAGCATCGCCGTCAGCTCGATGATCGCGGCGATCCCGGCGACGCCGGCCGAGATCGTCGAGACGGCGATCCACGGGCGGAAGCGGGTGAGGTGGTACTGGCTGACCGGGTTGTGCAGCGGGTCGAGGCCGGTCGGCGCCACGTGCACCACGATCAGCCCGAGGAGGGTGATCGCGATCGCCGCGAGCACGATCCAGCCGGCCCAGGTCTCCGTCGTCACGAGTCGTCCCCCATTCCGCCCCCCGGCGTCTACGTCTTGGCGCTCAGCCTAGCGGCGCGGAGGACGCCTCCGGCGTCGGGGAGGCCCGCTGCGACCCGGCGTGGCTCAGCTCAGCTCGGCGACCAGCGCCTGCACCCGGCGCTTGATGTCGTCGCGCACCGTGCGCACGACCTCGATCGGCTGGCCGGCGGGGTCGGTGAGCTCCCAGTCCTCGTAGCGCTTGCCCGGGAAGATCGGGCACGCGTCGCCGCAGCCCATCGTGATGACGACATCGGCCTGGCGCACGGCATCGGTGGTGAGGATGCGCGGGGTCGCGCCGGCCAGATCGATCCCCTCTTCGGCCATCACGGCGACCGCGGCCGGGTTCACGGCGTCGCCCGGTTCGCTGCCGGCCGAGAACACGTCGATCCGGTCGCCCGCGAGATCCCGGAGATACCCGGCCGCCATCTGCGACCGCCCCGCGTTGTGCACGCACACGAACAGCACGGCGGGCTTTGGGGTGGTGGTGCTGGCGTCGCTCACGCGGTTCTCCTGGCGTCGGGGTCCCCCGATCCTAGACGGCCGGGGTGAACGCCGCGCATGGGAGTACGAGTCCCATGCCTCTCTGGCTATGGTCGACCCAGGGGGTGCGCATGGACATGCACGATCGGGGATGGCGCAGAGCGAGGCGTTCGACGCGGGCCGCGATCGCGCTGGCGGTGGTGGTGCTGGTGGGCGTGACCGGATGCGCCGGTGACGGGGTGGGCACCTCACCCACCTCCGGCGCGGCGACCGCCGCAGCTGGAGCGACCCGTGGCTCGCCCGCCGCAGGTCCCGAGGCCGGGGCGGGCGCTGGCACGCCTGCCGACGCATCCACGCCGTCGCCCGCGACCGACAGCGGATCGGCCGGCCAGATCATCGCCGACCTCGGCCCGCGCCCAGGCGCCACCGGGCAGGTGCTGGCCGACGGCGGCGGCGAGATCACGACCTACCTCCCCGCCACGGGCGACACGCTCTCCGCCATCGCCGCTCGTTTCGCCGTGGACGCAGGCGACCTGCTCCGGCAGGACGGCACGCACTTCGCCGAGACCGGCACGCCCGTGACCCCGAACGACCTCGTGCTCTTCGAGGATGCGCGGGCGAGCGGGTCCGGCGGGTCCGGCGGGTCGGCAGCGGCCCTCGTCGACGGCGGCCCGCGTGAGCACGCGCAGGGCGAGGCGATCCTCGACGCGAGCGGCGCCCTCATCCGCTACGTCATCGCCGACGGTGACCGGGGCGACGAGATCGGCCAGCGCTTCGGCACGGATGCGCGCCACATTTACCACGACAGCGGCGACTTCGAGGGCCGCGACATCCTCGCCTGGGGCCCTACCCTCCAGCCCGGCGACGTCGTCCGTTTCGTGCCGTGACCGACGGCCCGTCGTCACGCTGAAGCGGTTGCGGCCGGCGCCCCGTCAGCGGGCGGCGTGCAGGGCTCGGCGGAGGGCGGCGTAGCGGTGCTCCTGGTAGATACCGTGTAGCACCGCCATGACCGCCGTCGTCGCCAGGCCGATCAGGATGGCCACGTTTCCGAGCGCGGTGACCTGCATCAGCACGATCGCCACCCCCGCCCCGGCCACGATCGAGTTGACCACGGCGATCGCCGTCGAGGTCGTGAAGAAGACGCCGATCCACGAGGCGCGGCGGCCGATCGGCAGCATCTCGTTCGGGGCGTGCGGCCCCACCGGGCGGGGGAAGTACTTCGCCGCCCCCGGCAGCGTCGTGGAGTAGACGGCACGGATGCGCTGGATCGAGTCGAGCGCGGCCACATCCTCGAGCGAGGTCTCGACCAGACGCTCGTAGGTGAAGATGCCGAGCAGCACGATCACGGGGATGACGACCGTCAGGAAGCCGAGGGCGTAGTCGGTCTGCGCCAGGAAGCCGAACGCGACCAGGGCGCTGGAGAGCGTCGTGAGGTAGAGCGAGGCGCGGCTGCTCGACTCGCTCACGGTGATGCCTCGGGCGGATTCGAGCACGAAGTGCTCGTTCATCAGGGCACTGTAGAAGGCGCCGGCGCGGTCGGAGAGGGCGTCGATCGCCTCGTCGGCGGTGGGGAGGGCAGCCGGGTCGTCGGGCTTCGCGGCTGGCGCGGCTGGCGCGGCCGGCGGCGCGTCGGTCGATGCGGCCTGCGGAGAAGCCGGGGGTCCCGACGGCGACGTGCTCGACGTCACACCGTCGACGGGCTCCTCGCGCGGGTCGAGGTCAGACATCCTTCGGGGCCTCGCGGATCGCGAAGAGGTTGCCGAACGGGTCGAGCAGCTGGCAGAGCCGCTCGCCCGTGAAGACGGATTTGGGGCCGCGGTGCGCGACGGCGCCGTGGGCGGTCCAGTCGGCGACCACGTCGTCGACGTCGGCGACGGTCCAATGCGGGCTCGTGCCGGCCGGGCCGGGGGAGTTGAACTCGTCGGTCTGGTGCAGCGTCAGGCGGGTGCCGTCGACGTCGAACGCCACGAGGGCGCCACCGCGTACGACCGGCTCCCGCTCGAGCCGGGCCGAGTACCATTCGACCGCGGCCTCGAGGTCGTCGACGAAGTAGAAGACGTTGCCCACGCCGCCGAGCACGCCGCTCACGACGCGACCGCCGCGCTCGCCGTGCCGGCCGCACCCGGCGTGCCGGCCGTGCCGGCCGCATCCGTCGCAACCGCCGTACCGGCAACCGCCGCATCCGTCGTGCCCGCCGCATCCGGCGCATCCGTCTCGAACACCGAGCGGAGGAACGCGAGGGTCGGCCCGATCGCCGCCTGGGTGTATCCCTCGGCATGCCGAGTACCCGGGATCAGCTGCAGCGTGCTCGGCACCCCGACCGCCGCGAGTGCCGCCTGCATCCCGGAGGCGTCGGTCACCGGCACGAACTCGGCGAGCGAGTTGGCGAGGAAGACCGGCCCGCCCTTCGCCGAGGCATGCCGGCTGGTCGACGCCTGGGCCAGCAGGCTGCGGTCGCCGCCGACCTCGTTGAGGATGGTCCAGCGGAGGAACGCGTCGTCCCGCCCGGTCTGGTTGATGTCGGCGCTCTTCATCGCGTCGAGGTCCTGGCTCGTCGGGGTCGCGGGAAGCGAGTCCGTCGCCTCGACGATGCCGAGCAGATCGAACATGCCCGACCAGCTGACGGCCGGGCGACCCGTGGCGATGCTCGCCTCGATCGAGAGGTTGCCTCCGGCCGAGCCGCCGAAGAACGCGAGCTTGCTGCGGTCGAACGCCCAGTCCGAGGCGAGGGCCCATTCGGCCGCGGTCAGCACGTCGTCGCGGCTGGCCGGGAACGTCGCATCCGGAGCCTCGCGGTAGTTCACCGCGAAGACGAGGTAGCCGGCGCAGGCGAGCATCGAGCCGAGCGAGAGCTCCTTGCTCTTGTCGCCGCGGAACCAGCCGCCGCCGTGGATGAGGATGATCGCCGCGCGCTGGGCGTCCTCCTCGGGGGTGCCCCCGCAGTCGTACACGTCGAGCAGCAGCGGCACCGGGCCGGCCGAGCCGTACTCGACGTCGGTGGTCTTCGTCGGCTGAGCTGTCACGGGGCTCTCCTTCGGTTCGGGATGCCGCGGGCTGCGGCGTCACGAGAAGGCTACGAGCGGATCCGCCCGCGAGACATGCCCTGCCGGGTGCAGTCAGCGAGAGCGGCCTGAGTCGGCGGCACGAGCGTGCGGAGGGCGGCCGGCACGAAGAACGGGGGATGCGACCCCGGGCACAGGGCCCGGGGTCGCCCCGATGCACGTGTCAACGGGTCCGGCCGCCGCCAGGATGGGGATCAGAGCGGCGACCGAAAGACATCGTAGGCAGACGCCGTGGGGAGGTCCGGCGCCTGGATCGCGCCTTCACCCGGCAATTCACCCGAGGGGTCGGGCGGCCGCACGTGCCTGGCGGGATGGCAGCGGTCCGACCTCCGTCAGTGCGCTCGCGGGACGGGGTCAGCGGTCGACGGGACGGGCGCGGCGGCGAGGGGCCGCCGAGCGGGGCGGGGTCGACCGCATCTGGTCGCGGACCCGCCCGAGCGACTCGGCCAGCGCATCCACGTCGGCCTCGTCGAGCGGAGCGAAGAACGTCTGCTTCAGCAGCGCGATGTGGCCCGGGAAGACCTTCGCCAGCAACGCGCGCCCGGCGTCGGTGATCGTCACGGTCACGCTGCGCTCGTCGTCGAGCGAGGGTGCGCGGGTCACGAGGCCGGCGGTCTCGAGGAGGCCCGCCTGGTGGGTGAGGCCGCTGCGGCTGTAGACGACGCCGTCGGCCAGATCCGTCATGCGCCGGCTGCCCGCGGGCGCATCGCCCAGGGTCGCGAGCAGCTGGAACTGCACGTAGCTCAGCCCGCCGGCCTCTCGCAGCTGCCCCTCGACCGCGTGCCGGAGCAGGCTGCTCACCTCGATCAGCGAGAAGTACGCGCTCAGCTGGGCGGGGTCGAGGGCTGCCGGTTCGTCTGCCATCCCCTCAGCGTACGTGCTTCGACCTCAAAGCACCCCGCTCACGCGGGTGGTGCGTTCCGAACGGAATGAAAAACGGGGGGGTACGAGTGCATAGTGCACTCGTACCCCCCGAATCTCATTCCATTAGCCCCCGCTGGTCGGCATCGCCCGCATCTTCCGCTTCGTGATCGTGGCGCTCAAACGCGACCGCGAACAG
>NZ_BCST01000001.1 GCF_001571005.1 Herbiconiux solani NBRC 106740 | reverse complement strand
ACCCGCCGCACCGCCGCCGTGCGCGCCCGCCCCGGCACCACGTCCGCGGCTGCCCGAGTCCGCCCGACCGCCGACCCCGCCGCATCCACTCGCTCGCGCCTGCCGGCCGAGCCCGCCGCATCCACCCCCGAAGCCCCACCCACGACCCCCGAGGAGACCCCATGACCGCCACCGTGCAGTTCGTCGACACGCCCGACGGCCCGTTCGGCATCATCGCCGACGAGGAGGACCGCGTGCTCGCCTCGGGCTGGACCGCCGACGTCGACGCGCTCCTCGCCCGCCTGACCCCGAGCATCCGCCCGGCCGACGTCGTGCCCGGCACCACTAGCGCCGCCGCCGCGGCCCTGGCCTACTACGCCGGAGACGTCACGGCGATCGACACCGTCGAGGTCGTGCAGCGGGGCGGCGAGTTCCACCAGCGCGGCTGGACGGCGCTCCGCACGATCGAGCCCGGCCACCCCCTCAGCTACCAGGAGTTCGCGGCCGTCCTCGGCAGCCCCACAGCGGTCCGCGCAGCGGCCAGCGCCTGCGCGCGCAATGCGCCTGCGCTCTTCGTGCCCTGCCACCGGGTGCTCCGCACCGACGGCACCCTCGGCGGCTTCGCCTGGGGCACCGACGTCAAGCGCTCCCTCCTGTCCCGAGAATCCTGAGCCGCCGCCGTAAAGAACTGAGCCTGCACGGCTCGGCCATCGTGGGTCGAGCGGAAATCGCCTTTGACGTCAGGGCTGTTCGTTCGCAGCGAAGGTCCCCAGCAGCGCGGCGATGTGTGCGACGTCGAGCTCTCCGACTGCGACTTCGATCATCATTTTCTCTGCAGCATCGACGTCGAATCCCTGATCCAGACGCCATCCATTCACCCGCAGGAACACCCAGGCGGCCGCCCATGCCGTGCGCTTGTTACCGTCGAGGAGCGCGTGGTTCCGGGCGAGCGAGTGAAGCAGAGCCGCAGCTTTCTCGGGCAGACCAGGATAGGAGTCGACGCCGAACACCGTGCTCCGGGGGCGGGCGACCGCCGCATCCAGCAAACCGAAGTCGCGAACGACAGGCATGGAGCCGAGTGCTGCGGCTGAGGCCGTCAGAACGTCGTCACGATCCAGGTAATACGGATTCACGCCAGCCGACGGTTCAGCTCTGCCGAGGTGGTCGCCACTTCAGTCGCCATCTGCTCGACCAGGTGCTTGCGGTTGCGCACGGCCGAAAGGACCGAATCACGAACCAGCGTCTTCAACGAGGTGTCGAGCTGTGCCGCCACGGCGCGCAGTTCATCCATCTCCTCGTCGGAGAACGTGACATTCAGAGCGACCATGCCGACAATACTAGCGGGCAGGTACCAAATTAGGTACCTACCCGCTCAATCGCTCCGCGAGCCGAAGCCTACGACGCCAGCAGCTCCCGCACCCGGGGGATGACCTCGGTGCCGTAGAGCTCGATGCTCGTCATGAGCTTCTCGTGCGAGAGCGCCCCGTTGCCGTACTTGATGTCGAAGCGGTCGACGCCCAGCACCCGCACGGTGGACGCGATCTTCTGCGCCACGGTCTCGGGCGAGCCGACGTAGAGCGACCCGCGCGCGACCTCCTGCTCGAAGTGCCCACGGCCCATCGGCGACCAGCCGCGCTCGCGGCCGATCCGGTTCATCTGGGCCGAGTAGTGCGGCCACAGCTGCTCCTTGGCCTCCTCGTCGGTCGCCGCGATGTGCCCGGGGGAGTGCACGCCGACCGGCTGCGGCGGCTGCTCGAACTGGGTCATGGCACGGTGGTAGAGGTCGACGAAGGGGGCGAACCGCTCGGGCTCACCGCCGATGATCGCGAGCGTCAGCGCGAAGCCGTACCGCGCCGCACGCACGACCGACTCGGGGCTCCCGCCGACGCCGACCCAGGTCTTCAGCAGTCCGTGCTCGATGGGCGGGTACACGCTCTGGTTCGTCAGCGACGCCCGGGTGGTGCCCTCCCAGGTCACGGGGTTGCCGGCGCGGATCGCCGCGAACAGCTCGAGCTTCTCCTCGAACAACCGCTCGTAGTCCTGCAGCTCGAACCCGAACAGCGGGAACGATTCGGTGAACGACCCACGCCCGAGGATGACCTCGGCCCGCCCGCCCGAGAGCGCGTCCAGCGTCGAGAACCGCTCGAACACCCGCACGGGGTCGTCCGAGCTCAGCACGGTGACGGCCGAACCGAGGTGGATGCGCGAGGTTCGCGCCGCGACGGCAGCCAGAGCGACCTCGGGTGCGGTCACGGCGAAATCGTCGCGGTGGTGCTCGCCGAACCCGATGAAGTCGATCCCCACCTCATCGGCCTTGACGCCCTGCTCGACCAGGTTGCGCAGCACCTGCGCGGGCGGCAGCGGATTGCCCTCGTCGTCGGCCGTGACGTCACCGAAGGTGTCGAGGCCGAACTGCACGGTGCTGAAGTCCTTCTCCGTCGGAGTGGTCTGATCGGTGTCCTCGGCCATCGCGGCCTCCCTCTTTGCATGCGAACGTATGAACCCTGGAACAGTCCATCACGGCCGAGTATTCCGTGTCGACCGCTCCGGCCGCCACGCCGAGGGTGTCCCCGCCGCACGCACAGATCGCGACCGCCGCGCCCGCAGCCCACAGCCGCCGCACGCCCCAGATGAAGACCTGCTGAGAGGCCGCCCAGTCCTCTGGCGCGCCCGCCCACCATCAGCGCAGGATGGACCCATGAGCGTGCCGGACGATCTGCCACCCGCCATCGCCTCCTTCTTCGAGGCGACGAACGACTCCGATCGCGAGCGCTTCCTCGCAGCATTCACCGACGACGCCGTGCTCGACGACTGGGGCCACACCTACACCGGTCGCGAGGCCATCGCCGGCTGGAACGAGACCGACAACATCGGTGTCGGCAGCCACTTCGAGGTGCCGGGCTTCACCGTCAACAACGGCGTGTACGCGGTCGCCGTGCACGTGACCGGCGGCGGCTACAACGGAGGCGGTACTCTGGCGTTCGCACTGGCGGGCGATCTGATCTCCCGCGTCGACATCACCGGCTAGCCTCCGCGCACCGGGGAACCGGGGGAGACGATGACCACCACCAGCGAGACCGGCCCCATCCTGGTCGGCTTCGACGGCTCGGATGCCGCCAAGACCGCGCTCACCTGGGCCCTCCACCGGGCCGCGGCGGTCGAGGCCGACGTCGTCGTGCTCTACGTCGCCGACACGTCGTGGGACTCGCCGGGGTACACCGCCGCACCGCTTCTGCAGGAGCGCGGCGAGGTGATGCTCGCGAACGAGGCGTTCCGCACCGACCGCGCCGCCCCGCACGTCACCGTCACGCCCCTGACGAGGAAGGGCGAGCCGGTCAAGGTGCTCTGCGCCGAGGCCGAAGCGCTCGGCGCCCGTCTGCTCGTGGTGGGCAGCTACCGCAAAGACCTCTACGACCGGCTGACGACCAGTGCGGTGAGCCTCCGGGTCGCCGCAGCGGCGAAGGTGGCGGTCGCCGTCATCCCCGATCTCCCCGTCGAGGGCCGATCGGGCGTGGTCGTCGGCATCGACGGATCGCCGAGCTCGGTGCGCCTGGTCGAGATCGCTGCCGCCGAGGCGTCCCGGCTCGACGAGACCCTGCGCGTCATCAGCGCCTGGACCCTGCCTCCGCTCGCCGAACCCGACTTCACCGACCTGCCCGACCTGACCGACGCCCTGGAGGATCGCGCCCACCGCGTGATCGCCGACACCCTGGCCGAGGCCGGTGTCGTCGGCGAGCGGGAGGCCGACGGGGGCCGCCTCGAGATCCGAACCGAGACCCCGCTCGAGCCGCCCGCGGCAGCCCTGATCGAGGCCGCACGCTCGGCCTCGCTGCTCGTGGTCGGCAGCCACGGCCGGCACGGGATCGGCCGGTTCCTGCTCGGCTCGGTGAGCCACGACGTGCTGATCCACGCGCCGGGGCCCACCCTGGTGCTCCGCGTCACCGACAAGGCCTGACGCCGGGGGAGTCGCACTGACGCGGAGCCGCCACCCAGTCGGCTCCGGGCCGCTTCCCGGCCGGCGCCCGGTATCGTGGTCGGGTGTCCGAGAGTCCCGCCGCCCGAACGCCGTACGAGGTGCTCGGAGTCGACCCGGCCACACCTCACGACGAACTCCGCCGCACCTACCGTCGCCTCCTTCGCGAGACGCACCCCGACACGGGTGGTTCGGCCGCCCGCTTCGTCGCGGTGCAGCAGGCCTGGGAGCGCATCGGCACCCCTGAAGACCGTGCGGCGTACGACCGCGGGCACGGCCGCTCGGACAGCGCGGCGGCAGGCGCATCCGCCCACGCGGCCGGGGCCTCCGGTTCGGCCTCGACCTCCGGCAGCGGCTTCGGGCCCCCGTCGGGCGGCGCCGGTTCCCGCCCCGGCGGCCGGGCCGCGAGCTCGTCGGTGCGCGCCCGTAGCTACGGCCACCCCGGCGGCCAGGAGCGCGAGCAGTACCTGACGCTGCTGCGCGAATGGGTCGGCCGTGGCGTCAGCGTCGCCGATCCCTACGACCCCGCGCTCGTGCGCTCCGCCCCGCGCGAGATCCGCGGCTGGCTCGCCAAGGCGATCGCCGAGGAGTCGACCGCGTCCATCGTCTCGACCCTCGGCATCGGCTTCACGATCTGGAACAACGTGCTCACCGGCCGGATGCTCGGGGGCGTCCCAGAGACCATCGACCACGTCGTGCTCGGCCCGGCCGGCCTCTTCGCTATCCAGTCCGAGGACTGGGGCGGCGAGGTGCGCCTGAAGAAGGACGAGCTCGTGGGCGAGGGCATCGCCCCCGACGAGGAGCCGCTGCACGAACTCCACCGCGCCGCGAAGTCGCTCCGCCGCGAGCTGCGGGTCACGTTCACGGCGCTGGTCGTGGTGGTTCCGGATGCCGCACTCGCCGAGCCGGCCGAGGTCGTCGAGCGGGGTCGCCTCGCCGGGTCGGTCGTCGTGCGTCGTTCGGTGCTGCCGCAGCTGCTCCGCAACGGTCTGGGGCAGAGCGCTCCCGACCGCACGAGCATCGACCGCGCTTTCGAGCTCCGCACCCGCCTCCAGGAGTCCATCCGCCTCGCCTGAGGCCCCTCCCGCCCGTCCCGGGGCACCCCGCCCCCCGCTCGGGCCATCCCGACGCCCCACCCACCCACCCCACGGGCGCCGAGAAGTCACTTTCACGTCCAAATCCCGCGTTTTGGACGTGAAAGTGACTTCTCGGCGAGGTGGGGGTGGGGTGGCGCGAGGTGGGAGGGTGGCGCGAGGTGGGGTGTGGCGCGAGGAGGGGTGGGTGGGGTGGTGGGCGCGGGGGCCGGGTCAGACCGTGAGGAGGATCTTGCCGATGTGGGTGGAGCCCTCCAAGAGCCGCTGCGCCTCGCCCGCCTCGGCGAGCGGGAACCGCGCGGCCACCACGGGCCGCACCGTGCCGTTCTCGACCAGCGGCCACACGTTCTCCCGCACGCTCGCGATGATCGCCGCCTTCTCCTTGGCGGGCCGTGCTCGAAGGCTCGTCGCGCTGAGCGTTCCGCGCTTGGCCATCAGCGCGCCCAGGTCGATCGCCGCGGGGCCGCCGGCCAGGTTCGCGATGGTCACGATCCGGCCGTTCGTCGCGAGCGCATCGATGTTGCGCTCGAGGTAGTCGGCGCCCACCACGTCCAGGATCACGTCGGCCCCGCCCTCGGCGCGTATCCGCTCGGCGAAGTCCGAGGTCGTGTAGTCGATCAGGATGTCGGCGCCGAGCTCCCGGCAGGCCTCGAGCTTCTCGGCCGAGCGCGCGGTCACGGCCACTCGCGCTCCGAAGGCACGGCCGAGCTGCACGGCCATCGTGCCGATGCCGCTGGAGCCCCCGTGCACGAGCAGCGTCTCGCCTGCCCGCAGCCCGGCGAGCAGGAACACGTTGGCCCACACCGTCGCCACGACCTCGGGCAGACCGGCAGCGTCGACGAGGTCGACCTCGTCGGGCACCGGGAGCACTTGCGCGGCCGGAACCGCGACCCGCTCGGCATACCCTCCGCCGCCCAGCAACGCGCAGACCCGGTCCCCGACCGCGAAGCCGGCACCGCCGGCACCGCCGAAACCGCCGGCACCGCCGAAACCGGACCCGTCGGGCACACCCTCAGCCCCGACGCCCACCTCCGACACGATCCCCGACACCTCGAGTCCCGGCCACTCCGGCCACCCCGCCGGCGACGGGTACGCCCCGCGCCGCTGCAGCACGTCGGCCCGGTTCAGCCCCGCGGCGACGACGTCGATGACGAGCTCACCCGGCCCGGCGACGGGGTCCGGCACCTCGCCGGGCTGGAGGACGGACGGCCCGCCGGGGGCGGTGATCAGGACGGCTCTCATCCGTCCTACGCTACGCCGCACTTGCGGGAGGAGCGGGCGACAGGGTCAAATGAGCGGAACCACTATCGAAGGAGATAGCTGATGGCCCGATCGTCCTACCCCGACATCGAGATCCCCTCCGCCAGCGTGTACGAGGTGCTCTTCGGCGGCCTCGACGACGCCGACCTCGACCGGGTCGCCCTGGTCGACGGCACGAGCGGAGACGAGACCAGCTACCGGCAGCTGATCGCCCAGATCGACGCCCTCGCCGGGTCACTGGCCGCCCGGGGGCTCGCGGTCGGCGACCGCGTCGGCATCCTGTGCCCGAACATCCCCGCCTTCGCGACCGTCTTCCACGGCGTCCTCCGCGCCGGCGGCACTGCTACCACGATCAATTCGCTCTACACCGTGGGCGAGATCGCGAACCAGCTGACCAGCGCCGGAGCGACCTGGCTGTTCACCGTCTCGCCGCTGTTCCCGCAGGCCGCCGAGGCCGCGAAGGCCGCCGGCATCCCCGACGACCGGTTGGTCGTGATCGACGGAGCCGAGGGCCATCCGTCGCTCCACGACCTGCTCTTCGACCGGGCGGCCCCGCCCGAGGTGAGTTTCGACCCCGCCACCCACCTCGCCGTGCTGCCGTACTCCTCGGGCACGACCGGCCGCCCCAAGGGCGTGCAGCTGACCCACCGCAACATCGTCGCCAACGTACTGCAGTCGGCCGAGCTGATCCCGCTGACCCGCGAGGACCGCGTGCTCGCGGTGCTGCCGTTCTTCCACATCTACGGGATGACCGTGCTGCTCGACTTCGCCCTCCTGCGCCGGGCGACCCTGGTCACGATGCCGAAGTTCGACCTCGCCGAGTTCCTCCGCATCACAAGCGCGCAGCGCTGCAGCTGGGTCTTCATCGCGCCACCGATCGCGGTGGCCCTCGCGAAGCATCCGCTGGTCGACGAGTACGACCTGTCGGCGGTCAAGGTGATCTTCTCGGGCGCGGCACCGCTTGACCGCTCGCTCTCCGAGGCCGTCGCCGCGAGGCTCGACTGCATCGTCTGCCAGGGCTACGGGATGACCGAGACGAGCCCCGTGACCCACGTGCTCCCGGTGGGGGCGACCGAGCTCGACCGCTCCTCGATCGGCCGGGCGCTCCCGAACACCGAGTGCCGTCTGATCGACCTCGAGTCCGGCGCCGACGTCGAGGTGCCGGAGGAGGGCCCGAGCGCCCCGGGCGAGCTCCTGGTCCGCGGCCCCCAGGTGATGACCGGGTATCTCGACGACGAGGAGGCCACGCACCACGCCATCGACGACGAGGGCTGGCTGCACACGGGCGACATCGCGACGGTGGATGCCGACGGGGTCTACACGATCGTCGACCGCCTCAAGGAGCTGATCAAGTACAAGGGCTACCAGGTGGCGCCCGCGGTTCTCGAGGCGGTGCTGCTGTCGCATCCGGATGTCGTGGACTGCGCGGTCATCGGGGTCGCCGACGACGACGGCCAGGAGGTGCCGAAGGCCTTCGTCGTGCGCCGCGGCGACGAGCTCGACGAGGCCGCGGTGATGGCGTTCGTGACCGAACGGGTGGCCCCGCACGAGAAGGTGCGGCTGGTCGAGTTCATCGACGTGATCCCGAAGTCGACGTCGGGCAAGATCCTCCGGAAGGATCTGCGGTCGAAGGTCGGCCGGCATGCGGCGGTCGGCTAGCCGGGTCTGGTAGACCGGGACCATGAGCTTCTCCGCCGCGCACCAGACCCTGATCGACTCCGTCCCGCTGCCCGAGGGCGCGGTGATCGAGACCTCACGCGTCGCGTACGACGAATCGGGCACCGCGCTCGAGGGAGCGCTCGTGCTCGACACCGCCCGCGACGACCGGCGCCCCGGCGTGCTGGTGCTGCACGACTGGACCGGCGAGAACGAATACGTCCGCGCGCGGGCCGAGATGCTCGCCCGGCTGGGCTACGTGGCCTTCGCCGCCGACCTGTACGGCACCGGCATCCGGCCCGAGGGCGACGACGCGGCCGAGCTGGCCGGCGTCTACTACGCCGATCTGCCGACGCTGCGGGCGCGGGTGCAGGCCGGCTACGACGTGCTCGCGGCCGATCCGCGGGTCGACCCGACACGGATCGCCGTGATCGGCTACTGCTTCGGCGGCTCCGCCTCGATCGAGTTCGCCCGCACCGGTGCTCCGCTCGCCGGGGTCGTCTCGTTCCACGGAGGGCTCATCACGCATGACCCCGCCGACGTCGGTGCCCTCCGGGCGCCCCTCCTCGTACTCACCGGCGGCTCCGATCCGGTGGTGCCGGACGTGGCCGTCGTGGCGTTCGAGGACGAGCTCCGGCAGGCTCCGGACCTCGACTGGCAGGTCGTGATCTACAGCGGTGCGCCGCACGCGTTCACCCTGCCGATGATCCCCAACTACCGCCCGAAAGCGGATGCCCGGAGCTGGGCGGCGCTGGAGGGCTTCCTCACGGAGGTGTTCGCCTGATGGTCGATTTCCGCAGTGCATTCAGTGGTTTCAGTGTTCGCGACACGGAGGAGGCGCGCGCCTTCTACGGCGACCGCCTGGGCCTGGACGCGACGATGAACGAGATGGGCATCCTCGACGTGTCGCTTCCGGGCGGCGGTCACGTGATCGCCTACCCGAAGGCCGATCACGAGCCGGCCGGCTTCACGATCCTCAACCTCGTCGTGCCCGACATCGACGCAGCGATTGACGAGCTCACCGCCGGTGGGATCGTCTTCGAGCGCTACGAGGGCATGCCTCAGGACGAGAAAGGCGTGATGCGCGGGAAGGCGGCGAACCAGGGTCCGGACATCGCGTGGTTCCTCGACCCGTCCGGCAACGTGCTCTCCCTGATGGGGGAGTAGGGCGGGAGGCCCGCCGGCCTCACTCGCGGAGCGACGCCCGCATCTCGATCGAGACCGGGTCGACGATGTCGTCGAAGTCGTGGTGCTTCTCGAGCCAGGCCGTGACGAACGGGCAGGTCGCCGCGATGCGGAGGCCCTCTTCGCGCACCTGCTGCAGCGCACCGCGGATCAGGGTCGAGCCGTAGCCGTGACCCTCCTCGGCCGGGTCGATCTCGGTGTGCACGAACACCCGGTCGTCGCCGCTGTCGATGTACTGCGTGAAGCCGAGCTCGCGCCCGTCGGCCAGCAGCACGTAGCGGTGGCGGTGGGGGTGGTGCACGACCTCGGTCGACGGGGATTCGCTGTTCTCGCTCATGCCCCTAGCGAATCAGACTCCGGCCCCCGGCGCCATCCGTCAAACGTCTCGAAAGCCGGCCGGCACGGCAGCTCGGCGCCACCGGCCGCCAGCCGCCGCGCCCGGGTTCACCACACGCCAGAACTCCCGCGCCGATGGCTGCCCAGCAGATGCGTGTCGACGAGCCCGGCAGCCTCCATCAGGGCGAACATCGTCGTCGGCCCGACGAAGCGGAAGCCCTTGGCGCGCAGTGTCTTCGCGAGCGCGACCGACTCCGGCGAGGTGGTCGGGATGTCGGCGAAGGTGCGCGGCTCGGGCGTCCGCGCCGGCCGGAAGGACCAGATGAGGCCGGCGAGCCCCTCGTACTCCGGGTCGTCGCGCAGGGCGACGGTCGCCCGCGCGTTGCCGATCGTGGCCGTGATCTTGGCCCGGTTGCGGATGATCCCGGCGTCGCCCAGCAGGCGCGTCACGTCGTCGTCGCCGTAGCCCGCCACCGCATCCGGATCGAAGTCGTCGAAGGCGGCGCGGAACGCGGGCCGCTTCCGCAGGATGGTCGCCCAGGACAGCCCGGACTGGAACGCCTCGAGGCTCACCCGCTCGAACAGCCCCCGCTCGTCGCGCACCGGCATGCCCCATTCGGTGTCGTAGTACTCGCGGAGGAGGGGATCCACCGCCGCCCAGGGCGGGCGCGCCAGCCCGTCCTCGCCCGTGATCACGTCTGCCGTCTCGCCCACACCGTCTAGTATTGAGTAAGCCCACTGAATCGGAGGACCCCTGGAATGAACGTGCTCGCTGCGATCGGAGCGATCGTGCTCTTCCTGTTCGGGATGTTCCTGTTCGGCACCCTCGAGAACGCCTGGGTCTTCTTCGGCGGCATCCTCTGCGTGTCGGGCTCGCTGGCCATCGCGTTCCACCTGCTGCCCACTCAGCGCCGCCACTAGGCGGCCCGGGCTCCCGCAACGGCGGACGGCCCTCCAGCCTCTCTACGAGACGAGCTCGGCCAGAGCCTTCTCGACCCGGCGCTGACGCGTCGCCTCGGTCTTCGCACCCTCGACCGAGAGCACGATGCGGCGCTTGTTGCTGTACGACAGCGCGGCGAACGCGGATGCCGCATCCGAATCGCCCGCGAGGGCCTCGGCCAGATCGGCCGGCACCTCGACCTCGCGCGGCTGGTCGTCGACCGCGACGTCGACCTCGATCTCGTCGCCAGCCGCCACCCCCGCGCCCTCGCGGTTCTCGGCGCTGAGCGCGATCAGGTACTGCCCGCCGTAGAAGACGATCGAGCTGCGGTAGCTGTAGTCGCCGATCGTGACGACGACGGGGATGCGCTTGCCGGCATCCAACTCGGTCACGACGCTCTCGGGCACAGGCAGCCCGGTCGCCGTCTTGCCGCTCGCGAGGACCGTGGTGGTGAACTTCATGGAGGAAGCGTAGCGCCACGGCCCGGCGCGAGACGTCAGGCGCAGAAGATCACCCGCGCTAAGCGCGAGATCACGCCGCGAGCTCAGGCCGCGATGCCCCGCGCGTCCAGGGCGTCCTGCACGATCGTGAGACCGGCCAGCCCCGGCATCCTGGCGATGTGGGCGTCGATCTTCGCGGCCTCCTTGCGGCCCTCGGGTCCGCCCATCAGGTGACCCATCACGTGCTTGACCTCGTCGTCGGTCATCACGCCGGAGCCCACGGGGCCCCAGAAGTTCTTCAGCGCGAAGCGCGCCAGCACCTGGGCCTTCTTGCTCTTGCCGAGACGCTCGCGGGCCTGGGTCGCGTAGAACGCGACGTGGCGGGCCTCCTGCTTGGCGATGCGGCGGAGCAGCTCGGCGAGCACCGGGTGCTTCTCCATGTCGGCGAGGCGGTTGTAGGCGGCGACCGCCGACCACTCGTTCGCGGCGCCCCAGACCATGTGCACGGCGATGAAGCCCGAGCCGACGATGTTGCCGAGCAGGGACTGCTTGACCGGGTCGAGGCGGTCCTTCCAGCCGAGCTTGAGGCGCGTGGCCTTCAGCTCGTCGAAGTCGACGATCACGTCGTGCTCGGCGAGCACCGCGGCAAGAGCCTCGCCGTGCCAGAACTCCTCGCGGTTCCACATGGTCATGAACGCCGTGACGTCCTCGTCCTTGTGCGAGGGGGTGACCAGCATGTCCCGCAGGTAGCAGACCGTGTGGTACTCGATGTCACACATGTAGCGAAGGCTCCGGAGGGTGCCCTCGGGGAGCGGGTTGTCGCGGAACTCCGAGAAGTCCAGATCCTGCCAGGCGACCTTCGTCGAGGTCTCCGTGTACTTGTCGATGTCGAATGCCATGGGACTGTCGGTCAGCGCGCGTCGCGAGCGCCGGACCGGTCTCCTTCCTCGGGTGCTGCGGATGCCTCGGGCAACAGGGACAGGTTACCGGGGCCGGGTCGGTGATCGGATGAACGCCTGGTCCAGTCCTCCACCGTCCACTTAGTTCGTTGCGCGTGCCGATACAGATCGGTATCGGGATTCACGACGGTCGCGTTGCCGACCAGCTGGAGCCACGCGACGTCGGCGAGGCTGTCGCCGTAGCCGTAGGACTGGCTGAGATTCATGCCGTGACGGTCGGCGTACTCGCGGAGCCAGGCGGCCCGCGCCTCGTCGACCAGCGGGGGAGTCGCCAGGTACCCGGTGAGCACGCCCTTCGAGGAGTGCATCTCGCCGGCCACGACGTCGTCGAAGAACGCGGCGAACGGCTCGGCCGCCGAGCGCGTCGCGCCGGTGACGAGCACGGTGCGGTGACCGGCGGCACGGTGCTGGGCGACGCGGTCCAGCGCATCCGGGATCGCCCGGCTGAGCATCGCGGCGCCGAAGCGGCCCTCGACCAGCTGCTGCAGCTCGTCGACGCGGATGCCCTTGTAGCGGCGGACGAGGGTGCGGATGAACTCGCCTCGGTCGCGACGGTCGGCCCGCAGGAACTTCGGCACCGAGAGCATCAGGCTCGCGAACTCCTGCGGCCATTGGGCCTTCGGGATCATCGCGAGGCGCACCCAGAGGTACTGCTCGACCAGGTTCGACTCCACCAGGGTGCCCTCGAAGTCGAACACGGCGACGACGTCGCTGCGCACCGGGAGCGCGCGTTTGGCGCGGGCCTTGCCGGCAGGCCGGTTCGCGTAGGCCTTGGTGAGGCCGGTGATCGAGGGGAAGTGGATGTTCTGGAAGTAGTCGTGCCAGTCGATCTCGACCACGTCGAAGCCGCGGTCGTCGCGGAGCGCCTCGGGGATCGACTGGTTGAGGGCCCGGGTGTTCTTGTCGTCGAAGATCAGCTCGGTCTGCACGTAGGCGCGGTACAGCTCGGCGAAGTAGCGGAGCTGGTCGAGGCCGCGCTGGCGCTGGTGGAGCGACTGCGTCCACTTCCGCGTGCGGATCGTGGAGGGCATCCGGGCGACGGTGTCGTCGGCGGCGGAGGTCAGGCGCTCCTGCATGCGGAGAGTGCGCTCGACCGAGCGCCCGCCCGGGAAGCGCCACGACGGCACCTGGATCGGGCCGTCGACGTGTGGCATGGGGTTCTTCGTGAAGAACTCCTTGACGTTCTCGTACATCGTGTGGAAGGGCAGCGGGTTCCGCGCGCCGGAGACCACCTGGTAGTAGTTCGGCTCGTCGACCGGGGCCGGCGTGACGGCGGCGGCGAGGATCGCGTTGACCACGAAGTCGACCGGGATGACGTCGAGGATCGAGTCGGGCACTCCCGGGAACTCGGGCAGCTGACCGCGCCCGTAGGCCATGATCAGCGGGTCGGCGACCTTGAAGCCGTCGAGCCAGCCGGGCTGCGGGTGCTTGAGGGCGCTCTCGATGATCGAGGGGCGCACGATGCTGAGGCGGTGGCCCGCGGTGCCCCAGAGCTCTTCGGCGGCCCGCTCGGCGAACGCCTTGGTCAGCGTGTAGACATCGGTCCAGCCGAGGGACTCGGCGCGGATGCGGCCGTGGTCGATCAGGCGCTTGGTGACCCACTCGATGCGAGCGGCCTCCGCGTCCTGGGCCACGGCCTGGGGGCCGACCTTGCCGAGCTTGGCGCGCGAGGCGGCCAGCAGCTTCCGCAGCACCTCGGGCTGGCGGGAGGCCATCTCGACGCGGCGGCGGGCCGACTTCGCGGCGGCGTTCTCGGCACGCCAGTCGATGTCGTGCACGAGGGAGGCCTCGGGCGAGACGCCCTTCCGCATGCCGCCGACGTACGCGGTCGAGACGTGCACGACGTGCGGGTCGGATCCGGATGCGAGCAGCGCGCCGTAGAGGCCGGTGGCTCCGTCGACGTTGGTCTGGAAGGCGTCGTCGATCGGCGGGTCGAACGAGACGGTCGAGGCGCCGTGCAGCACGACGTCGATGTCGCCGGGCAGCTCGCCCGGGTTCGCCAGGTCGCCCTGGATGACGGTGAGGCGCTCGCGGATGGCCCGCTCGACCTCGTCTTCTCCGACGCGTTCGCGCCAGGAGCGGAACACGGGCTTCTTCAGCAGGGTCTGCAGGCGGGTCTCGCCGGTGGTGCGCGACTTCGGGCGGATCAGCAACGAGATCCGGGTGTCCGGATGCGTCGACAGCAGGCGTTCGAGAACGGCCTGACCCACGAAACCGGTCGCGCCGGTGAGCAGCACGTGCGAGGAGCCCAGCGTGAAGTCGGGGTTCGCGGGCGTGGTGGGCTCATCGAGCGGGGTGGGGTCGGTCATCCGTTCGTGCCGCCTTTCGTGTCGGTGCCCTGGGAGGAGCGGGTTCGGTTCCCGCGCGCCAGCGCCTGGCGGCGGGCGGTGCGGATCAGGTGGAGGTCGTCCAGGCCCGGGATGCGGCGGACGCGCACGTCGATCCGCTCGGCGAGCCCGGCGTCGAAGAGTGATTCGTAGAACACGGCCGTCTCGGATTTCGCGAGGCTGGATGCGCCGACGGGCCAGGCGGTGCGTCGGAGCGCGCGTCGGGCGAGCTTGCGGGCGCGCGCCGAGTCGGCCAGCCGGCGATCGGTCTCGGGTTCGACGAACGAGCGGTGCCGCTTCTTCACCTCGAGCACGCGCTCGAGCAGGGAGACGAGCTCCGGGTTCGGGTCGGCCTCGATCAGCTGGAGGTAGGCGGCCTCGACCACCCACTCGTCGACGGCGACCGTCGCGAGATGCACGCCGACCACGTCGGGGCCGATCGCGTTGGCGCGGAAGGACTCCACGATCGGGGTGGTGCGCTCGGCGAACTCGAGGGCGAAGGCGCGGAACCGGGAGAGGTCGACGACCGAGGCCGGATCGAAGTCGTGGGCCAGCACGATCTGCTCGAGCGCGTCGGCGATCCAGTACTTCTCGAAGGCCCAGGTGGTGAGGAAGGCGGTGACCCGCGCATCCTTGTGGGTCGGGGTGACGAGCACGTTCCGCAGGTACGTCATGGTGGAGCGCTCGAGCTCGCGCAGATAGGCGAGCGAACGCACCGTCTCGGGGTTCAGCGGATTCGCGGCGAAGGCCTCGAGGTCGATCTCGTCGCGGTGGCTTCCCACGGCGGTGCGGGCGAAGTCCCGGACGTCGAACCGGGTCGCCGGGGGCCGGATGGGGTCGGTCTCGTCGACAGTCATGGTGTTCTCTCCGGACAACGGAATTCCTCCGTGGTGACGGCGGTACCTGGGTTCGTGGTGGGATGCGCACGTCGGTCGCTACGCACTCCGTAGCGTATCCTAAGCAGATGGCGACGGCTCTGGTGACCGGTGGCACTTCCGGTATCGGTGCGGCATTCGCCCGGGCACTCTCTCTCCGGGGCTTCGACCTCGTGCTGGTGGCCCGCGACGAATCCCGGCTCCGGGAGATGGCCGAGGAACTCGGTCGTGACGGTGCAACGCGCGTGGAGACGATCTCCGCCGATCTCGCGGTGCGTGAGGACATGGATCGCGTCGCGGCGCGCCTGGAGAGCACCGAGGATCCGATCGACTTCCTCGTGAACAACGCGGGCTTCGGGATGCACGGCTCGCTGCTGGACCACGACGTCGCGGTGCACGAACGGGCGCTCGCCGTGATGTGCCTCGCCGTCCTCGTGCTGGGAGGAGCGGCCGGCCGCGCGATGACCGCCCGCCACCGTGGCACGATCCTCAACGTCTCGAGCGTGGCCGGCACGATCGCGACCGGCGACTACTCGGCCGTCAAGGCGTGGACGACGGCCTACACGGAGTCGCTGGCGGTGGAGCTGCGGAACACCAACGTTCAGGTCAGTGCCGTGCTGCCGGGCTGGGTGCACACCGAGTTCCACGACCGCGCGGGCATCCGCACCAAGTCCATCCCCGACTTCCTCTGGATCGACGTCGACCAGCTCGTCGAGGAGGCTCTCCGCGACGTCGCGCGCGGCAAGGTGCTCTCGGTGCCGTCGAAGCGCTTCAAGGTGCTGTTCTTCTTCACCCGCCACCTTCCCCGGGGCGTCATCCGCTGGATCTCGGGCCGGATCTCGTCCAGCCGCAACAAACCGTCCGGGCCCGCGGCGCCGAACACCGAGGACAGATCGAAGGCAGACCGATGACCGAGAAGCATCCTCAGCTCGTCCACCCGCCCAAGGACCGGTTCACCTCGCCCGTCATGGCCGGCATGCGGTTCATCGCGCAGCGGGTCGTGCTGAAGTCGGTGGTCTGGTCGATCACGCGTGTCAGCGTGCGCGGGCACGACGCCGTGAAGGGCGTCCAGGGCGCGTTCATCGCCGTCGCGAACCACTCCAGCCATCTCGACGCCCCGCTGATCATGTGCGCGCTGCCGCGCCGGCTCGGCCGCTACCTCGCCGCCGGGGCCGCTGCCGACTACTTCTTCGACATCTGGTGGCGGCGCATCCTCACCGCCCTGTTCTTCAACGCCTTCCCGATCGACCGCACCGGCACCGCCCAGAAGCAGGGGGTGTCGAAGAAGCTGCTCGCCCGCGGGGTGCCGCTGCTCGTCTTCCCCGAGGGCACGCGCTCGAAGACCGGCGAGATGGCCGACTTCAAGGCCGGTGCCGCGGCGCTCTCGATCGCCTGCGACGTGCCGTGCGTGCCGATCGCCCTCGTGGGCGCGAGCCTCGCGATGCCGCGAGGCCGCAACTGGCCGATCCCGGGCCGTCCGCCGGTCGCGGTCGTGTTCGGCGAGCCCATGCTCGGCCGGCCCGGCGAGACGCCGGACCAGTTCTCCGCCCGGATCGCGCGGGAAGTGCGCAGACTGCACTCCGACGCCGCGGGCACCTCGAGCATCCCGGCCCTGCCGGTGCGCTCGACCACCAGGAATTCCATGAAGGGAGCCGCATGACCGACGTCAAGCACATGAAGTGGTGGGGGTGGGGCGTCGAGGGCGTCGGCTTCCACTTCGAGGACAAGCCCGAGTTCGTGCCCTTCGTGCAGAAGGCCGTGGCGCTCGACGTGCGGACGCCTCCGGTGCCGCCGCTCGACTTCGACCAGCTGACCGTGGCACCGCCGCGGCTCTCGCCCACCTTCGAGGCCGAGCTGGTCGCGATCGTCGGCGAGGAGTCGGCGTCGACCGACGACCAGGTGCGCGTCATCCACACCTACGGCAAGAGCATCCGCGACCTGCTGCGCATCCGCCGCAACGAGATCGCCCGGGTGCCGGACATCGTCGTCTACCCCGGTGACGAGTGGCAGGTGCAGCAGATCGTCGACGCCGCCGTCGCCGAGGGCGCCGTCATCATCCCCTTCGGCGGGGGCAGCAACATCGCCGGCAGCCTCGAGCCGCTGGAGTCCGAGACCCGCACGATCGTCTCGCTCGACCTCGGGCGCCTCAACCGCGTGCTCGACATCGACGAGGGATCCGGGCTCGCCCGCATCGAGGCCGGCGCCCAGGGCCCCGACATCGAGGAGCAGCTGAACGCCAAGGGCTGGACCATGGGGCACTTCCCCGACAGCTTCACCCACTCGACCGTCGGCGGCTGGGTCGCGACGCGCTCCTCGGGCATGCAGAGCGACAAGTACGGCGACATCGCCGACATCGCCCGCGGACTCCGGATGGTGCGTCCCGGCACGATCGTCGAACTGCGCGCCCTGCCGTCGACCTCGACCGGCCCCTCGGTGCGCGAGATGATCATCGGCTCGGAGGGGCGCCTCGGCGTCATCACCGAGGTGACCGTCCAGGTGCACCGCACGCCGGAGCTCCGGGAGGTGCAGGCCTACTTCTTCCCGAACTGGAAGGCGGGCCTGGCCGCGATGCACGAGATCGCCGAGTCGGACGCCTCGCCCTCGATCACGCGCGTGTCCGACGCCCGCGAGAGCGGCTTCTCGCTGGCCACCCGCAAGGCGTCCAAGGGCGTCTCAGGGGCGGCCCAGAACATCCTGATGTCGGTGCTGAAGCGCCGCGGCTGGGTGCTGGAGGACATGTGCCTCTCGTTCATCGGCTTCGAGGGCTCGCCTTCGCACGTGTCGTACGAGAAGAAGCTCGTCGGCGCGATCGTGAAGAAGCACGGCGGTCTCGGCGTGGGCAAGGGCCCGGGCGCCCTCTACGACCAGAAGAAGTTCGACACGCCCTACCTCCGCGACTTCCTGCTCGACCGGGGTGCGGCCGCCGACGTGTCAGAGACCGCGGCGCCCTGGTCGAAGCTGCAGGAGGTCTACGACTCCACCGTCGCAGCCGCTCAGAACGCGTACGACGCGCTGGGTGTGCACGGCTGGATCATGTGCCACCTCTCGCACTCGTACCACTCGGGAGCGTGCCTGTACTTCACCTTCGCCTTCGTGCACGGGGACGACCCGATCGCGCAGTACGAGGTCGTGAAGCACTCGATCCAGCAGGCGTTCCAGGATGCCTCGGGCACCCTGTCGCACCACCACGGCGTGGGCGTCGAGCACGCCCCGTGGATGGAGCAGGACATCTCGGCCGGGGGCGTGGCGCTCATGCAGGGCCTGTTCGACTCGGCCGACCCGGCGCAGCTGTTCAACCCCGGGAAGGTGCTGGGGCCGAAGCAGGTCACGGCGGCTGACGTGGCGGCGCTCGTGGCGGCGGCGCCCCGGGCGACCCCTCGCGCGACCCCGAAGGTCCCGACCGCCTGACCCCTGTCCGCGATCCGTCAGTTGTTGTCGCTATTCCTCGGGTTTA
Source organism: Herbiconiux solani NBRC 106740 (assembly GCF_001571005.1). Classification (GTDB taxonomy): domain Bacteria; phylum Actinomycetota; class Actinomycetes; order Actinomycetales; family Microbacteriaceae; genus Herbiconiux; species Herbiconiux solani. The sequence continues at coordinate 654,615 of NZ_BCST01000001.1, read as the reverse complement.
GCGTCAACAAGTGACGGGTCGAGGGCAGTCGGTGACGGGTCGAGGGCAGTCGGGCGGGTGGCCGCGCGCTCGGCGGGGGCGCCGGGCGGCGCCAGCGCGGGCCAGAGCAGGGTGAGCAGTCGGTCGGCCCACACCTCGTCGGGCTCGCCGCCGCGGATGACGTGGCCCACGGCCGAGCCGAGCAGCACGCTCACCACGAGCTTGACGTCGAGGCCCGACCGCAGGTCTCCACGCGCGACGGCCGTCTCGAGGAACGTCACCAGCTGGTGGCTCCGCATCCGGATCATGTCGCGCAGCTGATCGGTGAAGGGTGCGTCGTCGTCGATCAGGATGGCGGCGACCGTGCCGCGCCCCACGATCTCCTGCACCCGCACGCGAGCGGCGCCCAGCAGCCAGTGCAGCGTGTCGTAGGTCGACATGCCGGTGGGCAGCGTGACCTCGGTTGTCGCCGCGTCGATGGCGGCCGTGAGCAGCGCTTCGCGGTCTACGTAGCGGCGGTAGATCGTCGTCTTCGCGACTCCGGATGCGGCCGCGACGGCCTCGACGTTGACCCCGGCCGGCCCGCGATCGCGGAGCAGGCGGAGCGTGGCCTGCACGATCCGCTCGTCCGAGCTGGCGTGGGCGTCGCTCATGGGTTCATGGTACCCGGATGGGTTCACCATGCCCGGACGGGTTCATGGTGCCCGGAATGGTCAACGGTGCCGGGGCCGGGTCAGAGGCCGCGGTCGACCATGTCGAGGAGCCGGGCGGTGGCGTAGTCGATCATCCGGTCGTCGAGGCCGCGCAGGGGGCCGTCGATCACGAGCATCCCGAGGCCGTGCACGGTCGCCCAGGCGAGGAACTCCGCGTTCTCCCGGCGCTCGCGCGGCAGGACACCCGCATCGACCAGGGCGTCGAGGGCGAAACCGACGAGCTGGAACGGCGTGCGGCCGTTACGCCCCGCCTTCGCGGGTTCCGCGGCACGTTGCAGGTTGTCGGGCACCGAGAACGCCGTGCGGAACAGGCCCGGCTCCTCACGCGCGAACGCGATGTAGCCCGTGCCCACCGCGCGGAGTAGTGCCCGGGCGGTGTCGACGGGGTCACCCTCGGGCACCTCGGCCACCGACTGCTCGATCCGGTCGGCGGCGAAGCCGAGGCAGGCATCCGAGACGGCGTGCAGGAGCGCCTCGCGATCGGCGAAGTGGCGGTAGGCGGCGTTGGGCGAGACCCCGGCGCGGCGGGTGGCCTCGCGCAGCACCACGGCATCCGGCCCGCCCTCGCGGGCCATCTCGATCCCCGCATCGAGGAGGGCCTCGCGCAGGTCTCCGTGTCGGTAGGTTCTGCGAGGCTGGGATGCGGGGGTGACGCTCAAGCGATCGTCTCCAGGAGTCTGTAGGGTGAGCCTGTAGGGTTGTGGACAGTGTACACATCAGGGATCGGTGTGTACCGGTCGGCGTGAGCGGAGGTGGGCGGTGAGCGGCAGGCGCGAGAGCCCACGGGCGCTGCGCCCGTTCCGCGTGCGCCAGTACCGGGTCTTGATCGTAGCCCTCGCGCTCTCGCTCTTCGGGGAGGGCGTGTGGCTCGTCGCGATCGTCTGGCAGGTCATCGGGGTGGGGGGAGGGCCGGCCGACCTCTCGCTGGTGGCCGCGGCCTCGAGCCTCGGCCTGGTCGCCGCCGTGCTCTTCGGCGGGGTGATCGCCGACCGGGTGCCGCAGCGGAGCATCCTGATCGTCGTCGAATCCGTCAAGACGGCCGTGATCGCGCTCACGGCGGTGCTCGCACTGACCCAGGCGCTGCAGCTCTGGCACCTGGTCGCGGTGTCGCTGGTGCTCGGAGCCGCAGCGGGCTTCTTCTACCCCGCCTACTCGGCGATGCTGCCCTCCGTGCTGCCTGCCGACGACCTCCTGGCCGCCAACGGGGTGGAGGGCGTGCTGCGTCCCGCCGTGATGCAGGCGGCCGGCCCCGCGGTCGCGAGCGCCGTGATCGCGGCGGCGACCCCCGGGCTGGCCTTCGCCGTGGTGGCCGGGTCGCAGCTGCTCGCGGTGACCGGGCTGGTGTTCCTGAAACCGATGCCGCTGCGACGGGATGCGGAGGAGGTGGCGTCCGCGCATCCGGTGCGGGCGGTCTTCGCCGACCTGCGCGAAGGCTTCCGCTACATGGGCCGCACGCCGTGGCTGCTCGGCACGCTGCTGTTCGCGACCATCCTCGTGCTGGTGATCATGGGCCCGATCGAGGTGCTGCTTCCGTTCGCCGTGCGGGATCAGACCGGGGGAGGCGCGGGGTCGTTCGCCGTCGCGCTGGCCGCCTTCGGCATCGGCGGGGCGATCGGGTCGATCCTGGTGGCGTCGTTCCCGCTGCCACGGCGCTACCTCACGGTGATGGTGATGCTCTGGGGCGCGGGCTGCCTTCCGCTCGTGGTGATCGGGCTGACGAGCGAGCTCTGGGTGATGGTGATCGCGCTGTTCGTGGTCGGATTCACGTTCTCGGCCGCGACCGTCATCTGGGGAACCCTGCTGCAGCGGCGGGTTCCGCCGGCGATGCTCGGGCGGGTGTCGAGCCTCGACTTCTTCGTGTCGCTGGCGTTCATGCCGCTGTCGATGGCGATCGCCGGTCCCGTGGGCGAGGCGATCGGCGTCGCGCCCGCCTTCGTCGTGGCGGGCGCGGTGCCGGTCGTCATCGCTGTGGTCGCGATCCTCGCGGCGCGGATGCCTCGGGACGAACTCGAGCATCCGCTCGACCTGCCGCCGGCCGAGGCCGGGGCCGCGGCCGCGTAGCCCCAGGCTACTGACCGCAGGCCCCGGGACTACTCGGCTTCGGCGATGGCGTTGAGCACGAGCACGGCGGAGTCGTTCGCGCCGATCGCGTACTCGTTCGTCTCGTCCTCGGCGCAGAGCTGGCCGGTCGCGATGTCCTCGATCTCGGCGACGAGGGCCCGCGCGGCCCGGAGCTCGGCCTCGACCTGATCCGCGGCCTTCATCTTGCCGGACTGCAGCGCGGTGAGCGCGTCGCTCAGGCGCTCGCGGTCGTCGAGCGAGATCGCCGCATCCGAGAGCGCGCGGTCACGCTCATCGGCCAGGATGCCGATCTCGGTGCGCGCATCCACCAGCTCCTGCTCCAGCACGGCCACGCGGGACCGGGCCTCGACCAGGGCCTCGTCGTCGACCGTCTCGAAGCCGAGCGACTCGATGCCGCTCTCGTCGGCGGGGAGGGAGTCGGAGGCGGCACGGACCGAGGCTGCGTCGGCCTCCGCCGCGGCGGCTGCGGCGGTCGCGGTGCCGGCGGTCTCGACCGCGATGGCGGCCTCCTCGCGGGCGAGCGCCAGCTCCTCCTCGAGGGTGGCGAGGCGTGCGCGGGCCTCGGCGAGCTCGGCGAGTGCGGTGGTGGCCCGGGCGTCGGCGTCGGCTGCGGTTGCGTCGGCTGCGGTTGCGTCGGTGTCGTCGGTGCCGGCTTCGGTGTCGTTCGCGGCATTCGCCGTGATCGCTGCAGTGGCTGCGTCGTCGGAGGCCGACTCGGACTCGACGGCCGCTGCGGCCGCCTCCTGCGCGACGGCCAGTTCGTACTCGAGCGCGTCGATCCGCTCACGGCTCGCGGCGAGATCGGTCTCGAGCTCGGCCACCCGGGAACGCGTGTCGTCGAGGTCGGCGGCCGTCTGGGCAGCGGTCGCGGCAGCACCGTCGCCGTCGGCCGCGAGGGCCGACAGGGTCGAGGCGTGCTCGGTGCGCACCGAGTCGAGCTCGGCCGCGTGCTGCTCGACGAGGCCCGCCTGCTCGGCGCGGAGCTGGTCGTTCTCGGCGGTCAGCCGGGCCGACTCGGCGGCAGCCTCGGAGCGCGCCTGGTCGAGTTCGGCGGCCGAGGACGCGAGCAGCCCGTCGAGCTCGACCGCATGAGCGGCGTGCAGCTGCTCGATCTCGGCCGCGTGCGCGGCCCGCAGCTGCTCCAGCTCGGCGGCGTGAGCGGCGCGGAGCTGCTCGTCGTGCAGGCGCAGCTGATCCGACTCGGAGGCGTGCCCGGCCCGCAGCTGCTCGCTCTCCGCCGCGTGCGAGGCCCGCAGCTCGTCGACCTGGTAGGAGTGCGAGGCGCTGAGCTGCTCGACCTGCGCCGCGTGGGCTGCGGTGAGCTGCTGCAGCTGCGCGGCGTGAGCGGTGCTCATCTCGTCCAGCTGGGCCGCGTGAGCCGCGTGCAGGCCGGCGATCTGGGCCTCGTAGCCGCCGGCGGACGCCTGCTGGTCGGCCATCAGGCGCGCGGTCGTGTCGGCGAGCTCGGCTTGCAGCCGGCCCGTCTCGTCGGCCAGCTGCGTCTGGAGGGCGGTGGTGTCGGCGACGAGGCGGTTCTGCAGCGCCGCGAGCTCGGCGTCGCGCTGGGCGAGCGCCGCGGCGGTGGCGTCGAGCCGGGCCTGCGTGTCCTCGTAGCGCGCCGTCATCACGGCGAGCCGCTCGGAGGTCTCGGCCAGCTGCCGCTCCGCATCCGTCCGCGCCGTGTCGCGCACGCGGCGGTCGTCGATCACGAGACCGAGCTGCGAGCGGATGATCTCCAGCGGGTCGTCGTCGCCCTCGACCTCTTCGGCGGGCACGATGACCGGCGCCTCGTAAGCGGGGCGGGCCGTGGGATCGATGAAGTGGTGGCGATAGAGCTCGTCGACGATCGCGTCGTAACGCACCCGGAACTCGGGCGTGCCGATCTTGACCGAGGCCCCGATGAAGCGCAGCGCGGTGCGGTCGCGGCCGGTGAGCTGATAGCCCTCCGGGTCCTGGCCCGGGCGGAAGGCCGCGCCGTCCTGACCCTGGTTCGGGGCAGCGGCGGGGCCGGGGTTGCCGGAGTTGCCAGGGTTGGTGGAGTTGTCGCCGTTGCCGGCGGATCCGCCCTGGGTCGGAGCGCCGTCGGGACCTGCCCACCCGGGATCGGGAGAGAACGGCTGACCGGCGGGGTACTGCGCCGTCTGGTCGTACTGCCCGGTCTGGTCGTGCCGCACGCCCTGGTCGTCCTGCATGCTCTCGGCGACCAGCTCTTCCAGAGTCTGGTCGGGGGCCGGTGCGCCGTTCGGGCCCGCGTTCGGCGTGCCGTCGGGGGTGCGGTTCCCGCTCGCGGCGGGGGTGCTGGCTTCGGACATGATGCTCCTGATGGCCTCGCGGTGTCGGGGGGGGAAGGCGGCCGGGCGCTCGTCGTCGCCGCCCGGCATGGACAAGGTTAGTAGTCGTCCCTGAGTCCGCGCAGACGCTCGATCTCTCGACGGTCTCGCTTGGTGGGACGCCCGGTGCCGCGGTCGCGGACGGGCACGGCCGCCACGGTCTCCCGGGGCGGCGGCGGGGGTGTGAGGTCGACGAAGTACTGCGCCGCGACCGAGGCCGAGCCCCGTTTGACGCCGAGGCCCGCGACCTTGAGAATGCGGTCGAACCCGCTGATCCTCGCCCGCACCTCGTCGCCCTCGCGCACCGGCTGGGCGGCCTTGGCGCGTTCTCCGTTCAATCTCACATGGCCGGCGCGGCACGCGGCGGTCGCCAGCGAGCGCGTCTTGTAGACGCGCGCGGCCCAGAGCCAGCTGTCGATCCGCACGCCCGTTCCTGCCATGCGGCAAGCCTGGCACAGGCATCCGACAGTCCACAGGGTGGATGCACGGGGCCGGGTTATCCACAGATCCGCGGCCACGGATCCCCGCGCGCGCCGCGCACCTAGTCTTGAGACGTGCCGAACCCCATCTCCTCCTCCCGCCCGGCGATGCCGACCCCGTTCGACGCCGACGCGGCCTACGAGGCCTTCGCCGAGTGGGCCGCCGAGCGCGGCACACCGCTCTATCCGGCGCAGGACGAGTCGATCGTCGCGATCGTCTCGGGCGAGAACGTGATCCTCTCGACCCCCACCGGCACCGGTAAATCGCTCGTGGCCGTGGGTGCGCACGCGGTCGCGCTCGCCCAGGGGCAGCGCAGCTACTACACGGCGCCGATCAAGGCGCTGGTCTCCGAGAAGTTCTTCGACCTCGTCGGCATCTTCGGGGCCGAGAACGTCGGTATGGTCACGGGTGATTCCTCGGTCAACCCGGATGCGCCGATCATTTGCGCCACGGCCGAGATCCTCGCGAACCTGGCTCTCCGGCACGGGCCGGACACCCCGGTCGGTCAGGTGGTGATGGACGAGTTCCACTTCTACGCCGAGGCCGACCGCGGCTGGGCCTGGCAGGTGCCGATCCTCGCGCTGCCGGCGGTGCAGTTCGTGCTCATGTCGGCGACGCTGGGCGACGTCGACTGGCTCGCCACCGACCTCTCCCGTCGCACCGGTCGTGAGACGACCGTCATCACCGGTGTCGAGCGCCCCGTCCCGCTCAGCTACACCTATGCCACGACGCCGATCCAGGAGACCGTCGAAGAGCTGCTCTCCACCCAGCGCGCCCCCGTCTACATCGTGCACTTCTCCCAGCTCGCGGCGGTCGAGCGCGCGCAGGCGCTGTCGAGCATCAAAGTGGCCACCCGCGAGATGCGCGACGAGATCGCCGAGTTGATCGCGCCGTTCCGGTTCACCACGGCGTTCGGCAAGACACTCTCCCGGCTGATCCGCATGGGCATCGGCGTGCACCACGCCGGCATGCTGCCGAAGTACCGCCGCCTGGTCGAGCGGCTCGCCCAGCGCGGGCTGCTGCGGGTGATCTGCGGCACCGACACGCTCGGAGTGGGCATCAACGTGCCCATCCGCACCGTGCTGCTCTCGGCGCTGACCAAGTTCGACGGCACGCGGATGCGGCAGCTCACCGCGCGCGAGTTCCATCAGATCGCGGGGCGGGCCGGGCGTGCGGGCTACGACACCGCCGGAACGGTGGTGGTGCAGGCCCCCGAGCACGAGACCGAGAACCTCAAGGCGCTCGCGAAGATCGGCGACGACCCGAAGAAGCGGCGCAAGTTCATCCGCAAGAAGGCCCCGGAGGGCTTCGTCTCGTGGGGTGAACCGAGCTTCGAGAAGCTGATCGGGGCCGAGCCCGAGAAGCTCACCTCGCACCTCACGGTCACCCACGCGATGGTGCTCAACACGATCGCGCGCGGCGGCGACGTGTTCGCGAACATGCGGGCCCTGCTCGAAGACAACCACGAGCCGCGGGCGAAGCAGCGGGACCTGATCCGGCAGGCCCTGGCCATCTACCGCACGCTCCGCACGGCCGGAGTCGTCGAGCAGGTGACCGATGCGACCACGGGCGACACGATCATCCGTCTCACCGTCGACCTCCAGCCCAACTTCGCCCTCAACCAGCCGCTGTCGCCGTTCGCGCTCGCGGTCTACGACCTGCTCGACGAAGACTCGCCGACCTTCGCGCTCGACGTCGTCTCGGTCACCGAGGCGATCCTCGACGATCCGCGACCGGTGCTCTCGGCCCAGCAGTTCGTGGCCCGCGGTGAGGCCGTCCAGGCGATGAAGGCCGAGGGCATCGAGTACGAGCAGCGCATGGAGCTGCTCGACGAGGTGACCTACCCGAAGCCGCTCGCGGGTCTCCTCGGAGAGGCCTTCGACACCTATCGCGCCTCGCAGCCGTGGATCGGCGATTTCGACATCTCGCCGAAGTCGGTGATCCGCGACATGTACGAGCGGGCGATGTCGTTCGGGGAGTACGTGGCGTTCTACCGCCTCGCCCGGTCGGAGGGGCTGGTGCTTCGTTACCTCTCCGACGCGTATCGCACGCTGCGCAGCACGGTGCCCGACGAGCTGAAGAACGACGACCTGATCGACCTGATCGAGTGGCTCGGCGAACTGGTGCGCCAGACCGACTCGAGCGTGCTCGACGAGTGGGAGGCCCTGATCAACCCGGATGCGGTGCTCGCCGCCGCCGCGCGGGAGCAGGCCGACGAGGCCCCGATCGTGCCGCCGGCGCCGAAGCTGCTCACCTCGAACCCGCGGGCGTTCCGGGTTCTGGTGCGCAACGAGCTCTTCCGCCGCGTCACGCTGGCGGCGCGGGAGGCGTGGGACGAGCTCGGCGAACTCGACGCCTTCTCGGGCTGGGGTGCGAACCGGTGGGCCGAGGCGATGGACGAGTACTACGACGTGCACGACTCGGTCGGCATCGGGCCGCACGCCCGCAGTGCCGCCCTCCTCATCCTCGAGGAGGGCACCTCGGATGCGGGCCCCGGCGTCTGGCGCGCCCGCCAGATCTTCGACGACCCGGCCGGCGACCACGACTGGGGCATCACGGCCGAGATCGACCTCGCGGCGTCGAACGAGGAGGGCGTGGCGGTGGTGCGGATCATCGGGGTCGACCAGCTCTGAGGCCGACGGGGCCGCGTGTCAGCGCGATCGTGAGGCGACGGGGGTGCGAGTCAGCCGGGTCGCGGGTCGTCGCGGCTGCGGCTGCCGACCTGCGAGTCAGCGCGCGACGAGCACGGGCAGGTGCCAGTCGAACGCGAGCGCGAGGATGCGGATGGTCGCGCACACGACGAACCCCAGCGCCATCCCGGTGACCGGCGTGACCCGTGCCCGCGAGGCGAGGAAGACGGTCAGCGCCCCGGCGGCCGCAGCCGAGGCGTAGACGCTCGAGGTGAGCACCGTGGGCACGTGGCCGAGCAGCAGGTCGCGCAGCATCCCGCCGCCCACCGCGGCGATCGTGCCGAGGATCACGACGACCCAGCCGTTCGACCCGTGGTCGAGGGCTTTCCGGGCGCCGGAGACGGCGAACAGGGCGAGCCCCAGGGCGTCGAGCACGCCGAACAGCTCGTCCGGCGTCGGGGCGCCGGTCGCGACGAGGGTGAAGGCGGCGAGCGAGCCGATCAGGCCGACGAGGATGCGCGAGGGCGTGCGGAACGCGAATGGCGGCACGTCGCCGAGCAGTACGTCGCGGAGGATCCCGCCCACCACCGACGAGGCCCCACCGACCACGATCACGCCGAAGACGTCGAGGCCCGACTCGGCGGCGAGGCGCGCGCCCTCGAGGGCGAACAGCAGCGTCGCAAGGATGTCGGCCGTCGTGAAGGCGATGCCGGCGGCCCGGGCGCGCGAGGCCGCCTCGAGCCGGGCGATCCCGCGTGTCCTGGCGACGCTCCCCGCTGCTGTGTCGGCACCGGCGGGACCGTCGGCACTCACGCGGCCGCCCCGCGCACCCATCGGGTGAGGATCATGCTGCCGCTGTGCAGCAGGTGGCCGAGCTCCATCCCGCGGGGCACGACGGGTGCCGAAGGGCCGGGTGCCGAGGGGTCGGGTGCCGAGGGGCCGGCCGCCCGTGTGATCCGCGGCCCCGAGCCCCCCTCCAGCACCGGGCTCAGGGTCAAACAGAACTCGTCCACGAGATCTTCGGCGATCAGCTCGCCGAACAACGACGGGCCGCCCTCGCAGAGGATCTGCACCAGCCCGCGCTCGTGGAGCGCCCGCACGACCTGTGCGGCTTCGACCCGGTCGGTGCCCGCCTCGATCACGTCGGCGACCCCGGCGAGCCGGCCCCGTGCATCCACTGGTGCGTTCGCGGTCGTGAACACGAGCGGCTTCGTCGGCGCCTCGGCGAAGAGCGCGCTCGCCGGATCGAAGTCGAGCCGGCCGCTCACCAGCGCCATCGCGGGGTGGTCGGACAGGCCGGCGGCGCGGCGCCGGGCCACGGTCGCGGCGTCGACCGTCAAGGCTCCGTACCCCTCGGCCCGTGCGGTGCCGGCGCCGACCAGCACAACGTCGGCGAGGCCGCGGAGGATGTCGAAGACCTCTTTGTCGGCGGGAGCGCCCAGCCCGCCCGAGAGCCCGTCGAGGGTGGCCGACCCGTCGAGGCTCTCGATGAAGTTCACGCGCAGTCGCGGCTCGCCCCGCCGCAGCGGCGTGTACAGGGCGAGCAGCTCGTCGTGGTCGAGCCGGCCGGTGCCGGGGTGGGGGAAAAGCTGCGCGATCTCGGTCATGGGGTTCTCGAATCTACGGGCGGGCGGGGACGGCAGAAACCAGGAAGAGCATCCGGGAGCCGGGCTCAGATGTTGTGCACCTCGAGAATCGGTTCGCGGAATCCCAGGATGCCCTCCAGCATCCGCATCGCCTGCACGGCCGACCGCGCGTCGTGCATCCGGACGACGCGGGCGCCGAGCATCGCGCAGGCCGTCGCCGCGACGATCGACCCGTCGTGCCGCTCGGCCTTCGGCAGGTCGAGGGTCTCGCCGACGAAGTCCTTGTTCGACACCGCCGCGAGCACCGGGAAGCCGAGGGTCGCGATCTCGTCGAGACGGCGGGTCAGCTCGAGGCTGTGCCGGGTGGTCTTGTTGAGGTCGTGACCGGGGTCGACGAACAGGGCCGACTCCGGCACGCCCGCCGCGACCGCCCGCCCGACGCGCTCCTCGAGGAACGCGCGCACCTCGGTGACGACGTCGTCGTACCGCGGATGCGGGTAGGGCTTCCGCGGTTCGGCCAGGCTGTGCGTGATCACGAGCGACGCCCCCGGAGCCTCCGCCACCGCAGCGGCGAGCTCGGGGTCGCTGAGGCCCGTGGTGTCGTTGACGACGTGCGCGCCCGCACGCAGGCAGGCGGCCGCGACGGAGGCGCGGAAGGTGTCGACCGAGATCGTCACGTCGCTCTGCGCGGCCAGCGCTTCGACGACCGGGAGCACACGGTCCAGCTCCTCCTCGGCCGGGATCTCGGGGCCCGGGGCGAACTTCGCGCCACCGATGTCGACCCAGTCGGCCCCGGCCTCGGCGGCTGCGAGCCCGGCCGCGACCGCCTGGTCGAGCGCGTAGGTCGCCCCCTGGTCGAAGAACGAGTCAGGCGTGCGGTTGACGATCGCCATCACGGCGATCCGCCGGTCGAAGTCGATCACGCGCGAACCGAACCGGCGCACGGGATCGCGGAGCGGGGGCAGCACGGTCATGTGTCCATCATGGTCGTTTCCGCGTTCGCGTCCGGCCGAGGCGTGAGAAGCTGGAGCCATGCCTGAGGCCCCGCCCCCCTTCGTGCCGCGCGACAGCGGAGACGCCTGGGTCGAAGGCCCCGACGGCCGCCGCTTCTGGGGGCGCTACGGTGCGGCCGGTCTTCTCGTGCACGACGAGTCCGCGGGAGTCCTGCTCCAGCACCGCGCCGAGTGGAGCCACTTCGGCGGAACCTGGGGGCTGCCCGGCGGCGCCCGGCACGAGGGCGAATCCGCCGTCGACGGCGCCATCCGCGAGGCGGGCGAAGAGGCCGGCGTGCCGGCGGAGGCGCTGCAGATCGCGTTCACCTCGGTGCTCGACCTCGGTTACTGGTCGTACGTCACGGTCGTCACGCGCGCCGCCGTGCCCTTCGAGCCCGAGATCGGCGACGCCGAGAGCCTGGAGCTCCGGTGGGTGCCGGTCGACGAGGTCGAGGCGCTGCCGCTGCACCCCGGCTTCGGGTCGGCCTGGCCGGAACTCCGCGCCCGGCTGTCGGAGCGGGTGCGGATCATCGTCGATGCTGCGAACGTCGTGGGCTCCCGGCCCGACGGCTGGTGGCGCGATCGCGCGGGAGCAGCCGAGAAACTGCTGGCGCGCGTCGACCGGCTGAGCGCTGTGGGAGTGGATGCCGCCGATTTCGGCGGCCCTCCCGGCCGTGTCTGGCCCTCGTACCGGGTCGTCGTCGAGGGGAAGGCGCGGGAAGCGGAGGCGCCGGATGCCGCTCAGCCGGCCGGGGCTGCCGACGTCGAGGTCCCGCTCGATTCCGCGGCGATCGTGGTGGTGCGGGCTCACGGTTCTGGTGACGACGCCATCGCCGAGGAGGCTGCGACCGAGTTCGGTGGCACGACCGTCGTGGTGACCGCCGATCGCGAGCTGTCCGGGCGCGTCGAGGCCGTGGGCGCCGAGGTGCGCGGGCCGGGCTGGTTCCTCGGACTTCTCGACGGCGCGTCCGCGGGCGCTGCGGTCGACGACGACGGGCTCTGAGCTGCCCTTTCGCGCCCCTTCAGGGGCTGCGACCGCTCCCGATTCGATCGCTGTCGGCGGCCTGACGTAGGGTTCATCGCGAGATGACGATCACGAGCAGAGCTCCGGGCCTTCCCGCGGCGATCCACCCCGCGGCGCTGCCCGATGCGCCTCCGCTCGAACTGCTCTACGAGCCCGCCCACGACCTCGACGTCCACGCCACCCTCGGCCCGCTCCGCCGCGGTGCGGGTGACCCGTGCGTACGCTTCGGCGACGACGGCATCTGGATGGCGCTCCGCACGCACACGGGCACGGCCGAGGAGGGCACGGCCACGCTGCACGTCTCGGCCGTCCGCAATCGCGTGCGCATCCGTGCCTGGGGGAGCGGCGCCGCCGCAGCCCTCGACCTGGTGCCGGGGCTGCTCGGCGCGGGCGACGACTGGAGCGCCCTCGACACCTCGACGCACGACCTGATCGCGTCGTCGGCGCACCGCAATCCGGGGCTCCGGCTCACCCGGACGGGCCGGGTGCTCGACGCGCTCGCGCCGGCGATCATCGAGCAGAAGATCACCTCGACCGAGGCCTTCCGGGCCTGGCGCATCCTCGTGACGGCGCACGGGGAACCGGCTCCGGGCCCCGCTCCGCGAGGTCTCCGGGTGCCGCCCACGGCCGAGGCCTGGCGTCGCATCCCGTCGTGGGAGTGGCACCGGGCGGGCGTCGACCCGCGGCGGTCGAAGACCGTCATCCAGGCGGCGACCGTGGCCCGAGGGCTCGAGCGAACGCTCCGCGATCATGCCGGCGGTGCCGAGGCCTGGCGGCTGCTCCGCACGATCCCCGGGGTCGGCCCGTGGACGGCGGCCGAGACCACGCAGCGCTCGCACGGCGATCCGGATGCGGTGAGCTTCGGCGACTATCACCTCGCCGCGACGATCGGCTGGGCGCTCGTCGGCGAACCGATCGACGACGACGCGCTCGCGGAGCTGCTCGAGCCGTGGGCCGGGCAGCGGCAGCGGATCGTGCGGCTCGTGCTGGCGAGCGGCTTCCGGCCGCCGCGGCACGGGCCGAGGATGACGATCCAGGATCATCGCGGGCACTGAGCCCGGGGCGCCCGGCTGTTCGCTGCGGCTCAGTACCAGTGCGGCGAACGCGCCTGCCACGCCGACCAGGCACCGCAGGGGGTGTCGTACCGGTTGGCGATGTAGTTCATGCCCCAGACGATCTGGGTCGCGGCGTTCGTGACGTAGTCGGCGCCGACGGACGCCATCTTCGAGGCCGGCAGCGACTGGGGGATGCCGTAGGCGCCGCTCGACTCGTTGTAGGCGTTGGCGCGCCATCCCGACTCGCCGGTCCAGAGGCTCACGAGGCAGCCGTACTGGTCGCCGCCCCAGCCGTAGTCGCCGAGGATGCTCTGAGCGTAGGCCTTGGCCTCGCCGGGGGACATGATCGCGTCGCCGGAGGGCACCCAGGCGCTGCCGGGGGCGTCGGTCTCGGCGGCCGAAGCGGCCGCGGCAGCAGCGGCGGCGGCAGCGGCAGCGGCGGCCGCAGCGACGCCGTCGCGGTACTTGTTCTCGACGTCCGCGGTCGTGTTCTGGAGGGTCGCCAGTTGAGCGATCATCGTGTCTTTGTCGACAGTCTTCTCGGCGACCTGAGCGGTGGCGGCGGCCTGCGCATCCTCAGCGGTCTTGAGACTCGCTTCGGCCTGGGTCTTGAGCGCAGCCAGTCCGTTCTTGGCGACCGTAGCCTGTTCCGTGAGCGCGTTCGCCGTGTTCTGCGCCGCGACGGCGGCGTCGCGGATACCCGCGGTCTGCTCCGTGAGCTTCGACATCGTGCCGAGCCGATAGAGCAACGACTCAGAGCTGCCCTGGTTGAGGATGAGGCCGAGCGTCGCGTCTCCGCCGCCCGAGCGGGCGAGTTGGGCTGCGATCTGGCCGACCTGGGTGTTGGCGAGATCCGCCTTGACGGTCGCTTCGTCGGCCTGGGCCGAGAGGGCGTTCGCGTAGTCGGTCGCTCCCTGGAGGTTGGCCTTGGCCGTCAGATATTCCTGACCCCGCTGGAAGGCCTGGTTCTGTGCGTCCGCCAATTCCGCCTCGAGAGTGTCGAGCTGGGCGTTGATCTCCGTGGCCTTGGCCTGAGCCGCGGCCTCGTTCGCCTTGGCTGCGTTGACCTCGTCCCAGGTCGGGTAGTCATCGCGGGGCACCGAGGCCGGCAACACGGACAGGACGTCGGAGGGCGCATGCGACAGCGCCGAAGCGGGCAGGCTCGGCACCGCCACGAGCGCCGCGACGACGATCGCGACTCCCCAGCTGCGGCGGGTCGGCTTCCACATGGCTTCCAGAGTATGTGACGAGAGTGAAAATTGAGCAGATCGCCCGGGCGCGTCCCCGCTACGCTTCCGCCATGGAGACCATCGTTCCCGAGGGCTGGCAGGACTTCGCAGTCGCGTCAGCGGGTGCCGCCGCGGCTCTCGCCGGTCTGATCATGGTCGCGATCTCGGTCAACATCAAGGAGATCATCTCGGGGCCGGGGCTCCCGGGCCGGGCGGGCTCGACGATCGCCGCGGTCGTCGTGATCGTGGTGGCGGCGGTAGCGATGCTCGTCCCGGATCAGCCGCTCTGGCTCCTCGGTGTCGAGATCGCCCTCTTCGGCATTTTGGCCCTGGCGCTGCAGGTGCGTGCAACCGCCGCGGCGTTCGGCACACGGGTGGGCGTCAGCCAGTCGCAGAAAGTCGGCAACGCGATCCTGAGCATCGGGCAGATCGTGCCGCTCCTGATCGGTGCCGCGATCCTGATCGTGGGGGAGTCGTCGGGGCTGTACCTGGTCGCCGCCGGCTTCATCGCTATCGTCATCGTGTCGATGCTGAACGCCTGGGTGCTGATGGTCGAAATCCTTCGCTGAGACATTTCCCTGAATGTTCGGAATAATTCCCCGTTTTCTATGCTTTTGTATCCATGTGGCGAATCCGCCGCCCCTCCAGCCTCACGAAAGAGACGAACATGACTGACACCATCGAGATCCCCGGCTACAAGGCCGGCACCTGGACCATCGACCCCTCGCACTCCGAGGTCGGCTTCAGCGTCCGCCACATGCTCATCAGCAAGGTGCGCGGCAAGTTCGAGAAGTTCGACGCCACCTTCGTCACCGGCGAGAACCCGCTCGACACCCAGGTCACCGCGACCGCCGATGTCGCCTCGGTCAACACCAACGACAAGAACCGCGACGGCCACCTCGCGACCAACGACTTCTTCGACGCCCCCACGCACCCCGAGCTCAAGTTCGTCTCCACCGGCGTCCGCCAGGAGAAGGGTGAGTTCAAGGTCGACGGCGACCTCACCATCAAGGGTGTCACCAAGCCCGTCACGTTCGACTTCGAGTTCGGTGGCTTCGGCACCGACGCGTACGGCAACTACAAGGCCGGCTTCGAGGCCAAGACCGAGGTCGACCGCAACGACTTCGGCGTGAACTGGAACGCCGCGCTCGAGACCGGCGGCGTCCTGGTGGGCGACAAGGTCACCATCACGCTCGACATCCAGGCCGTTCTGCAGCCGTAGTCCTTCCCTCTTCTCAGCGAGACTCTTCTCGTCTCGCCGAGCGTCGATCGCCGGCCGGGTCCTCCCGGTCGGCGATTCGTCGTTTGAGGGTGGTCTAGTGGTCTAGGGGAGCTGCCGGCATTGCCGGCGATTGGACTCATCGGTTTCTGCACAGCACGGGCTCGGTGACCCGTCGTCCACAGAACTGCGGATGCACGCCCGCTGCCACGCCCTCCCGGAGCACACTTCCGGCATGACCACGATCTCCATCCCCACCTCTCCCGCAACATCGCCCCACCGCACGTCCGAAGCGTCGCCCGGAAGGCGAGCCGGCCGTCGGTCAGGCACAGTGCCCACGGCCGCGGCCGGGACTTCCGCGCCGGCAAGCCAAGCGTCCGATGTGCACGTCAGCCCGCCCGACGCGGCCGACACGGCCCCGGCGCTGTCCGACACCGCGCCGGCGGATATCGCGTCAACTTCGGCCGAGATCGCGTCAGCGCCCGCCAATAAGGTGCCAGCACTGGCGGACGCCGCGCCGGCGCCGGCGGCGAGAGTGCCAGCCCCGCCGCACCGCGCCCCCAGCTCAGGCGGTGGAGCGGGGCCGGTGCCCGATCCGCCGGGCCTGATCCTCGACGTCGAGGGCGCGCTCGGCTATCGGCCGTTGTCGAGCATCGCCCTGCGGGTCCGGCGGCACAGACGACCCTTCGCGATCATGCGCATCGACCTGCCGCCGCTCGACGACCC
Organism: Herbiconiux solani NBRC 106740; assembly: GCF_001571005.1. GTDB lineage: Bacteria > Actinomycetota > Actinomycetes > Actinomycetales > Microbacteriaceae > Herbiconiux > Herbiconiux solani. The sequence goes on along the minus strand of NZ_BCST01000001.1, from coordinate 638,570 downwards.
CGCAGTGGGCGGGCTCGGTCGCGCCGTCACGGGGCTTCTCGCGCGGGTGCCCGGCGCCGAGGCGGTCGATCTCGTCGCCTACGACCATCCCATGCCGATCGACCATCCCGTGCCGATCGACTATCCGGCCTCGCCCATGACGCCCGAGACCACGGTCGACTCCACCTCCCTCTCCGGCGCCACCTCCGGTGCCGCTGCCGCGACGGACTCCTCCGCTGGTGCTGCAGCTCGTGCGACCAGTGCTGCGCAAGCCGGATGGCGGCTGGGGTCGGTGGTCGAAGGGATCGAGCGCTCGCTCGGCCGGGCCGGGTTCTTCCACGGTCGGTCGCTCATCGTGTCGGGAGACCGCTGGGCGCCGGTTCGAGGCGCAGCGCCCGCCGTACCCGATTGGCATCCTCTGCCGACCGTCAAAGCCTCCGGCGCGGGGGGACGCGCTGATCCGCACCGCGGTGCGTTCGTGCCGATCCCGCCCGCCTCCGAGCGGCGACGCACGCGGGCCCTGGCTGCACTGGCTGAGCTTCAGCGCCCTGAGTCGGGCAAGGAGCCCGACGCGATCGACGTGCTGCTGCGGTGGCAGTCGGTGCTCTCGCCTTCGGCCCCACCCCCGTCGGACGCCCGGTGCATCGCACTCGCCTGGTCGCTCCGGCACAAGACCGTCCGCGACTGCGTGCTGATGCAGTGCGCCTGGGGCCTCGACGCCGGACTGCTCGCGCTGAGCGATCTCGTGTCGCCACCACCAACGCCGGTGTCGCCCGAGGCTCAGCAAGGTCAGGCACCGGCCGCGGCCGGACGCGTCCCATCCGGCGCCGAGCACAGTCACGCACCGGGCGCGACAGAGCGCGGCCGGTCCGACGGAGCGGGCGACTCCGCCGCGCCTCAGGGCGACGACGTCGACTCGGCCGTCGCGACGAGCTTCCTCGGCATCGGCGACGTCGCTCCGCTGCCCGCGCGGCTCCGCAAGTCGATCGACGCACTGCGCGGCATCGCCGAGGTCGCGCCCGAGACGCTCCGTGCGGCGCCCCTCACGATCCTGGCGTGGCTCGAGTGGACGAGGGGCCGCGGAACGGCGGCCTCGGGCTACCTCGATGCCGCCCTGGCCGCCGATCCGGAGTATCTGCTGGCACGGCTGTTCCAGCAGCTGCTCGATGGTGGGGCGACGCCGCTCTGGCTCGACGCCTCGGCGCCGTGACCCGGGTCAGCGACCGGCGCGCCGGCTCAGAGCTTCGTCCACGCCTCCGACAGCACGCCGCGGAGGATCTGCTCGATCTCGTCGAACTCGGCCGGCCCGATGGTCAGCGGGGGAGCGAGCTGGATGACCGGGTCGCCCCGGTCGTCCGCCCGGCAGTACAAGCCGGCCTCGAACAGTGCCTTGGAGAGGAAGCCGCGCAGCAGGCGCTCCGACTCGTCCGAGTCGAAGGTCTCCTTGGTGGTCTTGTCCTTCACCAGCTCGATGCCGAAGAAGTAGCCGTCGCCGCGCACGTCTCCCACGATCGGCAGATCGGTCAGCCGCTCGAGCGTCTGGCGGAAGATGGGGGAGTTCTCGCGGACCCGCGCGTTCAGCCCCTCCTCCTCGAAGATGTCGAGGTTCTCCAGGGCGACCGCCGCCGAGACCGGGTGCCCGGCGAAGGTGTAGCCGTGGGCGAACGAGGTCTGCCCGTGCTTGAACGGCTCGTAGACCCGCTCGTTCACGATCGTGGCGCCGATGGGGGAGTAGCCGCTCGTCATCGCCTTCGCGCAGGTGATCATGTCGGGCTCGAAGCCGTAGGTGTCGCAGGCGAAGTAGTTGCCGATGCGGCCGAAGGCGCAGATCACCTCGTCGCTCACGAGGAGCACGTCGTACTTGTCGCAGATCTCGCGCACGCGCTGGAAGTAACCGGGCGGGGGCGGGAAGCAGCCGCCCGAATTCTGCACCGGCTCGAGGAACACGGCGGCGACGGTCTCGGGGCCCTCGAACTGGATCATCTCTTCGATGCGGTTCGCCGCCCACAACCCGAAGGCCTCCTCCGTGCCCTCGAAGCCCATCTCGTGGGCCCGGTAGTAGTTCGTGTTGGGCACCCGGAAGCCACCGGGAGTGACCGGCTCGAACATCTCCTTCATGGCGGGGATGCCGGTGATCGCGAGCGCGCCCTGCGGGGTGCCGTGGTACGCGATCGAACGCGAGATGACCTTGTGCTTGGTCGGCCGGCCCTGCAGACGCCAGTAGTACTTGGCGAGCTTGAACGCCGTCTCGACAGCCTCGCCACCACCGGTCGAGAAGAACACCCGGTTCAGATCCCCCGGGGCGAGGTCGGCGAGCCGGTCGGCCAGCTCGATGGCGGAGGGATGCGCGTACGACCAGATCGGGAAGAACGCGAGCTCCTCGGCCTGCTTCGCGGCCGCCTCGGCGAGACGCCGGCGGCCGTGGCCGGCGTTCACGACGAACAGGCCCGAGAGCCCGTCGATGTACTTCCGACCCTGCGAGTCCCAGACGTGGTGGCCCTCGCCCTTGGTGATGATCGGCACGCCGGCGCCGGACTCCATCACGGACTGGCGGGAGAAGTGCATCCAGAGATGGTCTTTCGCCATCTTCTGGAGCTCGGCCTCCGAGCGCGAGCCGCGGCCGGGAGGAGGTGTGACGAGCTGTTCGGTGGTGGTCATCGTGTGCCCCAGTCGTAGAGCTGCTTGCGCAGCTTCAGGTAGACGAACGTCTCCGTCGACTGCACGCCGTCGAGGCTGCGGATCTCGGAGTTGAGGAGGGCGATGAGGTCGTCGTCGTCTTCGCAGACGACCTCCGCCAGGATGTCGAAGGTGCCCGCGGTGAGCACCACGTAGTCGACGGCGGGCATCGCGGCCAGGGCATCCGCCACGAGGCGGGTGTCGCCGGACACCTTGAGGCCGATCATGGCCTGCCGGGAAAAACCGAGCTGCAGCGGATCGGTCACCGCGACGATCTGCATCACACCCGACTCGGTCAGTTTCTGCACGCGCTGCCGCACCGCCGCTTCGCTCAGCCCCACGGCCTTGCCGATCTCGGCATAGGAACGGCGGCCGTCGACCTGCAACTGCTCGATGATCGCCTTCGACGTGGCGTCGAGGTTCGCAGGGCGGTTCTTCGTGCTCATATAGCGATCCTGACAGGCGATCAGGCCTCCCACAAGGGAATCCGCATCTTCTCGGCTCCGTGGCTGCGGAAACCGTCGTCCGAAGAGGATTCAGAACGACCGGTGCCGGGTGGGTGGTCGAGGTCGGCGTCGAGAACGCGAGCGGGCTGGTTGCGGCAGTGGCCGAATGAACGCCGCGGCAGTCGGCAGGCGGTACCGTGACGGCATGGGGAGTCTGCGTTTCGTTCCGGCCGAGGGGCAGTGGATCGCGCTCGCGGTCTGGCCGACGATCGTGACGGTGCCGGCGGGGATCGCCGACGAAACGGTCGAGACGATCTGGTCGACCCTGGGGCTGCAAGGCGTCACGCTCGAGCGGGTGGTCTCCTCGATCCCGCTGCGCGGAACGGATGCGGTGCGCGACTTCTCGGTGCTGCGTCTCGATCCCGGCGCTGACGCCTCGGAACCGGTGCCGGACGCAGGCTCGGAGAACCCAGACACGTCCACCTGGCGGGCGACCGTGGTCACGCGCGGTGCGGCGGTCGTCGACCTGCTGTCGGTCGGCGGCTCGCGGCGGTTCGCCTCGTCCGGTATCGAGCCGTGGGCGCTTGCCGAGTTCTCCGACATCATCGGGGTCTCGACCGGATCGCTGCCGGAGGCTCCGGAAGCCGTGCTGCGCATCCCGCCCGACGCGCGCCGTCTCGACCACGGGGTCGCCGCCGCATCCCGGGTCGTCTGGGCCTCGGCACCCGACCTGCTCACCACCGGACCCGCTCCCGCATCTCGAGTGGCCCAAGAGGGTTCGGGGGAGAACGCCTCCGAGTCCCACGACGACCACGATGCCGCCGCCGCCGCCGACGACACCGTCATCACGCGTACCCGACCCGGCGTCGGTGCCGGCACCGTCATCCCGTCACCTGAAGACGATCCCGACCCGGCGCATCCCGACCCGCAGCACCCCGACTCGGCCCACCCCACCCCGGCCCACCCCGCCTTCGACCTGCGCGTCAACGACGGCCCGCCGATCGACCTCGTCGGGGCGGTCGTGTTCGGGCGCGATCCGAGGGCGCGGCGGTCGCCCACGGCACTCCCGCAGACCCTCGTCCGTGTCGACTCCCCGGGCCTCCGGGTCTCCGGCACACACGTCGAGATCGCCCGCAGCGGGCGCACGGTCGTCGTGACCGACCTCCGCTCCTCGAACGGCACGACCGTCGTGCTGCCCGGGCGTCCGCCGATCCGGCTCCGGCAGGGGGATTCGGTGGTGGCAACCGGAGCGGCTATCGTCGAAATCGGCGACGGGAACGTTATCCACATCTCGCCGCGAGACCGGGGAAACTCCGGGATCACCGTTTAGGATTCCGGAAAGCTGTCAGGAGTTGGTCACCGTGACTCAAATCGGCCGAACGAGCGCGCGTGTGAGCGTGACCCGTGACGGAGCGCACCCCCGTCGCGTCACGCTGTCCTGGGCCGCCCTGACCGACAAGGGCAACAAGCGCGCGGGCAATGAAGACAGCTCGATCTCGGACGTGCCGGTCTTCGCCGTCGCCGACGGAATGGGCGGGCACTCCGCGGGCGACGTGGCGAGCGCCGCGGTCGTCGAGCGCCTGGGCGAGATCTCCGACGCCGTCACCACCGCCGAGACGATCGAAGAAGCCCTCGCCAGGGCGCTGACCGACATCGACCGCGTCGGCGACGAGTCCGTGCTCGGCACCGGGACGACGGTCACCGGGGTCGCTCTCGCGGAGGTCGACGACGACCTCGCCTGGATGGTCTTCAACATCGGCGACTCCCGTGTCTACCTCTTCGAAGACGGTGCCCTGCGCCAGCTCACCCGCGACCACTCCGTCGTGCAGGAGCTCATCGACGCCGGACTGATCACCAAGGAGCAGGCCGAGCACCACCCCGACAGCAACGTGATCACGCGCGCGGTCGGCTTCCACGAGAAGCCCCTGCCCGACTACTCCACCCTCCCGGTGGCGGTCGGTCAGCGCATCCTGATCTGCTCCGACGGGCTCACGAAAGAGCTCACCGACGTGGGCATCCGCCACTACCTCTCGACCACCTCCACGGCCGAGCGCGCCGCGAGCGAGCTCGTCACCGCGTCGCTCGCCAACGGAGGCCGTGACAACGTCACGGTCGTCGTCGTCGACGTCGAGTCGGACGAGTCCGGCACGACCGCACCGGGCGCGAGCGCCTCCGGTTCGACCGCTTCCCGACGGGTCTGAGCGGCTCGATGGCCCGGAGACTGCCCTCAGCGCCTCCCACCCTCCCGGGGTTCACCTCCGTGAGGGTGCTGGGCGCGGGCGGTTTCGCCGACGTCTTCCTGTTCGAGCAGAACATGCCGCGCCGCCAGGTCGCGGTCAAGGTGATGCTGCCCGAGGTCGTGAACGAGCAGGTGCGGCGAATGTTCCGGGTCGAGGCCGATCTGATGGCCACCCTGAGCGCGCATCCGTCGATCCTCACGGTCTACGAGGCGGGCGTCTCGGCCGACGGCCGGCCCTACCTCGTGATGGAGCTGTGCTCGGCCTCGCTCGGCCAGCGCTACCGCAGCGAGCCCCTCCCGGTCGCCGAGGTGCTGCGGATCGGCGTCAAGATCGCCGGAGCGCTGCACACCGCCCACGAGCGCGGCATCCTGCACCGCGACGTCAAGCCCTCGAACATCCTCCTCACCGCCTACGGCACTCCGGTGCTGAGCGACTTCGGCATCTCGTCGACGACCCGCGGATCGGCGGTCGCCGAGGCCGTCGGCCTGTCGATTCCCTGGTCGGCCCCTGAGGTCGTCGGCGAGCAGACGCAGGGCACCGTCGCCTCCGAGGTCTGGTCGCTCTCAGCGACGCTCTACTCCCTCCTCGCCGGCCGCTCCCCGTTCGAGCAGGCGGGGGCCTCGGCTCCCGGCGAGCTGGCGAAGCGCATCATGAAGGGCAAGCTGCCTCCCATCGGCCGCGCCGACGTGCCCGGGTCGCTCGAGGCCGTCCTCGCCCGCGGGCTGTCGAAGAACCCGGCCGCACGCCCCGCGACCGCGCTCGAACTCTTGCGCGAGCTGCAGGCCGTCGAGACCGAGCTCGGGCTCACGCAGACCGGCGCCGAGATCGCGATGGCCGAGTGGGCGAGCGGCTTCGGCCGGGACACCGATGAGCGGACGATCCTCCACACCGGTGGCACGGGCGGAGGCTCGAACGGCGGCGGCACGAGCGGCGCGCGGGGAACAGGCGAGCACGGAACCGGCGGAACCGGGGGAAGCTCCACTACCGGCGACCGCGTTCGTCTCGGCGGGGCCGGCGGCCGAGCGCGCCGCCGCCGCGCACCGGCGTCAGCGGGACGCACCGACGGTTCCGGCCCGGGCCGCGGGCCGGGCTCAGGCTCCGGCGCGATGCCGGATGCCGGCCACGGCCACTCCCGCACCCCCACCACGGGCGGCACCGCGCGAACCTCCGCGACCATGACCCGGCGCGGCGACACCGCGCTGGGCTACGACCCGAGCCCTCATCGAGGTGGCTCGCGCCACCGTCGGGCCTGGATCATCGGGGCCTCCGCGCTCCTCCTCGTCGTGCTCACCGGCGGCGGAATCCTGCTCGGCCGCCAGCTGTCCACCCCGGACATCCCGCAGGTCGGTGAGATCACGGCCGAGGTCGGGGCCGGCCGCATCCTCTTCTCCTGGGCCGACCCCGGGCTGCAGGAGGGCGACAGCTACCGCGTGACCACCGCCGGCCAGAGCGGCACCGGCCAGAACGGTAGCGGCCAGAACAGCTCCGGCCAGAACGGCAGTCAAAGCGGGCTGCAGAGCGGCACCGGCCAGAGCTCGGTGCAGCGCGGCCGCGAGTTCGCGGTGTACCCGACCGACGGCGGCTCGGTCTGCATCTCGGTGGCCGTCGTCCGCTCGGGCCGGGTCGGCGAGGCCAGCACCGAGAAGTGCGCGGCCCCGTCATGATCGCCCGCTCCCGGCTCCTCGCCTGGGCGGCGGCCCGCAAGTCGCTGCTCGGGACGGTCACGGGCGCGAGCCTCGTCGGCGCCCTCGTGGCCACGATCGCCGTCGTCTCGACCGGGTACCCGGCGCAGAAGGTGCAGCTCGACGACGCGGCCGTCTGGGTCACGAGCGATCTCCATCAGGCCGCGGCCCGCGCGAATCCGCAGATCGGCGAGCTGAACACGGCGGTCAGGATGTCGTCCGGCTCGCTCTCGGTGAGCCAGTTCGGCCAGACCGTCGCGGTCGTCGACCTCGGGGGAGGCGAGGCGCAGCTGATCGACACCTCGGGCGCGACCGTCGCCGACACAGTCACCCTGCCGGTCGGCGAGGTCTCCGTGACCATGTCGGCCACGACCGTGCTGATCGCCTCGCGGACGACGGGGGACGTCTGGGTCACGACCCCCGCGGCCCTGCCGTCGTTCGACCCGGCTGCACCGGCCGACCTCACGCTGGGGGCCGGCGGGGAAGCCGTGCTGACCGCATCCGGAGCCGTGGTCGGCGTCTCGCCCGCGACCGGTTCCGTCGTCTCCCTCGACCCGGCCGCGGCCGGCCAGGCACGCACCGGGGATGCCGCCGATCCCCGGCCGATCGACGTCGCGACCGATGCGGACGTCTCGATCACGGCTGTCGGCGACAGCTGGGCGGTGCTCGACCGGAGCACGGGCCGCCTGATCACCCGCGACGGGGTCATCCCGCTCGATGGCCTGACGGCGTCAGGGGCGGCGGGTTCAGACGGCGCATCGGCGGGCGGCGATTCCGGCGGCGGCACCGGCACGAGCGGGGGTGTCGGCACGAGCACGGGCAGTGGCACGAGCACCGGCGACGGCACGGCGGGCGCCGGCCCCGCCCGCGCATCCGGCACCGCGGCCTGGCTGCAGCAGCCATCGCCGGCCGGATCCGACGTCCTCGTCGCGACGGGCCAGGCCCTCTACTCCGTGCCCTTGGCGGGCGGCGACGTCCGCACGCTCTCCTCCGGACACAGCGGCACCTCCGTCTCGCCGGTCGAGGCGGCCGGATGCTGGCACGCCGCCTGGACGGACGGGCGCTCGTGGAGCCGTTGCGCCGACGGCGCGGGCAACGGGACAGGCCGCAACGAAGCCGGCACGAACGGCACCGCCGACACAAACGGCGCCGAAGCCGGCACCAACGGCACGACCGGCACCGACGACCCCGCGTCCGGCACCGAATCCACCCTCCCCGGCGCCTCCGCCGGTGCCACCCTCGCCTTCCGCACGAACGGAACCGGCGGCATCCTCCTCAGCGACGCCTCGACCGGCCGCTCCTGGGACGTGACCCGCGGCAACGCGGTCATCGACGACTGGGACGCCCTCCTGCCGGACACGACCGCCGATCAGCAGTCCGAGGCCCCTGTCACCGACGAGCCGGCCCAGGCCGATCCGGAACAGCGGCCCCCGGTCGCGACCGACGACCAGCTCGGCGCACGCCCCGGCCGGTCCAGCGTGCTGCCCGTCCTGCTCAACGATTACGACCCGAACGGCGACGTGATCGTCATCGACTCGGTACAACTGCCCGATGGTGTCGACTGCACCGTCGACGCCATCTCCGACGGCCAGCAGCTCCAGCTCACCCTGCCGCCCACCGCCTCGGGAGAGCTCGCCTTCGGCTACACGATCTCCGACGGCCGCGGTGGCACCGACCAGGCGACCGTCACCGTCACGGTGCGCACCCCCGACCAGAACTCGGCGCCCGTGCAGAGCACCCGCACCGCGATCGATGTGGCGCTCGGCGGGCGCGCGCGCACCGACATCCGGAGCGACTGGTACGACCCCGACGGCGACGCCTTCTTCGTGCAGAGCGCCGCCGTCCCCGCTCCGGACGCCGTGACGTTCACCCCCGACGGAGTCGTCACCTACACCGACTCCGGGCAGGCCGCGGGTGCCAAGGAGGTCACCGTCACGGTCGGCGACGGGCAGGACACCGCGACCGGGTCCATCCTCGTGCGGGTCCATCCGGCCGAGGAGGTCCCCCTGGTGGCGTCCGGATTCGTCGTGCCGGTGCATGTCGGCCAGGAGGTGCAGGTCGCCCCGCTCGAGCGGGTGACCGGCGGCGGACCGGGGCTCCGCCTGTCGAACGTGCCCACCCGCGACGGCTTCTCCATCGCGCCCGACTACGCCGGGGGCACGGTCAGGATCACGGCGCAGTCGGCGGGCTCCACCCTCCTCGACTACGCCGTGGTCGACGGCGCCAGGACGGCGACCGGCGTGATCCGCGTGATCGCGACCCCGGCACCCGACGCCAACACCCGCCCGGTGACCGTGCCGCACTCGGCCTTCGCCCGGCAGAACGCCGCGGTGCTCGTCGACGTGCTCGCGGGCGACTTCGATCCGGCGGGCGGCGTGCTGATCGTCAGCGGAGTCGACGGCGTGCCTGTGGCCGACGGCGTGCGCGTCGAGGTGATCGAACAGCGGATGATCAGGGTCACCCTCACGAAACCGCTGCCCGGCGGTCGCACCGCGTTCGGCTACACCGTCACGAACGGTCTGGCCGAGGCGCGCGGTTCGGTCACGGTGGTCGAGATCCCCGAACCCGCCCAGCGGCAGCCGCCGATCGCGCTGCCGGACTCGGCGTCGGTGCGCGTCGGAGACGTGGTCGACATCCCGGTGCTGGCGAACGACGTGCATCCGGACGGCGACGCGCTGAGCCTGCATCCCGAGCTCGTCCGCGGCCTCGGCGCCGATGCCGGGCTGCTCTTCACCTCCGGGCAGGTGCTCCGGTACCTCGCACCCGACACCCCCGGCGACTTCACGGCCGTCTACCGCGTCGACGCGCCCGACGGGCAGTGGGCGACCGCCGACGTGACCATCAGCGTGCGCGAGGCCGACCCGACGGCGAACGCCGCGCCGGTGCCCGGCCGCCTGACCGCGCGGGTGATCGCGGGGGAGACCGTGCGCATCCCGGTGCCCCTGACCGGCATCGACCCGGACGGCGACTCGGTGCAGTTCCTCGGCATCGACTCGGTGCCGGACAAGGGCACGGTGACCGACACCGGGCCCGACTGGATCGACTTCGAGGCGGGCGAGTACTCGACCGGCACCGACTCCTTCACGTACACGGTCGTCGACCGGCTCGGCGCGCGTGCCACCGGCACCGTGCGGGTCGGCATCAGCGCCCGGCTCGACGGCGCACGGAACCCCGTCGCGACGCCCGACGAAGTGACCGTCCGGCCGGGCCGCACCGTGTTCATCCGGGTGCTGCAGAACGATTCCGATCCCGACGGCAGCCCCCTCTCCATCACCGAGGTCTCGCCCCTCACCGCCGGGGCGACCGCGGTCGTGCAGGACGACCTGCTCGCCGTCACCGCTCCCGCGGCACCCGGCCGGTACGGCTTCATCTACACGATCGCCAACGAGCGGGGCGGCACCTCGTCGAGCTTCGCGACCGTCGAGGTCTCGGCCGACGCCCCACTCGCCCGGCCCCAGGTGTCGGACACGGTGCTTTCGCTGTCGGACATCCTCGGGGTCCGCACGGTCGACGTGCCGGTGCTCGACAACGTCTTCTTCGCTGAAGGGCCGTCGGCGGCGCTCCGGCTCTCGGTGCTCCCGGCCTATTCCGGATCGGCCGAGGTCGTGGACGGCATCGTGCGGGTCACCGTGCGGCCCGAGCGCCAGCTGATCCCCTTCAGCGTCGCCCACCCGGAGGATCCGTCGATCACCTCGACCGGCTTCATCTGGGTGCCGGGAACGGACGACGCACTCCCGCAGCTCCGCACCGGAGCCCCGAAGCTCACCGTGACCTCCGGCGCGGAACTCACCATCCCGCTGGCCGACTACGTGGTCGCCGTGGGTTCGGGGCCGGTCGTCATCACCGACCCCAACTCCGTGCGTGCCACCCACGCCGACCGCTCCTCGCTCGTCTCCGACCGCCGCACCCTCGTCTTCCGGAGCGCCGATCAGTACTTCGGCCCCGCCTCGATCTCGTTCGAGGTCGCCGACGGCGAGGGCACCGGCGCCCGCACGGCGACTCTGGTGCTGCCCATCACGGTCACTCCGCGCGAGAACCAGCCCCCCGTCTTCACGGGAGCGGTGCTGGAGTTCGAACCCGGCCAGCAGAAGACGATCGACCTCGCCAAGCTCACGGCTGCCGCGGCCGGGTCGCCCGCTGTCGGCTACCAGATCCTCGATCCGAGGCCCGCGGGCTTCTCCGCCGTCCTCCTCGGAACGGCGCTCACGATCTCGGTCGACGTCGGCACGAAGAAGGGTGCGCAGGGCGGCTTCGTCATCGGCGTCTCCTCGGGCGGCGTCGCCGGCAAGTCGGGGCGCATCGACGTGACCGTGGTCTCCTCCACGAAGCCGCTCGCAGCGCCCGCGACCGACACCGTGGTCGCGCCGCGCGGGCAGACCACCACGGTCGACGTCCTGGCGAACGACGCCGCCACGAACCCGTTCCCGCAGATCCCGCTCACCGTCATCGCCGTGCGCGGCGCCGACGCCGGAGCACTGCCGCCTGGCGTGGTGATCACGCCCAGCGACGACAAGAGCCGGCTGCAGATCACCGTCGCGCCCGACGCTCCTCCGACCGACGTGAGCGTGCAGTACCAGGTGCTCGACGGCACCGGCGAACCGGATCGGGCCACTTGGGGCACGGTGCGGATCGCGGTGCAGGACAGGCCCGGCCCCGTCACCGGACTCACCGTCACGGGCTTCGGCGACCGCACCCTCACGGTCTCGTTCTCGCCCGGTCCCTCCAACAATTCGGCGATCACCGGCTTCGAGGTCGTCGCCCGCACCGCGGCCGGGGCCGCGACGACGACCCGCTGCGGTGGCACGAGCTGCGTCGTCGGCACGCCCGGCAACGGACCCTCGAACGCGGTCTCGGTGAGCGTCATCGCGCGCAACGCGATCGGCACCTCCGACCAAGTGGTCTCCCCGACTCCCGTTTGGTCTGACTTGGTGCCGGCCGCCCCCACCACCCTGAGCCTCGCCCCGCGCGACGGCGAGCTCGAGGCACGGTGGACGCCGTCCTCGGTTCCCGCCGGCGGCTCACCCGTGCGACAGTACGACGTCGCGGTCGACGGCCGGCCGGTGCAGAGCGTCGATGCCGGCACTTGCGACGGTTCGGGATGCCGGACCACGGTCCGGGGTCTCGTGAACGGCTCGGCCGCGACCGTCACCGTCACCGCGCGGAACGGCGCATTCCCCGCCCTCGCCGTCTGGCCGTCGACGAGCACCGTGGGCACGCCGTACGGCGCTCCCGTGGCCTCGCCGCCGAGCGCGGTCGCGACCCCGGACGCGCCCGCCGCATCCGGAACCGCCTCGATCACGGTGAGCTGGCCCGCGTTCGGCGGCAACGGCGACGCGGTCAAGGGCTACTACGCGCAACTGCTCGCGCCCGGGCAGACGACCGTGCCCGGCGGAGCCCAGGCCTGCTCGGTCTCCTCGCCCGCGCCCGGCACCGTCTCCGCCCCGTCGGTGGGCGGCGCGGTCGCAGCCCAGCAGTCCACGACGGGCCTCTCGGCCACCTTCGGCGGCTTCACCCTCGCCGACAGCTCGCGCTCCTTCGTGGTCTGGGGCTGGAACGGGGCCGGATGCGTGGCCTCAACGGTCGTGTCGGCCTCCGTCTTCCCCGTCCCGCCCGCGATCGACGCGAGCCAGGTCGGCGTGCGGATGGTCCCGCGCGACGACGGAATACGCGTCGAGGCGCAGCTGGTCTCGGTGCCGGTGACGGCCGACCGGTATCGCGTGCGGGCCGTGGACTCCTCGGGCGCCCCCACGGGGTCGCCGGTCTCGGTGTCGCTCGGGGGCATCCCGCGGGAGATCACCGGGGGAGCCTTCGGCGAGAAGTACCGGTTCGTCATCCAGGCCTGCTCCGACTGGCTCGGGGTCGAGCTCTGCGGGCCGTTCTCGGCGCCCGTGACCGCGCCCGAGCCGTCGCTCACCTTCGAGTTCGGAACGAGGCCCGACTACGACGGCACGTCCTGGAGCTGGGCCGACGACCCGCCCAACGGCACCCTCGTCCCCACGATCTACTGCGGCACCCGGGCGGTCGACCCGGCCGGCGGCGCGACCCCGGCGGCGACCCCCACGAGCTGCCGGCCCGACCCGCCCGTGGCGGATGGCGACGCGGGCCTCTGGGTGCAGATCGCCGGCCACCGTTATGTGTACCGTGGGTGACGGAAGAGGTGACCCACCGATGACAATGACGACCGATCAGGCGGCGCGATTCGCCGATGTGTTCGACCGCCTGACCGTGAACGTCGAGCGCACCCTGCACGGCAAGTCGCACGTCATCCGGCTCGCGCTCGTCGCCCTCTTCAGCGAGGGCCACCTACTGCTGGAGGATGCGCCAGGCACGGGCAAGACCTCGCTCGCACGAGCGATCGCCGACAGCGTGCGCGGCACGAGCAGCCGCATCCAGTTCACCCCCGACCTGCTGCCCGGCGACATCACCGGCGTCAGCGTCTACGACCAGCGCGACGGGCGGTTCGAGTTCCACCGCGGCCCGGTGTTCGCGAATGTCGTGCTCGCGGACGAGATCAACCGGGCCAGCCCGAAGACCCAGTCCGCGCTGCTCGAGGTGATGGAGGAGGGCCGCGTCACCGTCGACGGTGTCCCGCATCCGGTCGGCGAGCCCTTCATGGTCATCGCGACCCAGAACCCGATCGAGCAGGCCGGCACCTACCGCCTGCCCGAGGCGCAGCTCGACCGCTTCCTGATCAAGACGAGCATCGGCTACCCGGACCACGCGACGACCCTCCGCATCCTCGAGGGCGCGACCGAGCGGGCCCACGGCGAGGGCCTCCCGCCGATCATCACCGCCGAAGGGGTGAGTCTGCTCGCGGCCGAGGCCCGTACGGTGCACGTCGACCCGACGATCAACGACTACGTCTCGCGCGTGGTGCAGGCGACACGGGATGCCGACGAGACCCGGCTGGGCGGCAGCGTGCGGGCGGCCCTGGCCCTCATCCGCGCCGCGAAGACCTACGCGGCCTCGGACGGCCGGCACTACGTGGTGCCCGACGACGTCAAGTCGCTCGCCGGCCCCGTGCTCGCGCACCGGCTCGTGCTCGACCCGGAGGCGGAGTTCGACGGGGTCACCGCGCAGGGCGTGGTGTCGCAGATCCTCCTCGACGTCGCGCCCCCCGGGGACGCCACGGCCGCATGAGGCCCTCCCGCCTCCCGGTCTCCGTCTCGGCGGGCGGCTGGGTCGTGCTCGCGCTCGCCGTGCTCGGGATCGGCGCCGGGCTCGGCTTCGGCTGGACCGAGCTGCTCGTGGCCGGGCTGATCGCCCTCGTGGTCGCGCTGGTCTCCGCGCTCTTCCTGCTCGGGCGGGGGAGCGGCCGGATCGCGATCGAGGTGCTCGACCGGCAAGTCGTGGCCGGGCAGCCGGCGTCGGTCGCCGTGCGGGTCTCGAACGATTCGGCCGTGACCCGGCGGGCGCAACAGGCCGAGTTCGCCGTGGGCGGGCGGATCGAGTTCATCCGGCTTCCGTCGGTGTCGGCGGGCGGCACGAGTGAGGTCGTCGTCGAGGTGCCCACCGAGCGCCGTGGCGTGATCCCGCTGGGGCCGGTCACCGTCGTGCGGCGCGACCCGTTCGGCCTCGCCCGCCGCGAATCGGTGAGGTCCGAGACCGCCGAGCTCTTCGTGCATCCGCCGACCGTCACCCTCGGTGTGAGCACGACAGGGCTCCTCCGCGACCTCGAGGGGATCCCGACGAGCGATCTCACCGACAGCGACATGTCGTTCCACGCCCTTCGCGGCTACGTCCCGGGCGACGACCGGCGGCACATCCACTGGCGGAGCACCGCCAAGACCGGCGCGTTCCTGGTGCGGCAGTTCGAGCAGACCAGGCGGAGCCACCTGATCGTGCTGCAGTCGCTTAGTCAGGCCGACCACGCCACGCCCGAGGAGTTCGAGCTCGTCGTGAGCGTCGTCGCCTCCCTCGGGGTCCGCGCCGTGCTCGACGGCACGACCGTTTCGGTGTTCGCGGGGGCGCCGGCTGCCTCCGCGGCCCGCGCCGGCAGCGCCGCCCGTTCGGTCAGCGTCGGCCGGGCCGCCAGTGCCGCGCGCGGTTCGTCGACGCGGCGCCGACGCGGGCCGGGCGCGGCGAGCGGCGGGCGGCTGCGCACGCGCACCCCTCGCCAGCTGCTCGACGACCTCAGCACGATCGAGGAGTCGGGGACCGCTCCGCGGCTGTCCGCGGTCGCCCGGGCGGCCGGAGAGGCGGCGACGGATGCGTCGGTCGTCTTCCTGGCCTGCGGCTCGACCGTGACGGCTCGCGAACTCCGCGCCGCAGCCTCGCACTTCGCCACCGGAGTCGAGGTGATCGCGGTGGTCGCCGACCCGGAAGCGGTCGCCTCCCTCGTGCGCATCGACGCCCTGCGCATCACCCGGATCGGCTACCTCGACGACCTCGTGCGCACCCTGACCCGGGCGGTCGGAGTCTGATGGGCCGCATCCTGCGAGCCGGCCTGATGTCGGCGCTCCTCCTGCTCACCGCCTCCGCCGCCTGGTGGCCGGTGTACGAGGCCGCGCCCTTCGTCGTGCTCGCGGTCGTCACGGTGCTCGCCGGCACCGGGTTCGCGGTGCTCGCTGCGGCTCGGCGCTGGTCCGGGCCCGTCGTCCTGGTGGGCACCGTGCTGCTCTGGCTGGTGCTCGGGGTGCCGCTCGCGGTTCCGGCCAAGGCGCTCTGGGGCGTGGTCCCGACGCCGGAGGGGCTCCTCGACCTGATCGTGACGACCGCGTCGGGGTGGCGGCAGCTGCTCACGATCGAGCTGCCGGTCGGTGACTACCAGGCGCTGCTCGTCCCGGTGTTCGTGCTGCTGCTGGTCTGCTCGGTGGTCGGAACGACCGTGGCCGCGCGCGGCGGGCGCTGGGCGGCGCTGATGGTCGTCTTCCCGACGGCGGTGCTGGTCGCGGGGATCGTCTTCGGCGGATCGGTCGCCCTCGCGCCGGTCGTGGTGGGTGCCCTGTTCGCCGTGGAGGTCGTCGTCTGGCTCGCCCTGACGGCTCCGGTGCCGCCGTTGGCCCGAAGGCAGCGCGACGGGCGGGCCGGTGGGCTCGGTGAGCGCAGTGCACGCGGCCGATCGTGGATCGTCATGGCGGCCGTGGTCGCCGCAGCGGTGGCCGTCGCCGGCGGCATCGCCCTCGTCGTGCCCCCGGGCGATCGGGTCGTGGCGCGCGACGCGGTCGACCAGCCCTTCGACCCGAACGACCAGCCCAGCCCGCTCTCGGCGTTCCGCGCCGACCTCAAGCCCCCGGCCGACCAGACCGTGATGCTCACCGTGTCGGGCGCGAAGCCCGGCGACCGGATCGTGACCGCCCGGATGGACCGGTACGACGGCGTCGTCTTCGACGTCGGCGGAGGCGGAGGCAGCGGCGCGGGCGGCAGCGGTTCGGGCAGCGGCCGAGGCAGCGGCGGCGGCGCGCTCTTCACCCGGGTGCCCGAGCGGTTCGACGGGGGAGACCCCGTTCCCGGCGCCGAGCTCCCCGTCGGCCCCGACCGCACCCTCGAGATCGAGGTCGGAGGCTACCGCGGCGTCTGGGTGCCCACGGTCGGCAGCCCCGTCTCCGTCACCTTCGACGGGCCCGATGCCTCTGCGCTCCAGGACGCGCTCTACATCGGTCGTGCGGTGGCGACCGTCGCCGATCCCGTGGGGCTGGCCGACGGCGACCGCTACCGGCTCGTCACGCGCGATCCCGCTCCCGTTCCCGCAGCCGGCCTCACAGCGCTCACGCCCGGCCCGCTCGCCGTCACCCCGGGGACGGGGGTCCCGGATGCGGTGGCCCTCCGCGCATCCGAGTGGGCGCCCGCGTCGGGTTCGCCGGGGGAGCGGCTGGCCGGCATCCTCGACGGGCTTCATGGCGGGTACGTCTCGAGCGGCCTCACCGGGGAGGTCTTCAGTCGATCGGGACACGGTGCCGACCGGCTGCAGGAGTTCCTGACGAGCACGCCCATGGTCGGCGACGCCGAGCAGTACGCCGCGGCGGCCGCGCTGCTGGCCGAGACCGTGGGGTTCCCGGCACGGGTCGCCACGGGGTTCGACATCCCCGTGACGGACGTCGCCGGATCAGCCGGAACCGCCGGAACCGCCGGAGCCGCCGGATCAGGCGGGTCCGCCGGCGCCCCGGCGGCCATCCCGGTCACCGGCTCCGACGCGACCGCGTGGATCGAGGTCTACACGGCCGAGGCCGGCTGGGTCGCCGTCGACCCGAATCCCGAACCGCGGCCCATCCCGGACAGCGCCACCGACGACAGCACCACCGCCGTGCAGCCGCCCGAGGTCGTGCCGCCCGCCTCGGACCAGCTCGAGGGACCCGCGGACTCCGCGCCGGCGCAGCAGGATGACGACCGGCCGGCGGCTCCGGATGCGGTGCTCGCGCTCGTGCTCCGCATCCTCGCCGTGGCCGGCATCACTCTCGGGGTGCTGGCCGTGCTCGCGGCCCCCTTCCTCACCGTGATCGCCCTGAAGCTCCGGCGCCGCGCCCGGCGGCGCACGAGGGGTTCGGCGCGCAGCCGGGCGGCGGGGGGATGGGCCGAGGTCGTCGACTCGGCGCGGGACGGCGCCATCCCGACCCCGGTGCACGCGACCCGGCGGGAAGCGGCCCGGTCCCTCGGTGCCCCCGAGGCCCTCGCGCTCGCCGAGTGGGTCGACAGCGCGCTGTACTCGCCCGCGCCCCCGACCGAGGCCGAGCTCATCGCGATCTGGCAGGCCTCGGACCGGGAGCGGAAGCGCCTCCTCGGAGACCGCGGACTCCTGGCCCGGCTGCGGGCCCGGGTGTCGACCAGGTCGTTGCGCACGTATCATGGCACGGACAGGACGAGCACAGTCAGGAAGAGGCGGAAGATCCAGTGAAGTGCAGAACCTGCGGCACCACCTTGAGCGCAGGAGCCCTGCTCTGCGGCGAATGCGGCACCTCGGCCATCGCGCCGGCGCCCACTCTCGGAGACACCGCCCGGTACGACCGGCAGGCCCTGATCGACGCGATCGCCGACGAAGGGCGCGCCCGCGCTGCTCGCGCGGCGGGCTCGGCGGCCCCGGCCCCGGCATCCGCTGCCGTCCCGGCTCCCGGATCTGCGAGCGCTCATGCATCCGCGACCTCCCCGGCGCCTGCTGCCGCTTCTTCAGCCTCGGCGCCTGATGCAGCCTCAGCAGCCCCGGCCCCCGATCCCGCACCGGCCCCCGCTTCAGCGCCGGCGCCCGCTTCAGCCCCCGCCCCGGCTTCCGCCCCTGACGCCGCGGCCTTCCCCACGTCGGCCCCCGCTCCCGCGGAGTCGCCCGCACCTATCCCGACGTCGGCGCCCGTGCCCGACATCACCCCGGTCGACTCGGGTCGTGGCCACGAGCAGGCGCTCTTCCACCTCGTCTTCAGCACCGGCGAGAGCGTGCGGGTCTCGGGCAGCGGGCTGATCGGCCGCAATCCCGTCCCCGACGCGGGCGAGCGGGTCGACTACCTCGTGCAGATCGTCGACCCCCAGCGCAGCGTCTCGAAGACCCACCTGCGGTTCGGCATCGACGAGGGCGAGCTCTGGGTCGCCGACCGCGGATCCTCGAACGGCACCCGCGTCGGCCTCGACCTGCTCGAGCCGATCGACCTCGTGCCCGGCCGTGCGCAGCGCGTCTTCCGCGGCACCCGCGTCGGCATCGGCGACCAGTACTTCGACGTGCGCTGACCCGAGCCGTCCCGTCACCAGCGCGCCGCGACCTCGCCACCAGTGCGGCCTTCTGCCAGCGCGCGACCCCGTCATCCGCGCGGGACCCCGCCGGCGAGCTCGCTCGAACCCGAGCCGAGCCGAGCGCGTGCTCGAGCCCGACCTGAGCCCCGAACCTCAGAGGCCCGGCGACACCCTGATCGTGCCGACCGCGGCCGACCCGCCGTACACGGTGAGCTCGAGCTCGGCGGTCATGCCCTCGACCTCCTCGGCCGTCAGCGAGCCGTGGCGCGCGAGCAGTGTGAGGGCCACGAGCGACGCGGCGCGGAGGCTGCCGTCGAGCATCTTCACCGCCACCGAGGCGCCGTCCGGAGTCGCCATCACCATGACGCCCTCGGCGCCGAGCTTGGCGACCACTCCGAGGCGTTCGATCACGACGGTGTTCGCGCGGCCCGGTCCGTCGATCGCCCAGCCGTTGGCGAGGATGCTGTCGCTCAGCTGCTTCGCCGGCCCCGATTCCGCACGGCGAAGGCGCCCGATCCCGCGGGCGAGTCCGACGAGCGACATCGCGTGCACGGGAGCGCCACAGCCGTCGACACCCGAGTGCGCGACCGGCTCGCCGATCTCGCGCTCGACGGTGGCGAGGATGCGCTGCTGAAGCGGGTGCTCCGGGTCGAGATAACCCGAGGTCTCCCAGCCGTTCTCGACGCAGGCGAGCAGCATGGCCGCGTGCTTGCCCGAGCAGTTCATGAAGACGCGCGACGGATGCCCGGGGTCGACCCGTGCGGCATCGCGCGCGGCCGAGTCGCCGGGCCAGTCGGGCGGGCAGCCGAGTGCGTCCTCGCCGAGACCCGCCCGGGCGAGGATCGACCGCACGACCTCGACATGGGCGGCGGTCGCGGCGTGGCTCGCGGTGGCGAGCACCGTCTGCACGGGGTCGAGCTCGACGCCCGCCTCGAGCACGGTCAGCGCCTGGAACGGCTTCATGCACGATCGCGGGTACACCGGCAGCTCGGGGGAGCCGTACGACAGAGCGACCTTCCCCTCACGGTCGACCACGACGGCCGAACCGATGTGGCGCGACTCGATGAAACCGCTGCGGTCGAGGACCGCCAGCTCGACCGACTGCTCGAGGCCGGCCGTTCCCGGTTCGCCGGCCCCGTTCATCCGGTGCGAGTCGCTCACGCCGTGAACCGGGCGAGCGCCTCGTCGATCACCGACAGCGCGTCTTCGAGCAGGGCGTCGCTGGTCGCGAGGCTCGGCAGGAAGCGCAGCACGTTGCCGTAGGTGCCCGCGGTGAGCACGAGCACGCCCTGCTGAGCGGCGTACGCGACGATGCTGTTGACGGCGGCCGCGTTGGGCGCCTTCGTGGTCTCGCCGGTGCCGGGCTCGACGAGCTCGATCGCGATCATCGCGCCGATGCCGCGCACCTCGCCGATCACGTCGTACTTCTGCTGCAGGGCGCGGAGGCCCGTGGTCAGCGTGCGCTCGATGCGGGCGGCCTCCTCGAGGAGGTTGCTCTTCTCGATCTGCTCGAACACGGCGACCGCGGCCGCCGCGGCGACCGGGTTGCCGCCGAAGGTGCCGCCGAGGCCGCCGGGCTGCGCGGAGTCCATGATCTCGGCGCGGCCGGTGACACCCGCGAGCGGGAGGCCGCCGGCGATGCCCTTGGCGCTCAGCACCACGTCGGGAACCAGGCCGAAGTGCTCGCTGGCGAACATGGCGCCGGTGCGGGCCATGCCGCTCTGGATCTCGTCGGCGATGAAGACGATGCCGTTCTCGGTGCACCACTCCTGCAGCGCGGGCAGGTACCCCTCGGCCGGGACGACGAAGCCGCCCTCGCCCTGGATCGGCTCCGCCACGAGGCAGGCGAGGTCTTCGGCCCCGACCGTCTTCTCGAGGTACGCGATCGTACGGGCCGCGGCCTCGGGGCCGGTGAGACCGTCGTGGTAGGGGTACGAGTTGGGGGCGCGGTAGACGTCGCCCGCGAACGGGCCGAACCCGGTGGAGTAGGGGGCGGCCTTGAAGTTCATCGCCATCGTCAGGTTCGTGCGGCCGTGGTAGGCGTGCTCGAGCACGGCGACACCCACCCGGTGGGTGTGCTTGCGCGCGATCTTGACCGCGTTCTCGACCGCCTCGGCGCCCGAGTTCACGAGCACGGTGCGCTTGACGAAGTCGCCGGGGGTGTTCTCGGCGAGCAACTCGGCGACCCGCACGTACTCCTCGTAGGGCGTGATCGTGAACAGCGTGTGCGTCACGTCCTGCAGCTGGGCGGCCGCGGCGGCGACCACGGCGGCCTCGGTGTGCCCGATCGTGGTCACGCCGATGCCGGCACCGAGGTCGATGAACTGGTTGCCGTCGACGTCGACGAGGATGGCGCCGTTCGCCTTGGCGATGTACACCGGCAGGGCGCTCGAGACCCCGGGCGGCACGACGGCCAGACGTCGCCGGTGCAGCGCCTCGGACTTGGGGCCGGGGATCGCGGTGACGATCTTCCGCTCCTGGGGAACCGTGTAGACGGGGGCAGCAACCGGTGCGTCGAGGGTGTCAGTCATAGTCCTCCGAGTTTAGGCCAGCGCCCCTGGGAGCCGGGGTTAGCATGGCGGGGTGAATCGTGAGCATCACTACAGCGTGGATGTCGCCTGGCTTGGCAATCGCGGCACCGGCACGAGCGGTTACCGCGAGTACGGGCGCCAGGGCACGATCGAGGCCGCGGGCAAGCACCCGATCGAGTCGTCGGCCGATCGCACCTTCCACGGCGACGCCGACCGCTGGAACCCCGAGGAGCTGCTGCTCGCCGCCCTCGCCGAGTGCCACATGCTCTCCTTCCTGCACGTCGCCGTGAAGCACGGCGTCGTCGTGACCGGGTACACGGATGCCGCCACCGGCACGATGGAGCAGGAGGGCGACGGCGGCCGGTTCACCTCGGTCACCCTGCACCCCCGGGTGACCGTCACGGCATCGGTCGAGCCCGAGGAGTTCGAGCGGATGCACGCCGAGGCCAACGCGGTCTGCTTCATCGCGAACTCGGTCGCGTTCCCGGTGCACCACGACGCGGTCGCCGTCGTCGAAGCCGCCGACGTCGAAGCCGACGGCGATCGCGCTGACGTCGATCGCGCTGACGTCGTCGGCTGAGGATGCCGTCGCCCGTCCCGGTCGAGGTCTTTCTCATCGGCCGCACGCTTCGGGGCACGCTCGGCGAGGCCTTCCGCGCCGAGGTCGTGGCCCTGTTCGAGAACGAGCATCCCGGCGAAGCGCCGGTGCACACGGCCCTCTCGCGCACGGTCGAGCTGACGGTAGTGGCCGTCACCCGTGCCGGGGCGATCTCGGTCGATGCCGTCATCGCCGACCCGGCGTTCGGCCAGCGGATGCCGGTGGCCGCTACGACCGCGCCGGGCGCCGGCCGTCAGCTCTTCGAGGTGGTCGCCGAGTCGGTCGAGGGCATCCGGCCGGTCGGCGGACCCCAGCGGATCCCGTCCGCAGACGGGCCTGCGGGGGCGGACCGCAGCCGCCGCATCCTCGTCTCCGTCGAGTCGGCGGAGTCACTCGCCTTCGCGGTGCGGGTTGTCTCGCGGGACTGACCCCGCCTCGAGGCGGGCCCGCGTCTCGAGCGCCATCACGGCCGAGAGCTGGGTCGACAGGAAGGTGACCGGCGGGGCGGGTTGCGACCAGTCGTCGGCCGCCCGGAGTCCAGGAGTTCCGCGGATTCCCGTCCAGAGCGTGTCGGTCGTGTCGCGGAGGAAGCGGACGACCTCGGCGCGCTCCGGCCCGTCGGGGAGGTGCGCGGCGAGCAGCCCGAGGTACCGCACGAGGATGCCCTTGAACAGCCCGAGGTCGCCGCCGCCGCGCGCCCGGAGATCGGCGTTCTCACCCGTCACGACCCGGGCCGGCGGGGGAGCGAAGTGCCGGATCGCGGCGAGCGCGGTCGCGGTGGCCTCGCGGAGGGGGTCGCCGGCGCTGTCCGCCAGGTCGCTGCCTGGGCGGTCGCTGCGCGAACCAGCCCCATCCGAGCCGGCCGCCAGCTCGACGAGGGCCCCGACGTACAGCCCCTGGTTGTAGGTGAAGAGCCAGTCGGTGTCGGTGCGGCCGTCGCCCAGGCGGTTGACGCCGTCGGCGACCAGGTGGTCCGGGCGCAGCAGGCGTTCGCGCATCCACTGTGCCGCCGCTTCGGCCTGCCCGCGGTACGCCGCATCGCCCGTGCGGTCGGCGAGGCGTGCCGACACGATCGCGAAGGCCCCGTTGCTCGGGGCGTTCTTGTACGCAGGCTGCTGCACGCGCCAGGACACGCTCGGGCCCTCGGAGTCGTTCCAGCCGCGCGCGGCGATGTAGCGCTGCAGCTGCACGGCGTCGTCCAGATAGCGGGAGCGGCTCCCGCCCGTCGTCGACACCTCGGCGTCGTGCAGGCGGAGGGCCGCGATCGCGAGCCAGCCCATGTCGTCGAAGTAGTCGTTCTCGAGCCGGCCGTGGTTGCGGCGCACCAGCCGGGCGTAGGTGAGCCGTGCCTCCTCGAGCAGACGCGCGTCGCCCGAGCGTTCGAAGCCGTCGATGCGCACCTCGATCACGTGGGCGATCCACCAGTAGTTGAGGGGGAAGGCCTGGCGCAGGCGCGGCCTCGAGGTGTTGCGGTAGGCGCCATGCACGAAGCGGCGGCCGAACCCGGCGGAACCGGTCGCGCCGAGCGCCTGCTGGGCGGAGGCGGCCCGCTCGGCCCAGCCCCGTTCATCCGTCGTCACGCGCTCACCCTATGCCGGGTGGATGCCGGGCGGGCGGGGTCGCGGCGGGGCCCGGGATGCACTTGACTGTCCCCATGGCCGAGAAGATGTCGTCGCAGCAGCGATTCGTGCTGTCCGTGGCTGTTCTCGCCTCGTTCATCTCGTTCCTGGACGCGACCGTGATCAACGTGGCACTGCCCGCGATCAGCCGCGAGCTCGGGGGAGAGCTGACCTCGCAGCAGTGGGTGGTCGACGCGTACCTGATCACTCTCGGCGCGGTCATCCTGCTCGCCGGCTCGCTCTCGGACGTGTTCGGGCGCAAGAAGGTGCTGCTGGCGGGCCTGATCGGGTTCGGCGTGACCTCGCTGCTCTGCGCCTTCGCGCCGACGATCGAGTTCCTGATCATCTCGCGTGGCCTGCAGGGCATCGCGGGGGCGCTGCTCGTGCCCTCGTCGCTCGCGCTCATCCTCGCCACCTTCAGCGGCCCGATGCAGAGCAGGGCGATCGGAACCTGGACGGCGTTCACGAGCGTCGCCAACATCGCCGGCCCCATCCTCGGCGGCGTGCTCGTCGATCAGGTGTCGTGGCGGCTGGTCTTCGGCATCAACGTGCTGCCGATCATCGTGACCCTGTTCCTCCTGACCAAGCTCGACCACGACCACGCGCGGATCGCCGGGGCGAAGATCGACGTCGTCGGCGCTGTCCTCGGCATCGTCGGGCTCGGGCTGCCGGTGTTCGCCCTGATCGAGCAGTCGAACTTCGGCTGGGGATCGCCGGTCGTGCTCGTGCCGCTGATCGTGGGCGTCGTCGCGTTCGTGGCGTTCATCCTGCACGAGCGCCGGGCGAAGCAGCCGATGCTGCCGCTCGAGCTGTTCCGGGTGCGCAACTTCTCGGTCGGCAACGTCTCGACCTTCCTCATCTACGGGGCGCTCTCGCTCGGCTTCTTCTGCGTCGCCGTGTTCCTGCAGCAGGTCGCCGGGTACAGCGCGACCGAGGCCGGCTTCGCGATGATCCCGACGAGCCTGCTGCTGATCGGGCTGTCGAGCCTGTTCGGCCGGCTGAGCGGCAAGATCGGGCCGCGCCTGTTCATGACGGTCGGGCCGTTCCTCGCCGGTGCCGGGTTCCTGCTGATGCTCCGGATCGACCAGAGCGCCGACTACCTCACCCAGGTGCTGCCGGCCGTCGTCGTCTTCGGTCTCGGGATGTCGATCACGGTCGCGCCGCTGACCGCCGCGATCCTCGGGGCCATCGACCCCTCGCGCTCGGGCATCGCCTCGGCCGTCAACAACGCGGTCTCGCGGGTCGCCGGGCTGATCGCCGTGGCGCTCGCGAGCCTGATCGCCGGGGCGGCCGTGCTCGACCTCGACGGATTCCACCGGGTCGTGCTCGTGACCGCGGTGTTCTTCGTGGCGGGCGGTGTCGTGTCGCTGATCGGCATCCAGAACCCGTCGAAGGCGGCGAAGCCCGCGGCGGCGGCGCCTGCGGCAGCGCCTTCTGTGCCTTCTTCCGGGTCGGCGCCGGTGATCCCGGATGCCGCCGCCCCGGATGCACCCGCCCCCGATGCCGGGGCCGCGCCCAGCCGGTAGGCTCGACCGGGCGTGCACGCCGTGCGGGCTCCCAGGCCCTCACCAGCTTGGCCCAAGGCCGCTGAGCAAGACTGTGCAGCATTCCCCCCATCTCTCGAAGAGGACTCATGCGCTCAATTCCGGCACTGGCTGCGGCCGCGATCGCCGCCACTCTCCTTCTCGCCGGATGCTCGTCATCCGACCCGGCTCCGGCCTCCACCGACTCCGCCGACCAGGCCTCGGGCGACTGCACCTCGGCGTCGGCCGGTACCGAGTCGAACAGCGTGACCGTGACCGGTGACGTCGGATCCGCGCCGACCACCGCCTTCACCGGCCCGCTGACGGTCGACACGACCCAGCGCACCGTCGTGACCGAGGGCACCGGCGACACCGTGAAGACCGGCGACGTCGCCACGATCGACTTCACCATCTACAACGCCACCAGCGGCAGCCAGGTCTTCTCGACGCTCGACGAGGGCGGCACCCAGCTGCAGCTCACGGTCGACGCGACCCAGTACATCCCCGGCATCGTCAACGCCGTGAACTGCGTGCCGGTCGGCTCGCGCGTGGTCGCGGTCATCCCGCCGGCCGACGCCTTCGGCGACACCGGCAACACCTCGCTCGGCATCACCGCGACCGACTCGATGGTCATGGTCGCCGACGTCGAGGGCATCATCCCGACCCGCGCCCAGGGCGAGGACCAGCCGGCGCAGGACGGCTTCCCCACCGTCACCCTCGGTGACGACGGAGCCCCCACGGTGACGATCCCCTCGGGCGACGCTCCCACCGAGCTCAAGACCGAGGTGCTGAAGAAGGGCGACGGCCCGACCGTCGGCGACGGAGACAACGTCACCGTGCAGTACCAGGGCCTCGTCTGGGGCACCGGCAAGATCTTCGACCAGAGCTGGGGCCAGGGCGGTCCGCGCACTTTCCCGACCACCGGTGTCGTCAAGGGCTTCTCGGCCGCGCTCGTCGGCCAGTCGGTCGGCTCGCAGGTCGTCGTCGTCATCCCGCCGGACCAGGGCTACGGTAGCGCCGGCAACAGCTCGGCCGGTATCTCGGGCACCGACACGATCGTGTTCGTGATCGACATCCTGGCGACCGCCTCGGCGTAGGCACAGGCATCACGGGAGAACTGCCGGAACGGGCGGTGCGGGTCGTCCGCACCGCCCGTTCCGCATGTGAGGCGTGACGGGACCGTCTGGGATGATTGCACGGTGAGACGTGTCATCATCCTCGGTTCCACCGGCTCGATCGGCGTCCAGGCGCTCGACGTGATCCGGGCCAATCCCGAACTGTTCGAGGTGGTCGGTCTCGTTGCGGGCACGAACCGCGAGACCCTCGACGCCCAGGCCGCCGAGTTCGGCGTCGCCGACACCGGCCTCGGGGCACGCGAGGCCGAGCAGCTGATCCACGACGTCGAGGCCGACGTCGTGCTCAACGGCATCACCGGCTCGGTCGGTCTCGGCCCCACCCTCGCCGCCCTCGAGGCGGGGCGGACGCTTGCGCTCGCCAACAAGGAGAGCCTGATCGTCGGCGGCGACCTGGTGAAGCGTGCCGCGGCCCCCGGCCAGATCGTGCCGGTCGACTCCGAGCACTCCGCGATCGCCCAGGCCCTCCGCTCGGGTACCGCCGAGGAGGTCGCCCGTCTCGTGCTCACCGCGTCGGGCGGGCCGTTCCGCGGCCGCAGCCGCGCCGAGATGGCGACCGTCACCCCGCGCGAGGCGCTCGCGCATCCGACCTGGGACATGGGCCTGGTCGTCACCACGAACTCGGCCACCCTGATCAACAAGGGACTCGAGGTGATCGAGGCGCACCTGCTCTTCGACGTGCCCTATTCGGACATCGCCGTCACCGTGCATCCGCAGTCGATCGTGCACTCGATGGTCGAGTTCGTCGACGGATCGACCATCGCCCAGGCCTCCCCGCCGGACATGCGGCTGCCGATCGCGCTCGGGCTGCACTGGCCGGCACGCGTGCCCGGCGTCGGCATGCCTCTGGACTGGACGACCGCGCAGTCGTGGACCTTCGCGCCGCTGGACGAGGAGGCCTTCCCGGCCGTCGCCCTGGCCAAGCGCGTCGGACGCGCGGGCGGCAGCTACCCGGCCGTCTTCAACGCGGCCAACGAACAGGCGGTCGCGGCGTTCCACGCCGGGCGGATCGGCTTCCTCGACATCGTCGACACGGTCGCCCGGGTCGTCGACCTGCACGAGATGCCGTCTGAGGAAGTCACGGTCGAGTCGCTCGCCGAGTCCGAGCTCTGGGCGCGCGCGACGGCCGACCGGCTGATCGCGGGCTGATCTCGGCTGATCTCGGGTGATCTCGGGCCGGGACGCGGCTGCTGCCGCATCCACACCTGCCGCACATCGGGCGTACAGCCGCTGATCAGCGGCCTCGTCGCGGGCCAGGGTAGTGTCCTCGTGTGGAAACGGTCCTGCAGTTCATCCTCGGCGTGCTCATCATCGCCATCGGCGTCGCCGTTTCGATCGGTCTCCACGAGGTCGGGCACCTGGTGCCCGCCAAGCTCTTCGGCATCAAGGTCACGCAGTACATGATCGGCTTCGGCCCGACCGTCTTCTCGCGTCGCAAGGGCGAGACCGAGTACGGCGTCAAGGCCGTGCCGCTCGGCGGCTACATCTCGATGGTCGGGATGTTCCCCCCGCGTCACGCCGGCGAGAAGCCGGTCGCGAACAGCACCGGCTTCTTCCAGTCGATGGTTCAGGATGCACGCCAGGCCAGCCAGCTCTCGATCGGCCAGGACGAGGATCGCGCGTTCTACCGGAAGCCCGTCTGGCAGCGGATCATCGTCATGCTCGGCGGCCCGTTCATGAACCTCGTGCTCGCCGTCGTCTTCTTCGCCATCGTGCTCGTCGGCTTCGGCACCGCCCAGGCCTCGACCACCGTCGGCAGCGTCTCGGCCTGCGTGCTCCCGGCCGGCAGCGAACAGACCGAGTGCGCGGCGGGGGATGCGGCGTCGCCCGGCGCGGCGGCCGGCATCCAGCCCGGCGACAGGCTCGTGAGCCTCGGCGGCACCCCGATCACCAGCTGGGACCAGTCGACCGACATCATCCGCGACTCGGCCGGGCAGACCCTGCCGCTCGTGGTCGAGCGCGGCGGCCAGGACGTGACGCTCTCGCTCACGCCGCTGCTGACAGAGCGGTACGTGCTCGACGACGCCGGCAAGGTGGTCGAGAACGCCGATGGCACGAAGCAGACGCAGGACGTCGGATTCGTCGGGATCGGCGCTGCCTCCGAGCTCGTGCCGCAGCCCATCACCTCGGTGCTGCCGATGGTGGGGGAGAACATCGGGTCGACCGTGGGGCTCGTTGCGAACCTCCCGCAGCGGCTCTACGACGTGGCACAGGCCGCGTTCGGACCGGGGGAGCGCGACATCAACGGCCCGATCAGCGTCGTCGGCGTCGGCCGGGTGGCGGGCGAGATCGCGTCGATCGACAGCATCCCGATCGCGGCGAAGGCGGCCTCGCTGCTGGGGCTGCTCGGGTCGCTCAACGTGGCGCTGTTCGTGATCAACCTCGTGCCGCTCACGCCGCTGGACGGCGGGCACGTGGTGTCGGCGCTGTGGGAGGCGATCCGGCGCGGGTTCGCGAAGCTGTTCAAGCGCAAGGATCCGGGGCCGGTCGACGCCGCCAAGCTGATGCCGCTGACCTTCGCGGTCGTCATCCTGTTCGGCGGCATGACGGCGCTGCTCGTGTACGCCGACATCGTGAAGCCGGTCAACGTCTTCGGGTGATCGGTGGGGCGGGATCGCCGGTTCGCATGGTCGGTGGGTCGGCGGCTCGCCGGGTTCAGCCGGTGCTGACCTGCTGTTCAGATTGCGGACTTAGACTGAAATCGTGCCTGCAATCAATCTAGGGATGCCCAAGGTTCCCGAAACCCTCGCCCCCCGCCGCAAGTCACGGCAGATCAAGGTGGGCAAGGTGCTCGTCGGCGGAGATGCGCCGGTCAGCGTGCAGTCCATGACGACGACCCCCACGCCGAACATCAACGCCACGCTCCAGCAGATCGCCGAGCTCACCGCTTCGGGCTGCGACATCGTGCGCGTCGCCGTGCCCTCGCGGGACGACGCCGAGGCGCTGCCGATCATCGCGAAGAAGAGCCAGATCCCGGTGATCGCCGACATCCACTTCCAGCCGAACTACGTGTTCGCGGCGATCGACGCCGGGTGCGCCGCTGTGCGCGTGAACCCGGGCAACATCCGCAAGTTCGACGACAAGGTGGGCGAGATCGCTGCGGCGGCCAAGGCGGCCGAGGTCTCGATCCGCATCGGTGTGAACGCCGGGTCGCTCGACCCGCGGCTGCTCGAGAAGTACGGCAAGGCCACCCCGGAGGCGCTCGTGGAGAGCGCGGTCTGGGAGGCGTCGCTGTTCGAGGAACACGACTTCCACGACTTCAAGATCTCGGTCAAGCACAACGACCCGATCGTGATGGTCAAGGCTTACCGCCTGCTCGCCGAACGCGGCGACTGGCCGCTGCACCTCGGCGTGACCGAGGCCGGGCCGTCGTTCCAGGGAACCATCAAGAGCGCGACCGCCTTCGGCATCCTGCTGTCGGAGGGCATCGGCGACACGATCCGCGTCTCGCTGTCGGCGCCGCCGGCCGAGGAGGTCAAGGTCGGGCTGCAGATCCTGCAGTCGCTGAACCTCCGTGAGCGCAAGCTCGAGATCGTGTCCTGCCCCTCGTGCGGGCGCGCCCAGGTCGACGTCTACTCGCTCGCCAACGACGTGACCGACGGGCTCGAGGGCATGACCGTGCCGCTGCGCGTCGCGGTCATGGGCTGCGTCGTCAACGGACCGGGCGAGGCCCGCGAGGCCGACCTCGGCGTCGCGTCGGGCAACGGCAAGGGCCAGATCTTCGTGCGTGGCGAGGTCATCAAGACCGTGCCCGAGTCGGAGATCGTGGCGACGCTGATCGAGGAGGCGAACCGCCTCGCGGCCGAAATGCCCCCCGGGGCCGTCGGTTCGCCCGAGGTCGTCACCGCCTGACCGTCTTCGCGTTCCGAATGGGCTGCTGAGGCTGCCTATGCGTGCAATATGCACGTATAGCTGCTCTCAGCAGCCCATTCGAACACCCCGCCGCCACATGTGCTCGCGGCGGCGCACGATCTCGAGGATGACGGTCTCGCAGGCCGGCCAGTCGTACATGACCTGGGCGTAGCTCAGCCGGATCACGATGTAACCGAGCTCCTTCAGTGCGAGGTCTCGACGGCGGTCATCCTCGAAGGCAGTGCGCGACGAGTGCCATTGGTAGCCGTCAAGCTCGAGCACGAGGCGGTCGCCCACCAGCAGGTCGATGCGCCCCACGCCGGCGATCTCCACCTGGCTGCGCACCCTGATGCGCCGTCCATGCAGGCGGACGCGCGCCTTGGTCTCGAGCCCGGATTGCGCACCAGGGTCGACCAGCTTCGCGAGAGCCTGGCACTTCGCGGGAAGCGGAGCCACCAGGTCGGACAGCATCGACATCGTGATCAGCTTCTTGTTCAAGGCCGAATCGAGCGAGACGATCGCGTCGAGTCGCTCCTGGCAGAGCATGGCATTACGCAGCGACGCCACCACGCCGTCGACGGGCGAGGTGATCGATCCACCCCAGGCCGGGCGGTGAATCGTCACGGGGTCATGGGGGCGTAAGGGCCGACCGCGTTCAGTGGGCGACCCGACGTGTCCGGTGCTTTGCGGGACGCGGACATGGAGGCGGGGGTCGGGGGCGCACCAGACGCCGAGGCGGGTGAGGAGGGACGTGCAGGTGAGGGCGCCTCCGACGCGTACCGCCGCGACGACCTCGCGGTCGGCGGTGGGAAGCGCGAGCCAGCCCTGGCGGATCCGGAGCACGTCGCCCCGGCGCACCGCAGCGCGCACCTCGGCGTCGCCGATGCCGTGGTCGGCGAGTTGCCGCGTCGAGGCGACGCCGCCGAGCGACTGCAGGATCGGAAGGAGCACGCCGACAGCCTGCGGCACGCAGCACCCGGTGCGGTCACGACGGCCCGTCGCTGTGGAGGAGCGCGTTGAACAGAGCGATTGTGGAGGAATCCCCGTGTTCAATATGACTCACGTTGTCAGACAGCCGAGCGAGCGGCACCGGCGGCACCCCGCCGAAAGACGCCCACCGAGGGGCGAAGGGGCCCGCAAAACCGCTGTTCAATCGGCCTGGTGGCGCGATAAGACGCCCTTGAGAAGCCTCCGCGAGCCGTGCTACGTTCGCCGAAACCCGGCGCGATGAAACGATTCAGCACGCGCCGCCCCTCCCTCAACGTCGAGCCGCAGGAGACAGCGCACTCATGACCAGAACCACTCTCGGCCGCTTCACGCTCGGTGCCGCCCTGGCCGGCATCCTCAGTCTCGGCCTGGTGGCCACGGGTGCCGCGCTGCCCGCGTCGGCCCTGCCGGCAGCGGTGGCGGCGGCAAGCGCGGAAGCGAAAACAGCAACCCAAGCCGCCGACGCCCCCGCCACCGGCATCACCCTCGGCACCCTCGAGGTCGAGAACCGCACCGAGCCCCTAGGCATCGACGTCCCGTCCCCCCGCTTCTCCTGGGTGACCAGCTCGAATGCGCGCGACGTCACGCAGACCTCGTACCGCATCCGCGTCACCACGGCCGGAGCCGCCGCCGGAACAGCGAACGCAGCCCCCACCCCCCTCTGGGACACCGGCGTCGTCACCTCCACCGCCTCCACGGCGATCGAGTACGCCGGCACCCCCCTCGCCCCCGCGACCCAGTACACCTGGACGGTCGACGTCGTCACCTCCGCCGGCACCGCGACCGCCACCTCGACCTTCGGCACCGGCCTCTTCGACGAGGCCGACTGGGCCGGCAGCGCCTGGATCGGCAACGCCCGCGCCGCTGCCGCCGACCAGCTCGACTTCTCCGGAGCCAGCTGGATCTGGACCCCCGAACCCGGCGCCCCCTACGCCCCCGCCGAGGATCGCGCCTTCCGCACCACCCTCCCCGCCCCGGCGGGCAAGACCCCCAAGACCGCCGAGGTGATCATCACCGCCGACGACTCGTACGCGCTCTGGGTCAACGGCACCGAGCTCGGTCGCACCGCGGGTGCCGAGAACGAGTGGCAGGGCTCCAAGTCGTTCACCACTTCCCTCCAGGCCACCGGCGCGAACACGATCGCCGTGCGCACGACCAACGGGCCGAACTCGCCCGCCGGCCTGCTCGCCAAGATCCGCGTCACCTATACCGACGGCAGCACCACCACGACCACGACGGATGCGGCCTGGAAGGCCGTCAAGACCATCCCCACCGGCTTCGAGTCCCGCGCGTTCGACGACTCCGCCTGGCCCGCCGCCGCCGTCCAGGCGACCTACGGCACCGGACCCTGGGGCACCGGCGTCCGCCCGCCCACCGGCACCGTCGCACCCGCCCCGCTCCTCCGCACCGAGTTCGCCGTCGACGCCGCGAAGACCGTCGCCGACGCGAAGATCTACGTCGCCGCCGGCGGCTACGCGAACGTGAGCCTGAACGGCGCGCCGATCAACGACGAGATCCTCTCGCCCGGCTTCACCGACTACGACGACCACGCCCAGTACACGGTGACCGACCTGACCGACCAGCTCCGCGCGGGCGACAACGCGCTCGGCCTCGAGCTCGGCCGCGGCTTCTACGGCATGACCAACCCGAACGTCTGGAACTGGCAGAGCCCGCCGTTCCACGACGAGCCGGTCGGGCGCGCACTGCTGCGCATCCAGTACACCGACGGCACGACGAATGACGTCGTGACCGACGACAGCTGGCGGCTGCACGACGGCCCCACCCGCCTCGACGACCTCTACGGCGGCGAGACCTTCGACGCGTCGAAGGCGCAGCCCGGCTTCGACACGGTCGGCTTCGACGACCGCGCCTGGGGGAACGCCGCCGAGGCCGCCGGGCCGAAGGGCGAGCTGATCAACCAGCAGCAGCAGCCCATCCGGGTCACCGAGGAGCTTCCGGCGACCGAGGTCGTGCAGGTGGCCGACGGGGTGTGGCGCGTGAAGTTCCCGCGCGTCCTCGCGGGCACCGTGAAGTTCACGGCCCAGGGGCCGGCCGGCACGACGATCCGCGCGCAGTACGGCGAGAAGCTCACGGCCGACGGCCGGGTGAACTTCTCGAACAACGGCGGTTTCGCCAACGGCTTCCAGACCGACCGCTTCGTGCTCGCCGGCACCGGGGCCCCCGAGACCTGGGGCGGGAAGTTCTCGTACAAGGGCTTCCAGTACATCGAGGTGTCCGGCTGGCCCGGCACCGAGGCGCCCCCGCTCAGCGCCTTCACCGCCGAGGTGCTGCACACCGACGCCCCCGAGACCGGATCGTTCGACAGCGCCGACCGCATCATGAACGAGACCCACCGGGCGGTCGTCGACACGCTGCTCAACAACATCCACTCGATTCCCACCGACACCCCGATGTTCGAGAAGAACGGCTGGACCGGTGACGCCGCGGTCGGCGCCGAGATGTTCCTGATGAACCTCGACACCCAGAACCTGTTCGAGAAGTGGATCGGCGACATCGACGACTCCCGCGACGCCGCCGGTGCCCCGCTCGTGATCGCCCCGAGCTCCGACCAGTGGGGCCAGTGGGGAGTCGCGACCCCGTGGCACTCGGCGTTCATCCTGATCCCGTGGTGGCTCTACCAGTACGGCGGAGACGAGCAGGTGCTCGCGAAGTACTACGACGACATGGCGAAGTACGTCGACCTCGAGTTCGCCCGCTCGCCCGGCGGGGTCGTGCCCGACAACCGCCTCGGCGACTGGGTCAGCCCGGAGGCGAGCCCGGCCGGCGGCAATGCGCCCGAAGACACCCGCGTGAGCGGCACCGCCTACCTCTACACGATGCTCACCTCGATGTCGAAGACGGCGACCCTGCTCGGCAGGCCCGCCGACGCGGCGAAGTTCGACGCGAACGCCGCCGTCGTGAAGCAGGGCTTCAACGACGCCTTCCTCGACACCGCCGCCGGCTACTACCGCGGCAACGGCGACAACGGCTACCGCCAGACGCACAACGCACTGGCCCTCGCCTTCGGCCTCGCCCCCGACGACGCCACCGCCCAGCGCGTGGCCGACAGCCTCGCCGCCGACGTCGTCGCAAAGGGGAACAAGCTCAACACCGGCTCGCTCGGCTCGAAGTACCTGCTGCCGATGCTCACGAAGTACGGGCACGCCGACCTCGCCTACAAGGTCGCGGTGCAGACCGAGTACCCGAGCTGGGGCTACATGATCGAGAACGGCGCCACCAGCATGTGGGAGCACTGGTCGCTGGATGCCCGCAGCCGCGGACACTACTTCCTCGGCACCGTCGACGACTGGTTCTACCACGACGTCGCCGGCATCCGGAGCTCGGAGACCACCGGCTACCGCGACATCACGATCGCCCCGGCCGTGACCGACCAGCTCGCCTGGGCGAAGGCCACGACGCAGACGCCGTTCGGGCCGGTCAGCTCCGACTGGAAGCGCGACGGCTCCCAGCTCACCCTCGCCACCCACGTTCCGGTCGGCTCGACCGCCGTGGTGCACCTGCCCACGACCACCCGGTGGGCCGCGACCGAGGGCGGGCTCGCGCTCGACCAGGTCGCCGGCGTGCACTCGGTCGAGGCCTCCGCCGACGGCACCGAGGTGCTCGTGACCGTCGGTTCGGGCGACTACACCTTCGTGGTCGACGACCGGTCCGAGGCGGTGGGCGCGGTCATCGACCGGGTCGACGCACTGGCCGCGGCCGTCGAGTCGGCCCACGCCGACGGCGGGCTGACGGATGCGGAGCACAGCTCCGGCACTGCTCTCGTCGAAACCCTGCGGGCCCGCGTGGTCTCGGCGCTCGGCACGGCACAGGGCGGAGACCCCGTCGCCGCCGCTCAGGGGCTCGTGGCGGCCTACCCCGCCCTCGCCGAGGTCGAGAAGTGGGCCGCGGCGCTGGCAGACGGTCCGGCTCGCACATCTCTGACGCAGTCGGCCGCCGACGTGCGCACCGCCGCCGACGCGACCGTCTCGACACTCCTCGGCGTCTCGGCGAGCGTGGCGGGCAGCCGCCCCGGGTTCAAGCCGGGCGAAGCGGGTGCGCTCGTGGCCACGGTCACGAACACGGGCACCTCGGAGCTCGGCGCGGTGACCGCTCAGCTCGTCACCGGCGCGGGCGGCCTCGACGGTTCGTGGGGATCCGTCGATTCGCGCACCAAGGTCGCCGACGGCCTCGCGGCCGGCGCAGAGGCCTCGGCCGAACTCGCGTTCACCGTCCCGGCCGACCGGCTCCCCGGCGCGGTCCCGGCCCCGGTGCGGGTCACGTACCTCGTGCAGGGCACGGCGATCGGGATTCCCGTGGATGCCTCCATCGCGGTCGACTCCCCGGTGCAGTTCTCCTCGGTGACGGTCGAGCCCTCCTCGATTACGCCCGGGTCGACCGCGACGGTCGTGGCGGTCGTCGCCAACCAGGGCGCGCAGCCCGCGGCCGGCCGCCTCTCGGTCGCCGTGCCGGAGGGCTGGACGACCCCGTTCGACACCGCCACCACGGTGGTACCGGCCGGGGGATCGGTGACGCTGCGGGTTCCGGTGACGGCGCCGTTCGGTCTGGAGCAGGCCTCCGTCTCGGCTCCGCTGACCGCGAGCTTCGCCGACCAGGGCACCGTCTACGCGACGGCTGCCGTGACCCTCGGTGTGGCGCTCACCCCGCTGGCCGAGGCCGGTGCGCTCGACCACATCGACCTGGGCGACGACACGAGCGAGCGGGCCCACCTGCTCGCCGCCTCGAGCTCGTCCGGGACGAGCAGCGAGGCCGGACTCACCCGCCGGTACGCCGGGCACCTGACCGACTTCTCGTCGTTCGAGTTCGACCTCGCGGTGACTCCGGGCCAGCCGTTCGTGCTGCGCTCGATCGAGACCTACGACAAGCCGCAGACCAAGAAGTACAAGGTCTACGTCGACGGCGTCGAGGTGGCGACACGGCTGTTCAGCCACACCGGCGGGGTGGGCACCGAGACGTACGAGATCCTCGTCGACGCGGCCCGCGCATCCGGAGATTCGGTGCGGGTGAAGTTCGAGAACCTCGACGACCACGCCTTCTACGACCCCTCGATCGCCGACGTCTGGAGCCTGCCCGTCGCGGCCGACACCACGGCGCCTGTGGTCGTGGCCTCGACCGACCCGGCGACGCCGGATCGCTCGAGTGGGTGGTTCCGCACGGCTCCGGTGACGGTGTCGCTCGCGGCGCAGGACGACCGGGCGGGTGCCCCTGCCGTGTCGTTCGGCGTCGACCAGGATGCGCTCGCGCCGTACACCGCCCCGTTCGCGGTGAGCGGCGAAGGGTCGCACACGGTGACCTACAGCGCGACGGATGCGGCCGGCAACGTCTCGCCGACCCAGTCGCTCCCGGTGCGGATCGACACGGTGGCCCCGGCCACGACCGCGACCCGCGGCGGCAGCTTCGGGTCGGGTGACGACGCGGACGTCTCGACCGGGCCGGCGACGATCACGCTCGACGCGACCGACGCGACCTCGGGGGTGGCGGGCGACGGCACCTCGTACCGGGTCGACGGCGGTGCCTGGATGGTCGGCACCTCGGTGACGATCAGTGCGGCCGGACCCTTCAAGGTCGAGTACCGCTCGGTCGACGTGGCCGGCAACGTCGAGGCGGCGGGGTCGCTGTCGGGAGTCGTCGTGATCCCCGATGTGACGGCGCCGACGGTATCGGCCACGGTGTCGAACGAGGGGCTCGGCGGGTGGCACGTCGCGGGGGCCGCGCTGACGGTCGTGGCGACGGATGACTCTGCTGGTGCTGGTGCTGGTGCTGGTGCTGGTGCTGGTGCTGGTGCTGGTGCTGGTGCCGGCCTTGTGGTCGAGTACCGGCTCGGGGAGGCCGCTTGGGCGACCTACTCGGCGCCGGTCGCCCTGCCCGAGGGCGTCACGCAGGTGCAGGTGCGGGCGACGGATGCCGCGGGCAACGTCAGCGCCGTGCAGACGCTCGAGGCCAAGGTCGATGCGACCGCGCCGACGGTGTGGGGCTGGCTGACCTCGGCCGGGCGGGTGGCCGCGGTGGGCACCGACCCGGCGGGGAGTGCCGCCGGCGGTGCCGCCCCGACGGGCTCGGGGATCGCCCGGCTGCAGTACTCGCTCGACGGATCGACCTGGGTCGACGGCCTGAGCGCGCTGATCGCGGCGTCGGCTACCCCGGAACGGGTCGCCGTGCGCGCGGTGGACGTCGCCGGGAACGTCGGGGCCCCGCTCGAGCTGTCCCGGTCGGACGCCCCGTCCACGTTCGAGGTCGTCCCGGGTGCCGGGCTGCTGATCGAGGCGAGCGGGTTCCG
This sequence comes from Herbiconiux solani NBRC 106740, assembly GCF_001571005.1. Classification (GTDB taxonomy): domain Bacteria; phylum Actinomycetota; class Actinomycetes; order Actinomycetales; family Microbacteriaceae; genus Herbiconiux; species Herbiconiux solani. The sequence goes on along the minus strand of NZ_BCST01000001.1, from coordinate 601,357 downwards.
GGCCGGGCAGTCGGTGCGGATCGAACTGCACTCCGACCCGGTCGTCCTCGGCACGGTGCTGGCCGACGGGCGCGGAGTGATCTCGGCGGCGGTCATGGTGCCGGCCGACTTCCCGGGCGGGGCGCACGACCTCGTGCTCGTGGCCGACGACGGCTCCGGCACGGGTGGGTCGGGCGACGGCTCCGGCGGCTCGGGCTCGGGTGGGTCCGGCACCGGCGGCACCGGGTCGGGCGGCGCGGGAACCGGCGGCACCGGCTCCGGCGACCTCACCGTGCCGGCGACCGTGCTCGCCTCGACCGGCTTCCCGGTCTGGGGCTGGGCGCTCGGCGGGGGACTGCTGGCCGCTCTCGGAGCGCTCCTCCTCCTCGGGTACCGTCGCCGCTCCGCCTGACCGCGGGCTCGTTGCCGAACGGGCTGAAGATCGTGCTCATGCGTGCACTGTGCACGTATGACTGCGATCTTCAGCCCGTTCGTGCATCCACCGTGAGTGTCAGACCGTCAGAGCGTCCGCGCGGGCCCGGGCGGCGGGAGCACCGCGGCGAGCAGCGTGCGCGTGTACGCATCGGCGGGGGAGGCGAACACCGCCTCGGTCGTGCCGTGCTCGACGATCCGCCCGTCCTTCATCACGGCGACCCGGTCGCTCATGTGCCGGATCACCCCGAGGTCGTGCGAGATGAAGAGGTAGCTCAACCCGCGGGTGCGCTGCAGCTCGTCGAAGAGGTCGAGGATCTGCGCCTGGATCGACACGTCCAACGCCGACACCGGCTCGTCGCAGATGAGCAGCTCGGGCCCCGGGGCCAGCGCTCGCGCGATGGCGACGCGCTGCCGCTGTCCGCCCGAGAGGTGGATGGGCCGCATCCCGGCCGTCTCCGCTGCCAGCCCCACGTCCTCCAGCAGTCCCGTCACCCGGTCCGCTCGCGCCGCCCGGTTCGCACCGGTCGGCTCTGCGCCCGCGGCGTCCCGGCCGGATGGGTAGGTCCGCGCACCGCTACCCGGCTCGGCAACGGGGGAGTGCCGGTCTCGCGGGTCGGCGCGCACTCCCGGCACGTCGAGGGCGTCCGCGAGGATCTGCCCCACCGTCAGCCGCGGATCGAACGACGACAACGCATCCTGATACACCGCCCCCATCAGCGGTCGGCGTGCTCGCCGCAGCCGCTCCGGACCTGGAGCCCACGGTGCCCCGTCGAGCAGCACCTCGCCCGAGTCGGGTGTGGCGAGCCCGAGCACCATCCGCGCCAGCGTCGTCTTCCCCGACCCCGACTCGCCGACCAGCCCCAGCGTCGTCCCGCGCGCGATCTCGAGCGACACCCCGTCCACGGCGACCCGGACGTCGCCCCGCTCCCGCCCCCGCACCGCGAACGTCTTGCGCACGTCCCGCACCTCGAGCACCGATCCGCCGCTCATCAAATCGAGCGGCGCCTCCAGCGATGCCGCAGCAGCAGCATCCACCGCATCCTGCGCGCCCGCACCCGGCGCACCTGCACCCTCGCTCAGGCGCCGCCCGCGCGGCACCCCCGCGGGCACCGCCCGCAGCAGCGCCTTCGTGTATTCGTGCTGCGGGTCGCCCAAGACCTCGGCGGCCGGCCCCTGCTCCACCACCCGCCCGGCGCGCATGACGAGCACCTCGTCCGCGATCCGGGAGACCACCGCCAGGTCGTGGCTGATGAAGAGCAGCCCCGTGCCCCGCGCCTTCACGGTCTCGAACAGCGCGAGGATCTGCGCCTGCACCGTCGTGTCCAGCGCCGTCGTCGGCTCGTCGGCGATCAGCACCGCGGGGTCGGCCGCGAGTCCCGCGGCGATCAGCGCCCGCTGCCGCTGCCCGCCCGAGAGCTCGCCCGAGCGCTGCCCGATCCGCTCGGCCGGGTCCGGCATCCCGACCGCCTCGAGCAGCTCGAGCACCCGCGCCGTGCGCTGCGCCGCCGAGAGCGGGGTGTGCAACCGGATGGCGTCGCCGATCTCCCGCCCGATCGGCCGCAGCGGGTCGAGCGACACCAGCGCATCCTGCAGCACGAGCCCGATCTGCCGGCCCCGGATGCTCCGCCACGCCCGCGACGAAGGCCCCGCCCCGAGCGGCGCCGGCTTGCCGAGCACCTCCAGTGCCTCGGCGGTCTGCCACGATCCGGCTCCCGCGAGCCCGACCAGCGTCCGCGCGGTCACGGACTTGCCCGACCCGGACTCGCCCACGATCGCCACGGCCCGCCCCGCGTGCACCGCGAACGACACCCCGTCGACGACGGAACCCGTCCCTCGCCGCCCGAACCCGACGCGCAACTCCTCGACCCGCAGCAGCGCGCTCACCGCACACCCCGTTTCTGCAGCGCCCGCCCCAGCACCGTGGTCGCCGCCGCCGCGAGCACGATCACCAGGCCCGGGAAGAACGTCATCCACCACGCACTCGTCACGTAGTTCTTGCCCGCGAACAGCATCGCCCCCCACTCCGGCGCCGGCGGCTCGGCCCCGAGCCCGAGGTAGCTGAGCGCGGCCGCCCACACGATCGCCTGCCCGACCCCGAGCGTCACGAGCACGAATACCGGCACGAGCGCGTTCGGCAGGATGTGCCGAGCCAGGATGCGCCCCCGCGACTTCCCGAGCACCACGGCGGCCTCGATGTACGGCGAGGCGGCGACCGAGAGCGTCTGCGACCGGATGATCCGCGCGTACCCCGGCGCCGTCGCGAGCCCGACCGCGACCGTCGAGGTCACGACCCCCGGCCCGTAGACGGTGATCACGAGCAGCGCCAGCAACAACCCCGGAAACGCGAACAGCACCTCGAGCAACCGGCTCACCGCGAAGTCGACGATCCGCCCGGCGAGCGCCGCGAGCATGCCGAGCACCAGCGCGAGACCCACGCCGATCGCCGTGGCCGCGACCCCGATCACGAGCGAGGGGGCCGCACCGTGCACCACACGGGTGTAGATGTCGCGCCCCGATTCGTCCGTGCCGAATGGATGCCCCCACCCGGGCGGCACGAACGCCGCGCGCGGGTCGATCGCGAGCGGGTCGCCGGGTGCGAGAAGCCCCGGCCAGACCGCCGCCAGCACCAGCGACAGCAGGAACCCGAGCGACACCCACTGGCCGACGCCGAGCCCGAGCCGACGCCCGCGCCGAGAACCCCTCCCCGCCACCGATCCCGCCGACCCCACGGGCCCGGACGACCCAGCCGACCCAGCCGCCCCGGACCACCCAGCCGCCACCGACCCCTCAGGAAGCACGCTCACGCCGCACGCTCCCGAGGATCCGCGAGCCGTGAGGCCCCGTCGGTCAGCACCGTCACGAGCACGTACCCGAGCGCCACCACGAGCACGACTCCCACCACGAGCGGCACGTCCCGCAGCTGCACCGCGTTCAGCAACGTGCGCCCGAGCCCGGGCCGCGCGAAGACCGTCTCGACCACGACTGCGCCCGAGATCAGCCACCCGAACGCCCACCCCGACAGCGCGATGCCGGGCAGCGCCCCGTGCCGCAGCACGTGCCGCCACCGAATGCCGTTCTCGGTCTCGCCACGCGCCCGCGCCGACAGCGTGAAGGGCGCGGCCAGGGCGTCGAGCACCGACTCCCGGATCACCTGCCCCAAGAACCCGGCCAGCGGGATCGCGAGTGTGAGCACGGGCAGCACCAGCCCCGCGGGCCCCGACGTGCTCACCGCGGGCAGCCAGCGGAGCGTCGTGCTGAAGATCAGCACCAGCACGAGCGCCAGCCAGAAGTGCGGAACGGCGGCCGCCACGATCTCGAGCCCCGACCCGACGGCGGCCGCGATCCGGCCGCCCCGGGTCGCCCAGAGCGCGAGCCCCAGCGCGATCAGCCAGGCGACCGCGAGCGCGAGCACGGCGAGCAACAGGGTGCCGCCGATCTGCGACCCGATGATCGAGAGCACCGAGTTCTTCTGGGCGTACGAGGTGCCGAGGTCACCCGTCGCGAGCCGCCCGAGCTGCGCGAGGTACTGCAGGATCAGCGGCTGATCGAGCCCGTTCTCGGCCCGCACCTGGGCGAGCGCCTCGGCCGAGGCCTGCGATCCGGGGCCGCCGAGTAATGCCTGCGCCGGGTCGCCCGGGATCAGCCGCAGCCCGAAGAAGGTCAGCGTCGCCGCGGCCCACAGCACGAAGACCGCGCCGGCCAGCCGCAGCAGCAGCCCGCGCAGCAGCGGGCCCCAGCCCCGCGCATCCGCCCGCCGCGCCCCCACAACCCCGCTCACGCCGCTACTGCTGAACCCACGAGTCCGCGAGGTACGGCAGCTGCAGCGTCGGCAGCAGCGACAGCCCCTGCACCCGCGTCGAGTAGCCGATCTTCTGCAGGTGGTCGTAGAGCGGCAGCACGTAGGCACCGTCGGCGAGGATCTTCTGCGCCTTCTGGTACGCGTCGGCCCGCTCGGCCTGATCGTTCGTCTCGCCGGCCGTGGTCAGCAACGCGTCGAGCTCGGGGATCGACACGTGCGAGTGGTTCGGGTGGTAGCCGCTCGGCGCCGGGATGATGTTGGCCGAGTCGTAAAGGATGCGCAGCACGTCGGGCGAGTTCTTCGTGTAGATCGCGCTGGTGACCCCGAAGTCCCAGGCCGCGAGCGAGGCGTACCAGCTTGACAGGTCGAGCGGGTGCAGCTCGACGTCGAAGCCGACGTCCTTCGTGGTCGCCTGGATCTGCTCGAACAGCGACTGCTCGGCGGGGATCGACTGGTTCGTCGAGATCGGGAAGTCGACGGTCAGGCGTGCGCCGTCCTTGGTGCGGTAACCCTCGCTGTCGCGGCCGGTCCAGCCCGCCTCGTCGAGCAGCTGGTTGGCGCGGTCCGTGTCGATCGCGTAGTCGTCCTCGAAGGAGGCGCCGAAGGGGGTGGATGAGGACAGCACCGAGTACGAGCGGTCGACCGTGCCGAAGAACAGGCTCTCGATGCCCGGGTTCACGTCGGCCGAGGCGATGAAGGCCTTTCGCACACGCTCGTCGTCGAAGGGCGCGTAGCCCGAGTTGAGCTCGAGCCGGATGGACGCGCCCGGCAGCGCGCCGGTCAGCACGCCGAGCTGTCCGCCCGAGGCCGCCGCATCCTGTGCCGTGACCACGTTGTCGGGCTGCATCTCGTCGATCACGTCGACCTGTCCCGACTGCAGCGCCGCGAACCGGGTCGCCGGGTCGGGGATGAACCGCCACACGATGGTCGAGAGGTACGCGGGGCCCTCGTGCGCCGCGCCGGCGGGGGAGGAATTGTACGAGTCGTTCCGCGAGAGCGTCACGTTGTCCTGCTTGGTCCAGCTGTCGACCACGAACGGCCCGGTGCCGATGGGATCCTCGCAGTTCGCCTCCATGCCGCGGGCGAGGCCGGCGGGCGACTCCATCGCGAGCCAGGTCTGCGCGAGCGACTCGAGCAGCGCGCTGTCGGGCTCGGTGAGCACGAAGCGGGCCGTGGTGGGGTCGACGACCTCGACCGACGTTACCTTGCCGAGGGCCAGGATGGCAGTCGACGATTCGGTCGCCGGATCCTTCATGTGCGCCACGTTCGCCGCGACGGCGGCGGCGTCGAACGGGGTGCCGTCGGTGAAGCTCACGTCGTCGCGGAGGGCCACGTCCCAGGAGAGGCCGTCGGCCGAGGGGGTCGCGCCCGTCGCGAGCCACGGCACGATGGCGCCCTCGGCATCCTGCGAGAACAGCGACTCGAGCACGTTCGTGCCGAGCAGCGCCTGCGGCATGTTGCCGCCGACGTGCGGGTCGAGGCAGGTCGGCTCGCCGAAGCCGGTGGCGTAGGTGAGGGTGCCGCCCGCGACGGGCGTGCTCGGTGCCGAGCCGCCCCCCGAGGTGCCCGCGCCGTCGGCGGTGCAGCCGGCCAGCAGCAGAGCGGATGCGGTGGTCGCCGCGGCGAGCACGAGGAGCGATGAACGGTGGCGCAGGGGCACGACGAAACCTGTCTCGTATGGGAGGGTGAAGGGGGTGATCCGCTGTGATCACAATGAGTCTAATTGTTGGACTTGATCTAATTATTCCCCGATCCGCGATTCCGGAGGCACGATGGCCGCGAACACCGGCGCGGAGCCCTCGAATGCACCGGCCACCCGAGGCCGCCCCCGCGCCTCCTCGAAGGCCATGCTCGAAGAAGCCGCCTCCGAGCTCTTCCTCGAGAACGGCTACGCCCGCACCACGATCGAGCAGATCACCCAGCGCGCCGGCGTCAGCCGCAACACCTTCTTCAACTACTTCTCGGCCAAGAGCGATCTGCTCTGGATCGAGCTCGACGCGAGCCTGACCGCCCTCACGGATGCCCTGGTCGCCACGCCGCCGGAGACCCCGCCCCTCGACGCGGTCGAGCGGGCCCTCCTCGTCACCGCCCGCGGCTTCAGCGCCCAGCGCGCACCCCTCGTGCTCACGCAGTACGAGGTGATGGGCATCGACGGCGAACTGAAGGCCGCCGGTCTCGCCCGGGCCCTGGCCCATGCGGACGCCATCGAGCTGTTCCTCTCCACCCGGCTCGCCGGGCCGGACGCGGCCCTCACGGCGCGGGCCGTCGCGCTCGCCGTGGTCGGGGCCGCCGCCGCGGCGGTCGGTCGCTGGGCCGCCGACGGGCCCGACCGCGAACCGCTGGAGGCCTACCTGGCGCGGGTCGTGCATCCGGTCGTCGCGGGGTACGGATCGGATGCACCGACGCCCGCCCGCCGCGACCCCGCGATCGGGTAGAATCGCCTATACCAAGGCAGTGAACCGGCCATCACCGGGGAGCCTCCGGAGGAACGGCGTGCGAGCGCTCAGTAGAACCGGACGGGTCGGGTCCGTCACAACCTGAGAACGAGCGGCGTCCCTGCGCGAGCAGGGGCGCAAGCGAGGTGGTACCGCGGTGGGGGGCTCCGGCTCCGATCCGTCCTCGTGGAACAGGCAGCAGCGTCATCCGCCCTCCAGGAGAGCCCATGTACCCCAAAGACTCCGACGACTTCTCGTCCATCGTCCCCTCGCCGAGCTTCCCCGACCTCGAGCAGGGGGTGCTGGCGTTCTGGAAGCAGGACGACACCTTCCAGGCCAGCATCGACAACCGCGACGGCAAGCCCGAGTGGGTGTTCTACGACGGCCCGCCGTTCGCGAACGGCCTGCCGCACTACGGCCACCTGCTGACCGGGTACGCGAAAGACGTCTTCCCGCGCTTCCAGACCATGCGCGGCAAGAAGGTCGAGCGCCGCTTCGGCTGGGACACGCACGGCCTCCCCGCCGAGCTCGAGGCGATGAAGCAGCTGGGCATCACCGAGAAGAGCCAGATCGAGGAGATGGGCATCGAGGTGTTCAACGACGCCTCGCGGAAGTCGGTGCTGCAGTACACCCAGGAGTGGCGCGACTACGTCACCCGCCAGGCCCGCTGGGTCGACTTCGACAACGACTACAAGACGCTCGACACCACCTTCATGGAGAGCGTGCTCTGGGCCTTCAAGGAGCTGCACGGCAAGGGCCTCGCCTACGAGGGCTACCGTGTGCTGCCCTACTGCTGGAAGGACGAGACCCCGCTCTCGAACCACGAGCTGCGGATGGACGACGACGTCTACAAGATGCGTCAGGACCAGACGGTCACCGTCACCTTCCCCCTCGTCGGCAGCCGCGCCGAGGCCCTCGGGCTCACCGGCGTGCGCGCCCTGGCCTGGACGACGACGCCCTGGACCCTGCCGACCAATATGGCCCTCGCCGTCGGTCCGTCGATCGAGTACGCCGTGGTTCCTGCCGGCCCCAACGGCACGGCCGACACCCCGGTCGCCCGCGAGGTCGCTTCGGGCGACCCCGTGCCCGAGGGCACCGACACCGGCCGCGCCACGGTCGCGCCCTCCACCACCGTGCTGGTCGCCGACTATCTGCTCGCGGTCGACCTGGTCGGCAACTACGCCAAAGACCTCGGATACGACTCGGCCGAGGAGGCCCGCGCCGCGGTCACCCGCACGATCACGGGCCGTGAGCTCGAGGGCGTCGCCTACGACCGCCTCTGGGACTACTACGCCGACACCGAGAAGTGGGGCACCGAGAACGCCTGGCAGATCCTCGTCGCCGACTACGTCTCGACCACCGACGGCACCGGCATCGTGCACCAGGCCCCCGCCTACGGCGAGGAGGACCAGAAGGTCTGCGAGGCCGCGGGCATCCCGGTCATCATCTCCGTCGACGACGGCGGCCGCTTCCTCTCCACCGTGCACGACGTCGAGGGCCTGCAGGTCTTCGACGCGAACAAGCCGCTCACCCAGCTGCTGAAGGCCGAGGGGCGCCTGCTCCGCCAGGCCAGCTACGAGCACAGCTACCCGCACTGCTGGCGCTGCCGCAACCCGCTGATCTACAAGGCCGTGTCGAGCTGGTTCGTGCGCGTGCTGCCCATCCGCGACCGCATGGAAGAGCTCAACCAGCAGATCGACTGGGTGCCCGAGAACGTCAAGGACGGCCAGTTCGGCAAGTGGCTCTCCGGCGCCCGCGACTGGTCGATCTCGCGCAACCGCTACTGGGGTTCGCCCATCCCGGTCTGGAAGAGCGACGACCCTGAGTACCCGCGCATCGACGTCTACGGCTCGCTCGCCGAGCTCGAGGCCGACTTCGGCCGGCTGCCGGTCAATCGCGACGGCGAGCCCGACCTGCACCGCCCGTTCATCGACGAACTCACCCGGCCGAACCCCGACGACCCGACCGGCCGCTCGACCATGCGCCGCATCACCGACGTCTTCGACGTCTGGTTCGACTCGGGATCGATGCCGTTCGCCCAGGTGCACTACCCGTTCGAGAACGAGGAGTGGTTCGCCACCCACAGCCCGGCCGACTTCATCGTCGAGTACATCGGGCAGACCCGCGGCTGGTTCTACGTCATGCACGTGCTCTCCACCGCGCTGTTCGACCGGCCCGCGTTCAAGAACGTGATCAGCCACGGGATCGTGCTCGGCTCCGACGGGCAGAAGATGTCGAAGTCGCTCCGCAACTATCCCGACGTCTCCGAGGTCTTCGACCGCGACGGGTCGGATGCGATGCGCTGGTTCCTGATGTCTTCGAGCGTCCTCCGCGGCGGCAACCTCGTCGTCACCGAGGAGGGCATCCGCCAGGGCGTCCGCGAACTCCTCCTGCCCCTGTGGAGCACCTACTATTTCTTCACCCTCTATGCGAACAGTGCGGAGGAGGGCGGCTACGAAGCTCAGTGGCGCACCGACTCGAAGGACGTGCTCGATCGGTACCTGCTCGCCAAGACGCGCGAGCTCGTGCAGTCGGTGACCGCCGATCTCGAGGGCCTGGATGCGACGCTCGCCTCCGCGAAGCTCCGCGACTTCGCCGACGTGCTCACCAACTGGTACGTCCGGCGGTCGCGCGACCGGTTCTGGTCCGGCGACGACCACGACGCCTTCGACACCCTCTACACGGTGCTCGAGACGGTCACCCGGGTGGCCGCCCCGCTCATCCCGCTGGTGGCGGACGCGATGTGGAAGGGCCTCACCGGCGGCCGCAGCGTGCACCTGACCGACTGGCCGAACGAGAACCACTTCCCGGCCGACGTCGGCCTCGTGCACACCATGGACACCGTGCGCTCGATCTCGTCGACGGTGCTCTCGCTCCGCAAGCTCAACGGTCTGCGCGTGCGCCTGCCGCTCGCCGGCCTCACGATCGTCGCCGACGGGGCCGAGAACCTCGCCGCCTTCGAGTCGATCCTGAAGGACGAGCTGAACGTCAAGTCGGTGACGTTCGCCGAGCAGAGCGAGACGGCCCCGGCCGACTACGGTCTCTCGTCGCGCCTGACCGTGAACGCCCGGGTCGCGGGTCCGCGCCTCGGGAAGAGCGTGCAGCAGGCCATCAAGGCGGCCCGCACCGGCGAGTGGTCCGAGGAGAACGACGTGGTCACCGCCGGCGGCATCCAGCTACTGGAGGGGGAGTACGAGCTGACCCTGGTCGCGACCAACGACTCCGACAGTGTGGGCGTCGCCCTGCTGCCGAACGGCGGCTTCGTGCTGCTCGACACGCAGACCACGCCCGAGCTCGAGGCCGAGGGCCTGGCCCGGGACATCATCCGTGCCGTTCAGGACGTGCGGAAGTCGGCCGGCTTCGAGGTGAGCGACCGTATCAACCTCGACCTGGTCTTCTTCAGCGACGAGGATGCGGCGGCCGTCGCCTCCGCCACCGCGGTCGACCTAGCGGCCGAGACTCTCGCGACCTCGTTCGCATCCCACGCCCCGGCCGGCACCCCGTCGCTCGACGGGTATCGTGAGGTGCTCGCCTCGGAATGGCTCGGCACCCTCACCGGAGCCGCGCCCGAGCACTTCGTGCGTGTCGCAGCGGGCAAGTACGCCAACCAGGACGAGTTCATCATCGCCGTGAGCCGGAAGTCGGTGACCCAGAATGTCTGACCAGTTCTTCGGAGGAGACTTCGGGCCCCCCGCCGACGACCCCGACGAGACCGAGGGCACCGGTGACGGCTTCGAGGAGGTCGGCCTCGACGCCCCCGACGAGTTCGTCGAGGAGGGCGACGCGGTCTACCGGGCCCTGCTCGCCCGCCTGGGCGAGGCGGCTCCGCAGCCCCGCCTGACGGCCACCCGCCGTGCCGCGGAACTGCTGGGAGACCCGCAGCGCTCGTACCCCGTCATCCACATCACAGGCACCAACGGCAAGACCTCGACCAGCCGGATGATCGAGAGCATCCTGCGGGCCTACGGGCTCCGCACCGGGCTCTTCACGAGTCCGCACCTCGAGCGCCTCAACGAGCGCATCATGATCGACGGGCAGCCGATCTCGAACGAGGCCCTCGCCGCGAACTGGCGCGACATCGAGCCCTTCCTCGGCATCATCGACTCCGAGCTCGCGGCCGAGGGCGAACCCGGGCTGACCTTCTTCGAGGCCCTCTCCGTGCTCGCCTTCGCCTCCTTCGCCGACGCGCCCGTCGACGTCGCCGTGATCGAGGTCGGGATGGGCGGGGAGTGGGACTCCACCAACATCGCCGACGGCCAGGTCGCCGTGATCACGCCGATCTCCCTCGACCACACCGCCCGTCTCGGCAACACGGTCGCCGAGATCGCGCGCACCAAGTCCGGGATCATCAAGCCCGCGGCCGAGGTCGTCTCGGCCATCCAGCCCGCCGAGGCGCTGGCCGAACTCCAACGCGCCGCGAGCCTGTCCGAGTCGCGGTTCGCGGTCGAGGGCGACGGCTTCCGGCTGCTCGAGTCGACGGTCGCGGTCGGCGGCCAGCTGGTCTCGGTCCAGGGCCTAGCCGGCACCTACCGCGACCACTTCCTGCCGCTCTACGGAGCGCACCAGGGGCACAACGCCGCCGTCGCGGTCGCCGCCGTGGAGTCCTTCCTCGGCGCCGGCACCCAGGCGCTCTCGGACGAGGTGCTGACCGAGGGCTTCGCCACGGTGACCTCGCCCGGCCGCCTCCAGCTGGTCGGCATCGAGCCGACCGTGCTGGTCGACGCCGCCCACAACCCGGGCGGCGCCCAGGCCCTCGCGGCCGCGGTGACCGAGTACTTCACCTTCGACAAGGTCATCGCCGTGATTGCGGTGCTTGCCGACAAGGACGTCGAGGGGATCGTGCGGGCGCTCGACCCCGTGGTCGACGAGTTCGTCATCACCTCCTCGTCGTCGGACCGGGCGATCGACCCCGACGAGCTCGCCTCGACCGTCGTCGGCATCGTCGGCGCCGATCGCGTGCTGGTGGAGCCCGAGCTCGAGGCCGCCCTCGACCAGGCCCGCGAGCTCGCGGGCGAGTCGGAGAAGGGGGCGGTGCTGGTCACCGGCTCGATCACGCTCGTGGGCGAGGTCATCGGCCTCGCCGCCGCCGAGGGGTGGAAGGGCGACGACGCGTGAGAGGCGGCTCCGTCCGGCAGAGCCTCTGCTCGATCGTGCTCGGCTTCGAGTCGATCGTCATGTTCTTCGCCGCCCTGGTGATCTTCGGGCTCAAGGCGTTGCCTCCTACGATCGCGCTCGGCGGGGGAGCGGTGCTCTGCCTCGCGCTCATCGGCACCGCGGCGCTGCTTCGGCACCGGTGGGCGTACGCGGTGGGGTGGGTGCTGCAGGCGGTCATCGTGGCCGCGTGCTTCTTCGCCCCCGCCCTCTCCGTGGTGGCCGCCATCTTCATCGCGCTCTGGGTCTACTGCCTGGTCAAGGGTGCATCCATCGACCGCGACAACGCGCTCCGGGCCGCCGAGGCCCGCGCCGCGGAGGAGCAGGCGGGGGAGGGCGCCGAGCCCCGGAGCCCTTCGGAAGACGGTTAGCTCGGCCCGCTAGGGTGTCTTCGGACAGTTCGCGCCGCGCATCCCGCGGCCACTCGGAAGGATGACCGTGCCCACGTACGTCGAAGAAACCCTCGTTCTCGTCAAGCCCGACGGGGTCGCCCGCAACCTCACCGGCGAGATCCTGCGCCGCATCGAGGCCAAGGGCTACCAGCTCGTCGACATCAAGCTCATCGAGCCGAACCGCGAGCTGCTCGCGTCGCACTACGAGGAGCACCAGGGCAAGCCCTTCTACGAGCCGCTCGTGGAGTTCATGGAGTCCGGCCCGATCGTCGCGCTCCGTATCGCGGGCAACCGCGTGATCGAGGGCTTCCGCTCGCTCGCCGGCACCACCGACCCGACCACGGCCGCGCCCGGCACGATCCGCGGCGACCTCGCCCGCGACTGGGGCCTCGCCGTGCAGCAGAACCTCGTGCACGGCAGCGACTCGCCCGAGTCGGCCGAGCGCGAGCTCGCCCTCTGGTTCGACTGAGCCGGTAGCCGGTAGCCGGTAGCCGGTAGCCGCCGGGCGGGCCGCTACAGCGACTGGAAGATCGCGGTGATCGCGTCGAGCCGCAGCTGCGCGATCACCACGATCACCAGGTAGCTGAGCAGCACCAGGGTCCACACCCACGGGTAGACGAGCGCCGCGACCTCGCGGCTCCTCTTCCCGTTGCCGAAGTGCCCTTGCTTGAGGTTGTAGGCCGTCACGTACCAGAACAGCGGGATGACCACCGACCAGACGAGCATGCAGTAGGGGCACAGCGTGCCCAGCACGAAAATGCTCTGGCCGATCAGCCAGATGATGAAGACCAGGGCGCCGACGAAGCCGAGGTTGAACAGCACCCAGAACCACTTGGCGAATCGGGCGCCGGCCAGGATGGCGACGCCCACGACGATGGGCGCCACGAACGCGGCCACCCCGATGATCGGGTTCGGGAAGCCGAAGATCGAGCCCTGCTGGCTCGCCATGTTCGGCCCACAGGTCACCAGCGGCGAGATGTTGCAGCTGGGCGCGTAGTCCGGGTTGATCAGGGTCTGGATGCGCTCCAGAGTCAGATCGAACGCCGAGTACCAGCCGATCACCCCGGCGACGATGAGGAACACGGCCAGGCCGATCGGGCGGCGGTACGGGATCGTTTCGGCAGGCACCAACGCATTATTGCAGAGCGGGTACGCGAGCATTCTGGGAATGCGTGCGATAATCGACGTAGGTTTCCGTGAACGTCACGGTCACCGCCAAGAAGGCTTTTCGGCCGGCTGCACGAGAGCGATGCTCCTCGCGGCACCCGGTCCGACGCAGAAGACAGACAGAGCGACCGGCCCCGGTCATCACCGGGCCGGCGCACCAGAGAGATTGGCGGAGAGCTTCGCGAACGCGGATCTTCGTTCTTGAGAGTACCTGCCGGAGGGCGTGAGCCCCTGGCTGGCAAGGAGTTGCACCAGAGATGGTGGAGAAAAATTCACACAATGACCAGGATGCGAACAACGGAGAGGGAACAGGGCGGCGGAAGACCCGTCTGTTCGGCGGCCGCCGGGCGGTGAAGAAGACCGAGCCCCAGGGTTCGATGCCCGAGGCGCAGCCCGAGACTCCCGCAACGCAGCCGGAGCCACGGAGCTCCTCGCGCCGGGCTTCGGCGCCCCAGACGAACGCACCGCAGGCCAATGCGCCGCAGGCCGCCGTGCCCGCAGTTGCTGAGCCTGACGCCGCTGCGGCAGACGCTGCTGAGCTCGACGCTGTCGGCGCTGACACCGCTGCTCCTGAGGCTGCGGCCCCCGCGACCGGTTCCGGCCTCGCCGCCGCGGCCGTGCTCGAGGTCCAGCACGACGACGAGCCGGGCCTCGCCCCGTTCGCGGCCGGCGTCTCTGGCAACGCCTCCGCCGGTCAGGATGCTCCTGCCGCGCCTCCCGCGCGTGCCCTCAGCACCACCTCGCTCTTCTTCCAGGCACCCGACCTGCCCGACCTTCCTCCGCTGCCGCCGCGCGGCGGCGACCGGAACCGGGACGACCGCCGCGACGACCGGGGCCGCGATCTCGGTGACGACCGCGACGACGACGGCCGCGACGACCGCGGCGGTCAGCCGTCCGAGTCGGGCGTCCGACGCCGTTCGCGCCGCCGCTCCGGCGAAGAGGGGCGCGGGGGAGACAACGACCCGGCGAACACCGTCGTCAAGGTGCGCACCCCGCGCGAGCCCGAGCTCATCACCGAGCCGCAGCGCGTCAAGGGCTCCACCCGGCTCGAGGCCAAGAAGCAGCGCCGTCGCGACGGCCGTGACGCCGGCCGACGCCGCCCCGTGGTCACCGAGGCCGAGTTCCTCGCCCGCCGCGAGGCCGTCGACCGCGTGATGGTGGTCCGCGCCAAGAACGACAAGATCCAGATCGGCGTCCTCGAAGACGGCGTGCTCGTCGAGCACTACGTCGCGAAGGCGCAGGACGCCTCGCTCATCGGCAACGTCTACCTCGGCCGCGTGCAGAACGTGCTGCCGAGCATGGAGGCAGCCTTCGTCGACATCGGCCGCGGCCGCAACGCCGTGCTCTACTCCGGCGAGGTCGACTGGGATGCCGCGGCCGAGAACAACGAGGGCAAGGGCACGCAGCCCCGCCGCATCGAACTCGCGCTGAAGTCCGGCGACACCGTGCTCGTCCAGGTCACGAAGGATCCGGTCGGACACAAGGGCGCCCGCCTCACCAGCCAGGTCAGCCTGCCCGGCCGCTACCTCGTCTACGTGCCGAACGGCTCGATGAACGGCATCTCACGCAAACTGCCGGACACCGAGCGTGCCCGGCTCAAGCGCATCCTGAAGGAGGTGCTCCCCGACAACGTCGGCGTCATCGTGCGCACCGCCTCGGAGGGCGCCACCGAGGAGCAGCTGACCCTCGACGTCAACCGCCTCACCTCGCAGTGGGCGCACATCAGCGAGCAGGTCAAGAAGCAGCAGGCTCCGCACCTGCTGCACTCCGAGCCGGATCTCCTGATCAAGATCGTGCGCGACGTCTTCAACGAGGACTTCCACAAGCTCGTGATCTCCGGCGACGACGCCCAGGCCACGATCGAGAACTACCTCGCAGCCGTCGCTCCCGACCTCCTCGACCGCGTCGAGAAGTACGAGGGCGAGCGCGACGCGTTCGACGAGTACCGCATCTCGGAGCAGATCGAGAAGGCCCTCGACCGCAAGGTCTGGCTGCCCTCGGGCGGCTCGCTGGTGATCGACCGCACGGAGGCCATGACGGTCGTCGACGTCAACACCGGCAAATTCGTCGGCTCGGGCGGAAACCTCGAGGAGACGGTCACGAAGAACAACCTCGAGGCCGCCGAGGAGATCGTGCGGCAGCTGCGGCTCCGCGACATCGGCGGCATCATCGTGGTCGACTTCATCGACATGGTGCTGGAGTCCAACCGCGACCTCGTGCTGCGCCGGATGATCGAGTGCCTGTCACGCGACCGCACCAAGCACCAGGTCGCCGAGGTCACCTCGCTCGGACTCGTGCAGATGACCCGCAAGAAGCTCGGCCTCGGGCTCCTGGAGTCCTTCAGCGAGCCGTGCGAGTTCTGCGCCGGCCGCGGCATCATCGTGCACCACGACCCCGTCGTGAAGCACCGCCAGTCGAGCCAGCCCCCGCAGGCCGGCAACTCCTCGTCGAACAACCGTCGCTCGCGCGGCGGCAACGGCAACGGCGGGTCGAACGGCGGCAACGGCGGTAACGGCAACGGTGGCGGCAACGGGTCGTCGTCGAACGGCAACGGCTCGTCCTCGAGCAACGGCAACGGGGTCACCCACGCCATCACCGACGACGCGAAGAACGCTCTGGCCAAGATCGCGGCGAGCACGATCGCTCCGGCGACCGGTGCGATCCAGACGATCCCGGCCGAGGCGGCGACGGATGCGGCGCCTGCCGCGTCCACCTCGCCCGAGGCGGCCGCCCCCGATTCGGTCACCACCCCGGTCGACGGCTCCGAATCCCGCGCAGCCGAGCCGGCAGCGGGGGAGACGCGTTCCGAGAAGGCGGCCACCGCATCCAGCTCGCGTCGCCGCAAGTCGCGCCACAGCAGGGGCGAGGCCGAGGCGGACTCGCAGCAGACGCAGGCCGAACCGCAGGCGCAGCCGCAGCACGCTGCGGCCGACGTGCCGGCGGAGGCGCCTGCGCAGGCGCGTGCAGAGGTTCCTGCGGCTCGCGAGCCCGAGAACGACGTCCCGGTCGCGATCCTCGACATCCCCGTCACGAAGGCCGCCCGTGCGCCCCGCGTGGTGACTCCGGATGCGACGCAGCTGCTCGATTCCGTGCTCGACGCCCTTCCCGAGCCGAAGCAGCCCGGTCAGGGCCGCGGACGCAGCCGCCGGGTGTCGACGGCCGCGGTGTCGGCTCCGGTCGACGACAAGTAGCCGGCAGCGCCCGCATCCGCGGCACCCTCGGGTGCCCGGTCAGTGCTTGGCGGGGCGGTCCTTCGAACGGATTCGGAGGCCGCTCCGCCGCAGCCTGACCACCAGGTCGCGGTAGCTGACCGGCAGCGCGCCTGCGGCCACCAGCTCGTCGTACCGGTCGACCGGCACGTCGTAGTGGTCGAGATCGAAGCTGCGCGGCGGCAACCCGGCCATCCGCGCGAAGACGTGCAGTTCCTCCAGCGATTCGTCGCTGACGAGGTGGCCCCAGATGGTACCGTGGGCTGGCCACATGGGCTTGTCGATCAACACGGTCACGAGGCTGAGTATCCCACTCGGCCCGGTTTGACCGAAATCGCGGATTCAAGTAAGCTTGACCGCTGGTGTGCGTAGAGCTTTCTCTCGCTATCGCCAAGACTTCCAAGCGTTGCAGATTGCGCTTTTGAGGGCCCCTAAAAGAGTTAGGTACGTAAATTGGTTTACGCAGTTGTGCGCGCCGGTGGTCGGCAGGAAAAGGTAGAGGTCGGCACCATTGTCACCCTCGACCGGATCAAGGCTGACAAAGACGGCAACATCGAACTGGCGGCAGTGCTGCTCGTCGACGGTGAGAACATCACCTCCGACGCCACGTCGCTTTCCAAGGTGAAGGTCACCGCCGAGGTCCTCGAAGACCTCCGCGGCCCGAAGATCGTCATCCAGAAGTTCAAGAACAAGACCGGATACAAGAAGCGCCAGGGCCACCGCCAGGAGCTGACCCGTGTCAAGGTCACCGGAATCAAGTAAGGATCAAGGCAGATGGCACACAAAAAGGGCGCGAGCTCCACTCGCAACGGTCGTGATTCCAACGCTCAGCGTCTCGGCGTGAAGCGCTTCGGTGGCCAGGTCGTCGGCGCGGGCGAGATCATCGTCCGCCAGCGCGGCACGCACTTCCACCCCGGCATCAACGTCGGCCGTGGCGGAGACGACACGCTGTTCGCCCTGTCGGCTGGTGCGGTCGAGTTCGGCAACAAGGGTGGCCGCAAGGTCGTCAACATCGTCGCAGCGGCCGCCGAGTAACGTCGCGAGTCGCTTCGAGCAGGGGTGGGCCTAGCGCCCGCCCCTGCTTTTGGTTTTCCGGTCGGTGCCCCCGAGGGCGCCGGCCACTGCAGTATGAGAAGAGAGTGTGAGGGAACCGTAATGGTGACTTTCGTCGACCATGTGACCCTGCACCTCAGGGCCGGCAACGGCGGCAACGGATGCGTGTCCGTGCGCCGCGAGAAGTTCAAGCCGCTCGCAGGCCCCGACGGTGGCAACGGAGGGCACGGCGGCGACATCGTGCTCGTCAGCGACCCGCAAACAACGACTCTTCTCGGATTCCACCGGCATCCGCATGTCTCGTCGACCAACGGCGGCCCCGGCATGGGCGACCACCGCGCCGGCGCCAACGGCGAGGAGCTCGAGCTGAGCGTGCCCGTCGGCACGGTCGTGAAGAGCGCCGACGGCGACGAGCTGATCGACATGGCCGAGCCCGGCATGCGCTACGTCATCGCCGAGGGCGGTCAGGGCGGTCTCGGCAACGCCGCGCTCTCGACCACCAAGCGCAAGGCTCCCGGCTTCGCGCTGCTCGGAACCGAGGGCTGGCAGGGCGACGTCCTGCTCGAGCTCAAGACGGTCGCCGACATCGCCCTCGTGGGCTTCCCCTCGGCGGGCAAGTCGAGTCTCGTCGCCGCGATGTCGGCCGCGAAGCCGAAGATCGCCGACTACCCGTTCACGACGCTGCACCCGAACCTGGGTGTGGTCGAGTCCGGTGGCATCCGGTACACCATCGCCGACGTGCCCGGTCTGATCGAGGGCGCGAGCGAGGGCAAGGGCCTCGGCCTGGAGTTCCTCCGCCACGTCGAGCGCTGCAGCGCTCTGCTGCACGTGCTCGACTGCGCCACGCTCGAGCCCGGCCGTGACCCGATCTCGGATCTCGACATCATCCAGGCCGAGCTGGCCGCGTACCCCGTGCCCGAGGGCCAGGTGCCCCTGCTCGACCGGCCGCAGCTGATCGCGCTGAACAAGATCGACGTGCCCGAGGCGCGCGAGCTCGCCGACTTCGTCAAGCCCGACCTCGAGGCCCGCGGCTACCGCGTCTTCGAGATCTCGACGGCGAGCCACGAGGGTCTGCGTCAGCTCTCCTTCGCGCTCGGCCAGCTGGTCGAGGATGCGCGGGTGCTCGCCGCCGCGGAGCCCAAGGCCACCCGCATCGTGATGCGCCCCCGCGCGGTCGACGAGGCCGGCTTCGAGATCAAGGTCGAGGGCGGCACGCACGGCAACGTGTACCGCATCCTCGGCGCCAAGCCCGAGCGCTGGGTGCAGCAGACCGACTTCACCAACGACGAGGCCGTCGGTTTCCTCGCCGACCGGCTCGCGAAGCTCGGCGTCGAGGACAGGCTGTTCAAGGCCGGAGCCGTCGCCGGCTCGGCCGTCGTCATCGGCGCCGGCAACGGCATCGTCTTCGACTGGGAGCCCACGCTCACCTCGACCGCCGAGCTGGTCACCGCCCCGCGTGGAACGGATGCGCGCCTGGACGGCCCGCGTCGCCGCACGAGCCACCAGCGCCGCGAGGAGTACTACGACCTGATGGACGCGAAGTCCGAGGCCCGTGCCGAGCTGGTCCGCGAGAAGGAAGCGGGGCTCTGGAAGAACGACGACGAGGACGAGTCGTGACCCGTAGCCCCCTCCTGTCGCGCGCCGGGATCCCCGGGGCCCGGCGGGTCGTGGTGAAGGTCGGCTCCTCGTCGATCAGCGGCGAGAACGCCGGCCAGATCGAGCCGCTCGTCGACGCCCTCGCGGCGGCGCATGCCCGCGGCACCGAGGTCATCCTGGTCTCCTCCGGAGCGATCGCCACGGGCATGCCGTACCTGCAGCTCGACGCCCGTCCCACCGATCTCGCGACGCAGCAGGCGGCGGCCGCGGTCGGCCAGAACGTGCTCATCCTGCGCTACGGAGACAGCCTGCGGCGCTACGGGATCGTGGCGGGGCAGGTCCTGCTGACCGCGGGCGACCTCGAGAACCCCACGCACCGCTCGAACGCGCAGCGCGCGATGGACCGCCTGCTCGGCCTCCGCATCCTGCCGATCGTGAATGAGAACGACACCGTCGCCACCCACGAGATCCGCTTCGGCGACAACGACCGGCTCGCCGCCCTCGTCTCGCAGCTGGTCGGGGCTGATGCGCTCATCCTGCTCTCGGACGTCGACGCGCTCTACACGCGCCCCCCGCAGGAGCCCGGTGCGGTGAAGATCACCTCCGTGCCCCTCGGCGACGACCTCGCCGGAGTCACCTTCGGCTCGGTCGGAGCGGCCGGCGTCGGCACCGGGGGAGCGGCGACCAAGGTGCAGGCGGCCCGCCTGGCGGCGGCCTCGGGCACGGCCGTGCTCGTGACCTCGACGGCCCAGGTTGCCGCGGCCCTCTCGGGCGACGACATCGGCACCTTCTTCGAGCCCTCGCCCGACCCGGCCCCCCGAACCCCCACGGGTTCCTTCACCCTCGTCGCCGACTGAAGTACTGGCGCGCCCCACGCGACGAGGCGGGATGCGCCCGGTTTCGACCGGACGCACCCCGCTTCTCTTCTTCGGCGCTACTCCGTCACGACCGTGATGGAGCTTCCGGTCGCCTTGGCGGCGTAGACGGAATGGTTCAGGCCGTCGATGGCGACCTCGCGCGTGGGCCCGACTGCGACGGGCGAGCCCGCCGCGGTGTGGGTGGCGCTGTCGAAGGTGCTGACCGAGTCGGAACCACCCGCGCCGTCCTGCTTCACGTAGACCCGGCCGCGGATCTGATCGATATCGACCTCATCCGGGACCCCGCCCACGGGGATCGCGGCGGCGGTGGCCGTGCGGCTGTAGCCGTCGATCACTCCGACCGTTCCCGACCCCGCGTTCGCGACGAACACCTCGTGGGTGTACGTGTCGACCGCGAGGCCGCGGGGCTGACGCCCCACGGCGATGTCGAGCCCCTTGTAGGCGCCCGTCACCTCGTCGATCACCGAGACGCTGCCCGCGCCCGGGTTCGAGACGTACACCTGCCGCAGTAGCGGATCGACCGCGAGCGAGTCCACCGCCTGGTTGTTCGGCAGACGCACGAGCTGGGTCAGCGGACCGACGTCGTACGGCCGGGTACCGCCGGTGAGGGTCATCAACCGGTTGATCGTCAGCGGGCCCGACGACTCGGCGGTCGAGACGAACACCGCGTGGGTGAATGGATCGATTGCCGCGGCCGTCGGCCGGACGTTCCGCCCGAGGGTCCTCCCACTCCCGCTCCATCCGGCGGGGAATCCACCCAGGTCCTCGGTCTGCACATCGATGAAATACTCACGGCCTCCCGCGACCGGCATCCACATGCCGATCGTGTAGATCTGGCCGAGCGCAGGGTCGACCGCCAGGAAGGCTTCGTCGTGTGACCAGCCGAGCGTTCCGGGCAGTTTGCCGATCACGGCATTCGTGGTGGTGTCGATCACGGTGATCGAGCCATCCCGTGCATCCAAAGCGAACGCTCGATGCGTGTTCGGATCGACCGCGATCGAGGAAGGCGTGAACCCGCCCGGATCGATCTCGGTCACCTCGGCGTGGGCGGCGGGGATCACGCCCGCCGTCAGGATCACGGCCGCCACACCTGCGGCGACAGTTGCTTTGCTGAAGTTGCGCATCCTTCTATCCCTTCAGTTCGATGCGGATCGCGAACGCGTTGCTCTCCCGCGGCCGCAGGTCGCCGCCGGGGGCGGACGACCACGCGCGCACGTCGGTGGCGGTCATGCTGCCCCTCGCTCCGGCTGACGGCGTGAAGGTGACCGTGGATCCGGTGACCCGGAAGGTCCCTTCCGGCTGCTCGAACACCGTGCCGTCGTCCGACGAGGTCCCCGGGAAGCGAGCCACGGGAGTCTCGAGCAGCGCCAATCCGTCGGGCAGTGCACAATCCAGGGGCACAGTCATCGGTGCGCCCTTGAGAGTCGCGGCGTCGTAGGTGAGGTTCACGTCCTTGCAGACAGGAGCCACGTCGCGCACGACGACCTTGAGGCTGACAGGTGCGCTCGGCGCTCCGGTCACTTCGTCCCACCCGGTCACGACCAGCGTGCCGACCTGGCCGACCTTGCCGGTGTCGTTCCAGGTGTACAGGTAGTTCCCATCGGCATCCACCTCTCGAGTCGTCCCCGGGATCGCTCCGGCGATGTCGACCCGGTAGCTGTCGCGACCGTCCGTCGAGCACAGCATCTTGGGATCGATCAGGAAGAACTGCCCGCGATTCACTTCGAGCGTGCCGCCTGTGAGAGCCCCGTGGGTGCCGTCCGGGTCCAGGCCGTGGATCGGCCCGTCCGTTTTGCACACTGGTGGCGTGCGCACGATGACCTTCACGAGGAACGGGCGTTCGATTCCGTCGGTGCCGGTTGCGGCGGCGACGAGTGCATCGCTGTAACCCCCGGCCGTCTCGGGTGCTTTGTACCGGAGATCGCCGGTGCGCCCGGCACCGAAGCCGGCGTTTCCCTCGGCGAGCCACGATGTCGAGTCCAGGTCAGCGAAGCTCGCTAATGAGGCCGAGGCAACGAGGTCCGAGTCCACCGATTCCGCCGTGTTGAGCATGAGGGATCGGGACTGCGCGCTGGGAAGGGAGTTGATCTCGCGGCGGTTCAGCAGCCGCACGGACGAAACCGTTCCGACGCACTCGTCGGTCACATTGTGGATCATCTCCTGGCCGGCCACGGCGTCCACCGTCGTCGGCGGACAGTACAGCGGCGGGGCCGTAGCGGCGAGGGCTTTGAGACGGTCGATCACGGTTCCATGAACCGTGCCCGTAAGTGTGATCGTCACCCAATCGGAGCCGGTGGTCAATCCGGCCATCGGCGCGACCTCGGCGGCCGCGATCTGTCCGCAGGCGCTTCCGGAGGCTGTGCCCGACGAACCCTCTCTGGCAGCTGCCGCATAAAGCGGCGCCAGGTCGGCAGGAGCGGGCCCATCGATCGGCACCTTCAGAGCGAGATCGATCAGTTCGAAGATGCCGTCCACGAGATCCTGCGCGCCCGGGGGAAGCGTCTTGTACGTCGCGACGTACTGAGCTTCGGCCTTGTCGAGGATGTCCAGGACCTCCTTAATGACGAGGTTGCGGGTCGTGGGCGGGTACTTTCCGAAATTACGCAGGAACGCTGACTTGGACCCGGCGTGTCCTTGGGCTGCTCGGATCGCGAGCCTCGCGATGTCGTTCAGGATCTCACTCGCGGGGCCGCCCGTCTCGAGATAGGGAAGCTCACCGCCGGGCCAGTAGAGGGACTGCGCCGCCTGCTCGGGGGTCATTCCCTCGAAGGGGTTAGAACCGGGAACACCGGACTCAGGAGTGCCGAGGTTGACATTCATGGAGACGATCCGCGAGGGGGATGTCATGTTGAGCACCAGATCGTTTGTCTTCTGGCCGGCTTCGACGTTCTCCTTGACGAGGTCTCCGGTTCCGGTCGCGCCTTCAGGGTCCATTCCGGGCGTCGTGGCGTTGTTGGCTCCGGCGACGCATTTTGGGCCGGCCCCTGGTGGCACCGAAGGCGGGGGCGGGGGGACCACAGGACCCGGCGAGCTTGGAACGTCGGGGGCCGGAGCGCTGCCATCTCGGTCCGGGATGTCCGTCGGGTTGTAGATGACATCGCAATTCGAGCCGAGAACCCATTTCTCCTTCACCCCCAGCTCGGTTATGTGCTCCTGTCCCTTCTCGTCGAACCAGGTGTAGCTGCCTTTGCTGGTCCAGCCGTCGAAACGAGGTTGGCACTCGGCGGGGAGGGCCTCGGCCGCGGGGGCGGCGAGGTGGACCAGACCGCCCGCTAGGAGGGCTGCGACGAGGCCCAGGCCCGCCAGGGATCGGGAGCGGAAGGGCCCGCTTCGGGGTGGAGATACTGCTGAGGACATCGGATCAACTTTCTTAACTGAGGGAAACTCAGGTAAGAGTGCCATGACGGTGGCCGGTTCTCAAGCAGTGAGTTCAGGAGAGGCTGAGGAGGGTGGCCGCCAGGACGGCCAGGGCGATGCCGGCGAGTTGCGTGGGGGAGACGCGCTCGCGGAGGACGAGGGCGGCGAGGATGACCGTCGCGATCGGGTAGAGGGCCGAGAGCACCGAGACGGCCGCGAGGTTTCCGCCGTGGAGGGCGAGCAGGAGGAGGGCGTTGGCCGTGCCGAGGAGGAGGCCTGCGGCCGCCGCCGTGAGCGACGCCGGACGAGAAGCACCCCGAGGTCGATCCGACGCGCCATCCGACCCGGGCGGAAGGGTGGCAGCGGCGGGCGCGGCCGGCGGGGTGGGGTCGGCGGCCAGCCAGGTGGGGCGGAGGTGGAGGAGGCGGAGGGCGAGCATGAGCAGGGCCAGGACGAGGATGCCGCCCGCCATCTCGAGGAAAGCCGGGAACAGGCCCGAGGAGGCGGGGGATGAGTCGAGCGCCACGATCGACGCCCCGAGCGTGACGCCCGAGACGAGCGCCAGCACCGCGCCCGGCAGCGTGACGCGGAGGGCGCCGGGGGTCCGCTGCACCGAGATCAGGATGCCCGCCACGACCGCCAGCGCCACCGCGCCCCAGCCGAGCGGCGAGAGCGCCTGCCCGGTGACCGCGGCCGCCACGATCGGCACGAGGGCCTGGATTACCGCGATCGCCGGCGACAAGAGGCTCATCGGCCCGATCGCCAGCGCTGCATAGAAGGCGACGAAGCCGACGATCGCGAACAGGGCGGCCGCCGAGCCGGCGACGAGGGCCGGCTCGGAGACGGTCCAGCCGCCGAAGAGCAACGCGACACCGATCACCGCCGCCCCGAAGAGATAGGTGATCAGCGTGGCGGGCAGGACGGCCAGCCGGCGGGCCGCCAGAGCGCCCAGGAAATCGGAGGTGCCGTAGAAGAGGCTCGACCCCAGCGCCAACAGAACGATCAGCGCCACCCGCCGACCTCCGCCCCGGACGCGTAGAATTCGGGCATGTCTGAGGTTATCGCGCCCGATCAGGTCACGCCCGTCCGCACCAATTCGACGGAGAAGACGGAGAACCCGGAGAACGCCGAGACGGCACAGACCCCCGACCCCGCCTTCGACGCCAAGCTCACGGCCTCCCGCACCGCCTCCCTCGTGCTCGCCACCGCCACGACCGACCTCAAGAACAGCGCCCTCGAAGCCATCGCCCGCGCGATCGAGGGCGCGGCCGCCGAGGTCGTCCCCGCCAACGACCTCGACCTGGCCAACGGCCGCGAGAACGGCCTCTCCACCGCCCTTCAAGACCGCCTGCGCCTCGACGCCCCCCGCCTCGGCTCGCTCGCCGGCGCCGTGCGCGAGATCATCGGCCTGACCGACCCGGTCGGCGAGAGCATCCGCGGCCGCAACCTGCCCAACGGCGTGCGCATCGACCAGGTCCG
The DNA here is from genome assembly GCF_001571005.1 of Herbiconiux solani NBRC 106740. GTDB lineage: Bacteria > Actinomycetota > Actinomycetes > Actinomycetales > Microbacteriaceae > Herbiconiux > Herbiconiux solani. The sequence continues at coordinate 576,427 of NZ_BCST01000001.1, read as the reverse complement.
CGTGCCCTTCGGTGTGGTCGGCGCGATCTACGAGGCCCGCCCCAACGTCACGGTCGACATCGCCGCGCTGGCGATCAAGAGCGGCAACGCCGTGGTGCTCCGCGGCGGTTCGGCCGCCGAGAACACCAACCGCGTGCTCGTCGGGCTCATCCAGGGCGCCCTCGAAGAGGTCGGCCTCCCCGGGGCCGCCGTGCAGACGATCGACGAGTTCGGCCGCGACGGCGCCAAGGCGCTCATGCGCGCCCGCGGCAAGGTCGACGTCCTCATCCCGCGCGGCAGCGCCCAGCTGATCGAGACCGTCGTCACCGAGTCGAAGGTCCCCGTGATCGAGACCGGCGCGGGAGTGGTGCACGTCTTCCTCGACGAGTCGGCGAACGAGCAGTGGGCGATCGACATCGTGCACAACGCCAAGGTGCAGCGCCCTAGCGTCTGCAACGCCCTCGAGACCCTGCTCGTGCACGAGGCCGCGGCAGAGCGCCTGCTCGGGCCGGTGCTGGGGCGGCTCGCCGCATCCGGTGTCGTCATCCACGGCGACGAAGCCACGCGCGCCCTGTTCCCGGATGCGGTGGTCGCCACCGAGGACGACTGGGCCACCGAGTACATGAGCCTCGACCTCGCAGTGCGCGTCGTGCGCGACGTCGATGAGGCGATGGAGCACATCCGCCGCTACTCCACCCACCACACCGAGTCGATCATCACGAACGATCTGGGCAATGCCGAGCGCTTTCTCAACGAAGTCGACTCGGCCGTGGTGATGGTCAACGCCTCCACGCGCTTCACCGACGGCGGCGAGTTCGGCTTCGGCGCCGAGGTCGGCATCTCGACCCAGAAGCTGCACGCGCGCGGCCCGATGGGGCTGCCCGAGCTCACCAGCACCAAGTGGCTGGTGCGGGGGTCGGGCCAGTTCCGCAGTTAGCGGTATCGTAAGAGAGTTCGTTACGACCTGTGGGAGTAGAAATGTCCGTTCTGGTGAGTGTTCTCGCGGCCGAGGTCGACCAGCATGTCGTGCTCCCCTTCCCGCCCATCGTGTTCGGGATGATCGCGGCCGTCGTCTTCATCGCCCTCGGTTTCGTGACCTGGAGCTACCGCGACGTCGCGAACCGCCACCCGCAGAAGTCGGCGTCCTTCGCCGCGACCCACGACGTGCACGGTCAGGCCGACCGCACGGGCGCGGACCACTAGTCCCGGAGGATGACGACCCTCACGCCTGCGACGGGCGAGCCGCAGGCGGATGCGCCGTCTGATGCGCCGTCCACGAAGCGACGCCGCCGCGTCGGAGTGATGGGCGGCACGTTCGACCCGATCCACCACGGCCACCTCGTGGCCGCCAGCGAGGTCGCGAACTCGTTCGACCTCGACGAGGTCGTCTTCGTCCCGACCGGGCGGCCCTGGCACAAGGAGCCGGTCACGACAGGGGAGCACCGCTACCTGATGACGGTGATCGCCACCGCATCCAACCCGAACTTCACCGTCAGCCGCGTCGACATCGACCGCGGCGGCGTCACGTACACGATCGACACCCTCCGCGACCTGAAGCAACAGCACCCCGACGATGACCTGTTCTTCATCTCCGGGGCGGATGCGATCGCCCAGATCCTGAGCTGGAAAGACGTCGACGAGCTGTGGGGACTCGCCCATTTCGTGGCGGTCTCCCGGCCCGGTCACACCTTCGCGGTTTCGTCTTTGCCGCAGCAGGACGTAAGCTATTTGGAAGTTCCGGCGCTTGCGATATCGTCCACTGACTGTCGCGGCCGGGTCGGCCGGGGTTTTCCGGTGTGGTACTTGGTACCCGACGGTGTCGTTCAGTACATCACCAAGCACCACCTATATCGGAGTGTTGAATGAGTTTGTCGCACGATGAGCAGCCGCTGACGCGGCGCCAGCTACGTGAAATGGAGCGCCAGAAACCGCGCAAGGAGCGCGAAGCTGACGCCAAGGCGGCCGAAGAGGCCGAGGCCGCGCGCAAGGCCGACGCCGAGCGCGAAGCCGCAGCCGCTGCGCCCGCAGGCGCCGACGCCGCAGACACCGAGTCCACCGGCTCGGCGTCCCGCCGCGCCCTGCGCGAGCAGGGGCCGGCCACGCCCGCCGAGACGGCAGCCGCGACCGAGGCCCAGCCCGTGGATGCGGCCGAGCAGGCCGAGCAGACCGAGACCCCGTCACCGGTCTCCGCCGCCTCCATCGACGAGATCGACGAAGACACCATCGTCCCCGAGATCGTCTCCTCCGACGACGCGGTCGACGACGCCGAGCCGGCGACGACCGTGCAGCCCGTGATCGACGTCGTCCCGATGTCCGAGCCCGTGCTCATCCCCTCGTCCGACAACGACACGCAGTTCGCCGACGAGGGCGACGACGACACCGCCGAGCACGCCGAGATCATCACCACCTCCGACGACACCGGCGAGACCGTGGTCGAGGAGATGGTGATCGACGTCCCGATCGCCGAGACCGTCGACCCGACCGCCGAGGCGGCGGCGCACGTCGCCGCCGAGGAGCGCGAGGCCCGTGAGGCCGCCGCCGCCCAGCCCCCGCTGGCGCCCCTGTTCCAGAGCCCGTCCGAGCGCGCTCGCGTCTCGAGCGACCAGCTGCCCTCCTCGTTCGACGACCTGATCTCGGTGCGGAACGCCGCCGCCGCGAACTCGATCTCGACGACGAGCGCTCTCGTGCTCCCCACCGTCCCCGGCTCCAACGACGTCGGTACGGCCCTCGATGAGACCGGTGAGGTCATCATCACCGGGTCGATCGACCTCCCGGCCAGCTTCGGTGCCCTCGGCGCCCCCGCATCCGGCCTCGAGTCCAACGACCTCGACACGCTCCTCGAGCGCAACGAGGTCGAGATGGGCGGATCCGAGGTCGCTCCCGTGAGCGCCAGCCGCGCCATCAGCACCAACACCTCGTCGACCTCGCTGATCACGCCCCCGAAGCGCGCGCGCGCCAACGCCCCGCTCGTCCTCGCCATCACCGCGGGCGTGCTCGCGGTCGGCGTCGTGGGCCTGCTGTTCGCGGTCTTCGTCTTCCGGGTCTTCTGACCCACCTCCACGACCAGAAAGTCTTCGTGACCGCTTCCACCCGTTCCCTCGAACTCACCCAGATCGCCGCACAGGCGGCCGACTCCAAGCAGGCCGAGAACCTCGTCGCTCTCGACGTGTCGGGGCCGCTGCCCCTCACCGACGTGTTCCTGCTGGCCTCGGGCCGCAACGAGCGCAATGTCATCGCCATCTCCGAGGAGATCCAGGACAAGATGGCCGAGGCTGGCGCGAAGGCGATCCGTCGCGAGGGCCTGTCCGACGGGCGCTGGATCCTGCTCGATTTCGGCGACATCGTCGTGCACGTCTTCCACGAGGAGGACCGCATGTACTACTCGCTCGAGCGCCTCTGGAAGGACTGCCCGGTCGTGCCGCTCGCGGTCACCCCGGCGGATGCGTGAAGTGGTTCACGAGCACTCTTTCCATGTAGTAACCTAGACAAGTTGTTTCCGGGAGATCGGGAAAAACGCCCAGTCACCTGGGCCCGTGGCGCAGCTGGTAGCGCACCTGCATGGCATGCAGGGGGTCAGGGGTTCGAATCCCCTCGGGTCCACAGAAAACCCCCGCTGATCGAGAGATCGGCGGGGGTTTCGTCGTTTCTGCCCGAAGATCGCCGACCGTGCCGGGGGTCGCGCCCGCGAGGGCTGCGGAGTACCCTTCTGGCATCGAGTGCAACAAAGCATCCGAGCCAGCGAAAGCACCAGTGCAAAGGAGCATGAAATGGGTCTTCTCGACGGAAAAGTCGTCTTCATCACCGGCGGAGGCCGCGGCCAGGGCCGGGCCCACGCGGTCGTCTCAGCCAAGGAGGGCGCCGACATCGTATTCATCGACACGACGGAGCCGTTCGCCACCGTGCCCTACGCCCACACCACGGCCGAGGACATGGCCGAGACCGTCAGCCAGGTCGAGGCCCTCGACCGCCGGGTTCTCAGCATCGAGGCCGACGTCCGCGACCAGGGTGCGCTCGACGCGGCCGTCGCCGAGGGCATCGCCCAGTTCGGCCAGATCGACTGCCTGATCGGCAACGCCGGCATCTGGACCCTCGGCCCCGTCGCCGAGATGACCCGCGAGCAGTGGCAGGAGATGATCGACATCAACCTCACCGGCGTCTGGCAGTCGGTCAAGGCGGTCGTGCCGCACATGGTCGAGCGCCAGCAGGGTTCGATCGTGCTGACCTCCTCCGTCAACGGCCTGGAGGGTGGACCGTTCTTCTCGCACTACACGGCGGCGAAGTTCGGCGTGGTGGGGCTGATGAAGGCGATCGCGGTCGAGCTCGGCCCGCAGGGCATCCGCGCGAACACCGTCAACCCGGGAACCATCCTCACCGGAATGACGAACAATCAGCAGGGCTACGACATGATGGCCGGGCACCCCGGCGGCACGTATGACGACCTGATGGCCGCGGGCCGCACCTACGGCATCCTCAAGGGATCCGGCTTCATGCAGCCTGAGGTCATCGCGAACGCCGCGGCCTTCCTCAACTCCGAGATGGCCTCGAACATCACGGGCGTCAGCCTGCCGGTGGACTCGGGTCACCTCGCGATGGCCGGCATCAACATGGACCCGAAGTGACGTAGCACAGGCGGTCTCCGCGGTAGACGCCGAACCCGTTCAGTGGCTGCGGCCCCCGGAGGTCACCACGACCACCCGGTACCCTTCGGGGCCCACGGCCCGCCACCCGTGCGGGATGCCCGCCGCGACCGTCAGCGAGTCCCCGGCGCCAAGCCGGTGCACCGCGCCGTCGGGCGTGCCGACCTCGAATCCGACTTCGAGGCTTCCCTCGAGCAGGTAGAGGAACTCGTCCTCGTCGTGCACCGCCGTCTCCGAGAACACCTCTTCGCTGCCCCACATCTCGATGCCGAACAGTCCTCCCGGCAGCTGAGCGAGCTGCCAGACCGACCGCGCTCCCGACGGGACGCGCGCGTCCGCCCGGTGCACGACATCCACGCCGTCCGCGGTCGACCGGCTGGCCGCCGGCTCGGCGAGCAGGGCGCCCGAGCGGATGCCGAGAGCCGCGGAGAGCTTCGCCATCGAGGCGAGGCTGAGCCGGGCATGGCCGCGCTCGACCAGGCTGAGGAACGGCTGCGACATCCCGGCCGCGACGGCGAGCTGTACCAGCGTCAGGCCGCGCTCTGTCCGCAGGCTCCGGATGCGCGCGCCCATCGAGACGGCCTCGTCGTCGAGCGGCCCCGTCGTGCGTCGCCGGTCGTCGTTCATCTCGTCGAAACCTCCCGAAACAGCCCGGAAAAATATTTATGCGATAAATATTGCCATGAGCAGCCCCCTGGTCTTCGGCATCTTCCAGTACATCGGTCCGAACGGCACGGTCGGCTCGGCCTGGCAGAGTCCGCGCGACGAGTCGGCGAACTTCACCAAGCTCGCCCACTGGACCGCGCTGGCGCGGAAGTTCGAGGACGCGAAGCTCGACTTCCTCTTCCTCGCTGACAGCTACGGCTTCCCGGCGCTCGACGGCGAACTGCTTCCCGCCTCGGTGCGCGAGGGCCGGGGCATCCCGCACGGCGACCCGATGCCCTTGATCTCGGCCCTGGCCGCCGTGACCGAGAAGCTCGGCTACATCCTGACCACCTCCACCACGGTCGAGCCGCCCGCGGCCAACGCGCGCCGGTTCGCCACGCTCGACCACTTCACCGACGGGCGGATCGGCTGGAACATCGTCACCGGGTCGTCGGGAGCGACCGTCGCCGCCTTGATGGGCAAGGAGCTGATCGCGCACGACCTCCGTTACGACATGGCCGACGACTACCTCGACGTGAACCTCACCCTGTGGGAGGGGTCGTGGGAGGACGACGCCCTCGTTCTCGACAAGGAGTCCGCTGTCTACGCCGACCCGGCGAAGGTGCACATGGTGCATCACGAGGGTCCCTACTTCCGGACCGACGGCATCCTGAACCTGCCGCCCTCGCCGCAGCGCACGCCCCTGCTCGTGCAGGCCGGGGCCTCCGGGCGGGGCCGTCAGTTCGCGGGCCGCAACGCCGAGGCGGTCTTCGTGGGCGGAGGGGAGCCCGCGACCGTGGCCCGCACGATCGCCGGCATCCGGGAGAGCGCGGTCGCCGCGGGGCGCCCCGCCGACGCGATCAAGGTCATGGTGGGCGCCCTGTTCATCACCGCCCCGACCAGCGAGGAGGCGTGGGCCAAGCACGCCGAGATGCTCGCGATGTCGACCGACGAGGGCGCCGCCGCGATCTACGCCGGCAACACCGGGGTCGACCTGCTCGCGCTGGATCCGGACAAGCCGATCGCGCAGAAGAGCACCGAGCTCGGGCAGTCCAACCTCGAGCGCTACCTGGGAGCCGACGGGAAGCCGGCGCCGCTGGTCCGCGACATCCTCGAGAACTTCCGACGCACCGGCATCAACGGCAGCGTGTTCGTGGGGGCGCCCGAGGAGGTCGCCGACCAGATCGAGGAGTTCGTCGCGGCGACCGGGGCCGACGGCTTCCTCATCCAGCCGCACCTCGTTCCCGAAACCTACGACGACCTGATCGACCTGCTGCTCCCGGTGCTCCGCGACCGGGGGCTCGCCCGCCACGAGTACGAGGGGGACACCCTGCGCGAGCGCCTGTTCGGCGTGGGCTGCACGCAGCTGCCCGAGACCCATCGCGGGTACGACTTCAGGGTGGGGCGTTCGGCCTAGCCGCCGAGCTGCCTAGACGCCTGCCTGTCTAGCCGCCGAGGCTTTCGAGCACGTCGTTCGACGGCACGAAGAACGTCGTGCCCGTCACAGCCGTCGAGAAGTCGAGGATCTGGTCGTACGATCCGACCGGGTTGCCGACGAACATGTTCCGCAGCATCTCCTCGATCACCCAGAGGTCGCGGGCGTAGCCGATGAAATAGGTACCGAACTCGTCCTGACCCGGGCGGCCGAAGGGCATGTTGTCGCGGAGGATGTCGTGCTCCACGCCGTTCGCGTCGACGATCGTGGCGAGCGTCTTGTGCGCCTTCTGGCCCTCGACCGCGTCGTCGAGCTCGACGTTGTCGAGCTTCGTGCGGCCGATGATCTTCTCCTGCAGCTCCACCGGCAGCGAGGTCCAGGCGGTCAGGTCGTGCAGGTACTTCTGCACCACCACGTAGCTGCCGCCGCGGAACTCCGGATCCTCCTCGCCGATCAGGGAGGCACGGGCCATGGATGCGCCGGTCGGGTTCTCGGTGCCGTCCACGAACCCGAGCAGGTCGCGCGAATCGAAGTACCGGAACCCGTTGACCTCGTCGGCGACCGTGACGGCGTCACCGAGGGTCGTGAGGATGAGCCGCTCGAGCTCGAAGACGAAGTCGGCGCGCTCAGCGCGGATGTGGAACAGCAGGTCGCCGGGCGTCGACACGGCGGTGTGCACCGGTCCCTTGACCTCGAAGAACGACCGCAGCTGCGCGGGGCGCGAGGTCTGGCCCAGCCGGTCCCAGGCATCCGAGCCGATGCCCACGTTGCAGGAGAGGTGCGCGTTCAGGTCGCGGAAGCCTACGGCCCTGACCAGGCCGCCGATGTCGGAGATCACGTCGCGCACGGTGGCGACGGCGTCGTCTCCGTCGGCGATCGTGACGACCAGGAAGACGGCTGCGGTCGACAGGGGGGCGTCGACGCTCTGCGGTTCGATCGGAGTGCGGTCCCAGGCCTCGTCATGCATGCTGCGATCCTATGGCCGTGGGCGGAGGGGGGTCGTCCTCTCTGAAGAGGAAGGATCCTTCTTCTGGGAATTCAGCGATATATCTTTGACTTGACAGGACGGATTAACCGATATATCTTTGACACATCGCGTTACAGTCGCGACATTCACTTCAAACGAAAGGCGGATGCTCCCATGCGAGGCATTCATGACTTCCAGAACCACGAGAACCACCAGCACCACGACTTCCACGATCGCGAGGGCGGCCGCTCCGGCCGTCGCCGCGACCCCCAGGGCCACGGACGCGGCCGACCGGGCTTCGGCCCCGGCGAGTTCCGCGGCTTTGGACCCGGTTTCGGCCCGCGCGGCCACCAGCGGGCGAGCCGCGGCGACGTGCGCTCGGCCATCCTGTCCCTGCTCTCCGAGGCGCCCTCGAACGGCTACGGCCTGATCAAGGCGATCGCCGAGAAGACCGGCGGCGTCTGGCGCCCGAGCCCCGGCTCGGTCTACCCCACCCTGCAGCAGCTCGTCGACGAGGAGCTGATCGTCGCCACCGGCGACGGCAAGCGCACGGTGTTCGAGCTCACCGAGGCCGGCACGGCCTACGTGGCCGAGAACGCCGACGAACTCGCCAAGGCCTGGGAGGCGACCCCCGGTCAGTCGACCGCCGACGCCGAGTTCCACGCCAGCATCGGAAAGCTCATGGGGGTTGTGCAGCAGTTCCGCTTCGCGGCCACCGAGGAGCAGCGGGTGCAGGCCACCGAGAAGATCGACGAGGCACGGCGTGCGCTGTACCTCATCCTGGCCGACTAGGCCTCAGGGCCCCGGTCCCGCCTCGGGTCTCCACCGCAGCACGCGGTCAGACCTAAGGCAGATGACCGATGTCCCCACCCCTCCTCAGAGCGGAGTCTCGATCACACGGCGGTCATACCGACCGCGTGATCGAGACGGAGGACATCATGATGATCACCGAGTACACCTTCTCCTGGCTCCGCGACGCGGAGGAGGAGCGTTTCACCCGCGAGCTCGAGTTCCGGAGGCTGACGCAGGAACGGGCGGCGGAGCAGGCTCTGCGGGCGGAGCAGGCCAGGCGCGACGCCGCTACCGGTCAGCCTGAGCAGGCCCGGCGCGACGCCGCTCACGGTCAGCCTGAGCAGGCCGCATCCGGCCCCCGGTCCGAGGCCCGGAACCCGGTGTCGGCGGCCGGTGCCACGATGTAGGCATGCCGATCACCAGCCCGCTCCTGATCGGGCGCGAGAGCGACCTCGAGTCGCTCGCCTCCGCGCTCGAGGAGTCCCGTCGCGGGCAGACCCGCACGGTCGTGATCAGCGGCGAGGCGGGCATCGGCAAGACGCGCTTGCTCGCCGAGTTCCTTTCCGGCCTCGACGAGGTGACGGTGCTGCGGGGGCAATGCGTCGACCTCGACAGCGATGCTCCGCCCTATGGTCCGATCGTGGCCCTGCTGCGATCGCTGGCCGGCACGATCGGGCAGACCGCTCTGCTCGAGGCGGCCGGTCCAGGCGCTGACGCGCTGGCGATCCTGCTGCCCGAGCTGCGGGCGACCCCTGAGGCGCGCGAGGCGGCGTCCGGCGAGCGGCTCTTCGACGCGGTGGCGATGGCGCTGGAAGGCGCGGCCGTCGAGAGGCCGATCGTCGCGGTGATCGAAGACCTGCACTGGGCCGATCAGGCCACACTCGCTCTTCTCCGCTTCCTCGTCCGCGTGCTCGAGCGGGCCCGGCTGCTCGTCGTCGTCACCTATCGCAGCGACGAGCTCGGCCGTGGGCATCCGCTGCGCGGCTGGCTTCCCGAGCTCGACCGCAACCGGAGGGTCATCCGCCGCGAGCTGCCGCGCCTCACCGCGAACCAGGTACGCCGGCTGGCGATCGCTCTCGCGGGCCGCCCCCTCGAGGCGCGTGACCTCGCGCTCGTCGTCGCCCGCACCGACGGGGTCCCGTTCTTCGTCGAAGAACTCCTGGGCGGTACGGGTGAGACGGATGCCGCTTCCGCGCTCCCCGACGACGCCTCCTCCCGCTGGGACGGCGTGGCCGCGCTGCCGGGCACGCTGCGCGATCTGCTCCTCGCGCGGTACGAGGGTCTCAGCGATGCGGCCCAGCGCCTGCTGAGGCAGCTCGCCGCCGGGGGAGTGCGGGTCGAGCACGAGCTGCTCGCCGCGGTGAGCGGAACGAGCGCCGAGGCGCTCGACGAGGCGGCGCGCGAGGCGGTGGCGGCGCGGGTGCTCGAGGTCGACGAGACCTCGTACTCGTTCCGCCACGCACTCGTGCGCGAGGCCGTCCACGATCAGCTGCTGCCCGGAGAACGGGTGCGGTTTCACACGGCCTATGCGCGCGCCCTCGAGCAGCGTGACGATCCCTCCGCGGTGTCGTACCACTGGATGGCGGCGCACGACATCCCCGCCGCGTTCACCGCCTCGCTCCTCGCCATGGACAGGGCGCGGGCGTCGTTCGCCAACGCCTCGGCCGCCCGGCTGGGGGAGCGCGCGCTCGAGCTGTGGGACAGGGTGCCCGACGCCGAGTCCACGGCCGGACGAAGCCGGATCGAGCTGCTGGCCGAGACCGCGTACATCCTGCGCAACGCGGGGGAGAGCGAACGGGCCGTCGCTCTGGTCGACGAGGCCATCGAGGCCGCTCGCGCGGCTGGCCCGGCGGCGGCCGGTGCCGACCCGCTTGCCGAGCTCGCCGACGAGGAGTCGCGGCGCCGACTGGCCCGATTGCTCCGTGACAAAGCCTCCTACCTGGCGAACCTCGGCCAGACCGGGTCCATCACCCTGCTCCGCGAAGCGCTCGACCTCCTCGCCCCGCACCCCGCCAACGCGCAACAAGCCACCGTGCTCCGGGCCAACGTACTTGGCGAGCTCGCGGCACGACTGATGCTGGATGCGCGGTTCGCCGAGGCGATCGAGACCGCCGATGCGGCGTTCGCCGAGGCCGAGCAGGTGGGCTCGCGTCCCCGGATGTCGGTGGCAGCCAACATCCGGGGCATGGCCCGCCTCTCCGCCGGCGGGATCGACGCGGGTCTCGCCGACCTCGCACTCGCGGGTGAGCTCGCCGACGGCGATGACTCGGCGCGCCTGCGCTACTGGGTCAACGAGTCGGATGCCCTGTTATTGATCGGCCGGTTCCGCGACGCCGCGGCGCTCGCCGAGGCCGGGGTCGACCGCGCCCGGGAGCGCGGGGTCGAGCGCACCTCCGGTGTGATGCTCGTCTCGAACGTGGTCGCCCCGCTGGCCGCGCTCGGCGAGACGGCGCGCGCCGCAGAACTCCTCGACCGCGCTCTCGACCTGGATCCGCCGATCGGCTTCAGTGCCCATCTGCAGCGGCTGAAGCTCGAGCAGGTGCTCTGGTCGGGGGACGTCGCGCTCGCGGCCCGCCTGCTCCGGAGCTGGCGCACCGGCCTCCAGCGGCAGTTGCGGATCGACGCGCAGTCCCGCCTCGGCCTCGCCGCCGTCGCCGGCGAGATCGCGCTGGCCTCGGGTGACCTGCCCGGAGCGTGGCGGGAGGTGCAGGTGCTCTTCGCCGAGGATCACCGCGACTTCCCCGCCTACGATCTGCCGCTGGCCGCGATAGCCGCCCGCATCCTCGGCCGGGCCCGCGCGTCGGGAGTCGACCTCGAGCCCGGTGGCCCGCAGTCGGGCGACCCGAGCGCCGAGGCGGCGGCTGACCGCGCGCGGGAGTCGGTGGTTCGGTATGCCGCCTGGCCCAGTGCCGGCGAGTCCGCCGCTGCCTGGCCCGGCACCGCCGGGTCCGCCGCTGCCTGGCCCGGTGCCGACGCCTACCGTCTGCTGGTCGAGGCCGAGCTCGCCGGGCCCGGCGGCGCCGGGGCCGATCCGGCGAGCTGGGCGGCGGCGGTCCACGCGCTGGCCGCTCCCGAGGTGCCGGCCCGCCTGCAGCCCTACGCGCGTTTCCGGCTCGCGGGAGCGCTCGCGGCGACCGGAGACCGTGTCGCGGCGCGGGCCGAAGCCCAGGAGGCCGCGGCCCGAGCACGCGAGCTCGGCCTCGGGCGGGTGGTCGATCTCGTGACGGTCCTCGAACGGCGGTTCGGCCGTGCCCGGGGGATCGCCGATCCCGGTGTCGGCGGCAGCCAGGTGCGTTCCGGCGCCATCGCTCAAGCGGGCGGGTCCGGGTCGCCCGATGCCGGGCATCCGGCGGGCCCGCACCCGACCGGCCCGCACCCGACCGGCGCGCACCCGACCGCCGCGCATCCGGCCGGCCCGCATCCGGTCGCCGCGCATCCGCTCGCCGACCGCCTGGCCGAGGCCGGCCTGACCGACCGTGAGCGCCAGGTGCTCGCGCTGCTGGCGACCGGCCTGAGCAACCGGCAGATCGCCGAGACCCTGTTCATCAGCGCGAAGACGGCGAGCGTGCACGTCTCGAACATCCTGCGCAAGACAGGCACCGCGACCCGCACCGAAGCGGCTTACCTGGCCCGAGCCCTCGACCCGGAAGGCTAGGGCATCCGCCCGATGCCCGGGCCGCGACTCAGCGAGCAGCCTCGGTGCATGATCTTCTTCGTCGCACTCCTCGTCGTCCTCGCCGCGGTGGCCGTCGTGGCCACGATCCGCACCCTCGCCCGCGACGGCTACCGCCGAATCCCGTGCCGTGGCGGGGCGGAGAGCGGGCGGCGCGTTCACCTCACGTTCACCGTCCGGTAGCCCCCGCGCCGGGAATCCCCGCGAGACTCCCTGACGCGCGACCCGAACGGAGCCCCGATGACCGACGACCACGAGACCACCCGAACCGAGCCGATCACCCCCATCGATCTCGACGACCTCCTCGGGTACGTCGTCGTCGAGACCGACGACGACGACCCGATCCTGGTCGGGCGCGACGGTTCGCCCGTCGACACCTGGCGCGAGGGCTACCCCTACGCCGAGCGGATGGGCCGCGACGAGTACGAGTCGGCCAAGCGCCTCCTGCAGATCGAACTGCTCAAGCTGCAGAACTGGGTCAAGGCCGAGGGCCGCCGCCTGGTCGTCGTCTTCGAGGGCCGCGACGCCGCCGGCAAGGGCGGCACCATCAAGCGCTTCACCGAGCACCTCAACCCCCGCGGCGCCCGGGTCGTGGCGCTCGAGAAGCCGACCGACCGCGAGAGCACCCAGTGGTACTTCCAGCGCTACGTCACGCACCTGCCGGCCGCCGGTGAGATCGTGCTCTTCGACCGCTCCTGGTACAACCGCGCCGGCGTCGAGCGGGTGATGGGCTTCTGCGACGACAGCGAGTACGAGCGCTTCATGCTGCAGGCGCCGGCCTTCGAACGGATGCTCGTGCAGGACGGCGTCGACGTCGTCAAGTTCTGGTTCTCGGTCTCCAAGAGCGAGCAGCTCACCCGGTTCGCGATCCGGCAGGTCGATCCGGTGAGGCAGTGGAAGCTGTCACCCATGGACATCGCCTCGCTGGACAAGTGGGACTCCTACACGGTCGCCAAGGAGGCGATGTTCGCCGAGACCGACACCGAGGCGGCGCCCTGGACCGTGGTCAAGAGCAACGACAAGAAGCGCGCCCGGCTCGAGGCGATGCGTCACGTGCTGAGCCTGTTCGACTACGCCGAGCGTGACGACGAGATCGTCGGCCGCCCGGATCCGCTGGTCGTCGGCCCGGCCGAGAGCGTCTACGAGCGCGGCGAGAAGTAGCCGTTCACCTCGGCCACATCCGAGAGCGCCTGGAGGGTCAGCGCGGGCTCCTCGATCTGCGCGAAGTGCCCGGAGCCGGGGAGCACGGTCACCGAGTAGTCCTCGATCAGTTCGGCCAGACGTTCGTCGTCCGAGGCGGCGACGAAGGCGTCGTGCTCGCCGTGCACCGAGCGCACCGGGCAGCGGATGCCGGCCCAGAGCTCGGCGGCCGGGTAGCGAGCGGCTTCGTCCGAGGCCATCACGAAGGTCCGAGGCCGCACCTCGGCGGCCAGCGCCCGCGTCACCGAGACGGGGATGCGCGAGGGCTGGGCGAACAGCGGGGACACGATCGCGGGCAGCATCCCCCTCCGGTCGAGCCAGCCGAGCAGGCGGCTCGCGGTGTCGCCCAGCGGTGCGAAGACCCGCATCACGACGAGGAGGCCGACGTAGGCCGGCAGCGAGACGAACCGGCGCACCGGGTGCGCGGCCGCATCCATGACGGCGAAGGTGGTCGCCGAGACCAGGCCGACGGCCCGGGTCGCCACCGGTTCGATGGCCGCGAGGTGCAGGGCGATCACGCCGCCGAGCGAGTGGCCGGTCACGGTCCACTCGCGGTGGCCGAGCGCTCGGGCCGCATCCGCGACCGCCCGCGCGTAGGCGTCGATCGTGCGGGAGTCCTTGCCGTTCCTCAGCGGTCGATCCGGCAGCGGGGTGTCGCCCCAGCCGGGAAGCTCGACCAGCAGCACGTTCGGCGAGCGACGTCCGGCTCGCCGGGCCGCCTCGATCAGCGGCGTCCAGGTCGTCCAGGTGCCGGCGGCGCCGTGCACGAGGATGGTCGCGTGGCCCGACGTGCGAGGACCGTACCGAACCGTCATCGGGCCCAGGCGCGTCGGCACCCGCACCGTCCTGAGACCGAGGACCTCCGGCGCCGTCGTCAGGGGAGAGGGCGCATAGGGGTCGGTCACCGAGGTGGTTCGGAGACCTCGCCGGATCGGATTGCCCCCGCGAAGCTCAGGCTTCGCTGGGATGATGGGCGCATGATCTCCATCGAGCTGGCCCGGGCGCTCCGCACCGCGGGTCTCCGCTGGCACCCGCGATCCGGCGACGCCTTCGTGATCGAGACCGCCGACGTCACCGGTGAGGCCGAGGAGCAGGGTGAGGGCGAGGTCTTCACCGTCAGCGAGATGACCGCCGAGGTGCACGACTTCCCGTCCGGCCGGCTGATCGGCTTCAACGGCACGACCGAGTGGGCGCTCGACTCCGTCGACATCGCCGACACCCTGTGGCTCCCGCGGGAGGATCAGTTGCGCAGCCTCCTCCGCGACGGCTTCGAGCAGCTCGCGGTCGACCGCTCCGACCCCGAGGAGCCGCTCTACCTCGTGACCGCCGTGGTGCGGGGCGAACGCCGCACCTTCGAGGCGCTCTCGGCCCAGGACGCGTACGGCGAAGCTGTGCTCGACCTGATCGTCCGCACCCTGGTGTCGGACGACGAGAATAGGCTTGGGGAATGACTGAAAACGCAGTTCCCCTCGTCACCCTCAACAACGGGATCACCATTCCGCAGCTCGGCTTCGGAGTCTTCAAGGTCGACCCCGACAAGACCGGCCGCGTCGTCCGTGACGCGCTCGACGTCGGCTACCGCCACATCGACACCGCCAAGATCTACCAGAACGAAGAGGGCGTCGGTCACGCCCTCAAGGAGTCGGGCATCCCGCGCGAGGAGATCTTCCTCACCACCAAGCTCTGGAACGACGACCAGACGGATGCGGAGGCCGCGTTCGAGAAGAGCCTCGCCCGCCTGGGCACCGACTACGTCGACCTGTACCTCATCCACTGGCCCACGCCCGAGCGCGACACCTACCTCGACGCGTGGCGTTCGATGGAGAAGATCCTCGCCTCCGGCCGCGCCAAGGCCATCGGTGTCTCGAACTTCACGGTCGACCACCTCGAGCGCCTGATCGCCGAGACCGAGATCGTCCCCGCGGTCAACCAGGTCGAGCTGCACGTCGACTTCCAGCAGGCCGAGCTGCGGGCGTTCGCCGCCGAGAAGGGCATCGCGATCGAGGCGTGGGGCCCGCTCGGCCAGGGCAAGATCAACGAGTCGCCCGAGCTGTCCGCCATCGCCGAGGCGCACGGTAAGTCTGTGCCGCAGACGATCATCCGCTGGCACCTGGATGTCGGCAACATCGTCATCCCGAAAAGCAACAACAAAGACCGGATGGCGCAGAACTTCGACGTCTTCGACTTCGAGCTGTCGGCCTCCGAGATCGCGACCATCGCGACGCTCGACCGCGGGGAGGACGGCCGCAACGGCTCCAGCCCGCTCGAGGTGAACTAGCCGGCGCGCTGGTTCGTTGCTGCGACGGGGACGTCGGTGCGACTCTTCCTGGGGAACCAGGGGATGAGCGCCGACGTCCTCTCCTTGTAGTCGGCGTACTCCGGGTACTTCGACAGCGAGATGCTCTCGGTGAAGACCGTCGAGCCGATGAACAGCAGGGTGAGCAGCACCGCGCCGACGACGGTCCACTGAAGCACCGATCCGGCGGCGACCGCCCCGATGAAGAACAGCACCCACCACTGCGCCTGCTCGAAGAAGAAGTTCGGGTGGCGCGAGAAGCGGAAGAGCCCGCTCTGCAGGAAACGCGGCCGTGGCTCGCGACCGGCGGCCGTCTCGGCCCGCTTCCAGCGGTGGAAGTCCCACTGCTCCTGGTCGGCGATCGTCTCGCCGACGGTGAAGACGACGAACAGGGCCAGCAGCAGTCCGTCGAGCAGACCGAACGGCGTCGAGCGGTTCTCGTACGCGGTCAGGGCCGGCATCGTGATGAGGAACAGGATCACGTTCTGGTAGATCGTGATGAAGAACAGATTGAACACCTGGAAGAGGCGCGGCGACATCCGCCCGCGCAGCACCGCCCACCGGTAGTCCTCGCCACCCGGGGCGTAGCCGCCCTTACGGGCGAAGTTGAAGGTCAGCCGCGCGCCCCACAGCGTCACGACGACCGCCATGAGGTTGAGCCTCGGGTCGGAGAGCCCGGCCGCGCCGGCGAAGATCCAGACGTAGACCAGCGGCACGATCGACCAGATCCGGTCGACCCAGGAGTACTCCCGCGTGATCAAGGAGGCCACCCAGACGGCCAGCGACACCGCAGCGAGAACCCAGAGCGAGGCGATCAGAGGCGACATGCGACGAGCATAGGGGATGCTCGGCCTGCGTCCCGGGAATTCCCGGGTGGAGGAGGGGGCGTGATCGGCTACGCTGGACGGAGCTAGGAGGGCTGAGGGATGACGAACCACACGAACGACGATCGCACCACGAGCATCCCCGTGCCCGCGTCGGCCGCCGACACGACGCTCTCCCTCACGGGCGAGTTCGCGGCGCAGCTGGCCGCCCTCGAAGGCGGAGTCACGAGCGAGGAGCTCGAGTCGATCGCGGCCCTGCCCTCCGGTTCTGCGCTCCTGATCGTCCGTCGCGGCCCCAATTCGGGCGCCCGCTTCCTGCTCGACACCTCCGTCAGCACCGTGGGCCGCCACCCGAACGCCGACATCTTCCTCGACGATGTGACGGTCTCGCGCCGGCACGCCGAGTTCGCCCGCCACGGCCACACCTTCACGGTGCGCGACCTTGGCTCGCTGAACGGCACCTACGTCGGTGGCGTGCGTGTCGACGAGGCGCTCCTCGACGACGGCGCCGAGGTGCAGATCGGCAAGTTCCGCCTCACGTTCTACCCGTCGCGGATCGACGTCGTCACCGCCGCTGGAGAGTAGTGGCAGCCGCACAGCCCCGCCGGTCGGCGGAGTCCTCGTCTTCGTCCGCGCCCGGGAGCCCGGCCTCCGAGTCCGCATCGCAGGGCCCGCTGCTCGGCATCGGCCAGGTGCTCGCGAAGCTCACCGCCGACTTCCCCGACCTGACGCCCTCGAAGCTGCGCTTCCTCGAAGAGCGCGGCCTCGTGCATCCGGCCCGCACCGCGTCGGGCTACCGCAAGTTCTCGCAGAACGACCTGAGCCGCCTGCGTCTCATCCTCACCATGCAGCGCGACTGCTACCTGCCGCTCGCGGTGATCAAGGAGTACCTCGCCGACGTGGATGCGGGGCTCAACCCCCCGATGCCCGGCTCGGCCCTGGTGGGCGGGGCGTCCATCCTGCAGACCGGCCGTCGCCTCTCGCGGGAGGATCTGACCCGCGAGGCGGGTGCCACGCCGATGCTGGTGCAGGATGCCTTCTCGGCCGCGGTGCTCACCCCGGCTGAGTCGTACGGCGAGGATTCGCTCGTCGTGCTGAAGGCCCTCGTCGAACTGCAGCGCAGCGGGATCGAGCCGCGGCACCTTCGCGGCTTCCGGCAGGCCACCGAGCGCGAACTCGGCCTGATCGAGAGCGCTCTGATGCCGGTGGCGCGCCGTCGCGACCCGTCCAGCCGGGCCAAGGTCGCCGAGATGGCGATGGAGATCGCGGGCCAGCTGGAGATCGTGCGATCGAGCCTCATCCGCTCGGCGCTCGGCCGGATCACCCCCTGACCGACCCGTCCTCCGCGACACGCCGGAGCCGAATGGGTGATGTCGTTGCCCCCACGGGTCGCGGTCGCTAGCGTGGGGTACGAACACGAGACGTTCCGGATGCACCGGACGATGGAAGGCGCAATGAGCGAGCTAAGCCAGAACGACGATTCTCGCTACGACCTCGGGCTCCTTTTCACCGACGGCATGCCGGACCTCGACGACGCCAGCGGCTATCGCGGCGCCGTCGCCGCCCGTGCCGCCGGCATCACCTACCGTCAGCTCGACTACTGGGCGCGCACCGCGCTCGTCGAGCCCACCGTCCGCGGGGCCGCGGGTTCCGGATCGCAGCGGCTCTACGGCTTCCGCGACATCCTCGTGCTGAAGCTCGTCAAGCGTCTGCTGGACACCGGCATCTCGCTGCAGCAGATCCGCACCGCGATCAACCAGCTCCGCGAATCCGGCATCAACGACCTGGCACAGACCACGCTGATGTCCGACGGTGCGAGCGTCTACCTCTGCACCTCGAACGACGAGGTCATCGACCTCGTCAGCCGCGGCCAGGGTGTCTTCGGCATCGCCGTGGGCAAGGTGCTGCGCGAGGTCGAGAACAGCCTGGTCGACATCGACTCCATGGTCGTCGAGCCCAACGACGAGCTCGCCCAGCGCCGCGCCGCCCGCAAGGCAGTCTGACCCCAGAACCTCTGACTCCCTCGAGGAGTCAAAAAAACGTCCAACTCGATGAGTTTGGACGTTTTTTTGACTTCTCGAAGAGGAGAAGGAAGGGGTTAGGCCTTCAGCTCGGCGTACTCGCCCACGCGACCCGTGCGCATGACGCGCTCGAGGAGGAGGTCGAAGTTGCGCGCCATCTCCTGGGCGCCCTCGCCGGGCCAGACGTGCAGGGGCTTCGCGGCGCCCTGGGCCTGCTGCAGCGAGGTGCGCTCGGGCAGCTGAGGCGAGAGCACGAGCGGGCCGAACATGTCGCGCAGCTCCTTGATGCGGAACTGGTGCTCGAGCGACTGCGACCGCACGCGGTTCACGATGATGCCGAGGGGCTGCAGGCGAGGGGAGAGACCGCGGCGGATCTCCTCGATCGCGCGCAGGGCGCGGTCGGCGGCGGCGACGGAGAACAGCCCGGGCTCGGTCACGACCGAGACGCGGTCGGATGCCGCCCAGGCGGTGCGCGTGAGAGCGTTCAGAGACGGGGCGCAGTCGATGAGCACGAGGTCGTACTCGCTCTCGACCGTGGCCAGTGCCTCTTCGAGCTTCCAGATGTCGCGGATGGACGGGTGCGGCCCGTCGAAGTTGAGGGCGGAGGGGCTGCCGATCAGGACGTCGATCTTGCCACCGCGATCCTTCGTCCACCCCGAGGGGGCGATCGCCGCACGGACGACCTTCTCCTTGGGAGAGGCGAGCACGTCGGCGACGTTGAGGTGACCGGCGACACGGATGTCCATACCGGTCGACACGTCCGACTGGGGGTCGAGATCGACGACGAGGGTGCGCAATCCCTTGGCGAACGCTGCGGAGGCGAGCCCGAGCGTCACTGTGGTCTTGCCCACACCCCCCTTGAGGGAAGAGACGCTGAGTACATGCACAGTCGACAACGTTACCTTCACTAGGCTTGGAGAACCTAACTGTTCGCTGTACGCGCATGTGCCCGAGAGGTCTCGATGTTCACAAAGATTCTGGTTGCCAACCGCGGAGAGATAGCGATCAGGGCGTTCCGGGCCGCGTTCGAACTGGGTGCGAAGACCGTCGCGGTGTTCCCCTACGAGGACCGCAACTCGATGCACCGGTTGAAGGCCGACGAGGCCTACCAGATCGGTGAGGAGGGGCATCCGGTCAGGGCGTACCTGGATGTCGCCGAGATCATCCGCGTGGCGAAGGAGTCGGGCGCCGATGCGATCTACCCGGGCTACGGCTTCCTCTCCGAGAACCCCGAGCTCGCGAAGGCCGCCGCCGAGAACGGCATCACCTTCATCGGCCCCGGCGAGCACGTGCTCGAGATGGCGGGAAACAAGGTCACCGCGAAGGAGCACGCGATCGCGGCCGGCGTGCCGGTGCTCAAGTCGTCACCGGCGACGACCGACCTCGACGTGCTGATCGCAGCGGCCGACGAGATCGGCTTCCCCGTGTTCGCGAAGGCGGTCGCGGGTGGCGGCGGGCGGGGGATGCGCCGGGTCGAGACCCGTGAGGAGTTGCGTGGCGCCCTCGAGGCGGCGATGCGGGAGGCCGACAGTGCATTCGGCGACGCGACGATGTTCCTCGAGCAGGCGGTGCTGCGGCCCCGGCACATCGAGGTGCAGATCCTGGCCGACTCGACGGGGGAGACCCTGCACCTGTTCGAGCGCGACTGCTCGGTGCAGCGCCGCAACCAGAAGGTCGTCGAGATCGCTCCGGCGCCGAACATCAGCGACGAGCTCCGCGAGGCCTTGCACTCGGACGCCATCAAATTCGCGAAGTCGATCGGCTACGTCAACGCCGGCACGGTCGAGTTCCTGGTCGACACGGTGGGGGAGCGCGCGGGGCAGCACGTGTTCATCGAGATGAACCCGCGCATCCAGGTCGAGCACACGGTGACCGAGGAGGTCACCGACGTCGACCTCGTGCAGTCGCAGATGCTGATCGCGAGCGGGGCGACCTTCGACGAGCTCGGCATGCACCAGGACGACATCGTGCTGCACGGCGCCGCCCTGCAGTGCCGCATCACGACCGAGGATCCGACGGCCGGCTTCCGCCCCGACACGGGCAAGATCGTCGCCTACCGCTCTCCGGGCGGCGCGGGTGTGCGGCTGGATGGCGGCACCGTCGACGTGGGGGCTCAGATCTCGCCGCACTTCGACTCGATGCTGGCCAAGATGACCTGCCGCGGCCGCGACTTCCCGGCCGCGGTGCGGCGGGCCCGGCGCGCTCTGGCAGAGTTCCGCATCCGAGGCGTGTCGACGAACATCCCGTTCCTGCAGGGTGTGCTCGACGACCCCTCGTTCGCCGCCGGCGACTTGAGCACGAGCTTCATCGAGGAGCGACCCGAACTGCTCGGCGGCCACCAGTCGAAAGACCGTGGGACCAAGATCCTCAACTGGCTCGCCGACGTGACGGTGAACCAGCCGAACGGCCCGCACCTGGGCGGGGTCTCGCCCGAGGTGAAGCTCCCGGCGATCGACCTCCAGACGCCGGCGCCCGACGGCTCCCGCCAGCGCCTGCTCGAACTCGGCCCGGTCGGGTTCGCGGCGGCGCTCCGGGCGCAGACCGCCCTGGCGGTCACCGAGACGACCATGCGCGACGCGCACCAGTCGCTCCTGGCGACCCGTGTCCGCACCCGCGACCTCGTGGCGGCGGCTCCCTACGTGGCGCGCATGACCCCGCAGCTACTCAGCGTCGAGGCCTGGGGTGGAGCGACCTACGACGTCGCCCTCCGCTTCCTCGGCGAAGACCCGTGGGAGCGCCTCGCGACCCTTCGGGAGGCGCTGCCGAACATCGCCATCCAGATGCTCCTCCGCGGCCGCAACACGGTCGGCTACACCCCGTACCCGACCGAGGTCACGGATGCCTTCGTCCGTGAGGCCGCCGCGACCGGGATCGACATCTTCCGCATCTTCGACGCCCTGAACGACGTGTCGCAGATGCGGCCCGCGATCGAGTCGGTGCTCGCCACCGGCACGACGATCGCCGAGGTCGCCGTCTGCTACACCGGCGACCTGCTCGACCCCGCCGAAGACCTCTACACGCTCGACTACTACCTGAAGCTCGCCGAGCAGATCGTCGCCTCGGGCGCGCACGTGCTCGCGATCAAGGACATGGCGGGCCTGCTCCGGCCCGCGGCGGCGGCGAAGCTCGTGGCGGCGTTCCGCCAGGAGTTCGAGCTGCCGGTCCACGTTCACACCCACGACACCGCGGGCGGGCAGCTCGCGACGCTGCTGGCCGCCAGTGCGGCGGGGGCGGATGCGGTCGACGTGGCGAGTGCGCCGATGGCGGGCACGACCTCGCAGCCCAGTGCATCCGCTCTGGTCGCCGCGCTCGCGCACACCGAGCGCGACACCGGGCTCTCGCTCGAGGCGGTCAGCGACCTGGAGCCGTACTGGGAGGCCGTGCGGCACGTGTACGCCCCGTTCGAGTCGGGACTGCCCGGGCCGACCGGCCGGGTGTACCGGCACGAGATCCCGGGAGGCCAGCTCTCGAACCTGCGGCAGCAGGCGATCGCGCTCGGCCTCGCCGACGACTTCGAGCTGATCGAGGATCTCTACGCCGCGGCGAACAGGATCCTCGGGCGCATCCCCAAGGTCACCCCGTCGTCGAAGGTCGTGGGCGATCTCGCGCTGCACCTCGCCGCCGTGAAGGCCGACCCCGCCGACTTCGAGGCGAACCCGGGCAACTACGACATCCCCGACTCGGTGATCGGCTTCATGGCCGGCGAGCTCGGCGAACTGCCGGGCGGATGGCCCGAGCCGTTCCGCACCAAGGTGCTCGAGGGCAAGACCGTGAACATCGGGGTCACCGCGCTGTCGGCCGAGGATCAGGCATCGATCGCACCCGACGCCGACGCGCTCGAGCGCCGGGCGACGCTCAACCGCCTGCTGTTCCCGGCCCCGACCCGCACCTTCGAGGAGGCCCGCGAGCAGTTCGGCGACCTCTCCGTCGTCGACACGGTCGACTACCTCTACGGCCTTCAGCAGGGCGTCGAGCACGTCGTCGAGATCGACAAGGGCGTGCGCCTGTTCGTCGGCCTCGAGGCGATCGGCGAGGTCGACGAGAAGGGCATGCGGACCGTCATGACCACGCTCAACGGCCAGCTGCGCCCCGTCAACGTGCGCGACCGCTCCGTGAAGGTCGAGACGAAGGCAGCAGAGAAGGCGGATGCGGGCCGGCCCGGCCAGGTGCCCGCGCCCTTCTCCGGCGTCGTGACGCTCAAGGTCGCCGAGGGCGACACCGTCGCGGCGGGCGACCCCGTCGCCACCATCGAGGCGATGAAGATGGAGGCCGCGATCACCACTCCGATCGCCGGAACCGTCTCGCGCCTCGCGATCCCCATCACCCAGCAGGTCGAGGCCGGCGATCTGATCGTCGTCGTCGACCCTGCCTGAGACAAGCTGCCCGAGAAGCGCAGCCCGAGAGAGAGTTCCCCAGAGTGACCGTCCGTGAGATCCGCCTGTTCGGCGACCCCGTGCTGAAGACCGTGTCCGACCCCATCGTCGAGATCGACGACAGGGTCAGGTCGCTCGTCGACGACCTGATCGACAGCGTCAAGGTGCCCGGCCGTGCCGGCGTCGCCGCGTCGCAGATCGGGGTCAACCTGCGCGCCTTCAGCTACAACGTCGACGGCGAGATCGGCTACATCCTGAACCCCGTCGTCGTCGAGGTCTCGGGAGAGCCTGAGCTGGTCGACGAGGGCTGCCTCTCGGTGCCGAACCTCTGGTTCAAGACCAGCCGGTACCCGTTCGCGCGGGCCCGGGGCATCGACCTCGATGGCAACGAGATCGAGGTCAGCGGCACCGGGGTGCTCGCGCAGGCGCTGCAGCACGAGACCGATCACCTCGACGGCCTGCTCTACCTCGACCGCCTCGACAAGCCCTCCCGTCGCGAGGCCATGCGCCAAGTCCGTGAGTCCGCCTGGTTCTGACCCCCCACCCCGCCCGAGGGCGAAACGTCAAAAACCGCCCTATCCGGCGACCGGAAGGGCGGTTTTTGACGGTTCGGACATGGCCGTGCGCTAGTGCACGAGCGACTGCCCCTCGGTGGCGGGGGCCGCGTTGTAGATGCCCTCGATGACGGGGGCGTAGTCCTTGAGGATCACGGCGCGCTTGATCGAAAGCTTCGGCGTCAGGTGGCCGCTCGCCTCGGTGAAGTCGTCGCTCAGCACGACGAACTTGCGGATCGACTCCGCCCGCGACACCAGCGTGTTGGCCGCGTCGACCGCGCGCTGCACCTCGGCGAGCACCGCCGGGTTGACGGCGGCTTCGGCGAGGGTCAGCGTCGCGCTCTGACCGTTGTTGCCGAGCCAGACCGGCAGCATCTCCGCGTCGAGGGTGATCAGGGCCGAGATGAACGGCTTCTGGTCGCCGACAACGACGACCTGACCGACCAGCGGGTTCGAGCGGATGGGGTCCTCGAGCGCGGCCGGGGCGACGTTCTTGCCGCCCGCCGTCACGATGATCTCCTTCTTTCGGCCGGTGATGGTGAGGAAGCCGTCGTCGTCGAGCGCACCGATGTCGCCGGTCTTGAACCACTCGCCATCCATCACGTCAGCGGTCGCCGCCTCGTTCTGCCAGTAGCCGGCGAACACGTTGACGCCGGCGACGAGGATCTCGCCGTCGTCGGCGATCTTGATGCCGACGCCGGGCAGCGCCGGGCCGACCGAGCCGATCTTGAACTTGTCGGTGAGGTTCACCGTGGCGGGCGCCGTGGTCTCGGTGAGGCCGTAGCCCTCGAGGATCGTGATGCCGAGGCTGCGGTAGAAGTGGCCGAGACGGTGGCCGAGGGGTGCAGAGCCGGAGACGGCGTACTGCACCCGGCCGCCGAGGGCCGCCCGCAGCTTGGAGTAGACCAGCCGGTCGAAGAGCGCGAACTTGAGGCGCAGCCCGAGCGGCACGTGCCCGGCATCCAGAGCCTCGGAGTGTTCGACGGCCACAGCGGCGGCGCTGCGGAAAATCTTGCCCCGCCCACCGGTCTCGGCCTTCTGCTCGGAGGAGTTGTAGACCTTCTCGAACACGCGCGGCACGGCCAGCAGGAAGGTGGGCTTGAACGACCCGAGCGCGGGCAGCAGCTGCTTCGTGTCGGCCTGATGGCCCACCTTCACGCCGCCGTGCACCGAGAGGATCGAGATGAACCGTGCGAACACGTGCGCCGTCGTGATGAACAGCAGAGTGGATGCGCCGGGCTTCACGATGTCCTTCATCACGACCGCGGCGTTGCGGCTGAGTTCGACGAAGTTCGAGTGCGTCAGGATACAGCCCTTCGGGCGCCCCATCGTGCCCGAGGTGTAGATCAGGGTGGCGAGGTCGGAACCCTTCGCGAGCGTGCGGCGGCGCTCGAGCTCCTCGTCGGAGACGGCGCCTCCCGAGGAGGCGAGCTTGTCGAGGTCGCCGAGGTCGACCTGCCAGACGCGGGTGACCAGCGGCAGGTCGGCGTGCACCTCGTCGAAACGGGCGAAGTGGTCGGCAGTCTCGAGGATGACAGCGGTCGCGCCCGAGTCGCTCATGTTCCACTGCACCTGGGCGGGGGAGGAGGTCTCGTAGATCGGCACGAGCACGGCACCGGCGAACCAGGTCGCGAAGTCGATCAACGTCCACTCGTAGCGGGTCTTGCACATCAGGCCGATCTTGTCGCCGGGCTCGATGCCCGCCGCGATCAGGCCCTTGGCGACCGCGCGCACCTGGGTGAGGAACTCCGCGGCGGTGATGTCACGCCAGCCCGCGCCCTCGGGAACCGAGAACAGCGGCTCGTCGGGGGTGAGCCGGACACGCTCGATCAGGAGATCGGTGGTGTTGGCCTCCGGGTCGGCTGTGACGACGGGGGGAACGAAATACTGGTCCACGGCAGCTCCTTCGGTACCGGTCGAGTGCAACTCATCTACACTCTACTTGGTGCGTCCGGGGCTTCCCTGGGCACCGTCGCACGTCGTCGAGAGGAACACAGCCATGCGGGCCATCGGAATCGACATCGGTGGCACGAAGATCGCCGGCGCGGTGGTCGACGAGCTCGGCACGATCGTCTCCCACAACCGCCGTCCCACCTTCGCCGCAGAGCCCCAGGTCATCGAGGACACGGTGGTCGAGATGGTCCAGCACCTCTCGGAGGGTCAGGAGATCTCCGCGGTCGGCGTCGCCGCCGCCGGCTTCATAGACGCCTCGCAGTCGACCGTCTATTACGCGCCGAACATCAACTGGCGCAACGAGCCCTTCCGCGAGAAGCTCGAGAAGCGGCTCGGTATCCCGATCGTGGTCGAGAACGACGCCAATGCGGCGGGCTGGGCCGAGTTCCGGTTCGGCGCGGGCCGGCTGGTCAGCGACATGGTCACCCTCACGATCGGCACGGGCGTGGGCGGCGCGATCGTCTCCGGCGACCGGCTGTTCCGCGGCGGCTTCGGCGCCGGTGCCGAGCTCGGTCATCTCCGTGTCGTGCCGGGCGGTCTGCCCTGCGGCTGCGGCGCGCACGGCTGCATCGAGCAGTACGGCTCGGGCCGCGCCCTGCTCCGGATGGCCAACGAGCTCGCCGACGCGGGCGGCATCGGCCAGGCGCTCGCCTCGGTGCGCACCCGAAACGGCGTGCTCACCGGTCTCGACGTGAGCGAGCTGATCGGGGTCGGCGACCCCGGGGCCCTCTCCGCCCTCCGCACCCTCGGCAGCTGGATCGGGCAGGCCTGCTCGAGCCTCGCCGCCGTGCTCGACCCGCAGCTGTTCGTGATCGGTGGGGGAGTCGCCCAGGCCGGCGACCTGCTGCTGGATCCCATCCGTGCCGCCTTCCTCGAGACGCTGCCGGCCCGGGGATACCACCCGGAGCCCGAGTTCGCGATCGCCGAGCTGGTCAACGACGCCGGGGTCGTCGGCGCCGCCGACCTCGCCCGTCACTACGCCGAGACGATCTGAGCCGTGTTCTATTTCCTCGCGAAGTACCTGGTGGTCGCTCCCTTCCTCAAGACCTTCTTCCGGCCCTGGGTGATCGGGCTCGAGAACATCCCGGCGAACGGGGCGGCGATCCTCGCCTCGAACCACCTCTCCTTCAGCGACTCGGTGTTCCTGCCCGTCGTCGTCGACCGGCACGTGTCGTTCCTGGCGAAGAGCGACTACTTCACCGGCAAGGGCATCAAGGGCTTCCTGAGTCGGCTGTTCTTCAACGCCTCCGGCCAGATCCCGATCGACCGCTCGGGCGGCAAGGCCTCCGAGGCCTCGCTCAACACCGGCCTCGCCGTGCTCTCGCGCGGCGAGCTGCTCGGCATCTACCCCGAGGGCACCCGCAGCCCCGACGGCAAGCTCTACCGGGGCCGCACGGGTGTGGCCCGGATGGTGCTCGAGGCGCACGTGCCGATCATCCCGGTCGCGATGATCGACACCGAAAAGGTCATGCCGATCGGCACGAAGGTGCCCAAGATCATGCGGGTTGGCATCGTCATCGGCGAGCCGTTAGATTTCTCTAGGTTCGAAGGGCTGGAATCCGACCGGTTCATCCTTCGCTCGGTGACCGACGAGATCATGTACGAGCTCCACCGCCTGGGCGGCCAGGAATACTCCGACGTGTACGCGACTTCGGTCAAGGAGAAACGCGCGAAAGTCGTGCGACCTGTCTCTGCCTCGTAGAGACTTCAAATAGATACGGGAAACAAGTCCAGTGGTAGATCCAACAGAACTCGTCGTCGAAGCGGATGAATCGGTGATCGCGGGTCTGGACTATTGGCGCACTCTCCCGGTCAAGCAGCAGCCGGCATGGCCCGACCAGACGGCCGTCGAGGCGGTCTCCCGCGAGATCGCGGGGCTTCCCCCGCTGGTGTTCGCCGGCGAGGTCGACAACCTGCGTGACCGACTGGCCGCAGCAGCCCGCGGCGAGGCCTTCCTCCTGCAGGGCGGCGACTGCGCCGAGACCTTCGCGGGAGCCACGGCCGACCAGATCCGTGACCGGGTGAAGACCATCCTGCAGATGGCCGTCGTGCTGACCTACGGCGCCTCGATGCCCGTGATCAAGATGGGGCGGATGGCGGGCCAGTTCGCCAAGCCCCGCTCGAGCGACACCGAGACGCGCGGCGGGGTCACCCTGCCGGCGTACCGTGGCGACATCGTGAACGGCTACGACTTCACCCCGGAGTCGCGCACCGCGAACCCGCAGCGACTGCTCGACGGCTACCACATGGCCGCGTCGACGCTGAACCTCATCCGGGCCTTCACGCAGGGCGGCTTCGCCGACCTCCGTCAGGTGCACCACTGGAACAAGGGCTTCACCTCGAACCCGGCCAACGTGCGCTACGAGCAGCTCGCGGGCGAGATCGACCGTGCGGTCAAGTTCATGGTCGCCTGCGGCGCCGACTTCGAGGCGCTGAAGCGCACCGAGTTCTACGTCAGCCACGAGGCGCTGCTGTTCGACTACGAGCGGCCGATGACCCGCATCGACTCGCGCACCGGAACGCCGTACAACACCTCGTCGCACTTCGTCTGGATCGGGGAGCGCACGCGCGACCTCGACGGCGGGCACGTCGACTTCCTCTCCCGGGTGCGCAACCCGATCGGTGTGAAGCTCGGCCCGAGCACGTCGGCCGACGACATGCTGCGCTTGATCGACAAGCTCGACCCCAACCGGGAGCCCGGGCGCCTGACCTTCATCACGCGGATGGGCGCGGGCAAGATCCGCGACGCCCTGCCGCCCCTGCTGGAGGCGATCAAGGCTTCGGATGCGCTGCCGCTGTGGGTCACCGACCCGATGCACGGCAACGGCCTGACCACCCCGAACGGCTACAAGACGCGGCGGTTCGACGACGTGGTGGATGAGGTCAAGGGCTTCTTCGAGGCGCACCGGGCGGCGGGAACGCACCCCGGCGGCATCCACGTCGAGCTCACCGGCGACGACGTCACCGAGTGCCTCGGCGGTTCGGAGCACATCGACGAGGACACCCTGGCGACCCGCTACGAGTCCCTCTGCGACCCGCGCCTGAACCACATGCAGTCGCTCGAGCTGGCGTTCCTCGTGGCTGAGGAGCTCGTGGCGTCCTCCGGAGGTCGCTGACCCTCCACGCACCACCTCGGCCGCGAGCCGTCAGAAACCGCCCTTCCGGACGCCGGGTAGGGCGGTTTTTGACGGGTCGGCGGAAGGGGTGGGGGCCCGGGAGAGCGTGCACCGGGAAGGATCGGGGTCCAGAGGGTGGCGGGGCGGCCCGGGCTAGAAGACGCTGAAGCTGACTATGAGCTTGGTGCCTCGGGGGACCGAGGTGCCGGAAGCCGGGTCGGTGGCCGAGACCTTGAAGGTGTCGGGGAAGGCGTCGGCGACCGCGTTGTACTGCAGGTCGAAGCCGAGGGCCACGAGCTTGGGCTTTGCGTCGGTCCACGACATGCCGTTCAGGCCCGAGGGCACCGTGACCGGCTCGGGGCCGCGCGAGATGTTGAGGGTCACCTGGTCGCCGGGGCGAACCGGGTCGGTCGTCACGACCGCCTGGTAGACCTCGCCCTCGGGGATGTCGTCGCTGAAGTCCTGCGAGCCCTCCACGCCCGAGAGCCCGACGTCGAACAGCGTTGCCTGCGCCTCCTCGAGGGTCTGGCCTACCACATCCGGCACCGGGCCCAGCGAGACCACGAGCGTGACCGGCTGCTGGTCGCCGTACTGCTTGCCGAGCACGTTGCCGTCGGCGCCGAGCGGGGCGATCACGATGCCCGCCGGCACGTCGGACTTGAACTGCTGGGTCGACCCGGCCGAGGTGAAGCCGGCCTGCTGCAGGGCGGCCACCGCATCCGCTTCTTTGAGACCGGCGAGCGTCGGCACGTCGAGCATCGCGGGGCCGGAGGACACGTAGACCGTGATCTCCGCGCCGCTCTGCACCGAGGAGCCCGCCGTCGGGTCTGTGGAGATGACCGTGCCGGAGGCGACCGTGGGGTTCGACTGGGGGACCGCGGTCGGCTTGAAGCCGAGCTGCGTCAGCGTGCCGACCGCCTGCTCGGAGGATTGGCCCGCCACATCCGTCACCGTCGTCTTCGCGCCGGGGCCGGCTCCGAAGTACCAGGCGCCACCACCCAGCGCCGCCGCGAGCACGACGACGATCACGAAGATCCACGCCCCGCGCTTCCGACGGCCCGAGGCCTTGCGGTCGAGCCGCTCCTGGGCACCGGGACGCGGCGGCTTCGACCCGCCGCCGGCAGGTGCCGAAGCACCGGCACCCGGCCGCGACGCGACCGAGCTGCCGTAGACCGTCGTGGCCGACGCATCCGGATCCAGGATCGACAACGGGTCGGTGCGCCGACGCGCCTCGAGCACCTGGGTCTGCGCCTGGTCGAGATCGGCGTCGAAGGTGTCGGGCGGCATGACGACCGTGCGGCCGGTCGCATTGGGGGAGCGACGCGAGCCCGCGATCTCGCCCTCAGCCGAGCGGAGCCGCTCGAGCATCTCGCGCGCATCCGTCGGCCGGTCGTCCGGGCTCTTCGAGGTCGCCCAGAGCACCAGGTCGTCGAGCTGGTCCGGCACGTCCGGGTTCGCCGAGCTGGGCGTGGGCATCTGGTCGTTGGCGTGCTGGAACGCGATCGCCATCGGCTGCTCGCCCACGTAGGGCTGCGCACCGACGAGCATCTCGTACATCATGATGCCGGCCGCGTAGATGTCGCTACGGGCGTCGGCGGTGCCGCGGGTCAGGAGCTCGGGGGAGAGGTACGCGATCGTGCCGAGCAGCGCCTGCCCGGTCGCCGTGTTCGCCGAGACC
This sequence comes from Herbiconiux solani NBRC 106740, assembly GCF_001571005.1. Taxonomy (GTDB): domain Bacteria; phylum Actinomycetota; class Actinomycetes; order Actinomycetales; family Microbacteriaceae; genus Herbiconiux; species Herbiconiux solani. Next base: position 546,284 of record NZ_BCST01000001.1, on the reverse strand, counting down.
GCCCGGGCGAGCCCGAAGTCGCTGATCTTGATGCGACCGTCGTCGGCCAGCAGCACGTTCTCGGGCTTGAGGTCGCGGTGAACGATGCCGGCCTTGTGCGCGGCCGCGAGACCGCCGAGCACCGCATCCATCACGTCGACCGTCTGCTCGGTGGTGAGCTTTCCGTAATCCTTCAGAAGGTCGCGGAGCGTCATCCCGGGGAGGTACTCCATCACCAGGTAGGCCATGTCGCTGTCCTGGCCCTGGTCGAAGACGTTCACGACGTTCGGATGTGCGAGCCGGGCCGCCGATCGGGCCTCCTGCACGAAACGCTCCTTGAAGACGGCGTCGTCGGCCAGGTGGCCGTGCATGATCTTGATGGCCACCTGGCGCTCGAGGCGCAGATCGGTGGCGAGGTAGACCGTGGCCATGCCGCCGCGCGCGATCCGCGACCGGACCTGATACCGGCCGTCGATGAGACGTCCGAGCATGGGGTCGGGCGGGGCACTGGTCACGGGTTCGAGTCTAGAGAGCGGGATATCCACTTGGCCGTATAGACACTGGTGGATGCGGCGCTCCGGCCCCTTTTTTATGCTTTCGTGACCGAACGGGATTGTCATGCCCGCCCGGATGCGTGGCAATCTGTACTCGTGACTGATCTGCCCGCCACCGAGTGGCTGACCGTTCCCGACCTCGCCGACCAGCTGGAGCTCACGCCCAGTCAGGTCCGGCGCCTGATCGAGGACCGCCACCTCGTCGCGGTCCGCCGCGACGGGGTGATCCAGGTGCCGGCCGACTTCATCCGGGACGGCGAGCCGCTGACCGAGCTCCGCGGCACCATCATCCTGCTCGCCGACAACCGCTTCACCGACGACGAGATCATGGAGTGGCTGCTCGAGCCCAACGAGCTGCTGGATGCGGCGCCGCTCGCCGCACTGCGGGCGGGCCGCAAGGCCGAGGTGCGAAGGATCGCCCAGGCGCTGTGAGCTGAGGAACCGCCGGTCAGCTCTGCCGATCGGTGATCGTGCGGGCGAGGCTCGCGAGCTCGGTGCGCGCCGTGTCACCGAGCGGCGACCGCTCGAGCTCTTCGAGCGCGGCACGCAGACGCCCCGCGATCATCATCTCGACCTCGGTCACCGCACCCGCGTCGACCATCGTGCGCTGCAGCATCCGGATCTGCTCCTCGTCGAGGTCGGGGTCGCCGATCAGCTCGTCGAAGAGCCGGCGCGACGAGCCGTCGAGCCGGGAGCGCGTGATCGAGACCAGCACCGTGCGCTTGCCTTCGCGGAGGTCGTCACCGCTCGGCTTGCCGGTGCGCTCGGCGTCGCCGAACACCCCGAGCACGTCGTCGCGCAGCTGGAAGGCGATGCCGAGCGGCAGGCCGAAGCGGCGCAGCGAGTCGAGCTGGGCCGGGGTCGCCCCACGGAGGGACGCGCCGATCACGAGCGGCGCCTCGACGCTGTACTTCGCCGACTTGTACACGATCACGCGCTCGGCCCGCTCGAGCGAGCGCTCGGCGTCGACCGTCGCCCAGGCGCGTTCCTCGAGCAGGTCGAGGTACTGGCCGAGCGTCACCTCGGTGCGCATGGTGTCGATCGCCTCGCGGGCCGCGACGTGGGTCTGCAGGGAGGGAGCGCCCAGGATGCCGCGGGCGATGATCTCGTCGCTCCACGCCAGCAGCAGGTCGCCGAGCAGGATGGCGCTGCCTTCGCCGAAGCTCCGGCCGGGGCCGCGCCAGTCCTCCTCACGGTGCAGGGACTCGAACCGGCGGTGCACCGCCGGCATCCCGCGACGGGTGTCGGAGTTGTCGATGATGTCGTCGTGGACGAGGGCGGCCGCGTGGAAGAGCTCGAGCCCCGCGCAGAGGTCGATGAGCGCGTCGAGATCGGCCTCGGTGGGCACGGCGCCGGGGGTGGATCCGGCGGGGGAGACCGCCCGCCAGCCCCAGTAGCAGAACTGCGCGCGGAACCTCTTGCCGCCGCTGAGAAGATCCCGCGAGAACCGGGCGAAGGGGGCGAGTTCGGGGGCGATCCGGTCGAGAATGGAATCACGCGACACGAGGAACTCGTTGATTCGTGAGTCGACCAGTTTGACTAGGCGTGGGCTTTCCATCACTCGCCTAGCCTAGCTAGACTGCGCGCACTACAATCAGCACTACCACGCGTCGGTCCCGAGCCTGAGGTGAAAAAAGGATGCCGCTTTCGGAGCAAGAACAACGACTCCTCGATGAGATGGAGCGCAGCCTCTACCACAACGACGCCGACTTCGTGTCGGCCGTCGGCGGTGGCCGAGGCCGATTGAACTACGGCGCGCTCGTGCTGGGAATCCTGGTCGGGATCCTGGGTCTCGGTGTCGTGATCGCCGGTGTGATCTTCCACCAGCCGGTCATCGGCCTGGTCGGGTTCGTCGCGATGTTCGCCGGCGTGCTGCTCGCACTCCGCCGCACGCGACGAGGTCGTCCCGCCGCCGCCGCCCCGGGGGCTCCGCGCGCCGCCGCCGGCGCCGGCAAGAACTCGGCGTCGTCCAAGTCGGGCTTCATGGATCGACTGAACGACCGGTGGGAACGCCGCGACGACGATCGCGAGTAACCCTCCACCATCCTCCCGGGGCAGCTCCCTTTCGCTCCCCCCGGATCAAGACCGGCCTTCGGGCCGGTCTTTTTTTGTGCCCGGACACTCCCGGTCCCGACGAAATCCCTCCATTTCCCTCCACCGCCGAGATCCGCACAATTCCGCGGCTGAAGGTGCGATTCGGCGCGTCGGAAAGCGTGAATGCATTGATTGGTGGTGGGTAGTGGAGTAAAGTGGAGCCAAGCCCACAATTCTGGCCGGAAGAGTAAGGGGAGGTAGATGTTCCTTGGCACCTACGCACCCAAGCTCGACGAAAAAGGGCGCATCATCCTCCCGGCCAAGTTCCGTGAAGAGCTCGCCGGCGGTGTCGTCATGACCCGGGGCCAGGAGAACTGCATCTACGTCTTCTCCACCCGCGAGTTCGAGACGCTGCACGAGAAGATCCGCCAGGCACCGGTCACGAGCAAGCAGGCCCGTGACTACCAGCGCGTGTTCCTCTCCGGCGCCAGCGCCGAGACCCCGGACAAGCAGAACCGCATCACGATCCCCGCCCCCTTGCGCGGCTACGCCAAGCTCGACCGCGACCTCGTCGTGATCGGCGTCGGCTCCCGCGCCGAGATCTGGGACGCGGAGGCGTGGAACGCCTACCTCGAAGCCCAGGAAGCCGCCTTCTCCGAGACCGACGAGGAGGTGATCCCGGGCCTGTTCTGAGTCGTCGCCCCTGACTCCCAGCCGTTCGTCGCCCTGGCGCACTTCCCCGGTGCCAGGTCGGAATGGATGGGGATCAGGGGTTGCGAATCAGGATCCGGATTCAGATGGAGATCCCCGACATCCACACCTCGGTCCTTCTCGAGCGGAGCCTCGACCTCCTCGGCCCCGCCCTCGGTCGACCGGGTGCCGTGCTCGTCGACTGCACCCTCGGGCTCGGCGGCCACTCCGAGGCCTTCCTCACCGCGTTCCCCGAGCTCCACCTCGTCGGGCTCGACCGCGATCCCAACGCGCTGCGACTGGCGGGGGAGCGGCTCGCCCCCTTCGCCGACCGCATCGACCTCGTGCACTGCACCTACGACCAGATCGACGAGGCCCTCGACGACCTGGGCATCGACCAGGTCGAGGGCATCCTGTTCGACCTCGGCGTTTCCTCCATGCAGCTCGACGAGGTCGACCGCGGCTTCTCGTACTCGAAGGATGCTCCGCTGGACATGCGGATGGACGACACGGCCGAGTTCACGGCCGCCGAGATCATCGCCACCTACTCCGAGGCCGACCTCCGCCGCATCTTCCGCGAGTACGGCGAGGAGAAGCTCGCCGACCGGTACGCCCGCAAGATCGTCGCCGCCCGCGAGGACGGCCCGATCCTCCGGTCCGGACACCTGGTCGACATCATCCAGGCGGCGACACCCGCCAAGTTCTCGAACTCCGGTCACCCCGCCAAGCGCGTCTTCCAGGCGCTGCGGATCGAGGTGAACGCCGAGCTCGCGGTGCTCGAACGTGCTCTCCCGAAGGCCATCGACGCCCTCGCCGTCGGCGGCCGGATCGTGGTGCTCGCCTTCCAGTCGCTCGAAGACCGGATCGTGAAGCGCGAGCTCGCGAAGCGCTCCACCTCCTCCGCTCCCGCCGGCCTCCCGGTCGAGCTCCCCGAGCACCGCCCCGAACTCACCCTCCTCGTCCGCGGCGCCGAGCTCGCCGACGACGAGGAGCGTGCCCGCAACCCCCGTGCCATCCCGGTCCGCCTCCGCGCGGCCGAGAAGATCCGTCAAGCCGAACCGAACAGGAGGATCGCGTGAGCAATCCCGCCGGCGCCTACATGGCGCGACCCCGCCCGAACCTCATGTCCGGTGGCTCCGCCGCTCCGAAGCTCCCGGCCCCGGCCTTCCCGGGTCACGACCTGCCGATCGCGCCGCGGATCGAGATCGTCCCGACCCGCAGCCAGAAGCGGGCCCGCCCGAAGATCGCCTACGCGGCCGTTGTCGTCACCGGCGTGCTCGCGATCGTCGTGACGCAGCTGATGCTCAGCATCGGCCTCTCCGACGGCGCCTACGAGATCTCGTCGCTGCAGCAGACCCAGAAGGAGCTCGACCGCAGCAACCAGGTGCTCTCCGAGCAGTTCGACAAGCTCTCCTCGCCGCAGAACCTGGCCGCCAGCGCCGAGTCGCTCGGGATGGTCGCCAACAGCGCCCCCGTCTACCTGCGCCTCTCCGACGGCGCCGTGCTCGGTTCACCGGTCGCCGCCTCCGCGTCGGCGCCGACCCTCACGGGCGGACAGACCCTCATCCCGAACTCCCTGCTCGTCGCACCCAGCGTCACCGCCGCGACCGGCACCCCCGCCGCGGCGGGCACCGGCACCGGTACCGGCGCAGCGACCGGCACAGGAACCGGCACGGCGACCGCGACCGGTACCGCCGCTGCCGGGGCAACCCCTGACGCGGCGAGCGCGCCTCCCGCGGCCCAGCCGCAGGCCGACGTACCGTGGCAGGGTGCACTTCCCTCCCCGACGACGCGATAACGCCTCGTGAACCCCGCAGCAGCCAACCGCACCACGAAGCGACGGGCCGCTCTGGCCGTCATGGCGGTCGTCGCCGTGGTCGCGGTGTTCGTCGTGCGGCTCGTCACGATCCAGATCGTGCAGGCCGACACCCTCAACGCCGCCTCGTTCGACAAGCTCTCCGCGAGCACCTCGATCTACGGCCTTCGCGGTGACATCGTCGACGCCGACGGCACGGTGCTCGCCACCACGGTGCTCCGCTACGGCGTCACCGCGTCGCCCAAGTCGGTCACCGACTTCACGCGCACGGCCGCCGACGGCACGACCAGCACGGTCACGCCGACCCAGGCCGCCGCGGAGATCGCGGCGATCACCGGCCAGACGGCCGATCAGGTCTACGGCACGCTGACGGCCGACCCGACCTCGAACTTCGCCTACGTGGTCAAGGACATCGACGTCGACGCGTTCCGCGCCATCCGCGATCTGGGCATCCCGTGGCTGTACTACGAGTCGAACCCGGTCCGCACCTACCCGAACGGAGCGGTCGCCGGCAGCGTGGTCGGCTTCATGGGAGAGGACGGCGAGGGCAAGCCCACGGGCTCCGCCGGCGTCGAGCAGATCGACAACCAGTGCCTGGTGGGCACCGACGGCCTCGAGACCTACGAGCGCGGCGCCGACGGCGTCGCCATCCCGGGCAGCACGGTCACGACCACGCAGGCGGTCGACGGCGGCACCGCGGTGCTGACCCTCGACAGCGACCTGCAGTGGTTCTCGCAGCAGGCCCTGGTCGACCGCATCAAGGAGACCGGCGCCGCCTGGGGCACCGTCGTGGTGCAGGAGGTCAAGACCGGCAAGCTGCTCGCGGTCGCCGACTACCCGAGCGTCGACCCCAACAACATCGACGGCACGCCCAGCACCGATCGCGGCTCGATCGCCTTCCAGGCGCCCTTCGAGCCCGGTTCGACGTTCAAGGCGCTGACCGCGGCCTCGGTGCTGGATGCGGGGCTCGCCAACGTGGGCACCCAGGTCGAGGCGCCCTACATCTACACCGACCCGAACGGGGCGTCGACCCGCGACAGCGAGTTCCACGTCGACCCGCTCCGCCTCACCTTCGCCGGCGTCATGCAGGAGTCCTCCAACACCGGTACCGCGATGCTCGGCGAACTGCTCACCCCGGAGCAGCGCTACAACTACATGCAGGCGTTCCACATCGGCTCGTCCAGCGAGGTCGGCTTCCCCGGTGAGTCCGGCGGCATCCTCTCGCCGTGGGACCAGTGGGACGACCAGACCAACCTCACCACCACCTTCGGCCAGGGCGTGGCGACCACGGCCGTGCAGATGGCCAGCGTCTACCAGGCGCTCGGCAACGGCGGCGTGCGGCTCCCGGTGCAGCTCGTCGAGGGCTGCCGTCAGCCCGACGGCACGATGACCCAGGTGCCGGATGCGACCGGCACGCAGGTCGTCTCGCCCTCCGCGGCCACCGACACGATCAACATGCTCGAGACCGTCGTGACCGGCGGGTACGCCAAGGCCGACCTGCAGATCCCGGGCTACCGGGTCGCCGCCAAGACCGGTACCGCGCAGATGAGCGACGGCAACGGAGCCTACGGTTCCAGCTACGTGACCTCGCTCGCCGGACTGGCTCCGGCGGAGGATCCGCAGTACGTCGTTTCGGTGACCATCGCGAAGCCCGTTACCATTGAGTCGGCTCTGGCTGCGGCACCGGTCTTCCAGAAGATCATGTCGCAGGTTCTGAAGGAGAAGCGGGTTCTGCCCTCCACGGAACCGGGCCCAGACCTGCCGACGACGTATTGAGCATGAAGGAGACCAGTGGCTGATCGGGATTCCTCGGCTCTACGGCCCGAGCATCCGATCGCGCGATCGCTCCCTCATCTGGTGGAGGATTTCGGGTTCGAACACCGTGGCGCACCGGTCGCCGAGGTGGTCTCCGGGGTCACCATCTCGTCCAAGGACGTGATGCCCGGCGACCTCTACGTGGGCCTGAAGGGCGCGCGGTTCCATGGCGCCTCCTTCGCCGAGGCCGCCAAGGAGGCGGGTGCCGTCGCGATCCTCACCGACGACGAGGGCGCCGAGCTCGCGATCGACTCCGGGCTCCCGGTCATCGTGACGCCCGAGCCCCGGCTGGCGCTCGGTGAGCTCGCCGCGTGGATCTACCGCACGCGGGAGGATCCGCCCACCCTGTTCGGCGTCACCGGCACGAACGGCAAGACGAGCGTCGCCTACCTGCTGGAGGCGATCCTCCGTCAGCTCGGCATCGTCGCGGGCATCAGCACGACCGCGGAGCGGAAGATCGGCGACGAGACCATCGTCTCCAAGCTCACCACCCCCGAGGCCACCGAGATCCACGCCATGCTGGCCCGGATGCGCGAGGCCGACGTGCGCGCCGCCGTGCTCGAGGTGTCGGCCCAGGCCATCACTCAGCACCGCATCGACGGCATCGTCTTCGACGTCGTCGGGTTCACCAACCTCACCCACGACCACCTCGACGACTACGAGACGATGGACGTGTACTTCCAGGCGAAGGCCGAGCTGTTCCAGCCCGACCGCGCCCGGCGCGGCGTCGTGATCGTCGACGGCGAGTGGGGTTCCCGGCTCGCGGCCGAGTCGCGCATCCCGCTCACCACGATCTCGACCGATCCCGACGCGGACGCGGAGTGGACGCTGCTGATCGACGAGGAGCGCGCCGACCGCACGACGTTCACCCTCCAGGGTCCCGAGCACCGGGTGCTCACGACCTCGGTGCCGCTGCTCGGCCGGTACATGGCGGCCAACGCCGCCTTGGCGATCGTGATGCTCGTCGAGTCGGGCTTCGACCTCGACGCGATCGCGCACGCCCTGAACGTGCCGCACGACGAAGACGGCACGGAGATCGACGACGAGGACTTCGTCGCCGGCATCGACGTGTACATCCCGGGCCGGGCCGAGAAGGTCTCCGGTGAGCGCGGGCCGATCGTCTACATCGACTACGGGCACAGCCCCGACGCGTTCATCTCGACCCTCGAGTCGATCCGCCGGGTCACCGACGGCCGCATCATCATGCTCTTCGGCGCCGACGGCGACCGCGACCCCTCGAAGCGCGAAGACATGGGCGCGATCGCCGCCCGATTGTCGGATGCGGTGGTCGTCACCGACTTCCACCCCCGCTCCGAAGACCCGGCCACGATCCGCCGTGTGCTGATCGACGCGGCCCGCGCGGCCGTTCCGGATCGCGAGATCCACGAGGTCGCCGACCCCCGGGCGGCCTTCCGCACCGCTCTGTCCCTGGCCGAGGAGGGTGACGTCATCCTCTACGCCGGCCCCGGGCACGAGGACTACCACGAGGTCGCAGGAGAGCGGATCCCCTACTCCGCCCGCGACGACGCGCGCAACGCGCTGCACGAACACGGATGGCTCTGACACATGCTCGATCTCACACTGACCGAGATCGCGACGGCGCTCCAGGGCGAACTCGTGATCACCGATGCCGCCTCGCGCGCGGGCTGGAGCCCGCAGACGGTCGTCAACGGAACGGTCGACACCGACTCCCGCCTGATCGGCGAGGGTGACGTCTTCGTCGCCAAGCGCGGCGAGTTCGACGACGGCCACCGCTTCGTCGGCGCGGCCGTCGAGGCCGGCGCCGCGCTCGTCGTGGTCGAGCACGCCTTCGCGAAGACCGACGGGCACGATCTCACCGTGCCCCAGGTCGTGGTCGAGGACTCCGTGCTCGCGCTCGGGCACTTCGCGACCGAGGTCGTCTCCCGCGTGCGCGCGGGCGGTGACCTGAAGGTCGTCGGCATCACAGGCTCCAACGGCAAGACCACCACCAAGAACCTCCTCCGCGCCATCCTGAAGCGCGTCGGCGAGACCGTGGCGCCCCGCGACTCGTTCAACAACGAGGTCGGCGCTCCGCTGACGATGCTGAAGCTCACGCCGACCACGCGTTTCCTCGTGGCCGAGATGGGCGCGAGCGGCAAGGGCGAGATCACCCGGCTGATCCGGATGGCGAAGCCCGACGTCGGAGTCGTCCTCACGGTCGGTCTCGCCCACGCGGGCGAGTTCGGCGGCATCGAGACCACCCTCGCGACCAAGACCGAGATGGTGATCGACCTCGAGCCGGCCGACACCGCCGTGCTCAACCTCGACGACCCCCGGGTCGCCGGGATGGCGGAGAAGACCGACGCCCAGGTGCTGTGGTTCGGGCTCTCCGACGACGCCGCCGTGCGGGCGACCGAGATCGACGCGACCGCCGAGGGCACCTCCTTCGTGCTGCATCTTCCCGAGGGGCAGTCGCGCCCGGTGAAGTTCGCCGTGCTCGGCGAGCACCACGTGATGAACGCGCTGGCCGCGGCCTCCGCCGCCCACGTGCTCGGCGTGCAGATCGACGAGATCGTGGCCGCCCTCGAGACCGTCACCCGCGCCGAGCGCTGGCGCATGGAGGTCATGGGCGGCAAGGACGGCGTCACCGTGATCAACGACGCCTACAACGCGAGCCCCGACTCGATGGCCGCCGCCCTCAAGACCCTCGCGCTGATCGCGCGCCCCGGCCAGCGCACCACCGCAATCCTCGGCGAGATGAGCGAGCTCGGCCCGTACTCCGTCGAGGAGCACGACCGGATCGGCCGCATGGTCGTCCGCTTCAACATCGAGCGGCTGATCGTGGTCGGCGAGGGCGCCCGCGCGGTGCACCTCGCGGCCGAGCACGAGGGTTCCTGGGGCGGCGAAGCCGTCTTCGTCGAGACCGCCGACGAGGCCTTCGAGCTCGTCGCGGCCGACACGCGCCCCGGCGACCTCGTGCTGGTCAAGTCGTCGAACTCGGCGGGCCTGCGCTTCCTCGGCGACCGGATCGCGGAGGCCAATTCATGATCACCCTCCTGGCGTCCGCCTCTCTGTCGCTGGCGTTCACCCTGTTCCTGACGCCCGTGTTCATCCGCATCTTCAAGCGGTTCGCCTGGGGCCAGTTCATCAACGTCGACACCCCGGATGCGCACCACGTCAAGCGCGGGACGCCCACGATGGGCGGCATCGTCATCATCCTGGCGGTGCTGTTCGGCTACTTCGTGTCGGCCCTGTTCACGCAGGAGCCGCCCACCGTCTCCGGGCTGCTGGTGCTGTTCCTGATGACGGGGCTCGGGATCGTCGGCTTCATCGACGACTTCATGAAGGTGCGTAAGGAGCGGAGCCTCGGGCTCAGCCCGGTCGCCAAGATCGTCGGTCAGGTGATCGTCGGCATCGTGTTCGCGCTCCTGGCGATCCAGTTCCCGAACGAGATCGGCGAGACGCCGGCCTCCACTCAGATCTCCTTCATCCGCGACCTGCCGTTCGACTTCCTCTCCTGGGGGGTCGTGCTCGGCACGATCGCCTTCGTCATCTGGATCTGCTTCATGGTTATGGCCACGTCGAACGGCGTGAACCTCACCGACGGGCTTGACGGGCTCGCGCCGGGGTCGAGCATCCTGGCCATCGGCTCGTTCGTGATCATCGGCTTCTGGCAGTTCAACCAGTCCTGCGCCAGCGTCACCCTCGACACCGACGTGCTCGACAAGTGCTACGACGTGCGCGACCCGCTCGACCTCGCGGTGGTCGCCGCGACCGTCGTGGGCGCGCTGATCGGGTTCCTCTGGTGGAACACCAACCCCGCCAAGATCTTCCTCGGCGACACCGGTTCGCTGGCGCTCGGCGGAGCCCTCGCGGCGCTCGCGATCCTCGCCCGCACCGAACTCCTGCTCGTGCTGATCGGCGGCATCTTCGTGATCGTCGCCGGCCAGGTGGCCGTGCAGCTCACCTACTTCAAGCTCACCAAGGGCAAACGCATCTGGCGGGCGAGCCCGCTGCACCACCACTTCGAGATGAAGGGCTGGGCCGAGGTCACGATCGTGGTGCGGTTCTGGATCATCGCGGGGCTGTTCGTCGCGGGCGCCGTCGGCTCGTTCTACCTCGAGTGGCTGTCGCGCTGATGGCCGCACCGCTCTCCGACCTGACCAGCTGGCACGCCGACTGGAAGGGCCTCCGCGTCGCCGTGCTCGGCCTCGGGGTCACCGGCTTCTCGGTCGCAGACACCCTGGCCGAACTCGGCGCCACCGTGCTCGTCGTCGCCGAGAAGGCGCAGCCGAAGTGGGCCGACCTGATCCCGGTGATCGGCGCGACCCTCGTTCTCGCTCCGGCCGGCGTCGTCCCGCCCGAGCTCGACGCGCTGGAGGCCGACCTCGTCGTCGCCTCGCCCGGCTACCACCCCGACGACCCGCTCCTGGTCTGGGCGGCCGACCACGGCATCCCGGTCTGGGGCGACGTCGAACTCGCCTGGCGCCTCCGCGACAAGGTGGTGGATGCGCAGACCGGCAAGCCGGCTGACTGGATCGCCGTCACCGGCACCAACGGCAAGACCACGACCGTGCAGCTCACGGCCACGATGCTGCTCGCGGCCGGCCACCGGGTCGCGCCCTGCGGGAACATCGGCATCCCGGTGCTGGACGCCATCCGCGACCCCGCCGGCTTCGACGTGCTCGTCGTCGAGCTCTCGAGCTACCAGCTGCACTCGACCTCGAGCATGTCTCCGTACTCGGCGGTCGTGCTGAACGTCGCCGACGACCACCTCGACTGGCACGGCTCGTTCGAGGCCTACGCGGCCGCCAAGGCGCGGGTGTACACGAACACCCAGGTGGCCTGCGTGTACAACACGGCCGACCCGCTCACCCGCACCATGGTCGAGGAGGCCGACGTGGTCGAGGGCGCCCGCGCCATCGGCTTCGGTCTCGGCATCCCCGGGCCGAGCGATTTCGGCGTGGTCGACGGCATCCTCGTCGACCGGGCCTTCCACGACGAGCGGCGCGACACGGCTCTGGAGATCGCGACCGTGGACGAGCTCCGCGAACGCGGACTCGGAGCCACGCACACCGTCGCCGACGTGCTCGCCGCCGCGGCGCTCGCCCGCAGCTACGGGGTCTCGATCGAGGCGATCCGGGCCGCCCTCGCGGGGTTCGAGCTCGACCGGCACCGCATCGAGCATGTCGTGACCGCTGGGGGAGTGACCTGGGTCGACGACTCCAAGGCCACGAATCCGCACGCCGCCGCGGCCTCGATCAAGGCCTACCCCTCGGTCGTCTGGGTCGTCGGCGGGCTGCTGAAGGGCGTGGACATCGATCCGCTGGTCCGCGACGCCGTGCTCGACGCGTCCGGCGCCGTGGGCGCGCGGGTGCGCGCCGTCGTGGTGATCGGCGTCGACCGCCAGGAGGTCGTCGGCTCCATCCGGCGACACGCGCCGGAGCTTCCGCTGTTCGAGGTCGATCACGATGAGACTGATGACGTGATGTCCGTGGCGGTCGCTCTGGCGGCCGAGGCGGCGCATCCGGGAGACGTGGTGCTGCTGGCACCGGCAGCCGCGTCGATGGACCAGTTCGTGGACTACGCCGATCGGGGAAACCGATTCGCGGAGGCGGTGCGCAAGCACGTGGGAGGTAATGACGGTGACGACACCCTCCCGGAATCTCCCGTGGCTCGGCCGGAGTAGATCCGGCTCGTCCCGCGGCCCTGCCGGTTCGCGTGGCCCTGCCGGTTCGCGGGGTTCGGGTGCGGCCTCCGGCGTGGCCTCGGCCCGCATCTCGCTCGGCCAGGTGTTCACCGCCGAGTCGAGCAACTACTTCCTGCTGCTCGGCACGACGCTCTTCCTGGTGCTCCTCGGGCTCGTGATGGTGCTCTCCTCCAGCTCGATCGACTCGTTCACGCAGCGGCAGGGCTTCTTCGGCGTGTTCTCGAAGCAGGGCCTGTTCGCGCTGATCGGCATCCCGCTGATGCTGGTCGTATCGCGCCTGCCCATCCGCTTCTGGAAGCGCTGGGCGTGGCTGGCGATCTTCTTCGCCATGGGCGTGCAGCTGCTCGTGTTCACCCCCCTCGGCGACGAGGTGGGCGGCAACCTCAACTGGATCGCGATCGGCGGCTTCACCTTCCAGCCCTCCGAGCTCGTGAAGCTCGCGCTGGTGGTCTGGATGGGCGCCATCCTGGCCAAGAAGGAGGCCCTGCTCGGCCGGCTCGGTCACGTGATCGTGCCGATCCTGCCCGTGGCCGGTGGCGCCATCCTGCTCGTGCTGCTCGGCGGCGACCTCGGAACGGTCATGATCATGGCCGGGCTCGTCTTCGGCGCGCTGTTCTTCGCCGGCATCAAGCTCCGGATGCTCGCCATCCCGCTCATCGTCGGCTCGGTCATCGCCGTGGTCGTCGCCTTCTCGAGCGAGAGCCGCACCACCCGCATCATGTCGTTCTTCAGCGGCACCAACGCCGACTACGAGGGCACCGACTGGCAGGCCCAGCACGGCGAGTGGGCGCTGGCCGGCGGAGGCGTCTTCGGCGTCGGCCTCGGCAACTCCCGCGCCAAGTGGTCGTGGCTGCCCGCCGCCGACAACGACTACATCTTCGCGATCATCGGCGAGGAGCTCGGGCTCGTCGGCGCGATCGTGGTTCTGCTGCTGTTTATCGTGCTGGCCATCGCCTTCGTGCGCATCATCCGCTCGACCAGCGACATGTTCTCGAAGGTCGTCACCGGCGCCGTCATGGTCTGGCTGATCGGGCAGGCCTTCGTGAACATCGCGGTCGTGCTCGGCGTGCTGCCCGTGCTCGGTGTGCCGCTGCCGCTGATCTCGTCAGGCGGGTCGGCGCTTCTGACCACCCTGGCGGCGATCGGGGTCGTGCTGTCGATCGCGCGCGAGAACGCCCTGACGGCGGGGGCGGCCGCCGCGGTGGCCCGCGAGGACGCGGCTGCGGCTGCGGCGGCGGGGTCCGCTCGCACCGGTCGCTCCGCCCGCTCGGGCGTCCCGCTGGTGACGCGGCGATGACCACCTACCTCCTCGCCGGGGGAGGCACCGCGGGTCACGTGAACCCGCTGCTCGCCACGGCCGACGAACTGCGGCGCCGCGACCCGGCGGCCACGGTGCTCGTGCTCGGAACCGCGGAGGGCCTTGAGGCCCGGCTGGTGCCCGAGCGCGGCTATGAACTGCTCACCGTCCCCAAGCTCCCCTTCCCGCGCCGGCCGAACGCGGCCGCGCTGCGCTTCCCCGGGGCGCTCCGGCGCACGATCGCGCAGGTGGCCTCGATCATCCGTTCGCGCGGGGTCGACGCGGTCGTCGGTTTCGGCGGTTACGCCTCCGCGCCCGGCTACCTCGGGGCACGGCGGGCGGGCATCCCCTTCGTCATCCACGAGGGCAATGCGAAGCCCGGCCTCGCGAACCGGCTCGGGGCGCGCTCCTCGCGCTGGGTCGGCGTGACCTTCGCGAGCACGACGCTCCCGAATGCGACGCTCGTCGGCATGCCCCTCCGCGAGGAGGTCACCGCTCTCGCAGATCCTGAGGCGCGCGCGGCAGCGGCGGCTGAGGGGGCCTCGCTCTTCGGGCTCGACCCGGCCCGGCCCACCCTGCTGGTGACCGGCGGATCGCTCGGCGCCCGGCGGATCAACGAGACGATCCATGCGACGGCCGAACGGCTCGTCGGAGCCGGCTGGAACGTGCTGCACATCGCGGGCGACCGCTCCGAGGTCTCGGATCCGCACCTTCCGGGCTACGTCTACCTCGAGTACTGCGACCGCATGGAGCTGGCTCTCGCGGTCGCCGACTTCGCCGTCTCGAGGGCCGGCGGATCCACGGTCTCCGAACTCGCCGTCGTCGGGGTGCCTTCCGTGCTCGTGCCTTACCCGGTCGGCAACGGGGAGCAGCGCTTCAACGCGCAGGACCTGGTGGGCGCGGGCGGCGCGCTCCTCGTCGATGACGCCGACTTCACGCCCGACTGGGTCGCCGGAGAACTGCTCGCGGTGCTCGAAGACCGTGACCGCATCCAGCAGATGGCGGCCCGGTCGGTCGAGGTCGGGATCCCCGACGCCTCGGCACGCCTGGTCGCTTTGGTCGAACGGGCCCTGGCCTCCGCAGGTCCGGGCCGGCAGGCGCCGGGCGAGCCGGCACTGGGCCAACCGTGAGCCGGGTGAGCGTAACCTTGTCCCTCGCACCTCGCGTGCCGCACCCGACCCCCACCACCACAGAAAGGGCGTGACCGCTTGATCAAGCCCGACCTCTCGATCCCCATCCCAGACGACCTCGGCGCCGTGCACTTCGTCGGCATCGGCGGCAGCGGGATGAGCGGCATCGCGCGGCTCTACCACGCCGCCGGTCTTACCGTCACCGGCTCGGACCGCACCGACTCCAAGACCGCCGCCAAGCTCCGCGCGATCGGCATCCCGGTCGCGGTCGGCCACGACGGCGCGAATGTCGGCGAGGCCGACACCCTCGTCGTGACGAGCGCGCTCTGGCCCGACAACCCCGAGTACCTTCGGGCCCAGGAGCGCGGGATGACCATCCTGCACCGCTCCCAGGCCCTCGCCTGGCTCTCGAACCGGAACCGCCTGGTCGCGGTCGCCGGCGCCCACGGCAAGACCACCTCGACGGGCATGATCGTCACCGGTCTGCTCGAACTCGACCAGGAGCCGAGTTTCGTCAACGGCGGCGTGATCTCCGAGCTCGGCACCTCGTCGGCCTTCGGCGACGGCGAGCTCTTCGTGCTCGAGGCCGACGAGTCGGACGGCTCGTTCCTGCTCTACGACACCGCCGTCGCGCTCATCACGAACGTCGACCCGGATCACCTCGACCACTACGGCTCGGTCGAGGCCGTCGAGGACGCCTTCGTGCAGTTCGCCGACGCCGCGAACGAACTGGTCGTCATCTCCTCCGACGACGCCGGGGCGCTCCGGGTCTCGGCGCGACTCTCGCACCCGAACGTGCTCACCTTCGGCGAGGCCGAGGATGCCGACCTGCGGGTGCACTCCATCCAGACCGACGGGCCCGTGCGCTTCACGGTCGACTACCGTGACCAGAGCTACCCGGGAGTCCTGCGCGTGCCCGGCCACCACAACGCGATCAACGCCACGGGAGCGGCCGCCGTGCTGGTCGGGCTCGGCTTCCCCCTGGATGCGGCCCTGGCCGCGATCGGCGCGTTCGGCGGCACCGGGCGCCGGTTCGAACTCCACGGCACGGTCGGCGGCGTGAGCGTCTACGACGACTACGCCCACCACCCGACCGAGGTGGATGCGGCGCTCACCGCCGCGCGCACGGTCGTCGGCGAGGGCCGCATCATCGCCGTGCACCAGCCGCACCTGTACAGCCGCACGAAGCTGATGGCGGGAGAGTTCGCCGAGACGCTCGAGCGCACGGCCGACTTCACGATCGTGCTCGAGGTGTGCGGCGCGCGCGAGGACCCGATCGAGGGCGTGACGGGCGAGCTCGTCTCCGAGCGCTTCGACGACCCGTCGCGCGTGGCCTACATCGACGACTGGCAGCGGGCCGCCGACTACCTGGCGACGATCGCCGAGCCGGGCGACTTCGTGGTGACGCTCGGCTGCGGTGACGTGAACCTGATCGTGCCGCAGCTGCTCGAGTCGCTGGGTTCGGGCGGTTCCGACGGTTCGGATGCCGACGCTTCCGGCTCGGCCCCTGGATCGGCCCCAGGTTCTGCCTCCGGCTCGGCCTCCGGTGCAGCGGCATCGGCCGGTGCGGCCGCTGGAGGAGAGTGAAAAGACCGCCCGGCATCACGCCTCCACCGCCGCCGCCCCCGTCGGCCGGGTCGCCCGCGCCGGGTGACGGCCGGGGAGCGCGGGGGTCGAAGCGCCGACCCGTGCCGCCTCGCGCCTCCGACGCGAAGGCGGCTCCGGCCGCTCCCTCGCCGTCTGCGCCGTCGTCACCCTCGTCACCGTCGGCACGATCGTCATCGCCGGCTTCCTCGTCGTCCGCCTCGGATGTGACGGAACCGGTCACGCCGCTGGGCCGACCCGGTCGTGCCGGCCGTGGTGGCGGTTCCCCGGCAGCGAAGGCCGTACCCGCGGAGGCCCCGGCCGCATCCACCTCGAAGGCCCCTGCCGCCCCGTCTGCTTCGTCGTCCGCTCGGCCGCGCTCGGGATCGGCCTCCCGCAGCTCGTCGCTCGGCGAGGCGTGGTGGACGACGCCGCGCGCTCCCGAGGACCGCGACCGAAGCGCTGGCGCGAACGCCGGTGCGAAGGCCGCGACCCCCGGCACTCAGTCAGGTGGTGCGCGCCCCACGAGTCGGGACCACGAGCTCACCGAGCCGGTGGCACGGAAGGGCGCAGCCTCGAATCGACGCGGACCGAAGATCGCCGGCCTCAAGAACTCCGGAGCGCGCCCGAGCGGCGCGGCGTCGGCGAAGTCGAAGGCCGCCGACTCCGGGGTCACCGAACCGATCGCCCGCTCCGGCAAGTCTGCGCCGAGCAAGTCGGCCCAGAGCACGTCAGCACGGAGCGCTTCGGGCCAGAGCACGCCAGCACCGAGCGCGAGCCGTCCCGCGACCGGCACCGCCGCATCCTGGCGCACCCGCGCGGGCGACGCCCGCCGACAGCTCAAGCAGGCCACCCGGTCACGCCAGCGGTACGAGCGCGACGAGTCGCGGCGGTTCACCCAGCGGTCCCGCCGTCGTCGCCTGGCCTGGCTGATCAGCGGGGGAGCCGTCGCCGGCCTGGTGCTCGTCGTGCTGCTCGCCGCCTACTCACCGCTCCTCGCCGTGCGCGGGGTCGCGATCGAAGGCACCTCACGAGTGGACGTCACCGCGGTCACCAACGCCCTCGACGACCAGGTCGGGCGCCCGCTCGCACTGGTCGACTACGGGGCGATCGAACGCGATCTCGCCCAGTTCCCGATGATCGAGTCGTACTCGGTCGAGGCGCGGCCGCCGGACATCCTCGCGATCCGCGTGGTCGAGCGCCGTCCCGTGGCGCAGGTGCAGACGGCGACCGGCTTCGACCTGCTCGACGCGGCCGGCGTGACCGTGCAGCAGAGCGTCGAGCGCATCGCGGGCTTCCCGGTGATCGACCTGACCGGCACCCAGATCGGCAGCCCCGGGTTCGAGGCGGCGGCCGCCGTGCTGACCTCGCTTCCGGATGCCCTGCTCAGCCAGGTCGACCGGATCAGCGGCACCACGCCCGACAGCGTCACCCTCGTCTTCGGCGGGGCCGGCCAGCGCGTGGTGTGGGGGAGCGCGGAGGACTCGGAGCTCAAGGCCGTCATCCTGCAGCGCCTGATCGCGACGCAGGATCCGGCGGCGGCCGTCGAGTACGACGTGTCGAGCCCGCAGAACCCCGTGGTCCGCTGACCGGTGCGCAGCTTCGGCGAGGCAGGCGCGTCCGAGGTGCTCGCGACGTGCTCGCAGCGAAGAGAATCTCGCCCCGTTCGCGACACGCGGCGCGTGGTGGGAGTCGTGCGCCGCATCCTCGCGTAGCTTCGCACCTAGGAAATACATACTCGGAATAACTTTAACTTTCAAGTTGAAGTTTAAGGTTCCAGCGGAGGCCGGACGTGACGTCAAACCAGAACTACCTCGCCGTGATCAAGGTCGTCGGCATCGGCGGCGGCGGCGTGAACGCCGTCAACCGCATGATCGAGCTCGGGCTCCGCGGAGTCGAGTTCATCGCGATCAACACCGACGCGCAGGCGCTGCTCATGAGCGACGCCGACGTCAAGCTCGACGTCGGCCGCGAGATCACCCGGGGACTCGGAGCGGGTGCCGACCCCGAGGTCGGCCGTCGTGCCGCCGAGGACCACGCGGAGGAGATCGAGGAAGCCCTCGCCGGCGCCGACATGGTCTTCGTCACCGCCGGAGAGGGCGGCGGTACCGGCACCGGCGGCGCGCCCGTCGTGGCGCGAATCGCCAAGTCGATCGGCGCCCTGACCATCGGTGTCGTCACGAAGCCCTTCGGCTTCGAGGGCAAGCGCCGGGCGGCCCAGGCCGAAGATGGCGTCGCGACCCTGAAGAACGAGGTCGACACCCTCATCGTCGTGCCGAACGACCGCCTGCTGGAGATCAGCGACCGCGGCATCAGCATGCTCGAGGCCTTCTCGACCGCCGACCAGGTGCTCCTGGCCGGTGTGCAGGGCATCACCGACCTGATCACCACGCCGGGCCTGATCAACCTCGACTTCGCCGACGTCAAGTCGGTCATGCAGGGTGCCGGTTCCGCACTCATGGGCATCGGCTCGAGCCGGGGCGCCGACCGCGCCATCAAGGCGGCCGAGCTGGCGGTGGCGAGCCCGCTGCTCGAGGCCTCGATCGACGGCGCGCACGGCGTGCTGCTCTCGATCCAGGGCGGATCGAACCTCGGCATCTTCGAGATCAACGACGCCGCCAAGCTGGTCCAGGATGCGGTGCACCCGGAGGCCAACATCATCTTCGGTGCCGTGATCGACGACACCCTCGGCGACGAGGTGCGCGTCACGGTCATCGCCGCGGGCTTCGACGGCGGCGAGCCGAACGCGAACACCCCTCCGGCCGACACGCGCCGCGGGAGCTTCGTGGGCAACGCCGAGGAGGTCGACCCCTTCGGCCGCGGTGGCGCCGCGACCGCGACCCTCCGTCGCGACCAGAAGCCCGAGGCCGCCGAGGAGCAGCAGGCTGCGCCGAGCTCGCCGGTCTGGCAGAACGCGACCAGCGACCTGGGCCTCACCGGCGCGGTCGCCCTCGACCCCGCGTCCGAGGACGACGACGCCGACCTGGATGTCCCCGACTTCCTGAAGTGATCGAACCCTCCCTCGCCGAGCGTGTCGAGCGGGTCGGATCCGAGATCTCGGATGCGGCCCGCTCCGCCGGTCGTTCACCCGACGAGCTGACGCTGATCGTCGTGACCAAGTACCACCCCGTGGAGCTGGTCCGTGATCTCCACGCCCTCGGGATCCGCGACTTCGGCGAGAACCGTCACCAGGAGGCGCGCGAGAAGGCTGCCGAACTGGCCGACCTCGACCTGAACTGGCACTTCGTGGGCCAGCTGCAGACGAAGAAGGCGCGCCAAGCCCGGGAGTACGCCACGGTGATCCACTCGGTCGACCGCCAGGAGCTCGTCGACAAGCTCGCGGGGGGCGAGCATCCTCTCGACGTCTTCCTCCAGGTCAACCTCACGGACGACCCGGCCCGCGGGGGAGCGCATCCGGATCAGCTCGTCGAACTCGCCGAGCGTGTCGCCGCGACGGACGATCTGCGTCTTCTCGGCGTGATGGCCGTCGCGCCCCTCGACGAGGAACCGCGAGCCGCCTTCGCACGGCTCCGGGCCCTCGGCGACCGGGTGCGAACCGTCGTCCCCGAGGCGCGCTGGATGTCGGCCGGCATGTCGAACGACTTCCGCGAGGCCATCGCCGAGGGCGCGACACACCTGCGGATCGGCACCGCAATCACCGGTTTACGGCCTCCGCGCGATTAATCTCGGGGATAAGAAGAAGCAACTGCAACCGGAGGTTCTGATGGCCAACCCACTCCGCAAGACCATGGTGTACCTGGGTCTCGCCGACGAGGAGCTCGAGTACGAGGCTCCCGCGACCCAGGCGCCCGTCGCCCCCGTCCCGCACCCGCAGGCCGCCCCCGCGCCCGAGGCGCCGCGGCAGCAGCCGGCTGCGACCTCGAACCGCGCCCCCGTGACGCCTCTCCGCAAGTCCGCGCACACCCCCAAGAATGTGGCACCTGCTGAAATGAACGAAATCCTCACCGTCCACCCCAAGCAGTACAAGGACGCCCAGGTCATCGCCGAGAACTTCCGCGAAGGCATCCCGGTGATCATGAACCTGTCGCAGATGACGGATGCCGACGCGCGCCGCCTGATCGACTTCGCCGGCGGCCTCTCGCAGGGCCTCTACGGCAAGATCGAGCGCGTCACGAACAAGGTCTTCCTGCTCTCGCCGTCGCACGTCTCCGTCTCCGGGGACAACGGCACCGAGGCACGCGCGGAGTCGTCCTTCTTCGTCCAGTCATAATTAGCGAGTGGGTTCCCTCGTCTCCATCATCGCGACCGTCGTCTATTTCGCTCTCCTGCTGTACTTCTTCCTGATGTGGGGACGGTTCATCCTCGACCTCGTCCGGACGGTCCGCCGCGACTGGCGGCCGTCCGGCGGGGTGCTGGTGCTGGCCGAGGTCACCTACACGGTGACCGATCCGCCGATCCGCTTCTTCCGTCGCATCATCCCGCCGCTGCGCGTGGGCGCGATCGCCCTCGACTTCGGTTGGAGCATCACGATGCTCCTGGTCATCATCGCGATGTCCGTCGCCGGCTTCCTCCGAGCCGCCTGACCGGCGGTGAGCCCCGAACGGGGCACCCATGTATCCTGAAGCGGAAGGCCTCGGACGAGATCGTGCCGTTCACGGGACGTTCGTCAGGAATGTTGCTACGGTTAGCAACGCGTTATCACTGTTTGTCGAAGCAATAAAGGTGGAAAACCATGGCGTTAACTCCGGAAGATGTTGTTAACAAGAGATTTTCTCAGACCAAGTTCCGTGAAGGTTACGACCAGGACGAGGTGGATGACTTCCTCGACGAGGTCGTCGTCGAACTGCGCCGTCTGACGCAGGAGAACGAGGAACTGAAGGCCAAGCTCGAGTCCGGCGCCTCCTCCGAGGCTCCTGCCCCGGTCGCCGCCGTCGTCGAAGAGGCTGTCGTCGAGGTCCCGGCTCCGGCCCCCGTCGCCGAGGTGCCCGCACCCGTCGCCGCGGCTCCCGCCGCCCCCGAGGTCGATGACGAGTCCGTCTCCACCACGAACCTCCTCCAGCTGGCCCGTCGCCTCCACGACGAGCACGTCAAGGAAGGTGCCGACAAGCGCGACGCGCTCATCGCCGAGGGTCACGCCACCGCCGCGCGCATCGTGGCCGAGGCCGAGACCAAGCAGCGTAACGAGCTGGCCCGTCTCAACCAGGAGAAGGCCGGCATCGAGCACCGCATCGACGAGCTGCGCACGTTCGAGAAGGACTACCGCGCCGGTCTCAAGACCTACATCGAAGACCAGCTCCAGGAGCTGACCTCCTCGAGCGTCGACGGCGAGAAGAGCCCTTCTCCGACGTCGAGCTTCAGCGGCTTTGGCGGTTAGCGAGAGCTCGAAGGGCCGCCCCCGGGTTCTGATCGTCCTCGCGGTCGTCGCATTCGCGTCGATCGCGATCGATCAGATCACGAAGCTCCTGGTCGTACAGAACCTCGAATTGGGTGAGGTCGTCCCCGTCGTGGGCGACCTCATCCAATTTCGCTTTGTGAAGAACTCGGGCGCCGCCTTCTCGATCGGAAACGCCTACACCTGGATCTTCTCGATCCTCGCCGCCGCCGTCACGGTGTTCATCATCTGGTTCGCGCGGCGCATCCGCTCGTTCGCCTGGGCCTGGGTCTTCGGACTGCTGCTCGGCGGCACGATCGGCAACCTGATCGACCGGCTCTTCAAGGAGCCAGGCTTCGGCGTCGGCCACGTGGTCGACTTCATCACGATCCCGTTGCTGCCCGCGATCTTCAACCTCGCCGACGTGTCGATCACGGCCGCGATGGTGCTGTTCCTCATCCTCACCATCCGGGGCATCGGCCTCGACGGCACGCGGCACGTCGCTGCGCCGAAGGATGCGGACGGCGAGACCGGCAGCACGACCGCCGACGAGCGCGAGCAGGTCTAGTGGTGGAATCCCGCACCCTCCCGGTGCCCGACGGCCTCGACGGCTCGCGCGTCGACGCCGGGATCGCCAAGTTGCTCGGCTTCTCCCGGACCTTCGCCGCCGAGGTGGTCGAAGCCGGGGGAGTGAGCGTCGACGGCCGCACGGTGGGCAAGTCCGACAAGCTGCACCGCGACACCTGGCTCTCGGTCGAGTGGTCTCCCCGGGAAGAGCCGTCGATCGTGCCCGTCGTCGTCCCCGAGCTCGAGGTCGTCTACGACGACGACAGCATCATCGTGATCGACAAGCCCGTGGGCGTGGCCGCGCATCCCTCGGTCGGCTGGACCGGCCCGACGGTGCTCGGCGCCCTGGCCGGCGCGGGCTACCGCGTCGCCACCAGTGGCGCGGCCGAGCGCGCGGGCATCGTGCACCGGCTGGATGCGGGCACCAGCGGCCTGATGGTCGTCGCCAAGAGCGAGGCCGCCTACACCTGGCTGAAGCGCGCCTTCCACGACCGCGAGGTCGACAAGATCTACCACGCGCTCGTGCAGGGGCACCCCGATCCGTTCTCGGGCACCATCGACGCCCCGATCGGCCGGCATCCGAAGTCGGACTGGAAGTTCGCGGTCACCGCCGCCGGCAAGCCGTCGATCACGCACTACGAGACGCTCGAGGCGTTCCGCGCCGCGACCCTGCTCGAGGTGCACCTCGAGACCGGTCGCACGCACCAGATCCGGGTGCACATGGCCGCACAGCGGCATCCCTGCGTCGGCGACACGATGTACGGAGCTGATCCGATCCTCTCGGCACGGCTCGGGCTCACGCGGCAGTGGCTGCACGCGATGCGGCTCGGGTTCATCCACCCCGAGACCCGCGAGTACGTGTCGTTCGAGAGTCGGTACCCGGCCGACCTGCGGCACGCGCTGGACATCGTCGAGAACGACTAGTCCGGGCTGAGGTGGCCGCAACCCCCGCGCGGAATCCCGGCCGCGGGGGCACGATGTCCTGCATGAGCGACGACAACGGCACCACAGACGGAACCACGACGGACGAAGCCTCCGGCGTGACGGGCAAGACGATCGTCATCACCGGCGCCTCGAGCGGGTTCGGGCGCGGTGCGGCGGAGAAGCTCACCGCGCAGGGCGCCCAGGTGGTGCTGGCCGCCAGACGCACCGACCTGCTCGACGAGCTGGTCGCGCAGATCGTAGGCGCAGGCGGCACGGCCCTCGCGGTGACCACCGACGTGAGTGATCCGGCGGCCGTGGAACGGCTGGCGGATGCGGCGGTCAAGCGGTTCGGCTCCATCGACGTCTGGGTGAACAACGTGGGCGTGGGCGCCATCGGCTTCTTCTGGGACATCCCGCTCGAGGCCCACGCGCGGATCATCGACGTGAACCTCAAAGGCCTGATCTACGGAGCGCACGTCGCGTTGACGCGGTTCCGTGCGCAGGGCGGCGGCACCCTGGTGAATGTCGGTTCGGTCGACAGCGAGGTGCCGCTGGCTTACCAGTCGTCCTACGCCGCGTCCAAGGCCGCGGTGCTCAGCCTCGGGCGCTCGCTCAACGAGGAACTGCGCTTGACGGGGGAGGACGAGCGGATCTCGGTCGGCACGATCCTGCCCTGGGCGGTCGACACCCCCTGGTGGACCCACGCCGCCAACTACAGCGGTCGCACGCCGCGGATGGCCGCCATGGACGACCCGCAGATCGTCGTCGACGCGATCGTCGAGGCCTGCACGAACCCCAAGCCGGAACAGCCCGTGGGGGTAAAGGCCCGGCTCGCCGATGTCTCGCACCACCTGTTCCCCGGTGTCACCGAACGCCTCTCGGGCAAGACGGCCGACGCCGAGTCGAAGAAGGGCGATCCCGAGCCGCCGACCGACGGCGCGATCTACGAGCCGATGGCCGCGGGCCGGGGCGTCGACGGCGGCATCCGCGAGCGGATGCGCCAGGAGGACGCGCGGGACTAGCGCCGGCGGGACCGGCCGGGTCTGCCGGGCTCGGCGGGGCCGGGTTCGCCGGGCTCAGTCGGCCTTGACCGGCCGCGGCACCCCGCCCCACTGCTGCGCCGTGCGGTGCTCGTGCAGCCGCCGCTCGGCGTGCAGGGCCGGGTAGATTCCGAGGAACACCGCCATCGGCGCCAGCAGGCGCAGGTCGTGGATGCCGTGGGCCGCGTAGGTGCGCTCGAAGCGCTCGACGTAGTACAGGTAGTCGCGCGGCGACGAGTCGAGGCGGCGGGCCGACATCCCGACCACCATCGCCGAGACGTAGCCGACCTTGAGGCCCTTGAGGGCGAGGTGCACGGCGAGGTCGAGGTCTTCGTGCATGAGGTCTTCGCGGTCGGGGCAGACGTCGCCGCGCACCGCGAGCCAGGCCTCCTTGGTGATCGCCATGTTCGTGCCGAAGAGGAAGACGTACTTGCCGGCGAGCTTGACCTGCAGCTTGCGGAAGGTGTCGTCGGCGTGGTGGCCGAACGCCCGCATCGGCATGTCGTAGTACTCGACCGGCCCGCTGGCCGCGACGAACTCGCCGGTGGCGAAGGCCCGCTGCACCTGCTCGACCCAGTCGGGGAAGAGCGCGCTGTCCGCGTCGATGCGCCCGATCACCACGCCCGTCGCGGCGTCGAAGCCCGCGTTCCGGGTGGGGGTTATGCCCTGCTCGGCATCCTGGGTCACCAGCCGGATGTTCGCCTCGGGGAAGGCCGTCGCCATCGCCTCGACCGCGGCGCGCGTGCCGTCGGTGGAGCGATTGTCGACCACGATGATCTCGTGCGCCTTGACGGTCTGTTCGATGGCCGCGACGAGGCAGTGCCGGATTCCGGCCTCCTCGTTGTAGGCGGGGATGACGATGGAGACGGTGGGCAGCTCAGTGGCGTCGGTCACGGTGCTCAGTCTGGCATGGCGGGCCCGCTCCACGGCAGAAGCAGACGCGGTCTTCTACGATGGGAGCACATGACCGGCATCCGACCTGACGCACCCGCGACGGCCCCTGCCGCCGGCGACCTGATCGCGCGGTTGACCGACGACGAGAAGGTCGCGCTGACGGCCGGGGCGGATGCCTGGACCACGGTCGCCGTCGAACGCCTCGGCATCCCCGCGCTGCGTCTGGGCGACGGCCCGCACGGGGTGCGCCGCCCGCACGACGGCTCCGGCATGTCGATGTTCGCCTCGCACCCGGCGACCTGCTTCCCCACCGCCTCGGCGCTCGGGGCCTCCTGGGATCCGGCACTGGTGCGCGAGGTCGGCGTCGCGCTCGGCCGCGAGGCCGCCGGGCACGGCATCGGCGTTCTCCTCGGCCCCGGCGTCAACCTGAAACGCACGCCCGTCGGGGGCCGTGACTTCGAGTACTTCTCCGAGGATCCGCTGGTCTCCGGCGAGCTCGGGGCCGCGTGGGTCGAGGGGGTGCAGAGCGTGGGCGTGGGCGCCTCGCTCAAGCACCTGGCGGCCAACAACACCGAGCAGCGCCGGTACGGCGTGGAGTCGGTGGTCGACGACCGGGCCCTCCGCGAGCTGTACCTCGCCGCCTTCGAGCACGTGGTGCGCCGCGCGCGGCCCGCGACCGTGATGGCGGCCTACAACCGCCTCAACGGATGGCACTGCACCGAGAACGCAGCGCTCCTGAACGGCATCCTGCGTGAGGAGTGGGGCTTCGAGGGCGTGGTGCTCTCGGACTGGGGCGCCTCCTGGGACCGCTGCGCATCCATCCCGGCGGGCACCGATCTCACGATGCCGGGGCTCGGGCGCGGCGACGACGCCTATGTGCGTGCCGCCCTGCGTTCGGGGGCGCTCGGACGGGACGACCTCGACCGGGCCGTGGCGCGCATCCTGACCCTCCTCGACGAGCACCGGGGGATCGCGGACGGCGGGCCCGCACCCGATCTCGACGCGCACCACGCGCTCGCCCGTCGCGCGGCGACCGCCGGGACCGTGCTGCTGAAGAACGAGGGCGGTCTGCTGCCGCTCGCGGCCGGCTCGGGCATCCGCGTCGCCGTGATCGGCGCATTCGCGGATGAGCCGCGGTTCCAGGGCGCGGGCAGCTCGCACGTCGTGCCGACGCGTGTCGACACGCTGCTCGATGCCCTGACCGACGCGCTTCCCGCGCGCGCAGACGGCACCGCCGTGCTCTACGCACCGGGCTACGACCGCGCGACCAGCCGCTCGACGGCCGCACAGCTGGCCGAGGCCGAGGAGACGGCGGCGGTCGCCGACGTGGCGGTCGTGGTCGTCGGCCTCCCCGAGACCTACGAGACCGAGGGCGTGGACCGCTCCCACCTGAGACTGCCGCCGGCGCACGACCGGCTCGTGCGAGCCGTGCGGGCGATGAACCCGCAGACGATCGTGGTGCTGCAGAACGGCGCGCCCGTCGAGCTGCCCTGGCGCGACGAGGTGCCGGTCGTGCTGGAGGCCTACCTCGGCGGTCAGGCCTCGGGCGGCGCCCTGGCCGACGTGCTGCTCGGGATCGCGGAACCGGGTGGGCGGCTGGCCGAGACCTTCCCCGTGCGCTACTCCGACCATCCGGTGGCGGGGATGCCGAACGGCCCCGCGACGGTCGAGTACCGGGAGAGCCTCTACGTGGGCTACCGGTGGTCGGACTCGGTGGGGGCCGAGGTCGCCTTCCCGTTCGGGCACGGCCTGTCGTACACGCGGTTCGACTGCTCCGAAGTGGACGTCGAGGCGGCCGAGGAGGGCGCCGAGCTCGACGTCTCGCTCGTCGTGACGAACTCCGGCTCGCGTCGCGGCAGCGAGGTGGTGCAGGTGTACCTGCACCAGGACGCCCCGAGCGTCTTCCGGCCCGAGCACGAGCTCCGCGCCTTCGCCAAGGTGGAGCTCGAGCCGGGCGAGAGCGCGCCGGTGCGGCTCCGCGTCGACGAGCGCGCCTTCCGGGTGTGGGATGCCGGGCGCGGGGCCTGGCGGCCCGAGCCCGGGCGCTACGAGGTGCGGGTGGGGCGGTCGTCTCGCGACATCCTGTACCGAGCCGAGGTCGACATCCCGGGCGCTGAGCCGACGGAGGCACCGACCGGGGCCCCGCGCATCGACGCCTACGACCACCCCTCCGCGACCACCCGCGATCCGTTCCCCGCCGCCGACTTCGCGCGCCTCCTCGGCCGGGCGGCGCCGCCGAACGTGGCCGCCCGCCCGGGCTCCTTCACGCTCGACACCGCGGTGCGCGACATGCAGGGCGCGCTCGTCGGCCGCCTGCTCTTCCGTCTCCTCCGTGCCGTCGCGGTCAAGACGATCGGCGCTCCGCCCGGCGCGGGAGTCGACCGGGTCGCCGGTGAGGTGGTGGCGCAGCTTGCGTTCCGGATGTTCCCCACCGTCACCGAAGGCGCGGTAGGCCGCCGAGGCACCCGCCTCCTGCTGCGCCTCGTGAACCTGCTCTCGGGGCCGGGTCGATACCATGGGCGGTCCAGGGACGAGGAGCCGCCGGCTCCGCGATCGGAGGGACTCCATGGCTGAGAAGCTCGACTCCGTGCAGCTCGCGCTGTTCGAGCGGCTGATCGACGTGGGCAAGCTGCTCGAGCGCCGCGCCGACCGCGCGACCCGCGATCACACCGGCATCAAGTACTCGCAGTACGAGGTGCTGATCCGGCTGCGGAACGCCGGCGGAGAGCTGCGGATGACGGAGCTCGCCAACAAACTGGTGAGCACGCCGAGCGGCCTGACCTACCAGGTGGGTCAGCTCGAGAAGGCGGGTCTCGCCGAACGCGTGCTCGCGCGCGACGACGAGCGCGGGGTGCTCGCGCGGATCACGGACGCGGGTCGCGCTCTGCTGGTCGAGGTCTCGCAGACCCAGAACGACATGATCGTCGACGCGGTGATCGAGCCGCTCGACCCGGGCGACGTCGAGGCGCTCCACCGGGTGCTGGGCCAGCTGCAGCTCCACCTCCGCGGCGAGGCGACCGGTGGGCTGTTGCCCGACCAGGTGCGTGCTGCGGGAGCCTGAGCGCAGGAATCTCCCGGGCGGACTCACTCTCCACTCGCGGTTTCTGCGAGTTTTACAAATTCGAAACACTTGAGGACATCCGCGGTAACATGTCCGGAATAACTTCGAATTTGTAATAACTCGAACGGGCACGTGAAGGAGTCCTTGGATGATCTCGCTCGACCACATCGCCATCTGGTCCGACAACCTCTACCGCACGACACTGGAGATCTCGCGCCGCACCGGCCTCGGCAGTGCCGACGGGGGCTGGTTCCCCGGGCTCGGTCTCGGCCAGAAGATCATCTCGCTCGGCGGGCACGTCTACATCGAGGTCGAGAGCATCGTCGACCACCGCATGATCGCCGAGCGCCGCCCGCTGGCCCTCGAGCTCGAACGCCAGACCGCGACGGGGGACTGCTTCGCCGGGCTCTGCCTCCGCAGCGACGACCCGGAGGAGATCGCGGCCTTCGCCCGGCACCGCGGTGTCGAGTCGTCGGCGGAGATCGCCGGTGGCAAGGAGCTGATGGTCCCCGGCCAGAAGCGCGGCAAAGCGCTGCACGCCCCCGACTTCCGCAACTCCTGGCTCGTCGGCCGCCCGAACATCTACTACGTGCCCGATCTCGGCTCGCACTCGAGCCTCCTCGACACCCAGCCCGGAACGGGCGACGCACAGGCGACCGGCGTCACCTCGCTCGAGCTCGGCGGCACCGAGGAGGGCCTCCGCGACTGGCTCGGCGACGCGATCGACCCGGATGCCTGGGGCGTCGAGCTCTCCTACAACGGCGGGCCGGACGGCCTCTACGCCGTGGGCTTCGGCACGACCGACGGGCCCCAGGCCATCCGGCTGAACCCGATCACCCTCGACCACGCGCCGATCGATCAGGGCGAGCTCGCCCCGATCGCCCCCTGACCGCATCCATTCGCCACCCCATCTGCAACGGAGCACCTCATGTCGGTAAAGACCAGTACAGGCACCTCCACCTCCCCGTCGTCGGCGCAGGCGCGTCGCGCGGCGGTCTCCGGTTTCTTCGGCAGCGCGCTGGAGTACTACGACTTCCTCGTCTACGGTTCGGCCTCGGCCCTGATCTTCGGGCGGCTGTTCTTCCCGGATTCCGGGGCCGCCGCGACCCTGGTCTCGATCGCCACCTTCGGCGTCGCCTACGTCGTGAGGCCGCTGGGTGCGGTGCTCTGGGGGCACATCGGCGACCGCTTCGGGCGCAGACGCGCACTCGTGCTCACCATCGCGCTGATGGGAGTGGCGACCTTCGCCATCGGCCTGCTGCCGACCTTCGCGGCGATCGGCTGGGCGGCGCCGGCTCTGCTCATCCTTCTCCGGCTGCTGCAGGGTCTCTCGGCCGGCGGTGAGTCTCCGGGCTCGACCTCACTGACCGTCGAGCACGCCCCGGTCGGCCGGCGCGGATTCTTCACGAGCTTCACGATGAGCGGGATGCAGTTCGGCATCGCGCTCGGCAGCCTCGTCTTCATCCCGATCGCGGCCCTGCCCGAGGATCAGCTGCTCAGCTGGGGCTGGCGCGTGCCGTTCCTGATCAGCGGCGTCTTCACCGTGGTCGCCTATCTGCTGCGCCGAAAGCTCGAGGAGACCGAGACCTTCGAGGCCCTGAAGAACGACGGATCGCGGGCGAAGCTGCCGATCGCGGAACTGCTGGCGAATCACTGGCGCACCGTGCTGCGGGTGCTCGCGCTCAGCACGATCAACATCGTCGGAACGATCTTCAACGTCTTCGCCCTCGCCTACGGCAGCGCGAACGGCATCCCGAGCGCCGTGATGCTCACCGTCGTGTCGATCGCGAACTTCGTCGCCGTGGTCATGGCGCCGCTCGCCGGACTGCTCTCGGACCGGTTCGGCCGGAAGCCGCTGTTCATCGCGGGGTCGCTGGCCTCGAGCGTCTGCATGCTGCTGCTGTTCGTCGCGATCGACGCCGGCGACATCCCGCTGATCTTCGTCTCGGGCATCCTCGGGATCGGAATCTTCTACTGCATCCCGATCACCATCGGGGCGGTCTACTACCCGGAGCTGTTCCCGGCGTCGGTGCGGTACACCGGGATGGCCGTGGGACTCATGCTCGGCATCCTGCTGGCGGGCTTCGCGCCCGCGATCGCCCAGGCCGCCGGCGCCGGGGGCACGAACTGGGTGCCCGCCGTGCTGCTCTGCGGCGGGGCGTCGGTGCTCTCGTCGGTCGTGGCCGTCTTCGGCCCCGAGACCTATCGCACGGTGCGCGAGAAGCTCGGGGCCTGAAGGCGGGCGTGCCGGCCTAGAGCTCGACGCGGCCGTGACGGTCGTGGAACTCGCCGGTGGGGCCGTCCGCCCCGACCAGGGCGAGCGCGACCGTCGCATCCGTGCCTTCGGTCACCGTCTGGTGGCCGCCGTGGCCGTTGAAGTCGGTCGCGGTGTAGCCCGGGTCGCTCGCGTTGATGCGGAAGCCGGGCAGGTTCTTGGCGTACTGCACGGTCAGCGTGATCACCGCGGCCTTCGAGGCGGCGTAGGGGATCGCGGGCACCGGGTACTCGTCGCGGGCGGGATCCTGAAGGTAGCGGGGGAAGCCGACGCCCGAGGCGACGTTCAAGATCACCGGGGCGTCGGATGCACGGAGCAGCGGCAGCGCGGCCTGGGTGACGCGCACGATGCCGAGCACGTTGGTGTCGAGCACCGCCTGCATGGCTTCGGCCGAGAGGTCGTCGACGCCGAACGAGGTGCCGAGCACCCCGGCGTTGTTCACGAGCACGTCGAGGGCGGGGAGTGAGGCGAGGGCCGCGTCGACGCTCGCCTGGTCGGTGACGTCGAGCTGCACGACCTCGGCGCCGAGTGCACGGACGGCGTCGGCGGAGGCCGGGTCGCGGACGCCGGCGTAGACGGTGTGGCCGGCCTCGAGGAGGCGGCGGGCGGTTTCGAGACCGAGGCTCTTGTTGGCCCCGGTGATGAGTGTGATGGTCATGGCTCCATGCTGTGCCCGCGGCGCGGGTTCTCCCAGGCACCCCTCGTCAGGGGGACTGCGAGTACCAGGGAGACCGGCCCGGGGGAGGGCAGGATGGGGACATGACCGAATTCGCCAGTGTGCTCCGCTCGTGGCGCGACCGCGTGCGCCCCGCCGATGTCGGGCTCCCCGCCGGTGGTCTGCGGCGCACCAGCGGGCTTCGGCGCGAGGAGCTCGCGGCGCTCGCCGGGGTGAGCGTGGACTACATCGTGCGGCTGGAGCAGGGCCGGGCCTCGCATCCGTCGCCCCAGCTGCTCGGAGCGCTCGCGATCGCCCTCCGGCTGACCGAGGACGAGCGGGACCACCTGTACCGGGTCGCCGGTGTCGCGCCGCCGACGCGGGGCGTCGTGCCGCAGCACATCACCCCCGGGGTGCAGCGGATCGTCGACCGGCTCGGCGACGTGCCTCTCGCGGTCTTCACCGCGACCCACGACATCCTTTTGTGGAACCCGCTCTGGGCCGCGCTCGCCGGCGACCCCTCAGCGCACACCGGCCGCGACCGCAACCTGGTGTGGCGGCACTTCACCACCGGCCACGACGGCACCGAGTTCGACGAGCGGCACGAGGAGGAGTTCGCGAGCGATCTGGCGGCGGACCTGCGCTCGGCCCTCGGCAGGTACCCGGATGACGCCGCGCTGGCCGACCTGGTGGCGCGGTTGCGCGCGGAATCACCGGAGTTCGAGCGGCGCTGGGCCGAGGCCAAGGTGGCTGAGCATCGCTCCAGCCGCAAGACCGTGACCGGCACCCCGGTGGGGCCGATCACGGTCGACTGCGACGTGCTCACCGTGCCGGGCGGCGACCTGCGGATCGTGGTCTACACGGTCGAGCCGGGCAGCGAGGACGAGGCGAAGCTCGACCTGCTCCGGGTCACCGGGCTGCAGACGCTCGGGACGGCGCCCGAGGGGGATGTGGTGGAGCTCAGCGGCCGCTGAGCTGGGGGTAGAGGGCGGCGACCGGGCCGGAGAGCGCCGACTTCACGTCGCGGCTGACCTGGTCGACCAGCACCTCGTCGTGGCCGGCGGCCACTGCGTCCCAGATCGCGGAGACGACGTCGGCCGGGTCGTTCTTCTCGGCCTCGAGGGCGGCGGTCATCGGGGTGTCGGTGTAGCCGAGGTGCGCGCCGAGCACGAGGGTGCCCTGGGGCGCGAGCTCGACCCGGAGCGAGTTCGTGAGCGACCAGAGGGCCGCCTTCGAGGCGGAGTAGCCGCCCGCGAGCGCCAGCCAGCTGAGCACGGAGTGCACGTCGACGAGGGCGCCTCCGCCCTGGGCGGCGAGCGAGGGGGCGAAGGCCTTCGCGACCCGGAGGGCGCCGAAGACGTTGGTGGCGAAGACCTGCTCGACGTCGGCGACCGAGGTGTCGAGGAGGCGGCCAGCTCCACCCACCCCGGCGTTGTTCACGACGATCGAGACGTCGGGGGCCGCGGCCAGGGCGGCCTGCACGCTCGTCTCGTCGGTCACGTCGAGGGCGAGCGGGCGGATGCGGTCGTCGTCCCACTCGCGCGGCGAGCGGGCGGTCGCGTAGACCGTCGCCGCTCCGCGGTCGAGGGCCTGCCGCACGAATTCCGCGCCCAGTCCGCCGTTGGCGCCGGTCACCAGCACTGTCGCTCCGTGGATGTCCATGAGTCTCCTTCATCGGTTTCGTACATCTGAGTTCGTGAAGCGAACCTAGCATACTGGCTCTGCTAACCGAACTCAGGTACGATGACGGGATGCTCGGCATCCTCGGCGGCGACGACCGCTGTCCCATCGCCCGCTCCCTCGACGTGCTCGGCGAGAAGTGGACGCTCATGATCGTCCGCGACGCTCTGGCCGGCACGACACGGTTCAGCCGGTTCCAGGAGTCGCTCGGCATCCCGCGCGAAGTGCTCACCGCGCGGCTGGCGACCCTGGTCGA
Source organism: Herbiconiux solani NBRC 106740 (assembly GCF_001571005.1). Classification (GTDB taxonomy): domain Bacteria; phylum Actinomycetota; class Actinomycetes; order Actinomycetales; family Microbacteriaceae; genus Herbiconiux; species Herbiconiux solani. The sequence continues at coordinate 513,030 of NZ_BCST01000001.1, read as the reverse complement.
GGGGGGAGTGCTCGAGCGACGCTCCTACAAGCCCGAGAGCGGGCGGGCGCGCGACGAGTACGTGCTCACCGGCGCCGGGCAGGAGCTCGCGATGGTGCTGCTGGCGCTCGGCGACTGGGCCGACCGCAACCGGCCCTCGTCGGCGCCGGCGGGGATGCGCTTCGTCGATGCCGAGACCGGGGAGCGGCTCGCGCCGGCCGCGCGCGCGGGCGACCGCCTCGTCGACCCGGAGCGCATCCGGCCCGAAGCGGTGCCGCCCGAGCATGCGCGGCCCGAGGATGCACAGCCCGAGAATGCACAGCCCGAGAATGCGCGGCCCGAGGATTCGCGGCCCGCGCTCGAGCGCGCCTGAACGCACCGAACCCGATCAGGCCCGGAATGCGATCAGGCCCGGAACGCGGGCCGCGACCAGGCCGTGCCCGGCACGCGCTCGCGCGGGTACCAGGGCACCCCGCTCGCCGGGAGGGGACGGTGGGGGAGTGCGGCGGCCCGGTCGAGCTGCGCGTGGAAGCCCGAGCGGTCGGACGAGTTCGCGAGGTAGCACTCGAGCAGTTGGGCCGTGGCCAGGGCGTCGACCGAGGCGCGGTGCGCGCCCTCGAGCGCGATGCCGAACACCTCGCACAGGTGTGCGAGCGAGCGCCGCACCCCGGGCAGATAGCTGCGGGCGAGCCGTTGCGTGCACAGGCTGACCGGCGCCGCGGCGAAGCGGTAGCCGATCAGCCCCAGTTCGGCGACCAGGAAGCGGAGGTCGAAGCCGGCGTTGTGCGCCACGACGACCCGGCCGCGCAACAGCTCGACCAGGCCCGGTGCGATCTGCCCGAACTCCGGCGCCCCGGCCAGCGCCGAGCGGGAGATGCGGTGGATGTCGACCCGCCCCACCGGCCCGTCGACGCCGATCAACGTGTCCCACCGGCCCGTGACCACGCCGTCGGGATCGGAGTGCACGACCGCGATCTCGAGCGCCCGCGCCCCGTGCGAGGGCGCGAGCCCGCTCGTCTCGAAGTCGATGGTGGCGAAACCACGGGCGTTCATGGGGCTCTTCTCGGTCGGTGCGGATGCATCCACGACGCTAGGCGCACCCACCGACAGCGCCCCTGGACGGCGTCCCCGACATCCGCCCGCCCGCGGCACACTGGGAGGATGAATGACTCCCGCCCGATCCGGAGCCTCGAGCTCGTGCTCGACGGCGCGACGGACGAGTGGATCCGGCGGCAGTGGACGGCGCTCGCCGAGGCGGGTCTCTCGAGCCTGGGCTCGCATCCGTCGCCCAGCAACCGCCCGCATGTCACGCTGCTGGTGCGGCCCGGCACGGGGCTGGCGCTCCCCGGGCCGGAGACCTTCGCCGGCCTTCCGCTCCCGCTGCCGATCGAGCTCGGCGCGCCCCTCCTGTTCGGCGAGGGCGACCGACGGGTGCTCGTGCGCTCGGTCGTCCCGACCCGGGCCCTGCTCGACCTGCACGCCGCCGTCCACGCCCGGGCCGGGGGAGGCGGTGAGGATGCGCCGCACACAACCCCGGGCGACTGGATGCCCCACGTCACGCTCGCGCGGCGGATGCGCCTCGACGCCCTCCCGCAGGCCCTGCGGCTGGTCGAGGAAGCCGGCTTGACCGGGGCCGCCCCAGCCGGCGCCGCAGTGACCGGCCTCCGACTCTGGGACTCGCCGACATCCACCGTCACCACCCTCGCGGGCTCGGACTGAGAAGGCTCACGCCTCCTCGAGCACCGCCTCGGCCCGCTCCGGGCTGCCCTCGTCGAGACCCCGGTCGATCGCCCTCCGCGTGCCGAGCCAGAGCGCCACGCCGAGCACGAACACGATCGCCTCCGAGACGGTCAGCGACCAGATGATCCCGGCGAGCCCGAACCACAGGTTGCCCAGCAGCACGATCGGGATGAACAGCACGCCCTGCGACAGCGACATCAGGATGGCCGGCAGCGAACGGCCGGTCGCCTGGAAGAGCGAGGTGAGCAGGCCCGTGAATCCGTTCACGATCATGGCGACGAGCTGCGCGGTCAGGATGGTGACGCCGATCACCAGCACCGACGGGTCCGACGAGAACGCCGAGAACAGCGGCTCGCGGAAAGCGTAGACCGCGCCGGCCGACACGAGCACGATCGCTCCGACCGTGATCGCCGAGACGCGGAGCGCGGCGTTCAGCCGCTCCCGGTCGCCTTTGCCGTACGAGTAGGCCAGCAGGGGCAGGATGCCGAGCGTGACGCCCATCACGAGGAACTCCGGCACCTGGGCGATGCGCACCGCGACCCCCATGGCCGCCAGCGCCGTGTCGCCGTAGGCGACCGCGAGGTTGTTGAGGACGAGTGAGGTCACGATCAGGAAGGCCGACTGCAGCAGTTCGCCCGAACCCACCCCGAACACCGGCTTGAGGACCGCGGGCGCGAGCGTGAACCAGCGCGGGGCGAGGCTCACGTGCTCGCTCGTGCGGTGGAGCCACACGGCGAAGTAGACCACGACCCCGAGGTTCGACAGCCCCATCGCGAGCGCGGCCCCGGCGACGCCCCAGCCCAGCACCAGGATGAACAGCAGATCGAACAGGATGTTCGCCACGGTCGACGCGATCAGCGCGATCATCACCTGCCGGGCCGCTCCCTCGGCGCGCACGATCTGCTCGAGGCAGAAGGCCGCGGCGAGCACCGGGACGAAGGCGAGCATGACGCCGATGTAGGCGCTCGTGGCGGCGGTCGCCGAGGCGTCCGCGCCGAGGAGGGTCACCAGGGGAGTGAGGAAAACCAGGCCGATGCCACCGAGGGCGGCACCGGAGAGGACGGATCCCCAGAGGGCGAACGACGAGACGTGCTTGATCTCGCCCGCCCGCTCCGGCTCGTTCTCCGAGGCGCCGAGCAGGCGGGAGATGAGGGCGCCGCCGCCCACGCCGAAGACGCCGCCGACGGCCATCACCAGGGCGAGCACCGGGCTCCCGAGGGTGACGGCGGCGAGCAGGCTGCTGTCGTGCAGCGAGCCGATGAAGCCGGCGTTGATGACGTTGTAGACGGCGCCGACGATCATGGCGGCGGCCATCGGCACGCAGAGGTGCACGAGGGCGCGAAGGACGGGTGCGGTCGAGAGGTACCAGCGGTTCGAGGTGCTCATGACGGCTCCTTTCGGGCAGGTTCGAGCGCGCGCCGGCGGACGCCGGCACGGCGGGGGTGAGTGGAGGAGGTGATCGGGTGCGCGACGGAGCCGGGCTCCGAGGCGCGACGGAGTGCCGCGACCCGGGGGAGGCGGTGACGTCGGGATGCGGGTCCGGGTCCGCCCGAGGGCGGCCCTGCTTACGAGCGGGTCGGCTTCGGGAGCTGGCCCGTGATCTTGGTGAGGAGGGCGTTCAGGGTGTCCCGCTCGGTGCTGCTGAGCGGGGCGAGGATCTCGTCCTCGGTTGCGGCCATGGCCTCGTCGAAACCGGAGATCAGGTCGATCCCGGCGCGGGTGGGGTAGACGCGCTTGACGCGGGCGTTGCCGCCCTCGCTGCGTCGTTCGATGAGCTCGCGGCGCTCGAGCCCCTGCAGGAGGCTCGACACGCTGGCCGGGCTCGTCCGGGTCATCGCGGCGATGTCCCGCTGGATGGATCCGGGGTTCTGCACGAGGAAACCGAGGGCGAAGCTCTGCTCGTGGCTGAGCCCGCGCTCCCGGATCCAGTCCTCGCCGGCCTTCCGCTGCGCCCAGCCGATCCAGCGGAGCAGCTGCAGGGAGGTCGTGTAGTCGAAGTCCGTCTCGTCCATGCTCAGAACTCTAACTGTTAGATCTCAAACAGTCAACCCTCGAACTATCGGATGTCTAGTGCCGCCGGAGAGGCCTCGCTACCGTGGGAGGACGAGGAGGGACCCATGACCGAGACGACCGAGCACCGCATCTTCCGCACCGCCTTCGCCGACATCTATCCGCACTACCTCGCCAAGGTGGAGCGGAAGGGCCACACCGAGGCCGAGTTGCATCAGGTGATCTCCTGGCTGACCGGCTACGACGACGACGCGCTCCAGCGCATCCTCTCCGAGCGCACCGACTTCCGCGCCTTCTTCGCCGACGCCCCCGCTCCAAACCCGAACGCCTCGCTGATCACCGGCCTGATCTGCGGCATCCGGGTCGAGGAGATCGACGATCCGCTCATGCAGAACATCCGCTACCTCGACAAGCTCGTCGACGAGGTCGCGCGGGGCAAGAAGATGACCTCGATCCTCCGGGCCTGACCTCGATCGTCGACGCCGCCTCGGGCCGGGCTGTGTTTCAATGAGAGGAGAGTGCGCTCCCCCGTTCGGGGGAGCGGTGAATGAGTAGTACGACGTCGGTCATCGAAGGGGATGCACGGTGACGGTTCCAGCACAGAACGGGTCGGGGCGCAGCGACCATCTCGAGTTCATCCGGCGCGCAGGCCAGACCACGCGGCGCGCGATCGCCGAGCACACCGGGCTCTCCCGGAGCGTCGTCGCTCAGGCGGTCTCCGAGCTCATCGCCCAGGGACTCGTGGTCGAGAGGCGCCTCGTGCAGGGCGCCCTCCGTTCGGCGCACGGCGCTCAGCGCGGGCGACCGACCGCCGTGCTCGAGCTCGCCGGCCAGAGCGGCGTCGTCGTCGCAGCCGACATCGGGCACCGGCACCTGACAGTCGCCGTCTGCGACCTGAAGGGGCGCGTGCTCGAGGAGACGCGCATCCCGTTCCCCGTCGACGACTCGGCGCGCGCCACCTTCCGCGAGCTCCACCGGCTCGTCGCCGCGTCGCTGACGCGCGCGGGCGTGGGTGCGACGGACGTCGCCGGCTTCGGCGTCTCGTTCCCCTTCCCGGTGACCAAACCAACCGGCATGGTCCTCGCCCCCGTCGCGCTCCTCGGCTGGCAGAACGTCTCCGCTGTCGAAGCGAGACCGCCGGGGCTGCCCGGGCCGATCGTGCACGACAACGACGCGAATTTCGGCGCCTGGGGCGAACGCATCCACGGCGGCTCACCCGAGCTCGACAACCTGCTCTACGTCAAGCTCGGACACGGCATCGGCTCGGGGGTGATCGTCGACGGGATGCTGCTGTCGGGCGCCCGGGGCACCAGCGGCGAGATGGGCCACATCCAGGTCGACCCGCACGGCGAGGTCTGCCGCTGCGGCCGTCGCGGATGCCTCGAGACGGTCGTCGCCGCGAGCCTGCCCGACCGCCGGCTCGCCGGCCTCCGCGTCGGCCGCGCGATCGCACAGCTGAGCGCGTTCGTCGACGCCGAGGTCGTCATCCTCGGCGGCCGTTTCGGGGCCTCGGACGGCGCCTTGATGGAGGGCGTGAAGGATGCGTTCGCCCGGTTCACGCCGGACAACGAGGATCCCAGCGGTGAGGGTGCCGGCGGAGCCGCTGAGGGGTCACCCCGCGTGCGCATCCAGGCTGCTGCGCTCGGCGAGCGCTCAGAACTCGTGGGCATCATCGACCGCACCCTCTCGGCCGCCTGGGCCTCCGGAGCGGGTCGATCCGCGACACGCCGGACCGGGGCGCATTCGTCCTGGGACCGGACGAATTCAGAGGTTGTACTGGAAGTTCCGTTCGATGCCGAACGGTTCGTCATGAAGGAGTGACAGTGCCCGCACCCGGCCCTCGGTCCGTTGCCATCCGTTTCCCCCGCCGCTCACTGCGCGGCATCGTCGCCACCGGAGTCGTCTCCGCGCTGATGGCGGCGTTCCTGGTCGTCGGCCAGTCGGCCGCCCAGTCCGCGGTCGCCGCGGAGCCCGACCTCGCGCTCACCGGCACGACCACCGCGTCGGCGTCGCAGAACGACAAGGACGGCAACTTCCCCGCGTCGAACGCCACCGACGGCAACGACGCCACCCGCTGGGCCAGCGGCAACGGTCCCGACTCGGACACGACCTTCACGGCGTCCCTCACCAGCGACCTCGGCTCGATCGCCACGGTCACCGGCGTCTCGATCTCGTGGGAGGCCGCCTACGCGGTCGCCTACGACGTGCAGGTCGCCTCCGCGAACCCGGGTGAGGAGGCCAGCTGGAGCACCGCGGCCTCGAAGACCGCGGGCGTCGGCGGCACCGAGCAGGTCGTCTTCGACGCCCCCGTCCAGGCCCGGTACGTGCGCCTGGCGATGCTGAAGCGTGCGGCCGCCACCTGGGAGGCACCGACGCTGCACTACTACGGCTACTCCGTGTACACCTTCGCGGTGCGCGGCACGGTCGCCGTGCCCACCGCCGGTTTCGACACGCAGGCCGTCGACGTGGCCGCCGGATCCGACGCGACCGTCGGTGTCTCGCTGAACAGCGTCTCGGACGCCGACCAGACGGTGCACGTCACCAGCTCGGACGCCTCCGCCACCGCGGGCACCGACTACACGGCCGTCGACCAGGTCGTGACCATCCCGGCCGGCCAGACCACCGCATCCGTCACCGTGCCCACCGTCTCGCACGGCGCACTGACGCCCGTCCGCACCTTCACGCTCGCTCTCACCGACCCCTCCGACGGCATCACCATCGGCTCGCGGAACACCGCCGTGGTGACCATCCGCCCGACCGGCGACCTGCCGAACGACGGCGCGACCACGGTGCTCCAGGGCTTCGAGTCCGGCGTCCCCGCCGACTACTCCACCTGGGCCAGCCGCGACGAGGTGAAGCCCGTGCTCTCGACCGTCGTCGACGACACCATCCCCGGCTCCCCGGTCGACAATCACGTGCTCGTCGCGACCGTATCGGGCGTGCCCACCGGCTCCGACTGGTTCGGCTTCACCAACGACACCGCCGCGCAGGACTGGTCGGCGTCGGACGGCTTCAGCTTCTGGTTCCTCGGCACTGGCAGCGGCAAGTCGCTCGGCTACGAGGTCAAGTCCGGCGGCCAGCTCTTCGACCGCACCGTCATCGACGACTCGACCGGATGGCGCCGGGTCAGCGTGCTGTTCACCGACCTCCGCGTGAAGAACGACCCGGCGAACCCGGCCCGCTTCACGCCCTCGGCCGCGACCGGCTTCGCCGTCACCCTCACCGGCCTCGGCGCGGGCACCTGGTCGTTCGACGATTTCGGCACCTTCGAGCGCGCGACCACCCTGGAGGACTTCCAGGGCACCGTGCCGCTCAGCACCTCCGCGAACCCCGTCGGCTTCTTCACCTGGGGTTCGTCGGAGAACCTGGCGACCATGTCCGTCACCTCACAGGAGCGCGGTGACGTGCCCGACAACAAGGTGCTCTCCGGCAGCTACCTGATCCCGGCCGGCGGCTACGCGGGCTTCAGCGACAACCTCGCCTCGTCACAGGACTGGAGCTCGTACCAGGGCCTCCGCTTCTGGTGGTACGCCTCGCAGGCGTCGAACCCCGCCTCGCCGACCGCCGGTGACGACATCAAGGTCGAGCTCAAGGACGGCGGGCCCGACGGCGAGCACTCCGAGCTCTGGACCGCGACCTTCAAGGACAACTGGGGCAGCTCGACGAGCCGCTGGAAGCTGGTCGAACTGCCGTTCAGCGCCTTCAAGATCGGCGACTACCAGCCCGGAAACGCCGCCACGAAGAACGGTACCCTCGACCTCACGAGCGCCTGGGGCTTCGCGATCACCTTCGCGCCCGGCAAGCCGACGAGCGCCAACTGGGCCGTCGACGACGTGCAGCTCTACGGCACCCCGGAGCAGGCGGCGAACCTGACGGTCACCACCTCGCAGGACGTCTACCTCCTCGACCCGGGCGCCACCGCGCAGGTCGGCGTGACCCTGACCACCTCGAACGGCGAGCCCCTCACCGGCCCCGTCGACGTGACCTACGGCCCCGGGACGGGCACCGCCGAGATCGGCACGCACGTCGCCGGCTTCGGCGGCACGCTCACCTTCGCCGCGGGAACCGAGTCCGGCACGACCCAGACCTTCGACGTCTCGGCGCTGGCGGCCGGCACCACGGGTGACCAGGCCCGGAGCATCCCGATCGTGCTCGACGCCGAGGGCGCGCAGCTCCCGGCGTCGGCGCCGAAGGTCGTGGTCAACGCCCACGGCCTGCCGTACCTCGACTCCTCGCTCCCCACGGCGACCAGGGTCGAAGACCTGATGAGCCGGATGAGCCTGGCCGAGAAGGTCGGCCAGATGGCGCAGGCCGAGCGGCTCGGACTCAAGACGCCGAGCCAGATCGCCGACCTCGGCCTCGGTTCGATCCTCTCGGGCGGCGGATCCACGCCCGCCCAGAACACGCCGGAAGCGTGGGCCGGGATGATCGACGGGTTCCAGAAGCAGGCGCTGTCGACCTCGCTCCAGATCCCGCTGCTCTACGGCGCGGACGCGGTGCACGGCCACAGCAACGTGCTCGACGCGACGATCTTCCCGCACAACATCGGACTCGGCGCGACCCGCGACCCCGCCCTCGTGCAGACGCTGGCCGAGGACACCGCGATCGAGACCAAGACCACCGGTGTGAACTGGGCGTTCGCCCCGTGCCTGTGCGTCAGCCGCGACGAGCGCTGGGGCCGCACCTACGAGTCGTTCGGTGAGGACCCGGCGCTGGTCACCACCTTCTCGGCGGCCAACACGGTCGGCCTCCAGGGCGACGACCCGGCCGACAAGTCGGCGGCCGACGAGGTGCTCGCCACGGCGAAGCACTGGGTCGGTGACGGCGGCACGACCTACGACCCGTCCAAGGCCGGCAACGGCTACCCGATCGACCAGGGGCTCACCGAGTCGCCGTCGCTCGAGCAGTTCATGACGACCTACGTCGACCCGTACATCCCCTCGATCGACGCGGGGGTCGGCAGCATCATGCCGTCGTACTCGGGTGTCGACATCGGCGGCACGGGCGACGTCCGGATGCACGAGAACACCGCGCTGAACACGACCCTGCTGAAGCAGCAGCTCGGGTTCGACGGGTTCCTCATCAGCGACTGGGAGGGCATCGACAAGCTGCCCGGCGGCACCTACGCCGAGAAGGCGGTCCGCTCGGTGAACTCGGGGCTGGACATGGCCATGGCGCCGTACAACTTCCCGGCGTTCATCACCAGCATCTCGGACGCGGTCACCACGACCAAGACGGTCTCGCAGGACCGCGTGGACGACGCGGTGCGCCGCATCCTGACGCAGAAGTTCGAGCTCGGCCTGTTCGAGCATCCCTTCACCGACCGCAGCCTCGCCGACGAGTTCGGCGGAGCGGCCCACCGGGCCGACGCCCGCCAGGCCGCGGCCGAGTCGCAGGTGCTGCTGAAGAACGACGACGTGCTCCCGCTCGCGAAGGACGCCCGCGTCTACGTCGCCGGCTCGAACGCCGACGACCTGGGCAACCAGATGGGCGGCTGGACGATCTCGTGGCAGGGCGGTTCAGGCCCCACCGCGACGACCGGGACCACCATCCTCCAGGGCATGCAGCAGGTGGCTCCGGATGCGACGATCACCTACTCGAAGGACGCCTCGGCCCCGATGACCGGCAGCGACGTCGGCGTCGTGGTCGTCGGCGAGACGCCCTACGCGGAAGGCCAGGGCGACGTCGGCAACAACGGGCACAGCCTGTCGCTGACGGCGAGCGACCGGGCCGCGATCGACACGGTCTGCGGTGCGATGAAGTGCGTGGTGCTGGTCGTCGCCGGCCGCACCCAGCTCGTCACCGACCAGCTCGGGGAGATCTCGGGTCTCGTGGCCTCCTTCCTTCCCGGAAGCGAGGGCGCCGGTGTCGCCGACACGCTGTTCGGCGCCACGCCGTTCACGGGTCGTCTGCCCCTGACCTGGCCGGCCTCGGCCGAGCAGGTGCCGATCAACGTCGGAGACACCGACTACCAGCCGCTGTACGCCTACGGCTGGGGTGAGCGGACCGACTCGCCGCTGGCGCGACTGACCGCTCTGGCCGGCACGCTGGCCGAGGGCTCGGCCGGGCGGGCCGCGGTGGACGCGCTCGTCGCGGCTCCGGTCTGGGATGCGGCGGGCTCGGTGCTCGACACCGACCAGGCGCGAGCCACGGTCGCGCAGCTGGCGGCGAACGCCGCGGCCGCCCTCACCGGCCCCGCAGCGTCGACGCTGTCGGCGACCTCCGCGGTCACCCTCGCGGTGGCGGCCCCCGTCACCCTCACCGGAGTCGACGCCCCGACGCTCGCCGCGGCGGACGACGTGGTCTCGGTGGTGCGTGACCTGGCCCAGGCGGCCATGGTGTCCGGCACGACGGCGACCGGCGACGCTTCCGCCGCGGTCACCGCGGACGCGGAGCACGCCCTCCTCAGCGGGGACTCGCTCACCGCCGTGCGGCTGCTCGCCTCGGTCTTCGGCGTCACCGTCGTCGACCCGGCGCCGGGCACCGACCCCGGGACCGACCCCGGGACGGGCGTCGACCCTGGCACCGGGAACGGCGACGGGACCGGCAACGGAACGGGCACAGGCACCGGCAACGGCACCGGCTCGGGCTCCTCGTCCGCAGCCGGCACGGGCTCCGGCCTCGCGATGACGGGCAGCCAGGCGATGGTCGGCCTGCTGGGCGCCCTGCTGCTGCTCGGTGTCGGAGGCGGGCTCATCGTGGCCCGGCGCCGCCGCCGGCTGGAGGTCTAGCCGAGACCGGGATGCGGCGGGGCAGGTCTGCGGATCCGCCCCGCCGCATCCCCGTTTCACAGCACGGACTCGACGGTGCGCGTCAGGTGAGAGGCCTGAGGCGCACCGTCAGTGCGTGGATGCGGCGCACCAGCAGCACGAAGGCGTTGTCGTACGCCTCGGGGGTGTCGACGGGCGCGGGGTCCGGGATCGACCAGTGCAGGTCGTCACGGCCTTCCAGCAGTTCATGCGCGCTGTCGCAGACGGTGATGACCAGATCGTGCTCGGAGAGCACCTGATCGATGTGGCGCGGGCTCGTCGTGGCGTCGATGTGCAGGCCGTGGCGGGTCGCCGCGGCGATTGCCCCCGGCCTCACCGACGTTCCCGGCGCGACGCCGGCCGAGGCGGTGGGAATCCCACTGGAGTCGCGCCAGATCGCCTCGGCGAGCTGGGACCGCGCGGAGTTCGCGGTGCAGACGAACACCACCCGCTCGGGGACGTCGACGCCGCGCGGCGTGAGGGTGTCGAAGACCTCGGGGTGCAGGGAGATGTAGCTCCGCCGCTTGTCCGACTCCGAACGGGCGCGCGAGATGATCTGCGCCTTCTCCAGCACGCGGAGGTGATGCGCGACCAGGTTCGACCGGAGTCCGAGCAGATTCTCGATCTCGGAGGAGGAGAGATCGCCCAGCGTGAGCAGGTCGACGATCCTCAACCGGGTCGGATCCGCCAGCGCAGCGAAGACCTCCACTCGACGCTTCAGCTCGGTCATCGCGGACTTCCTTCGATCGGACGGATCGGATCAACTCAATCGCTATTGACTCAATCATGGTAGGCATGGTCGGAGACGGCACGCAGTCCCGGTGAGGATCAGACGATTCTCAGCAGGCTGCAGTCGGCACCGCGAACCGTTCGCGGTGCGAGAGGAGAGCACATCATGGGTATCGGTACAGGCATCGGCCTGTTCGTGGTCGGAGCCATCCTGGCGTTCGCCGTGAACGTCGACCTGGGCGGCTACATCAACCTGTCCCTCATCGGGTACATCCTGATGGGCGCCGGAGTGGTCGTCTTCCTGATCAGCCTCATCTTCGTGCTCCGTCGTCGTCAGACGACGGCCACCACCCGCACCGCGGTCGACCCGGCCAGCGGTGAGCAGGTCACGCGGAGCACCCGCGACAGCAACGACCCGCTCGTCTGATCCCTCTCAATTCCCTGCAACAAAGGAGAAACACAGTGAACATCCTTCTCGTCATCATCGCCGTCATCGCGATCATCCTGCTGTTCACGGGCGGCTTCGTCTCGTCGCTGAACTTCCTGCTCTGGGTCGGGATCATCCTCCTGGCGATCGCCGTGATCGTCTTCCTGGTGCGTCTGCTCACCGGAAACCGTCGCGTCTAGCACGCGCCTGTAACAGAAAGAGGCCCAGGGGTTCGCCCCTGGGCCTCTTTCGTGTCTGCGGCTCGTGTCTCCGGCTTGCGGCGGTGCTACCGGTCGAAGCGCGCCCCGGCCGGGTTCGGCGTGAGCGCCGCCATCACGAGCAGCACGATCCCGCCGACGGGCACGAGGCCGATGAGGATCCACCAGGCTGGGAGGTTCACGTCGTGCAGCCGACGGGCGAACAGCGCCAGGTTCGGGATGATCGTGGCCAGGGCCCACAGACCCCACAGGATGAATACGACGACCGCCCCGGCGCTCGGGGTCGCGTAGGTCTGGTCCATCTGCATCCCGTAGCCGCCGGTGGCGAAGGCGAGGATGTTGAAGACGATGTTCACCAGCAGGTTGACCAGCCACCACCACCAGAACTCGGCCCGGCCGGCACGCCCGGTGAAGGTGGCGTACTTCTTCCAGAACCGGGAGACGGCCGCACCGAACGGGGCGTCGTAGTAGGGCGCGTCGAGCGGGACGGCGGTGGCGGGCTGAGCGGGAACGGTCACGATGGGGCCTCTCGGGGTCCGGACGGAATCGGCAACGCTGCCGACTGTAGCGCGGTGCTCCCAGGGCCTGACAAGCCCCCGATCGGGTGGCGGACACCGGCACCTCCGAGTGGGTAGGGTGCCGGCGCTCCGGCCTAGTCCTTCTGGTGCGAGAGGGAGCTGCTCGAGGGGTTCACGTAGACCGATTCGGACGGTTCGGGGTCGGGCTGGCCCGCGTTCGTCTTGTCCTTGCCCTCGTAGAACGCGGCGTCGGCGCGCTCCTGGGCGTCACGGCCGTCGGCCTTCTCGTCCTCGCTCGCCTCGTCGGCGCCGCTCATGATCGGTCGGTGCTGAACGGTGTCGCCGTCCACCTCGCGGGTCACGCTGTCGTCTCGCGTGACATCGTCGGAGGTGTTCTCGGTCGTGCTCTCGTCGCGCGTGCTGTCATCGGTCATGTTCGCGACACTAGCCCCGATTCCTGGATCGCGCTTCCCTCGGCGCACCGGCATCCTGCACGCCCCGCGAGGTCTCCGAGAGACCGCCGTGGTTCGGGGCGACGTGCGCCAGGATGCGCGCCCACTGGGTCGCGATCACCAGCGCCCCGCCGGAGGAGACGCGCACCACCCGAGCCTTGGGCAGTCGCTTGCGGTACCAATAACCGTCATAGCGGTCGACGTAGGTCATGTCGTCGGCGTAGATCAGCCGCACGTCGGCGGTGACCGAGCCGAGCTCGCGCGCCCAGGAGTGGTCGCGCAGGGCGCGCCGGTCGGCGGCGGCGCCCGCATCGCCTTGCACGGCGGCCTCGGCCAGCATCCGGTCGAGCCGGTTGCGGAGGCCGGGGCGCTCGAGCCGCGGGTCGTCGCCCGGGATCCCGAGGGCCTCCACGTCGAACGGAGGGAGGGCCTGGGTCGCTGGATCGAACGTGAAGCCGTGCGGGGCCGCGGTCTGCACGGTGGCCACCCGGTCGACGAGCTCGGGATGCCGCGCGGCGAGCGAGAGGGCGACCATGCCCCCGGTTCCCCAGCCGACGACCCCGGCCGCGCCCAGCACGGTGCCGTTGGAGCGCTGTGCGTCCTGCCGGGAGGAGGTGAGGTAGGCGGCGAGGTCGTCCGCGCGGTCCTGGATGCTCGGACGGTCGCGCGTGCCGCCCTCGGTCGCGGAGTCGCGGACCCGGGTGCTGGTGTCGATTCCCGGGCCGGTGGTGCCGACGGGCGGGGTCGACCCGTAGCCCGGCCGGTCGAGCGAGACCAGGTGCACGCCCCACGGGTCGGTGACCATCGGATCGGGGTCGAACATGCCCGCGCCCGGTGTGGGGAGGCAGAACAGCACGAGCCGGGTCGCGAGCGGGTCGCCGGTCGCGGAGAGTCCGACGACGTCGCCGGAGGGGAGGGTGGTCAGCTGGTTGGCCATGCGATCCGTCCTACCGCTCTGCCGGCAGATCGGCGACGTCGATCAGCACCTTGCCGGTCACGCCCTGCTCCACGGCGTCGTGGGCGGCCGCGGTGTCCTCGAGGGCGAACCGGATGAGCGGCAGACCCGCCTCGGTGCCCACCGGCAGCGCGCCGTCGGCGAGGGCCGCCGTGATGTCCTCGGCGGCGGTGCTCAGCGCCTCGGCGCCCACGGTGTAGAGCAGCAGGAACTGGTAGCGGGCGTTGATGGCGAAGTGGGCCCGCACATCCAGAGTCATGGTGTCGCCGCCGTCGTTGGCGTAGACGGCGATGCTGCCGTGGTTCGCGAGCACGGCCGCATCCAGCTCGGCGTTCTTCGAGGGCGAGACCTCGACCACCAGGTCGACTCCGTCGGGGGCGGCGGTGCGGATGACCTCGGCGGCATTCTCCTCGCGGTAGTTCACGACGATGTCGGCGCCGGCGGAGGCCGCGGAGGCGGCTTTCTCGGCGGAGGAGACGGTCGTGACGACGGTTGCTCCCGCCCAGTGGGCGAGTTGGATGGCGGCGTGACCGACGGCGCCGGCCCCGCCTGCGACGAGCACCGTCCGGCCCTCGAGGGCGCCAGGGGAGAGTCGCGCCGGACCGCCCTCGTGCACGGTGAGGGCGCGATGGGCGGTCATCGCGGGCACGCCCATCGAGGCGCCCTGGTCGAACGAGACGCCCTCGGGCAGCTTCACGACCCGCTCAGCGGGCACCACGGTGAACTCCTGCGCGGTGCCGGTCGGGCGCTGGTAGGCGGAGAGGAAGAGCCAGACGCGGTCGCCCGGTACCACCGAGGTCACGCCCGCGCCGACCGCGTCCACGACGCCCGCGCCGTCCTGGTTCGGGGTGCGGTCGCCGGTCTCCCCGGCGCCGGTGCCGCCGCCGGACCGGTTCTTCCAGTCGGTCGGGTTGACCGCCGAGACGGCGATGCGCACCCGCACCTCGCCGGCGGCGGGCTCGGGCACGGGCCGCTCCTCGAGCCGCAGCACCTCGGATGAACCGTTCTCGGAGTACACGATCGCTCTCATGCTTCCAGTGAACCCCCGGTCGGGTGCTGCCCGCTAGGCGATCCGGTCGTCGCGGTCCGCGGCGCGGATCGGGGCGATCTCGCCGGCCAAGGCATCCAGGGAGAGTCCGAGGGCGGAAGCGAGTGCGGCGACGACGCCGAAGGCCGGGCTCGGCAGCCGGCCGGTCTCGATCTTCCGGAGCGTCTCAGGGGAGATGCCCGCCTGCATCGCGACCTCGGCGAGCGGTCGTTCGCCCCGGGAGCGGCGGAGGGTCTCGCCGAGGCGCCTGCCGGCCTCGAGCTGCTCGGGCGTGAGGGGAGCGCGGACCATCATGAGTGCCTCCTGGGGCTGGGCCTGGGCCTGGGCATGGCTTCGGGGAACGGTATTATTATACCGACATGATCGAACTGCACACCCCCGCCGAGATCGACCGGATGCGCGCGGCCGGCGCCTTCGTGCGGCGAACCCTGGACGAATTGGCCGCGCGGGCCGCCGTGGGGGTCAACCTGCTCGACCTCGAGGCCGACGCCCGGAGGAGGGTCGCCGACCGCGGAGCCGTCTCCTGCTACTGGGACTACGCGCCCTCCTTCGGCAACGGCCCGTTCCGCAACGTGATCTGCCTCTCGGTGAACGACGCCGCCCAGCACGGGATGCCCCACGACTACGTGCTCCGAGACGGGGACGTGCTGAGCCTGGACTTCGCCGTCTCGGTCGACGGCTGGGTGGCGGATGCGGCGGTGACGGTCGTGGTGGGGCGGCCCGACCCCGACGACCTCCGCCTCATCCGGTCGACCGAAGAGGCTCTCGAGGCCGGGATCGCCGCCGCCACGCCGGGCAACCGGATCGGCGACATCTCGGCGGCGATCGGTGCGGTCGCCGCGGCGTACGGGTACCCGGTCAACCACGATTTCGGCGGACACGGGGTCGGGCGGACCATGCACGGCGACCTGTTCATCTGCAACGACGGGCGCGCGGGACGGGGCTACCGCATCCGCCCCGGGATGGTCTTCGCCCTCGAGCCGTGGTGGGCGAAGACCACCGCCCGCCTTCGAACGGATGCGGACGGCTGGACGCTGCGATCGGCCGACGGAAGCCGCGCGGCGCACACCGAGCACACTCTGGCCGTGACGGAGGACGGACCGCTCGTGCTGACGGCGTGACTGCCTGAATCAGCGGTCGGGCGGTCGCGCGGTCAGGCGGCCAGGGCGAATGCGGTGGCGGCGGGCGCTGCGGGCATGGCGGGGGCCGTCTGCAGCGACGAGACCTCGAGCACCGTCGGCGTGAGGCGCGCGGCGGCGCCTCTCGTCAGGTCGACGAGGGACAGGTCGAGGGCGGTGCCCAGGGCGGCGAGGATCTCGCTCGAGGCCTCCTTGAAGCCGCGCTCGATCTCGGAGAGGTACTGAGGCGAGACCCGGGCCCGGGTAGCGACCCGGCGGAGCGACTCGCCGCGGGTCTGCCGCACGGTGCGGAGCTCGTCGCCCACGACCTCGCGCCAGAGGCGCTCGGGCCGTGCGGCGGGGGCGACGGCGGTCTGGGCGTCGGTGATGCCGGCGGCAGTAGCGGTGTCGGCGGACGAGGAGGCGGGCGCGGGGCTCATGGCCCCAGTCAACCGGGGGAACGACCGCGGGGGCACGTGGTTCCGCTCACAGCAGACACGTGCCCCCGGGGCCGGTGGTGGTTCGGCGACTAGCCGCGAGCACCCCGCGGCGAGACGGGAGCCGTCTCCGACTTCGTCGTGATCGGGTCGCAGGTCTGCAGCTGATCCAGCGCCGGCGTCGCGAGCGAGGCGGGACCGCCGACCAGGTACACGTCCGTCGCACCGATGTCCTGGATGTCGCCGTAGACCACGTTCGGGAGGCACTCCTTCGACGACAGGTAGATCGGAGAGTTGAACGTGCGGGTCACCGGGCCGGCAGACAGGGCGTCGGGGAAGGTCTCGCCCGAGGCGACGAAGACGCTGTCTGTCCCGCCGAAGAACTGGTAGGCCACGGCGACCGAGGTCGCGTAGCGGTTCTCACCGCTCAGCCGGAAGGTGGCCTTGTCGCCGGGGACGAGCGCGTGGATAGCCGCGAGCGTGTCGTCGGAGATGGACGACTTTCCGCCGATCACGGCCGCCTCTTCGAACCCGAACCGGCTGATCAGCTGCGAGGTCGGGCCGTCGAGCCCGGTCGGCGGCACGAGGATGACCGGAGCGTCGATGTGGACGCCGGCCGGTCCGGCCGAGAGGGCGTCGGCGAAGTTCGCGCCCGAGGCGAACAGCCCGGTGGTGACCCCGCAGGTCGTGGCCCCGGGGTCAGGGCAGAAGGCCTCTTCGGCGATCTTGCGCGAGGTCTCGTACCGGTCGACACCGGCGATCCGCGTCGTGGCCCCCGGTGCGTACTGGGCGATCTGCTCGTAGGTGGCCTCCGAGATGGAGTTCACGCCACCCACCACCACGATGCGCGCCGGCTTGAGCTCTTCGAGCTGGTCGGCGGCCTGCTCGATCAGCGAGTCGCCCGGCGTGATCACGATCGCGCCGCCGACCGATCCGGCGGCCGGCACGGCCGACAGCGCGTCCGGGTAGGAGTAGGCGTTCGCGACGTAGACCACCGGCGGCGCCGGAACATCCTCGCTCGAGAAGATCGAGTTGAGGATCTGGTTGGTCTCGAAGCGGTTGGCTCCGTCGATGCGGTAGGTCGTCGGCTGGTCTGCCGGTGCCGGCGCCGATTCGGCGGCCCCGGCGGCGAGAGCCGGAGACCCTGCGACGATGACGGCTGTGGTCAGAAGTGCGAGCGCGCTGCGCCTGATCATGTGTCCCCCCATGGGATTCGCGCCGACACTCGTTGGCGGCGCGCGCTCAGCGTAGCAGCGGGTTGAGGTGCTCCCAGACCAGCTCGGGGCGGCTGAGGAAGGGGTGGTGGCCGGTCGCCAGATCGGCCCGGTGGGTGGCCCGTTCGGCGTGCCGGCGCTGCAGTTCCAGCGAGGTGCTGCGGTCCTCGGTGCAGACCAGGTAGGTCGAGTCGACACCGGACCAGCCGGCGGCGGTCGTGGGGGTCACGAAGGCGGCCGCCGCCTGCTCGGTGACCCGCTCCCAGGCCTGCCGCTGGATGCCGGGTTCCGCATCCTGCAGGAAGCGCGCGGCGAAGGCAGGCTCGTCCAGCCCGGCGAGCGCGAGGGTGCCGTCGCCCGCATCCCGGACCGCGACCGGGTCGGGCTCGGCACCCATGATCGCGGCCTGCGACTGCCCGAGCTCGGGCAGGTACGACGAGATCAGCACGAGGTGGGCGATGGCAGGATGCACGCCCGCCTCGGCGATCACGGTTCCGCCATAGGAGTGGCCGACCACGACGGCCCGGCCGTCGGCGCCTTCGTGTCCGCCGCTGCCGCTGTCGCCATCGGTGCCCGCATTCGCGGCGATCTCGTCGAGGGCCGCCCGGAGCGCGGCCGCATCCTCGACCAGTCCGCCCTCGGAGGCCGGCGACCCCGTCTCCCCGCACGAGGGCAGCGCGAGGGCGCGACTCCGGATGCCCGTGCGCTCCTCGATCAGCCGGGCGGTGGGCTCCCACCACCACGCACCGTCGCGGACCAGGGCACCGTGCACGAAGATCAGTTCCATGGCCCGAGCCTAGGTTCCGCGGGTCGTTTCCGGAGGGCTCGTCTGCTCAGGGCAGCCGGAATTCCGGCCGCCTGCAGGCTCGCTCAGGAGAACGGCTCAGCAGACCGGCTCAGCAGACCCGCTCAGTAGGCCTGCTGGATCGCGGCGGCGACGGCCCCGACGTCCTCGTTCGCCCCGAGCACCCCCGCCGCATCGGCCGAGAAGCCCTGGTTCATCATGATCGTGAAGGCCAGCCTCCGGCCGCCCGCCGTCTCCATGACCCCGCCGAGCGTCTTCGTGATCAGCCGGAAGCGGGCGTTGAACTCGTCGTAGCCGAGCAGCGTGCCGGTCTTCGCGAAGACGTGCCCGGCCGCCGGGCTCTCCGTCTGCACGACGGCCAGCGAGCCGTCGACGCCGAGCACCGGAAGGGTGGCCTTCCACGCCTCGGCATCGGGCCGCGCGGCCATGATCGACTGGATCTGGACCGCGTTCTCCGGGGTGATCACGTTGCCGGAGAGTCCTGAGCCGTCGATCAGGGAGGCACCCGTGACGTCGAGCCCGGCGGCGGCCCAGATGTCGTGGGCCTGGGCCATCCCGTCGTCGCAGTCGGTGCTGCCTGCTGCGGCCGCGAGGCGGCAGACCAGGGTCTGGGCGCCCCGGTTGTAACTGATCTTCATCACGTAGGTGACCTCCTCACCGAGCGGCAGCGAGACCAGCTCGGCGACGGAGGGGAGCGCCGCGACCGCGGCCGTCTCGGGGAGGGTGGTCTCCGGGTTCGGCGCGACCGGATCCGCCGAGACCGTCACCCCGGCCCGGCCCAGCGCCTCGATGAACGCCGTCCGCGCGAAGCGGGCCGGGTCGGCGAAGGCGTAGACCTTCAGCTGCGCTTCGCTGTCGGCGGCGATCGTGCCGCTCACCCGGATCGTGCCGTCCGCGTCCGCCACCGGAGCCGTAATGCTCGTCGGGCCGCCCGCCTCGACGGTCTGCACGTCCGAGACGATCGTCCACGGCGCCACGACCGGGCTGAGGGTCGCGGCGGCCGGCTGGCCGATCGCACCCGGGGTCACCACGACGTCGATCAGGTTCTGGTTGACGATGATCGGCGTGATCGGCTGCTCGTCGAGCGACCCCTCGAAGAGCCGGTCGTCGACCACGACGTCACCCTGCACGGCCGTGATACCGGAGGCCTTGACCTGCGCCGCGAGGTCGTCGAGGCCCGCGAGGGGATCCTCGGGCGTGAGGGTGGCGCCGGGAAGCGGGTTCGCGTCGTTGTGGTCGAGGTCGGTGTAGTCGACCGTGCCGTCGGGCTTCGTGCGGCCGCCCAGCGTCAGATCGCCGGCGCCGACCAGCACGAGGTCGCCGGTGAGCGTGCCGTCCTGCACCGTGCCGGTGCTCTTCACCGGGGTGGTGACGGTGCTCTCCGGGCCCCACTTCACCCACGCGGCACCCGCGCTGTAGGTCTTCACGAACGAGCCGGGCTCGGCCATCCGGTCGCCGTCGAGGTCGATCAGCACCTCGCCGGTGTCGAGATCCGCGACCGAGATGAGCCAGCGGCCGTTCGCGTACTGGGGCTGGTTCATCACCGGCAGCGCTGCATCCGGGAGGCCGGGCACGGACGAGTAGGCGACCGGGGCGCCGGTCGGGGAAGACGGGGTCGCGGGGGAGCCCGCGACGCATCCCGTCGTCAGTGCGACCGCGGATGCGGCCACGAGCACGCCTGCCGCGCGCAGGCCCACCGCGTGCAGGCCCGCCGTGCGCAGATCGACCGCGCGCACATCGAGCGCGCGCAGGCCCGCGATCGCTGCCGTCAGGCGGGCCCCGAGGTGGTTCTGCATTCGTGCCGCCTTCCGCGGTGTCCGCCCGCGGTCGCCCGGTCGGCCGGAATGGGATCGGCACCGGAGTGGCGGTCTGCTCAGCGTGGCGGTTCCGGGCGCGGCGTGCAAGCGCCCGCCGATGCCGGGGTCCAGCGGTGTGTGCGCGGGCGGATGACGCGGCCCCTCCCGTGCCCTACCTTTGACCCAGGGACGACGTGCCCGGGCACGTGACCCGGCCACCGCATCCCGGGGGAGACCGAGCCGGGCGGCAGGCGGTCGACGAGCCGAAGGGGGCGCGGATGGCGAAGCCGTCGGACAACCGGCGCACGGCGCACGGCCGCCCGCGTGATCTGGCCGCCGAGGCCCAGAACCACGCCGAGGTGCGGGCGACCTTCGTCAAGAACGCGCTGACCCGGCTGCCCCTCATCGGCGCCCTGGTCATCACGATCAACCTGTTCGTGCAGGTGCGCGGCGACATCGGGCTCGCGGTTGCCGTGGCCCAGAACCTCACCTTCGGCGGACTCCTGGTCGTCGTGCTGCTGAACCTCGCGGTCTACATCATGATCGGCGTGACGGTCGCGGCGATGCCCCTGGTGTTCGACCCCGAGTACAACTTCTGGACCAGGGTCGTCGGCGGTGCGGTGCTCCTGCTGCTCGCCGCCGTGCTGGCCAACACCGCGTCCTGGCTCCTGCTGGTGGGCCTCTTCGTCGTGTTCGTCGTGATCGCCGTCATCGTGCTTCGCGGCCGCCGCCGGCCGCCGGTGCTGCACAGCCCGGAGAGCGTCCGCGAGGCCTTGCTGGAACCGGCGCCCCCGGTGGATACCGGACTGCGCTCGCTCTGGGCATCCGGTCGCGCCATGCTGCGGGTGGTCTCACCCGCGCCCCTGCCGGTCACCCCCGCCGAGGCCGAGATCGTGCCGCCGCCCGAGCCGATGACCTTCGCCACGGTCGCGGACGCGTGGAACGAGCGCAACGCGGCGATCCGGGATCCGCGTTCGAAGTCGGTCACCCGGCTGGCCTTCGCCGGGATCATCGGGTTCATCGCCCTGTTCGGGTTCAACATCCTGACCGAGCCGATCCGCTTCGCACCGCTGGAGCTCGTCTCGATCAACGGCTCGGATCCGCTGCCCGGCTTCGTGCTGCTCCAGGGATCGCAGGGCGTCTTCATCCCCGATCACCAGGGGCGGGCTCAGTTCATCACCGCGAGCGAAGTCACCTGGCGTGCCCTCTGCGACGACCCGCCGACCTGGTGGACCATGTCGATCCTGGACGTCGTGTCGCCACAGGAGCGCAGCGGGGTGGACTGCGACTAGTCGCGCAGCTCGAGGTAGCGCGCGATCAGCGACTTCGTCGAGGAGTCCTGCGCATCCAGGGCCGCCTGGTCGCCGTCGACGGCGGGAGCGATCTGCAGCGCCAGCTGCTTGCCGAGCTCGACGCCCCACTGGTCGAACGAGTCGATGCCCCAGATCGTGCCCTCGGTGAACACGATGTGCTCGTAGAGGGCGATCAGCTGCCCGACGACGCTCGGCGTCAGGGCCGGCGCCAGGATCGAGGTCGTCGGCCGGTTGCCCGGGAAGACCCGAGCCTCGACCACGTTCTCGGCGGTGCCCTCGGCCCGCACCTCCTCGGCGGTCTTGCCGAAGGCGAGCGCCTTGGTCTGGGCGAAGAAGTTCGCCAGGAACAGCGAGTGCACGTCGGCGCCGGGCTTTACGGCGTGGCCGTCGCCCGTCTCGTCCTTCAGCGGATGCGCGGGGTTGGCCACCGCGATGAAGTCGGCCGGGATCAGGCGAGTGCCCTGGTGGATCAGCTGGTAGAACGCGTGCTGGCCGTTGGTGCCCGGCTCGCCCCAGAAGATCTCGCCGGTGTCGGTGGTGACGGGGGAGCCGTCCCAGCGCACGCGCTTGCCGTTGGACTCCATCGTGAGCTGCTGGAGGTAGGCGGGGAAGCGGTGCAGGTACTGCGCGTACGGCAGCACCGCGTGGCTCTGGGCCTTGAGGAAGTTGGTGTACCAGACGTTCAGCAGCCCCATCAGCACCGGGACGTTCTTCTCCAGCGGCGTGGTGCGCATGTGCTCGTCGATGGCGTGGAAGCCGGCCAGGAAGTCGCGGAAGCCGTCGGGCCCGATCGCGATGGCGACCGAGGTGCCGATCGCGGAGTCGACCGAGTACCGGCCGCCCACCCAGTCCCAGAACCCGAACGCGTTCTCGGGGTCGATGCCGAACGCGGCGACCTTGTCGAGCGCGGTCGAGACGGCGACGAAGTGCTTGGCGACCGCATCGGTGCGCGACTGCTCGCCCTCGGGGGTCTGGTCGGTGCTGACCGCTCCGGATGCGCCGAGGCGCTCCCACAGCCACTGCCGGGCGAGGCGGGCGTTGGTCAGGGTCTCGAGAGTGCCGAAGGTCTTCGACGCCACGATGAACAGGGTGGTCTCGGGGTCGAGATCGGCGGTCTTCTCGTAGATGTCCGAGGGATCGATGTTCGACACGAAGCGGCACTCCAAGCCCGCCTGCACGTAGGGCTTCAGGGCCTCGTAGACCATGACGGGCCCGAGGTCCGAGCCGCCGATGCCGATGTTCACGACCGTCTCGATGCGCTTGCCGGTCACGCCGACCCAGCTGCCGTCGCGCACCTTGTCGGCGAACGCGAACACCTTGTCGAGGGTTCCGTGCACCTCGGCGTCGATGTCGGCGCCGTCGACGACGAAGCCCGCCGGCGGCTCGAGGTCGGTGCCGGTCTGCGGGCCCCCGTCGGGGCGGCGGAGCGCGGTGTGCAGCACCGCGCGGTCTTCGGTGACGTTGATGTGCTCGCCGGAGATCATGGCCCGGTAGCGCTCGGCGACCCCGGCATCCTGGGCCAGCGTCAGCAGGTGCCCGAGGATCTCCTCGGTCACCAGGTTCTTCGACAGGTCGACCGTGAGGTCGGCCGCCTGGAAGGTGTACGTCTCGGCGCGGCCGGCGTCGGCGGCGAACCAGCCGCGCAGGTCCGGCTCGAAGCCGGTGGCGATGCCCTCGAGCGCCTTCCAGGCGTCGGTTGCGGTCGGGTCGATGGGCGCCGATTCGGCCATGCTCACTCCTGTGGTCTCGTCCCAGGCATCCGGCCGTCGCGGCCTGATGCGCTCACCTGTCGAACTTACCCGCTGGGGGTGGCGGCCGCTTCCGTCAAAAGGACAGGGTGCGGGCGATGAGGCCTGCCGACACGTGGGACATCGACAGCTCGTGCGAGCGCGCGTAGTCGCGGATGACGGCGAACGCGGCTTCTGGCGAGATCGAGCGCATCTGCGCGACGACGCCCTTGGCCTGCTCGATCACGACGCGGGTGCGCAGAGCGTTCCGCAGGTTCTCGCGGACCGTGCGGGTCTCGCGGAGCGACCTCTCCTGCACGATGCCGAGCGTCGCGACATCGGCGAGTGCGCGGGCGGCGACGAGTTCGCGCTGGGCGAGATCGCCGGGGGTGTCGCGGAGCAGGTTGAAGGTGCCGATCGTCAGGTCCTGGAGCCGGAGGGGCACGGCGTGCACGCTCCGGAACCCGAGCTCGGAGGCGACGAGGCTGAAGGGGGCCCAGTCGACGGGTGCGGGGGGCTCGTCGTCGACCGAGACGATCCTGCCGCTGACGAAGCTCTCGATGCAGGGCCCGGTCTCGGCCGAGATCTGGAGGGCCGTGACCAGCGAACCCGACTCGCTCGTCGAGGCGACCAGTTCGAGCGTGTCGTCGTCGTCGGCGAGCATGATGCCGGCGGCGGTGGCGTCCAGCACGGAGCGGGAACGGTCGACGAGCGTCTGGAGCAGGTCGACGACGTCGTAGCCCGCGACGAGTGTCTCGGTGAGGAGTGCGAAGGTCTGCAGCAGCTCGTCGTCGGGGTGCTGGGTCTGCTCGTCCGTCACCGTCGCTCCTCGATTCCGGCCGGGCCGGTCTGGAAGGCCAGATGGCCGCTGATGATGTCGTCGGCGACGCTCATCATCGAACGTCCGGTCGCGAAGGCGTGGCCCTGGATGACGAGGGTCGCCTCCTCGGCCGGGATGTCGAGCTGGGCGAGCACCATGCCGGTGGCCTGGTGGATCGTGCGGCGGGAGTGCTTCGTCGCCTCCATCGGCTCATCCGTGGGAGCCGCGACCGCGATCCGGAGCACCGCCCGGGCGACCAGGCCGGCCAGGCGTGACGCCTGCTGCGTGTGCTCGCGGCTGAGATCCGTGGGTTCCGACGCGTAGAGGTCGATCGCGCCGATCCGCAGATGGCCCACGGTCATCGGGAAGGCGAAGAGCGCGCCGACCTCGCGGCGGTCGAGGGCGCGCGAGAAGACCGGCCAGCGTTCGTTCTGCGTCGTCCACAGGTCAGGCTCAAGCACGGGGCGGCCGGTGTTCAGCGCATCCCAGCACGGGCCCTCGCCGAGGTCGAACTGCAGTTCGTCGAGGCGGGCGGCGACGTCGTCGGTGGCGGAGAGCGTCTCGTTGCCCAAGAACTCGCCGATCGTCGACACGGCGGCGCCGGAGACCGGGAACAGGCGTGTCAGCGAGGCGGCGACGCCGTTCACGGAATCGACCGGTGCGGACAGTGCTTCGACGGTCTCGTCGTATCCGTCGCGTTGCACCCGATCCGTCCGTTCCCCGGCCCGGGAGGCGGAGGGCCGTTCACGCCCATCGTACGGGGTCGCGGGTCGCGACGTTACTCTGGCCCGGTGGGTGACGAGGCGGTGCGTGGCGAGGCGGGCGGATCCTTTGTGAGGTCCGCCCGGGATGCGGGGGCTGCTTCGTCGCACCCCGTCCCGCGTCCGGCGCCGCGGGATACGGCCGGTGTGCCGCTCCGGGCTCGATCTGACGCGTGGCGGCGGATCATGGAGGGCGAGGCGCCCGAACGGGTGTCCGCCTTCTGGCCCGCGTTCGGGCGGGCGGTCGAGGTCGACGGGGAGGCGTTCCGCGAGGTGACGTTCGTGACGGAGGTGGTGACGGGGCCGGCTCCAGTGCAGGGGCAGGGGCCGGGTCCGTCTCCCGCGGTCGCGATCGTGCTCAACGGCATCACGGACGGCCACCGCGCCGACCTCACCGGGGCGTTGCTCGACGAGGTGCCCGGCAGCCCCATCCGCGTGATCGACTACCTGCTGCCCGATGACCTCGTGCTCAGCTACGGCTTCGTCAGCGAACCATGGCTCGACCGGGAGTCCGGAGCGACCTGGAGGGGATGGTTCCGCATCCAGGATGCGCTGGTGCCGGATGCGCGCAACCCGCGCCGACTGCCCACCCAGTTCGGTCGCCTGGCGTCGGTACTCGTGGGGCCGGCGGGTGCGGTGCATCCGGCGTGGGAGTGGCCGGCCCGGGAGCCATCGGCGCGCAGGGACGACCTGCCCGCCGCTCAGGAGCTGCCGCTCGGCGGCGAGTTCGCGGGGCGCTCTGCGGTCGTGCTGCCGTGGGGGAGGCCCGGTGAGGTCGTGCTGCTGTTCGACGGGGAGGAGTGGGAGCGGATCGGGATCCGGCCGGCTCTGGCGCGGCTGTCCGCATCCGTCGAGGGCTCAGACGGCTCGACAGACGCCGGTGGCGCTGACGGACGCGGCGATGGGGACGAGGACGGCGAGGCCGGGTGGGCCGCGGACGGAGCGGTCGTGCTCGTGCCGTCGGGGACGGTCGAGGAGCGCTGGGCCGTGCTCCCGCATCCCGAGCGGGCGGCGGCGCTCGCCGAGGCCGTGCTCGACGCGCTGGCGGGTCACCGGGGTCGGGGTGGTCACCGTCCCGACCCCGAGCAGACGATCATCGCCGGCCAGAGTTTCGGCGGGCTCGCGGCAGCGGCGGTCGTCGCCCTGCGCCCCGACCTCGCCACCACGGCGATCGTGCAGTCGGGTTCCTTCGAGTTCGCGGCCGACCTGGAGCTTGAGGCGTGGGGATCCGAGCCGGGCGACCTCTTCGTCCGCCTCGCGGCGCTCGCCGGAACGGACGCCCTTCGCGGTCGTCGCTTCCTCGTGCAGTCCGGCACCGAGGAGGCCGGGGTAGCCGCGCTGTCCGACGCTTTCGCGGCTGCGGCACTCGCTGCCGGCGCGACCGTCACCACGCGCATCCACGCCGGCGGCCACGACTACGCCTGGTGGCGCACGGCCCTCTTCGCGGCCCTCACTCCCGCCGTCGCCGACGCCAGACCCTGACTCCGCGAGCGACCGGCGGTCAGACGGTGCGGGCGACGGCCTCGCCGAGGGCGGCGATGGCCGGCTCGTCGCGGCGGTAGTGCGACCACTGACCGATCCGGGTGCAGGTGACCAGTCCGGCACGCTGGAGGATCGCCATGAACTGCGACGCCGTGGACTGCGAGATGCCGGCGCGGGCCTGGATGTGCTTGAGGCACACCCCGACCTCGGTCGCGGGGCGGTCCTGCGGTGGGAAGGACTCGGGCTCCTTGAGCCACTCGAGGATCGCCAGTCGGGTCGGATGCCCGAGCGCCTTGAAGACCGTCACGAGGTCGGCTTCCGCGGTCGCATCCGTCATACGGACACGATATCGCAATATCGCGATATTGCTTTCTTCCGATGAACCGTGCGACAGTACATCGGTGAATTGCGATGTAGCGAAGGAGGCGGACATGGCTCCGAGGACAGCACTGGTGATCGGCGCGCGGGGGGTGATCGGGGGGAACCTGATCGACCACCTCCGGGAGAGCGGGGGATGGGACGTCATCGGGGTGTCGCGGCGAGGCGGCACCGACGAGGGGCGGGTGCGCCACCTGGCCGTCGACCTGCTCGACCGTGACGCGACCGCGGAGGCCTTCGCCGCATCCCGTGCGGTCGCCGAGGTGACCCATGTCTTCTACGCCGCCTACCAGGAGCGCCCGACCTGGGCCGGCCTCGTCGCCCCCAACCTCGGGATGCTCACGAACGTCGTCGACGCCGTCGAGCCGGTCGCACCGCGGCTCGAGCACATCAGCCTCATGCAGGGATACAAGGTCTACGGCGCCCATCTCGGTCCGTTCGCGACACCGGCGAAGGAGTCGGACCCGCCTCACATGCCACCGGAGTTCAACGTCGACCAGCAGCAGCTCCTCGAGCGGCGGCAGGCCGGCGCCGCCTGGTCGTGGTCGGCGATCCGCCCGTCGGTCGTGGCGGGCATCGGTCTCGGCAACCCGATGAACCTCGCGCTGGTGATCGCGGTGTACGCCTCGATCAGCAAGGAGCTCGGCATCCCGCTGCGCTTTCCCGGAGCGCCCGGGGCGTACACGAGCCTGATCGAGATGACGGACGCCGGGCTCCTCGCCGAGGCGACGGTCTGGGCCGCGACGACCGACGTCGCGCAGAACCAGGCCTTCAACATCACGAACGGCGACCTGTTCCGCTGGTCGTCGATGTGGCCGAAGATCGCGGCGTTCTTCGAGCTCGAGGTGGCCCCGCCGCTCCCGATGGCGCTCACCGAGGTGATGGCCGACAAGGAGGGCCTGTGGGATGCGATGGTCGCTCGGCACGGCCTGGCGCCGACCCCGTACTCCGACGTCTCGTCCTGGGCTTTCGGCGACTTCGTCTTCCGCTGGGACTACGACGTGATCGCGGACGGCTCGAAGGCGCGTCGCGCCGGCTTCCACTCCTACGTCGAGACGGAGGAGATGTTCCTCCGCATCTTCACCGACCTCCGCGCCGGCCGCCTGATCCCCTGACCGCCTGAGCCCCCGGTCTGTCTGTCCGTCCGTCCCCGTCCCGGCTCCCGCCCCCGACTGTCCTCGACCCGTCAGTTGTTGTCGCTATCCGCCTGGTTTAGCGACAACAACTGACGGGTCGAGGGCAGGCGGCGACGTGGAACGTGGTCGCGAAGCGGTCGAGCAGCTCGCTCCGGCCGTGCAGTACCTCCACCACCCCGGCCGAGATGGCTCGGTCGGGCGCCAGCTCACCGGTGATCAGCTGCCGGATGCCCGCACCCGTCTCGGTCGAGAAGACCAGGTCGGTCGGGAAGGCCAGGTCGGTCGGGAAGGCCAGGTCGGTCGGGAAGGCCGGATCAGGCGGGAAGGACAGATCCACGGGGCCGAGCCGGCCCAGCCGGCCCGCCCCGCTCGTCACGTCCAGCGTCGAACCCCGCACCCGGATGAGCAGATCCGCCCCGGCGAGCCGGGCCCCGTACGCCGTCGGCGGCAGCTCGAGCGCGACCTGGGGGCGGAACGCTGACCGCAGATCCATCGTCATCGAGTCGGCCGTCACGACCTGCTCGTCCCGCGGATCGCCCATCGCCTTGATGCCCCACGCGCCCAACGCGAGCACGACCGGCTCGAGCTCGCGGCCGTATGGTGTCAGCTCGTAGAGGATGACGCGGGAGCGCGGCGCCCGACGGATGATCCCCGCCGCCTGCAGTTCCTTCAGCCGGGCCGCCAGGATGTTGCTCGGGATGCGGTGCAGCCCCGCGGCGAGCTCGCCGTAGCGCCGGGGCCCGACGAGCAGGTCCCGCACGATCAGCAGGGCCCAGCGCTCGCCGACGAGCTCCATGGCCCGGGTGATCCCCGAGTACTGCCCGTAGTCGCGCGCCGCCATCCCGTGCTCGCCCCCTCCCTTGCCAGTCCGCCCAGCCCAGTCCGCCCGGTCAGCCCTGCTGGGCCGCGAACGCCTCGGGGCCCTGCTCGGCCGCGACCGGATCCATCCAGCCTAACTCGAGCACGTTGCCGTCGGGGTCGGTCAGCTGCCGCTGGTACATGAAGCCGTAGTCCGAGGCCGGCTGGGCCTCGGTGCCGCCCGTGGCCAGGCCGTTCGCCACCGTAGCGTCGACCTCGTCGCGGCTGTCGAGGAAGATCGCGGTCGTGACCGAGACCTCCTTCGACGGGTCGCCGATCGGGCGTTCGCTGAAGGTCTGGAAGTACTCGCGCGTCAGCAGCATGAACGCGTTGTGATCGGGATCGACCACGATGCAGGCCGCGTTGTGGTCGGTGAACTGGGGGTTCACGGTGAAGCCGATCGCTGTGTAGAACGTTTTCGCGCGGTCGAGATCGGTCACCGGCAGGTTGACGAACATCATGGGCATAGCGGTCTCCCTCGGAGGTTTCAGGGTCCGGATGTGGACGCTGTACACACACTTGCAAAAAACAAGTAGTGCGTCAAGGGTGAATGTGGCGCACGCCGAGCTTCGACTCAGAGGATCGCCGTGAGCACCCCGCCGTCGGCACGGAGGGCGGCACCGTTGGTCGCCGAGGACAGGGGGCTGGCGAGGTACGCGACCAGGTTCGCGATCTCGTCCGGGTCGATGAACCGCTCGAGCAGGGAGGTGCGGTTGCCGCCGATGATCGCCGCCTTGAGGTCGGCGGCGGCCAAGCCCTGCAACGCGGCCAGGCCCTCGACGGTCGCGGCCACGCCGTCGGAGTAGGTGGGGCCACCCAGGACGGTGTTGACGGTCACCTCGGAGCCACGAGTCAGTTTGGCAAGGCCGTTCGCGAGAGCGATCATGGCCGCCTTGGTCACGCCGTACGGGATCATGTCGGCCGGCACGTTCACGCCCGATTCGCTGCCGACGAAGACGATCCGTCCGCGACCGCGTTCGAGCATCCGGGGGAGGAGGGCGCGCGAGAGCCGCACGCCGCTCATCAGGTTCACCTGGAGGTAGCGCATCCATTCGTCGTCGTCGATGCCGTCGAACGGTGCCAGGTCGAAGAGGCCGACGTTGTTGACGAGGATGCCGACGGGGCCGAGCCCGTCGGGCGCGTCGAGCCGGCCGAGCTGATCCGTCAGCCGGTCGACCTCGGCCGGGACGGCGAAGTCGGCGGCGACACCTTCGACCGAGGCGCCGGGGAACTCGTCGAGAAGCCGCCCGACCGCCGTCCGGACGCGCTCCTCCGTGCGCCCGTTGATCACGACGGCCGCTCCTTCCCGCAACAGGGCCTGTGCGATCGCGAACCCGATGCCCTGGGTCGAACCGCTGATGAAAGCCCGTTCCGTCGAAAGGCGCAGATCCATGAGAACTCCTTCAAGTACTTGCTCAGTCAACTAAAGAGTAGGCATGGAAACTTGCTCAGTCAAATGAATCGCACTGGCGCGGCAGGCCTGCGCGGCCTAGTCTTTCCCTATGACCGACACCGGCGACCACGCCCTGCTGGCCGGCGACGACCTCGAGACCTGGGCCGGGCTCGCAACCGTGCTCGAGTGGCTGCCGCCCGCGCTCGACGCCGACCTGCTGCGGGATTTCGACCTCACGCACTTCGAGTACGGCATCCTCTATGCCCTGGCCCACGCAAAGGAGCAGCAGCTCAGGATGAGCGAGCTCGCGGCCTTCGCCAACAGCTCTCTCTCGAGGTTGTCCCGGGCCGTCTCCCGGCTCGAGTCCCGCGGCTGGGTCGAACGGGCGCGGGATCCGGGCGACGGCCGGTCGATCCGCGCGACCCTGACCGAGGCGGGGCGGCACGTGTTCGAGGAGGCGACCCCGCAGCACGAGCAGACCGTGCGGCGCCTGGTGCTCGACCCGCTCACCGCGGCGCAGAAGCGTCAGCTGCGGGCGATCACCGAGCGCATCCGCCGTGCCGTCACCGACGCCCCGGCCTGGCGCCCATGACCTGACGCGCCTCGCCCCCGGCCCCGCCAGCCGGGGTTCAGAAGCTCACGGACCGCCGAGCCAGTGGTCGATGCGGTGGTGGTCGGGCGTGAATCCGTGCGCGACGCCCCAGAGCACGGCCTGCGTGCGGCTCGCGACATCGATCTTGTGGTAGATGCTGCGGATGTAGGTCTTCACCGTGTTCGGGCTGAGGTAGGTCAGCGTCGCGACCTCGGCGTTGTTCTTGCCCTGCGTGATCAGGGCGAGGATCTCGGACTCCCGGTCGGTCAGCCCTTCGTGACGGCCCGGCCAGTCCAGCCCGCTCGCACTGCCGGCCCGGCGCGGGGGAGAGCTGACGATCTTCTCGCCGCGGTGCACCTTTTCGAGCGCGGCGACGAGGTCGCGGGCCGGCAGGGTCTTGGAGAGATAGCCGTGGATGCCCTGCTCCTCCGCGCTCTCGACCAGCTCGGGGTGGAAGTTCCAGGTGTAGACCACCACGCGGCTCGCCCGGGGGTTCCGCACCAGGGCGCTGAGCTCCTGCAGATCGGCCTCGGGCTGCGCGAACGAGTCGTAGAGCACGATGTCGACCTGGTCGTCGAGCGAGGCGTTCGCGTCGATCTCGCAGACCAGGATGCGGTCGCGGTAGCGGTCGAACATGTGGGCGAGGCCCGAGAGCACGACGTCGTAGTCGTCGACCAGGGCGACCCGGATGGGGGCACCCGGGGACTCGGTCTCGCCCGGTTCCGTCTCGGCCACGGTGCTCATCGGCGTGCTCGTCGTCCACTCATGCCCTGACCGTACACCGGGAGGGGGTGCGAAAGACCACCCCTTGGGGTGACGCGGCGACCCCCGCATCCTGGTTCGCTGATGAAAAGCCGACCACGGTCAGCTTCGGGATGCGCACACCGTGCACCCGACACCACGGAAAAGGACGCACACCATGCTCGGTCTCATCATCAGCCTCATCGTCATCGGCCTCATCGCCGGAGCGCTCGCCCGCCTCATCGTGCCGGGCAAGCAGAACATCTCCATCCCGATGACCATCCTGCTCGGGATCGTCGGATCCTTCGTGGGCGGGTTCCTCGGGTTCCTGATCTTCCAGCACGACGCGATGGACGGCTTCTTCCAGCCTGCCGGCATCATCGGCTCGATCATCGGCGCGATCATCGTGCTGCTGATCTGGACCCGCTTCGCCGGCCGCCGCTCCGTCACCCGCTGACCTGCGCGGAACCACGACGCTGCGGACGCCGCGGGCCCTCGGGCTCGCGGCGTCCGGCCTGTCCGGCGACGATCGCGGTCAGGCGCCCGGCGGACTCTGCGCCGACCCCGATGGTCAGGAGTGGAGGTCGAGCTCCCACGAGGTCGCGAAGTCCTCGGGCGTGGAGGACTCGAGCTCGAGCAGGATGCGGTCGCGCAGGTTCAGCAGGGCCCCCACGTCGGAGGCGGTGATGCGGCGCAGCTCCCGCCCGTCCTTGCGGATCACGAGCTCCGACATCGCCGGAGCCATGTCCTCGGCGCCGGTCACGCCGGCCACGAGCGTGCCGCCCCACAGCGCGGCGCGCTTCAGCAGCCCCTCCTTGCGGTCGACCAGGTCGAGCTCGAACACATCGGCGGCACACGCGTCACTCATGCGTCCAGCCTGCCAGAACCCTCCGGCGGATCGGTGAGCGCGGCGGCGTAGGCGCGCACCGAGCGGTGGTAGCGGGGGAGCCCGGGCTCGATCGCCTCGAGCGCGACCCGGAGGGCCTCGGCCGACCGGCCCGCACTGTGCAGCGCCAGCGCCAGGAACACCGCGGGCGCGTCCCCGGCCGCAGGATGGCGGGGGGCGTCGCGCAACATCGCGATCGCCTCGTCGACCCGGCCCAGATTGCGCAGGGTGGAGGCGTGCTGGATGGCGAGCTGCGCCGCGCGTGCCGGGTCGATCTCCGCGAGACCGGCCCGGGTGGCGGCGGCGTACTGCACGTCGGCCTCGGCCTCGTGCCCCGAGGAGTCGAAGGCGCCGCCGAGCTCGAACGCGCCGAGGGCCGGATGCGGTGCGCGGTCCGCTAGGGAACGCATCCGCTCCAGACGCTCCTGATCGTCGAGCTCCTCGTCGCCCCAGAGCGTGGCCACCTCTGCCTCCCACTTGGAGGCGTCCAGGTGCATTCCTCGGTTATCCATGGATCGAGCCTAAACGGGGAGACCGGCCTGCCAGCGCCTGCCGGTGCGCCGCCGCGGTGGGAACGGGGCAGGATGAGCCCATGGGTACTTCGGCCTCCGGGCCCGCCGAACAGGACGGGGTGCTCGTCGTGGGCGCCGGGATCGCGGGGCTCGCCTGCGCGCGGGCGCTTCAGGATGCGGGGATCCCGGTGAGGGTCGTCGACCGCGGGCGCCGACCCGGAGGGCGGATGTCGGGGCGCACGCTGCACGGCCGGATCGTCGACCTCGGCGCCTCGTACTTCACGGTGCCGGAGGATGCGGGCTCCGGCGAGGGCTCGGCGTTCGGCGATGTGGTCGAGGACTGGGTGCAGCGGGGACTCGCCCGGCCGTGGACCGACACCTTCGCCGTGATCGACGCTTCGGCGCCGGACGCGGCCGCGGATGCAGAGGCAGATGCGGTCGATGCGGCAGCCGATCCGGCAGGGGACGAGCTTGACGCGACATCCCGAGCCGTATTCCCCACCACGACCGGCCCCGTCCGCTACGCCGCCCCCGGCGGCCTCCGGTCACTCGTGCTCGACCTAGCCTCCCGGCTCGAGGAGGCCGCGGGCCCTCCCACGAGCGCGCCGAAGACCTCCGCGCCAGCCCCCGCCGAGCTCCTCACCGAGCACGCCGTCGAGGCCGTCACCCCCGACGGCACGGCCTACGGCACCCGCTACCGCGCCGTCGTGCTCGCCATGCCCGAACCCCAGGCCGCCCGTCTCCTCGAGCCCGGCTCGGAGCTCGCCGGCCGGCTCGACCCGGGCGCCTGGCAGCCGACGATCGCGGTCGCGGCCGGCTACGCCGAGCGGCTCTGGCCGGCCGCCCTGCACGGCGCCTTCGTCGACGGCTCGGCCATCCTCTCCTTCGTCGCCGACGACGGCGACCGCCGGGGCGACGGGGCTCCCGTGCTCGTCGCCCACACGACGCCGGAGTTCGCCCGGGCGCACCTCGACGACCCCGCGACCGCCGTCGACGAGGTCGTCGCCGAGCTCGACCGCGTGCTCGCCCTGCCCGCCGGCAGCCGCCCCGTCTGGACCCACCCCCACCGGTGGACCCACGCCCGCGCCACCCCGACGCATCCTGAGCCCTTCGCGCTGTGCGGAGCCGTGGGGGTGTGCGGAGACTCGTGGGGCGGCCGCTCCTCGGTCGCGACCGCCTGGGCCTCAGGCGACGCGCTCGGTCGGGCGATCGCCGCCGGCCGCTGAAGCCTCCCCGGAGGAACGCGGCACGGACGTCTGCGCGTGCCCAGCTTCGCAAACCGGCACGGCCCTGCGGAAGGGCGCCGGCCGTCCTCTAGCGGACGTGTCCTGAAGCGGATGCCTCGCCGAATGGATGCCGACGGTCACCCGTCGGCCGCTCGTCACCACCGCTCGCGGTGCCGCTCCTGGTCGACCACGGCTTTCCGGTCGGCGAGACCCCGCAGCCCTGCCAGGGGCTGCGCCATCCGCTGGTTGCCCCGGATGCGCGGCTCGACCCGGTCGAGGAAGGCCCAGTACCCCGCGGTGAACGGGCACGCGTTCTCGCCGAGCCGCACCTTCGGGTCGAAGACGCACGCCCCGCAGTAGTCCGACATCCGGTTGATGTAAGCGCCACCGGAGGCGTAGGGCTTCGTGGCCACGATGCCGCCGTCGGCGTGCTGGGACATGCCGATCACGTTCGCCGGCATCACCCACGGGGTGCCGTCGACGAACATGTCGACGAACCAGTCGTTGAGCGCCACCGGGTCGTAGCCGTGCTGGAGCGCCCAGTTGCCGAGCACCATCAGCCGCTGGATGTGGTGGGCCCAGCCGTGCCGGCGCATCCCGTCGACCGTCTCGCGGAGGCAGGTGGCTTCGATCATTGAGGGATCGAGGGTGCGGAACGCCTCCGGCAGCGGTTCGTGCGCGCCCAGGTAGTCGCTGCGCGCCGGGTAGGTCTCGCCGAGGTGCCAGTAGAGGTGCCAGACGTAGTCGCGCCAGCCGACGAGCTGACGCACGAAGCCCTCGACGCCCGCGAGCGGCGCGCGGCCGGCGTGGTACTCCGCGACGACGCGCTCGGCGACCTCGAGCGGATCCAGCAGCCCGAGGTTGAGCGGGGCGCTGAGCAAGGAGTGCGCCATCGTCCAGTCACCGCCCAGCATCGCATCCTCGAACGGGCCGAAGTCGTTGAGGCGCGAGCCGATGAAGTCCTCGAGCGCGCGGGTCGCCTCGTCGTGGGTGGCGGCGAACCGGCGCGGCCCGTCGTCGCCGACGAGCTCGACGGCGCCCTCGCGCTGCCAGCGGTCGAGGTCGTCGCGCACCTCTGCGTCGATCTCGTCCTCCTCGGGCCACCATGGGTCGGGCAGGCCCAGCCTGGCCGCATTCTTCGGGGGTGGCTGCCGGTTGTCGTGGTCGTAGTTCCAGCGCCCGCCCTCGGGCTGGTCGCCGCGCATGAGCAGCCCGGTGCGCCGCCTCACCGTGCGGTAGAAGTCGTCCAGCAGCAGGCGCGAACCCTGCCGGCCCGCGGCCCACTCGGCGAACTCCGGCTCGGACGTCACGAACCCACGGCTCGGCAGCACCGCCATCCCGTGCCGGCGCACGAAGCGCCTCGCCGACCAGGACGTCGGGTCGATCACCTCGAGGTCGTCCCGACCGGTCACGACCTCGGAATACCGCTCGACCCGGTGGTACTCGACCCGATCGCCGAGCTCGGCCGCGCGATGGCGGAGCGCCGAGAGGATGAGGTGCGCCTTCGCCCGGTGCATCGGCCGCCGCCCGAACACCGACCGGGCCTCGACGATCATGATCGGGCCGCCGTCGTCGAACACGGGCCCCAGCTGTCCGGCGAACAGCCAGCGGGTGCGCGATGTCGAACTCATGGGGCCAGAGTAGGCACACCCCACGACACCGGCACCCGGATGCGGTCGTCGCGACCGCGAACCGCCTCTGGTCACGCGGCTCCCGGTGCGTCACAATGCAGCCGGGAGGGAACATGACCGGCACGATCGACTTCGAGACCCAGCTCAAGCACGAACTGCACCACCGCCTGCGGCCCATGACGGGCCGTGACCCTCGCGAGCGCGGGCGAACCACCACCCCGCTCGAGCTCCTCTACGACCTCACCTACGTCGTCGCCTTCGCAGCGGCGGCCGATCTGCTCGCCGAGCACCTCGGCGAGGGCACGATCTGGCCCTCGATCGGCGCCTACGCCTTCGCGATCTGGGCGGTCAGCTGGGCCTGGCTCAACTTCACCTGGTTCTCGTCGGCCTACAGCAACGACGACGTGCTCGTGCGTCTCGCCACGATCGTGCAGATGATCGGCGTGATCGTGCTCACCTACGGCCTGCCGGTCTCGTTCGAGGCGGCCGCGCACGGTGAGAGTCCGAACAACCTCCTGATGGTGATCGGGTACATCATCATGCGGGTGCCGCAGATCCTGCTCTGGCTGCGGGCGGCCATCCGCGACCCGGACCACCGGAGGAACGCCTACTCCTACGTGATCATCATCTCGGTGGCGCAGGTGGCCTGGCTGCTGACGGCCGTGCTCCCGCTCCCGGCCCCCGCGACCGTGATCGCGCTGGTCGTGGTGGCACTGTTCGAGATGGTCGCCCCGGTGGTCGCCACCAGGCGATACGGCTACTCGCCGTGGAACGCCGGGCACATCGCCGAGCGCTTCGCGCTGCTGACCCTGATCACCGTCGGCGAGGTGATCGCCGGGACGACGGCGGCGGTCGGCGCCCTCACCCAGGAACAGGGCTGGACGGGGGAGGCCGTGCTGATCGCCGCGTCCGGGCTCGTGATCGCGGCGGCGGTGTGGTGGACCTACTTCCTCGTCCCCTCCCGCCTCGTGCTCGAGCTGCGGCCCGAGCGCACCTTCGCCTGGCGGTACGCCCACCTCGCCCTCTTCGGGTCGATCGCGGCGATCGGCGCGGGCCTGCACCTCACCACGATCGCCGTCGAGCGGGGCGAGGTGTCGCTCTACGGGATCGCGCTCGCGCTCGCCATCCCGCTCGCGCTGACGGTCGTGCTCATCTTCCTGATCTGGAGCGTGCTGATGCGCTCCTACGACCTCAGCCACCTGCCGCTCGTGCTGCTGACGCTCGCCCCTCTGGCCGCCGCCGTCGTCATGGGAGCGATCACAGGCCGGGATGCTCCGTTCGACATCGAGCAGCGCGGTTCGCTTACCTCCCTCAGCGTGATCGTCGGACTCGTCGCGCTGGGCGCCGTGATCGAGGTCGTGGGCCACGAACTGGTCGGCTACCGGCACACCCTCCGCGCCTGGCGTGCGGGGGAGGCCTCGGCAGCGCGGCGGGAAGGGGAGGCCTCGACAGCGCCGCCCGCAGGGCGTACAACGTAAGGCATGAGCGACGACGCGATCTCGCCCCGCGACTTCCGGGCCGCCGAGGGCACGGCCGACTGGCGGGTGGTCGGCGACGGCGCCCGCGCCTTCTTCGACACCGTATCCGCCGGGCCGGGGTCGTTCGCGCGGGGCGCCGCGTTCGTGGCTGCCGTCGCGACTCTCGCCGAGACCGCCGGGCATCATCCGGAAATCGACCTCCGCTACGGAGGCGTCGCGGTGCGCCTGATCAGCCACGACACCGGCGACATCAGCCGGCGCGACCTCGACCTGGCCCGGCAGATATCCGGGGCCGCGCGCGAGCTCGGCCTGCGCGCCGACCCCTCGGCCGTGCAGAGCCTGCAGATCGCGATCGACGCGGTCGACGTGCCGGCCGTCCGCCGGTTCTGGGAGGCCGTTCTCGGCTACACCCCGGTCGAGGATGCCGATCTCACCGACCCGCGCCGGCTCGGCCCGAACGTGTGGATCCAGCAGATCGACGCGCCGAGAGCCGAGCGCAACACCATCCACCTCGACGTCTACCTGCCCCGCGACCAGGTGGAGTCCCGGCTGGCCGCCGCTCTGGCCGCCGGCGGCCGCATCGCGAACGACGCCGACGCGCCGGAGTGGTGGACCCTGGCCGACCCCGAGGGCAACGAGGTCGACCTCGCCCCGTGGCGCGACGACAGCCCCTGGAGCTGACCGCGCGCGTCGCCGCATCCGGCACGCCCACCCTCTGGAGCTGACCGCCCCGCCCCGGATACGCTTCTGCCATGGAGCCGGAGAACACATCCCATTTCACCCCCGAGCAGCTCGAGGCCTCGGAGCACACCGAGAAGAAGACGATCGACGGTGAGGCGCGCTACTACGTCAAAGACCTCGAGAAGCACCTCCGCGCCTGGGGTCATCCGAACCCCGACGGGCTCGTCGCGTACTTCACGCCCGATGGAAAGTTCCACGCCCAGGGCGTCGCGCGCGAGCAGCAGCTGAGGGTCATCGGCGCGATGGGCGGCGTGGTCGCCTGACCTCCCCGGGTCGGCGTTTAGACTTGGAACCCACGCCGACCACGCCGGAGACTCAGTGCCCTCGAACGATTCCTTCGTGCACCTGCACGTCCACAGCGAGTACTCGATGCTGGACGGCGCCGCGCGGGTGAAACCCCTGATCGAGGCCGCGAAAGAACAGGGCATGCCCGCCGTCGCGGTCACCGACCACGGCAACGTCTTCGGTGCCTTCGACTTCTGGAAGACGGCCACCGAGGCGGGCATCAAGCCGATCATCGGCACCGAGGCCTACCTCACCCCCGGCACCCACCGCTCGGACAAGACGCGGGTGCGCTGGGGCAACGGCGGCGGCGACGACGTCAGCGGCGCCGGCGCGTACACGCACATGACCCTGCTCTCGCAGAGCACCGAGGGGATGCACAACCTCTTCCGCCTCTCCAGCAAGGCGAGCATCGAGGGCTACTACTTCAAGCCCCGGATGGACCGCGAGCTGCTGAGCGAGTACGGCAAAGGCCTGATCGCGACCACCGGATGCCCGAGTGGCGAGGTGCAGACCCGTCTCCGGCTCGGCCAGTACGACGAGGCCGTCAAGGCCGCCTCCGACTTCCGCGACATCTTCGGCAAAGAGAACTTCTTCTGCGAGATCATGGATCACGGTCTCGACATCGAGCGCCGGATCATGACCGACCTGCTCCGGCTCGCCAAGCAGCTCGACCTGCCGCTGGTCGCGACGAACGACCTGCACTACACGCACGCCCACGACGCCACGAGCCACGCCGCTCTGCTCTGCGTGCAGTCCGGCTCCACCCTCAGCGACCCGAACCGCTTCAAGTTCGACGCCGACGAGTTCTACCTCAAGTCGGCGGCCGAGATGCGCCAGATCTTCCGCGACTACCCGGAGGCCTGCGACAACACGCTGCTGATCGCCGAGCGCTGCGAGGTCGCGTTCGACACGAGCGCCAACTACATGCCGCGCTATCCGGTGCCCGAGGGCGAGACCGAGGCGACCTGGTTCGAGAAGGAGGTCGAGGCCGGGCTCAAGGAGCGCTACCCCGACGGCGTCACCCGCGAGGTGCGCGAGCGCGCCGACTACGAGGTCGGCGTGATCAAGGGGATGGGCTTCCCCGGCTACTTCCTCGTCGTCGCCGACTTCATCAACTGGTCCAAGCGCAACGGCATCCGCGTCGGCCCCGGCCGTGGTTCGGGCGCCGGTTCCATGGCCGCCTACGCGATGAAGATCACCGACCTCGACCCGCTCGTGCACGGCCTGATCTTCGAGCGGTTCCTCAACCCCGACCGAGTCAGCATGCCCGACTTCGACGTCGACTTCGACGACCGGCGCCGTGGCGAGGTCATCAAGTACGTGACCGAGAAGTACGGCAGCGAGCGCGTCGCGCAGATCGTGACCTACGGCACGATCAAGGCGAAGCAGGCGCTGAAAGACTCCGGGCGCGTGCTCGGCTTCCCGTTCAGCATGGGCGAGAAGCTCACGAAGGCGATGCCGCCGCCCATCATGGGAAAAGACATCCCCCTCTCGGGCATCTTCGACAAGGCGCACCCGCGGTACAAGGAGGCCGTCGACATCCGCACGGTCATCGAGACCGACCCCGAGGCGCGCACGGTCTTCGACACCGCGCTCGGCATCGAGAACCTGAAGCGGCAGTGGGGCGTGCACGCGGCGGGCGTGATCATGTCCAGCGATCCGCTGATCGACATCATCCCGATCATGAAGCGGGAGCAGGACGGCCAGATCGTCACCCAGTTCGACTACCCGGCGGCCGAGTCGCTCGGGTTGATCAAGATGGACTTCCTGGGTCTTCGCAACCTGACGATCATCGACGACGCGCTCGACAACATCCGGGCCAACCGCGGCGAAGACCTCGTGCTCGAAGACCTCACCCTCGACGACGTGCCGAGTTACGAGCTGCTCGCCCGCGGCGACACCCTGGGCGTGTTCCAGCTCGACGGCGGCCCGATGCGCGGGCTCCTCCGCCTGATGAAGCCCGACAACTTCGAGGACATCTCGGCCGTCCTGGCGCTCTACCGGCCGGGCCCGATGGGTGCCGACTCGCACACGAACTACGCCTTGCGCAAGAACGGCATCCAGCCGATCACGCCGATCCATCCCGAGCTCGAAGAGGCGCTCCGGGAGGTTCTGGGCGGCACCTACGGCCTGATCGTCTACCAGGAGCAGGTC
Source organism: Herbiconiux solani NBRC 106740 (assembly GCF_001571005.1). GTDB lineage: Bacteria > Actinomycetota > Actinomycetes > Actinomycetales > Microbacteriaceae > Herbiconiux > Herbiconiux solani. The sequence goes on along the minus strand of NZ_BCST01000001.1, from coordinate 472,721 downwards.
ATGTCGATCGCGCAGAAGCTCGCGGGCTTCACGCTCGCGCAGGCCGACCTGCTGCGGCGCGCGATGGGCAAGAAGAAGAAGTCCGAGCTCGACAAGCAGTACGAGGGCTTCTCGAAGGGCATGCACGACAACGGCTACTCCGAGGCCGCGGTCAAGACGCTCTGGGACATCCTGCTGCCGTTCTCCGACTACGCCTTCAACAAGGCGCACTCGGCCGCCTACGGGGTGGTCTCGTACTGGACCGCGTACCTGAAGACGCACTACCCGGCCGAGTACATGGCCGCGCTCCTCACGAGCGTCGGCGACTCCAAGGACAAGATGGCGATGTACCTCAGCGAGTGCCGCCGCATGGGCATCAAGGTGCTGCCGCCGGACGTCAACGAGTCGATCGGTTTCTTCACCGCCGTCGGTACCGACATCCGCTTCGGCATGGGTGCGGTCCGCAACGTCGGGATGAACGTGGTCGAGCTGATCAAGGGCGCTCGCGAGGAGAAGGGGGCGTTCACCTCCTTCGGCGACTTCCTGAAGAAGATCCCGCTCGGTGCGACCAACAAGCGCACGATCGAGTCGCTGATCAAGGCCGGCGCCTTCGACTCGCTCGGCTCCACCCGCCGCGCCCTGATCGAGGTGCACGAGGGGATGATCGACAACGCCGTCTCGCAGAAGCGCAACGAGGCGAACGGCCAGGTCGGCTTCGACTTCGACTCGCTCTGGGATGCGCCGGAGGAGGTGCACGACATCCCGGTGCGCCCCGAGTGGGCCAAGCGCGACAAGCTCGCGTTCGAGCGCGACATGCTCGGGCTCTACGTCTCGGACCACCCGCTCGCAGGTCTCGAGATCCCGCTCGCCAAGGTCGCTTCCACGAGCATCCTCGACCTGCTCGAGAGCGAGCAGACGCAGGACGGCGACCAGGTCACGGTCGCGGGCCTGATCACGAGCGTGCAGCACCGCACCGCGAAGAACTCGGGCAACCAGTACGGCATGATCACGGTCGAGGACTTCGGCGGCGAGATCACCGCGATGTTCATGGGCAAGACGTACCAGGAGTTCGGGCCGGCGCTCACGAACGACACCATCGTCGTCGTGCGCGGACGGGTCTCGCTGCGGGACGACGGGATGAACCTGCACGCGTTCAGCCTGTTCCAGCCCGATCTCGGGCAGGTCGGCACCTCGGGCCCGCTGCAGATCTCGTTGGCCGAGTACAAGGCGACCACCGACACGGTGCAGGCGCTGAACGACGTGCTGATCCGGCACTCCGGCGATACCGAGGTGAGGCTGCGGCTGGTCAAGAGCGACAACGTGCGGGTGTTCGAGGTGCCCTACGGCGTGAACGTGACGGCCGACCTGTACGGCGAGCTCAAGTCGCTGCTCGGGCCGAACTGCCTGGTGTGAGCCAGCACCTCATCGCTCGTCGGCCTGGATGAGTGCGTCACGCGCCGAGGCCGGTTCGCGCCCGAGCAGGGTGCCCAGAAGCGGATCCGTGCCGGAGAAGTAGCCCTCCGCCGCGGCCAGGTACATCCCGAGCAGGAACCGTGCCCCGGCTTCGGGCGCGCCGACCGCGACCTGGCGCGCGACCCACTCCTCGGGGTCGAGGACGACTCGCTCCACCGGGCGGCCGGCCAGCTCGCTCGCGATCTCGGCGATCCGGGTGAAGTCCGGGGCATCCGGCGCCGTGAGGGTGACGAGCCCCTCGTACTTGCCGTCGCTCAGGATCACGGCGGCGGCCGCTTCGGCCGCATCCTCCCGCGCGGTCCACGAGATCGGCCCGTCGGCGGGCACGGCGATCACACCGGTCTCGCGCCAGCCGGCCGTGGCCCAGCCGAGGGTGTGGGCGTAGAAGCCGTTGCGCAGCGAGGTCCACGGCAGCCCCGAGGCGGCCAGCAGCTCCTCGGTCGCCGCGTGGTCGCGCGCCGGCGCGAAGGGGCTGTCGGCCGCGGTTCCCTGATGGCTCGTGTATAGGATGCGGCCGACGCCCGCCTCGACAGCGGCCTCGACCGCGTTGCGGTGCAGGGCGACGGCATCCGCGCCCTGGTCGTTCGACGAGACGAGCAGCAGCTGGTCGGCGCCGGAGAAAGCGGGGACAAGAGTCTCGGGCCGGGCATAGTCGCCCTGGCGGATCTCGACCCCTCGCGAGGCCAGCGCGCCGGCCTTCGACGGGTCGCGCACGACGGCGGCGATCCCTCCGGCGGGCATGGTCTCGAGCAGGTGTTTGAGGGTGCTTCCGTTGAGGGCCCCCGTGGCGCCGGTGATGACGATCATGATCGCTCCAATTCGTTAGCGGTGGAATCAGCGCAACAGTAGCACCGATATTACAGCGCTAGCGCTCATGCGTTACCATCGGAAACATGAGTGCAGATCCGACCGACGACGACCGGACGATCGCGGATTCCCGCACCAGGATCATCCGAGCCGCCGCCGTGCTGATCGGCGACGGGGGAGCGGCCGCCGTCACCACCCGGGCCGTCGCCGCCCGGGCCGGCGTGCAGGCGCCGACCATCTACCGGCTGTTCGGAGACAAGGACGGTCTGCTCGAAGCGGTGGCCGAGGACGCGATGGCCACCCATGTCGCCGCGAAACGCGACACCGTGCGCGAGGCCTCCGCCGCAGGAGCCGATCCCGTCGAGGATCTGCGGCGGGGGTGGCGTGACCAGATCGACTTCGGTCTCGCGAACCCCGCCCTGTTCCGGCTGCTGAGCGATCCCGATCGTTCCGCGCGGTCCGAGGCGTCGGCCGCGGGTCTCCGGGTGCTGGCGAGTCGGATGAACCGGGTCGCGCGGGCCGGACTCCTGCGGGTCTCCGAGGCGCGAGCGGTCGCGATCATGCACGCCGCCGGCCTCGGTGCGGTGCAGTCCTCGCTCGCGCTGCCCGCCGAACTCCGGAGCCCTGGGGTCTTCGAGGACATGCTCGAGGCGGTGCTGGGACGCATCCTCGTCGAGGGGAGCGCAGGCGACGGGCAGGCAGACGAGGGGCGGGCCGGCGAGGCGCAGTCAGGCGTGGGCGAACGGGGGAGCGACGTGCAGTCCGATCCAGACGCCGAATCCCGCACCGCGGCGGTCGTGGCGCTCCGCGCGCACGCGTCCGGACTGCCGTTCCTCAGCTCCTCGGAACAGACCCTCCTGGTCGAGTGGCTCGACCGCCCCGGGGCCGCCGGCTGAGGTTTCGCCGGAGATTCGGCAGCCGTTAGGCAACTTTATCGCTAGACAATCTAGGGTTATCGTTGAACAGCGCGTCCGACTGCCGGCCGCGAGACGACTCCAGCAGTAGGGCGAGCAGTGGGCATTCAGACATCACTCGACGGCGTGCTCGAGGCCGATCGGATCGTCGAGGCCATGCGCCGCGCCGACGACCTCGCCTTCGAGGCCAGCCGCGAGCCGGGGCTCCGCACGCTCCGCATCCTCACCGGCGCCCTCGACAGCGAGGACGACATCGCCGCCATCGCGGCCGCCCACGCCTTCGGTCAGATCGTCGACGACGAGGCCAACCGCGTCCTCACCGGCCTGCTGTCCGAGGACCGCGGGTTCCTGCGGGAGCACGCGGCCTGGGTGCTGGGGGCGCGCATCCCGTACCTCGACGGCGTCGGCCGCCTGATCGGCATGGTCGTCGAAGGCGGCTTCGGCGGGATGATCGCCCAGCGCTCGCTCGAGCAGTGGGCGCAGACCGCCCCCGACCACGTCGCCGTCGGCCTGGAGGGCGCCCTCCTGGGCATCCACGAGCCGAACGCCCGGTACCGCTTGGTCGAGACCCTGGGCCTCATCCGCGGCGAAGGCCCCGCGCGGCGCCTGATCCAGGCCGCCGCAGATGCCGGCGAGCACCCGCTCGTCCGCACCGCCGCGATCGCCGGTCTCGGTCAGCACCGGGGTGAGAGCCGGGCTGCAGAGCTCCTCGACGACCTCGCCCGAGGAGAGGACGGCCCGCTCGCCGACGTCGCACGCCTCGGCCTGATCGACCTGGCCGGGGGCGTCATCCGCACCCGGAGCACCGGCGGGCCGCTCACCGTCGCTCAACTCTTCCTGCACGCCGACGTGGATGCCGCGCTCAGCGCGGCCGGCAGCGGCGACAACGGGGGAGTGGCGACGCTGCTCGTCCGCCTCGGTGACGCGCTCGTCGGCGGGCGCCCCGGTGCCCACGTCGCCGGACCGGTCGAAGCCCCCGTCGGGGCCGACCCGGATCGTGACGCCCCCGCCGTCGCCCGCGTCCTCACGATGTCTCGCGGCACGGTTCCCGAGGCCATCTCGAGCGTCGCCGACATCGCCGCCCACGAGACGGGCCACCTCTACGGCCGCATCCCGCTGCTCACCCCGACGGCGAGCTCCGCCACCGCGTGGCCGCAGCGGGTGGCCGCCCGTCGCGGCATCCGCCGCATCCTGCGCGCCGCCGGCCAGGTCGACGTGCTGCACCTGCGGATGGCCGAGGTCGGCAGCCTCGCCGCCTCCGACGTCGCCCGCGAGCTCGACATCCCGGTCGTCTTCACGGTCGCGCCCGACCCGCACGCGGTCATCCAGTCGATGGATTCCGCCGGCTCGCTGACCCGCTCGAACTTCGGCGCGGCCGACGAGCGCGAGCACTTCTGGTTCCGCGCCCGGCTGGTGCAGCGGCTCGCCTCGAACGCGAACCACACCGTGCTGTTCCCGCGCCCCGAGCTCCGCCGCGACATGAGCACGCTCGTCGGCATCGACATCGACTCGCATCCCGAGCGCCACACGATCGTGCCCGAGGGCATCGACCTGCGCGTCGTCGACCTCGCGGTCGAGGAGGCCCGGGCGCACGCCGCGGGTGGCGAGGCGGGCCCCGAACTGGCCGAGCTGCGCGCGCTGGTCGAGACCCTTCCCGCCGACCGCCGGGGGCTGCCGCTCCTGGTCAGCGTGGGCCGCTTCCACCAGGTGAAGGGGATGGCGGCGATCGTCGCGGCCTGGCAGGGCAGCGCCGCCGCATCCCGCGCCAACCTGCTCCTGGTCGGTGGCAACCTCACCGACCCCTCGGCCGCCGAGCGCGAACAGCTCGACGCGATCGCGGCGGTAATCCCGGTCGCCGAGCGTGCCGAGCGCGGCCTCCTGCTCCCCGGTCACCGCCCGAACGACACCGTCGCGCGCTGGATGGCGGCCGCACGCACCGGCCTGCCCGGCCTGAGCGCCGCCCAGGGCGTCTACGTCTGCGGAAGCCTGAAGGAGGAGTTCGGCATCGCGCTGCTCGAGGCGATGGCCACGGGGCTCCTGGTCGTCGCGCCCGACGGCGGCGGCCCGGCCACCTACGTCGAGGACGGCGTGACCGGCTTCCTCACCCGCACCTGGGACCCGGCCGCGCTCACCGGAGCGATCGACCGGGCCCTGGTCGCCGCGGCCGCCGAGACGACGACCGACCGAGCCGCGCGCTCGCGTGCGGTGGTCGAGTCGAGCTTCACGATCCAGGCCATGGCCACCGCCCTCGGCGGGGTCTACGAGCGGGTGCGGCGCGAGAACAGCGACCTCGCCTGGCCGGTGCCGCAGTCGTGACCGTCCTCGTCATCAGCCCCGACTACGCCTCCCACCTCCTGCCCCTGGTCACCATCGCGAGCGCCTGGCGCGAGCGCGGCGAACGCGTGGTCGTCGCGACCGGCGAGGCGACCGACTCGATCGTGCGTCGCTTCGGGTTCGAGCGCGTACCGCTGCAGCTCGGCCGCGGGTCCAACCCGGGGGTCATCCGGGCCGACGAGCAGCCGCAGGAGGAGGACACCTCGCTCCGCGGCTTCTTCGACGCCACCCGGCTCGGGATGGTGCCGACCCTCCGCTACCAGGCCGAGGAGCGCTTGACCGACCTGATGTGGCAGCCGGTCGAGAAGGCCCGCGCCACCGTCGCGGTGGTCGAGGAGGTGCGGCCCGACACGATCCTGGTCGACCATCTCGCCTTCAGCGCGCGTCTCGGACTCACGGCCGCCCGCATCCCGTACGCCGACGTGGTGCTCGGGCATCCTTCGGCGCTGCCCGTCGGCAACGAGCTCTACGGTTTCCCCGCCACCTGGCCCGCCGCATTCGAACCGGATGCCGCCGAGCTCGCCGCGCTGCGCGACCTCTGCGAGCGGGTCAGCGTCTCGTTCACGGCCGAGTGGAACGGTGCCCTCGCGGTGCTCGATCCCACGGCGGAACCGTCGGCCTCGGCGTTCTCGGAGACCGGCGACCTGCTGCTGTTCAACTATCCGGCCGAGCTCGCCGACCCGGCCCGCGACTCGTCGATGCCTCCGCATCGGCACCTCGGTTCGATGCCCCGGGACGACTCAGGGGACCCTGAGGTGGGGCGGTGGCTCGCGTCATCCGACACGCCCTTCGTGTACGTGAGCTTCGGCAGCTTCCTCTCGGTGCGCGACGACGTGCTCGCGGTCGTGGCCGAGGCGCTCCGGCGGCTCGGCGACCTCGGGGTGCGCGCGGCGATCGCGACCGGATCCGGCGACCCGACGCTCCTCGGTGAGCTGCCGGAGAGCTGGCTTGTGCGGGAGTACCTCCCGCAGGTGACGCTGCTCGCCGGGGCCGCTGCCGCGGTCACCCACGGCGGCAACAACAGCGTCACCGAGGCCGTGACCTTCGGCGTGCCCACCCTCGTGCTCCCGTTCTCGACCGACCAGTTCGCCGGGGCCGCAGCGCTCGAGCGTGCCGGTCTCGGCCTCGCCCTCGACCCCAATGCGCTGACGGCGGATGCGGCGGAGGAGGCGCTGCGGCGGCTCCTCGACCCGGCCTTCGCCGGACGGGCGGGGCTCGCCGCGATCGCCGAGGGGCTCGCGGCCGAGCCCGGGCCCGACCGGGCGCACCGCGCCGTCGGCGAGTTGTCCGCGGAGGCCGGGCTGGCGCCGGGCGGCCACCCCGCCCTCGCGGCCGACGGGACGCCGGGCGGCCACCGCCTCACTCGCTAGGCTGGGAGAGCCATGATCAAGACCATCGACCTCCGCGGCCAGACCCCTTCCCGAGCCGAACTCGTCAGCCTCGTGCCCCGCGCCGACACCGACGTGACGGTGGCCTCCGAGGCTGCCCTCGCGCTGGTCGAAGCGGTCCGCGAAGACGGCGTGGTCGCCCTCCGCGACCAGGCCTCGCGCTTCGACGGGGTGGAGCCCGAGCACATCCGCGTGCCCCAGGCCCAGATCGACGCCGCCGTAGCCGGGCTCGACCCGGCCGTGCGCGATGCGCTCGAGGAGGCCATCGCGCGGGTGCGTCTCGCGACGGCGGCCCAGATCCCGGATGCACGCATCACCACCCTCGACGACGGTGCCGTCGTCGAGCAGCGCTGGCACCCGGTCGAGCGGGTCGGGCTCTACGTGCCCGGCGGCAAGGCGGTCTACCCGTCGAGCGTCGTGATGAACGTCGTCCCGGCGCAGCTGGCGGGAGTCGGATCGATCGCGATCGCCTCGCCGCCCCAGAAGGAGTTCGGCGGCTCGATCCACCCGACGATCCTGGGTGCTGCCGGCCTTCTCAGCGTCGACGAGGTCTACGCGATCGGGGGAGCGGGAGCCGTCGGCGCCCTCGCCTACGGGGTCGAGGAGATCGGGCTCGACCCGGTCGAGGTCATCACCGGCCCGGGCAACGTCTTCGTCGCCGCGGCCAAGCGGATCGTGCGCGGCGTGGTCGGCATCGACTCCGAGGCCGGGCCCACCGAGATTCTGATCATCGCCGACCGCACCGCCGACCCCGAGTTCGTCGCCGCAGACCTGGTCAGCCAGGCCGAGCACGACGAGCTCGCCGCCGCCGTGCTCGTCACCGACTCGCCCGAGCTCGCGACCGCGGTCGTCGATGCGCTGTCCCGGGTCGCCGCGACCACCACCCACGCCGCTCGCGTGGCCGTCGCGCTCGACGGGCCGCAGTCGGCCATCGTGCTCGTCGACTCGATCGAGCAGGCCGCCGCCGTGAGCAACGTCTACGGCCCGGAGCACCTCGAACTGCAGACGGCCGATCCGGATGCGACGCTCGCCCTCATCCACAACGCCGGCGCGGTCTTCCTCGGCGCGTACTCGCCGGTGAGTCTCGGCGACTACCTCGCCGGGTCGAACCACGTGCTGCCGACGGGCGGGCAGTCGCGCTTCTCGTCCGGGCTCGGGGCGTACACCTTCCTCCGGCCGCAGCAGATCGTGCGCTACGACCGGGCGGCGCTCGAGTCGGTGGCTGCGCGGATCGTGGCGCTCTCGGCGGCCGAGAACCTCCCGGCGCACGGCGACGCGGTCACCGCCCGCTTCACCCCCTGACCCGCGCCTCCCCGTCCCGCCTGACTGTCCGCGATCCGTCACTTGTTGTCGCTAAAACCTCCGGATAGCGACAACAACTGACGGATCGCGGACAGTCGGGGCGGGTCGCGGACAGTGGGGGCGGGCCTCGGGCCTCGGGGTGCGGGAGAGCCGATACGATTGAGGGGCCATGTTCTGCCCTTACTGCCGCTACCCCGACTCCCGCGTCGTCGACTCCCGCACGACCGATGACGGCCTGGCCATCCGCCGCCGTCGCCAGTGCCCCGACTGCGGTCGCCGCTTCAGCACGACCGAGACCGCGAGCCTCAACGTGATCAAGCGCTCCGGCGTGGTCGAGCCGTTCAGCCGCGAGAAGATCGTCAGCGGTGTGCGGAAGGCCTGCCAGGGCCGGCCCGTCACCGACAGCGACCTCGCCGTGCTCGCCCAGCGCGTCGAAGAGACGGTGCGCCTCTCCGGCGCCGCCCAGATCGAGGCCAACGACATCGGCCTGGCCATCCTGCAGCCGCTCCGTGAGCTCGACGAGGTCGCCTACCTCCGGTTCGCCAGCGTCTACCAGGGCTTCGACTCGCTCGACGACTTCGAGGCCGCGATCACGCTGCTGCGGGTCGAGCACGAGGCCGCCGAGACCGGCTCCCGCGACGCCGCCGCCCGCGACGCCGCCGCCCGCGACGCGGCCGAGTAGCCGACAGCCGCCGTGTACGAGCTCCTCTTCCGCCATGTCCTGTCGCGGATGGACCCCGAGCGCGCCCACCATCTCGCGTTCGGCGTGATCAGCGCCATCCCGAAGCTCGGCCTCGAGAAGCTGCTCGCGCGCTTCACGGCGGCCTCGGGCGCCGACCTCTCGGTGCACACGCTCGGGCTCCGCTTCCCGACCCCGTTCGGGCTGGCCGCCGGGTTCGACAAAGACGCGAAGGGCATCCGCGGATTCGGCGCCCTCGGCTTCGGGCACGTCGAGGTCGGCACCATCACGGCCCGCGCGCAGCCGGGCAACCCGCGTCCGCGCCTGTTCCGGCTCATCCCGGATCGCGCCGTCGTCAACCGCATGGGCTTCAACAACTCCGGGGCGGCCGCCGCCTCGCTCCGCCTGGCCCGCGTGCGCTCGACCGCGCATCCCCGGCCCGTCATCGGCGTCAACATCGGCAAGAGCCGGGTCGTGGATGTCGAGGATGCGGTCGGCGACTACCTGCAGAGCACCCGTGCCCTCGCCCCCATGGCCGATTACCTCGTGGTCAACGTCAGCTCACCGAACACGCCCGGGCTCCGCGGGCTGCAGGAGCTCGACCGGCTCGCGCCGCTCCTGACCGCCGTGAAGGCGGAGGCCGGCCGCACCCCGCTGCTGGTCAAGATCGCGCCCGACCTCACGGATGAGGAGGTCGGCCGGATCGCCGAGCTGGTCGTCGACCTGGGCCTGGACGGCATCATCGCGACGAACACCACGATCTCGCGCGAGGGCCTGCGCACAGACCCGGTCGTGGTCGAGGCGGCGGGGGCCGGAGGGCTCTCGGGCGCTCCGCTCGCGGCCCGGTCGCTCGAGGTGCTGAAGCTCATCCGCGCCGTCGTGCCGCCCGAGCTCTGCGTGATCTCGGTGGGCGGGGTCGACACCGCCTACGACGTCGACCAGCGGCTCGCCGCGGGGGCGACGCTCGTGCAGGGCTACACGGCGTTCCTCTACCGGGGGCCGTTCTGGGCGCGCAGCATCAACGTCGGTCTCGCGCGGCTCCGCCGGACGAGGCAGCCCGAGGCCTGAACCTCAGGCGACCGAGCTCGGCTCGGGTACTGACCGTGCTCGTCCGTGCGGACTGACCGAAAGCTCAGCTCGGGTACTGACCGCGCTTGACCTGCGGCTTCGGCAGGCGCAGCCGGCGGAACTGCAGGGCGCGCATCGTCGCGTACCAGCGAACCCGCTCGAGCTTGTCGGCGCCGAACTTCTCGCGCATCTTCTTGGTGAGGCGGAACCCCATCCACAGGCTGTCGGCGACGACGATCACGACGAAGGCGTACAGGCCGAGCATCACCGAGGCCTGCACCTCGGGTGCGGGCACCAGCGTCAGCAGGATGACGATGAACATCGCCGGGATGAGGAACTCGCCGACGTTGAAGCGGGCGTCGACGTAGTCGCGCACGTACCGCTTCTGCACACCCTTGTCGCGAGCGGGCAGGTACTTCTCGTCGCCGTTGGCCATGCCGACGCGCGCCTTGTCGCGGAGCTCCTGGTTGCGGCGGCGCGCATCCTTCGTCGCTTCCTTGCGATCGCTTGGCACCAGCGGGCGCAGGTTCGCCGCCTCGCGCTCCTTGCGGGTGGGGGTCGCGCGACCCTTGCCCACGGTCTGCTCGACGGGTGCCTGGATCGGCTCTTCGATGCTGCTGGATTTCTTCGCCACGGTGTCCTCGTTCGTCGGTCTCTTAAGATTACCTGCATGACCGACAGCTCAGACTCCTCGTTCGCCCAGAGAACAACGCAGAATTCCGCCGACACCGAGGGCGCCACCGACGCTGCGGAGACTTCGGGCACCGATTCCTCCGCCCTCACCGACCAGGAGCGCGCGCTGGTCTCCGCGGTCGAGGCCGCGTTGCCGTCGAGCATCGCCGAGCTCAGCGACCTCGTGCGCATCCCGTCGGTCTCCTGGGCCGCGTTCGACCCGGCGAACGTCGCCGCCAGCGCCGAGGCCGTCGCGGGCCTCGCGAGGGCGACCGGGGTCTTCGAGTCGGTCGACATCCTGCGCGCTGCGACGCCGTCCGGCGAGCTCGGACAGCCCGCCGTGCTCGCCACCCGCGCCGCTCGCAACGGGCGGCCAACCGTGCTGCTCTACGCGCACCACGACGTGCAGCCCCCCGGAGACGACGCGGCCTGGGAGTCGCTGCCCTTCGAGCCGACCGTGCGCGGCGACCGCCTCTACGGGCGCGGCGCAGCCGACGACAAGGCCGGGGTCGAGTCGCACCTCGCGGCCATCCGGGCGCTCACCGCCACCGCCGGCGACGACTTCGACCTGGGCCTCGTGCTCTTCATCGAGGGCGAGGAGGAGTTCGGCTCCCGCTCGTTCGCCAACTTCCTCGAGGCCAACCGCGACCGCCTGGCCGCCGACGTGATCGTCGTGGCCGACTCCGACAACTGGGACACCGAGACCCCGTCGCTCACGATCAGCCTCCGCGGCAACGTGACCTTCAAGCTCACGGTGTCGACCCTCGCGCACGCCTCGCACTCGGGCATGTTCGGGGGAGCGGTGCCGGATGCGATGCTCGCCGCCTTCCGCCTGCTCGCCAGCTTCCACGACGAGAACGGCTCGGTCGCGGTCGTCGGCCTCACGGGCCGCGAGATCGAGGCGCCCGAATACACGGAGGAGACCCTCCGCGCCGAGGCGGGCCTGCTCGACGGCGTCAAGCCGATCGGCGAAGGCTCCATCCTGTCGCGGCTGTGGTCGAAGCCGACCGTGACGGTCACAGGCATCGACGCGCCGAGTGTGGCCAACGCCTCGAACACCCTCATCCCGAGCGTGGCGGTGCGGGTGAGCGCCCGGATCGCGCCGGGACAGGACTCGCAGCAGGCCTTCGAAGCGCTCGAGGCCCACGTGCGCGCCCACACCCCGTTCGGCGCCCACGTCGAGATCACCGAGGTCGACACCGGCAGCCCCTTCCTCGTCGACACCAGCGGCTGGGCCGTGACGGCGGCGAAGGATGCGATGCGCGACGCGTGGGGGGCCGAGCCGGTCGAGGCCGGCATCGGCGGGTCCATCCCGTTCATCGCCGATCTGGTGCGGGTCTTCCCCGAGGCGCAGATCCTGGTGACGGGTGTCGAGGATCCCCACACCCGCGCCCACAGCCCCAACGAGTCCCTGCACCTCGGCGTCTTCAAGCGCGCCATCACCGCCGAGGCCCTCCTCCTCCTCCGCCTGAATTCCCGCACCGGGAATTCTTGAGCGTCCTCCCCGGTTTCCGGAGTTAGACTGCCGTCATCCTTACGATTTCTCGATCCTGTTTCGAGCGAATGGAGTGAACATGACCGACACCATCCTGACCGCGGGCGTCGACACCGCGACCGTCGATGCACCCGCGCACAAGGTCGGCATCACGCCGGCCGCAGGCGACAAGGTGCGCAGCCTGCTCGAGCAGGAAGGCCGTGACGACCTGCGTCTGCGCGTCGCCGTCCAGCCCGGTGGCTGCTCGGGCCTGATCTACCAGCTCTACTTCGACGAGCGGATGCTCGACGGAGACGGCGTGGTCGATTTCGACGGCGTCGAGGTCGTCGTCGACAAGATGAGCGTCCCCTACCTCGAGGGAGCCACCATCGACTTCGAGGACACGATCCAGAAGCAGGGGTTCACGATCGACAACCCGAACGCATCGGGCAGCTGCGCCTGTGGAGACTCCTTCCACTGATACCACTTCGTGATCCGTCACGACTCAGGGGCCGTTCCTTCGGGGCGGCCCCTTTCGTCTGCCCGCGCCACGCCGACGCTCCGAGGAATTCCGTGCCCGACACGCCGTGATCCGGCCCCGGACACACCGCTATCGGACCCTCCTGTGGCAGCGCCGGGGAAATCGACACAGTAGGCTAGGAGGAGGTCAAATACACTGAGGTGTAGCTTCCCGAAAGGTCACTGGTGCGCTCTAACCGACGTCTCCGATGGGCCGCGATCCCTATCGCGGCCGCAATGTCCGTCGTCCTCGCCGGATGTACGCAGGCACAGCTCCAGGGCTGGCTCCCGACGGAGCCCGGCACCACGAACAACGTCGACCGGGTCATCGGCCTCTGGGTCACGTCGTGGATCGTGCTGCTGATCGTCGGCATCATCACCTGGGGCCTCACGATCTGGGCGATCGTCGTCTACCGCCGCCGGAAGGGCCAGACCGGCCTCCCCGCGCAGCTGCGGTACAACATGCCGATCGAGATCTTCTACACGATCGTGCCGCTGATCCTGGTGCTCGGTTTCTTCGCCTTCACCGCGAAGGACCAGCAGGCCATCGAGACCCCTTATGCCGACCCCGACGTCAAGATCCAGGTCTACGGCAAGCAGTGGGCGTGGGACTTCAACTACGTCGACGAAGACGTCTACTACGCCGGTGTCCAGGGTCAGGACGACCCGGACGACGCGAACGGCAACCTCGTCGAGTCCGAGCTGCCGGTGCTCTACCTGCCCGTCGGCAAGACCGTCGAGATCGAGCTCAAGTCGCGCGACGTCATCCACTCGTTCTGGGTCATCGACTTCCTCTACAAGAAGGACATGCTGCCTGGCAAGACGAACTACATGTACGTCACGCCCGAGCGTGAGGGCACCTACAGCGGCAAGTGCGCCGAGCTGTGCGGTGAGTACCACTCGATGATGCTCTTCAACGTGAAGGTCGTCTCGCAGCAGGAGTACGACGACTACATCCAGTCGCTGAAGGATTCGGGCAACGAAGGCCAGCTCGGCGACGAGTACAACCGCAACCAGAACCTTCCGGGCATCGGCACGCCCGCCGAAGAAGAGTAGGAACCCGACATGACCGCAACAGTGGATGTCACCTCGGCCGGGTCACCGGCACTTCCCGAGCCCACCCCGTCGAAGACGGTCGGGCGCAAGGGCAACATCCTGGTGCGGTGGATCACCTCCACCGACCACAAGACCATCGGGTACATGTACCTGATCGCGTCGTTCCTGTTCTTCTGCCTCGGCGGTGTGATGGCCCTGGTCATCCGCGCCCAGCTCTTCGCTCCCGGGCTCGAGCTGCTGCAGACGAAAGACCAGTACAACCAGCTGTTCACGATGCACGGCACGATCATGCTGCTGATGTTCGCGACGCCGCTGTTCGCCGGCTTCGCCAACGTGATCATGCCGCTCCAGATCGGTGCACCCGACGTGGCGTTCCCGCGTCTGAACGCCTTCGCGTTCTGGCTGTTCCTCTTCGGCTCGCTGATCGCGGTCTCCGGCTTCCTCACCCCGCAGGGTGCGGCGTCGTTCGGCTGGTTCGCCTACTCGCCCTTGTCGTCGACGACGTTCACACCCGGTGACGGCGGAAACCTCTGGGTCTTCGGCCTCGGGCTCTCGGGCTTCGGCACGATCCTCGGCGCGGTGAACTTCATCACCACGATCATCACGCTGCGTGCTCCGGGCATGACCATGTTCCGCATGCCGATCTTCACCTGGAACATCCTGGTCACGTCGATCCTCGTGCTGATGGCCTTCCCGGTGCTGGCCGCCGCCCTGTTCGCGCTCGGCGCCGACCGGGTGTTCGGAGCCCACGTCTACGACGCGGCCAACGGCGGTGTGCTCCTCTGGCAGCACCTGTTCTGGTTCTTCGGGCACCCGGAGGTCTACATCATCGCGCTGCCGTTCTTCGGCATCGTCTCCGAGGTCTTCCCGGTCTTCAGCCGCAAGCCGATCTTCGGGTACAAGACCCTGATCTACGCGACGATCTCGATCGCCGCCCTGTCGGTCACGGTCTGGGCGCACCACATGTACGTCACCGGCTCGGTGCTGCTGCCGTTCTTCGCGCTCATGACGATGCTGATCGCGGTGCCGACGGGTGTGAAGATCTTCAACTGGGTCGGCACGATGTGGCGGGGGTCCGTCACCTTCGAGACACCCATGATCTGGGCCATCGGCTTCTTGATCACCTTCACCTTCGGTGGTCTGACCGGTGTCATCCTCGCGTCGCCGCCGCTCGACTTCCACGTCTCTGACACGTACTTCGTCGTCGCCCACTTCCACTACGTGGTGTTCGGAACCGTGGTGTTCGCCATGTTCTCCGGCTTCTACTTCTGGTGGCCGAAGTGGACGGGCAAGATGCTCAACGAGCGCCTGGGCCACTGGCACTTCTGGCTGCTGTTCATCGGGTTCCACACGACGTTCCTCATCCAGCACTGGCTGGGTGTGATCGGGATGCCGCGTCGGTACGCGACCTACCAGCCCGAGCCCGGCTTCGAGTGGATGAACCAGCTCTCGACGATCGGTGCCTTCATCCTGGCCGCCTCGATGATCCCGTTCTTCCTGAACGTGTACATCACGGCCCGGACGGCGCCGAAGGTCACCGTGAACGACCCGTGGGGCTACGGCCGCTCGCTCGAATGGGCGACGTCCTGCCCGCCGCCGCGGCACAACTTCACGTCGATCCCGCGCATCCGTTCGGAGTCCCCGGCCTTCGACCTGAACCACCCCGAGGCCGGCATCCCCGTCGGTGTCGGACCGGCAAAGGATGCTCCGGATGCCCCCACGTACGACATCTCGCAGGACAAGGTGAAGTAACCGATGAGAGCGAATACCAACCTCTTCTGGATCCTGTTCGCGTTCATGCTCCTCGCGGACGTGGCGTACACGATCTGGTCGTTGCTGTACTTCAACGGCGAGATCGAGTGGGTCGGAACGATCGCGATCGGTCTGGCGGCCATCCTCTCCGCGTTCCTCGCGTTCTACCTGAGCCGCGTGCACAAGGCGCAGGGCGCCGAGCTGCCGGAGGACCGCCTGGATTCCAACATCGACGACGGCGACCCGGAGATGGGCTTCTACAGCCCGTGGAGCTGGTGGCCGATCATCCTCGCCGGTGGCGGCGCGCTCCTGATGCTCGGCCTGGCGGTCGGCATCTGGCTCAGCTTCATCGCGGCGGCCCTGACGCTCGTGGCGATCGTCGGCTGGACCTACGAGTACTACCGCGGCTACTTCGCCCGCTAGCCCCCCGCACCACCTCGAAGGCCCGCTCTCCCCGGAGAGCGGGCCTTCGTCGTTCTCCCGCCCGTGTCGCACTGCCGGCCAGCCGGGTCGTCTATCGGGGTGGCGACGACGGAGATACCCGTCTCGGGCGGACCCACCCTCCGTCGCAGCCGCCCAACCGCCGGATCCTCCGTCGGTCGCGCCCACCGAAAAGGCCCGGCACCAAGGTGCCGGGCCTTTCTGGTTGTCAGATGCTCAGGGACAGACGGGGAGATCGCCAAGCGTCGCGTCGAGGCTCGACGGCCCGCCGAGCAGCACGATCTTGGCCGGGTTCAGCCGGCGCACTTCGGCGGCGACCTCGGCCATCATGCACGACTTGCTGACGAGCAGGATCGGAGCCTTCTTCTGCCCGGCGAGCACGCCGCCCGCGAGGGCATCAGGGTACGTCGCGCCCGTGGCGAAGTAGACGGTGTCGCTCGGGGGAGTAGCGGGGAAGAACGCTCCGGCCACCTTCGCCGATCCGACGTACCGATTGACACCCTCGACCCGGGTCGCGGTGCCGGCAGTCGCGCGGAGATCCGAGACTGCGTCCGCGACGACCTTCGGAACCGAGGTCGACATGGCCAGCATCAGGGGAGCTCCCCGCTGCGCGGCGATCGCCGAGGCACTCAACGCGTCCGCGAAGTTCTCACCGCTGGCGATGTACACGATCGTCGCGGTACCGGGCTGAACGCGCTTGGCGGTCAGTACAGACGTCTCGTACCGATCCGCCCCGCCTATCCGCTCGGTGACGGAGGTGGTGCTGACGACCTTCCGACGGTACAGGCCTTCGATTCCCCTGCCGCCTATGGTCTCGGTCAGGGGCATCGTGAAGCCGTAGAACGCTAGTGCCGTAGGCGTTCCGATGTATTTTCCGCCCATGTTGGAGACGTACGTCTCGGGTGCCACCGGCACGCGGATCTTCTCACCCGCGGGTGCAGACAAATCCGTTTAGAATCTCGGCCAAGGCATGCGAGGCGCCGCCGAACGATAGCGGTCACGCGCAGGCGGGAGAGAGGCCGACGGCCGCCAGAGTGGCCATCGACAGGTGCGCTCTACTCAGGGACGCACGAAGGCCCGGCACACAGAGAGTGTGCCGGGCCTTCGTGGTGGGGCGGGGGAGCGGGATCAGACCAGGCCGGGGCCCTTTTCGATCTCGCCGTGGGTGCCGTCGTGGCCGTGCGCGTGGCTGGCCTCGAGCTCCTGGGTGCGGACGGGGGCGATGCGGTCCTCGAAGAACCATTTCGACATCCGCGACCGCAGGCGCTGGGCGCCCGTGATCTTGCCCTTGGAGTTCGGGCGCAGCATGAGCGGCTCGTACACCTCGTAGTCGACCAGCTTCCAGCGCTCGTAGTCGTCGACCTGCTCGTGCACCTCGATGTACTCGCCACCGGGCAGGCGCACGATGCGGCCGGACTCGAAGCCGTGCAGCACGATCTCGCGGTCCTTCTTCATCAGCGCGATGCAGACGCGCTTCGTGACGAAGTAGGCCAGGAACGGGCCGAGCACGGTCCAGGCCTGGATCACGTGGATCACGCCTTCGATCGACAGCTGGAAGTGCGTCGCCATCAGGTCGGAGGACGCCGCCGCCCAGAGGCCGGCGTAGAACGTGACGCCGGCGGCACCGATCGCGGTGCGGGTCGGGGCGTTGCGCGGACGGTCGAGGATGTGGTGCTCGCGCTTGTCGCCCGACACCCAGCTCTCGACGAACGGGTAGATCGCCACGAGAGCGAGGAGACCCACCAAGGCGATCACCGGGATGATGATGTTGAACGACCAGGTGTGCCCGAGCCAGACGAACTCCAATCCCGGTGGGATGAGCCGCAGGGCACCGTCGGCGAAGCCGATGTACCAGTCCGGCTGCGTACCCGCCGAGACGGGGGAGGGGTCGTAGGGACCGTAGTTCCAGATCGGGTTGATCGTGAAGAACGCCGCCATCAGCGCGATGACACCGAAGACCAGGAAGAAGAATCCGCCGGCCTTCGCCGCGTACACGGGGAGGATCGGGTAGCCGATGACGTTCTTCTCGGTGCGGCCGGGACCGGCGAACTGGGTGTGCTTGTGCACGACCACGAACACCAGGTGGAGCGCGAGGAACGCGACCAGGATCGCCGGCAGCAACAGGATGTGCAGCGTGTAGAACCTGCCCACGATGTCGGTGCCCGGGAACTCCCCGCCGAACAGGAGGAACGAGGTCCAGGTACCGATGAAGGGGAGACCCTTGATCAGGCCGTCGATGATCCGGAGGCCGTTGCCCGAGAGCAGGTCGTCCGGCAGCGAGTAGCCGGTGAAGCCCTCGGCCATGGCCAGCACGAACAGCAGGAAGCCGATCACCCAGTTGAGCTCACGCGGCTTCCGGAACGCACCCGTGAAGAACACGCGCAGCATGTGGAGGCCGATGGCCGCGATGAACAGCAGCGCCGCCCAGTGGTGGATCTGACGCACCAGGAGGCCGCCACGCACGTCGAACGAGATGTGCAGCGCCGACTCCATGGCTGCCGACATCTCGACGCCCTTGAGCGGCACGAACGAGCCGTCGTAGTGCGTCTCGACCATCGAGGCCTGGAAGAAGAACGTCAGGAACGTGCCCGACAGGATGATGACGACGAAGCTGTAGAGGGCCACCTCGCCGAGCATGAACGACCAGTGGTCGGGGAAGATCTTGCGGCCGAACTCCTTGACGACGCCCGAGATGCTCGTGCGCTCGTCGATGTAGTTGGCGGCCGCACCCGTGAAGCCGCCACCCTTGGCCGGCTTCGAGACCGGAGCCTCGTGGGCATCCGCTCGTTCGATCGTGCTGGTCATGGACGCTCCCAGAAACTAGGGCCGACGGGCTCGTTGAAGTCGCTCTTCGCGACGAGGTAGCCCTCGGAGTCGACCTCGATCGGCAACTGGGGCAGCGGGCGCTTGGCGGGGCCGAAGATGACCTCGCACTCGTTCACCACGTCGAAGGTCGACTGGTGGCAGGGGCACAGCAGGTGGTGCGTCTGCTGCTCGTACAGCGCCACCGGGCAGCCGACGTGCGTGCAGATCTTCGAGTACGCGACGATTCCGTCGTACGACCAGCCCTCACGGCCGGGGCTGATGTTCAGGTCGTCCGGGTTCAGGCGCATGAGCAGCACGGCCGCCTTGGCCTTCTGCTCCAGGCGGTCCTCCCGCTCGTTGAGGCCCTCGGGGATGATGTGGAAGACCGAGCCGATCGTGATGTCGGCGGCCTTCACCGGGATGCCGGTGGGGTCGAGGGTCAGGCGCGACCCCTTCTGCCACATCGTGTGGCTGAGGAGCTCGACCGGGTCTTCGTTCTGCGGTCCGAGACCACGGAAGAGCACGAGGCCGGGCAGCGGGAAGGCGACGAGCGCGCCGATCAGGCTGTTACGGATCAGGGTGCGACGGCCGAAACCGGACTCCTTGTCGGCCTGCTCGAAGATCTCGACGGCACGCTCGCGGGTCGCGTCGGTGCCGCGGACCGGGTGGCGCTCGTCGATGCCCTCCTTGTCGTACATCAGGGCCTTGCCCCAGTGCACGGCGGCGAGGCCGATGCCGAACAGCGCCAGTGCGATGCCGATGCCGATGAAGAGCGTGTTCAGGCGCAGAGCGGTCGGGTCGCCGTCTTCGATCGGGAAGGCCATGTAGGCCGCGACGGCGAAGACGCTGCCGGCGATCGAGAGGTAGAAGAGCGTGTAGACCGATCGCTGGGCCGTCTTGTTGGCCTTCGGATCGACGTCGGTGACGCGCTTGCGGTGGGGCGGCTCACCCGGGTTCACGACGTCGGAGGCGATGACCGTGGTGCCGGCCGTGGTGCCTCTGGTCGTCTCGACGGCCGACGAATCGGAAGCGGCTGTATCGTGGCCGCTCACCTCGTCATGTGCCATTGGTTTTCCCTTTCGAGCTTGCTGTGATGTGCTGTGACGTTTTCACCCGGACGGGCGCGGACTAGTTCGACTTGGCCGTGAGCCAGACCATCAGGGCGATGATGGCTCCCAGACCGAAGATCCAGACGAACAGTCCTTCTGCCACCGGACCGAGGTTTCCGAGTTCGAACCCGCCCGGGGAGGGGTTGTTCTCGAGGTACTTCAGGTAGGTGATGATGTCGCGCTTGTCTTCGGGCGTGAGGTTGTCGTCGTTGAAGACCGGCATGTTCTGCGGGCCGGTGAGCATGGCCTCGTAGATGTGGGTCGACAGCACGCCGGTGAGCTCCGGGGCGAACTTGCCCTCGGTCAGCGCACCGCCGGCGCCGGCCACGTTGTGGCACATCGCGCAGTTGATGCGGAACAGCTCGCCACCGTTGGCCGCGTCTCCGTCGGCCTGCAGGTACTTCGCATCCGGGATCGCGGGGCCGGGGGAGATCGAGGCGACGTACGCGGCCATGGCCGCGGTCTGCTCGTCGTTGAACTGCACGGGCTTCTGCATGGCCTGCGGGCCCTGCATCGCCATCGGCATGCGGCCGGTGCCGACCTGGAAGTTGACCGCGGCCGCTCCGACGCCGATCAGGCTCGGGCCGTCGTCGGTGCCTTGGAGGTTCATGCCGTGGCAGGTGGCGCAGTTCGCGGCGAAGAGCTTCTCGCCCTCGTCGATCGTCTCCTGGCTCGATGCGCTGGTGTCGGCGGATGCGGTGGTCGTGCTGCTGAAGGCTGCGTATCCGCCTCCCGTGACGACCAGGCCGATAGCAATCAGCACGACAGTTGCCAGGGGGTGGCGTCTGTTGGCTTTCCTGCTCTTGCGGGCCATTCTCTCTACTCTCTTTTCGGGGCGGCTTCGGTCAGGATCGACTGTGTCTGAGCCTGCTACTTCAGCACGTAGATGACGAGGAACAGGCCGATCCAGACCACGTCGACGAAGTGCCAGTAGTACGAGACGACGATGATCGACGTCGCCTCCTTGTGACCGAAGTTCTTGACTGCGAAGACGCGTCCCAGCATCAGGAGCATCGCGATGAGACCGCCGGTCACGTGCAGTGCGTGGAAGCCGGTGGTGAGGTAGAAGGCCGAGCCGTAGGCGTTGCCGTCGATCGTGATGCCCTCGGAGACGAGGGTCGCGTACTCGAGCACCTGGCCCGAGACGAAGATGGCGCCGAAGGCGTAGGTGAGGAAGAGCCACTCCGTGATGCCCCACTTGAAAGGGCTCCAGCCCGTGCGCTTGGTCTGCCCGCGCTCGGCGGCGAACACCGCGAACTGGCACCAGAACGACGAGATGACCAGGATGATCGTGTTCACGAGCGCGAACGGCACGTTCAGCGTGTTGGCCTGCTCGGCCCATGCGGCGGGGTTCGTCGACCGCAGGGTGAAGTAGATCGCGAACAGGCCGGCGAAGAACATGACCTCGCTGCCGAGCCACACGATGGTCCCGACCGCCACGATGTTCGGGCGCTGGACCATGGGGGCACTCTGAGAATGGGTCAATGAGCTGCTCGTCACTGTTCCATTATGTCCGAATTCCGGGCGCGGTTTTGCAATTGGGCAGCCTGGAGCGGATGCATCGGCGTGTCCCGGCCCGGCGGTGGCCCATAGGATCGCTGGTATGGCAGAAACGCAGTCCTGGCCCGGAATGATCGCTCATCTTCTGACGGGATCGGATCTGTCGATCTCGGACGCGACGTGGTCCATGAACAAGGTCATGCTAGGAGAGGTGACTGAGGCTCAGCTGGCAGGTTTCCTGGTCGCGCTGAGAGGCAAGGGCGAGAGCGTGGGGGAGATCGTGGGCTTCCGCGACGCCATCCTGGAGCACGCCCTCCCGCTGCCGGTCGACCCGTTCGTCCTCGACATCGTCGGCACCGGCGGCGACCGCCACGGCACGGTGAACGTGTCGACGATGGCGTCGATCGTGGCGGCTGCGGCTGGGGTGCCGGTGCTCAAACACGGCAACAAGGCGGCGAGCTCGCTGTCCGGGTCGTCGGACGTGCTCCGCGAGCTCGGGATCGACCTGGAGCTGTCGCCCGAGCGGGTCGCGGAGGTGCTGCTCGAGACCGGGATCTCGTTCGCGTTCGCCGCGAAGTTCCATCCCGGGTTCAAGAACGCGGCGGCGGTGCGGGCCGAGCTCGGGGTGCCCACGGTGTTCAACTTCCTCGGACCGCTCTGCAATCCCGCCCGAGCCGAGGCCTCGGCGGTCGGGGTCGCGCACCTCGACCGGGTTCCGCTGATCGTGGGTGTCTTCCAGACGCGCGGGGCGACGGCGCTGGTGTTCCGCGGCGACGACGGGCTCGACGAGCTCACGACGACCGGGCACAGCCACATCTGGGAGGTGTCACGCGGTTCGGTCAAGGAGCACGACCTGAACCCGCGCGACCTCGGCATCCCGCTCTCGACGCTGGACGACCTGAAGGGCGGCGACGCGGCGTTCAACGCGGATGTGGTGCACCGCGTGATGGCCGGGGAGAAGGGCCCGATCCGTGACATGGTGCTGCTCAACGCCGCCGCGGGACTCGTGGCCTTCGAACTCGCCTCCGACCCCTCCGAGGTCGACCGCGGCATCATCCCCCGCCTCACGGAGAAGATGTCCATAGCGGCCGACGCCATCGACACAGGGGCGGCGGCGCGGAAGCTGAGCGATTGGGTAGCCGCAAGTCGCTCGTGACTGGTGCTGTGTTTGTTGCTGCGCCGCTCCCCGCGCGGCGCAGGCGACATGTTCGCGTGCCGTCGTGAGGCGCGGCCTGCGGTCGCACCTCCCGGCGACGCGCTCACCCTGGGTCGTCGAAAAAGGCCCGCGGCTTCGTATCCCACCCAGAACCTGTGGGACGGAAACGAAAGCTGCGGGCCTTTCTCGATGACCCAGGGTGAGGTCTTGGCCGCGCTAGCGACCGAGGCCGAACATGTGGCGCTGCGCCGGGCAGGGACCGGCGCAGCCCGGGATACGCGCGCGAAGCACGCGCATCCCGGCAGCTAGCACAGCAGGACGTTATCCAGCCCACACCTGCCGGCACAGAACCTACTGCGTATCCGCGTCGACCCAGTCGAGGGTCTTCGTGACCGCCTTCTTCCAGTTGCGGTAGAGGCGCTGGCGCTCGGCGTCGTCCATCTCGGGCTCCCAGCGGGAGTCTTCCTGCCAGTTGGCGCGGAGCTCGTCGAGGTTCGCCCAGTAGCCGACCGCGAGGCCGGCCGCGTACGCGGCACCCAGGGCGGTCGTCTCGGCGACGACGGGGCGGATGACGGGGACGCCGAGGATGTCGGCCTGGAACTGCATGAGCAGGTTGTTGGCGATCATGCCGCCGTCGACCTTGAGCTCGGTGAGGTCGACGCCCGAGTCGGCGTTGACCGCATCCAGCACCTCCTTCGTCTGGAAGGCCGTGGCCTCCAGCGCCGCCCGGGCGATGTGGCCCTTGTTCACGTAACGGGTGAGGCCGACCAGGGCGCCACGTGCATCCGATCGCCAGTAGGGCGCGAACAGGCCCGAGAACGCGGGCACGAAGTACGCGCCGCCGTTGTCGTCGACGGTCTTCGCGAGCGTCTCGACCTCGGGTGCCGAGGAGATGATGCCGAGGTTGTCGCGCAGCCACTGGATGAGCGAACCGGTCACCGCGATCGAACCCTCGAGCGCGTAGTGCGGCACGTCGTCGCCGAGCTTGTAGCCGAGCGTGGTGAGGAGCCCGTTCTTCGAGTGCACGATCTCGGTGCCGGTGTTGAAGATCAGGAAGTTTCCGGTGCCGTAGGTGTTCTTCGACTCACCGGCGTCGAACGCCGCCTGGCCGAACGTCGCCGCCTGCTGGTCGCCCAGGATGCCGGCCACGGGCACCTCGCGGAGGAGCGAGGAGGTGTGGACGGTTCCGTAGACCTCGGAGGACGAGCGGATCTCAGGCATCATCGACTTCGGCACGCCGAACTCGGCGAGGATGTCGTCGCGCCACTGGAGCGTCTCGAGATCCATGAACAGGGTGCGCGAGGCGTTGGTGACGTCCGTCATGTGCACGCCGCCGTCGACGCCGCCGGTGAGGTTCCACAGGACCCAGGAGTCGGTGGTGCCGAACAGCAGGTCTCCGGCTTCGGCCTTCTCGCGGGCGCCTTCGACGTTCTCGAGGATCCAGACGATCTTCGTGCCCGAGAAGTAGGTCGCGAGCGGCAGGCCGACGATGCTCTTGAAGCGCTCCGGGCCCTCGTCGCCGCCCAGGCGGTCGACGATCTCCTGCGTGCGGGTGTCCTGCCAGACGATGGCGTTGTAGACCGGCTCGCCCGTCGTCTTGTCCCAGACCACGGCGGTCTCGCGCTGGTTGGTGATGCCGACGGCCTTCACGTTGTGGCGCGTGATGTTGGCCTTGGACAGCGCCTGGCCGATGACCTCGCGCGTGTTGTCCCAGATCTGCTTGGGGTCGTGCTCGACCCAGCCCGCCTTCGGGAAGATCTGGTCGTGCTCGAGCTGACCGGTGGAGACGATCGACCCGGAATGGTCGAAGACGATGGCCCGGGTACTCGTGGTGCCCTGGTCGATGGCGATGATGTAGTCCGTCATGGGAACTCCTTCGTTGTGGACGGCGTCGTTGTGGACGGCCGGTGCGGCCGGCGTCAGAAGAAGCGGGCCGGTCCACGTCATCGTGGCCCGGCCCGCTGGGTGCTACGTGAGGATCGGCAGGAGGGGGATGGCCAGGAACCCGGCCAGGATGCCGCCGATGATGGGCCCGACGACCGGGACCCAGGAGTACGACCAGTCGGACGTGCCCTTGCCCTTGATCGGCAGGATCGCGTGCGCGATGCGCGGGCCGAGGTCACGAGCGGGGTTGATCGCGTAGCCGGTCGGACCACCGAGCGAGGCGCCGATGCCGATCACGAGGAGAGCAACGGGCAGTGCGCCGAGGGCCGCGAGGCCACCGTCGCCCTGACGACCGCCGCCGAAGCCGATGACCACGAACACCAGCACGAAGGTGCCGATGATCTCGGTGACCAGGTTCCAGCCGTAGGAGCGGATCGCGGGACCGGTCGAGAACACGCCCAGCTTGTTCGCCGGCTCCGGCTCCTCGTCGAAGTGCTGCTTGTACGCCAGCCAGACGAACACCGCACCGATGATCGCGCCGATCAGCTGAGCGCCGATGTACGCGATCACGGTCAGGAAGTTCACGTCGACCGCGGTGGCCGCCGAACCGAAGCTCGGGGCTCCGTTCGCGACCAGGCCCAGCGTGACGGCCGGGTTGAGGTGGGCGCCCGAGGCGTACGACACGATCACACCGGCGAAGACCGCGAGGCCCCAGCCGATGTTGACCATCAGGAACCCGCCGTTGAATCCCTTCGTGCGGACGAGCGCGACGTTCGCGACCACCCCGCATCCGAGGAGCACGAGCAGAGCAGTCCCCACCAGCTCCGAGACGAAATCGATACCAAGATTGTCCACGATGACCTTCCTTCGCACTGTTCGGCCGCCCAGCGCGGCCCCCGTGGTGAACGGGCATGCCCCACAGTATCCCCAGGAAGTTGCCAGGGATACGTCGATCACCGCCGAGTCGCCGCCCGCTCGCCGCGCAGTCGTCGCTAGGTCGCCGCCGGGCGCGCCCTTTCGGAAGCGCTGCCCGCCAGCGTAGATTTGCCCTGGATGGCCGGGTTCCGGCTCCCGTCGCGGGCGACGAACGCTCGATCGAAGGGATTTTTCAATGAAGAAGCTCATCAACGACCCGAAGAACGTGGTCGACCAGTCCGTCGTCGGTTTCGAGGCGGCGCACGGCGACATCGTCCGGGTCTCGCACGATCCGATCTTCATCGTGCGGAAGGATGCGCCCGTCTCAGGCAAGGTCGGCATCGTCAGCGGCGGTGGCAGCGGCCATGAGCCCCTGCACGGCGGCTTCGTCGGGTTCGGGATGCTGGACGCCGCGGTGCCCGGCCCGGTCTTCACCTCGCCCACCCCCGACCCGATCCTGGCGGCCACGAAGGCGGTCGACGGCGGAGCCGGCGTGCTCCACATCGTCAAGAACTACACCGGTGACGTGCTCAACTTCGAAACGGCCGCCGACCTCGCCTCGGCGGAGGACATCGAGGTGCGCACGGTGATCGTCGACGACGACGTCGCGGTCAAGGACTCGCTGTACACGGCCGGTCGCCGTGGCGTCGCGGGCACCGTGCTGGTCGAGAAGATCGCGGGAGCCGCGGCCGAGCGGGGCGACGACCTCGAGGCGGTCGCCGCGGTCGCGACCAAGGTCAACAGCCGGGTGCGCACGATGGGCGTCGCGCTGACTCCCTGCGTCGTCCCGCACGCGGGAGAGCCGAGCTTCACCCTCGCCGACGACGAGATCGAGATCGGCATCGGCATCCACGGCGAGCCCGGCCGCGAGCGGATCAAGCTCGAGCCGGCCGACGCGATCGTCGACCGCCTGCTCGGCCCCATCCTCGAGGACCTGCCGTTCACCTCGGGCGACAAGGTGCTGCTGCTCGTGAACGGGATGGGCGGGACGCCGCAGGTCGAGCTGTACATCGTGTTCAGGCACGCGGCGCAGGTGCTGGCCGATCGCGGCATCGAGGTCACCCGCTCGCTCGTGGGCAACTTCGTGACCTCGCTCGAGATGCAGGGCGCATCGATCAGCGTGCTGCAGCTCGACGACGAGCTGACCGAGCTGTGGGATGCTCCGGTGCAGACCGCAGCGCTGCGCTGGGGCCGGTAGGCGGCCGCCGGTAGCTGAAAGCTGGTAGCCGGTGGCGGCGGAGCATCGCTGCAGCCGGCACCGGCCGGGCGCACGGACAGCCCCGCGGCGATGGCCTCGGGGTGGATGACGAGAACGAGAAGGGCAACAGCATGGGCTTGGGCATCACCTGGACGACGGACTGGATCAGGAGGAGCGCGGCGGTGATCGCCGAGCACCGGGTCGAGCTCGTCACGCTCGATCGCGAGATCGGCGACGGCGATCACGGCGAGAACCTCGACCGCGGTTACTCGGCGGTGCTCGCGAAACTCGACGAGCTGCCGGCCGATGCGGTTCCCGGCGACGCACTGAAGCTGGTCGCCACGACCCTCATCTCGACGGTGGGCGGCGCCTCGGGCCCGCTCCTCGGCACGGCCTACCTCAAGGCCGCCGGTGCGGTCGGCAAGGAGCCGGAGCTCGACGGCGCCGCCCTGGTCGCCCTGCTCACGGCGGCCCGCGACGGCGTCGTGCTGCGTGGGAAGGCGGAGCCCGGCGACAAGACCATGATCGACGCCTGGACGCCGGCGGTCGACGCCGCGGCCGCGGCTCAGGCCGCAGGGAAGGACGAGGTCGCGATCCTCGAGGCCGCGGCTTCCGCTGCCGAGGCCGGCGCGGTCGCGACCGAGCCGCTGGTGGCCCGAAAGGGACGCGCGAGCTACCTCGGCGAGCGGGCGATCGGACACCGGGATCCCGGCGCGCAGTCGTCGTCGCTCATCCTGAGGGCCGCGGCCGACGCCGCCGTCGCCGATGCGGGAGCTGCTGACGCTGCGGGCGCTGCTTCCGGTGGGGGCGACCGGTGACCGGCGCGCTGGGCAAGGTCGGCGTCGTCTTCGTCTCGCACAGCGCCAAGATCGCCGAAGGACTCGTCGAACTCGCCCGTCAGATGGCGGGCACCGCCACGCTCGTCGCGGCCGGCGGTACCGACGAGGGCGGCATCGGCACGAGCTTCGACCGGGTGAGCGCCGCCGTGACCGAGGCCAACTCGGGCGCGGGGGTCGTCGTGCTCTGCGACCTGGGATCCGCCATCCTGACCGCCGAGACGGCCCTCGACTTCCTCGATGAGGAGGTGGCGGCCCGGGTGCGGATCGCCTCGGCCCCTCTGGTCGAAGGCGGTGTCGCCGCGGCGGTCGCCGCCGAGACCGGCGGGTCGCTCGACGAGGTGGTGGCCGCGGCCGAGACCGCCAACCTCGCCCAGGCGGACGGCGCCGGGGCGGCGGATGCGGGGGACATCGCGGCGGTGCCGGTCTTCGAGGCCGAGCCAGCCGCATCCGGAACCCCGTCGCGCACCGTGACGATCGTGAACAAGGACGGGTTGCACGCGCGGCCTGCCGCGGAGTTCGTGAAGCTGGCCGGAACCTTCCCGGTCAAGGTCACGGTCAACGGCAAGGACGCCAAGAGCCTGCTCGGCATCATGTCGCTCGGGCTCACCAAGGGGTCGACCGTCGAGATCGCGAGTGCCGACCCGGAAGGGGCGGACGCGGTGAACGCCCTCGCCGACCTGGTCGAGACCGGGTTCGGCGAGGCGTAGACCGGCGAGGTCTAGACCGGGGCGACGGGGGGCGCTAGTCCTCGTCGCGACGACTGAGGACGAAGACCGGGATCTCCCGGTCGGTCTTCTCCTGGTACTCGGCGTAGGGCGGGTAGGCCGCGACCGAGCGCTCCCACCAGGCCGCCTTCTCGTCGCCGAAGACCTCGCGCGCCGTGTAGTCGTGCTTCTCGGTGCGGTCCTGCAGCTCGACGTGCGGTTCCTTGACGATGTTGTAGTACCAGACCGGATGCTTCGGTGCGCCGCCGAGGGAGGCGACGACCGCGTACTCCCCGTCGTGCTCCACGCGCATGAGCGGCGTCTTCCGGAGCTTGCCGCTCCGGGCGCCGACGGTGGTGAGGATGATGACCGGCATGCCGCGCAGGGTGGTGCCCTCGGTGCCGCCTGAGCCTTCGTAGAGCTCGAGCTGCTCGCGCGCCCAGTCGCTGGTTCCCGGTTCGTATTCTCCTGAAAGAGGCATGTGCCAAGTCAATCAGGTGTCGAGGACTCCCGGTTCCGTGCGAGAATTTTTTAGCGGGCGGGGCGCGAAGAATTCATGTGGGATCGGAAGGATCGAGAAAGAACGATGGCTAGTGCAGGAACCAAATGCCCGGTGTGCGGGAAGACGGTGGTCGTCGGCCTGGTCTCCGGCACCCTGATCCAGCACGAGGACAAGCTCAATCTGCGGTGCGCCGGCAGCGGGAGCCAGCCCACGGCGGCCGCTCCGCGCAAGTCGCCGTCGCCGCGCACGTCGTCGGCGGGCGGGAGCGCGGCCAAGCGCACGAGCCCGGCGACCAAGGGCGGCGTCACCGTGCGCCGGGTCGAGGTCGACCCCGAGATCGCCCGTGAGCGGGCCGAGCGCGCCGAGCGCCTCCGCATCGAGCGCGCCGAGGCGGCCCGGGCCCGCAACGAGGTCGGCGTCTCGTACTTCGACGAGCCGGGGGTCTGAGCACGCCGAACCGCGTGCAGCCGCTGTTCGTCGAATCCGCCGGGCGGCGGAGGCGGGCGGCCCTGGTCGTCCGGGCGCTGCCCGAGCGGATCGGCACGTTCTTCGAGCCGTACCTGGACTCGGGCGCGACGGCCGTCGCGGCGCTGCAGGCGCATCCCGAAGCGCGGTTCACCTTCGCCGGCGATGACGCGGAGGTGATCGCAGCCTGGAACGCGGTGCGCGACGACGTGGCTGCGGTGATCTCCGAGTTGCGCCGCTTCGTCGAGGAGCACGACGCCGCCGCCTTCGGTCGCGAGCTCGCTCGCGGGGAGGACGAGCTCGCGGCGCTTCCGCCGGAGACGCGGTCGGCCCGTCTGCTCTACCTGCGCGGGGCGGCGGGGCCCGCTCCCGCATCCCGGTCCTTCTCGGCCATCCGGCCCCGCGACACGGTGGCGGTCGACGAGGGCAACCTCCGCGCCCTCGCCGCCCTGCTCGCCGACCGGGATGCCGAGTTCGTGCGCCGGACCCCGTTCGAGCTGCTGCCGGCCGTGCAGGAGGACGACGTGGTGCTCGTGGATCCGCCGTTCGACTGCACACCGGGCACCGAGCGCGAGGTGCGCAGTCTCGTCAACGCGCTGACCGCGCGCGGCGCACTCGTGCTCGGCGACGTGCGGACCGGCAGCGGCGCCGACGCGCCGTACTCCGGCTGGCCGGGGATGACCGCCGTGCCGCTGCCCGGCGGTGACGAGGACGAGCGCGCCTGGGCGAACGGCGGTCTGGTGCGTGCATTGCGCCGCGAGGTGGGCTGACCTCCCACGAGGGCAAGCTCTCGACAGGGCCAGCTCTCGACAGGGGGTGGATGCACGCGGCTGACCGGGTTGATAGCGTGACGACGAATCATCCACCCCTTCGAAAGGAGCGTGCCGCCGATGTCCGACGCCACGACGCCCGGTCACCTCAGCCAGCACCACCGCACGACCCTCGAGCACATCGCAGCTCACCCGACGAGCCACAACCTCGAGTGGAAGGACGTGATCGCCATGCTCGAGGAGATCGCCGACGTGCGCGAGGAGCACGACGGCAAGTTCGTCGTCAAGCTCGCCGACCAGCGGATCGTGCTCTCCAAGCCCCGCCACAAGGACATCGACGAGCAGATGGCCGTCGACCTCCGGGCGATGCTCACCCGCGCCGAAGTGCTGCCCCTGCCCAAGCGCTAGCCGCGACGGCGGGCGGAGCGGTCAGGCCCGCGTGGCGACCAGCCAGCCGTGCGGGCCGACCGTGACCCCGCCATTTGAGGCGCCGGATCCCGGTCGGGCCTCGCCCTGATCGATTGAGCGGCCCGCGAGGACCTTTCCGGCCTCGGCGACCTCGAGGGCGGCATCGGAGATGTTCAGCGCGACCACGATCGCCTCGCCCGGAGCCGCCGCAGCGGTCAGCTCGATCACCAGACTCTCGTTGGCGACCGAAAGCGTGCGGCTCGTCGCCCGGTGCAGCCACGGGAATCGTCGGCGGAGACCGAACAGCTCCTGGTGGAGCGCGAAGGTCTCGGCCGCCCGGGCCCCGGAGCCCGGCCCGTCGGCCGCGAGCGGATCGGCCGGGAACGCGGGACGGATGGCGTCGTCGCCGCCGAACCGCTCCTCCTTGATCCCGCGCAGGCCGAACTCGTCGCCGTAGTAGACAGCCGGGGTTCCTCCCAGGGTCGCCAGCAGCACGACGGCGTGGGCCTGATGGCGCTCGTCGTCGATCGCGCTGGCCAGCCGGGTGACGTCGTGGTTGCCGACGAAGGTGTACGGCACGAAATGCTCCAGGAATCCGTCGTGCCGGGTCAGCGCCCAGTCGAGCTCGAACAGGTTCGCCGTCTGCAGCGAGTGCCAGATCCCTTGCCACAGCTCGTACTGCGTGACGCTGTCGAGAGTGCCCTCGGTCACGGCCTGGACGTAGTCGCCGTGCAGCACCTCGCCGACCACGTAGACGTCGGGATGCTCGCTCCGCACGCGGGGGAGGACCGCGGCCCAGAAGGAGCCGGGCACGGAGTACGCGGCATCCAGTCGCCAGGCGTCGGCGCCGAGCCGCAACCAGTACGTCATGACGTCGCCGACCAGCCGCTCGACCTCGGGGTTGCCGTGGTCGAGCGCGACGAGCCCCTCGTGGCCCTCGAAGGTGCCGAACTCGCCGTTCTCGCCGGCGCGGAGGAAGGCGGCCTCGGGGGCCGCGGGGTCCGCCAGTGCGGCCTGGACGAACGGATGCTCGCGCCCGACGTGGTTGAAGACGCCGTCGAGCATCACGCGGATGCCCCGCGCGTGGGCGGCCTCGATCAGATGCACCAGGTCGTCGGTGGTGCCCAGCCGCGGGTCGACCTCGAACCAGTCGGTGGTGTCGTAGCCGTGGGTGCTCGAGGCGAAGACCGGGCCGAGGGCGAGCCCGTTGGCGCCGAGGGCGATCAGGTGGTCGAGCCAGCCCTCGAGCTGCCGGAGCCGCGGTGCCGCCGTGCGGTCGCGGCCGGTGGTGTCGGCCCCCGTGAAGCCGAGGGGGTAAACGTGCCACCAGATGACGTGCTCGGTCCAGTCGTTCATCCGAGTCACCCTACCCGGGCGGTACTGCGACGGCTCGTCGGGCGCCGATCAGTCCCGGCCGCCGGTCACTCGGCGCGCTCGCGCTCGAGCTTCTCGCTGACCTCGTGCAGCACTCGCGCCACGACTGCGGCATCGGCCGGGTCCAGGCGGTCGACGACGGCCACGACCGTCTCGTGGAAGGCGCGGAACGCGTTCTCGATCCGGAGCGCTGCGGTGCGGGTGGGGACGAGCAACTGGGCCCTCCGGTCGCCGGGATGGGCACGCCTTTCCAGGAGGCCGAGGAGTTCCAGCCGATCGATGATGTTCGTGACGCTGGCGTTCGAGATGGCGAGCATCACGACCAGGTCTTTCGGGCCGGTGTCCCGCCCGTCGCGCTGCGCCTGCAGGAGGTAGCGGATGGCGTGGAACTCGTTGGTGCTGAGACCGCTCGCCGCGCGCACCCGCTCCAGCTCGCCCTCCTCGGCCTTCTGGAGTCGGAGCAGCGCGTCGACGGCGTCGCGGGCCTCATCGCATCCGGGAGCCGCCGCGTAGAGGTGGCGGGCCTCGCGCCGGACGACGTTACGCGGCACGGCGACTGGCGGCGGTCAGGCCCGTGATCACGGAGAGGCTCGGGATCACGGAGAGGTCAGGCCGCGTGCTGCCGCGAGAGCGGCATGGGGATGAGCTGCGCTTCGAGCGCGCGCTCGGCTGCCGACAGCTCGGCGTACTCGCCGAGGTATTCGCCGAACTGGTTGCGCACGTAGTAGTGGGTGCCGTGCTGGTCGATGGTGCCGGCGAAGCAGCCGTCGTGGTTGCCGACCCAGAGACCGGCCTCGGCCATGCGCCAGCGCACCGGATTCGTCTGCACCGATTCGGTCTGCACCAGTTCTGTCGTGGCAATGGTCATGCGGTTCTCCTTCACATCTGTCGGAGCGACATCGTCTCCTGTAAAAAACATTCCACGATGTGAACTACTTGCCCACCTATTGGCCGGGGGTTGACAGGGGGAGAACGGGAGGTTACGCCTCGATGGTCAGTCGACGCTGGCCACGACGACCCGAACCATCGCCGTCTCGAAGCCGGCGGCGGTGAGGATTTCGTGGATGACGCGGTAGACGGTCCGGCAGGTCTCCGAGGCCGAGACCTCGTCCGAGACGCCGATGGTCAGCGCGATCTCGAGTCCTGCAGGGGTCTCGACGATTCCGACCGGGAGCGGCGCAGCCCGCCCGGTGACCACGGCGACGGCCTGGTCGAGGACGGCCTTGGCGAAAGGCTCGGCCGGGTAGACCGATCGGACACCCGGGACGGCGGTCACCGCCTCCAGGAGCGAGGCGGCGAGGTCGAGGTCGGCGGTCATCGTCCGGCCTCCTTGCCGTCCGCGTCTGCCTGCGGCGGCAGGTGCACGTCGTGCACGGTGATGTCCACCGCCACGACGTCGAGGTCGGTGTGCAGGGCGAGCGACTCGAACACCGCGATCCTCAGCTGCTCGGTGACCTGCGGGATGCTCCGGCCCCAGTAGACGGTCGCGTCGATCGAGACCGTCACCGGCGCTCCCGGCTCGGTCACGTCGCCGTCGAGCGCGCACCGGCCGATCATGAGCCCGTCGATCGAGTCGCCGGCCGCGCGGACCAGCGCGCGCACCGAGCCCTCGGTGATGGCGAGCCGGGCCGCGGCATCCGGATGCGGAATCGGGATGCTGCGACCGGAGCGCACCTCGCGCGAGATGTTCTGCAAGATGCCGGTGATCCAGCCTTCCTCGGGCTCGGGCTCGATCGCAGCCTCGGCCTCGAGCATCTGGGACGAGGCGGAGCGGAGGCGCTCGAGGGCCGCGAGGGCCATCCGGCAGCCGGGGGAGGATTCGATCGACGGGTCGATCGGATTGCGGCCGGAGTCGAGGTAGTCACTCAGCTCGTCGATCGTGTGGCCGTCGAGATCGTCGGGTTCGAGGCCGAAGGAGCCGTGATCGGTCATCGCCATGCCTCCATCTCGCGGATCAGATTCTTCCGTGCCCGGGCGATGAGTCCTCGCACCGTCGAGGAGGGCAGATCGAGTTCCCTCCCGATGTCCAGGTAACTGTAGCCCGCCAGTTCGCGGAGCACCCAGCACCGTCGTTGCTCCTCGGGCAGGCCGGCCAGCGCTCGGGACAGTGCGTCCTCGAGCGAGCGGGCGGCCCACATCCCTTCGGGCGTGGTCGATGCGGGGGCGCCGGGGTCGTGGTCGGCGATGTCGTCCTCGTCGCGGCGGCGGCGGATGCGGTCGATGCACTTGTTCGAGGTGATCCGCATCAACCACGACTTCACCGAACCGAGGTCGGTCAGGGTCGGCAGGCTCCGCCAGGCCTGGATGAAGGCCTCCTGCACGACGTCGTCGACGTCGGCGTTCGAACCGAGGATGCGCCGGGCGTACACGCGCATCAGCCGGCCGTAGCGACGCACGAGCACCTCGAACGCGTGCACGTCGCCGTCGGCCGCGCGCCCGGCGAGGATGCGATCATCGGCCGTCTCGAGGTCGTGCCGGCGTTCCTGGTCGGCCATGCCCTCATCCAACACCACCGGATGCCCCTGCCGCAGCACCCGAAGCTGCGAGGATTGCGGGATGACGACGGAAGGACGGCCGGTCGAACCCGCGCCCGGCATCTACCAGCACTTCAAGGGCTCGCGGTACGAGGTGATCGGCGTCGGCCGGCACACCGAGACCGAGGAGGAGCTCGTGTTCTACCGCACGCTGTACGGCGACTACTCGTTCTGGGTGCGGCCGGTGGCGATGTTCGTCGAGCAGATCGAGCGCGACGGGTATTCCGGGCCCCGCTTCATCCGGATCGCCTGAGACTCCGGATGGCGTGATCGACTGGGCGCGCCCCGCTCCTCGCGGACCGGAGTAGCGTCGAAGGGTCAGATTCCGATCGCGGCGCCGGGAGGCGGCGGTCGGGCCGATCCACCCGAGGAGAACCCATGAGCACCCACGTCGACGTCGCCGTTCTCGGAGCCGGACCCGGCGGGTACGTCGCCGCGATCCATGCCGCGCAGCTCGGCAAGTCGGTCGTCGTGATCGAGAAGCAGTACTGGGGCGGGGTGTGCCTGAACGTCGGCTGCATCCCCTCGAAGGCGCTGCTCCGGAACGCCGAGCTCGCCCACATCTTCACCCACCAGGCCCAGCAGTTCGGCATCTCGGGCGACGTCGCCTTCGACTTCGGAGCCGCCTTCGACCGCAGCCGGTCGGTCGCCGACGGCCGCGTCAAGGGCGTGCACTTCCTGATGAAGAAGAACGGCATCGCCGAGCTCGACGGGGTCGGCCGGTTCACCGACGCGAAGACCATCGAGGTCGAGCTCTCGGCCGGCGGCACCGAGACCGTCACCTTCGACGACTCGATCATCGCGACCGGCTCGACCGTGCGCCTGCTGCCCGGCGTCTCGCTGAGCGACAACGTCGTGACCTACGAGACCCAGATCCTCACCCGCGACCTGCCCGGCTCGATCGTGATCGTGGGCGCCGGCGCGATCGGCATGGAGTTCGGCTACGTGCTGAAGAACTACGGGGTCGACGTCACGATCATCGAGTTCCTCGACCGCGCCCTGCCGAACGAGGATGTCGAGGTCTCGAAGGAGATCCAGAAGCAGTACAAGAAGCTCGGCATCACGATCCTCACCTCGACCCGGGTCGACTCGGTCGTCGACGAGGGCTCGTCGGTCACGGTGACGTACACGGCCGCCGACGGGACCGCCGGACGGATCGACGCCGACAAGGTCATGATGTCGGTCGGCTTCGCACCCCGCGTCGAGGGCTACGGCCTCGAGACCACCGGCGTCGCGCTGACCGAGCGCGGCGCGATCGCGATCGACGACCACATGCGCACCTCGGTGCCCCACCTCTACGCGATCGGCGACGTCACCGCCAAGTTGCAGCTCGCCCACGTGGCCGAGGCGCAGGGCGTGGTCGCGGCCGAGACCATCGCGGGAGCCGAGACCATGACGCTCGGCGACTACCGGATGATGCCGCGCGCGACGTTCTGCCAGCCCCAGGTCGCCTCGTTCGGCCTGACCGAGCAGCAGGCGCGCGACGAGGGCCACGACGTGAAGGTCGTGAAGTTCCCCTTCACCGCCAACGGCAAGGCGCACGGGCTCGGCGAGCCGACCGGCTTCGTCAAGATCGTGGCCGACTCGCAGTACGGCGAGCTGCTCGGCGCCCACCTGATCGGCCCCGACGTCTCCGAGCTGCTGCCCGAGCTGACCCTCGCCCAGAAGTGGGACCTCACGGCGGCCGAGCTGGCGCGCAACGTGCACACGCACCCGACCCTCAGCGAGGCGCTGCAGGAGGGCTTCCACGGGCTCACCGGCCACATGATCAACCTGTGACCGCCCCTCGACCGGCCGGCCCCGGGACCGAACGGCCCGGGCGACCGCGCCGAACCACCGACATGACGAGCAGACGGATCACCGGCGCGATCCGGATCATCGCCGGGCTGGCGCTGTTCGTGACCATCGCCATCCAGATCGGCGACCGGGTCGCGAACTCGGCCTTCGACCCCTGGGAGTACTTCAGCTACTTCACCATCCAGACCAGCCTGATGAACATCGTGGTGCTGCTCGCGGGCGGCGCCCTGGCGCTCCGGCTGCCGCGGGACACGATCCTGTTCACCACGGTCAGGATGGCGACGCTCAGCTACGCGATCGTGACCGCGGCCGTCTACAACCTGCTGCTGCGCAACCTCCCGCCCGAGGGGTTCCCGGGGCTCGCGTGGCCGAACGAGGTCGTGCACGTGTGGGTGCCGGTGTTCCTCGTGCTCGACTGGCTCCTGGCGCCCGGACGCCCTGCTCTGCCGTGGCGGACGCTCTGGGTGGTGCCGGCGTACCCGGTGGCCTGGGCGATCTACACGTTCATCCGGGCCGGCGCCAGCGGCGGCACGATCTACCCGTACCCCTTTCTCGACCCCGCGACCGGGGGCTGGGGGAGCGTGATCGCCTACATCGTGGGACTCACCCTCGCGCTGGTCGCGCTCGGGGCGCTCGCGGTCGGCTACGGACGCCTGCGGGCTCGCCGGACGGCTGTCGGCCCGGCCTGACCGATCGCCGGGCCGTTATCCGGCAGGCGTGACCGGAAGGCTCGCGAGAGCCGCCTCGGTGCTCGCGAGCAGCGCCCGCGTCGTCTCGAAGCGGGCCTCGAGCGACTCGGTGCCGAGCACGACCGCGATGAGGGCGACCGGATCACCGGTGCCGTCCGGACCGGTCGGCACGATTGCCGAGGTGAGCAGGGTGAAACCGGCGTAGCTCGTGGATCCGGTCTTGAGCCCGTCGACCCCGTTCTCGCCGAGCAGGATGTTCTGGTTCACGATCGTGCCGAGATCGGCCTGGTCGAGGGAGCGGAGCCCGGCGATCGAGGCGAGGGCCGCATCCGCGTGGGCCAGGGCGCCGACGCGCAGGAGGTCGGCCGTGGTCGAGGCGCTCCCCGGGTCGAGGCCGCTCGCGTCGGCGAGGGTCGTGCCCGCGAGCCCTTCGGCGGCGAGCCAGGTCCGCGCTGCGTCGAGGTACGCGTCGGTGCTGCCGAACGCCCAGGACGCGACCGACTCGGCGTAGTTGTTGGCACTCGTCAGCAGCGTGATCGCCAGGGCGTCGCGCAGCGTGACCTGCTGCCCGTCGGTCATCGGTTCGGTGAACTGACCGCTCGCCGCGATCGCTTCGGTGCGGGCGAGGTCGGCAGGGCCGAGGGTGATGACCGGGCCCGGGTCGTCGGGGCCGGCCAGCGGATGCGCCTCGAGCACCACGAGCGCCGTGATCACCTTCGTGATGCTCGCGATGGGCACGGTCGCGGTCGTGCCGCCCTGGCCCAGGATGCGGATGCCGCCGTCGGGGGATGCGATCCCCACCGCGCCGGCTCCGGTGGAAGGGAAGACGAGTCCCGACACGTCGAGGGGCGGTACCGCCGGAGCTGCGGGCGTCCCGGGCGTCGCCGTCGCGGTGGTCGTCGGAGCGGGAGCGGCGGTCGGCGCGGCGCTGGGGGAGGTCGTGGGGGCGGTCGGGGCGGCCGTGCATCCGGAGATCGCCGCGAGGACGAGCAGGGCGGCCGCCGCGGCGGCGGCGACAGTGGTCGGGCGGGCGCGTCGGGTGGGGGTCGGCGGCATCCGGCGAGTCTAGGTGCCCGGGAGGGTGGGTGCCCGGGAGGGTGGGTGCCCGGGGAGCGGAGGTGATGGTGAGAACTCCCCATGGGGAGCGAGGCCGAACGATCGTAGGGTGGCTCTGGGACTCCGGAACGTTCGGAGAACTCTGACGAAGGGGGCGCCATGAGCGACGACCAGAACACCCGCGAACCGCAGAAGCCGGGGGACGACGGGCAGCAGCCCGGACAGGCTTCGCAGCCGGGACAGACCTCGCAGCCGGGACAGGGCTCGCAGCCGCCGCAGGGCTGGCAGCAGCCGGGCGGACAGCCGGGGCAGCAGCCCTACGGGCAGGCGCAGCACGGCCAGCCGCAGGGGCCGCCGGCGGGGCAGCCGCCTTACGGCCAGCCTCAGCAGGGCCAGCCGCATCCGGGTTACCCGCAGCCGGGCCAGCCGCAGCAGGGTCAGCCGCACCCCGGCTACCCGCAGCAGCCGCAGGCGAACCAGCCGCATCCGGGTTACGGCCCGCCGCAGGGCCAGCAGCCGCACCCGGGCTACGGCCCGCCGCAGGGTGGCCCCGGTGCGCCGGGCGGCCCGGGCGCACCCGGAGGTCCCAAGAAGAAGGGGCTCGGCGTCGGTGCCCTGATCGGCATCATCGCCGGTGGCCTGGTGCTCGTCATCATCATCGTGGTCGTCATCGCGGTCGTGGCGCTGCGGTCGGCAGGCTCCTCCTCATCGTCGGGTGACGGGGGAGGATCCTCCGAGCAGGCCATCCCACCGTCACAGGTCGTCACCGAGTACCTGACCGCGATCGCTGACGGCGACTCCGCGAAGGCCCTCGGCTACCTCGGCACCCCGCCGGATGACACCTCGCTCCTGACCGACGACGTGCTCAAGGCCTCGAACGAGATCGCTTCCCTCACCGGGATCACGGTCGTGTCCGAGGACACGAGCAACGGCAGCTCGGACGTCTCGGTCAGCTACCAGCTCGGCACCCAGCCCGTCACCGCCGAGTACAGCGTGCTCGACTACGACGACGACGGCGTCTGGGAGATCAGCGGCGGAACCGGTTACATCAGCACGGCGAAGTTCGACGGGCTCGGGCTCACCATCAACGGCGTGGCCGTGGACGCCGACGAGGTCGAG
The DNA here is from genome assembly GCF_001571005.1 of Herbiconiux solani NBRC 106740. Classification (GTDB taxonomy): domain Bacteria; phylum Actinomycetota; class Actinomycetes; order Actinomycetales; family Microbacteriaceae; genus Herbiconiux; species Herbiconiux solani. The sequence goes on along the minus strand of NZ_BCST01000001.1, from coordinate 434,039 downwards.
GCCTTCCCGGGCTCGTACCAGCTCGCGACCTCGCTGCCGAACTTCACGCTGTCGGGTGAGTCGATCGTGGTCGTCGACGAGCCGTTCAGCTCGGCCGACACCACCTCGATCGACGCGGTGCTGACGGACGCGGCGCTGCAGCAGTTCCGCAGCCTCGTCCGCGCCTCGGTCGAGGCGTGCATCGCGTCGACCACGCTGCAGGCAGGCTGCGGCTTGGCGATCCCGGCGACGCTCTCGGACGGCACGCAGCTGACCGACGGCACGATCCAGCGCACGCTGCCGGCCGACACGAGCACGACCCTCGACTCGCTCGAGGCGACGCTCAGCTACGACAACCCGACCCTGGCGCAGGGCGAGTACATCGGCAGCATCTCGGTCAGCGGCCAGTGCACGAAGGACGGCTCGACCGGCACCTGCGACGTGCTCTTCGGACCGTCGCTCGGCACCGCCTCGGTCGACATGGCCTCGGCGAACCCCACGGTGCTCTGGGACTGACCCCGAGCACCCGAAGACTGCCCTCGATCCGTCAGTTGTTGTCGCTATCGCTCCGCTTTAGCGACAACAACTGACGGATCGCGGGCGTTCGGGGGTAGCGCCCGGGCATTCGGGGGTAGCGCCCGGGCATTCGGCGTAGAGCCGGGGCTTCGGGTCAGCGACCCTGACGCTTCTTGAAGGGCTTCGGTTCGCCCTTGACCACGGGCGCCCGGCCGCGGCCCTTGCTGGCCTTGGCCTTGCCCCCGGCCTTCGGCACCGCCGGCGGCGCGCTCTGGACGCGGGCGCGGGCCTCCGACCGGAAGGCGAGCCCGGCCTCGGTGAGCGACAGCTCGCCCGAGTCGTCGGCATCCGGGACCACGAGGCGTTCGCCCCGCTCGGCCTCGAGCGCGGCGACGGATGCCTGCACGGTGGCCTTGGAGACGTGCGCCGCGTTGGCGGCCCGCGACCAGTGCCCCTCGTCGACGACGGCGAGGAAGTGCTTCAGCTGATCGATGTCCACGCCCCCAGGCTAACGGCGCCGCCCGCCGGGCGTGCACGGCACGGCGCCGAGGTGCGGAAACGCGCCGATGGCGCAGAATGAACGGATGGACCTCCAGACCAGAGTGAACATGGACGCCCGGGTGGCCCGCGCCCAGCCGGAGGCGCTGGACGAGATCCAGCGCGCCGACTACAACCCCGAGTACCGGATCGACCTCGAGCGGGTGCGGTTCTCGCCGTACTTCTCCCGGCTGTCGGCGGTCACGCAGGTGATCTCGCAGGCCGGCGCGAGCCCGCTCATCCACAACCGGCTCACCCACTCGCTCAAGGTCACCGCCGTGTCGCGCGCGATCGCGGTCGCGGTCGACAACGGGCTCGTCGGCACGACCTCCGCCCTCTCGCCGCAGCACTCGCCGGGCGGATGCGACGCGGTCGTCGTGCAGGCGGCCGCCAGTGCCCACGACCTCGGCCACCCGCCGTTCGGTCACCTCGGCGAGAACGTGCTGAACCGGATCGCCCGTGACACCCTCGGGCTCGCCGACGGCTTCGAGGGCAACGCGCAGACCTACCGCATCCTGACCGCGCTCGACGTCTGCGACGGCGCGACCCAGGGCCTCAACCTCACGGCGGCCGTGCGGACCGCGGTGTCGAAGTACCCGTGGACCCCCGCGATGGAGGGTCTGGATCTCGGCGAGGCGCACGGCCCGGGACTCCCCAGGGGTCTCAAGCGGGTCGACGGCGAGGTCGTCGCCCGCAAGTACTCCGCCTACTTCCTCGAGCAGGACGACCTCGAGGAGGCCAGGCGCTCGGCCCCGGGCCTCGCGCCCTGGGAGCAGTCGCTGGAGTGCTCGGTCATGGACATCGCCGACGACATCGCCTACTCGATCCACGACGTCGACGACTTCTACCGGGCAGGGATCCTCAGCCAGGTCGCGGTCTCGCGTGAGTTCAAGGGCTGGCTGGAGAACGCGACCGAGCTGCGCCTGCTCGCGGCCCCCGAGCTCGAGCTGGCCGGCGTGCGCAACCACGCGGGCGAGGGCCTGGAGGCGCTGCGTCGCCGCATCCACCGGGACGACCCGTGGATCGCCGACGACGACGCCTTCGCCGAGGCCGTGCGGGTGGTCTCGGACGACCTGGTCGAGGGCCTGCTCTCGACCGTGTTCGACGGCTCGATCGCGGCCGAGCGCCGGCTCTCGACGTTCACCAGCACCTGGATCGCGCACTTCGAGCGCTCGATCGTGCCGGCTCCGCCCGACACCCCGCGCACCGGCATCGTCACGCTGGACACCCGGGCCTGGCACGAGGTGAAGGTGCTGAAGTTCGTGCACAAGCACTTCATCCTCAACCGGCCCGACATCGCGATGTACCAGCGGGGCCTCAGCCAGGTGCTGGTCGGACTGGTCAGCGCGTTCACCGAGTGGCTCGACGACGACCACGACCGCAAGCGGGTTCCGCGCCGGCTGATCGAGATGGTCGACCTGGCGACCGACGGCTACCAGCGGCTCGCCGCCGAGCGCCCGTACCTCGTCGAGGACACCGGGCAGGCGCACCTCCGCCGTCTCGGCCGCGGCCGAGGCGTGATCGACTACGTCGCCTCGCTCTCGGACGGCCAGGCCATCGCCGTCGCCGAGGCCTTGAACGGGCGCACCGACCGGCTGTGGGACATCGGGCAGAGCCTCTGAGTCGCCGGGCCTTCCCCCGAGGCCGGTCCCGCGATCGTGTTGCGCTCTGTGACGTCCCGACCGCGTTGGGACCCGCAGTCTCGTTTAACATGGAAGGGCGGCCGGATCGGGTGACCAGACCCCGTTCGGCCGGCCGCATCCACAGCACCGTGTTTCCGTAAGGGGAAAACCATGTCTTCACTCGCACGCCGGGGAGCCGCCGTCGCCCTCGCGGCCGGCCTCCTCGTCTCCGTCGCCGCGTGCTCGAGCTCGGGCGGTGCGTCCAGCACCGGCGCCGCCGGAGACGGCGACAACGCGAACTCGATCATCCTGATCACCCCGACGCCGATCGGCTCGAACAACTTCCTCCAGCTCGCCTCCGACGGCGCGAAGGAGGCCGGGGAGAAGTACGACGCCTCGGTCGACGTGTACGAGAGCGAAGACCCCACGAGCATCCAGCAGAACCTGGATGCGGCGATCCGCGAGAAGCCCAGCATCATCATCGGCGTCTCGTTCAGCGTGCTCGACCAGTTCACCGAGGCCGCGGCCGACAACCCCGACCAGCAGTTCCTCTTGATCGACACCTCGGCCGAGAACCCGACGCCGAACCTCACCGCCGCCACCTTCAAGGAGTACGAGGCCACGTACCTGACCGGCGTCGAGGCGGGGCTGCTGACCCAGAAGAACAACGTCGGCGTGGTCGCCGCGCTCGACACCCCCTTCATCCACCGCTGGATCGACCCGTTCTACGCCGGCGCGAAGAGCGTGAACCCCGGGGTGGCCACCTCGGCCCAGTTCGTCGGCGGCGACAACCCGTTCGGCGACCAGGCCCGCGCGAAGGCGCAGGCGCAGATCCTCGCCGACGGCGGGGTCGACTACGTGCAGGCCGCGGCCTCCGGCGGCAACACGGGCGTCTTCGAGGCGGCGGCGGAGAGCGGCTTCAAGGCCTTCGGCGTCGACACCAACCAGTGCCTCGAGTCGCCGGGCAACGTCGTCGACAACGCGATCAAGCGTGTCGATGTGGCGCTCGTGAACTCGGTCGGCGACATCCTCGACGGCACGACGGGCGGATTCACCTCCTACGGCCTGGCCGAGGGAGGCGTCAGCCTCACCGGTCTGGAAGACGGCGTGGCCGACTCGCAGTGCCTGATCGCCGACCACCCCGACGTGATCGAGAAGGTCGCGGCCGTCCGCGACCAGATCGTCTCGGGCCAGGTCGTCGTCACCGACCCGCTGACCGCTGGATGACCTCGACCTCTGGGAACGACGCGGATGCCGCGGGCCTCGACGGGCCCGCGGCATCCGCCGTGCCCGCCGTCGAGCTGATCGGCATCGGCAAGCGCTTCGGGGCGGTCGTCGCGAACGCCGACGTCGACCTCGTGCTCCGGCGCGGCACGGTCCACGCCGTGATGGGGGAGAACGGTGCCGGCAAGTCCACGCTCATGTCGATGCTGTTCGGTCTGCTCGAACCGGATTCGGGGGAGATCCGGATCGACGGCCGCCCGGTGCGCTTCGCCGGCCCGCTCGACGCGATCGCGGCCGGGCTCGGCATGGTGCACCAGCACTTCCGGCTCTTCGACACGATGACCGTGGCCGAGAACGTCGTCTACGGGGCCGAGCCGCGCCGGCCGGGGTTCTTCGGCCGCGGCGTGGTCGACCGCGCGGCGGCCGCGGCCCGGGTGCGCGAGCTGAGCGAGCGGTACGGGCTCGAGTCCGATCCGGATGCGGTGGTCGGCTCGCTCTCCGCCGGCGCCCGGCAGCGGGTCGAGATCCTGAAGGCCCTGCACCGTGACGCCCGCATCCTCATCCTCGACGAGCCGACCGCCGTGCTCACGCCGAACGAGGTGACCTCGTTGTTCGCGGTGATCCGCCGAGCTGCCGAGGGCGGAGCGACGGTCGTGCTCGTGACGCACAAGATCCACGAGGTGCTCTCGGTCAGCGACGAGGTGACGGTGCTCCGCGACGGGCGGGTGACCGGGCGGTTCGCGACCGCGGAGGCGACCGCCGCTTCGCTCGTGCACGCGATGACCGGTCGCGCGATCGACGAGGTGCGGAACCCCCGCACCGGGACCCCGGGCGCCACGGTGCTCGAGGTGTCGGGCCTCACGGTGGGCGACTCCGGAGCGGGTTCCGGCTCGGGGTCGCGCACGTCCCCGGGCGGAGGGGGTGTCGCCGCCGTCTCGGACGTCTCCTTCGAGGTGCGCGCGGGCGAGATCGTCGGCATCGCCGGGGTCTCCGGCAACGGCCAGCACGAGCTCGTCGCCGCGGTGCTCGGCACCCTGCCCGCGCGGAGCGGACGCGTGCGGATCCTCGGCGACGACGTCGCGGGCCGCTCGGTCCGCGACCGGCGGGCCCTCGGACTCGCCGTGATCCCCGAGGACCGCCGCGGCGAGGGCAGCGCCGTCACGATGTCGGTCGCCGAGAACGTGACCCTCGGGCACCACCGCACCCCGCCGATCGGCTCCGCCTCGGGCGTCGGCCGCGGCTGGATGTCGATCCGGGCCGAGCGCGCCCGGGCGCGGGAGCTCATCCGCGACTACGACGTGCGCACCTCGGGCGAGCTGCAGCCGATCGGCGCCCTCTCCGGCGGCAACGCCCAGAAGGTGGTGATCGCCCGCGAGCTCTCGCACCGCGCCCCGCTCGTGATCGCCGAGCAGCCCACCCAGGGTGTCGACGTCGGCGCGATCGAGTCCATCCACGGCCGGCTGCTCGAGCACCGGGCCGACGGGGGAGCGCTGCTGCTCGTCTCGCACGAGATCAGCGAACTGCTCGCGCTGGCCGACCGCATCCTGGTGATGTACGCCGGCCGGATCGTGGCCGAGTTCCCGGCCGACGAGGCCACCACCGCCCGGATCGGCGCGGCCATGGCCGGCGCCGCCGAGGCGGCGTCCGAACCCGACCCTGAGGATCCCGAGTCATGACCTCGACGACGACCCCGCCCGCCACCGGGCCCGAGGCGCCGGCACCCGGCCGCCCGGGCGCGCGGCTCGTCCGTGCGGCCCTCCGGCACCCCGCCGTGGTGCCGGTCGGCGCCGTCGTGCTGGCGCTCCTGATCGGCGCCGTGATCATCCTGGCCGCCGGGCTCGACCCGGTCACCGCCTACGCGGCCGTGATCTCCGGCGCCCTCGAACCCGGGTCGCTCGATTACACCTTCTCGGTCTGGGGCTTCATCATCGGCATGGCCCTCGCGGCCGCCATCCCGCTCCGGATGGGCGAGTTCAACCTCGGCGGCAACGGCCAGCTCGTGCTCGGCGGGCTCACCGCGGCCGTCATCGCGGGCAACCTGCCGCTGCCCGGCCCCATCGTCATCCCGCTCGCGGTTCTCGGCGCAGCCGTCGTCTCGGGCGCCTTCGGGGCGATCTCGGCACCGCTCGCCACCCGCTTCGGCATCCCGATCATCATCTCGACCCTGCTGCTGTCGCCGATCGCGGTCGCCGTGGTCTCCTACCTCGTGCGCTTCCCGCTCGGCGAGGCGGGCGCCGCCGTGGCTCAGACGCCGCGGCTGCCCCAGGATGCGCGGATGTGGGCGCTCGGCGACCTCTCCTACTCCAACGTCGGCCTGCTGATCATCCTCGCCCTGCTCGTGGTGTTCTGGCTCGTCGATTCGCGGAGCGCGGTCGGCTTCGAACTCCGCGTGGTCGGGGCGAACCGCCGCTTCGGCGCCTACGGCGGGGTGCGCGTGGGCCGGCTCGCGCTCGGCGCGATGGCCGCGGCCGGTGCCGCCGCCGGCGTGGTGGGCGCGGTGATGGTCATGTCGTCGCCGTTCCGCCTGATCGACGGCGCGCTGATCTCGCCCGGCTACACCTTCGCCGGGCTCGCAGCGGCCCTGCTGGCCGGCGGCCGGCCCGCGCTCATCCCGGTGACCGCCATCCTGTTCACCGTGCTGCAGGTCGGGGGCGCCGCCATGGAGCGCTCGGCCGACGTGCCGCGTCAACTCTCGGACGTGCTGCAAGGCGTCGTGATCGTCGTGCTGGCGCTCCGCACGGTGCTCGACCAGCGCCGCACCGAACGGAGCTCCGCCTGATGCACGTGTTCGAACTCGGCTTCGTGGCGGCCGTGCTGCTCGCGGCGACGCCCATCCTCTACGCCGCCCTCGCGGGCGCGCTCTCGGCGCAGGCCGGCGTCTTCAACATCGCCCTCGAGGGTCAGATGCTCTGGGGTGCGTTCGCCGCGGTGGCCGGCAGCTACTACACCGGCAGCGCCTGGGGTGGGCTGCTCACGGCTGTGCTCAGCACCGCCCTGTTCTCGGTGATCCTGGCCGTGGGCGCCGCGCGCTGGAAGGCCGACCCGATCATCATCGCGATCGGCACCAACCTGCTCGCCATCGGGCTCACCGGCTTCCTGCTGCGGGTGCTGTTCGGGGTCTCGGGATCGTTCTCGCCGCGCGAGCTGCAGGGGCTGCCGAAGATGACGTTCCTCACCGACGTCCCGGTGATCGGGCCGATCTTCTCCGGGCAGACCGTTCTCGTTCCCTTCGCCTTCGTGGTGATCGCCGCGGCGGGCATCTGGCTGAAGGTCTCGCCGGCGGGGCTGCGACTGCGGGGCGTGGGCGAGCATCCGGATGCCGCGGCGAGTCTCGGTGTCGAGGTCGCGCGCTACCAGACCTGGGTCACGATCGTCGGCGGAGCGCTCTGCGGGATCGCCGGCGCCCAGCTCGCGCTCGGCAACGTGACGGTGTTCACCGAGAACATGACGGCCGGCCGCGGCTGGATCGCGGTCGCGGCCGTGATGCTGGTCGGCGGACGCCCGCTCTGGCTGCCGGTCGCCTGCCTGGGCTTCGGCGCCGCCGAGGCGCTCGGCTTCCGGCTGCAGGGCATCGGGGCGCCGCAGCAGCTGACCGATGCGGCGCCGTACGCCATCACGCTGCTCGTGCTGATCGCGACCCGCATCCGCCTGCCGCGCCGCCGCACCGCGGCCGCCGTGACCACGTCCGCACCCACCCCCGCCGCCTGAGCCGATGCGCCCGGTGTGCCGGGAACGCGATGACACCCGATCCCCAGCAGAAAGCACCACGATGACCGATCAGAGCACCCCGACCGACCTGCCCGGCGACGACGGCATCCGCCACATCGTCCTCGACACCGACACCGGGATCGACGACGCCCTGGCGCTGCTCTACCTGGCGGGGCGCCCGGATGCCGAGGTCTCGGCGATCACGAGCGTCTACGGCAACACCCCCGTCGAGTCGGCGCTCACGAACATCGCGCGCGTGCTGAAGATCGCCGGGCTCGAGGACACCCTGGTGGCGCGTGGTGCCGCCGGGCCCATCGACGGCGAGGCCAGGATCGCCTCGCACGTGCACGGCGTCGACGGGCTCGGCGACCTCTTCGCCGAGAAGCTCGCGCCGAAGAACCTCTCGCCGCTCAGCTCGGCCGAGCTGCTGGTGGAGCTCGGCCGCTCCCGGCCCGGCTACTACGACCTACTGCCGGTCGGGCCTCTGACGAACCTCGGCCTCGCGCTCGAGATCGAGCCCGAGCTGCTGACCCTCTACCGCTCCGTCGTGATCATGGGCGGCTCGGGCCCGTTCCCGCCGCTCGGCACCGTGCAGATGGTGGATGCGAACATCCACAACGACGCCGAGGCCGCCGCGCGCGTGTTCGCGGCCCCGCGGCGGAAGCTCGTGATGGTGGGCGTCAATGTGACCGCGGGAACGATCGTCGACGAGCAGGCGGTGCAGGCGCTGCACCACGCCGGCACCGAGTGGGGCACCTTCTCGGCGCAGATCCTCGAGGCGTACATGGACTTCTACCAGTTCGCCTGGGGCCGCCGGGTCTCGCCCGCCCACGACGGGCTCGCGGCAGCCCTGCTGGTGCAGCCGGACTGGATCACCTCGGAGGTCACCGGCCCGGTCGGCATCACGACCGACGGCTTCGCCACGCGGGCGCACCTGCTGCGGACGGCCGAGGGCCTGCCGGTGAGCTGGCCGACCGAGCCGGCGCCGGACACCGTCGTGGTGCTCGACGTCGACCGGCGGGCGTTCCTGGCCGACTTCGTGCGGGTGCTGTCGGGACGCTAGCGCCCGTCGGCGACCGCCGGGCCGGGCGGCTCAGCGGCGGTCCTGCTCAGCGGCGCCAGCGGTAGGGCGTGGTCGTCGAGACGCGGATGAGGCCGGCGCGCTCGAGGATCGGCCGGGAGAACTCGGTCGAGTCGCTGTGCAGCAGCGTCTTCCCGGCCGCCAGGGCCGAGCGGGCGCGCGCCGCGGTCAGGGCGCGGTAGATGCCCCGGCCACGCCAGCGTTCGAGGGTGGCCCCGCCCCAGATGCCGGCGAAGGCGGTTCCCGCGACCGGTTCGAGGCGGCCGGCGCTCACGATGAGGCCCTCGGCCTCGGCGACCCAGAGCTCCATCCCGTCGTCCAGAGCCAGGCGGCGGAGGAGCGCGTCGGCGTACTCGTCCGAGACGGGCTCGCCGAACACCTCGTCCTCCATCGCGCTCATCGCGCGCACGTCGGGCTCCGAGGTCACCTGGCGGAGGGTCACCCCGTCGGGGAGCGGCACGTCGACGGCGAGCGATTCGGCGGGGCCGATCATGATCGACTCCGTCTCGTCGGGCTCGAAGCCCGCGGCGACCAGGGAGTCGTGCAGGCCCGGTGCGACGTCGTGGCCGCGGGACTTCCACTCGACCCGGGTGATGCCGGGATCGGCGCGGAAGTGGTCGAGAGCCCCGGCGACGAGCGCGCGCACCGCGGCCTCGTCGAGAACCGCGGACGCGTCGGGTGCTCCCGCGAGGTCGCGGTAGGTCACGAACCCGCGGCCGCCCTCGAAGGTCACGAGCCGCAGCGGCCCCAGGCGGCGCACCGCGATCGCGCTCGGTGTCTCGGCGTCGGTGCGCAGCTGGTCGTCGTAGGCGGCGAGGAGGGTGGCGGGATCCATCCGGCCAGCCTAGGCCGGGCGGCCGCCAGCGGCGTCGGCAGGTTCTGCGCCGTGAGAGGCAGCGGCGGGAGCGCCGGGCGTGGAGGCGGCCGGGGCGGCGAGGATCCCCGCCATCGCCTGCGCCGCCTTGAGACCCGAGCCCGTGAGCACGAGCACCGTCGTCTCGGCGGGGGAGACTACCCCGGCCGCGAGGAGCCGGTGGGCCGCCGCCAGGGCGAGGCCGCTGGTCGGCTCGACGTAGAGGCCCCGGGCGAGGAGCTCGCGCACGGCGGCGACGATCTCGGCCTCCGAGACGGCCAGCACCGCGCCCCCGGAGGAGCGCACGGCCGCAAGCACCTCGATATCCCGGACCGGCGCCCCGATTGAAGCCCCCTCGGCGATCGTCGGCGCCCAGCGGTCGAGGCGGCCGGTGTCGGCCCGCTCGGCTCCGGCGTCGAAGGCCTCGGCGAGCGGGGCGCAGTTCGCGGGCTGCGCGGCGAAGACCCGCGGCATCCGCTCGATCTCGCCGGCACGCTGCAGCTCGGCGAAGCCGAGCGAGAGGCCGAGCACCAGGCTGCCGCCGCCGGCCGGCACCACCACGGTGTCGGGAGCGCGGAACCCGAGATCCTCCCAGAGCTCGTACGCCAGCAGCTTGACGCCCTGCAGGAAGGCCGGATGCCAGTTGTGGCTCGCGTAGAACACGGTCGCCGACCGGCGGAGGGCCTCGGCCGCCGTCTCGGTCCGGCTGCCGTCGAACTCCTCGACCCGCGCCCCGACCAGGCGGCTGAGCAGCTGCTTGGCGGCCGAGGTGCCGCGGGGCACGAGGATGGTCGCGTCGAGCCCCGCCGCGGCCGCGTAGGCCGCCGCCGAGGAACCGCCGTTGCCCGAGCTGTCCTCCAGGAAGGCGCCCACGCCCTGCGCGAGGAGGGTCGAGACGAGCACGGACATCCCGCGGTCTTTAAAGCTGCCCGTGGGATTGGACCACTCCGCCTTCGCGAACAGTCCGGGTGCCCCGGACCCGGCCGGTTCCGACGACGACAGCGGGAGCAGCGGCGTGCATCCTTCGCCCAACGTCACCTCTCGGCGGAAAGTGGTCGGCAGGGCCGCGCGATAGCGCCAGTGCGACCGCGCGCGGAGGTCGATCGCGCCGGCCGTGATGCCGGGCAGGGCCGAAGTCGCCAGCGGGCCGCCGTCGTCACCGCGCCAGCGCGGCTCGTCCAGCGGATACCGCGTGCCGCTGCGGTCGTGGAGGAAGGGGAGGGCGGGCGACTCGCTCATCGCAGGGACCCGCGCATCACAGACACCCGCACATCAACGGCGCTCGCTCATCACAGGTACCCGTGCCGCAGCGCCAGCTCCTCCAACGCGGTGCGCGAGGAGATCCCGAGCTTGCGGTACACGCTCCGCAGCTGGCTCTTCACGGTGTTGCGCGAGACGAACAGCTCGGCCGCCATGTCCTCCAGGCTCTGCTCGGAGGCCGCGCTCTTCGCGACGGCGAGTTCGCGCGGCGTCAGCTGCAGGAAGGGATCGGCCGACGGATCGGCGGAGGGACCGACCCGCTCGGCCAGCAGCGCGGCCCGCATCGCGGCCGGCACGGACGCCCGCGCCTCGTCGGCGACCAGGTCGAGCAGGGCCTCCAGCTCGGCGGCCGGCACCAGGGTGAGCGGCTCGTACAGCCGGTGCTGCTCGGCCAGGTGGAGGGCCATCCGCATCTGGGTGGTGGCGGCATCCGCCTCTCCGGCCTTAAGGGCGGAGGCCGCGGCGACCGCCAGCGCCCCGACCAGGATGCGGGGCGATGCCGTCGAGACCCGGATGAGGGCGGCCGCCTCCCGGCGGGCGCGCACCGCGTCGCCGGTCGCGAGCCGGGTCGTCGCCTTCCAGAGCCGCACCTGGAGCGCGCCGGAGTCGCCGTTCGGCCGGTCGGTGTCGACCGCATCCAGAGCCGACCGTGCGTCGACCCGGTTGCCGAGCCGGGACAGCAGCACCGAGCGCGCGATCGCCACGAACGGCTCCCAGGCTCCCTGCTCGGGCGCCTCGACGGGCTGCGCCTTCGCCGACGAGTCGATCTGGGTGAGCAGGTCGACGCAGCCGGCCGGGTCGGTCTCGGTGAGGGCGAGCAGGTACTTCTGGGCCGGCCAGCGCTCGGTCACGCCGGCGAGGCTCACCTGCGCGAGCTCCGCGCGGGCCTCGACGACCTCGAGCTCGTCGATCAGCAGCAGGGTCCGGGTGAAGCGGGCGGTGACGGATGCACGGTTGCTCCACCACGCACCGGTCGAGTCCGGCAAGCGGTCCAGCCACATCCGGGCCTGGATGTTGCGGCCGGCGAGGACGTGCATCCAGGCCAGCGCGCCGGCGGCCGATGCCTCGGCGAGACGGTGCCGGGTGGCGACGGCGGCATCGAAGCTCTCGGTGTATTCGCGGGCCGCCGCGGAGGCGTCGCCGAAGTACTCCCAGGCCATCGCCCACTGGAAGAGGATCTCGGGCAGGGCCTGGGCGAGGGTGGCGCGGGACTCGTCGTCGGCGTCGTCCAGCAGCGTCCTGGCCTCCTGGGCGGCCTCGACCGCTTCGGCATAGCGGCCGGCGGCACGCTTCGCCGCGATCTTGGCCGTGAGCTGTGCGAGGAGGTCGAGGAGGTTCGTGGGCTCGGGCACCGGTCCGCCCCCGCGGAAGATCGTCGTGGGGGTGCGCCCGTTCGTGACGAAGCGGTTGACGTACTCCAGGGCCATCGCCCAGCGCGGGTTCTTCTCCAGCGCCTCGGCGGGGAGCGCGTTGATGGCCCGCTGGACGGCGGCGGGATCGTCGGAGAGCACGAGCGCCCACTGCTGATCGAGCATCGTCACCACGGCGGTCCAGTCGCCGGCGACCACCAGGGCGTCGAGCCGTCGACCGAGCCCGGCCCCGGTCTCCACGTCGCTCTCAGTCATCCCACCCACGAACCTACCGTCCGCGCCCGTGCGGTGCCATCCCCGGAGCGGCCTGCGCACCCCGCGCTCAGGTGTCCGGTCCCCGTGCGCCGGTGCATCCTCGATCCCGAGCCCGTCCGATGACACACTGGGCGCATGACGAAGGATGACGGGCGCGCCCCGGAGAAGCTGCTGCTGCTGGACACCGCGTCGCTGTACTTCAGGGCGTTCTACGGAATGCCCGACACCATCACCCGGGCGGACGGGACGCCGGTGAACGCGGTCCGAGGGCTCCTGGACATGATCGCCCGCCTGGTCACCGAGTTCGAGGCGACGGAGCTGATCGCCTGCTGGGACGACGACTGGCGGCCCGCCTGGCGCGTCGATCTCGTGCCGTCGTACAAGGAGCACCGGGTCGCCCGGCGCGGCAGCAAAGGGGCGGCCGACGTCGAGACCGTCCCGGACGGGCTCACCGCGCAGATCCCCATGATCCGCGAGGTGCTGGAGCTCGCCGGAATCGCGATCGTCGGGGCACCGGGCTACGAGGCGGACGACGTGATCGGGAGCTACACGGCCCAGGCGCGGAAGGGGCTGCCGGTCGACGTGGTCACGGGGGACCGGGACCTCTTCCAGGTGGTCGACGACGACCAGCCGGTGCGGGTCGTCTACACGGCCCGGGGCATGAAGAACCTCGAGGTGCTGACGGCGGCCACCGTGGTCGCGAAGTACCGCGTGCTGCCGGAGCAGTACGCCGACTACGCGACGCTCCGGGGTGACACGAGCGACGGTCTCCCCGGTGTCGGGGGCATCGGCGAGAAGACGGCCGCCTCGCTGCTCGGCGAGTACGGCACGCTCGACGGGCTGCTCAGGGCCGCGGCCGACGAGGAGGGCGGGGTCTCGGCCGGGATCCGCCTCAAGCTCGAGCGGGCAGCGGACTACCTGGCCGTCGCTCCGCGGGTGGTCGCTGTGGCCCGGGATCTGGACCTCCCGAAACCCGAAGACACGGGCGCGCGCCTGGCCCCGATCAGCGGAGAGGCGCGAGCAGAGCTCGAGCGCCTCTCCGCCGAGGAGAACCTGGGCGGAGCGGTCGGCCGCCTGCTCAAGGCGTTCGACCGCTTCGCCTGAGGCGTCAGTGCGACTTCTTGGCCGGCTTCCGGTTCTCGGCCGACACCATCCAGGCAAACTGCTCGAGCTTCTCGATGATGCCGTGCAGGATGTCGGCGCTCGTCGGGTCGGCCTCGTCGACCTCGTCGTGGACGTCGCGCATGGTGCCGACGACCGCCTCGAGGCGGGTCGTGATCAAGTCGACCGTCTCGGCGGTGTCGACCTCGCCGTTCGGGTACTCCGGGAGGGTGGTGGTCGCCGCGACCGTGTCGCTCCGGCCGTCCGGCACCGCATGGAGGGCGCGTAGGCGCTCGGCGACGACGTCGCTGAACTCGCGCGCCGCGTCGATGATCTCGTCGAGCTGGAGGTGCAGGTCGCGGAAGTTCTTGCCGACCACGTTCCAGTGCGCCTGCTTGCCCTGGAGGTGGAGCTCGATCAGGTCGACCAGCACTTTCTGGAGGTCGTCGGTGAGGGTCTTCGACGCCGTGAAGCCGCGCTCGGCGTTCTGGCGCCGGGTGGTCGCCGCGCCCGCGTCGGCCGGGGCCTCGACAGTGCGTTCGATGGTGGAGGTCATCGCCGTTCCTTTCGTCTGGGACCCTGTGGACGCTACGCCCCAATCGGCTCCTCGCCGAGGGTTCTGGGGCCGGGATTCAGGGCATTGTGAGGCTTCTGCGGATTCCTGGCCGCCGGGCGCGGACCGGCATACGGTGAAGATCATGGCCACGATGTACACACCCCAGGACCCCATCCACCAGTACCCCCAGCCCCCGTTCCCGGCCCAGCAGCAGTCGGCCCCCGGCGACGTCCACAAGATGGACCCCGAGCCCGACCACGGCGAGAAGAGCTACGTCGGCAACGGCCGCCTCGCGGGCCGCAAGGCGATCGTCACCGGCGCCGACTCCGGCATCGGCCGGGCCGTCGCCATCGCCTACGCGCGGGAAGGCGCCGACGTCGCGCTGTCCTACCTCCCCGAGGAGCAGGCGCAGGCCGAAGAGGTCGCCGCCCTCGTCGAGGAAGCGGGACAGAAGGCCCTTCTGTTCCCGGCCGACCTCCAGGAGGAGACCGCGAACCAGGAGCTCGTCCGCCGCACCGTCGAGGAGTTCGGCGGCGTCGACATCCTCGCCATCATCGCCGGTGTCATGCCGACCGTCGACAGCATCGACGACTTCGAGACCGAGACACTCGACCACGTGCTGAAGGCGAACATCTACCCGCTGTTCTGGCTGACCAAGGCGGCGTCGCCGCACCTGCAGCCGGGGGCGTCGATCATCACGACCTCGAGCATCCAGGGCTTCCAGCCCTCGCCGTCCCTCGCGGAGTACGCCGTCTCGAAGGCCGGGATCGCGAACTGGACCCGGGCGATGGCCCAGCAGCTCGCCGAGCGCGGCATCCGCGTCAACGGCGTCGCGCCCGGCCCGGTCTGGACCCCGCTGCAGCCGGCCTTCGTTCCCAACGAGAAGATCGAGCAGTTCGGGTCCGAAGCCGCCTACGGCCGCCCCGGACAGCCGGTCGAACTGGCACCGCCCTTCGTGTTGCTCGCCTCGCAGGAGGCCAGCTACATCAGCGGCGAGACGATCGCCGTCACCGGCGGCACACCCGTCCACTGACACACTGACACTGAGCCGCACCGCGTCCGCGGGGCGCCGTCCGGCGCCCGCGACCGTCAAGGAGAGGAACACCATGAGCGACGACAAGACCCAGAACGGCCCCGAGGCCGAAGGCCGACCGGACGCCGACGAACTGCCCGACGGTTCGTCTTCCGACGGCAGCAAGAGCACCGACGGCGAAGACGTCGCCTCGGGCGGGGGAGCAGACGACGAGTGATGTCTGAGCCGCGCCTCTGGCGCGACACCGGGGCCATCCTGGTCGAGAGCCTGTGGTGGGATGCCGGTCGCCGGGCGATGCTCTGGACCGACATCACCGCGGGCGCCCTCCACATCAGTCCGGCAGACGCTCCGGTCGACGGCTCCGGCGACGAGACCTTCCTGGTCCCGCCGCCGTTGCCGTCGTTCCAGCCTGCTGCGGCGGGAGGCTACGTGGCCGCCCTCGGCGACCGCGTGGTGCGACTGGATGCACGGGGCGAGATCCTCGACACCCTCGCGACTGTGCAGCACCGTCATCCCGAGATGCGGCTGAACGAGGGCAAATGCGACCCCTTCGGCTCCTTCGTCGTCGGGTCGATGGACCTCAAGGACGAATCGCCGGACGGCGCGCTGTACCGCGTGCATCCGGACGGCCGGCTCGAGACCCTCCTCGGCGGTCTCGGCGTCGCCAACGGCTTCGAGTGGAGCGACGACGGCACCACCTTCTACTTCACCGACACGGCGGTCTCGACGATCTACGCCGCCGAGTACTCCGCCGAGGGCCCGCTCGGCGAGCCCCGCGCCCTCCTCACCGGCCTCCCGAGCGACGGACTGGCGCGGGACGACGAGGGCGGGTTCTGGAGCGGCCTGTACGGCGAAGGCGCGGTCGTTCGTCGCCTGGCCGATGGGACCGTGACCGATCGGATCGCGCTTCCGGCTCCGAACATCACGTCGGTGGCCTTCGGCGGCGACGACCTGACGATGCTGTTCGTCGGCTCGGCCCGGGAGAACCTCGACGAGTCCGCGCTCGTCGCCCATCCCGGCAGCGGTGGCGTGTTCGCCGTCGAGACCGGGCGGCGCGGTCGGCCCGTCGAAGTCTTCGGCTGAGTCCCGCCTCGGCGCAATCCCGCATCACGACCCAGAAAGGATCCCCATGGACCTCGGAATAACCGGCAGGAAAGCCCTCGTCACGGGAGGCGACTCCGGCATCGGCTGGCACACCGCCCGCCTCCTCCTCGCGGAGGGTGCGACCGTCGTCGTCTCGGATCTCGACCAGCAGAAGCTCGACGAAGCGGTCGAGGCCCTCGACGCCCCCGCCGGCCGCCTGTTCGGCTTCGCCGCCGACATCACCGACACCGACTCCCTCGCCGCCCTGCACCGTCAGACCGCCGAGGCGGTCGGTGAGATCGACATCCTCGTGCAGTCGGCCGGGGTCACCGGCGCGCAGGGCCTCTTCCACGAGATCGACGACGAGGGCTGGGTCTCGACGATCGAGACCGACCTGCTCGGCCCGGTGCGGCTGACCCGCGAGTTCCTGCCCGACCTCCGGAAGGGCGGCTGGGGCCGGCTCGTCTACCTCGCCTCCGAGGATGCGGTGCAGCCCTACGACGACGAGCTCCCGTACTGCTCGGCCAAGGCGGGCATCCTGGCACTGGCGAAGGGGCTGTCGCGGTCGTACGCCCTCGAAGGCCTGCTGGTGAACGCGGTCTCGCCCGCGTTCATCCACACCCCGATGACCGACGCGATGATGCACAAGCGAAGCGACGAACTGGGCGTGCCCTTCGACGAGGCGATCGAGTCGTTCCTCGACGAGGAGCGGCCGTACATGGAGCTGAAGCGTCGCGGTGAGCCCGCGGAGGTGGCGAACGTGGTCGTCTTCCTCTGCTCGGACGCGGCCTCGTTCGTGAACGGGTCGAACTACCGGGTGGATTCGGGCTCCGTTGCCACGATCTGACGCCCCGCGATCCGAAACTCCCGAGGGCGCCGGGCCCTCCCATGCCGGCGGTCGGCTGGAACGCACCGACGGCTACGCCGACCTCCGCGGCTACGCGGTGATCGGCGACGGCCGCACGGTCGCGGCGGTCGCGCGGGACGGGTGCATCGACTGGCTGCCGATGCCGGCGCTCGACTCCTCGCCCGTCTTCGCGGCGCTGGTCGATGCGGAGCGCGGCGGCCACGTCTCGATGCGCCCGGTCGGCCCGTTCGAGTCGCGGCGCGAGTACGTGCCCGGCACCAACGTGCTGCGGACGACGTTCCACACGCCCACCGGCGAGGCGGTGGTGACGGATGCGCTGGTCACCGGCGTCGCCGGCCGTCTGCCCTGGGCCGAACTCGCCCGACGGGTCGAGGGGATCAGCGGTCAGGTCGACTTCACCTGGGAGGTCGCGCCAGGCGGGCTGTTCGCCGAGGGCGAGGTGCAGCGCATCGAGACGCTGCACGGCCCGGTCCTCAAGGTCGGCACGATCGACCTGGTGCTCGTGGGCTTCGAGCACGGGCGCACCGACCCGCACACGCCGGCGAGCACAGAGGCTTCGGACGGATCGCCCGTGTTCGGCCCGTCCGACGGTCCGCGCCGCTTCGAGGGCGCTTTCACGACCACCGCCGGCTCCCGCCACCTGATCGCGCTCTGCGGAACCGATGACGAGCCCATCCACCTGCCCGACCCGCACATCGTCGACCAGGGGATCGATCGCACGATCGAGAACTGGGCGAACTGGTCGACCGTCTTCCGCTACGACGGCCCCTGGGCCGAGGCGGTCCACCGCAGTGCCTTGGCGCTGAAGCTCCTGATCTACTCACCCACCGGTGCGATCGCGGCGGCGGCCACGACGGGACTTCCTGAGAACGCGGACGGGAAGAAGAACTACGACTACCGGTTCGCCTGGGTGCGCGACCTCTCCTACACCGTCGGCGCTCTGACGCACTTCGGGCTCCGCGAGGAGACCCACGCCGCGGTCTCCTGGGTGCTCACCACCATGAAGCGCCATCAGGAGCTCGGCATCTTCTACACCCTCCAGGGCCGGACTCCGGGCGGGGTCGAGAAGACCGCGGCCGCCGGCTGGCGGGGGATCGGCCCGGTGCGGGTCGGCAACCCCGCCTCCGGTCAGCTGCAGCTCGGCGTCTACGCGGACGTGCTCGGGGTGATGCGGCAGTACGTCGAGGCCGGCAACATCCTCGACGGCAACACGGGCGTGCTGCTGGAGCAGTTCGCCAACAACGCCTGCCGGATGTGGGAGTCGAAGGATTCAGGCATGTGGGAGCTGCCGAAGAAGCGGCACTACACCACGAGCAAGATCGGCTGCTGGCGCGCACTCGACGACGCCTGCCGGCTCGCCGAGCTCGGCGAGATCGCGCCGGCCCCCGAGTCGCTCGCGCGCTGGAAGAAGAACCTCCGCCTGATCGAGCGGTGGATCGCCCGCCACGGCTGGTCCGAGAAGCGTCAGGCCTACGTGATGTACCCCGGATCGACCGCGCTCGACGCCTCGGTGCTGCTGCACACCACCACGGGATTCGGCCCGGAGGAGCGGATGCGCGCGACGGTCGAGAGGATCCGCGACGAGCTCGCGGTGGGTCCGCACGTCTACCGCTACACCGGAGTAAACGAGGAGGAAGGCTCGTTCGTGGCCTGCGGCTTCTGGCTGGCCCAGTCGCTCGCCGAACTCGGTTCGCTGACCGAGGCCGACGAGCGGATGGATGCGCTCATCGGCTCGGCGAATGATGTCGGTCTGTTCTCCGAGATGATCGATCCCACCGGGGGCGCGTTCCTCGGCAACCTGCCCCAGGGGCTCAGCCACCTCGCCCTGGTGAACGCGGCGACCGCGATCGCCGAGGCACGGCGGGGCGAATAGCGCCCGCCGGCATCAGCGGTCGGCGGGGCTCACCCGGAAGCGGGGCTCACCAGGCGGCGGGGCTCACCAGTCGGTGGGACCGCCGCTGCCGGCCGGGTACTCCTCGAGGGGCGACTCCCCGGCCGCCCAGGCGGTGAGCACCGGGGTGACGATCCGCCAGCACTGCTCGGCCACGTGGCCCGGCACCGACAGCAGCGTGTCGCGCTGCAGCAGGCCGGCGAGCACCTGGGCGTAGGCGCCGAGCTCGGCCTTGCCGGGGCTGGCCGTGAGCGGGATTCGTCGCAGCCGGCCGGGCTCGTCGCCCCCGGTCACCACGAGATCGAGATCGACGTCCCCGCCGCGGAGCGACATCCGGAGCACCGTCGGACCGGCGGCCTCGAGGCCGGTCGGCACCGGGGAGTCGCGGAAGTGCACGGCCACCTCGGCCCGGGGCTCCCCGATCGCCTTGCCCGATCGCAGCACGAACGGCACGCCCTGCCAGCGCGGCACGTCGACCTGCAGCAGCAGCTGGGCGAGCGTCTCGGTGCCGCGCGAGGCGTCCACATCCGGCTCGTCGACGTAGGAGGGGAAGAAGCGCTCCCCGATCCGGCCCTCCGTGTACCGGGCGCGGCGAGCGGTGGAGGGATCGTCGCGCCAGAGCCGCACCTGACCGAGGACTTCGGCCATCCGGTCGTGAACGGCTTCGGGGGTGATGGCGTCCGGCCGCTCCATCGCGGTCAGGGCGAGCACCATCAGCAGGTGGCTCTGCAGCATGTCGCGGAGCGCACCGGTCGTGTCGTAGAAGGCGGCGCGGCCCTCGAGACCGAGCTCCTCGTCGTAGACGATCTCGACCTTGTCGATGTCGGCGGCACTCCAGCCGGACTCGAGCAGGCGGTTGCCGAAGCGCAGGCCGAGCATCCCGAGCACGGTCTCGTTGCCGAGGAAGTGGTCCATCCGCCAGAGCCGGTCGTCCGGGATGACGGCGGCGAGCGCGCGGTTGAGCGCCTCGGCGTCGGCCAGGTCGTCGCCGAACGGCTTCTCGATCGCGACCAGGAGGTCGTCGGGCAGCTCGAGTTGCGCGAGCGCGTCGGCGATGCTGTGCCCGACGGCGGGCGGCAGCGCGATGTAGAGCACGGGGGAGGACGGGCAGGCGTCCAGCAGCGCCTTCAGCTCCGCCGGGTCGGTGGCGTCGGTGCGGATGAAGTCGGTGCGGGAGACGAGGTCGTCGACGGTGCGCGCGGAGACACCGGCCGTCTCGAGGCTCAGGCGCACCTTCGCCTTCCAGTCGTCGCGGGACTGCGGGGTGCGCGCGGCTCCGAGGATGGTGAGTTCGATCCCGCGGCCCGCGTCGACCACCTGGCCGAGCCCGGGCAGCAACAGCCGTTCGGTGAGATCGCCGTTGGCCCCGAGGATCGCGATCGTCCGCGCCTCAGGGGTGATGGACTCGGCGTCGGGGATGCCGGGCTGGTCGCTCATCGTTCCTCCTGCGGGGGCGGCTCGAGTGCCGCCGGCCACTTCCGACCCTAACCAGATCCCCGTCGATCGGCTCGTGCATCGCCGTTCACCCCACCGACCGCTCACCCTGCCGGCCGTTCTCCTGGCAGGCTTGGGGGATGAGCCAGCCCGCCGACCCGTTCTCGATCGACGTCGACCGCGTGCGCACCGACGGCGTGGCGACGCGCGTCACGAGGATCACGACCGACAGTGCCGACGACGCGGCCTCGTTCGTGCTCGTCGCCGGGATCGGGGTCGCCTCGACCTACTTCGAGTTCCTCGCTCCGGTGCTGGCCGAGCGCGGCGACGTCTACGCACTCGACCTGCCGGGGTTCGCCGGGATGCCGCGACCGCACGGCCAGCCCTCGACCGGATTCTTCGCCGACCAGGTCGAGGGGGTGATCGCGCACTACGGCATCCGGCACCCGGTCCTGATCGGGCACTCGATGGGCACTCAGGTGGTCACCGAGCTTCTCATCCGTCACCCCGAGTACGCGCACGGCGTGCTGGTCAGCCCCGTGATCGACGAGTCCGCGCCCTCGCTGCCGGCCCAGGCCGTGCGCTTCGCCCGCTCGGCGGTGCACGAGACGGTGCACCTGGCCCTGACCGCGCTCTCGGCGTACATCCTCTGCGGCTTCGTCTACTTCCTGACCGTGCTGCCATACATGATGCGCTACCGGATCAGCGAGCGGATACGGCTGCCCGAGGCCCAGATCCTCCTGATCCGCGGGCAGTACGACCGCTCCTCGACCCGGCGCTTCCACGACCGGCTCCGGAAGCGAGCGCGCAACGCGATCGCCTGGGAGATCGAGGGGGCGGCGCACTCGATCATCAACGCCCACGCGGTCGGGGTGGCGAAGCTCACTCTCGGCCTGATCGACGACGACCTCGCCCCGCGGGGCCGGATGTCGTCGGAGGAGGCGCGGGTTCCGGAAGCGCAGCGCGGCGGGATCGCCCTGCTGCTCAGCGCGTCCGGAAGCCGGGTCGCCGAGTGGGTCAGCTCACTGCGCGGCGACGAGGACGGTGTGGAGCGGGCCAAACGCGAGCACGCGAAGGTGCTCTGGCGGGCCTTCACCCGGTCCGGGTCGGCCGACGGGTCCTGAGCGGGCCAGCGGTTACGGAGCGGGCCAGACGGGTCCCGGCAGGCCGGCAAGCGGATGCCCGGGGCGGGTCAGACCGCGCCCGCGACACTCCACAGCCGGTGCAGCTTGATCGCCAGGTGAAGGCTGCTGCGGCTGAAGCCGTCCTTGAGCGCCTCCCGCACCACGGCGGGAGCGTTGTCGAGCCGGTAGTACAGCGTGGTGCGGTGGATGTGCAGCCGTTCGCAGGCGACGCTGTTGCG
Source organism: Herbiconiux solani NBRC 106740 (assembly GCF_001571005.1). GTDB lineage: Bacteria > Actinomycetota > Actinomycetes > Actinomycetales > Microbacteriaceae > Herbiconiux > Herbiconiux solani. Next base: position 412,305 of record NZ_BCST01000001.1, on the reverse strand, counting down.
GCCCGCTGCATCCAGATAAGCCTCGACCGTCTCGCGGTAGACCTCGTTGCCGGGCCGGTAGAGCACCTCGGCGGCGGGGGAGATCTCCGCCATCCGCACGGATCCCGGAGCGATCTGGCTGAGCAGCACCCAGTGTCCGAGCTGCTCGTACCAGCCGACCGGCTGCAGCTCGGGCAGCGCGGCGGTCAGCTCGGCGGCCGATCGGGCCTGCCGGGCCGCGGGTGCGAGGTCGGCGTCGCCGGACGTGACGACGGAGGCGCCGATCGCGGTGACTGTCGCGCCGAACCGGGCCGCGAGGGCGGCGACCCGCTCGTCCAGGCCGGCATCCGCCTCGGGATCGCGGGTGAGGAAGTGCAGGCAGCCGTCGACCTCGCCGATGAAGAGGGTGTTCGTGTGGGAGGTCGACGCGATGTTCCGCGCGAGGGCCAGCCGGCGCACGGTGCCGACGGACGGGTCGAGCAGGACGGCGCGGACGGCCGTCTTGGCCGCCCGGTCGACCCAGCGGTTGCGCACCGCGATCTGGAAGGCCTGGCGGCGGACCGCCTCGTCGTCGTCGAGCAGCTGGTGCTGGATCGTCTCGCGATCCGGCACGCTCGTCCGGACCGTCTCGGACGGGAGGATCTGCCCGGCCGCCCCGATCCGGGCGCCGGTCTCGCCCGGAGGCACGTCGAGCAGGTCGCGCACCATGCTCGACGCGGCGTCGAGCAGGGCATAGTCGGATGCGCTGATCGGCTGGGTGCCGTCGTCGAACAGGCGGAAGGAGGCGATGTCCCGCTCCCGGCCGCGGATCGGGATCGTGGCCCTGACCCGGGCTCCCGGACGCGCCTTTCCGCTCACGGCGATCGGGCGGTCGTCTCCGCCCACGAGCGCCACCGGCCGGCTGATCCCGGCCACGAGTTCGTCCGTCACGTGCTGAAGATCCATCTCGACGTGCTGAAGATCCATTCTCGGCTCCACATCCTCGGTCTCGGGTAAACCCCCTGGCAGGCACGAGCCTAGGTTCGAGGTGTCCTCGGCCGCGTGGTCCTGACTGTGTCACCTTCGCTGAACCGGAGGCGCGACCCGGATCCAGGCCGGCGGGAAGGGCTCCGAGCCCGCCGTTCCGCGGATCAGGCCTTGCTCGGATCGTCCAGCGGAGTTCCGACGCCCGTCCGATCCGCCACCGCGGAGCCCTCCGTACCCTGGCCGGATGACGAATCCGCAGAACCGACCGTTCCCCGCCGCCTCCCGCCCGGCCTCCCGGGCCGCCGCCGAATTCGCCGGGACGTTCCTCCTCGTCTTCGGGCTGATCGGGGCGGCCCTGTTGACCTCGCCGGACTCGAACGGCCACGCCGATCAGCCGGGAACCGGCCTCCTCGGGGTCGCTCTGGCCCTGGGGCTCGCCGTCACGGCGGGCGGGTTCGCCTTCGGCCCGATCTCCGGCGGTCACTTCAACCCCGCCGTGACCCTCGGCACGGCGATCGCCGGCCGTCTGCCGTGGGGGCTCGTTCCGCTGTACGTCATCGCCCAGCTGCTCGGCGGATTCGCGGGTGCCACGACCGTGTACGGACTGCTCTCCGGCGCCCAGGGCGGCACGCTCGACACCGCGGTGGCGGGCGGATTCGCCTCGAACGGCTTCGGCGCGCTCTCGCCGGGCCTCTACGACCTGCTGCCGGTGGCGGCGGTCGAACTCATCGCGACCGCCGTGCTCGTGTTCGTCGTGCTCGCCGCGACCCACCCCACGAAGGGGACCCCGCTGGCCCCCCTCGTGATCGGCCTCACCCTGACGTCGATGCTGTTCGTGGCGCTGCCGATCGACAACGCGTCGATCAACCCGGCCCGCTCGATCGCGACCGCGATCTTCGGCGGACCGGACTGGCTCGGTCAGGTCTGGGTGTTCATCCTGTTCCCGCTCGTCGGCGCCGCGATCGCCGCGCTGCTCTACCCGCGGCTCTTCGCACCGCGGGAGGAGGCCGCCGCGCCTCGTTCGTGAGGGGCGGGCGGCACAGCGATGAGGTGATCGACGGCCGGCTCCACGGTGCTGAATCTCCGCGCCGCCTCGAGCTGGGCGCTGTCGTACTCGGTGAGCCGGTCGGCGTGCTGGTTGAGGTGCTCCTGCCAGGAGCCGACCGTGAAGGCCTCGACCAGCACCGCGGCGTCCTCGTGGTCGTCGTAGAGCTGCCAGCGCCGGGCCCCCGTGCGCTTGCGGCTCTGCTCGACCAGCACCATCTGCTCGCGGAACCGGGGACGGTCGGCCTCCGGAACGGTGTAGCGCACCAGCACGAGGACCTCGTCGGCGTCATCCACCTTCTCGGCCGGCACGGTGGGCAGGTCGGTGAGGGGCAGCGGCACGATCTCGCGGCCGATCCCCGCCGTGCTCGGCAGGGGCCGCACGAGGAGTGACCCCGCGACGGCCACGATCAGCACGCCGCAGACCACGAGGGTCGCCGTGAGACCGAAGGCCTGCGCGGCAGCCCCGACCAGTACCGAACCGAGGGCCGTGCCGCCGTAGAGCACGAGCTGGTACATCGACAGACCGCGGGTGCGCACCCACGGAGGCAGGAACGACTGGACGCTCCCGTTGATGGTCGCGATCACACCCAGCCAGGCCGCTCCTGCCAGCAGCAGCACGAGCGACGCCGACCAGAGCGCCGGCGCCCAGGGCAGCAGGATGCTGGCGGCACCGAAGACCACGACGGAGATCGTGACGAGCCGGCTCGTGCCCAGGACCCTCCGGGCGGCCGGGAGCGCGAAGGCGCCGGCGATCGACCCGGCCCCGAGCGCGGCCAGCAGGATGCCGTAGCCGGCCGAGCCCAGGTTCAGCCCGTCGTGCGCGACGAGCGGCAGGAGCGCCCAGATCCCGTTGGCGGGGAGCAGGAACAGCGCCAGTCGTAGGTACATCCCCCGGATCACCGGCGAGTTGATCACGTACCGCACCCCGGCCACGGTCGCCTCGGCGAAGGTCTCCGGACGCGCGCGCACCGGCTTGTAGGTTCGCCAGAACAACAGGGTCAGGACGAACACCGCGAAACTCGCGGCGTTCAGGGCGAACACCGCGGCCACACCGAACTGGGCGACCACGAGCCCCGCGGCGGCCGGACCGAGCGCCCGCGCGACGTTCACGCCGATCGAGGACAGCGAGGCCGCGTCCGAGATGTCCTTCTTCGGCACGATCTCGGGGACGATGGCCTGGTAGGCGGGCAGCTGCAGGGCGGAGCCCACGCCGAGCACCACCGTCAGGCCCAGGAGGACCGCCGGCGAGGCGGCATCCATCACCGTCAGGACCGTGAGGAGGGCGACGACCACGAGCTGGCCGGTCTGCACGACCATGAGCAGGACGCGCTTGTTCACGAACTCGCCGAGCACCCCCGCCGGGATGGCGAGCAGCAGCACCGGCACGGACGCGGCCGTCTGCACGAGCGCGACCAGCCAGGTGGGGCTGTCCTGCTCGACCAGCAGCCACTGGGCGCCGACGGTCTGCATCCAGGCGCCGATGTTGCTGACGATCCCGGCGAGCCAGAGGGCCCGGAACGCGGCGTTCCGAAGGGGGGAGAACGCCGTCATCGATCAGACCGGCGCGCCGGTGCCGGGTCGGCGGGCCCCCTCGCCGGGGTCGTCCTCGCCGCCTTCGTCTTCTGAGGGCCCGGGTTCGATCGCATCCGCGTCGTTCGGGATGGCCTCCTCGAGGATGGCGCCGTCGGGGACAGGATCGGTCTCGACGCCGGCGAACTCGATGCCGCTCTGGTCGGGGTCGCTCGGGAGGCTCATGCCTTCCCTCCCTCGATGAAACCGGCTTCCTTGAACATCCGGCGCAGCGTCAGCACGGTCTGCTCGTCGACCGGGGTGCCCTCGGGGCGGGTGAACTCCTCGCGCAGGTTGCCGAGCTTCACGACGATCTTCTCGCCGCCGTGGCTCTTCTCGACGTCGGCGACCTCCTCGAGCATGACGACGAGGTCGTGCCAGCCCAGGTTGTGGGTCGTGGGGTGGTACTCGATCTGGTCGAGGGTGCGGCGTGCGCCGGGAGTGAGGTCCTCAGGGGCGTGCATGGTGTGTGTCCTTTCTGGGGTGGAGCGGTGGGGCGGTGGAGCGGATGAAGCGGCGCGGCGGGGGAGCGGGCGGCCAGGGGCGGGCGGTTCAGACGCGGGCGGTTCGGCCGGTGGTCGCGGGCGGGAGGCCCGTGAGCGGCAGCGTCTCGCCGAGTCGCCGGCCGTAGTCGGCGATCGAGCGCCCGATCGGCAGCCTATTCCGTTCGTAGTGGGTGAGGGCCTCCGGCAGGTCCGCTGCGTCGAGGTAGTCGGTGAGGGCGATGGCGTCGCCCGCGGCTTTCGCCGCCCCCATGGCCGTGTGCGGCCGCACCATGACCGCGGCATCGCCGAGCAGGGCGACCCGGCCGCGCACCATCCGCGGCGGCAGGTAGTCGAAGATCGCCTGGAGGAAGGGCTCGGGCTCGGCAGCCACCGCGGCGGCGAAGGCCGGGGGCAACTGCGCCCCCGCGGCCTCGACCAGTTCCTGGCGCAGTTCGGCGGGCAGGTCGCCGGGAGCGAGCGAGACGCTGCCGGGCGGGCGCCCGGACCGCACGACGAGCCCTTCGAGCTCGCGTGCCGGCAGCGGGCGGTACCAGACCCAGTTGTAGCGCCGCCCGGGCGGGTCGATCTCGCCCTGCGACCCCGGGACCGGGTAGCCGAGCATGTGGGCGCCCGGGCCGGTGTAGAACGCGAACCGGCCGAGCAGCGCCTCGGCCGCGTCGGCGGGGAGGGCGCTCTCCGGGATGAGCCCGCGCCAGGTGACGTAGCCGACGTAGCTGTTGTCCTTGTGATCCGGCGCCACCGCCTCCCGGGTCACCGAGTTCAGGCCGTCGGCGCCGATGATCAGGTCGAAGGAGAGCCGCCGTCCGTCGTGCAGCTCGGCGATCGCCGCGTGCTCGGTCGAGTGCACCGCAGTGACCGCGTGATCCAGCAGGTAGGAGCCGGACGGCAGCAGGGACAGCAGCACCTCGTAGAGGGTGTCCCAGGAGAGCTGGGTCTGCGGCGTGGGATCGCGGTGCAGGACATGGCCGGCGAGGTCGACGGTGATCCGTTCGTGCGCCACCACGCCGACCCGGGCGGCGTCGTCCCGGCCGACCCGGCGGAGCAGGTCGTACAACTCCTGCTGGGCCACGAGCCCGGCCCCGCGCCTGGCGAGACCGGTGCGGGAGCGCTCCAGCACGGTGACCCGGTGACCGGCTCTGCCCAGGAGGGAGGCCGCGAAGAGGCCCCCGATCGATCCGCCGACGATGCCGATGTCGAGCCGCTGGGTCTGTTTCATGGGGCCGAGACTAGCCGGGCGGTGCACTCTCGACCTGCTACAGACGTCGGAAGCGATCGGCCCCCGTCCTAGCCGTCTCAGGGGCACTCGAGGGTCGCCGTCGTCCGGGCTCCCGTAGGCTCGGCGGCGGAAAGGGGATCATGGGAACCGGTGGTTCGGCATTGAGCCAGTACCTCAGGGCCAGGCGCGCGCTCGTCACGCCCGAGGAGGCCGGGATCCCGCGTGAACCGGGCCGACGGGTGAGCGGTCTGCGGCGCGACGAGGTCGCCGCGCTGACCGGAGTGAGCCCGGGTTACTATCACCGTCTCGAGCAGGGACGCGACCGTCACCCCTCCGAGCAGGTGCTGCTCGCCCTGGCCACCGTGCTGCGGCTGGACGACTTCGCCGTCGAACACCTCTTCCGGCTCGCGGAGGCCGAGAGCGGCGCCCTGGTCTCGGACGAGACCGCCCGCGCTCAGGGCCCCGTCGAGGTCGCGGACGTCGTCGACCACTGGGTGCAGAACCCGGCGTTCGTCACCGACGGCCTGCAGACCGTCGTCGCCTCCAACGTGCTGGCCAGGCGGCTCGGGCAGGGCCGGCTCGACCCGGGCCAGAACATGGTGCAGTGCTGGTTCACCGACGAGGCGAGGAGCTTCGCGCCCGACTGGGAGGAATCCGCCGCCCGGCTGGTCGCGGCGCTGCGCTTCCAGAGCGACCCCGCCGATCCGGCCCTGCACCGCCTCGTGGCCCGGCTGACCGCTGAGGACGACCAGTTCGCCGACCTCTGGGCCCGGCACGACGCCCGCCCGCTCGGCGACGGATTCATCCGATTCGACGTCCCGGGGGTGGGGGCGATCGACCTCCGCTACCAGAGCCTCGCGGTGCCGAGTCGCCGTGGCAGCGCGCTGACGGTCTTCTTCGCCGAGCCGGGCACGCCGGGCGCAGCAGCCCTGGCCTACCTGATGGCGCTCTGACTGGTCCTGTCGCAACTACTTAGTGACTCGGGAAGCATTTAGCGCTTTAATGGAGCTTCCACTCCAAATAGGGGTGGCGCGGATGCCCGATCCGCGATCCGGATGCGAGGTGCGGCATGACCACGGCGGTCGAGTCCCCCTCCACCGGGCGCCCCCGGATCGGCATCCTCCTGTTCGACCAGGTGAAGATGCTCGACTTCGCCGGGCCCGCCGAAGTGTTCTTCGAGGCCGGACAGCGCAGCCCCGGCTACGAGATCGTCATGCTCTCCCTCGACGGGGAGGACGTCGTCACGTCGATGGGGGTGCGGGTGGGCGTGCACGCGTCCGTCGAGGACGCGGGCGAGATCGACACGTTCATCGTTCCCGGAACGGAGAGCGCTCTCACGGTTTTCGCCGACCACCGGCTCCTCGAGGCGGTTCGCCGGCTCGCGGGCCGCGCACGCCGGGTCGCGGGCGTCTGCACCGGAGCGTTCGCGCTCGCGGCCACCGGCCTCCTCGACGGCCGCGCCGCGACCACGCACTGGAAGTTCACGTCGCAGATCGCCGCCCGCTTCCCCCGGGTGGAGCTGCATCCGGAGGCCATCTTCATCCGCGACGGAGACGTCTACACCTCGGCCGGGGTGGCGGCCGGCATCGATCTCGCGCTGGCCCTGCTCGAGGAGGACCACGGGGCGGAGGTCGCGCGTGCCGTGGCACAGCTGCTCCTGGTGCACATGAAGCGCTCCGGCAACCAGTCGCAGTTCTCGGCCCTGCTCTCGGGGCCGGTGGCCCGCACGCCTCTGGTCAAGCTCGTCACCGAACACGTGGCGGAGGATCCCTCGCGGCCGTACACGGCGAGCGGTCTGGCCGCTCGGGCGAATGTGAGCGTGCGGCACCTGAACCGGATGATGCGCGACGAGGTCGGCATGTCCCCGATCGAATACGTCGGGTCATTGCGACTGGATCTCGCCGTCTCCTACCTCGACTCCGGGGCGACCGTGGCCGAGGCCGCCGCCTCGGCGGGCTACTCGACCCCGGTGGCGCTGCGCCGGGCGTTCGTCGCCCGGTTCACCATCACGCCGTCCGAATACCAGCGCCGGTTCCAGTCGACCAGGCGCGAAGGGGGCCCTGGCGCGGCCACGCCCGTCCTGGTGGCCCGCCGGTAGATTGGCGGCATGACAGGAACTGCGAACCCGGGTGACGGGGCAGAGCGGCCCCAGAGCCTGTTGTCCTCCTGGTCGGATGTCCCGGCCGTTCTGATCGACCGTCATCTGACCGTGGTCGAGTCCAACCGCCTCGCGAAGGCGCTCACGCCCGGATTCGTTCCCGGGGTCAACCTGGTGCGCTTCGCCTTCCTCGACCCCGAGCTCGATCTGGAGGTCGGGCTCTGGGGGCCCATCACCCGCCAGCTCGCGGGCATGCTGAAGGAAGCCCTCGAGGAGGGCGACGAGGACGCCGCGTTCCACGAGGTCATCGGCGAGCTCTCGGCCCGGAGCCGAGCCTTCTCGGTGACCTGGGCGGAGGAGCCGCTGCCGGTGCGGCGGACCGGCCGGGCGATCTTCCTCGGCACCACCGCGGGCGACGTCGAGCTCCGCTACACCCTGTTCCGGGTGCCTGGAGAGGGTCAGGAGACGGTGATCGTCCTCGGCTCGGGCGACTCGTCGTCTCGGTCGGCGCTCCGCGCACTCGGCGAGACCGCGGACTCGGACCGTCCGGCCTGAAGCCGGGCCGACAGGTAGGCGATCGCCGCGGCTGCCTGCGACCCGGGCTCGCCCGAGAACGTCGTGAGGTACTGGCGGCCCGGGCGGGGGATCTCGAGTGTCTGCCAGCGGAAGTCGACCCAGCCGAAAGGCGCAATGTCGACGCGCTTGACGCCTCCGGTCTGCGGCTGGGCGGCATGCTCGCCCCAGACGCGCCGGAAGATCAGGTGCCGGGTCGAGAGCCGGCCCACGATCTCCTGGAAGCGGGGATCGTCGGGGTCGCCCTGGAACCGGAGCGAGGAGATCATCTCGCGCAGCACCTGCTCCCAGTCGCGCCGGATGGTCTGGGATTCGTCGTCGTCGAGCATCGCGATATCCGCCATCGTGATCCCGTAGTGCTCGAAGGCCATCTCGATCAGATTGGTTCCGGGCACGTGGAACCCGGGCGCGATCAACCGGCCGAGGCCGTTCGAGGCGAGCACGTCGAGGTTCGCGTCCGTGACGTAGGCGGGCGTGTGCGACCACTGGTTGAGGAGCTGGAGGACGCCGTCGCTCACGGAGTAGTCGCGGGTGACCGCCTGGAGGTAGGGCCGTGGCCTGGCCAGCCGGAGCAGGTAGGTGCGGCCCGAGGAGTCGATCCGGAGTGCACGGGCCAAGGCTCGAACTACCTGGTCGGAGGGCCGGCGGTCGCGACCCTGCTCGATCCGGAGGTAGTAGTCGGGGCTGATGCCGGCGAGGCTCGCGACCTCTTCGCGCCGCAGTCCCGGCACCCGTCGGCCCGGTCCGCGGGGGAGTCCGACCTCTTCCGGCTGCACCTGCTCGCGACGCGCGCGGAGGAAGTCTCCGAGCTGGTTGCTGGAACTGCCCACGGCCTGCTGTCTCCTCGAGTCGTTGGTCCGAGAAAAATCCTATTTGATTCTCGAACGTCGCTCGTGCCGCGTGTGAGACCGATCGGGCCGTGAATGGTCCGGTTTCGGACATGTCCTCGCTCAGGTGCGGTGGTCAGCCCGTCGCGAGAGCGCGGCGGCGCATCAGCACGCCCGCGGTCACCGTCGCGACCAGCACGATCAGCACGAAGACCAGGAGCACGCTCGCCGCCGGTGCGAAGGTGAGCGCGGCGCCCACGATCAGCACGGGGATCGCGAGCCCCGAGTAGGCGACCAGGAAGATCAGGGACAGCGTCTCGCCCTTCCGGGCCGGGTCGGCCAGAGCGACAGTGGTGCCGACCGCGCCCTTGAACAGCAGGCCCACCCCGAGCCCCGCGATCACGCCGCCAGCGATGAACACGACGATCTCGGGCAGGATGGCGCCGGCCGCGACGAGCACGAGACCGGTCGCGCAGGCCGCGATGGCGATGGCCAGCTGGAGCGGCATCCGGAGCCGGGCGAGGAGGAGCTGACCGGCCGCGGCGGCCGCGAACACCGAGAAGGAGGTGGCGCCGGCGAGCAGGTGGTCGCGGGCCATGAAGGTCGTGCCGAGGAAGGTGGGGGCGAGCGAGGTGAAGAGCCCGAGCACGGCGAACCCGGAGAAGGCGCCGAACGCGGCGATCAGGAAGGGTCGCCGCGCCCCCGCCGGAACCGAGAGACGCTGGGGCCGGTAGCGCGGCGGGTCGTCCGGCCGGTCGACCGTCTCGGGCACGAGCAGCAGCAGCACCGCCGCCACGATCAGCAGCACGAGGAAGACGATGTGCGGCAGCATCAGGGGGTCGGGCAGGTACTCGGCGAACAGCCCGCCGATCAGCGGCCCGAGCGAGAGCCCGCCGAGGTTGGCCGCGCCCGAGACCGAGGCGGCGACCAGAGCGTTCTCGTCCGGCCGGGCGATCGAGCGGAGCTCGCTGAGGTGGGCCGTCGCGGTGGCGGTGAGGATGCCGATGCTCGCGCCGTTGACGAACCGCGCCACCAGGAGGCCGGGCACCTCGGTCCAGAGGATGAACATCACGGCCGACAGGGCCGAGATCAGCACGGCGATCACCAGCACGCGGCGGCGGCCGAGCCAGTCGCTCACGTGCCCGGCGAGATAGAGGCTGACGATCACGCCCACCGCGTAGGCGGCGAAGATCGCCGTGATCACGAAGGCGGGGAAGCCGTCCTGCTGCTGGTAGAGCGGGTAGAGGGGAGTGGGCACGGTCGAGTACGCCATCACCAGCAGAAAGGATGCGGCCACGATCCAGAAGCCGGCCGCGTGCTGCACCGAGGGACGTGCCCTCACTTGATGCGTGGTCTCCGCCATCTGCCGTCGGCCTCTCGTCTCGGGGCGGTCCGCCGCATCCGGATGCCCCGGATCGGCCGCCCGCTCGTCCTCCGACCGTAGAGCACGGGGGAGCACCCCGGCTCGGATGGAAGTCGACACCTGATCCGACGAATGTCGAGTCCTCATCCCAGCCCCTCGCCCGCCGCGGGGACGCGACTACAGTGATGCCCGTGGCCGACGACGACATCACGGCGGGACTTCCCGCCGATCTCCGCGAGCTCATCGACTCCTGGTCGGGGACTCCTGCCTTCGTGCGGGACCGGCACCTCGACGTCATCGCCTCCAACGCGCTCGCCCGTGCCGTGTCGCCGGCCTTCGTGGAAGGCGTGAACCTCGCCCGCAGGACCTTCGTGGAGTCCGACGTGATCGACGGCCGCCCGGCCTCGCCCGAGATCGCCCAGGCCGTCACGACGGCTCTCCGCGACTCCCTCGACCGGCACGAGGCCGACGCGCAGTTCCTCGACCTGGTCGGGGAGCTCGAGGCCGGCAGCGGCCGGTTCGCCGGTGCCTGGGCCGAGCCGGCGGCCGACCAGGGGGATGCGGTCCTGACCTATCGCGTGGAGGCGGTCGGGCCGGTCCGGCTGCGCTATCAAGACCTCCGCATCCCGGATCAGAACGAGTACACCCTGGTGGTCATGCGGCCGGCGGACGAGTCGTCCCGGGTGTCCCTGCAGCGGCTCTCGGAACTCACGACGGGGCTGTCGGAGTCGTAGCCGATCCGGCTCATGGGGTAGGCTGGTCTCATCAAGGGGAGTACTCCCACGCGATGAGCCCGTCAGTACGGATGCGATGCAGCATCCCGGGTCATCGGTTCCGGCTTCGGTCGGGGTGGAGGAGACCTTGGCGTCATCTGTTCGCCAACCCCTTTGGAGTACCTCCATGCAGGTCACACCCCTGATCTGGATCATCACGATCCTCGTCACCATCGCGTTCTTCGTCTACGAGTTCTTCGCGCACGTGCGGAAGCCGCACGAACCCACGATCGCCGAGTCGGCCCGCTGGTCGGCCTTCTACATCGGGCTCGCCCTGCTGTTCGGCGTGGGGATCGGCGTGGTCTCGGGGTGGAACTTCGGCGGCGAGTACTTCGCCGGCTACCTCACCGAGAAGGCGCTGTCGATCGACAACCTGTTCGTGTTCCTGCTGGTGATGACCGGGTTCGCGGTTCCGAAGGCGTACCAGCAGAAGGTGCTGATGATCGGCATCGTGATCGCGCTGATCCTCCGCGGCGGGTTCATCGCGGTCGGCGCCACGCTGATCGAGAACCTCTCCTGGATCTTCTACCTGTTCGGCGCGCTGCTGCTGTTCCTGGCCTACCGCCAGGCCTTCAGCAGCCACGAGTCCGACCCGGCCAACGGTAGGTTCATGAACTTCGTGCGCCGCATCCTGCCGGTGAGCGACGAGTACAACGCCGACAAGCTGACCGTGAAGAAGAGCGGCAAGCGCTTCCTCACCCCGATGTTCCTCACGATCATCGCGATCGGCTTCATCGACCTGATCTTCGCGGTCGACTCCATCCCGGCGATCTACGGCCTCACGAACGAGGCCTACATCGTGTTCACCGCGAACGCCTTCGCGCTGATGGGCCTGCGGCAGCTGTTCTTCCTGATCGGCGGCCTGCTCGAGCGTCTCGTCTACCTCGCGCAGGGGCTCGCCGTCATCCTGGCCTTCATCGGCGTCAAGCTCGTCTTCCACGCGCTGCACGTCAACGAGCTGCCCTTCATCAACGGCGGTGAGCCGGTGCTGTGGATCCCGGAGATCCCGATCTGGTTCTCGCTGCTGTTCATCGGCGCGACGATCGCCGTCGCCACGATCGCGAGCCTGGCGAAGACCCGCGGCGACCGGGATCGCGGCGACCGCGACCGGGTGCAGGGCGAGCCGATCGAGGCCGCTCAGCCGCGCGAGCACTGAACTGGGGCATCCTCCCCGACCCTGGACCCGAACTCTCGACCCGAACCCTCGACCCGAACTCTCGACCCGAACTCTCGACCCGAACTCTCGACCCGAAAGGATCTCGCATGAGCACGTTCGCCCGACTTCTCGGACTGGCCCAGAAGGCCCTCGACTCGGCCGCGGCCCGGCAGGAGGGCGGGTCGGCGCACCGGCCGGCCCACCAGTCAGCAAGCCAGCCGGCTCACCGGCAAGCGCCCGTTCAGCCCACGCGCGAGGCGGTCCCGGATGCGGCCGACCGGCAGGCCATCGCTCGGTACGACTACCTCCTCCGCACCGCCGAACCGCAGCAGATCGAGCAGGTGCACCGGGAGGCGTTCGCTCGCCTCACCCCGGCGCAACGTGCCGTGGTCCAGGAGCGGATGCGGGCCGAGCTCCCGCCGCACGAGCAGCCGCGTTCCGCCGGAGCCGACGATCTCGCGCGGGCGGCGACCCGCACCGAGGTCGCGCGACCGGGGTTCCTCAAAGGGCTGCTCGCACGCGCCGGGCAGGGTGGCGGCTCGGGCCGTGATGGTGTGAGCGGTGGCGGTGCGGGCCGTGGGGGGCTGGGCCGTGGTGCTGGTCTGGCGGGTGCCGGGCTGGCGGGCGGAGCACTCGCCGGTGCCGGACTCGCGGCCGGCGGTGTGCTGGCGACGGTCGCAGGCGGCGCCGCCTTGAGCGCCGTGGGCGGCCCGTTGCTCGAGCAGGCCGCGGGGCTCGGCGTCGATTTCGACGCGCTCGCCTCCGGGGTCGACCTCGAGGCGCTGACGGGCGGGCTCGGCGATCTCACGGGCGGGCTCTCCGCCGAGGCCGGGGAGTTCGCCGGAACCGCGGGCGACGCGGTCTCGGGTCTCGGCGAGCAGGTCTCGGGCGCCGGCGGCCAGCTCTCCGACCTCGCGTCGGGATTCTCGCTGCCGGGACTGGACGACCTCTTCGGGCGCTGATCCGCTAGTCGATCCGGTCGCTCGGGTCGCTTGTTCAGTCGCCCCGGCGGCGGGCTCAGTCCTCCGGGCGGAGCGCGTCCGGCTTGTGCACGGCCTCCTTGCCGGTCTTGTCGCTCTTCACCAGGAACTGCGGGTCGTCGTCGCTGGCCCTGACGGTCCGGCCCGCGGCCTCGGTGTCGTCGGTGATCTTCTTCTCGACGGTGCCGGTGGTCTCGGTGGCGTGCGTCTTCCAGGAGACCTTGTCTCCGCGGGATGGATTCTCGCTCATGCGGGCGACCGTACTCCTGGTGGGCGGCTCCCGGTGCCCGACTCCTGCTTGGCGGCCGATGCCGGTGTCGGTGGCCCGGCGTAGGGTTCCGGGCATGAGCGATGCACACGACAAGTCCCCCGCGCAGGCCGACGGCGCACCCGAATCCTTCTCCGAGAGCGAGCAGATCGCCGAGGCCCCTGACGTCGAGATGCTCGGCGGCTCCGGCCCCGACTCGTCCTCGGCCAGCAAAGACCCCGAAGACTGGGTCACCGGAGACGAGCCGATGACCGGTCCGCAGAAGAGCTACCTCGATACTCTGCTCCGCGAGGCCGGCGAAGAGCTCCCCGCCGACCTCACCAAGGCCGAGGCCTCCGAGCACATCGACCGCCTGCAGAAGCTCACGGGCCGCGGTCAGTGAGCCAGGCCGCGCCGGAGGATATTGAGGGCCGGCGCGGGCCTGCAGAGGCGGTTCCCTCCGTCTTCGACGAGTTGCGGCGCGAGGTCGCGTCCCACGAGTCCAACGCCTGGGCCCGCGAGGCCGGTTACGCGCCGCTGTTCGTCGCCTCCGAGCACTCTCGGGTGCTCATCATCAGCCAGGCTCCCGGCCGGCGGGCGCAGGAGACCGGGATCCCCTGGAACGACCCCAGCGGCATCCGGCTTCGCTCCTGGCTCGGCCTCACCGACGAAGAGTTCTACGACCCGTCGAACCTCGCGATCCTCCCGATGGACTTCTATTACCCGGGTAAGGCGCCGAGCGGCGACCTGCCGCCGCGGTCCGGTTTCGCCGACACCTGGCATCCACTCGTGCTCGAGCAGCTCACCCAGGTGCGGCTGACCATCCTGATCGGCGCCTACGCCCAGCGTCACTACCTGGGCCGGCGCGGCGGCATGGGGCTCACCGAGACCGTGCGGGCGGCCGAGACCTACCTGCCCTACTTCCCGATCGTGCATCCCTCGCCGCTCACGCTCGGCTGGCGTGCCCGCAACCCTTGGTTCGAGGCCGAGACGGCTCCGAGACTCGCGACGCTGGTCCGTTCGGCGCTCGACGGCGATCGGGGGCCGGGCCATCCCGGTGCCGGCGCGTCGGCCGGCGAGGAAGTCGGAAAGCAAGCCGGGGAGGAAACCGGCCGCGACCCCGGTGCTCCCGGCCCCCCGTAGGCTGGACCTCCGTGAGTCTGATCCGCCTGAACGACGTCTCCCTCGAATTCGACGGCCGCCCCGTGCTGAGGGAGGCTTTCCTGAAGCTCCGGCCGGGTGACCGGATCGGGCTGATCGGCAAGAACGGCACCGGCAAGTCCAGCCTCCTCGAGCTGGTGCTCGGCCGTCAGGAACCGACGAGCGGCACCGTCGACGTGACCCTGGGCACGACGATCGGCTACTTCTCGCAGTTCTCCGAGCTCGACGGGGATCGCAGCATCCGTGACATCCTGAACGACCACTTCGCCGCCGTGCACGAGACCCAGGCGCGACTGGACGCGATCGGCGAGCAGCTCGCGGTGCCGATGGACGACGCCGCGATGACCGCACTGCTCACCGAGCAGGGCGAGCTCTTCGAGCGGATGGATGCGATCGACGGCTGGTCGTTCGAGAACGCCATCGACACCGTGCTCACCAGCCTCGGCTTCGACGAGGAGCGGAGGGCACTGCCGGTCGACCGCCTCTCCGGCGGCTGGCGCAACCGCGCTGCGCTCGCGCAGATCCTCATCCAGTCGCCCGACGTACTGCTGCTCGACGAGCCGACGAACTTCCTCGACCTCGATGGGGTGCGCTGGATCGAGAACTGGCTGGCCCGCTACCAGGGCGCCGTGCTCGTCGTCACGCACGACCGCCAGTTCCTCGACGGGGTCGTCACCCGCATCGTCGAGATCGAGAACTACCGCCTGCAGGAGTACGAGGGCGACTACTCGGCCTATGTGCACGCCAAGCAGTCGCGGCTGAAGATGCTCGAGCGGCAGTTCGCGCACGAAGAGGAGCTGCTGGCCTACGAGCAGGCGGCGAGCACGGCGCGGCGCGAGGCGGCACGGAACCCCGCGAACGCGGTGGCCCGGAGGCTCGCCGACATCAAGAAGCGGCAGGCACCGCGGCCGATCGACCAGATCATCACCGACATCTACGGCGGGCTCCGGGTGAGCAACGACCTGCTCGAGGTCGTGAAGCTCACGAAGGGCTTCGGTGGGGCGCCCCTGTTCGAAGATCTGAGCTTCAGCCTGCACCGCGGTGACCGGGTGGCGGTGCTGGGCTCGAACGGATCGGGCAAGTCCACGCTCCTCGACGTGCTGACCGGCGAGACCGAGGCGGATGCCGGGCAGGTGCGCTGGGCGAAGGGCGCCCGGTTCGTCTCGTACAACCGCGTCTACGCCGAGCTCGATCTCGCCGACTCGGTCGGCCACGCCGTGAACGCCTACCCGGACTCGCTCGCGTTCAGCGCGACGAAGAAGAGCGTCGCCCGGTTCCTGGCGATGCTCCAGTTCTCGGATGCGGATCTGCAGCAGAAGATCGGCACCCTGTCCGGCGGCCAGCGGGCGCGCGTCGCGATCGCCCAGTGCCTGCTGTCCGGAGCGGCCGTGATCGTGCTCGACGAGCCGACCAACCACCTCGACATCACGAGCACCCAGGTGATGGAACGGGCGCTCACGCACTTCCCGGGTGCGGTGATGGTTGTCTCGCACGACCGTTTCTTCGTCGACAAGCTCGCCGACCGTCTGCTCGTCTTCGACGGCAGCCCGCGGGTCTCGGAGCAGGCGGCCAGCGGCGCGCTCTGAGCGACCGGCGGCATCCACCGCAGGGCGTGTCCCGCAGGAGCGTCTCCCGCAGCGCGTCTCCGCGGGCGTCTACCGCAGGGGCTTCTCGGCCTGCAGGGTGAACGAGAGCGGCGCGACGCCGGCCCGCTCGGCGAGGGCGAACTCGCCGTCCGGCCGCTCGGTCATCTGCCCGGGGAGCGCCTCCCAGGGCACGCTGTCGTGCTCGACGAGCATGGTCAGCACGAGGCCGCGATCGAGCAGTGCCGTGACGATCTCGCCGAGACCGTGGTTCCACTCGTAGGTCTTCGTGGCGGTCAGCGGCCGGCCCGTGGCGACGTAGGAGGAGGCGTCGTCCCACGACAGGGGTGTCTCCTGCTCGAAGTACGGGTGGCGGAGGTGCAGGTCGTCGTCGAGCGTCTCGTCCATGGTCCAGAGGATCGGATGCCCCTCCCGCAGGAAGAGGCGGCCGCCGGGCTTCAGCAGGGCGGCCACGACGCCGGCCCAGCGCTCGATGCTCGGGAGCCAGCAGAGCGCTCCAATGCCGGTGTAGACGAGATCGAATCCGCCGGTGCCGAGCACGGTGGTCGCGCCGTCGACGTCGGAGACCACGAAGTCGACCGAACCCGCGTCTCCGCTCTCGGCGACGAGCGCCCTGGCCTCGGCGACGGCTACGGAAGAGAAGTCGAGGCCCGTGACGCGGGCGCCGAGCCGGCCGAGCGACAGGGTGTCGGTGCCGATGTGGCACTGCAGGTGCACGGCGCGGACCCCCCGGATGTCGCCCAGCCGCTCGCGGTCGAAGGCCACGACGTCCGAGATGCGGTCGCGGTCGGCGACGTAGCGCTCGACCCGGTAGCCGAGGCCGTCGCGCGCGGCGTGGGCGGCCGCCCGGTCGTCCCAGTTCGCGCGGTTGGCCGCGAGGTGCTCGTCCATGCTCGCCAGGATAGCGGCGCCGGTCGGTTTCAGGCGGCGGGGAAGCCCGGGGTGGGGAGACGCTGCATGAGCAGCACCGCGTCGTCGATCACGGCCTCCTGACCGTCGGGCCCGACGGCGTCGCGCGGACGGTTCTCGCTCACCAGCACGCGCCACTCCGCGGGCGGAAGGGCCAGAGCAGCCGCGACCTCGTCGGCCGAGGGGAGGTCGGCGTGGTCCGCGTGCTCGTGCTCGGGAGCGTGACCGTGGCCGCCTTCGTGGTCGTGACCGGCCTCGGGCTCAGCGCCTTCGCCATCGCCCGGAGCGCCGTCGTCGTCGCGGTGCATCGCCGACCACGGCGGGAAGGCCGCGTGCCCGACGACCAGCAGGTGCCCGCCGGGAGCCACTGCGTCGGCGGCGCGCCGGAGCACGGCGTCGCGCGGGAACTCGACCGGCGAGTGCAGGAAGCAGGCCGAGACCAGGTCGTACTGCGCATCCGGGACCCAGTCGACGAGGTCCGCCTGGCGCCAGTGGATGCGCTCGGCCAGCGTGCCCTCGTCGAGCCCGCGGTCGCGTTCCTGCTCCCGGGTGTGCTCGACAGCCCGTGCCAGGGCGGTGGAGGAGATCTCGAGTCCGTCGACGCGCCAGCCGAGGCCGGCCAGC
Organism: Herbiconiux solani NBRC 106740; assembly: GCF_001571005.1. GTDB lineage: Bacteria > Actinomycetota > Actinomycetes > Actinomycetales > Microbacteriaceae > Herbiconiux > Herbiconiux solani. The sequence goes on along the minus strand of NZ_BCST01000001.1, from coordinate 394,707 downwards.
CAGAGGGCGTCGCCGCCCTCGCCGCTGCCTAGATCGAGTGCGTGGCCGGGAGCCAGGTCACCCGCGATGTCGACCAGAGCCTTGTTGGCCTTGCCGCTCCACACGCGGGAGCGCTGCTGGTAGAGCTCCTCCCAGAACTCGGTCGGGTCCTGGTCCGGGCCGGAGGGCATGTGCGCGTTCATGGCCTCAGCCTGCCGCCGCGTCGCCTCCCGCGCAAACCCGCTTGCCGGTTCAGCACAGACGCGAGCGTCCGCCCGTCCCCGCAGGACAGCATCCACGCCGATAGGGTCGGGTCATGAGCTCCCGCCGCGGCCGCGCGATCTACGTGGCGATCGAGATCGCCGCCCCGGTCGAGCGTGTCTGGGAGCTCACGCAGGACCCGGCGCAGCACACGCGGTGGGATCTCCGCTTCAGCCGCATCGTCCCCGAGGCCCCGGTGGAGGACGTCCCTGAACGGCCCGCCGGCCGCCCCACCCGCTTCCGCTACGAGCGCCGTCTCCCGGGTCACACGATCGCCGGCACGGGAATCTCCCTCGGCGACCGCTCGGCGGCCGACGGCACGCGCACCTCGGCCTTGCGCTTCACCACCCGTGACCGGCTCTCGCCGCTCCGCGACGGGCGCGGCTACTGGAGGTACCGGCCGACGGCCCGCGGCACGCTCTTCGTGACCGGATTCGACTACGTCCCGGGCTGGGGCGGGCTGCTCGACCGTCTCGTCGTCAGGCCTCTCGTCGGCCGCATGACGGCGTGGAGCTTCGACCGGCTGCGCATCTGGGCCGAGAGCGAGGTGGCGCCCGAGCGCTGGCCGATGGCATCGGCCGTCCGATTCTGGCGCGCCGACCGTCCCCGCGCGAGCCGCTGCCTCCGTACCCCGCCCGGCCGCGCCGACGCGATGCGCGGGGCGCCGGCGTCGCTCGCAGCCCTGGAGGCCCCATGACCTCGATCTTCCAGCGGGCGATGGGGGAGGAGTTCGGCCGACTGCACCCGCAGCTGCAGCGCCGGTTCGGCGTGGGGCTCGATGCCGGGTACGCCTGCATCGGCCGCGGCACGATGTCGCGCATCCGCCGTGGCCCCTGGTGGACGGTGCCGTTCCTGCAGATCGGGCGGCTCCGCAACATCCTCGTCGCCGACGTGGGCCAGGACGTGCCCTTCGTGATCGAGAACTACCCGTATCGCGACCCGTACGGGCGCGAGACGGTCACGTTCGTGCGCACGTACTCCGTGCGCCGTCGGCCCAGCCGCTTCGACGCGACGATGATCCTCGACGGGGCGAAGGTGCTCGACTACCTCGGCACCCACCAGCACCTCGCCGTCGACCTCGAGCTCGAGGCGGCTGGCGACGGCTCGCTCCTCCTGCGCTCGGGCGCCCAGCGGTTCTACGAGGGGCCGGTCGCCTTCCGGTTCCCGCTGCTGTTCAGCGGACGGGCGACCCTCCGCGAGTCCTTCGACGACGAGGCCGGGGTCTTTCGCATCTCGATGGAGGTGCACAACCGGGTCTTCGGCTTCTTGTTCGGGTACGAAGGGACGTTCACCTGCGAGTTCGTGCCCGCGACGGATGCGCCGGATCGGCTTCGGCCGCGTCGGCACGAGCGGCGGCGCTGAGCCCGGTCGCGCGAGGCGGGGGTCAGCGCTCAGGGCGCAGCGTTCAGCCGAGGTCGAGGGCGGTTCGGATGCGGTCGCGCTGGGCGGCGAGGGCCGGGAACTCCGCGAAGAACGCGACCTTCTGCGAGGACTCCTCCTGGCCGCTGGGGTCGCGGAGGCTCACACCCGGCTGGTCGGAGAGTACGTACTCGGCCCAGCTCTCCGCGAGATCCTCGACCGGGTTGGTGGCCGCGTACCGCGTGACGAACGTGTCGTACGACCCGTGGTCGAGGAAGAAGCTCTCCACCTCGTCGTCGTCCTCACCTTCGTTCGCGGGCACGGAGTCGCCGTAGGGAGCCCAGAAGCGCTTCTGGAACTCGGCCACCGCGGTGTCGGCACCGGGGCAGCCCTCGACCATCTCGAAGGTCGGGCAGGCGCCGGATAGTACCGGCACCTGGTCGTCCGAGAGGGTGAGGATGTGGCCGAACTCGTGCACCAGGGTGTGCACCAGCTCGTCGCGGTCGTCGATGAAGGCGGCGTTCACGTCGGCGTGCCAGAACGCCGTGCGCTTCTCGTCGCGCCAGACCGAGGCGAGCGACGAGGAGTCGGGGTCGGAGTAGACGGCGAAGCTCCGGATGCGTGCGGCATCCGGACCCATGATCGTGCTGAACCGGCCCCAGAGCTCTTCGGCGACGGCGTCGGGCTCGGCGCCGTCCGAGGCCGAGCCGAGTGCGCCGTCCCGGATCGTGTAGGTCAGCGCTTCGTCGGCCGTGCGGATGTCCGTGTCCCGGCCGCCGTGCTGCGAGGTGCCCGAGGCGAAGTCCTCGGCCGAGTCGACGACGCTCACCGCGGCGAAGAGCGCGCCCGCGAGCACGAGGATGCCGGCCAGCACGGCGCCGAGGATCACGAACGGGCTGCGCACCATGCTCGAACTGTAGCGGAAGGCCGAAGGCGAAGACCGAAGGCCGAAGGCCCTCGATCCGTCAGTTGTCGTCGCTATCCGGGTGCTTTAGCGACAACAAGTGACGGATCGAGGGCCTTCGGCGGGTGCCTTCGGGGAGGGCCTTGGGCGGCGGGGTGGGGCTAGCGGGCGGTGGTGCGGATCATCGCGGGGCCCGCCCAGAGGATGAGCGCGAGCACCAGCACGACGAAGCCGAGGAACACCGGCACGATCGGCAGGGCGAGCAGTGCCGCCCCGACCAGGAGCGGCGGAACCGTCATGCCGGCGAAGGCGAGGAGGAAGATCCCGGCCGTGATCTCGCTGCGGTTGCCGTCGGTCGAGAGCGATCCGGCGGTGGCGAGCGCGCCTCGGAAGACCAGGCCCACACCCGCGCCGGCGACGATGCCGCCCACGACGAACACGGCGGCCGAGCTCGTCAGGTCGGCGACGCCGAGGCCCACGAGGCCCACGATCATCGCGACCACACCGAGCACGAGCTGCGGCCGCGTCGCCAGGCGGGCGAAGACCACCTGGGAGAGCGCGGCGGCGCCGAAGACCGAGAAGGCCACCAGTCCGGCGACGAAGTGGTCGGTCTCGTGCAGGATCTGGGCGAGGAAGGTCGGGGCGACCGAGCCGAACAGGCCGGTGATCGCGAAGGCGGCGAAAGCGCCGATCCCGGCGGCCCAGTAGGTGCGGAGGCTCTGCTTGGGAACACGGACGCGCTGCGGGCGGTACGCCGCGTGCGGCGCGTCGCGGTCGACCGTCTCGGGTACGAAGGCGTAGGCGAAGCCGATCGCGACGAAGGCGCCGAGGAACACGACGTAAGGGAGCACGAGGGGTGAGGGCGCCCACGCGGCGAACGCGCCGCCGATCAGCGGGCCGAGCGCGAGTCCGCCCATGTTGGCCACGCCCGCGATCGTCGCGGCGAACCCGAGCGAGGCGCCCGGGTGGGCGATCCGGCGGAGGTCGGACAGGTGCGCGGTGGCGGTGGCGGTCAGGATGCCGATGCCGAGCCCGGCGATGAAGCGCGCGACCACGAGACCGGCGGGGGAGGGCCAGGCCAGGAACAGCACGGCGGCGAGGGTCTCGATCACGACCGCGGCGAGGATGACGCGGCGGCGGCCGAGCCGGTCGCTGAGGTGGCCGGCGAGGTAGAGCGCGACCATGACGCCGATCGAGTAGGCGGCGAAGACCACCGTGATCATGACGGTGGGGAAGCCGTCGCGCTGCTGGTAGAGCGCGTAGAGCGGAGTGGGCACGGTGTTGAAGGCCATCATCACCAGGAAGGCGATCGCGGTGACCCAGAAGCCGGCGCGGTGCGGGAGCGCGAGGAGCCGGCTGCGGCCGGGACGGGGAGCGGGAGCGGTGGGGAGCGGAGCGGAGGTGCGCGCCGGTGCGGGGGTGCGGAGCGAGGCGGGCCGGATCTCGGCGGAGCGCTCGGTGCCCCGCTGCACGGGGAGGGAAGTCGTCATGCTTCGATGATGCTCCGACCGAATCATCGAGTCCAACGAATTATTCTGCTGAGTCTCATCGCTTTCATCTATGATCGACGGATGGAGACCCGCCTGCTCGAATACTTCGTGACCGTCGCCGACGAGCTCAACGTCACCCGGGCATCCGAGCGCCTGTTCGTGGCCCAGTCGACGGTGTCGGCGGGCCTTCGGAGCCTGGAGCGCGAGCTCGGCGTCGCCCTGTTCGAACGGACGACCAAGACCGTGCGGCTGCTGCCGCCGGGAGAGGCCCTGCTGCCCGTCGCGCGGGGACTGCTCGACGATCTCGAAGGGCTCCGGCAGGTGGCGACCGAGTCCGGCGCCGGGCTCCGCGGCCGCGTGCGGATCGGCACCTTCGCCTCGCTGCAGGTGTTCGACCTGCCGGCGGCGCTCGGGGCGTTCCGGCGCCGGCATCCGCTCGTCGACCTGCAGCTGCAGGCCTCGCCGTCCGGATCGACCGGGCTCGCCGAGGAGCTCTCGCACGGACGGCTCGACCTGGCGTTCTCGGCCCTGCCCACGCTGCCCGGGTTGCAGTCCTGGCCCCTGGCCAGCCGCGAGTTCGTGGCGCTGCTGCCGGCCGAGCATCCACTCGCCGGCCGTGCCCGAGCCGGCGGCCGGGTCGCCCTCGCCGAGCTCGCGGGCGACGACTGGGTCGACGTGCTCCCGGGCTTCGGCAACCGGGTGCAGCTGGACCGCGCCCTCACCGAACGCGGCATCGTGCGGCACATCTCGGCCGAGGTCGCCGAGCTGCCGAGCGTGGCCCAGTGCGTGGCCGCGGGCCTCGGGGTTGCGGTCGTGCCGGATCTGAGGCCCCTCGGGGACGACCGTGGCGGGGTCACGGGATGCGTGACCGTCGGCCTCAGCGATCCGTTGCCGCCGTGGGTGGTGTCGCTGGCCGCGCGCCCGGGGGCGGTCAACCGCCCGCAGATCATGGCGTTGGTCGAGGAGTTGCGGGCCGCGGCGGTCTGACGCGGAGGCGGTCGACTGATTCCACGGATGGCTCCGACGAATGTCGCTTGCCGCGACTGCGTCGCCGTGATGGGCTTGTAGGACGAGCGCCCGCACGGGCGCCGAGACGAGGAGCGTGATCGCGTGAGCGACCCGAGAGACCCTGACAGCACCCTGGGCGATGCCGGCGACGAGCCGTTCTTCGACCGCATCGAGGCCGCCGACGAGGCCGACGAGCTGGTGACCAACGACGCCGTCGCAGGCGAGACGGTCGACCCCGGGCTCGGCGAGGGCAACGACGGCCCGACCGGCGGCTCGCCGAAGGAGGGCCAGCCCGACTGGTCGAACGAGGCTCCTGGCCAGGCCTGGCCGGACGAGTCGCAGCCGTTCGGCGACCGCACCCCCGACGACCTGCGGGGCGACGACCCCGAGAGCGCGCCCGGTTCCGGTGCCGGCGACGGCCCGGACGGCGGCGACTGGACCGAGCAGACGGTCTGACCCGCGGTCTGATTTGACGGGCCGACCATGATCGAGGTGCGTCCGGCGACGGTGTTCGACGACGTCGCGACCATGGTCGGCCCGAAACGGCCCGACGCCGACGTGTGCTGGTGCCTGAGCTATCGGCTCCCGTCCAAGGAGAACCTGGCGCTGCGGAAGACCGCGCGGGGGGATCGGATGCGGGAACTGGTCCACGATGAGCTCCCGCCGGGCGTGCTGGCCTACGACGGCGACGAGGTGGTCGGCTGGGCGGCGGTCCATCCGCGCTCCGACACGTCCTTCGCCCGCAACCGTCGCATCCCGCGGCTCGACGACCTCGAGGTCTGGTCGGTCTGGTGTCTCCGGGTGAGGCCCGGACACCGGGGGCAGGGCATCTCGCATCTGCTGCTCGACGGAGCGGTCGCGTTCGCGCGGGCGCACGGTGCGCCTGCGGTCGAGGGCTATCCGGTCGAGAACGGAACGGCGAAGGTCGATCTCACGATGGCCTACGTGGGCACCCGTGCGCTGTTCGAGCGCGCCGGCTTCCACAAGGCCTCCGAGACGACCTCCGTGCTGAACGGGTTCCCCCGCGTCGTGATGCGGGCCGGGGGCACCGCTACGCTGACCGCATGACAGCGATTCTCGCCGCCGCGTCCGACAGCGCCTCGTCCGAGGCGGCGCTCGCGATCTTCGTGACGGTGATGGTGGTCGTCTACGGGCTGACCCTCCTGCTGGTCATCGCGACCTGGGTGGTCATGGCCTTCGCGCTGATGGCCCTGTTCCGCAAGGTGGGCGTCAAGCCCTGGGTCGCCTGGGTGCCGTACTACCGCACCTGGGTCTGGCTCCAGCTGGGCGGGCAACCGGGCTGGATCGCCCTGGCGCCGCTCGTGGGCCTCGGGATCGCGACGACGGTGTTCCTGATCATCGCCATCCAGCGCATCAGCGTGGCCTTCCGGCGCGACACCGGGTTCGTGGTGCTCGGCGTCTTCCTCCCGTTCGCGTGGGCGTTCATCCTGGGCGGCCGGGACTCGGTCTACGAGCCGGGACTGCTCGCGTGGCGCGGCTACCCGCCGCCACTCGTCGGGTACGGCTCGGTCGTGCCGAACGCCGCCACCGAGCCCTTCGCGGCTCCGACGACGCCTTCGGCGCCCGGCCCCGGCGCGTTCTGACGCCGGGACGGCCGGGAGAACCGGCTCAGACCAGGTCGATCTCGAACCCGGCAGGCCCACCCGTCCGGATGCTCGCCGACCGGAAATCGAGGATGCGCGGCAGACCCGCGGTGGCCGGGGAAACGAGCGTGCCCACAACGACCACGCGCATGCCCGCGGCGAGTGCCGACCGGATGCCCGCATCGGCATCCTCGAAGACGACCGCGTCGGCGGGAGCCACCCCGAGCGCCTCGGCGCCCCGCCGGTAGGGCTCGGGATCGGGCTTGCCCGCGGTGACGTCGTCGGCGCTCACCAGCGCCTCGGGTGAGGGGAGTCCGATCGCGGCGAGGCGCGCCTCGGCCAGGTCGCGCGGAGCGGACGTGACGAGCCCCCAGCGGGGAACAGCCAGGGCGAAGTCGCGAGCGCCGGGGATCTCGACGATGCCCTCGACCAGTCCGAGCTCGACGTCGTTGAGTGCCGCGACCTCGGCCGCGACATCGGTGCCCTCAGGAGCCCAGCGCGTCACGGTCTCCGACGCGGTGCGCCCGTGGGAGGTCGCCAGGAGGGCGGCCGCGTCGACCGAGTGGCGATCGGCGAAGCGGCCCCAGACGTGCTCGACCACGGCGGTCGAGTCGACCAGGGTGCCGTCCATGTCGAACAGCACGGCGAGGGCGGGGAGAGTGGTCATCGCTCGATTCTCCCGCATCCGTCCGATCCGTCTCTGTTTCGCTATGTGACTCGCCGCCGTGCCCACTCGTCGGCGTCTCTATAACCTGAGACCCGCGGCGCCTGGAGCGCGCCGTCCGCAGGACATCACAGCAGAAGAGGCCCCCATGAAACTCCTCCGTATCGCACTGGCCGGCGCCGCGAGCGCCGCACTCCTGGTCGGGACCGCGGCGTGCAGCAGCGGCTCGGGGAGCGCCGACGCGTCCGGCACGGACGGCACGGCGGCGGCCAAGACCGCCATCACGGTCGGATTCAACCCCGGCCCGTACAAGGAGATGTTCGACGGCGGCATCCGGCCCATCCTCGAGTCAGAGGGCTACACGGTGCAGGACCAGGACTTCACCGACGGGATCGTCGTCAACGTCGCGGTCGCCGATGGCGAGATCGACGCGAACATCATCCAGCACCCCGTCTACATGAACTTCGTCAACGCCCAGGAGGGCATCTCGAACGCCGCCCTGGTGCAGGTGCCGACCCCGCGGATGGGGCTGTTCGGCGGAAAGTCGGACTCGCTCGAGAACATCAAGGACGGCGCGACCGTCACGGTGCCCAACTCCCCGTCCAACCTGTACCGCGGCCTGCTGATCCTCCGCGACGCGGGCCTCGTCGACTTCGACGACGTGGCCGACCCCAACACGGCGAGCCTGTCGATCATCACCTCGAACCCGCACAACCTCGCCATCACACCGATCGAGAACGCGCAGCAGGTCCCCGCCCTGCAGGATGTGGACTTCGCCACCATCCAGGGCAACTTCATCATCGCGGGCGGCCTGAACTACGACGACGCCCTCGCCGTGGAGGACCAGCCCGTCGACTTCTCGAACGTGGTCACGGTGCGGTCGGAGGACGTCGATTCGGAGTGGGCGCAGGCCATCAAGGCGGCCTACCAGTCGACGGAGTTCATCGACTACATCAAGGCCGACCCGCAGTACTCCGGCTACAACCTCCCCGACTGGTTCGAGTGAGCGCTCGAACAGGTGCGACCCCCGGTGACCGCACCGAGGGGCGGATCGTCTTCGATCAGGTGACCAAGACCTTCCCTCGGCAGGGGAAGCGCGACGAGCCGACGAGCGCCCTCCGGGGCGTGAGTCTGGACGTCGCACCGGGCACGATCTTCGGGGTGATCGGGTACAGCGGCGCCGGCAAGTCGACCCTGATCAGGATGGTCAACGGCATCGAGCGGCCGACCGCCGGGCACGTGGTCGTGGACGGCGTGGATGTCGGAGCTCTCCGAGGCTCCGCCCTCCGCACCGCGCAGAAGCGCACCGGCATGATCTTCCAGCAGTTCAACCTGCTCGAGACCGTCCGGGTGCGCGACAACGTCGCGATGCCCCTGCGCCTGGACGGCGTGGGAGCGCGGACCGCTCGCGCGCGCGCCGAGGAGGTGCTCGACTTCGTCGGTCTCGGCGCCAAGGCGGGCAGCTTCGCCGGAGAGCTCTCCGGTGGTCAGAAGCAGCGCGTCGGGATCGCCCGTGCCCTCGTGCGGAACCCCCGCATCCTGCTTTCGGACGAGGCCACGAGCGCGCTCGACCCGACGACCACGGCGCAGATCATCGACCTGCTCCGCAGCATCAACACCGAGTACGGCACGACGATCCTGGTCGTCACCCACGAGATGGACGTCATCAAGGATCTCGCGCACGAGGTGGCCGTGATGGCCGACGGCGAGATCGTCGAGCAGGGCACGGTGCTCGACACCTTCCTGCACCCGCGCTCGCCCGTGACCCGCGACTTCGTCACCACCGTGGTTCCCCAGGGGCTGCCCGACCGGGTGGTCGAGCACCTGGGCGGCGACGGACTCTGGCGGCTCCTCCTGGTCGACGACGAGGTGACGCAGCCCCTGCTGTCGGGCCTGATCACGGAGATCGGGGTGTCGGTGAACATGCTGCACGCCGACATGACCGAGATCCAGGACCACACGGTCGGCCAGATGATCATCAAGGTGACCGGACCCGAGGAGCGGGTCGCGGCCGCGCGCGCCTACCTCGAGCAGCGGGTCGTGCACGTCGAGGAGGTGGCCCGATGATCACCGCGACGACTCCGCCCTGGACCCTGATCACGCCCGAGCTCTTCCTGAAGGCGCTCGGCGAGACCCTGCAGATGCTCGGCGTCTCGCTCGTGCTGGGCTCGATCCTCGGCGTGCTGATCGGCGCCGTCCTCGCCCTCACCCGGGCCGGGGGAGTGCTGGAGAACCGGCCCATCAGCCTCGGCCTCGCCGTCGTGGTCAACCTGATCCGCTCGCTGCCGTTCATCATCCTGCTCGTCGCCATCCTTCCGTTCACCCGGCTGCTCGTGGGCACGAGCATCGGTGTGTGGGCTGCAATCGTGCCCCTCACCGTGATGATCGCGCCCTACATCGGCCGACTTGTGGAGAACTCGTTGCTCGAGGTGCCCCGTGGAGTAATCGAGGCGGCCCGGGCCATGGGGGCGTCCCCGCTGCAGATCTTCTGGCGCTTCATGCTGCCCGAGGCCCGAGGCTCGCTGATCCTCGCGGTGACGATCGCCTCGGTCGGTCTGCTGGATGCCACGGCGATGGCCGGCACGGTCGGCGCGGGCGGTATCGGCGACCTGGCGCTCTCCTACGGCTACCAGCGGTACGACGGCTTCGCGATGGTGATCACGGTGGTGACCCTGATCGTGCTGGTCCAGGGCATCCAGCTGCTCGGCACGATCGTGGCGCGCCGATTCCGGAGGCGCTGACCGTGGTCGAATTCCAGCCCGCGGCACGCGTCCGCGAGATGCCCCCGAACCACTGGGGGGCGATGGATCGCGAGATCCTCCGTCTCTCGAGCGAGCCGGGGCCGCAGATGATCGACGTCTCCAAGGGAAACCCTGACCTGCCGACGCCCGAGCACATCGTCGCGGCGATGCAGCACGAGGTGGCCGACGCCCAGAACCACCGGTATCCCTCCTACGCCGGCCGCGCGGCCTTCCGCGAGGCCGTGGCCCACCGGTACCGCGAGGATCACGGCGTGACGGTGGATCCGGATGGCGAGGTCGCGGTCTTCCACGGCTCGCACGAGGCCATCATGGCCTCCGTCCTGGCGATGACCGATCCGGGCCAGGCCGTCGTGCTTCCGGATCCGGGGTACCCGATGTATGCCTCGGCCACCGCGCTGGCCGGCGGCCACATCGTGCCGCTGCCGCTGGACGAGCCGCACCATCAGCCCCGGTTCGCCGCCCTCGACGGTCTTGATGAGGCCGCCGTCCTGCTGCTGAACTACCCGAACAACCCGACCGGTGCCCTCGCCCGCCGCAGCACCTTCGAGGGGGCCGGCGAGTTCGCACGACGCACCGGCGCGGTGTTCGTGCACGACTTCGCCTACTCCTCGCTCGGGTTCGACGGCCGGGCGCCGCTCTCGGCCCTCGCCGTAGACCCGGGCCTCGAGGTCACGGTCGAGGCGCAGACGCTCTCGAAGACCTACAGCATGGCCGGCTGGCGGATCGGGTTCGCTGTGGGAAACCCCTCCGTGATCGCTGCGATGAGGCGCTACCAGGCCCAGGCGTTCAGTACGATGTTCGGAGCCTCGCAGGAGGCCGCCGCGGCGGCCCTCGCGGGCGACCAGAGTGCGGCGAGAGCCCTGGTCGACGTCTACCGCCGGCGGCGCGACCTCGTGGTCGAGGGCCTCCGGGCGATCGGCTGGGACGCCGAGTCCCCGGAGGGCACGTTCTTCGTCTGGGTGCGTCTGCCCGGCGAGGAGGATGCCACGGAGTTCGCCGCACGGCTCCGCGAGGAGGCGAGAGTGGCCGTCGCACCGGGTGACGGTTTCGGCCCGCGCGGCCGGGGTCACATCCGGATCGGGCTCGTCAGCGACGAGCAGGCCTTGCACGAGATGATCGAACGCCTCGACGCGTTCACGAGGAGGAACTGATGGCAGAGATCGAGAGCTTCACCCTGGACCACACCGCGGTGCTGGCGCCGTACGTGCGCCGCATCGGGGTCGAGCACGGCCCCGGCGGCGGCACGATCACCAACTTCGACGTGCGGCTCACCCAGCCGAACGTGCAGGAGATCCCGACCGCGGGCATCCACACCCTCGAGCACATGCTCGCCGGTCTGCTGCGCGACCGGATCGACGGTGTGATCGACATCAGCCCGTTCGGCTGCCGCACCGGCTTCCACCTGCTGATGTGGGGCGAGCCCGAGATCCCGGATGTCGCGGCCGCGCTGACCTCGGCCCTGCGGTTCATCGCCGACGAGGCCACCGAGGCCGACATCCCGGGCGTCTCGGCGCTCGAGTGCGGCAACTTCCGCGACCACTCGCTGCACACCGCGCGCGAGTGGGCGAAGGTCGTGCTCGACGCCGGGATCAGCCTCGACGCCTTCGAACGCGTCGGGGTCTGACCGAGGCCCGGGCCTCGGCAGGCCGGCCTTCGGAGCCGGCCTGCCGAGCGCCCGTCCGCGATCCGGTCGACTCCTACCGAGACCGGGTGCCGGCCACGCGCGCGTCGGCCCGCTTCCCCGCCGCCCGGTGGACGACGTACAGGATGATCCCGAGCACGATGAAGCCGCCGCCGAAGGCCCAGACGATCGGCTCCTGCTGGGTCAGCAGCAGGATGCACGAGAGCACTCCCAGCACGGGGATCGGGGTCCAGACCCGGAAGTGCCGGTGCTCGACCTTGTCCTTCCGCAGCACGAGCACTGCCACGTTGGTGCTGATGAAGACGAACAGCAACAGCAGCACCACGGCTGAGGCGAGGGTCTCGAGATCGCCGACCAGGGTCAGCAGCATGGCAATGACGGTCGTCGCGACGATGGCGACCCAGGGGGTGCGCCGGTTCGGCAGCACCCGGCCGAGCACGCGGGGGAGCAGGCCCTGCTCGGCCATCCCGTAGGTGACCCGGCTCGTCATGATCATGGTCAGCAGGGCGCCGTTCGCGACCGCGACGAGCGCGATCAGGCTGAACAGCCAGTCCGGAACCGGGAAGCCGGAAGCACTCACCACGGCGAGCAGCGGGCCGGAGGAGTCGGCGAGCTCCTCGGCGGGCAGCGCGATCGAGGAGGCCAGGCCGACGAGCACGTAGATCACTCCGGCGGTGATCAGGGCGCCGAGCAGCGCGCGCGGGTAGACCCGCGAGGGGTCGGTGATCTCCTCGGCGACGTTCGCCGATGTCTCGAAGCCGACGAAGGAGTAGTACGCGATGATCGCGCCGCCGAGGATGGCGAGGGCCGGCGAGGCACCCTCCGGGAACTGGCCGACGCGCGAGACGTCGCCGCCCCCGCCGCCCAGCATGGCGGCCACGGCGACCACCACGATCACGAGCCCCGAGACCTCGATGATCGTCATCACGACGTTGCTCTTCAGCGACTCGCTGATGCCGCGCGCGTTCAGCGCCGCGACCAGCACGAGGAACACCATCGCGGTCGGGATGGTCGGAACCGGCGCGAAGGTCTGGAGGTACTCGCCGGCGAACGCCAGCGCGAGACCGGCGGCGCTGATCACGCCAGCGGCGAGCATGCTGAAGCCGACCAGGAACGAGATGATGGGCGGCCGGAACGCGCGCTGGGCGAAGATCGCCGCGCCTCCCGCTTTCGGGTACTTGGTGACCAGCTCGGCGTAGGAGCCCGCGGTGAGCAGCGCGAGCAGCAGCGCGACCAGGAGCGGAGCCCAGAGCGCGCCGCCCACCTCGCCGGAGAGCACGCCCATCAGGGCGTAGATGCCCGCGCCGAGCACGTCGCCCAGGATGAAGAGGAACAGCAGCGGGCCGGTGATCTTGCGCTTCAGCTTGGTCTCGGGCGGAGTGCCGTCGCCCTCGTTCGTCGTCGCCGGGCCGGTCTCGTGCTGGGTGTTGCGCGCATCCGTCACCGGCGCCGCCTTCCTGGTTGCGCGCCCCCGACCGGAGCGACGGAGGCGAACCTACGACCGTTCGACGGCCCCGCCCAGGGGGTGGACACTCCTGCTGACCGGGAGTATTGGCCGGCCGGGAGTGGTGGCCGGCGTCTGTCCGCCCGCTGGCCGGATCAGAGCGAGTAGCCGAGCGCGGCGGCACCGATCGAGAGTACGCCCGTGGCCCCCGCGACCAGCACGGCCCGGCCCCAGTGGCGGCGCCGCACGAGATCGGCGGCATCGACGCTCGCGGTGCTGAACGTGGTGTACCCGCCGAGGAATCCGGTGCCCGCGATCGCGAGCCAGGCCGGCCCGACCGAGGCGAAGGCCGCGCTCATCACGAGGCCCAGGAGGAACGAGCCGGAGATGTTGATCAGCGCGGTGCCGATCGGGAACGAGGTCCCCGCCGCGTGCTGGATGTGGCCGCCGACCACGAGCCGCACCACGGCGCCCAGGCCGCCGGCGACCGCCACGGCGATGATCGTGAAGGGCAGGAAGTCGCTCACGGTGCCGCTCCCGGTTCGGAGGCGGATGCGCGTTCCGTGGCGGCGGCCCGTTTGGATGAGGATGCCCGGCGTGCGTTGACGGCGTCGACGAGTGCCCGCCCCGCCACCGCGGCCGCGATCCCGAGCACGATGCTGCCGATGGCATAGAGCGCCGCATCGCCCACCGAGCCGCGCGAGGCCGCCGCGGCGACCCCGACCGAGAACGACCCGTAGGTCGTGAACCCGCCCATGAAACCCGTGCCGACGAGCAGCCGCACGCGGCGCTGGACCGGGGGAGTCCGCTTTCGCACCACGAGCGCGGTGTACAGCACCGAGAGCGCGAACGACCCGGTGATATTGATGGCGAAGGTCGTATAGAGCAGGAACTCCGCCGGAGTGACGAGGTCGAGCGACTCGCGGGTGAGCGTGCCGATCGCTCCGCCCACGAAGACCATCAGGGCCGCCGTCCACGACCGGTGGTCGGGGGTGCGCGAGGCCGGGGTCGGTGCCATCGTGCCGACCGGGGTCCGGGATGCTGCTGCACCGTTCATCCGCGTCCTCCAGTCCGCTCCCTGTCCGGGACTCTAGGGGCCTTCGGACGGGGCGGGCCAGGGACGTCTGTCGAATTTTGCCCGGCCCGTAACTCAGGCCTGGCCGGCGGCGCTGACCCTAGGCTCGCTCGGCGGAGTCGGCGGAGTCGGCGGGGCCGGGTGCCGGTGGGCGCAGGGTCACCCACTCCTCGTCGACCCGGTAGCCCACGGCGGCGTTCGCGCGGAGGCTCGCGGTGTTCTCGGCCGCACCTCCCGTGCGGAACCGCCGATGGCCCTCCGCCGAGAGCGCCAGCACGGAGGCGGCCTTGACGGCGCTGCCGAGCCCGCGCCCGCGGTGGCCGCGCCGGACGACGGTGAAGCCGGTCTCGACGGGCCCGGCGTTCGGGTCTGTCCCGTCGATGTCCAGCACCGTCAGCGCGACGAGCAGGTCGCCCTCGAACGCGCCCCACGCTCGACGGCGCTCCGAGACGATCGGCTCGTCCTCGGCCAGCGGCTCGTGCGCGGTGGCGACGTCTCCGGGATAGTCGTCGGCCGTTGCGCGATCCAGCCCGAGCACGGCCGCCGCATCCGTTGGGCTCGCGGTCAGCTCCCGGATGCGGAGCGCCGGCTGCGCGGTCGCCCGCGCGACCAGATGCGCCAGTCGGTCGCGGTCGAGGTCGCGGGCGTCGAGTTCTGCTGCCCAGGACCGTGCGACCTCGGTCCAGCCGTCCCCTTCGAGCGACCCGTGATCGGCCGAACCGGCGCGCACGACGCGGCGGTCGGATGCCGCGGGATCCGCTGTCACCGGACGGTCAGCTGTCACCGAAAGATCAGGCCTGACGCTTCTTCTTACCGACGTTGCGACGCACGAAGCCGAACACGACGGTGCCGATCAGCAGGATGATGCCGATGATCGCGAGCCAGAGCAGGCCCTGGATGGCGAAGCCGACGACGGCGAGGATCGCCCAGACGACGAGCAGGATGACGATGACGGTCATGGAGGTGTCCTTTCACAGGACGTCGTGTTCGGCGGACGGGTTCCCGGAGGACCCTGTTCGAGCCTAACCGTCAGAAGCCGGAGATCAGGTTCACGACGCTGGCCAGGATGACGGCGCCGAAGAGGTACGACAGCAGCGACTGCCGCAGCACGGTCATCCTGATCGCCGAGGTCGAGATGTTCGTGTCCGAGACCTGGAAGGTCATCCCGAGCGTGAAGGACAGGTAGGCGAAGTCGCCGTAGCGGGGCGCCTCGTCCTGGTTGAAGCTGATGCCGCCCGGCGTGCCCGAGTAGTAGAGCACCGCGTAGCGGAGCGTGTAGAGGGTGTGGATGAGCAGCCAGGACAGCGCGATGCTGAGCACGGCCACGCCGCCGAGCACATCGCGCTCGATGCCCGCCGAGCCGTCCGAGAGCACCAGGATGAAGACCACGACCACCAGGCTCACCGCGCTGGCGAGCAGGAGCAGCACGTCGCTTGTCGTGCGGGTGGGATCCTCGCGGATGGAGCGGCTCTCCGTCGTCTTCGCGTCGAGGCCGCCGATCGCCCGCCAGACCAGCACCAGGTAGACGATGCAGGCGGCCGACCAGCCTGCGATCGCGGCGATCTCCCAGTAGCCGATCGCGGCGATCACGGCGGCCACGACGACACCGACCACGGCCATCGCGACGAAGCGGATGCGGGTGTGCCGGAGTCTCTGCTTCCGGACCGAGGGATCTTCCATTCCCTGATCGTCGCACGGTGGGGGAGGCGGGCCGCACGGCGCGCCCGACCGGATCGCCGGTGCGCCGTGGAACCGATCCGGCGCTGCGGACATTACTGGTCATGGAGACGAAATCGACAGGTGACGGTAACGGCGCGGGCGCAAGCGGCGGGAACATCCCGCTGCGCATCGCAGCCATCGGGCTCGCGGTGCTGCTGCTGGGGGGCATCGCGGCGGGGGCGATCGCGCTTTCCGCCGGTGGGGCCGGTAATCAGGGGTCGTCGCCGGTGGCCGCCGGATCACCGACGAGCGGCTCGGACGGCTCGGGTGCCGGTGCGGGCCCTGGTTCTGGGGCGGGCGGTTCGGGCGGACAGGGCGCCGGCGGGCAGGGCACTCCAACGCCCTCCGGCCAGCCCTCCGTACCCAGTGATCCTGCCGCGCCGGGCGCGGGCGGGGACGGCGGGTCGGGGTCGGAATCCGGGGACGGCTCGGACGCCGGCTCCGGCACCGCGAACCCCGCGCTCGCCCCCGTGCGGGTGCCGCTCGACTGCGAGTCGCTGCTGCCCGAGAGCGTCGCGGAGGCGATCACGGGCGCCGACCTGGTGCCGGCCGAGTACTCGTCCTCCGATCCGCTGTCGTACTCGGACGAGCGCACCGGCGCGCTCGAGTGCGCCTGGGCCGCCCCCGACGCCGAGGATGCGCGCTCCTTCACCCCGGTGGCGCACCTCACGATCGTCCCCGCGGTTTCGGCCGACGACTACCGGGCGACCTCGGAGGGGATCGACTACGGCGGCTCGCCGACGATCCCCGGCCGCGACGACGACTCGCGCCTGTCGTGCCAGCCCGGCGTCAGCTTCCCGGTCTGCGGGATGGTCGACCTGGTCGGGGAGTACGGGGTGGGGTTCTGGATGGTGCCCGCGTCGCTCGACCTGACCGAGGACGACGTGGCGGCATCCGTCGACCTGTTCTCGGGCATCGCCGACGCCGTGGCGGGGGCAGGGCCATCCGGGCCACTCTGGCAGCCGACGGGCCCGAACATCGCCGGGGTTGCGAGCAACGCCGACGACCTGTTCTGCGACGACCTGATCCCCTCCGCCGAGCTCGGCACGATCATCGGCGACCCCACCGTGTCGAACTACCGGGTGGCCGAGGGGGAGTTCCGGATCGCGTCCTTCCGCAGCAATGCGCAGGTCGGCGGCTACGCCTGCGGCTGGTCGGGACGGGGTGCCGGCATCTGGGCCTCGGTGCTGCCCGGCGGTGCACCCTACTTCGCCGCATCCGCACCGCTCGGCGGAGGGGAGTGGCACCCGGCAGCCGGGTACCCGGGGGAGTCGTTCGTCTCGGACGACGGGATGCAGGTGGCGGTACTGATCGACAACGCATGGTTCCTGGTGCGGGTGCCGGAGACCGAGGTGCCGCATCTGCCCGAGATCGTCTCGGCGGTGGTGAGCACGGTGCTCAACCCGTCGTGACGCCCCGGAGTTGGTCGTGGTCGTGGTCGTGATCGTGCTCCGGCGCGGGGAGGCGCTAGCGTGAGCGCATGACGATGGTGAGGGTGCACAATCTCGCGGTCTCGCTCGACGGCTTCGCGACCGGGGAGGGGCAGTCGCTCGAGGCCCCGTTCGGGCACGCGGGCGGGCGCCTGATGGAGTGGTTCTTCCCCACGAAGACTTTCGTGGGCATGAGCGGCCACGAGTCCGAGGCGGTCGGCTCCGGCACGCGGGGCGTCGACGACGCCTTCGCGTCGGCCACCAGCGAGCGGATCGGCGTCGAGATCATGGGCCGCCGCAAGTTCGGC
This sequence comes from Herbiconiux solani NBRC 106740, assembly GCF_001571005.1. Classification (GTDB taxonomy): domain Bacteria; phylum Actinomycetota; class Actinomycetes; order Actinomycetales; family Microbacteriaceae; genus Herbiconiux; species Herbiconiux solani. The sequence continues at coordinate 377,058 of NZ_BCST01000001.1, read as the reverse complement.
CCGCAGACCGGGCCCTGGGAGGACGAGTCCTGGCGAGGCTGGTGGGGTGAGGAGCCCCCGTTCCACACCCCGGTCGTCGTCCTCACCCATCACGAACGGCCCGATCTCGTGGTCGGCGAGACGACCTTCCTCTTCCGCGATCTGCCACCGGCCGAGGCCCTGTCGCTCGCGACCGGCCTGGCCGGAGGACTGGACGTGCGCCTGGGCGGGGGGCCCACGGTCGTGCGGGAGTTCCTCGCGGCCGACCTGGTCGACCACCTGCACGTCGTCGTCGTGCCGATCCTGCTCGGCCGCGGGGTGCGGCTCTGGGACGGGCTCGAGGGGCTGGAGGAGCGCTTCACGACCGAGGTCACGGCGTCGCCGTCCGGCGTCGTCCACTACGTCTTCACCCGCAAGCCCAGCGCGCCCCGCGGCCCCCGCGCGCCGCGCTGACCCGGTCGCCCGTCATGCTGCGCATCCGTCAGACCCGGTGGAAGGTCCTGTTCGTCGTCGCCGCCATCGCGGTGCTCTTCGTGGCGAACGCGTTGCTCTTCTCGCCGCTCCTTCCCGCGCCCTTCCCGGCGCTCGCGAGCGAGGCGGTCTACGTGCTGGCGTTCGTCGTGGGCACGCGCTCGTTCCGTGGCGCCGGCGAACCGATCGCGCCGCCGCGGGCCGGCTGGCGGATGACCGCGCGGCCGACCGCCGGGTTCGTCATCGGGTCGCTGCTTCTCCTGCGGGTGCTGATCGTGGTTGGCGGGAGCATCGCCGGCACACCGATCGTGGCTTCGTCATCCGCCGATCCGGCCGGTGCGGTGGTCGTGGCCGTCGTCGACCTCCTGGTCGACGTCGTCCTGGCCGTGCTCTACTTCCGCTCGTCCCTCCGCCTCCGCCGAAGCCCCCCGGCCACGGTTCCGGAGCCCCTGCGCCTGGGCAAACCGAAGCCCCTCCGCTGACCGGCGTTCTTCCGCGGGCAGTCCGGATGCTGGTAGCGTGCCGCCCAACGCATCACGCTCGCCCGACGGGAAGAGGTCCGAATGCCTGAGACAGCCGCCAATGCCGTCCTCGTGCACGGCGCCTACGCCGACGGGTCGTCGTGGTCGAAGGTCATCCCGCTCCTTCAGGCCGCGGGCCTGCGGGTGACCGCGGTCCAGCATCCGCTGACCACGCTTCAAGACGGGGTCGACGTCACCCGGCGTGCTCTCGCCCTGCATCGCGGGCCGACGGTGCTCGTCGGGCACTCGTTCGCGGGCATGATCGTGACCGAGGCCGGGGTGGACCCGGCCGTGTCGGCGCTGGTCTACATCGCGGCTCGCGCTCCGGATGCCGGTGAGGACTACGCCGCCCTCGCCGCCGGCTACCCCGCGCCACCCGCCTCGGCCGGGGTCGTCTGGTCGGACGGTTGGGGTCGACTCAGTGAGTCCGCGTTCCTGGCCGACTTCGCGGGCGACCTGCCGCCCGACGAGGCACGCGAGCTCTGCGCGGTTCAGGGCCCGATCTCCGACACCCTCTTCGCGGGCCGGACCACGCACGCGGCCTGGCGCGACAAGCCGAGCTGGTACGCCGTCTCGACCGACGACCGCACGATCGACCCCGACCTCGAACGGTTCATGGCGAAGCGGATGGGAGCCACGACGATCGAGCTCGCCTCCAGCCACGTGTCCCTCCTCTCGCACCCGGCCGAGGTCGCCGCCCTCATCCTCGACGCGGCGGGGCATCCCAGCTGAGGGCCGGCGGGCCAGGCTCAGGCTGCGGCTCAGGCTCAGGCTCAGGCTCAGGCTCCAGGCGAGTGAACCGACACGGGCGGATGCGGGCGGGCTGGACTAGCGTCGCAGCATGAGCACATCCGATGCCGGAACCCCGTCCGACGACTCCGCTGCGGCCCCTCGCGACGATGATCTGGCCGAGCTGATCCGCGAGGTCGACGAAGACCCCGACGCCGAGGGCGCCTCGGAGATGTCGGACCGGCTGCGCGACCGAACGCCCCAGACCGCGGCCGAGCCCGAAGACGCGGGCGACCTCGAGGACTGACCACTCGGGCCCGATCGCGGCCCGGTAGAGCCAGATCGTCTAGAGCCAGTCCGCCCCGTGCTGGCCTGCCGTCAGGCTCCTATTCGAAGTCCGCATCGGCACCCGGGAGCGGCTGCTCGTCGGCGTGCGCTTTCGCCGGCTGCAGACGGGCGACCTTGTCGAGCATGGAGGCGACGGCCTCCTCGTCCTCGAGATCGACTCCTCGGTCGAGCGCCGGAGCCGAGAAGATCTGGCTGGCCGGCCCGACGAGGAGCCGGACCTCTCCCCGCAGGCCTTCGTCGGACATCGAGGGCACGCTGACCAGATCCGACTTCCCCACGTCTGCGAGGGCCTTCGCATACCGCAGCACCGCGTCGCAGATCGCGTCGCTGACGAGGATGAAACCACTGGCGTAATAGAGCTTCTGCACCCCTCAATCCTTCCCAGGAGTCGACGAATCCGCAACGCGTGCTGCACGATGGCGCGGCAGTGTCAACGGTCTGGCGGAAGTAATCGACCGGTACAGGTTGAGGAGTGCGGTTGCGGTCGACGCAGCCCATTCATCGACGAAGGGCTCCCATGTACTTCCACGCTCAAGAATGGATCAACGACATCGCCGAGGACGAGCCGGACCCGGCCGCGGCCAACGCCCTGCAGGAGGGACTCGGCGGCCAGTTCGGCGAGATGCGCACGATGATGCAGTACCTCTTCCAGGCCATGAACTTCCGTGGTCCGTCGGCGAAGCCGTACCGCGACCTCATCCAGGGCGTCGGCACCGAGGAGATCAGCCACGTGGAGCTGATCGGCACGACGATCTCCCGGTTGCTCGACGGCTCGCCGCAGTACAAGGGCAAGCCGACCGACCCGCTGGACACGCCCGGTGCCGGCGGTGCGACCCCGCTGAACATCGCGCTCGACCACGGGAACATCCACCACTACCTGGTCGGCGCCCAGGGCGCGATGCCCGTCGACGCGGCCGGCAACCCGTGGCTCGGCAGCTACGTCTACAACTCGGGCAACCTCGTGCTCGATCTGCTGTACAACCTCATGCTCGAGTCGACCGGGCGCCTGCAGAAGTGCCGGATCTACGAGATGACGGCCAACAAGACCGCGCGCTCGACGATCGCCTACCTGATCGTGCGTGACCAGGCCCACGAGAACGCCTACGCGAAGGCGCTCGAGACGCTCGGCGTGGACTGGAAGAAGACCCTCCCGATCCCGAAGACGAACGCCGAGCAGTTCCCCGAGGTGAAGGCGCTGCTCGACCTGGGGCTGCAGAGCAAGCAGTACTCCTTCGATCTGAAGGGGGAGTCGGAGGCAGGCCGCATCTTCCAGGGCGCGTCGCCCTCGAACGACGGCACCGACCTCGACGCGAGCGAACAGGCCCCGATCGGCACCCCGTCGTTCATCGCGCCCGAGCGTCTCGAGGAGTTCAGCCCTGGGCTCGACCCGGACCTGCTGAAGCTCATCCAGGCGACGGCCGAGCAGGAACTGGCCGACGTCGAGGCGTTCTACGGACCCACCGGAACCAAGTAACGGGGGCGGACTCGCCAGCACCATCAGGGTGGGATGCCTGTTCCACCCTGCAGACCGAGAAGTGCCCGGCCGACCGGTCGGGCAGATGAAAGGGAAGACGATGTCGGAAAGCTATGTACCCGTCCCGCCGAGCGGCTTCGAGCCGCCGGTGACCCCCCAGGGCGACGGCCGGCCGGGCGACGACGACCAGTCGGGCAAGGTCGAGGCGGCGAAGCAGGCCGCCGGTGACGTCAAGGACACCGCCACCGAGCAGGCCGGTCACGTCGCCGGAACCGCGAAGGACGAAGCGAAGAACGTCGCCCGCGAGGCGAAGTCGCAGGCGAAGGACCTTTACGCGCAGACCCAGTCCGAGCTGAAGGAGCAGGCCGGAGTGCAGCAGCAGCGGGTCGCATCCGGGCTCCGCTCGATCGGCGACGAGCTCAGCAACATGGCGAGCAACTCGGAGAGCCAGGGGCTCGCCACCGACCTCGTGCGCCAGGTCTCCGACCGCGCCGGAAGCGCGGCGTCGTGGCTGGACTCCCGGGACCCGGGCTCGCTTCTGAACGAGGGGAAGTCCTACGCCCGACGCAAGCCCGGCACGTTCATCGCGGTCGCCGCGATCGCCGGGGTCGTCGCCGGTCGGCTGACCCGCTCCCTCGCTCAGGCTTCAGCCGACGAGAAGGATGCGGACACGGCGTCCACGCCCGCGACCACGACGGCCGGCGCACCGGCATCCGCACCGGCACCGGCAGCAGCCCCCGCCACTCCCGCCCCCGTCGTCGAGACCACCTCCATCCCGGGCGCGGCCGTCGTCGACGAGACCCCGCTCTACACCGAGCGCGCCTCGTCGTTCGGCGAGAGCTCCCCGGCGCCCGAAGAGGACTACCCGCGATGACCGACGACTACACGCCCTCCGAGCAGAAGGCCGCGAACACCTCGCTGGGAGATCTGCTCGGCGAGGTCACCAAGGACCTCTCCACGTTGATGCGGCAGGAGCTCGAACTCGCCAAGGCCGAGCTCAAGCAGTCGGCCACGCGCGCCGGGAAGGGCGCCGGGATGCTGGGCGGGGCGGGCTATGCGGCGAGCATGACCATCCTGTTCCTGTCCCTCGCCCTCTGGTGGGCGCTCGGCACGCTGATCGGCCTCGGTTGGTCCGGCGTCGTCGTCGCCCTGATCTGGGCCGTGATCGCGTTGATCCTGTTCCTGGTCGGCCGCAAGAGCCTGAAAGAAGTGAACGGCGCCCCCAAGACGGTGGAGTCGCTGAAGAAGATTACCGAGACGCTGAAAAGGAATGAGGAGAACCGATGACCGATTCACCGGAAGAGATCCGTGCCCGCATCGAGGCCACCCGCGCCGAACTCGGCGGTGACGTCGACGCCCTCGCCGACAAGGTCACCCCGTCGAAGATCGTCGGGCGCCAGACCGACAAGCTCAAGGGCGCCGTCGGCTCCGTGAAGGATCGCGTCTTCGGCGCCGCGGACGACGCGTCGTCGTCGCTGTCCGGCACGGGCTCGGACGCGGCCGGGGCCGTCTCCGGCGCCGTCACCGGAGCGAAGGACAAGGTCGCGGCCAAGGCGGAGGGCAATCCCCTCGCCGTCGGCCTGATCGCCTTCGGGGTCGGCCTCCTCGCCGCCTCGCTGATCCCCGCCACGACGAAGGAGAAGGAGGTCGCGTCGAATCTCAAGGAGCAGGCCCAGCCCCTCGTCGATCAGGTGACGGATGCGGCCAAGGAGGTCGGCCAGAACCTCAAGGAGCCGGCCCAGGATGCTGCCACCGCCGTGAAGGAGGCGGCGACCGGCGCGGCCGACGCCGTGAAGTCGGAGGCGACCACCGCCGTCGATGAGGTCAAGGATCAGGCCCAGCAGTCCAGGGACACCATCCAGAACGGCTGACGACACCCCGACCTCGACCCGGCCGGCGGCGGTGAGCCACACCGCTGCCGGCCGGCCCCCCCACTCGTTCCACCCCCTGGAGGCAGCCCGATGACCGACACGAAACCCGCTCGCAGCAAGGGCGCCCCCGACCCGGACGACCCGCGCAAGCCCGACGGTCCGACCGACCTCGAGAAGCGGTCCTGGGTCTACGTGCTCAAGAAGACGGCGCGCGAGTTCAGCGCCGACCAGTGCACCGACATCGCCGCGAGCCTCACCTACTACGCCGTGCTCGCCCTCTTCCCGGCGCTGATCGCGATCTTCTCGCTGCTCGGCGTCTTCGGCCAGGGCCAGGCGGCCAGCGATGCGATCCTCGGGATCGTCGACGACGTCGCTCCCGGGGGTACCGCCGACGTCGTGCGTGGCCCGATGGAGCAGTTCGCGAGCTCGCCCGCAGCCGGCTTCGCCCTCATCGCGGGCCTGGTCGTGGCTGTCTGGTCGGCCTCCGGCTACGTCACCGCCTTCAGTCGCGCCATGAACCGCATCTACGAGATCGACGAGGGGCGGCCGTTCTGGAAGCTCAAGCCGGTCCAGTTGCTCGTCACCCTGATCTCGCTCGTCCTGATCGTCATCGCCGCGCTGATCCTCGTCATCTCGGGGCCCGTGGCCGACGCGGTCGGTTCCGCCCTGGGGATCGGGGAGACCGCGACCACCATCTGGTCGATCGCGAAGTGGCCGCTGCTGGCTCTCGTGGTCGTGCTGATCCTGGCGATCCTCTATTACGCGACTCCCAATGCGAAGCAGCCCACATTCCGCTGGATGAGCATGGGCGCGCTGCTCGCGATCGTCGTCCTCGTCATCGCGACGGTCGCGTTCGGCTTCTACGTGGCGAACTTCTCCAACTACGACAAGACCTACGGTTCCCTGGCGGGTGTCGTGATCTTCCTACTCTGGCTCTGGATCGTGAACAACGCGATCCTGTTCGGCGCCGAGTTCGACGCCGAGCTCGAACGCGGCCGGCAGCTCCAGGCCGGGATCGCCGCGGAGGAGGACATCCAGCTGCCGCCGCGCGACACGAGGAAGAGCGACAAGATCGCCGCGAAGGAGGAGAAGGACATCGCGGAGGGCCGGCGCATCCGCCAAACCAACGCCCGCGAGACCAACGCCCGCTAGCCCCGATGCCGAGGTGATCGCAGGGCGTCCCCCAATTGGAGGCCTGTGCCGCATCCGCGATCTCGTTAGCGTGAGGCAACGAATGCTCGCCTCGATGAATGGAGCTCCGACGATGTTCGGCAAGAAGAAGACGATCGTGCGCCCGGATCTCCCCGCCTGGCCTTTCGTGGTCGACTGGCTCGTCGGTCTCGAGGCGCTCGCCTGGGAGTCCGATCCCGAGCTCCTGGTGGTCGGCGACGGCCTGACCGCCATCATCGCCACGATCCCGTTCGACGTGAAGCCGGACACGAGGGACCACATCGAGAACTCGCCCGCCCGTTTCGGCTTCGCCGTGAAGACCGGCGACAGCCCGACAGGCATGTTCGGAGCCGGACCGGACTACGAGACAGCACGCGACGAAGCCCTCGGGCGGCTCGTCATCCTCGCCACCATGGCGCTGGGCGAGGACGGTCTCACCCAGCTGATGGCGGCGAAGGAGAACGAGTACCTCGATCTCGTCGCCTACGGGACGTGGCTGCTGGCGCACGATCCGGCCGCCGTGCCGGATCCGGAGGAGATCCGAGCGATCCGCCAGAGCCTGTAGCGCCCGTGCGAACGATTCCGGGGGGTACGTCGGGATAGATTGGATGCGTGAGCACGGGGGAGGGGCAGCATCGTCGAGCGCCCCGTCCGTCGCGCAGTCCGATCGGGCGTGACCTGACGTGACCGAAGCCGAATCGGGGCCAGAACAGAGCGACCCCGGCGAAGAACGGATCGCCGACGCGCCCCCGCAGCACACCCGCCTCTGGGTCGTGCTCTCGCGCTGGCTGCTCGCGACCGAGGCGTGGCTCCGCTCGCACGGCGGGCCCAGGCTGCGCTGGGGCATCCGCGGTTTCTGGGCCCTCGTGGCGGCAGCCGGACTGTTGCTGCTGTTCGGCCCGGTGATCAACGCGCCCCTCAGCCTGGACGACATCACCGACTCGGCCGACTCGGCCACCGAGAGCTGGATCGCCCGCGACTTCGACGTCTCCTACGACGTCGAACGCACGGATGACGGGCACCTGACCGCCCGGGTCGAAGAACGCATCACCGCCTTCTTCCCCGAGGGCGTCGACGAGCACGGCATCCGCCGGGTGCTCGCCACGCAGTACCAGGGGCACGCCCTCGAGCCCACGGTGCTCGGGGCCACGATGGACGGCGAGCCGATCGACATCGCCCGCACCGAGTCCACCGACCAGCTCACCCTCACGCTCGACCGTCCTGACGGCACGACCGACGCCCTGCAGGGCGACCACGACTTCATGCTGAGCTACGAGCTGCACGATCTCGCGTACCTCAGTACCGACCAGGCATCGGGCGAACCGGTGCAGCTGCTCGAATGGGACGTGTTCGGGCCCGACTGGGGGCAGGCGCTGGCCGGTCTCGAGGTGTCGGTGACCCTGCCCGAGGACGTCGACGACCGGCTCGTGCGGCAGCCGCGCGGCACCCTGGCCTGGCTCATCATCGGCGGGGGAGAGTGGCTGACCGCCGAACCGGGGGCCCAGCCCGGCACGGTCACCTACAGCTTCGAGAACGACCAGAACATCCCGCCGCACGCCCAGGCGCGCTTCGCGATGAGCTTCGACCGCGGCACCTTCACCCTGCCCGAGCCGACTTTGCTGTTCTGGGTGCAGGTCTACGGGCCGCTCGCTCCGCTGGGCATCCTGGCCCTGACCCTGCTGCTCGCGCTGGCCGCGAGGGCGGTGGCCTGGAGCGACGCTCGCGGCCGCCCGTGGTTCGTCGCTCAGTACGAGCGTCCCGAGGGGGTGTCGCCGCGTTTGGCGGCGCAGATCCTGCGGGAGCCGGCTGCCCTCGAGCTCGCTGCGCGGCTGGGCGAGGTGGAGGACGGGGCGCGTGGCTCCGGCCGCAAGCGCCGGACGGGGATCCGTCCGCGTCCGCTGAGCGCGGCCCGCGGCGAGCAGCTGCGTCGTGCCGCCCGGGCGGCGGCCCGCACCGGACGTCTCGGCGACCGACCTCGTGCCCTGGCCGGGTATCTGACGGCTCCCGAGCGCCGCACCCAGCTGACCGCCGGCTACCGGCGCATCCCGCGCGGCTTCGTGCGCGACCTGTTCATCGCGGCGCCGATCGCGCTGACGCTCGTGCAGTGGGGCCTCGTGCGTCAGCTCTCGCACCAGACCGTGCTCGCGGTGGTGTGGTGGCCGGTGGCCTTCGTGCTGGTCTCCTCGGCGGTCGCGCTCGTGGTGCTCACGATCGCACTCACCTCGCGGCCGCTGACCCGCAAGGGCGCCCTCGTCAAGCAGCACCTGCGCGGCATCGGGGTCTACGCCGAGCGCACCCGGATGCTCGCGCGCGGCCCGAGCGGCGAAGCCCTGCTGCCGTACGCGGTGCTCCTGGCCCCGCCGCGGGAGGCCGGGCGCCGGGTGCTCAACCTCATCATCGGCGACCTCGGCGATGCGGATGCGGGCCGGGGATGGCGCACGCCGTCGTTCCTCACCACCCCGCGGCTGATCATCCGCCTGCTGGGCCTGGTGCTGGTGGCGGGCGCGATCGCGGCGGTCGCGCTGCTGCCCGCGCCCTACCCGCGTTCGTACGACTACGCGAGCTACTGGGGCGACATCCCGGGCACGCTCTTCACGAAGGTGCGGTCGATGGATGCCGTCGCCGAGCTCACGCGCGACGACGACCGTCGGGCGCGGCTCGACGTGACCGAGCGGCTCGAGGTCGAGTTCGACGACCAGCAGTCGTCGGTGCCGCAGTTCGCCCAGCAGTGGCCGGCCGAGCGCGACGGACAGGACCTCGGGTTGCAGGTCACGGGGGTGCGGGTCGACGGTGCCGAGGTGCCGTTCGACACGAGTCGGGATGCGGACACGCTGCTCATGACGACCCGTCTGGTCAAGGTGATCGCGGGCGCTCACGACCTGGAGGTCGACTACTCGCTGGGGTCGGCGGCATTCGCCGGGCGGGGTACCGACGGGGGTGCGGTCGACCAGGTGCGGTGGGCCGCGCTGCTGGAGGGGTGGGACCACGACTCGGCCTGGGGCGACGATCCGGTGCCTGACCCGCTGACGATCGAGCTGCGGGTCGATTCGGAGCTGGCCGGCGAGGCCATCGGCGGGGGGTGGATCACTCAGGACACCACGGCGGAGTCGCCGAGCAGCTGGCCGGAGACGGTGCTGCCCTTCGGATCGATCGAGGCGGGGGAGGTGTACGGGCTCGACCCGGCGCTGGAGCCTGCTCCGGACGGATCGGATGCCGATTCGTCCGTTCCCGGTGGTGTCGAGTCGCACGAGCTCGACCTCGTGCCCGACGAGTACGGCGGCTGGCCGTTCGAGCTCCGCCTCTCGGACACCGGTGCGCGCCTCGACTTCCCGGCCGGCACGTTCGCCGGCCCTGATCCCGGTGCGCTCCAGCGTCACGACCTCCGGCAGCTGGTGCCGATGACCGCCGTGCTCGGGACGGGCGGGCTCGCTCTCGTGCTCGGTGCGGCGGGGCTGCTGCTCCGCCGTCGCCGCCGCGACCTGGTGTCCGAGCCCGGCACCCCGCGTGATCTCCTGCGCTGGCTCGCGCCCGCGGCCGCGCTGTCGTCTCTCATCCTGTTCTTCTGGATGACCGCCGACATGCCCGACGACCGCGCCGAGTTCCTGCCGTTGGCGGCCGGAGCCGTGGCCGGCCTCGTCGGGGGAGTCGTGGCCCTCGTGGCCTCCCGTGGTCTGAAGCGCCGGCCCTGAGGCGGTGCGGTCGGGCGACGGGAGGTCAGTCCGAGGTCGACCCTTCACCCATCGCGAGGGTTCTCCGGAATGCGGCGCGCGTCTCGCTGACGAGGTCCCCGGGCCCGGCGGCGAGGATGTGGCCGCTCGCGTAACAGCCGACGGCGAGTTGCGCCGCCAGGGTCGCGACCGCCGGGGGAGCGTCGTGGGCGACGAGGACGTTCGCCAGTTCGTGCGCGATCTCCTGCTTCTTCAGTGCATCGCGGGCGCGCAGCTCGTCGTGCGAGTCGAGGAGGCGGGTGTGCCGCTGGTAGGCGCCGAGGTCGGAGGTCGCCTGGGCACAGAGCTGGAGTACGAGGGGTTCGAGTGCACCCAATGCGTTCGAGAGCGTGTCCACCGAATGATCCGTGCGCCACGCCTCGGCCGCAGCCTCGGCGATCGCGTCGAAGATGGCCTGCTCCTTGGCGAAGACGACCTCGGTCTTGTCGCCAAAGTGCCGGAAGAAGGTGGTGCGTCCGACCTCCGCGCGCACCGCGATGTCGGTGACCGAGACACTGTCGAAGCCGCGCTCGGCGAAGAGGGCGTCGGCAGCGTCGATGATGCGTTCCCGTGCCGCACGCTGCTTCCGTTCGACCAGGGACAGCGGGGGAACCTTCTCCTCGGTGGATCGCTCAGCCATACCGGCACTCTATCCGATCTCGGCATGCGTTCCATCAGGTACGCAGTGTGTTACGGTACTGAGTACCAAACAAGGAGAAATCATGCTCACTGTCACTGATCGTCAGCAGATCACTGAAACCCTCGCTCGCCAGGCATTCGCGGTCGATGAGAACCAGCTCGACCAGCTCGGGGAGATCTTCACCCCGGACGCCACGTATGACATGACCCGTTCGGGGATGGGATCCTTCCAGGGCGTCGAAGCCCTGCGGGCCGCCGCGGGGGAGTTGTTCGCATCGGGCTTCGCGCCCCTGTCGCACTTCGTGACGAACGTCGTCATCTCGGAGATCGACAAGCCGGAATCGGGGTCGGCGTCAGCACCGGCGACTGTGTCCGCGTCTGTGCGATCGAAGGGATTGATGATCATGCATGACGGCGCCGTTCACGGAGTCGTGTACGACGACACGGTCGCGCTGCACGGGGGTCGCTGGCTGATCGCGTCCCGGGTCATCACACCCGTCCGAGCGGCCGCGCCTCACGGCGACTGACGCCAATGGGGTAGCGCCCTCGAATCAATCTCTTGACATAATGTGCATTATCAGCGCACTGCTAGGAGTTCTGAGAGGGGCTGACGACGGCGGTCGGGATGCGTGTGGTCACGCGCCGACGTAAGCAGCCAGGTGCTGCGCCGTGAGCGTCGTCCTGGCGGCGACGAGCTCGGCGGGCGTTCCCTCGAACACGATCGAGCCGCCGTCGTGACCGGCACCCGGGCCGAGATCGATGATCCAGTCGGCGTGCGCCATGACGGCCTGATGATGTTCGATGACGACGACGGATTTGCCCGAGTCGACCAGACGGTCGAGCAGGCCGAGCAGCTGGGCCACATCGGCCAGGTGCAGGCCGGTCGTCGGCTCGTCGAGCACGTAGACGTCGCCGGGCGCGCCCATGTGCGACGCGAGCTTCAATCGCTGCCGCTCGCCGCCCGAGAGCGTCGTGAGGGGCTGACCGAGGCTGACGTAGCCGAGCCCCACATCCATCAACCGGGTCAGGATGGCGTGTGCCGCCGGGAGGCGTGCGTCGCCGGATGCGAAGAACGCCCCCGCCTCGGACACCGGCATCTCGAGCACCTCGCTGATGTTCTTGCCGCCGAAGGTGTACTCGAGCACGACGGCCTGGAAGCGCTTGCCGTCGCACTCCTCGCAGACGCTCGTGACGCCCGCCATCATCCCGAGGTCGGTGTAGATCACGCCCGCGCCGTTGCAGACCGGGCAGGCGCCTTCGGAGTTCGCGCTGAACAGGGCAGGCTTCACACCGTTGGCCTTGGCGAAGGCCTTACGGATCGGCTCGAGCAGCCCGGTGTAGGTCGCGGGATTGCTGCGGCGCGACCCCTTGATCGGGCTCTGATCGATCGCGACGACGCCCTCGCGCTTCGAGATCGAGCCGTGCACGAGCGAACTCTTGCCGGATCCTGCGACCCCGGTCACGACCACGAGCACCCCCAGCGGCACGTCGACGTCGACGCCCTTGAGGTTGTGCGACACCGCTCCCCTGACCTCGAGTACACCGGTCGAGTCGCGCACCGCATCTTTGACCGACGCGCGGTCGTCGAGGTGCCGACCGGTCAGTGTGCCGCTCGCCCGCAGCCCCTCGAGCGTTCCCTCGAAGCAGACCGTGCCACCCGCGGTTCCGGCGCCCGGCCCGAGGTCGACGACGTGGTCGGCGATGGCGATCGTCTCGGGCTTGTGCTCGACGACGAGCACCGTGTTGCCCTTGTCGCGGAGGCGGCGGAGCAGCACGTTCATCCGCTCGATGTCGTGCGGGTGCAGGCCCGCCGTGGGCTCGTCGAAGACGTAGGTGACGTCGGTAAGGGACGAGCCGAGGTGCCGCACGAGCTTGACGCGCTGCGCCTCTCCCCCGGACAACGTGCCCGACGGCCGGTCGAGCGAGAGGTAGCCGAGCCCGATGCCGACGAAGGAGTCGAGGGTGCGGGCGAGCCCTTCGAGGAGCGGCGCCACCGAGGGTTCGTCGAGGTCGGCGATCCAGCCGGCCAGGTCGCTGATCTGCATCGCGCAGGCGTCGGCGATGCTGATCCCCCGGATGCGCGACGAGCGTGCGGGGGCGCTCAGGCGGGTGCCCTCGCAGTCGGGGCAGGCCGTGAAGGTGGCGGCCCGCTCGACGAAGGCGCGCACGTGCGGCTGCAGCGACTCGATGTCCCGCGAGAGGAAGGAGCGCTGCACTTTCACGATCAGCCCCTCGAAGGTGAGGTTGACGTTCTCGACCTTCACCTTGACCGGCTCGTGGTAGAGGAACGCGTCGAGCTGCTTGGGCGTGAAGTCGCGGATCGGGGTGTCGGCGCTGAAGAACCCGGCGCTCTTGACGATCCGCAGCATCCACCCGTCGGCGGTGTAGCCCGGAACCGTGATCGCCCCTTCGGCGATCGACTTCGAGTCGTCGTAGAGCTGGGTGCGGTCGACGTCCGAGATCGCACCGCGGCCCTCGCAGCGCGGGCACATTCCGCCGGTGACCGTGTACGTCTTCTTCACGGCCTTGCTGCCCTCGCCGCGGTCGACCGTGATGGCGCCGCTGCCGGTCACCGACGGCACGTTGAACGAGTAGGCGTTCGGCGAGCCGACGTGCGGGTCGCCCAACCGGCTGAACAGGATGCGGAGCATCGCGTTCACGTCGGTCGCCGTGCCGACGGTCGACCGCGGGTCGGCACCCATCCGCGCCTGGTCGACGATGATCGCGGTGGTGAGCCCCTCGAGCAGGTCGACGTCGGGGCGGGCCAGCGTCGGCATGAACCCCTGGAGAAAGGCGCTGTAGGTCTCGTTGATCATGCGCTGCGACTCGGCGGCGATGGTGTCGAAGACGAGCGAGCTCTTGCCCGAGCCGGAGACCCCGGTGAACACCGTGAGGCGCCGCTTCGGGATTTCGAGGTCGATGCCCGTGAGGTTGTTCTCGCGGGCGCCGCGCACGCGGATCACCTCGTGCCGATCGGCGACGTGCTCGGTGCCTGTGTCCATGCCCGTCATGATATTCGAGGCTCGTCCCGGATGCGGCTGCTCTCCGCACCCGGACTGGTGGCGGCCGGCGATTGCCGCAGCTCAGGATGCTCGGATCCGCTCCCCTGCGGCATCCCCAGCACGATCACGATGGCCCACACGATCACGGCGATGCTCGCCACGGTCGCCATCGCCTGGAACACCACAGGCTCCCGCCGTGGCGTCGGGTACAGCGGCCGATTCGTCATGGTTTCCCTCATCGTGAGATGAATATAACTCACAATCACGATCGAAGCGCCTCGATGGGTTCGACACGAGCCGCCCGCAGTGCGGGGAATCCGCCCGCGAGCATCCCCAGCACTCCCCCGGCTCCGACCGCAGCGACGACCACACCGACGTCGAGCACGGGCGTCCAGGCCTGCGCGGACGACACCGCGACCACGACCAGCACTCCGGCCGCTGCGCCGATGACACCGCCGATGATCCCGACGATCAGGGACTCGATGACGAACTGGGCGGCGACGAGCGACCGTGGGGTGCCCAGAGCCCGGCGCAGCCCGATCTCGGCTCGCCGTTCGGTGACGCTGAGCATGGTCACGTTCGCGACGCCGAGAGCGCCGGCGGCGAGGATGATCAGGGCGACCGCGAAGAACACCAGATCGAGATCGTGACGAACCGCACCCTCGAGCCCGCCGCTCGGCGGGGCGGCGACGGTGAAGGAACCGGGATCGCCGGAATCCAGCGCGATCGGCACCTGCCGAGCGACGATCGCGCTCGCGCCCGGGGCCACCTGGAGGACGAGGGTGTCCGGCATCCTGAGGCCGAGGTCGCGCCGAGCGGTCGTCGACGGCACGATCACGGCCTCCAGCAGGGGCCGCTGCACCGTGACGGAGTCGAGGATGCCGATGACCGTGTACGCGTGGTCACCGATGAACACGGAGGGCCGGCTCTGCAGCGAACCCACCCCGAGCTCGGCGGCGGCCTTCGCCCCGAGCACCGCGACGCGATCGTGCCGTGCCTCGTGCCCGGCGTCGAAGAACCGGCCGGCGCCGAGGACTCCCCCGGTGGCCCCGAGAAGGTCTGCGTCGGCCGCCATCACGGGCGGCGACGCCGGGGGTGGCTGCGACGGGTCGTGGATGTCGGCGGTCCGGACGGAGGGCGCCGGATCCGGCAGGGTGGTGACGAGTGCCGCGGCCTGCACCCCGGCGAGCGAGGTGACGCGGCTTACGGAATCGACGGGGAGGGTCGCCTGGGCGCGCTCCTTTCCGTCCGAGCCCGACGCGGTCGTCGGTGCGACTTCGGCGTGCAGGGCCGCGGCCGAGTCGAACCGTGAACTCAGCTGTCCCGTGGCGGTCTGGCCGAGGCCGACGGTGACCACGAGGGCCCCGATGCCGACCGCGGCTCCGAGCAGCCCGATCAGGAGCCGGACCGGTTTGCCGCCGACACCGTCGAGCGCCTGCCCGATCAGATCTCCGAGCAGTAGCCCCATCCTGATGCGCCCGGCGGTCATGCCGGGGTTCCCTCGTCGGCGACGACGGGAGCTGCCGGGATCACCGGAAGCCCCGGATGCAGCGCAAGCCCCTTGCTGGCCTGAGCATCGGCGACCACCGTGAGCCGACCCTCCCTCACCCGCACCCGCCGCCGCGCCCGAGCCGCGACCGCGGGGTCGTGGGTGATCGTCACGATGGTCTGACCGGCGGCGTTGAACTCGTCGAAGAGGTCGAGCACGGCTCGGGAGTTGCCCTCGTCGAGATTGCCGGTGGGCTCATCGGCCAGCAGCACCCGTGGTGCGGTGCCCACGGCCCGTGCGATCGCGACCCGCTGCCGTTCGCCGCCCGAGAGAGTGGGAGGGAGGAACGACGCCCGCTTCGAGAGTCCCACCCTGGCGAGGGCGTCGTGGGCTCGGTCGAGCCGCTCGCGGCGTGGGAGCCCGCCGTAGAGGAAGGCGAGCAGCACGTTGTCGAGCACGGTGCGTTCGGCGAGGAGGTGGAACGACTGGAACACGAATCCGATCGCCGTGCCCCGGAGACCTGTCCTCTCGCGTTCCCCGAGCCGGTCGGTGTCGATCCCGTCGAAGAGGTACCGGCCCTCGCTCGGCCGGTCGAGGAGCCCGAGGATGTTGAGCATCGTCGACTTGCCCGCACCGGAGGGTCCCGTCACCGCAAGGTAGTCGCCGTCGCGGATCACGAGGTCGACGCCCTGCAGCGCGGCCACGCTCCCGGCTCCCTCGAAACGGCGTCCGACACTCTCCAGCTCGATCACGGGTGGCCGCTCGGGTGGCCGCTCGAGTGCTCGTATTCCGCCTGGGCCCGAATGCAGCGGCTCGCCCGCCGCTCCCTCCGGCGCGCCGGACGGTGAGCCCTTCCGCCGCGCGCTCATCGCCCGACCACCACCCTCGCCCCGGCGAGGAGCCGGGCGTCCGGGGTCCTCAGTTCCACGAAGCCGCCCGCCGACAAGCCGGTCACGACCTCGATCAGCACCGAGGTCGACCCGGACCCGGTCCCGGGACCGACCAGCTCGACCCGGCTCTCACCGCCGGGCCCGGCCGTGACGGCCGCGACCGGCACCGCGATCACATCGGTCCCCGTCGACTCGACCGGGATGCTCACCCGCACATTGCCGCCCTTCAACCGCTCGAGGTCGGCGGGACTGACGGATGCGGGCACCAACACCACGTCCCACCGTGCCGAGGCGCCACCAGAGCCGCTCCCGCCGGCACCATCTGTGCCGGTGTCATTCCGACCCCCGGACCCACCTCCGGCCCCGCTCCCGGACCCGGTTCCCGCGCGATCGGGTGACGAGCCCGCGGCCCGTTTCGTCACCGACCGGACGGTCGCTCCGAAGGACGTCCCGTCGGCCGCGGTGAACTTCGCCGCTCCGCCGAGGGGGACGAGGGCGGCGTCGGCCTCGGACACGGTTCCCGACAACACCACCTCGGCACCCGAGACGCTCATCGCGGCACCTTGGAGCACGCTCCCGCGCTCTGCGCCGACGCGGTCGACGCGCCGGGGCAGCGCGGTCAGGAACACGACCTCTCCGGCCGGCAACGGCGTCGCCGCCTCCGCCTCGGCGCGGCCGAGTTCTTCCTGCGCGTCGGTGAGCGACGACAGCGCGCCGTCGAGATCGCTCTGCTCGGCGGCGCTACCCGGTGGTGCATCCAGTGCCGTCCGCCGGACTTCGGCGAGGTGGAGCGCGTCACGCAGCCGCTCGAGCTCGGCGGCCGGCTCCCCGGATGCGGTCGCCACGTCGAGCTCGCGCTGCGCCTGCCGCACCGCGTTGTCGAGCTCCAGGCGGTCGGCCTCCGAAGCGCCGGCCCGAGCCGCCTCGAGAGCGGCTCGCGCACGGTCGACGGCGGCGGAGGCCGAGCGCGCGGCCGACCGCGCCCCCTCGAGCCGCTGGCGCGCTCCATCCGGCGGACTCGGCGGCGGGTAGCCGGCGGCCCGGAAGAGCGACTCGACCCCGGCGGCCGTCGCGGCGTCGTACAGAGCGGATGCGGCATCGCCCGCGTCGATCCCGAGCGACGCCAGGGCCGCCTTCAGCTGCGTGACGTCCGGCCCGGACACCCCGATGTGCAGCGAGCGGTACACCGGCAACTCCCCGGGGAGCACGATCAGGGGCCGCCCGGCCACCTCGAGAGCGACGCTCCCGGCGACGAGCGTGGAGCCGATCTCGGGGACGTGCCCGGTCACGACAGCGGGGCCGGCGAGCCCCGTCGCATCCACTTTCACGTCGACGGGATCGGCGTACGTCACGTCGGCGCGTGCGGTGACGGCGTTCTCGATCACCCTCTGCTCCACGGCTGCCGTCACCGGCCCGGCGGTCGGGGGCTCGGCCGAGGCCGCGAGCTCGGCGGGCGAGATCACGAACCGGCTGACCGCGATGCCCGCGACCAGCGCCAGGACTCCGACCATCGCGACCAGGCCGACGAGTCGTGCCCCGCGAAGCGGCCGCCGACGTCGCCGGCCCTGGCCAACGCCCCGGCCCACGTCCCGGCCGCCGCCGCCTCGTCCTCGTCGCTCGCGTCTGAGGCCGCTCATCCCTTGCCATACCGGGCCAGCAGCGCGTCCAGCTGCGACCGGTGCGCGTCGATGAACTCCTGCTCCAGGCGAGCCCGGGTGTCATGGGAGACGGTCTCGTAGCCGGAATCGCGCGCGCAGGTCCAGTCCGCGGTCGCGACCGCGATCTCGAAGGCCTTCACCTCCTCGAGTGCCGCCGGATCGGCGCCTCCCGCGGTTCCCCCGGCCCCGTCGGCCCCGGACGACCCGTCCGTCGTGCTCCGCGAGATCCCGCCGCTCGGGTCGAGCGAGATCGACGAGCCCGGGTCGAGGTCGTTGTGACGCTGCACCACGTCGTCCTGCGGCCCGGACTTGTGCTCGTACCCGGGGTACCCCGCCGAGGCCAGGCAGTCGGACCACTCCTTCTCTTTCGCCACCACCTCGGGAGCGGTGGCGATCTTCTCCCCCAGCGCGCCGATCTCGTCACTCAGGGCGAGGTACTCCGGATCGTCCCAATACGCCTGACCGCTCTCGGCCTCGCCCTGTGCCGCACCCATGCACCCGCCCAGCGAGCCGACCGCCTCCGTCGCCCCCTCCGCCCCGAGGTCGTCCTCCGGCAGTGCACCCCAGAGGGCCTCCGAGTACGCGGCCTGCTCGCTCTCGCTCAGCGAGGCGACGTAGTCCGCGTTCGGATCGGTCGCCTGCCCCGGACCGCCGGGAATCGACGCGAACGGGTCTGTCGAGATGCCGTACCCGTAGGTCTTCGCGAACGCCTCGCTCCCCCAGACCAGCTCCGGGTTCGAGGAGGTGTCGAACTGGAAGGCCCCGGCCTGCTCATCGGCCACGTAGTCGAACCCCTGCTCCTTCATGCACCGCGCGACCGACTCCTGGACGGCGCGATTCTGCGCATCCAGCTCGTCACTCGATTGGGCGGACCCGAGCACCCCGAAGTAGGCGTCGAGCGGAGTGCCACCCTCCGGTGAGGACGAGGACGGCGGTTGGCCGCCGAAGACAGTGCACCCGGAGAGCAGTCCCGACAGAGCGAGGGCGACGGTCACGAGGACGGTTCGGGTGAACGACGGGGGTGAAGAGGGCATGACGGCTTCCTGCCCGCACCTCCGCAGATGACGATTGCTCGACTGTGATGCTAGGCGACGCCCCCGACATCCGAGGGAAACGGTCGACATGCTCACGGCGAACTCCCATGGAGGTCGCCCGGAGCGCTAGATTGAGCGGAGAACACTGCAGGAGGGCGCGCCGCACGGCGCAGCCCGCGTCGTCAGGGGGAATCATGTCCACGCCTACCACCACACCCGGATCCACGACCGGCTTCTGGCTCTTCGATCACGACCTCTCCGCGACTGCGTTGCGCTGGCTGAAGGCGGGCCTCTGGGTCCGCGCCATCCTCTCGGTCGTGCTCGGCATCGTCGTGCTGGTGCTGGCGTTCAACAACCCCGACGCGATCGTCTACACGATCGCTTTCCTGTTCGCGATCTACTTCTGGATCGTCGGGCTGATGCGGGTCGTCGGCGGCATCGTCAACAACACGGTCACCGGCGGCATCCGTGCGCTGAACATCATCCTCGGCGTGCTGCTGATCGTCGCGGGTGTCGTGGCCATCCGCAACCCGATCGTCTCGCTCATCGCGCTGGCGCTCGTGATCGGCTTCTCCTGGATCCTCGAGGGCGTGCTCGCCGTCATGGAGACCGCGAAGGACAGCTCGAAGTGGTTCGGCACCATCCTCGGCGTCGTCTCGGTCGTGGCCGGGATCGTCGTGATCTTCCTGCCCCTGGAGTCGATCGGCATCCTCGTGCTGTTCGCCGGCATCATGCTGGTCGTCACCGGCATCTTCGCCGCGATCACCGCCGCCACGATGGGCCGGGGCGCGAAGGCGCTCTAGCCGAACACGTACCCCGCCGCGACAAAAGGGCCGGGCCGCGAACGCGCTCTAGCCGACCACCCCGCCCAGCACCTCGCCGAACTCCCCCGGCTCGAACACCTCGTCCGACGCCCGGACCTCCTCGAGGCTCCACCACCGCCACGCCTCGACGTCGACCCGCTCGTCGTCGGTCCAGTTCGTGTCGACCGGCGCGAACCGCGGCACGCGGTGGAGGTACCACTCCTCGTGGTACGCCCGCTGAACGCCGACGGCCGGCGAGGCTTCGAAGTCGCGCGAGTAGAACGGCTCGCCGAGCGCGTCCTCGGTGACCACGAGCCCCGTCTCTTCGAACAGCTCGCGCACGGCGGCCTCCCGGTGGGTCTCCCCCGGCTCGAGGTGCCCGCCCGGCGTGAGCCACCGGGTCGGGTTCGAGACGACGTCTGCGCGCGTGTAGAACAGCAGGGCGTGTCCGGCCTGGTCCAGCAGCAGGACCCGGGATTTCAGGATGAGCGACCCGGCGGGCGTCGCCGCATCCGCTTCGCCGCCCACGGGCTACTCCTCGCTCTGGTCGAAGTCGGAGACGTCGCCGACGTAGCGCGTGTGGTTCTCCGGGATCGGGTCGATCGCGGCGGCGGCCACCTCGGCGGCGAACTCGCTCACGTTGTAGAGGCGGCCCGCGGCCTCCTTGCGGGCGCCGATCGCTCCCGGGTTGGCGCGCTCGAGCAGGGTCGCGGTGATCGTGCCCTCGATCATGTCGCCCGAGACGACGACGAAGCCGATGCCGAGCTCGTCGAGCTTCGGGATGAGGGCGCGCAGGGCGTCCTCCCCCGCGCGCTTGGAGAGGGCGACGGGCTCGTACTCCGGCATCGTCGCTGTGGTTCGGATGAAGTGGGCCTGGTGGCTCGTGACGAACACGACCCGCGAACCCGGCGCCATCAGCGGCAGCGCCGCGGTGATGACATTGACCTGCGCGTCGCGGTTGAGCGCCATCGCGTAGTCCTCGGCCATGCCGGACTCCATGCCTCCGGAGGCATTCAGCACCAGGATGTCGAGCCCGCCGAGGTCGGCCTGGACCTGATCGAACATGGCCGCGACGGAGGCGGGGTCGGTGAGGTCGGCGCCGACCACGATCGCCGAGCCGCCGGCCTCCCGGATGCCGTTGGCGAGCTTGGCCGCCCTGGCCTCCTTGTTGCGGTAGTTGATGACGACGGAGGCTCCGGCCTCGGCGAAGTAGCCGACCGTGTCGGCGCCGATGCCGCGCGAGGAGCCCGTGACGAGCGCCCTCTTGCCCGCGAGCGATTCGGGGGCGAGCGGACCGGTGGTGGATTGCGTCACGGAGAACTCCTCGTAGATCGAACGACGCTCCGAGACTACCAAGTAGCCGATACTCCACTGGCTACCCGGACCAGGCCTGGTAGCGTCGAAGAGCGAGAGATCGCCCGGTCATCGCCGACCGATCCGCTGCTGGAAACCGCTGGAAGGAGACCGTTGATGCTCGAGTTCCTCGACTCCTACGCCTGGATCCTGTGGCTGGGCTTGATCCTCGTCTTCGTCATCGTCGAGATGCTGACCCTCGAATTCACCTTCCTGATGATCGCGATCGGCAGCCTGGGGGGCCTCATCACGGGCGTCTTCGGAGCGGACTGGTACTGGCAGGTCATCGTGGCGGCACTGTTGTCGGTGCTCCTCCTGCTCACGATCCGCCCGCCGCTCCTCCGGCTGCTCAAGCGCGGCGGCGATCCGGCGAAGAGCAACGTCGACGCCCTGCTCGGCCTGGAGGGCCTCGTGCTCGACCAGATCACCGCGACCGCCGGCCACGTCAAGCTCGCCAACGGCGACACCTGGACCGCGAGGGTCTCCCCTCTCACCGACGACCGCGAGCTCGCCCGGGGCGAGCGCGTGCTGGTCACCGCCATCGACGGGGCGACGGCCATCGTCGTCCCCGCCGTCCGCCCCTCCGAACGAGAGGAACCGATTCTGTGAACGACATAGTCGGCCAGGTCATCGTGATCGTCATCGTCGCGATCATCGTCATCTTCGTACTCGTCGTGGTCGCCCGCGCCGTGCGCATCATCCCGCAGGCGCGCGCCGGCGTGGTCGAGCGCCTCGGCCGCTACCACAAGACGCTCATGCCGGGCCTGAACATCCTGGTGCCCTTCATCGACCGGCTGCGGCCCCTGATCGATCTGCGCGAGCAGGTCGTCTCGTTCCCGCCCCAGCCGGTGATCACCGAGGACAACCTGGTCGTCTCGATCGACACGGTCGTCTTCTTCCAGGTGACGGATGCGCGGGCCGCGACCTACGAGATCGCCAACTACCTCGGCGCGGTCGAGCAGCTCGCCACGACCACGCTCCGCAACGTGGTCGGTGGCCTGAACCTCGAAGAGGCACTGACCAGCCGGGACGAGATCAACGGCCAGCTGCGGATCGTGCTCGACGAGGCCACCGGCAAGTGGGGCATCCGCGTCTCGCGGGTCGAGCTCAAGGCGATTGACCCGCCCGTGTCGATCCAGGACTCGATGGAGAAGCAGATGCGGGCCGAGCGAGAGCGCCGCGCCGTCATCCTCACCGCCGAGGGCACCAAGCAGTCCGCCATCCTCGAGGCCGAGGGGCACCGGCAGGGCGAGATCCTGCGGGCCGAGGGTGACGCCCAGGCCGCCGTGTTGCGCGCCCAGGGTGAGGCCGAGGCGATCACTACCGTGTTCAGCGCCATCCACAAGGGCGAGCCCGACAACATGCTGCTCGCTTATCAGTACCTGCAGACCCTGCCCAAGCTCGCCGAGGGCAGCGCGAACAAGCTCTGGGTCATCCCGAGCGAACTGACCGAGGCGCTGAAGGGCATCGGCCAGGCGTTCGGCGAACGGGGCGAACGCGGGGAGCGAGGGGCGGGTGCCCCGCCGCGAGCCGAGTAGCCCCGACGGGCGGGCGGGGCGCCGCACCCGCGGCCGCACCGCCTGGTTCGACCCTGCTCCCCCGCGCATCCTGGCTCACCGCGGTCTCGCCCTCGGCGTGCCCGAGAACACGATCGCGGCCTTCGAGAAGGCGGTCGCTGCAGGAGCCTGCTACGTCGAGACCGACGTCAACGCGACCGCCGACGGCGTCGCGATCGCGAGTCACGACCCGGGCCTGGACCGCATCGCCGGCCGCCCGGATCTGATCGCCGACCTGACCCTCGCCGAGCTCCGCGAGATCGATCTGGGCGGCGGCGCGTCGTTCGCGACCCTCGCCGAAGTGCTGGCAACGCTCCCCGAGGCCCGGTTCAACATCGACATCAAGTCGGCGGATGCGGCGGCCCCCGCGGCCGCCGCGATCCTCGAGGCGGGTGCGGCCGACCGCGTGCTCCTCACCTCCTTCTCCTCCGCCCGGCGCCGCGCCGCAGTCGACGCCGTCGAAGCGGGCGGCCAGCACATCGCCGCCTCAGCCTCGGCCGCCGAATTCGTGCCGGCCCTCGTCTTCGCCAAGCTCGGGCTCGTGCCGCTCGCCCGCCTCATCCTCCGCCGAGTGGATGCGGTGCAGATCCCCACGAGCATCTACGGCTTCTCCACGACCACCCCGCGCATCATCCGCCGACTGCACCGCGCGGGCGTCGAGGTTCACGTGTGGACGATCAACGACGTCGATGTCGCCCGCGACCTCCTGGCGCGCGGCGTCGACGGGATCGTGACCGACCGGGTGGACCTGATGCTCCGTCTCGGCGCCGAAGGCATCGCCCGCGCCGACGACCTACCCCCCGAATTGGGATCTACCCGAATTCGCTGAGAGAGTACTGCCAATAACGGCCCGAGGAAAGGTTTCACGCAGCCGAGCGGTTTATAACTTGTGAAGCAACGCGAGAGGAGACCACACAATGGCAGATCGCAGTTTGCGCGGAATGCGTCTGGGCGCACAAAGCCTGCAGAGCGAAGAGGGCGTCGTTTTTTCACCCCGGAGTTCGTACACGTACCGATGCGCCACCTGTGGCCGTGACACCGAAATGGTGTTCTCGGCCGAAGCAGAGGCCCCCGAGACCTGGGAATGCAAATTCTGCAGTCACGAGGCGACCCTGATGGTGGGCAGCGAGCCGATGACGATCGACCGGGCCGACGCCAAGACGCCTCGCAGCCACTGGGACATGCTGCTCGAACGCCGCACCCGTGCCGAGCTCGAAGAGCTGCTCGAAGAGCGGCTGCAGTACCTGCGTTCCCGTCGTGGAACGCAGAAGATCGGCGCCTGAGCGCAGCCGATCCCGATCCGAACGCCGCACGACCCTAGGGTCGGCGCGGCGTTCTCGTCGTTAAGGCGACCGCGAGGGCGCCGAGGCCGAGACCGGCGAACAGCCACTCGAGCTGGAAGCCGAGGAGCGACGCCGGCGTCGGTGCGGTCGCGAGCGGCACGTCCGCGACCATGGTGCCGGCCTCGTAGGGCGGGATGCCGGCGAGCCGGCTGCCGTCCGGGGCGATGATCTCGCTGGTGCCCACGGTAGAGATGTTGACCACGCTCTTGCCGAACTCCACGGCCCGCAGTCGCGCGATGGCGAGCTGCTGCACGTTCTCGTCGGTGCGGCCGAAGTCGGCGTTGTTGGTCTGTGCCAGCACGACCTGAGCACCCTCCGCCGCCATCGCTCGCATCACGGCGTCGTCGGTGATGTCGAAGCAGATCGACACTCCGGCGGTGAGCCCGTTCACGTCGTAGGTGAGGTCGGTGGTGCCGAACTCGTAATCGCGGGTGACCAGGTCGACGAGATCCGGGGCGAGGGAGTGGAAGAAGTCGCGGTTCGGCATCCACTCGGCGAAGGGCACGGGGTGCCGCTTGTCGTAGTAGTCGGCGATCGCGCCGTTCTCCCAGAGCAGCGAGGTGTTGTAGACCTTGTCGCCGCGCTGCTGGATGGTGCCGACGACCAGGGGAACGCCGCCGAGCTCCTGGCTCACGGCGTCGAGGGTCCGGGCGGCGATCGGGTACTCGGCCGGGTCGAGGTCCGAGGCGTTCTCCGGCCAGACGACCAGGTCGAGCTTCTGCCCCTCGAGGGCGGCCGAGGCGGCGACGTGGTCGCTCAGGATCTCGCCGGGCGCGTGCGGGGAGAACAGCCCCGCATCCGCGTTGCCCTGCACCCCGGCGATCCGGGAGGTGCCCGCGGTGACGGCCGGCCAGGCGGGCACGGCGAGCGACGCGGCGATCGCGGTGGCCCCGATGAGCAGGCGGGTCGAGGTGCGGATGCCGGTCTCGCGCACGAGCTGGATGAGGAAGGCGACCAGCCAGACCAGCACGAAGCTGAGTCCCGCCATCCCGAACCAGGCGACGAGGCCCGTGTAGGGCGACTCGGACTGCGACATCGCGACGCGCCCCCAGGAGAACCCGCCGTACGGGAAGATCGAGTTGACGCCCTCGCGGAGGATCCAGAGCCCGGCGACGGCGATCGGCACGATCAGCAACCGGCTCCGCGCGCTCGGCCAGACCCGGTCGGCCCGCCGGTAGAGCAGGGCGATCAGGATGGCGCCGAGCCCGAAGTACACGGCCTCGAAGCCCGCCAGTCCGAGCCACGGCACCGGGCCGAGGTAGAGCGTGAGCCAGGAGATGTGCACGCCCCAGAAGGTGGCGCCGGCGACGGCGCCAATCAGGAAGGCGCTCCCCCAGCGCCGGCCGATCAGGGCCGTGAGCACGATGGCGACGCCGACGAGGGTCATCGGCCACCAGCCCTTGTCGGGGAAGCCGGCGTCGAGGGCGATGCCCGCGCCGATTGCGCCGACGAGGGCGAGCCAGAGCGGCATGACGGGCCTGGTGAACCCGTCCGCCGTCGTGACGGGGCCGGTGAACCCCTGCGCCCCGACCGGCCGGGTGTACCGCTGCGCCGTCGTGACGGGCCTGGTGGCCCCCTGTGTCGTGGTGGTCGCGCTCATGCGACCGAGGAGTACGCGACGATGCCGCGGCGCACCGCGTCGATGGCCGAGCGGGCCGTGGCGGCGAGCCGGGCATCCGAGGTGCCCTGCAGCTGGTCGAGCAGGTCGATGGTCTGCTTCGACCAGCGCACGAAGTCGCCGGCGGCGAGATCGGCGAGGGTGAGCACCTCGTCGAGCGAGCCGCCGCGGGCCCAGCGGTGCATCGCCGTCGAGAGGCCGAGCGACACCGGGTTGCTGCCGGGCAGCTTGTGGTCGCGCTCGATCTCGTCGATGGTCGCCCAGAGCTCCTGGGTCTTCTCCAGCGCCGGCCGGAAGGCGCCGCGGGGCAGGAAGCGCTCGGGCATCTCGCTCTCGTCGCGGCGGGGCTCGTAGATCAGGGCGCAGGCGATCGCAGCGAGCGAGGCGGGGTCGAGCTCGCGCCAGACCTGCCGGCGGATGCACTCGGCGACCAGGAGGTCGCGTTCGCCGTAGATCCGCTTCAGGGTGTGGCCGTGCGAGGTCAGCACGGTCTCGCCCTCGTCGTCGGTCGCCAGGTAGCCGAGCCCGAGCAGCACGTCGGTCACGCGGTCGAAGACCTTCGCGATCACGTTCGTGCGGGTCTGGATCTGCTGGGTCAGCTTGTCGGTCTCGCGCTTCAGCGTGAACCAGCGCTCGGCCCACCGGGCGTGCGCCTCGCGGTCCTTGCAGCCGTGCACCGGATGCGAGCGCAGCTGGCCGCGGAGCGTCGCGATCCGCCGCTGCCGCTTGTCGCGGTCGCCGCGCGAGAGCGTGTCGGCCTTGCCCGCGCCGGAGCGCTCGAGGTCGGTCAACTCGCGACGGATGCGCGCGTACTCGCGGAAGTCGCCGAGGTGGCAGGTCATCGCCTTGTCGAAGCCCTCGAGGGACTCCTCCTGCTGGCGCACCTTGCGGGCCAGGTCGACGACGGCGCGGTCGGCCTGGAACTGCGCGAATGAGGACTCGAGGATCTCGCGGGTGCGCGGCCGGCCGAACTGGTCGATCAGGTTGACCGCCATGTTGTAGGTCGGCCGGAAGCTCGAGTTGAGCGGGTAGGTGCGCCGCGAGGCGAGCGAGGCGACCTCCTGGGGGTCGAGCCCCTCGCGCCACTGGATGACGGCGTGCCCCTCGACGTCGATGCCGCGACGTCCGGCGCGGCCGGTGAGCTGCGTGTACTCCCCCGCCGTGATCGGTACGCGGGCCTCGCCGTTGAACTTCTCGAGCTTCTCCAGCACGACGGTGCGGGCGGGCATGTTGATGCCGAGCGCGAGCGTCTCGGTGGCGAAGACGACCTTGACGAGTTTCTTCTGGTAGAGCTCCTCGACCACTTCCTTGAAGGCGGGCAGCAGCCCCGCGTGGTGGGCCGCGACTCCGCGGAGGAGCCCCTCGGTCCACTCCCAGTACCCGAGCACGGCGAGATCCTCGTCGAGCAGGGTGCGGCAGCGCTCGTCGACGATCTGGCGGATCTCCTCGCGCTCCTCCTCGGTCGTCAGCCGCACTCCGCCGCGGAGCACCTGCTTGACGGCCTGGTCGCAGCCGACCCGGCTGAAGACGAAGAAGATCGCCGGCAGCAGCCGGTGCTCGTCGAGCAGCGCGATCACGTCGGGACGGTCCATCCGCTCGAAGCCGCCGCCACCATGGGGGCGGGGTCCGCCTCCGCGGCTGCCGTTGCGGCCGTTCCGGCCACGACTGCTGCCCCCGCCACCGCCTCCCCCGCCACCGCTGCGGTAGCCGCCGCGTCCGCGGTTGTGGGCGCCGAGCGAGGCTCCGCCGCGCACGAGTTGCGCGAGTTCCGGGTTGACCCGGTTCGTGGCCGCGCGGCCGGTCGAATCGAACAGGTCGATCAGCTTGGTCTTGACCAGTGCGTGCTGATCCAGGGGCACGGGACGCTCCTCGGAGACGATCACCTCGGTGTCGCCGCGCACGGCCTGCAGCCAGTCGCCGAACTCCTCGGCGTTCGACACGGTCGCCGAGAGCGAGACGAGCT
Organism: Herbiconiux solani NBRC 106740; assembly: GCF_001571005.1. Classification (GTDB taxonomy): domain Bacteria; phylum Actinomycetota; class Actinomycetes; order Actinomycetales; family Microbacteriaceae; genus Herbiconiux; species Herbiconiux solani. The sequence goes on along the minus strand of NZ_BCST01000001.1, from coordinate 349,440 downwards.
TGACGTGCTGTGGGAGGTGGATGATCACCTCCTCCCAGACCGCTCCGCGGAAGCGGTCGGCGAGGTAGTGCACCTCGTCCATGACGACGAAGCGCAAGTTCTTCAGCAGTGCCGAGTCGGCGTAGAGCATGTTGCGGAGCACCTCGGTGGTCATGACCACGATGCGCGCATCCGCGTTGATGTTGGTGTCGCCGGTGAGCAGCCCCACCTCGTCGGGGCCGTACTCGGCCACGAACTCATTGAACTTCTGGTTCGACAGGGCCTTCATCGGCGCCGTGTAGAAGACCTTGTCGCGCACCGACTGCATGGCCAGGTGCACGGCGAACTCGGCGACGACGGTCTTCCCGGCGCCGGTCGGGGCGGCGACGAGCACGCTCCGGCCGTCTTCGAGCGCTCCGGCGGCCTCGATCTGGAAGGGGTCGAGATCGAATCCGATTCCGGCCCGGAAGACCTCGACCTGGGGATGCCCGGCGCGCTTCCGGCTGGCCGCGTACCGTTCGGCGGGGCTCAGCACCTCGGTGTCCTTTCCGGTGGCCATCAGACGGCCAGTTCGACGTCGAACCGCTCGGCGGCGCGGCGCGCCCGGCGGTCGTGCAGCCAGGCGATCCCGGCGGCGGTGAAGTACAGCAGCACCATCGGGATGGCGAGGAGGAACATCGACATCACGTCGGCCGCCGGGGTCGCGATCGCCGTGAAGAGGGTGATCGCGAGGATGGCGATCCGCCACGACTTGAGGATGGCGGCGGCGCTCAGCACCCCGGCGAAGTTGAGCAGCACGAGGAAGACCGGGAGCACGAACGCGATCCCGATCGCCAGCACGAGCTTGAGCACGAAGTCGAAGTACGAGCGGGCGGTCAGGAGCGCCGTCGTGCCCTCGGGCGCGAACCCGGTCAGGAGCGTCACCATGTGCGGCAGCACGAACCAGCCGGCCGCACAGCCGGCGAGGAACAGGGGCACGGCCGCGGCGAGGAAGCCCACGGCGTACCGCTTCTCGGTCTTCTTGAGCCCGGGCATGACGAACGCCCAGAGTTGGTAGAGCCAGACCGGCGACGAGACGACGACGCCGACCGTGAAGGCGATCTGGATGCGCAGGTCGAACGCCGACGAGACGTCGGTGAAGTTGAGGCTCGCGTTGCGGCCCTGTTCGGCGGCGAGCTCGGAGATCGGCCGGATCAGGGCGGCGAGCACCCAGTCCGAGACGATGTAGCCCGCGATCATCCCTACGACGATGGCGAGGGCGGCGATGAACAGCCGCTTCCGCAACTCGATCAGATGGGCGCCGAGCGACATCCGACCGTCGCGCGTGCGCTGGGGCCGCGGCGACTTGACGGCCACCGGCCCTACGGCTTCGGGTTCTCGGGGGCGCTCTCCGGGGCGGGCGCGGGGGCGACCACCGGGGCGGGCGGTGCGACGGGCTGAGCGGCGGCGGGCGCCGCGGAAGCGGCCTCGGCCTGGGCGACAGGTGCCTGGGCAGCCGTCGTCTGGGCAGCGGCGGCGGGCGTGGCCTGCGCGGCCCGGTCGGCGGCGCTCTCCTCCTTCATGGCCTTGGTCTCGTTGCGGAAGATGCGCATCGACTGGCCGAGGCTCCGGGACAGCGCAGGGAGACGGGTCGCGCCGAACAGCAACAGGATGACGACCAGGAGGACCACCAGGTGCCACCCGTTCAAGTTGGCGAACATTCGTCTACTTCCTCAAAGTCGGAATCGTTTCGGGATTGATCAGCAGTTTACCCCGTGCCAATCTGGCTTCCCTGCGTGCCTGCTTCTTTTCGTCCCTGGCCTGCTCATAGCGCTCACGCTGGCGGGCGACGACGGGATAGCCGAGCTCGATCGCGTTGTCGACCGGATCCGGTGCCAGCTTCTCGACGTTGTCGGTGAGGGCGGCGACCTTCTGCCCCAGCTCGTCGAGTGCGCCGAGCGTGGCCGTGAACTTCTTGAACAGGCGGTAGCCGAGCCAGGCGAGCATGCCGAACAGCCCCAGCACCAGAACGGTCCAGATGATCAGCCACGCCCACCACGCCATCCGGACAGCCTATCCGGCGTAGCGGGCGAGGGCGTCCTCGGCCCAGCGCACGACCTCGGCGCGGGCCTCGGGCGGATCGACGATCGTGACGGCGCCCGGGCGCGCGGTGACGAGTCGCTTCAGCCCGTGGATGTGGGCGACGCGGATGCGGGCGCGCACCCGACCTGAGTCGCCGGCCACCGCATCCGGTTGCAGCTCGCTGTTCGAGACGAACTCGCCGAGCAGCGACACCGCCGTCGGGTCGAGCTCGATCGTGACGGTCAGGTCGTCGTCGCCGCCCTGGAAGAGGGTGTCGCCGAGCGGGACGTCGGCGTGGCTGGAGGAGACGGGCTCGTCGGACACCGCGATCCCCGTCATCCGGTCGAGGCGGAAGGTGCGGACGGCCTCGCGGGCATGGTCCCACGCGCGCAGGTACCAGTTCTCGTCGTCCGAGTCGATGCGGAGCGGATCCACCCGGCGGCGCTCCTGCGACCCCCGGGAGGAGAGGTAGTCGAACTCGACCTGCCGGCCCCGGGCGAGCGCGTCGCGCACCTCGGTGAGCGACTCCGTCGCATCCGACCGCGCGACCGCGACCTGGCTCGGGCTCTCGGAGGCGCCCCGGGCGAGCTTGTCCATCAGCGAGGAGTACACGCCCTGGTCGACGTTCTCGGGAAGGGACTGGAGGTACTGGAGCCCGGCGATCAGCGCGGCGGCCTCCCGCGCCGAGAACCGGGGCGAGTCGTCCAGGGCCACCTGGTGGGTGATGACGATCTCGTCACGCTCGTCGAAGTCGTCCCAGGAGATGTCGAACAGGTCGCCGTGCTGGTACTGCATGGTCTCGCCGGGGATGCCGGAGACCGCGATCAGCGAGACGGCGTCGCGGATCTGCTTCTCGGAGACCTGGAAGTGCCCGGCCGCCTCGGCGACGCTCACCCGTCCGACGTCGATGAGGTAGGGCACGAGGGCCAGCAGGAAGGTCAGCTTGTCCTGCGCGTAGGCGAAGGGCTGTGCGGCGGCCATCAGCTCGCCTCCGCGCCGGCGTGGGCGGCGACGGCCGCGCGCAGCCGGGCGATGACCGCGTCGACGAGCGCGTCAGGCCCGAGCACGCGCACCTCGGGCCCGAAGCCCGCGAGCTCGTCGGCCAAGAGCGCCAGGTCGGTGAAGTGCACGAGCACCCGGTCGTCACCCTCGACGCGAGCGCCACGGCGCCGGCTGAGCCGCACGGCCGCGTCGGTGCCCGGAACGACCTCGAGTTCGGCGACGTTCTGCTGCCAGATCTCCTCGAGCTCGGCGAGGGCGAGTTCGGCGTGGTTGCCGGGCGGCACCTCGAGCGGGGTGCGGCCGAGGCGCACCGGACCGACGATCCGGGCGAGCAGGAAGGTGCGCGGCTCCCCCACCCGCTGGTCGATCGCCTTGAGATGCCAACGGCCCTGGTGCTGCACGAGCGCGAGGGGCTCGACCGTGCGCAGACGGGCGGCCGGCTCGCCGGGCTTCAGATAGCTGAAGGATGCGGTCACGTGCTTGTCGAGAGCGTCGGACAGCGGGTCGAACGCGGCATCCCGGGTGCGGATGCGCGGGGCGTAGCCGAGCACCGGATCGCTCGTCTCGGCGCCGATCGAGCGCAGCTTGAGCAGGGCACGCCGTGACTCCCGCGACAGCGACCCCTCCCGCCAGGCCATCGCCGCGAGGTTCAGCAGCGTGGTCTCCTCGGCCGAGAAGGCGATGTCGGCGGGAAGCTCGTAGGCCCCGCGCGGGATGCGGTAGCGGAGTGCCTGGTTGTTGCCGACGTCGGCCGGATCCTCGATCGTCTCCAGCGGCACCCCGAGCTCGCGGATGTCGTCCTTGTCGCGCTCGAACTGCCGCTCGAGGCTCGCGTTGTCGCCCCGCACGGCATACCGCTGGCGGTAGCCCTGCACGGTCGAGAGGATCTCGTTCTTGGTCAGCCCCGCGTCGGTCGCCAGGAGCGCGAGCACCAGGCTGAACAGCCGCTCCTCCACCGGGACGGCGGGAGGGGACTGCTTCCGGGAGGGGGTTGGCACGCTGGAATCCTACGTCGGCCGGAGGGCCCGGCGGCCCTACGGCTGGGTGACGATGCCGAGGAGGTCGATGACGTACGCCGTCGCCGAGCCGCTCGAATCCGGGATCACGACCAGCACCTCGGAGCCGATGGTCTGGCCGATCAGGTACTCCGCGATCTGCGGGGGCTGCTTCGAGCCCTGCGTCTTCGTGGTGTCGTCCGACGCGAGCCAGAGCTGCGGCGTGCCGGTCTCCCAGGTGGAGTTCGCCGTGTCGACCTTCTTGGTCGTGTACGACACGTCCATCCGCTGCACCAGCAGGGCATCGCCCTCGGCGACGACCGGGCCGTCGCCCTTCTTCAGCAGCGTGGACTTCGCCTCGGTGGGCGCCTCGCCGTTGATCAGCACGCCGGGGCGGCCGTTCTCGTCGTGCACGACGCTCGGGAAACCGGATGCGGCGGGCTGGTCGGAGCCGTTCGCGGCCTGCGGGTAGGCGGTCACCACGTCGAAGACCATGACGACCGAGCCGGTCGCGTCGGGGTCGATCTGGGTGCCAATGTCGTTCGGGAGCACGACGGCGACGCGCTCGCCCGGGCCCGTGCAGGCCAGCGTGTTGCGGAGGCCCTCGGGCAGCGACTCGCTCAGCGCGACCAGGCCGGACTTGGCCTGCCCCACCTCGGTGCCGGTGTCGCCGTCGAAGATCGAGTAGACGACGTCGACCGTTCCGCCGGGGCCCGCAGCGGTTCCCTCGTCGTCGGTGACCAGCACGGTGGCCTCGGTCTTGTTCGCGACCAGGGGCGACGGGAAGGAGGCCGTGACGCTCTTCGCGCCGATGTCACCCGTGACGCTCACCGCGTTGCTCGAGTCGCCGGAGGCCGGCATGGCGGAGCAGTCGGGGCCCGCGGGCGACCCGCTGCACGCTGCGAGCGACAGCAGTAGACCTGCCGACAGAATGAGCGCGAGAGACTTGCGCACGGATCCTCATTTCCTGCGTTCGACGAGCCGGAGCCCGGTGAGCGGATTCAGTCTATTTCATCGGAGTCGGCAGAATTCCCGCGCGCTTCGCGGGCCTTCGCCGCATCCGCGGTCGCCGTCGCCGCGCGGACGCGCTTGCGCAGGCTCTTGGCGCTGATGCCCCGTTCGCCGAGGGCGCCCGGGGTCCAGGCCTCGACGTCCTCCTCGGAGTAGTCGCTCTTCGAGGCGCGGCGCTTGAGCTCGGGGAGCACGGCTCCCGGCGCGAGGCGGCGGGCCGTGACGAGGAAGCCGGTGTGGCCGATCATCCGGTGGTCCGGGCGCACCGCGAGGCCCTCGACGTGCCAGGTGCGCACCATCGTCTCGCTGGGGTCGGGGTTGGTGAACTGGCCGGAGTCGCGGAAGGCCTCGACCACGCGGGAGAGCTGGGTGACGGTGGCGACGTAGCAGAGCACGACTCCCCCGGGCTTCAGGGCGTCGGCGACGACGTCGACGCACTCCCACGGGGCGAGCATGTCGAGCACCACGCGGTCGACCGTGCCGTCCGGGTGCACCGAGGGCAGGGCCTCCTGGAGGTCGCCGACCGTGACGGTCCAGCCCTCCGGGTCGTAGCCGAAGTAGGCGGCGACGTTCGCGCGGGCGACGTCGGCGAACTCGTCGCGGCGCTCGAAGCTCGAGAGCCGGCCGGTCGGGCCGAGGGCCCGGAGCAGCCAAAGCGAGAGGGCGCCGGAGCCGACGCCCGCCTCGACGACCGTGGCGCCGGGGAAGACGTCGGCCTGGGCGAGGATCTGCGCCGCATCCTTCGGGTAGATGATCGCGGCACCGCGGGGCATCGACATCACGAAGTCGGTCAACAGCGGGCGGAGCGCCAGGTACTCGACGCCGACCGTGTTCTGCACGACCGAGCCGTCGGGCAGGCCGATCAGGGCGTCGTGCTCGATCGCGCCGCGGTGGGTGTGGAAGACCTTGCCGGCCTCGAGCGTGATGCTGTTGAGCTTGCCCTTGGGGCCGGTGAGCTGCACGCGGTCGCCCTCGCGGAACGGGCCGCTGAACTGCGGGGCGGGTGCCGGCTTCGCGGCCGGAGCCTCGGCGGGCGCTGTGGCGGGCGCGGTGGTCGGCGCCGTGTCCTGCTCGCTCATGCGCGGGCCTCCTCGTGGCGGGGATCGGAGACCGGGGCGCTCGCGCCGGCGAGCACCTCGGCGAGGTCGGCCGGGGTGCGGCCGTCCAGCGTCGGCCAGACGCGGTGGGCGCCGGAGTCGTCCAGCGACAGCAGGTGCTCGACGCCGATCACGGCGGCGCCCGAGGCGACGGCCGAGGTCACGCCGGTGACCGAGTCCTCGATCGCGACGGCACGGGTGATGTCGACGCCGAGCGCCGAGGCGGCGGTGAGGTAGGCCTCGGGATGCGGCTTGCTCTCGGTCACGTCGTCGGCCGACACGATCGCGGTGAAGGCCGCGAACGGGATGAAGGAGGCCACGTGGCGCGCCATCCGGCCGATCGACATGGTCACCAGAGCCATCGGGACGCCCTCGCGGTGCAGCGCCTCGAGCAGCTCGAGGGCACCGGGCCGCCACGGCACGTGCGCGGTGATCTTCTCCATCACCTTGGTCGACATGACCTCGATGATCTCGGGCACCGGCATGTCGACGCCGTACTCCTGCAGGATGCGGGCGCTGCGCTCGAGACCGGAGCCGATCAGCGTCATGGCGGCCTCGTGCGTCCAGGTGCCGCCGAAGGCGGAGACGAGTTCGGCCTCGGTCTCCATCCAGTACGGCTCGGTGTCGACGATGGTGCCGTCCATGTCCCAGAGGACTGCGGCGGGCGAGGAGTGGGTCACGGGCCACAAGTCTACGGGGCGAACGCCTATCCTTGATTGAGGCACCCGCACCGTGCGGACGTCTCAGGAACGAGTGAGGTACCCACCACGGTGACAGACAACGGAATCCTCCGCGGACGGCTCCTGCTGGTCGCCTTCGAGGGCTGGAACGACGCCGGCGAGGCCGCGACCGGCGCTTTGAGGGTGCTCAGGGACCAGCTCGACGTCGTCGCGATCGCCGACGTCGACACCGAGGAGTACTTCGACTTCCAGTTCAACCGGCCGAACGTGACCGTCGACGACGACGGCAAGCGCGTGCTGGTCTGGCCGGGGGCTACGATCTTCGGGCCGGACGACACGACGGACGACCTGTCCGCCGGAACGACCGGCGAAGCGACCTCCGCTGACGAGGATGCTGCCGTCGTTTCCGGGGAGACGGGCACGGACTCTGCCACGGACACGGACTCGACCGCGGCCGCCGAGGCCGCGGAGCCCGCCGGTGGCGCCGACCGCTCGCAGGTGTACCTCCTGATCGGGTCAGAGCCCTCGCGCAACTGGCGGAAGTTCACGGCCGAGATCCTCGCCACCGCCCTGGCCGAGGACGTGACCGGCATCCTGCTGCTCGGCGCGATGCTGGCCGACGTGCCCCACACCCGCCCGATCTCGGTCTTCGCCACGAGCGAGAACCCGATCGTGCGGAGCGAGCTCGACATCGAGCGCTCGACCTACGAGGGCCCGGTGGGCATCCTCAGTGCGATCGCCGAGGCGGCGGAGAACGAGGGCATCCCCACGATCTCGATCTGGGCCTCGGTGCCCCACTACGTGCACAACGCCCCTTCGCCCAAGGCCACCCTGGCACTGATCGACAAGCTCGAGGAGTTCATCGACATCGAGGTCGACCGCGGCGAGCTCGTCGACGAGTCGACGGCCTGGGAGTCGGGAATCGACGCGCTGGCGGGCGACGACGAGGACATGGCCGCGTACATCCAGCAGCTCGAGCAGGCGCGCGACACGGTCGACTCCCCCGAGGCGAGCGGCGAGGCCATCGCGCAGGAGTTCGAGCGCTACCTGCGTCGTCGCGGCGACGGGCGTGCGGGCGACGAGCCTTGGCGGCGCGAGTAGCTCGAAGGCGTGCACGAACGGGCTGCTGAGAGCGTTCAGGCGTGCACAGTGCACGCATGAGCAGCCTCAGCAGCCCGTTCGGACGTGACCTAGAGCCGGATGCCCAGCAGCGCGTCCAGCGCGTCGGCGGCGAGGGCGTGCGAGGCGGCGGAGTGCGGCTCGGCGAACCAGTCGTCGAAGGCGTCGAGCGCGCCCGGCGTGTCGAGGTCGTCGTGCAGACGGCTCCGCACCCCCTCGAGCAGCGTCAGCGCGTCGTCGACGTCGGCGCCTGGCACGTCGGCACCCGGAAGCTCGGCACCGAGCGCGTCGCCGGCACCTGAGACACCCGCAGCCGCATCCCGCTCCACGGCCGCGCGCCACCCGGCGAGCCGCTCGGCGGCGCGGGCCTCGTCGCCCCGGTGCCACTCCCAGTCGTCCCGGTAGGGATGCGCCAGGATGGCCAGCCGCACGGCGGCCGGCTCCACGCCCGCGGCGCGCAGCTGAGACACGAGCACGAGGTTGCCGAGCGACTTGCTCATCTTCTCGCCGTCGAAGGCCACCAGTCCGCCGTGCGCGTTCACGTCGGCGAAGCGCTCCCCGGTGAGCGCGGTCGCGTGGGCCGCGCTGAACTCGTGGTGCGGGAAGACCAGGTCTCCCCCGCCGCCCTGCACACCGATCCGGTCGCCCAGGGTCTCGCGCGCGATCACGGAGCACTCGATGTGCCAGCCCGGTCGGCCGCGGCCGACGACGGAGTCCCAGGCGGGCTCGCCGGCGCGCTCGGCGCGCCAGAGCAGCGGATCCAGCGGGTCGCGCTTGCCGGCGCGATCCGGGTCGCCGCCGCGCTGCGCGAACAGCTCGCTCATCACCGGGCGGTCCAGGCCGCTCTCCGAGCCGAGCACCCACGGGGTCGCGGCCTCGGCGGCGGCGATGTCGAAGTACCAGTCCTCGCCGGCCTCCTCGGCCGCGTCGGGCGTCGGCACGGTGTAGGCGATGCCCCGGCGCCGCAGCTCGTCGACGGCCGCCGCGATCTCGTCGATCGTCTCGGTCACACCGAGGTACGCGTCCGGCGGGGTCACCCGGAGGGCCGCCATGTCGGTGCGGAACAGCTCGATCTGCCCCGCAGCGAGCTCCCGCCAGTCGACGCCGGTGGCAGTGGCCCGTTCGAGCAGCGGGTCGTCGACGTCGGTCACGTTCTGCGTGTACGAGACCGTGAGTCCCGCATCCAGCCAGGTGCGCACCAGGGTGTCGAAGGCCAGGTAGGTGGCCGCGTGCCCGATGTGCGTGGCGTCGTAGGGGGTGATGCCGCAGACGTAGAGCGTCGCATCCGGCGTGTCACCGGAGGGCGTCGTGTCGAGGAACCGCCCGCTCGAGTCGTCGTGCAGCCGGGGCGCACGGCCTCGGCCGGGAAGCGGGGGGATGTCGGGTCGGGTCCAGGAGCGCACCGGACAAGCCTAATTCGCCGGGATGACTCCGGCCGCCAGCAGCACGATCAGCACCGCACCGAGCGCGATCCGGTAGATCACGAACGGCAGGAAGCTGCGGCGCGAGATGTAGCTCATGAAGAACGCGATCACCACGAGGCCGACGATGAAGGCGATCAGCGTCGCGATCGCGGTCTCCAGGGGGCCGTAGACGGTGGGCTCGCCGAAGCTCTTCGCGACCTGGAACAGCCCGCTGCCGAAGACGGCCGGGATGGCGAGGAGGAACGAGTACCGGGCCGCGGCGCGCCGCTCGTAGCCCATGAAGAGCCCGGCCGTGATGGTGCCGCCCGAGCGCGAGACGCCGGGGATCAGGGCGAGGGCCTGGGCGAGACCGAAGACGATGCCGTGCCCGACCGTGAGGTCTTTGAGCCGGCGGTTCTTGGCGCCCACGCGGTCGGCGATCCCGAGGAGGATGCCGAAGCCGATCAGGGTGAAGGCGACGATCCAGAGCGAGCGGAGCGTCGTCTCGATCGCATCCTGGAACACGTAGCCGAGGATCACGATCGGGATCGAGCCGACGATGATCAGCCAGCCCATCCGGGCGTCGGGGTCGTTCCGCGGCACCCGGCCGGTGAGCGAGCGGGCCCAGCGCGAGATGATCCGCACGATGTCGCGCCAGAAGAAGACCACGACCGCCGTCTCGGTGCCGAGCTGCGTGATCGCCGTGAATGCGGCGCCCGGGTCGGAGGCACCGGGCAGGAACTCGCCCAGGATGCGCAGGTGGGCGCTGGAGGAGATCGGCAGGAACTCGGTGAGGCCCTGGACGAAGCCCAGGATGACGGCGTTGAGGAAGTCCATGAATCCCTTTGGAATGGTCGGAGCGGAGAGCTCGGGAGCCGGCGGGAATCAGTACCGCAGCAGCAGGTCGGTCAGAACGTCTGTGCCAAACCCTAGCGCGGAAAGCGGCACGCGCTCGTCGACGCCGTGGAACATCGCCGGGAAGTCCAGAGCCGGCGGCAGCTGCAGGGGCGCGAAGCCGAAACCGCGGATGCCGAGCAGGCTCAGCGCCTTGTTGTCGGTGCCCCCCGAGAGCAGGTACGGCAGCACCTCGGCGCCCGGATCGTGCCGCTGGAGGCTGTCGATCATCTGCTCGACCAGGGCGCCGTCGAAGGTCGTCTCGAGCCCGATGTCCTGGTGCGAGACGACGATCTCGATGTCGTCGCCGACCAGCTCGCGGATCTCGGCCATCACGGCCTCCTCGTGCCCGGGCAGCACCCGCACGTCGAGCATGGCCTCCGCGCGATCCGGGATGACGTTGTGCTTGTACCCGGCGGTGAGCCCGGTCGGGTTCGTGGTGGTGCGGAGGGTCGCCGAGATGAATCGCGAGGCCGTGCCGGTCGCGATCGCGATCTCGTCCGGGCTGAGGGTCTGCGCGTCCTTGCCGAGGAGCTCGGCCACCCGGTCGAGCAGCTGCGTGGTCGTCGCCGTCAGGTGCACGGGCCACTCCCGGCTGCCCACCGCCGCGACCGCGCGGGCCAGGCGGGTGACGGCGTTGTCGCGGTTGATCTGCGAGCCGTGGCCGGCCGTGCCTCGGGCGACGAGCTTGAGCCAGAGCAGCGCCTTCTCCCCCGTCTGCACGAGGTATGCGCGATTGCCGTCGAGGTCGATCGAGTAGCCGCCGACCTCGCTGATCGCCTCGGTGGCGCCGGCGAAGAGTTCGGGATGCTCGGTGACCAGCGGATGCGAGCCGAAGACCCCGCCGTTCTCCTCGTCGGCGAAGAACGCGATCACGAGGTCGCGCTCGGGCTGGCGGCCGGAGCCGAGGATGCGGTCCAGGCTCGACACGATCATCGCGTCCATGTTCTTCATGTCCACGGCGCCGCGGCCCCAGAGCATGCCGTCCTTCACCACCCCGCCGAAGGGGTCGACGGACCAGTCTTCGGCGATCGCGGGGACGACGTCGGTGTGGCCGTGCACGACGAGGGCGGGCTTGGACGAGTCGCGGCCCGGCACACGGGTGACGATGCTCGTGCGCCGGGGTGCGGTGTCGAAGCTCTGCACCGTGAGGCCGAGGCGCTCGAGGTGGGCGGCGAGGTACTCGGCCGCCTCCGTCTCGCCGTTGGACCGGCCCTCCCCGAAGTTGGAGGTGTCGAACCGGATGAGGTCGCGCGCGATCCGTGTGGTGAGGTCGAGTCCGTCGTCGTCCGCGGGGGAAGTCATGCCTGACACGCTACCCGCAGGCACCGTCCGGGGGTGGAATTGCGGCCTCGCCATCCGTGCTATTGTCTTCTCTGGCGCTGGAGAGATCCGGTCGCCGACACCCAGTCCGGGTGGCGGAAATGGCAGACGCGCTAGCTTGAGGTGCTAGTGCCCGTATAGGGCGTGGGGGTTCAAGTCCCCCCTCGGACACTGTGAGCATGAGGATCGTGACACCGATCGCCGTGTGAACGCAGAACTGGTTGAGACAGTACGAAGGCCCGGTCGATGAGACCGGGTCTTCTGTCGTTAACCCGCTTCCCCTACGCTCGTGCAAAAGGGAAAGGAACCCACACTCATGGCAGATCTGATCGTGATCGCGTTCGACAACGAGACCGACGCCGAGGGCGCGTACGAGAAGGTGCAGGAGCTCCAGGGCGACCTCATCGTCGAGCTCGCCGGCCTCGCGCTCGTCAAGGTCGACGCCGAGGGCAAGACGCACGTGGAGCACCCCGGCGCAGCCGGCAACGTCGGCCTCGGTGCCGTGAGCGGCGCCCTCTTCGGCACGCTCATCGGCATCCTGTTCTTCGTGCCGTTCTTCGGCCTCGTCTTCGGCGGCCTGATCGGCGCCCTGTTCGCGGGCATCGACAAGACGGGCCTGAACAGCGAGTTCCGCTCGCAGGTGAAGGAGTCGGTCGGCGCAGGCAAGTCCGCCGTCGTCATCTACACGGTCAAGCTGACCGAGGACAAGTTCGCCGCGGCCATCGCCCCCTTCAACGGGAAGGTCATCAAGACCTCGCTCAGCGAAGCCGACGAGAAGGCGCTCATTCACGATCTGTCGGAGCAGCCCACGCCCGCCTCGGCGTAAGCTGACCCCACCGCAGCGGGAGGAGAGCACCAATGGGAATCGTCACACCAGGATTCTTCGGCAAGCATCGCGAGGCCGATCCGAAACTGCCCCCGGGGCAGTACGAGACGAAAGACTTCCCGGTGCTCTCCGCCGGGCCCACCCCGAACATCCACCAGGGCGAGTGGCAGTTCTCGATCACCAACGAGTCCGGCGACGTCAAGCGCTGGAACTGGGACGAGTTCATGAAGCTGCCGATCGAGACGGTCGACACCGACATCCACTGCGTCACGCGGTGGTCGAAGTTCGGCACCACCTGGCGCGGCGTGTCGCTCGACACGCTGTTCGCCGAGGTCGACACGGAGTACGGCTTCACGATGGCCCACTCCTACGGCGGGTACACCACGAACGTGCCGCTGGAAGACCTGCTGCACGGCAAGGCCTGGGTCGCGTTCGAGTTCGGCGGCGAGCCCCTCGACCCCGAGCACGGCGGCCCCGCGCGGCTGCTCGTGCCGCACCTCTACTTCTGGAAGAGCGCGAAGTGGGTCACGGGCCTCACGATGCACGAGACCGACGAGCTGGGCTTCTGGGAGGTCAACGGGTACAACGCCTACGGCGACCCGTGGAAAGAGCAGCGCTACTACTACGATTCCTAGGGTGGACTGGGTAGTAGCCGATGTGGTCGGCATTCATGAAGAGACGCCGACCGCTCGCACCCTGATGCTGAAGGTGCCGGGCTGGAAGGGCGCCCTCGCCGGTCAGCACATCGACATCCGCCTCACCGCGCCCGACGGCTACCAGGCAGCCCGGTCGTACTCGCTGTCGTCGGCGGCCGAGGCCGAACTAGCGGCCGTGAGCGTCGAGCTGATGCCGGACGGGGAGGTCTCCCCCTACCTCGTCCGCGGCGTGTCGGTCGGCGACCAGCTCGAGGTGATCGGCCCGCTCGGCGGCTGGTTCGTCTGGCGGCCCACGCAGCTCGAGCCCATCCGGCTGATCGGAGGCGGGTCCGGTATCGCTCCCCTGGTGTCGATCCTCCGCACCCACATCCAGAGCGGCAACTCCGCCCCCGTGCACCTGCTCTACTCGGTGCGGACGCCGGACTACGTCTACTTCCACGACGAGCTGATGGAGCTGACGGCCAAGGCCGGGGCGGACGTCACGATCCAGTACACCCGGCAGGCGCCGGCGGGCTGGACCGGCACGGTCGGCCGACTGGATGCGGCCCGGGTCACCACCTGGGCGGCGACGACGGAGCCGACCTCTTCGACCTACATCTGCGGCCCGACCCAGTTCGTCGAGCTGGCCTCGGACGCGCTGGTGGCCGCGGGCGCCGACCCGGCGACGGTGCGCACGGAGCGCTTCGGCGGCAAGTAGGGGCTGCGCCCCGCGCCTGGATCGCCCCGCGCCGCGCTCAACAACTGGCGCGCGCCGGCGCCTCGGGCCCTTCTAGTGCGTGCTCGCGCCCATCCACCGGCGCACTGTCACGATCCTCGCCTGGAGCTGCGTGACGCTCGCCTGGGCGACCGCGGGGCCTCCGCAGATGCGCCGCAGCTCGGCGTGGATCAGGCCGTGCGGCTCGTTCGAGGTCTTCGACCAGATGCCCACGAGGGAGTTCAGCAGGGTGCGCTGCTCCTTGAGTGTGCGGTAGAGCGGCGCGGGCACGCCCCCCTGATCGGGCGTGTCGGTCTTCGGCATCCCGGTCTTGGCCTGGTGCTTCTGCTGCCGGGCCTGCCGGTGCTGCAGCAGGTCTTTCACCTGTTCGGGCTCGAGCAGCCCCGGCAGGCCCAGGAAGTCGAGCTCCTCCTCGCTGCCCACGACCGCCTGGAAGCCGAACTCGCCGCCGTCGTAGACCACCCGGTCGAAGGTCGCCTCCGAGCCGATCGCCTGGAAGGTCAACTCCTCCATCAGGCTCTCGGAGGCGCGCTCCTCGCGGTTCGCCGCGGCGACCATCGCGTCCTCGGGGTTGTAGAAGTCGCCTTCGGGGTTCGAACCGTCGTCGCGCTTGTCGAGGGCGTGGTCGCGCTCGAGCTCGAGCTTCTCGGCCAGCGCCATCAGCGAGGGCACGTTCGGCAGGAAGATGGATGCGGTCTCGCCGCGCCGCCGGGCCCGCACGAACCGCCCGATCGCCTGCGCGAAGAACAGAGGCGTCGAGGCGCTAGTGGCGTAGACGCCGACCGCGAGTCGCGGCACGTCGACGCCCTCGGAGACCATCCGGACCGCCACCATCCAGCGCGAGTCGCCCTGCGAGAAGCGCTCGATCCTGTCGGAGGCCTCCTTCTCGTCCGAGAGCACGACCGTCACCGACTGGCCCGTGATCGACTCGAGGATGGCGGCGTAGGCGCGCGCCACGGTCTGGTCGGTCGCGATCACCAGGCCGCCCGCATCCGGGATCGACTGGCGCACCTCGGTCAGGCGCTTGTCGGCCGCGCCGAGCACCTGCGGGATCCAGTCGCCCGCCGGGTCGAGCGCCGTGCGCCAGGCCTGCGAGGTGATGTCCTTCGTGTTGCCCTCGCCGAGCCGGGCCTCCATCTCGTCGCCGACCTTGGTGCGCCAGCGCATGTGCCCGGCGTAGACCATGAACAGCACGGGCCGCACCACGCCGTCTTTCAGCGCGCGGCCGTAGCCGTAGCTGTAGTCGCTCCGCGAGATGCGGATGCCGTGCTCGTCCGGCAGGTAGTCGACGAACGGGATGGGTGAGGTGTCGGAGCGGAACGGGGTGCCGGTCAGGGAGAGCCGGCGGGTGGCGGGCTCGAAGGCCTCGCGGACCGCGTCGCCCCAGCTCAGCGCGTCGCCGCCGTGGTGCACCTCGTCGAGGATGACGAGGGTGTCGGCGCCCTCGGTGAGCTCGCGGTGCAGGGAGGCCCGCGCCGCGACCTGCGCGTAGGTGAGCGCCACGCCGTGGAAGTGCCGGCCGAAGCGCGACTCGCTGTTGCGGAACCCGGGGTTCAGGCGCACGCCCGCGCGGTCGGCCGCATCCGCCCACTGCCGCTTGAGGTGCTCGGTGGGCGCGACCACGATCACGCGGTTGACGGTGCCGCGGTGCAGCAGCTCGGAGGCGAGGCGGAGCGCGAAGGTCGTCTTGCCTGCGCCGGGGGTCGCGGCGGCCAGGAAGTCGCGGGGCTCCGTGGCGAAGTAGGCGTTCAGCGCCTCCTCCTGCCAGGCCCGCAGGCGGCCCGCGGTGCCCCACGGGGCACGGGCGGGGAACGACGGTGAGAGGTGCCCTGCTGCGCTCGTTCCGGGTGCCGGTTCGAAGAGGGGCTGATCTGTCACGATGATCCAAGATACCCCCTGCCCCCGACAGCCCGTCGCCGGTGCCGGGGTTACCCTGGATGGACCGCGAGGCTGCAGCTCGGCTCCGTGAGGAAGGATCAGCACGATGACGGAAGCGCACCCCTGGCGCCGGTATGTCGCTCTCGGAGACTCGTTCACGGAGGGCATCGGAGACCCGGAACCCGCGAGCCCGGGCGGCTACCGCGGCTGGGCCGACCGGGTCGCCGAGACCCTGGCGTCGACGACGGACGCCGACTTCTCGTACGCCAACCTCGCCATCCGCGGGCGCCTGCTGCAGCAGATCCTCGACGAGCAGGTGGAGCCCGCGCTGGAGCTCCGTCCCGACCTGATCACGATCTCGGCGGGCGGCAACGACGTCATCCGCCCCGGCACCGATCCGGATGCCCTCGCGGCCCGGTTCGAGGCCGGCATCCGGCGACTCCGCAGCGACGACGCGACGGTCGTCATCTTCACCGGGGTCGACACCGGCTTCACCCCCGTCTTCCGGGGCATCCGCGGCAAGGTCGCGATCTACAACGAGAACCTCCGGGTGATCGCCGAGCGCTACGACTGCCTCGTCGCCGACCAGTGGGGGCTGAAGGCGATCCAGGATGCGCGGATGTGGTCGGCCGACCGGCTGCACCTGAACCCGCTGGGCCACCACGAGGTCGCCCGGATGGTGCTGGAGACGCTGAACGTCGAGAACGACCTCCAGCCCGGCGAGCCCGAGCCGCTGCCGCGCAGCACCTGGCGGGCGGCGCGGGCGGAGGACCTGGTCTGGGCGCGCGTGCACCTGGTGCCGTGGGTCATCCGGCGGATCACCCACCGCTCGAGCGGGGACGGGATCACGGCCAAGCGTCCGATCCCCGAGCCGGTGTACGCCTCGCGCTCGGAGGCGGGATCGGGCGAGTCGGAGACGGCCACGCCGGCGGCGGACGACCAGACGACCAGCTGACCAGCCCAACAGCTGCGTAGCCGAACAGCCGACTAGCCGACAGCCGTCTACCCGAACAGCCGTCCGGGGTTCCCGAGCTTCCAGCCCGCGTCCGGCCCCGCGATGTCCGAGGCGAGCTGGAGCGGCACGGTGAGCTCCTCCCCAGCGACCGAGATCCCGGCGACCTCGTACCGGGCGTTCCCGACCACGGTCCCGGCCGACGCCTCGGTCAGCGGGTCGAGCGAGACCGACGGCGTGAAGGTCGCCTGCGACCACACCGCGGTGCTCACGGTCTCGGCGGCCACGACGTCCGAGGAGGCGCCCCACTCGGTCGTGTACGACCCGAGCACCTGCCCCTGGGTCACCACGTCGACGGTCTGGAAGCCGCCCTCGGCGCTCTGCAGCAGCGACACCACGGAGGCCTGCAGCTCGGCCTCGCTGCCCGCCCCGAGCACGGCGCCCACGAGCGTCACGGTCTCGGTCCCGACGAGGTAGTCGGCCGAGAACAGCAGGCAGTACCCGGCCTCGTCGGTGGTTCCGGTCTTCACCCCGTCGATCCCGGCGACGCCGAGCAGGTCGTTGGTGTTCTCGATCTCGCCCAGCTGGGGCAGGGTGTCGGTCTTCGTGCCCACGATCGGCGCGAGCACCGGGTCGGCGAGCACGCGGGCGGCCAGGGTGAGCAGGTCGGCCGTGGTGCTCCGCGAGCCCGGGTCGAGCCCGCTGGTGTCGACGACCGCGGTGCCGCTGAGCCCGTTCTCGGCGAGCCAGGCGTTCGCGGCGGTGAGGTAGGCCGCGGTCGAGCCGAACGCCCAGTTGGTCAGCGTCACGCTGTAGTTGTTGGCCGATTCGAGCAGCATGATCTCGATCACCTGCCGTTCGCTCAGCACCTGCCCCGGGAAGACCGAGGCCCAGGAGCCGTTGACCGCGATGGTCTGCTGCAGGATGGCCGCGTCGTCGTCGCTGATCGTGATGTCCGGCCCCTGGCCGCCGTCCGCGATCGGCTTCGCGTCGAGCACGACAAGAGCGGTGATGGTCTTCGTGATGCTCGCGATGGGCACCGACTCGGTCGAGCCGCTCGACCCGAGGAGCTGCTTCGTGGCCGAACCCTCGGCGATGCCGATCGCGCTCGAGCCCTGGGCGGGCGTGCTGAGCGCGGTCGCCGCGCTCGGAGCCGGGGCCACCTCGGCCACCGCGGCCGTGGCGGCCGGCACCGGGGCGAACAGCGAGACGGGGATGTAGGTGGCCAGCACCGCGAACAGCACGAGGGCCGCGCCCACGACGATTCGCCGGCGCCGGTAGACGGCGGGGCTGGCGGGACTCACCCGGCCATCCTAACCAACGGCCGCCTGCCCGGCCCTGGAAGCGGACCGTCCGCTACATCAACCCGCCGTCCACAGACCGCGGCATCAGCTGGTCGTCGTCCGGCACCAGCACCTCGGTGTCGCGGTTGAGGCTCTGGCCGCGGAAGAAGGGCTTCGACCCGGCGAAGAAGTACCAGACCACCATCAGCACCACCCCGATGGCGAGCGAGCCGATGCCGATCACGAAGACCCCGCCGATGCCGAAGATCACGGTGTAGCCGTAGTCGGGGTTGTACATGTCGATCGCCGACTGGATGAACGCCGCCGTCAGCATCAGACCACCGAGGAGCGGGAACAGGCCCTTGAAGAAGAAACTCCGGGCGGTCGTGAAGATCTCGCTGCGGAAGTACCAGATGCAGGCGAAGCTCGTGATCGCGTAGTAGAACGCGATCGCAAGGCCGATCGAGAGGATCGTGTCCGAGAGGATGTTCTCGCTCACGATCGTCATCCCCACGTAGAACACCGAGGCGACCACGCTCATGAAGATCGTGGCGAACCGCGGGGTGCGGAACTTCGGGCTGACCCGGCCGAAGGCGGCGGGCAGGGCCTTGTAGGTCGCCATCGCGAGCGTGCCGCGCGCGGTCGGCAGGATGGTGGTCTGCGTCGACGAGATCGCCGAGACGCACACCGCGATCACCAGCAGCCAGGCCCAGGGGCCGAACACCGCATCCTTCAGCGCGAGGAAGACGTCGCCCGAGTTCTCCTCGTTGCCGAGGCCCAGGCCGCTGTCGCCGAGCCCCGCGAACGACATCGCAGCGACGGTGACCGACACGTAGGTGACGAGCAGGATGACCGTGGAGAGGATGGCCGCGCGGCCCGGCGTGCGCTTGGGGTCTTTCGTCTCCTCGTTGAGCGCGAGACAGGTGTCCCAGCCCCAGTAGATGAACAGGCACAGCAGGATCGCCTCGGTGAAGCCCGAGAGTGAGGTGAAGGCGAAGGGGTTGAACCAGTCGGCCTGCGGCAAGGTCGCGCCCTCGGGCGCCGAACCGGTGAACACGTTCCAGAAGCAGATGCCCACGAACAGGGCCAGCGCGAGGTACTGCACGGCGAGCAGCACGTTCTGCAGCCGCTCGCCGATCTCGAGCCCGCGCACGCTGATGTAGGTCATCGCGGCGATGAAGACCACGCCGGTGGCCGTCACCAGCGGCACGTTGTCGTAGAGGTCAGGGTTGTCGGTCAGCAGCCAGAGGTACTTGCTGCCGATCTGCGCCAGGTTCGCCAGCACGATGATGCCGGCGACGGCGACCCCCCAGCCGGCCAGCCAGCCCACCCAGGGCCCGAAGGCCTTCGTCGCCCAGGTGAAGGCCGTGCCGCAGTCGGGCACCGCCCGGTTGAGCTCGCGGTACGCCGACGCGGTCAGGAACATCGGGACGAAGGCGATGATCATGGCGATCGGCGCCTGCGCTCCGACGGCCAGCACGACGAAGCCGACGGTGGCGGCGAGCGAGTAGACCGGGGCGGTCGAGGCCAGCCCGATCACGGTCGAGCCGAACAGCCCGAGGGTGCCCGGTTTCAGGCCCTTTCCGGCCCAGGCCGTAGCAGCAGGTGGAATGGTGGACTTCTCGCTCACAGCAGCCTCCCTGATAGGTAGGGGAAGCATATTGGGTCCGGACCCCGATGGTCAGTAGGCAATGACTACTCGCGCGCGGCGTACCTCAGCGCGTAGAGGGCCACCGCGCTCGCCGAGGCGACGTTCAGGGAGTCGACGCCGTGCAGCATCGGGATCTCGACCCGCACGTCGGCGGCGGCGAGAGCGCGGCGGCTCAGCCCGTCGCCCTCGGTGCCCAGCACGATCGCGACCTTCGCCGGCAGGGCGGCGGCGAACTCCGGCAGCGGCACCGAGTCGTCGCCGAGCGCGAGGGCGGCGATCGTGAACCCGGCGTCGTGCAGGAGCGGCGCCGCGTCCTTCCACTCCCCGATCCGGGTCCAGGGCACCTGCAGCACCGTGCCCATGCTGACCCGCACGCTCCGGCGGTAGAGCGGGTCGGCGCAGCGCGGGCTGATCAGCACCGCATCCGCCCCCAGCCCCGCCGCCGAGCGGAAGGCGGCGCCGACGTTGGTGTGGTCGACGATGTCCTCGAGCACCACGACGGTCTTCGCCCCGGCGAGCAGGTCGCGGGCGTCCGGCAGCATCGGGCGGTGCATCGAGGCGAGCGCACCGCGGTGCATCGCGAAGCCGGTGAGCTCCTCGAGCAGGGCGTCGTCGGCGACGAACAGCGGCACGTCGGGGAAGCGCTCGGCGATCCACTCGAGGTCGGGCAGCCACTTCTCCATCAGCAGCACCGAACGCGGGACGTGCGCGGCGGCCACGGCGCGCTCGATCACCTTGGCCGACTCGGCGAGGTACAGGCCCCCCGCCGGTTCCAGGATGCGGCGGAGCGCCACGTCGGTCAGGTCGGCGTAGTCGGCGAGCAGCGGATGCTCGAGCGAGGTGATGCGGAGGACGGGCACGAGACCCCTTCTGTGACGAGATTCACCCCCAACTCTGCCAGCCCGGAAACATTCCGGAAAACTCCGGTGTTTAGACTGCAAGAGCCGGGCACCACGCCGGCGAGGAGGTCACATGGTTCCGCTCGTGTCGTCGATGCCGGACGCGTCCGCCGCGCTCGCCGTCGAAGAGGCCGCCGAGGTGCTCGCCGGCCGTCGGATCGTCGTGCTCACCGGAGCCGGTGTGAGCACCGATTCGGGGATCCCCGACTACCGCGGCGAGGGCGCTCCCGCCCGCAACCCGATGACCTTCGACCAGTTCCTCTCCAGCCCCTCGTACCGCAAGCGCTACTGGGCGGGCAGCCACCTGGGCTGGCGCATGTTCGACGCGGCGCAGCCGAACGTGACCCACCGCATCCTGGCCGGCCTCGAGGAGGCGGGACTCGTGACGGGGGTGATCACCCAGAACGTCGACGGCCTGCACGCCCGGGCCGGCACCCGCCACCTGGTCGACCTGCACGGCTCGATGGACCGCGTGACCTGCCTCACCTGCGGCCAGACCTTCGCCCGGGCCAGCATCGCCGAGCGGATCTCGGCCGAGAACCCCTGGCTCACGGACCAGGGGCTGGTCAGGATGGCGCCGGACGGCGACGCCGACGTCTCGGAGTACGAGGCTTTCGTCGTGCCCTCGTGCACGGTCTGCGGCGGCGTGCTGAAGCCGGACGTCGTTTTCTTCGGTGAGTTCATCCCGACCGAGAAGTTCGCCGAGGCCTCCTCGATGGTGGCGGGATCGGACGCGATGGTCATCGCGGGCTCGTCCCTGGTCGTCAACTCCGGCATCCGCCTGCTCGAGCAGGCCCGCCGCCGGAAGCTGCCGGTCGTGATCATCAACCGCGGTGTGACCAAGGGCGACTCCCGGGCCGCCGTCAAGATCGACGGCGGGGTGGCCGAAGCACTCACCGCCCTGCAGGCCCGGCTGCTGCCCGACGCCTGATCCGAGCCGCCGCGGGCTCGTAGACTTGCCCCGATGACTACCTTCACCTTCGTGCGCCACGGGCAGACCGACTGGAACCTCCAGAAGCGGATCCAGGGGAGCACCGACATCCCGCTGAACGAGACCGGCCGCGAGCAGGCCAGGGAGACCGGGCGGATCCTCGCCGAGCGTCACTTCGACGGCATCGTCGCGAGCCCGCTCGGCCGCGCCCGCGAGACGGCCGAGATCATCGCCGCGGCCACGGGCCTCGGCGGGGTCGAGCTGGTGCCCGACCTGGTCGAGCGCAGCTACGGTGAGGCCGAAGGGCTCAACTCCGAGGAGCTGCGCGAGCGGTTCCCGGATCCGCTCGGCCCCGTCCCCGGTCGCGAGCGTCGCTCGCACGTCGTCGCGCGGGTGCTGCCCGCCCTGCAGGCGCTCGCCGAGGAGCACCCCGGCGAGTCACTGATCGTCGTCTCGCACGGCGGGGTGATCGGATCCCTGATCCGTTACGTGACCGAGAAGAAGCTGCCCGAGAAGGGCCACGCGATCCCGAACGGCTCCGCGCACGAGTTCCTGGTCGACGACGGCGAGCTCTCGATCGCCGAGTTCAACGGCGTCGCGATCGACCCGTCGATCCGGTCGCGAGCCCCGCTAGCGCTCGAGCTGACGCTTCCCAGCTGAACGACTCCGCCTGACGGCGTGAGGCCCGGGAGCGGCCGGCCCACTCCGCCGGGTCCTCCAGGGTGCGGACGGCCGCGGCGAACGCGGCCGCATCCTTCGCCGGGGCGAACAGGGCGGCCTCTCCCCCGATCTCGCGGAAGACCCCGATGTCGCTGACGACCACCGGGGTGCCCTGGCCCATCGACTCGACCAGCGGGATGCCGAAGCCTTCGTCGAGGGACGCGGTGACCAGGGCGGTCGCCTGGCCGAGCAGGCGCTGGTACTCCTCGTCGCTGACGCCGCCGTGGAAGACGAGCCGCGCCTCGGGATCGATTGCGCGCAGACGCGCCTCGTCGGCCTCGCTCGCGCGGCTGAGCAGATGGAGCGTGTAGTCGGGGAGCTCGGCCGCCGCCCGCACGAGGGTCGCGACGTTCTTGTAGGGCATGAACGAGCCCATGTAGAGGAGCGACTTCGCCTGGGATCGTGCCGCTGCGTCCGCGGCGGCGGCCTCGGCGGTCACCCGTGGCGGGAGGTCGGCGGCGTTCCGGGCCACGGTGACCGGGCGCCGGGTCAGCCGGTGCTCGGCGATCAGGTCGCGCGTGGTGTCGGACACCGTCACGATCGCGTCGGCGCCGTTCAGGAGCATCCGCTGCGGCCACCAGGCCTTGTGGTAGAGCCGCCAGAGCACCCGCACGAAGCCGGGGAGGTCGCGCGGCGGCTCGGGGTTGGAGTAGTAGATGAGGTCGTGCACGGTCAGCGCGAGCCGGTAGCGACGGCCGAGCGTGCCCATCGTCTGCAT
Organism: Herbiconiux solani NBRC 106740; assembly: GCF_001571005.1. Lineage (GTDB taxonomy): Bacteria > Actinomycetota > Actinomycetes > Actinomycetales > Microbacteriaceae > Herbiconiux > Herbiconiux solani. The sequence goes on along the minus strand of NZ_BCST01000001.1, from coordinate 326,647 downwards.
CGGGCTGATCACCATGTCGGGCCGGCTGCGGTTGACCTGCAGGGCGACGAGGGGCTCGCGCACACTGGTCGGGCCGGAGACCTTCACCCAGGGCAGGCCGGGGAGCATGGCGAGCTGGCGCTCGTCGCTGATGATCATGCTGAGCTCGATCCCGGCCACCGCCGGGTCGCCCGCGTCGATCAGCTCCTTCAGGGCTGTCGCGACCCCCGCCGTGTAGCGGCTGATGCCGTCGTGCCGCTCGAGGCGGGTGTACCGGCAGTCGACGGCGAGCCTCACGCGAGGAACTCCGTGATCGCCTGCGCGGCTTCGACGGGCTTCTCGTAGTGGATCAGGTGGCCGACGTCGTGCAGCACGACGAGCCGGGCGTCGGGCATGGCGGCCTGCACGCGGTGCTGGGCCTCGATCGGCGTGATGTCGTCCCTGTCCGCGGCGATCAGCAGGGTCGGCACCGTGATCCGCGCCGCGTACTCGCTGACGTCGTCGCCGACCGAGGCGCGGAAGGCGTCCAGCACCACCGTGCGGTTCGCGAACGCCGAGAAGTACCGGTCGTGCTGGTCGTGGATCCAGCGCCGCAGCGGCTTCTCGCGGGTCTTCGCCATCGTGACGCTCATCACGCGCACGACCAGCGGGCTGCCCAGGATGGCGAAGCCGAGCTTCTCCGGCACGGCGGCGGCGAACCGGTAGTAGCCGATCGCCAACCGGGTCATCACGCCGCGCGGGCCGGTGAGGGCCGGGGCGGCGATCGGGTTGATCAGGATGGCTGCATCGGCCTCGAGGCCCGGCTCGCTGCCGAGCGCGGCCGCGACGATGATCGATCCGAACGAGTGGCCGAGCACCACGAGGCGCGCCTCCGGCGACTCGGCGCGGAGAGCCGGGACGATCTCGCGCAGCCAGGCGGAGTAGCCCGGCACGTCGTGCACCGCGTCGAGCGGGGTCGACACGCCGAAGCCCGGAAGATCGGGGGCGACGATCCGCGTGCCCGCGTGCGCGTCGCCGCCGAGCTGGGCGATCACGGGTTCGAGGCCGTGGTGATCCCCCCGGTAGCCGTGCACGACGACGATCAGGGTGCGTGCATCCGCTCTGGCCTGGGGATCGGCCCCGGATGCGCCGTACTCCCACAGGTGGGTGCTGCTGCCGGCGACCTCCATCACCCGCTCCACCACGGGCATCCGGGAGAGCTCTTCGGCGTAGGGCGAGGCGACGGTCATCCGCTCAAGCATAGACGCGCCCTTCCGGCCGGAGCGGTTTGGACTAACGTGATTCAGGGATCGCTCCTGCCGGTCACCCGTTCCCCCCGTGCTCCGAAAGGACCCCCGTGAACTACACCGCTCCCATCCAGCAGCCGGGCCTCACCCTCGATCCGCAGTGGTACAAGCGGTCGGTGTTCTACGAGGTGATGATCCGGTCGTTCGTCGACTCGAACGGCGACGGCTTCGGCGACATCGCCGGCCTGATCTCGAAGCTGGACTACCTGCAGTGGCTCGGGATCGACGCGCTCTGGCTGCCCCCCTTCTTCATGTCGCCGATGCGCGACGGCGGCTACGACGTCTCGGACTTCACGGCCGTGCTGCCGGACTACGGGACGGTCGAGGAGTTCCGCGACCTGGTGACCAAGGCGCACGAGCGCAACATGCGCATCGTGATCGACTTCCCGCTGAACCACACCTCGGACGCGCACGAGTGGTTCCAGAAGTCGCGCGAAGACCCCGAGGGCCCTTACGGCGACTTCTACGTCTGGAGCGACACCGACGAGAAGTACGAGAACATCCGCATCATCTTCGTCGACACCGAGGAGTCCAACTGGACCTTCGACCCCGTGCGCCGGCAGTTCTTCTGGCACCGGTTCTTCTCGCACCAGCCCGACCTCAACTTCGAGAACCCGGCCGTGCACGAGGCGATCTTCGACACCGTGCGGTTCTGGTTCGACATGGGCGTCGACGGCATCCGGCTGGATGCGATCCCCTACCTCTACGAGTCCGACGAGGGCAACGGCGAGGGCGAGCCGAAGACCCACGAGTTCATCGTGAAGCTCCGCGAGATGATCGACAACGAATACCCCGGCCGCATGCTCGTGGCCGAGGCCAACCAGTGGCCCCGCGAGGTCGCCGCGTTCTTCGGCACCGAGGAGGAGCCGGAGTGCCACATGGCCTTCGACTTCCCCGTCATGCCGCGCATCTTCTACTCGCTGCGGTCGCAGAAGGCCGACGAGCTGGTGCGGGTGCTCTCCGAGACCACCGACATCCCGGAGTCCGCCGCCTGGGGCGTCTTCCTCCGCAACCACGACGAGCTGACCCTCGAGATGGTCTCCGAGGAGTACCGGCAGGCGATGTACGGCTGGTACGCCTACGACCCGCGGATGCGGTCGAACATCGGCATCCGCCGCCGGCTCGCTCCCCTGCTCGACAACTCGCGCGCCGAGCTCGAGCTCGTCCACGCCTTGCTCTTCGCCCTCCCGGGCAGCCCGTTCCTCTATTACGGCGACGAGATCGGGATGGGCGACAACATCTGGCTGCCCGACCGCGATTCCTCCCGCACGCCGATGCAGTGGACGCCGGACCGGAACGCGGGCTTCTCCACCGCCGACCCCGGCAAGCTCTTCCTCCCGGTCGTGCAGTCGCTGGTCTACAACTACACGCTGGTCAACGTGGAGTCCCAGCTCGCGCAGTCCCGGTCGCTCCTGCACTGGGTGCGGAACGTCATCCACGTGCGGAAGGCGCACCCTGCCTTCGGGCTCGGCACGATGGAGGTGCTGCCGACCGACAGCGACTCCGTGCTCTCCTTCGTGCGGAGCTACGAGGGCTCGGGCGCCTACTTCGGCGACGGGCCGGAAGACCTGCTCTGCGTGTTCAACTTCGCGCACAACCCGGGGTCGGCCACGATCACCGCGCCGCAGTTCGCCGGGCGCCGGTTGTTCGACCTGTTCGGGCACTCGGAGTTCCCCTCGTTCGACGACGAGGGCACGGTCACGCTCACCTTCGGCACGCAGACCTTCTACTGGCTGCACGTGGGGCAGCGCACGGAAGAGACCGAGGGTCGCTGACCCGTGTGTCGGTGCCTCTGGAGTCGCTGGAGGCGCGGCAGACTGACGGGTATGACGATCACCGCTCCGACCCTGTTCGATCTCGAGCCGGAGCCGGTCTCGGCCCCGGTGTCGGCGGCTGATGACACGATCGCCGCAATGGATACGATCGAGCAGTCAGTCGCCACCGCCGTCCTTCCCGCCTGGGCCGAGAGACTCGCGGTGTTCGACCTTGAGACCACCGGCATCGACGTCGAGACCAGCCGGGTCGTCACCGCGAACGTCAGCGTCCTCGACGCGACGGGCGCTACGGTCTCGCGACGCGACTGGCTGGCCGATCCGGGTGTGGAGATCCCGGAGCAGGCCACGGCCGTGCACGGCGTCAGCACGGCGGACGCCAAGGCCAACGGCCGGCCCGCGGCCGAGGTCGTGGGCGAGATCGTCGGTGAGCTGCGCCGCGTCTTCGCGGAGGGGTACTCGCTCGTCATCTACAACGCGCCCTACGACCTCACCCTGCTCAACCGCGAAGCGGTGCGGCACGGCATCGCGCCGCTGGTGCCCGGCCCCGTGGTCGATCCCCTCGTGATCGACAAGCAGGTCGACCGATACCGCAAGGGCAAGCGCACGCTCGAGGTGTCGGCCGCGTTCTACGGGGTCGAACTGCTCGACGCCCACGATGCCGGGGCCGATGCGATCGCGGCGGGCCGGGTGGCCCAGGCCATCGCTGTCAAGTACGCGGGCGAGCTCGACCTGTCGCCGCACGACCTGCACGCCGCCCAGTCGGCCTGGCACGAGGCGCAGTGCGATTCGTTCGAGGACTACATGCGGCGCACGCGCGACCCCGCCTTCACCTCACGACGCGGGTGGCCCGAGGTGCCGCCGCGCGTCTAGGCACGGACAGCGAAAGACCCCCACCGGCCGAGGCCGTGGGGGTCTTTTCGTGTGGGGCGGAGACTACTTGCTGCCGCCGAAGCCCTTGTATCGGCTGTTGAACTTCTCGACGCGGCCGGCCGAGTCGAGGATGCGCTGCTTGCCCGTGTAGAACGGGTGCGACTCGGACGAGATCTCGACGTCGATCACCGGGTAGGTGTTGCCGTCTTCCCACTCGATCGTCTTCGCGCTCGACACGGTCGAACGGGTGAGGAACGTGGCTCCCGACGCGAGGTCGCGGAACACGACGGGTGCGTACGTGGGGTGGGTGTCAGACTTCATAGTGGTGTCCTTGGTTCTACGGCGGGGAAGGAAATCGTGGGCCAGAGGGCCAGCTGACGAGTTTAGCAGGTTTCAGGCCGCGCGAGCGGAGAAACGCCCGTCGTCCTCGCTCAAGGCGATCGGCAGTCCGAAGGTCTCGGTGAGGTTGTCGGCCGTGAGCACCTCGCCGACCGCGCCGCTTGCCACAATGCCCTCCTTGTTGAGGAGCAGGGCGTGCGTGAATCCGCGCGGGATCTCCTCGACGTGGTGGGTCACCATCACGATCGCCGGGGCCTCGGGAGCCGAGGCGTAGCCGCCGAGCAGCTGCAGCAGCTCCTCGCGGGCGCCGAGGTCCAGGCTCGCGGCCGGCTCGTCCAGCAGCAGCAGCTCCGGGTCGGTCATGACCGAGCGGGCGATCTGCACGCGCTTCTGCTCGCCGTCGCTGAGCGAACCGAACAGCCGGTCCGACAGGTGATCGAGCTTCCACTCGCTCAGCACCCGCTGGGCGCGGCGGAGGTCGATGTCCTCGTAGGCCTCGTTCCACCGGCCGGTCACCGAGTAGGCGGCCGTCAGCACGACGTTCAGCACGGTCTCGTTGGCCGGGAAGCGGCGGGCCATCGCGCTCGAGGCGAAGCCCACGCGGGGCCGCAGCTCGAACAGGTCGACCTGGCCCAGCGTGCCCTCGAGCACCTGTACGGTGCCGCCGGACGGGTGGCTCATCGCGGCCGCGATCTGCAGCAGGGTGGTCTTGCCGGCGCCGTTGGGCCCGAGCACGACCCAGCGCTGATCACCGTCGACTTTCCAGTTCACCCCGCTCAGGATGGGATTTCCATCGCGGACAACCGAAACGTCTTCGAGATCGAGCACAGTGGGCATGCTCCAAGCCTAACCAACCACCGGCCCGCTACCCGACAAGCGACCGGTAGATCTCAGCGGTCTGAGAGGCGATGGCGCCCCAGCTGAACTCGGCCTCGGCACGGGCCCGGCCGGCGCGTCCCATCTCGGCGGCGCGCACCGGGTCCGAGACCACCTCGGTGAGGGCACGGGCGAGATCGGCGACGAAGAGATCGGGGTCGGTCGGCGTGCCCGTTCCGTCCTGCGCCTGGTCGATCGGCACGAGCAGACCCGTGACGCCGTCGTCGACGACCTCGGGGATGCCGCCCGTGGCGGTGCCGACGACCGGCAGCCCGCAGGCCATGGCCTCGAGGTTGACGATGCCGAGCGGCTCGTAGACCGAGGGGCAGACGAAGACGGTCGCGGCCGTGAGCACGGCGGCCAGCGCGGGCTGCGGCAGGATCTCCTCGATCCAGACGATCCCGGTGCGGGTCTCCTGCAGGGTGCGGACCGCGGAGGAGACCTCCTCCATGATCGCGGCGGTGTCCGGGGCGCCGGCGCAGAGCACGACCTGCACCTCGGGCGGCAGCATCGCGATCGCGCGGAGGAGGTACGGCAGGCCCTTCTGACGGGTGATCCGGCCGACGAAGACGACGGTCGGCCGGTCCGGGTCGATGCCGTGGCGCTCGAGCACCTCGGGGTCGACGGTCGGGCGCCAGCGCTCGAGGTCGATGCCGTTGTAGACCGTGGTCACCTTCGACTCGTCCAGCGCCGGGTAGGAGCGGAGGATGTCGCGGCGCATGCCGTTCGACACGGCGATCACCGCATCCGCCGACTCGAACGCATCCTTCTCGATCAGCGACGAGATGCGGTAGCCGCCGCCGAGCTGCTCGGCCTTCCAGGGGCGGAGCGGCTCGAGCGAGTGCGCGGTGACGACGTGCGGCACGTCGTGCAGCAGGGCGGCGAGGCGGCCGGCCGCGTTGGCGTACCAGGTGTGCGAGTGCACGAGCGAGGTACCGGCGACCGCTTCGGCGATCTGCAGGTCGACGCCGAGTGTGGTGAGGCTGGGGTTCGCGCCCACGAGCTCCTGCGGCACCTGGTAGGCGAACACGTCGGGCTCGTCGCGGGGGGCGCCGAAGCAGCGCACCGTCACGTCCAGATGGGACCGGAGCGCCTTGACGAGCTCGGCGACGTGGACGCCGGCTCCTCCGTAGACCTCGGGCGGATACTCACGGGTAATCACATCGACTCGCATAGTCGAACCGTAGTACCCCGCGGGGAAAACCTCATTATGGTGGGGGGTATGGCAGCAGCATCAAAGAAGATCTTCGGCATCGTCCTGGCCGGAGGCGAGGGCAAGCGCCTCATGCCCCTCACGGCCGACCGGGCCAAGCCCGGCGTCCCGTTCGGCGGGGGGTACCGCTTGATCGACTTCGCGCTGTCGAACCTCGTCAACTCGGGGCTGTCGCAGATCGTGGTGCTCACGCAGTACAAGTCGCACTCGCTCGACCGGCACGTCTCGCAGACCTGGCACCTCAACGGGCTGCTCAACTCCTACATCGCCTCGGTGCCCGCGCAGCAGCGGCTCGGCAAGCGCTGGTTCAGCGGTTCGGCCGACGCCATCCTGCAGTCGCTCAACCTGATCCGCGACGAGAACCCCGACATCGTCGTCGTGGTCGGCGCCGACCACGTCTACCGCATGGACTTCGAGCAGATGATCCAGGCGCACATCGAGTCCGGCGCCGGCGCGACCGTCGCGGCCATCCGCCAGCCGATCGAGCTCTCGGACCAGTTCGGCATCATCCAGGTGGAGGACGACGACCCCACGCGCATCGCGGAGTTCCTCGAGAAGCCGAAGGATGCCGTCGGCCTCGCCGACTCCCCCGGCGAGGTGCTCGCCTCGATGGGCAACTACGTCTTCGACGCCGACCAGCTGATCGAGGCCGTCATCCGCGACGGTGAGCGTCCCGAGTCCAGCCACGACATGGGCGGCGACATCATCCCCGACTTCGTGGCCGCGGGCAACGCGGCGGTCTACGACCTCAACCGCAACGTGGTGCCGGGGTCGACCGACCGCGACCGCTACTACTGGCGCGACGTGGGAACGATCGAGTCGTTCTACGACGCCCACCAGGACCTGATCTCGGCCCTGCCGGTCTTCAACCTCTACAACGAGGCCTGGCCCATCTACACCCAGGCCCTCAACTCGCCGCCGGCGAAGTTCGTGCGCGACTCGAAGGGCAACCCGGGAGTGACGGTCGAGTCGATCGTCTCGCTCGGCTGCCTGATCTCCGGCGCCCGCGTCGAGGACAGCGTGGTCGGCCCGTGGACCACGGTCGACTCCGGCGCGCTGGTGCAGCAGTCGGTGCTCTTCGACCGCGTGCACATCGAACCGGATGCGATCGTCCGCCGCGCTATCCTGGACAAGAACGTCGTCGTCACCGCGGGCGCCCAGGTGGGCGTCGACCCCGACCGCGACCGGGAGCGGGGCTTCACGGTCACCGATTCCGGAATCACCGTCGTGGGCAAGGGAGTACGCGTCGTTCCATGACCCAGTTCCTCGTCGTCCTCGATGTCGACTCCACCCTCATCGAGAACGAGGTCATCGAACTCCTCGCCGACTGCGCAGGCCGTCATGCCGAGGTCGCCGCGATCACCGACCGGGCGATGCGCGGCGAGCTCGACTTCGCCGCGAGCCTGCGTGAGCGGGTGGCCGCCCTCGAGGGGCTCGACGTCTCGTGCTTCCGCGAGGTCGGCGAGCAGATCACGGTCACGCACGGCGTCCCCGACCTGATCGCGGGCCTGCACCGCACGGGCAACCTGGTCGGCGTCGTGTCGGGCGGGTTCCACGAGGTGCTCGATCCGCTGGCCGAGGAGCTCGGGCTCGACTACTGGCGCGCCAACCGCCTCGGTGTCACCGACGGCCGCCTCGACGGCACCGTGAGCGGCCCCATCGTCGACGCCCAGAGCAAAGCGGATGCGCTGCTCGAGTGGGCGGGTGAGCTCGGTCTGCCCGTGGCGCAGACCGTCGCGGTCGGTGACGGGGCGAACGACCTCCGGATGATGGAGGTCGCCGGGCTCTCGGTCGCGTTCGACGCGCGACCGCTCGTGCGCGAGCACGCGCACGTGGCGATGGACGTGCGCGACCTCAGCCAGCTCCTGCCGCTGCTCGGCCTCCGCGCCTGAGCTTTCGGCGGGGCGGGCTGCGGGGCCGGGTTTCCGGTCTCCGTCTTCGGCCGTGCTGCGCGCGGAGGCGACGGAGACCGGAAACCCGGCCCCGCCGCCCTCACCTCTTGGCTGTCTAGTGGCCCATGCCTAGGCCGCCGTCTACGGGGATGACGGCTCCGGTGATGTAGGCGGCGTCGTCGCCGGCGAGCCAGGTGACGGCCTTGGCGACCTCGGCGGCGGAACCGTAGCGGCCGGCGGGGATGCTCTTCTTGTACTCCGCCTGCTGCGCCTCGGGGAGCTCGGCGGTCATGTCGGTCTCGATGAAACCGGGGGCCACGACGTTCGCCGTGATGTTGCGGGCACCGAGCTCGCGCGAGATCGAGCGGGCGAAGCCGACGAGCGCGGCCTTCGAGGCGCTGTAGTTCGCCTGGCCCGCCGATCCGTAGAGCCCGACGACGCTCGAGATCAGCACGATGCGGCCGAAGCGGGCCTTCAACATGCCCTTGGATGCACGCTTCACGACGCGGAAGGCGCCGGTGAGGTTCGTGTCGATGACGCTGGTGAAGTCGTCCTCCGACATCCGGAGCAGCAGCATGTCGCGGGTGATGCCGGCGTTCGCGACGACGACCTCGACCGGGCCGAGCTCGTTCTCGACCTCGGTGAACGCGGCGTCGATCGAGGCGGCGTCGGTGACGTCGGCGATCACCGTGAGGGTGCCGGCGGGGCCGGAGCCCGAGCGGGCGGTCACGGCGACGCGGTGGCCCTGGGCCACGAACTCCTCGGCGATGGCGTAGCCGATGCCGCGGTTTCCGCCGGTGATGAGCACGGTGCGAGGGGTGGTCATGTCTGAAGATCCTGACTTCCGGTGACGTGGGGCGATACCAGCTTAGGAGCAGTATTCGGAGCGTAGGCTGGGGGCAACCATGAAGCAGCGGCAGCAGTCGATCACGAGCCTTCCGAAGTCCCCCGAGGACGAGCGGCGCTCCCGCATGATCAAGTACATGATCACGATGTCGATCCGCATCGTCTGCCTCATCCTGATGCTCTTCGTGAAGGGCTGGTGGCTGGCGATCGTCGCCGCCGGCGCGATCCTCCTCCCCTACTTTGCCGTGGTCGTCGGCAACGTCGGCACGTCGTGGACCAGCAAGGCCGAGCGCCCGACCGCCATCGAGGTGTACCGCCGTCCGGTGGGCCTGGACGACGAGGAGCCCCGGCCGTGAGCCTGCTCTCGTCCCTCGGACGGGAGCCCGGTGCCCAGGAGTGCTCCCGCGCGGGCTGTCGCGCCGACGCGGCGTGGCGCATCCAGTGGCGGAACCCTCGCATCCACGCCGAGGACCGGCGGAAGACCTGGCTCGCCTGCGACGAGCACCTGGAGTACCTGCGTGAGTTCCTCGCGGCCCGCGACTTTCCGCTGGAGGTGCTTCCGGTCGACGAGTCGCCGGTCGACGAGCTGCCGTCCGCGGAGAGCGGGGTGACCTGGTGATCGGCTGGCGCTTCCTGCTCCACCGCCGCTGGGCGGGCTACCTCGCGATCACGATCGTCTTCGCGATCGTCTGCGTGCTGCTGGCGATGTGGCAGCTGGCGCGCCGCGACGAGGCCGTCGCCGAGATCAACCGGGTCGCCTCGAACTACGACGCGCCGGCCACCCCGCTCGCGGATGTGCTGCCCTCCCCCGACTCCTACGATCCCGCCGACGAGTGGCGCACGGTCTCGATGACCGGCAGCTACCTCGTCGACGACCAGCTGCTCGTGCGCAACCGCCCGCTCGGCGGAGACGTCGGCTTCGACATCCTCGTGCCGTTCCAGCTCGCGAACGGCGACGTCTTCGTCGTCGACCGCGGCTGGGTGCCGACCGGTCAGCAGCAGAACCTGCCCGACACCATCCCGGCCGCGCCCACCGGGACCGTCTCGATCGTGGTGCGCCTGAAGGCGGGCGAACCGCGGATCGGCAACGGCGACCTCGAGAACGGCCAGCTCGCGAGCATCGAGCTCCCGGTCGTCGCCGAGCAGATCGACCGCCCGATCTACACCGCGGCCTACGGCCTGCTCGCCTCGGAGGATCCCGCGCCGGCCGAGCGCCCGATGGCGATGCCGAAACCTACCCCGGATGAGGGTGCGCACCTGTCGTACACGTTCCAGTGGTTCTGCTTCGGCATCCTCGCCTTCGTCGGGCTCGGCTACATCATCCGCCAGGAGTACCGGCGGGCGAACGAGGACGACCCGGAGGAGCAGGAGCGCGCGGCCGAGCGCGAGCGCCGGCGGCTGGCGAAGAAGACCGACTCGCAGGTCGAGGACGAGATCCTCGACCAGCGCTGACGCGAGTCGGCACCCGAAAGCTCAGGCCACCGAGCTCAGACCTCCGCAGGCTCAGGCCACCGGACTCACGCCAGCGAGATCAGGTCCGCGTAGTCCTTGTTCCAGTGGTCCTCGACGCCGTCGGGCAGGATGAGCACCCGCTCCGGGTTCAGCGCCTCGACGGCGCCCTCGTCGTGGCTGACCAGCACGACCGCGCCCTCGTAGTGGGCGAGGGCATCCAGGATCTCTTCGCGGCTGGCCGGGTCGAGGTTGTTCGTGGGCTCGTCGAGCAGCAGCACGTTCGCACCCGAGACGACGATCATGGCCAGGGCGAGACGCGTCTTCTCGCCGCCCGAGAGCACTCCGGCGGGCTTGTGGCCGTCGTCGCCGGTGAACAGGAACGAGCCGAGCACGCGCCGCGCCTCGGTCTCGGTGAGGTTCGGTGAGGCCGAGACCATGTTCTCGAGTACCGAGCGCTTGACGTCGATCGTCTCGTGCTCCTGCGCGTAGTAGCCGATCCGCAGCCCGTGGCCGGGTTCGAGCTGACCGGTGTCGGGCTTGTCGACGCCGCCCAGGATGCGGAGCAGCGTGGTCTTGCCGGCACCGTTCAGACCCAGAATGACGACCTTCGAGCCGCGGTCGATCGCGAGGTCGACGGCCGTGAAGATCTCCAGCGAGCCGTAGCTCTTCGACAGGTTCGAGGCCATCAGCGGGGTGCGCCCGCAGGCCACCGGGGTGGGGAAGCGCAGCTTCGCCACGCGGTCGGCCTCGCGCACGTCTTCCAGTCCGCTCAGCATCTTCTCGGCGCGGGCGACCATCTGGTGCGCGGCGGCCGCCTTCGAAGCCTTCGCGCCGAATCGGGCCGCCTGCATCTGCAGCTGCGTGGCCTTCTTCTCGACGTTGGTGCGCTCCTTCTTGCGGCGCTCCTCGTCGGCCTCGCGCTGACGCTGGTAGTTGCGCCAGTTCATGTTGTAGACATCGATCACCTGACGGTTGCCGTCGAGGTAGAACACGCGGTTCACGGTCTCGCCGACGAGCTCGATGTCGTGGCTGATGACGATGAAGCCGCCGTTGTAGGTCTTGAGGAACTCCCGCAGCCACACGACGCTGTCGGCGTCGAGGTGGTTCGTCGGCTCGTCGAGGATGAGTGTCTCGGCGTCGGAGAACAGGATGCGCGCCAGCTCGATGCGGCGCCGCTGGCCACCCGAGAGCGTCTTCAGCGGCTGGTCGAGGATGCGGTCCGGCAGGCTCAGGTTGCTCGCGATCGAGGCCGCCTCGGCTTCGGCCGCGTACCCGCCGAGGGCGTCGAAGCGCTCGGTCAGGTTGCCGTACTTCTTCATCGCGGCCGCGCTGACCTTCGGGTCGTCCGAGGCCATGGCCATCGACGACTCCTGCATGCCTTCCAGCAGCGAGCCGAGTCCGCGTGCGTTCAGGATGCGCGTGCGCGCCAGCTCCTCCGGGTCACCGGAGCGCGGGTCCTGCGGCAGGTAGCCGAGTTCGCCCGAGCGCTGGACCGCACCCGCGGCGGGCTGCAGATCGCCCGCGAGCACCTTGGTGAGAGTGGTCTTGCCCGCGCCGTTGCGGCCCACGAGCCCGACTTTGTCGCCGGGGCCGACTCGGAACGACACGTCCTCCATGAGGGTTCGTGCGCCGACCCGGATGGCCAGGTCTGAAACGCTGAGCACAGAGATATCCAATTCTTTTCGTGGTGTCGCCACAACGCGAGGGGGGAGGGAAGCTTCTAGTATATTTCCAGGGATGCCCTCGGCTCGACGACGTTCGCTCTCAGCCGGTGTCCCGCCCCGAAGAGGAGATGCATGTCCACCCTGTCTTTGGCCGCCGGCCGCCCCACTCTCGCAGACCGTCTGATCAGCCGCAGCATCCTCACCGATGTGATGCTCGTCGCCGGCGGAGCTGCCCTCACGGGCCTGCTGGCCCAGGTCACCGTCCCGCTCTGGCCGGTGCCGATCACGGGCCAGACGCTCGCGGTGCTGCTCGTGGGTTCGACGTTGGGAGCTCTTCGCGGCGTCCTGTCGATGGTGCTCTACGCGGTGCTCGGCGTCGTGGGCGTGCCGTGGTTCAGTGATGCGTCCGCAGGGCTGCACGTCGTCGCGGGCCCCACGGGCGGCTACATCATCGGCTTCATCCTGGCCGCCGGCCTCACCGGCTGGCTCGCCCAGCGCAGCCGGGACCGCAAGGTGCTCGGCGCCTTCGTCTCGTTCATGGCGGGCACCGGCGTCACCTTCGCGATCGGCCTCCCCTGGCTCGCCGCGTCGCTCGGCCTGACCTTCGAGCAGACCCTGCAGTCCGGCCTCTACCCGTTCCTGGTCGGTGGTGTGATCAAGGCGCTCCTCGCGGCCGGCATCATCCCCCTCGCCTGGAAGCTCACCGCGCGCAAGTAGCCCGCGCCCAGCGCGACCGCGCCGAGACGTCAAAAAAGGTCCCAACCAAGCTGGTTTGGGACCTTTTTTGACGTCTCGGCAAACGAGACAAGAGGGCGCGAGGTCTAGATCGAGAAGCCCAGGGCGCGCATCATGTCGCGGCCGTCGTCGGTGATCTTGTCGGGACCCCACGGCGGCATCCACACCCAGTTGATGCGGAACTGGTCGACGACGCCGTCGAGCGCCTCGGCGGTCTGCTCCTCGAGCACGTCGGTGAGCGGGCAACCGGCGCTCGTGAGCGTCATGCTGATGACCAAGGCGTCCTGATCGGAGTCCCAGCCGAGGTCGTAGATGAGACCGAGGTCGACGATGTTCACGCCGAGCTCCGGGTCCATCACGTCTTTGAGAGCCTCCTCGACCTGGTCGAAGAGCTGCGGTTCGAGTGTCGTGACCATATCGTTATCCTACGGTCGTGTCGGCGAGAAAGCGATCGTAGCCCTCGTTCTCGAGGCGCACGGCGAGCTCGGGGCCGCCCTGCTCCGCGACCTTGCCGGCGACGAAGACGTGCACGAAGTCCGGCTTCACGTAACGCAGGATGCGGTTGTAGTGCGTGATCAGCAGGATGCCGAGACCGGTGTTCTCCTTGGCGCGGTTAACGCCCTCGGAGACGATCTTGAGCGCATCCACGTCGAGACCGGAGTCGGTCTCGTCGAGCACCGCGAACTTCGGCTTCAGCAGCTCGAGCTGGAGGATCTCGTTGCGCTTCTTCTCGCCGCCCGAGAAGCCTTCGTTGACGTTGCGCTCACGGAAGGACTTGTCCATGCGCAGAGCCTTCATCGAGGCGTCGAGGTCCTTGATCCAGCCGCGGATGGCCGGAGCCTCGCCGTCGATCGCGGTCTTCGCGGTGCGGAGGAAGTTCGACACCGAGACCCCGGGGATCTCGACGGGGTACTGCATCGCGAGGAACAGGCCCGCGCGGGCGCGCTCGTCGACCGACTTGTCGAGCATCTCCTCGCCGTCGAGCGTGACCGAGCCGCCCTCGACGTGGTACTTGGGGTGCCCCGCGATCGCGTAGGCGAGCGTCGACTTGCCCGAGCCGTTGGGGCCCATGATGGCGTGGGTCTCGCCCTCGCCGACGGTGAGGTCGACGCCGCGCAGGATCTGCTTGGTCCCCTGCTCGGTCTCGACGCTCACCTGGAGGTCTTCGATCTTCAGAACCGACATGCTAATCAATCACTTTCGTCACGGTTGGGTCGATGTAGATGTCCCCGTCGATCACCTGGATCTCGAACACGGGGACGGGCTCGTAGGCCGGGAGCGTCAGCGGCTTCCCGGTCTCGAGCGAGAACTTGGAGCCGTGGGCCCAGCACTCGAGCGTGTCGTCCTCCACGAAGCCCTCGGCGAGCGAGATGTCGCCGTGCGTGCAGGTGTCGCCGATCGCGTGGCACTCCCCCGCGCTGTCTTTCACGAGGGCGATCGCGACGCCGCCGACGACGACCCGGAGGGCCTGGTTCACGGGCACGTCCTCGAACGCGCAGACTTTCTCGGCCACGGGCTACTCCGTCGCCTGCGCGGCGAGCAGCTCGACCTCGATCGCCTGCGACAGGCGGGCCTCGAGGGTCTCCGAGCCGATCTGCTGGATGATCTCGGCCAGGAAGCCGCGGACCACGAGCCGGCGGGCCTCCTCCTCGGTGATGCCGCGCGACTGCAGGTAGAACAGCTGCTCGTCGTCGAAGCGACCGGTCGAGGACGCGTGACCCGCACCGAGGATGTTGCCCGTCTCGATCTCGAGGTTCGGGATGCTGTCGGCGCGCGTCCCCTCGCTGAGCACGAGGTTGCGGTTCTGCTCGTAGCTGTCGGTGCCGTCAGCGTGCGGGCCGATCAGCACGTCGCCCACCCAGACCGTGTGGGCGCCCTCACCCTGGAGCGCACCCTTGTAGTTGACCCGGCTGCGCGTGTTGGCGGCGACGTGGTCGACGTAGGGGCGCTGCTCGAAGTACTGCCCGGCATCCGCGAAGTAGAGGCCGAAGGAGTCGATCGACGCTCCCTGCTCCACCAGGTGGAACGAGGGGTTCACCCGCACGACCGAGCCGCCGAGCGACACGATCACGTGCTTGAGGTTCGCGTCGCGCCCGATCCGGGCGAAGTGGCTGGAGAGATGGATGGCGCTGTCGTCCCACTCCTGCACCGTCACGACGGTGAGCTGGGCGTTGTCGCCGACCACGATCTCGACGTTCTCGGCGAGGTTCGCGTCGCCGGCGTGCTCGAGGATCACGGTGCCCTTGCTGTTCGGCGCGGCCTCGATCACGACGTGCGCCGCGCGGGCCGACCCGTCGAAGCGGTCGCGGCGGATGACGGTCTCCTGGCCGTCCTCGCCGGTCACCAGGATGTGCAGGGCCTTCTCGGCGCTCGACCAGGCGTTGGCCGAAGCCCGCTCCTCGGGGGCGCCGGCCGACCCGATCAGGGCGTTCGTGCGGTCGATCCAGTCGACCGTGGCCCCGCCGTTCTCGGTGTAGCTGAAGGCCGTCGGCGAGCCGTCGACCGCATCCGAGATCAGGTGCGCGACCTTGGCGAGAGGAACGAACTTCCACTCGAACTCACGGCCGGTCACCGCCTCGAAATCGTCGGGCGAGGTCGAGGTGAAGCGCTCGGAGCGGGTCTGCACGGGAACGAAGGCGGAGCCTCCGTCGGAGTGCGCCTGCAGCCCGTGCTGAGCCGGGTCGGGCCGGTCGATCAGGGGTGCCGCCGGCTGATCCGTCTCGGAAATCTGGGGTGCCGCCATCTTTAGCCGACGCTGCCTTCCATGCCCATCTCGATGAGCTTGTTCAGTTCGAGTGCGTATTCCATCGGGAGTTCCCGGGCGATCGGCTCGATGAAGCCGCGCACGATCATCGCCATCGCCTCGTCTTCGGGAAGACCGCGCGACATCAGGTAGAACAACTGCTCCTCGGAGACCTTCGAGACCGTGGCCTCGTGGCCGAGCTGCACGTCGTCGACACGGATGTCGATGGCCGGGTAGGTGTCCGAGCGCGAGATCGTGTCGACCAGCAACGCGTCGCAGCGCACGGTGTTCGCCGAGTGGTGCGCGTTCTCCGCCACCCTGACCTCACCGCGGTAGCCGGCACGGCCGCCGCCGCGGGCGATCGACTTCGAGACGATCGACGACTGCGTGTAGGGAGCCATGTGGATCATCTTGGCTCCGGCGTCCTGGTGCTGGCCGGGGCCGGCGAAGGCGACCGAGAGGGTCTCGCCCTTGGCGTGCTCGCCGACCAGGTAGATCGACGGGTACTTCATCGTCACCTTGGAGCCGATGTTGCCGTCGATCCACTCCATGGTCGCGCCCTCGTGCGCGATCGCACGCTTCGTGACCAGGTTGTAGACGTTGTTCGACCAGTTCTGGATCGTCGTGTAACGAACGCGGGCGTTCTTCTTCACGATGATCTCGACGACGGCCGAGTGCAGCGAGTCGCTCTTGTAGATCGGGGCGGTGCAGCCCTCGATGTAGTGCACGTAGCTGCCCTCGTCGGCGATGATCAGCGTGCGCTCGAACTGGCCCATGTTCTCGGTGTTGATCCGGAAGTAGGCCTGCAGCGGGATCTCGACGTGTACGCCCTTGGGGACGTAGACGAACGAGCCGCCGGACCAGACCGCCGTGTTCAGCGCGGCGAACTTGTTGTCGCCGGACGGGATCACGGTGCCGAAGTACTCGTCGAAGAACTCGGGGTGCTCGCGGAGCGCGGTGTCCGTGTCCATGAAGATGACGCCCTGGGCCTCGAGGTCTTCGCGGATCTGGTGGTAGACCACCTCGGACTCGTACTGCGCGGCGACACCGGAGACGAGGCGCTGACGCTCCGCCTCGGGGATGCCGAGCTTCTCGTAGGTGTTCTTGATGTCGTCGGGCAGGTCGTCCCAGGTCTGGGCCTGCTTCTCCGTCGACCGCACGAAGTACTTGATGTTGTCGAAGTCGATGCCCGAGAGGTCGGCGCCCCAGGTCGGCATGGGCTTGCGGCCGAAGATCTGAAGGGCCTTCAGGCGCGTCTTCAGCATCCATTCCGGCTCGTTCTTCAGGGCCGAGATGTTGGTGACGACCGCCTCGTTGATTCCGCGTTTCGCGGATGCCCCTGCGGCGTCGGAGTCGGACCAGCCGAACTCGTACACCCCCAGGTTCTCGAGTTCCGGTCGGTCGATGAGGACGTCTGACATGACTGACTCCCTTCCTGCTGATGACAACCTGCGTGAGGTCTCCGACATTCCATCGTCGCATCGATCTATCTGGCGATGCCGGACTCTGGGCGGATTGTGTGTCGGGGGGAACCTACGCGTGAACAGCGGGTTCGTGACTTCCCATTGTATACGTGCCCGCCGGGGTGGCGGCCCAAAGACGGGGATGCACGTCCAGCAGCACACGGAGCGCGCCGACCCAGACGAGGGCCGACCCCAGGAGGTGGAGCACCACCATCCACTCGGGAAGGCCGAGGAGCGCCTGGGCGAGGCCGAGACCGGCCTGGAGCAGCACCACGACGACGAAGGTGGCGGCGCGGCGGCGGGCCAGCGACGCGCCCGGGATGCGCCACACGCGGACGAGCAGCAGCACGCCGAGCACGAGTGCGAGCGTGCCGAGCACGCCGTGCACGATCGTCACCTGCTCCCAGACGAAGGGCATCCGCGGGACGTCGGCCGAGTCGCCGGCGTGCGGGCCGGTTCCCGTGACGAGCGTGCCCACGATGATCAGCACGGCGGTGACGGCGACGAGCACCCAGGCCAGCGGGCCGATGCCGCGCGGGAAGTCGACCGCGGCCGACTGACCGCGGTGCGCCCGGTGCCAGGTGAGGGTCGTGGTGGTGAGCAGGGCCATGGCCATGATGAAGTGCATCGCGACGACCCAGGGGTTCAGGTCGGTGCGGACGGTCACTCCCCCGGCGATCGCGTTGGCCACGACGAGCCAGAACTGCGACCAGGCCAGGCGGGTCATGCTCCGCACGCGCGGCTTCTGCAGCCGCGCGGCGACGATCGCCCAGCCGACGGCCAGGATCAGCACGCCGGTCAGTGCGCGGTTCGCGAACTCGATGAAGCCGTGGATGCCGAGCTCGGGCGTGGTCGAGATCGAGGTGCCGTCGCAGGTGGGCCAGGTCGGGCAGCCGAGTCCGGAGCCCGTGACTCGGACGACTCCGCCGGTGACGATGATCAGGATGCTGACGATCAGTGCCGCCGTCGTCCCCCAGCGCAGGGCGCGGGGAGTGAGGGTGACGCGCTCGGCGAGCCAGCTGAAGGGGGTGGTCATCTCGCTCCTCAGAACGGGAGCAGCGGGTCGATGGCGACCGCGAGGAAGATCAGGGTGAGGTAGGTGATCGAGCCGTGGAACACGCGCATCGGCTTGATCGTCAGATCGCGGATCGACCGGCTGTACAGGCGGTGCGACTCGTAGAGGAACCAGGCGCCGGCGAGCACGGCAGTCGCCGAGTAGACCAGGCCCATGTGGCCGACCGGGATCAGGAGCAGCGAGCAGGCCACCATCGCCCAGGCGTAGAGCACGATCTGGAGCCCGACGACGACGCGCCCGCGGACGACCGCGAGCATCGGCACGCCGGCCGTCTTGTAGTCGGTGCGGTACTTCATCGACAGCGGCCAGTAGTGCGGCGGGGTCCAGAGGAAGATGATGCCGAAGAGGATGAAGGCCTCCCACGACAGCGAGTTCGTGACGGCGGCCCAGCCGATCAGCACGGGCATGCAGCCGGCGATCCCGCCCCAGACGATGTTCTGGGGGGTGCGGCGCTTCAGTACGAGCGTGTACAGGAGCACGTAGATGAGGATCGCGGTCAGCGACAGCGCGGCGCTCAGCAGGTTGACGAATACGGCGAGCCAGGCGATCGAGACGATGCCGACGGCCCAGGCGAAGACGAGGGCCTCGCGGTCAGAGAGCACCCCGGTGACCAGGGGACGCTTCGACGTGCGGTTCATCACGCGATCGATGTCGCGGTCGAAGTAGCAGTTGAAGGCGCCGGCGCTGCCCGCGCTCAGTGCTCCGCCGATCAGGGTGGCGAAGACGAGCCAGAGGCTCGGGATGCCCTGTTGGGCCAGGATCATGACGGGAACCGTCGTGACCAGGAGGAGCTCGATCACCCGTGGTTTGGTCAGCGACACGTATGCCTTGACCTTCTCCATCGCGCTGATCCGCCGATGTTCTACCCGGCCGTCAACCGCTACGTCCATCGCTCCTCATAAACTGCCGGTGGTCAATCCCCGCAGCAAGTCTATTCGATCCGGGCGGAGGAGCCGTCCGCATCCATATAATTGCAGTGCGACGCAGACGTGGTGACGATCATCCTTTCAGTCTGTCCCGCACCACCACCGGAACCCGCTGACGGGTTCGCAATCAGAAGGGTCCAACACCTCGTGGCGACACTCCAATGGGAACCCATTGACGACGAAGCAGTAAAGACAGCCAAGATCCTCGCGGCCGACGCCGTGGAGAAGGTCGGCAACGGCCACCCGGGAACCGCGATCAGTCTCGCGCCGGCGGCCTACCTGCTGTTTCAGAAGGTCATGCGCAAAGACCCGTCCGACCAGCACTGGCTCGGGCGCGACCGCTTCATCCTCTCGGTGGGCCACTCCTCGCTCACCCAGTACATCCAGCTCTACCTCGGCGGCTTCGGCCTCGAGCTCGACGACCTCAAGGCGCTCCGCACCTGGGGTTCGCTGACGCCCGGCCACCCCGAGTACGGACACACCGACGGAGTCGAGATCACGACCGGGCCGCTCGGCCAGGGCCTGTCCTCCTCCGTGGGCTTCGCCTACGCGCAGCGCTTCGAGCGCGGCCTGTTCGACCCCGAGGCCGAGGCGGGCACCAGCCCCTTCGACCACTACACCTACGTGATCGCCGGAGACGGCGACATGGAGGAGGGCATCACGAGCGAGGCCTCCTCGCTCGCCGGCCACCAGCAGCTCGGCAACCTGATCGCGATCTACGACTCCAACCAGATCTCGATCGAGGACGACACGAACATCGCCTTCACGGAAGACGTCAAGGCACGCTACGAGGCGTACCACTGGCACGTGCAGGTCGTGGACTGGAAGAAGACGGGCCAGTACGTCGAAGACGTGCAGGCGCTCTTCGACGCGATCGAGGCCGCGAAGGCGGAGACCTCGAAGCCCTCGCTGATCATCCTCAAGACGATCATCGGCTGGCCCTCGCCCAAGAAGCAGAACACCGGCAAGATCCACGGCTCCGCTCTCGGCGCCGACGAGCTCAAGGGCCTGAAGGAGGTGCTCGGGGCCGACCCCGAGCAGCACTTCGAGGTCTCCGACGCCGTCCTCGAGCACACCAGGGGCCTCGTCGCCCGCGGTGCCGAGGCGCACGCCGAGTGGCGCGAGGGCTTCGACGCCTGGGCCGCCGCCAACCCCGACAAGAAGGCGCTCCTGGACCGGCTCGAGGCCGGCGAGCTGCCCGCCGACATCGTGTCCTCGCTCCCGGTCTTCGAGCCCGGGAAGGACGTGTCGACCCGTGCCGCCTCCGGCAAGGTCATCAACGCCCTGGCCGAGGTGCTGCCGGAGTTCTGGGGCGGTTCGGCCGACCTCGCGGAGTCGAACAACACCACGATCGAGTCCGGCGCGTCCTTCGTGCCCACCGAGCACTCGACCCACGAGTGGACAGGGAACCCCTACGGCCGCGTGCTGCACTTCGGCATCCGCGAGCACGCCATGGGTGCGATCCTCAACGGCATCGTGCTGCACGGGAAGACCCGCCCCTTCGGCGGCACCTTCCTGATCTTCTCGGACTACATGCGTCCCGCCGTGCGTCTCGCGGCCCTGATGAAGGTCCCCTCGGTCTTCGTCTGGACGCACGACTCGGTCGCCCTCGGCGAGGACGGCCCGACGCACCAGCCGATCGAGCAGCTCACCGCGCTCCGCGCCATCCCGGGACTGGACGTCGTCCGTCCCGCCGACGCGAACGAGGTGGCCTACGCCTGGCTCGAGATCCTGAACCGCCGCCACAACCCGGCCGGCATCGCGCTGACCCGCCAGAACATCCCGGTGTTCGAGCGCGGCGAGGGCGAGGCCACCGGCGAGGTCTTCGCCTCGGCCGCCAACACCTCCAAGGGCGCGTACGTGCTCGCCGAGGCGCCGAACGGAACGCCCGACGTGATCTTCATCGCGACCGGCTCCGAGGTCCAGCTGGCCGTCGAGGCCCGCGAGATCCTGAAGGGCGAGGGCATCAACGCCCGCGTCGTCTCGGCTCCCTCGCTCGAGTGGTTCGAGGAGCAGTCGGCCGAGTACAAGGAGTCGGTGCTCCCCGCCGCCGTCAAGGCCCGCGTGTCGATCGAGGCCGGAATCGGCCTCGGCTGGCGCGGCTACGTCGGCGACGCCGGCCGCAGCGTCTCGATCGAGCACTTCGGTGCCTCGGCCGACTACAAGACGCTGTTCCGCGAGTTCGGCATCACCACCGAAGCCGCCGTCGAAGCGGCGAAGACCTCGCTGGCCGCCCTCTAGTCCGGCTGCACCCGCGCTCGAGAACACTAGAGAACCAGCACTTAGGAGATATCAGAAAATGACCGAATCCAAGCCCACCCAGCAGCTCTCCGACGTCGGCGTCAGCATCTGGCTCGACGACCTGTCGCGCGAGCGCATCTCGTCCGGCGGACTGCAGAAGCTGATCGACGAGAAGAACGTCGTCGGCGTGACCACCAACCCGACGATCTTCGCCGCAGCCCTCGCCAAGGGCGAGTCCTACGACGAGCAGGTCAAGACGCTCGCCGCCGCCGGCACGGATGTGACGAGCGCCGTCTTCGAGATCACCACCGACGACGTCGCCGCCGCGAGCGACATCTTCAAGCCGATCTACGACACCACCAAGGGCTTCGACGGCCGCGTGTCGATCGAGGTCGAGCCGGGCCTGGCGCACGACGCGCAGGGCACCATCGAGCAGGCCAAGGCCCTGTTCGAGAAGGTCGACCGCGAGAACGTCCTGATCAAGATCCCCGCGACCGTCGAGGGACTCGAGGCGATCACCGAGACGATCGCCGCGGGCATCTCGGTCAACGTCACGCTGATCTTCTCGCTCGAGCGCTACCGCGACGTCATCAACGCCTACCTCTCCGGCCTCGAGAAGGCCAAGGAGGCCGGCCACGACCTGTCGAAGATCCACTCGGTCGCCTCGTTCTTCGTGTCGCGCGTCGACACCGAGATCGACAAGCGACTCGAGGCGATCGGCACCGACGAGGCCCTCGCGCTCAAGAGCAAGGCCGGCGTCGCCAACGCCCAGCTCGCCTACGAGGTGTGGACCCAGGCGTTCGCCACCGAGCGCGCCCTGCTGCTGCTCGAGGCCGGCGCGAACACGCAGCGTCCGCTCTGGGCCTCGACCGGTGTGAAGGATCCCTCGGTCCCCGACACCACCTACGTCGTCGAGCTGGCCGCCCCCTCGGTGGTCAACACGATGCCCGAGAAGACGCTCGACGCCCTCGCCGACCACGGTGTGGTGAAGGGCGACACCATCGCCCACTCCTACGCCGAGGCGAACAAGGTGCTCGACGCGATCGGCGACCTGGGCATCTCGTACGCCGAGGTCACCGAACTCCTCGAGAAGGAGGGCGTCGAGAAGTTCATCGTGTCCTGGAACGAGCTCCTGGACACCGTCACGAAGGCGCTGGAAGCCGCCAAATGACCGTCGCCATCCACGTCTCGGGCGACGCGAAGACCGCGGTCGAGACCCACGTCCCGCGATTGGTCTCCGACCTGGTCGCGTCGGGCATCACGGGTCTCGACCCGGCCCTCTGGGGTCCTGAGGCCGAGCCGGAGGCCTCGAAGCGGCTCGGCTGGACCGAGGCGGTCGCGATCTCGCGGCCCCTCGTCCCCCGGATCGAGGCGCTCCGTGAGGAGTTCCTCGCCGCGGGCCTGGACCACGTCGTGCTCGCGGGCATGGGCGGTTCGTCGCTGGCCCCCGAGGTCATCACGAAGACCCTGGGCGTGGAGCTGACGATCCTCGACTCGACGGCGCCGGAGCAGATCCGCGCCGCGATCGCGGACCGTCTGTCGAGCACCGTCCTCGTCGCCTCGTCGAAGTCGGGCGGAACGCTCGAGACCGACAGCCAGCGACGGGCCTACGAGCAGGCCTTCCGAGACGCCGGCATCGACCCGGCCGAGCGGATCGTCATCGTCACCGACCCGGGCTCCCCGCTCGAGCAGGAGGCGAACGAGGCCGGCTACCGCGTGTTCCTCGCCGACCCGAACGTCGGGGGCCGGTACTCGGCCCTCACAGCGTTCGGCCTCGTGCCCTCCGGGCTCGCGGGCGCGGCGATCGACGAACTGCTCGACGAGGCCGAGGCGATCTCGCTCAACCTCGCCGAGGACGGGTCCGAGAACTTCGGCCTCATCCTCGGCGCGGCCCTGGCCGGAACGTCTCCCCTGCGGGACAAGACCGGCATCGTCGCGGACGGCACCCATGTCGTCGGCTTCGCGGACTGGGCCGAGCAGCTGATCGCCGAGTCGACCGGGAAGGACGGCAAGGGACTTCTCCCCGTCGTCCTCGACGTCGACTCCCCCGAGCTCTCCGAGCAGCTCCCCGACGTGCAGATCGTGCGGCTCGTCGCCAACGCGAACGAGTTCCACCTGCGCGAGCGGCACCCCGGAGAGATCCTGATCAGCGGATCGCTCGGCGCCCTCCTGCTCACCTGGGAGTACGCGATCGCGGTCGCCGGGCGCCTCCTCGGCATCGACCCCTTCGACCAGCCCGACGTCGAGTCGGCCAAGGTCGCGGCGCGGGGTCTCCTCGAGGAGCGTCCCGCCACCACGGCGCCGGCCTTCGTCGAGGGCGGCATCGAGGTCCGGTCCGATTCCGCCGCACTGACCGGCACAGGCACCATCGCCGGCGCCGTGGACGCCCTGCTCGCCCAGCTGCCCGAGGGCGGCTACGTGGCGGTCATGGCGTACGTCGACCGCCTGGAGTCGCCCGAGCTCGCGGAACTCCGCGACCTCCTCGCGCTCCGCTCGCACCGGCCGGTGACCTTCGGCTGGGGCCCGCGGTTCCTCCACTCCACCGGGCAGTACCACAAGGGCGGCCCGGCCACCGGGGTGTTCCTGCAGATCACGGCCGACACGAAGGACGACCTGGACATCCCGGGCCGCCCGTTCACGTTCGGCCAGCTCATCCAGGCGCAGGCCGCCGGCGACGCCGGGGTCCTGGCCGAGCACGGTCGTCCTGTCCTCCGCCTCAATCTGACCGACGCCACGGCCGACGTACCGGCCCTGCTCAGCGCACTGCGCTGACGGGCCGTCCGCCATCCCGAGCACGAAACAAGGAGTTCGATTGCCTCCCGTTGAGATAACGCCGGAGTACAACCCGCTCAGGCTTCCCACCGATCGCCGGCTGAACCGGATCGCGGGGCCCTCGGGCCTCGTCATCTTCGGTGTCACCGGCGACCTGTCGCGGAAGAAGCTGATGCCGGCCGTGTACGACCTCGCCAGCCGGGGGCTCCTGCCGCCCGGTTTCTCCCTCGTCGGGTTCGCCCGGCGCGATTGGGAGGACCAGGACTTCGAGCGGGTCGTCCACGACTCCGTGAAGGAGCACTCCCGCACCCCGTTCGATGAGGACGTGTGGCGCCAGCTGTCCGAGGGCATCCGCTTCGTCTCGGGCGAGTTCGACGACGACAACGCCTTCGAGCAGCTCAAGTCGACCATCGACGAGCTCGACCGCGACCGCGGCACCATGGGCAACTACGCCTTCTACCTGTCGATCCCGCCGAAGGCGTTCCCGCTCGTCACCGAGCAGCTGCGCCGCTCGGGGCTCGCCGACCAGTCGGACGACTACTGGCGCCGCGTCGTGATCGAGAAGCCGTTCGGCAGCGACCTCACCACGGCGCGCGAGCTGAACGACGTGGTCGAGTCGGTCTTCCCGCCGGACTCGGTGTTCCGCATCGACCACTACCTCGGCAAGGAGACGGTCCAGAACATCCTGGCCCTCCGCTTCGCGAACCAGCTCTACGAGCCCATCTGGAACGCCAACTACGTCGACCACGTGCAGATCACCATGGCCGAGGACATCGGCGTCGGCGGTCGTGCCGGCTACTACGACGGCATCGGCGCGGCCCGCGACGTCATCCAGAACCACCTCCTCCAGCTGCTGGCGCTGACCGCGATGGAGGAGCCCATCTCCTTCGACGCGGCCGACCTGCGCGCCGAGAAGGAGAAGGTGCTGGCCGCGGTCAAGCTGCCGGCCGACCTGAGCAAGGTCACCGCCCGGGGACAGTACTCCGGCGGCTGGCAGGGCGGCGAGAAGGTGCTCGGCTTCCTCGAGGAGGACGGCATGAACCCGCAGTCCACCACCGAGACCTACGCGGCCGTGAAGCTCGACATCGGTACCCGCCGCTGGTCGGGCGTGCCGTTCTACCTGCGGGCGGGCAAGCGTCTCGGCCGCCGGGTGACCGAGATCGCGGTGGTGTTCAAGCGAGCACCGCAGTACCTCTTCGCCGAGAGCCAGACCTCTGAGCTCGGGCAGAACGCCCTGGTGATCCGGGTGCAGCCTGACGAGGGTGTGACCATCCGGTTCGGCTCGAAGGTCCCGGGCGCCGGGATGCAGGTGCGCGACGTGACCATGGACTTCGGCTACGGCCACGCCTTCACCGAGGCGAGCCCCGAGGCCTACGAGCGGCTCATCCTCGACGTGCTGCTCGGCGACCCGCCGCTGTTCCCCCGCCAAAAGGAGGTCGAGCTCTCCTGGATGATCCTCGACCCGATCGAGGACTACTGGGCGACCCAGGGTCAGCCCGAACAGTACCGCCCCGGAACCTGGGGACCGAGCTCGGCCGACGAACTGCTCGCCCGTGATGGAAGAACTTGGAGACGCCCGTGATCGTCGATCTGCCCGACACCACCACGAGCAAGATCTCGAAGTCGCTCGTGAAGATCCGCGAAGAGGGCGGCGCCGTCGCCCTCGGCCGCGTTCTCACGCTCGTCATCGTGACCTCGCTCGGAGAAGAAGAAGACGCGATCGAGGCGGCCAACGACGCCTCCCGCGAACACCCGATGCGCGTGCTCGTGGTCTCGACCGACCACGAGGACAGCGGTCTGGACACCGGGCGCGGTGCGCGCCTGGACGCCCAGATCCGGGTCGGCGGCGACGCCGGCGCGAGCGAGGTCGTGGTGCTTCGCGCCTACGGCGCCGCCGCGAGCGACCAGGAAGGGCTCGTCACCGGGCTTCTGCTCTCGGATGCCCCGGTCGTCGTCTGGTGGCCCGGAAAGGCCCCCGAGAACGTCTCGGCCTCGAGCCTGGGCCGCATCGCCACCCGCAGGATCACTGATTCCTCGAACCAGGTGAATCCCTACGAAGCGCTGCTGAGCCGCGCCAAGAGCTATGCCCCGGGCGACACCGACTTCGCCTGGACCCGGCTCACCCTGTGGCGTGCCCAGCTCGCCGCGGTGCTCGACCAGCCGCCCTACGAGCCGGTCACCGGCATCGAGGTGTCGGGCGCATCCGATTCGCCGTCGACGCTGCTGCTCGCCGCGTGGCTCCGCCTGCAGCTGCAGGTGCCGGTCAAGTACGGGCTGCTGTCGCGCGCGACCGGATCCAGCGGCATCCACGGCGTGATCCTCACCCGGTCGGACGGACCGATCGAACTGGTCCGCGAGGTGCCGAATGTGGCCCGCCTGAGCCAGCCGAACCAGCCCACCCACGACCTCTCGCTGCCGCGCCGCAACCTGCGCGACTGCCTGGCCGAGGAGCTGCGCCGACTCGATCCCGACGACCTGTATGGTGAAGTGATCTCCCGGGGGCTCGCCGAGCTCCTGGAGACGAACGAGGCCAGCGTCCCCGACGCGATCTGACCGCCGGAAGGTATACCGCACCCATGACAACTGACCGCCGCGTACTCGTCTCACCCGACAAGGAGGCGCTGGCCGGTTCGGTCGCCGCCCGGTTCATCACGAAGGTGATCGACATCCTCGACGAGTTCGACGAGGCGCACATCGTGCTGACCGGCGGCACCATGGGCAGTGCGGTGCTGGCAGCGATCCGCACCTCGGCCGCATCGCACACGATCGACTGGTCGCGCCTGCACTTCTGGTGGGGCGACGAGCGCTTCGTGCCGAAGGACGACGCGGATCGCAACGAGCTGCAGGCGCGCGAAGCCCTCCTGGACCACGTCCCCGTCGACCCGGCGAAGGTTCACCCCTTCCCGGCCAGCGACGAGGGCGTGGCCCTGGACCAGGCTGCGGTGCTCTACGCCGAGGAGCTCGCGGCGGCCGCGCCCTCCGGGGCCGGCTACCCGCGCTTCGACATCATGTTCCTGGGCGTAGGGCCGGACGGCCACATCGCGTCGCTCTTCCCGGGACACGACGAGATCCGCATCACGGATGCGACGGTCGTCCCGGTTCGCAACTCCCCCAAGCCGCCGCCCGAGCGCCTCACCCTCACGCTGCCGGTCATCCAGTCGGCCGACCGCATCTGGATGGTGCTCGCCGGTGCCGACAAGGCCTCGGCGATCGGTCTCGCCCTCGCGGGCGCGAGCATCGACGAGGTCCCGGTCGCGGGTGCCGAGGGGCGCAAGCGCACGGTGTTCTTCGTCGACCAGGAAGCGGCGGCCGAAGTCCCCGAGTCGCTCATCGCGCCGTCGTACTGAGTTCTTGCCGCCCGCCGGGCGGCCGCCTTCGGGTGGTCGTCCTCCGGGCATGCAAAAAGGGAAGCCTCACATCATCGTGGGGCTTCCCTTTTTGGTTTCAGACGATCTCGCTGATCAGGATGCTGCGGTGCCGCGGCGCTCGCGCAGCTGCTGCAGAGCATCCTCGAGCAGCTGGGCCGCCTCCTGCTCGGTGCGGCGCTCCTTCACATAGGCGAGGTGCGTCTTGTAGGGCTCGAGCTTGGCGACCGACGGCGGGTTCTCCTTGTCGCGACCGGCCGGCAGCCCCGAGGTGGGGCAGTCGATCGTCTCGGGGATCTCGTCGTCGGGCAGGTTCGCCGCGAAGTACCGCACCGTCTCGTTGCCCAGCGCGTCCCAGTACGAGACCTGGATGCGCTCGGCGTGGAAGCCGCGATCCTGCTCGCCCATGGGGCCCGCTCCGACACGCGATCCTCGGATCGCGCTACCTCCTGATGCCATGTACGTTCTCCTTCGTCGAGCTACTAACGTCTCAGTCGAGCTGTCGTCGGCGGCGAGGACGCCGACGACAATACATTCAGATGCCGGTCTCGAACTTCGTGATGAGTCCGAGGATGATGATGCTCGAGACCCAGACGAGGCCCAGGATCACGGTGATGCGGTTGAGGTTGCGCTCGGCAACTCCCGACGCCCCGAGGTTCGAGGTGACGCCACCGCCGAACATGTCGGACAGCCCGCCGCCGCGGCCCTTGTGGAGAAGGATGAGAAGGGTCAAGAGCAGGCTCGTGATACCGAGCACCACCTGGAGGATGACCTGAAGGATTTGCACTGCTTGCCTTTCACATGCCGGGGAGCCGGGTCGCTCCCCCGAAGACCAGAGGTAAGTCTACACTCCGACGTGCTTCTGGTAGCGCACGATGCTCGCGAACTCGCCGATGTCGAGGCTCGCACCGCCCACCAGGGCGCCGTCGACATTGGGCTCGCGCATGAAACCGGCGATGTTGCCCGACTTCACCGAGCCGCCGTAGAGGATGCGCGTGGCCGCGGCCGCGTCGTCACCGAGCGACTCCGCGACGACGGCCCGCAGGGCGGCGCCGACGGTCTCGGCCTGGTCGGGCGTCGCCGCCTGGCCGGAGCCGATCGCCCAGACGGGCTCGTAGGCGACGACGATGTCGGCACCCTTCTTGAGCCCTTCGAGGGCGACCTTCAGCTGCGCCACGGGCACGGCGCTCTGGCCGTGCTTCTCGAGATCCTCGGCGGTCTCGCCCACGCAGATGATCGGCACGATGCCGTTGGCGATCGCGGCCTTGGTCTTGGCGGCGACGTCGGCGTCGGTCTCGCCGTGCAGCGTGCGCCGCTCGGAGTGCCCGATGATGACGTACTTGGTGTCGAGCCGGGCCAGGAATTGGCCCGAGATCTCACCCGTGTAGGCGCCGGACTCGTGCTGCGAGATGTCCTGACCACCGTAGGCGATCGAGAGCTTGTCGGCGGCGATGAGGGTCTGCACCGAACGGAGGTCGGTGAACGGGGGGAAGATCGCGACCTCGACGTCGTTGTAGTCGTGCTTCGCGTCGTCCAGGCTCCAGGCGAGCTTCTGCACGAAGGCGATGGCCTGCAGGTGGTCGAGGTTCATCTTCCAGTTGCCCGCGATCAGGGGCGTGCGCTTCAGGACCATCCGAGGACCTCCAGGCCGGGGAGACGCTTGCCCTCGAGGAATTCGAGACTGGCACCGCCTCCGGTTGAGATGTGACCGAATTGGTCGTCGGTGAACCCGAGCGCGCGGACGGCTGCGGCGGAGTCTCCTCCGCCGACCACCCCGAGCCCGTCCACCTCGGTGAGTGCTTGGGCGACGGCCTTCGTGCCGGCCGCGAACGGCTCCAGCTCGAACACGCCCATCGGGCCGTTCCAGAAGACCGTCTTGGAGGCGGCGATGATCTCGGCGAACGCCGCCGCGGTGTCGGGGCCGATGTCGAGGCCCAGACCCTTCGCGCCGAAGCGCGTCTCCTCGATCGCGTCGGCGGCCGTGACGGCCACCTCGGCGTCGGCGCCGAACTTCGAGGCCACGACGATGTCGGTGGGCAGAACGATCCGCACGCCGAGCTCGTCGGCCTTCGTGAGGTAGCCGCGGACGGTGTCGAGCTGGTCCTCCTCGAGGAGGCTCGCGCCGACGGCGTGGCCCTGCGCCTTGAGGAAGGTGAAGAGCATCCCGCCGCCGATCAGCAGCGTGTTCACCTTCGGCAGCAGGTGGCCGATGACGCCGAGCTTGTCGGAGACCTTCGACCCGCCGAGCACGACCGTGTAGGGGCGCTCGGGGTTCTCGGTCAGCCGGTCGAGCACCTCGAGCTCGGTCTGGATGAGCAGACCCGCGGCGCTTGGGAGGATCTCGGCGAGCTCGTAGACGCTCGCCTGCTTGCGGTGCACGACCCCGAATCCGTCCGACACGAAGGCGTCGCCCAATGCGGCGAGCTGATCGGCGAACGCGCGGCGCTCCCCCTCGTCCTTGCTCGTCTCGCCGGCGTTGAAGCGCAGGTTCTCGAGCAGGGCGATCTGGCCGTCTCCGAGCCCGTCGACCGCATCCGTCGCCGACTGCCCGACCGTGTCGTGCGCGAACACGACCGGCTTCTCGAGCAGCTCGCCGAGGCGCGTGGCCACCGGCTCGAGCGTGTACTTGGCGTCAGGCGCGCCGTCGGGCCGGCCGAGGTGGCTGATCACGACGACCCGGGCACCCTGCTCGAGCAGGGCGGTGAGGGTCGGCAGGCTCGCGCGCACGCGTCCGTCGTCGGTGATGACCCCGTCTTTCACGGGGACGTTGAGATCACATCGGACGATGACGCGCTTGCCGGCGAGGGAACCGAGGGAGTCGATGGTGCGGAGCGTCACGGGATCGGATTCGCTTTCGGGTAGAACGGGTGATGCGGGTGGCGCCGCCGCAGATCGCTGCGACGGCGCCACCCGCGGGGAATCGGGTTCTTACAGCCGGTCGGCGACGTACTCGGTGATGTCGACGAGACGGTTGGAGTAGCCCCACTCGTTGTCGTACCACGAGGCGACCTTGACCTGGTTGCCGATGACCTTGGTCAGGCCGGCGTCGAAGATCGAGGAGTGCGGGTCGGAGACGATGTCGCTGGAGACGATCGGGTCCTCGGTGTAGCTGAGGATGCCCTTGAGCTCGTCGTTCGCGGCGTTCTTGTAGGCCTCGTTGATCTGCTCGACCGTGGCCGGGTTGGTCAGCTCGACGGTGAGGTCGGTGATCGAACCGGTCGGGACCGGCACGCGGAGGGCGTAGCCGTCGAGCTTGCCGATCAGCTCGGGGATGACCAGGCCCAGCGCCTTGGCGGCACCGGTCGAGGTCGGGATGATGTTGATCGCAGCGGCGCGGGCACGGCGGAGGTCGCTGTGCGGGCCGTCCTGCAGGTTCTGGTCGGCGGTGTACGCGTGGACCGTCGTCATCAGGCCGCGCTCGATGCCGAAGTTGTCCAGCAGCACCTTGGCCAGCGGCGCGAGGCAGTTGGTCGTGCAGGAGGCGTTCGAGATGATGTCGTGCACCTGGGGGTCGTAGGTGCCCTCGTTCACGCCGAGCACCAGGGTGGCGACGTCGGCGCCGGTGGCCGGGGCCGAGACGATGACCTTCTTGGCGCCCGCGGTGATGTGCGCACGCGCATCCTCGGACTTGGTGAAGCGGCCGGTCGACTCGATGACGATGTCGACGCCCAGCTCGCCCCAGGGGAGGTCGGCGGGGTTGCGCTCGGCGAGCACGATGATCGGCTTGCCGTTGACGACGATCTTGTCGCCGTCGAGCTCCACCTTGGCGTCGAGACGGCCCGTGATGGAGTCGTACTTGAGAAGGTGGGCCAGCGCCTTGTTGTCGGTCAGGTCGTTGACCGCGACGATCTCGAGGTCACTCCCCTTCGCGAGGGCGGCGCGGAAGAAGTTGCGACCGATTCGGCCGAAGCCGTTGATGCCGATCTTTACAGACACAGATTGCTCCTGTTGCTGGGGCCCGGAGTGGGCAGGGTGGTGGTTCGCGGTGGAGAAGGATGCCGGGCCTGCCTGAGCGGGCGGGCCCGGCATCCGGAAGTCGCTATGACAGTATCAGGAGGCCTTCGGTCTTCGTGCGGGCCGCCTCGAAGCGCTGGGCGACGTTGGCCCAGTTCGCGATGTTCCAGACCGCCTTGATGTAGTCGGCGCGGACGTTGAGGTAGTCGAGGTAGTAGGCGTGCTCCCAGACGTCGAGCATGAACAGCGGGACGACGCCGAAGGGCACGTTGCCCTGCTGGTCGAAGAGCTGGAAGACGGTGAGCTGCCGGCCGATGACGTCCCAGCCGAGCACGGCCCAGCCGGAGCCCTGCACGCCGAGCGCGACGGCGGTGAAGTGGGCCTGGAACTTCTCGAACGAGCCGAAGGTGTCGTCGATCGCCGCGGCGAGCTCGCCCTCGGGGGTCTGGGAGTCGGGGGTCAGGTTCGTCCAGAAGACGGAGTGGTTGACGTGGCCGCCGAGGTTGAAGGCCAGGTCTTTCTCGAGTTTGTTCACGTTGGCGAGGTCGCCGGCCTCACGGGCAGCGGCGAGCGAGGCGAGCGCGGTGTTCGCGCCGGCCACGTAGGTGGCGTGGTGCTTGTCGTGGTGCAGCTGCATGATCTTGCCGCTGATGTGCGGCTCGAGAGCGGCGTAGTCGTACGGCAGTTCCGGCAGAGTGTACTCAGCCATTGTGATGATCTCCTCGTTCGTATGGCCGCCGACCCGATGAGCGGCGGCTGTGAGTGACCCTTTCAGTCTATTGCGATTCGCCGTCGCTCAGTCGTCGAGGTCGGGCGGGAGGTTGGCCTCCGTGCCGGGGATGCCGAGGTCGGTGGCCTGCTTGTCGGCCATCGCCAGGAGGCGGCGGATCCGGCCGGCGATGGCATCCTTCGTCATGGGCGGGTCGGCGTGGTGGCCGAGCTCGTCCAGGCTCGAGTCGCGGTGCGCCAGGCGCAGCTCGCCGGCGTACTTCAGGTGCTCGGGGATGTCGGGGCCGAGGATCTCCATCGCCCGCTCGACCCGCGCGCATGCGGCGACGGCGGCCTGCGCCGACCGGCGGAGGTTCGCGTCGTCGAAGTTGACCAGGCGGTTGGCGGTGGCCCGCACCTCGCGGCGCTGGCGCATCTCCTCCCAGGTCTTCACGGTCTTCGCCGCACCCATGGCCGAGAGCATGGCCGCGATCGCCTCGCCGTCGCGGATGACGACGCGGTGCACACCGCGCACCTCGCGCGCCTTGGTCGAGATGCCGAGACGGGATGCGGCGCCGACCAGCGCCATGGCCGCCTCGTTGCCGGGGCAGGTGATCTCCAGCGCCGCCGAGCGGCCGGGGTCGGTGAGCGAGCCGGCGGCGAGGAAGGCGCCGCGCCAGACGGCGGCGAGGTCGTCGCGGCCACCCGTCGTGAGCCGGTTGGGGAGGCCGCGGATCGGGCGGCGGCGCGCATCCAGGAGACCGGTCTGGCGCGCGAGGGTCTCGCCGCCGTCGAGGATGCGGACGAGGTACGTGCCCTCGCGGCGCCCGCCGGACGCGGCGATCATCGAGACGTCGCCTTTCACGCCGTAGAGCTCGGCGAGGTCGCGCAGCACGCGCTTGACGATGTCCGGGGTGTCGAGCTCGGCCTCGATCGCGATCCGTGACGAGATCAGGTGCAGACCGCCGGCGAATCGCAGGATGGTGGCGAGCTCAGCGGCGCGCGTGGTGGTCTTGCTGACCACGACCCGGGCGAGTTCGTCTTTGACGTCGGCTGTCAGAGCCAATGAGAAACCTTCTTAACTTCTTCTACTACGTGGTGGTGTGTTCCGGGCGCCGTGGGAGGCGCCGTCATTCCCGGCCGAGGTCGCGGTGCTTGACGCTGACGACGACCCCCGGGAAGGTGCCGAGCTGCTCGGCGAGCTCGCGCGCGATCGCGACGGAGCGGTGCTTGCCTCCCGTGCAGCCGATGGCGATGGTGGCGTGACGCTTGTTCTCGCGCTGGTACCCGGCGAGCACGGGCTCGAGGGCCTTGGCATACGCATCCACGAATTCGCGCGCGCCGGGCTGGCCGAGCACGTACTCGCTGACATCCGCATCCAGCCCGGTATGCGCCCGCAGCTCGGGCACCCAGAACGGGTTGGGCAGGAAGCGGGCGTCGGCGATCCCGTCGGCATCGGTGGGGGCGCCGTACTTGAAGCCGAAGCTCATCACCGTCACCTGCACGCCCGCGGCGTCGGCGCCGGAGAACTTCTCCTGCACCGCCGTGGCCAGCTGGTGGATGTTGAGGTCGGAGGTGTCGATGATGATGTCGCTGGACTCGCGGATCGGGCTGAGGCGCGAGCGCTCGGCGCCAATGCCGTCGAGCAGCGTACCGTTGCCCTGCAGCGGATGCGGGCGCCGCACCTGCTCGAACCGGCGCACGAGCGTCTGGTCGGTCGCCTCGAGGAACACGACCCGGAGCTGGATGCCGCCGCGGAGGGCCTGGATGATCTCCTGCAGGTCGGAGAAGAAGTCGCGACCCCGGACATCCACCACCGCCGCGATGCGCGGCAGGGTCGATCCGGCACGCTCGGCCAGGTCGACGAGCGGCTTCAGCATCTGCGGCGGGAGGTTGTCGACGACGTACCAGCCCAGGTCTTCGAGGGCGTTGGCGACCGTGGAGCGCCCCGCACCCGACATGCCCGTGACGATCAGCACTTCTTGCTGCTGAGGGGTTTCGGGAGTCATTGCACGCTTTCGTGGTGAGTCGGGTCGGTTGCTCTAGCCTACCCAGTCACTGTGAGAGGGTGCTCCGGATGGTCTCGGCCAGCACAGGGCCGATGCCCTTGACCTCGGCGATCGCGGCGGTGTCGGCCTTCTTGAGTTCGGCGACCGACCCGAAGTGACGGAGCAGCTCGCGGACGCGCGACGGGCCGAGGCCCGGCACCTCGGTGAGGACCGAGGTGATGTCGCGCTTGCGCCGGGACCGCTGGTGCGTGATCGCGAAGCGGTGGGCCTCGTCGCGGATGCGCTGGATCATGAACAGGGCCTCGCTGCCGCGCGGCAGGATGACGGGGTAGTCGGTGTCGGGGAGCCAGACCTCTTCGAGCCGCTTGGCGATCCCGGCGAGGAAGATGCCTTGCACCCCGGATTCTTCGAGGGCACGGGCGGCCGCGTTGACCTGGGGCTGGCCGCCGTCGACGATCAGGAGGTTCGGCGGGTAGGAGAACTTCTTGCGTTTGGTGGGCTCGACCGGGCCCTCCCCCGCCTCGAAGACCTGGGCGCGGGCCGCGGCGTCTGCTTCGGCCTCCCTCTCGGGGTCGTCCTTCAGGTAGGCCAGGCGTCGGGTGATGACCTGGTAGATCGACTCGGTGTCGTCCGTGGAGTCGGCGATCGAGAACCGGCGGTACTGATCCTTCCGCGCCAGGCCGTCTTCGAAGACGACCATCGAGGCGACGATGTTCGTGCCCTGCAGGTGCGAGACGTCGTAGCACTCCATCCGGAGCGGCGCGTCGGTCATGCCGAGGGCCTCCTGGATGTCGGTGAGCGCCTGGGAGCGCGCCACGAAGTCCGAGCTGCGACGGGTCTTGTAGAGCATCAGGTTGTTCTTGGCGTTCATCGTGGCGGTGCTCATCAGCGCCGCCTTCTCGCCGCGCTGCGCCATCCGCAGGTGGACCTTGCCGCTGCTGCGCCGCTCGCCGAGCCACGCCTCGAGCTCGTCCGTGTCGTCCGGCAGGGCCGGGACCAGGATCTCCTTCGGGGGCACCTCGCCGTCGTAGGCCTGCTGGAGGATCGAGTCGACCAGCTCGGCGGTGTCGACGTCGATCTCCTTGTCGACCGTCCATGACCGCTCACCCCGGATGCGCCCGCCGCGGACGATGAACTGCTGCACCGAGGCCGCCAGCTCGTCGTGCTCGATTCCGAACAGGTCGGCGTCGACGCTGTCGCGGAGCACCACGGCGCTCTTCGCGAGCACCGCCTCGAGGGCCTGGAGCTGGTCGCGGTAGCGGGCGGCGGCCTCGTAGTCCTGCCGCTCGGCCGCATCCTTCATCTTCTTCGTCGCGGCGGTGACGAAGCGGCGGTCGCCGCCGGCCATGAACGCGACGAAGTCGTCGACGATGGCCCGGTGCTCCTCGATCGTGACCTTGCCCGAGCAGGGGCCGCCGCAGCGCCCGATCTGGCCGGGGAAGCAGGGTCGGCCGGCCTGCATCGCGTGCTTGTAGCTCGAGTCGGAGCAGGTGCGGATCGGGAACGCCTTGATCATCAGGTCGATCGTGTCGCGGACGGCCCAGATCTTGGGGTACGGGCCGAAGTAGCGGGCGCCCTTGATGCGGTGATTGCGCGTGACCATCACCCGCGGGGCCTCGTCGCCCAGCGTGATCGCGAGGAAGGGGTAGGTCTTGTCGTCGCGGAATTTGACGTTGAACGGCGGATCGAACTCCTTGATCCAGGTGTACTCGAGCTGGAGCGACTCAATGTCGGTCTTCACGACCGTCCACTCCACCCCGGACGCGCTCATCACCATGCGGCGGGTGCGCTCGTGCAGGCTGCGGAGCGGCGCGAAGTAGTTGCTGAGCCGGGCGCGGAGGTTCTTCGCCTTGCCGACGTAGAGCACGCGGCCCTTCGCGTCCTTGAAGCGGTACACCCCGGGCTGGGTGGGGATCTCCCCGGCCTTGGGGCGGTAGGAAACGGTGTCTGCCATGGTTGAGACAATTCTCGCATCCGGCACCGACACTCAGGGCCCGTACGATCGTGGACGGGTGCGCGCTGAGCGGACACCGACGACAGGATGGGATGGGCGATGAGCGCGAAGAAGGACAACAGGGGCGGCGGCGCGGGCGGTTCGCGCTCGGGCGGGGGCTCGGGCTCTGGCTCGCGCGGCGGTTCGCGCCCGGGCGGGGGTTCGGGCTCGCGCGGCGGTTCGGGTTCGGGCGGCGGAGCTGCGTCGGGCGGCGGGGCGAAGACGACGGCGCTGCTGATCCGGTTCGAGCGCTGGTACGCCGGTCATTCCGCGGGGGCCGGGCACGAGCATCCGTCGGCCGCCGAGGCGACCGCACTGCTCTCGGCGCTGTTCGTGCTCAGCAGAGGCCGGCTGCACGAGCCCGTCGTCTCGGTGCTCGAAGGGGTGCTCGCCGAGGTCGAGTCCTCCGGCGACCTCGCTCCGCGGCTGCCCGAGGTGATCGAGACGCTCGAGCACTACCTCGACTTCGCGGTCGAGAGCGGCACCTGGCGCGCGAGCGATTCGGCGATCGACGAGAGCTCCGAGTATCTCGAGGTCGCGTACGACGTGAGCACGGGGCTGCTGCTGTACCTGATCGACGCGCTCGACGACGTGGCCGACGTGCCGGAGGGGCAGGAGCGGGCTGCGCTGGCGGCGCTTCCGGGAGCAGCATCCTCCACAGACCCCGCTTCCGCCCTGACCGAGCGGGTTCTCGCCGTGTTCGAGACCGGCGACCCCGCATCCGTGCCCGGCGCCCTGGCGCTCGAGCGCGTGCTCGGACTACTCTGCGTCGCGGTCTCGCCGGGGCTGCTGCCGGGTGCGACGACCGCCCAGATCCTCGGGATGCTCGACACGGCTGCCGGGGTGACGCCGGAGCAGGCGGCCGCGGCGGGTCCGCTGACGGACGACCTGCTCTCCGAGCTCGAGCGGCTCGGCCTGATCGCGCCCGTCGCCGGAGCCGGGGGCGGCCGCCTCGAGGCACCGGCCGGCATCCGGGCCGCCCTGGCTGACGCGATCGTGGCGGTGGCCGACGAGTTCGGCCTGCTCGACGACGAGGGTGAGAACCCGCATCCCGAGGGGACCGTGCTCGAGGTTCTCGCGACCGTCGCGGATGCCGCTCCCGAGGAGTGGCGCCGACTGCAGGTCGCGGCCGATTCCGACCTGGGGGCCCTCCACCTCGCCATCCAGTTGAGCTTCGACTGGGCGAACACCGAGGAGCATTCGTTCGTGTCGGTGGACGAGCCCGAGACAGTGTACGCGCCGGTCGGGTTGCTCGGATCGGACGCCGACGGCCAGGAAGCCGAGATCGTCGACGAGAACGAGGTCGAGATCGGCGAGTTCCTCGTCGCAGACGGCGACGAGATCGAGTACCGCTACGGCGACACGAACCCCCGCCGGGTGGTGGTCGCACTCGAAAGCGTCGGTGAGGCCACCGAGACCGTGTTGCCGCGCTGCATCGCCGCCTCGGCGGGCGTGGACGCGGCCGAGGCCGACCGCCTGCTCGCCCCGCTCCGCATCCTGTAGCGGGTTTCGGCCTGAACGAACGAGGTGCCCCGCGGTGAAGACCGTGGGGCACCTCGTCGTTCGTGGCAGCGGCAGTGTCAGCGGCGCCCCCGCCGCGGTGACCGCAGGCTCGTGGCTACCGCTTCGACTTCGGCGCCGGCAGGATCTCGCGCAGGAAGTGGCCCGTGTGGCTGGCCTCGACCGTCGCGAGCTTCTCCGGTGTTCCGGTCGCGACGATCATGCCGCCGCCGGAGCCGCCCTCGGGACCGAGATCGATCAGCCAGTCGGCCGACTTGATCACGTCGAGGTTGTGCTCGATCACGATGACCGTGTTGCCCTTGTCGACCAGGCCGTTGAGCACGAGGAGCAGTTTGCGCACGTCTTCGAAGTGCAGACCGGTGGTCGGCTCGTCGAGCACGTACACGCTTCGCCCGTTCGACCGGCGCTGCAGCTCGGTGGCGAGCTTGACGCGCTGCGCCTCGCCGCCGGAGAGCGTCGTGGCGCTCTGCCCGAGTCGCACGTAGCCGAGGCCGACCTCGACGAGGGTCTTCAGGAAGCGGTGGATCGCCGAGATCGGCTCGAAGAAGTCGGCCGCCTCGGAGATCGGCATGTCGAGCACCTCGGCGATGTTCTTGCCCTTGTAGTGCACGCTGAGGGTTTCGCGGTTGTACCGCGCTCCCCCGCAGACCTCGCAGGCCACGTACACGTCGGGCAGGAAGTTCATCTCGATCTTGATCGTGCCGTCACCCGAGCAGGCCTCGCAGCGGCCGCCCTTGACGTTGAAGCTGAACCGGCCGGGCAGGTAGCCGCGCGCCTTGGCCTCCGCGGTCTCGGAGAAGAGCGTGCGGATGCGGTCGAAGACGCCCGTGTAGGTCGCCGGGTTCGAGCGCGGCGTGCGCCCGATCGGGTTCTGGTCGACGTGCACGACCTTGTCGAGGTTCTCGAGCCCGGTGACCCGCTTGTGCTTGCCCGGCAGCTTCCGGGCACCGTTGAGCTGATTGGCGAGCACCCGGTAGAGGATGTCGTTGACGAGCGAGGACTTGCCCGACCCGCTGACCCCGGTCACCGCGGTGAGCGTGCCCAGCGGGAAGTCGGCGGTGACGTTCTGGAGGTTGTTCGCCTCGGCACCGACCACCGTGATCATGCGCTTGCGGTCGATCGGCCGGCGCTTCTTCGGGATCTCGATCGACTTGCGGCCCGACAGGTAGTCACCCGTGAGCGACTCGGTGTTGGCCAGCAGCTCCTCGTACCCGCCCGAGTGCACCACGCGACCGCCGTTCACGCCGGCGCCCGGCCCGATGTCGACGATCCAGTCGGCGGTGCGGATGGTGTCTTCGTCGTGTTCGACCACGATCAGCGTGTTGCCGAGGCTCTTGAGCTTGACGAGGGTGTCGATCAGCCGGCGGTTGTCGCGCTGGTGCAGCCCGATCGAGGGCTCGTCGAGCACGTACAGCACGCCCGTGAGGCCCGAGCCGATCTGGGTGGCGAGACGGATGCGCTGCGCTTCCCCGCCGGAGAGCGATCCCGCGGCGCGGGCCAGGTCGAGATAGCTGAGACCGACCTCGATCAGGAAGTCGAGCCGCGCGCGGATCTCGCGGAGCACCTGCGCCGCGATCATCGCCTCCCGGTCGGTGAGGGTCAGGGTGCCCATGAACTGCTGGGCGTCGCTCAGACTGAGTTCGGCGACGTCGGCGATGCTCAGCTCGTTGACCGTCACCGCGAGGACCTCGGGCTTCAGCCGCTTTCCGTCGCAGACCGGGCAGGGAACCTCCCGGAGGTACTCGCCCCAGCGCTGACGCTGGGAGTCGGACTCGGCCTGGAGGAACTGGCGCTCGATGTAGGGCATCACACCCTCGAAGCCGGAGGTGTAGCTCATCTCACGGCCGTACCGGTTCTTCCACTTCACCTTCACCTCGAAGTTGTTGCCGCGCAGGATCGCCTCCTGCACATCGGGCTTCAACTTCTTCCACGGCGTGTCGAGCGAGAAGGAGAGGTCGCGGGCGAGGCCGTCGAGCAGCTTCTCGTAGTACTGGAAGAGGCCCTTGCCCTGCGTGGTCCAGGGGATGATGACGCCGTCGTTGATGCTGAGGTCCTCGTCGCCGAGCAGCAGATCCTGGTCGACCGACATGCGGGTGCCGAGGCCGGAGCACTCGGGGCAGGCGCCGAACGGTGCGTTGAACGAGAAGGTGCGCGGCTCGATCTCGGTCAGCTGGATCGGGTGTTGGTTCGGGCAGCTGAGCTTCTCGGAGAAGGTCTGCCACGCATCCGGCCCGTTCTCGTCGACGTAGTTGATCTGCACCAGACCGTCGGTGAGCCGGAGCGCCGTCTCGAGCGAGTCGGTGAGCCGGCCGAGGATCTCGGGCCCGGCGACCAGACGGTCGACCACGACCGAGATGTCGTGCTTGAACTGCTTCTTGAGCTTCGGCGGCTCGGTGAGCTGGATCATCTCGCCGTCGACGATCGCGCGCGAGTAGCCGCTGGCCGACAGCTCTTTGAAGAGGTCGACGAACTCGCCCTTCTTCTGCGAGACGACCGGGCTGAGGATCTGGTAGCGGATGCGGGGCTCGAGCTCCATGAGCTGGTCGGCGATCTGCTGCACGGTCTGCGCCGAGATGCGCTCACCGCAGATGGGACAGTGCGCGATGCCGATGCGCGCCCAGAGCAGGCGCATGTAGTCGTAGATCTCGGTGATCGTGCCGACCGTCGAGCGCGGGTTGCGGTTCGTCGACTTCTGGTCGATCGACACCGCCGGGCTCAGGCCCTCGATGAAGTCGACGTCGGGGCGGTCGACCTGGCCGAGGAACTGGCGCGCGTACGCGGACAGGCTCTCGACGTAGCGACGCTGGCCCTCGGCGAAGATCGTGTCGAACGCGAGGCTCGACTTGCCCGACCCGGAGAGGCCCGTGAACACGACCATCGAGTCGCGCGGGATCTCGATGTCGACGTCGCGCAGGTTGTGCACCCGGGCACCGTGGACGCTCAGCTT
Organism: Herbiconiux solani NBRC 106740; assembly: GCF_001571005.1. Taxonomy (GTDB): domain Bacteria; phylum Actinomycetota; class Actinomycetes; order Actinomycetales; family Microbacteriaceae; genus Herbiconiux; species Herbiconiux solani. The sequence continues at coordinate 286,003 of NZ_BCST01000001.1, read as the reverse complement.
CCCGCTGCTGCCATGACGCAGTGCGCTCAGCGGATCGTGCACGCTGGGGGCCAGGGAATCAAAGGAATCTACGCTCGAAATCGACACCTCGAAAGTCTATGTCGACCCACCGACACTGCCCCCCGATTACGCTCTGGGCGGCATCCCCACCGGCATCCCACCGAGACCTGCACGGCCGCCTGGCGAGACTCATGGGCATATGTGACAGAATCTCAGTATGCCCGTCCGCCCGCCTGTCCTCCTGATCGTGTCTGTCGGGTCGGCAGCGGCGACGACCGGTTTGAGCATCGTCGTCGTCGTGGCGGTCGTCGCGACGACCTCCGGCGTCGGTGGGGGCGTCGGATGGATGTTCTCTCCGCTCGAATGGCCCCTCGTCGTCTCCCTCTGGCTCGCCCCGCTGTTCGCGCCGGCAGGCGCGCTCCTCGGCACCCTCGCGGCGGTCTCCGGCGTCATCGCCGCGACCCGCGTAGACCGGACGGGCCGGCCGGTGCCTGTAGCGGTGATCGGCGGGGCGCTCGCCCTGTTCGACCTGGTCGCGTTCGGCTTCCTGATGGCACCGCTGCTCGGCAACGCCTGGGCCTAGCTGATGTGGCCGGCCTTCTCCATCTGGCGGAGTTCGCGCTTGAGCTCGGAGACCTCGTCGCGCAGGCGCCCGGCCAGCTCGAACTTGAGCTCGGCGGCGGCCTCCAGCATCTGCCCGTTCAAGTCGGCGATGATCGACTCGAGGTCGTTCGCGCCCTGAGCGGCGATGCCCTCGCGGCGGAGGTTCGGGGTCGGGCTCTTCTTGCCCCGGCCGGAGCGCTCGCGCAGCAGGTCGGCCGTGTCGGCACCCTCCCGGGCCAGGGCCTCGGTGATGTCGGCGATCTTCTTGCGGAGCGGCTGCGGGTCGATGCCGTGAAGCGTGTTGTACGCCACCTGCTTCTCGCGGCGCCGGTCGGTCTCGTCGATCGCCAGACGCATCGAGTCGGTCATCTTGTCGGCGTACATGTGCACCTCGCCCGAGACATTTCTAGCGGCACGGCCGATGGTCTGGATGAGCGAGGTCGACGACCGGAGGAAGCCCTCCTTGTCGGCGTCGAGGATCGCCACCAGCGAGACCTCCGGCAGGTCGAGGCCTTCTCGCAGCAGGTTGATGCCGACCAGCACGTCGTAGACGCCGGCGCGCAGCTCGGTCAGGAGCTCGACCCGTCGCAGCGTGTCGACATCCGAGTGCAGGTAGCGCACCCGCACCCCGGCCTCCGTGAGGAAGTCGGTGAGCTCTTCGGCCATCTTCTTGGTCAGGGTCGTGACGAGCACGCGCTCGTCACGGTCGGCGCGGATGCGGATCTCTTCCAGCAGGTCGTCGATCTGGCCCTTCGAGGGCTTCACGATCAGCGCCGGGTCGATCAGGCCGGTCGGGCGGATGATCTGCTCGACCACGCCGTCGGCGATGCCCATCTCGTAGCGACCGGGGGTCGCCGAGAGGTAGACCGTCTGGCCGACCCGCTCCTTGAACTCGTTCCACTTCAACGGCCGGTTGTCGAGCGCGCTCGGCAGCCGGAACCCGTGGTCGACGAGCGTGCGCTTGCGAGACGAGTCGCCCTCGTACATCGCGCCGATCTGCGGAACGGTGACGTGCGACTCGTCGATCACGACGAGGAAGTCGTCCGGGAAGTAGTCGAGCAGGCAGTGCGGTGCCTCGCCGGGCGCACGGGCGTCGATGTGTCGCGAGTAGTTCTCGATACCCGAGCAGAAGCCGATCTGCTGCATCATCTCGAGGTCGAAGGTCGTCCGCATCCGCAACCGCTGGGCCTCGAGGAGCTTGCCCTCGCGCTCGAGCTCGGTCAGCCGGTCGTGCAGCTCGGTCTGGATGGTCTCGATCGCGCGGTGCATCACGTTCGTGTCGGCCACGTAGTGCGAACCGGGGAACACCGAGACGCTGTCGAGCTTCTTCACGATGTCGCCGGTGAGCGGATGCAGGCTGTAGAGCCCCTCGATCTCGTCGCCGAACATCTCGATGCGGATGGCCAGCTCTTCGTACATCGGGATGATCTCGATGGTGTCGCCGCGCACCCGGAAGTTGCCGCGCGAGAAGTCGACGTCGTTGCGTTGGTACTGCATCGACACGAAGCGCCGGATCAGCCAGTCGCGGTCGATGTGCTGACCGACCTGCAGCGCCATCATCGCGTTGAGGTACTGCTCGGGCGTACCCAGGCCGTAGATGCAGGAGACGGTGGAGACCACGACGACGTCGCGCCGGCTGAGCAGCGAGTTCGTGGTGGAGTGCCGGAGACGCTCGACCTCGGCGTTGACCGACGAGTCCTTCTCGATGAAGGTGTCGGTCTGCGGCACGTAGGCCTCGGGCTGGTAGTAGTCGTAGTACGAGACGAAGTACTCGACCGCGTTGTTGGGCATCAGCTCGCGGAACTCGTTCGCCAGCTGGGCGGCCAGGGTCTTGTTGTGCGCGAGGACCAGGGTGGGACGCTGCACCTGCTCGATCAGCCACGCCGTGGTGGCCGACTTACCCGTACCGGTCGCACCGAGCAGCACGACATCCGTCTCACCGGCGTTGATGCGGCCCGCCAGCTCGGCGATCGCGGCGGGCTGGTCGCCACTCGGGGTGTATTCGCTGACGACCTCGAAGGGGTGGACAGAGCGGGTGGGTTCCATGCAATAAGTTTAGGGAGAGCCACCGACACCCGGGCCGGTGCTCGCTCAGAGCGTCATGCCGAGCGTCCCTCACCTCACCACCACCACATCGAGGCAGGCATCATGAGAATCGGAATCCTCACCTCCGGCGGCGACTGCCCCGGCCTGAACGCCGTCATCCGCGGCGCCGTGCTGAAGGGCACGGAGATCCACGGCCAGGAGTTCGTCGGTTTCAAGGACGGCTGGCGCGGTGTCGTCGCCGGCGACATCCGCCCCCTCGAGCGCAGCGACGTGCGCGGCATCGCCAAGCAGGGCGGCACCATCCTCGGCACCTCCCGCACGAACCCCTTCGAGGGCAACGGCGGCCCCGAGCGCATCCAGCAGACCCTCGACGACCTCGGCATCGACGCCATCATGGCGATCGGCGGCGAAGGCACCCTGGCCGCGGCGAAGCGGCTGACGGATGCCGGGCTCAAGATCGTGGGCGTGCCCAAGACCGTCGACAACGACCTCGACGCCACCGACTACACCTTCGGCTTCGACACCGCCGTCGAGATCGCGACCGAGGCGATGGACCGGCTCCGCACCACGGGCGACTCGCACAGCCGCTGCATGGTCGCCGAGGTGATGGGCCGCCACGTGGGCTGGATCGCGCTGCACTCCGGCATGGCCGCGGGGGCGCACGCCATCCTCATCCCGGAGCAGAAGACCAGCATGGAGCAGGTCGCCGAGTGGGTGCGGAGCGCCGCCGGTCGCGGTCGCGCACCGCTGGTGGTCGTGGCCGAGGGCTTCACGCCCGACCACGCCGACGACGCCCACTCCGAGCGCGGACTCGACGCCTTCGGCCGCCCCCGCCTCGGCGGCATCGGTGAGCGGCTCGCCCCGATGATCGAGGAGCTCACGGGCATCGAGACCCGCGCCACCACGCTCGGCCACATCCAGCGCGGCGGCGTGCCGACGGCCTACGACCGCGTGCTCGCGACCCGGCTCGGGATGGCGGCCTCGGACATCGTCGAGGAGAACGCCTGGGGCGAGATGGTCGCGCTCCGCGGCACCGACATCGTCACGGTCAACTTCGGCGACGCGCTCGGCAAGCTCAAGACCGTGCCGCAGCACCGCTACGAGGAAGCGGCGATGCTCTTCGGCTAGAGCCGGATGCGCATCCTGACCGGCTCCCCCGGCCGCAGCTGGGCGAGCGCGTCGACCGACGCCTCGGTGAGCACCGCGATCACGGGGTAGCCCCCGGTCACCGGATGGTCGCGGAGGAACAGCACCGGAAACCCGCTCGGCGGCACCTGGACGGCACCCGCCACCATCCCCTCCGAGGGGAGCTCGTCGTCGCGGCGTCCGGGCAGCCGGACGATCGGGTGCTCTCCCGTCAGCCTGACGCCGACGCGGTTGGACTCGGGGCTCACGGTCCAGATCGTGTCGCGCAGGGAACGCAACCCCGGTTCGCCGAACCAGTCGGCCCGCGGTCCCGCACTGACATCCAGCACGATTGGTCCGTCCGCCTCGGACCTGACCGGTGCCGGCACGAGGTGATCGGCCGCCGGCCACCCCTCCTGCTCCCCCGCGGTCGCGAGCACCGCGCCCGCCTCGAGTGGCACCGGACCCAGACCGCTCAGCACGTCGCTCGCTCGCGAGCCCAGCACGCGCTCGGCCTCGATCCCTCCGCGCATGGCGAGGTAGTGCCGGAGCCCCCGCTCGGGCACGCCGACGGTCACGGTCTCGCCGGCGTCGAGCAGGAACGAGTAGCCCACCGGATGCACGACCCGCGTCCTCCCGTCGGCCCCGGTCACGACGAGTTCGGCGGGCGGCCCGGCCACCGCGACGAACACCGCGCGGAGGGCCCGGACGACCAGGCCGCCGAAGACCGTCTCGATGCAGGCGGCGCCCGCACGGTTGCCCACCAGGCGGTTGGCTGCTGCGTAAGCGCTTCGGTCGGCGGCTCCGGATGCGGGCACGCCGAGCTGCGCCGAGCCGGGGCGGCCGGCATCCTGCAGCAGGGCGAGCGGCCCGGTCGCCTCGATCCAGAGTGCCGGGGAGATCGGGAGTGCCGGGGCATCCCGCCTCTCCTGCCCACTCATCACGGACTCATTCGTCACGGACGAACCTCACGCGGGTGCCGGGGGCGAGGAGGGCCGGATGCGCGCGGGACGGATCCCAGAGCACCGCCTCCGTGCTCCCGATGAGCTGCCAGCCGCCGGGCGACTCCCGGGGGTAGATGCCGCAGTACCCGGCAGCGAGGGCGACCGATCCGGCCGGGACGGCGGTGCGGGGTACCGCACGGCGAGGGACGTCGAGCCGAGGCACGTCCCGAGCCCCGCTTCCGCCGAGCACGTCCTCGGGCTCGAGGTAGGCGAATCCGGGCGCGAAGCCGATGAACGCCGAGACCCAGACGGCCGCGGTGTGCGCCCGGATGACCTCCTCGACGCCGAGCCCGGTCGACGAGGCCACCTCGTCGAGGTCGGGCCCGTTGTATCGCAGCGCCAGCTCGACCGTCACCGGATCCGCGTCCGCGATCGGCGCAGCCGGCGCATCCCGAGCGGCTTGGTCGACGACCCAGTGCCCCACCGCCGCGCGGCCCACCCGCCTGGCGTCGAACACCACCAGGATCGTCTTCGCGGCGGGCACGAGCTCCATCACCCACGCGGGCGCGGCCGCTCGGAGCCGCGCGTACAGCGGAACGACCCGGCGCGCATCCGTCAGCTCGATCAGCAGTGCCGACTCCCCCATCGGCAGCAGGCGGAGCTCAAGGTCGGCCGCCGGCACCGTGCCCGACGTCGGCGATCCCCACTCGGCCCCCACCGCGTCGCTCCCGGGCCCAGGCTCAACGACCCGAGAACGGGGTGATCGTGAGTCCTGCCGCCTCGAGCGTCGCCCGCACCGCTCGCGCGATGCCGACCGCGCCCGGGGTGTCGCCGTGCACGCAGATCGTCTCGGCCGAGAGGGCCAGCTCGCTGCCGTCGATCGCGGTGACGACGCCCTCGGTCGCCAGGCGGCGCATCCGCTCGGCGATCTCGGCGGGGTCGTGGAGCACGGCGCCTGGTTCGCGGCGCGACACCAGGGTGCCGTCGGGGCGGTAGGCGCGGTCGGCGAAGGCCTCGGGCACGAAGCGCAGCCCCTCCGCCTCGGCGATCCGCCCCACCTCGGAGTCGGGCAGCCCCACGAGCGCGAGCGCCGGATCCACGGCGACGACCGCGGCGACGACCGCGGCCGCCTGGTGCTCGTCGTGCACGATCCGGTTGTAGAGCGCGCCGTGCGGCTTCACGTAGCCGACCCGGGTACCCGCCGCGGTCGCGATGCCCTGCAGAGCGCCGAGCTGGTAGACCACGTCGGCCATCAGGTCGTCGGCGGGAAGGTCGAGATCGCGCCGGCCGAAGCCGCGCAGATCGGGGTAGGAGACCTGGGCGCCGATCGCCACGCGGTGCGCCGTCGCCTGCCGCGCGGTCTCGAGCAGGATGCTGGGGTCGCCGGCGTGGAACCCGCACGCCACGTTCGCGCTCGACACCACCTCGAGCAGGGCGCGGTCGTCGCCGAGCGTCCAGGCGCCGTAGGACTCGCCGAGGTCGGCGTTGAGGTCGATGGCGGTCATCGGGATGCGATCGCCTGCTCGACCAGCGTCGGCCAGACCGCGTCGGTCTGCCGGATGGTCTCCTCGACCGTGCCGCTCGCGTCGATGACGACGTCGGCCAGGGCGCGGCGCTCCTCGTCCGTCGCCTGGGAGGCGATCCGCCGTTCGGCCTCCTCGCGGGACATGCCGCGCAGGGTCATCAGACGCTCGAGCCGCTGTTCTTCGGGCGCCTCGACCACGATCACGTACTCGAACAGGCCGCCTCGGCGCCCGCCCGACTCGACGAGCAGCGGGACGTCGTAGACGAACACGGCGTGCGCATCCGCCTCGCCGGCCTCGCGGATGCGCTGCACCGTCAGGTCGTGGACGGCCGGATGCGTGATCGCGTTCAGATCGCGCCGGGCAGCTTCGTCGGCGAAGACGACGGCCCCGAGGGCGGGGCGGTCGAGGCTGCCGTCGGCGGCGATGACCGAGGGGCCGAAGCGCTCGGCGATCGCGGCGAGGCCCGGCGTGCCGGGTTCGACGGCCTCACGGGCGAGCTGGTCGGCGTCGGCCACGACGGCTCCGAGCTCGCGGAGGCGTCGGGCGACCGTGGACTTGCCGGCGCCGATTCCGCCGGTGACTGCGATGACGAACACGTGCCCATGCTAGCCGGGGCGGGGACGGCGCCAGTGGCCGCGCGCCGCGACGAGCTGCCGGCGGAGCGTCTCCCCGTTGTTCCTCCCCCGGGAACAGCGGAAGGCCGCCCCCGAGGGGACGGCCTTCCTGTGGTGCTGTGCTGCAGAACGGACTAGTTGTTCGAGCTGAGCTTCTCGCGCAGTGCGGCGAGGGTCTCGTCGTCGGCGAGGGTACCCGCGCCGGCCGACTCGCTCGAGAACGAGGACGAACCGGCAGGGATGTCGCTGGCGGCGGCAACCTCGGCCGACGTGGCGACCTGCTTCTTGTGGGCCTCCCAGCGAGCCTGGGCCTCAGCGTACTGCTGCTCCCATGCCTCGCGCTGCGTGTCGAAGCCTTCCTTCCACTCGTTCGTCTCCGGGTCGAAGCCCTCGGGGAACTTGTAGTTGCCCTGGTCGTCGTACTCGGTGAGCATGCCGTAGAGCGCCGGGTCGAACTCGGTGCCCTCGGGGTCGACGCCCTCGTTCGCCTGCTTCAGCGAGAGGCTGATGCGGCGACGCTCGAGGTCGATGTCGATGACCTTGACGAAGACCTCGTCGCCGACCGACACGACCTGCTCGGCGAGCTCGACGTGCTTGCCGGAGAGCTCGGAGATGTGCACCAGACCCTCGATGCCCTCGGCGACGCGGACGAACGCACCGAACGGCACCAGCTTGGTGACCTTTCCGGGCGCGACCTGGCCGATGGCGTGGGTACGGGCGAACACCTGCCACGGGTCTTCCTGGGTGGCCTTGAGCGAGAGCGACACGCGCTCGCGGTCGAGGTCGACCTCGAGGATCTCGACGGTGACCTCCTGGCCCACCTCGACGACCTCGGAGGCGTGCTCGATGTGCTTCCAGGAGAGCTCGGAGACGTGGACCAGACCGTCGACGCCGCCCAGGTCGACGAACGCACCGAAGTTGACGATCGACGAGACGACGCCCTTGCGGACCTGCCCCTTCTGGAGGTTGTTGAGGAAGGTGGTGCGGCTCTCGGACTGGGTCTGCTCCAGCAGCGCGCGACGCGACAGGACCACGTTGTTGCGGTTCTTGTCGAGCTCGAGGATCTTGGCCTCGATCTCCTGGCCCAGGTACGGGGTCAGGTCGCGGACACGGCGGAGCTCGATCAGCGAAGCCGGGAGGAAGCCACGGAGTCCGATGTCGACGATCAGGCCGCCCTTGACGACCTCGATGACCGAACCGGTCACGACGCCGTCAGCGTCCTTGATCTTCTCGACGTCGCCCCACGCACGCTCGTACTGAGCGCGCTTCTTCGACAGGATGAGGCGGCCTTCTTTGTCTTCCTTCTGGAGGACGAGGGCCTCGACGCTGTCGCCGACCTGGACGACCTCGGTCGGGTCGACATCGTGCTTGATGGAAAGTTCACGCGAAGGGATGACGCCCTCCGTCTTGTAACCGACGTCGAGGAGGACCTCGTCGCGGTCGATCTTCACGACGATGCCCTCGATGAGGTCTCCGTCGTTGAAGAATTTCAGAGTCTTTTCGACCGCGGCGAGGAAGTCTTCAGCAGATCCGATGTCATTGATGGCGACCTGCTTGGTTGCCTTTTCGGTCGTTGCGATTGTCATGTAGTGGTTGCTCCGTTGTGGACATAGTTCGGGCCGGCCGCGGGTGGTGCATTCATGTGTTTTCCGCGACTGGCAGGCGGATGGAAGTCACAAGAGTGACGCTCTAGTCTAGCTAGCGCGCTGGGCAGACGGCAAGCCGTGCTTTCAGCGCTGTTTCCCTCAACATCGAGACCGCTTTCAGCATTCCCCGGGCGGGCCGGAGGCATCCGGGTCAGCGGCGGACGATGTCGGCGAGGGCGGCCTCGTGGTCGCGGAAGCGGAAGGCGTAGCCGGCGGCCTCGAGGCGTTCGGGCAGCACCCAGCGGCTCTTCAGTACCAGCTCGGTCTCGGTGCGGATCGCGGCCGAGCCGACCTCGAGCATCCAGCGCCAGGTGGGCAGCCCGACGCGCGCCCCGACGGCCCGGCGCACCGAGGCCATGAAGGTGCGGTTGTCGGTGGGGTGGGGTGCCGAGACGTTGATCGGGCCGTCGAGCTCGGGATGCTCGCGGAGGAAGCGGATGACGCCGACCACGTCGTCGAGGTGCACCCAGCTGAAGCGCTGCCGCCCTCCCCGGGAGCCGGCGCGGTAGCGGTGGTAGGTGCCCGCGGCGAGCCGGGCACGGGTCGCAGGCCAGTGCCCGTCGAACTGCGGACCGCCCAGGCCCGCGCGGGCGAGAGCCCGGATCGGCGCGAGAGCACTGCCGTCGCCCAGCACGATCGCCATTCGGAGTGCCGCCCGGCGGGTGCCCGGGAGGTAGCCGCGGAAGAATTCCTCTTCCCACGCCGTCGCCACCTCGACCGAGAAACCCTCGCCGAGCTCGCCGGCAGCCTCCGTCATCGGCCGGTCGTCGGCGTGCCGGTAGATCGTGGCCGTGGAGGAGTTGAGCCAGAGCGGCGGCGGGCTCTCGGCCCGGCGGACGGCGGCGTGCAGTTCGCGCGTGGTGTCGACCCGCGAGCGGAAGATCTCGGCGCGGTTCTCGGGGGTGTATCGGCAGTTCACGCTCTTGCCGGCGAGGTTCACCAGGAGGTCGGCGCCGTCGATCAGCCGGGTGATCGCGTCGGTGTCGCCCCAGCGTGCATCAGGGCCGGAACGGCCGATCAGCGAGACCTGCGCGCCGTTGGAGCGGAAGGCCTCGGCGATCCGCGAGCCGATGAAACCGCTGGCGCCGGCGAGGACGATGCGCTCCCCCGTCGGCCCGCTCACTCGGCCGGCCTCGTGGTCGACGCGTCTCGCGGCTCCACGCCCTCGGGTGCCGCATCAGCCGCATCCACGACCTCCGGCCGCACCTCGTAGGTGAAGGCGCCGGTGTACTGGTAGAGCAGGCCGACGACGGGCGCCACGACCGTGACGGTCACCCGCTGGGCGCCCTCTCCGCCGCGCGCGGCGTCGTCGTACCGCTCGACCAGCGCGAGGCGCGGTGCCAGAGCGCCGGGCAGCCGGAAGTGCTGACGCCCGATCCGCACCTCGACCGCGGTCGAGTCGAGGTGCAGCTCGCCGCGGAGCACGGTGCTCCGCAACCGGATGCGGAAGCGGCGGTCGAGCCCCAGGTGGTCGGTGAGCCCGTCGCGGCCCGGGTTCTCGGCGGTGATGGCGTCGACCATCGTCTGCACCCCGCGAGAGAAGTGGAAGCGGCGCACCGCGACCACGGCCGTGCGGCCCTCGCGGTCGGTCATCGGGGCGTTCACGACGGTGAAGGGGACGTTCGTCTCCCAGACCGGGAACAACCCCGTCCACGACGAGACGAGCGCGACCAGAGGCCGAAGCCAGCGCCGGGGCGTGCCCGCGGCCTCGAAGACGCCCGAGCCGTAGCCGCGGTGGCCGGCCGGGATCGCGCCGAGGTAGCGCCGCAGTACCGGATGCAGGTCGTCCAGCGCCGACCCGGCGGTGAGTTCGTAGGGAGAACGCGCGGGCTGCTTCACGCGAGCATCACCGCGCGGAGGGTGTCGAGCCCTACGCCGCCGAGGTCGAGCGCGCGGCGGTGGAACTCCTTCGACGAGAAGGCCTGCTGCTCGCGGTCGCGGAGGGTGTCGCGGATCTCCTCCCAGATGCGCTGGCCGACCTTGTACGAGGGTGCCTGGCCCGGCCAGCCGAGGTAGCGGTTGACCTCGAATCGGATGAACGCGTCATCCATGTTCACGTTGCGGCGCATGAATTCGAGCGCGTACTCCGCATCCCACACCCCCTGGCCGTCGAGGCGGGGCTTCTTGAGGTGCACGCCGATGTCGAGCACGACGCGGGCCGCGCGCATCCGCTGCCCGTCGAGCATGCCGAGGCGGTCGGCCGGGTCGTCGAGGTAGCCCAGCTCCTCCATCAGACGCTCGGCGTAGAGCGCCCAGCCCTCGGCGTGACCGCTCGTGCCGGCGAGCTGACGACGCCAGGTGTTGAGGGTGCCGCGGTTGTAGACGGCCTGACCGATCTGCAGATGGTGGCCGGGGACGCCCTCGTGGTAGACGGTCGTGAGCTCGCGCCAGGTGTCGAACTCGGTCACCCCGTCGGGCACCGACCACCACATGCGGCCAGGGCGCGAGAAGTCGTCGGTGGGGCCGGTGTAGTAGATGCCGCCCTCGTGGGTGGGGGCGATCATGCACTCGAGCGCGCGGATCTCCTCCGGGATGTCGAAGTGGGTGGCGCCGAGCTCGGCGATCGCCCGGTCGCTGGTCTCCTGCATCCACGCCTTCAGGGCGTCGGTGCCGTGCAGCTTGCGCTTCGGGTCGCCGTCGAGGAAGGCGATGGCCTCCTCGACCGTGGCGCCGGGCAGGATCTCCTCGGCGATCGTCTCCTGCTCGCGCACCATGCGGCTCAGCTCGTCGATGCCCCACTCGTAGGTCTCGTCGAGGTCGATCGTGGCGCCGAGGAAGCGGCGCGACTGGAGGGCGTAGATCTCGCGGCCAACCGCATCCTCCTCCGTCGCGGCGGGAGCCAGCTCGTCGGCCAGGAAGCGGGCGAAGCGCGAGTAGGCCTCGGCGGCCTCGCCGGCGCCGCGCTCGAGCTCGCGCCGGAGGGTGGAGGGCAGCTCACCGGTCTCGCCGCCGTCGCCGGTGGTCTGGGCCCCGGCGGCGAACTCGGCGAAGAAGCTCTCGGGCCCGGCGTTCTTGCGCGCCTGCTCGAGCACCTCGGCGACCTGGCGGCGGGCCGGGGTGACACCCTCGCGGATGCCCTCGCGCAGGGTGAGGATGTAGCCGTCGAGGGCCTCCTGCACCGCACCGAGTCGCGTGGCGACGGTCTCCCAGTCGTCGACGGTCGCGGTGGGCATGAGGTCGAAGACCTCGCGGATGTGCTGGCTGGGCGAGTCGATCACGTTCAGGTCGCGCAGGTGCAGCCGGGCCTCGGCGCTCGCGAGGGTGAGGCCGAGCTCGTTCGTGAGGTCGGTTCTGGTGACCTCGTCGACCTCGTCGCGCGGCTCGGTGGCGGCCAGCTCGACCAGCACGCCGGAGACCGCGGCGGTGTAGCGCTCGTGCCCCTCGGGCGAGAGATCGCCGAAACGGCCGCCCACCTCGGTGCGGCCGATGTAGGTGCCGATCACCGGCTCGAGCTCGACCAGGGTGTCGACCCAGCGCTCGGCGACGAGGTCGATCGGGGTCTGCGGACGAGGGCTGTCAGCGGGTGGGATTACGCTCATTCTTCGACCCTAGAGCACGGCTCCGACATCGCCCACGGAGCGTTCCGCCCGGTTGACTTATTCGAACATGTGTTCGAACATGAGGGCATGACGGATGCCGCGCTCAGCCTCTCCCCCGCCGCCTCCGCGGCGGAGGAGATCCGTGCGCTGCAGTCCCGCATCCAGGCCATGCAGGCCACCAAACTCGACACCCGGGCGATCCGCACGCATCCGGCTCTGGCGCCCCTGTTGCCGGGTGGGACGCTGCGGGCCGGCTCGGCGTACTCGGTCGAGAGCTCGACCGCCCTGCTGATGGCGCTGATGGCCGGGCCCTCGGCCGACGGCGTCTGGTGCGGGGTCGTCGGCCTGCCCGATTTCGGCATCGAGGCGGCGTCGCGCTTCGGCATCGATCTCGACCGGCTGGCCCTGGTGCCGCATCCGGGCGAGGAATGGCTGAGCGTCACGGCGGCGATGGCCGACGTGGTGGGCGTGGTGGTCACCCGGGTGCCCGGCCGGGTCTCGGACGGGGCGGTCGCCCGGCTGCAGGCGCGCATCCGGCAGCGTGACGCCACCCTGATCGTCCTTGGCGACTGGCCGCAGAGCGAGGCGACGCTGCGGGTGACCGAGAGCTCGTGGGCGGGCATCGGATCCGGGCACGGCTACCTCGCCGGGCGGCAGGCGACCGTGTCGGTGACGGCGCGGGCGGGATCGGGCCGGCCCCGGCGCGGGCGGCTGTGGCTGCCGGACGGGTCGGAGGCGTTCCGGCCGGTGGTCGAGCTCGCGGGCGGCGGTGCCGGGATGGGCGGCGGCGCGGGCATGGGCACGGGCGGCGCGAACGCGGGCGGCACCGGCGCAGGTGCCGGCGCCGGCACCGGCACGGGCGTCGACGAGTCGATCGACGCGCGCCGCCACGAGCGCTCCGGCACCCGTCAGCGGCTCCTCCAGGGGGTGGCGGGATGAGGGCCGGCGGCAGCAGGAGCGGCGCGGTCGCCCCGGGCCCGGCGACCCGCACCATGGTGGTGTGGTGCCCTGACTGGCCGGTGCTCGCCACGGCCGCCGCCGAGGGGCTGACACCGGATGCACCGATCGCGGTGATCGAGAAGGGCCTGGTCTACGCCTGCTCCCAGTCGGCGCGTGCCGCAGGGGTGCGCCGTGGGCTGCGGATCCGCGAGGCTCAGGCTCGCTGTCCGCAGCTGCGGGACTTCGAGCACGATCCCGTGCAGGTCAACCGTGCCTTCGAACCGCTCATCTCGGCGCTGGAGGAGATGAGCCCGAACGTGCAGGTGATGCGCGCCGGCAGCTGCGCCCTCCGAGCCCGGGGCCCCGCGCGCTTCTACGGCGACGAGCACTCCGCTGCCCTGGCCTTCCTCGAGCGCTTCGCCGAGCTCGGCGTGACGGATGCGCGGGTCGGCGTGGCCGACGGCCTGTTCGCGGCCGACCAAGCGGCCCGGCTTCCCGGGGTCGACCTCATCCGGATCGTGCCCGAGGGGCGATCGGCCGAGTTCCTCTCCGGCCTCCCGCTGGAGCTGCTGCAGGAGGAGGAGCTCGCCCTGCTGCTCTGGCGGCTCGGCATCCGCACCCTCGGCGACTTCGCGGCGCTGCCCGCCGAGGACGTGCGTTCGCGGTTCGGCGAGGCCGGCGCGCGGGCGCACACCCGGGCGGGCGGGGCCGACCCGCAGCGGGTTGTGCCGCGCATCCCGCCCCAGGTCAAGGAGAGCCTCAACGCCTTCGAGCCGCCGCTGGAGCGCATCGACCAGATCGTGTTCAGCCTCCGGGCCGCGGCCGACCGGTTCGTGGACGAGCTGATGGCCGCGCGGCTGGTCTGCACCGAGCTGGTGGTGGAGATCCGCACCGAACGGGGCGAGGTGCGCGAGCGCAGCTGGCTGCATCCGCGCTGGTTCAGCTCGGGTGACGTGGTCGACCGGGTGCGCTGGCAGCTGCAGGGCGGCAGCACGATCGAGAGCGCGCTCTCGGCCCCGGTCGAGCGGGTGCGGCTGATCGCGGAGACGGTCGACGACAGCTCGGCCCACGAGACGGGGTTGTGGGGAAGCGGATCGGATGAGCGCATCCACCACGGACTCGCCCGCGTGCAGAGCATCGTCGGTCACGAGGGGGTGCTGACCGCCTCCATCGGCGGAGGGCGGTCGCCGCGCGAACGCCAGGTGCTGGTGCCCTGGGGGGATCGGGCCGCGGCGGGGTCGGGGGCGGCCGCGATAGCGAAGACGGCAGCGAAGGCGACGGGGAAAGCCACGCCAACGAAGGCGACGGCTACGGCGGCCGTGAAGGCGTCCGCGGCGGCCGCCCCGTGGCCTGGGAGCCTGCCGCCGCCCCTGCCGACGACGGTGTTCGAGATCCGCCGGCCGGTGCTGCTCGTGACCGCGGGCGGCGACCTCGTCGACCTGGGCGAGCGGGGCGAACTCCTGGGCGACCCCGATCGCTTCTCCGAGACGCTCTCCGATCGCGATCTGCGCGCCCTCCGCGCCTGGGCCGGTCCCTGGCCCGCCGAGGAACGCTGGTGGGATGCACGGTCAGCTCGGCGGTTCGACCGGGTGCAGATCGTCGACGCCGACGGCACGGCCTGGCTGCTCGCGCTCGACCGGGGTCTCTGGTGGGCGGAGGCCCGCTATGACTGAGCCGCGCATCCTCGACCGGCCGCGCACTGCCGCCCCGCGCATCCTGGACCGGCCGCGCATCCTGCCCGCCCCTCACCCGCACCCCCGCCCGGGCGGTGACCGCTGATGGGCTGGAACAACCCGCCGATCCCCTGGTCCGAGCTCGAGCAGGCGCTGTCCGGGCGTACCCGTCCCGGCCCGCCGCCCGGCGATGGCGTCACAGAGTCGGCCAAACGCGCCCCGTACGACCCGGAGGGTCTCGCCGAGCCGGCCGAGACCGGGCCGGTCGTGCCCTACGCCGAGCTGCACGCGCACTCCAACTTCAGCTTCCTCGACGGCGCCTCCTCCCCCGAGTCCCTGATCGAGGAGGCGGCGAGACTCAGGCTCGAGGCGCTGGCGCTCACCGACCACGACGGGTTCTACGGCGTGGTGCGGTTCGCCGAGGCCGCCGAGAAGCACGAGGTCGGCACGATCTTCGGCGCCGAGCTGTCGCTGGAGCTCAGCAAGCCGCAGAACGGGGTGCCCGATCCCGAGGGCTCCCATCTGCTCCTGCTCGCCCGCCGCAAGGAGGGCTACCACCGGCTGGCCGGCGCGATCACCTCGGCCCAGCTCGCCCCCGAGGCCGAGAAGGGCCGCCCGCTCTACGACCTCGACGAGCTCGCCGCTGAGGCCCGGGGCGAGCTGATGGTGCTCACCGGCTGCCGCAAGGGCCAGGTCAGGCAGGCGCTCGAGGTCGAGGGGGCCGAGGGCGCGCTGCGGGAGATCGACCGGCTCGTCGCCCTGTTCGGCGCCGACAACGTGCTCGTCGAGCTCACCGACCGCGGCGATCCGCTCGACAGCACCCGCAACGACGTGCTGCACATCCTCGCCGAGCGCCGCGGCCTGCGCTCGGTCGCCACCGGCAACGTGCATTACGCGACCCCGCGTCAGCACCGCCTCTCCCAGGCGATCGCGGCCGTGCGCGCCCGGCGGAGCCTCGACGAGCTCGACGGCTGGCTGCCCGCCGCCCCCACCGCCCACCTGCGCTCGGGTGCCGAGATGGCCCGCCGCTTCGCCCGCTACCCGGGAGCGATCCAGACCACCGTCGAGGTGGCCCGTGAACTGGCGTTCCCGCTGCGGATGGCCAAGCCGCGCCTGCCCCGCCAGACGGTGCCCGAGGGGCACACGCCGATGTCGTGGTTGCGCTCCCTCGTGCTCGAGGCGGTGCCGGTGAAGTACCCGAACGCGAGTGCCGACGACCTGGCGCGGATCGAGAAGGAGCTCGGCGTGATCGAGCTGAAGGACTTCCCGGGCTACTTCCTGATCGTCTACGACATCGTGCGCGAGGCGAAGAGCCGGGGCATCCTCTGCCAGGGCCGGGGATCTGCGGCCAACTCGGCGGTCTGCTACCTGCTCGGCATCACCGCGGTCGACGCGATCGCCCGCGACCTGCCGTTCGAGCGCTTCCTCTCCAGCATGCGCGACGAGGAGCCGGACATCGACGTCGACTTCGACTCCGACCGGCGGGAGGAGGTGATCCAGTACGTCTACGCCAAGTACGGGAGGCGGAACGCGGCGCAGGTCGCGAACGTGATCCAGTACCGCCCCAAGTTCGCGGTGCGTGACATGGCCAAGGCCCTCGGGCACAGCGCCGGGCAGCAGGACGCCTGGTCGAAGCAGATCGAGCGCTGGGGGCCGATGGTCGAGAGCGACGACCACGACATCCCGGCCGAGGTGATCGGGCTGGCCACCGAGGTGCTGAAGTTCCCGCGGCACCTCGGCATCCACTCGGGCGGGATGGTGCTCACCGACCGCCCGGTCGGGGAGGTCTGCCCGATCGAGAACGCCCGAATGGAGGACCGCACGGTGCTGCAGTGGGACAAGGACGACTGCGCCTGGATGGGCCTGGTGAAGTTCGACCTGCTCGGGCTCGGGATGCTGACCGCGCTCAGCCAGACGATGGACCTGGTCGAGGCGTCGACCGGGCGCCGGTGGAGCCTGGACACGATCCCGAAGGAGGAGGAGGGCGTCTACGACATGCTCTGCCGCGCCGACTCGATCGGTGTGTTCCAGGTCGAGAGCCGCGCCCAGATGGGCACGCTCCCGCGCCTGCAGCCGCGGAAGTTCTACGACCTGGTGGTCGAGATCGCGCTCATCCGCCCCGGTCCGATCCAGGGCGGCGCCGTGCACCCCTACATCCGTCGCAAGCTCGGCACCGAGCCGGTCACCTACATGCACCCGAAGCTCAAGCCCGTGCTCGAGCGCACCCTCGGCGTGCCGCTGTTCCAGGAACAGCTGATGCAGATGGCGATGGCCGTGGGTGGTTGCTCGGGCGAGGACGCCGATCTGCTGCGGCGGGCGATGGGCTCCAAGCGCGGGCTGGAGAAGATCTCCTCGCTCCGCGCCACGCTCTACGAAGGCATGGCCGGCAACGGGATCACGGGCGACCTCGCCGACGACATCTACCGGAGGATCGAGTCGTTCGCGAACTTCGGCTTCGCCGAGAGCCACTCGACGAGCTTCGCCCTGCTCGTCTACGCGAGCTCGTGGTTCAAGTTGCACTACCCGGCGGCGTTCCTGGCGGCGCTGCTGCGGGCGCAGCCGATGGGCTTCTACTCGCCGCAGACCCTGACCGCGGATGCGCGGCGGCACGGCGTGGAGGTGCGCCGGCCCGACATCGCGCGCTCGGGGGTCGACTCGGGCCTCGAGCCCCTGCTGCTGGGCGCCGATCCCGCGCATCCGGTGGCCGAGACCGGCCGCGACGGATGCCTCGACGAGCCGCCGCCCGTGCCGCAGACCTTCGACCGTTCCGCCCCCGACGAGTCCGCCGCCCACCGGCGTGACGGGCACCTGGCCGTGCGGCTGGGACTGGCCGAGGTCACCTCGATCGGCGACACCCTGGCGGGCCGGATCGTGGCCGAGCGCGACGAGAACGGCCCCTTCCTCGACATGGCCGATCTGGCCCGCCGGGTCGGGCTCACCACTCCGCAGCTGGAGGCGCTGGCGACCGCCGGAGCCTTCGAGTCGTTCGGGCTGACCAAGCGGGAGGCGCTCTGGGAGGCGGGCAACGCCGCGCAGGAGCGCGCGGAGTACCTGCCGGGCACCTTCGTCTCGGTGCAGCCGCCCCTACTGCCGATGCTCTCGGCCGAGGAGCAGGTCGTCTACGATCTGTGGGCCACCGGGGTCTCGCCGGACGACCATCCCCTGGCCCACGCCCGCGACGAACTGCGGATGCGCGGGGCGCTGTCGTTCGCCGAGCTCGCCGTCGCCGAGAACGGTCGCCGCGTGGAGGTGGGCGGGGTCGTGACGCACCGGCAGCGTCCGGCGACGGCCAGCGGCATCACTTTCCTCAACATCGAGGACGAGACCGGCATCCTGAACGTCATCTGCAGCGTCGGGGTCTGGAAGCGGTACCGCCGGATCGCGCGGGAGGCTCCGGCCCTGATCGTGCGCGGCATCCTGGAGTGCACCGCCGAGGGCGTGATCAACCTCGTGGCCGACCGCTTCGAGCCGCTCGTGCTCAGCGCGAAGACCCGCTCCCGCGACTTCCAGTAGCGCGGCGCGTGTCAACCCCCTCCCGCGGCTCGTGCAGGAGTGCCGAATGGATGCATGAGTACCGCATCCCCTCTTCTCCGTGCCCTCGCCGACGTCTACCGGCAGCCGGGCGACTACTCGACGGTCTATTTCGACCTCTCCCTCGACACCGGGGATCCGCCCCAGGCCGCCGAGGAGCGGCGGCGATCCATCGCCGACATGCTCGGTCGGGCCGGGGCTCCGCAGGAGGACGTCGATGCGGTGATCGACGTCCTGGCCGGCGCCGAGGGGATGCCGAGCCCCGTGACGGCCTTCGCGCTCGTGCGCGACGGGGAGGTCGTCGTGGAGGACCTCATCACCGCGACGCCGCTCGACCAGGAGTCGGTGACCTATGGTCCGCTCCCCGACCTGGTGCCCTTGCTCAAGCACGCGGCCGACTCCTTCCACTACCTTGTGGTCGAGACCGCGCGCGACGGCGCGACCATCACCCTCCGCCGGGTCGGCCGGGCGGAGCCGGACCAGAAGACGAGGCAGCAGGGGCGCACCGACACCCTCCACGCCTCCAAGAGCGGGGGCGGCTGGCGGCAGGACTACTTCCAGCGCCACGCCGAGGAGATCTGGCGCCGCACGCAGTCCGAGGTCGCGACCACGATCGATTCGCTGGTGCAGCGCTACCGGCCGCGTCTGATCGTGGTGACCGGCGACATCCGGGCCCGGCAGCTGCTGATCGACGAGCTCTCCACCGAGGCGCAGGGCGTGGTGCGCGTGCAGGCCTCGGATCAGGAGGCCGAGGGAGCTGACCGCTCCCGGCTGGAGGCGTTCATCGACGAGGAGATCGGTGCGATCATCCGGGCCGACGAGGAGGCCGTCGCCGAGCTGGTGCGCGAACACGAGGGCCGCGGCGACAACCGTGCCGAGCTCACCGTGGGCGGGGTCGTGCACGCGCTCGCCTCGGCCCAGGTCGAGACGCTGCTGATCGACGAGTCCCGGCTGGGCGACCGGGAGGTGCTGGCGCTGGACGGACCGCCCTGGGTGGCGACGGCGCCCGAAGAGGCGCTGACCGCGGGCATCCTCGGCTCGGTGCCGGCGCGGCTGGGGCTGGTGCGGGCCGCCCTGGTGACGGATGCGCGGGTCTTCTTCGCGCGGGAGCGCGGCTCGGACGACGAACCGGTGGCGCTGCCCGAGGGCGCCGCGGTGGCGGCCCTCCTCCGCTGGACCACGGGCCCCGCGGTCCCCGGCGTCGACGACCTCTAAAAACGCCGAGAAGTCACTTTTACGTCTAACCCATGGGTTTTGGACGTAAAAGTGACTTCTCGGCGAAGTGGGGTGGGTGCGACCGGGTCAGTGGGCCGCGTCGTTCCAGTTCTGGCCGCGGCCGACCTGCACCTCGAGCGGCACCGAGAGGTCGGCGGCCCGGCTCATCCGGGTCGTGACGATCGCCTCGAGCGCGTCCCACTCCCCCGGCGCCACGTCGAACACGAGCTCGTCGTGCACCTGCAGCAGCAGCCTCGACGTCAGCTCCTGCCGGCGCAGGTCGGCCAGGATGTCGATCATCGCGATCTTGATGATGTCGGCCGCCGTGCCCTGGATCGGCGCGTTCAGCGCGGCCCGCTCATCGTTGTCGCGCAGCACGCGGTTGGTGCTGTTGAGGTTCGCGAACGGGCGGCGGCGGCCGAAGATCGTCTCGGTATAGCCGTCGACCTTCGCCTGCACGACCACGTTGCGCAGGTAGTCGCGCACGCCGCCGAAGCGCTCGAAGTAGTCGCTCATCAGCTGCTTGGCCTCGGCCGTCTCGATGCGCAGCTGCTTCGAGAGCCCGAAGGCGCTGAGCCCGTAGGCCAGGCCGTACGACATCGCCTTGACCTTGGTGCGCATGTTCGGCGTCACGTCTTCGGGATCGACCGAGAAGATGCGCGAGCCGACGAACCGGTGCAGGTCTTCGCCCGAGTGGAAGGCGTCGATCAGCCCCTGGTCGCGCGAGAGGTGCGCCATGATGCGCATCTCGATCTGCGAGTAGTCGGCGGTCAGAAGTGTCTCGTAGCCCTCCCCGACCTGGAACGCCTGCCGGATGCGGCGGCCCTCCTCGGTGCGCACCGGGATGTTCTGCAGGTTCGGGTCGGTCGACGAGATGCGCCCGGTCGACGAGCCGGTCTGCACGTAGGTCGTGTGCACCCGCTTGTCGGGCGCGATCGCCTTGTCGACGCTCTCGATGATCTGACGCAGCTTCGTCGCATCCCGGTGCGCGAGCAGCAGACCGAGGAACGGATGCGGGTTCGAGGCCTGCAGGTCGGCGAGGGCCCCCGCGTCGGTCGAGTACCCGGTCTTGGTGGCGCGGGTCTTCGGCATGTCGAGCTGATCGAAGAGCACCTCCTGGATCTGCTTCGGCGACCCGAGGTTGACCTCGCGCCCGATGATGCCGAAGGCCTCGGTCGCGATGGTCGACGCCGACTCGCCGAGCTCGGCCGAGAGCGCGCTCAGCTCGTCGTGGCTGACGGTGACACCCGTGAGCTCCATCTCGGCCAGCACCATCAGCACGGGCATCTCGATCTCGGTGAGCACCCGCAGGGTGCGCTCGTCGAGCTGGGCAGTGAGGGCGCGGGCCACGCGGAAGGCGTACCACGCTTCCTCCGCCGGCCCGACGACGGTGTCGCTGTCGGGCACGAGCTGGTTGGGGTCGGGCGTCGGCAGGATCTCGAGCAGATGCCGGTCGACGAGCTGGGCGAGCGAGCGGTCGGCACTCGCATCCGGCTTCAGCAACCACGCCGCGATCACCGGGTCGAACGAGACGCCGTCGACCGCGAGCCCCGCGTTCCGCAGCGCCTTCACCTGGCGCTTGGCCTCGAAGAAGATCTTCGGCGCCGGGCCGGCCAGCCACTCCTCGAACGGGGCGTAGTCGCGGCTCCCCGTCGTCCAGGGTAGGAAGACGGTCTCGTGCTGGGTCGCGAGGCCGATCGCGATCGGGTAGCCGTCGATGGTCTCGATCTGGACCGAGATCGCCTCACCGGTCGAGCCGTGGCGGGCCAGCCAGCCCGCCAGCTCCTCGTCGAGCAGGGTGACCGGCGTCGGTGCGTTCTCGGCCTTCTCGGCGGCGGCCGCCGCGGCGGCCTGACCGACCTCGGAGTCGCCCGCGATGCCCTCGAGCTTCAGCACGCGGTCGAGCAGGGTGCGGAACTCCAGACGCGCGAAGACGTCGCGGATCTGCTGCTCGTCGGCGGGCCGGCGCTCCAAGTCGGCGGGCCCGACCGGAAGGTCGACGTCGGTCAGCAGGCGGTTGAGCTTGCGGTTGCGGACGACGTTCTCGGCGTGCTCGCGGAGGTTGTTGCCGACGACGCCGGGGATCTCGTCGCGGTGCTCGAGGATCGCGTCGAGCGAGCCGTACTGGTTCAGCCACTTGACGGCCGTCTTCTCGCCGACCTTGGGTACGCCGGGGAGGTTGTCGCTGGTCTCGCCGACCAGCGCCGCCACCTCGGGGTACTGCTCGGGCCGGATGCCGTAGCGCTCGAAGACCTTCGCGCCGTCGTAGCGGGTGAGGTCGGAGACGCCCTGCCGCGACGGGTAGAGCAGCGTGACGTCGTCGTTGACGAGCTGGATCGCATCCCGGTCGCCGGAGACGACGAGCACGCGGTAGCCCTCCTCGACCCCCTTCTTGGCGAGGGTGGCGAGGATGTCGTCGGCCTCGTAGTCCTCCTTCTCGATCGTCACGATGCCGAGCGCGTGAAGCGCCTCTTGCAGGAGCGGGACCTGGCCGATGAACTCCGCCGGCGTCTCGCCGCGGGTGCCCTTGTACTCCGGGTACTCACGGGTGCGGAACGAGTGGCGGGAGATGTCGAACGCGACGGCGAGATGGGTGGGCTTCTCGGCCTTCAGCAGGTTGACGAGCATCGCGATGAAGCCGTGGATCGCGTTCGTGTGCTGCCCGTCCCGGGTCGAGAAACTGTCGACGGGAAGGGCGTAGAAGGCCCGGAATGCGAGCGAATGACCGTCGATGACGAGGAGGGTAGGCTGTTGATTGTCCGGCACACGGCAAGCCTACACACGGCCTCCGACACCCCCTCAGAGTTCAGGATCACGACGATGACGGATGCGCATCCCACCCCCGACGACGTCCTCCCGGTCGACGTGATGGCCGTCTTCGGCTACCGCGGGATCGGTGCGCTGGCCGAGCGGATGGGCATCCAGTTCCTCGAGCTCAGCGCCGAGCGATCGGTCGCGCGGATGCCGGTCGAGGGCAACACGCAGCCCCTCGGTCTCGTGCACGGCGGAGCCTACGTCGTGCTGGCGGAGAGCCTCGGCTCGACCGCGGCCAACCTGCACGCGGGCCCGGGCAAGGTCGCCATGGGCATCGAGATCAACGCCAGCCACTCCGGCTCGGCGACCGAGGGCTGGGTGACCGGCACCTGCACGGCGATCCACCTCGGGCGGAGCCTCGCGACCCACCAGATCGAGATCGACGACGAGAACGGCCGCCGGCTCTCGACGGTCCGCATCACGAACATCATCAAGGACCGACGGCCGGGCCAGGTCTTCGAGCAGAAGTAGCTCCGGGCCGCAACAGCGGCGACGGAGAAGAGCTCCTGTTACTTCTTCGGGCTGAGCTGCTCGATGATCGCCTGGGCGACGTCGTGCATGGTCAGACGCCGGTCCATCGAGGCCTTCTGGATCCAGCGGAACGCCTCGGGCTCGGTGAGGCCCATCTTCTCGTTCAGCAGGCCCTTGGCCCGGTCGACGAGCTTGCGGGTCTCGAAGCGCTCGACGAGGTCGGCGACCTCGGTCTCGAGGGTGATGATCTGGGCGTAGCGCGAGAGGGCGATCTCGATCGCGGGCAGCAGGTCGTTCGGGGTGAAGGGCTTCACGACGTAGGCGAGCGCGCCGGCCTCGGTGGCCCGTTCGACGAGCTCCTTCTGGCTGAAGGCGGTGAGCAGCACGACGGGGGCGATGTGGTCCTTCGAGAGGCGCTCGGCCGCGGAGATCCCGTCGAGCTGAGGCATCTTGACGTCCATGATCACGAGGTCGGGCCGCAGCTCGGTCGCGAGGGCGACCGCGGTCTCGCCGTCTCCGGCCTCACCCACGACGTCGAACCCGTTGTCGCGCAGGATCTCGACGATGTCGAGGCGGATCAGGGACTCGTCCTCCGCCACCACTACACGGCGGGGCGCTGCTGTCGTTGGTTCTTGGTCAGTCACGTTTCAACCCTACGGTATTCTGGACCTCGCTCGTAGCAGGCCGGTGTGGCGGAATGGCAGACGCGGCGCACTCAAAATGCGCTGTCCGTGAGGGCATGTGGGTTCGAGTCCCACCACCGGTACCACGCACAGGCAGGACGACGAAGCCCCGCCCTCTGGTGCGGAGGACGGGGCTCGCCGGTACTGCTGCTGTGGTGCTATCCCACCGGAATGGGGGTGGGGGTCGCCGTCGGGGTCGGGGTGCTCGCGGCGGCGACGGCTTCGGAGAAGATGGCGATCGGCACGTACTGGTGCACGACCTGCGTCGTGTACGTGTTCGAGAGCGGGCTGTTCTCGTACGACACCTGGAACGCGAAGTCGAGCATCACGCCCTGGGTGTCGTCGCTCAGCACGCCGATCTGCTGCGACTCCAGCTGGAACCCGCCCTTGGGCGAGGTGATGAGGAGACCGAGGCCCTGATCGGATCGCAGGGCCTCGGGGTCGAGGGTCACCTTCAGCGGGTCGGTGTTCAGCGAGTACGCCGTCTGAACCGCGCCGGAGGTGGTGGTGGTCTTGGCCGTGACCGAGATGTTCGACATGTACACGCGCCGCTTCTGGTCGAACGGGGCCTCGGCCGAGACGGTGTTGTCGTAGACGCCGATGACGAAGGAGAACCGCTTGTCGGCCATCGGGGTCCAGTCGTGCGTCTTCTGCTCGGTCCAGACGTCGAGCTTCAGCTGGAGCTTGTTCGCGATGTCGACCGTCGGGTGCACCGAGCCCATGTCGGTGAAGACCGAGGCGAACTGGAGGCCGGCGTCGGTGGTCGCGGCGGGCTCCTCGCTCGTCGTGGTCGTGGTCGAGGAGTTGGCGGCGCCCGGCGTCGGCTGGATGCCGAAGAGCGGCATGATCGTGGAGCAGCCGGACAGGGCGAAGGCCGTGGCGATCGCCGCACCTGCGCCGACGAGGCGGATGATGAGTCTCTTCGGAGGCATGGGCGGCACTTTCAGGTCGAGGTTCCACAGACCCGTCGAGCCGTTCGCTCCCCGGGCAGTTGGGAATCTAGCAGCGCCGATCCGCCCGGAAACGGCGATCGGCCAGGAACCGATCGAACCTTGATCGAATCCTGGCCGAATCCTGAGGTAGCGCGAAGACGCTACGGCTCAGTCGCCGTGCGGGTGCCTCAGTTGTCGATCACCGCGGGGGCCGACGGGTTGTGGGCCGAGCCGATGACGTGCACGCGCATGTCG
The DNA here is from genome assembly GCF_001571005.1 of Herbiconiux solani NBRC 106740. Taxonomy (GTDB): domain Bacteria; phylum Actinomycetota; class Actinomycetes; order Actinomycetales; family Microbacteriaceae; genus Herbiconiux; species Herbiconiux solani. The sequence goes on along the minus strand of NZ_BCST01000001.1, from coordinate 261,447 downwards.
TTCGTGGTGCCGGCGACCCCGGGAGGGGAACCGGAGATGACGATGACCTTGTCACCGATCTGGGCGCGGCCGAGCCCCAGCAGGATGTCGTCCACCTGCACCATGAGCTCGTCGGTGTGCTTCACCCGGTCGACCAGGTAGGACTGCACGCCCCAGCTCAGCGCCATCCGGTTGCGGATGCCGGGCTCCGGCGTGAAGCCGAGGATCGGGATGCTCGAACGCAGGCGGGTCATGCGGCGCACGGAATCGCCGGACTCGGTGAACACGCAGAGGAACTTGGCCTCGACGAAGTCGCCCACCTCGGCGGCGGCGAGGGTGACCGCGCCGGCCTGGGTGCGGGGCTTGGTGCCGAGCGGAGGGATCCGCTCGAGGCCGTGCTCCTCGGTGGACTCGATGATCCGTGCCATGGTCTGCACGGTGATCACCGGGAACTCGCCGACGCTGGTCTCGCCCGAGAGCATGACCGCATCCGTGCCGTCGAGCACCGCGTTGGCGCAGTCGGAGGCCTCGGCGCGGGTGGGCCGCGGGCTGGAGATCATCGACTCGAGCACCTGGGTGGCGACGATGACGGGCTTCGCCATCCGCCGGGAGAGCTCGACCGCGCGCTTCTGCACGATCGGGACCGCTTCGAGCGGGAGCTCGACGCCGAGGTCGCCGCGGGCGACCATGATGCCGTCGAAGGCGTCGATGATCTCCTCGAGGTTCTCGACCGCCTGCGGCTTCTCGATCTTGGCGATGACGGGGACCTTCCGGCCCTCCTCGGCCATGATCTCGTGCACCTGCACCACATCCTCGGCGTTGCGCACGAAGGAGAGGGCGATCAGGTCGGCGCCGAGCTTGAGGCCCCAGCGCAGGTCGGCGATGTCCTTCTCGCTCATGGCGGGGACGTTCACGGCGACACCGGGCAGGTTGATGCCCTTGTTGTTCGAGACCGCTCCGGGCACCTCGACCACCGTGGTGACGACGCGGCCGTCGGTCTCGAGCACCCGGAGGGTGACCTTGCCGTCGTCGATCAGCAGCGGGTCGCCCGCGGTGACGTCGCCCGGCAGACCCTTGTAGGTCGTCGAGGAGATCTCCTTGTTGCCGATGATGTCGTCGACGGTGATCTTGAAGATGTCACCCTCGGCCAGGTCGTACGGCCCGTTCTCGAACCGGCCGAGACGGATCTTCGGACCCTGCAGGTCGACCAGCACGGCGACGGCACGGCCCGAGTCTTCTGCGGCCTGCCGCACGTTGCGGTACACCGCCTCGTGGACGTCGTAGCTGCCGTGGCTCAGGTTCATCCGCGCGACGTCGACGCCGGCATCGATGATGGCCCTGATCGTGTCGTAGCTGGAGGTTGCCGGGCCGAGTGTTGCGACGATTTTCGCGCGTCTCATCAGTGTGTACTGCTCCGAGTTCTGCGCCGGGGCGCATGTGGTGGTGGTGTGTGGAAGCGGTTGGGAGGCTATCAGATCGAGATGGCGCGATCCGTGGGCTTCACAGGGAACGGGAGCTCGGTCGAGCCCTCCAGGTAGGCGTCGACCGCGGAAGCCGCGGCGCGGCCCTCGGCGATGGCCCAGACGATCAGCGACTGGCCGCGACCGGCGTCGCCCGCGACGAAGACGCCGGGGGTGCTGCTCTGGTAGTCGCCGGCGCGCTCGACGGCGCCGCGCTGGTCGAAGCGGGTGCCGAGCTGATCGGTGATCCCGTCGGTCTCCGGCCCGGTGAAGCCGAGGGCGAGGAGCACCAGGTCGGCCGGGATCTCCTTCTCGGTTCCGGCCTTGGGTACGCGGCGGCCGTCGACGAACTCGGTCTCGGCGACGCGGATGGCCCGCACCTCGCCCGACTCGTTCGACAGGAACTCGACGGTGGACGCGAGGTAGGTGCGCTCACCGCCCTCCTCGTGGGCGCTGGCGACCTCGAAGAGGGTCGGCTGCATCGGCCAGGGCTGGGTCTCGGGCCGCTCGGCGGGGGGCTGCTTGCCGATCGCGAGGTTGGTGACCGAGAGGGCGCCCTGGCGGTGCGCCGTGCCGATGCAGTCCGCGCCGGTGTCGCCGCCGCCCAGGACGACGACGTGCTTCCCCTCCGCGTCGATCTGGCCGAGGATGTCGTCACCGGCGCCGACCTTGTTCTGCTGCACGAGGTACTCCATGGCGAAGTGCACGCCGTCGAGGTCGCGGCCCGGGATGGGCAGGTCGCGCGGGACGGTGGCGCCCGTGCAGACGATCACGGCGTCGTAGCGCGCGCGCAGGTCGTCCCAGGAGATGTCGACGCCGATCTCGATGCCGGCGCGGAAGCGGGTGCCCTCGGACATCATCTGGGTCAGGCGCGCCTCGAGGTGCTTCTTCTCCATCTTGAAGTCCGGGATGCCGTAGCGCAGCAGTCCGCCGATGCGGTCGTCCCGCTCGTACACGGCGACCGTGTGGCCGGCGCGCGTGAGCTGCTGGGCGGCGGCGAGGCCCGCGGGGCCCGAGCCGACGACCGCGATCGTCTTGCCGGTGAGGCGCTCGGGCGGGTGCGGCTGAACCCAGCCGTTCGCGAACGCCTGGTCGATGATCGAGACCTCGACCTGCTTGATGGTGACCGGGGGCTGGTTGATGCCCAGCACGCAGGCCGACTCGCAGGGCGCGGGGCACAGCCGCCCGGTGAACTCGGGGAAGTTGTTCGTCGCGTGCAGTCGCTCGATCGCCTGACGGCCCTCGTCGCGCCAGGTCAGGTCGTTCCACTCCGGGATCAGGTTGCCGAGCGGGCAGCCGTGATGGCAGAACGGGATGCCGCAGTCCATGCAGCGGCCGGCCTGGCGGCGCGTGGTCGCGGCGTCGCCCTGCTCGTAGACCTCTTTCCAGTCCATCAGCCGCACCGAGACGGGGCGGCGGGGCGGGAGCTCGCGCTCCTGTGTCTTCAGGAAGCCCTTGGGATCAGCCACCTGTCACCTCCAAAATACGTCCCCAGACGACGTCGCCGTCCGGGTCGAGTCCTTCTTCGACCGCTTCCTGCCGGGTGGCGAGGACGGCCGCGTAGTCGCGGGGCAGCACCTTCGTGAACGCCGCGATCGTGGTGTCGAAATCGGCGAGCATCCGGGCCGCGAGGGGCGAGCCGGTCTCGGCCTGGTGCCGCTCGAGCAGGTCGCGCACGATCTCGACGTCGGCACCGCCGAGCGGGAGCAGCTGCAGCTCGCCCGAGTTCAGCGAATCGGCGTTCACCCGCTCCGGGTGCAGATCGTGGATGTAGGCGGTGCCGCCGGACATCCCGGCGCCGAGGTTGCGCCCGGTCGAACCCAGGATGAGGGCGAGACCACCGGTCATGTACTCCAGAGCGTGGTCGCCCACACCCTCGACGACGGCCGTGGCCCCCGAGTTCCTGACCAGGAACCGCTCCCCCACGATGCCGCGGAGGAAGAGGCTGCCCCGGGTGGCCCCGTAGCCGATCACGTTGCCGGCGATCACGTTCTGCTCGGCCGCGAAGACCGAGTGGCGGTCCGGCCGCAGGATGATCTGGCCGCCGGAGAGACCCTTGCCGACGTAGTCGTTCGAGTCGCCCTCCAGGCGCAGCGTGATGCCGGACGGGAGGAAGGCGCCGAGCGACTGGCCGGCCGAGCCGAGCAGCGTCACCTGGATCGTGCCGTCGGGCAGACCCTGCTCGCCGTGGCGTTTGGTGACCTCGTGGCCGAGCATGGTGCCGACCGCGCGCTCGGTGTTGCGGATCGGCAGCGTGATCGCCACCGGCTCCCCGTGCTCGAGCGCCGACCGCGCCTCGTGGATGAGGCGGTTGTCGAAGTGCTTGTCGAGCTCGTGCTCCTGGGCGCGGCGGTTGGCCCGCGGCTCGTCGGCCGAGAACTTGGGGCCCACTAGCACGGGGCTCAAGTCGAGGCCGTCGGTCTTCCAGTGCTCGACGGCGGCGTTCACGTCGAGCAGCTCGTTGTGGCCGATGGCCTCCTCGAGGCTCCGGAAGCCGAGCGCGGCGAGGTACTCCCGCACCTCCTGGGCGAGGAACTCGAAGAAGTTGACCACGAACTCCGGCTTGCCGCTGAAGCGGGCCCGCAGCTCCGGGTTCTGCGTCGCGACGCCCACCGGACAGGTGTCCAGGTGGCAGACGCGCATCAGGATGCACCCCTCGACGACGAGCGGGGCCGTCGCGAACCCGAACTCCTCCGCTCCGAGCAGGGCGCCGACGATGACGTCGCGGCCGGTCTTCATCTGGCCGTCGACCTGCACGACCACGCGGTCGCGCATCCCGTTCAGCATCAGCGTCTGCTGCGTCTCGGCGAGACCGATCTCCCACGGGGTGCCGGCGTGCTTCAGCGAGTTCAGAGGGCTGGCGCCCGTGCCGCCGTCGTGGCCGGAGACCAGCACGACGTCGGCCAGCGCCTTCGTCACGCCCGCGGCGACCGCGCCGATGCCGTTCTGGCTGACCAGCTTGACGTGCACGCGGGCTTCGGGGTTCGCGCGCTTCAGGTCGAAGATCAGCTGCTTGAGGTCTTCGATCGAGTAGATGTCGTGGTGCGGCGGCGGCGAGATGAGGCCGACGCCCGCGGTCGCGTGACGGGTGCGCGCCACCCAGGGATAGACCTTCGTCGGGGGCAGCTGACCGCCCTCGCCGGGCTTGGCGCCCTGGGCCATCTTGATCTGGATGTCGGTGGCGTGGGTCAGGTACATGCTCGTGACGCCGAACCGGCCGGAGGCGACCTGCTTGATCGCGCTGCGGCGGGTCGGGTCGAGCAGCCGGTCGACGTCTTCCCCGCCCTCGCCCGTGTTCGACTTGGCGCCCAACTGGTTCATCGCGATCGCGAGGGTCTCGTGCGCCTCCTGGGAGATGGAGCCGTAGCTCATCGCCCCGGTGGAGAAGCGCTTGACGATCGAGGAGACCGGCTCGACCTCGTCGATCGGCACCGGCGGGCGGACCCCGTCGCGCAGCTTGAACAGACCGCGCAGTGTCATCAGGTGCTCGGCCTGGTCGTCGACGAGCTTCGTGTACTCACGGAAGATGTCGTAGCGCCGGGCGCGCGTGGCGTGCTGCAGGCGGAACACCGTGTCCGGGTTGAACAGATGGGGCGGCCCCTCACGGCGCCACTGGTACTCCCCGCCGACCGCGAGCGGCTCGTGCGCGGTCACGGCCGCGTCGTCCGGGAAGGCGGCCGCATGGCGGGCGCCGCTCTCGGCCGCGATCACGTCGATGCCGACGCCGCCCAGCTTGGAGGAGGTGCCGGTGAAGTACTCCTTCACGAACTCGGGTGCGAGCCCGACGGCCTCGAAGGTCTGGGCTCCGGCGTAGGAGGACACCGTGGAGATGCCCATCTTCGACATGATCTTGAGCACGCCCTTGCCGAGCGCCTTGATCACGTTCTTGACGGCCTTCTCGGGGGTGACCCCGACGATGACACCGCTCCTGACCAGGTTCTCGACCGACTCCATGGCGAGGTACGGGTTGACCGCGGAGGCGCCGTAGCCGATCAGCAGCGCGACGTGGTGCACCTCGCGGACGTCCCCGGCCTCGACGATGATGCCGACCTTCATCCGGGTCTGCTTGCGGATCAGGTGGTGGTGGACGCCGGCCAGCATGAGCAGGGACGGCACCGGTGCGTACTCGCGGTTCGAGTCGCGGTCGGACAGGACGATGAACTCGGCGCCGTTCTCGATCGCCTCGTCGGCCTCGGCGCACATCGCGGCGATGCGGTTCTGCATCGCCTTCTCGCCCTCGTCGACCCGGTAGAGGCCGCGGATGGTCGTGGTCAGGCGGCTGCCCGAGCGCGGGTCGATGTGCTGGATCTTCGCCAGCTCGTCGTTGTCGATCACCGGGAAGTCGAGGATCACCTGACGGGTGTGCTCGGGCGTGGCGTCGAGCAGGTTGCGCTCCGGCCCGAGGCCGAGGCGGAGGCTCGTCACGACCTCTTCGCGAATCGAGTCCAGCGGCGGGTTCGTGACCTGGGCGAACTGCTGGGTGAAGTAGTCGAACAGCAGGCGCGGACGGTCGGAGAGCACGGCGATCGGGGTGTCGGAGCCCATGGCGCCGAGCGGCTCGGCGCCCGCCTTCGCCATCGGGGTGAGGAGGATGCGGATCTCCTCCTCGGTGTAGCCGAAGGTGCGCTGACGACGGGTCACCGAGGCGGGCGTGTGCACGATGTGCTCGCGCTCGGGGAGGTCGCGGAGGTTGATCCGGCCCTCCTCCAGCCACTCGGCGTAGGGCTCGGCGGCGGCCAGCTCGGCCTTGATCTCGTCGTCCTCGATCAGGCGGCCGGCGGCCGTGTCGACGAGGAACATCTTGCCGGGGCGCAGGCGCCCCTTGCGGACGACGCGTGCCGGGTCGACCTCCGGGAAGACGCCGATCTCGCTCGCCAGGACGACCAGGCCGTCGTCGGTGATCAGGTAGCGGCCGGGGCGCAGACCGTTGCGGTCGAGCGTCGCGCCGGCCAGGGTGCCGTCGGTGAAGATGAGGGCGGCCGGGCCGTCCCACGGCTCCATGAGCATCGAGTGGTACTCGTAGAACGCGCGGCGGGCCTGTTCGAAGTCGGCCTGGTTCTCCCACGCCTCGGGCACCATCATCATGATCGCGTGCGGGAGCGAGCGCCCGGCCAGGGTCAGCAGCTCGACGACCTCGTCGAACGAGCCGGAGTCGCTGAGGCCCGGGGTCACGATCGGGTAGAGCGGGCTGAGGTCGCCGAGGAGCTCCGAGTGCAGCTGGGACTGGCGCGCGCGCATCCAGTTGCGGTTGCCCTGCACGGTGTTGATCTCGCCGTTGTGCGCCATCATCCGGAGCGGCTGGGCCAGCGGCCAGGAGGGGAAGGTGTTGGTGGAGTAGCGCGAGTGCACGAGCGCGAGCTTCGAGGCGAAACGCTCGTCCGAGAGGTCCGGGTAGAACGGCTCCAGCTGCAGCGTCGTGACCATGCCCTTGTAGGTGATGGTGCGGCACGACAGCGACATGAAGTACACCTCGTGCTCGAGCTCGGCGCGCTTGCGCAGGCGGAACGCCTGGCGGTCGAGGTCGAGGTCGGAGAGCGTCTCACCGGTCGCGGTCGTGCGGGTCGACTTCACGTAGAGCTGGTGGATCGCCGGCATCGCGTCCCGGGCCAGGCGGCCGAGCTCGTCCGGGCGCACGGGCACCTCGCGCCAGCCGAGGATCTCGAGATCCTCCTGCTCGGCGAGGTCGCGGATGTGCTCGACGACCTTCCGGCGCTCGGCGTCGTCGAGCGGGAGGAAGGCGTTGCCGACGGCGTAGCTCCCGACCGGGGGCAGCTCGACGGGTGCGACCGCGCGGAGGAAGTCGTCCGGGATCTGGGTCAGGATGCCCGCACCGTCGCCGGTACCGGCGTCGGAGCCGATCGCCCCACGATGCTCGAGGTTGCGGAGCGCGCCGAGGGCGGTGTCGATGATGTCGTGACCGGCCGTGCCGCGGAGCGTGGCGACCATGGCGAGCCCGCAGGCGTCGCGCTCGTCGCTCGGGTCGTACAGACCCTGGACGGGCGGGAGCGCGCTGAAGGAGAAGGATGCAGGCTGATCGGCCATAGAGAACCGTCCTCTACGTGATTCATAAGGGAACTGGGACGCCAATGGCCCATTGATATCAGGGTATCCGCGGGGTCTCACGGCCCTGCGGTGTCTACTTGTCCTTCTCCGCGCCGGGTGCTGTCATCGCGCGGACGGGGACTTCGCTCCGATTTCACTTGTGGCGCTCGGTTCGACTGCCTCGTTCTCGGCGAGCTCGGGGGCGTCCTCGCCCTCCAGCTCATCGTCCGAATACGTGTCGGTCGATTCTACCCCAGCAGGACCGGCCCACTCCGCACCGGGCCGATACGGGCCGGTCTCGACGCCGGGGTGACGCCGCGCCTGGACGACGAGCACGACCAGGCCCAGCACGATCGCGAGCCAACCGGCCCAGACCTCGAGCCGCACGCCCGCGAGAAGGGGGCCGACGTCGATCCGCAGTCCGCCCATCCACCAGCGGCCGAGGCCGAACCAGATCAGGTAGAGGCCCCAGACCTTGCCCCACTGCAGCGCGAACCGGCGCGCCACGAGCACGAGGAGGGCGGCGCCGACCAGATCCCAGACGATCTCGTAGAGGAAGACGGGCTGGAAGAGGGTGCCATCGGCGAGCCCCGCGGGGAAGCCGGGAGTCGTGGCCGGCACCTCGAGGCCCCAGGGCAGGGTCGTCGGCACGCCGAAGCGCAGCAGGTCGAAGTAGTCCCCCACCCTGCCGATGGCCTGGCCGACCAGGAGCGCCGGGGCGAGCGCGTCGGCGAACGACCAGAATCGGATGCCGCTCAGCCGCGAGCCGATCAGCGCACCGATCGCGCCGCCGATCAGGCCGCCGGTGAAGGTGTACCCGCCGTCCCAGACCGCGAAGAGCGCGCCGGGGAAGGCCGAGCCGTCGAAGTAGACCGACGGATGCTCGAGCACGAACCAGAGGCGGGCCCCGATGTAGCCGAGCGGCACGGCCCAGATCGCGAGATCGACCACGATGCCGGGCTCGGCGCCCCGCTTTGTGAGCCGACGCGAGGTCAGCCAGAGGGCGACCACGATCGCGACCACCACGGCGATGGCCGAGAAGCGGATGGGCAGGTTCCACTGCCCGAAGAACTCCAGGCCCAGACTCGCCAGCCACTGGGTGAGGTCGAAGGACACGGCCCCCGGGGCCGGGATGCTCTGCGGCAGCATGGTCGCCGCTACCGGCCCGTGCCCGTCGCGAGCTCGGCCGCGAGACGGCCGACCGCGGGGACGCCGCCGTCGGAGAGCGCCTTGACCAGGGCCGAACCGACGATCGCGCCGTCGGCATAGGTCAGGATCTCGGCGATCTGCGCGGCGGTCGAGACGCCGATGCCGACGGCGAGGCTCTCGGCGCCCTGCGCGCGGAGCCGGCCGGCGAGGGTGCGTGCCGCCGCGTCGAGGTCGCCGCGGGCTCCCGTGATGCCCATCGTCGAGACGGTGTAGACGAAGCCGCGGCTGTTCTCGACCGCCATCCGGAGCCGTTCGTCGGTGGAGGTGGGCGCGGCGAGGAAGACGCGATCGAGCCCGGTGCGGTCGCTGGCGGCGAGCCAGTCGGCGCCGGAGTCGACCGTGAGGTCGGGGGTGATGAGCCCGGCGCCACCGGCCGAGACGAGGTCGTCGGCGAAGCGGTCGACGCCGTACTGCAGCACCGGGTTCCAGTAGGTCATCATCAGGACCGGCGCGTCGACGCGGGCCCGGATGCGCTCCACCGCGGTGAAGGCGTCGCGGAGCCGGGTGCCGTTCGCCAGCGCGGTCACGGTGGCGGCCTGGATGACCGGGCCGTCCATCACCGGGTCAGAGTACGGCAGGCCGAGCTCGAGCACGTCGACCCCGTTCTCGACCAGGGCGACGGCGGCGTCGATGCTCGCGTCGAGGGTCGGGAAGCCGACCGGGAGGTAGCCGACGAGGGCTCCGGCCCGATCGCTCTTCGCCTGGGCGATGGTGCTGCCGACGGGCGAGCCGGTGACGGCGGTCATATCTTCGCGTTCCCCTGCTCGTCGAGCACGTCGAACCAGCGGCCGGCGGTCTCGACGTCCTTGTCGCCGCGCCCGGAGAGCGAGACGAGGATGGTGGCGTCGGGGCCGAGCTCGCGGCCCAGCTCGATCGTGCCGGCCAGGGCGTGTGCCGTCTCGATGGCCGGGATGATGCCCTCGGTGGTGCAGAGCAGCCGGAACGCCTCCATCGCCGCCGCATCCGTCACCGGGCGGTAGCTGGCGCGGCCGATCGAGGAGAGCCAGGCGTGCTCGGGGCCGACGCCGGGGTAGTCCAGGCCCGCGGAGATCGAGTGGGAGTCGCTGGTCTGGCCGTCCTCGTCCTGCAGCATGATGCTGCGCGACCCGTGGAGCACGCCGGGGCGGCCCATCGTGATCGTGGCAGCGTGCCGCTCGGTGTCGACGCCGTCGCCGGCGGCCTCGTAGCCGTAGAGGCCGACGGTCGCGTCGTCGAGGAAGGCGTGGAAGATGCCGATCGCGTTCGAGCCGCCGCCGACGCACGCGGTGACCGCATCCGGAAGCGCACCGGTTAGGTCGATGACCTGCTGACGCGCCTCTTCGCCGATGACCTTGACGAAGTCGCGGACCATCGCCGGGAACGGGTGCGGGCCGGCCACCGTGCCAAGGAGGTAGTGGGTGCTCTCGACGTTCGCGACCCAGTCGCGGAAGGCCTCGTTCAGGGCGTCCTTCAGGGTGCGGGTGCCGCTCGTGACAGGGATGACCTCGGCGCCGAGCAGGCGCATCCTGGCCACGTTGAGGGCCTGGCGCTCGGTGTCGACCTCGCCCATGTAGACGACGCACTCCATGCCGAACAGGGCGGCGGCCGTCGCGGTCGCGACGCCGTGCTGGCCGGCGCCGGTCTCGGCGATCAGGCGGTGCTTGCCGATGCGCTTGGCGAGCAGGGCCTGCCCGAGCACGTTGTTGACCTTGTGCGAACCGGTGTGGTTCAGGTCTTCGCGCTTCAGGATGATGCGGGCGCCGCCGGCGTGGCGGGCGAAGCGGGGCACCTCGGTGATGATCGAGGGGCGCCCGGTGTAGGTGCGGCCGAGCTCGGCGAGCTCGCGGTGGAACTCGGGGTCGAGCTTGGCCAGCTGGTACGCCTCGTCGAGCTCGTCGAGCGCGGCGATCAGGGACTCGGGCATGAAGCGGCCGCCGAACTCGCCGAAGAAGGGGCCTTCCTCGGCGCGGAGCGAACGGACGGAGTGGAGATCGGTCATACGGAGAGGAACTCCTTCAGGGTCGTCACGGGGTTCTCCCCCGTGACCAGGGCTTCTCCGACGAGGACGACATCGGCCCCCGCCGCACGGTAGTGGGCGACGTCGGCGACGGTCTTGACGGCCGATTCGGCCACCTTCACCGTTCCGGCGGGGATGCGGCCGGCGAGCCGGCCGAAGAGGTCGGGGTCGAGCTCGAAGGTCGTGAGGTCACGGGCGTTCACCCCGATCAGGGAGGCGCCGATGTCGACGGCGCGCGACACCTCGGCGGCGTCGTGGGTCTCGACGAGCGGGGTCATCCCGAGCGAGAGCACGAACTCGTGCAGACGCACGAGCGTCGGCTGGTCGAGTGCGGCCACGATCAGGAGCACGAGGTCGGCACCCGCGGCCCGCGCCTCGAGCACCTGGTACTCGGTCGCGATGAAGTCCTTGCGGAGCACCGGCACGGAGACCGCGGCACGGACAGCCTCGAGGTCGGCGAGCGACCCCTTGAAACGGCGCTGCTCCGTGAGCACGCTGATCGCGCTGGCCCCGCCCTCGGCGTACTGCGCGGCGAGGGAGGCGGGGTCGGCGATCTCGGCCAGGGCGCCGCGGGACGGACTCGCCCGCTTCACCTCGGCGATGATCTTCACCCGGTCGGCCGGAGCGAGGAACGCCAGCGAGTCGAGTGCGGCCGGGCGCGCGAGCGCGGCGGCCTCGACGGCGGAACTGCTCCGCTCCGTCTGCCGCGCAGCCGCGTCCTCGAGGGCACCCGCGACGAGATCGGCGAGCACCGGGGTCAGTGCTCCTTCTGCAGCGTACGGCCGCCGTTCACGCCGTAGCCGGCCTTCGAGAGCACGAAGCCCGCGATGAACCCGAGGAGCGTGAGGCCCGCGGCGGCCCAGACGAGCCACTGGACGTCGAAGAAGAACGCGACCGTGCCGATCGCGATGCCGACCAGGGCGACGATGACGCCGGTCCATGCTGCGAGCGAGTGGCCTTCGCCGATTTCATCCTCTTCGTGGCTCATCGATCTCTTCCTGTCTCAAAGTGGTCGTCGGTTGAAAGTCTACCGGGTGTCAGCGGGTGGGATCGGTGCCGCGGGAGAGGCTGTCCCAGTCGTCGACCGCGGCGTCGCGGGCGCGACGGAGGGGTTCGTCGGTCTCGGGCGCCTCGCCGGCAGGGGGCTTTGCGGCGGATGCGTCTCGCGTCTCGGCGTTACCCGCTGTCGCCGTCCTGGTCGCGGTGGCGTCGTAGGACCGGTCGCGCTCGTCGGCCTCGTCTCGCTCGTCGTCCGGCTCGTCGTCGAAGAAGTCGGCCGGGTCGCCGCTCTGGCGTCCGCCCGCGCCCTCGAAGGTCACGGCCTGGTATTTGCGGCTCGCGGCCGGCCAGCGGCGGACGGTGGCGACCACGGCGATCCCGGCGATCATCATCGCGATGCCGAGCACCACGGTGACGGCAGGCCAGGGGCTCGCGGGCCCGGCGGTGACGAGCTCGCGGATCGAGCCGAGTCCGGCCACGCCGGTGCTGGTGGTCACGACGGATGCTCCCGCGGCGACCGGGTCGCCGAGCGCACCGAGCGCCGACCAGAGCACGCTGGCCCCGAGAAGGACCTCGAGCGCGCCGAGCACGATCCGGATGATCGGGCCGGCGATGGCGAGGGCTCCGGCCAGCGCGATCCCCGCGAGCCCGAGGGCCGAGAGGGCGGGCGCGGCGGCCGAGCCGGGCACATCCAGAGACGCCTCGGTCGTGGTGCCCCCGGCGATCAGCAACGAGCCCCAGGACTGGGACCAGGCCAGGAAGGTCAGCCCGCTGAGCACGAGCACCGCGAGGATCGTGAAGGCCTTGATGCGGCCTCCGGTCGAGGGCTTGCGCGCGACCGAACCCGAGCCCGCGGCTGAGCCCGCGCCGGCGTCTGAGCTCGCGCCCGCGCCCGAGCCGGTGTCCGCGGTCATCAGCGCACCCGGGTCATGGCGTTGGCGACGGCCACGGCACGCAGCGGCGCGGCGGCCTTGTTCTGCGACTCCTGGAACTCGCTCACCGGGTCCGAGTCGGCGACGACTCCGCCGCCGGCCTGCACGGTGGCCACGCCCTCGCGGATCGTGGCGGTGCGGATGGCGATCGCGAGGTCGGCGTCTCCCCCGAAGGCGAAGTAGCCGACGACCCCGCCGTAGACCCCGCGCTGGGCGGGCTCCAGGGCGTCGATGATCTCGAGTGCCCGCGGCTTGGGCGCCCCGGAGAGGGTGCCCGCCGGGAAGGTGGCCCGGAAGACGTCGACCGCGTCGACGCCGTCCCGCATCCGCCCCTCGACCGAGGAGACGATGTGCATGATGTGGCTGAACCGCTCGACCCGCATGAACTCGGTCACCTCCACCGAGGAGGCCTCGCAGACCTTGAGCAGGTCGTTCCGCGCCAGGTCGACCAGCATCAGGTGCTCGGCCTTCTCCTTCTGGTCGCCCAGCAGCTCCTGCTCGAGCTCGAGGTCGAGCTGCGGGGTGGCTCCGCGGGGCTTGGAGCCGGCGATCGGGTGGGTGTGGGCGTGACCCTTGCCGATCTTGACCAGGGCCTCGGGGCTCGAGCCGACGATCTGGAAGGGGACGCCCTCCGTGTCGGCCAGGGTCAAGAGGTACATGTACGGGCTGGGGTTGAGCATCCGCAGCACCCGGTAGACGTCGAGCGGGTCGGCCGGGCAGTCGAGCTCGAACCGCTGGGCGACGACGACCTGGAAGATGTCGCCCTCGCGGATGTGCTCCTTGGCGACCTCGACCGCGGCGAGGTAGTCGTCCTGCTCCGTGCGTGCCCGGGGCGTGGCCTGGATGCCGAAGTCGGCGGTGCCGAGCCAGGCCTCGGAGGGCTCGGCGAGCCGGGTCTGCAGCTGGTCCAGGCGCTCCTGCGCGTCGGCCCAGAGCTCGGCCGAGGCGTGCGCGCGCTCGTCTGCGAGCACGTTGACGATCAGCTGCACGGTGCCGTAGGCGTGGTCGACGACGACGATCTCGTGGGCGAAGGCGAGCCCCTGGCTCGGGATGGCGTAGTCGGCCGGCGGGCGGTTCGGGAGCCGCTCCAGCTGCCGCACCGATTCCCAGCCGACGAATCCGACGAGGCCGCCGGTGAGGGGCGGATGCCCGGCCACGGCCGGGGTCTTCCACCGGTCGTAGAGCGCGCTGACCGCGTCGAGGGGCCCCTCGGGCATGCCCTCGGGGAAGGCGCGTTCGCGCGGCAGGCCGAGGTCGATCCAGGCGGCCCTGTCGCCGGACTCGGTCAGCAGGCCGAAGCTCGAGACGCCGATGAAGGAGAACCGCGACCAGATGCCGCCCTGCTCGGCGGATTCGAGCAAGAAGGTGCCCGGCTTCCCGTCGGCGAGCTTGCGGTAGATGCCGACCGGCGTCTCGCCGTCGGCGAAGAGTTCGCGCACGACCGGGATCACCCGGTGGCTTCCGACGACCGCGTCGAACTCGGCGCGGGTCGTCGACGCGGTGGAGGTAGAGGACGGGGTCGTCGCGGTCATGATCCGCTCCCGGCCCGTCCCTCGTCGAGCACCACGGGGTCGAGGGGGTCGACGTCGAAGCAGCGGCGGGCGCCCGTGTGGCAGGCCACGCCGATCTGGTCGACCTCGACCAGCAGGGTGTCCGCGTCGCAGTCGAGCGCCGCGCCCTTGACGTACTGCGCGTGCCCGGAGGTGTCGCCCTTCCGCCAGTACTCCTGGCGCGACCGGGACCAGTAGGTCACGCGGCCCTCGGTGAGCGTGCGGCGGAGCGCCTCGGCGTCCATATAGCCCAGCATGAGCACCTCTTTGGTGTCCCACTGCTGGATCACGGCGGGCAGGAGGCCCTTGTCGTCGAAACGCACCCGGTCGAGGATCCCGTCGAGATCGGTCATCGCACGACCACCCCTTCCTTCTTCAGCTCGGTCTTGACGTCGCCGACCGTCATCTCACGCAGGTGGAAGACGGAGGCGGCGAGCACGGCGTCGGCGCCGGCCTTGACGGCCTCGCCGAAGTGCCCGACCCGGCCGGCTCCCCCGGACGCGATGACGGGCACGCGGCTGAGCTCGCGCATGAGGCCGACGAGTTCGAGGTCGAAGCCGTCCTTCGTGCCGTCGGCGTCGATGGAGTTGACCAGCAGCTCGCCGGTGCCGCGGTCGATCGCCTCGCGCGCCCAGTCCAGCGCATCCAACTCGGTCTCGCGGCGGCCGCCGTGAGTGGTGACGACGAAGCCGGAGGGCACGGTGGCGCGCGGGGCGGTGCGCTTGACGTCGAGCGAGAGCACGAGCACCTGCGCGCCGAAGCGGTCGGCGATCTCGTCGATCAGGGCGGGGCGGGCGATCGCGGCGCTGTTGACGCCCACCTTGTCGGCGCCGTGGGCGAGCAGGCGGGCCACGTCCTCCGTGGTGCGCACTCCCCCGCCGACGGTGAGCGGGATGAAGACCTGCTCGGCGGTCTGGCGCACGACGTCGTACATCGTGTCGCGCGCATCCACCGTCGCCGTCACGTCGAGGAAGGTCAACTCGTCGGCGCCCTGCTCGGAGTACAGGCGCGCGAGCTCGACCGGGTCGCCGGCGTCGCGGAGGTTCTCGAAGTTGACGCCCTTGACCACGCGGCCTGCGGCCACGTCGAGGCACGGGATCACGCGGACGGCGAGCGACATCAGATCCTCGCGGCGTGGATGGGGCTGACCAGGATGGCCCGGGCGCCGACCTCGTAGAGCGCGTCCATCACCTGGTTGGTGTCGCTCTTGGGCACCATCGAGCGCACGGCGACCCACTCGGGGTCGTGGAGCGGCGAGATCGTAGGCGACTCGATGCCCGGTGTGAGCGCGCAGGCCTCGTCGAGGTGCACGACCGGGACATCGTAGTCCATCAGCACGAACTGGCGGGCGACGAGAACGCCCTGCAGGCGGCGCAGCAGCGTCTGGGCACCGGGGTGCTCGGTGCCCGAGCTGATCAGCACCGCGGTCGACTCGAGGATGACGGGGCCGAAGATCTCCAGGCCTGCCTTCCGGAGCGTGCTGCCGGTCGAGACGACGTCGGCCACGGCGTCGGCGACGCCCAGGCGCACGGCCGACTCGACGGCGCCGTCCAGACGGATGAGCTGGGCGGTGATGCCGTACCCGGCGAGGAAGCCGCGGACCAGGCCCGGGTAGCTCGTGGCGACGCGCGCGCCCTCGAGGTCGGTGAGCTCGATCGCGGTGCCCTCGGGGCGGGCGAACCGGAAGGTCGACTCGCCGAAGTCGAGGGCGGCCGTCTCGGTGGCGGGCGACTCGGAGTCCAGCAGCAGGTCGCGACCGGTGATGCCGACGTCGAGCGCGCCGGAACCGACGTAGGTGGCGATGTCACGGGGGCGGAGGTAGAAGAACTCGACGCCGTTGCGGGGGTCGAGCACGACGAGCTCGCGGGAGTCGCGCCGGCCCTGGTAGCCCGCCTCGGCGAGCATCTGGGCGGCGGTCTCGGAGAGGGAGCCCTTGTTGGGCACCGCGATCTTCAGCATGGGTGTTCCGGCTTTCGGTGGGTGTCGGTGTCTGTCTCGGTGACGGGGTGGATGCGTGCGGCCGGGCGACCGCGTCCGTCACAGATGTCGGTACACGTCCGCCGGGGTCAGGCCCTTCGCGAGCATCATCACCTGCAGGTGGTAGAGCAGCTGCGAGATCTCCTCGGCGGTGTTCTCGTCGGTCTCGTACTCGGCCGCCATCCAGACCTCGGCGGCCTCCTCGACGATCTTCTTGCCGATCGTGTGGACGCCCGCGTCGAGCTCGCGCACGGTGCCGGAGCCCTCGGGCCGCTCGGCCGCTTTGGCGGAGAGCTCGAGGAACAGCTCATCGAAAGTCTTCACGGGTCAAGGGTACCGGTGTCAGTGGGTGTGCTCGCCCGCGAGGGTGCGGAGCTGCTCGATCCGCTCGGCGGCGCTGTCGGCACCGAAGACGGCCGAGCCCGCGACGAAGGTGTCGGCGCCGGCCTCGGCGGCGATCCCGATGGTGTCGTCGTTGATCCCGCCGTCGACCTGCAGCCACAGGTCGAGCCCGGCGTCGCGGACGGCGGCACTCAGGGTGCGGAGCTTCGGCATGGTCTCGGGCATGAACGACTGGCCGCCGAATCCGGGCTCGACCGTCATGACGAGCACCATGTCGAACTCGGGCAGCAGCTCGAGGTAGGGCTCGATCGGGGTGCCGGGCTTGATCGCGAGACCCGCCCGGGCGCCGCGTTCGCGGAGGCTGCGGGCCACCGTGACGGGATCGACGCCGGCGGAGACCGCCTCGGCGTGGAAGGTCACCGAGTAGGCGCCGGTCTCGGCGTAGGCGGGGGCCCAGCGCTCGGGGGCGTCGATCATCAGGTGCACGTCGAGCGGGATCGGCGAGACCTCCTGCAGCCGGGCCACGACCGGGAGCCCGAGGGTGAGGTTCGGCACGAAGTGGTTGTCCATCACGTCGACATGGGCCAGATCGGCGGTGCGGATGCGGTCGAGCTCGCTCTCCAGGTTCGCGAAGTCGGCCGACAGGATGCTGGGGTTGATGCGGAGTGCCACGGTTCGAGCGTACCGGGCGGGGGTGGGGAGAGCCTGGTGTTCGGGGGCGCTCTTCTTCGGCTTCTGCACAGCGGGTGATCGGCCGGCCGTTCTCCACAGATCTGGCGGCTGCCGTCCGGCGGTGCGGCCGGGCGCGGAGGATCGGGGCATGAAACTGCGAAGGAACGCCGCCACGACGGCGCAGCACCCCGTCCCCACCGACTCCGACGTCTGCGGGCTCGCCGCCGAACTCGTCGGCCAGGCCATCCGCCGGCAGCTCTGGCTGCTCTTCCTCGATCGGGAGGACAGACCGGTCCCGCTCCTGATCCCGATCGACGACGTGCCTGAGCAGCCGAGCGACGAGGGGCTCGCCGCGCTGGTCGGCCTCGCCTGCGGTGCGGCCCGGGAGGCCGAGGCGGTACAGCTGATCGTGGTGTGGGAGCGGCCGGGCGGCGTCGAGCTCTCGGCCGAGGAGCGCGAGCTCTGCGCCCGGCTGGAGTCGGCGTACCCGGTGGAGCCGGAGGAGGGGGACGACTCCCCCGCACTCCGGCTCAGGGCGCAGGTGCTGGCGTGCTCGGACGGGGTGGCGCTCGTGTGACGCGGGTCGGTCCTGCTGCTTGTGTGCTCGCTGCTGTCGCCGGCGTCGCCGGTGTCGGGATCAGGACGCGGTGGGGGCGACCTTGCGGAAGAGGGCGATGAACATGGCGTCGGTGTTGTTGCGGTGCGGCCAGAGCTGAGCGGCCGCATCCTCACCGCCGAGGGTGATCGCGTCATCCGTGATCTCGCGGAGCACCTGCTGCGTGTCGACCTGCTCGAGCACGCCGTCCCAGCGGCGGAGAGCGCCCTGCACCTGCCCGCGGGTCTCGCCGACGTGCGGCGAACAGGTCACGTAGGCCAGCAGACCGCCGGGCTTGAGGGCCCCGACCGCCGAGTCGATCAGCTGCTGCTGGAGCTGCACCAGGGCCGCCACGTCGCCCGGGGTCTTCCGCCAGCGCGCCTCCGGCCGGCGGCGGAGCGCGCCGAGGCCGGTGCAGGGCGCATCGACCAGGATGCGGTCGAAGGCCTCGGGCTGGTCCGCGCCGATGGTCGTGCCGTCGCGTTCCCAGACCACGGGCGGGTCCGGGATGGCCGCGACCGCGCGCCGGACGAGTCCCGCACGGGCGGGCACCGGCTCGTTCGCCACGACGACGGCACCCGCGGGTGCCGCCTCGGCGGCGAGCACCGCGGTCTTGCCGCCGGGGCCGGCGCAGAGATCGAGCCAGCGCTCGCCACGGACGATGGGGGTGGCTCGGGTCAGGGCGAGCGCTGCGAGCTGCGACCCCTCGTCCTGCACCCGGGCGACCCCGTCGTGCACGGCGGGGATGCCGGACGGGTCGCCGGTGGGCGCGAGCAGACCGATCGGCGACAGCGGCGAGGGCTCGGTGCCGGCGCCGACCGCGTCACGGTCGATCAGGCCCGGCAGGGCGGCGAGGCTGAGGCGGGCGGGCGTGTTGTCCGACTCCAGCAGTTCGTCGAGCTCGAACGGCACCTGGTCGGCGGGCACCCCGTCGGCGCCGAGGGCGCGACGGAAGGCGCGGATGACCCACGCCGGGTGCGAGGCGGCGACCGCGAGGCGCTCGTCGTCCCCGCCCGCGTCCGCGGCCTCGACCGCCTTCTCGAGCCACTCGGAGGCCGGGGTGCGGCCGATCGTGCGCAGCACGCCGTTGACGAAGCCGGTCGACGAGCGCGAGGCGACCTGGCGGGCGAGCTCGACGGATTCGTTCACGGCCGCGTGCTGGGCCACGCGCAGGGAGAGGATCTGGTGACAGCCGAGCTCGAGCACGTCTCGCACCCGGCCGTCGATCTCGTCGATGGGCCGTCCGGCGGCGAGCTCGATCACCCGGTCGTAGTAGCCGCGCATCCGGAGCGTGCCGTAGGTCAGCTCGGTCGCGAGACCTGCGTCGGCCGTGTCGAGGCGCGCAGCTGCGATCTTGGTCGGGAGGAGCAGGTTGGCGTAGGCGTCGTCCTCGCGCACGGCGGTGATGACCTCGAGCGCGATCCGGCGGGCCGGCTGAACCGCCGAGGGTCCGGCGGTGGGCGTGGCGGGCTTCCGCCGGTCGGGCCCGCGCCGACCGGGGTCCCGGCGGCCGTCGCCGCGGGCCGAGTTGTTGCCGTTGCTGCGGCCGGTGTCGCCCCGACCGGAGTCGCCGCGGCCTGAGTAGCGTGACGGATCGCGGGAGTCGTCGCGGGGGCTCATCGGGCCACCATCCGCTCGACGCCGGCACCGCGCCACCAGTCGGCGGCGGCCATCGGCTTCTTGCCGGCCGGCTGCACCACGAGCAGTTCGAGCGGGGCGGTGGCGGTGCCGAGCAGCACCTGGCGGCCCTGAGCCTCCACGGTCCCGGGCTCCAGCCGCGGGGTGTCCCGGGCCGGGGCGGCGTCGAGGATCTTGATCCGCACCCCGTCGAGCTCGAGGAACGCGCCGGGCTCCGGCGTGACCCCGCGGAGCCGGCGGTACAGGCTCTCCACGTCGTCCTGCACGTCGAGCCGCGCGTCGTCGATGCCGAGCTTCGGCGCGATGGTCACCTCGCCGGTCTGCGGGACCGGTCGGGCATCGCCGGCCGCGATCCGCTCGACGGTGCGGACGAGCAGGTCGGCGCCGGACAGCGAGAGGCGGGAGAGCAGGCTGCCCGCGGTCTCGTGGGCATTGATCGGGGTGGGCTCCGTCGCCCACAGGTCACCGGCATCCAGCCCCGGCACCAGCTGGAAGACGCTGGCCCCGGTCTCGACGTCACCCGAGATGATGCTCCACTGCACGGGAGCGGCGCCCCGCCAGCGCGGGAGGAGCGAGAAGTGCAGGTTGATCCAGCCCAGGCGGGGCGTGCTGAGCAGCGGCTCCTTGACCAGGCCGCCGTAGGCGACGATCACGCCGAGGTCGGCGTCGACCGCGGCGACCCGCGCGGTGACCTCGTCGTCGAGGCGATTGGCCTTGATCGTCGCGTCGGCGAGACCGAGTCCGGCGGCCGCCTCGGCCACCGGCGAGGGGGTCAGCACCTTCTTGCGGCCGAGCGGTGCGTCGACCCGGGTCACGACCCCCGCCACGTCGTGGCGTTCGGCCAGTGCCGCCAGGCTGGGCACGGCGGCTGCGGGGGTGCCCGCGAACACGAGTCTCATTCCATGATCTCCGAATCGTCGAATCGCACCCGCAAGGTGGGCGGCGGGCGGAAGCCGGGGCCGCGCCCTGCCTTGGCGCGCCGGCTCGTGGCGTTCTTGACCACCAGTGCCCTCAGGTGCCGGGCCACGGCGGCACCGACCGCGTAGTCGAACCGCACGATCGCTCGCACGTTCCCGTCGTCGGTGGGCACCGGACCCAGTGTGTCCATCTTCGCCCATTCCTCGGCGGTCATGAGCCCCTGGAGGTCGGAGAGGGCGCCGGCCACGGTGTCGGCGGCCCCGGTCAGCGTCGCGATCCGCACGGCGGGCGGGAAGCGGAGGCGGCGCCGGTCGGCGAGCTCGTCGTGGGCCACGACGGACTGCTGCCAGGTCACCAGGCTCTTCGCCAGCTCCCCGCCGACGCCGACGATCAGGCTGGTCGCCCGCGGCGCGGAGAGGGCGATCGCGTTCGACCACCAGCGCAGGCAGTCCTCGACCACGCGGAGCGACTCCCGGGCGAGCATCCGCGGACCGTCGAGGAGGAGCACCGCCCGGTAGCCGCCGGCGGCCACCGGCTCGGCGCCGCGCGTGGCGACGACGAGGGCAGGCCGGGAGTCGACGTCGAGCACGGGACGCTCGCCGTCCGAGACGATGACCCGCAGGCCGGGGAAGGCCCGGCCGAGCTCGTCCGCCGTCCGTCCCGCCCCGATCGAGGCGAAGCGGTACCGGGTGCCGTGGCAGTGGGCGCAGCTCCAGTTGACGGCGATCGCGCCGCAGAGCGTGCACGAAGGCAGTTCGCCCGCCCGGCGCACCCGGAGCGGACCGCCGCAGACCGTGCAGCCCGCCGGAGTGGAGCAGTTCTGGCAGGCGAGCACCGGCGCGTAGCCCGGCCGGGCGACCTGCACCAGAACGGGCCCGTGCTGCAGCGCCTCGCGCGCCGCCTTCCAGGCCGACGACGGGATGCGTGCGGAGTTCTGCGGCGCCCCCGCGTCCTCCTGCTCGGCGGTGGGCACGAGGCGGGGCAGGTAGCGGGGGGTGGGCAGCACCGCGTGCAGGAATCCGAGCTCGACCAGCCGCTCGACCTCGGTGCTCCGGGAGTGCGCGACGAAGGCCAATCGGCAGCCCGACTGCTCCTGCCGCACGAGGGCCGCGTCCCGCACGTGGACGTAGGGCGCGAGGGGCTCGGACTGCAGCGAGTCGGCCTCGTCCCAGATGATGATCTGGCCGAGGTGCGCGACCGGCGCGTAGATGCTCGACCGGTTGCCGACCACGATGTGGGGGTCGCCGTCGAGGGCGGTGAGGAAGTTCGCGTACCGCTCGTTCCGGGCCTGCCGCGCATCCAGCCGCACGATGGCGTCGGCGAGACCCAGGTGGGTGAGGGCGGTCTCGACCTGGTTCTGGTCGCGGTAGTCCGGCACCGCGACGATCACCGACTCGCCCCGCTCGAACACGGCCGCCGACAGCTCGGCGATCGTGAGCGCCCAGTACCCGACGGTGACCGCCGGCGCCGTGCCCACTGCGTTGGCGCCCGCTGCGTCTGGGCCCGCTGCGCTCGCGCCCGGCTCGGGTGCACCGGTCTCATCGCCGCTCGGGTCGTCGCCAACCGGCTTCGTGGCACGCGGCTCGAGTACAGCGATCGTGGCGATGGCGTCGATCGCGGCGCGCGCCCCCGGCTCGACGAGGTGGTGGGCGTCGCTCGCCGAGTACCCGGTCAGCACCCGCTCGGGAGCCTCAGGGGCGGCCTCCTCGACGGTCTCGGCCACCGACTCGACGGTCCCGTCCCCCGCACCGGCCCCGGTCAGGTCGGCAGCGGCACCCGAGTCAGCACCCGTACCCCCACCGTCGCCGGCGCTCGCCGCCGCCCGCGCCGCGATGAACGCCTTCTCCACCCGCACGAAACGCGGCGGCACCGCCAGCCGCACGATGTCGCAGGCGCTCCCCGCGGCACGGTCGGCCAGCCGCCGCGCGAGAGCCCACACCTCGGGCGTGAGCACCGGCAGCGGAGACACGATCTCGTCGAGCTCGCTCAGTGTGCCCTCGAAGGCCGCGTGCGACACCAGCTCGATCACATAGCCCCGAGCCGTCCGGCCGGCCGAGCGCAACGGGACCTTCACGCGCACGCCCGGGTGCGCATCCGGAACCATCGCCGTCGGCACCAGGTAGTCGAACAGCCTGTCCAGCTGCGGCAGCGGCGACTCCAGCATCACCCGCGCGACAACGGCGGGCCGGGCGGACTCCGCCGGCTCAGTAGCCCCAGCAGCCCCATTCGACCCAGCAGGCCGGGCCGGCCCGGGCGCCCCCGCGGGCCGCGAAGCCCCGGGCTCGCCGGCCACCGCTACAGTCCTGCGGCGGTGCGGATCTCCTCGACGCGGTCGAGGCGCTCCCAGGTGAACTCGGGCAGCTCGCGCCCGAAGTGGCCGTAGGTGGCCGTCTTGCTGTAGATCGGGCGCAGCAGATCGAGATCCTCGATGATCGACGCCGGGCGCAGGTCGAAGACCTCGCGGAGCGCCTCCGTGATCACCTCGTCCGACACCACGCCGGTGCCGAAGCTCTCGACGTAGAAGCCGACCGGTGCCGCCTTGCCGATCGCGTAGGCGATCTGCACCTCGAGGCGCTCGGCGAGCCCGGCCGCGACCGCGTTCTTCGCGACCCAGCGCATGGCGTAGGCAGCCGAGCGGTCGACCTTCGACGGGTCCTTCCCGCTGAAGGCGCCGCCGCCGTGGCGCGCGGCCCCGCCGTAGGTGTCGACGATGATCTTGCGGCCGGTGAGCCCGGCGTCGCCCTGCGGGCCGCCGATCTCGAAGCGGCCGGTGGGGTTGATCAGGATGCGCGCGCCGTCCGAGTCGAGCTCGACCCCGTCGGCGAGGGCCGCATCCAGAACCGGGCGGATGACGACCTCCTCGACCTCGCGGCGGAGGTCGTCGAGGCCGATGCTCGGCGCGTGCTGGGTCGACAGCACCACGGTGTCGACCGTGCGCGGCACGACGCCGTCGTAGCCGATCGTCACCTGCGTCTTGCCGTCGGGCCGCAGGTAGTCGAGCAGGCCCTCCTTGCGCACGTCCGCGAGGCGTGCCGACAGGCGGTGCGCGAGCCAGATCGGCAGCGGCATGAGCTGCGGCGTCTCGGTCGTGGCGTAGCCGAACATGATGCCCTGGTCGCCCGCGCCCTGACGGTCGGCCTCGTCGGTCGACGAGCCCTCCCGGGTCTCGAACGCATTGTCGACACCCTGGGCGATGTCGGGCGACTGCCCGCCGATCGAGACCGACACGCCGCACGAGCGGCCGTCGAACCAGACGTCGGACGAGGTGTAGCCGATCGAGGTGATCTTGTCGCGCACGATCGCGGGGATCTCGACGTAGCCGGCGGTCGTCACCTCACCGGCGACGTGCACGAGCCCGGTCGTGACGAGCGTCTCGACCGCGACCCGGGAGTGCTTGTCGACGGTCAGCAGCGCGTCGAGGATGCTGTCGGAGATCTGGTCGCAGATCTTGTCGGGGTGACCCTCGGTGACGGACTCGGACGTGAAAAGGCGAAGGGCGGTCATTGTGCTCCTGATAGGGCGGCGGCGAACACTCCGAGAATGTCATCAGCCACCGACGTCTTGCTTCCGGATGCCTCGAAAACTATAGCGCCGGAGGCATCGAGGACCGTGACCGTGTTGCTGTCGGCGGCGAACACCTTGCGCCAGCCGACCGAGTTGAGCACCAGGAAGTCGCAGCCCTTCCGCGCGATCTTGGCGCGGCCGAGCTCGAGCAGGGCGTCGTGGTCGTCGGCGGTCTCGGCCGCGAAGCCGACGACCAGCCGGCCGGGATGCGGCTCGTGCGCGATCGTGGCGAGGATGTCCGGGTTCTGCACGAGCTCGAGCGTGAGGTGCTCCCCCGTGTGCGCCTTCTTGATCTTGTCGTCCGAGATCGAGACCGGGCGGTAGTCGGCGACGGCGGCCGCCATCACGACCAGGTCGTGCGAGGGTGCGGATGCGGTGGTCGCCTCGAAGAGTTCTGCGGTCGTCTCGACGCGCACGACCTCGACGCCCTCGGGCAGCGGCACCTCGACATGGGCGGCGATCAGGGTGACCTCGGCGCCGCGATCGCGCGCGGCGACGGCCAGGGCGACGCCCTGCTTGCCGCTCGAGCGGTTGCCGATGAAGCGGACGGGGTCGAGCGGTTCGCGGGTTCCGCCGGCCGTGACCAGCACGCGGCGGCCTTCGAGGTCGCGATGCACGGCGGTCGAACGACCAGCGCCAGAAGCGCCGTCAGCAGAAACCTCCGCGACGGCCAGCGCCTCGCGGATGATGTCCTCGGGCTCGGCCATCCGCCCGGGCCCCGAGTCCTTGCCCGTCAGCTGACCGCTGACCGGGCCGACCAGGTGCACGCCGCGCGCGACGAGCGTCGCCACGTTGGCGGTCGTCGCCGGGTTCTGCCACATCTCGGTGTGCATCGCCGGGGCGATGACGAGGGGCGCCCTGCTGGCCAGCACGGTGTTGCCGAGCAGGTCGTCGGCGAGGCCGGCGGCGAGCTTCGCGATGGTGTTCGCGGTGGCCGGGGCGATCACGATGAGGTCGGCGGCCTGGCCGATGGCCACGTGCCGCACCTCGGCGACGCCCTCGTAGAGATCCGTCGCGACGGTGTTGCGTGACAGGGCCTCGAGCGTCGGCCGGCCCACGAAGCGGAGCGCCGCCTCGGTGGCCACGACCTGGACGTCGTGCCCCGCCAGAACGAGACCACGGATGACGTTCACAGCCTTGTAGGCCGCGATGCCACCCGTGATCCCGACGACGATGTTCAATTGGAGCCGTTCCGGTGAAGCCGGAGAGGACTACTCGGCGATCGGCGCCGCGGGGCGGATCGAGAGCTTGTCCTCGTTGATCTCGTGCATGGCGACCGAGAGGGGCTTGTCGTCGATGGTCGAGTCGACCAGCGGTCCGACGTTGTCGAAGAGGCTTCCCTCGTGCAGGTCGGCGTAGTAGTCGTTGATCTGGCGGGCCCGCTTGGACGCGAAGATGACGAGCGCGTACTTCGAGTCGACCTTCGAGAGCAGCTCGTCGATGGGCGGGTCGATGATGCCGAGTTTGTTGGTGGGCATTGTGTTCACTCCTTGCTGCGAAGGTCAGTCGCCTTCTGAATCTGCATCAATTCTACGACCTCTGCCGCCGCAGCCTCGACATCCCGGTTCACGACCCGGTGGTCGAACTCGTCCTGGGCCGCCAATTCGACCCGCGCGGTGGTCAGCCGGCGCTCCTGTTCCTCGAGCGTCTCGGTGCCGCGGCCGATCAGCCGGCGCACCAGTTCGTCCCAGGTCGGGGGCAGCAGGAAGACCAGAGTGGCCTCGGGCATGGTGCCCTTGACCTGGCGCGCACCCTGGATGTCGATCTCGAGCAGCACGCTCGTCCCGGCGGCCAGGGCCTCTTCGATCGGGCCCCGCGGCGTGCCGTAGCGCGACTTGTTGTGCACGACGGCCCACTCGAGGAACTCCCCCGCCTCGACCATCCGGTCGAACTCGGCGTCGTCGATGAAGTAGTAGCTCACGCCGTCGATCTCGCCCGGGCGCGGCGCGCGGGTCGTTGCCGACACCGAGAGCAGCACCTCGGGATAGTTCTCGCGGATGTACCCGGAGACCGTGCCCTTCCCGACCGCGGTCGGACCGGCGAGCACGACCAGCCGGCTCTGCTCGGGCCGCTCGACGACGGGGGCACGCTTGGCGAGGAACTCCCGCAGCCGCTGCTGCTGGTGCACACCGAGCCCGGAGAGCCGCTTGCTCGGCGCGATCTCGAGTCGCTCCATGATCCGGTCGACCCGCACGGGGCCGAGACCCGGGATGCTCATCAGCAGGTCGCGGACGCGGAGGGACGCCTCGATGCTCTCGCTGCTGGAGAGCGCGGTGTCGAGCACCGAGACGGCGCTCAGCCGGCGCTCGGAGACCGCGCGCTTGACGGCGGCACGGGCACGGCGCGCGGCGACGGCGGCCCGGGATGCGGCGACACGGTCGACCTCGGGCGGGTTCACGCGATCACCTCGGCCAGGCGGGCGGCCTCGGCCTCGATCGCGGCGGTGAGGCCGTCGGGGCCGGCCTGCAGGATCGATCGCGAGACGCTCACGACGAGATCCGGAGCCAGCGGCCCGAAGACGTGCGGGATGGCCGAGAACTCGGCGCCCTGGAAGCCGAACCCGGGCGCGAGCACGGGCGTGGTCGAGAGGCCGCGGAGGGCCTCGGCCGTGAAGCCGTAGTCGTCGAGGCGCTTGGTCGCGCCGAGCACGAGCCCGAAGTCGCCGAGGCGGGTGCGGTCGGTGTTGCGCGCCGCGACCTCCGCGGCGATGAGCGTCGCGACGGTGCCGCCGGCAGCGCCGGTGCCGGTGCCAGGGCCGATCCCAGTGCCAAGCGCAGCCCCACCGCCCGAGCCGGGCCGGGCCCGCTGGAGCCCGTGCGACTCCGGGTTCGACGTGGCGCTCAGCACGAACACGCCCTTGCCGTTCGCCTCCGCGACGCCGAACAGGCCGTCGAGGGCGCCGACGCCGGTGTAGGCCGTGACCGTCAGCGCATCCACTTCGAGGGGTGAGCCCGCCGTGAGCCAGGCGGCCGCGTAGCCGTCGTTGGTCGAGCCGATGTCGCCGCGCTTGGCGTCACCGATGACGAGCAGCTCCGCGTCGCGCGCGGCGGCGAGCACCTCCTCGAGGGCGCGGAAGCCGGCCGACCCGTAGGCCTCGAAGAACGCGACCTGCGGCTTCAGGATGCCCGCGCGACCCGAGGCCGCCGCGGCCTCCACGACGGCGAGCCCGAAGGATCGCGCACCGTCGGCCGAGGCCGAAAGGCCCCAGTCGGCGAGCAGATACGGATGCGGGTCGATGCCGACGCACAGGTGCCCGCGCGACGCGAACACCGCATCCAGTCGCGCGCCGAACGGAGCCGGAGACGGGGCCGGAGACGGGGCCGAGCCGGAAGCAGCGGCCGGGGACGTGCCGCCCGTCATCCGCGGGCGCTCCGGGCGAGCGCGTACTCCTGCAGCGAGGTGACCTCGAAGCCCTCGGAGAGCACGTCGAACGACGCCACGGCCGCGCTCAGCTGCGCGATCGTGGTGAACAGCGGCTTGTCGGCCGCCACCGCCGCCGCGCGGATCTCGTAGCCGTCGACCCGGGCCGAGCGGCCGCTCGGTGTGTTGATCACGATGTCCACCTTGTCGGCGTTGATCAGATCGACGATCGACTCGCCCTGGCCCTCGGAGAACTTCGCCACGATCCGGGCGTGGATGCCGTTGCGGTTCAGCACCTCGGCCGTCCCGCTCGTGGCGAGGATCTCGAAGCCCAGCTGCTGAAGGCGCAGCACCGGCAGCACGATCGCGCGCTTGTCGCGGTCCGAGACCGACACGAACACGGTGCCCGAGGTCGGCATTCCGCCGTACGCGGCCTCCTGGCTCTTGGCGAAGGCGCGGGGGAAGTCGCGGTCGATCCCCATCACCTCGCCGGTCGAGCGCATCTCCGGCCCGAGCACCGAGTCGACGATCAGGCCCTCCTTGGTGCGGAAGCGCTTGAACGGCAGCACGGCCTCCTTGACGGCGACCGGCGAGTCCAGCGGCACGATCGAGCCGTCCTGCTGGGGCAGCATCCCCTCGGTCTTGAGCTCGGCGATGGTCGTGCCGACCATCAGGCGCGAGGCGGCCTTCGCGAGCGGGATGCCGAGCGCCTTCGAGACGAAGGGCACGGTGCGCGACGCGCGGGGGTTGGCCTCGAGCACGTAGAGGATGCCGGCGCCGATCGCGAACTGCACGTTCAGCAGGCCGCGCACACCGACGCCCTGGGCGATGGCGAGGGTCGCCTCGCGCACCCGCTCGATCACCTCGCGGCCGAGCGTGACGGGAGGGAGCGTGCAGCTCGAGTCGCCCGAGTGGATGCCGGCCTCCTCGAGGTGCTCCATGATGCCGCCGATGTACAGCTCGTGGCCGTCGTAGAGCGCGTCGACGTCGATCTCGATCGCGTCGTCGAGGAAGCGGTCGACCAGCAGCGGGTTGGCCGTGCCGACCATCCCCTGGCCCGCGATCCGCTCGAAGTAGTCCGCGAGCGACGGGGTGTCGTAGACGATCTCCATGCCGCGGCCGCCGAGCACGTAGCTCGGGCGCACGAGCACCGGGAAGCCGATCTCCTCGGCGACCACGACGGCCGACTCGTAGTCGACCGCGATGCCGTTCTTCGGGGCCAGGATGCCGGCGGCATCCAGGATCTTCGAGAACAGCCCGCGCTCCTCGGCCAGGTCGATCGCCTCGGGCGTGGTGCCGAGGATCGGGATGCCGGCTTCCTTGAGGCCCTTCGCGAGCCCCAGGGCGGTCTGGCCGCCGAGCTGCACGACGACGCCGACGAGTTCGCCGGACTGCTGCTCGGCGTGGATCACCTCGAGCACGTCCTCCAGCGTCAGCGGCTCGAAGTAGAGCCGGTCGCTGGTGTCGTAGTCGGTAGAGACCGTCTCCGGGTTGCAGTTGATCATGATCGTCTCGAACCCGGCGTCGTGCAGGGCGAACGAGGCGTGCACACAGGAGTAGTCGAACTCGACGCCCTGGCCGATGCGGTTCGGGCCGGAGCCGAGGATGACGACCTTCCGGGCGTCCGAGGGCTCGACCTCGGTCTCGAGGTCGTAGCTGGAGTAGTGGTACGGCGTGAGCGCCGGGAACTCGCCCGCACAGGTGTCGACCGTCTTGTAGACCGGGCGGATACCGAGGATGTGCCGCACCTCGCGCACCTCCTTCTCGCCGAAGCCGCGGAGCGACGCGATCTGGGCATCCGAGAAGCCGTGCTCCTTGGCGAGCGTGAACATCGCGTGGTCGGCGTTCTCGGAGGAACGGATCGCCTCGGCGACCTCGTTGATCAGCACGATCTGGTCGAGGAACCAGGGGTCGATCTTGGTGGCCTCGAAGGCCTCCTCGAGGCTCGCCCCGGCCCGGAGCGCCTGCTGCACGGTGACGATCCGGCCGTCGGTGGGCACGGCGGCGATCGCGAGCAGCTCGTCCTTGTCGCCGGGCTCGCCGTCCCAGTGGAACGAGGATCCGCGCTTCTCGAGCGATCGCAGCGACTTCTGCAGCGCCTGCGAGAAGTTGCGGCCGATGGCCATCGCCTCGCCCACGGACTTCATGGTCGTGGTGAGGGTCGGGTCGGCGGCGGGGAACTTCTCGAACGCGAACCGGGGCACCTTGACCACGACGTAGTCGAGCGTCGGCTCGAAGGATGCCGGGGTCACCTTCGTGATGTCGTTCGGGATCTCGTCGAGCCGGTACCCGATGGCGAGCTTGGCCGCGATCTTGGCGATCGGGAACCCGGTCGCCTTCGAGGCGAGCGCGGACGAGCGGGAGACGCGCGGGTTCATCTCGATCACGATGATGCGGCCGTCGGCGGGGTCGACCGCGAACTGGATGTTGCAGCCGCCGGTGTCCACGCCCACGGCGCGGATGATGTCGATCCCGATGTCGCGGAGCTTCTGGTACTCGCGGTCGGTGAGGGTGAGCGCCGGGGCGACGGTGATCGAGTCACCGGTGTGCACGCCGACCGGGTCGACGTTCTCGATCGAGCAGACCACGACCGTGTTGTCGGCGGTGTCGCGCATGAGCTCGAGCTCGTACTCCTTCCAGCCGAGGATCGACTCCTCGAGGAGCACCTCGGTGGTCGGGCTCTGGTGCAGGCCGTCGCCGACGATGCGGCGGAGCTCGGTCTCGTCGTACGCGAAGCCGGAGCCGAGGCCGCCCATCGTGAACGAGGGGCGGACGACCAGCGGGTAACCGAGGTCTTCGGCGTAGCCGATCGCCTCCCCGACGGTGTGCGCGATGTGGCTGCGGGCCACGTCGGCACCGGCGTCGAGCACCAGCTGCTTGAAGATCTGGCGGTCCTCGCCCTTGTTGATGGCCTCGAAGTTCGCGCCGATCAGCTCGACGCCGTACTTCTCGAGGATGCCGTGCTCGTGCAGCTGGATGGCCGCGTTCAGCGCGGTCTGACCGCCCAGGGTCGGCAGGATCGCATCCGGCTTCTCCTTGGCGATGATGGTCTCGATGACCTGCCAGGTGATCGGCTCGACGTAGGTCGCGTCGGCGAAGTCGGGGTCGGTCATGATCGTCGCCGGGTTCGAGTTCACCAGGATGACGCGGACGCCCTCCTCGCGGAGCACGCGGCAGGCCTGCGTGCCGGAGTAGTCGAACTCGACGGCCTGCCCGATCACGATCGGGCCGGAGCCGATGACCAGGACGCTCTGGATGTCTTCTCTCTTGGGCATTACTGGTCGTCTCCTTCGGAGAGGGCGGGTGCGTTCGTCTTCGCGAGGATCATGTCGCGGAAGCGGTCGAACAGGTACATGGAGTCGTGGGGGCCGGCGGCCGCCTCGGGGTGGTACTGCACCGAGAAGGCGTCGATGTCCAGGCACCGGAGCCCTTCCACGACGTCGTCGTTGAGGCTCACGTGGCTGACCTCGACCCGGCCGAAGCCGGCGGGCGAGTCGACGATGCCCTCGCGGGGCGCCTCGACCGCGAAGCCGTGGTTCTGGCTGGTGATCTCGACCCGGCCGGTGGCGCGGTCGAGCACGGGCTGGTTGATCCCGCGGTGGCCGAAGGGCAGCTTGTAGGTGCCGAAGCCGAGCGCGCGGCCGAGCAGCTGGTTGCCGAAGCAGATGCCGAAGTACGGCGTGCCGGTGCGGAGCACGTCGCGGAGGAGCTCGACCTGCGCCTCCGAGGCCTCCGGGTCGCCGGGGCCGTTGGAGTAGAACAGGGCGTCCGGTGCGAGGGCGGTGACCTCCTCGACCGTGCTGGAGGCGGGCAGCACCTCGACGTCGAAACCGCGTTCGGCGAGGTAGGTAAGGGTCGACGTCTTGACGCCGAGGTCGAGCACCGCCACGGAGCCGATCCGCTCGCCCCTCGCGGGCACCTGGTAGCGCTCGGGCGTGGACACGACCGTGGAGAGGTTCTGGCCCGCCATCCCGGCACCCGAGCGCACGACGTTCAGCTGCTCGGTGTCGGAGAGGGCGTACTGGTCGCCCGAGAAGATGCCGGCGCGCATGGCGCCGAGGCTGCGGAGGTGCCGGGTGATGGCGCGGGTGTCGACACCCGAGATGCCGACCACGCCATCGGTCTTCAGGTCGTCGTCGAGGCTCCGCTGGGCGCGGAAGTTCGAGACCACGCGGGAGGGGTCGCGCACCACGTAGCCGGCGACCCAGATCTTCGACGACTCCTTGTCGGTGTCGTTGACGCCCGTGTTGCCGATGTGCGGCGCGGTCTGCATGACGATCTGGCCGGCGTAGCTCGGGTCGGTCAGGGTCTCCTGGTAGCCCGTCATGCCGGTGGCGAAGACGGCCTCGCCGAGCGTCCGCCCGCGGGCGCCGTAGGCGCGGCCCTCGTAGCGTCGCCCGTCTTCCAGCACGAGAACGGCGGGTTCGGTTGAGATCACGACGAGGGTCCTTCCTGTTGCGGGGTCCGGTCCGGCGGAGCCGGGGCCGGGATGATGGTCTCGACGGCGTCGATCAGCCGTCGTGCGTCGCCGAGGCCGGTGGCGCGGAGGTAGCTCTCCACGTCGACGGGCCCGGTGGCGCTGTCGTAGGTCCAGTCCAGCCGCACGAGGCCGCCGGTCTCGACGGCCCGGTCGATCGCCCAGGTGGACGTGCCGACCGAGCGGATGCGGTCGGTGGCCACGAAGGTCTCGGGCTCTCCCGGGATCACGATCGAGAAGCCGCCGTGGTACATGCCCGCGGTGGCGCGGCCGCGGAAGGCGAGCCCGGGGATGGTGAGCCGGTCGAGCGGCTCGCCGGCCCGGGTGGTGGCCACGTAGAGCACGGGGGCGTCGGCGATCAGCTCGCCCCGTGCATCCGTCGTCGGGGCCGGGGTGGGTGCGCCGAACGCGGTCTGGCGGCGCTTGCGGGCGCGCCAGCCCCAGAACATCGCGGCGAGGATCACGAGGGCGAGCAGCGTCACGAGGATCGCGGGCACGGTCTTGTCAGACACGGGACGGCACCTCCCCCGGCTCGGCCAGCACGCCGTCGCGGAGCGTCGGGAAGCCCTTGTGGAAGGTCCAGCGGACGCTGCCGGAGAGCGTGACGCCCTCGAAGGGCGTGTTGCGGCTCTTGCCGTGCAGCCGGTCGAGCGCGAAGACGCTGGAGGCGGCCGGGTCGACGAGCGTGAGGTTCGCCGGGCTGCCGTCCTCGAAGGAGTGGCTGTGGTCGTGCAGGCGGCCGATCGCGGCGGGCGTGTTCGAGAGCACGCGGGCCACGTCGGCCCAGTCGAGCAGCCCGGTGTCGACGAGCGCGGTCTGCACGACCGGGAGGGCCGACTCGAGGCCGACCATGCCGAATGCCGCGGCATCCCACTCGCACTCCTTGCTCTCGCGCGGGTGCGGGGCGTGGTCGGTCGCGATGATGTCGATCGTGCCGTCGGCGACGCCCTCGCGGAGGGCCTGCACGTCCTCGTCGCGGCGGAGCGGCGGGTTGACCTTGTACCGGGCGTCGTAGCTGCGGATCAGCTCTTCGGTCAGGAGCAGGTGGTGCGGGGTGGCCTCGGCGGTGACCTGGATGCCGCGGGCCTTGGCCCAGCGCACCACGTCGACCGAGCCGGCGGTGGAGAGGTGGCAGATGTGCAGTCGCGCTCCGACGTGCTCGGCGAGCAGCACGTCCCGGGCGATGATCGACTCCTCGGCGACGGCGGGCCAGCCCTTGAGGCCCAGCTCGGAACTCAAGGCGCCCTCGTTCATCTGCGCGTTCTCGGTCAGCCGCGGATCCTGGGCGTGCTGGGCGATCACCCCGTCGAAGGTCTTCACATACTCGAGCGCGCGGCGCATGAGCAGGGAGTCGTGCACGCACTTGCCGTCGTCCGAGAAGACGCGCACGCCGGCCAGCGACTGGGCCATCGCGCCGATCTCGCTGAGCCGCTCCCCCTGGAGCCCGACCGTCACGGCGCCGATCGGGCGCACGGTGGCGTAGCCGGCGGCGCGGCCGAGGGCCTGCACCTGCTCGACGACGCCCGCGGTGTCGGAGACCGGGAGGGTGTTGGCCATGGCGAACACGGCCGTGAAGCCGCCGGCCGCGGCCGCGCGGGTGCCGGTGAGCACCGTCTCGCTCTGCTCGAAGCCGGGCTCGCGGAGGTGGGTGTGCAGGTCGACGAGGCCGGGGAGGGCCACGAGGCCGTCGGCGTCGATGACGGTGGTGCCGGTGCCGGCTTTCGCGCTCGCGCTCGCGCCCGTCGTGGTCGTCGCGGTCGAGAGGATGCGGTCGCCCTCGATCAGGATGTCGGCGGGCCGGCCGTCCGGCAGCGTCGCGCCCTTCAGCAGGTAGCGGTCGCTCATGCGTGGGCCTCTCTCTCGCCGGACAGCAGCAGGTAGAGCACTGCCATCCGGATGGACACCCCGTTCGCGACCTGCTCGAGCACGGTCGACTGCGCGGAGTCGGCTGCGCCGGCCGAGATCTCCAGGCCGCGATTCATCGGCCCGGGGTGCATCACAATGCTATCCGGGCCGAGGAGGGCCAGGCGCTCGTCGTCCAGCCCCCACTGGCGGGAGTACTCGCGGGCGTTGGGGAAGTAGGCCGCGTTCATCCGCTCGCTCTGGATGCGCAGCATCATCAGCACGTCAGGACGAACGGCGGCGAGCGTCGCGTCGAGGTCGAAGCTCACCGTGGCGGGCCAGGTGTCGGCGCCGACCGGCACGAGGGTGGCCGGGGCGACGAAGGTCACCTCGGCGCCGAGCGTGCGGAGGAGCCAGAGGTTGGAGCGCGCGACCCGCGAGTGCAGGATGTCGCCGACGATCACGACGCTCACCCCGTCGAGCGCCTTGCCCCGGCTGGCGGTGCCGTGGATGCGGCGGCGCATCGTGAAGGCGTCCAGGAGCGCCTGGGTCGGGTGCTCGTGGGTGCCGTCGCCGGCGTTGACCACGCCCGCGTCGATCCAGTCGCTCTGGGCAAGCACCTGGGGCGCGCCCGAGGCCGGGTGGCGGATGACGACGCCGTCGGCGCCCATGGCGGCGAGGGTCTGCGCGGTGTCCTTGAGGCTCTCGCCCTTCGAGACGCTCGAGCCCTTGGCCGAGAAGTTGATCACGTCGGCCGAGAGGCGTTTCGCGGCGGCCTCGAACGAGATGCGGGTGCGGGTGGAGTCCTCGAAGAAGAGGTTCACGACGGTCTTGCCGCGGAGGGCCGGGAGCTTCTTCACCTCGCGGGTGGAGACCTCGGACATGTCCTCGGCGATGTCGAGGATGCGGATGGCGTCGTCGCGAGCGAGGTCGCGGGTCGAGAGCAGGTGCTTCATCCTTCGATCGTCACCTCGTCCACACCGTCGATGTCGGCGAGGCGCACGTGGATGCGCTCCTCGCGGGAGGTGGGGAGGTTCTTGCCCACGAAGTCGGCGCGGATCGGCAGCTCGCGGTGTCCGCGGTCGACCAGGGCGGCGAGCCGGACCGCGCGGGGGCGGCCGAGGTCGCCCAGGGCGTCGAGGGCGGCGCGGATGGTGCGGCCCGAGTAGAGCACGTCGTCGACCAGCACGACCGTCTTGCCGTCGATGCCGTTCCGGGGCACCCGCGTCGGCGACGGGGCGCGGGTCGGGTTCTTGGAGAGGTCGTCGCGGTACATCGTGATGTCGAGCGACCCGATCATCGAGGCAGGATCGGCGCCGGGCTCGATACCGGCGATCAGCTGACCGATCCGTTCGGCGAGGATGACGCCACGGGTCGGGATCCCGAGGATCACCAGGTCGCCTGCTCCCCGGTTGGACTCGAGGATCTCGTGAGAGATCCGAGTCAACGCCCGGGCTATGTCAGTCTGCTGCAGCACGGTACGCGCCATGCAACCGACCTCCTTCCCCGCCTCTCGGACGGCTTTAAAGGATGCCAACGTCTTGCGCCTCTACCCTACCAGCGGCCCGCCCACCCCCGCCCCGACACCCGTAGCCCGAGACGAGAAGCACGCGGCCCGGAAGTGCAAGCGGCGGGCCATACTCGACGACCCAAGGTGAGGCCTTGGCCGCGCCAGCGACCGAGGCCGAACATGTCGCGCTGCGCCGGGCAGGGACCGGCGCAGCCCGGGATACGCGCGCGAAGCACGCGCATCCCGGCAGCTAACACAGCTAACTCAGCGCGACCTTGCCCAGCACCCCGTTCACGAACCCCGAGCTGTCATCCGTCGACAGCGTCTTCGCCAGCTCGACCGCCTCGGCGATCGCCACGCTCGCGGGCACCTCGTCGTTGTACTGGATCTCCCAGACCCCGATCCGCAGCAGCGCGCGATCGATAGTGGGCATCCGCGGGATGCTCCAGCCCTGCGCGTAGGTCTCGATCGTCTCGTCGATCTCGGTCTGGTTCTCGATCACGCCGTCGACGATCTCGCGGGCGTAGGGCCACGAGTTCTGCCGGTCGGGCTCCCCCGCGGCGCGGCCCGCCTCAGCGGCGAGCGACTCCTGGATGGGGATCTGCCGCACGTCGGCGGCGTAGAGGATGTCGAGGGCCCGCTTACGGGCCTTCGTGCGTGCGCTCAACGACCAGCCCGACTAGTTGACGCGGCCGAGGTAGTCGCCCGTGCGCGTGTCGACCTTGACCTTGGTGCCGATCTCGAGGAACAGCGGCACCTGGATCTCGTACCCGGTCTCGACGGTGGCGTTCTTGGTGCCGCCGGTCGAGCGGTCGCCTTGGAGGCCCGGCTCGGTGTACGTGATCTCGAGCACGACGGAGGCGGGCAGCTCGACGTAGAGCGGCTCGTCGCCGGTCAGCGCGATGGTGGCCATCTGCTGCTCGAGCATGAAGTTGGCGGCGTCGCCCACGATGGCACCGGGGATGGTGATCTGGTCGTAGTCGGTCGTGTCCATGAACACGAAGTCCTCGCCGTCTTTGTACAGGTACTGGAAGTCGCGGCGGTCGACGTTGGCCGTCTCGATCTTCGCTCCGGCGTTGAAGGTGCGGTCGACCAGCTTGCCGGTGCGCACGTTCTTGATCTTGGTGCGCACGAACGCGCCGCCCTTGCCCGGCTTGACGTGCTGGAACTCGATGACGTTCCAGAGCTGACCGTCGATGCTCAGCACGGTGCCGTTCTTGATGTCGTTCGTTGAAGCCATGAAAGAGGTGATCCGTTTCGAAGTTGGGGGTGCGACCGGCGTTTCGGCCCTGAAGAAGTGTAGCGGCTCCGTCCGGACGGCGTCTCAGAGGTCGAGGATGCCTCGGAGAGCGAGCCGGTACGAGCCGAAGCCGAAGCCGGCGATCACTCCGGACGCGACCCCCGAGATCACGCTCGTGTGCCGGAAGGTCTCCCGCGCGTGCGGGTTCGAGATGTGCACCTCGACGAGCGGCAGGCCGGCCTTGGTGACCAGGGCCGCCGCATCCCGGAGCGCATAGGAGTAGTGCGTGAACGCGGCCGGGTTCAGGATGACTGGGGTGCGCGTGTCGACGGCCTCGTAGAGCCACGAGATCAGCTCGGCCTCGTCGTTGGTCTGACGCAGGTCGATCCCGACGGGCTCGCCACCAGGGACGCCGGAAGCCGCCGCAGCCGCCGCATCGGCGACGAGCAGCGCCTCGAGCGCCCCGAGGTCCTGCGACCCGTAGACGTCGGGTTCGCGGCTGCCGAGGCGGCCGAGGTTGGGGCCGTTGAGGACGAGGACGGATGCCATGGTGCTCCTAGGACGCGATCTCTTGGTAGGCGGCGAACAACAGCGACGAGTCCGGCCCTTGCAGCACGCTGGGCCGGGCGAGGTCGTCGAGCACGATGAAGCGGAGCATCCCGCCCCGGGACTTCTTGTCGCGCTGCATGGTCGCGAGCAACGTCGGCCAGCGACCACCCGGGTACGTCGTCGGCAACGACAGCGAGGTCAGGATGGCGCGCATCCGGTCGACCTGGGCATCCGGCAGCGAGCGGGTGAGCCGGCTCAGCTCGGCGGCGAACATCATGCCGACCGCCACCGCGGCCCCGTGCCGCCACTGGTACCGCTCGGCGTGCTCGATGGCGTGCCCCAGGGTGTGGCCATAGTTGAGGATCTCGCGGAGCCCGGCCTCCTTGAAGTCGCTGCTGACCACCCGCGCCTTGACGGCGACCGAGAGCTCGATCAGGCGGCGGAACTCCTCGGTCGACGGGTCGGTCGCCCGGTCCACGTCGGCCTCGATGATGTCGAGGATCTCGGGCTCGGCGATGAAGCCGTACTTCACGACCTCCCCGAACCCCGCGAGGATCTCGTTGCGCGGCAACGCGGTGAGCACGTCGAGGTCCTCCACGACGACGCTCGGCGCGTAGAAGGCGCCGACGAGGTTCTTGCCCTCGTTGGTGTTGATGCCGGTCTTGCCCCCGACGGCCGCGTCGACCATCCCGAGCAGCGTGGTCGGCACCTGCACCAGCGTGACGCCGCGGAGCCAGGTCGCGGCCACGAAGCCCGCGAGGTCGGTGACCGCTCCCCCGCCGAAGCCGATCACGGCGTCGGTGCGGGTGAAGTCGGCCTGCCCCATGACCTGCCAGCAGAAGGCGGCGACCTCGACGCGCTTGCCGGCCTCCGCATCCGGGACCTCGGCGAGCAGCACCTCGTAGTCGCCCAGGAGGCTCTCGCGGAAGGAGGCGGCGATCGCACCGAGGGTCGGAGGGTGCACGACGAGCACCTTCTTGACCGCCGGGCCGAGCCCGTCGCGGACCAGGTCGAGGATGCCGCGGCCGACGATCACGTCGTACGCGCCCTCTCCGGTGATCGGGATGCGGGTGACGGGGGCGGTCATCGGATGCTCTCCTTGCTGTCCGCGCGCCGGCTGCGGGCCCAGCGCGCGATCTCCTCGGCGATGGTGTCGGCCGGCCGGTCCGAGGTGTCGACCGTGAAGCCGGCCAGGCGGTCGTACAGGTCGCGGCGGGCCTCGAAGACCGCGATCCAGGATTCGATGTCGGGGACGAGCGGGCGCTTGCCCGAGCCCAGCCGGCCGAGGACGGCGTGCGGCTGGACGGTCAGGAGCACGACGGGGAGCCCCTCGAGGTCGTGCTGGGTGTCGGGATCGAGCACCGCGCCGCCGCCGAAGGAGATCACGCCGCCGGCGGCGAGGGCCGCGACGACCTGCTCGCGTTCGAGCGACCGGAAATGGGGTTCGCCGTGCCGGGCGAAGATCTCCGGGATGGGCCCGTGCTCGCCGACGATCAGCGAGTCGGTGTCGAGGAAGGGCTCGCCGAGCAGCCGCGCCACGCGCGTGCCGATCCGCGACTTCCCGGCCGCCGGCGGACCGATCAGCACGAGCGTCATACGCGGGCGATGCCGGTGCGGAGCGCCTCGGGGATGTTCGCCAGGTACGACTCGAGGTTGCGGCGGGTCTCGCCGACCGAGTCGCCGCCGAACTTCTCCAGAACCGAGTTCGCGAGCACGAGAGCGGTCATCGCCTCGGCCACGACACCGGCGGCGGGGACCGCGCAGACGTCCGAGCGCTGGTGATGCGCGGCCGCGTCCTCTCCGGTGGCGACGTCGATCGTGTGGAGGGCGTGCGGCACGGTGGCGATCGGCTTCATGCCGGCGCTGACGCGGAGGACGGTGCCCGTGGACATGCCGCCCTCGGTGCCACCGGCGCGGTCGCTGGTGCGGACGATCTCGTCGCCCTCGCGGTAGAGCTCGTCATGCGCGGCCGAACCGCGGCGGCGGGTGGTCTCGAAGCCGTCGCCGACCTCGACGCCCTTGATCGCCTGGATGCCCATCAGGGCGGCGGCGAGCTGCGAGTCGAGACGGCGATCCCAGTGCACATGCGAGCCGAGCCCCGGCGGCAGGCCGTAGGCGAGCACCTCGACGACGCCGCCGAGGGTGTCGCCCTCCTTGTGGGCGTCGTCGATCTCGGCGACCATCAAGGCGCTGGTGGCCGGGTCGAAGCAGCGCACCGGATCGGCGTCGAGCGCCTCGACGTCCGTCGGGCGGGGAAGCCGGCTGCCCTCGGGCACCCGCACCGGGCCGATCGCCACGGTGTGGCTGACCAGCTGGATGCCGAGCTCGCCGAGGAAGGCCTTCGCCACCGCTCCGAGCGCCACCCGGGCGGCCGTCTCGCGGGCGCTCGCACGCTCGAGGATCGGGCGTGCCTCGTCGAAGTCGTACTTCTGCATGCCGACCAGGTCGGCGTGGCCAGGACGCGGGCGGGTGAGCGGAGCGCTCCGGCCGGTGCCGGACAGCGGCTCGTCGCGGGGCTCGACGCCCATCACCTCGGTCCACTTCGGCCACTCGGTGTTGCCCACGCGGATCGCGACCGGGCTGCCGAGGGTGCGGCCGTGCACGACGCCGCCGGACAGGTTCAGCTGGTCCTGCTCGAACTTCATCCGGGCGCCGCGACCGTAGCCGAGCTTGCGCCTGGCGAGGTCGGCACGGAGCTGGTCGAGTGTGATGGGGATGCCGGACGGAAGACCCTCGACGATAGCGACGAGTTCTTGACCGTGGGATTCCCCGGCGGTGAGCCAACGGAGCATGAATCGATTCTAGCTAGTACCGCGCCGCCGCCTCTGCGGCGCGGGCGGCGGGCGGGTCAGGGGGTGCGGGAGCCGATCGCGTCGGGGAGTTCGCTGCGACCGCGGATGCCGAGCTTGCGGTACACCCGCTGGAGGTGCGTCTCGACGGTGCGGACCGAGAGCACCAGCGCGTCGGCGATCTGCCGGTTGGAGGCCCCCGCGGCCGCGAGACCCGCGATCTCGGACTCCCGCTCCGACAAACGGACCACGCCCGGATCGCGGGTGAACGGAAGCGATGTCAGCCCGCACACGACCAGGTGGTCCTCTCCGCGCCGACGCGCGGCGGATGCGTCCCGGTCGTCGCCGCAGGCCGCGAACAGCTCGGCCGCCGAGAAGAACGCTTCCGCAGCGGGGGCGGGCCACCCGAGGACGGATGCCTCCTCCGCGGTCTCCACGAACTCCCGCGCCAGAGCCCTGGTCTCCTCGCCGGAGTGCGGGAGCGCGGGATCCAGCGACTGCGAGCGGGCGAGAGCCCGGGTGTGCCGCACACAGATCGCCATCGAGCGCCCCTCGACGCTGGTGCCGAGCTCGTCGACCCGGGAAAGCACCTCCTGCGCGGCACCTGCGCGCGCCGCATGGTGCAGGGCGCTCAGCTCGTGGAGACGGAGCCCGAGGGCGGCATGGATGCCGGCGGCCTGGATCAACGCCTCCGCGGCCTCGCCCATCCGGCCTGCCGCGGCGTGGGACACCCCCACGGCGACCGTCGTCCGGGCGAGGAGGAACCCCATCTCCGGGGACGGATCCAGCACCGGCCTCAGCAACTCCATGGCGCCCTCGCCGTCTCCCGCCATGGCGGTGGCGACCGCGAGTTCGACCCGCGTGTCCGTCGCGGCCGCGACGAGACCGTTCTGCTCGAGGAGGTCGAGCGCGCGCTGAAGCTCGACCGCTCCCTGGGTCACCCGGCCGGCGCCCACCATCATGCCGCCGATGGCGAGCCCGATGTGGCCCTGGACGACGCCGTGGCCCCGTGCGGCCGCGGACTCCCGCATGTCGGACAGCACCCGGAGCCAAGGGTCCAGCGGTTCGTCGTGGCATCGGATGTACGCGCGCGTCCACTGGATCCGCAGGAGGTCCGCGCCTGCGGGTGCGAGGATCGCCTCGGCGTCGTCCAGCAGGTCGTCGGCGCGGGAGAGATCCCCCTGGAGGCATGCGACCAGGGCGGTCTGTGCCATCACCTCGCCTTGGATGACGATGTTCGGATCCACCGGGACCGATACCGCGCTCCGGATCTCGGCCGGCGTCATGATGTCCCTGGCAGAGTCCAGACGCAAAGTGGCGCCGAGAGCGAAGACGTCCTCGTCTCCGGACCAGTCCGACGGGATGTGCCAGGCGGCCAGTGCATCCCGGCTCCGCTCGTCGATCAGACGGGAGAGCGTCGCAGCGGCTGCGGCGAACCCCGGCTCGGTGGCGAAGTCGCCCTCGAGCCCTCTCAGCCGGTCCTTCGCCGCGTCGACCCGGCCGAGCTGCGCTTCGGCCGCCGCGAGGGCCAGGCCGGCCGACGAGCCGCCACCGCCCTCCACCGCGGCGGATGCGAGATGGAACGCCAGTTCCCGCCGCGAACGCCGGAGGGCCGCGTTCGCCGCCCGGGTGAGGACGTCGGCCTCGATCGGCACGCCCAACGGTGCCGCGTAGCGTGTGAGGCAGGCGAGCTCGCTCTCGGTCAGGCGCTCCGGAGGTACGTGCCTCAGCTGCTCCACCACCGCAGTCGTCAGCCGACGGCGTCGGAGTTGGCCGATCGTCTGCGGAATGATCAATTCGATGACCGCGTCGTGGATCCTCACCCGGAACGACCCGTCCCGGCCCAGGACGTCGATCACGCCGTCCTCCTCCAACCGCTCCAGCGCGTGTGCCGTGTCGCCGTCGACGAGAGCCTCGAGCAGCACTTCGACCTGCTCGACGCTCATCTCCGGTGCGAGCCCGATGATGTCGAGCAGCGTCTCCGACACGGGGGTGAGGGTCGTGAGCGCGCTCAGCCGGGATCGCAGGAGACGACGGAGCGGATCGGGATGGAGCGAGTGGCCCGTGAGACCCCACGACCCGTTCCTCTCCACCAGGGCTCCCGCGGCCTGCGCCTCGCGCACCACCTCCTGCAGCACGACCAGGTCGCCTCCGCTGCGCTGAGGGACGAACGCCGGTACCGCGGCAGGATCGAGCCGGCCGCCCAGGAATGTCTGCACGGCAGCGAGCACCGCGCTCGGATCCAGGTCCGGCAGATCGATGCGCACGACGAGGCCGTCGCGGCACATCTTCTCGGCCACCGCGCCGAGCGGACGTCGTGCCGCTGCGGTGATGACCGGGATGATCCGCTTCTGCTCCGTCGACCGGATCAGGTCGGAGCCGAGCTGCGCGTCGAGACGGTGGACGTCGTCGCCGACCCAGATCGACCGCCGCGATTCGTCCGGCAGCTGGGCGAGCGCCGACCGGATGAGGTGCGTACGGCCCGCACCCGGTTCACCCACGACGAGAACACCCTGCCCGGTGGCGAGCACGGCCAGCACCGTCGCGACGGCGGACTCCCGCGAATCGACTTTCCCGTGACCACTCATCAGCGAGCCCCCTTGCGTACCGATGATCCTGCGCACCGATTATCGTGCGTTACCGATGATGCGTGCACGAGGATCATCGCGCAATCATCGCGTGATCAGGATGCGGGTGCGAGGGCCGACTGCATCGCGGCGAGGATGCGGGGCTCGTCGGGGAGCTTCACGAGGGGGTCGCCGTGCAGGAAGATGCGGATCTGCATGAGGGCCTGGTGCACGAGCATCGCCTCACCGGTGACGGTGGCGCTCCCGGCCTGCTGCCAGAGCCCGGCGAGCTCGCTCG
Source organism: Herbiconiux solani NBRC 106740 (assembly GCF_001571005.1). Lineage (GTDB taxonomy): Bacteria > Actinomycetota > Actinomycetes > Actinomycetales > Microbacteriaceae > Herbiconiux > Herbiconiux solani. The sequence goes on along the minus strand of NZ_BCST01000001.1, from coordinate 218,942 downwards.
GCCACGGGTGGTAGGCGACGTCGAGCAGAGTGGATGAACGGGGTGCGACGGCCGCGGCGAAGTTCACCGACACCCCCACTCCGCCGGGCAGCGTGCTGATCGTGAGGTCGGGCTCGAGCCCAGCCAGGGCCGGGTCGTGCAGCGCCGTGACCGAGGAGGCGACGCCGGCGGCCCGGGCCGCCTCGACGACCGACGCCGCCTTCGCCGGGCTCCGCAGCACCACGTCGACGTGCTCGCTGCCGAGCTGCGCCGCGGCCACCACGGCCGAGCGCGCGGTCGCGCCGCCGCCGAGCACGAGCGTCCGCGCGGTCGAGGTGACCCCGGCCTCGCGCAGCGCCTCGGCGATGCCGTACACGTCGGTGTTGAACCCCGACAGCAGCCGCCGGCCGTCGGCGGAGGTGACCAGCACCGTGTTGACCGACTCGGTCATCCGGCCCACCGCATCCACCGACGACAGCGACCCGAAGACGGTCTCCTTCAGCGGCATCGTCAGCGACAGCCCGCGCCACGGCTCGTCGAGCTCGGCCAGGAACCCGGGCAGCTGCTCGCTCGTGACCTCGATCGCGTCGTAGCCCCACGGCAGCCCGAGCGCCGCATAGGCGGCCCGGTGCAGCAGCGGCGACTTCGAGTGGGCGATCGGCGACCCGAGCACGCCCAGCAGGCGCGGCACGCGCAGCGCGTCCGGATCACCGGTGAGCGGATCGATCGTCATCCGAGGCCTCCCGACTCAGCCGATGCCCGGGTGGTCGGCCCACCACTGCTGCAGCTGCTCGACCGCCTGCTCGTGCTCCTCGGCCGTGGTCGAGAACACCGTCTCGCCGGTGTCGAGGTTCACCGTCACGAAGAACAGCCACGGTCCGTCGACCGGGTGCAGCGCCGCGTTGATCGCATCGTCGCCCGGGTTCGAGATCGGCCCGCCCGGGAGCCCGGGGTGCGCATAGGTGTTGTAGATGTTCGAGGTGTCCGCGCGCTCGGCCGAGGTCGTCTCGACGTCGTTGCCGCCGGCGCCGTAGCGGACCGTCGCATCCGACTCGAGGTTCATGCCGTCGGCGAGGCGGTTGGTGAACACCCGCGAGACCTTCGCCATGTCGGCGGTGCTGCCCGCCTCCTTCTGGATGAGGGCGGCGAGGGTGATCACGCGGAACCGGTCGTCGGGTGCGACGCCCGCCGCATCCAGCGACTGGAAGGTGCGGTTCACCATGGTCGTGATCATGTCGGCCGCGGTCTGCCCCGGCTGGAAGGTGTAGGTGGCCGGGAACAGGAAGCCCTCGATGCTCGGCGCCTGCGCCGGCACCCCGAGTGCGACGTAGTTCGCTCCGGCGGCCTCGAAGTCGGCCAGCGGCTGCCCCGTGACGTCGGCGAGCTCCTGGTAGATGCCCTTGGCGCTCGATCCCTCAGGGATCGTGACGGTGTAGTCGACCTTGTTCGCGGGATCCTGCAGCGCCGTGAGCGCGGCCTGCGCGCTCATCTGCGAGGCGAGCCGGAAGGTGCCCGACTGGAAGACCGGCGCCGGGCTCTGCTTGAGCAGCAGGTCGTAGAACGTCGCGGAGTTCTTGATGACGCCCGCGGTGGCCAGGTTGTCGCCGATCGCCTCGCCGATGTCGCCCTGGTTCACGACGAACATGACCTCACCGGTGCCGGTGCCGCTGTAGTCGTCGGTCTCCTTGGCCGCGAACATCGAGCTGATCTGCGAGCCGAAGGTGTTGACGACGAAGTAGCCGGCGCCGCCCAGGAGGCCGAGCACGACGATCGTGGTGATCAGCCGGGCGATCCAGCGACGCGGCTTCCGCGGCGGCGGCGCGCTCTCCCGGGTGGATCGGCGCGTGGGCGGCGTGGCGGTGGCGACGCGGCCGGGCTGCTCCGGGCGGAAGAACTCCGCGAAAGGGTGGTCCTCTGGTGGCTGTCGATCAGTCACGCGATACCTTTTCCTTGACTCGGGTCGGGCTGGGGATGAGCCGTTGTCATCAGAATCGCCCCGTTGCGATCAGGATGCCGGGAGGATTTCCCGAGGCACGCTCGGTGTCGAGGGCATGCTGCACGAGTATAACCGCGGCCACCTGGTCGATCACGGGGCGTGAGCTCCGAGTGTTCCGACCGGTCCGGTGCAGGGCGGCCTGGGCGGAGACGGTCGTGAGGCGCTCGTCGATCATGCGCACCGGGAGGCCGCCGCTCTCGGCCAGCCGCTCGGCGAAGTCGCGCGCATCCTGGGTCGAGGCCGTCTCGGAGCCGCTCATCGACAGCGGAAGGCCCACCACGTACTCGAGCGCGTCGAGCTCGTCGGCGATGCTCCGGATGCGCCGGAGGTCGGCGTCGTCGCCCTCGGGCGAGCGGGGAACCGTCTCGACCGGGGTGGCGAGCATGCCGTGCGGATCCGTGCGGGCGACACCGATGCGGGCCTTGCCCACATCGATCCCGATCCGCACTCCGGTCCGCATCCGCTACCCGGCCGTCCCGCCGGAGACCGCCCGGCCGATGGCCGAGAGCGCCTCCCCGAGGGCCTCGGTGTCGGTGCCGCCGCCCTGGGCCAGGTCGTCCTTGCCGCCACCACCACCGCCGAGCACGCCGGCCGCGAGCTTCGCGAGCGCGCCCGCCTTGGCTCCGGCGGCGCGCGCGCCGTCCGTGGTGGCGACGATCACGACGGGCTTGGCGTTGACCACGGCGGCCAGCGCCACGACCGCGGTGTCCGAGCCGCCGGCCACGAGCACCTCGCGAACACCGGTGACGAGCTGGCGCACGTCGTCGGCCGACCGCAGCTCGCCCAGGTTCTCGGCGACGAGTGTCACCGCTCCGGCGGGGCGGGCGGATGCGGCCAGGCCCGGGATGCGGGTCGACAGTTGGCCCGCCTCGAAGGCGGCGATCCGCTTCTCTGCGGCCTTGAGGTTCGCGCTCAGGTCGGCGATCCGCGTGACGAGCTCGTCGCGCGGGGTCTTGAGGCTCGAGGTGAGCTGCGAGACGAGGGCGCGCTCGGCCGCGAACTCGCGGAACGCCTCGATGCCCACGAGGGCCTCGACGCGGCGGTTGGTCGAGCCGATCGAGGATTCGCCCTGCAGGTTGATCATGCCGATCTGGGCGCTGGAGGAGACGTGGGTGCCGGCGCAGAGCTCGCGCGACCACGGGCCGCCGATGTCGACCATCCGCACGACCTCGCCGTACTTCTCGCCGAACAGCGCCATGGCGCCCATCGAGCGCGCTTCGTCCAGCGGCAGCTCGCGGGTGAGCACGGGCAGGTCGCTCCGGATGGCGACGTTCGCGATCTCCTCGATCTCGGTGCGGGTCTCGACCGAGAGCGGCTGGTTCCACGAGAAGTCCAGGCGCATGTAGCCGGCCTTGTTGTACGAACCGGCCTGGTGCGCCTCTTCGCCGAGGGTCTCGCGGAGGGCGGCGTGGATGAGGTGGGTCGCGGAGTGCGCCTGGGTCGCGCCCCGGCGCCAATCGGCGTCGACCACGCTGCGGGCCCGGTCGCCGACGGCGACCTGGCCGCTGGTGACCTCGGCGCGGTGGCTGATCAGGCCCTTGACCGGCTTCTGCACGTCGAGCACGGTCAGCTCGAAGCCCTCGCCCACGATCGTGCCGGCGTCGGCCTCCTGGCCCCCGGACTCGGCGTAGAGCGCGGTCTCGGCGAGGATGACCTCGACCTGCTCCCCCGCGACCGCGGAGGAGACGGAGACGCCGTCGAGGATGAGCCCGAGCACGGGCGACTCGGCCTCGAGCTCGTCGTAGCCGCGGAACACGGTCTCGCCGAGCGCGCGGAACTGGCTGTACACGGTGAGGTCGGTGATGCCGAGCTTCTTCGCCTTGGCATCGGCCTTGGCGCGCTGCTTCTGCTCGGCCATCAGCGACTCGAAGGCCACGCGGTCGACCGTGATGCCGGACTCCTCCGCGATCTCAAGCGTGAGGTCGATCGGGAAGCCGTAGGTGTCGTGGAGCAGGAACGCGGTGTCGCCCGGCAGCTCGGTCGCCCCGCCGGACTTGGTCGAGCTGACCGCGGTGTCGAGGATCGTGGTGCCGCCGGTGAGCGTGCGGAGGAAGGACTCCTCCTCGGCGTAGGCGCCGCGGGAGATGCGGCCGAAGTCGGTCTCGACCTCGGGGTACGCGGCCTTCATGGCGTCGCGCGAGGCGGTCAGGAGCTCGGGCATGGTGGCGGTGTCGACGCCCAGCAGTCGCATCGAGCGCACCGTGCGGCGGAGTAGGCGCCGGAGGATGTATCCACGGCCCTCGTTCGACGGGGTCACGCCGTCGCTCATCAGCATCAGGGCCGAGCGCACGTGGTCGGCGACCACGCGCATCCGCACGTCGTCGTCGTGGTCGGCGCCGTAGCGGCGGCCGGAGAGCTCGGAGGCCCGGTCGAGCACCGGACGGACCTGGTCGATCTCGTAGAGGTTCTCGACGCCCTGCTTGAGGAACGCGACGCGCTCGAGACCCATGCCGGTGTCGATGTTCTTGCGGGGCAGTTCGCCCAGGATCTCGAACTCGGTCTTCGAGCTGCCCTCGCCGCGGAGGTACTGCATGAACACGAGGTTCCAGATCTCGATGTACCGGCTCTCGTCGGCGACCGGGCCGCCCTCGATCCCGTAGCGCGGGCCGCGGTCGAAGTAGATCTCCGAGCAGGGGCCTGCGGGGCCGGGCTGACCGGTCGACCAGTAGTTGTCTTCCTTGTCGCGGCGCTGGATGCGCTCGTCAGGCAGACCGGCGACGCGCTTCCAGATGTCGATCGCCTCGTCGTCGTCCTCGTAGACGGTGACCCAGAGGTCGCGCTCGGCGAAACCGAGGCCGCCGTCGGACTCGCTGCCGGTGAGGAGCTCCCAGGCGTAGCCGATCGCGCCTTCCTTGAAGTAGTCGCCGAACGAGAAGTTGCCGTTCATCTGGAAGAACGTGCCGTGCCGCGTGGTCTTCCCCACCTCCTCGATGTCGAGGGTGCGGATGCACTTCTGCACGCTCGTGGCGCGCGGGTACGGTGCGGGCACCAGCCCCGACAGATACGGGATGAACGGCACCATGCCGGCGACCGTGAACAGCAACGACGGGTCGTCGCTGACCAGGGAGGCGGAGGGGACGACGGTGTGCCCCCTGCTCCCGAAGAAGTCGAGCCAGCGGGAACGGATGTCAGCGGTCTGCATGTGAGCGGGTGTCCTAGCGGGGGTGGGAGAGCGTACGCGGTCCGCCGGCGCGAGGCGCACGGCGGACCGGAGGGACTTACTTGGTGAGCTTGTCGCCCGCGTCGGCGATCGCGGCACGGAGCTCGGACTCGCGCTCACGGTAGCCGTCGACCAGCGAGTCGCTGAACTCCTTGGTCTTCTTGTCGAGCTCGGAGAAGAACTTCTTGCCGCCCGAGGTCTGGTTGAACTGGTGCGCGACCACGAATCCGATGCCGACTCCGGCGATCAGCCACAGAACTTTCTTCATTGCGTTCTCCTCGTTCGTAGGGTGCTCGTTCGGGACAGAAAAAGCCTCGGCCAGTGTAGCGGGCTACTTCGAGCGCTTCTTCGGAGCGGGCTTGGGCTTCTGCCCCTTCTTGGCCGTGCGCTGCGACTCGGGGCGGAAGGTCAGCAGCCCCTCGCGGACGGCCGCGCTGAAGCCCGCGAGCTTGATCAGCGGCCCGCCGACCGAGGCGGCGAACAGCGCCACCAGCGACGACACGTTGCCGGTGACCTCTTCGACGTTCTTGGTGATCGCATCCACCCGGGCGAGCTGCTTGTTCGCCTCCTGCACCGTCACCGTCGACTCGGCGAGGATCGGCGTGATGCCGTCGCTGACGTCTTTGATGGAGTCGCGCGTCTGGTCGAACACTCCCCCGAGCTTCAGGAGCGGGACGGCGATCAGGCCCACCAGCACGGCGAAGACCCCCGCTGCGATCAGGCCTGCGATGTCTCCACCGGTCATTGCGGAACCTCTCTGTGAAACGACGGAAGCGGGCCACCCTGGGGTGACCCGCTTCCTAGTATGTCGCGACTGCTCGAGTTATCGGGCCGCGTAGTACTCGACGACGAGCTGCACTTCACAGGTCACGGGGACCTGTGCGCGCTTGGGGCGCTCGACGAGTCGGGCCTGGAGCTTGTCCAGTTCGACATCGAGGTAGGCGGGCGTCTTCGGCAGCAGGTCGATGTGACCGCCGGCCGCGGCGACCTGGAAGGGCTCGGTGCCCTCGGAGCGCTGCTTGACGTGGATCATCTGCCCCGGCTTCACGCGGAAGGACGGGCGGTCGACGAGCTGGCCGTCGACCATGATGTGACGGTGCACGACCATCTGACGGGCCTGGGCGGTGGTGCGGGCGAAGCCGGCACGGAGCACCAGGGCGTCGAGGCGCATCTCGAGGAGCTCGACCAGGTTCTCACCGGTCAGGCCCTTCGCGCGGCGGGCCTCTTCGAAGGCGATCTTCAGCTGCTTCTCGCGGATGCCGTACTGGGCGCGCAGGCGCTGCTTCTCGCGCAGACGGACGGCGTAGTCGCTGTCCTGCTTGCGCTTGGTGCGGCCGTGCTCACCGGGAGCGTAGGGGCGCTTCTCGAGGTACTTGGCCGCCTTCGGGGTGAGGGGGATGCCGAGTGCCCGGGAGAGGCGGGTCTTGCTTCGCGTACGCGACTTGGTAGCCACTTACGTCCTTTCGGTTGGAATTCTTACGAGATGGATTGCGCACGAGTGCGCGTGACTCCACAGGAGTCCAAGTAAGAGGGGTGTCTGCCGGGCGGTTCGGCTAAAGAACGCGATCCCGTTATCGAACGTCGATCGGCAGCCGCTCCGAAATGACGCTGATTAGGCGTCTACGAGAATAGCACAGCGGATGCCGCTATCCCTGCGATCCCCGCGTGATGTCGCGGAGTTTCGCGAGCCGCGCCGCGACCTCCCGCTCGTGCCCGTGATCGGTCGGGTTGTAATAGGTCGTCCCGGTCAGCTCGTCGGGCAGGTACTGCTGCCGCACCACGCCGATCGAGTCATCGTGGGGGTACTTGTACCCCTTGCCGTGCCCCAGGCGCTTGGCCCCGGCGTAGTGGGCGTCACGGAGGTGCTTGGGCACCCGGCCGAAGTTGCCGGCCTTGACGTCGGCGATCGCCTTGTTGATTCCCATGTAGGCGGCGTTCGACTTCGGCGCGGTGGCGAGGTAGACCACGGCCTCGGCCAGCGGCAGCCGGCCCTCGGGCATCCCGATCATCTGCACGGCCTCGGCGGCGGCCACCGCGATCGGCAGGGCCTGCGGATCGGCGATGCCGATGTCCTCGGCCGCGAGGATGATGACCCGGCGGGCGATGAAACGCGGATCCTCCCCCGCCTCGAACATGCGGGCGAGGTAGTGCAGCGACGCGTCGACGTCGGAACCCCGCACCGACTTGATGAAAGCGCTGATCACGTCGTAGTGCTCGTCGCCGTTGCGGTCGTAGCGGAGGAGGGCCCGGTCGACGGACTGCTCGAGGACGGCGCCGGTGATGACGGGGAGCGGGGCGTCTTCGCCCTCGTCCTCGTCCCTCTCATCCAGGTCGTCGTCTTCGTCGTCGTCGTCTTCCGCGGTCGGCCGGTCTGCCCCGGGAACGGCGGCGAGCACGGTGCCGGCGGCGGCCTCGAGGGCGGTGAGCGCTCGGCGGGCATCGCCCGACGACATCCGGATGATGGCGGAGCGCGCCTCGTCGTTGAGCACAACCTTGCCGGCGAGGCCCCGCGGGTCGGTGACCGCACGGTCGATGAGCACCCCGAGGTCGTCGTCGGTCAGCTGCTCGAGGGTGAGCAGGAGCGATCGGGACAGCAGCGGGGAGATGACGGAGAAGGAGGGGTTCTCGGTGGTGGCCGCCACGAGGATGACCCAGCCGTTCTCGACCCCCGGGAGCAGTGCATCCTGCTGGGCCTTGGTGAAGCGGTGGATCTCGTCGAGGAAGAGCACGGTCGACAGGCCGTAGAGGTCGCGGTTGCGGAACGCCTCCTCCATCACCTGCCGCACGTCTTTCACCCCCGCGGTGACGGCGGAGAGCTCGACGAACTTGCGGCCCGAGGAATGCGCGATCGCCTGGGCGAGCGTGGTCTTGCCCGTGCCGGGCGGGCCCCACAGGATGACGGAGACCGAACCGGTCGTGCCGCCCACGTCGGAGGCGAGGTTCACCAGCGGGGATCCGGGGCGCAGGAGGTGCTTCTGACCGGCCACCTCGTCGAGGCTCCGGGGGCGCATCCGCACCGCGAGCGGGACCGATCCGGAGTGGAGTCCCGGTTGCTGATGAGCCATACGTCTAGGGTACTGTGATGGGCCGACAGCGCCCGGCGATCGAACACACCTGGAGGATCCGTGGCACCCAGCAGTCAGGAGCGCGCCGCTCGCGAGGCTCGTACCCGTTTGCGCGACTACCAGGCCAGGCAGACCGCTCACACCGAGCGCATCCGCCGCCGGGTGCGCGACAACGTGATCGCCGTGGTCGTCGTGGTCGTGCTGATCGCCGGAGTCACCGCGGCCCAGCTGTTCTACTTCTCCGGCGGCCCCGGCACGCCGGTCGCCGCTCCCTCGGCCAGCGCCACGCCCGAGGCGACGCCCTCGGCCACGCCGACCGCCGAGGCCGGCCAGAACACCGGAGACGTGCCGCCCACCTCGGTCGCCGAGGGGCGCGACTGGACCGGCACGCTGACGATCAACGACATCCCGCTCGGCCTGCAGCTCGACGGCACCGCCGCGCCCCAGGCCGTCTCGGCCTTCATCTCGCAGGCGCAGTCCGGCTTCCTGACGAACACCACCTGCCACCGGCTCACCACGAGCGGCATCTACGTGCTGCAGTGCGGCGACCCGACCGGCACCGGTACCGGCGGTCCGGGCTACAGCTACGGCCCGGTCGAGAACGCCCCCGCCGACGACGTGTACCCGGCGGGCACCCTCGCCATGGCCCGTCAGGGCGGCAACGGCTACAGCATGGGCAGCCAGTTCTTCATCGTCTACCAGGACTCGACCATCCCCTCGGACGCCGCGGGCGGCTACACCGTCCTCGGGCAGATCACGAGCGGCCTCGACGCGCTGCAGTCCGGCGTCATCGCCGCGGGCACGGCCGACGGCGGCGGCGACGGCGCCCCGAAGACGACCGCGACCATCACCTCCGTCACGGTTCAGTGACCGATCCCCGGCCGTGCAATAGGCTGGTTCCCGTATTCCAGACAACGTCGACAGGATGGTTCCGTGACCAGTAGTGATCAACTCCCGTGGGGGCGAGTCGAGGACGACGGCTCCGTCTTCGTCCGCGAGGGCGACGGAGAGCGCTTGGTCGGCCAGTATCCCGACGGCACCAAGGAAGAAGCGCTCGCCTACTTCGAACGCAAGTACACCGACCTCGCCGGCCAGGTGACGCTGCTCGAGCAGCGCGCCAAGCGCGGTGCTCCGGCCGCCGACATCGCCAAGGCCGTGAAGTCGTTGACCTCGTCGGTCGCCTCGGCCAACGCCGTCGGCGACCTGGCATCGCTGCAGACCCGGCTCGAGGCGCTGTCCTCGACCGTGTCCGAGATCACCGAGAAGCAGTCGGCCGAGGCGGAGGCCCAGGTCGCTCAGGCGGTCGTGGACCGCACGGCGATCGTCGAGGAGATCGAGAAGCTCGCCGGGCACGATCCCGCGAAGGCGCAGTGGAAGTCGGTGACCTCGCAGATCGACTCGCTCTTCGCCCGCTGGCAGAAGCACCAGCAGGAGGGTCCGCGGCTCCCCCGTGCCGAGGCCGGAGAGTTGTGGAAGCGGTTCCGTGAGGCCCGCACCACGCTCGAGCAGCAGCGCAAGGCGTTCTTCGCCGAGCTCGACCAGGTGCACCGCGACGCGCGCACCCGCAAGCAGGAGCTCGTCGACCAGGCCGAGGCGCTCGCGCCGCGCGGAGTCGACGGGATCGGCGCGTACCGCGACCTCCTCGCCTCGTGGAAGGCCACCGGGCGTGCGGGCAAGAAGTACGACGACGCGCTCTGGGACCGCTTCAAGGCCGCCGGAGACGTGCTCTACTCCGCCCGCAGCGAGGTCGTCGCGCGCGACGACCAGGAGTTCGGCGAGAACCTCACCCAGAAGCTCGCCCTGCTCGACGAGGCCGAGCCGCTCCTGAAGGAGACCGACCGGGTGAAGGCGCGCGAGCTCCTCACCTCGATCCAGACCCGGTGGGATGCGATCGGCAAGGTCCCGCGCGACCAGGTGAAGCCGGTCGAAGACCGCCTCCGCAAGGTCGAGGCCGCCGTGCGCAAGCTCGACGAGGACTACTGGACCAAGAACAACCCGGAGAAGAAGGCCCGCTCCGAGGGTCTGGCGTCGCAGCTGACGGATGCGATCGACAAGCTGCAGCGCGAGATCGACGACGCGAAGACGGCCGGCAACGCCAAGAAGGCGGCCGAGCTCCAGGAGGCGCTGGACGCGCGGAAGGTCTGGCTCGACGCGCTGGGCTGATCCCCTGGGCTGATCCCCTGGGTTGAGGCGTTGACCGCCTCGGCTCCTGCACCGCGGAAGGCGGGCACCCGGTTCTCCACAGATCCGGGATGCCCGCCTTCTTCGTCTCTCCGCGCTGGCACCATCGAGGCATGCCACCCTCACTCCCCCTCGTCCTCCACTCCCGCGACCTCCCCGAGGCCGAGCTGCACGCGGCGCGGCTCGACGGTGACCTGCGTCCGCTGGCAGGCGCGTTCTGCGCGGTCGACGTGCCCTCGAGCGTCGCGCTCCGGGGTGAGGCGATCTCGCCGGGGGTCCCTCCGGGGCTGATCGCCGAGCGCCGGACGGCCGCCTGGCTGCACGGGATGTCGGTCGCGTTCCCCCGCCCGCTGCAGCTGTGCATCCGGTCGACCGCCCGCGTCAGAGTGCTCGAGTCGCCCGAGCGCGAGGTGCGGCAGTCGGTGTTCGCCGACGACGACCTCGAGCGTGCGGGGCCGGTCGCGGTGACGACCCGGCTGCGCACCGTGGTCGACCTGCTCCGGTGGGAGCCGTGGATCGATCCGGCCTTGGCCGTCGTGATCGAGACGCTGATGCTGTCCGACGGGTGCGGCGAGGCGGAGTGCCGGGCGCGCCTGGGCGCCGTGGGTTCGCTGCCGCACAAGCGGCGCGCGCTGGCCCGGCTGGCCGGCATGCGCGAGCTGGCCGGGCTGCGCTGGCGTCCCGCATAGCCCGGCTCACCACGGAGGCGAGCCGGACGGGCGATGACCGCTCCGGGTCAGCCGCCGGAGACGCGGTAGACGTCGTAGACGGCGTCGATGCGGCGCACGGCGTTCAGCACGCGGTCGAGGTGGGTGGTGTCGCCCATCTCGAACACGAACCGGCTGATCGCGAGGCGGTCGCTCGAGGTGTTGACCGAGGCGGAGAGGATGTTGACGTGATGCTCCGAGAGCACCCGCGTGACGTCGGAGAGCAGGCCCGAGCGGTCGAGCGCCTCGACCTGGATCTGCACGAGGAAGACGCTCTTCGAGGAGGGCGCCCACTCGACGTCGATCATCCGCTCCGGCTCGTTCAGCAGCGAGGCGACGTTGTGGCAGTCGGCCTGATGCACCGAGACGCCGGAGCCGCGGGTCACGAAGCCCACGATGTCGTCACCGGGAACGGGGGTGCAGCACTTGGCGAGCTTGACCAGGATGTCGGGCGCCCCGCGGACGAGCACGCCCGAGTCGCTGTGCGTGACGCGAGGCCGGTTGCCGACGAAGACGTCGAGATCCGAATCCTCGCTCTCGACCTCGGTCTGCAGCGACGCGATGACCTTCTCGATCACCGACTGGGTCGAGATGTGCCCCTCGCCGATCGCGGCATACAGCCCGGAGACGTTGTCGTAGTGAAGCTGCGAGGCCACGTCCGAGATCGAGTCCTGGCTCATCAGCTTCTGCAGCGGCAGGTTCTGCTTGCGCATCGCGCGGGCGATCGCGTCCCGGCCCTGCTCGATGGCCTCGTCGCGGCGCTCCTTGGTGAACCACTGGCGGATCTTGTTGCGGGCACGCGGGCTCTGCACGAAGCTGAGCCAGTCCTGCGACGGCCCGGAGTCCGGGTTCTTCGAGGTGAAGACCTCGACGACGTCGCCCGAGCCCAGGGTCGAGTCCAGCGGCACGAGCCGCCCGTTGACCTTGGCGCCCATCGTGCGGTGGCCCACCTCGGTGTGCACCGCGTAGGCGAAGTCGACCGGGGTCGCACCGGCGGGCAGACCGACGACCTTGCCCTTCGGCGTGAAGACGTAGACCTCTTTCGCGCCGATCTCGAAGCGCAACGAGTCGAGGAACTCCCCCGGGTCGACCGTCTCGGCCTGCCAGTCCGAGATCCGGGCCAGCCACGCCATGTCCGTGTCCGGCGAGGTGACGGTGGAGGCGCTCGCCTTGCCGCCGTTCACCCGCTCCTTGTACTTCCAGTGCGCCGCGACGCCGTACTCGGCCCGCTGGTGCATCTCGTTGGTGCGGATCTGGATCTCGACGGGCCGGCCGCCCGGGCCGATCACGGTGGTGTGCAGCGACTGGTAGAGGTTGAACTTGGGGGTCGCGATGTAGTCCTTGAAGCGACCGGGGATCGGGTTCCAGCGCGCGTGGATCGAACCGAGCACCGCGTAACAGTCGCGCACCGTGTTGACGAGCACGCGGATGCCGACCAGATCGTAGATCTCGTCGAACTCGCGGCCGCGCACGATCATCTTCTGATAGATCGAGTAGTACTGCTTCGGCCGGCCGGCGACCTTGCCGCGGATCTTGCCCGACTTGAGGTCGTCACCGACCGCGTCGATGACCTGCTGCACGTACTCCTCGCGCTGCGGGGTGCGCTGGCGCACGAGGTTCTCGATCTCGACGTAGAGCTTGGGGTAGAGCACCGCGAACGAGAGGTCTTCGAGCTCCCACTTGATCGACTGGATGCCCAGCCGGTGCGCGAGCGGCGCGTAGATCTCGAGGGTCTCCTTGGCCTTCCGCTGCGCGGACTCGGCGGCGACGAAGCCCCAGGTGCGCGCATTGTGCAGGCGGTCGCAGAGTTTGATGATCAGCACGCGGATGTCGCGCGACATCGCGACGATCATCTTGCGGACGGTCTCGGCCTGGGCGCTGTCGCCGTACTTGACCTTGTCGAGCTTGGTGACGCCATCCACCAGCATGGCGACCTCGTCGCCGAAGTCGTGGCGCACCATGTCGAGCGAGTACTCGGTGTCCTCGACCGTGTCGTGCAGCAGCGCAGCGGCCACGGCCTTCGAGCCGAGGCCGAGCTCGGCGAGGATCTGGGCGACGGCGACCGGATGCGTGATGTACGGCTCGCCGCTCCGGCGCTTCTGCCCGTCGTGCGCGCGCTCCGCGGCGGCGTAGGCACGCTCGAGGATCGTGAGGTCGGCCTTCGGGTGGTTGGCCCGGACGGTGCGGATCAGCGTGTCGACGGCTCCCGCGGGCTGAGCCCGGGAGAAGAGCCGCGGCACCAGACGGCGCAGTGTCGCGGTCGACGTGGTGCTGGTTTCCGTCATGTGAGGCCTCCACCTCGATTATCCCTCAGGCGGAGGGCCCTCGTGTACGCGACGGTTGTGCTGTGGGCGAGCAGTGCCCGCCCACAGCGACCCGAGCGAAGCGCGGACGGGTGCGATGCCCCCGCCCACGGCGACGCGATCAGGCGGAGACGCTGTCCTTGACGGCGCGCTGACGGTCGGCCTCGACCCGCGCATCCTGCTTGCGGATCTTGTCCTCCCCGTGACGGAACTGCACGTAGAGCGGCGCCGCGACGAAGATCGTCGAGTACGTGCCCACGATGATTCCGATCAGCAGTGCGAGCGAGATGTCCCGGAGCGTGGAGGCACCGAGCACGAACGAACCGATGATGAGGATGGACGCGACCGGGAGGGCGGCGACGACCGAGGTGTTGATCGAACGCACCAGTGTCTGGTTGACCGCGAGGTTCACCGTCTCGGCGAAGGTCTGCGTTCCCTTGTCGCTCAGGTGCGCCGTGTTCTCGCGGATCTTGTCGAACACCACCACGGTGTCGTAGAGCGAGTAGCCGAGGATCGTCAGGAAGCCGATCACCGCGGCCGGGGTGATCTCGAGCCCCGTGAGTCCGTAGACGCCCGCCGTGATGACGAGGTCGTGGAGCAGGGCGACGAGCGCCGCGGCCGCCATCTTCCAGGTGCGGAAGTAGATGGCCATGAAGATCGCCACCAGCACGAGGAAGATCACGAGACCGCGGATCGCCTGCGTGGTGATGTCGGCGCCCCAGGTGGCCCCGATGAAGGAGACCGTGACGTCGTCGGCCGGCACGCCGTAGGCCTTCGCCAGGCTCTCCTGCACGGTGGTGCTGGTCGCCTGGTCGAGCTCGTCGGTCTGCACCCGCACCGAGTCGGTGCCGAGGGTGCTCACCCGGGGGTTCGATCCCGGCGCCGCCTGATCGACGGTGTCGCTCGCGAGGTTCTGGTCGAGCGTCGCGACCTGCGAGACGGTGAACTCCGACCCGCCGCGGAACTCGATGCCGAACTCGTAGCCGCCACGCAGCCACGGGCCGATCAGGGCGATCAGCACCAGCACGGCGGAGATCGTGTACCAGATGCGGCGGCGGCCGATGATGTCGATCGAGCGCTTGCCGGAGTAGAGGTCGTTTCCGAACTGGGAGAAGCTGGCCATCAGGAGTTCTTCCCCTCATCGGTGCGGGTGGAGCTGGAAGCGGAGCCGACGGCCTTGCTGCCGGACGTGGTCCCGGCGAGCTCGGCGGCCTTGCGCTCGGCGATCGTCTGGCGCTTGGCGGCCTCGCGGCTCGACGAGCCCTTCTTGGCGGCCGAGACGCTCGCAGAGGGAGCACGGAATTGCGCGCGGCCCCGGTACACGGCTCCGAGGGCACGCGGGTCGAGCCCCGAGAGCTTGTGACCGTCGCGGAAGAACGGCAGCTCGGCGAGCAGCGTCATCAGCGGGTGCGTGAACAAGATCACGACCAGGATGTCGACGATCGTCGTGAGACCGAGTGTGAACGCGAAGCCGCGCACGTTTCCGACCGCGAGCACGTACAGCACGGCGGCGGCGAGGAAGTTCACGGCGTCGGAGGCGGTGATCGTGCGGATCGCGCGCTTCCAGCCCGACTGCACGGAGGAGGTCAGAGCCTTCCCCTCGCGCAACTCGTCGCGTATTCGTTCGAAGTACACGATGAACGAGTCCGCGGTGATTCCGATCGCGACGATCAGACCGGCCACCCCCGCGAGGGAGAGGCGGAAGTCGATCCGCCAGGACATCAGGGTGACGAGCAGGTAGGTCATCGCCGCGGCGATCACCAGCGAGGCGATCGTGACGGCGCCGAGCAGTCGGTACTGGATCAGCGAGTAGATGATGACCAGGATGAGGCCGATCGCGCCGGCGATCAGACCCGACATCAGCTGCGTGGAACCGAGCGTGGCCGAGATCTTCTCGGACGACTGAGTGGTGAAGCCGATCGGCAGAGCACCGAACTTCAACTGGTCGGCGAGCGTCTGCGCCGAGTCCTGCGTGAACGAACCGGAGATCTGCGCCCGGCCGTCGGTGAACGAACCGCCCGTGGTGGGGGCCGTGATCACCTTGCCGTCGAGCACGATCGCGAACTGGTTCTGCACGCCGGTGAGGCCGAACAGACGGGTCGTGACGTCGGCGAACTTCTGGGTGCCGGCGTCGTTGAACGAGATGTCGACGACCCACTGGCCGGTCGAGGCTCCCTGCTGCGTGGTGGCCATGCCCGCCGAGGCGTCGGCGATGTCCGCACCCTCGATCTCGACCGGGCCGAGGAGGTACTTGATGCCGTTCGCGTCACAGGTGACCAGCGGCTGGTCGGCCGGGGCCTGTCCCGCGTCGTCGGCGTCGGTCGAGGCGCAGTCGAAGTTGTCGAACTCGGACTGCAGCGCCGGGGTCACCCAGGCGAGGTCGCTGCCGTTGGTCGGCACCGCCGTCGGCGTGGTCGACAGGCTCGGGTCCGGGGTCGCCCCCGGCGTCGAGGTGGTCGCCGTGGAGGCGACGTCGGCCAGCAGCACGGCACGGAAGTCGAGCTTCGCCGAGGACTCGATGCGGTTGAGCGTCGCGTCATCCGGAGCGCCGGGGATGGACACGACGACGTTCTTGGCGCCCTGCGTGGTCACCTCGGCCTCGGAGACACCGCTCGCGTCGACGCGCTGGCGGATGATCGAGACGGCCTGGTCCAGCTGCTCCTGCGAGACGTCCTGGCCCGACTCGAGCTTCGGGGTCAGGATGATCTGGGTCCCGCCCTCGAGGTCGAGGGCGAGTTTCGGGGTCCAGGTGGCGGTGCTCCAGAGCACCCCTCCTGCAATCGTCCCGATCAGGACCGCGAAGATCACGGCGAGCCAGATGAGCGTTTTCCACGCCTTCTTGACCGCAGTCGTTTGTGCCACCTAAGTACTCAGCTTTCTGTGCCGCCCGGGCGCCATCGCGGCGGGCGTGGATCTGACGAGGGAGGAGGGACGAGGTTTAGTCGTCGGCCTTCTTCTCGGACTTCTCGGTGGTGGTGTCGATCACGGAGTCGCCGCTCTCGAGAGCGGGCTCGTCGAGGCGCTGGCCGTACTCCGGCTCGCCGTCGGCCGAGTGGTCGATCGTCTCGTCCTCAGGCGTGAGCGGCGACGGGGTCACGACGCGCGTGACGGTCTGGCGGTGCACCTTCAGCACTGTGCCGGGAGTCGTCTCGAGGTGGACGATGTTCTCTTCCTCGTCCATGTCGAGGATGGTGCCGTAGACACCGAAGTTGGTCATGACCTCGGCCCCGACCGCGACCTTGCTCTGGAGCTCCTGAGCCTGGCGCTGGCGCTTGCGGCTGTTTCGGAACATGAAGAACACCAGCACGGCCAGAACGACCAGCATGATGATTGTTAACGGATCCAAAGCCATGAAAAAAGGCGCCTTCCAAAGAGGGTGGGGGGTTTGTGGCCAGGGTCATCCTATAGACGACGTCTGAAGACCAGCTTGAATTATAGGTCATCCCCGAATAGCGCGTCCGCATTCCTGGACAACCCGAAGTGCGCCCAGCCCGCTTTGGTCGCGATCCGGCCCCGCGGGGTCCGCGACAGCAGCCCGATCCTGACCAGGAACGGCTCCACGACGGCCTCGATCGTCTCGGCCTCCTCGCCGACCGACACGGCCAGCGTGTTGAGGCCGACCGGGCCGCCGTCGAAGCGTTCGAGGATGATGTTCATGACGGCTCTGTCGAGCCGGTCCAGGCCCAGTTCGTCGACGTCGTAGAGCTCGAGCGCGGCCCGCACCGCGTGGAGCGTCGCTCCCCCGCCGGTGACCAGGGCGTAGTCCCGCACCCGGCGGAGCAGCCGGTTCGCGATGCGCGGGGTGCCGCGCGAGCGTGACGCGATCTCCCGCAGCGCCTCCTCTTCGATGTCGACGGAGAGGAGCGCCGCCGCCCGGTGCAGCACCCGCACGAGTTCGTCGGTCTCGTAGAACTCCAGGTGCGCCGTGAAACCGAACCGGTCGCGCAGCGGGTTCGGCAGGAGGCCCGCCCGGGTGGTCGCGCCGACCAGGGTGAACGGAGCCAGGTCGAGTGGGATCGAGGTCGCCCCCGCTCCCTTGCCGACCATGATGTCGATGCGGAAGTCCTCCATCGCAAGGTAGAGCATCTCCTCCGCGGAGCGGGCCATCCGGTGGATCTCGTCGATGAAGAGCACCTCGCCGGGCACCAGCGAGGAGAGCACCGCGGCGAGGTCTCCCCCGTGCTGGATCGCCGGACCGCTGGTCAGCCGGAGCGGCTGCCCGCTCTCGTGCGCCACGATCATCGCCAGTGTCGTCTTGCCGAGCCCGGGAGGGCCGGCAAGGAGGATGTGGTCGGGCGTGCGGTTCTGCAGGGCCGCCGCATCCAGCAGCAGCTGCAACTGCCCCCGCACCTTGCGCTGACCGACGAACTCGGCCAGCGACTTGGGCCGGAGCGCCCCCTCGATCGCGATCTCGGCTTCGGACTCGACCTCGGGGTTCACGACGTCGTCGCCGCCACCGAACAACGGATCCGTGTCTTCGAAGGCGGTCATCGGCCTGCACCACTGGTCTGGGCGGGGCCGAGCAGGGCCAGCGCGAGCCGCAGGAGCGACTGCACGTTGCCCGCCTCCGCCGCCGTCGCGGTCTCGAGCGCCTCGTCGAGGGCCGACGCAGCGCTGCGCTCGGGGTAGCCGAGGCCGATCAGGGCGCGTTCGACGTTCATCCGCACCTGTCGCGAGGGCTCGGGGGTGGATGCGGCCGTGTCGACGGGCCGTGCGGCGATCTTGCCGGCCAGCGACAGCACGATCAGCTTGGCCGTCTTCGGCCCGATGCCGGACACCTTCCGGAACGCCGAGTCGTCCTCGCGCGCCACGGCCAGCGCGACGTCACCCGGGGTGAGCTCGGAGAGCACACCGAGAGCCGACTTGGGCCCGACGCCGGTGACGCCGACGAGGAGCGTGAAGATGTCGAGCGAGTCCTGATCCGGGAAGCCGAAGAGGGTGAGGGAGTCCTCGCGCACGATCAGCGAGGTGAGCAGCGTGGCCTCCGTGCCGGTGCGGAGGGCGAGGCCGTGCCCGGAGGTCACGTTCACCGCGTAGCCGACGCCGTTGACGTCGATCACGGCCGTTCCCCCCGCGATCGAGAGGACCGTGCCGCGTAACGCTGAGATCATCAGGCAAGCCTACGGGCGGCGACCCGCTTGGCCGTCCCTTGCTCGGCGGCGCGCCACGCACGCTGTGCCGGAGTCTCCGTGGCCGAGCCGGCACCGGATGACGACCCCGAGCCGAGCGGGATGCGCCAGGCGTGGCAGATGGCCAGCGCCAGCGCGTCCGCCGCATCCGCCGGCTTCGGGATCTCGTCGAGCCGCAGCACCTTGGCGACCATGGTGCCCACCTGGCGCTTGTCGGCCTGGCCGTACCCGGTGATCGCGGCCTTCACCTCGGTGGGCGTGTGCAGGCCTACCGGAAGAGAGCGCCGGGCCGCGGCGAGCAGCGCGATGCCGGAGACCTGGGCGGTGCCCATCACCGTGCGCACGTTGTGCTGCGCGAACACGCGCTCGACGGCGACGCTGTCCGGACGGTGCTCGTCGATCAGCCGCTCGATGCCGGCCGACACGATCATCAGCCGCTGCTCGAGCGCGAGGTCGGGGCTCGTGGTGATCACCGAGACGTGCACCAGAACCGGGGTGCGGGTCGCCGACACGTCGACGATGCCGACCCCGCAGCGGGTGAGGCCTGGGTCGATCCCGAGCACTCGCACGCTCAGTCGTCTTCGAGCTCGGCCTGGACCTCGGGCGTGATGTCGATGTTCGTGTAGACGTTCTGCACGTCGTCGGAGTCCTCGAGCGCGTCGATCAGGCGGAAGACCTTGCGCGCGGTCTCGGCGTCGGCCTCGACCTGGAGGCTCGCGACGAACTCCACGTCGGCCGAGTCGTAGTCGATCCCGGCCTCCTGGAGGGCGCTGCGCGCGGCGACCATCTGCGAGGGCTCGGTGAGCACCTCGAAGGCCTCGGCGCGGTCGGTGACCTCTTCGGCTCCGGCGTCGAGCACCGCGACGAGGACATCGTCCTCGGTCACGCCGTCGGCGTGGGCGACGGTGATGACGCCCTTGCGGCTGAAGTTGTAGGCGACGCTGCCCGGGTCGGCCATGGTGCCGCCGTTGCGGGTCATCGCGGTGCGCACATCCGCCGCGGCCCGGTTCTTGTTGTCGGTGAGGCACTCGATCAGCAGCGCGACGCCGTTCGGGCCGTAGCCCTCGTACATGATCGTCTGGTAGTCGATCGACTCACCGGTGAGCCCGGCGCCGCGCTTGATCGCGCGATCGATGTTGTCGTTGGGGACGGAGGTCTTCTTCGCCTTCTGCACCGCGTCGACGAGGGTCGGGTTTCCCGACATGTCGGCGCCGCCGATCTTCGCGGCGACCTCGATGTTCTTGATCAACTTGGCGAACGACTTGGCACGCCGCGAATCGATGATCGCCTTCTTGTGCTTGGTGGTCGCCCATTTAGAGTGTCCGGACACGAAAATCTCCTTCAGGAATCGTGGTCAAGTGTACGCGAAGGCCGGTTCGGAGGCCCTCAGGAGCGCGCCGCGACCTTGTCGAGGAAGTACTGGTGGAACCGGTGGTCGCCGGTCATCTCCGGGTGGAACGAGGTGCCGAGCAGGTTGCCCTGCTCGACGGCCACGACCGTACCGTCGGCGAGGGAGGCCAGCGCGGTCGCCTCGGGGCCGAGCTCGGCGACAACGGGGGCGCGGATGAAGACCGCGTGCATCGGCGGGTCGCCGAGCGCGGGCACGTCGAGATCGGCCTCGAAGGAGTCGGTCTGCGAGCCGAAGGCGTTCCGCCGCACCGCGACGTCGAGACCGCCGAGGCTCTGCTGGCCCCGGATGCCGTCAAGGATGCGGTCGGCGATCATGATCAGCCCGGCGCAGGTGCCGTAGACCGGCATGCCCTCCGCGATCCGCTCCTGCAGCGCCTCGGCCACGCCGAAGGAGCGCGACAGCTTGTCCATCACGCTCGACTCGCCGCCGGGGATCACCAGGCCCGAGATCGACCGCGCCTCCTCGGGTCGGCGCACGGTCACGACGTCGGCGCCGAGCCCGCGGAGCACCGACACGTGCTCACGGAAATCGCCCTGGAGGGCGAGTACCCCGACGGGCCCGTGCGCGGCGACCGGATCGCCCTGGCTGCTACCAGCCACGCTCGGCGAGACGGTGGGGCGCGGCGAGGTCGGCGACGTTGATGCCGACCATGGCCTCACCGAGTCCACGGGAGACCTCGGCGATCACGGCGGGGTCGTCGTAGAACGTGGTGGCCTTGACGACGGCGGCGGCGCGCTGGGCCGGGTTGCCGGACTTGAAGATGCCCGAGCCCACGAAGACGCCGTCGGCGCCGAGCTGCATCATCATCGCGGCGTCGGCGGGGGTGGCGACACCGCCGGCGGTGAAGAGCACGACGGGCAGCTTGCCGGTCTCGGCCACCTCGACCACGAGGTCGTAGGGCGCCTGCAGGTCTTTGGCCGCGACGTAGAGCTCGTCCTTGGAGAGTGAGGTCAGGCGCGCGATCTCGGCCTTGATGGTGCGGATGTGCTTGGTCGCCTCGGAGACGTCGCCGGTGCCGGCCTCGCCCTTCGAGCGGATCATGGCCGCACCCTCGTTGATGCGGCGGAGCGCCTCACCCAGGTTCGTCGCACCGCAGACGAAGGGAACGGTGAAGTCCCACTTGTCGATGTGGTTGACGTAGTCGGCCGGGCTCAGCACCTCGGACTCGTCGATGTAGTCGACGTTCAGGGCCTGCAGCACCTGCGCCTCGACGAAGTGGCCGATCCGGGCCTTGGCCATCACGGGGATGGAGACCTCGGCGATGATCGCCTCGATCAGGTCGGGGTCGCTCATCCGGGCCACGCCGCCCTGCGAACGGATGTCGGCGGGGACGCGCTCGAGCGCCATCACGGCGACCGCACCGGCGTCTTCGGCGATGCGGGCCTGCTCGGCCGTCACGACGTCCATGATGACGCCGCCCTTCAGCATCTCCGCCAGCCCGCGCTTGACGCGGCTGGACCCGAACTCGTGTGTGCTGCTGTCGCTCATCTTGTCCTCTCAGAAACCAAAACGATTCTATCGCGCCGGGCCGGAGGGCCACGCCGCCTGGATCTCGGCCCGCACCTCGCCGAGGAGCTGCGGGAGCGCCTTTGTCTTCGCGATGATCGGGAAGAAGTTCGAATCCAGCGCCCAGCGCGGGACGATGTGCTGGTGCAGGTGCCCGGCGACGCCGGCCCCCGCGATCCGCCCCTGGTTCATCCCGATGTTGAAGCCCTCGCAGCGGGCCACCTCGGTCAGCACGCGCATGGCGGTCTGGGTGAGGCTGCCGATCTCCGCGACCTCCTCGGGGGTGGCGAGATCGTAGGTCGCGACGTGCCGGTACGGGCAGACGAGCAGGTGGCCGGAGTTGTACGGGAAGAGGTTGAGCAGCGCGTAGGCGTGCTCGCCCCGGGCCACGATCAGGCCCTCCTCGTCGCTCAGCTTCGGGGCGCGGCAGAACGGGCAGTCGTCCAGGTGCGGCTGCTCGCCGTTCTGGATGTAGACCATCCGGTGCGGGGTCCAGAGCCGCTGGAAGGCATCCGGGACCGCGGCGAACTCGGACGCGTCCTCGACCGGCATCCCGTCGAACTCGTGCGGGCTGTACGGCCCGCGCTCCGGAGTGCCCGGCCAGTCCATCAGAGCTGACCCGCCGTGGTGACCTGGAGGTGCCGCTGGACGCTGTCGACGATCCGCTCGATGGCCTCGTCGACCGCGACGCCGTTCTCCTGCGTGCCGTCGCGGAAGCGGAAGCTCACCGAGCCGGCCGCCACGTCGTCGCCGCCGGCGATCAGGATCACGGGCACCTTGTCCTTGGTGTGGGTGCGGATCTTCTTCTGCATCCGGTCGGCCGAGTCGTCGAGCTGGGCACGGATGCCGCGCTTCTTCAGCCGCCGGACCACCTCGGCGAGGTAGTCGGCGTGATCGTCCGAGATCGGGATGCCCACGACCTGCACCGGAGCGAGCCAGACCGGGAAGGCGCCGGCGTAGTGCTCGAGCAGGATGGCGAAGAAGCGCTCGATCGAGCCGAGCAGGGCCCGGTGGATCATCACGGGCTGCTGACGCGACCCGTCGGGGGCGGTGTACTCGAGCTCGAACAGCTCGGGCTGGTTGAAGTCGAGCTGCACCGTCGAGAGCTGCCAGGTGCGGCCGATCGCGTCGCGCGCCTGCACCGAGATCTTCGGGCCGTAGAACGCCGCTCCCCCGGGATCGGGCACGAGTTCGAGGCCGGACTCGACGGCCACCTGCCGCAGGGTCTCGGTCGCGGTCTCCCAGAGCTCGTCGTCGCCGACGGACTTCTCCGGGTCTTTCGTGGAGAGCTCGAGGTAGAAGTCGTCGAGGCCGTAGCCGCGGAGGGTCTCGAGCACGAAGTCAAGCTGGCGGGCCAGCTCGTCCTTCACCTGGTCGGGGGTGACGTAGATGTGCGCGTCGTCCTGCGTGAGGCCGCGCACTCGGGTGAGGCCCGAGAGCGTGCCGCTCTTCTCGTACCGGTACACGGTGCCGAACTCCGCGAGGCGCAGCGGCAGCTCGCGGTAGCTGCGGCCGCGGGCGCGGAAGATCAGGTTGTGCATCGGGCAGTTCATGGGCTTGAGGTAGTAGTCCTGGCCCTGGCGCGTGATGTTGCCCTCGGCGTCGGTCTCCTCATCCAGGTGCATCGGGGGGAACATGCCCTCCTTGTACCAGGTGAGGTGCTGGCTGGTCTCGAACAGGTGCTTCTTGGTGATGTGCGGGGTGTTCACCAGTTCGTAGTCGTGGGCGACCAGCTGGTCGCGCAGGTAGTTCTCGATCTCGGCACGGATGATGCCGCCGCGCGGGTGGAAGACCGCGAGGCCCGATCCGATCTCCTCGGGGAACGAGAACAGGTCGAGCTCGTTGCCGAGCTTGCGGTGGTCGCGCTTCGCGGCCTCCTCGAGGCGGGTCTGGTAGGCGCGCAGCTCGTCCTTCGTGGGCCAGGCGGTGCCGTAGACCCGCTGGAGCTGCTTGTTCTTCTCCGAGCCGCGCCAGTAGGCGGCGGCCAGGCGGGTGAGCGCGAAGCCGTTGCCGATCAGGCGGGTGCTCGGCAGGTGCGGGCCGCGGCACAGGTCTTTCCAGACCGTCTCGCCGGTCTTGGGGTCGACGTTGTCGTAGATCGTGAGCTCGGCGCCGCCGACCTCGACCGACTCGTCGGCCGCGTTCTCGGCACCCTCGACGGAGTCGTCGGCGCCGGAGCCCTTGAGGCCGATCAGCTCGAGCTTGTACGGCTCGTCCGCGAGCTCGGCGCGGGCCTCCTCCTCGGTCACGACGCGACGGACGAAGCGCTGGCCCTGACGGATGATGCGCTCCATCCCCTTCTCGATCGCCTTGAGGTCTTCGGGCGTGAAGGGCTCGGCGACGTCGAAGTCGTAGTAGAAGCCGTCGGTGACGGGCGGGCCGATGCCGAGCTTCGCCTCCGGGTTGATCGCCTGCACGGCCTGCGCGGCCACGTGGGCGGCGGAGTGGCGGAGGATGGCGAGCCCGTCCGGGCTGTCGATGGTCACGGGCTCGACGGTGTCGGCGTCGGTGACCGTCGCCGCGAGATCCTTCAGCTCACCGTTGACCCGCATGGCCACGATCGACCGGTCGGTGAAGAGTTCGAATCCTGTTGCCACGTGTGGGGGCTCCTGCCTGCGTCGAAGAGAACCCCACAATCCTACCGAGGCGCGAGCTCACACCCGGCCCCGCGGATCAGTCCCAGTCGAGGTAATCCTCGATGGCCCAGGAGGTCTCGCCGACGTGGGCCGCCGGGAAGTCGTGGCCACCGCCCTCGATCGGGACGACCGAGACCAGCCCGGGGGCCGAGTCGCGGAGGGCCTCGCCGTTCGCCGGCGGGTTCGCGTCGTCCTCGGTGCCCTGGATGACGAGCACCGGCAGGCCCTCGGCCAGCGCGGGCAGGTTCTCGCCCGACTCGACGCCGAACAGGATGACGCCGTTGACGCGGTCGTGGTGCTCGATCGCGACGATCCGCGCGATGCTGCCGCCGAAGCCGTGGCCGCCGATCCAGGCGTCCTTCACGTCGAGGGCGTCGAGCAGGTCGACGACGTCCTGGGCGAGCTCGGAGAGCGACGCGTCGCCGGCGCGCGACCCCATCCGGATCACGCGGAAGTCCTCGGCCGAGACCGAGTGGGCGAGCGCACCGAGGTAGCCGATCTCCGACCCCTTCTCGGGCAGCAGCACCAGCGCGGGGCCGGAGCCCTCCTCGGCGTAGGCGATGCCACGGCCGTCGGCGTCGAAGATCAGAGTGTCGGTCACGATGAGATCCTTTCGGGGCGCTTAACGAGAGAAAGCCAGGATCGGGATCCTGGCCTGTCTTTCTGTGGGCGATACTGGGATCGAACCAGTGACCTCTTCCGTGTCAGGGAAGCGCGCTACCGCTGCGCCAATCGCCCAATGGAGTGAACTCCGGGATTTCGAGTGGAGGTGGCGACGGGATTTGAACCCGTGTGGACGGCTTTGCAGGCCGCTGCCTCGCCTCTCGGCCACGCCACCGTGTGGGGGTTCCCCCAGAGCACAACCCGAAGAGAGACTCTTCGAGTGACTTCACTCGAGCGGATGACGAGATTCGAACTCGCGACCCTCACCTTGGCAAGGTGATGCGCTACCACTGCGCCACATCCGCATTTTCGCTCGCATTCCTGCGAACGGATTAGACACTAGCCGACTTCTCGCGAGGTTGCCAAATCGTCGTATCCCGTGCGTGTCGGCATCACCGGTTGTTCACGAGCACCCTCCAGGATGCAGTAGCATCGATAACTGCCCCCGGGCGATTGGCGCAGTTGGTAGCGCGCTTCCTTCACACGGAAGAGGTCATCGGTTCGAGTCCGGTATCGCCCACCAGAACAATTTGCATCCGCGAAAGTCCCCTATCGGCACAGGCCTCATAGGCTCGGCCCCATGATCCGCGACTTCCTCTCCGGCGTGGCCTTCCTCGGCCGCGGACTCGGCTTCTGGCTCACCAGGCCGGCACTCATGCTCGTCGGAGCCATCCCGGCCCTGATCGTCGCGCTCGTCTACGGCGCCGGCCTCGTCGTCCTGGCGGTCAACTCCCCCGGCATCGCCGAATGGGCCACCCCGTTCGCCGACGGCTGGGACGAGCCCTGGCGCAGCACCGTGCGGGTCTCGGCCGCCCTCGCCCTCGTGGCCGCCGGCGTGCTGCTCGTGGTGTTCACCTTCACCGCCATCACGCTCGCCGTCGGAGATCCCTTCTACGAGAAGATCTGGCTGGCGACCGAGGAGGGACTGGGCGATGCCCCTCCGGAGCCGCAGGGCGGCTTCTGGCGGCTGCTCTGGCGCGGGCTGGGTGCGGGCCTGCGCATCCTCGCCCTCACCGTCGTGATCGGCCTCGGCCTGTTCCTGGTCGGGCTCGTGCCGCTGATCGGCCCCGTGCTCTCCCCCGTGCTCGCCGCGTTCTTCGGCGGCTGGGTGCTCGCCCTCGAGCTGACCGGCTTCGCCTTCGACGCGCGCGGCGGCTCTCTGCGCGACCGGCGACGGATGCTCGGGGCCCGCCGCGCACGCACCCTCGGCTTCGGCGCCGCCGCGTACCTGGTCTTCCTCATCCCGCTGGGTGCGGTCGTCGCGATGCCCGCCGCGGTGGTCGGCGCGACCCTCCTCGCCCGCGCCGCGCACGCAGAAGCCGGCCAAGCGCGAGCCGGGAACGCAGAAGCGGGGCGCCTCCCGGTAGGAGACGCCCCGCTGATCTGACTCGGTGAGAGGGAGACCTAGACGGTCTCGAGCACGTAGCCCTCTTCGCCGTGGACGGTCGTGTCGACGCCCGCGACCTCGTCCTCGTTCTTGATGCGGAAGCCCATCGTCTTCTGGATGATCCAGCCGATGATGAACGCCATCACGAAGGAGTAGATCGCGATCACCGCGGCCGCAGCGAACTGCTTCCAGAGCTGCTCGGGTCCGCCACCGCCGGTGAACCAGCCGATGCCGGCGCCGAAGAAGCCGATGTAGAGCGTTCCGATGATGCCGCCGACGAGGTGGATGCCCACGACGTCGAGCGAGTCGTCGAAGCCGAGCTTGAACTTCAGCTCCACCGCCAGGGCGCAGACCGCACCGGCGATGACGCCGAGGAGGATGGCCCAGCCCGGGGTCAGGATGTTGCAGGCGGGGGTGATGGCGACCAGGCCCGCGACGGCGCCGGAGGCGGCACCGATCGAGGTGGGCTTGCCGTCCTTGATCTTCTCGACGATCAGCCAGCCGAGGATACCGGCGGCGGGAGCGGCGAGGGTGTTGATCCAGGCGATCGCGGCGACGCCGTCGACCGCGGCCTCGGAACCGGCGTTGAAGCCGAACCAGCCGAACCACAGCAGAGCGGCGCCGAGCAGCGTCAGCGGCACGTTGTGCGGCTTCTGGATGCCCTTCTGGAAGCCGACGCGCTTGCCGAGGACCAGGGCGAGCGCCAGGGCGGCGGCACCGGCGTTGATGTGCACCGCGGTTCCACCGGCGAAGTCGTTGACGCCCCAGACCGGAGCCCAGCCCTCGGCCAGGTTGAAGACCATGAAGGCGACCGGGAAGTAGACCACGGTGACCCAGACACCCGCGAAGACCATCCACGCACCGAACTTGGCGCGGTCGGCGATCGCACCGGAGATCAGGGCGACGGTGATGATCGCGAAGGTCGCCTGGAAGCCGGCGAAGGAGAGACCGGCGAGGTCGGGGTTCATCGCGCCGGTGTCATCGATGCCGAGCAGGCTGCCGAGTCCGATCGAGCCCTCGAAGGGGTTGCCGACGATTCCCGGGATGAGCGGCGTGCCGAACGCGAGTCCGTAGCCGTAGATCACCCAGAGGACGCCGACGAGGCCCATCGCTCCGAAGCTCATCATCATCATGCTGATGACGGACTTCGCTTTGACCATGCCGCCGTAGAAGAACGCGACACCGGGGGTCATCAGGAGCACGAGGGCGGCTGCAACGAGCAACCACAACGCGTTCAGGTTGCCGGTTACTTCTTCCATAATGAATGGTTACCTCTCTATAACGTGCTGGCGGGTACTTCCGGAACTGCTGTGGTGCCGACGGCTAGCACGGGGCCGACGGCGCAATTGCAGGCAAGGGAAGTCTGCCGAAGAGAGATTTCGCGAGGAGGCGTGCTGTGTGTACGCCGTGTTACGTGGCCGGGCCCCGTGTAAACATCGTGTTTCGGCGGGCCGGGAAGTTCTAGAGCGTCGCGGACGCGATCAACCGGGATGCGGCACGCAGATACTTCTTGCGGTAGCCGCCGTTCAGCATGTCCCCCGCGAAGACCTCGTCGAGCGGGGTGCCCGAGGCGAGGATGCGGATCTGGGCGTCGTAGACGCGGTCGATGAAGGCCACCAGTCGCAGCGCATCCGTCTGATCGGTGAGCGGCGTGACGTCGCTGAGGGCGATCACGTCGACCCCCTCGATCATCTTGATGTAGCGCGAGGGGTGGATCGTGCCGAGGTGCGCGACGAGGTCGCGGAACCCGTCGTAGGTGACGGTCTCACCGGACGAGGCGTGGCGGTCCATGGCCACGGCGAGTTCGGTGTCGCTGCCGAACGCGGCGGCGTGGCCCTCGATGTCGCGGCGGCGGTAGTCGAGGCCGTCGATGCGGAGGATCTCGAAGCGGTCGGCGATCGCCTGGATCTCGCGGAGGAAGTCGGCGGCCGCGAACCGGCCCTCGCCAAGCGCGTTCGGCGGGGTGTTCGACGTGGCGGCCAGTCGCGTGCCCGTGGCGGTGAGCTCGCCGAGCAGCCTGGTCATCAGCATCGTGTCGCCCGGGTCGTCGAGCTCGAACTCGTCGATCGCGATGAACGCCGAGCCGGAGAACAGCTTCACGGCGTTGGCGTAGCCGAGGGCTCCGACCAGCGCGGTGTACTCGATGAAGGTGCCGAAGTACTTGCGGCCCGGGGCGGCGTGCCAGAGTGCGGCGAGGAGGTGGGTCTTGCCGACGCCGAAGCCGCCGTCGAGGTAGATGCCGGGCTTGGCGGCCGGCGCCTTTTTCGAGCGGCCGAAGAACCCGGTGCCCTTCGTGGGCTTCCAGCCACCCGCGAAGGCCTGGATGCGCTCGAGCGCCTCGGCCTGCGACGGGGCGTCGGGGTCGGGCCGGTAGCTCTCGAACGACGCGGTGTCGAACTGACGCGGCGGCACCAGGGTCGCGGCGAGCTCGTCCACGGACATCGACGGGCTGCGCTCGGTGAGGCGCGGGGCGACGGACTGCCGCTCATCTGTCATCTGCTGGAGTCCTGTGTGTCGTAATCCGACCCGCGAGGTGCAGCGGGGCGTCGGGAAGACTTAGATTCGTCTGGGGGTTGTTCCTACCCTAACTGGAGGTTGTGAGATGACAGTCGAGAACGATCGCTCGGAGAAGTTCGCCGGATACGCGCACCCGGAGCGCCTGGTGTCGGGAGAGTGGCTCGAAGCCCATCTCGGCGAACCGGGCCTCGTGGTGGTCGAATCGGATGAGGACGTGCTGCTGTATGAGACCGGCCACATCCCCGGCGCCGTCAAGATCGACTGGCACACCGACCTGAACGACCCCGTGCTCCGCGACTACATCGAGGGCCCCGCGTTCGCGGAACTCGTCGGCGGCAAGGGGATCTCGCGCGACTCGACCGTCGTCATCTACGGCGACAAGAACAACTGGTGGGCGGCCTACGCCCTCTGGGTCTTCACCCTTTTCGGCCACGAGGACGTCCGGCTGCTCGACGGCGGGCGCGACCTGTGGATCGCCGAGGGCCGTCCGATCACGACCGAGCGCACGACCCCGGATGCGGTGGACTACCCCGTCGTCGAACGCCACGACGACGAGATCCGCGCCTTCAAGGACGACGTGCTCGCGCACTTGGGCCACCCCCTGATCGACGTCCGCTCCCCCGAGGAGTACTCGGGCGAGCGCACCACCGCACCGGCCTACCCCGAGGAGGGCGCGCTGCGCGCCGGCCACATCCCGAGCGCGGCGAACGTGCCCTGGGCGAAGGCCGCGGCCGAGGACGGCACCTTCCGTCCGGTCGCCCAGCTCGACGCGATCTACCGCGAGGGCGCCGGCCTCGCCGAGGGCGAGCCGGTCATCGCGTACTGCCGGATAGGCGAGCGGTCGAGCCACACCTGGTTCGTGCTGAAGCACCTCCTCGGTTTCGAGGACGTACGGAACTACGACGGCTCCTGGACCGAGTGGGGCAGCACGGTCCGCGTGCCGATCGTCAAGGGCTCCGAGCCCGGCGAGGTGCCGGCGCGCTAGTCTCGCCTGGCCGCCAGCTGCTGGTTCGCCCTGCCTCGGGCATCCGTGGTTGGCGCATACTGGAAGGGATGACTGAGACGACGCTCCCCGAATCCCTCGCCGGCATCCGCGACGACTTCCTGGCCCTGGGCCAGCGCGAGCGGCTCGAGATGCTGCTGGAGTTCTCGAACGAGCTCCCCGAGCTCCCGGAGCGCTACCAGGAGCATCCGGATCTGTTCGAGCGGGTGGAGGAGTGCCAGTCGCCCGTGTTCATCTTCGTCGAGGTGAGCGACGAGGGCATCGTGCACCTGTTCGCCACCGCGCCGCGGGAGGCCCCCACCACGCGCGGGTTCGCGTCGATCCTCGTGCAGGGTATCGACGGGCTGAGCGTCGACGAGGTGCTCGCGATCCCGGACGACTTCCCGAACACGATCGGACTCACCGAGGCGGTCTCGCCGCTGAGGATCCGCGGGATGACCGCTCTGCTCGGGCGCACGAAGCGCCAGGTGCGCGCCCGGGTCACGGCCAAGGACTGACCGAGCCGACTCAGAGCCCGTTCGCGTCCAGCCACGCGTCGATCGACGCGTTCCAGTGCTGCACGTCATAGTTCCAGAGCTTGGTGTGCCGGGCGATCGAGAACGGCGCGAAGGTGACGAGGTCAGGCCGCGCCTCGGCGAGCTTCCGCGACCCGGTGACGGGCACGTAGCCGTCGTCGTCGCTGTGCATGACGAGCAACGGGACGTGCACCTCGTCCGAGTGCTTCACGAAGTCGAGCCGGTCGAGGTCGAGCGGCTGGTCCTGGCCGGTGACGACGCCGCCCCAGCCGTGCGTGATCGTGGCGAGGGCTGCATCCCCCAGCAGCTCGGGCACCCCGCGGGCGCGCCCGTGGTAACGGAGCACGTCCTGCCAGTCGATCGCCGGGGAGTCGAGCGCGATCGCTCTGACGCGCTCGCGGTGCACCGCGCGACCCATCGCCTGCAGGCAGATCGCGCCGCCCATCGACCAGCCCATCAGCACGATGTCGGTCGCGCCGTGGTCGACGGCGTAGGTGATCGCCGCGTCCAGGTCCTGCCACTCGGTGTCGCCGAGCGCGTATTTGCCGTCGGCCGAGCGCGGGGCGTCGCCGTCGTTGCGGTAGGAGATGTGCAGGGAGTGGTAACCGCGGGCGTGGAAGACCGGGATGGCGCGGATGGTCTCGCCGCGCCGGACTCCGCGGCCGTGCACCTGGATGACCCACCGGGTCGAGGAGGTGTCGGCGGCCGGCACGAGCCAGGCGGGCGCCGGCCCTACGGGCGTGAAGACCTCGACCTCTTCGACGGGAACGTCGAGCTCGCGCGGGTGGATGAAGTACCAGCCGCTGATCCGGCCCGCGCGAGCAGCGCTCAGATCGCCGTAGTCGACCGCGAGCACGGTGCGCCGCACCACGCCGTCGGCGACCGAGAGCACCTCGCCCAGCCGGGCGTGCCCGGTGTCGCCCGTGAACCGGAGGCTGTACCGGCCGGGCAGGATCGAGTCGGCCGTGACGGCCAGCGAGACCACGCGGGCCGCCGGGTCGTAGCCGAGGATGCGGGTGTCGTCCTCCGGGACGGAGGGCGTGACGATGGCCCGCGACATCCGCGCGGTGATCACGGCGGCGGCCGCGGTGACGACCGTCGCAGCGGATCCGGCGACCAGGGCGAGCACCGCCCACACCGGGACGTGCGCGGGACCAGTCGAACGAGGAGCCATCTTTCCGCCTTCCGAGCCGTCGTGGCGGGCCGGCGACCGGCGTGCCTTCGCCGCCCGCACGGTAAAGAACTCTAGTCTGCAGACGTGGCCGATTCCCCCTTCACCCCGGACGTCCCCGCGGCGTTCGGCGCAGCCCTCGAATCGCTGCGGCGGGCGGACACGCGAGACGAGCTCGTGATCAACGAGATCCCCGCGCCCGGCAACCTCGCGCCGAACTCGGTCGCACTCGCCGCCGACGTGAACCCCGCACGTCACGGCGCCGACTCCGAGCTCGGAACGGGGCGGTTCATCCTGCTGCACGACGAGTCGCGGCCGGAGGCCTGGGGAGGCGAGTTCCGGGTGGTCTGCTTCGCGCAGGCGCCGCTCGAGACCGAGATCGGGCTCGACCCGTTCCTCGCCGACGTGGCCTGGTCGTGGCTCGTGGATGCGCTGGACGCGCGCGGGGCGAACTACACCGCGGCCTCCGGCACCGCCACGAAGATCATCTCCACCGGCTTCGGCGAACTGTCGAGCCAGGGAGACGGGGCGCAGATCGAACTGCGCGCCTCGTGGACACCGACCGACCACGACCTCCAGGCCCATGTCGAGGGCTGGAGCGAACTTCTGTGCATGCTGGCCGGTCTGCCGCCCGTCGTCGACGGGGTGACGATGCTGCAGACCCGGCGGGCCCGACGTGAGTGATGGCGAACTGATCGAGACACCAGAGAGAACCGTCATCACGACGGTCGACGACTTCCATGACGCGGTCGAGGCGATCGCGCTCGGCGAGGGCCCCGTGGCCGTCGACGCCGAGCGGGCGAGCGGCTTCCGGTACTCCCAGCGGGCGTACCTGATCCAGCTCTACCGGCGCGGCTCCGGCACCTTCCTCATCGATCCGCCGGCGATCCGGGAGTTCGCTCCCCTGCAGTCGGTCATCCAAGACGTCGAGTGGGTGCTGCACGCGGCGAGCCAGGACCTCGCGTGCCTCCGCGAGGTGGGCCTGGACCCGACGACCGTCTTCGACACCGAGCTCGCGGCCCGGCTGCTGGGGCTGCCCCGGGTCGGCCTCGGCGCGGTCGTCGAGGAGCTGCTCGGCATCCACCTGAAGAAGGAGCACTCGGCGGCCGACTGGTCGACCCGCCCGCTGCCGGCCTCCTGGCTCGAGTACGCGGCCCTCGACGTCGAACTGCTGATCGACGTCCGTGACGCCATGGCCGTGCTGCTCAAGGAGCAGGGCAAGGAACGGATCGCCGAGGAGGAGTTCGCCGCCGTCGTCGCCCGCGAGGAGAAGGCGCCGGCCGCCGAGCCCTGGCGCCGCCTCACCGGCATCAGCACCCTCCGGGCCGACCGGCACCTCGCCGCCGCGAAGGAGCTCTGGCTCGCCCGGGACGCGCTGGCCCGCGAGACCGACATCGCCCCCGGCCGTCTGGTTCCGGATTCCTCACTGCTGGTCGCGGCGAAGGCCCTGCCGACCTCGCGTCGCGAGCTGGCGTCGCTCAAGCAGTTCTCCGGCCGTGCGAGCCGCTCAGAGATCGACCGCTGGTGGGCCGCCATCGAGCGCGCTCTGACCACGGACGAGATCCCCGTGCAGCGGCGCGCCACCGACACCCTCCCGCCTCCCCGCAGCTGGGGCGACCGCAATCCCGAGGCGGATGCGCGACTCAAGGCCGCGCGCACCGCCCTCACCGCGGTCGGCGAGGAGCACAGCATCCCGCTCGAGAACCTGCTGACCCCCGACTTCCTGCGGCGGCTGGCCTGGCGTCCCCCGCAGCCGGAGACCGTCGAGAACATCTCCGAGGCGCTCGGCGAGCTCGGTGCGCGGCCGTGGCAGATTGAACTGACTGCACAGCCGATCGTCGATGCCTTTGTAGAAGCCCACCAAGAGCCCGAGACGGCGTCCGACGGCGATTCGTAGGAAGAGTCAAACGATTCCGGGCGTTCAGACGCCGGTTCTAGGATCGAAGCCGATCCAATCCCAGGAGGCATAGTGGCCGAAAGATCTGAAGTCGTTTTCGTCGATGGAGTGCGCACCCCGTTCGGGCGCGCGGGCGAAAAAGGAATGTTCTGGCAGACGCGGGCCGACGACCTCGTCGTCAAGGCGATCAAGGGCCTGCTCGACCGTAACCCGAGCCTGCCCCAAGACCGCATCGACGACGTGGCGATCGCCGCGACGACCCAGCAGGGCGACCAGGGCCTGACCCTCGGCCGCACCGCATCCATCCTCTCCGGGCTGCCCCTGTCGGTGCCCGGCTACGCCATCGACCGGATGTGCGCGGGCGCCATGACGAGCGTCACCACGGTCGCCGGCGCCATCGGCTTCGGCCAGTACGACGCGGCCATCGCCGGCGGTGTCGAGCACATGGGGCGCCACCCCATGGGCTTCGGTGCCGACCCGAACCCGCGGTTCATGGCCGAGCGGCTGGTGAGCGCCGAGGCGCTCAACATGGGCAACACCGCGGAGCGCATCCACGACCGGTTCCCGCAGCTCACCAAGGAGCGCTCCGACCGCTACGCGCTGCGCAGCCAGCAGAAGGTCGCCGCGGCCTACGAGGCCGGCAACATCCAGCCCGACCTCAT
Organism: Herbiconiux solani NBRC 106740; assembly: GCF_001571005.1. Classification (GTDB taxonomy): domain Bacteria; phylum Actinomycetota; class Actinomycetes; order Actinomycetales; family Microbacteriaceae; genus Herbiconiux; species Herbiconiux solani. The sequence goes on along the minus strand of NZ_BCST01000001.1, from coordinate 185,054 downwards.
CCCGGTCGCCATCAAGAGCGAGGCCGGCTGGGGGCTCGCCACCCGTGACGAGGCCCCGCGCCCCGAGACCACGATGGAGGGGCTCGCCGGGCTCCGCACGCCGTTCCGCCCGCACGGGCGCGTGACGGCCGGCAACTCCTCGGGCCTGAACGATGGCGCGACCGCGTCGCTGATCGCGAGCGAGTCGTTCGCGAAGGAGTTCGGTCTGCCCGTCAAGATGCGCCTGGTGTCGTTCGCCTTCGCCGGCGTCGAGCCGGAGATCATGGGCATCGGCCCGGTGCCCTCCACCGAGAAGGCCCTCCGCAAGGCGGGGCTCTCGATCGAGGACATCGGCCTGTTCGAGCTCAACGAGGCGTTCGCCGTGCAGGTGCTCTCCTTCCTCGACCACTTCGGCATCGACGACGACGACCCGCGCGTCAACGAGTACGGCGGAGCGATCGCGCTCGGTCACCCCCTCGCATCCAGTGGTGTGCGCCTGATGATCCAGCTCGCCCACCAGTTCGAGCGTCACCCCGAGGTGCGCTACGGCGTCACCGCGATGTGCATCGGCCTCGGCCAGGGCGGCAGCGTCATCTGGGAGAACCCGAACTGGAACAAGAAGGCGACCAAGAAGGCGGCACGATGACCGACTACTCGACGATCGATTTCTCCGAGCTCGAGGCCTTCTCGGCCGACGAGGTCGTCACCCACTCCTTCGTGCGCGACGTGCCGCTGCCCAGCGGCAAGGTGCTCGCCCTGATCACGCTCGACAACGGGCGCGACCACACCCGGCCGAACACGCTGGGCCCGGTGACCCTGATCGAGTACCAGAAGACCCTCGCGGGGCTCAAGGAGCGGGCGGCACGGGGCGAGATCCAGGCGGTCGCCGTCACCGGCAAGCCGTACATCCTCGCCGCGGGCGCCGACCTCAGCAAGGTCAGCGAGATCCCGAGCAAGGCGGCCGCGAAGCAGCTCGCCCAGCTCGGGCACTACGCCTTCGGCACGATGAAGACCATCGGCGTGCCGACCTTCGCGTTCATCAACGGGCTCGCGCTCGGCGGTGGTGTCGAGGTGGCCCTGGCCGCCGACTACCGCACGATCGACTCGTCGACGCCGGCGCTGGCGCTGCCCGAGGTCTTCCTCGGCATCATCCCGGGCTGGGGCGGCGCCTACCTGCTGCCGAACCTGATCGGCATCGAGAACGCCCTCAAGGTCGTGATCGAGAACCCGCTGAAGAACAACCGCACCCTCAAGGGTCAGGAGGCCTTCGACCTGGGCATCGCGGACGCGATCTTCGGGCCGGCCAACTACCTCGAGGACTCGCTGAAGTGGGCCGACTCGGTCATCTCCGGCCAGGTCAAGGTCAAGCGGCCGAACGAGCCGGGCAAGGTCGAGCGTCTGGTGAAGTGGGATGCCGCGGTCGGCATCGCGCGGAAGATGCTGGAGTCGCGCATCGGCACGGTCGCGAAGTCGCCCTACAAGGCGCTCGACCTGCTGAAGGCGGCCAAGTCGGGTACGCCCGAGGAGGGCTTCGAGCGCGAGGACGAGGCGCTGGCCGAGCTGATCTCGGGCGACCAGTTCGCCGCGAGCATCTACGCCTTCAACCTGGTGCAGAAGCGCGCGAAGCGGCCGGCCGGGGCTCCGGACAAGAAGCTCGCGAAGCCGGTCACCAAGGTCGGCATCATCGGCGCCGGTCTCATGGCCAGCCAGTTCGCGCTGCTGTTCGTTCGCCGCCTGCAGGTGCCCGTGGTCATCACCGACCTCGACCAGTCGCGCGTCGACAAGGGCCTCGACTACATCCGCGGCGAGATCGCGACGCTCGCGTCGAAGGGCCGCATCTCCTCGGACGAGTCGAACCGCCTCAACGCGCTCATCTCCGGCACCACCGACAAGGCGGAGTTCAACGACGCCGACTGGGTGATCGAGGCCGTCTTCGAAGAGCTCGGCGTGAAGCAAGATGTCTTCGCCGAGATCGAGAAGCACGTCTCGGAGACCGCGGTGCTGGCGACCAACACGTCGTCGCTCTCGGTCGAGCAGATCGGGGCGAAGCTCGCGCATCCGGAACGCCTCGTCGGCTTCCACTTCTTCAACCCGGTCGCGGTCATGCCGCTGATCGAGGTCGTGAACGCGCCGGCGACGGATGAGGCCACGCTGTCGACCGCGATGGTCACCGCCGCGAAGCTCAAGAAGAACGCGGTCATCACGCGCGACACCCCCGGGTTCGTCGTGAACCGCATCCTGGCGAAGGTGCTCGGCGAGGCCATGCACGCGGTCGACACCGGCACCCCCTTCGAGGTGATGAACCACGCGCTCGACCCGTTCGGGCTGCCGATGACGCCGTTCGAGCTGCTCGAGCTCGTGGGCCTCAAGGTCGGCGCGCACGTGCTCGACACGCACCACGCCGCCTTCCCGGACAGGTTCTTCGAGAGCGAGAACCTGCACAAGCTCGCGGAGTACGGCAAGATCTTCGACCGCGACGACAAGGGCAAGATCAAGGGCTTCGACAAGAAGGCCGTGGCGATCGTCACTCCCGGCAAGGGTGAGGAGTCGCACCCGATGACCGCCGAGGAGATCCAGCGCCGGGTGGAGGACGGCCTGGCCGACGAGGTGCACCGGATGCTCGAGGACGACGTCGTGCACGCGGCGGAGGACATCGACCTCTGCCTCATCCTCGGTGCGGGCTACCCGTTCCAGATGGGCGGGCTGACGCCCTACCTCGACCGCGTGGGTGCCTCGGAGCGCGTCTTCGGCGACACCTTCCACCACCCCGTCATCAAGGGCGTCGAGTAGCGGGCACCCCTCGCGGCTCTCGCCGCCCCCCGAAGCGGCCACCGACCCACCGTCGGTGGCCGCTTCTACGATGTGGGCATGACGGATCAGCACAGCACCAAGACGCAGTACTACGTGGCCGCCTCGCTCGACGGGTTCATCGCCGATCGGGAGGGTGGGCTCGACTGGCTCCTCCAGTTCGGCTTCGAGGAGTTCGGGGCCGACTACGAGACGTTCCTCGCCGAGGTGGGCGTGGTGGTGATGGGGGCGCGGACCTACAAGTTCGTGCTCGCGGAAGGGTCAGAGTGGGCCTACCCGGATCAGGTCGCGTGGGTGCTCACGAGCCGTGTGCTGCCGGTGATCGAGGGCGGCGACATCCGGGTGGCTGCTGCTCCCGTGAGCGAGCTGCATGCCGAGTGGGTCGAGGCGGCCGCCGGGCGGAACATCTGGATCGTCGGGGGCGGCGACGTGGCCGCACAGGTGGCCGATGCCAGGCTGCTGGACGAGATCATCCTCACCACCATGCCGGTCTGCTCGGCGCCGGCACTCCCCTGCTGCCGGTCGCCGCCACCGGCGCGCCGTTGAGGGCGCACGACACCCACGTGCACCCGAGCGGTGCGGTGACGACGACCTACCGGAGGGCGTAGCCGGGCCGGCGCGACGGCGGGCGGCGTCAGGCTAGCGGCCCGCGGCGCTAGCGGTTGGCGTGGTGGAGGGGGGTCGAGCCGGTGTCGGTGCCGGGAGCGGCTTCACGCGGGGTGATGCCGGCGTTGGGGCGGGAGTCGACGGGGCGCGCGATCGGGATCTTGTTGCCGCGCACCTGCGCGATCAGGTCTTCCGCGATCTGCGCCGGGGTGAGCCCGACGCGCTCGAAGATCTCCTCGCGCGTGGCGTGCTCGAGGAACTCGTCCGGCAACCCCAGCTCGGTCACGGCGGTGTCGACGCCGGCCTCGCGCAGATCCTGACGGATGCGCGTGCCGATCCCGCCGACCCGCACGCCGTCCTCGATCGTCACGACCAGCCGGTGCGCATCCGAGAGCTCGATGATGCTCCAGGCGACCGGCACGACCCAGCGCGGGTCGACGACGGTCGTGCCGATCCCCTGCGCGTCGAGCAGCTCGGCCACGTCGAGTGCGAGGGTGGCCATCGGGCCGACGGCGACGATGAGCACGTCGCCCCGGTCGTCCTCACGCAGCACGTCGACGCCGTCGCCCGTGCGGCGCACGGCCGGCAGCTCACGGCCGACCGAGCCCTTCGGGAAGCGGATGACGGTGGGCGCGTCCGTGACCTGCACGGCCTCGCCCAGCAGCTCGCGGAGCCGCTCGGCGTCGCGGGGCGCACTGAGGCGGATGCGGGGAACGACCTGCAGGATCGCGAGATCCCACATTCCGTGGTGGCTCGGCCCGTCCGGACCGGTGACCCCGGCGCGGTCGAGCACGAAGGTGACGCCGGCCTCGTGCAGCCCGACATCCATCAGCACCTGGTCGAAGGCGCGGTTGACGAAGGTCGCGTACAGCGCGACCACGGGGTGCAGGCCGCCGAAGGCGAGACCGGCGGCCGAGGTCACCGCGTGCTGCTCGGCGATGCCGACGTCGAAGACGCGGGCCGGGAAGCGCTCGGCGAACTTGTGCAGCCCGGTCGGCCGGAGCATCGCGGCGGTGATCCCGACGATCGTCTCGTCGCGCTCGGCCTGCCGCACCATCTCGTCGGCGAAGACGCCCGTCCAGGAGGGGCTACCCGAGGGCGCCGACAGCGGCTCCCCCGTCTCGGGATCAATCTGGCCGACGGCGTGGAACTGGTCGGCCACGTCGGTCAGCGCCGGCTCGTAGCCGCGGCCCTTCTCGGTGATCGCGTGCACGATGACCGGGGCCGCGTACTCCTTGGCCTGACGGAGCGCCTCGACCATGGCGTGCACGTCGTGCCCGTCGACCGGGCCGACGTACTTGATGTCGAGGTTCGCGTAGAGGGCCGCGTTGTTGGTCATCCGGCTGAGGAAGCCGTGCAGGCCGCCGCGGACCCCGCGGTACAGGGCCCGCCCGGGAGCCCCGAGGTGGTCGAAGAAGCGCTGGCTGGAGTGGTGCAGCTTCTGGTACTTGCTCGCCGTGCGCACTCCGTTGAGGTAGCGCGCCATGCCGCCGATGGTCGGGGCGTAGGAGCGCCCGTTGTCGTTGACGACGATCACGAGGTTGCGCGAGTTGTCGTCGCTGATGTTGTTCAGGGCTTCCCAGGTCATGCCGCCGGTGAGGGCGCCGTCGCCGACGACAGCCACCACGTGGCGGTCGTCCTGACCGGTCATCTCGAAGGCCCGGGAGATGCCGTCGGCCCAGGACAGCGAGCTCGAGGCGTGCGAGGACTCCACGACGTCGTGCGGGCTCTCCGAGCGCTGCGGGTAGCCTGCGAGGCCACCCTTCTGGCGTAGCAGCGAGAAGTCCTGACGCCCGGTCAGCAGCTTGTGCACGTACGACTGGTGCCCGGTGTCGAACACGATCGCGTCGCGGGGCGAGTCGAACACCCGGTGGATGGCGATGGTCGTCTCGACCACACCCAGGTTCGGGCCCAGGTGGCCGCCGGTCTTCGACACCTCGGCGATCAGGAAGGCCCGGATCTCGCCCGCGAGCGTCTCCAGTTCCTCCGTCGACAAGGAGTCCAGGTCACGGGGTCCGTTGATCCCTTCGAGCAGGCTCATGTCTTCCACCTTCCCACGACAGGCTGAATCCGCAGTCTACGCCGCACCATCCGATCGATCCCCTCCGCACACGAAGAAGCGGTGGGCGGCGTCTCCGCCTGCCCACCGCTTCAGCGCGATGCTCAGACCAGGCTGCGCAGCACGTACTGCAGGATGCCGCCGTTGCGGTAGTAGTCGGCCTCACCGGGGGTGTCGATGCGCACCACGGCGTCGAACTCGATCGTCTGCTTGCCCTCGGCCGAGGACTCGCTGGGCTCGGCGACGACGTGCACCGTCTTCGGGGTCACGCCCTCGTTGAGCTGCTCGATCCCGCTGATCGACACGATCTCGGTTCCGTCGAGCCCGAGCGACTCCCAGCTCTCGCCAGCCGGGAACTGCAGGGGCACGACGCCCATGCCGATCAGGTTCGACCGGTGGATGCGCTCGAAGCTCTCGACGATGACCGCCTTGACGCCGAGGAGGCTCGTGCCCTTCGCCGCCCAGTCGCGCGACGAGCCGGAGCCGTACTCCTTGCCGCCGAAGATCACGAGCGGGGTGCCCGCGGCCTGGTAGTTCTGACTCGCGTCGTAGATGAACGACTGCGGGCCGCCCTCCTGCGTGAAGTCACGGGTGTACCCGCCCTCGACGCCGTCGAGCAGCTGGTTCTTCAGCCGGATGTTCGCGAAGGTGCCGCGGATCATCACCTCGTGGTTGCCGCGTCGCGAGCCGTAGGAGTTGTAGTCCTTGCGGGCCACGCCGTGCTCGTCGAGGTAGCGGCCGGCCGGGCTGTCGGCCTTGATGTTGCCGGCGGGGCTGATGTGGTCGGTGGTGACCGAATCGCCGAGCTTCGCGAGCACGCGGGCGCCGGCGATGTCCGAGACCGGGGTGGTCTCGAGGGTCATGCCGTCGAAGTACGGGGGCTTCCGCACGTAGGTCGACTCCGAGTCCCACTCGAAGGTGGGGCCGGTCGGCGTCGGCAGCGACCGCCACCGCTCGTCGCCCTCGAACACGCTCGCGTACTCGTGGGTGAACATCTCGGTGCTGATCGAGCTGTCGATCGTGGCCTGCACCTCGGCCGCGTCGGGCCAGATGTCGCGCAGGAACACGTCGTTGCCGTTCGAGTCCTGACCCAGCGCATCCACCTCGAAGTCGAAGTTCATCGACCCGGCGAGGGCGTACGCGATCACGAGCGGGGGGCTCGCGAGGTAGTTCATCTTCACGTCCGGCGAGATGCGGCCCTCGAAGTTGCGGTTGCCCGAGAGCACCGCGGTGACGGCGAGGTCGTTGTCGTTGATCGCGGCGCTGACCTCGTCGATCAGCGGGCCGGTGTTGCCGATGCAGACCGTGCATCCGTAACCGACGGTGTAGAAGCCGAGGGCCTCGAGGTCGTCGGTGAGGCCGGCCTTGGCGTAGTAGTCGGTGACGACCTTCGACCCGGGGGCGAGGGTGGTCTTGACCCAGGGCTTGGCCTTGAGGCCCAGCTTGTTGGCATTGCGGGCCAGGAGGCCGGCCGCCAGCATCACGCTGGGGTTCGAGGTGTTGGTGCAGGAGGTGATCGCCGCGACCGCGACGGCTCCGTGGTCGAGCGTGTACTTGTCGCCGGCCGCGGTCGTGACCTTGGTGGGCTTGGAGTACGCGCCGGGGGCGTGGCTGGTGTGGCTCGCGTGGGTGTGCGAGTGCTCGTGCGCCGAATCCTCGTCCTGCGCGGTGAAGCCGAGCGGGTCGGAGGCGGGGAACGTGCCCTCCAGCGAGGCGTCGACGCGCGAGAGGTCGTGGTCCGAGTTCGCGTAGTTCTCGAGGTCGCGGATGAAGGTCGGCTTGGCGACGCTCAGCTCCACGCGGTCCTGCGGGCGCTTCGGCCCGGAGATCGAGGGCACGACGGTGGCGAGGTCGAGCTCGAGGTACTCGCTGAAGACCGGCTCGGTCTCCGGGTCGTGCCAGAGCTTCTGCAGCTTGGAGTAGGCCTCGACCAGCGCGACCTGCTCGTCGCTGCGACCGGTGAGGCGCAGGTAGTCGAGGGTCACGTCGTCGATCGGGAACATGGCGGCGGTCGAGCCGAACTCGGGGCTCATGTTGCCGATGGTGGCGCGGTTGGCCAGGGGCACCTGGCCGACGCCCTCGCCGTAGAACTCGACGAACTTGCCGACGACGCCGTGCTTGCGCACCATCTCGGTGATCGTGAGAACCACGTCGGTCGCGGTCACGCCGGCGGGGATGGAGCCGCTCAGCTTGAAGCCGACGACCTTCGGGATGAGCATGGAGACGGGCTGGCCGAGCATCGCGGCCTCGGCCTCGATGCCGCCGACGCCCCAGCCGAGCACGCCCAGGCCGTTGACCATCGTGGTGTGCGAGTCGGTGCCGACGCAGGTGTCGGGGTAGGCGCGGAGGACGGTGTTGCCGAAGGAGTCCTTCACCTCACGCGTGTAGGTGATGCGGGCCAGGTACTCGATGTTGACCTGGTGCACGATTCCGGTTCCCGGCGGGACGACCTTGAAGTCGTCGAAGGCCGTCTGGCCCCAGCGGAGGAACTGGTACCGCTCGCCGTTGCGCTCGTACTCGATCTCGACGTTGCGCTCGAGGGCGTTCGCGGAACCGAACAGGTCGGCGATCACCGAGTGGTCGATCACGAGCTCGGCCGGGGCCAGCGGGTTGATCTTGGTGGGGTCGCCGCCGAGGGCGCCCACGGCCTCGCGCATGGTGGCGAGGTCGACGATGCAGGGCACGCCGGTGAAGTCCTGCATGACCACGCGCGCGGGCGTGAACTGGATCTCCGTGTCCGGCTCGGCGGTGGGGACCCAGCCGCCGAGGGCCTTGATGTGATCGGCGGTGATGTTCGCGCCGTCCTCCGTGCGGAGGAGGTTCTCCAGCAGCACCTTGAGGCTGAACGGGAGCTTCTCGTGACCCGGGACCTTGTCGATCCGGTAGACCTCGTAGGCGGTGTCACCGACCTGGAGGGTGTCCTTGGATTCGAAACTGTTGACTGCCGACACGTCGACCTCACCTTCGCTGACTCACGACAATCTTTGTGCGCGAGAAGGGTGGATGGCTAGCAAGGGCAACCTAACCGGTGAGGGCCGCGGATGCCGCGCGAGCACTGTTCACGTCTGACTGATTTATCTTGACGTCAAGATAAATATACCACCGTCACTCGCGATCGAACACCAGGCCGCGGCGCCGGGCGAACCGGTACCAGCCCTCGATTCCGAGCGCTCCGACCACCCCGACGCCGATGGCGTAGAGGAGGGCGACCGGGCTGCCGAGCTCGAGGTTGAAGAAGTCGCGGGCGAGCGGCACCAGGAAGGCGAGCACGAACGCGGCCGTGACCGCGCCCACCAGCACCAGCCGCCAGCCGGTGAGCGGGCGAGCGAGCACGCAGAGCACCCAGAGCGAGACGATGAACAGCGTCACCGTGACCAGGCTCCTCGCCTCCCCCAGCGGCACGTTCTCGCGCAGCACGATGAAGCTCGCCACGACCGCGGCCGCCGCGATCAGCCCGGTCGGGATCGAGAAGCTCAGCACGCGCTTGAGTACGCCCGGCTGGTACCGCCGGCGGTTCGGCGCGAGGGCGAGGAAGAACGACGGGATGCCGATGGCCAGCGACGAGACCAGCGTCATCTGGCGGGGCAGGAACGGGAACTTCCAGAGCAGCACGGCGCTGACCAGCGCGAGCACGATGCCGTAGACCGTCTTGGTGAGGAAGAGGTTCGACACCCGCTCGACGTTCGCGATCACTCGGCGGGCGTAGGAGAGCACGGTCGGCAGCCGGTCGAACCGGCTGTCGAGCAGCACGATCCGCGAGACCGCGCGGGTGGCCGGAGTGGCATTGCCCATCGCGATGCCGAGGTCGGAGTCCTTGATCGCCATCGCGTCATTGACGCCGTCGCCGGTCATGGCGACGGTGCGCCCCTCCTCCTGGAGGGTGTGGACGACCCGGCGCTTCTGCTCGGGAGCCACCCGGCCGAAGACGCTCCCGGCCGCCAGGGCGCCGGTCACGGCGTCGTCGTCGGCCAGGGAGGAGGCGTCGACCGCGTCGGGGCTGAGGCCCAGCTCCCCCGCGATGGCGCCGACGGTCACCGGGTTGTCGCCGGAGAGCACGACCACGCGCACGCCCTGCTCGTCGAAGAACTCGAGGGTGGGGCGCGCATCCGGCCGCACGGACTCGCGGAAGACCACGATGGCAGCGGGCCGGAACCCGTCGCCCGGCGACTCCCGGTCGGAGTAGTCCGACGCGAGGCCCTCGCCGACGCCGATCACGAGGGCACGGCGGCCGTCGGCGGCGATCGCGTTGGCGCGGGTCAGGGCGTCGGGATGGGCGCTGAGCAGGCGCTCGGGGGCGCCGAGCAGCCAGGTCTCGCGGCTGCGGGCCTGCCCTTCGCCGAGGGGCTCGGCGGCCCGCGCGCTTTCCGTTTCGGCAGCCCGCACGACCGGCCGCTCGACGGTGATCGCGCTGAACGCCCGGCGCGAGCTGAACGGCAGCCGCTCGAGCACCGACGAGCCGTCGTCGACGAAGTGCGAGCGCAGGGCGAGCGCGGTCTGGTTCGCGGCCACGTCGTGGGCGATCAGTCCCAGCACCGAGTCGATGCGTGCATCCGGTATCGCGGGGTCGAGGGTCACCAGCCGCTCGAAGCCGATCTCGCCCGTGGTGAGCGTGCCGGTCTTGTCCAGGCACAGCACGTCGACCCGCGCGAGCACCTCGACCGCGGCGAGCTCCTGCACGAGCACCTTCTGGCGGCTGAGCTGGATGACGGCGACGCCGAACGCGAGGCTGGTGAGCAGCACCAGGCCCTCGGGGATCATGCCCACCACGCTCGCCACCGTGTCGAGCGCCGCGTGCCGCCAGTCCTCCACCGCGATCGAGTCCAGGCCCTGGTGCGCCCCGTAGGTGAAGACCCGCCCCACGATCACGACCGCGATGATCGGGATCAGCAGCCAGGTCAGATACACCAGGATGCGCGTGGTCGCCGCGCGCAGCTCGCTGTAGACGAGCGAGTGCTTCTTGATCTCCCGGGTCAGGGTGTTCGCGTACGAGTCGGCGCCGACCGCGTTCACGGTCGCCTCGGCGGTTCCGGAGACGACGAGCGAGCCGGAGAGCAGTCGGTCGCCGGGGCGTTTGGCGATCGGGACCGATTCACCGGTGAGCATCGACTCGTCGACCAGCAGGTCGGCGACGGCCGAGAGCTCCGCATCCGCCGTCACCTGGTCGCCCGGCCGCAGCAGCATCAGGTCGCCCAGCACAACCTGCTCGGGGGCGATCACCTCGACCTCGCCGCCCCGGCGGACGGCCGTCTCGGGCGCCGCCAGCAGCGCGAGCTTCTCCAGGCTCGCCTTGGCACGCAGCTCCTGCACGATCCCGATCAGCGAGTTGACGACCACGATGCCGAAGAAGAGCCCGTCGCCCAGGTCGCCGAGCAGCAGCACCGCCACGAAGCAGACCGTGAGCACGGCGTTGAAGAAGGTGAAGACGTTCTCGCGCAGGATGCTGCCGACCGAGCGCGAGGTCGACCGGTCGCTGACGTTCGTCTGTCCGCGCGCGACCCGATCCGCCACCTCGGCGTGGCTGAGCCCGGGGGCGGTGATCGGCATGCGGGACCGGGCTGCTCTCTAGGGGGTCTCGGTGTCGTCTGCCGGCGAGGGATCGGCGTCGACCGCCGCGGCCGGCTTCGCGTACGCGGCGCGGACAAGCAGCCAGGTCACCCAGAGCAGGGCGGCGTACAGCGGCACGCCCATGATCAGTTTCACCGACCCGAGGATCTCGGTCTCACCGGCCCAGTAGAGCGGCAGCTCGACGATCAGCCGGGCGGCGAAGAGCCCCACCCAGCACCAGGTGGCGACCAGCACGACCCGGGACTTCGCCCGGTCGGTGCGGTAGGCGCCGCCGTCGCCGTTCAGCAGGCCGACGATCACACCGATCAGCGGGCGCCGCGCGATCAGGCTGATCAGCAGGATGACGAGGCACGCGATGTTGATCCCGATGCCGATCACGAAGTTGTCCTCCGCGCGACCCGTGAACAGCGACAGGCCGGCCGAGACGCCCACGCCGATCAACCCGGCGATCGCGGGCATGACCGCACTGCGGGTGACCAGCCGGATGATGACGAAGACGACCGAGACCGCGACCGGCACGGTGACCGCGAGCGGCAGGTCCTTCGTGATCGTGTAGATCACGAGGAACGCGAGCCCGGGCAGGATCGACTCGATCAGGCCGCGCACACCGCCGATGGCCCGCAGCAGCGAGGCACCGGTCGGGGTCTCACCGGGGGCCACCTGACCGATCCCGGCGTTCCGGGCCGCCTGGGCGAACGCCTCGGAGAAGGTGGACGGCGTGGGCTTCGGGTCGTCGCTCATCTCAGCTGGTCGCGGGCTGGGCGCCGCCGGTCGCCGCGGTCTTCGGGATGCTGAGCGGGATCAGGTCGCGCGGAGGCATCGGTGCGGTGCCGCGGACGACCACGACGCTGCGGAACAGTTCTTCCATCGCCGCCCTGGCGGAGGGGTTCTGGATCGCCTCGCCGGCGATCACGCCGCGGAGCAGCCAGCGCGGGCCGTCGACGCCGATGAACCGGGCGATCCGCAGTCCCTGCGTGCCGTCGGGGGCGACCGCGGGGACGCCGGCGACGAGCTCGGGGCCGAACGGGCCGACCTGCGCGGTGCTCTGCCCGCCCTGCTTGAGGATCTGATCCTCGATCTGCTCGCGGATCTCGTGCCAGAGGCCGGTCGAGCGCGGTGCGGCGAAGGCCTGCACCTGGAGCGTGGAGCCCGCGAAGTCGAGGCCGACGGCGACGACCCGATTGGTGCCCTCCTCGACCTCCAGACGCAGGTGGAGCCCCTCGCGGGGCAGGATCTTGAGGCCGCCGAGGTCGACGTAGGGACGGGCCGGGTTCGCCTCGGTCGAGTCGAAGGGGCCCTCGGTCTCGCGGTCGGCCGGGGCGGACTTCGCGTCGTCGGGGCCGTCGGTGTTGTCGGCCAGCGCCTCGGCGATCGCATCCGCTTCGGCCAGCTCGATGTCGGAATCGCCGGCGGTGCCGGCAGCGTCAGCCGTGTCGGAGGTGTCTACCTCGACAGTCGCACCCGTCTCGGCGACCTCGCCGCTCGCGGGCGCATCCGCCGGCGTGACCTCGCCCGACTTCTCGTTCTCGGGCTCGTCGTTCGGGGCCGTCTTCTTCTTGCTCATGCCTGGTTTCCGTTCGTCGTCGTCGAGTATCCGGTGGAGCCGAAGCCGCCTGCGCCCCGATGGCTCCCGGGGAGCGTCTCGACGGGCACGAACACGGCTCGTGTCACCGGCATCACGATCAGTTGCGCGATTCTGTCGCCGACGGCGATATCGTACGGCACCTCGCTGTCCGTGTTCAGAAGAGCGACCTTGATCTCGCCGCGGTATCCCGCATCCACCGTTCCCGGGGAGTTGACGACCGTGATCCCGTGCTTGGCCGCCAGACCGCTCCGCGGGACCACGAACGCGACGTAGCCGTCGGGCAACGCGATCGAGACCCCGGTGCCGATCAGCCGGCGCTCGCCCGGAGCGAGCGTCAGCGCCTCGGTCGAGAGGAGGTCGGCCCCCGCGTCGCCCGGGTGGGCGTAGACCGGAGCGGCCTCGCCGGTGATCAGGATCTCGATGGAAGAAGTCACGAGTCGAGGGTAGTGCAGAAAGAATGATCGAATAGAGCCATGACGCGCTATCGGGAGAGGCTCTCTCCGTCGCCCTGGGTGTTCTTCGCCACGGCTCTCGTCCTGCCGGCGAGCATCATCGTCTTCGCCCCGATCTGGGACGGCACGGGCTGGCCCGTCGGGGTCGGAGTCGGCATCGTGCTCTACGCCGGCGCGCTCCTGGTGCTCATCCTCACCTCGCCCGTGATCGAGGTCACGGGTGACACCCTCCGGGTCGGACGTGCGTCCATCCCCCTCGAGCTGATCGGTGAGTGCGAGGCCTTCACCGGGGCCGACGCCACGGCTCAGCGGGGCCGGCTGATGGATGTCCGGGCCTGGCTGTGCATCCGCGGCTGGGTCGATCCGGTGGTTAAGATGCGAATCGCCGATCCGCTGGATCCGACACCCTACTGGCTGGTGTCGACCCGGCGTCCCGGCGATCTCATCGATGCGGTGTCACTCCGCGGGAGCAGCTCCTAAGAGGCGCACTCCACGCAGATGGCACCCAGCTTCTCCTCGTGATCGATCTGCGACCGGTGCTTCACCAGGAAGCAGCTCACGCAGGTAAACTCGTCGGCCTGCGGAGGCAGGACGACGACATCCAGATCGAGGTCGGAGAGGTCGGCGCCGGGCAGTTCGAAACCACCGGGGTTGTCAGCGTCATCGACGTCAACGACACCGGACATCTTGTCCGGCACTCGCTCCTTCAGCGCTTCGATCGAATCCGAGTCGTCATCGGTCTTGCGCGGTGCGTCGTAATCAGTCGCCATGCCCATCCACTTCTTGAATACAGCCCATTAACCAAATCGGCGGCGTTAGTTTGCATCAAACGGGCGGGAATAGCAAACCGTCGCGTGAGCAGTAATTACTCACGCCGCCATCAACTTGCGGCGCGCCCAGAACATTCCCGGATCCCAGGGGGCTCGCGTGCGATCCTGTCATCGCACAGTGACCTCTGGAGGCCTTTCACCATGCAGGAATTGACGGTAATCGGAGTCGAGAACGGGGCGTTGATCGTCTCCAACGACGGCGGCGAGCGGTATCGCATCGTGATCGACGAGCTCCTCCAATCGAAGCTCCGTCAGGGCATCGTGTCCGCCCAGGGCGGAAAGAAGGTCTCGCCGCGCGAGATCCAGACCCACATCCGCGCGGGGCTCTCCGCGTTCGAGGTCGCCGAACTCACCGGGGCCGACGTCGAATACGTCGAGCGCTTCGAGGGCCCGGTCGTCGCCGAGCGCCAGTTCATCGTCGACTCGGCGCTCCGCGTGCCGGTGCAGCCCACGAGCCCGGCCGACCCGCTCGGCGAGGAGCCGCTCTCGACCTTCGGCGACGCCCTCGAGGAGCGCCTCGAGAGCCTGGACGCGAAGGACATCCGCTGGGCGAGCTGGAAGGACGAGACCGGCTGGATCGTCAAGCTCACCTTCGTCTCCCGCGAGATCGACCACGACGCCCGCTGGCAGTTCGACCCCAAGCGCCACGTGCTCACCCCTCTCAACAACGAGGCGACCACCCTCTCCCGTCACGGCGAGCTGACCGAGGGCCTGATCCCTCGGCTCCGCGCCGTGTCGCCCGGCGACACCGCCGACACGCGCTTCGACAGCGGGGCCTTCGCGCCGCTCGAGCGCGCTCCCGAGCGTCCGGCCGAGAAGCCGGCTCCGGATGCGGCCCGTCGCGACGCGAGCGAGACCCCGGTCGCCGAGGCCCCCGAGGCGGCGACTCCGGCTCCCTCTCCCTTCGCCGCCGCCGTCCCGCCCACGCGTGAGCAGGGCCGGCCGTTCGACGCCTACGCGACCAAGCGTGCGCCGGACGACTCCGACACCGCCGACCACAACCAGACCGCTGATCTGCTCGAGGCGCTCCGCCGCCGCCGGGGCGAGCGGGAGTCCGCCGCCTTCGAGCCTGCTGCGCAGGAGCACGCGGACGAGCATCCCGTCTTCGGTGGGCCGCGTGCCGTGGCTGACATGACCGACCTCTCGGACATCGTCGAGGCGCTCGACACCCCTCTGGACGGGCTTGGCCCGGACCTGTCCGACGACTCGAGCCCCAAGCCCTCGAAGCAGCCGGCGTCGAAGCGTCAGCGTGCGGCGATGCCGAGCTGGGACGAGATCGTGTTCGGCGCCCGGTCGGAGGACGACCCGGCCTGAGCCGGCCCGGCTTGAGTCGGCCCCGCCTGGGCTCACGTGCCCTGAGCAGACTCAGCCTGGTCTGTCAGGTAGCTTGCTGTTGGTCCCCGCCTCAGTCCAGCGCGTAGGCCCCGGCCCGAAGCAGCGGCACCTGGGTCTCCTCGACCGTGAGCGAGCCGTGCTGGCCGATCATCGACCGGCCCGTGGTGTCGCCGTTCCGCCCGTCGTAATACGCGACCAGCTTTCGCGCGGCCACGATCACGTCGCCGATCCGGGGTGCGACCTCCGGATCCACCGGTCCGAACCAGCCGGCCTCGATCGCCTCCTCACGCGTGGCGATCCACGCCCGCGAGCCCTCCCGCTCGCGCCAGCTCTCGGCGAGCCGGTCGGCTGCGCCGAGGGGTGCATCCGGGGCCAGGTAGAGCTGCACGCAGCGGGGGTCTCCCCCGACGTGCTCGACCCCCTCGATCAGCGCCGGGTCGTCGCCGAACAGGATCTGCGAGGTCGCCGGCACGTCGACCACGCCGTGGTCGGCCGTGAGGAGCAGCCCTTCGCCCCGGCCGAGCGTCGCGGTGAAGGCCGCGAACTCGGAGTCGAGGAGTTCGAGCGTGGCGAGCCAGCGGTCGGACTCCCAGCCACGGGAGTGGGCCAGCTGGTCGAGCTCGGGGATGTAGAGGTACGCGAGTCCGCGGCCGCCCTCGTCGAACAGGCGGCGGGCTGCCGCGAAACGATCGGCGATGGTCGCCGCGGGGATGTAGTCGGCGCCGCGGAGGATCGCGCGGGTGAGTCCGGAGTCGGCGTACTTGGCCGGGCCGATCGTGCTCGACCGGAGCCCCGCATCCTGCAGCTGCTCGAAGACCGTGGTGCGGCGCTGCCAGGTCTCCGGAGGCATGGCCTCCGACCAGCCGGAGAGCTGGTTCACGACCTGACCGGCCTCGGGCACCAGGGCCGTGTAGCCCACGATGCCGTGCTCGCCGGGTCGGGTGCCGGTCGCGAGGCTCGCGAGGGCGGCTGCCGTGGTGGTCGGGAACCCGCTGGAGAGGGTGGTGCGCTTGGTCAGGCCCGCCATCAGCGCCCGGGCGTGGCCGGCGCGAGCCCGGAGGGCCGCGGTGCCGAGCCCGTCGACCAGCACGACGAGAACCCGATCGGCCCGCGGGAGCCCCAGCCGGTTCGGCTCGCCCGCGAGCGAGCGCACGCAACTCGGCAACACGTCGGCCAGCGACAGCTCGTCGGCCGCCCGCGTCGGTAGCATTGGTGACATTCGGCCAATTCTGGCACACGACCCCTCGTCGCGCTCCGCCTCCTGCGGGGCCTGGATGCGCGACGCTCCCCCGGAAATCCAGGTATGACACCAGCGACGAACGAGCCCACGGCGACCGACTCCGGCGCGAGCACGGAGAAGATCCTCGACGTCGACGTCTCCACCGAGATGCAGGACTCCTTCCTCGAGTACGCCTACTCGGTCATCTACTCGCGGGCCCTGCCCGACGCGCGCGACGGCCTGAAGCCCGTCCAGCGGCGCATCCTCTACATGATGAGCGAGATGGGCCTCCGGCCCGACCGTGGGCACGTGAAGAGCGCTCGCGTGGTCGGTGAGGTGATGGGCAAGCTGCACCCGCACGGCGACACCGCCATCTACGACGCCCTGGTGCGGCTCGCGCAGTCCTGGACCATGCGCATCCCCCTGGTCGACGGGCACGGCAACTTCGGCTCCCCCGACGACGGGCCGGCCGCGGCGCGGTACACCGAGGCGCGGCTGGATGCGGTCGCGATGCTCATGGTCGACCAGCTCGACGAGGACGTCGTCGAGTTCGTTCCCAACTACGACAACCAGCTCATGCAGCCGGACGTGCTGCCCTCGGCCATCCCGAACCTGCTGGTCAACGGTGCCAGCGGCATCGCCGTGGGCATGGCCACGAACATGGCGCCGCACAACCTGATCGAGGTCGTCGCCGGTGCCCGCCATCTCATCGAGCACCCGGATGCGACGCTCGACGACCTGATGGCGTTCATCCCGGGCCCCGACCTGCCCGGCGGCGGCACGATCGTGGGGCTCGCCGGCATCCGCGACGCTTACGAGAGCGGCCGTGGTGCCTTCAAGACCCGCGCCAAGGTCTCGGTCGAGAACCTCACGGCCCGGAAGACGGGCCTCGTGGTCACCGAGCTGCCGTACCTCGTCGGGCCCGAGAAGGTGATCGCCAAGATCAAGGACGGCGTCACCTCCAAGAAGATCCAGGGCATCAGCGACGTCACCGACCTGACCGACCGCACGCACGGCCTGCGCCTGGTGATCGGCATCAAGACCGGGTTCAACCCGGAGGCGGTGCTGGAGCAGCTCTACAAGCTGACCCCGCTCGAGGACAGCTTCAACATCAACAACGTCGCCCTGGTCGACGGCGGCCCGCTCACCCTCGGCCTCCGCGACCTCCTGGTCGTCTACGTGAACCACCGGATCGACGTCGTGACCCGGCGCACCCGGTTCCGCCTCGAGCGCCGGCGCGAGCGCCTGCACCTGGTCGAGGGCCTCCTGATCGCGATCCTCGACATCGACGAGGTCATCCAGGTGATCCGCACGAGCGACGACACCGATCAGGCCCGTACCCGCCTGATCGACGTGTTCGAGCTGAGCGTGCTGCAGGCCGACTACATCCTCGAGCTCCGGCTGCGCCGGCTCACCCGCTTCTCGCGGATCGAGCTCGAGGCCGAGCGCGACCGCCTGCGCGAGGAGATCGCGCAGCTGGAAGCCCTCCTCGCCGACCCGGCGCTCATCCGCAAGACCGTCTCGGACGAGCTCGACGAGGTCGCCGAGAAGTACGGCACGCCCCGGCGCACCCTGCTGACCGAGGCCAAGCCGTCGCTCGCGACCGGATCCAAGCGTGCGCAACCGGTGCTCGAGGTCGCGGACGTGCCGTGCACCGTGTACCTCAGCACCACGGGGCGGGTCGTGAGGGTCGACCGCGAGGAGACTTCGGAGGATGCTGCTGGTGGCGTCGCCGGTGGGGTCGGCTCCGCAGGCCCCACGGCCACCGTGCGCCGCAGCAAGCACGACGCCATCCGCAGCGAGGTCGAGACCACGAGGCGCTCGGAGGTGGGTGCGGTGACCGACACGGGCCGCCTCATCCGGATGCCCGTGATGGATCTGCCGGCCGTGCCGATCAACTCGGTCCAGCTCGGCGCGGGCGTGCGGATCGGCGACTACGTCGGCATCGACTCCCGCCGCGAGAAGATCGTCGGCCTCGTGTCGCTGACCTCGGCCGTGCCGATCGCCCTGGGCACCGAGCAGGGCATCGTCAAGCGCGTCGCCCCCGGCGCCTACCCGGCGAAGCCCGACTTCGAGGTGATCGCCCTGAAGCCCGGTGACGCGGTGGTCGGTGTCGCCCAGCACTCCGAGGAGGACGAGCTGGTGTTCATCACCTCGGATGCGCAGCTGCTGCGCTTCTTCCAGGCGAGCGTGCGGCCCCAGGGCGCTGCGGCGGGCGGCATGGCCGGCATCAACCTCGGCGCCGGCGCGAAGGTCATCTGGTTCGGCTCGGTGCCGGACGACGGCGACTCGGTCGTCGTGACGATCGCCGGGAGCACGTCCACGCTGCCGGGCACGGATCCCGGCACGGGCAAGGTCTCGGAGTTCACCGAGTTCCCGCCCAAGGGCCGCGCCACCGGGGGCGTGCGGGCCCACCGTTTCCTGAAGGGCGAGGACCTGCTGACGGTCGCCTGGGCAGGCCCGGCACCGGCGCTCGCCGTCGGAAACGACGGCGCCGCCCGGAACCTTCCCGAGGTGGGAGCCCGACGGGATGCGTCGGGGACGGTTCTGAGCGGCGTCGTGGGTTCGATCGGAGCGGGTCGCGGTTAGAGCGGCATCCGGCGCTTGCGTGCCGGACTGCTCGCCGCGTGCCCGCCGATCGGAAGCGGGCGGCTGGGCTTAGCTGTCGAGGAGCTTGGCGGACTCGTCGTGCCATCCCGTGGCGACCTGGGACAGCTTCTCCTGGTACTTGCGGCCGTGGTGAGCGCAGAACAGGAGTTCGGCACCGGACGGCATGTCCACGCGGATGTAGGCCTGAGCCCCACAGCTGTCACAACGGTCGGCCGTCGTGAGCTGGTAGGCGTTCTCCAGATCGGAGACAGCGCCGGTTTCTGCTGCAACTGACTGCATCTTCTGCTCCTTAGCGACTCGTCATGCACTGGCTGTAGAGCCATCAAAGCACTCTTCCATGGGTGCGATGTCTCAATCGCCTGTGTTTCGCTGTGCGCGTACCGGGGAGGGCGGACGGGTGTCGTGCGCGGGTGGGCGCGCGGCGGCGGTTAGCCTTGGAGATCGGGGCCGCCCGCCCTCGTGACCCGTACCTCGAAGGAGACCCGGTGGCTGCACCGTCCGCTTACTCCGCCCGTCATCTGTCCGTCCTCGAAGGACTCGAGGCCGTCCGGAAGCGGCCGGGCATGTACATCGGCTCCACCGACTCGCGGGGCCTGATGCACTGCCTGTGGGAGATCATCGACAACGCGGTCGACGAGGCGCTCGGCGGGCACGGCTCGCAGATCGACGTCATCCTCCGCGGCGACGGCAGTGTCGAGGTGCGCGACACGGCCCGCGGCATCCCGGTCGACATCGAGCCGAAGACCGGCCTCTCGGGCGTCGAGGTCGTCTTCACCAAGCTGCACGCCGGCGGCAAGTTCGGCTCGGGCTCGTACGCCGCGTCCGGCGGTCTGCACGGCGTCGGCGCCTCGGTCGTCAACGCGCTCTCCGAGCGGCTCGACGTCGAGGTCGACCGCGACGGCAAGACCTGGGCGATGTCCTTCCACCGCGGCGAGCCCGGCATCTTCGACGACAAGGGTGGCGAGCCGAGTCCGGATGCGCCGTTCACGCCGTTCGAGAAGACCAGCGAACTCCGCGTTGTCGGCAAGGTCGCCAAGGCGAAGACCGGCACCCGGGTGCGGTACTGGGCCGACCGGCAGATCTTCACCAAGGGCGCCGAGTTCCAGACCGACGACCTCGTCGTGCGGGCGCGGCAGACCGCGTTCCTGGTGCCGGGGCTCGGCATCACGATCGACGACGAGCGCGGCGAGGAGCCGCGCACCGAGTCGTTCCGCTTCGACGGAGGCATCTCGGAGTTCGTCGAGCACCTTGCGCCCGACGCGCCGCTGACCGAGATCTGGCGGATCACCGGTGAGGGCCACTTCAAGGAGACCGTGCCCGTGCTGACCGACGGCGGGGCCATGATCCCGACCGAGCTCACGCGTGACTGCACCGTC
Organism: Herbiconiux solani NBRC 106740; assembly: GCF_001571005.1. GTDB lineage: Bacteria > Actinomycetota > Actinomycetes > Actinomycetales > Microbacteriaceae > Herbiconiux > Herbiconiux solani. The sequence goes on along the minus strand of NZ_BCST01000001.1, from coordinate 164,630 downwards.
GACATCGCCCTGCGCTGGGGCATCGGCTACGAGACCGCGTTCCGCAGCTTCGTCAACATCATCGCGACGCCCAAGGGCGGCACGCACCAGGCCGGCTTCGAGACCGGGCTGCTCAAGTTCCTGCGGCAGACCGTCGAGGCGAACGCCCGGCGGCTCAAGGTCGGCAACGACAAGCTGGAGAAGGACGACGTGCTCGCCGGCCTCAGCGCGGTGCTCACCGTGCGGCTGCCCGAGCCGCAGTTCGAGGGCCAGACCAAGGAGGTGCTCGGCACCCCCGCGGTGCGGAACATCGTCTCCCAGGTGCTGACGAAGGGCCTTGCCGAGCGGTTCTCCTCGGCGAAGCGCGACGACAAGGCACAGTCGGCGCTCGTGCTCGACAAGGTCGTGGCCGAGATGAAGTCGCGCATCTCGGCGCGGGCCCACAAGGAGACCCAGCGCCGCAAGAACGCGCTCGAGTCCTCCTCCCTCCCGGCGAAGCTCGTCGACTGCCGCAGCAACGACGTCGCCGCCAGCGAACTGTTCATCGTCGAGGGCGACTCGGCGCTCGGCACGGCGAAGCTCGCGCGCAACAGCGAGACGCAGGCGCTGCTGCCGATCCGCGGCAAGATCCTGAACGTGCAGAAGGCGTCCATCGCCGACATGCTCTCGAACGCCGAGTGCGCCTCGATCATCCAGGTGATCGGTGCCGGCTCCGGGCGGTCGTTCGACCTGTCGGCCGCGCGCTACGGCAAGATCATCCTGATGAGCGACGCGGACGTCGACGGTGCGCACATCCGCACCCTGCTGCTGACCCTCTTCTTCCGCTACATGCGGCCCCTGATCGAGGACGGCCGGGTCTACGCCGCCGTCCCGCCGCTGCACCGGGTGGTCGCGATCAACCCCGGCTCGAAGCCGAACGAGACGATCTACACCTACTCCGAGGCCGAGTTGAACGGCGTGCTGGCGGCGCTGAAGAAGTCGAATCGCCGCTATCAGGACCCGATCCAGCGCTACAAGGGCCTCGGCGAGATGGATGCGGACCAGCTGGCGAACACCACGATGGACCGCCGCTACCGCACCCTGCGCCGCGTCGGCGTGGCCGATGCGGCCGTCGCCGAGCGGATGTTCGAGCTCCTGATGGGCGACGAGGTGCCGCCCCGCAAGGAGTTCATCATCCAGGGCTCGGACAAGCTCTCGCGCGATCGCATAGATGTGTAGTTACCGCGCCGCCGCCTCTGCGGCGCGGGCGACATGTTCGCGAGCCGTCGTGAGGCGCGGCCTGCGGTCGCACCTCACGGCGACGCGCTCACCCTGGGTCGTCGAAAAGGGCCCGTTGCGATGGTGACTCGCTGGTGCGGCTTGTTTTACCGAGCAATGCTCGACAATTTTGGGTTGGCGAGTTAGGGTGGGGGTGCTCCGGGGGGCCGCCTTGGGTGGGGAGCCCTAGGGGAAGAGAGCTCACATGCGTGTTCGGGCATCATTCGTCGCGGGGATCGCCGTGTTCTCGGCGGTCGCCGTTTTCAGTGCAACAGGGGTCCTGCCGCCGGGCACACCGCCGGCCAGGGCAGCGAGTGACGAGGATGCGGCGCTTTCCGCCATCTCCGTGACCCGCATCACCGGGGCCGACCGCTACGACGTGGCGGTGCACATCGCTCAAGCGACCAGGACTCGGGCCGACGTGGTGTACCTGGCGTCGGGCAACGACTTCCCGGACGCGTTGAGCGCGGGGCCTGCGGTGGTGCACGAGCAGGGGGTGCTCCTGCTCGTACCGCCCACCGGCATCACGTTCACGATCGGCGTCGAGCTGGCGTCGCTCGCACCGAAACGGGTCGTGATCGTCGGCGGTCCGCTCTCGGTTCCCGAGACGATCGTGACGGAGGTGCGCAGCATCCTGGGCCCGACCTTCCCGGTGGCACGGATCAGCGGCGCCGATCGCTACGACGTGAGCCGTCGCCTGGCGGCCACGGTCTTCTCTTCCGGGGCATCGACCGTGTTCTCGGCCACGGGCACCACGTTCCCGGACGCGCTCTCCGCCGGGCCCGCCGCCGTCGCCTGGGATGCACCGCTGGTGCTCATGAACGGGGCGCTGCCCGCGGCCGACTCAGAGACCCTGGGCCTGTTCTCCCGTCTGCACACCTCGTGGGTCGCACTGACCGGCGGTCCCGCCTCCCTCTCCCCCGGTATCGAGGCTTCGCTCGCCGGCGTCGGCACGGTGACACGATTCGCAGGGGCCGATCGCTACGAGGTGTCCGCCGTCGTCAACGAGCAGACATTGAGCGACTTCGAGACGGTGTACCTCGCGACCGGGACGAACTTCCCCGACGCACTGGCCGGAGGCGTCCTCGCGGGCACCCAACGGCATCCGCTCTACATCGTCCCCTCGACCTGCGTCCCCGGCCGAGTACTCGACCGCCTGGCCCGCTTCGGCACCCGCTCGGTAGTCCTCCTCGGCGGCCCCCTGTCCCTCACCCCCGCAGTCGAGTCCCTCACGAGGTGCTAGCGGCGGGTCACGCCCCCGAACTGCCGGTACGACCCCCCTCTATTCGCTGAGGGGGGTGGCCGCTATGGTGCCGCGGGCCTGGCGGGCGCGCTCGTCGATGGCGTGGAGGGACTCGGGAGCGGCGTCGACGTAGGCGAGACCGCGGCGGGCGCGGGCCGTGTCGAGCAGGGAGTCGGCGAGGCCGGGGTTGTTGGCGAGGATGGGGCCGTGCATGTGGGTGCCGAGCAGGTTGTCCTCCCAGAAGCCCTCCTCGCCCGGCGTCTCGGTGTTGCCGCGGCCATAGACGACCCGGCCGAGCGTGGTGTGCGGCCCGACGTCGACGAACGAGCCGCGGTTCTCGAAGCCGACGACCGGCCCGAGGCGAGGCGACTCGACGACGAAGTCGCCGACCACCCGGGTGCCGCCGTGCCGCGTCGTGACCGGGAAGACCCCGGCGCCCTCGAGCACGTCGCCGTTCTCGAGCGTCACCGTCTGCCCCAGCAGCTGGAACCCGGCGCCGACCGCGAGGAAGGGCCGCCCGTCTGCGGCGAGCTCGCGGAGTGCCGGCGCGATCGCCGTGACCAGCGGATGCGCGATCAGCTCGGCCGAGACCGGCCCGCTCCCGATGAACACCAGGTCGGCGTCATCGAATCCGTCGGTGCTGCCACCGTCGTAGGTCGTGACCTCGACCGGCAGCCCGCGCCACTCCGAGCGGAGCCGCAGGATCTCGACGTTGCCGCTCTCGCCGTTCAGCTCGAGCAGGCGCGGGAAGAGGTGGAGGATCTGCAGGGCCTTGGCGTTCACGCGACTCCCCCGCCCTCGAGCTCCTTGAAGCCCAGGATCTTGCGGATCAGCATCATCTGCTCGTAGTTCAGGATCATCACCTTGTGTCCGGTCGCGGGTGCCGGCAACGCGAGGAACGCCTTCAGCGCCCGGCGCACGTCGAGTTCGACCTCGCCGACCGGGATGCCGAGGTACCCGAAGCGCACCGCGAACTGCCACGCCTTCGAGCCCGTGATGCCGTCGACGTGGTCGAGGGCCGAGAAGTCGATGTCGTAGATCCACGACGGGTCGGGCGTGCCCTCGTCGACGGCCAGGAAGACCTGCTCGGGAGCACTCTCCAGCGAGTCCAGGTTCAGCTGGAGGCTCGCCGGGTTCTTCATCATGATGATCTCGATCTGCTCCCCGTCGACGACCAGCAGCTCACCGCGGCCGTACACCGTCTCGAGCGTGTCGAGCGCCTCGGTGACGAGCTCCGGCCGGAACCGGTCGCCCAGCACACTGAGGGCCGTCGCTGCGGCTCCGGCGGCGTCGAGGGCGTAGTGCAGCCCGCGCGACGGGAGCTTCACGGTGATCTCGGTGCGTGCATCCTGACCCGGGAGCTCGATCGAGAGCGTCGCCCGCGGTCCGTCGAGCGCGATCACCTCGACCGTGGCCGGGCGGGAGCCCGGTGCCGCCGCCGACTCCTCGAAGCGGTCGGCCGAGGCGACACCGTGGCCCGCGGGCTCGACGAGCGACGGCACGCCGCCGAAGAACGAGACCGCGCGGCCCGGACGACCCGGGATGCGGGTGTCGAGATCGACCAGGAAGTTGTCCTCCCGGTTGAGGATCAGGCCTTCGGTGGAGGAGGCCGCGACCCTGCCGAGCATCGCGGCGACGCGATCCGGCTCGTGGTAGCGGTTCAGCTGGTCGATCTGGATGTTGAGGAGCAGCACCGTCCGCGGCTTCAGCAGCTCGGCGAGCTTGGTGCCGTAGCCCTCGTCGACCTCGAGGATCGCGATGTCCGAATCCAGCCGTCCGCCGGTCGACACCTCGGAGAGCAGCGCCGAGGCGATGCCCTGCGGGAGGTTTCCGCCCGAGGGGTTGGTGAAGACCTTGAGCCCGTGCCGACGCATGATCGCGGCCAGCATGTTCGTGGTCGTCGACTTGCCGTTCGAGCCGGAGACCGCGACCACCCCGTCGGGGATGCGCGCGATCGTGCGCTCGAGGAAACCGGGATCGATCTTCAGGGCGATGTTGCCGGGGATCGCCGAGCCGCCGCCTCGCAGGCGCGCCGCCACACGGACGGCACGCCCGACGAGGACGGCTGCCGCGGTGCGGGCTGTCGACAAACGCGGAGCCACCGGCCTACTCGAGGTAGTCGCGCAGCGACTGCGAACGCGACGGGTGGCGGAGCTTGGCCATGGTCTTCGACTCGATCTGACGGATGCGCTCGCGCGTGACGCCGAAGGTGTCGCCGATCTGGTCGAGCGTCTTCGGCATCCCGTCACCGAGACCGAAGCGCATGCGGATGACGCCGGCCTCGCGCTCGGAGAGCGAGTCGAGCAGCGACTCCAGCTGCTTCTGCAGCATGGTGAACCCGACCGCGTCGGCGGGGACGACGGCCTCGGTGTCTTCGATCAGGTCGCCGAACTCGCTGTCGCCGTCTTCACCCAGGGGGGTGTGCAGGGAGATGGGCTCGCGGCCGTACTTCTGCACCTCGACGACCTTCTCGGGGGTCATGTCGAGCTCGCGGCTCAGCTCTTCGGGCGTGGGCTCGCGACCGAGATCCTGCAGCATCTGGCGCTGGACGCGGGCCAGCTTGTTGATGACCTCGACCATGTGCACCGGGATGCGGATGGTGCGGGCCTGGTCGGCCATGGCACGCGTGATGGCCTGCCGGATCCACCAGGTGGCGTAGGTGGAGAACTTGAAGCCCTTCGTGTAGTCGAACTTCTCGACGGCACGGATGAGGCCCAGGTTGCCCTCCTGGATCAGGTCGAGGAACTGCATGCCACGACCGGTGTAGCGCTTCGCGAGCGAGACGACCAGACGGAGGTTCGCGCCGAGCAGGTGGCTCTTGGCCCGCTGCCCGTCCTTCGCGACCCACTGCAGCTCGCGCTTGGCGGAGGGGCTCAGGTTGTCGCTGTTGGCCAGCTTGTCCTCGGCGAACAGGCCCGCCTCGATGCGCATGGCGAGCTCGACCTCTTCGGCCGCGTTCAGGAGCGCGACCTTTCCGATCTGCTTCAGGTAGTCCTTGACCGGGTCGGCGGTCGCACCCGTGATCGTGGAGGAGTAGACGGGGACGTCGTCCTCGTCGTCGACGAGCGAGAGCACCAGCGCGCCGGTGGGCAGCGCCTCTTCGGCCACGGGGGCCTTCGTGGTCTCTTCGTCGGTGTCGGTCGCGTCGGGCGTCTCGGTCTCGTCGGCGACCTCGACGACGTCATCGGTCGCCGCCTCGTCGATCTCGACCTCGTCGGTGGACTCGATCTCTTCGTCGTCGTCGGCCTTGGCCTTCGCCTTCGTGGCGCGCTTGGGCGCCGCCTTGGCGGTGGTGGCCTTGGCGGGGGCCTTCTTGGCGGGAGCCTTCTTGGCCGGCGCGCGCTTCGCGGCTGCCGGGGCTGCCGTCTCGACCTCGTCGGGCGCCGTTGCCTTCTCGAGAGTGTCTGCGGACTTGGGGGTGGCCATTGGTTCACCTTTCATGCCATGCACCGGAGCGGAAGGCTCGTGATCCTCCGCAGGATTCCCGCGCATGAAGATGTTTTTGGACATTACTAAGACCCATGTCAAGTGCGGGATTCTCGCAGCCGGGAACTCGACTGCTCCCATACACAGGAACGGGTCTTCTCGTCAATTATTGCACGGATGCATCAGACAGGACGCCGCTTCGCGCCGCGCCCCCGACGCCTCCCGGCCCGGTTCCTCCAGGCTCTGAAGAGTGCAACCCAGATGGGGCCTACGGATATTCCCTCGTCCTCCTCGAGCTTGCGCCGTGTTCGCCGACGGGCGAACAGCAGCATCACGACGCCGAAGCCGATGACGACGTACTGCACGGAGAAGGCGACCCGGAACGCCGCCAGGTCGTAGAGCGAGGCGCTCCAACCGCTGTCGAAGAGGCCGTCCAGGATCACGCCGATCAGGAACATGATCACGAAGCTCGCGGTGAACCCGCCCACGTTCACGATGCCGTTGGCCGAGCCGAGCGAGCGAATCGGGTTGAACGAGCGCGCGAAGTCGAAGCCGATTAGGGAACCGGGCCCGCCGACGCCCATCGTGACGACCAGCACGATGATCAACCAGAACGGCGGCACTCCCGGCCAGAGCAGCACGGCCGCCCAGACCAGACCGAGCAGGGCGGTGATCCCGAGCACGAGGTTCGACCGGCGGAGCGGGAACCGCGCGGTCAGGATGCCGAGGACGGGCCCTGCGATGAGACCGGTCACGACGATCAGCACCAGGAGCAGGGAGGCGACCTGCTGGCTGATGCCGACGGCCGAGACGAGGAAGGGGAAGCCCCAGAACAACGAGAACACGGTGCCGGAGGACTGCGTGACGTAGTGCGACCAGAAGCCCAGCTGGGTGCCGGGCCGGCGGAGGGTCTGGCCGAGGCCATGCAGAGCATCCCGGATCGAGGCGACCCGCGGGGGCTCGGGCACGCCGGCCGGCCGGTCGCTGAGTAACGCGACCGCGAGCACGAAGGCTACGAACGACAGCGAGGCCGCCGCGGTGAACGCCGGGGTCCAGCCCGCGGAGTGCAGGATCGCCGCGAACGGCAGGGCGGAGAGGATCTGCCCCAGCGCGCCGATGTTGCCCGTCCACTGCGAGAGCAGGGGAACCGTGCGGCCCTGGAACCAGGAGTTGATCAGGCGGATCAGGGAGATGAAGACCGCCGCGTCGCCCGCCCCGACGAGGATGCGGCCGAGGATGGCGATCTGGATGTCGGGGGCGAACGCCAGCACCAGCTGGCCGGCGACCATGACCGCCGAGCCGCCGGAGATGAGGAGCTTCGGGCCGACCCGGTCGATCAGCAGGCCGATCGGGATCTGCAGGGCCGCGTAGACGATCAGCTGCACGACCGCGAGCCCCGACAGCAGGGCGGCCGTGGTCTCGAAGCGTTCGGCCGCGTCGACTCCGGCGACGCCGAGGGTGGAACGTTGCATCACCGCCGCCATGTAGGCGAAGACGCCGACCGCGAAGATGATCCAGGAGCGGCGGGAGTTCATATCACTCCAGCGTACGCCTGGGGGTGGGTGCTGTTTCTTCGGGAGGGTCGCGTCTCAGGCCGAGTGGCCGCTGGATCAGGCCAGGCGGGGCCCAGCTGGATCAGGCGGGGCGGAGTGCCGCTGGATCAGGCCGGGCGGTCGCCGTCGGTGAAGTCGTCGCCGGGACGGTTGCCCGCGAGGAAGCGTTCGAGCTCGTCGGCGATCTCGTCGGCCGAGGGCAGCTCGCCGTCGACGTCGGTCAGCGGCGAGCGGAGGGCCGCGCCCTCCATGTAGGCGTCGTGCCGCTCCTCGAGCGTGTGCACGAGTCGGCCGAGCTCGGCGTTGGTCTCGACCTGCTCATCGATCTTGGCGACGAAGCCGCGGCTCTCCTCACGGAGGCGGTCGGTCGGGAAGATCAGGCCCGTGGCCGAGCTGATGCTCTCCAGCGCCACGAGCGCCGTCGCGGGGTACTCGGTGTCGGCGAGGTAGTGCGGCACGAGCAGCACGAAGCCGGTGATCGGATGCCCCAGCTCCTGCAGGCGGTACTCGACCAGGTGCAGGGCGTTCGCCGGCGCCTGGGTGCTCGGCCGCCAGGCGGAGAGCGCGTCGATGATCTCGATGCGGTTGCCGCTCACGGTGACCTGGATCGGGCGGGTGTGCGGCACGGGCATCGGGATGGCGTGCACCCAGGTCGTGGTCTTGACGTGGAAGAGCTGAACCAGCTCGATCACGGCGGCGGTGAACCGCTCCCACTGGAAGTCGGGCTCGAAACCGTGCAGGAAGAGGAAGCGCTGGCCCAGCTCGTCCGACATCAGGTGCAGACGCAGAGTCTGCGGCTGGTACTCGCTGATGTGATCCTGATCGAAGGTGATGATCGGGCGCCGGGCACGGTAGTCGAGCAGGATGTCGGCGTCGAACTCGGCGACGACGGTGTTCTCGAGCGTGTCGAGCAGGTACTCGCCCAGCTGGGAGACCGCTCCGCCGGAGTCGGTGAACCCGGTGAGGGCTGCGACGAGGTTCAGGCCGTCGGGGACGACGCCGGCGTCGGCCACGACGTCATACAGTCCACTCGGATCTTCCATGCGTCAACTCTAAACCGGGGCCCTCCCGCGTGCCGGAGCGAGTCGCATGCCGAGAGCGAACAGGAATCGGGAATAGGCGCGGGGCTGGTCGGCGGCACCGTGGCCGTTCGCGGTGGCCGGTCGCGGTGGCCGGTCGCGGTGGCCGGTCGCGGTGGCCGGTCGCGCTCAGGACTGCTTCGGGCGAAGTCGTTAGCATGTCGGAATGACTACGGCCGATCTCTCCCTCCGCTCCCCCGACGCCCCGCTCACCGACGGGGAGGTGCTGGTGCTCGCCGCGGCGAAGACCGACGACGGCCTGGTCGTCCGCGGCCCCGGGGGCGAGGAGCTCGCGCCGATGCTCGAGGCGATCGGCTTCGCGGCGAAGAAGGACGACTTCGTGCGCCTGCCCGCCCCGGCCGGTATCGACGCCCAGAGCGTCGCCGTCGTAGGGCTCGGCAGCGGCACGGCGACGGTCGACGATCTGCGCTACGCCGCCGGCACCGCGGGGCGCCGGGCTCCGTCGGGCTCGGACGTCGTGCTCGCCTTCGAGCCGGCGGATGCCGCCGAGCTCGAGGCCGTGATCGAGGGCGCCGGACTCGGCTCGTACGACTACACCGCGTATCGCGGGACCGGGACTGCTTCTTCTTCGGCTGCCGATTCCGACGGAGCTTCTGCAGACGTCTCGTCCGGTGCCGATGCCGAGGACGCCGCGCCGCGTGCCCGGCGGATCGCGGTCGTGACCGGCCTGAGCGAGGAGACCGGAGCATCCGCACTCGCCCGGGCCCGTGCATCCGTCGACGCCGTCTCGCTGGTGCGCGACCTCGTGAACGTGCCCGCCCTCGACCTGTACCCGGCCAACTACGCCGACCAGGTCGTCGAGCTGGGCCGCGAACGCGGGCTGGACGTGAAGGTCTGGGACATGGACGCGCTGAAGGCCGATGGCTTCGGCGGCATCGTCGGTGTCGGCCAGGGCTCGGAGCGCCCGCCGCGCCTGGTGCGGGTCGACTACTCGCCCGCCGGCGCCACCAAGCACATCGCGCTCGTCGGCAAGGGCATCACCTTCGACACCGGCGGGCTGTCGCTGAAGCCCCCGGTCTCGATGATCGGGATGAAGTACGACATGGCGGGCTCCGCCACCGTTCTCGCGGCCGTCGTCGCGGCCGCCGAGCTCGAGTTGCCCGTGCACCTGACGGCCTGGCTCTGCCTGGCCGAGAACATGCCTTCGGGCGTGGCCATCCGGCCCGGTGACGTGCTCACCATCCACGGCGGCCGCACGGTCGAGGTGCTCAACACGGATGCGGAGGGCCGGCTCGTGCTCGCCGACGGGATCGTCGCCGCGGGCGAGGAGAACCCGGACGCGATCATCGACGTCGCCACCCTGACCGGTGCCGCCGTCGTGGCGCTCGGCAACCGCTACGTCGCCACGATGGGCGACGAGGAGCTGACGGCACGCGTGCTCGAGGCCGCCGGCGAGGCCGGCGAGACGCTCTGGCCGATGCCGCTGCCCGCCGAGCTCCGCCCCCTCCTCGCGTCGGACATCGCCGACATCGCCAACGTCAAGCCCGGCAACACGGCAGGCGGGATGCTCGTGGCCGGCGTCTTCCTGCAGGAGTTCGTCGGGAAGAACGCCGAGGGACGCACGATCCCGTGGGTGCACCTGGACATCGCCGGCGCCGCCCAGAACAAGGACGGCGGCTACGGCTACACGGTGAAGGGCCCGACCGGGGCGACCGTGCGCACTCTGCTCCGACTTGCCGAGGCGTACTCCCGCGCGTAGTAAGGTCGTATGGGCGAAAAAATCTCGCCCATCTCCCGTGCGGCTGTACGACGATTCCGCACGGATCTCGATGCACGAGGGAGTTGCTAGGTGTCGGATCAGAACTTTGACATTGTGGTTCTCGGCGGTGGCTCGGGCGGCTATGCAGCCGCATTGCGCGCCAGCCAGCTGGGCTTCACGGTCGCGATGATCGAGAAGGACAAGGTCGGCGGCACCTGCCTGCACCGGGGCTGCATCCCGACGAAGGCGCTCCTGCACTCGGCCGAGGTCGCCGACGTCTCGCGCGAGTCGGCCAAGTACGGCGTCACGAACACCTTCGGCGGCATCGACATCGCGGCGGTCACGGCCTACCGCGAGGGCATCGTCTCGTCGAAGTTCAAGGGCCTCGAGGGCCTGGTCAAGGCCCGCGGGATCACGACGATCCCCGGCGAGGGCCGTCTGACCTCCCCCACCACCGTGCAGGTCGGCGACGACACGATCACCGGCAAGAAGATCGTGCTCGCGACCGGTTCGTACTCGCGCACCCTTCCCGGGCTCGAGATCGGTGGCCGGGTCATCACCTCGGAGCAGGCGCTCGCGCTCGACTTCGTGCCCAAGAAGGTCGTCATCCTCGGCGGCGGCGTGATCGGCGTCGAGTTCGCCAGCGTCTGGAAGTCGTTCGGCGCCGACGTGACGATCGTCGAGGCGCTGCCCCACCTCGTGCCGAACGAGGACGAGGCGATCTCGAAGCAGTTCGAGCGCGCCTTCCGCAAGCGCGGCATCGCCTTCAACCTCGGCACCCGGTTCTCCGGCGTCACGCAGGACGAGAACGGCGTGGTCGTCACCCTCGAAGACGGCAAGACCTTCGACGGCGAGCTGCTGCTCGTCGCCGTGGGCCGCGGCCCCGCGACCCAGGGCCTGGGCTTCGAAGAGGCCGGCGTCACCGTCGACCGCGGCTTCGTCATCACGAACGACCGCCTCGAGACCAGCGTCCCCGGCGTCTACGCCGTCGGCGACATCGTCCCCGGCCTGCAGCTCGCGCACCGCGGCTTCCAGCAGGGCATCTTCGTCGCCGAGGAGATCGCGGGCCTCAACCCCCAGGTCGTGCTCGACGTCAACATCCCCAAGGTCACCTACTCCGACCCCGAGGTCGCGTCGGTCGGGCTCACGGAGGCCAAGGCCGCCGAGAAGTACGGCGCCGACAAGATCACGGCGTACGACTACAACCTGGCCGGCAACGGCAAGAGCCACATCATCGGCACGACCGGCTCGGTCAAGGTCGTGCGGGTCAACGACGGCCCGGTGATCGGAATCCACATGATCGGCGCCCGAGTCGGCGAGCTGATCGGCGAGGGTCAGCTGATCGTGAACTGGGAGGCCTACCCCGAAGACGTGGCCTCGCTCATCCACGCGCACCCGACCCAGAACGAAGCCCTCGGCGAAGCGCACCTCGCGCTGGCCGGAAAGCCGCTGCACGCGATCTGACCGATCGCCGCGCCCCGGCCAGAGCAACATCCACGTCGGCCCACTAGGCTCGACAACGAACGGTTCCATAAGGAGACAAAGGTCATGAGCGAATCCGTCAACCTTCCCGCACTCGGTGAGAGTGTCACCGAAGGAACGGTCACCCGGTGGCTCAAGAACGTCGGCGATCGCGTCGAGGTCGACGAGCCCCTTCTCGAAGTGTCGACCGACAAGGTCGACACGGAGATCCCCTCGCCCGTGGCGGGGGTGATCGAAGCGATCCTCGTTCAGGAAGACGAGACGGTCGAGGTGGGCACCGCCCTCGTGACCATCGGCGACGGGTCCGGCGCCGGCGCCGACTCCGGTTCGGCTCCCGAGGCCGCTCCGGCCGAGGCTGCTGCCCCCGAGGCTCCTGCCGCTCCGGCACCTGCCGCTGCTGCTGCTCCGGCTCCCGCTGAGGAGCCGGCTCCGGCCGCTCCGTCGCAGGAAGCGCCGAGCGAGGTCGTGCAGCCGTCGGTGGATGCTCCAGCTCCCGCCGAGCAGCCCGCACCGGCCGCGCCGGCTCCCGTGCAGGAGGCTCCGGCCGCTCCGGCGCCCGCTCCTGTCGCCGCGGCTCCTGCTGCTCCGGCTGCTGCCGCTCCGGCCCCGGCCGCTGCTGCACCGGCCGCTTCGGCTCCGGTCGCTGCTGCGCCCGCCGCTGCTGCTCCGGCGGCGAGCGGATCGAACGCCGGCTACGTCACTCCGCTGGTGCGCAAGCTCGCTCATGACAAGGGCATCGACCTCGGGACCGTCACCGGTACCGGTGTCGGAGGGCGCATCCGCAAGGAAGACGTGCTCGCCGCTGCCGAGAAGGCCGCTGCTCCGGCCGCTGCCGCTCCTACTGCGACCGCCGCCCGTACTCCGCTGGAGACCTCGCCGCTCCGCGGCACCACCCAGCCGATGTCGCGCCTCCGCAAGGTCGTGGCCGAGCGTGCCGTCGCGTCGATGCAGGCCTCGGCCCAGCTGACGACCGTGGTCGAGGTCGACGTCACGAAGGTGGCCGCGCTCCGCGACAAGGTCAAGGGCGCGTTCCTGGAGAAGACCGGCACGAAGCTCTCCTTCCTGCCCTTCTTCGGTCTCGCCGCCGCCGAGGCGCTCAAGGCGTTCCCGATCATCAACGCCACGGTCGACGGCGACACGATCGTCTACCCCGACCACGAAAGCATCAGCATCGCGGTCGACACCGAGCGTGGCCTCCTCACCCCTGTGGTGAAGAACGCGGGCGACCTCGACATCGCCGGTTTCGCGACCCAGATCGCCGACCTCGCTGCTCGCACCCGCGACAACAAGCTGAAGCCCGACGAGCTGGCCGGCGGCACCTTCACGCTGACCAACACCGGTTCGCGCGGCGCGCTGTTCGATACCCCGCTGGTCTTCCTCCCGCAGGTCGCCATCTTGGGCACGGGCATCGTGGCCAAGAAGCCGGCCGTGGTCAAGGTCGACGGTGGCGAGGCAATCGCGATCCGCTCGATGGTCTACCTCGCGCTGAGCTACGACCACCGCATCGTCGACGGAGCCGACGCCGCGCGCTTCCTCAGCGCGGTGAAGGAGCGCCTCGAAGAGGCGGACTTCGAGAACGACCTGGGCCTCTAGGCTCCCGGCAGCCGTTCCGACGGCGGCCGCCCTCACGGGTCGCCCCCGAACGAACGGATGCGCCAACCGGTCCCGCCCCTGATCACCAGGAGCGGGACCGGTTTCGCATCTCCCCCGCCCGTCACCTCCAGCAGAGCAACTCCCCCGACGCGCTGAACGAGCCGGATCGCGGAGTGCGCTCCGGCCTCTGATCCATCGGCCACTGCGCCATGGCTACCCGAGGCATCAGACAGCAGTGCACGATCGGCTTCCTCGGCGGGTGATCCCCACTGGTCCACATCGCTCAGGCAGGCACCGTTCCCGCCCGCGAGGCACGCGGCCCGCACCCGCAGCAACTCCCCCGCTGCCGCCACCGGGTCGTCTCCGGCGACCACCGCGTTCGAGGCGTCGTCAGGGGCGCCTTCTCCCGTAGTCGCAGCCTGCCTCTCACCCGCATCGATATGGATTCTCTCGTTGGCCGATGGTTCGGCGACGCTGGACGACGGCACCGGGCCGGCTTCCCGCTCGTCACTGTCCGAGGGGAGCGTGAGCCACGCGGCGGCCAGAACGATGAGGGCTGCGCCAGCCCCTACGGCCAACCGTCGCCCGCGGCCGCGCACCAGCGACCGACCCCGGCGGCTGAGCAGTCCGCGGAGCGCCGACACGCTCTCCCGGGCTGCGAGGAACGCCGGTTCCACCGTCTCGAGGAACCGCACCTCCTCCCCGTCACCGACGACCTCCGCCTCGGCATCCCACGCCCACTCCTCGATCTGACGCCTGCCCACCCCGCCCCCCGCCGTCACCTCACGTCCCGCCCCGATGCCGCTCGCCGCTGCAGCCCGCTGCGGCGCCGACTTCGGGTCGAGGCCGAGCTCGCGCACTGCCCGGATATCTGCGAGCACAGTCGCGTCGAACGCCTGGTCACCTCTAGGGCAGGCCTGAGTGAACCCGACCAGCACGACCTGACCGTCCTCCGCGACCAACACGCTCGAGTCGTCGATCCCGCCGTGAGCCCATCCCGCTCGGTGCAACTCCTCCACCAGCGCACCTACCGCTCCCGATGAGCGATCACCGTCGCTCGCATTGCCGAGTGCTGCACCCGGCACGCCGTCCAAGAAAGCCGCGTGGCCACGGACGCGCAGGGACGGCTCGGAACAGAAGGTCATCACGAGCACCGCGCACCCGTCCCGAGCCCGCGTCTCACCGAGGAGCACAGGCATCGCCGCGATCGGCCGCTCGGCGAGCACCTCTCGCTCGGCCGCGGACGGCCCGAACCCCGGCGCGAACACCTTCAGCACGACGTCCCGCCGCACACTGACGCTGATCGGCCCGTCCCCCGACTCCCGAGCATGCCGACCGTGCCGCATCCATGACCTGACTGCACCTCCTTCCGCACGCGCCAGGTACACAGCGGCCCGCTCCCCCACGCCGACCACCTCGAGCAGCACGAACCCCTGCACCAGGTGCGCCGCCGACACGCTGACGGAACGACTGACGGGAGGGCTGGCGACGGGGGAAGCGGGAGGGTCCATGCACCGATCGTGCCCGCATCCGCACCCCGTGCATCCGCTCGCCACCGACCGGTGGAGAACCCGTCGGGGCGGCCCCTCTGTGGAGGACCGGAAGCGGTTATCCACAGTCACAGCACATGCACACCACGACCGGCGCGACGAAGTATCCTTGGAGTCATGGCACGCAAGACCGACTCAACACCCAAAGCTCCGAAGGACCCGAAGGAGCCGGGCCGTCTGAAGCAGATGGTGCAGGTCTTCAACATGACCCGCCGCTACGACTCCAAGGCGATCTGGATCATGCTGGCCGGCTTCGCCGTCCCGGTGCTCCTCGGTGTCGCCC
This sequence comes from Herbiconiux solani NBRC 106740, assembly GCF_001571005.1. Taxonomy (GTDB): domain Bacteria; phylum Actinomycetota; class Actinomycetes; order Actinomycetales; family Microbacteriaceae; genus Herbiconiux; species Herbiconiux solani. Next base: position 149,465 of record NZ_BCST01000001.1, on the reverse strand, counting down.
TGGCCCTCATTCTGTCGCGCGACAACGTGTTCGGGCTGGTGATGTGGATCCTCGCGGGTGTGCTTGCCGGCCTCCTGGTGGCCCTGATCATCCTCGGTCGCCGCGCCGAGCGTGCCGCCTACAAGCAGATCGAGGGGCAGCCCGGTGCCGTGGGCGCCGTTCTCCGCAGCTCGCTCAAGCGCAGCTGGACAGGCAGCGAGATGCCCGTCGCCGTCAACGGCAAGACGCAGGATGCGGTCTACCGCGCCGTCGGCCGTGGCGGTGTCGTGCTGATCGGCGAGGGCCCCCGCTCGCGCACGACCCGCATGCTCGAAGACGAGCGTCGCAAGGTCCTCCGCATCCTCCCCAACGTGCCCGTCACCTTCCTCTCGGTCGGTCCCGACCCTGAGTCGCTTCCGCTGCACCGCGTCGCCCCCAAGATGGCGCGGATCAAGCCGACCCTCACAAAGCCCGAGGTGCTCGCCGTCAGCAACCGGCTGACGTCGCTGAAATCCTCGCCGCTGCCCATCCCCAAGGGCATCGACCCGATGCGGATGCGCCCGCAGCGCGGCCGCTGAGCCGCGGCGTGACGACCTCCTCCGGCAGCGCAGCGCCCAGCGAGTGGCCGGGGCAGCGCCTCGGTCTCAACCGGGAGGGCAGGGGTTCCGTGGCCCGAGCGGGTCGCCGGATCGCCGCTCTGCTGATCGACTTCGCCTTCTGCTACGTCATCTACTTCGCGTTCTTCTTCGAGAACCCGTTCGCGTCGAGCATCATCTTCTTCATCGAGCAGGTCGTGCTGATGAGCACGCTCGGCGGCGGCCTCGGCCACCTGCTGCTCGGGATGCGCGTGGTGCGGCTGAACGGCGGTTACGCCGGCTGGTGGCGCCCGGCCCTCCGCACCATCCTGCTCATGCTCGTCGTGCCCGCCGTCATCTGGGACTCGGATCAGCGCGGCCTCCACGACGTGTTCGCCGGCACTGTGTTGGTCAAGCGCTGACCGACGCTGACACGCGCGACCGTCGCGGAGACGTGCGCGATCGGTCGAACCTGTAATCGGCGGGTCATCAGGAGACGTAACATCCCGGAAACAATCGTGACACCGCCGAGTAATGCCCTGCGGCTAGCCTGACGAGGGCTACACCCTTGTAGTTTTTCCAGTTCCAAGCCATTTGGAGATTCCTCACATGTTCAGTGATTCTTCTGAGGTGCTCAAGTTCATCAAGGACACCGACGTCAAGTTCCTTGATATCCGCTTCACCGACCTCCCCGGTGTGCAGCAGCACTTCAACATTCCCGCCTCCACCGTCGACGAGGAGTTCTTCGCCGTCGGCCAGCTCTTCGACGGCTCGTCGATCCGCGGCTTCGCGTCGATCCACGAGTCGGACATGCAGCTCATCCCTGACGTCTCCACGGCTTACGTCGACCCGTTCCGCGCTGAGCGCACGCTCATCCTGGTCTTCGACATCTACAACCCCCGCAACGGGGAGATCTACTCGCGCGACCCGCGCCAGGTGGCCAAGAAGGCCGAGAAGTACCTCGCCTCGACCGGCATCGCCGACACCGCGTTCTTCGCCCCCGAGGCCGAGTTCTACATCTTCGACGACGTCCGCTACGAAGTGAAGCAGAACTCGAGCTTCTACTCGGTCGACTCCTCCGAGGCCGCCTGGAACACGGGCCGCGTCGAAGAAGGCGGAAACCTGGGCAACAAGACCCCCTACAAGGGCGGCTACTTCCCCGTCTCCCCCGTCGACCAGCACGCCGACCTCCGCGACGACATCTCGCTGAAGCTGATCGACGCCGGTCTCATCCTCGAGCGCGCCCACCACGAGGTCGGCACCGCCGGCCAGGGCGAGATCAACTACCGCTTCGACACCATGGTGCACGCGGCCGACGACATCCTGAAGTTCAAGTACATCGTCAAGAACACGGCGAACCTCTGGGGCAAGACGGCCACCTTCATGCCGAAGCCGCTCTTCGGCGACAACGGCTCGGGCATGCACACGCACCAGTCGCTCTGGAACGACGGCAAGCCGCTGTTCTACGACGAGGCCGGCTACGGCGGCCTGAGCGACCTGGCCCGCTGGTACATCGGCGGCCTGCTGAAGCACGCTCCCGCGGTGCTCGCGTTCACCAACCCGACCGTGAACTCGTACCACCGTCTGGTGCCGGGCTTCGAGGCTCCTGTGAACCTGGTCTACTCGGCCGGTAACCGCTCGGCGTCGATCCGTATCCCGATCACCGGCACGAACCCGAAGGCCAAGCGCATCGAGTTCCGTGCACCGGATGCCTCGGGCAACCCGTACCTCGCCTTCGCGGCGCAGCTCATGGCGGGCCTGGACGGCATCATCAACCGCATCGAGCCGCACGAGCCCGTCGACAAGGACCTCTACGAGCTGCCCCCGGAGGAAGCCAAGAACATCCCCCAGGTTCCCGCGACGCTCGGTGAGGCGCTCGACGCGCTCGAGGCCGACAACGAGTTCCTGACCAAGGGCAACGTCTTCACTCCCGACCTGATCGAGACCTGGATCTCGTACAAGCGTGAGAACGAGATCAAGCCCATCGCCCAGCGCCCGCACCCCTTCGAGTACGAGCTCTACTACGGCGTGTAGCTAGAACCCCGCTAACTAGCGGGGATCAGACCCTGTCGGACGGTCTTCAGTCCGCAAAAAGTCCGCACGAGCTGTCAGAACATCCGCGACGACAGCTCGTGCGGACTCGTCTTTGTCCTGCCACATGTGCCCGTAGGTGTCGAGCGTGGTCTTCGCCGAGGCGTGACGCAGCCGCTTCTGCACCGTCTTGATGTCGAGGCCTGCCGCGATCAGCAGCGACGCGAAGTAGTGCCGCAGGTCGTGAATGCGGAAGCCCTCGGGTAGACCCTCGATCGTCACGCGCGCCGACCGGAACGCCGTCTCGAGCGTGTACGGTGCGACCGCTCGACCGTAGGCGCCCACGACGAGCGTGTCACTCCCCCACTTGGCCGGCACCTGGTTCAGCATCAGCGATAGCTCGTGCGGTATCGGGATCGGAGTACTTGACGTCTCGGTCTTCAGAGGCTCGGCCGGGTACTGGATAGCTGGCGAGATGACGCCTCGCATGAAGTCGACGTCGACCAGGCGCAGCACGGCGATCTCCGCGACCCGCAGCCCAGCGAACGCGCCCAGCAGCACCACCGGCTTCATCCCGTCCGGCATCGCGTCGTAGAGCGCCCACACCTGGTCCGTCGTCGCGACGTAAGGCCGCTGCTTCGCCATCTCCGGTGACGTGCGACGGCTGACCGGTGAGCGAGGCACCAGGCCGTCGTGAACGGCGTCCGCGAAGATGTGCGCGAGGCGCGAGTGCAGTCCGTATATCGTCGATGTCGCGAGCCCCTGGGCCTTCAGCTTCTCGGTCCATGTACGTACCTGCGACGGCCGAACGGACCCGAGCGGCATCGCACCAAACTCCGCCCGGATGTGTTTCAGGTGCGACCGGGCCTGACGTATCGTCGACTCACGGCCTCCGTAGCCGGCCAACCATGTGTCGCACCACTCGCCGACCGTGACCTTCGAAGCCTTCGGGTCGACCCACGTGCCGGTCCGCATCTTCGCGACCTCGCCATCGAGCCAATCCTGGCCTTCGCGCTTCGTCGCTGTGTGCTTCGAGTGCTCTCTTCCAGACTGGTCTCGGTAACGGGCCCGCCAGACGCCGTCAGCCCTCCTCTTGACGCTCGCCATCGTCTCTCTTGCCTTGGTAGTGCTCCAGTTCCTTCGGAAGTATCACGAGGGAACGGGCGTAGTGCCCGAGCAGGTCGATTAGGTCTGCCACCTCGCGCTCGTCATCGAGGTATATGGAACCGATGTCGTCGAAGTGTTCTCCTCCAAGGGTCTCTTCTCGAAGCTCGCTAATGCGGCCCTTCACCCACGGGAAGTACTCGTCAGCGGAACTGATGGTGCTGCCCGTCTTGTCCATGACAAGCGGCAGCAAGTCCGGATTTTCGCGAAGCAATTCGGCCACGTGACCATACGAGATCATGAACCGCTGGATGGGCTCCGCAAGCTCGCGTCTTGCCTGCTCGGCAAACCGGCGCGCCGACCGCAACTCCTGAGGCGGGGTCTTCTCCCCCTGCGTCATGAAGCTGAGATCGACATCCAGGGCATCGGCAATTATGTCGGCCTCGCTCAACTTGACAGCCCGCTTGCCCTGCTCGATACGCGAGATAGCTGATGCGTCGAGATCAAGTCCCAGCTGTTCAAGGCGGGTGGCAAACGCCCTCTGAGACATGCCTCGCATCTCTCGCAGTTGGGCCAGAGCCCGACCAAATCGGAGGTCGAACGTCGTCGCTGGTGGCTGTTGCATATTTGGCATCGTAGTGAGTTGACAGCATCAGTGTCCAGTCGTACTCTGTTGTTCATCGAGCACCGCGTTGCAATAGCGCAACAGTCAGGAGACAGAAATTGCAGGACACGACACCTTCAATCCGTCTCTGCACTCTCGCAGAGACGGCTGAGCAGCTGCGAAAGACCGAACCCCAGCTTCGGTGGCTGATCCACACTAAGCAGGCCCCGAAGTCCGCCCTCATCGGAGGCCGGCGCATGTTCAGGCAAGCCGATATCGACGCGTGGATCACCGCGCAGTTCGAGCAGGCCTCAGCGTGAACATCCGCACCAAAGAAGAATCCCCGGCAGCTGCGCCAACAGCCCCGGGGAACGAATCAGAACCTGGGAAGGAAGAGATTGTGTCAAAAGTATCACCCACCACCGGCTCCAGCACTATGACCCCCGAGCAGGTCGACTTCGCCGCTCGCTTCGCCAACTACGAAATCGTCCTAAAGGTCTCGACGAAAAGGATCTGCGCTCCCGAACGCAACGACGACGGAACTTGGTTCTTGCCGGGATGCGTGTTGACTATCAACACGCGGATCGAGCAGATCATCGTGACCGCATCCGACGGCTTGGATGCGGTTGGCCTGGAGAGAATCCGAGTCGCTGTTGAGAACTTCTGCGCCGGCCGGGCCTGGTGCGCCGCCTTCGACAAGCTCAAGATTCGCATCGACTCGAGCGATGGAAGCGAAGTCTTTCAGACCGGCTGGCTGGGTTGGACCTCGGACACGAAGTGGCTTGACCGTGATGGTTGGCGGGTCACAGCCTGCACCGACGACCGCTGCGCCGAAACCTGGCACGAGTACGACGACACCACCGAACTCGGAACGCCGATGGTAATCCACCGGTCCGACACCATCAAGCACCTGGCCGGCTACGAACTCGCGATGGTCCGCGAGACGGCCGGACCGTGGAAGGTCGAGGTTGAGGTTGCCAGCAACGAGCTCGACGTGTTCGTGGCCCGTTCGCTCTGCAACGACATCTCGTGGCTCGCGATCGAATGCGAGAAGCTCAACGCGACCGAGGCGGTGGCTGCCTGATGGCCCGGAAGCAGTTATGCACGGTCGTGACGCGCGGCGAGGAATGCCAGCGCGAAATTCCCGACGACATCAAGACCAGCCTATGCGCCCGCCACCTCCTCCTCGCATCCGCCGAGGTCGAGGAAGTCGGCCGCGATTACCTCATCTCCATCGTCCGCCAGGAAGGCCTCTAATGCTCACCTATCCCAAGATCATCGCTTCCATCGTGGATGCCGATGAGCGCTCATCCGACACTACCGCCGGCACCGTTCTCATCGGCGTCCTGTCGATCATCGATCACCACCTCGAGACCATCCAAAAGACCGGCACGCCTGAACCCGACTTGGTCAACGACATCCTCAGTTACGTCGCCGAGATCTACGTCGATGAGGACTTCTTCACCGAGTGGGCCTCTCGGAAGTAATCAACCGGGGCAGGTGACCCATTTGGGTCACCTGCCCCCTGAGAGGAGGTGACCGGGTGACCGATGCACGACTGCCCGGACGGTGGCTCACGGACCCGCGCATGGATGGGCTCTCCGATCGCGCGTGGCGGACCTTCACCGGATCGCTCATGTGGAGCAACGAAGCCGGCACCGACGGCAAGATTCCACCCAGAGCGATGCGGTTCCTCCACCCTGAGGGCGTTGACTCAGCCACGACAGCCGAGCTCATCAAGGCGGGCCTGTGGGCGCCCGACGAGGGGACCGTCTTCGTTCCGAATTGGGAGCTCATGGGACAAGAACTAGCAGAGGTCGTGAACGCGCGTCGGGCGGGGAATCGGACGCGAAAAAGGAACGAGAGAGAGCGACGGAAAACGAAAGTCACGGAGGTCGTCACAGCGGATGTCACGCGTGACGTCACGGGGTCGCAGGAGGACAGGACAGGCAAGGACAGGACAGGCAAGGACAGGCAAGGGATAGCTGAGGCGAAAGTGACCTCGTGGCCGGTTGTAGTGCCTGGGTCGGGAAGGGTTGCGTCGTGACTGCGGGCCGGCGGTCGAGTTGATCAGAGGGAAAGCAGAGGGTTCGTTCATGTGTGAGACAGAGGAGGAATTGAAGTGACGAGATCTGAGTCGAGTGAGATGCCGTGCGTGCGGGGGTGTGTGCTTCGCGGCGCCGAGGAGTCGGACGAGCCGTTGGTGATGGGAGCCCGGCATGGGTTGTTGTGCGATTCGTGCTTCTATCGCCTCTCCCACGCGTTGACGATCGTTCCGGGGCTCGTGGCCAACATCCGCGCTAACGTCATTCCGAGCGCAGGCTCGAGCGATGGGATGCCGAGGGCTGGGCGGTCGGAGCCGCAGCTGCCGATCTCGGTGGCGGCGCTAGATGATGCTGACACGCTGTACGCGAAGCTGGTGTCGTGGACGGAGGTCATCGGGGGCGAGTTGGGAGTGCGACAGCCGAGGCCGGCGGTTTGGGCGAACTTCCTAGAGGTTCAGGGATTCCGTCCGGTGACAGTGGCAGTCGCGCACGATCTAGTTCGCGAGATGGCGGGCTGGTTCTCGACGCACCTTGAGTCGATTGCATACCTGCCCGTCGTGAGGGAGTTCCATGACGACCTTTGCTGGGGTTGGAACGATGCCCCGGGTGTGTTTCCGCTGATGGGTCGCTGGCCGATCGAGCCGCGTGCGGTGATCGCGGCCGTGAACCGTGAGTGCCCCGTGTGTGGGCGCAAGGAGGTCAAAGTCTTGCCACCGGCCGGTGACAGTACAGACATGCAGGTGGTGTGCGGGCACTGCCGCTGGGTTGTCGATCCGAAGGACTATGGGGCGTATGCGGATCTCTTCACCGCAGCTTGATGGTTGGTTCACAATCGCGGAGGCCGCTCGGGAGATCGGGCGGTCCCGCGACACCATCGAGCGGTGGCTTCGGATGGGGCTGCCCGCTCAGCGTGTTCAGGGGCGCCGGTACATCAGGGCAACTGACCTGTTCAGTAGATATAGGGCAGTGCTCTTGGCCGAGCCAGAGGTGCGGACAAGATGGGAGCGGTAGGTCGAGCTCGTGCGACGCGAAAGACGACGAGTTGGGAGGCCGGCGGGCGACAGTCGTTCTCGCGGGTGTGCCGTGGTGCGGTGGTCTCAGTCTTGCGATCGCCGAGGCTTCTCGTCCCGGAGACTGATCCATGTCGTCCCTGCGTCCTGGGCGAGATCTCCCGACGCCTCATCTGACGTGACTACCGCGATCGCGCCGTCTCGCTCAACCCAGATTTGGTTGTCATGGAGCTTGCCGGCTTCTATGACGCCTGAGGCAAAGATTCTTTCCAGATCGTCTGCGCTCGATGCCTGAACGAATATGACGTCACGCGCATCCTTGTCGTCTGAGATCGAGCAACTCGCAGTCGCGACGAAGGACGAAATTTCCATCTTGAAGAGCTTCTGCTCGCCTGCGGCTGGAACGCGAGGCTCGTCGATGCAGGGTAGCTCAGCCTGGAACTCAGCGATGGTCGTGAACGTGCCCTGCTGCTCCCCCGCGGGATCTCCGTAGAGGGTGATCGGGGCGTTTGTCCACGTGTTCGTGAGAGCAATAAGCGCTAGAACAGCACCCATCACAAGCGTGCCCTTCATCGCGAATGAGGTAGCCCTTGAGGCACCTGTGGAAGCGACAAGCGCGTAGGCAGCGGCAAGTGCAGCCAGCACGCTTAGGGCGACACCGAGCCACGAGGTTAGGCCCACCAGGAACGTCACGCCAGCAACCGCTCCGAGACCTGCGGCGATGAGCGCTGGAATGTTCGTCACCTCTTTGACACGCTCTTGCGCGTCGACCCCACCCGCCGCGACAGACCCGGCTCGCACCACGACGGCCGCTGACCGGGTCGTAGCCAGATGGAAGATTGCCCAGCAAGCCAGTGCGATTACACCGACTCCGAGCGCCAGATAGACGAGCACGCAAACGAGCAGGGCCGTGAAGAGGAACTGAATACTTCCGAGCCCGATGGATGTCTCTCTCACGGTGTACCTTTCGAACCCCTGTCGACGCGTTGTCACAGCTTCGTGCGTACGCCGAACCCCCTGTAACTGAGCCTATCGTTTCGATTCCAACCGGCGCTTGCGGGGACCATGTGGCAGATCGCGCCACAGACGTTTGGCACGAATCGGCGCTGCCGGTAGAGCGATGCACCAGTACGTCCCTACGATTGCCGTAGGCGATCTATGGCTGGGTCGCCGACGCCGACCTTTGCCATTCCCGGCAGTGCGTTCCCGCCCATGGAGTTAGCGCTCCCCCAGCTCTGCCTTCACGAAGGGCCCTCGCTAACGCGGAGCTTTTTCCGTTTTACGACCGGTCGCTGTGTACGGGCGTGATGCTCGGGCGATCGGCTTATGCCCGTAGCTCAGAGGCCAGAGCACCCGGCTCCAACCCGGGGTGTCGCAGGTTCGACTCCTGCCGGGTATGCGACGGGACCTGGTACCCGCGCAGCGTCGAACGGCACACGTAGACGCTGCATCAAGCCAGGCGCGCACCGGCCGCGAATGTACCTCGGACGTCGTCGGATAGCTGGCGTCCGAGCCCAACAGCTTCGCGTTCCTCACCGGAACACCACTCGACAAGCGCCCCGCAGGATTGCTGAGAAGATCGCGGTCCACACCGGCCGGCCCAATACGAACCCACCGGTGACGAGAACGCGAACCCCTCCCCATCGGGGCACACAGGTGGGCGAGTCAACGCGGTCCTTGTGACTTCCTTCCGCGAAGGGCCCCATGATCGCCCGCTGGCGTAGGTGCACCTGCTCGCCCACCACCGTCCTGGTCGACCCGTGTAGGAGCCAATGTGACTGCCATCGGTATCGTGCTCGCGCACCTGCTAGGCGACTACGTCTTCCAGAACAACTGGATGGCCAATACCAAGACATCGCGGTGGCTTCCGGCCGTCATCCACGGAAGCGTCTACACGGCGATGTACGCAGTCATCCTGCAACCATCGGTTGTGGCGCTTCTGGTCATCGGCTCCACACACGTAGTCATCGATCGTTTCCGCCTGGTCAAGCAGCTGATATGGGTGCTGAACCAGGTCGCGCCGAAGTCCTTCCGGTACTCGTGGGCCGAGGCAAAAGCCAACGGCGGATACGCCGCCTCTACCCCTGTCTGGCTGTCGACATGGCTGATGATCATCGTCGACAACACCGTGCACCTGGTCATCAACACGGCCTCGATCCTCTGGCTGTAGGCGTCACCATGAGTGCCAAGCTGATCCGCCTGTCGACGCGCCGCACTGGCGAACGTCGATGGGTGCGCGTCTATGTCTACGACGAGCTCAACGAGATGCGCGAAGCGTCCACCCGGTTCAACGGCAACGACAACTCCGATGCCGCAGCAGTCACGCAGGCCTACTACTCAGCGGGTCGCGTCACCCTCGTCATCATCCGACTCTGGCGTGGCGCGCTCAGCGCTGAGGTCGTCGGCCACGAGGTGCACCACGCAGCGACAGCCATCTACGGATCAACGCTGCCGAAGAAGATCCGCACCGACCTGATCCTCACCCACTACAACGAGGTCTACGCGCACCTTCACTCCGACCTCGAGGCCAAGCTCGTCGACCGCCTCTACGACCTCGGATACTACGACCGCAAATGAGCACTGACAGCGACTTCCCACCCGGCGTGATGGATGCGCTCGGTGCGGAGTGGGCGACGTCATCGGATACGACGGCTTCGGAGCCCCGCTCTACGACTGGCAGACCCCCACCCCCTCTCCGGAACCAGCAGGGCCCTCTGGAACAGATACCCCCGGCACCTGAGCGAACCCCCCCCTCACGCTCCCCACCCAAGCCCCACTCCCACCCGCCACACCCCGACCACAACGACGTGACCGAGGACAGACGCGACACGCACGCACCGACAGGCGGAAGCCATGACCTACCGGGTATGCGGCGAACCAGGATGCCCCGAACTGTTCGACAAGACCCAAGGCACCCGCTGCCCCCACCACCGCGCAACACACGAACGACGACGCGGCACACGAACAGAACGCGGATACGACAGCACACACGTCAGACTCCGAGCCCAGTGGGCACCCAAGGTAGCCCGAGGCAACATCCCCTGCGCCAAATGCGGTCACCCCATCACCACCGGCTCCGACTGGCACCTAGGACACAACAACGAACGCACAGCCCACACGGGACCAGAACACGTGCACTGCAACCTCTCAGAAGCCGGGCGCAAAGCCCACAGGTGAGGCAACCTCACCCCTGGGGGGCACCCCCTCGACGCGGTCGGACAGAACCCCGCCGGTGATGGGAAAAAAGCTGTGTACGGGTTTGAGGGTTCTCGGTCCGGGCGCAAACCGGGCGGCGCAAGGCCGCCCCGGGTCATCGAAGCGCAAGGCTTCTGGAGGTCATCTCATGCCTGGTCCCGCAGCGAAAGATCCTGCTACTCGACGTCGCCGTAACGCTGCAGTGGGCAAGACTCTGCTGCCAGCGGAGGGTCGAACTGGTGACGCGCCGGCATGGCCCATCTCGGCTGTCGATGAGCCGGAGACATGGGTCGAGCTCTGGCAGACCCCGCAGTCGGTGGCGTGGGAGCGGATGGGGTGGACGCGCACGGTCGCGCGGTACGCGCTCCTGCTCTCTGAGGTCGAGGTGCCGGATGCGAAGGGCACGATCCTCGCGGAGGTCCGGCAGCTCGAGGACCGGCTGGGGCTGAACCCGAAGGCGATGCGCTCTCTTCTGTGGGAGGTCGTCGGCGATGAGGTCAGCGAGAAGCGCGACGAGCGTCCGGAGCAGCAGACGCGGGCGGGCACGAAGCGTGCGGCCCTGAAGATCGTCGGCTGATGCCGTGGCGTGCCCCCGAGTACGCCGGTGAGTTCCCGTCCTTGGGGTGGCAGGTCGGTGAGTGGATCGAGGAGCACTGCGTCATCCCTGACCGGGAGTTCGCGGGCGACCCGTACCTGCTCACGGATGAGATGTGGACGTTCCTCGTTCACCACTACCGGCTGAAGCCGGACGCGAACCCGCACGCTTGGGAAACAGCGTGGCAGCACACCCGCTCGATGCTGGTGAGGCCGCAGAAGTGGGGCAAGTCCCCGTTCATCGCGGCCATGATCTGCGCTGAGGCTGTCGGGCCCGTCGTGTTCGCCGGCTGGGATGCTGACGGGGAGCCGGTGGGCCGACCGTGGCCGACTGCGATCATTCAGCCGACGGCTTCGTCTGAGGACCAGACCGACAACGTCTACAAGGCGCTGCTTCCGATGATCGACCTCGGCCCGCTGGCTGATGTCATCCCGGACACGGGTCAGACTCGCATCAACCTGCCTGGTGGCGGGTGGATCGAGCCGGTCACGTCGAAGGCCCTGTCTCGACTCGGCGCCCGCGTCACGTTCGTCCCTCAGGACGAGCCAGGGACGTGGCCTGGTGGCTCGCAACTCGAATGGCTGGCGGACACCCAGTACCGCGGCCTCGCTGGCACAGGTGGCCGTGCGGTGCTGATTACGAACGGCTGGAACCTCGCGGAGAACAGCGTCGCTCAGCAACTCGCCGAGTCGGGCGAATCTGACGTCTACGTCGACCACACCCGCGCCCCCGTGAACCTGTCGTACACGAACAAGGCCGACCGGCAGCGCATCCACAAGATCGTCTACGGCGACTCCGCGCTGAAGCTGAACCGCAACGGGGTTCGTGTCTCAGGGTGGGTGAACCTCGAGCGGATCGAGTCGGATGCCGCGAAGCTGATCAAGCGCGACCCGAACCAGGCGGGCCGGTTCTTCGGGAACATCCCATCGATGGGTTCCGGTGCTTGGCTGCAGCCGGGCCAGTGGGAAGCGAAACTGCAGGTCCGCGACCGGCCGAAGGGTGTCCCGGTGTGTGCCGGGTTCGACGGCTCGGACGTCGACGACTGGACAGGCATCCGGCTCGAGACCTTCGACCAGCACCAGTTCACGCCGGTGTACCACAACGGTTCGAGGCGAACGATCTGGAACCCGGCCGTCTGGCCGGCGCACCGGGTGCCGCGCGCCGAGGTCATGGCCGCGTGGGACGAGATCTTCGCGAACTACGACGTGGTGCGCGCCTACCTCGACCCGCCGCTGTGGGGGTCGGAGATCAGCCACCTGCAGGGCAAGTACGGCGACAAGGTCGTCATCGAGTGGCCCACGTACCGGGTGAAGCCGATGCACGCGGCGCTCGAGCGGATCAAGACGGACATCATCAACGAGACGTCGCAGTTCAGTCACGACGACTGCCAGTTCACGGCGATCCACATGCGGAACGCGGTCGAGCGGGCCCGGACCGGCAACACGTACATCCTCGGCAAGGCCTCGGACCAGCAGAAGATCGACCTCTCGATGTCGTCGACTCTGGCGCACGAGGCGGTCCTCGACGCGATCGCCGCCGGCGACCTCGGCAAGCGGAAGACCCCGCAAGTGTCGACGACCTTCTTCGGATTCAACTAGCTCTAGGGGGCAGCATGGCTCGCATCACTGCCGCTCAGGAGCAGGAAGCTCGGGAGCGTCTCGCTGTCGGGCTCTCTGAGATCTCGAAGAAGCAGACCGCGGTCAATCTGCGCGAGGACTACATCCGCGGCGAGCACGCCCTCCCGTTCGCCCCTGAGGGCGTGAACGCGGAGTACATGGACCTGCGGGAGCAGTCGGTCGCTAACTGGATCGGTATCGCCCATGGTGCGCCGATCCAGCGGATGCGCGTCGACTCGTTCCGCACCGCCAAGGGCGACGAGGCTGACGAGGCCATCTGGAACGGCGTGTGGCAGGCGAACAAGATGGACAGCCGGCAGGCGCTCATCTACTCGTCGATGATGCTCCACGGGCGCGGGGTCGCGTCGGTGTGGCCGAACAAGGCGGACAAGAAGCGCCCGATCGTGCGCCCCGAGGACTTCGGCAGCATCCATGTGGAGATGGACCCCGACGACCCGTTCACGCCCCTGTGGGTGGTGAAAACGTTCGAGCTCACCTCGCCGCTCACGCTGCCGAGCGGTTTCGTTCTGCCGGGCAACACGACGACCACCCGATCCGTCGCGATCGTCTACGACGCGAAGACCATCACGCGGTTCGAGAAGGGCGGAGTGGGGGAATACGGCAACTGGGAGATCGTCTTCTTCGGACGCCACCCGATGCGCCGGCCCCCGTTCGCCCTGTACGACTACAAGCCGGACTCGAAGGGTCGCCCGTGGTCGGCGATCGACTCGCTGATCCCCGCGCAGAACGCGATCAACACGATCCGTTTCAACATGCTCCTCGCGATGCAGTTCTCCGCGTACCGGCAGCGCATCGTCACCGGGTTCGACCCGCGCGCCACCGACAAGGACGGAAACTTCCTCTACAAGCGCGACCCGAACACCGGCGAGCCTGTGGTCGACGCGAACGGCAACGCGGTCCCGATTCTCAACAACCCGGGCCGTGTGGGCGTCGACCGCCTGCTCGCATTCCCGGGAGGCGAGACGAAGGTCTTCGACCTGCCCGAGTCGAACCTCGCGAACTACGTGACGATGCACAAGGAGTTCGTCGTCAACTTCTTCGCGATCGCTCAGATCCCGCCGCAGTACCTCCTGTCGCAGATGTCCAACATCTCCGGGGATGCCCTCGCCGGCGCCGAGTCGACCCTGGCCTCGCTGGTGCAGGAGCTCGAGCTCGCAGCGGGTGAAGGCAACGAGGACCTCGCGGAACTCGGCTGGTACGCAATGGGCAACAGCGACGACTTCTCGACCACTTCGGAAACGGTGTGGGCCGACGCGGAGGCGCGTTCGTTCGCGCAGATCGTCGACGCGGTCGTCAAGCTCGTGTCGATCGACTTCCCGAAGCAGGCCGCGTTCGAGATGATCCCGGGCGCGACGAAGCAGAAGGTCGACCGGTGGATGGAGATGGCCGAGGAGGAGTCGTACTCCAACCGGCTTCTCGCAGCCTCACGGTCCTTCCAGCAGCCCCTCGAACTGACCCAGGTGGACACCGATGGCGCTCCCGCAGACGGCGGTTGACCACTACCAGGATCAGCAGCTCATCTCCGTCGCTACCGCTTCGGAGGCCGGCCGGATCTGGCGGCGGGGGATGGGCGACAACTTCGACCTGTCCTACATGGATATCGCCGCTGACCTGTTCGCGACGGTCCTCGGCGGGCAGCGTCAAGCTGCAGAGTCCGGGCTGGCGTACGTCCCCCTCGTGCTCGCCGAGACGGGGCAGGACGCGCCCGCGCAGGTCAGGGTCAACCCGGCCCGCTTCGAAGGGACCACGGATGACGGGCGGCCGCTCGAGAACTTGCTCCAAGGAGCGGTGTACAAGAGCAAAACCGTCGTCGGCTCCGGAGCAACCTCCCGAGCTGCGCTAGCGGCCGGTGGCCAGTGGCTCCAAGAAGCCGTCCTGGACGCGGTGCGGTCGGCGAACCGGCAGGCTGTCGCAGCTGACATCACGGCTCGCCCGAAGGTTCAGGGCTGGGTGCGGATGCTGAACCCGCCGTCCTGCAAGTTCTGCATCATGCTCGCAGGCAAATGGTTCCGCTGGAACCAGGGCTTCCAAGCGCACCGGGACTGCGACTGCCGCCACATCCCCTCCTCGGAGTCGATGGCAGGCGACTTCACCACGGACCCGTACGCCATGTTCCACGGGATGCCGGAGGCTGAGCAGAACCGACTCTTCGGCAAGAACGACGCGCAGGCGATCCGTGACGGCGCCGACATGTACCGGGTCGTGAACGTCCGCTCCCGCGGACTCTCTGACGCCGCACTGAAACGCACCCCGGGCCGGAACCGCGGGTGGCAGTCCCGGAAGTGGGACTCGCCTGCAGACATGACCATCGACGACATCTACCTGTCCGCTCGGACGCGCGATGAGGCGATCGAGCTGATGGGCAAGAACGGGTTCATCACCGGCGAGCAAGTCGCCGGCGGCAACCTGCGCGGGAACGTCCCATCCGAGTTCGGCGACCTCGCAGCAGGCGCCCTCGGGCGCGGCGGCACCCGCAAGGGCTCCACGATCGCGTACCGGGAGGCGATCCGCACCGGTGTGCGGAACCCGCTCGAGCCCGCGACACAGACCGCGGCCGAACGGAAACTGCACACGGCGTACCTCCGCATGGAGGCCGTCAAGCGCGGCTCGAACCCGTTCGCGGCGAACAGCCTCCGCAACCCGCTGACCCCGGAGCTCAAAGCCCTGGTCGAAAGCGACTACCGCCGACAGATCGAGAAGCTCGCCTCAGGACCGGAGCAAGTCCGTGTTCTCGCGAAGCTCCTCGGCATCCTCTGACCCCGCCACCCGGCGGCACATCACCGGCCCCGCAAGGGGGCCACCTCACCATCTCGCAAGGAGATACCGCATGTCCATCTGCACCGTCCCCACCCCCGCCTACGCAGGCATCCTCTCCCCGGTCCCGAACCGGCCCAGGCTCCGCTTCCTCGATGCAGGAGGTGACGGCAGCGGCGCCGGCGGTGACGCGGGCGACAGCGCGGGCGGCGATGGCGACTCCGGAGACGGAGACAGCGGCGACGGCGACGAGAAGCTCGGCGCCCCCGGCGTCCAGGCGCTCGAGCGCACGAAGGCCCGGCTGAAGGCCGCCAGCGCTGACCTCAAGGCCTACTCCGAGCTCGGCCTCACCCCCGACGAGATCAAGGCGATCGTCGACGAGAAGAACGCCGGCAAGGCCCCCGACGAGGCCTCGATCGAGAAGCGGCTCCGCAAGGAGATCGAGGCTGACGCCCGCGAGAAGACCGCGGCGAAGTTCCGCGCCGGTGCGGTGCGTGAGCAGGCCGCGACGCTCGGCTTCCACGACCCGAAGGACGCGCTCGCGTTCCTCGACTCCGACGCCCTCGCCGATGTGGACGTCGACGACAACGACGAGGTCGACACGGCCGCGGTGAAGAAGCTCCTCGAAGCTCTCGCGCAGAAGAAGCCGCACCTGGTGAAGAACCCCGACGACGACACCCCCGACTGGCGATCCGCCGGCATCGGGGCCCGAGGCTCCGGCAACAAGCCGGAAAACGTCCTGCCCGGCACTCCGCGAATGGCGGCGGCCTACGCGGACAGCTCCAAGAAATAGATCGCTCCCTGCCCCGCGGAGGAGCCCAACCTGAAAGGAGGCAGCCGCCATGGCTGTCACTCTCCCTCAGTCCGCGCTCCTGTCGCAGAATTCTCTGCAGCGCGGCGTCATCGAGACGTTCGTGCAGGTGTCGCCTGTTCTCGACCGTCTCCCGCTCATGCCCATCGAGGGCAACGCGTACGCGTACAACGAGGAGGCCACCCTCCCCGGCGTCGCGTTCCGTGCCGTCAACGAGGCCTACACCGAGTCGACCGGTACCGTGAACCAGAAGACGGAGTCCCTGGTCATCCTCGGTGGCGACGCCGACGTGGACCGGTTCATCGTCCAGACCCGCGGCAACCTCAACGACCAGCGCGCGGTCCAGACCGCGCTGAAGGTCAAGGCGGCGTCCTACAAGTTCCAGGACACCTTCTTCAACGGCGACGTCACCGTCGACACCAAGGCCTTCGATGGCCTGAAGAAGCGCCTAACCGGCGCGCAGGTCATCTCCGCTGCGACCAACGGCATCCCCGTCGTCGGCAACGGCGGCACCGACTCGTACGCGTTCTTCGACGCGCTCGACAACCTCCTCGCCGCCGTCCCCGGCATCAGCGCGGAGAACGGCGCCATCTACGCCAACGCGGCGCTGCAGGCCAAGATCCGGTCCGCCGGCCGCCGCATCGGCGGAACCGACACCGTCCGCGAGGACGCCACCGGCAAGCGCGTCCTGCAGTGGAACGGCATCCCCGTCCTCGACCCCGGAGCGAACCTCTCCGGGACCGCGATCCTCCCGCAGACCGAGACGCAGGGCTCCTCGTCCGTCGCGTCCTCGATCTACGCGGTGAAGTTCGGTCAGGACGAGACCGACCGCGGCGTCACCGGCCTCACGAACGGCGGGGTCATGGTCGATGACCTCGGCCTCCTGCAGTCGCAGCCCGTCTACCGCACCCGCATCGAGTTCTACTGCGGGCTCGGCGTGTTCGGCGGCCAGGCCGCAGCCCGCCTCACCGGCATCCTCAACGGCTGACCAGAAGGGAAACGATCATGGCAGCACGCACCACGGCGGACAAGCCCGCCGAAACCACCGAGGCGGAGACGCCGACCGAGACGCGGCTCGACGACAACGTCACCGAGCCGTCGACCGTGGCCCCGGGCGATGCCCCGGCGGACACCACCGACCCGACCGAGATCGCCTCCACGGTGATCCCGCAGCCCTCCCAGGAGGCGCTGAAGCAGGGCACCGTCAACGGGGTCCTTCCCGTCAAGCAGGCCGAGAAGCCGAAGCGCGACACCAAGAAGGACCGCTTCGAGGAGTACGACGCGACGAAGCCGGACGGCACCGTCGTCCGTATCCGCCGCAACATCGAGACCGGCGAGTCGTCGGTCGTCACCAAGTAGCAGGAGAGGGGGCGCGTCATGACGAACCCAGCAAGCGTCGAAGACGTCAAGAAGGGCATGGAGCGCCCCCTCACCGCCGATGAACTCACCGCGGCCGCCACATGGCTGGACCGCTCCTGGAACATCGTCCGCGCGGAAATCCCCGGCGTCGAAGCCCGTATGGAACTTGACGACAGCCTCCCGGGTCACCTCGACGAGGCCGACGTCGTCGACGTGCTCGCGTCGATGGTCGAGCGGAAACTGCGGAACCCGGACGGGCGACGCCAGTGGGGCGATGACACCTACAACGAGACCATCGACACCACGATCTCGTCGGGGCAGCTGTACCTCACCGACGATGAGAAGCGTCGCCTCGGCCCGCGCGCGCAGGTCGTCGAGGGCGGGATCTACTCCCTCCAGATGGAACGCTGATGGTCACCGCGAGTCAAGCCGCTCAGGCCCGCCGGAAGGCCGAGTCGCAGATGACCGACACGTGCAAGGTGCTGCGCGGCGGCACCAAGCAGTGGAACGACGACACGCTCCAGAACGACGTGGCCGGCGGGCAGACGATCTACGAGGGCCCGTTCAAGTCCAAGGGCGTCAACGCGATCCAGAGAGACTTCGACTCGGCCTCGCAGCTGATCATCTCCCAGGACTCCACCGCGAGCTTCCCCGTGTCCGCGGCGTCCGCTGCGATCCGACCCGGGGACGTCCTCGAGTGGGTCACGTCCCTGCACGATCCGTCGCTGGTCGGTCGGAAGGTTCGCGTCGCCGGACTCGCAGGGGCGCAATCGTTCGCCGCGTCGCGCCGTTACCGGGTCGAGGAGTACTCCTAGGAGGTCGCCGTGCCGGATGACATCGGGGCCGACGCCAGCAGCATCTTCGCGTACGCGGCGGACCTCACCGGCCTGGCAGACCTCGTGCCCAAAGAGGTTCAGAAGTCGGTTCAGCAGACAGGCCTCGAGGGCAAGAAGTTCTGGACCGCGGACGCCCGCAAGGCGGCAGGACGCCGCACGCGCGGTTACGCCGGATCGATCGACTTCGACCTCACAGGCGTCGGCACGGTCGGCGGCGAAGGAACGTACAGCGGAGAGATCGGCCCGAACCTCGACCGCGGAGGCAAGACCGGTTCCGGCGGGCTGCAGCCCTCCCTCGGAATTCTCGAAGGCCCAGTGCCAGGCGGCGGCCGAGACTCCATCACTCGTACCGCGAAGTTCGTCGAGACCGAGCTCGAGAAGCGGGTCGGGATAGCGATCGAACAGTCCGAGAGGGCGAGGAACGTATGAGCGACGCCGACCACTACGAAGCCGTCGAGGCGTTGCTGCGGGCCGACAGCCGACTGACCGTAGTCGACACGGTCCTCGACGACGGTGGCGCTGTCCGGGAGGGCACTTACGTCGTTCTCGCGATGGCGCTCCGCGAGCTCACATCCAACCGGTACACCGCGCGTCAGCGCGTCGACTCGGACGCCACCTACGACATCGCGTTGCGCATCGTCGCGACCACCGCCAACGGGGTGCGCCGCACCTCGGATGTCGTGCGCCCGCTCCTCCTCGGTCAGAAACCGACTGTCCAAGGTCGCGACTGCGCACCCATCGTCTTCGACGGCGCAGACGAGCCGACCCGAGCCAAAGACGTCGCCCCGATCCTCTTCTTCGCTGACGAGGACTACATCCTCACCTCACGAAAGGCCACATCATGACGACCGAGTACAAGCGTGTCCTCGACCGGTACACCCGCAACGAGTACGACATCCCCCTGATCGTGTTCGAGCAGAACCCCGACGACTACACCGCCCTCGAGGAGGGAACGTCGTTCTACCAGCGGCCCCCCGTGATCGCCGCCGAGACCATCGAGCCGCCCAAGTCCGGCGCCGGCTCCGGCGAATCCGAGTGGCGCACCTACGCCGAGCAGCTCGGGCTCGACACGTCGGCTGCGGAGTCCCGCGCCGACCTGATCGCCCTCGTCGAGGAGCATCACGCCCCCAAGAACTCCAGCGTCACCGATGGCGCTGGCACTCCCGAGCCGGTACAGGCGACGGAATCCCATGAAGGTCCGGTGGCACCGCCTGTAGAGGAGAAGAAAGCATGACGACTGAAACCACCCCCGGTTCCGTCCAGACCACCGACAACCTGCGGATCGCGTTCGTGCCGGACGGCAACAACGCGCTGTCCGTCGCGGTCCTGACCGCGAACACCACGAAGCTGATCACGTACTCGCTGACCCCCGACGGGTGGTCGTTCCCGATCGCGGAGACCGAGGTCAACGACCCGCGCCTCACCCAGGGCGTGCAGGGTTCAAAGCCGGGCTCGTCCAAGTACGGGCCCATCGCCCTGAAGTACGTATTCGGGACCGTCGCGGACGTTGCGAAGGCGGCTCTGCAGCTCGGCGTCTCCGGCACGATCGTGTACCGCGACATCCTCCCGAACGCCACCGAGTGGGCGGTCGGCCAGAAGGTCGACACCGTCAAGGTCACCTGTGGCCGGCAGCGCAAGGACGCGCCGGCAACCGACGGCCTCTACACGACCTCGCAGTCGCTGTACGTGCAGCCGGGCGGGTACCTCGAGGCGCAGACCCTCGTCGCCTGACCCATCAACTCCCGCCGGGCGTAACACGCCACCGGAGCGCCCGGCGGGGCTCCAAACCGTACCGGTGGCAGAAATCTGGTGGCAACCATGATCAACGAAGACGACTTCGACGCAATCCTCGACGAGGCAGGCGGAGAAGATTCCGAGCACGTCGACTTCGACGTGATGCTCGGGAAGACCCTCATCACGTTCCGGCTGCTCCAAATGCCCGGCGACGAGTACAACGACCTCACCGCCACGAACCCTCCCCGCATGGGATCGAGGGTCGACAGCGGCACGGGCTTCAACGCGCACGCTGCCTCCAAGAAGATCGCAGCGAACTACATCCGACGCGTGCTCCGCGACGGGACCGTTCGTGAACTCAGCGAGGAGCAGTGGCAGCGGGCCCTAGCGAAGTTCAAGGGTCGCGACCTCGAAATGCTCGCGACCGTCTTCTGGGGCGTCAACTACTACACCCCGAATGAGCGGGTGAAGGCAGCAAAAAAAGCGTTGCTGTCGGAGGACTCCTCCGGGAAGAACTCCGACTCGCCCGCGAGCTCGGAACTTCCCACAGCCGACTGACCGGCCGGCCTCGGCGCGAGGCCACCACGTACATGTACGACGACGCCGGCCTGCTCGTGAAGTCGGTGACTGTGCACGACCCCGACTTCACCCGCCAGGACATCGACCTCGCGCTCGCGTCCCGCCGAGACGAGCTCCGGAACCGCCACGGTTTCCCGCTCGAGGAAGCCATGTCGAACGAGGCGAACCCAGCCAACGCCGCCGGTGAGTTCTACTTCGTCGGCGCCGGGCTTGAAACGGACTGGGTAGAGAAAGCCGAACTCGACGCCTTGGACCGTTTCAAGGCCGAGAACCCCGACGAGAACCTCAACGGCAAGCACATGACCGTGGTGAAGCGCTACCGCAGCAAACCGCCGGCGTAGACGCCGCGTCCGACTCAAGAGGAGGCCTTTCTTGGGTACCAGGACCAACGCAGTCAAGTACACCGCGATCGTCGACGACTACGTCAGTGGTGTCGAGCGGATGGCCTCGAAGACCCGCGAGGCGGGGTCAGAGGCCGAGAAGCTCGCTCAGAAGAGGGAAGCGTTCAACCTCCTCGGCGGTTCGATGCTCCTCGCCGGTGGCCTCATGGCGGCCGGCCTGACGCTCGCGGTGACGAAGTTCGCGGACTTCGACCAGGCGATGTCACAGGTGAACGCGGCGACGCACGAGACCGAGTCCAACATGTCGGCGCTCCGGCAGGCGGCGCTCGACGCGGGTGCCTCTACGGTCTACTCCGCTACGGAAGCGGCGAACGCTGTCGAGGAACTGGGCAAGGCCGGTATCTCGACGAAGGACATCCTGTCCGGCGGTCTCGCTGGCGCCCTAAACCTGGCCGCAGCTGGCGGCCTGGGGGTAGCGGAGGCCGCCGAGACCAGTGCGTCCGCGCTTACCCAGTTCGGGCTCAAGGGTTCCGACATGGGGCACGTCGCGGACCTTCTCGCGGCTGGCGCCGGCAAGGCGCAGGGTTCCGTGCACGACCTCGGCGAGGCCCTGAACAACGTCGGTACGGTCGCGAACAACACCGGATTCTCGATCGAGGAGACCACCGGGTTCCTCGCCGCCATGGCGTCTTACGGTCTGACGGGTGCTGAGGCGGGCACGCAGTTCAAGTCGATGCTGCAGTCGCTCCAGGGGCCCTCGTCGGTGGCGCAGAAGGCTCTCGACGAGCTCGGGCTGTCGCTGTACGACCAGAGCGGCAAGACGAAGACCCTCACCCAGTTCATCGGCGAGTACCAGGCGTCGCTGCAGGGCAAGACCCAGGCCGAGAAGGACTCGTACAACACCACCATCTTCGGCTCCTACGGCATCCAGGCCGCGACGGTCGCCTACAAAGAGGGGTCAGCCGGTATCCAGGGGTGGATCGACTCGACCAACGATCAGGGGTACGCAGCTGAGACTGCGGCCGCGCGCCTCGACAACCTGAAGGGCGACGTCGAAGGGCTCTCCGGGGCGTTCGACACGGCACTCATCCAGACCGGGTCCGGCGCCAACGACACCCTCCGCCAGATGGTGCAGTCAGCGACCGATCTCATCAACGCCTTCAACGGGCTCGACCCCGTCTTCTCGAACATCGTCTTCGGCGCGGCCGCTGTAACCAGCGGGCTTCTCCTGGCTGGTGGGGCGGCTCTCATCGCCGTCCCGAAGGTCGTGGAGTTCAGGAACGCACTGAACGCTCTCGGGCTCACCAAGCTCAGCGGCGCTCTCGGCAAGGTGAGCGGATTCCTCCTCGGGCCGTGGGGTGTTGCCCTCGGCATCGGGGTCACGGCACTCGCAGCATTCGCCTCCCAGCAGGGAGAGGCCGCCTCGCAGGCAAAGGACATGGCCTCGAGCCTCGACACCGTCACCGGCGCCGTCACCGGCAACACGCGTGCGATCATCGCCTCGAACCTGGCCGCGAAGGGCGGGTGGGGGCCGTTCTCCGAGCAGGAATCGGCGTCCGAGGCGGCGAGCAAGCTGGGCATCAGCATCGGCACCCTCACGTCGGCCATCGAAGGCAACAAGAAGGCCATCGACGAGGTCAACGAGAAGACCTTCGACCCGGACAACATCTTCGGCGACGAAGGCGACTGGCAGAGTCGAGCCAACCAGATCGGCGTCACGACAGACGAGTACACCACCTCGTCCCGCTTGGTGCTCGGAGCGCTCGGCTCGCAGTCCACGGCCCTAGAGAATGCGAAGTCGCTCTACCAGGACTCCGCTGCAGCTCAGGACGAGAGCACATCCTCCACGGAGAAGAACCGCGATGCAGTTCAGGACGCCGCGGATGCGTACATCGGCCAGGACGACGCCGCCTCCGGTCTGCTCGACACGCTGACCCAACTCATTGACAAGATCAACGAGGCCAACGGGATTGGACAGGACGCGGTCCGGGCAAACGCTGACTATCAGGCCGCCCTGGCGGGCATCTCTGATGAGGTGAAGCGTCAGCAGGACGAGTACGAGAAGGCAAACGGCAGCCTCGAAGGGTACATTTTCTCGATCCAGGAAGGCACCGAGCAGGGCACGGCCAATGCGGCCATGTTCGCAGACCTTGCCGACTCTAGCCAAAAGGCAGCGCAGGCTCAGTTTGAGCTGGACCTGAAGACTATGTCCGCGAAGGACGCCTCGGACAAGTACTTCGCTACCTTGCAGTCAGGACGGCAGACGTTCGTCGACACGCTGACATCGCTTACTGGAAACTCAGATGCGGCGCAGGCTCTCGCAGACACTGTCTACGGCATTCCGTCGTACAAGGCGATCGAGGTCGCGGCGAACACCGCGCAGGCGCGCGACGACGTCCTGACCCTGACCGACTGGATCAACTCGCGCGAGGCCACCATCGCGGTGTCCTACGCGGTCAACTCCGGCAGCGTGGGAGGTATCCCGCAGCAGACGTGGAACGCGGACGGCGGCTTCTACGACTACTCCGCGAAGGGCCTGCGTGAGGCGGAAGCGTTCGCCAATGGCGGGTTCGCGGGCGAGGGCATGTACAACGGCCGCGCCGGCAGCCTGTACAAGTTCGCGGAGCCCGAAGTCGGGTGGGAAGCGTTCATCTCCGGGCGGCCCGGGATGGAGGCGCGCAACCGCGACATCGCATGGGAGGCCCTGCAACGCCTTGGCGGCGTCCCCGCCTCCGCCGGCATGAGTAGCACACAGGTCAGCGTCGCACCCCAGGTCTCTCTGGCCGGCGCGACGCTCGTGATGGACGTCGATGGTCGGCAGATCACCGCGATCATCCAGGAGCAGATCGTCGCAGCGAACGCGAGCGAGGCGCGCGCGTACGGGAACGGATGGTTGCCCGATGTTTGAGCCAGTGCTCGAGGCCTCGTACCTCCCGTCGCCCCGGGTGAAGGTGACTTTCGAGTCCCTTCACCCGGACACGGCGACCGTCACGGTGTGGCGTGCCGCGGACGTTCTCGCCGAGGTGCCCGGAACCGTGGGAGCGTTCGCGGCCGGTGGTTACACGACCCGCGACCTGTGGGCACCGCACTCGATCGAGCTCACCTACTTCGCCGACATGTTCGACGACAACGGGTTCAAGCTCGGTCGCACCGGCCAGGCCACGACGACCGTCTGGGGTGAGCGAAACGTCGTGTGGGTCTCCGATCCGTACGACCCGGAGAACGCGATCGCCGTCGAGATGGCGGACACGTTCGCGGGGAGCCTCGCGAAAGCCAGGAGCGTCGAGCGTCACAACGTCGGTGGCCGCATCGTCGCTCTCGCCGGCCCCGACGGGCTGTACGAAGGCGTGGACCTGTCCCTGAAAGCGGACACCCAGGAGCAAGTCGACGCCCTGGTGAGCATCCTCGATGGGTCATTCGTCCTGTTCCGGGTGGCGCCGTTCGTGCGCCCCGCGTTCCCGACACTCTTCTACGCCTCGGTCCAGCACAACCTGATGGACTCCGAGCACCTCGGCGGCTTCCAGTTCGGCGGGACGTCCGCAGAGCTCGCGGTGAAGGGCGACCAGTTGTCGCCGATCACCGAGGCGGGCATGGCCGGCGTGCCGTGGCAGCGGTACATCGATGCGTTCCCGACGTGGCAAGACATGATCGACGCCTACCCGACGTGGCTCGACGCGATCCGTAACCCCCCGGGAGTGTGACGTGCTGAACCTCGATCCTGAGCTCGTTGACCTGCTGCAGACGTCCCACAAGGCGGAGTACAGGGCGTACGCGTTCTACGACGGCCAGTCCCGCGGTGAAGTCCCGCTGGCGGAGCGTGGTGGCACGTTGAACTTCAACGGCGACCAGGTCATCCAGTGCTCGGGGAATGTGTTCCTGGCGAAGGACTCCGATTCGCTGATCCCGAAGGGGAAGGGCGATGTCCTTGCCCCGTACGGGCAGGAGGTGCGCATCGACCGCATCGACCGGAAGGGCAACCAGGAGTGGGCGACCACGATCGGGCAGTTGCGGATCGAGAAGGTCCCGTCGATGCGGGAGTACTTCAAGTTCTACCCGTCGCGCGCGCAGGTCATCGGGTGGTCGGCGCAGATCGATCTGCAGGACCGGTTCGCGAAGATCGAAGGAAACGACTTCGTCTATCCGGACTACCCGCGCCCGGAGAGCCTTGGTTCGACGTGGAAAGAAATTCAGCGGGTCGCGGAGATGCCGATCGTCGTCTCCGATCTGCTCCCGGACCAGACCATCCCGTCGTCGCTGACTGCGTACGACGACAAGCGCATGAACACACTCACGACCTTGTTCGCGAATCTCGGCGGCGTCCCTCATATGACGCGGCTTGGCACTCTCACGGGCCGGCCGAAGGACACATGGCTGACGGCGACCGAGCCGGTGTTCACCTTCGAGGGTGTCATCGACATGGACGACTCCCTGACCAGCGAGCTGTACAACTGCGTGAAGGTGTCGTCTTCGGTTGGCGGCAACGACATGTTCGTGGTGCGTGAGATCCTCGACCCGGGCGACCCGCTGCGCGTCACCGGACCCTACGGGCGGCGCGTCTACAAAATCTCGTCTCCGCTATGGGACACGCAGCAGAAGCTCGCTGACGCCGCCGACTCGATCCTCGCTCGCGTGTCCACCCGGCAGTCGAAGATCGTGAAGATCACCGCCCTCCCGCAGCCGCACCTCGAGCTCGGCGACTACGTCCGCGCCCAGGAGAAGGCCGGCGGGATCATCACCCGCGAGGTCGACGGAGAGATCACGAAGATCACCGCCCCGCTGACCCCGACGTCGGCGTGGACGTACGAACTGGCAGCCGCGGAGATCCGATGACCAGAGCAACCGATCAGGCGAAAGCCGACGCGGGCGCGCAGAGGCAACTCGCGAACGTCACGCGCGCCATGTGCACCAGCATCGACGTCGTCAACGCGACGGGGCGGTTCAACATCAATGGGGGCACCCAGGACGCCCCCCTCATTGGCTGGCCCACCGTTGGGTGGGAAGCGTGGCTCCTTTACGTCGGTGGACAGCCGGTGTGCCTCGGCCCCGTCGCCCGCTCCCCGTGGGGTGTCGTCGCGGAAGCGCCGGACGCAGGCCAGGTCCTCATCACCGGCGACAACGGGGCGTTCTACCGGCTCCCGTACCTGAGTTCCGCGGACGAGCTCGTCATCGGCGACCGGGTCATCATCGACTGGTCCGCCGGTGTCGTGAACGGCGAACCAGCATCCGAAGCAGAGGAGCCCGGCCCGATCGAGGTTCCCTCCGACGGAGGACCTGTGGAACGGCAGGAGACGTTCTTCCCGTTCGACTCCGGGTCTTATGGGTCGCGTTGGTTCAACCCGCGCGTGTACAGCTCGGACAGCAACATCGGTGCGTTCTTCTACTCGGGCATCGCCGACACAATCCCCGACAACGCGGAGATCCTGTCCGTGTCGGTGTTCGTGAACTCGGTGCAGACGCAGGGCGGCAACCCGACGATCGGCCTTCATACGATGACCGACAAAAGCGGCCCGCCCTCGATCACGTCCGCTGTCGCTGTCCCGGGCGGGACGGGCGACAAGGCGCTCCCGAACTCGTTCGGGGATGCGCTCAAGACCGGCGCCGCTCGAGGCCTCGGCACGAACCACGGCGGGTACCACATCTGGTCCGCCGCCAACGACGGAAACAGCGGCGCTCTGACGATCCGCTGGCGAGCATAGGAGCAACGCAATGCTGATGCCCGACTACGACAACGCAGACCCGATGCTCGGCCCCGAGCAGCTGACGAACGTCGCCCAGTTCGCGAAGCAGGGGTGGTCCCACCGCGGCGGTACGGCCGGCGAGCGGGCCGCCCTGCCGACCGCGGAGAAGTTCCCCGGCCTGGTGTGGCAGGACACCGACAACGGCGCGTTCCGCCGGCAGTGGGACGGCACCCAGTGGAAGCTGCGCGGTGTGACGTGGGGCAAGATGGTGGCCGCGACCACGGATGCTGCCTCGATCGTTTCCGTTGCTCACCCCCTAGGGGTCACGCCGGACTGGGTGACCGTGGCGCCGATGTACTCCGGCGACATCGCCTGGGACAAGGTCTCCGACTTCATGGTCTGGTCCCTCCACGCCGGCTACGTCGAGGTCCGCGCCCGCCGCGTCGACACCACCAACGACGTCGGCGTCCGCGGCGTGAACTTCGCCATCGCCATGGGTATGCAGTAACGCCCGCAACCGAGAGGAACTCGCGATGACAATCGTCGACCCCACCGCATCAATCGCCCGAGCCATGAGCACCACGCGCTGGCGCGGCTCCGGGCTCTGCCTCGACTTCGTCGACTTCGCCATGGGACGCCCCGGGTCGAAGCTCGGCAACAACGGCGGACCGCCGAACGGCGCCTGGACCGAGGCGAAGGACGGTTACTACTACTCCCAGCACCAGCACCCCGGCGACGAGTACCCGCCCGCCGGCGTCCCCTGCTACTGGGAAACCGGCCCCTCCGGCAACACCGCCGGCCACATCGTCATCTCCCTCGGAGACGGCATGTGCCGCACCACCGACTACGCCGGTGCCGCATCCGTGTCGACGCAGAGCATCGCCTCGATCACACGCGCTCGCCGCGGTGGGTACCTCGGCTGGACCGAGGACTACGGCGGGAACCCCATCGTCGGGATCACCGCGCTCGCCGAGCTCGAACCCGTCCCCGTCGAAGAACCGAAACCACTCACCACTGCATTGGAGAACGACATGTCCGTCCCCATCCTCTACGCCGACACCGACCGCCCCGGCATCCTCGCCATCCTCGAGGGCGACACCTGGCGCGAGATCCCCGTCTCCGACGCGGGCGCCGTCATGGTCGGCGTCGCCATGAAGACCCTCCGCTGGGCCTTCCCCGACCGCCCCGACGAGAAGCTCTACATCCCCGTGCACGGCAACGAGTTCGTCGCTTTCGCCGCGCTCCATGGCGGGTCGCAGACGGTGCAGCTCGAGTCGGTCACGACCAACTTCCTCGAGCAGATCAAGTCGATCATCCCGCTGCAGACCGCGGCCTGAACCCCCTCAAGCCCTGAGAGGGGGAACGATGCGCAGACTCATCGCTGCGTCCATTTGGGCCCGCGGAGCCATCCCGCCGGACGAGTGGAAGTACCGCAACCTGAAGCGGGTGTGGTTGCCGCTCTACGACATCATCGCGATCTTCGCCGGGTTGCAGGCCATCATGTACGGGTCGACCATCCTGAACCGGCTTTTCGCTCCCTTCGTGGTCGACACCCTCGGCGTCTTCATGACGATCATCGCGACAGTCTGCCTGGCGGGCGTAGCGTTCCCCCGGCTCTGGCCCGTCGAGATGGTCGGGAAGATCTTGCTCGTTGCCCTCGTGGCCGGGTACGTCACGACCATCCTGATCTTCTCCGAGTCAGCAACACCGAACCTGTTCGTGGTCGGGATGCTCACGTGGGGTCTGCCGCTGGCATTCTTCCGCCTCAATCTGCTCGGCGAGGAGCTGAAAGAGCGTCGAGCTGAGGGAGCCCAGAAGTGACCCCGGAAATCGTCATCGCCTTCGTCGGCGCTGCAGCACTCGTCCTCGGCGGACTCGTGACCTACTTCGGCACCCGCGGCAAGACGAAGGCGGACGCTAAGTCCGCGCTCGACACCCGCATCGACGCCCGAGTGAAGACCGAGCTCGAACGCGTTTACACGCGCCTCGACGAGGTCGAGAACGCCGCAGTCAAGCGCGCCTCCGCCTTTGCCCGCATCCTCCGCGCCATCGCCGACCAGTGGCAGGGCGACCCGCGCGGCCCCAACCTCGACCCCGCCGACATCCGCGAGGTCGAAGACACGATTCCGCCTCAGTGGATTCGACGTCACCCCGAGCTCAACCCCAACCTCCTGGAGTAGAACATGATCACTTTCGACCTTCCTCCCGTCCTCATCGTTGGCCTAATCGTCTCGACGATCCTGCCGCTCATCGTCGGCCTCGTCACCAAGGTCGTCACCGACCCGGGCGTGAAGGCGATCATCCTCGCTGGCCTCGCCGCGGTGACCGGGCTCGGCACGGAGTTCCTGAATGCCATTACCTCGGGAACCTCTTACGACCTCGGTACCGGCCTGGTGCTTGCCGTGACTTCCTTCCTGATCGCCGTGGGTCTGCACTTCGGTATCTGGAAGCCGACTGGTGCTGCCGGCGCCGTACAGCGCGTCGGCGCCAAGCACGCCGCCTGATCCAACCTTCTGACCTGAGAGGCGGCCTCCTGTGACCGTGCACGCTATCCACTTCAGTTCCACGATCGGCCCGGGTGTCGCCCCGACCGAGCGTTCCTACGTCGAGGTGTATCCGGCGTTCGAGTTCGCGAAGGACTCGACGGTGAACTGGCCGATCGCGAAGAACTTCGAGTTCGTCAATGGTGAGGTCACCGTCACGGGGTTGGAGGACACGGCGTCGGACGGCACCACGGTCTCGTGGGTGGTCCGTCACGTCTTCACGAACGGGCGCGGCGGTGTCGTTGGGGGCGCCGGCCCGCAGGCGTTCCAGTTCAAGCCGGGTGCTGCTGCAACCGTGGAGTGGACGGACTCGGCATCGATCCTCCTCGTCGACGTCGTGGAACCGCCCGAGTTCGGGCCCACGTTCCTCGAGCAGACCCGCGAGCTCCGAGATGAGACCGCCGGCCTGGTCGACGACGCCCAGCAGGCACGTGACGAAGCGGCAGCGTTCGGTGGCACGAACAACGCCCAGGTCGCCGGGATGCTCACCGGCGCCGGGCCCTCACGAGATGCACTTAACTCCACGATTCAGCAGTCGGTCGGGCCACTTGTTTCCGAGGCAATCGCGAACGACAGCACCATCGTCGCTCGAGTGGATGACGCGGTGGCCGCTGCGGCATCTGGCCTGATCACTGCCGGGCCAGCGATCACTCCTTACGGCACCTCCATCACTCAGGGAGTCGGCGGTCAGACCCCGTGGCCGGCGCAACTGTCCGCTCTCTCCGGGCGCACGGTCAAGAACCGAGGGATCGGCGGAGAATCCTCTATCGGGATCGTCGCTCGCCAGGGCGGGCTCCCTTACCAGGCGCTCCCGGCAGGCGGCGAGATCTCGGCCACTGCGACGCCCGTGACGGTCGCGCTCTCGGTGATCGGCGATGGGTTCTCTTGGCCCCTTCTTCAGGGTCCGACGTCTGTGACCGGAACGTTGGTGGTCGGTGCGAAGCGCATCCCGGGCACTCTCGCGATCGTGAAGCCGTCCGGCAACCCGACCACGCACCTCTCGGACGACTACTACACCTTCACCCGCACCACCGCCGGCACGGCCATCGCCGCGACACGACCGTCCGCGTTCTACTGGGCGACCGCCGACGCGGACAAGAACGACATCCAGGTGTGGGACTTCCTCGAGAACTACATCTCCGAGACGTGGTGGACCACTCGCGGGCTCGCCGACCTCAAGGCCGCCGAGAACGCGCTCACCTCGGCGTCCAAGCGGTTCCTGATCACCACCCCGGTCGGGTCTCCCTCGGCCGCGAAGACCGCGCTGATCGGCCAGCTGATCGCCACCTACGGACGCCGAGTCATCGACGTCCGCTCCTACCTGATCAGCTACGGCCTCGCCGACGCCGGACTCACCCCCGACGCGGAAGACCTCTCCGACATCGCAGCCGGGAACATCCCGCACCAGCTCCGCATCGACGGCATCCACCTCACGACCGCAGCACTCGGCATCTACGCGCGCCTGATCTACGAGCGGATGATCGAACTCGGCTGGCTTCCCCCCGCAGCCGACACGGTGCCAGCCGCGCCGACCGGGCTCGCCCTGTCGAACGCGACCAAGAGCACCGCGGACGCCGCGTGGAACCCGTCCACCGGCGCGATCAGCTACCAGATGCGCTACCGGAAGACCGGCGACACCGCATGGCTCACAGGGCCAGCCACCGCGTTGCTCACGGCCACGATCGCCTCCCTTGCCGATGGGACCCAGTATGACGTGCAGATCGCCGCCGTCAACGCGATCGGGACCGGCGCCTACTCTGCCACCCAGACGATCAGCACCATCGCATCCCCGCTGCTGTCCACTGCAGTCGGTGTAGCTCCGGCGCTGGCGTTCTCCCGACGGAAGGTTGTCGCCGGCTACAGCGGACCCGCGTACCGGCTCCGCCGCTCGAGCGACAACGCAGAAATGGACATCGGCTTCGTAGGGAGCAACCCCGACGACGCGACCGCCATCGCCTGGCTTGCTGGTGCGGGCGGGTATGTCGTGAAGTGGTACGACCAGTCCGCCGGCGCGCACCACTTCACCGCCCCTACCGCTGCCGCTCAGCCGCCGCTGTTTACGGCCGGGGCGCTCATTACGAAGGGGCCGCAGTTCGACGGCACGCGCGCGCTCGTGGGCGCCGCCCTCGCTTACGCTCTCGGATCGGCCACCTACCTGCTGGTCGCCAACGGTGGTCAGGGCCGGATCTTCTCCGAGAACAGGAGCGATGAGACCGCCTCGCAGTACTCGCCGCTCGTGGCTGGTTCCGGCGTCCTCACCCGCTTCATTCGAAACGCGGCGAACGCCACGATCATCAACGTGAGCACTGCTGGTCCGGCCGGGTTCGATGCTTCACTCAGCCCAGTTCAGCATCAGTTCTCCGCCGTGGACACAGGATCAGCGTTCGCTACGTACGTCGACGCGGCCGCGGGGCAGTCGAACAGCTACACCCGCACGGGGACGCTAAACCCGGACGTAGGCGCGATCGGCGCAGTCAGCCGAAGCGGCGGCCTGTCGTCGTTCTTCGCCTTCGCGGGCTCTGCGGGGAGCAGCGCGCCGGGGAACATCGCCGAGCTCGTCATCTTCCCGGGCGCGCTCAGCGATACGGCGCGGCACGCTGGTGAGGCCAACCAGAAGACGTACTACGAAACGCCCTGAGAGAAACACGCGGTTAGGGGGCATCGCCTCGTCGCTCGAATAGAGCAACTTGGACTGTGCCCTCTCCCTGCGCGTGCAAGCCTGTAGGCGAACTATCCATTTGCCCCGTCATCATCCACGTCGAGTTCGCCAGGCGAACGATGTGGTTGTCGAGGAGTCGAACGAGTTGGTTGTGGAGCTGCCGCATATCCGAGATGCCCCGGCTCACATCGAGCGGGGGCTTCCAGGTGCTTCGCCCGTGAAGCCACTCGCTGGTCTTGCCGAGCCATCGTCCGTAGTCCTCCTCGCGCACGAAGCCTTCTGGCACATCCTCAAGTCGGCTGGACGATGTGCCGGGGCCTATGTAGGTCTTCGTGACCGGGGTCGGCCAGTAGTGACGGTTCACCTTCCGCAGCAACTTGCGAGCCTGCTCCGGGTCCTTCTTCTCGATAGCACCCCGCATTTCGTCCATCATGGAGGCATTCGACACGAGCGAGCCAAGCGCGATGCTCTCAAGGGCAATCCGCAGCTGGAGCGCCGCTACCTCGACGTTGAGCCGGTCCGGTTCGATCGCGTCGAAGAAGATCGCGGCGAGGCGCAGCCGCACCTTTACGTCCGCGAGGATCTCTGAGTAGCGCTTCACCTCTTCTGAGCTGGGCTCTCGTGACATGACCACGAGTCTGGCCAAGTGGGCGGTGCACACGCAACTAAAGACCGGAATACTGCACCACCTCAGACCCCCTCGGGGCTGGCCTTCGGGTCGGCTTCGAGGGGGTCTTTCGTCGTTGGTAGAGTCTCGCCATGGAACCCGACCCCTACGCGCTGCCGGCGTTCATCCTTTCGATCGTGAGCCTCGTGGTCGCCGCCATCGGTGCCGCTACTGGAATCGCGGCGCTGGTCTGGCAGATCGTTGTCCGCACGCGGGGCGCCCACCGGGTGCGGGTGACGGCAGCTTCGGGCATGTGGCGCTTCACGGATGAAGCGGCACTCGGGCCGTACGTAGGCATTGAGGTCCGCAACACGGGCGCGGCACCCGTGCAGGTGACAGGCTGGGCCGTTGAGCTACCCGATGGCGGCAAGCTCGTCGGCGTCGCCCCCGATCCCCACATGCCGAACCCGGCGCTGCCGCACATGCTGGAAGCGGGAACAAGGGCGACCTTCTACGTGCGATCTGCAGCGATCGCTCAGCATGCGAAGGGCAAAGACGTGCGAGAGCTCCGTGTCTTCGTTGACCTCGCCACCGGAAAGCGGGTCTACAGCAAACGTGGTCAGATCCGCGCCACGCTCGATGGTGACTGAACGTCACCATCAACAAGGTAAGTGCACCACCACTCCCGCGGGCGGATACTGGATTCATCCCAACCCCGGGCGCATCATGTCGGTGCGGAACTGCAACAGCAAGCCCCCGTCGCCCTCTCAAAGAAGAAGGCCGCGGGGGCTTCTTCTGGTTGCACTACGCGGACAGCGTACCGGACAATCTCTTGGACAAAACAAGGGGGTATTTAGTGTATGGTTCGGCTATGTTCACCACTGACCGCACATATGTGGACTCCCACCCTTGGCTTACCTACAACTTCCAGACGGACGCTCTCCGACACATCACTTGGGCTCATCTCGGCGAGGCATATTCGAAGTGTCAGCATCTGGTCGGAACTCCTCTTCAGCCGCGTGTTGCTTGGGATCTTGCTGGCGTTTACATGCGACGCGGAGCCCTGGCATCGGCTGCTATCGAGGGCAACACGCTCAGTGAAGATGAAGTAGAAGAGATCTTTGTCAATAAGCGTCGTCTGCCCGAGTCTCAGCAGTACCTCGAGCAAGAGGTGCGCAACGTACTCGATGCATTGCAAACTATCCGTCAGGAGGTCAACGAAGGTAGAGGCGACGATTTCGAGCTCACGCCCGAATGGATCAAAGCGAAGCACGCCGCGCTGCTCAAAGACCTCGAGGTTCCGGACCACGTTTCACCGGGCGAATACCGAGACATTCCGATCGTGGTTGGAAATTATCGCGGCGCCCCAGCAGAAGACGTTCCGTACCTCATGGAGGAACTTTGCCGGTGGGTCAACGAGATCATGTCCGACGCACGCCGCGCAGCCGTAACCAGCACCGACGAAGCATTCTTTCTCACCTTCTTCGCGGCCACTCTCTCTCATCTGTACATCGCATGGATTCACCCGTTTGGCGATGGCAATGGCCGCGCAGCTCGACTCATCGAGTGCGCGATCCTCGCCCACAGCGGGCTTGTCCCGTGGATCAGCACCAATCTCCTGTCGGACTACTACAACCGGACCAGAACTCGCTACTACGAGCGCCTCGACGCTGCCTCGAAGGCGAATGACGTGGCGGGATTCATCGCCTATAGCGCTCTCGGGTTCCGTGATCAGCTGCGCGAGCAGGTCCGCACCGTGCAAGCGCAACAGCGTCGCGTCGCCTGGATCAATTACGTCCACGAGAGGTTCCAAGCCGAACCATCCACCGACATCGCGCGTCGACGTCGCGCGGTCGTGCTCGCGATGCCGGATTCCAAGCCGCTCACCCGCAAGGAGATCCGGTATCTCACCCCCGCGATCGCAGAGATGTACGACGGCACCACCGATCGGCTCTTCCGTCGCGACATGAACAAGCTCTTGGAGCTTGAACTCATCACCGACGTGGGCGGAAATAAGTTTGAATCGTCGATCTGGCGGATGGATGCATTCACCCCGCGACCAGAGTTTGGTGCCTATTTCCCCGTGCTCGAGAAGCTTGGGGAAGAGTAGCGACCCTTGAGCCCCAGGTTCGGCCTTCACTGGCCGGCCTGGGGCTCTACGTTATGGAAGAGAAGAGCCTGCGGAGCGCGCTTCTCAGCTCGTCTCGGTCGGGTAGCCCGCCACGATGCTGCATGTGCGCGCTCAGAGGTCGAAAGCGCGCCGCAGAGCGTCGACGGCGTCCTCGGCGGTGAGGAACGCCCCGAGCGCGTAAACCTGCCGCGTCTCGTCAGCGTCGTCGGCGTGGCTGAGCCTGCACCCGTCGGCTTCGTGCTCGACACGCCAGGGTGTCTCGACGAGGGTGCCGTCGATCTCGCCTGGCATTTGCACTGCAAAATTCATGTTGTTGTCGGGCCCGACTGCTTGGTCAGGGGTGAATGGAACCGGGGCATCAATAGGATATGGGCGGCTTGTGTGTGGTGACGACTGATGACAACGCCATGGCAGACGGTCTGTGGCAGTGTCCCACTAGGCCAGAATTGACGTGCCCGACGCCGGCAAACTAGAAACGGGACCAGCAGATACGTTCCCGCGTAATCAAAGGGGTGAGTTCATTGGAGATCGTGACAGTCGGGCTTTCAGCAGGCGCGCTTGCGGTGGCTCTGGTTGCACTGGTCCATTCACTTTCCGCACGCGCGAAACCGGTGCTTGACGTCTATGAATCTGCCGGGCCTGGCGACGAGGCCTACGGGCACGTACTAGTCGTCTACAACGTGGGAAGACTCCCGCTATGCCTTACGAGAGCCGGCGCGATCAATCGGGCAGGCCTCCTCTTGTATCCAACGGGTTTGGTGATTCTGGGTGGGCGGGTCATCGAGTACCCAGCGCTGCCTGTCGTCGTACAGCCGGGCGGAGTGCTTGAATTCCCGATGCCAGCGGTGATTCTGGACTCCGCTCAGCACGCCGACCTCATCGAATATCGAGTTGAGTCTGTTTCCGGGGCTCGACGGGATGGGCGACCACGAAGCTTGCACACGCATGCATCGCGTGCCTGGACGAATACCGGCCAGTCTGTCCTACCTGGGTAGCATGCCTACCTGTCGGAGTGGCTACTCGATTGCTTCCCACTCCATCCAAATCACTGTCGGCCAACCATCCCCGTCGCCTTCACGGAGTGCTGCGGGGGCTTCTTCGTGCTTCAGAGCGCTCAACAGCACGGTACATACCGAGATGCGACCGACGGAAGTATGGGGCGGCACCCCATCTTCAGGACTTGCCGTTGGCCTCACCGCCACATCCGCGGCCGCCAGCATCGTCCCATCGGGATTACTCGACAGCGGCAGCGGATTCAACTGGCAGCGCTGGACCGTCTCATCAACCGCAGCAACCACGCTCTACTACTCGAACAACATGTAACTCGTGGTGCCCGGACACAAGATGATGTGCGTCCTCCGCTCCCGCACGGGGCAGGGCGGTGGGGCATTCCGCTTGATCTACTCGACGTACCACGGCGCGAACGTTGTCGATCTGACCATCCCCCTGAAGGGCCCGTCCGGGACGGGTCCTCAGATCCCGGACTCGACTCAGCTCGTGTACTTCACGGTTCCCGCCGGCGCAACGAACGGTCAACTACAGGCGATTGTTCCGGCTGTCGTGGGCACCTATGACCTGGCTCTGCCAACGATCTACGATCTTACTGCCCTCGGTCTAGCTGCATAGCTTCAGAACGGGTGCCGGCCAGGTGCCCTCATCGAGGGTCTTCATTCTTTGCAGAGGGGGTGAATACTTCTCTCATGAGCATGCTCACATCTTGGATCGACGCGGAAGTCTCTATCCGCTGGCACGCGTGGCGTGCTGAACGGCTTCACAAGCTGCACCAGCGCCACCTCGACCGTCTACGCAGCGCCATGCAGCGGGCCCGCACTCACCTGGAAAACCGTTGAGCGACGGCCTCGAACTGCTCGGAATGGCTGGCGACAACCTCACATTCGGAGCAGGGGCCCTCGGCCTCTATTGGGTCGCAGGCCCCGCCATAAAAGCGGTCGGGGCGTCATTCGGCGAGTGGACGAAAAGCCGCATGGACAACGTGCTCTCCATCGGAGAGAAGGTGGCCCGTCGCGTAGGGGCGGACGCACCCGACGACGGTCAGAGCGTGCCGCCTCGGGTGTTCTACGAGGTACTCAACGAAGGTTCCTGGATATCGGATGACGTCCAGCAGGAGTACCTTGCCGGTCTGCTCATCGCATCGCGGACGCCGTTAGGGAAGAACGACGA
The DNA here is from genome assembly GCF_001571005.1 of Herbiconiux solani NBRC 106740. Lineage (GTDB taxonomy): Bacteria > Actinomycetota > Actinomycetes > Actinomycetales > Microbacteriaceae > Herbiconiux > Herbiconiux solani. Next base: position 112,477 of record NZ_BCST01000001.1, on the reverse strand, counting down.
CGGGGCCTACTACGCGCGCCTCGTGACGGGGATGACCTCGAATCAGATTCGTTTCCACCACGCCATCTACGACGCGATCCTGCGCCAAGCGCAACCCTTCATGATTGGTGTGGCGGTAGAAGCCCAACAGAACTGTGTTTGGGCACCCATCGACGCGTCGGTGGGGGTCGTAGCTCCCGAAGATGCTGACTCGCTTGAAGCAGTAGTCACGGCCACCGTTGTCGGCCTCGAGCGTCTGCAACTTGCAGACTCTCCTGGGGTCGGAAGTCCCTCCATCTTGCGCCATCTCAGCGACCGCCCTGTCAATCAAGACGCTATGGTTCTCGCGGCCCGACCAGCGGGCGCGAGTCTTTTCATGTGGGCGCACGGGATGCGGTCATCCGACCAGGATCGCCTATTCGAGCTCCGAGGCCGGCCTCCGCTTGGGCCGACGTTTTCGGAGTTCTACATCTCTTCAGCCTCAATCACTCCGGACGGGCTCGCTGCGGTTATCTGATCGGAGCCAGCGACACTAACCACCGGGCATCCGCACCCAGGCGGATAATGGATTCTTCCCTACCCCGGGCGCATCATGTCGGTGCGGAACTGCAATAGTGACCCCCTCGGGGCTGGCCTTCGGGTCGGCTTCGAGGGGGTCTTTCGTCGTTCCGAGGATGTCGGCCGGTGCAGATACGGTAGGTCCACCCGTCGGCTCGGCGGGACGGATAAGAGGAGTGAGTAGTGAGCATGGAATACCCCTGGCACGCAGCCGGAGACATGATGCCCCGCGACGAAGACATCGTGACGGTTGATCAGAAGATCGAAGCGGCGAAGGTCTACGCCTTGCTGTCGATCGGGCAAGAGCTCAATCGAATCACCACCGGTGAGTCACGATTCTCCGAGGCCGTCGTCGATCTCGCGCGTCACCTCGAGCCGAAGGCCGGCTCTACCGACTGGCGGTGACCTAAGCCAAGCCCCTGTGGCCGTCTCTTCGGAGAGGGTCGCGGGGGCTCTTTCGTCGTGCGTCGAATAGTATCTGTTCACTGCTGTCGAGAAGGGCTCACCGATCCATCCCACGCTTCCCCTGTACGTCTTCATCGACGAGTCAGGGAACCTCGACTTCACCGGGTCCGGCACGGACCATTACGTCCTTTCAGCCTTCCTGACGGTCGACCCCGCCGAGTGTGCGTCCAGGCTGGCTGCACTCAAATACGAGTTCCTCGGACGAGGACTCGCTGATCAGATCCCGTTCCACGCCACCCAGAACTCCGCGGGAACACGCAACCGTGTAATCGAATCGCTTTGCAATGGGCACGGATGCCAGGTGCACAGCATTTACGCCGACAAGCACCTTGCTCACCCTTCCAAGCATGCGCCGGAAGTCTTCTACTCCCTGATAGGCGGGGCGTTGGCGAAGTACCTGCTGAAGGCAGTGAATCCCATGGCGGAGCCCATCATCCTGATGTTTGATTCGGCCTTGTCGGCGAAGCACAGGTCCGCGTTCATCAAGGCCGTGAAGCCGTCGCTGAACGCGATAGGACGTTCTCACTACATCATGTTCAAACCGGTCAAGGAGGACCTCAACGGGCAGATCGCCGATTACTACGCCTGGTCTCTATTTAGGAGCCTCGAGTCGAAGGACGATTCCTGGCTGAAGAAGCTGCCCGGCAAGCACACGACGTTCGACATCTTCCAGCGCGGGCACACACGCTACTGGTAGAAAATGACCACCCCGCCTAGCCTCTCGGCAGAACCCAGGGGTTCTTATCAGCGGGGTGGGACCTTTAGCCCGACATTAACACACCTCGGCCCACTGGTCGACCGCGAGTTCCCTGCTCTTCTGCTAGAACAAGCCGCTGTCCTTTAGGGCGGCGATGGCTTGCTCCGCAGTCTCGAACGCGCCCAGCTCGAACCCACGCCGCGACTGCGAGGCGTCGTCGGCGTGGCTCAGGACGTAGCCGGCTGTCTCGTGCTCGACTCGCCACGGCGTCTCGACGAGGGCCCCGTCGATCTCGCGCACGACCCAGTAGTGGTCGTCTTCGATGCCGCGCGCGAGGAACAGCACGTCACTCCTTCCGGTGGTGGATGAGGGTCCAGCCTTCCGGGAGCCGTCGAAGGACCTCGGCCTTGCCCGCGAAGTAGTCCGCCGCTTCGACGACGATCTCGACGAACGGCTCCTCTTCGCCGTCCTTCTGGGTCACGCCGCGCACGATCATGCGCTCGACTCTACTCACCGGATCGTCTCGTTTAGCTGCGGCCGAATCGCGACGTGAAGGGCGTAGCGATGGCAGGCGAATGCCGCGTCGCGGAGGGTGTCGAAGTACCCGGCGCCGATGAGCTCGCGCGGCTCAGCCCAGGTGACCGCTCTGAAGGTCCACACGCGGCGGTCGCCGACCTTCACGGGGAGGTGGCGGATCTCGGCGAGGGGCTCGTCGGTGCCAGGCCTCGGGAAGATCCAGGAGTGCGCGCGGACGGTGTGGATGGGGTGCCAGTCGGCCACGGGTGCTCCTCTCTCAGGAGCGCGCCGGCCCGCGCAGGACGATCGTAAGCAGGACGACCGACAACACGCCAAACGGTTGTCACAGGGGGGCTATGAGACCGACTGAGTCACCAACGAATGCAGCGGGAAGCCGAATGCTCATCGGTCACGCCCGGACCGAACAATGTAAGCAATGATCATGGCGGTCACGACGGCCAGGCCCACGTAGCCGACTCCCGCGAATAGGTTGGAGGCGGGCGTCTCCTGGATTCCTACGCATTCGAACGAGCTACCGACGCAGAATCGAGTCAGCAACGCAAATTGGTTGCTGAGGAAGAACCCGGTCCCGCTTAGGACGGCCGCCACCAATATGGCGATGCTGTATCGCGCGCCACGGCTCAGCGGGCCGCGGGCGAGCTTGGCGTCTTGCTTGTGCTGAGCGTCGAAGCGAGCAGCGGGAACCTCGTATTGCTCTGGGAGCTCGGGGCGTGTCTCGTCAGCGCTAGGCATGCCGGAAGCTTATTGCAGCAGACCTGCCGTGATCCTCGCACAGTCCGCTTCACCCAAAGCGCGGTGACCGGAGCGTTCGCTGAATGCGACAACCTGGCACTTGGAGGTGTGAACTCGTCACTGGGCGGCCGCGCCGGGGATTGCCTCTCCCGCCCCACTCTTTTCTAATCGTCGCAGTGGTGTTGCGCGACGTCCAGAACCTTGCCCTCATCGTCGAACGGCTCCGCGAAGTTGCCGACAGCGTCAAGGTAGGTGCCCATGTCCCCGGTCGAGGTGCCTTCCGAGACTGCATCACAGATGGTCGTGCGTGCCTGCTCTAGTTGATCGTCTGTGACGGACGCGGGCACGTTCAATGACGAACGCACCTCCGATACGTAGGGGCTCTGCGAGGCGCACCCCGCGAGAGAAGCGACGATGACGAGTGGAATTAGCCCCCGGCGGGCAACCTTACGCATCCGTCGAGCATAGTGCGGGTCGAATGGTCGGCGTCTACTCCTAGACCGCACGTCTAAAGAGACAACCGCGCATCCGCTCGCGCAGATCAGCGCGCCGCAGGCCTCACGTTCGCCGCCGGCACCCCCAGGCCGCCCACGGTGCTCCTCTTCTCGGAGCGCGCGCTGCGCGCGCGGCCGGCCTAACGCCGTACGGCCAGAACCGCAAGCCATACGGGGTTGCGGGCTCGAAATAGCCTCTTGCCCCGTGAATGCAGGGCACATAGCGTCGGCGCCATGACTAGAAGAGAGCGCGGCACGGGGTCGATTTTTTTGAATTCACGAGGTCTCTGGACTGCGGTGTTTGAACTGCCCTCAAGAGATGGACAACGTCAACGGAAGGTATTCAGATCGAAGGATAGAGACACCGCCCTCGCGAAAGTGCGCAACTATCTGCGCGAGAACCCAATCGTCTCGCCGGTACAAAGAGTCCACCGCCCCTTCCGGGAAGAGCTTGCGGCACTGACGGTCGAAGACTGGCTTTCTGAGTGGCTATCTGACATTGCATCTGAGGTCGTGCGGCCGAAGACTTTCTCGGGATATTCGAGCGTGGTTGCGCGCCAAATCGTGCCGGCGATTGGGCACATCCCACTGCGAAATCTTCGAGCTCGAGACGTGAGAGGGATGGCCACGGCCATAGTCAAGTCGGGGCTCTCCGCTACTACAGCAAATCAAGCTCACCGGGTGCTGTCCGTGGCGCTCACGGCAGCGCAGCGAGACGAACTGGTCGATGTGAACGTGGCAAAGCTAGTGCCAGCGCCACGTAAGTCTCGGAGCCCTCAGCAAGCTCTAACGCTTCCAGAGTGTCACCAGGTGTTACGCGAGGCCGAACATAGTGATCTTGCTTCGCTCTGGTACGCGGCTCTGTTCACAGGCGCTCGGCAAGGCGAATTGCTCGGGCTGCAACGCGGCTTCGTAGACCACGGGTTTATCGAGATCTCGTGGCAGTTGCAAAGACTCTCTTGGCGACACGGCTGCGACACACACTGCGGCGCAACTCGAGGTGCAGAGTGCCCGCAGCGGAAGGTCCCCGCCCCGGCCGACTGGGAATCGCACAATCTGACTGGAGGCCTATGGCTCAGCCGCCCCAAGTCGCGGGCGGGCTGGCGCTTAGTTCCAGCAGTCGGACGATTCGGCGAACTTCTCGATGAACACATCGCGCGAGATTGCGGGGACAATCCCCATGATCTCGTGTGGCATCGATCAGACGGCTCCCCCATCGACCCCCGGGTGCACTCCGACATGTGGCACGAGCTACTCGACCGGGCTGGCGTTCGTCAGGTTCGCTTCCACGACGCTCGCCACACGGCGGTCGACATGCTGTACGAAGCTGACGTCCCTGAAGACCTAATCCGCGAGATGGTCGGACATTCGTCCTTCGAAATGACCCGCGTCTACAAGAGCCGCGACAGCAGGACAAGAATGGAGGCCGCGATGAAGAGATCTGCCACCCGGCTGGAGGTGCCTCAAGTCCGTCCTGACCTCACGCTCGTGGGAGAGGCCCAAAGCGCCGGGTGACATGTTGGTCCTTAGACCAAGACCCCGCCAGGTCCGCAAAAAGTCCGCAGAATCCCCGAAACCCGACGACGACGGCCAATCTCTTACAGTCACCAGATCCCAGCAATCACAAGGGAGGCGCTCATCTACAAGCGCTCACGGGTAGACCTCATCAGTACGAGCTCTACTACGGCGTGTAGCTGTTAGTCGCGCAAAAGGCCGTATCCCCGACGGGGATGCGGCCTTCTGCGTCCGCGCCGCCGCCTCTGCGGCGCGGGCCACATGTTCTCGTGCGGTCGCTCACGCGGCCGCGCACTCACCCTGGGTCGTCTCGAGCACGGCCCGTCTCGGGTGAGCCGTCACAAACCGCCCTTCCGCCCACTCTATGGGGCGATTTGTGACGGCTCGCGGGACTGGCTGGGAGGTGACGGGCTGTACGTGACACGACCCAGGGTGAGCGCGTCGCCGCGAGGCGCGACCGCAGGCCGGGCCTCGCGACGGCACGCGAACATGTCGCCCGCGCCGCAGAGGCGGCGGCGCGGAAACAACTACTGCCCGTAGAAGAGGCGGTCGAAGACCGTGCGGGAGCGACGGGTGACGCCGAGGTAGTCCTCCTCGAGGCGGGTGGCCGAGCCGGGCGGGTACTCGAGCAGGCGCGCCACCCCTTCGAGCTGGCGGCGGTCCGCGGGCAGCACGTCCGAGGTCTTGTTGGTCCAGAGCGTCATCGCCGACCGGGCGCGCGAGGCGAAGAGCCAGGCCTCCCGCAGCTTGCGGGCGTCGTCGTGGTTGATCAGGCCCGCATCCTCGGCCGCCGCGAGGGCGTCGAGCGTCGACGTCGTGCGGAGTCCCGGGATGCGCAGGGCGTACTGCAGCTGCAGCAATTGCACGTACCACTCGACGTCGCTCAGCGACCCACGGCCGAGCTTCAGGTGCCGCGCCGGGTCTGCGCCCTGAGGCAGGCGCTCCTTCTCGACGCGCGCCTTGATCCGCTTGACCTCGCGCACCTCGGTCTCCGAGATGGCCGCCGGGTACCGCACGGTGTCGGCCAGGGCGTGGAAATCCTCGATCAGGGCTCGGTCGCCGGCCACCCCGTTCGCACGGAGCAGCGCCTGCGCCTCCCAGGTCAGCGACCAGCGCTCGTAGTAGTTCGCGTACGACTCGAGCGAGCGCACGGCCGGGCCGTTCTTGCCCTCGGGCCGCAGGTCGATGTCGAGGTCGAGCGGCAGGCGCGCATCCTCGGTCAGGCGGTTCAGCTCGTTCACGATGAACTGCGCCACCGACTGGGCGGTCGCCTTGTCGACCCGCACGGCGCGGTAGACGTAGAGCACGTCGGCGTCCGACCCGAAGCCGAGCTCGCCGCCGCCGTACCGCCCCATGCCGATGATCGCGAACTCGATGCCGTCGCCCGAGGCGGGCGCGGCCGACTGACGGATGACGCTGAGCGTGCCCTGCAGGTGCACGGTCGTGATGTCGGTGAGCGCGAGGCCGAGCTCCTCGACGGTGCACATCCCGAGGATCGACGAGATCGCCAGCCGCAGCACCTCGCGGCGGCGGGCCGTGCGGAGGGCCATCGCCGCAGCATCCGGCGACTCGTGCCGGGCGACGATCGCGCGCGTCTCGTCCTCGAGCACGGCCAGGGCGCGCGGCCGCAGCTCCTCGTCGTTCTCGAGCCAGGCGGCGGCCTCCGGGATGCGCTCCAGCAGCTCCCCCACGAACCGCGAGCCCGACAGCACCTGCGTCAGGCGTGCGGCGGCACCCGAGGAGTCGCGGAGCATCCGCAGGAACCAGTAGGTCTCGCCCAGCGTGTCCGAGAGCCGCCGGAACGCCAGCAGCCCGTAGTCGGGGTCGGCGCCGTTCGCGAACCATTGCAGCATCACGGGGAGCAGGGTGCGCTGGATGGCGGCCCGCCGGGAGACCCCCGCGGTCATCGCCCGGATGTGGTTGAGCGCCCCGGCCGGGTTGAGGAAGCCGATCGCCGCGAGCCGAGCCTCGGCCTGCGCACTGGTCAGCGCCTGCTCGTCCGGCGAGAGCGCGGCGACCGCAGCCAGGAGCGGGCGGTAGAACAGCCGCTCGTGCAGGCTCCGCACCCGCACCTTGATGTCGCTCCAGCGCGTGATGAGGTCCTGGGCGCTGGAGGCGAGGCCGCTCCCCCGGGCCAGCACGCGCTGCTCCGACTCGTCGCGCGGCATCAGGTGCGTGCGGGTCAGGTGCCGCAGCTGCATCCGGTGCTCGAGCAGGCGCAGCACGCGGTAGTCCTGGGCGAACTCCACCGACTCGACCCGGCCGATGTACCCGCCGTCGGCCAGCGCGCCCAGGGCGGCGAGGGTGCCGCGCTGCCGAACCGTCTCATCCACCTGGCCGTGCACGAGCTGCAGCAGCTGCACCGTGAACTCGATGTCGCGGAGGCCGCCGGGGCCGAGCTTCAGCTGGTACTCCACGTCTGAGGCCTTGATGTTCGAGGTGACGCGCTCGCGCATCCGCTGCACCGACTCGACGAAGTTCTCGCGCGAGGCGCTCGACCAGACCTTCGGGGCGACGATCCGCGTGTAGTCCTCGCCGAGCGCGAGGTCGCCGGCCATCGGCCGTGCCTTGAGCAGCGCCTGGAACTCCCAGTTCTTCGCCCACCGGTCGTAGTAGGCGGCGTGCGACTCGAGCGATCGCACGAGCGCCCCCGCCTTGCCCTCGGGCCGGAGGTTCGGGTCGACCTCCCAGAGGCCGGGCTCGATCCCGGATTCGCTGATCCCGCGCATCAGCACCATCGCGAGGCGGGTGCCGATCTCGATCGCGGTGCTGGAGGGAAGTCCCTCCGCATCCCCCACGCCCTCTGACCCCTCCGCCACGAAGATGACGTCGACGTCGCTGACGTAGTTGAGCTCGCCCGCCCCCGCCTTCCCCATGCCGATCACGGCGAAGCGCGTCGCCGCGACCTCGGCGACCGGGAAGTGCCAGAGGCCGTGGCCCTTGGTCGAGAGCTGGGTGCGGGCGACGGCCAGGCTCGCCTCGAGAGCCGCGGCGGCGAGATCGGCGAGGGCCAGCGCCACGCCGTCGAGCCCGGCGACCGGATTGCCCTGCTCGAGGTCGAACGCGGTCACGACGGCCAGCAGGGTGCGGTACCGCACACGCAGCGCGGTCCAGGCATCCTCACCGACGAGGGTCGAGAAGCCGTCGACCGCACCGACCGAGTCGAGCATCTCGTCCCGGGCGCCTTCGGCGGTCGGCAGTTCGAGGCGATCGGTTCCGAGCTCGGCCAGCTGACGCGGATGGCGGCAGAAGAAGTCGGCGAGACCCTCCGAGGCGCCGAACACCCGGGCGACGCGGGTGCGCAGGGCGTCGTCCTGCAGGGTCGTCAGCGCGACCTCGGGCGACCGCTGCTGCAGCTTCAGGATGCCGGCCAGCGCCAGGTCGGGGTCGGCTGCGGTCTGGAACGACCCCAGCAGCGCATCCGTCCCGACCCCGGTCGACTCGGTCAGCGCGCGCAGCTCGTCCGCGGCCCAGCCGAGCCGGGCGAAGCCGACCCGGGCGAGCTCGGTGAGGGAGTTCTGCGAACGCGGCATGGTGCTACCAGATCATCTTTCGGCGGGACGACGGGCCGACAGAACGACGGGACTAGGTGCCGGCCGCAGGCCGGACCGTCAACGCAGTCCCGTCAGCTCAGAGCATCTCCAGGTTCGACTGCAACTCGAACGGCGTGACCTGCGCGCGGTAGGCCTTCCACTCCTGCCGCTTGTTCAGCAGCACGTAGTTGAAGACCTGCTCGCCGAGGGTCTCGGCGACGAGCTCCGACTCCTCCATCAGCGAGATGGCGCGGTCGAGCGACGCGGGCAGCGGGTCGTAGCCCAGGGCCTTGCGCTCGGCGTCGGTGAGGCTCCAGACGTTGTCCTCCGCCTCGGGCGGCAGCTCGTAGTTCTCCTCGATGCCCTTGAGGCCCGCGGCGAGCAGCAGCGAGTACGACAGGTACGGGTTCGCCGCCGAGTCGATCGCGCGGTACTCGATGCGCGAGGACTGGCCCTTGTTGGGCTTGTACAGCGGCACGCGCACGAGCGCCGAGCGGTTGTTGTGGCCCCAGCAGACGAAGCTCGGGGCCTCGTCGCCGCCCCAGAGACGCTTGTACGAGTTCACGAACTGGTTCGTGACCGCGGTGATCTCGGGAGCGTGCCGCAGCAGACCGGCGATGAAGTTGCGGCCGATCTTGGAGAGCTGGTACTCGGCGCCGGCCTCGTAGAAGGCGTTCGCATCCCCCTCGAAGAGCGAGAGGTGCGTGTGCATGCCCGAGCCCGGGTGGCCGGAGAGCGGCTTCGGCATGAAGGTCGCGTACACGCCCTGCTCGATCGCCACCTCCTTGATCACCGTGCGGAAGGTCATGATGTTGTCGGCCGTCGTCAACGCGTCGGCGTAGCGGAGGTCGATCTCGTTCTGGCCGGGGCCGGCCTCGTGGTGGCTGAACTCGACCGAGATGCCGAGGTCTTCGAGCATGCGCACCGAGCGGCGGCGGAAATCGTGCGCCGTGCCGCCGGGGACGTTGTCGAAGTAGCCGGCCGAGTCGACGGGCTCGGGCCCGTCCGGCCCGTAGTGCGACGACTTGAGCAGGTAGAACTCGATCTCGGGGTGCGTGTAGAAGGTGAAGCCGCGGTCGGCCGCCTTCGCGAGGGTGCGCTTCAGCACGTTGCGCGGGTCGGCGACGGCGGGCTGGCCGTCGGGCGTGGTGATGTCGCAGAACATGCGGGCGGTGGGGTCGATCTCGCCCCGCCAGGGCAGGATCTGGAAGGTCGTCGGGTCGGGATGCGCGAGCACGTCGGCCTCGAACGAGCGGGTCAGGCCCTCGATGGCCGAGCCGTCGAAACCGAGGCCCTCGGCGAAGGCCCCCTCGACCTCGGCGGGGGCGATGGCGACGGATTTCAGGGTGCCCACGACGTCTGTGAACCACAGCCGCACGAACTTGATGCCCCGCTCTTCGATCGTGCGGAGAACGAAGTCCCTTTGCTTATCCATCGGTGGAACAGACCCTCTCTCCGGCATTGCTTCATGCCCCTATTAGGCTAGTGGCTATGCCGAGACTTCGCTTAGCGTTGGCCCAAACCAACCCCGTTCTGGGCGACCTGGACGGCAACGCCCGGTCGATCATCCACTGGGTCCGGGATGCCGTGGCCGGGGGCGCCGATCTGGTCGCGTTCGGCGAGATGGCGATCTCCGGATACCCGATCGAAGACCTGGCGCTCAGGCCGAGTTTCCTCGCCGCCGCGCACGAGCGGATCGAGCGGCTGGCCGCCGAACTGGCCGAGGCCGGGCTCGGCGACGTGCCCGTGATCGTCGGCCACCCCGACGGCCCGTTCGAGCCGCGGCTGTTCGGCACGAGCAACGCCCCGACGGCGATCGCCCAGAACGCCGCGAGCGTGCTGCAGGGCGGCCGGGTCGTCGCGCGCTACGCGAAGCACCACCTGCCGAACTACTCCGTCTTCGACGAGTACCGCATCTTCATCCCGGGCGACGAACTGCTCGTGCTGCGGATGAACGGGGTCGACGTGGCCCTGATCATCTGCGAAGACCTGTGGCGCGACGGCGGGCCCGTCGGACGGGTGCTGCACGCGGATGCGGGGCTGCTGGTCGTCATCAACGGCTCGCCCTACGAGCGCGACAAGGACGAGGTCAGGCTGCCGCTGGTGACCCGGCGCGCGACCGAGACCGACACGATCGTGGCGTACGTCAACCTCGTCGGCGGTCAGGACGACCTGGTCTTCGACGGCGACAGCGTCGTGGTCGACCGCGACGGCGCGATCCTCGCCCGGGCGCCGCAGTTCACCGAGCACCTGCTCTTCGTCGACGTCGACGTCGACGCCGAGGGCGCGACCGACACCCCGCTGCCGCCGGACGTGCAGCGCATCGAGCTCGACGTGCCGGCCGACCATGCCGCTGCGGTGGCCGAGAAAGCACCGATTGCGGCTGATATCGCGCAGCTGCCGGACGACCTCGAGCAGATCTGGAACGCGCTCGTGCTGGCACTCCGCGACTACGTGGAGAAGAATCGGTTTCCGTCGGTCATCCTCGGGCTCTCCGGCGGCATCGACTCGGCGGTCTGCGCCGCGATCTCGGCGGACGCGATCGGGGCCGACCGGGTCTTCGGGGTCTCGATGCCCTCGCGGTACTCCTCCGACCACTCGCGGTCGGACGCCGACGACCTCGCCGAGCGGATCGGCCTGCACTACCGCACCGAGGCCATCGCCGACCTGGTCATCCCGTTCGAGACGCAGCTCGGGCTCACCGAGATCGCCGCCGAGAACCTGCAGGCGCGAGCGCGTGGCGTCATCCTGATGGGGCTGTCGAACCAGGAGGGGCACCTCGTGCTGACCACCGGCAACAAGAGCGAGCTGGCGGTCGGGTACTCGACGATCTACGGCGACTCGGTCGGCGGGTTCGGTCCGCTGAAGGACGTTCCGAAGATGCTCGTCTGGGAGCTGGCCCGCTGGCGCAACTCCTTCGCCGAGCGGCGGGGCGAGGTGGCGCCGATCCCGGAGAACTCGATCTCGAAGCCGCCCTCGGCCGAACTGCGGCCCGACCAGACCGACCAGGACTCCCTGCCCGACTACGACGTGCTCGACGCCATCCTCGAGGCCTACATCAACGGCGGCCTGAGCATCTCCGAGATCGTGGCGCTCGGCTTCGACGAGCCCACCGTCACCCGCATCACGACCCTCGTCGACCGTGCCGAGTGGAAGCGCCGCCAGTCGGCCATCGGCCCGAAGATCTCCCGCACGGCTTTCGGTCGCGACCGCCGCCTGCCGATCACCTACCGCCCCAGCGCTGTTTAGCTGCCGCGCCGCCGCCTCTGCGGCGCGGGCGACATGCGTGGGTGCGGTCGTGACTCGCGGCCTGCGGTCGCGAGCCCCGGCCGCGCCCCCGCGCTGGGTCGTCGAGCGCGGCCTGCAGCGCGCATCCCCGTCCCGCACAGCCTGGGACGGCCGGAGTGATCTGCAAACGTAAGGGGCCTTTTTCGACGACCCAAGGCGCCGGCGTGGCCGCGGATCACGACCGCAGGCCGGGATCCGCAACCGCACCGGCGCATGTCGCCCGCGCCGGGCAGGGACCGGCGCGGCAACTAGCTGGGCAGCACCGCGATCCAGACGAACCAGACGATCATGGCGAGCCAGACGAGGGTGGCCGCCGCCGCCAGGGCCGCCGCGGGGCGGTTGCCGAGGCGCCAGACGGGGATGAGGCCGAGGAAGCCGACTCCGAGCAGGATGCCGACCCAGGGCAGCATGGGCGGCACGCCCACGAGCGTGAAGCCGGGGTACTGCGCGAGCGTGGCACTGACCATGAGCCAGGCGACGAGGAGGAACACCGCGCCGGTGACGGGCGCGATGCCGCTCGCGATCAGCAGCCCGAAGGGCTCCCGGCGCAGCACCTGCACGAGCACCGCGATCAGCCAGCCGACCAGCCAGAGCACCACGAACGCACCGAAGATCAGCGGGATCGTGAGCTCGAACAGGTTGCGGTCATCCACGGCCGACACGACCGAGGAGAACCGCGAACTCGGATGCACCTGGTCCGGCGCCGGCACGGGGTACGTACTCGTGAGATCCGAGCAGACCGCCTGCACGCCGGCACCGGGTGCCGCGAGCCAGGTGGCGAGCTGGTCGAGCGCGCACGGGTCGGAGACGACCCCGCCGCGGCCCGCCGACTGCATCGTGACCAGCTGGTTGTTCGGGAAGGCCGGGCCACCGCTCTGCACGGCGGCGAGCGGGATGAGCGGGTCGGTGTCGCTCGCGAAGATCAGTGCCGGCATCCCCTGCGGCTGGAACTGCCGCGTGTCCGGGCTCGACGCCGGGATGCCCGCGACGTCGCAGAGCTCGTCGGCGGCCGTGAAGTAGGTGAGAACCGGCAGCGGGGTGGGAACGGACACATCCGATCCCTCCGGGGTCGGGAGGACCGGGTCGGGCGACCAGTACGGCTTCTCGTCGCGGCACATCTCGACCCAGTACTGGCCGAGGCTGGTGTCGGTGAGGTGCTTCAGCGCATCCGGGATGAACGTGCTGATCGCATCCATCTTCCCGGCGGCCAGCTGGTGCAGGAGGAAAGGGACGGCCGGAGCGGTGGCGGGGTCGTAGAGCGCCTGCTGCACGATCGTGACCACGTCGGAACCGGTAAGCGAGTAGTACCGCTGCTGACCCGTGACCGGGTTCGTCAGGAGGCCGTGTCCGGGCTTGTCGTTGAAGAGGTCGGTGGCCGTCGCGAGGTCGGCGTTGAGATCCGGGTACGCACCCTCGGATCGCGCCGAAACCACGCCGAGCGTGTCGTAGAGCGCCTGGTAGGCATCGCCCTTGATGTTGCGGTCGACCGGGGTGAACGCATCTAGCACCACGGCGTCCACGCCCTGGGGGTCGCGATTCGCGGCGATCTGCATGACCTTCGTCGACCAGCTGTCGCCGTACAGCGTCCACGACAGGTACCCGAGGGTCTGGCGGAGGTCGATGACGTCGAGCGCCGTGTCGGTCTTCGTGTACGCCGTGGCGTCTCCGCCCCCGGACGCGAAGTCGGCGAGGCAGTTCTTGAGGGCCAGGCCCACGGCCGACATCTCCCCCGCGGGCGAGGTGTCGGTGGTGAAGGTGTCGACGTAGGCCGAGGTGGCGCCGGGGCAGTCGAGCGAGGTGCTCGTGTCGGCTCCCCCGCGCTGGCTCAGCACGACGACGTCACGGGATGCGCCGATCCGCGGGTCGGCGGCGAGGGTCTCGGCGACCCGGCTAGTCACCTGGCCGGGACCCCCCGCCATCGTGACGATCGGGGTGCCGGTCGCGGGCTGCGTCGAGGCCGGGATGATCGTGTACGGAAGGTCGATCGTGCGACCGCCGCCCACGGTTCGGCTCTCGGGGACGGTGAGGGTGCCGCACACGGCCGTGGCCGGGAGCCCTTCGGCGCAGGACCGCTCGGCAGTGGTGGCGGCATTCGCGATCGGCGCCTGCCCGGCGACCAGGAGGCCGACAACGGCCACACCCATCGCCCATTGCGCAATTGTTCGACGGCCCACGACGTCCCTTCGATTCGGGGTCACGATTCACGCACTTCGGGTGTGACGTGCCCCCAACCTAACGCATCCCCCGCATCCGACCGCGGAACTAGACTGGTGACATGCCAGAGCCGACGCCGACGTCCGACAATGCCGTTCCGAAGCGGGTCCGCACCCGGCATTTCCAGAACGCGAAAGACAACGGCATCCGTATCACGGGCCTGACCAGCTACGACATGCTCTCGGCCCAGATCTTCGACGAGGCGGGCATCGACTTCCTGCTCGTCGGCGATTCGGCCGGCAACAACGTGCTCGGCTACGACACGACCCTGCCGGTGACGGTGGATGAGCTCATTCCGCTCGCCCGTGGCGTCGCGGGTGCCGTCAAGCGGGCCTTCGTGGTCGCCGACATGCCGTTCGGCTCCTACGAGAACAGTGCCGAGGAGGCCCTGCACACGGCAGTGCGGTTCATGAAGGAGACGCGCGCCCACGCCGTGAAGCTCGAGGGCGGGGTGCGCAGCGCCGACAAGATCCGCCGCATCGTCGACGCCGGGATCCCGGTCATGGCGCACATCGGCTTCACGCCGCAGAGCGAGCACGGCCTGGGCGGCCACATCATCCAGGGCCGGGGCGAGGGCGAGGCCGCCCTCCTGGCCGACGCCAAGGCGGTCGAGGAGGCCGGAGCCTTCGCGGTCGTGCTGGAGCTGGTGCCTTCCGAAGCGGCCGCCCGCGTCACAGAAGCGCTCCGCATCCCGACCATCGGGGTCGGAGCCGGCCCCCACGTCGACGGCCAGCTCCTGGTCTGGACCGATTTCGCCGGGTTCTCGACCGGGCGCATCCCGAAGTTCGTCAAGCAGTACGCCGACCTGCGCGGAGTGCTCACGGGCGCGGTCACCGCGTTCCGCGACGACGTCGAGGCCGGCAGCTACCCCGGTCCCGAGCACAGCTACGAGTGACGGTCCGGACCCGGACCTGCCAGGGCCCCGCAGCCACCGCACGGCGACGGGCCACCGCAATAGGATCGTGTGCGGATACAGCCGCGCACGTGCACGAGATCACGGAGGAACCATGAGCGAAGACCCGTCGACCCAGTATTGGTACAACATGAAGACCGGCCAGGTCGAGAAGGGCTACGTGTCGTCGGTCGTCGACCGCGTCGGACCGTTCGCCACGCACGAGGAGGCCGAGCACGCTCTCGAGACCCTCCGCGCGAACAGCGCGAAGTGGGCCGAGGACGACGCCTCCGACGAGCGCGACCGATGACGGCGAACACCCCGAACACCGTCGCTGTCGGCATCGACATCGGCGGCACCGGCATCAAGGGCGCCATCGTCGACGTCACGGCGGGCGAGTTGCTCACCGACCGCAAGAAGATCCCGACGCCCGCCGGCGGCAAGCCCGACGACATCGCGGCGACGGTGCTCGAGCTCGTGGGCTCGCTCGGCGAGATCCCGGGGGGCGCCACCGTGGGCATCTGCTTCCCCGCCGTCGTGCGCCACGGCGTCACCATGTCGGCGGCGAACGTGTCGAAGAAGTGGATCGGCTTCGAGGCCGAGAAGCTCTTCGAGAAGACGCTGGGCCGCGACATCACCTTCGTCAACGACGCGGATGCGGCCGGCTTCGGCGAGGTCAAGTACGGCGCCGCGAAGGGCAAGGGCGGGCTGATCATCGTCACGACGCTCGGCACCGGCATCGGCACCGCGCTGATCAACGACGGCGTGCTCATCCCGAACGCGGAGCTCGGGCACCTCGAGATCGACGGCGTGGACTACGAGACGAAAGCCGCGTACTCCGCCAAGGAGCGCGAAGACCTGAGCTGGAAGAAGTGGACCGAGCGGCTCCAGGTCTACTACGAGACCCTCGAGCGCCTGTTCTCCCCCGACGAGTTCATCGTCGGCGGCGGCGTGTCGAAGAACTACGAGGACTTCCTGCCGCTGCTGAAGCTGGACACGCCGATCGTGCCGGCCACCCTGCGCAACAACGCGGGCATCCTGGGCGCGGCGAGCCTGTCGACGATGCGGGCGACCTTCCTGCAGTAGCCCGGTACCGCATCCGCTCTGTTCGGGGCGGATGCGGTGGCCCGGCGGATGCTGTGGCCGGCGCGTCGGCGAAGGCCGATGGATGCGGTGGGCCGGCTGTGTGAATGGGCCGGCGATACGCCGGGTTCTGTCGGGATCGCTCCCTGACGGCCATCTATCTAGGAGCTGCGTTGCCGCAGCCCTCGAGCGGTCTACCCGGAAACTGAGCGAGCAGCGTTAACGCTTCCTGTCTGACCTTGCTCCGGGCGAGGTTTACCGAGCCGACTGCGTCGCCGCAGCCTCTGGTGGTCTCTTACACCACCGTTTCACCCTTACCGCGGGCCGGAGCCCGTGGCGGTCTGCTTTCTGTGGCACTGTCTCGCGGGTTGCCCCGGGTGGGTGTTACCCACCGCCCTGCTCTGTGGAGCCCGGACGTTCCTCGGCGCCGCTTGCGCGACGACGCGACCGTCTGCCGGCCCATTCACGGGGCCAAGCTTACGCGAAACCGGGGAGGCCGAGTTACTCAGGGCCTGACGACTCAGAGCCCGGACTCGTCCGTCCGGATGAGGATGCAGTTCCCCTCCGGGTCCATCAGCACCTCGTCCGGGTCGGCCGCGCGGATCTGCGCGAGGTCGGACTCGGTGAGCGCCACGTTCGTGCCCATCGACACCCCGCGCTGGAGCAGCGCCGCTCCGACGCCGTAGCGCTCGCGCTGGCGCTCGTAGAGGGCGAGGAGCTCGGGCGTGATGCCGCCGGCGATCGCCGAACGCTCCGAGCGGGCGACCTCGAGCTGGGCGAGCAGCCGCCCCTTCTGCTCGTCGCGCTGAGCAGCGAGCAGTCGCTCCTCGGTGGCGATGTCGTCCCGGCGGGCGGTGATCGCGGCGAGCCGCACCTCGATCTCCTCGACCCGCTCCATCACGGCGAGCTCGATGTCCTCGAGGTTCGACCGACGCACCGCGAGGGAGGCGAGCTCGTGCTCGAGCCCCTGGATGTCCTTCGACGACGAGCTCGCCTGCAAGCGCTCGCGGTCGCGCTTCTCGCGGGCGGAGACCGTGTCGATGTCGCCCTCGACCCGCGCGATCTCGGCCTTCGCATCCTCGAGCTCGCCGTTGACGCCACCGAACTCCTGGCGGGCAGCGGCGGAGTCGCGCTGCAGCTCGGCGAGCCGCGTCTCCTGCGGCAGCGTGCGCAGCGAGTGCTGGATCTGCGCCACGCGGTTGTCGGCGGCCTGGAGATCGAGGAGCTTGCGCTGTTCGAGGGCGGGAGCCTTCATCGGTGTTCCTTCGGTCGGATGCGGATGGTCGCGGGAGATTCGGCGTCGTGCCGTGGGCGGGCCCGGCTCGTTCGCCGGGCACTGCTCACTGCGTGATCACGAAGTCCCACGGATCGGTGCGGAGCTCACTCACCACGAACTCCACGCCGGGCAGGCGTTCGGCGAGCTGCCGGGCCGCGATGTCGAGCCAGAGCCACTCGCTGGCCCAGTGTGACACGTCGATCAGGGCGGGCCCGCCACCGGCGAGCGACTGCTCGCGCGATTCGGAGGCCGGATGGTGGCGGAGGTCCGAGGTGATGTACACGTCGGCTCCGCGGACGGCGGGTGACGAGAGCAGCGAGTCGCCCGCGCCGCCGCAGAGCGCGACGGTTGAGATCGGCTGGTCGTAGTCGCCCGAGACACGGATGCCGCCGGCCGTCGCGGGCAGTAGCTCACCGAGGGCGAGCGCGAGCCGCCCGAGTGCGATCGGTTCGGGCAGCCTCCCGACGCGGCCGATGCCCGTGCCGTCCCGGTCTCCCGGTTCGATCGGCCGCGCATCCTGGAGCCCGAGCCGGGCCGCGATCACGGCCGAGGTGCCCTCCTCGACGATGTCGGCGTTGGTGTGCGCGGCGATGAGGGCGCAACGGGCGCGGATCAGGCCGGCGAGGAGCCGGCCCTTGTAGCCCGACTCGGCGACGCTCGTGACGCCGCGGAGGAGTAGCGGATGGTGCACCAGGAGCACGTCGGCGTCGGCCGCCACCGCCTCGTCGACCGTGGCCGCGACGGCGTCCACGGCGAGCAGCACGCGCCGGACGGGGTCGTCGCCCGCGCCGCTCAGCATTCCGGGTGCGTCCCAGCCCTCGGCGGAACCGGTGGGCCAGAGGTCTTCGACGACGGCGTTGAACTCGGAGAGCGTGAGAGGCACGGCTCCAGCCTACTTCCCCGCCTGCCCGGCGCTCTCGGCCGCGGGATCGTGCGGGCCGGAGGCCGGCGAATCGTCCTCGGGCAGCCCGGTGAGGCGGGCCGACTCGGCCCAGAGGCCGCGCTGCAGGTGCTCGTCGTGCGCCTGCCGGGCGATCCGCCCGTTGGGGCGCATCCGGTCGAAGTACGCGCCGCTCGCGGCGGGCATCGGCGTAGGCGAACCGAGGGCGATCAGTGGCGCGGCGCCCACCTCGGCCGTGGCGCCCCAGCGGCCGCCGCTGAGGGTGGTGGCGATGCGGATGAAGGCCGAGCTGCGGCCGAACCCGGTGACGACGGCCCCGGGATGAACGGAGAAGGCGTCGACGCCGGTCCCCTCGGCGGCGGCCCGGCGGGCGAATTCGCGGATGAAGAGGATCACGGCGAGCTTCGAGGTGCCGTAGGCGCGCCAACCGCCGTTCCACCGCTTCCGGGAGCCGTCGAGGTCGGAGAGGTCGAGGTGCCCGACGAGGTTGGCGGCGCTCGCGGTCGACACCACGCGGGCAGTACCCCCGCCCTGGGCCGAGCGCTCGAGGGCGGGCAGGAGCAGCCGGGTGAGCAGATAGGGCGCGAGGTGGTTGCTCTGCATCGTGAGGTCGTGGCCGTCGACCGTGATCGTGCGCTTCGAGACGAGCCCGCCCGCGTTGTTCAGCAGCACGTCGACGCGCTCGTGCCGGTCGAGGATCGCGGTCGCGAGGGCGCGCACATCATCGAGCCGGGCGTAGTCGGCCAGCAGATGCTCGGCGCCGATCCGGTCGGCAACGGCCTTCGTGCGCTCGGCGTTGCGGCCCACGACGACCACCCGGTCGCCCTGCTCGGCGAAGTGCTGGGCGGCGACCGCTCCGATGCCCGAGCTCGCTCCCGTGATGACGACAGTGCGTGCGTTCTCGCTCATGGCCTCAGCCTAGGCGGGCCCGCGCGGCGCGGGCAGGGGTGGATGCGCGGCGCGGCTCTGCCCTAGGGAACCCGCTGGAACGAGATCGCGTAGATGCTCGGTGCCCCCACCCCCGTGAGGCGGAAGCCCACACCGTCGCCAGTCGACTGGCGGTCGAAGGCGATCGTGCTGTTTGTGCACTCGACGGCATCCCCGATGGGCTGATCGTCGACCGAACGGATCGAGAGCGTGAGCGTTCCCTCGCCGCGGCACGCGATCGTGATCACGTACTCCCCCGGCTCGGCTTTGCTGAAGGTGCTGTATTGCGATGGCGAGGACCTCTCGCTGATCCAGCCCGAGAACGTCCCCAGGTAGCCCTCGACCTCGCTTCCGGGCACGGCCTGCTTGGCCCAGGCGGTGATGTCGTCGGCCGGGATGGGCAGCAGTGCCGCATCGGCCGCAGCCGCGGCCTCGGCAGCTGCCGTCGGGTCGGGCGTGGGTGTCGGGCTGACGGTCTCGGTCGGGCCCGCGGAGGGCGCCGATTCGGCGTCGGAGGCGGTGCATCCGCTGACCGCGAGAGCGGCGGCGGCGCAGGCGGCGAGGACCGTGATCCGGATTCCGTTCGTCTTCGTGCGTGTCATCCCGAGACCCTAGGCACTGAACGTGGAAGCCCGGTCCGAGCACGATTCCCGCCCCGGTGGTAATGGGAGGGGAAATTCGCCAGGATCAGAAATACGCGGCTTCTTCTGACCGCTGACCTGCCCCGCGGGGCCATCTGGGACGCGAGAGTCGAAGGAACGACGAGATCCGTCGACCGACAGGCGACCCCATGGCACAGCTCCGCATCCGCGACTTCCACCCCGATGACATCGACGACATCCTGCACCTCTGGGAGGAGATGCGGTCGACGCAGGCCGAGCCGGTCTACGGGCTCTCGGAGGTGCTCGCCTCCTGCCAGCAGGATCACGCCGTGGTCGCCGTGCAGGACGACCGGGTGGTGGGTGCGGCGGTGGGCCGGGCCGCGCACGCCCAGGGCTGGATCGTCTTCCTCGCCACCACCGGGAGCAGCCGGCGTCAGGGGGTCGGCGGGCGTCTGCTCGCCGCCCTGGAGAAGCGGATGGCGCCGCTCGGGCTGACGAAGCTCTCGGTGCTGCTGCCGGAGACCGGGCTGCCGGTCGACGCCTTCGCCGAGCAGGGCTTCACGGCCAAGAAGAACCTGCTCTACTTCGAGCGCCGCATCCCCGTGCAGCGCGACGAGCTGAACGCGCTGAGCGAGCTCGGCGGCCGGGTGCTGCCCCGAGGGCTCTGGGAGTCGATCGGCGGGATGCAGCGCGAGAAGGAGCTGCTGGAGCGCCGCCTCGTGATGCCGCTCGCCCGCTCCGATCTCGCCGAGCGCTTCGGCGTCGTGGCCCCCAGCGCCGTCGTGCTCTTCGGGCCGCCCGGCACGGGCAAGACGACGTTCGCCCGGGCCATCGCCTCGCGGCTCGAGTGGTCGTTCGTCGAGGTGTTCCCGTCGCGGCTGGCGTCGGATCCGGCGGGGCTGGCCGGGGCGCTGCGCGAGACGTTCCTCAAGATCGCCGACCTCGAGCACGCCGTGGTCTTCATCGACGAGGTCGAGGAGATCGCGGTGCAGCGCGGGGGCGAACCGCCGTCGGCGATGCAAGGGGTGACGAACGAGCTGCTGAAGATCATCCCGACCTTCCGCGACCAGCCGAACCGCCTGCTCGTCTGCGCGACCAACTTCATCCGGTCGCTGGACTCGGCGTTCCTCCGCCACGGCCGCTTCGACTACGTCATCCCGATCGGGTTGCCGGATGAGGAGGCCCGGCGGTCGATCTGGTCGCGCTACATCCCGGATGCGGTGCTCGACCGGATCGACGTCGAGGCCCTGGTCGCCGCGACGGCCGGCTTCTCCCCCGCCGACATCGAGTACGCGGCTCAGAAGGCCTCGCAGCGGGCGCTCGAGCAGGCGGTGGATGCGGAGGGCGCCGGGAGCGCGCCCGAGGGTCCGCGCACCGACGACTACCGGGCCGCCATCGCCGACACCCGGGCCACCGTCTCGCCCGAGGTGGCAGGGGCGTTCCTCGAGGACATCGACCTCATCGCCCGGCTCTGAGGCTTGCTCCTGGGCTGGCCGTAGCCCCCGCGTCCGTAGCCCCCGTGTCCGTAGCCCCCGCGTCCGTGGCCGTGGCTCAGCTCGCGACCCACCCCGCGGTCAGCCCGGTCACCGCCGAACCGTCGAGATCGGCGAGCTTGATCCCCACGAACGCGCCGGCCGACTCCGAGGTCTGCACCCGGAACGGCGGTTCCTCGGCGTCGAGCAGCTCGACGATCACCCGCGCGACCTGCTCGGGCGTCTGGGCGTTCGCCGGGTCGAAGGCCGTGCGGGTGCGCTCGAGGTACGCCCCGAGCGCCGGAGCGTAGGGCCCCGCCTCGGCGAGAGCCTCGGCCGGGTCGATCTTGGCGTTCGCGACGAACTCGGTCGCCACCGCGCCGGGTTCCACCACGCACACCGAGACGCCCACCGTGCGGGCGACCGGCTGCAGGCTCTCGAGGAACCCCTCGACCGCGAACTTCGCGGCACAGTAGGCGTCGTTGAACGGCTGACCCACGATGCCCCCGACGCTCGACACGGTGACCACGCGACCACCGGATGCACGCAGCAGCGGCATCACCGCCCGCGTCAGCTGCACCACACCGAAGAAGTTGATCTCCATCGCCCGCCGGAAGTCGTCGACCTCCAGCGTCTCCAGCGTGCCCACCATCGCGGCGCCCGCGTTGTTGACGAGGGCGTC
The DNA here is from genome assembly GCF_001571005.1 of Herbiconiux solani NBRC 106740. Taxonomy (GTDB): domain Bacteria; phylum Actinomycetota; class Actinomycetes; order Actinomycetales; family Microbacteriaceae; genus Herbiconiux; species Herbiconiux solani. Next base: position 90,630 of record NZ_BCST01000001.1, on the reverse strand, counting down.
GAGCCGTCCGTACCGCTCCTGGACGGTCGCGACGGCGGCGCCGACCGACGCGGTGTCCGTCACGTCGAGCGCCAGGACGTCGAGCTCGACCCCCGCGGCCTCGGCGGCCGCCCGGAGCGCCTGAGCGCGCCCGGTGTCGCGCATCGTGGCGACCGTCGTCCAGCCCGCCGCGGCAGCGGCGACAGCGACGGAGAGCCCGATCCCCGACGAGGTTCCGGTGACGAGCAGGACGCGGGGCGAGGCAGAAGTTTCCATCTGCCCATCCTGCCCGGCGCCCCCGACACTCACCTGTGGGCCCTACCGGGCTCGAACCGATGACATCCACGGTGTAAACGTGGCGCTCTACCAACTGAGCTAAAGGCCCTCGTGCCGCACGAGGCGACACCAGCATACCGGCCTAGACTGCTCTGGTGTCGGAGGACGAGGGCGAGAGCGTCGCCGAAGAGAAGGCCCAGGCCGAGCATCGATGGCCCGCCGCCGTCGGGGTCCTGGCGATCATCGCCAGCTACGCCCTGCTGCCGGACAGCCTGCTCGGCTTCACCCGCTACCTGGTCATCCCGGTGTGCCTGGCGCTGCTGCTGGCCGTCATCGTGATCAACCCGCATCGCCTCGTGAAGCAGACCGTCTGGTCCCGCCGGTTCGGCATGATGCTCGTGCTCGTGATCGGCGCGACGAACCAGGTGTTGCTGGTGGTGCTCATCCTGAAACTCGTCGAGAACACCGAGGACGGCCCGACGCTCCTGCTGGGCGCCCTGCAGATCTGGCTCACCAATGTGATCGGCTTCGCCCTGCTCTATTGGGAGCTCGATCGCGGCGGCCCCGTCGCCCGCACCCAGCGCCGCCGGCGTGATCTGCCGCCGGCCGACTTCCGCTTCCCGCAGGATGAGGACCACGACGCCGTCAGCGAGGTCTCGGTGCACTCGTCCATCCGCAGCAACTGGCGGCCGGGCTTCGTCGACTACCTCTACTTCTCGCTGTCGAACTCGATGGCGTTCAGTCCCACCGATGTGATGCCGCTGACCCACCGCACCAAGCTGCTGATGGGCCTGGAGGCCTTCGCCGGCTTCGCGCTGCTCGCGCTCGTCATCGCGCGCGGCGTGAGCCTGCTGGGTTAGACGGCAGGACCCGGCCTCGAACGAGACACGGCCGAGCCCCGAGCCCCCGAGCCGCCGAGCCGCCGAGCAAGAAAGCTCAGACCCGCGCGGGCTGCAGTTCTTCCAGCGCCGCCCGATACGCGGCGATCGACCGCGCCTCACCGGGCGCCGTGATGAAGGAGGCGCGGATGATCCGGTTCTGGTCGATCAGGAAGGTGGCGCGGTTCGCGAACCCCTTCTCCTCGAGGAAGACGCCGTAGTCCTTGGCGACGTCGCCGTGCGGCCAGAAGTCGGCGACGAGCGAGAAGTCGTAGCCCTCCTTCTCGCTCCAGGCACGCAGCGTCGCCTTGGAGTCGACCGAGATGCCGATGAGCTCGACGTCGGCGGCCTTGAAAAGTGCGAGGTTGTCCTCGAGGGCGCAGAGCTCACTCGTGCACACCCCCGAGAAGGCGAGCGGGAAGAAGACGAGCGCGACGGGCTTCTTGCCCTGGAACTGACTGAGTCGCACGCGCTCCCCGTACTGGTTCGGGAGGTCGAAGTCGGGAGCGAGGGTGTCGTTCTCCAAAGCCATGAGTGGCTTCCTTTCACTGCCGGTCGTCTGCCGGGCAAACGTAGCAATCTTAGTCCCCCATACGCGGTACATCAACCGCGCCGGGTTGTCACGCCGAGCGCGGACTCACGGTTTAACTCACTAGGCTTGTCCCTGGCGTTCCGGGCCCACCACCGCACGGGCGCACGACACGAAACGATCTGTAAACAACAGAAGAGAGGTCGCCGTGACTGTCAACGACCAGGATCCGTATTCCGCAGGACACACCGACTCCGATCCCGAAGAGACCGCGGAATGGAACGAGTCGCTCGACGCGCTCGTCGCGGCCCAGGGTCACGGCCGGGCCCGCGACATCATGCTCAGCCTGCTGAAGCGCTCCAAAGAGCTGCATCTCGGCGTGCCCATGGTGCCCACCACCGACTACATCAACACGATCGCTCCCGAGAACGAGCCGGAGTTCCCGGGCGACGAGGCCCTCGAGCGCAAGTACCGTGCGTGGATCCGCTGGAACGCGGCCATGACCGTCCACCGGGCACAGCGGCCCGGCATCGCGGTCGGCGGCCACATCTCCACCTACGCTTCGAGCGCAGCGCTCTACGAGGTGGGCTTCAACCACTTCTTCCGCGGCCAGGACCACCCGTCCGGCGGCGACCAGATCTTCATCCAGGGCCACGCCTCCCCCGGCACCTACGCCCGCGCATTCCTCGAGGGCCGGCTCACCACCGACCAGCTCGACGGCTTCCGCCAGGAGAAGTCGCACCCGGGCGGCGGCCTCAGCTCCTACCCGCACCCGCGGCTCATGCCCGAGTTCTGGCAGTTCCCCACGGTCTCGATGGGTCTCGGCCCGATCAACGCGATCTACCAGGCGCAGCTGAACAAGTACATCACCAGCCGCGGCATCAAGGATGCGTCGGACCAGCAGGTCTGGGCCTTCCTCGGCGACGGCGAGATGGACGAGGTGGAGAGCCGCGGTCAGCTTCAGGTGGCGGCCAACGACGGCCTCGACAACCTGAACTTCGTGATCAACTGCAACCTGCAGCGCCTCGACGGCCCGGTCCGCGGAAACGGCAAGATCATCCAGGAGCTCGAGAGCTTCTTCCGCGGTGCGGGCTGGAACGTCATCAAGGTCGTCTGGGGCCGCGAGTGGGACGAGCTGCTCGCCCGCGACACCGACGGCGCCCTGCTCAACCTGATGAACACGGTTCCGGACGGCGACTTCCAGACCTACAAGGCCGAGTCCGGCGCCTACGTGCGCGAGAACTTCTTCGGCCGCGACCCGCGCGCCCTCGAGCTCGTCAAGGAGTACTCCGACGACGACATCTGGAACCTCAAGCGCGGCGGCCACGACTACCGCAAGGTCTACGCGGCCTTCAAGGCGGCCTCCGAGCACAAGGGCCAGCCGACGGTCATCCTGGCGCACACCATCAAGGGCTACGGCCTCGGCCCGGCCTTCGAGGGCCGCAACGCCACGCACCAGATGAAGAAGATGACCCTCGACAACCTGAAGACCTTCCGCGACCAGATGCACATCCCGATCTCGGATGCGCAGCTCGAGGAGAACCCCTACCTCCCGCCGTACTACAACCCCGGCGAGCAGGACGAGGCGATCCAGTATCTGCAGGAGCGCCGTCGTGCGCTCGGCGGCTACCTGCCCGAGCGCCGCACGAAGTACACCGACTTCACGCTGCCGGACGACTCCTCGTACCAGACCCTGAAGAAGGGGTCGGGCAACCAGGAGATCGCCACCACGATGGCCTTCGTGCGACTGCTGAAAGACCTCACCCGGGCGAAGGACTTCGGCAACCGCGTCGTCCCGATCATCCCGGACGAGGCGCGCACCTTCGGCATGGACGCGTTCTTCCCGTCGAACAAGATCTACAACCCCAAGGGCCAGACCTACACCTCCGTCGACCGCGAGCTGCTGCTGGCGTACAAGGAGAGCCCCCAGGGCCAGATCATCCACGTCGGCATCAACGAGGCCGGTGCGCTCGCGGCGTTCACCGCGGTGGGCACGAGCTACTCCACCCAGGGCGAGCCACTCATCCCGATCTACGTGTTCTACTCGATGTTCGGCTTCCAGCGCACGGGCGACGCCCTGTGGGCGGCGGGCGACCAGATGGCGCGTGGCTTCGTGATCGGCGCCACTGCAGGCCGCACCACGCTGACCGGTGAGGGCCTGCAGCACGCCGACGGGCACTCGCTGCTCCTGGCCTCGACCAACCCCGCCGTGGTCACCTACGACTCGGCCTACGGGTACGAGCTCAACCACATCGTGCGCTCGGGCCTCGAGCGGATGTACGGCGGCACGCACCCCGACCCGAATGTCATGTACTACCTCACGGTGTACAACGAGCCGCACGTGCAGCCGGCCGAGCCCGAGGGTCTCGACGTCGACGGCGTCGTGCGCGGCATCTACCGCCTGAAGTCCGGCACCATCGAAGGCCCGAAGGCGCAGATCCTGTCCTCCGGCGTCGCGGTGCCGTGGGCGCTCGAGGCGCAGGAGCTGCTGGCGAACGACTGGGGTGTGTCGGCCGACGTCTGGTCGGTGACGTCGTGGACCGAGTTGCGTCGCGACGGCCTGAACGCCGAGTCGCACAACTTCCTGCACCCCACCGAGGAGCGTCAGGTGCCCTACGTCACCACGAAGCTCCAGGATGCACCGGGTCCGTTCGTCGCGGTCACCGACTACATGCACGCGGTGCCGGACCAGATCCGTCAGTTCGTGCCCGGCGAGTTCGCGACGCTCGGCGCCGACGACTTCGGCTTCTCGGACACGCGGCCCGCCGCGCGCCGGTTCTTCAAGATCGACGGCCCCTCGGTCGTCGTCCGCGTCCTGGAGCAGCTCGCCGCCCGCGGCGAGGTCGACCAGAACGCCCCCTCGTGGGCGATCGAGAAGTACCGTCTCTACGACGTCACGGCCGGCACCTCCGGCTCGGCGGGCGGCGAGAGCTGAATCCGGTCGCAATGACCACTCGATTGATCGCGGTCGGGGGCACTGGTGCCCGCTAAGACCAAGGCGCAGACCCTGGCGTGGCTCCGTACCATCCAGGGCGAGCTCTCGACCGCGACGATCAAGAAACTGGATGCGACGCTGCCCTGGTACGGCGACATGCCGCCAGGGCGGCGCTCGGCCGTGGGCCTCGTCGCCCAAGCGGGCATCAAGTCGTTCATCCAGTGGTACGACGACCCCACGACGACCACGTGGATCGCGGCCGACGTGTTCGGCTCCGCACCCCGGGAGCTCCTCCGCTCGGTGAGCCTCCAGCAGACGCTGCAGCTGATCCGGGTCGTGGTCGAGGTGGTCGAGGAGCGGGTGGCCGGCGGCGACCAGTCGCTCCGCGAGGGCATCCTGCTCTACTCCCGCGAGATCGCGTTCGCCGCGGCCGACGTCTACGCGCGGGCCGCCGAGGCTCGGGGTCTGTGGGACGCACGGCTCGAAGCCCTCGTGGTCGACAGCATCCTGAGCGGCGAGTACGACGACGAGCTGCCGAGCCGCATCGCGGCGCTCGGCTGGCACGGCCACGGCGAGGTGAGCGTGCTCGTGGGCACCACCCCGCGCCAGCTCGACGTCGACCAGCTGCGCCGCACAGCCCGGCACCTCAACGCCGACCTGCTGATCGGCGTGCAGGGCGGCCGGCTCGTGCTCGTGATCGGGCGCGCGCATCCGGTCAACGGCATCGGCGGGCCTCCCGTGGATGCGGCCGACCCCTCGGTCTCCCCCGACGAGGCCGTCGTCGCCCCCGACGAGGTCCTCTCCTTCCTCGAGATCGCCACGAAGCTCGAGCCGGGCTTCGGCCCCGGCTACCTGGTGCTCGGTCACGAGGTGCCGAGCCTGGTCGACGCCTCCCGCAGCGCCAAGGCCGCCCTCGCCGGCTTCGCCGTGGCCAAGGCCTGGCGCAACGCGCCTCGGCCGATGCTGGCCGACGACCTGCTGCCCGAACGCGCGCTGGCCGGGGATCCGCTCGCCCGCTCCACCCTCGTCAACCGGGTCTACCGGCCGCTCCAGGATCAGTCGCCCGAACTGATGACGACGCTCTGGTGCTACCTCGACAACGGCCGCTCGCTCGAGGCCACGGCCCGCGAGCTGTTCGTGCACCCGAACACCGTGCGCTACCGCCTGAAGCGGGTCACCCAGGTGATCGGCTGGGACGCGACCGGCGCGCGCGAGGCCCTCATCCTGCAGTCGGCGCTCATCCTGGGCTCGATGAACGACCACGACAACCCGGGCCATCGCCGCTGACCCGCTGTTGACATCTCACAACGAATTCGCTCATCTGTTGAGCGCGTTCGACACCACCGCCGACCGAACTCTTGGGAGACTGAACTAATGATCGTCGTCGTTTGCCCCGGCCAGGGGTCGCAGACCCCGGGCTTCCTCAGCCCCTGGATCGACTTCTCGGGTCGCGAGCTGCTCGAAGGCATGAGCGCCGCCGCCGGGGTCGACCTCGTGCAGCACGGCACCCTCAGCGACGCCGACACGATCCGCGACACCGCGATCGCGCAGCCGCTGATCGTGGCGGCCGGCATCCTCACCCTCCGCGCCCTGTTCGCCGACGGTCGTCGCGAGCGGGTCGGCGGCATCGCCGGGCACTCCGTGGGCGAGATCACCGCGGCCGCGGGAGCCGGCATCCTGACCGACGACGAGGCCCTGCGCTTCGTCGGCGAGCGGGGCCGGGCGATGGCGGATGCGGCAGCACTCACCCCCACCGGCATGAGCGCCGTGGTGGGCGGCGACCAGACCGAGCTGCTCGCCCTCTTCGAGGAGGTCGGCGTCGTGCCGGCCAACTACAACGGCGGCGGCCAGATCGTGGTCGCGGGGGCTCCGGATGCACTGGCCCGCCTCGCCGAGAGCGCCCCGCGCGGCGTGCGGGTCATCCCGCTGCAGGTCGCCGGCGCCTTCCACACCCAGTACATGACCCCGGCCGTCGAGCGTCTCGCCGCTGTGGCCTCCACGCTCGAGCCCGCAGACCCGACGCTGCCGATCTGGACGAACAAGGACGGCTCGCTGGTCGACAGCGGCTCGCGCTTCGTCGAGCTGCTCGTCGGCCAGGTCTCGTCCCCCGTGCGCTGGGACCTCGACATGGAGGCCTTCGCCGCCGCCGGTGTCACCGGGCTGATCGAGGTCGCCCCCGCCGGTGCGCTGACCGGGCTCGCCAAGCGCGGCCTCAAGGGTGTGCCCGCGGTCGCCGTGAAGACCCCGGACGACCTGCCCGCCGCACTCGAACTCCTCGACCAGGCCGCCTGAGCGACCGCCGACCACCCCGCATCCCTCCGGAAGGCCCTCGGACACCCATGACCCAGCCCACCCTGAAGCAGTCCACCGGTGCGCAGTACACGCGCATCCACGCGATCGGCGCCGCCCGCGGCGACCTGACCGTACCCAACGACGACCTGGTCGGCCCGATCGACTCCTCCGACGAGTGGATCCGGCAGCGCACCGGGATCATCACCCGGATGCGCGCCTCGCACGACGTCTTCGCCGTCGACCTGGCCGAGGCCGCGTCGCTCGAGGCGATCGAGGGCGCCGGCATCCTGCCCTCGCAGATCGGTGCCATCCTGGTCTCGACGATCAGCAACCCGGTCATCACCCCGTCGCTCGCCACCCTGCTTGCCGCCCGGATCGGTGCCCCCGAGGCCGCGGCCTACGACATCAGCGCCGCCTGCGCGGGCTATGCCTACGGCATCGGCCAGGCCGACTCGCTCGTGCGCGCCGGGCTCGCGGAGTACGTGCTCGTCGTGGGAGCCGAGAAGCTCTCCGAGTACGTCGACCCGGCCGATCGCTCGATCTCCTTCCTGCTCGGCGACGGCGCGGGAGCCGCGATCGTCGGCCCGAGCGACACCGTCGGCATCGGCCCCACCATCTGGGGCTCGGACGCGACCAAGCGCGAAGAGATCTACATGACCGGCACGTCGATCGCGTTCCGCGACCAGGAGTCCGAGTGGCCGACGCTCCGCCAGAACGGCCAGGCCGTGTTCCGCTGGGCCGTCTGGGAGATGGTCAAGGTCGCCAACCAGGCCCTCGAGGCCGCCGGCGTCACGGTCGACGACCTCGCCGCCTTCGTGCCGCACCAGGCGAACATGCGCATCATCGACGAGTTCGCCAAGCAGCTGAAGCTGCCGGAGTCGGTCGCCATCGGCCGCGACATCGCGACCACCGGCAACACCTCGGCCGCCTCCATCCCCCTCGCCACCCACCGACTGCTCGAGGAGCAGCCCGAGCTCTCGGGCGGTCTCGCCCTGCAGATCGGCTTCGGAGCCGGACTCGTCTTCGGCGCCCAGGTCGTCGTCCTGCCCTAGCGGGTCGCACGAATCGACATCCCCGGCCCGACTAAACTAAGTCTCGGTCACACGACACCCCCAAGGAGAGAACAATGGCATTGTCCACCGAAGAAGTACTGGCCGGACTGGCTGAGCTCATCAACGACGAGACCGGCATCGCGACCGACACTGTCGAGCTGGACAAGTCCTTCACCGACGACCTGGACATCGACTCGATCTCGATGATGACCATCGTCGTCAACGCCGAGGAGAAGTTCGACGTCAAGATCCCCGACGAAGAGGTCAAGAACCTCAAGACCGTCGGCGACGCCGTCACCTTCATCGTCGCAGCACAGGGCTGAGGCCCTCCCCACCCGCGGCAGGTCGGCAGGATCGCGACCACGCTCACGATCCTGTCGGCCGAACTGCGCCATCCGGGCGCACCTGGACTGACCACCCACAGAAAGTTTCACCATGAGCACGAAGAAGATCGTCGTCACCGGTATCGGTGCCACCTCACCCCTCGGCGGCACCGCCGTCGAGAGCTGGAAGAACCTGCTGGCCGGTGAGTCGGGAGCGACCACGCTGGAGCAGCCCTGGGTCTCCGAGCTCGAACTGCCGGTGACTTTCGCGGCTCAGGCCCGGGTGCACGCCACGGATGTGCTCGAGCGCATCGAGACCAAGCGGCTCGACCCCTCCAGTCAGTTCGCGCTGATCGCGGCTCGCGAGGCGTGGGCGGATGCCGGTTCCCCCGAGGTGGTTCCCGAGCGCTTCGGCGTCGACTGGGCCACCGGGATCGGCGGGGTCTGGACCCTGCTCGACGCCTGGGACACCCTCCGCGAGAAGGGCCCGCGCCGGGTGCTCCCGATGACGGTGCCGATGCTCATGCCGAACGGCCCCGCGGCCGCCATCGAGATGTCGCTCGGCGCCCGCGCCGGCGCCCGCACGGTCGTCTCGGCCTGCGCCTCGAGCACCGAGTCGATCGTCAACGCCTACGACCACCTCCAGGCCGGTTTCGCCGACATCATCATCGCCGGCGGCTCCGAGGCGGCCATCCACCCGCTGCCCATCGCCGCCTTCGCGGCCATGCAGGCGCTGTCCAAGCGCAACGACGACCCGGCCACGGCATCCCGCCCCTACGACCTCACCCGTGACGGCTTCGTGCTCGGCGAGGGTGGTGCGGCGCTCGTGCTCGAGACCGAGGAGCACGCCAAGGCCCGCGGTGCGAAGATCTACGCCGAGGTGCTCGGCGGCGCCGTGACCAGCGACGCGTACCACATCACCGCTCCGGACCCCGAGGGTTCGGCCGCCGCGCGCGCCATGATCGGCGCCGTCGCGAACGCCGGCTTCTCGCTCGACGACGTCGCGCACATCAACGCCCACGCCACGTCGACCCCGGTCGGCGACATCGCGGAGTACAAGGCGCTACTGCACACCTTCGGTGACCGCCTGCACGACATCCCGGTCTCGGCCACCAAGGCCTCCACCGGTCACCTGCTGGGTGGCGCGGGCGGCATCGAGGCGATCTTCACCATCCTCGCCCTGCACGAGCGTGTGGCGCCGCCGACGATCAACCTCTCGGAGCAGGACCCGGACATCCCGCTCGACGTGGTCCGTTCGCCGCGCGAGCTGCCGGCGGGCGACCTCCTGGCGATCAGCAACTCGTTCGGCTTCGGCGGTCACAACGCCGTCGTGGCGTTCAAAACGGCCTGACACCCCCACCCCCCTCACCACCCCACGCCCACTTCGTCGAGAAGTCAGAAAAACGTCCAAACTCACGGGTTTGGACGTTTTTTTGACTTCTCGGTGAGGAGGTGGGTGTGGGGTGGGTTAGCCCACGCCGCGGTGGAGGTAGATGACGGGGGACATGTCGGAGGCGTAGCGGAAGGGCTCGAGCTCGTCGTCCCAGGCCTGGCCGAGGGCGAGGCGGAGCTCGCGGTGCAGCTCGAGGGCGTTGGTGCCGGCGGTCTCCATGGCGTTCCGGATGCGGTCCTCCGGGATGACTGTGTTGCCCGCGGAGTCGAGCTGGGCGTAAAAGATCCCGAGGTCGGGGGTGTGCATCCACCGGCCGCCGTCGTGCTGCTCACTGGCATCCTCGGTGACCTCGTAGCGGAGATGCTCCCAGCCGCGCAGCGCGGAGGCGATGGCAGCACCCGTCCCGGGTGCGCCCTCCCAGAAGAAGTCCGCCCGCTGGGATCCGCGCAGCACGGGCTGCTCGATCCAGTCGAAGTTCACTGCACGACCGATAGCGCGACCTGCGGCCCACTCGACGTGGGGGCAGAGCGCGCGGGGCGCGGAGTGGACGTAGACCACCCCGCGTGCAACGGTTGCCGCCATTTTTCTCTCCTATTCGTGAGGTACGTCTTCCCCAACGACCTGTGAACGGGAGTGCTGTCTGGCGACAGATGTTATGCAGTTGTGTCCCCATTATGACCGAGGGGAGGTCTGAATAACAACCGTGTCATCCCTGTTTCGGAGACTCCCAGACCTATACTGAGCGAGTAATTGAGAGGCGGGCAGCGGATGTCGATTCGAGCGGGCATCCTCGCCGTCCTGACCGCTTCCGAGGCCTACGGCCTCCAGCTGCACTCCGAGCTCGAGGAGCGCACCGACCGCGCCGGGCGGATCAACGTCGGCCAGATCTACTCGACCCTCGACCGGCTCTGCACGGCCGGGCTCGTCGAGGTCTCCGGCAGCACCGACGACGGTCTTCCCCTCTACGGCCTCTCCCCCGCCGGTGTCTCCGAGGCTGAAGAGTGGCTGGCGTTCCCGGAAGCCGGGTCGCTCACGCCCTGGACCGACATGACCTTCAAGCTCCTGCTCGCGACGAGCCTGCGCGGCGACGGAGCCATGCCCCTCGTCCAGCGCTACCGCGACACCTGGCTGACCGAGGCCGCTTCCGCCGATGAAGGCGAGGGTGAGGGTGTAGATGCGGCGACCCGGGCGCAAGCCCGGCTCGCCGTCGCGGCCCTCGGCTGGCTCGACGACCTCGAGTCGCTCCCCGGCGGCCTGGCCGCTCTGGCGCGCCCGCTACGGAACGAGCGTCCCCGCCGCGGCCGGCGTCCGTCGGCGTGACCAGAGCGAGGCCGGCAGCATCCTGGCGCGGAGCCGCGTCCCGGACTCCGACTGCGCGTCGAGCGAGCTGAGCAGTTCGCGCAGTTCGGCGGCCAACCGCTGCCGGGTCTCGTCGTCGACCCCGAGCTCGGGCGCGTACTGCTCGAACTCGACCTGACGACGGAGCCGCTCGAGCGGTTCGGCCGGGAGCATCAGGTCGGCGAGCAGGCGCCGCTCCACGTCGGCCACGGTCTCGCCGGCCGATCGATGGATGCGGTGGTCGTCGAGCGCTGCCTCGAACTCGGACCAGGCCAGGGTGCCCGGCAGCGGGTCGGTGGCCAGCCGCCGGAACCGGGACCGCCGGATCCCGGACCGGACGGCCCAGGGCAGCAGCACGATCGCCGTCGCCAGCCCGAGGATAAGGGCGAACACGCCCCACCCCCGGACCTGTTCGAGGACGGCCGCCTGACCGGTGGCAGCGGCCGGCCCGCCGTCGGTGTCGGCGCGATCCTGGTTGGCGGTGCCGGTCGCGGTGATCGACGGGAGCGGGACGTTCGCGGCTCCGGCGGCCCCCGCCTTGGCGTAGTCGGGGAGGCTGTAGTCGGGCGGGGTGATGTCCAGGCCCGGCGTCGGCTCGAAGGGCAGCCAGCCGATGCCGTCGAAGTACAGCTCGGGCCAGGCATGCAGCTGGTCGGTGTAGACCTCGTAGACCGGGAGGCCGTCGGCGGTGCTGTCGGCGTTCTGGCCGGGTGAGTAGCCGACCGCGATCCGCGACGGGATCCCGAGGGTGCGGGCCATCACCGCCATCGAGGCCGCGAAGTGCACGCAGTACCCCTCCTTCGCCTGGAGGAACGCCGCGATCATCTGCGCGTTGTCGCCGTCGTAGCCTCCCGACTCGGGTGCGGAGAGCGAGTACCGGAACTGCGGCGAACGGAAGTACTCCTGCAGCGCGACGGCTTGGTCGTAGTTCGTGGCGGCGCCCTTGGTGACTTCCGCCGCGGTCTGCGCGATCACGGGAGGCAGGTCGGCGGGCACCTGCAGGAAGTCGCGCACCGCATCCGGAACCACCGCCCCGGCCGCCGCGAGCTGCTCGGCCGTGGGGCTGACCTGGAGACTCGTGGTCCGGTAGTTGAGGCCACGGGTGTCGCCCTGCAGGTCGGTCATGGTGAAGGTCGAGGGGGTGAGCAGCCAGTCGCCGCTCAGCTCGTCGACCTGACGGGTCGGGTACGGCATCGGCAGCCAGTCGCTGCGGAGGCCCGCGATCGAGATGCTGGTGGTCGAATCCTCGGTGGGCACGTCGGCGGCGAGGCCGGGCGGCGTCCCGAAATCCTGCCCGTCGTAGCCGACGCCGTCGTAGGCGCTCTCGGGCTCCCAGGTTCCGGTCGTGAAGTCGCCGAGGGTGACCATCTTCAGGTACAGGCCGTCGGGAGCATCCGTCGAGTAGGTCAGGGAGAGCACGGCGTCGCTGCGGCGGAGATCGCGGCCGAGCTGGATCGTGGGGTCGACGCCCGTGGCGTAGACCGACGGGAAGCGGTTGGCCGCGGGGTCGTCGGCGAGGGACTTCGCGGTGAGACCGGGGGTGACGAGCGGCAGCACGACCATCGCGGCGACCGCGGCGGCGCCGAGCGCGATCGCGAGGCCGGGATTGCGGCCGGTGCCTTTCGAGACCGGAGACGCGACGGGCAGCGCCGGGGATCGCGCGCCGTCCGGCCGGGTCTCGGCCCCGAAGGAGCGCCCGCCGATCCGCGAACTGAACCAGATCACGCCGAGGAACGCGACGGCGGCCAGCACGTAGACCGGAACGTCGGGTTCGGTGCGGCGCACCAAAGGGGCGATCGAGAGCACGGCGAGCGGGCCGATGCCCGAGAGCACCGGCGTGCGGAGGCCGGTGGCGAGCTCGTCGGTGATGACGGCGATCAGCCCGACCGCCATCACGATCAACTGGGTGATCGGGCCGTCGGCGATCGCCGGGATCTCCTGCACCGCGATCGACTCGCGAGCCGCGGCCAGGTCGTTGGAGATGTCGCCGATCGTCGCGAGGGTCGGAAGCCCGAACCAGAGCGAGTCCCCGGCGTAGAGCAGCACGACGAGCGCGCCCCAGATGATCGCGGAGACGGCGACGACCGTGACCTCGGCGGCTCCGCGGGCGCGGAGCACCGCCATCGAGGCCAGCAGCACGGTCACCATGGTCATGGTCTGGAACCACCAGCCGGCGCCCTGCAGCATCGGCGCGAGACCGAGCAGGGCCGCGCCGATGCAGACGGCGACGGCGAGCGTGCTCTTCCACGCACCGGTCTTGCCGGCACGGCGGGCGGTGACGCGGAGCGACGGGCTCATCCGATCCCCCTCGCGTCGCCGATGGCCTTCCAGAGCGAGGGCAGATGGTCGGTCCACGAGCACTCGACCGTGGTCCAGCCCGCCTGACGCAGCTCGGCGGCGGTGCCCGAAGGCTCTCCCACCACGAAGGCGATCGGATGCGACGACATGCCCGCGAGCGGACGGATGCGATCCGCGCCTCCCGCGGTCGCCGAGACGACCGCGAAGACCGGCGGCGCATCCGGTGACGTGAGAGCGGCCTCGTCGACGGCGAGGCGGAAATCGGCCGGATCATGTACCCCGGCCGTGGTCGCCAGCGCCAGGTCGCGGACGACGCGCGAGGCCCCGAACGGTGCCGTGAAGACCTCGTCGCCCGGCAGCCCGGAGCCGGGCCGCGCGTGGCCGACCAGGCGCACGCCGAAGCCCTCGTTCATCAGGTGCAGGGCCGCCGAGGCGATCGCGCTGACCGCCCACTCGAACGCGGGGCCCTCCTGGAAGGAGGCGGCGTCCAGCAGCAGCACCGCATCCTGGTCGTTGCGCTGGTCGTCCTGCCGCACCATCAGTTCGCCGTGCTTGGCGGTGGCGGGCCAGTGCACCCGGCGCATGGAGTCGCCGGGGAGGTACTTTCGGGCGATGACGTCCTGCTCCCCCGCGCCGACGAGCCGTCGGGAGACCTGTTCGGCGCCGTCGCCGGTCGCGAGCCGCAGGTCGATCCGCGCGAGCTCGAAGACCATCGGCGTGACGAGCAGCGTGTCCGTGCCGCCGAACTCGCGCTTCCGGGTGGCGCAGCCGAAGGGGTCGGTGACGCTGAGCTCGAACGGACCGATCTCGTGCGCCCCTCGCCGGCTGGTGTCGATGCGGTACCGGATCCGTTCGATCGGCGCGTCGTCGATGAGCGCCGAACCGGTGCCCGGGAGGGGAGGCAGTGTCGCCGGCTCGCTCGAGGAGAGCGGTGCGGAGGCGCGGTCGACCCACACGGTGGCGGGGGTGCGGAACGACCCCTGGTTCTGCACGAAGATCGTCGCCTCCACGGTCTCGCCGACCGTTCCGGATTCGGGGGTGAACCGACGCCGCACCGACAGGGCGAAGGGCCGGAAGGCGACCCAGAGCAGCGAGAAGACCGGCACGGCGAGCAGGAAGCAGGCCAGGTACGCGACCTCCTGACGGCGGACGATCGGGACGAGCACGAACGCGACCACCGCGGCGATCAGCAGCCCCGAGCCGCGCACCGTGGGGCGCGGGAGGCGGCTTCGGCTGCGGGGCACGCTCACGGTCGGCCGGCCCCGCGCTCGGGGTTGCCGAGATCGTCGGCGCCGCCGGGGTTGCCAAGACCGATGGCGCGGCCGGGCACCGTGCAGCGAGAGGACACGGTCAAGACTGCCGCGTCCTGCTGAGCGGAACCGGGGTCGCCGCCACGATCGCGCGGAGCGCCGTGGCGATCGCCTCCGAGCCGCCGCCCCGGGCGTCGCTCGCGGCGCGCCGCGTCGCCACGATCCGGTGCGCCAGGATCGGCACGACGAGCTGGTTCACGTCGTCGGGCACCACGAACTCACGCCCGCTGAGCGCCGCCAGCACCTTCGCAGCGCGCACCAGGTGCAGGGTGCCGCGCGGGCTCGCGCCCAGGCGGAACTCCGGGTGGCCGCGGGTCGCCTGCACGAGCGAGACGACGTACGACTCGACCGCACGGCTGACGTAGATCGAGCGCGCCGTCGCGATCAGCTCGGCGAGCTGCTGCTTGTCGACCACCGGTCGCAGGGCGTCGAGCGGGCTGCCGTTCTCGCGGTGGTGCAGCATCTGCAACTCGGCCTGCGCATCCGGGTACCCCATCGAGATGCGGGCCATGAAGCGGTCGCGCTGCGCCTCGGGCAGGGCGTAGGTGCCCTCCATCTCGATCGGGTTCTGCGTCGCGACGACGATGAACGGCGCGTCGAGTGGATGCGTGGTGCCGTCGACCGACACCTGCCCCTCCTCCATGCACTCGAGCAGGGCGGACTGGGTCTTGGGCGAGGCGCGGTTGATCTCGTCGGCGATCACGATGTTCGCGAAGACCGCTCCGCGCTTGAACTCGAAGGCGTGGTCGACCTGGTTGTAGATCGAGACCCCGGTCACATCCGACGGAAGGAGGTCGGGCGTGAACTGGATGCGCGCGACCGAGCAGCCGATGCTGGTCGCCAGAGCCTTCGCGAGCGTCGTCTTGCCGACGCCCGGCACGTCCTCGACCAGGAGGTGGCCTTCGGCGATCAGCACGATCAGGGCGAGGGTCGCGGCCTCGGTCTTGCCGTCGATGACGGACTCGAGGTTGCGGAGGATCGCGCCGGTGTGCTCCTCGAACTCGGCGAGGGACAGGGGCGCGTCGGCGGCGGTGGCGGGAGGAGTGCTCATCGGCGTCGCTCCCATCGGCCGGCCAGGAGGAACAGGGTGCCGACCAGCGTGGCCAGGCCGATGGGCACCATCCACTGCGAGAGCTGCGAGAGGGCGATCAGGAGTTCGCTCGGGGCGGAGGAGAAGCTGCCCGAGTAGATCGAGTTGCCGGAGAGGCTGATGGCGAGGCCCAGCGCGAGCAAGCCCGCCCCCACGATCCAGAGCGCGACCACGAAGCGGTCGATCAGGGGCCGCACGCGGTACGGGGCCGTCTCGGCGCGCACATCCGCATCCGGATCGGTCGACCCGAGTTGGGCGAAGGCGTCATACAACGCCGCATCGCTCGGGGCGTGTTCGAAGCCGGGTTGGAAGGCCGCATCGAACCGGGAGTCGAATTGAGAATCGTTGTTGCCGCGCACACTGCTCCTCGGGTCGCGTCGTTGACGTAGACCCACGATAAGCGCAGCGTCCGACATGCGCGACCCGTCGCGCCGACTCCCAGCATCTGCATGCGATCGGCGGCCGTGCCGGGGCCCGCTCGGCGCGCGCCCGACGACTACCCGTTCGTGGCGGGCAGACCCGGGATCGGTGCCGGGTCGCGTTCGCGCACGGGCGGATCCGGGGTGATCAGCTTGCGATCGCCGAGCGGAGCCGAGAGCGGTACGCGCACGATCAAGAGGTCCTCGGCCTTCGGCTCGCCGTACCGGGATGCGGCGCTCCCGCAGACCACCGGGCTCCCCGAGACCTCGAAGCCCACGCCGGTGACCGAGACGGTGACCGTCGAATCCGTCTCCTCGACCAGGACGGGGCCGGGCCGGCAACCACCCGCCCACACCGCCAACACGACGTCGCCGTCGGCCACGTCGCCGCCCAGATCCCCCACGGGGTCCTCGCCGGCGACCGCGGCGCGCCACACCGTCAGGCCCTGCTCGATCCCCGAGTACCCGGCGAGGGTCGACTCGACGTCGGCGACCGGCTGCACCTCGGGGTCGAGGTCGATCGCGAGCTCGTCGCCCGGCAGGTACCGCCCGATGCCCCAGGCCTCCTTCAGCGATTCCCGGCTGTCGCCCTGGCCCTGGGTGACGAAGTGCACCGTCACCAGGACCGCCGCGATCACCAGCCAGACCACGCCCGAGCCCCGGTTGACGAGCACCCACAGCCGGCTGGGCTCCGCATCCTGTCCGTCGCGCAGCTGCCAGCGCGATCCGAACAGCATCGCGCGGGGCGGCGCCACGAGGCACCACACCCCCGCCAACCCGGCAAGCACAGCAAAGACCAACAGCATCATTCCCCCTATTTCTCAGCGGCCTATTTGTTCGACGGTCGGCGGCGGTTCGCCGCGACGACGAGCAGCACGATTCCTCCGGTGAGCACGACGATCGACAGCACCGCGAGCAGCACCGGGCCGACCAAGCCGACGAGCCCGACGACCGGTCCGATGGTGAAGCGGCCCTCGGCCACGGGGCCGTCGCAGGAAAGCACGAGGGTTCCGGCCTCCTGCATCGCGAAGCTGCCCTGGGCATCCCATCGCTCGGGCACGAACAGACCCTGCTGCGTCATGCCCGTGCGAAGCCGAAGCTCCTCGCCCTCGTCGATCGAGCCGGTACACGAGATCGACCCCCACTCGTCGGAAGGTGTGACGTACACAGCGTGCTCGCCAGCCGGCAGGTCGACGGTGAGGGCGGAACCGAAGCGCTCGGCCGCCGGGAGTCCTAGTCCCGGGGCCATCGCGAGCACCGCAGCGCCGATCACCCCGACCACGCCCAGCGCCAGGAGGATCCCCCCGACCGTGCGGGCCCCGCGTGTTCTCGTGGTCATGCTCCCGACCCTAGGGTCTGACGAGGAAGCGGGCGATGGGGACCCCTCCCCATCCGCCCCCCATCCGCCCGCGACCCCGAAGTAGGGAGGGTCCCGCACAGGGCCGCTAAAGTTCCCGCATGACGCAAGAACGATGGCGCAGTCTCACGGAATGGCCGCTGGCCGGGATCGCTCTCCTGTTCCTGATCGCCTATGCCTGGGAGATCATCGCCGACCTCACCGGTCCCGCGGAGCAACTTACGGACACGCTCATCACTGCGACCTGGCTGATCTTCTTAGTCGACTACGTCGTCAACCTCGTCCTGGCAGACAACCGATGGCGCTGGTTTTCCAGGCACATCTTCGACCTCCTGATCGTGGTGCTGCCGATGCTGAGGCCGCTTCGACTGCTCAGGCTTGTCACTCTCCTGACGATCCTGAATAGGACCGCAGGGAGAGCCTTCCGAGGCCGCGTCGTCGTGTACGTGGCTGGTGCATCGGCGCTGCTCGTGTTCGTCGCGTCGCTCGCCATGCTCGACGCCGAACGCGGCTCCCCCGGCTCCATCATCAACACGTTTGGTGACGCTCTTTGGTGGGCGTTCGTGACGGTGACCACAGTCGGGTACGGCGACTACTTCCCCGTGACCTTCGAGGGCCGCCTTATCGCGGTAGGCCTCATGCTCGGTGGCATCGCTCTCCTCGGTGTGGTCACGGCGACGATCGCATCATGGATTGTCGAGAAGGTCGCCCACCGCGACGAGGAGGACGCCGCCGTCACCCGTCGAGACATGCGCGCACTCACCGCAGAGATCTCCGAACTTCGGGCGCTGCTCGAATCTCGAATGGATGCAGCCCCACATTTGCCCCACGCAAGGGAAAAGCCCGGACGCGAGGAAACCGAAGTGTCCTTCTGATCAGGGCTTTCATTGTAGGGCGGACGGGACTTGAACCCGTGACCGACGGATTATGAGTCCGCTGCTCTAACCAGCTGAGCTACCGCCCCGAAACGACGGGCGCACCGGAGCGACCGCGTCACCACGATACCGCCTCGGCGGCGCGGTCCCCCGCGCCTGACCACGACACGAGCAGAGACCGCGCCGCAGGACCTCAGGCGGCCGAGTCGCCCTGACCGCGGTCGGGCACCTTCGCATGGGGCACGACCAGCGGGTCGGTCACGGGCTCCCCGCGGTAGATGTGCTCGAAGGTGGTGAGGGTGCGGTCGATGTCGTGCGCCGCGACGATCGCGAGGGACTCGTTCTTGAAGCGGGCCAGCTCGTCCTGGGGCATCCGCAGCACTCGCTCGAGCTTGTCGGCGAGGTCGCGCTCCTCTCCCGGGCGGAAGAGGAAGCCGTTCTCGCCGTCGTGCACCAGGTGCGGCAGCGCCATCGCGTCGGCCGCGACGACGGGCAGACCGCTCGCCATGGCCTCCATCGTCGCGATCGACTGCAGCTCGGCGATCGACGGCATCGCGAAGACGGTCGAGCGCGTGTAGGCCTTCCGCAACTCCTCCTCGGTGACGTAGCCGGTGAAGGTGGCGCGATCGCCCAGGCCGAGCTGCTGGGCCATGGCCTGCAGGTTCTTCAGCTGGTCTCCCCCGCCGACGATCTCGACCTTGGTGTCGAGGTCGGCCGGCAGCAGCGCGATCGCCTTCAGCAGCACGTCGATGTGCTTCTCACCGGCGACACGGCCGACGAAGAGCACGCGGTTCTCTTTCCGCGGCTCGAAGTCCGGCGTGTAGCTCGAGGCGTTGATGCCGCAGGAGATCGCGTAGACGTTGCCGATCCCGGTCGCCTCCTCGAAGAAGTCGGCGGCGCGCCGGGTGGGCGCGGTGACCGCATCCGCCCGGATGAAGGAGCGGCGCGCGGCGGCCCAGGCCAGCCCGATCGCCCAGTTCTGCAGGAACTTCGGGATACCGGTGAAGGCGAGCATGTTCTCGGGCATGACGTGGTTGGTGCCCACGATGCGGATGCCACGCTTCTCGGCCTCGGTCGAGACACCGCGGCCCACGATGATGTGCGACTGGAAGTGCACCACGTCGGGCTTCACCTCGTCGATGATGCGCGCGCTGTTCTGCTTGATGCGCCACGGCAGGGCGAAGGTCAGCCAGTCGTGCGGGTACCAGCGCCAGCTGTACAGGCGGTGCACGATGACCTCCTGGCCGTCGAACACCTCCGTGCGCGTGCCTACGGGGAGCTTCGCCGAGGGCACGACGACGTGCACCTCATGACCACGGCCGGCGAGGCCCGAGGCGAGGTGCTCGGCGAACCGCGCCGAGCCATTGACGTCGGGGGTGAAGGTGTCGGCACCGATCAGGATGCGCAGCGGCCGGGCCGTCCCGTCGCCGGTGGTCGCGTCGGCGTCGCCGGGGTGCGGATCGTGCGAGTTGGTCAAACCGTCGTCTTTCTGTGGTCATCGACTGCGTCGGGATCGTCGACTGGATGGTCGTCGATTGAGAACAAACTAGCTTAGCGCTGGGCCTGAGGGTGGTAACGCGCCAGCCCGAACACTCCCAGGATCGCCACGACCCCGAACGCGAGGTACGCGAACATGGCCCACGGCGGAGCCTGCGAGGCCTCGCCGAGCACCAGGATGCCGATGCCGACCGCGACGAGCGGGTCGATCACGGTGAGTCCGGCGATCACGAGATCCGGTGGCCCCGAAGCGTAGGCGTTCTGCACGAAGTACCCGCCGAGCGCGGCGGCCGCGAGCAGGCCGATCAGCGCGAGCACCGTGAGGAAGTCGATCTCCGACTGGAACACCCGGCTGATCACGACCTTGGCCAGGGTGGCGACGAAGCCGTAGAGCACGCCGGTGCCGACGATGTACGCGATCGCCTTGAAGGTGCGGCCGAAGAACGCGAAGGTCAGCCCGAACAGCACCAGCACCACGGCGAGGATGATCAGGATGATGACCAGGTCTTCCGCGGTGACCGGCTTGTCCACCGCGGTGAACGCGGCGACCAGCACGAAGGCGGCGACACCGCCGACGCACAGCGTGATCGAGATGACCGAGCTGCGGTTCAGCGACATCTTGCTGACCCGGGAGTTCAGCACCGCGGTGATCACCAGGGCGACAGCGCCGAGCGGCTGCACCACGATGATCGGCGAGAAGCCGAGGCTGGTGAGCTGGAAGACGATCGCGAGCCCCAGCATCAGCGTGCCGATCACCCAGGACGGGCGGCTGAGCAGCGCCAGCAGCTGACGGACGTTCAGGCCCTTCTGGGCCGCGTGCGTGTTCGCCTCGACCTTGGCCACGCCGCGGTGCTGGAACTGCGCGCCGAAGCTCAGGAAGACGGCGCCCACGAGTGCGATCGGGATGCCGATGAACTGCTTGGGATCGAGAGCGACCGGGTCGCCGAGCTGCAGGAGTTCAGGTGGCACCCGTCGACATTACCCCGCAGCCCCCGCCGTTAGGCTTAGCGAATGGCCGTTCTCCCGATTCGGATCTCCGGGGATCCGGTGCTCCACACCCCCGCCGCCCCCGTCCAGACGATCGACGACGAGCTCCGCACGCTCGTGGCCGACATGTTCGAGACCATGGATGCCGCCCCGGGCGTCGGGCTCGCCGGACCTCAGGTCGGCGTCCCGCTTCGCCTCTTCGTCTACGGCTACACCGACGACGACGACGTGGAGTACCGGGGTGTCGCGATCAATCCCGAGCTCTTCATCACGCCGACCTCGGTCGAGCCCGCCGATCCCGACACGGAGTCCGAGGGCTGCCTGTCGTTCCCGGGCGAGCGCTTCCCGCTCGTGCGCGGCGAGTCCGCCATCCTCCGGGCCACCGATCTCGACGGCGAGCCGTACGAGATCCAGACCAGCGGATGGCTCGCCCGCATCTTCCAGCACGAGTTCGACCACCTCGACGGGCTGCTCTACGTCGACCGGATCGACCGGGTCTACGGCAAGGTCGCGGCGAAGATCGAGCGCAAGAAGGGCTGGGGTGTTCCCGGACTGGCCTGGGTGCCGGGACAGGACGACGTCGAGCCCTGACGACCTCCGCCGCCGGACTCAGGTGACGGCCCGGATGAGCGCCGCCGGAGTCAGGTCACGGCGCGGATGAGCGCCGCCGGAGTCAGGTCACGGCGCGGATGAGCGCCGCCACCCCCGCGGCCGCGATCACGACGACGACGAACGGCACACGCAGCGCGTAGAGCCCCGCGGCCACGACCAGCGCGGGC
Organism: Herbiconiux solani NBRC 106740; assembly: GCF_001571005.1. Taxonomy (GTDB): domain Bacteria; phylum Actinomycetota; class Actinomycetes; order Actinomycetales; family Microbacteriaceae; genus Herbiconiux; species Herbiconiux solani. The sequence goes on along the minus strand of NZ_BCST01000001.1, from coordinate 69,023 downwards.
AACCGCGCATCCACCTGCACGGCCTGGCCGGCCCCGAGGGTCTGCACCGCGATCAGCGCGGCCAGCAGGGCGACCGTGAGCAGGTTCGCCGTGCGGGCGACCGTCGGATGCTCGAACGCGCGCGCCGGGATGAGATAGCCCGAGACCTTGAGCGCCAGGCAGATCACCGAAGCGGTGATGATCACGGTCCAGGCGTTCATGCGGCTCCTCCCTCGGCGCGCTTCCGGCTCGTCCCGAAGAGGTCGAAACCGCCGACCACCACCGCCACGGCGCCGGCCACGAGAACCGGCAGGCCCGGCACGAGCACGGGTGTCAGGAGCGTCGCGACCACTGCGGCGGCCACCGCGACGGCCTGGGTCTGCCGGGCCTTCAGCCGCGGCCACAGCAGTCCGAGGAAGGCGGCCGCGGCCGCCGCATCCAGCCCGTAGGCGCTCACGTCGCCGATCAGGTCTCCGATCAGCGCCCCGATCAGGGTCGTGAGGTTCCAGCCCAGGTAGATCAGGATGCCGGTGGCCCAGAACCCCAGCCGTTGGGCGGCCGGCGTCGGCTGCGCGGCCGAGACGGCGACCGACTCGTCGATCGTCAGGTGTGCGGCGGCTGCGCGGCGGAGGAACCCGGGGCCGATCACCGGCGACATCCGGATGGCGTAGAACACGTTGCGCGTGCCGAGGAGAGCGGCGCTCGTGATCGCCGCTCCCCCGGCCGCGAGCCCGCCGGAGGCGAGCACGCCGATCAGGGCGAACTGCGAGCCGCCGGTGAACATCACCAGGCTGAGGAACATCGTCTGCCAGATGTCGAGCCCGGAGAGCACCGCCAGCGCGCCGAACGAGACCCCGTAGACGGCGGTCGCGAGGCCCACCGCCCAGGCCGCACGGAGGGCCGCGGATTCCTCGGGGCTACGGGCTCGGGCCATCCTTCGATCATGGCAGAGCGTCACGGTGCCGGCCCCGTCCGGCCACCCACGCACGCGTCCCGCGCAAGCCCTGTGCGCCGCGAACCCGCGGGCGTAGGGTGCGGATCACGACTGATGGAGTTGACGATCAATGGCGATTGACTACGAATACAGGCGGGTGGTGCACCATGGCGGCCGCACCTTCCGGGCGACCACGACGATGGCGGACATCTTCGCCGCCCACGCCCGCGACATCATCGCTCGCGGCGACACCGAGCTCGTCCCGCTGCTGCACAGCTCGGGCGTCGATCTGCTGCTGATCGGCCCGGGGAGCGGATTCTCGATCACCGTGGTGGAGACGAGCACGGCGCGGCCCTGAGACGGCAGTAGAGGAAGACGCCCTACAAAGAAGAAAGGCCCCGCGGGTGGAGCCGCGAGGCCTTCGCTCCCCGACTTGGACTCGAACCAAGAACCTGCCGGTTAACAGCCGGCTGCTCTGCCAATTGAGCTATCGAGGATTACTGCGGAAACAGCTTGAAAAGACTATCACCGATTTGGCACCGCTTCGATCAGTAGCCCGCGTCGGGGTCGACCAGACCCGCGAAATCCCCCGATTCCCGGAAGGCGCGCACGTTGTGACGGATGCGCTCGGCCAGCAACGGCGCGGTCATCTCGGGCGTGTCGGCGGTGTGCGGGGTGATGATCATGTTCGGAGCCGTCCAGAGCGGATGACCGTCCGGAAGAGGCTCCGGGTCGGTGACGTCCAGACCGGCCCCGGCGATCGTTCCGGAGCGGAGCGCGGCGTCGAGCGCGTCGGAGTCGACGAGGCCGCCGCGGGCGATGTTGACGAGGTATGCCGTCTCGGGCATGAGTGCCAGCTCGGCGGCACCGATCAGCCGCGAGGTGCCCTCGGTGAGCGCCGCGGCCACCACGACCAGGTCTGCCTCGGGCAGAACATGCCGCAGCACGGAGACCGGGACGGTCTGCGTGGCGGCGGCGACCGGCTCGGCCCGGCGGCGGACGACCGTCGTCCGCACGCCGAACGGCTCCAGGAGCCGCAGCAACTCCAGCGCGATCCCGCCGGCGCCGATGATCACGACGTGCAGGCCGTAGAGCGAGGTGCCGGCCTTCTCGCCCCAGCTCCGGGCGGCGATCCGGGTCGGCAGGACGCGCAGGAGAGCCAGAGCGAGGGTGAGTGCGTGTTCGGCGACGGGCTGCGCGTACGCGCCCTTCGCGCTCGTCCAGAGCCGCCCGGGGCGGGCCTGGCGCACGAGCACCTCGCGGAACGCGTCGACACCGGCGAACGGCAGCTGGATCCAGCCGATCCGCGGGTGGTCCTCCAGGATGCGCTCGAACTCGTCGGCACGGCCGCTGCTCAGCCAGATCAGGCCGCGCGTCTCGTCCGAGAGCGGGGCGACGGTGCCCCCGGCGCCCTCGACGGCCTCGACGAACAGCGGCTTCTCGCGCGGGAGCACCGCGATGGGGCCGGACTCCGGCCGCTCAGCCACGGGAACGGCCGTGGGGGGCGTCGCGAGAACCTCGCGGTGGCGGGCGGTCATCGGGCCGTCTCCTCGTCGAGCTCGGTGCCGGAGACGGTTTCTGCCGCGCCGCCTGCCGCGCTGTCCGCCTCGCGGTCGAGTCGATCCTCTCGCTCGTCGGCGAGCTCTTCCTCGAACTCGTCCTCGGCCTCGTCGTCCTCGGCCTCGTCATCCTCGAATTCGTCGTCGTCCTCGAGCTCCTCACCCAGCACCTCCCGGGCCAGGCTCCTGACATACGGATGCCGCGGGTCGCCGAGGACCTCGTCGATCGTCCCCAGCCCCACGACCACCCCCTCGTGGATGACCGCGATGCGGTCGACCGTGCGGCGGAGCGCATCCAGGTCGTGGCTGACGATCAGGGCTCCCGCGCCACGGGCGCGCTGCACCCCGGCGATGACGTCGATGACCGCGCCGCGCACGGACACGTCCACGCCCGCCGTCGGCTCGTCGGCGATCAGGAGGACGGGGTCGAGGATGAGGCCGCGCGCGATCGCGACCCGCTGCCGCTGGCCGCTGGAGAGTTCGTGGGGTTGCTTCAGCATCGTGCCGACGGGCAGCAGCAGGGCGTCGACGAGGGTGGCGGCCTTGAGCCCGGCCTCACGCCGGTCGTAGCGCTTGTCGCGGAGGAAGAGCGGTTCGGCGACCAGCTCGGCGACCGTCATGTTCGAGGTGAGGTTCGACCCCGCATCCTGAGCCACGTACCCGACACCCAGGGTGAAGGTGTTCAGCTTCGAGCGCCGGATGCCGCGCATCTCGTAGCCGAGAACCTCGAGGCTGCCCCCGATGATGCGGGGCGAGCCGTCCTTCGACGCCCGGATCGCCGCCTGGCCGGAGGCGACCTGCGCGATCGTCGACTTGCCGGAGCCGCTGGACCCCACCAGCCCCACGATCTCCCCCGGCTCGATGGTGAGGGTGAAGCCCTTCACCGCCGTGTGCGCAGCGCTCACGCTGTGGGAGGGGTATTCGATCGTCACGTCGGACGCGGTCAGCACGTTTCGGGTAGCCATCGCTGCGAGCCTAAACCGGAGTCCTGGATCCGGCTGTGAGCCGCCCGCGTGTGGCGGTCACTCCGGGCGGAGCGCGGTCACTCCTGCAGCAGGATCCGCCGATCGGCCTCGACCTGCACGAGCTGGCGCTGCACCTCGCGGTACGCCTCCGGGTCGGCGACCGCGTCGGTGCGCTGCAGGCGACCGAGCAGCTCCTCCTTGCGGCGGGACAGGTGGCGCTGGATGAGGGAGCTGGTGATGCGCTTCAGGTACAGCTCGGGCTGCCGTTCCGGCCGCTCCGGCAGTGGCGCGACGGCCAACTGCTCGACCAGCGACCGGTACTCCTCGGGCACGTCCGCCTGCACGACCATCACCCAGTCCTGGCGCTCGAACGCGTCGACGTTGCGGCCGATCGAGTCGCGGATGGCGGCCAGGGCGGGATGGCTGAAACCGCAGGCGCTCGCCTGGACGAGCAGCTCGCGACCGATCACGGTCGGCGCCTGCAGCTGCGCCATCAGCGCGTCGCGCTCGGTGCGCACCGCCGTGGTCGACGGCAGCTGGGTGATCGAGACGCTCGGGCGGGCGAGCTCGACCGACTCCCCCGGGCCGGCGATGCCGACGGGAGGCGCGACGTCGGTGATCGAGGAGACCTGGCCGCGGCCGGCGACGACAGCGGTCGCGCCCTGCGAGCCGGGCGCCGCCTGGGATCCACGCCCGCCCTGCGAGCTGCCGGAGTTGTGGCCCGAGCCGTTCGAGTAGCTGGCACCGTTCGCGCCGTTCGAGTGGCCGGAACCGTTCGAGCTGCCCGAACCGTTCGAACCGTTCGAGCCGTTCGACCCCCCGCGGGCGGCGACCGCGCGCTGCACCTCGCCGAGCTCGAGGCCCAGCATCCGGGCCAGCTGCCGGGTGTACCCGGGTCGGATGGCGGGGTCGCGGATGTCGGCCACGATCGGCGCGGCCTCCCGGAGTGCGGCCGCCCGGCCCTCGACGGTCTCGAGGTCGTAGTTGGACAGCTTCTGCTTGATCACGAACTCGAACATCGGCTTCTTGCCCTTGACCAGCCGGCGCACGGCGTCGTCGCCCTTCGCGAGCCGCAGGTCGCACGGGTCGAGGCCGTCGGGAGCCACCGCGACGTAGGTCTGGGCGGCGAACCGCTGCTCCTCGCTGAAGGCGCGGAGGGCGGCCTTCTGGCCGGCCGCATCCGGATCGAAGGTGAAGATCACCTCGCCGAGGCCGGCCGAGTCGTCCGACAGCACGCGGCGCATGATCTTGATGTGATCGACGCCGAAGGAGGTGCCGCAGGTCGCGACCGCGGTGGTCACGCCCGCGAGGTGGCAGGCCATCACGTCGGTGTAGCCCTCGACCACGACGACCTGGCGGCTCCGCGCGATGTCACGCTTGGCCAGATCGAGCCCGTAGAGCACCTGCGCCTTGTGGTACACGGTCGTCTCGGGGGTGTTGAGGTACTTCGGGCCCTTGTCGTCGTCGAACAGCCGCCGCGCTCCGAAGCCGACGGTCAGCCCGGTCTGGTCGCGGATCGGCCAGATCAGCCGCCCGCGGAACCGGTCGTAGGTGCCCCGGTCGCCGGAGCTCAGCAGCCCCGCGGCCGTCAGCTCCTGCTCGGTGAAGCCGCGGCCCTTGAGATGCTTGCCCAGGTTGTCCCAGCCCTGCGGTGCGTAGCCGACCCCGAAGTGGGCCGCGACCGAGGCGTCGAAGCCCCGCTCGCCGAGGAACTGGCGGCCCGCGTCCGCACCCGGGGCGGTGAGCTGCTCGGCGAAGTACTCCCGGGCGGCCTCGTTGGCGGCCAGCAGTCGGGCCCGGTTGCCCTGGTCGGCGGCGGCTCCGCCGTCTTCGTAGTGAAGCTGGTAGCCGATCTTCGCCGCCAGGCGCTCGACCGCCTCGGAGAAGGTGACGTGGTCCATCTTCTGCAGGAAGGTGAAGACGTCGCCGCCCTCGCCACAGCCGAAGCAATGGTAGTAGCCGACCTGGGGACGCACGTGGAAGCTCGGCGACCGCTCGTCGTGGAAGGGGCACAGCCCCTTCATCGACCCGACGCCGGCGCTCTTCAGGGTGACGAAGTCTCCGACGACGTCGGCGATGTTGATTCGGGAGCGGACTTCGTCGATGTCGCTCCGACGGATCAGTCCTGCCATGGTCTCAGGATACGTTCCGCGCGGGCGCCTCGGCACGCGCATCCGAACACAGGCGGGCGTGCCAGGCGAGGGCGGTCTGATCGGTCAGGCTCGCGACCTGGTCGACGACGATCCGCTTGCGCTCGGTGCCATCGGCCGCGCCGCGCCAGTCGCTCGCGAAGGCCGTGTCGAGCGCCCGCCCGTCCGACTCCCAGAGGGCGTCGGCGAGCTCGAGCAGCAGGCTGCGCTGGCGCTGGTAGATCGGCTTCCGTGCGTCGTTGGACATCACGAACACCGACACGATGCCCTTGAGCGTCGCGATCTCGGCCTGCACCTCTCGCGGCACCACGACATCGGCGCCGTACCGGGTGATGCTCGGCGCCGGGAAGGCCGCCCGCGTCGCCCGCGTGGCCGCACCGGCGAACCGGCCGATCAGCTGACTGGTCAGGTTCTTCAGCCGCGCGTGGTCGGCGCGCGAGTCGTCCCACTCCGAGAGCCAGACCTGCAACGAGTCGAGGCGGTCGAAGGCCTCGGTCAGCTCGTCGAGGTCGTAGCCGCCGCCGGCCCGGGCGTGGATGCTGCGCACCAGTGCCGCGTGATCGACGCGCGCCCCCAGCACCTCGACGTCGATGTAGCCGTTCAGCACAGCGTCTTCGAAGTCGTGCACCGAGTAGGCGATGTCGTCCGACAGATCCATCACCTGGGCCTCGACGCAGAGCTTCCGCTCCGGAGCCCCGCGGCGGAGCCACTCGAAGACCGGGACGTCGTCGGCGTAGACCCCGTACTTCAGCCGGCCCGAGGGATCGGCGACCGGGCTGTCCGCCGTCCACGGGTACTTGCAACTGGCATCCAGGCTCGCCCGGGTGAGGTTGAGGCCGTAGCTCGCGCCGTCGGCCGAGATGACCTTGGGCTCGAGCCGGCTGAGGATGCGGAGGCTCTGGGCGTTGCCCTCGAACCCGCCGATGTCGGCGGCCCAGTCGTTGAGCGCGCGCTCGCCGTTGTGACCGAACGGCGGATGGCCGAGGTCGTGGGCGAGGCAGGCCGAGTCGACGACATCCGGGTCGAGATCGAGGCTGGTCGCGAGCTCGCGTCCGACCTGTGCGACCTCGAGCGAGTGCGTGAGCCGGTTGCGCGCGAAGTCGGCGACGACCGTAGGGCTCAGTACCTGCGTCTTCGCCGCGAGCCGGCGGAGCGACGAGGAGTGCAGGATGCGCGCGCGGTCGCGCGCGAAGTCGCTGCGTCTGGTGTAGTGCTCCTCCGGCAGCAGCCGCTCCGCGTCGGAGTCGGTGTACCCCTTCGTCGGCGCGAAGGTCATCAGGTTCTCGAACGCCTCAGCCACCGCTGTGGCTCAGTTCTGCATCCGCCAGGTCGGCGCGGCCGGCCCCGGCGAGGGTGCGGGACTCGAGCCAGTGCTCGGGCAGCGACGGGTTCTTCGGGCTGCCGGCGCGACCGCGCGGGCCCTCGGCGTCGACACCCGGGTAGGGCAGCGACCAGTCGAGGGAGGCGAGGATCTCGTCCATCGCCGCCAGGCTCGTGACCGTGCTGAGCGCGGCACGCACCTCGTGCCCCGCGGGGTAGCCCTTGAGGTACCAGGCGACGTGCTTGCGGATGTCGCGGCACGCGCGATCCTCGTCGCCGAAGAACTCGACCAGCAGCTCGGTGTGCCGCCGGAGCGTCTTCGCCACGTCGCCGAGCGAGGGAGCAGCCCGGAGCGTCTCGGCCTCCGCAGCCGAGAGTTCGCCCGAGCGCACCCGGAACGCCGCTGACAGATCGCCGAACAGCCAGGGCCGGCCGAGGCAGCCGCGACCGACGACGACGCCGTCGCAGCCCGTCTCGTCCATCATCCGCACCCCGTCCTCGCCGGACCAGATGTCGCCGTTGCCGAGCACCGGGATGCTCGAGATCGTCTCCTTCAGGCGGGTGATCGCCGACCAGTCGGCCTGGCCGCTGTAGAAGTCGGCGGCCGTGCGCGCGTGCAGCGCGATGGCGGCGGCACCGGCGCCCTCGGCCGCCTTGGCGGCCTCGAGGTAGGTGAGGTGGTCGGAGTCGATGCCCTTGCGCATCTTGACCGTGACGGGCACGGGGCCCGCCGCCTCGACCACCTGTTCGACGATCTCGCGGAACAGGTCGAGCTTCCAGGGCAGCGCGGCTCCCCCGCCCTTGCGGGTGACCTTGGGAACCGGGCAGCCGAAGTTCATGTCGATGTGGTCGGTGCGGTCCTCCTCGACCAGGATGCGCGCTGCGGCGGCCATGGTCGCCGGGTCGACGCCGTAGAGCTGGATCGAGCGCGGGGTCTCGGAGGGGTGGTGCTGGATCAGCCGCATGGTCTCGGGCGTGCGCTCGACCAGCGCGCGGCTCGTGATCATCTCGCTCACGTAGAGGCCGGCGCCGAACTCGCGGCAGAGGCGGCGGAACGCGGTGTTCGTGATCCCGGCCATGGGCGCGAGGACGACGGGCACGTCGAGCCCGATGGGGCCGATCGAGAGCTTCGGCGGGGCCTGGACGACGGGGGCTGTAATGGACATCGTGGTCAATTCTCCCAGACGGATGGGGCGCGGTGGTCAGCCGCGGGAATCCTGTGGACAAGGATCGGGTTCAATGGTCCTGTGAGCGACGAGACGAATGCGCGGACCGACGAGACAGCGGGCGAAGCCGAGGGCACCGAGCGGGTGCGGCGCGACGCCGCCGCGCGCGGCATTCCTGTGGAGATCGTGGAGCGGCCGGCGGCCGGCTCCCTCGAGGAAGCCGCACGCCTTCTCGACCTCGAGCCCGGCGACGTGATGAAGAGCCTCGTGGTCAAGCGCCACGACGGCGGCTTCCTGTTCGCGCTGATCCCGGGCGACCGGCAGATCAGCTGGCCGAAGCTGCGAGCCCTGGTCGGCGTGAACAAGCTCTCGATGCCGCACCAGGACGTGGCCAAGGAGGCCACGGGCTACGAGCGCGGCACGATCACGCCGCTCGGCAGCACGACCGCGTGGCCGGTCTACCAGGATGCGGCGTTCTCCGGCCGCCGGGTGGCGATGGGCGCGGGGGCCCACGGGCACAGCGCCTACGTCGACGCCGACGTGCTCGCGGACAAGCTCGGGGCGGTCGTGGCCGACATCTCGGAGCCGATCACTCCGCGCTGAGGAGCCCGCGACGGCGACCGCCCGAGCCGCGCAGCTACTCGGCGCTGACGACACCGCGAATACCCGAGCAGCGCAGCTACTCGGCGCTGACGTCCTCGGCACCCGGGACCGCGCAGACGTCGCCCTCGCAGACGACCCCCTGAGCGCCGAGCAGGGTCAGGCCACCGCTCATCGGCGCGGACACAGTGGCGCCCGTATCCGCCGTCACTGCCCGACCTCGACGCGCTCGGAGCCGACCTGCTCGAGCACCTGCACGAAGGCCGCGGCCTCCTGCGCGCCCGAGACGCCGTAGCGGCCGTCGATCACGAAGAACGGCACGCCCTGGATCCCGTAGGCCACGGCCTGCTGCTGGTCGGCGTGCACCGCGGGCAGGTACTCGTCGGCGTTCAGCGACCGCACGACGTCGTCGCGGTCCAGGCCCATCTCGGCGGCCAGGTCGGCGAGGTCCTCGACCCGTCCGACGTGCCGGCCCTCGACGAAGTAGGCCTTGAGCAGCCGCTCCTTGGCCTCGAGCTGCACCCCGTGCGCCTTGGCGTAGTGGATCAGCTGGTGCGCCTTGACCGTGTTGGTGTGCTTGACGTGGCCGAAGTCGTAGTCGAGACCGACGTCCGACGCGATCCCGGTGACCCGCTCGAGCATCTGCTCGACCTGGGCGACGGGCATCCCCTTGCGCTCGGCGAGGTAGGAGGTGGTGGTGCCCTCGAAGTCGACCGGGGTGTCCGGCGACAGCTCGAAGGAGTGGTACTCGACCTCGACCTCCAGCGCGTTCTCGCCGGTGGCGTACGCCGCCAGGCCGTTCTCGAGTTTGCGCTTGCCGATGTAGCACCAGGGGCAGGCGACGTCGGACCACACGTCGATCTTGATGGATTCACTCACGAAGAGGACAACACGCAGAACGAGCCCGGTTATTCCATGCGCTTACGTCGCTGCGTCTACTCCGCAGCCGTCGGCGTGTCGACCGCCCCGCCGAACCGCCGGTTGCGCCCCGCGTAGTGCTCGATCGCCTGCCAGAGGTCGACCCGGGTGAAGTCGGGCCAGAGCCGGTCGAGAAACACCATCTCGGCGTACACCGACTGCCAGGGCAGGAAGTTGCTGGTCCGCTGCTCCCCCGAGCTCCGCACGAAGAGGTCGACGTCGGGCAGCTCGGGAACGTAGAGGTGGCGCTGGATCAGCTTCTCCGAGACTGCGGAGGGGCGGAGGCGCCCGGCCGCCACCTCGTCGGCGATCGCGCGCACCGCATCCGTGATCTCGTTGCGGCCGCCGTAGTTGACGCACATCGTGAGGGTCAGGGTCGAGTTGGCCGCGGTCATCCGCTCGGCGAACTGCAGTTCTTTTATCACCGAGGCCCAGAGGCGGGGCTTCCGACCGGCCCAGCGGATGCGCACGCCCCACTCGTTCAGCTGGTCGCGCCTGCGGTGCAGCACCTCACGGTTGAACCCCATCAAGAAGCGCACCTCGTCGGGCGAACGCTTCCAGTTCTCGGTCGAGAAGGCGTAGACCGAGATGTGCTTCACCCCGATCTGGATGGCGCCGGCCACCACGTCCAAGAGCGCCGCCTCGCCGGCCCGGTGGCCCTCCACCCGGGTGAGCCCGCGCTGGTTCGCCCAGCGGCCGTTGCCGTCCATGACGATCGCGACGTGCTCGGGCACGGCGGCGAGCGGCACGGCGGGGGGCTGGAGCCCGGTCCAGTCGAGCGGGCGGAACGGTTCGGCGGGGGTCTTCACGAGGAGTGCACTGCCTTCACTGCTTTCACGGGGACTGGGGCTTCGTCTTCTGCGACCGTTCGACGTGCTCGAGGGAGCGGAGCCCGCGTTCCAGGTGCCATTGGGTGTACGCGGCCACGATACCGCTGGCCCGGGAGCGGATCGCCGAATCGCTCGCGTCGGCCACCGCCCAGTCGCCGGTCAGCAGAGCCGAGAGCAGTTCGAGCGTGCTGACGTCGAGCCGCGGAGTGCCGGGGGGCGCGACGTCGTCGCTGACCACCCCGCCCAGTTGCACGACGAAGGCCGAGTGCGGTCCGGCCTCGCCGGTGACCGCGCAGTCGTGGAAGCTCGGCGCCCAGCCCGCCATCGACAGTGCGCGGAGGAGGTAGGAGTCGAGCGTCAGCGTCGAGCCGTGCTCTCCGCGGGAGAGCGAGCGCAGGGCTCCGACCAGCAGCAGGTACTGCTGCAGGGAGGGCTCCTCCTCGGTGAGCTTGTCGGCGGTCTCGACCATCGCGGTCGCGGCGGTGTAGCTGGCATAGTCGGCCGAGATCTCGGCGCCGTAGGAGCCGATCGTCACCGCCTGGGTGATGGTGTCGAGCGAGCGGCCCTCGTAGAACTGCACGTCGGCCACCATGAACGGCTCGAGCCGGGCGCCGAACTTCGAGCCCGTACGCCGGACCCCCCGGGCGACCGCGCGCACCTTGCCGTGCTGACGCGTGAGCATCGTCACGATGCGGTCGGCCTCACCGAGCTTGTGGGTGCGGAGCACCACGGCTTCGTCTCGGTAGGTGGGCACCCCTCAAGTATCCCCCGCGTGAACACCACGCCGGCTGAACGCCGCGGCTCAGAACGCCGGCCCTGAGCACCGCCGCTCAGAACGCCGCGGCTCAGAACGCCTCCGCTCAGAACGCCTCGAAGGCCTTCCCCAGCTGCAGCGCGCCCAGGATGACGAACAGCACCACCATGATCAGCGCGTTGTGCCGGATGAGGCCGCTCTTCGCCGACGTGAGCAGCCCGGTGGCCCCGCGGCTCCCGCCGAGCACCGCGACCGCGATCAACCCGAGCGAGGAGATCACGGCGAACACGCCGCAGGACAGCACGACGAGCCCCCATTCGAGGCCGGCCCCGCCGATCTCCGCGCCGGCCGCGATCGCGATCGGCACGTTCTTGGCGTTCGCGATCGCCAGCACCAGCGCGAGCCCGGACGTCTTCACCACGCCGAACGAGTCCATCGCAGCCAGCCACTTCGGCTCGGCCGCCGCCACGCCCTTCCGCGGCCGCTTCTTCCAGCTCCGGTAGGCGAGGAAGAAGAACAGCGCCGCGAAGGCGAAGCCGAGCACGATGTGCAGCAGCTGCGCGAAGAACGAGTCGTTCTGCGTGGTGCCCTTGGAGCCCGAGGCGAAGGCCAGGGTCAGGGCGAAGAAGCCGACCGCGAACACGACGGCGAAGAGGAGGGCGTTCCCCCGCCCCCTCGGCCCCAGCATCAGCGTGATGACGGCGACCAGAGGGAGCGGGGAGATGATGACCGCGAACGCGAGCGGGATCAGCTCGCCCAGCACATGCCAGAACATGTGCTCACTGTAGCGGTCAGACCGCGGCGAGCTCCCGGTCGGCGTCCTTCACCCGGATGGCCCGGTTGACGGCACTGACGACGGCCTTCAGGGAGGCCGTCGAGATGTCGGCGTCGATGCCCACGCCCCAGAGCCGGTTGCCGTCGACCTGCAGCTCGACGTAGGCCGCGGCCAGCGCGTCGCCCGAGGCGCTCAGTGCGTGCTCGACGTAGTCGTAGAGCTTGATCTCGACGCCCTGCTCACTCATCACGTTGAGGAACGCCGCGATCGGGCCGTTGCCGGTCGCCTGCGCGTCGACCACCTCGTCGCCGACGCGCAGCTCGACCTCGAGCGAGACCGAACCGCCCAGGTCGCTCGCGGTGCGGGTGCGGGTCAGCTCGAACCGGCCCCACTTGTCCTCGACCCGGTCGGCCGGGGCCGGCAGGTACTCGTCGTTGAAGATCGACCAGATCTGGTCGCTCGTGACCTCGCCGCCCTCCGCATCCGTCTTGGCCTGCACGACGCCGGAGAACTCGATCTGCAGCTTCCGAGGCAGGTCGATCGCGTGGTCGGTCTTCAGCAGGTAGGCCACGCCGCCCTTGCCGGACTGCGAGTTGACGCGGATGACCGCCTCGTACGACCGGCCCAGATCCTTCGGGTCGACCGGCAGGTAGGGAACGGCCCAGAGCAGCTCGTCGACGTCCTTGCCCTGCTCCTTGGCGTCGGCGGCCATCGCCTCGAAGCCCTTCTTGATCGCATCCTGGTGCGAGCCGCTGAACGCGGTGTAGACCAGGTCGCCGGCCCAGGGGCTCCGCTCGTGCACGCGCAGCTGGTTGCAGTACTCCGCGGTGCGGCGCACGTCATCGAGGTCGGAGAAGTCGATCTGAGGGTCGATGCCCTGGGTGAACAGGTTGATGCCCAGCGCGACCAGGTCGACGTTGCCGGTGCGCTCGCCGTTGCCGAACAGGCAGCCCTCGATGCGGTCGGCACCGGCCAGGTAGCCGAGCTCGGCGGCGGCCACAGCGGTTCCCCGGTCGTTGTGGGGGTGCAGCGACAGGATGATGTTCTCGCGATGCGCCAGGCGGCGGCTCATCCACTCGATCGAGTCGGCGTAGACGTTGGGGCTCGCCATCTCGACGGTCGAGGGCAGATTGATGATGACCTTGCGCTCAGCGGTGGGCTCGAAGACCTCGATCACCTGGTTGCAGATGTCGAGTGCGAACTCGAGCTCGGTGCCGGTGTAGCTCTCGGGCGAGTACTCGTAGTAGACGGTGGTGCCGGGGATCGTCTTCTCGAACTCGCGGCACAGCCGCGCGCCCTCCAGGGCGATGTCGATGATGCCCTGGCGGTCGGTGCGGAAGACCACGTCGCGCTGCAGGATGCTCGTGGAGTTGTACAGGTGCACGACGGCCTGCTTGGCGCCCTCGAGCGACTCGTAGGTGCGGCGGATCAGGTGCTCGCGCGCTTGCGTCAGCACCTGGATCGTGACGTCCTCCGGGATCGCATCTTCCTCGATCAGCGAGCGGACGAAGTCGAAGTCGGTCTGGCTGGCGCTCGGGAAGCCGACCTCGATCTCCTTGTAGCCCATCCGCACCAGCAGGTCGAACATGATGCGCTTGCGCTCGGGGCTCATCGGGTCGATGAGGGCCTGGTTGCCGTCGCGCAGGTCGACGGCGCACCAGCGCGGCGCGACGGTCGGGTGCTTCGACGGCCAGGTGCGGTCCGGCAGGTCGACGGCGAACTGCTCGTGGTACGGACGGTACTTGTGGATCGGCATGGCCGATGCGGCCTGATTGTTCTTCATGGTGTGTCCCTCTTCGTGTGGGTCGAACCCGGGTGGTCAGCCAACGGCGAACTCCGCGACGAGGGAGGCCTGAGAACTAGGACTCGTCGCGGCAGCTAAGAAGGAGCAGACCAAAACGCACGCGATCAGGCTAGCACGCCGTGAGATCCCGTCACGAGGGCGCCGGGCGCAATAGTCTGGAGTCACCGACAGGAGGGTCAGCCATGGCTGCGACGAATGACGCGACGAGCGGATCGAGCGGAAAGGGACCCGGGACGGTCCTGATCGCGGGCGGATCGGGGTTCATCGGCACCGAGCTGACTGCCCAGCTGAGGGCGGCCGGGTACACCGTGCTGATCCTGGTGCGACGGCCGGCGCGCACGGCGACCGAGCGGAGCTGGGATCCGGAGGCCGGCTGGCTGAAGACCTCGATCCTCGACGGCGTCGACGCGGTCATCAACCTTTCGGGTGCGTCGATCTCGCGGCTGCCGTGGACCCTGTCGTACAAGCGGGAGATCCTCCAGTCGCGCCTCCAGGCGACCAGCACCCTGACCAACGCGATCCTCCGTCACGACTCGCCGCCGGCCGTCTTCATCAGTGGCTCGGCCGTCGGTTTCTACGGCGACCGGCCGGGCGAGCTGCTCACCGAGGCCTCCCCCGTCGGCACCGGGTTCCTCGCCAAGGTGACGGATGCCTGGGAGCGGGCCGCGCAGCCCGCCGCCCAGGCGACCCGGCTCGTGATGATCCGCACCGGGCTCGTGGTCGGCAAGGGCGGTGGCGCACTCAAGCCGTTGACCCTGCTCGCGAAGGCGGGCCTGGCCGGGCCGATCGGCAGCGGCGACCAGATCTGGCCGTGGATCAGCCTGCACGACGAGGCCGCGGCCATCCGGCACCTGATCACCTCCGAGCTCGACGGCCCGGTCGACCTGACCGGCCCGCAGCCCGTGCCGGCGAGCGTCATCGTGCGCGAACTGGCCGAGGAACTGCACCGCCCCTACTGGCTGAAGACGCCGGCCTGGGCGCTCAAGGCGGTGCTGGCGGATGCCGGGCGCGACCTGCTGCTGGCCGATCAGGACGTGTCGAGCCAGAAGCTGCAGGGCGACGGCTTCGTGTTCCGCGACGAGACGATCGGCGAGGCGATCAGCCGGTTCCTCTGAGCTCGGGCGCCTGACCGTGGGCGCCGGACGTGGGCGCCGGACGTCGGACGTCGGCGAGGCGATCACCCGTTCCTCTGAGCGAGGCGGCGGATGCTCGGCCGGCGAGGCGCCTCAGGCCGTCTTCGCGCGCCGCTGGCTCTGCTCGAGCGCGATCGCGGTGCGGATGGCCTTGCGGGCGCGCCGCCGGTCACCGCTCGCGTCGTAGGCGAGCCCGAGCCGGAACCAGGCCCGCCAGTCGCTCTCGTCGCGCTCGACCTCGTCGCGGTAGACCGGGAACTCCTCGTCGGCCGCCTCGCGGAGCGGTCGTCCGCTGGCCTTCTTCGGCAGATCGTCCACCGGCAGCTCGCCTTCGCGCTCCAGGCGCCCCACGAGCTGCTCCGTGCGGAACCCGAACATCAGCTCGCGCACCAGCGCCCAGGCGCCGACGATCGGGAGCACGATCAGGGCCACGCCGATCGCGATGCCGATCGGCTCCCCCGTGAGCACGAACATCACGGCGCGCTGGCCGACGAGCACCAGGTAGACCGCGAGCAGCAGCGCCATGAAGAGCGCGGCGAACCGGCTCTTCATCAGGACACGCTCGTGGCGGTGGCCGCCTGGCCCGAGACGTTCTCGGGGGCGTCGTCGCCGTCCGGCCCTGACGCGGCTGCCGTTCCGGTCCGGCTGCTCCGCGACTCCGCGGCGCCAGTGGCTGCCTCGCGCCCGCTCAGGTCGATCAAGCGGTCCAGGCCCACCACGACCCCGCGCTGGCCGACGGCCGCCCGCAGCGCGACCAGGATGCCGGCGGCATAGGCCTGAGGCGAGATCGTCTCGTGCGTGAGGGTGAGCACCTCGCCGGTGCCGCCCAGCACGACGTCCTGCTTCGCGACCACACCGTTCAGTCGCAGGCTGTGGATGGGGATGCTCGCCACCTGCTGACCACGGGCCCGCTGATCGGTGTGCGGCGCCGACACCGGCCCGAGGGCCGCTCGGGCGGCGCTCATCAGCTCGGCGGTGCGCACCGCGGTGCCGGACGGCGAGTCGACCTTCGTCGACGCGTGCGCCTCGACGATCTCGATCGAGTCGAAGAATGGAGCGGCCATGGCGGCGAACGAGGTCGCGAGCACCGAGCCGATCGAGAAGTTCGGGATGACCACGACTCCGGATGCCGGCGGGTCGCCCAGGGTACGTGCGAGCGCCGTGATGCGCTCGGCCGACCAGCCGGAGGTGCCGATCAGCACGTTCCTATTGTGCGCGACCGCGTACTCCACGACGGAACCGCTGACGCCGGGAACGGTCACGTCGACCACGAGGTCGGCGGGCAGCATCTCGCTGAGGTCGCTCCGCGAGTCGAGCCCCGCGACGAGCTCGAAGTCGGGCGCCCCGTCGATCAGCTCGGAGAAGAGGCGGCCCATCTTGCCCGTCGCGCCGACGACGGCAACCTTCGTAGTCATGCGTCCAATCTACCGGCGTGCCGGGATGCCGCGGTCGGAGGGGGCGCAGTCGGGGAGGCTGCGGTCCGGGAAGCTGCGGCCTGGTTCAGTAGGGCTGCGGGTCGTTGACACCCGTGCGGAGCTCGACCGGCAGGTGGCCCAGGTCGTTGTGCGCGACCAGCTCGGGCAGCCGCCCGGTCTTGAACCGGATGATCGTGAGGCCGCAGTGCGCCTGGTTGAGGCCGACCCAGCGCCACTCGGGCGCATCCATCGCCTCGCGGACGAACCAGGCGATCACGAAGTTGTGCGTGATCAGGAGGTCGTGGGTCGTGCCGCGGGAGGGGGTGAGGAACTCGGCCACCGCATCCGACATCTGGGCGCGGCCCGCCTCGACCTCGTCCTCGGTGACGGAGTTGAAGAAGGGCTCGAAGGTGTGCGGCATCTGCGGCGAGTAGCCGGTCGGCACACAGTCGAACAGCAGCGCGGTCGGCTGAGGGTCGAGGGCGGGCAGGTGCTCGCTCATGATGTGGGCGGTCTGCTCGGCGCGCTGCAGCGGGGAGTGCCAGACGTTGTCGAACGGTACACCGCCGAGTCGATCGGCGAGCAGCCGGGACTGCCGTTGACCGCGCGGCGAGAGCGGGCCGTCGTCCACGCCGTACTCGGCGTCGAGCTGCTCGCCGTGTCGCACCAGGTAGAGGGTGTGCGTCATGCGGCGGGCACCACCTGGGCGAAGGCAGCCTCGTCGATCGGGCCGACGGCCGCGATGCTGACGGAACCGGCGACGAGGTCGCGGGCGAGGGCCTGCACGTCGTCGGTGCTGACCTCCATCATGCGGCGGACGCTCTCGTCGAGGTCGATGAACTCGCCGAGGGTCAGCTCGGAGCGGCCGAGGCGGGACATCCGGGTGTCGCTGTCCTCGAGGGCGAGAGCGGCCGAGCCGGAGAGCTGGCCCTGCGCGCGACGGAGCTCGTCGGCGCTGATGCCGTCGTCGGCGAGGCGGTTCAGCTCGCTCAGCAGGAGCTCGCTGACGGTGCCCTCGCGGCCGGGGGTGCACCCGGCGTACATCAGGAAGACGCCCGCATCCGAGTAGCTGGCCGCGTAGGAGTACACCGAGTAGGCCAGGCCCCGCTTCTCGCGGATCTCCTGGAACAGGCGAGATGACATCCCGCCGCCGAAGACGGAGTTGAGCACGCCCATGGTCGAGCGGCGGTCGTCGCCCGCGACGAGGCCGGGCAGGCCGACCATGACGCTGGCCTGCTCTGTCGGCTTGGTCACGACGGTGAGCGGGCGGCCGGGGACGAGGAAAGCGGATGCGCCCGAGGCGGCGCTGCGGCGGGCACGCGGGGCGTGCGGGGTGTCGAGATCCCAGTCGGACTCACCGAGGGTGCGGGTGACGGCCTCGACGAGGGCGTCGTGGTCGACCGCGCCGGCCGCCGTGACGACGAGCTCGTGCGGGTTGTAGTTGGCGCGGTAGTGCTCCCAGACGGCGTCGCGGGTGACGGCCTTGATCGCCTCGGGGGTTCCGCCGACGGGGCGGCCCAGCGGGTTGTCGCCGAGCACCGCCTCGAACAGGCGCTCACCGGCGACGTCGCCCGGGTCGTCCTCGGCCATGGCCAGCTCTTCGAGGATGACGCCGCGCTCGGTCTCGAACTCGTCCCGCTCGATCAGCGCCGAGGTCACCATGTCGGAGAGCACGTCGACCGCCATCGGCAGGTCGGCGTCGCGGACCTTCGCGTAGTAGCAGGTGTACTCCTTGCTCGTCACCGCGTTGTGCTCGCCGCCGACCGAGTCGAAGGCGATCGCGATGTCGAGCGCGGAGCGGGTCGGAGTGCCCTTGAAGAGCAGGTGCTCGAGGAAGTGCGTCGAGCCGTAGCGGGACGGGGTCGAGCCGGTCGCACCGAGCTCGTCGCGCGAGCCGGCCGCGACCCAGTAGCCGATCGTGGCGCTGCGCGAGCCGGGGATGTGCTCGGTGAGGATGCGCACCCCGCTCGGGAGGATCGTGCGCCGCACCACCCCTTCGGCGTCATCGCCGATCGAGAGTTCTGCCAGGTCCAAGGGAAGTGCAACGGCGCCATTCATCGTCGTCATACTAGCCGGTGGGCCTGTGCTCCGCGCAGGCTCACCGGGCGGCGCCGGTCCCCGCCCGGCGCCGCGCGACATGTTCGCGGGCGGTCGCTGGCGCGGCCGCGCGCTCACCCTGGGTCATCGAGTACGGCCCGTTGCGATGGCGTTCCGTGCCGCGCGTCGTGGGATGCGGGTGTGTCGCTAGAGGCCTTGTTTAAGCCGGGAAAAGGTGAATGGGCGGCCGCGTCAGCGACCACCCATTCACACATCGCGCTGCGCCGGGCAGGGACCGGCGCAGCCCGGAGAGCCTGCGCGAAGCACAGGCCCTCCGGCAACTAACTCAGCCCTCTGCGGGGGCCTCGGGGCCCTCGCTGTGGGCTGCGGAGCCCTCGGTGTCGGCGGCCTCGGCGAGGACCGGGGCGAGCGAGAGCTTTCCGCGGTCGTCGATCTTGGTGATCTCCACCAGGATCTTCTGGCCGACGCCGAGCACGTCTTCGACGTTCTCGACACGCTTGCCACCGGCGAGCTTGCGCACCTCGGAGATGTGCAGCAGGCCGTCCTTGCCCGGGAGGAGCGAGATGAAGGCGCCGAATGTGGCGAGCTTCACGACGGTTCCGAGGAACTGCTCGCCGATCTCCGGGTTCTGCGGGTTCGCGATGGCGTTGACCTGCGCACGCGCAGCCTCGGCCGAGGGGCCGTCGACGGCGCCGATGTACACGGTGCCGTCTTCCTCGATCGAGATGTCGGCGCCGGTCTCGTCCTGGATCGCGTTGATCGTCTTGCCCTTCGGGCCGATCAGCTCGCCGATCTTGTCGACGGGGATCTGCACCGAGATCACGCGGGGCGCGGTCGGGGCCATCTCGTCGGGTGCGTCGATCGCCGAGTTCAGCACGGAGAGGATCGCGTCGCGCGCGGCCTTCGCCTGCTTCAGGGCGCCATCCAGAACCGAGGTCGGGATGCCGTCGAGCTTGGTGTCGAGCTGGATCGCGGTGATGAACTCAGCCGTTCCGGCCACCTTGAAGTCCATGTCGCCGAGCGCGTCCTCCGCACCGAGGATGTCGGTGAGGGCGGCGTAGCGGGTCTCGCCGTCGACCTCGTCGGAGACGAGGCCCATCGCGATACCGGCGACCGGGGCGCGCAGCGGCACACCGGCGTTCAGCAGGGACAGGGTCGAGGCGCAGACCGAACCCATCGACGTCGAACCGTTGGAGCCGAGGGCCTCGGACACCTGACGGATGGCGTAAGGGAACTCCTCGCGGCTGGGCAGCACCGGCACGAGCGCGCGCTCGGCCAGGAAGCCGTGCCCGATCTCGCGACGCTTCGGCGAACCCACGCGGCCGGTCTCACCGGTCGAGTAGGGCGGGAAGTTGTAGTGGTGCATGTAGCGCTTCTTGGTGATCGGGCTCAGCGAGTCGATCTGCTGCTCCATCTTCAGCATGTTCAGCGTGGTGACGCCCAGGATCTGGGTCTCACCGCGCTGGAAGATGGCGGAGCCGTGCACGCGCGGGATGACCGCGACCTCGGCGTCGAGGGGGCGGATGTCGGCCAGGCCGCGCCCGTCGATGCGCACGCCGTCGCGGAGGATGCGGCCGCGGACGACCACCTTCGTGACGGACTTGTACGCGGCGGAGACCATGCCGAGGACCTCGGGCTCGAGCTCGCCGGCTTCGACCTTGGCGGCGACGGCGGCCTTCACGCGGTCCTTCAGGGCGTCGTCTGCATCCTGACGCTCGATCTTGTCGGCGATCTGGTAGACGTTGACGAGTTCGTCGTAGGCGAGCTCGGCGACGGCGTCGTAGGCGGCCGGCGTGTAGGGCAGGAACACGGGGTACTCGTGCACGGCCTTGTTCGCCTGCTGGGCCATCGAGGCCTGCGCCTCGACGAGCTGCTTGATGAAGGGCTTGGCGGCCTCGAGGCCCTCGGCCACGATCGCCTCGTTGGGCTTGACGGCCCCGCCCTTGATCAGGTTCCAGCTGTTCTCGGTGGCCTCGGCCTCGACCATCATGATCGCGACGTCCTGGTTGCCGTCACGGTCGGTGACGACACGGCCGGCCACGACGAGGTCGAAGACGGCCTCCTCGAGCTGCGAGTACTTCGGGAACGCGACCCACTGGTCGGGCTCGGTGCCGTAGCCGGGCATGAGCGCGAGGCGCACGCCACCGATCGGGCCGGAGAACGGGATGCCCGAGATCTGGCTCGAGGCGGAGGCCGCGTTGATGGCCAGTGCGTCGTAGAACTCGTCGGGCGCGATGCTCAGCACCGTGATGACGACCTGGACCTCGTTGCGGAGGCCGTTGACGAACGACGGGCGCAGGGGGCGGTCGATCAGACGGCAGACCAGGATGGCCTCGGTCGAGGGACGGCCTTCGCGACGGAAGAACGACCCGGGGATCTTGCCGGCGGCGTAGGAACGCTCTTCGACGTCGATCGTCAGCGGGAAGAAGTCGAAGTTGTCTTTCGGGTGCTTGCTCACGCTCGTGGCGGAGAGCAGCATGGTTTCCTCGTCGAGGTACGCGGCGACGGCTCCCTGAGCCTGCTGCGCGAGACGGCCGGTTTCGAACCGGACCGTGCGGGTGCCGTAACGGCCGTTGTCGAGAACGGCTTCGGCGAATTTGATTTCAGGACCTTCCAAGAGGTCTTTCTCCTTTGTTTAGCGTCGCGGCCCCGTGTGGGCGTGCGACTCCTCGCGTCGGAGCAGGCGGAATTGACAGGGATTTACGACGTTCCCTGAACGTGTGTTGAAGGGTGTGCGTGCTGGCCACCAGTAGAAATACTCCGGATGCGTCTGCGCGGCCGGAACACCACCACCGAGGACCAGCTTCCTGCCAGCCTGCTCTCAACCCTCTGATGCTATCAGGCGGAACCGCCGGAACCGAGGATGGCTCGCGCTAGAGCTGGATGTCGACTGTGAACCGGGCCGCGCCACCGCCGTTGACGACGACCGGGACGCGGGCGGCGCGGCCCTCGGCGGCGAGCATCCGGAGCGGTTCGTCGAGCGCGACCGTGAACTGGCGCGGCACGAAGCCGGCGCGGTGGATGCCGCCGCCGTCGCCCACCAGATCGACGGCGACGCGGAGTTCGCGCCCCAGCCACCGGCTCGCCCGCGGCGTCAGCACGGCCACCGGCGTGTCGCGGCTCGTGGCCACGGCCGCGTCGATCGAGGTCTGACGGCGCTCGCTCTCCTCGACCCGCATGCTCACGCGCGCCTCGCCGACCGGCTCGAGGGGCACGAGCTCGACGCCCTCGAGGGTCTTGCGGGTGTTCTCGCTGTCGCGACCCTTCGCGGTGACCAGCGGCACGATCAGGAGGACGGCGAGACCGACGGCGACGACCAGCAGCGCGATCGTCAGCACGGGGCTCACGACCGGCCAGTCGGCCCGCACCACGGCGTTCGCGGCGATCGCGAGCACGAGCACCATCGCCAGAAGGAACACCTCCCAGCGCCAGATCGGCTTCCACATCCGCTTCGCGTCCATGCCCCTAGTCTGCCGTGCGGGCCGAGGGGCTCCCGCCGAGCCGCGCGTCAGAGCCCGTGCATGGTGAACGCCCGGGCGAGCCGACCGGCCAGGAGCGGGCCGGAGGCGCCGGCCACCACGAGCCGTCGCGCGGCGAACGCGAGCGGGCCGCACGGGCTGCCCATCGCCATGTTGAACTCCGCCATCCGCGCGGCGCGGGCCGCCGAGGCGAGCCGCCGGCGCTGCCAGGCGACCAGGGGTTCGCGGCGACCGGAGCGGAGCACCTCCGGCACGATCTCCGCGAGCTCGTCGGCGTCGAGCCAGCCGAGGTTCATCCCCTGGCCGCCGATCGGGCTGACCTCGTGCGCGGCGTCGCCGACGAGCAGCATCCGGCCTCGGGCCATGCCCGACGCGGCGGCGCGACGCACGCCGAACTCGCTCGTCATGGTGGTCGTGGCCGGGTCGATGCGGATGCCCGTGCGGGCGTCGACGAGGTCGGCGAGCCGGGCGGCGGCGCGCGCTCCGTCGTCGTCCTCTGCCGCGCGGCGGTGCGAGGACCCGCACGTGCCGTGCTGCTCGTGCTGCTCGGGAAGGTGGGTGACCCACCGACGCACCCCGCCCGGGAGCGGGAAGGACTCCACGATGCCATCCGGATTCAGGTGCAGCACGGCGGTCGCCCCGTCGTCCGTCTCGTCGGCCACATCGCCCATCACGTAGCGGTGCCGATAGGCGCGCGAGGTGCCGCCCAGACCGGCCGCGCGACGCACGACGCCGAGGGGGCCGTCGGCGCCGACGACCAGGCGCGCATCCACAGCGGAGGGCCCGGCGACCGCGTGCAACCGCACCCGCCCCGGCAGGGCTTCGATCCGCCCAACCGTGAATCCCTCGCGGAGCGCCCCCGGCGCGAGCGCGTCCAACCGGGCGCGGAGGATCCGCTCGGTCTCGACCTGCGGCAGCGTGATCACGAAGGGGTGCCGCTCGGGAACCCGCGCGAACTCGAGCGCGGCCGCATCCTGCCCGTCGATCCGCAGCACCCCGCGGTCGACCCGCATACCGCGGCGGAGGATCTCGTCGAGCACGCCGAGCCGTTCGAGCGCCGCGAGCGACGGCGGGTGGATCCCGATGGCCCGGGAGTGCCGCCGCTCCCCCACCCGCCGCTCGAGCAGGACGACGTCGAGCCCCCGGAGGGCGAGGGCGGTGGCCAGGAAGACGCCGACCGGGCCTGCGCCGACGACGGCCACATCCGCGCCCGTCACACCCGAGACCGCGGCACCCGAGACCCCGGCTCTCCACGCCTCACGTCCGCGTCGGGGCAGCGAACCCGGCTCAGGCATCCGCATCCGGCTCGGCCTCTTTCGCCGCGGCACTCGCGGCGAAGGTGAGCAGGTTGCGGAACGGGGACTGCGCCTCGACGTTCCAGCCGCGCCGGGCCGCGACCCGCAGCTCCGCGGTGGTGTAGCTGCGGCGGATCGACGTGAGCCCGTCGTCGCGGATGAACGAGCGGTGGAAGAACGGCAGCGTCCCCACCGAGAAGAGCGCGTAGGCCACCGGGCTCCGCCGGATGTCGCTGTGGATCGCCAGCGTGCGGCAGAGCAGTTCCGAGTCGATCAGCAGGTCGCTCAGCTGCTCGGCGTCGAGGTGGTGCAGCACGTGGTTCGAGATCACGAAGTCGAACCGGGCGGCCGCGTCGACCAGGTCGCTGCTGTTCAGGCGCTGGAAGCGCACGCCGTCCGGGTTCGGGGTGCGCAGGGCGAAGGCGAGGGCCCGTTCATCCGGGTCGATGCCGGCCACCTGCAGCTGCAGCCCGTCCTTCCGCGCCCAGCGGGCGAGGGCCCGGGCGAGGTCTCCCCCGCCGCAGCCGATGTCGAGCAGGGTCGAGGGCGTCTCCCGGGAGAGCAGCGGCTTGATCCGTTCCCGGTAGGTGCCGTGCCAGCCGGCGACCACGGCGTTGATCAGCCGGAACTGCTCGTACGTGCGGTCCAGGAGCACCGGGTCGCAGGCGGGGTCGTCCATGTACTCCCGCAGGTGCACGGCACGTTTCCGGAGCGAGGTGGGCATGGCTCAGGATACGGCCGCCGGCCGCACCGTCATCAGTCCCGTCTCGACCGTGAGCCCCGGGCCGAACGCCATCGCGCACACCCGCTCGGGCCCCTGCTCCGAAGAAGCCTCCGCAGACTCGAGGATGTCCTTCAGCACGAACAGGATCGTGGCGCTCGACATGTTCCCGTGCTCCCGCAGCACCCGCCGCGAGGGCACCAGCTGCTTTTCCAAGAGCCCGAGCTTGGCCTCGACCTTGTCCAGGATGCTCCGCCCGCCCGGGTGGATCGCCCAATGCGTGATCGCCTCCGACGGCGCCTCGGCGAGCTCGGGTGCCCGGGCCAGCAGCGGCTCGAGCGCACCCGTGATGTGCTCGTCGATGATCTTCGGCACGTAGGAGCTCAGCACCATCTCGAACCCCTCGTCGCCGATCTTCCACGCCATGTCGCCCTCGCCGACCGGGGTCAGCACGCTCTCGAAGAAGTCCAGGTCGAGGGTCGGGGTGGTGGATGCGGGCAGCGGGCGCGCCGTGACGATCGCCGCCGCCGCGCCGTCCGCGAACACCGAGGAGGCGACGATCTGGTCGGGCTCGTTCGACGAGCGGACGTGCAGGGTGCAGAGCTCGGCGCTGACGACGAGCACGACGGCATCGGGGTCGGCCTCGCAGAACGACTTCGCCATCCGGAGCGCCGGGAAGGCGGCATAGCAGCCCATGAAGCCGACGTGGTAGCGGAGCGTGCTCGGCGCGAGGCCGAGCTGCCGCACCAGCACGTAGTCCGGGCCCGGGGCGAAGAAGCCCGTGCACGAGACGGTGACCACGTGCGTGATGTCCGAGGCCTGGAGGTCGGGGACGGCCTCCAGGGCCTTCCGGCCGGCCTCGACGTAGAGCTCGGTGGCCCGCTCGATGTACAGCTCGTTGCGCACCCCGGTCGAGGGGGCGAGGAGCCGGCCCGATTCGAGGTCGAAGAAGGTCGGGTCCTCCGACTGGGTGTCGAGCGTGAGCTCGTCGATCACGGTGTACCGCGTGTCGATCCCGGAGCCGTCGAAGGAGGCCGTGACGAGCCGCGTGCCGAGCCGGGTCAGCCCCGGCTGCGAGGCGAACACGTCCCGCACCTGGTCCTGATGCAGGACGGTGGAGGGCACCGCGGTCTGGATGGTTCGCACGCTGACAGCCATAAGCCCCATGTAAGCACGATCGCCTGCGACACGGGCTCGGGCGTGCGGATGTCGGAGCGGGGGTTGCGAAAGGGCCCCGCAGACCGTAGTCCGCGGGGCCCTTCCCGTGCCGAGCGACGGCGCTACTGGGCGCCGTAGCCGCCCACCGGGCTGAAGCCCTCGAGCGCGTACGGGTCGATCACCCGGGCCGAGCGGGTGGAGTGCTCCATGGCACCGGCGAGTTCGCCGGCGGCGCGGTGGATGCGGTCTGGCAGGGCCGCGATGCCGTCCTCCGTCGAGCCGTTGCCCCAGTCCTCCGCCGCGGCGAAGACGCTGGTGGGCATCACGGGGGCGCGCAGGTAGCTGAACAGCGGGCGCACCGCGTGATCCAGCGCCAGCGAATGGCGGGGTGTGCCGCCGGTCGCCGCGATCAGCGTCGGGAGACCAGTGAGCGCGGTGTTGTCGATCACGTCGAAGAACGACTTGAACAGGCCGCTGTAGCTGGCCGTGAAGATCGGGGTGACCGCGATCAGTCCGTCGGCGTTCGCGACCGCGTCGATCGCATCCTGCAGCTTCGTGCTGGCGAAGCCCGTGACCAGGTTGTTGGTGATGTCCTGCGCCAGGTCACGGAGGTCGATCGTGCGGAGGTCGACCTCGACCCCCCGGCCGGTGAGGTCGGAGACGGTCGCGTCCGAGAGCCGGTCGGTCAGCAGGCGGGTGGACGAGGGCTGGCTGAGGCCGGCGGAGACGGCCACGAGCTGCTTGCGGGAGGTGTCGGTCATGATGGCGGCTCCTAGAGGCCGAAGGCGGCGCCGCTGTGGGCGGCAGCCGTGGTGGAGGTGGTGGTGGAGCCGGCCGTGCGCGCGGCTTCCGCGGCGACGGCCGACTGGGCGTCGGCATCCTGGACCGCCTTGGCGGCGCTCCGGGCGGCCATGCGCTCGATCTCGGACTGGTGGGTCGGGCCGTCAGGCACGTGGGCCGGGCGCAGGGCGTCCAGCTCCTTGCGGAGCGTGGGCACGACGAGCTCGCCGAGCATGTCGAGCTGCTCGAGCACGGTCTTCAGCGGCAGGCCGGCGTGGTCCATCAGGAACAGCTGGCGCTGGTAGTCGCCGAAGGTCTCACGGAAGGTGAGGGTGCGGTCGATGACCTGCTGCGGGCTTCCCACGGTCAGCGGGGTCTGCTCGGTGAAGTCCTCGAGCGACGGGCCGTGGCCGTAGACGGGGGCGTTGTCGAAGTAGGGGCGGAACTGGTTCACCGCGTCCTGCGAGTTCTTCGCCATGAAGACCTGGCCGCCGAGTCCGACGAAGGCCTGGTCGGCCTTGCCGTGACCGTAGTGCTCGAAGCGCTGGCGGTAGTAGTTGATCAGGCGCTGGAAGTGCTCCTTGGGCCAGAAGATGTGGTTCGCGAAGAAACCGTCGCCGTAGTAGGCGGCCTGCTCGGCGATCTCAGGGCTGCGGATGCTGCCGTGCCAGACGAACGGTGCGACACCGTCGAGCGGGCGGGGCGTCGCGGTGAAGCCCTGCAGAGGCGTGCGGAACTGGCCTTCCCAGTCTACGACGTCCTCATCCCAGAGGCGGCGGAGCAGCGCGTAGTTCTCGATCGCCAGCGGGATGCCCTGGCGGATGTCCTTGCCGAACCAGGGGTAGACCGGTCCGGTGTTGCCGCGGCCCATCATCAGGTCGACGCGGCCGTCGGCCACGTGCTGGAGCATCGCGTAGTCCTCGGCGATCTTCACCGGGTCGTTGGTGGTGATGAGGGTCGTCGCGGTGGAGAGCAGGAGCTTCTCGGTCTTGGCGGCGACGTAGCCGAGCATCGTGGTGGGGCTGGAGGGAACGAAGGGCTCGTTGTGGTGCTCGCCGAGGGCGAAGACGTCCAGGCCCACTTCCTCGGCCTTCTGCGCGATGGTGAGGATCGCCTTGATGCGCTCGTTCTCGGTGGGGGTGGTGTTGTTCGTCGGATCGGTGGTGACGTCTCCGACGGTGAAGATTCCGAACTGCATGTCGACCTCTCAAGTCGCGCTTTCAACTCCATGCATTTGCATGAACATTGACTCCAACCTACCACCCCGCCGATCTATTCCCGCGCAAGAAAAAGGCCGCCACCCCGCAGGGTGACGGCCTTCTCGAAGCCAGGTTTAGGACTAGCGGCGCAGGCCGAGTCGCTCGATGAGCGAACGGTAGCGGTCGATGTCGATGTCCTGGAGGTAGCCAAGCAGGCGACGACGCTGGCCCACGAGCAGCAGCAGACCACGACGCGAGTGGTGGTCGTGCTTGTGCTCCTTGAGGTGCTCGGTGAGATCCTTGATGCGACGGGTCATCATTGCGACCTGCACTTCGGGGGATCCGGTGTCACCGGGGTGGGTTGCGTACTCTTCGATGATCGCCTTCTTGACGTCTGCTTCGAGTGCCATAGATGGGATCCCCTTTCTCTCGTTGCGCGGTGCCTGTCAGCCCGATGCTGAGGCTCTCTTTATCCGCGGCCGTTCGAACGGCAACCTGAAGAGCTTACCAGAAACACCCTCGTAACATTTCGACCGGCAAATCGACATCGAACGGGGAACACAGCAGAGTTGTCCGGTGTTGGTAGATCGCGGAACGGATACAGACATATGACACTCGAAGCACTCAGCACCGCCACTCTTCCGGTGCTCGACCTCTCCCGCCTGAACGACGGCGACGCCGAAGCGGAGTCCTTCCGCATCGACCTCCGGGAGGCGACCCACGACTACGGTTTCTTCTACCTCACCGGGCACGGGGTGCCCCACGAGCTGATCGAACGCGTGATGGAGGTCTCCCGCCGCTTCTTCGACCTCCCCGAGGCCGACAAGCTGGCCATCGAGAACCTCAAGAGCCCGCACTTCCGTGGCTACACCCGGGTCGGCGGCGAGCTCACCCAGGGCAAGGTCGACTGGCGCGAGCAGATCGACATCGGCACCGAGCGCGAGCCGGTCGAGCGCGCCGAGGGAACGCCGGACTACCTCCGCCTCGAGGGCCCGAACCAGTGGCCCGCCGCGCTGCCCGAGCTGCAGCAGACCGTCGCCGAGTGGTACGAGGAGCTCAGCCGCGTGAGCCTGACCCTCCTCCGCGCCTGGGCCGTGTCGCTCGGTGCCCCCGAGGACGTGTTCGACGCCGCCTTCGCCGAGCGCCCCTCGACCCTGATCAAGATCGTGCGCTACCCCGGCAAGAGCGACCCCGAGCCCAAGCAGGGCGTCGGCGCGCACAAGGACAGCGGGGTGCTCACCCTGCTCCTCGTCGAGCCCGGCAAGGGCGGACTGCAGGTCGAGAAGGACGGCGAGTGGATCGACGCTCCCCCGATCGAGGACGCCTTCGTGGTGAACATCGGCGAGCTGCTCGAGGTCGCGACCGATGGTTACCTCAAGGCGACCGTGCACCGTGTGATCTCGCCCCGCATCGGCGACGACCGCGTCTCGATCCCCTTCTTCTACTCCCCCGCGCTGGACACCACGATCCCGGTGCTGACCCTCCCGGAGGAGCTCGCGAGCGAGGCCGAGGGCATCACGGTCGACCCGGGCAATCCGATCTTCCGCACCTACGGCGAGAACGCGCTGAAGAGCCGGCTGCGCGCGCACCCGGACGTGGCCGCCATCCACCACTCCGACCTCGTGGAGAAGAACGCGGCCGCGGCCGCCCAGAACAGCCGGGCGTGACCCCGGGCGGTCCCGTTCGGCGCACCAGTCACTTCGCCGACCTCACGCCGCTGAGGGAGAGCCCTGCCTTCGCCAGGCTCTGGGCCGGCCAGGCGATCTCGGGCATCGGCAGCCAGATGACGATCGTGGCCGTGGGCCTCGACATCTACCGGCTGACCTCCTCGACCCTCGCGGTCTCGGGGGTCGCGCTGTTCGCGCTGCTGCCGATGATCGTGGCGGGGCTCTACGGCGGGATGCTCGCCGACGCCTTCGACCGCCGCAAGGTCGCGCTGATCGCCGCGATCCTGGCCTGGGCCTCCACCGCGACGCTCGCCGCACTGGCCTGGTTCGGCGCCGACAGCGTGCTCGCGCTGTACGCGCTGGCGACCGTCAACGCGGTCGCGGCCACGGTCATCCAGACCACCCGTTCGGCGATCTACCCACGGATCCTGCCGCGTGAGCTACTGCCGGCCGCCGCCGCGCTCAACGGCATCACGGTCGGCGTGATGGTCACCGCCGGGCCCGCGCTGGCGGGTGTCCTGGTCGCGACGGTGGGCTTCGGCTGGACCTACTCGATCGACGTCGTGCTGTTCGTCTCGGCGTTCGTGGGGATCGTGAGCCTGCCGAAGATCCTGCCCGAGGGCGAGATCCACCGGCCCGGGCTCGAGTCGCTCCGGGAGGGGTTCGCGTTCCTCAAGCGCGCCCCGAACATCCGGGCCTCGTTCCTCGTCGACATCGCCGCGATGACCTTCGGCCAGCCTCGCGTGCTCTTCCCGGCGCTCGGGGTGCTGATACTGGGCGGCGGGCCGATCACGGTCGGCATCCTCACGGCCGCGACGGCCGTCGGTTCGACGCTCGCGAGCGTGTTCTCGGGCCGGCTCGGCCATGTGCGGATGCAGGGGAAGGCGATCGCGCGCGCGGTGCAGCTGTACGGGTTGTTCGTCGCGGCCTTCGGGGCCGTGATCCTCGTCGCCGCGCTCTCGGGCACGCCGGTCACGCAGGAGCTCGTCGACGCGAACTGGCCCGCGATCGTGCTGGCGTCGCTGGCGCTGGTCGGCTCGGGCGCCGCCGACGAGGTGAGCGCCATCTTCCGCTCCACGATGCTGCAGACCGCCGTGCCGGACAACATGCGCGGGCGGCTGCAGGGGGTGTTCACGGTCGTCGTCACGGGCGGGCCGCGGGTGGGCGACCTCTACGTGGGCGCGCTCTCGGTGGTGGCCGCGCTGTGGTTCCCCCCGCTCCTCGGCGGCATCGTGATCGTCGTCGTGGTGGGGCTCATCCTGCGGCTGGTGCACAGCTTCCGCGCCTACGACGCGGCCGACCCCAAGCCGTAGGCCGGCTCGCAGGCAGAACTCAGGCCTGGAGGCCCGCCGGGGGCTGCTCGCCGGGCGCGAGCACGAGCTCGAGCCGCTGCGTCGACCGGGTCATCGCCACATAGAGAGCGGATGCGCCACGAGTGTTCTCCGCGACCACTCCGGCCGGGCTCGCCACGACGACCGAGTCGAACTCGAGCCCCTTGGCCTCGGCCGGTGCCAGCAGCGCGATCGGGCGCGACAGGCCCTGCACGCCGACCCCGACGCGGTCGCCGAAGGCCTCGGTCAGCGCGACCGTGAGCGCGGCCAGGCGCGACGACGGGGCGATGACCGCGGTGGTGCCGCCGGACTCCTCCATTTCGTCGGCCAGCGCGACGACCTGGTCGGCGAAGCCGGCCTCGGTCGAGGTGGGCAGCGCCCGCACCGGCCACTCGGTCGTCCGCACCGAGCGGGAGCGGGTGACCTCGAGGCCGGCCGCGACGGCGACGCGCTCCGCCGCATCCACGATCTGCGAGGGCGTGCGGTAGTTGACCGTCAGCTCCTCGAGCCGCCAGTTCTCGCCGATCAGCGGCGAGAGGGTCGCGTCCCAGCTCGTCGTCGAGGCGGCGGAGCTCGCCTGGGCGACGTCGCCGACGATCGTGAACGAGCGCAGCGGCGACTTGCGGAGCAACACGCGCCACTGCATGGGCGAGAGCTCCTGGGCCTCGTCGACGACGATGTGGCCGTAGGTCCAGCTGCGGTCCGACGCCGCGCGCTCGGCGGTCGTCAGCGCGAGGGTCTGCTCGGCGAAACCGGCGACGACCGACTCGGCCGAGACCTGGCCGGCCACATCCATGTTGCGGATCGCGTTCTTGGCGTTCTCGAGGTCGCGCTTGCGCTGCGCCTTCTCCTCGCGGCGCTTGGCCACGTCTCCGGCGTCGTACTCGCCGAGCAGTTCGGCCGCCTCGTCGAGCAGCGGCACGTCGGAGACCGTGAAGGCCGAGCCGCGCTCGCGGCGCAGCAGTTGGCGCTTCGCCTTGGACCAATGGCCGGTGATCGACGCGAGCCACTGCGGGCGGGCGTAGAGGTCTTCGATCAGCTTCTCGGGGGTGAGCGGGATCCAGGCCGTGTTGAGCGCGACGCGCACGTCGTAGGCGGTGCGGATGTCCTCGCGCAGGTAGGCGAGGTCGGCCTCGTCGACCGTGCTCCCGCGCCGGCGCAGCTGGTCGGCGAGCTGTCGGGTCAGCTGGCCGAGCACCGACTTGACGAACGAGACCCGGCCCTCGTTGTAGGGCTTGCCCGACTCGCGGGCCCTGACCAGCGCATCGTGGATCACGGAGGGCTGGAGCACGAGCTTCTCGCCGTTGATCTCGAGTGTCTGGTCGGCCTCGGGCACGCGCTGCCGCGACCGCACGGCGCGGCGGATCAGCGCGGCCATCTCGGAGGAGCCCTTGAGCGCGGCGACCGCCGGTGCATCCTCGGCTGTCACGTCGAGGCCCGGGTAGAGCTGGCCGAGGCTGGAGAGCACGACCCCGGTCTCGCCGAGGCTCGGCAGCACGGCGTTGATGTATTGAAGGAAGGCCCGGCTCGGCCCGACGACGAGCACGCCGCTCGAGCCGAGGCGCTCGCGGTGGGTGTACAGCAGGTAGGCGGCGCGGTGCAGGGCGACCGCGGTCTTGCCGGTGCCCGGCCCGCCCTGCACGACGAGGACGCCGGAGAGCTCGGAGCGGATGACGCGATCCTGCTCGGCCTGGATCGTCGAGACGATGTCGTGCATCTGGCCGGTGCGCTGCGCCGACAGGGCCGCGAGCAGGGCGCCCTCGCCCTGGAGCTGCGTGCCCTCCTCGTCGAGGAGCGTGCTGTCGAAGACCTCGTCCTCGATGCGGACCACGTCACGGCCGCGCGTGGTGAGGTGCCGCCGGGCCCGGGCGCCGAGCGGTGTGGCGGCGGTGGCCTGGTAGAAGGCCCTGGCCTGGGGTGCGCGCCAGTCGAGCAGCAGCGGCTCGAGGTTCTCGTCGCGGAGGCCGATACGGCCGATGTAGCGCAGGTCGGAGCCGTCGGCATCCGGATCGACCAGTTCGAGGCGGCCGAACGCCAGGCGCTCCCCCACCTCACGCAGCTGCGCGATCCGGTCTTCGTAGACCCGGGCGAAGGCGTCCCGCTCGGAGCGGGACTGGTGGTTGCCGCCCACGCTCTCACGTCGGACGGCGGCCAGCTCTTCTTCTGCTTCGGCGCGCAGCCGATCGAGGCGGGCGTACAACCCCGCCACGTACTCGCGCTCACGCGCCAGTTCTGTCTCCGCCACGGCAGCCTCCCGGAATCCGGCAAGTAATTCTACTCGCCGGATTCCGGGCCGAGGTGACGCGTGGGTTATCCCTGGGAGAACGCCTTACGGGACCGAGATCAGGTCGATCACGAAGATCAGGGTCTTGCCGGCCAGGAAGTGGCCGCTGCCGGCGGGGCCGTAGGCGAGGTGCGGAGGGATGGTCAGCTTGCGGCGGCCACCCTCCTTCATGCCGGGGATGCCCTCCTGCCAGCCCGCGATGAGGCCGTTCAGCGGGAAGCTGATGGTCTCGCCGCGACCCCAGGAGGAGTCGAACTCGTCTCCCGTCTCGTACTCGACGCCGAGGTAGTGCACCTCGACGGTGGCGCCGGGGGTCGCCTCCTTGCCGGTTCCCTCGACGATGTCGACGATCTCGAGGGTGGTCGGGGCCGGGCCCTCGGGGAAGTCGATCTCGGGCTTGGACGAAGTGTCATCTGTCATGAGTCCATCCAATCCCACCCGGGTGCCGAGGTCAAAACTCCGCGGGCCGGGGTCAGAGGTCCGTCTGCGACGCCTCGAGCCGCACCACGATCGCCTTCGACACGGGCGTGTTCGAGCCGATCGCGGTGCTGTCCAGCGGCACCAGCACGTTGGCTTCGGGGAAGTACGCCGCCGCGCAGCCCTTCGCGGTCGGGTAGGCGACGACACGGAGCCCGCGGAGCACCCGGTCGGGCTCGTCCTTCCACTCGCTGTAGACGTCCACCCGGTCGCCGTCGGCGAAGCCGAGCTCGTCGAGGTCGAGCGGGTTCACGAACACGACGTCGCGGCCGTGCTTGATGCCCCGGTAGCGGTCGTTGAGGGCGTAGATCGTGGTGTTGAACTGGTCGTGCGAGCGGAGGGTCTGCAGCAGCAGCCGGCCCTCGGGGCGCTCGACCGGCTCGAGCTCGTTGACCGTGAGCTTCGCCTTGCCGATGTCGTTGGTGAAGGTGCGGGAGTCGCGTGGGCCGTTGGGCAGGTGGAAGCCGTTCTCCTGGCGCACCTTGGCGTTGTAGTCCTCGCATCCGGGCACCACTCGGGCGATGTGCTCGCGGATGATGTCGTAGTCGTTCTCGAAGCCCGCCCAGTCGATGCCGTAGCGGTCGCCGAGCGTCGCCGCGGCGAGCCGGGCGATGATCGCGGTCTCGGAGAGCAGGGTGGGGGCGACGGGCTCGACGCGGCCGTGCGAGGCGTGCACGAGCGAGACCGAGTCCTCGACCGTGACGAACTGGTCGCCGGAGGCCTGATGGTCGATCTCGGTGCGGCCGAGGGTGGGCAGGATCATCGCGGCGGCCCCGGTGACCGCGTGCGAACGGTTGAGCTTGGTCGAGACCTGCACGGTCAGGTCGGTGCCGCGCATGGCACGTTCGGCGAAGGCCGTGTCCGAGATCGCGCCGACGAAGTTGCCGCCGAGGGCGAACCAGACCTTGATCTCGCCGCGTTCCATCGCGTGCATCCCCCTGACCGCGTCGACGCCGTGGGCGCGCGGCGGCTCGAACGCGAACTCGGTGCCGAGCGCGTCGAGGAAGGAGTCGGACATCTGCTCCCAGATGCCCATCGTGCGGTTGCCCTGCACGTTGCTGTGCCCGCGGATGGGCGAGGGCCCGGCCCCGGGCTTGCCGATGTTGCCGCGGAGGAGCAGCAGGTTCGCGATCTCCTTGATCGTGTCGACGCTTTTGCGGTGCTGGGTGATGCCCATCGCCCAGGTGATGATCACGCGGTCGGCGGCGAGGTAGCGGTCGGCCATCTCGTCGATCTCGGCGGAGGTGAGACCGGTGGCCTCGAGCACCTCGCCCTCGTCGAGCTGGGCGAGGTGGGCCTTCAGCTCCTCGAGCCCGACGCAGTGCTCGGCGATGAAGTCATGGTCGAGCACCGTGCCGGGGTTGCGCGCCTCGGCGTCGAGCACGCGCTTGGAGACGGCCTGGAGGAGCGCCATGTCGCCGCCGAGCCGTACCTGCAGGAACTGGTCGGCGATCTTCGTGCCCTCGCCCACCACGCCACGGACGCGCTGCGGGTTCTTGAACCTCAGCAACCCGGCCTCGGGCAGCGGGTTGACGGCGATCACCTTGGCGCCCTTGCGCTTGGCGTCCTCGAGCGCGGTGAGCATGCGCGGGTGGTTCGTGCCGGGGTTCTGGCCCATCACGATGATCAGCTCGGTGCGCTCGAAGTCGTCGTAGACGATCGTGGACTTGCCGACGCCGATCACGTCGCTGAGCGCGTTGCCGGTGGACTCGTGGCACATGTTCGAGCAGTCCGGCATGTTGTTGGTGCCGAAGGCGCGCACGAAGAGCTGGTAGATGAACGAGACCTCGTTGGAGGCGCGGCCGCTGGTGTAGAACGCGGCCTGGTCGGGCGAGTCGAGCCCGTTCAGGGTGTCGGCGAGCAGCCGGAACGCGTCGTCCCACTCGATCGGCACGTAGTGGTCGCTGCCCGCCGGCTTGTAGACGGGGCGGGTGAGGCGGCCCTGCATCCCGAGCCAGTACTCGGACTTGTCGGCCAGGTCGGTCACCGAGTGCTCGGCCCAGAACGAGTCGGGCACGGTGACGGGTGTGGCCTCCCAGGTGACGGCCTTGGCGCCGTTCTCGCAGAACTCGAGGTGCTTGCGCTTGTCCGGGTCGGGCCAGGCGCAGCTCATGCAGTCGAAGCCCTCCTTCTGGTTGATCGCCGTGAAGAGCTGGGCGGTGCGCACGGGGCCGAGGTCGACGAGCGCGGGCTCCATCGAGTGGGTGATGGCGGGGATGCCGGTGGCCCAGGTCTCGGGATGCGTGACCTTCGGGTCGGACGCGTCGACGTCGTCGACGGGGGACTTGCGGCTCATCGGGATCCTGCTTCCACGGGGTCGGCGGTTCGGGCTGCGGAGGGTCGGGCTTCGGCGGAACGTGCGGGGGCGGGGTCGGTTGGTGCGATCTGGGCGGGTGCGGGCTCGGCGGCTGCGGTCTCGGCGACTAAGGTCTCTGCGGCGCGGACGCGCTCGGAGCCCGTGTAGATGACCATCGAATCGCCCCTCAGGAAGCCGATCAGGGTCATCCGGAGTTCGGCGGCGAGTTCGGCGGCGAGGGATGAGGGTGCCGAGACGGCGGCGAGGATCGGGATGCCGGCCATCGACGCCTTCTGGGTCAGTTCGAAGCTCGCGCGGCCCGAGACCATCAGCACGGTGTTGCGGAGCGGGAGGAGGCCCTCCTTGAGCGCCCAGCCGACGACCTTGTCGACGGCGTTGTGCCGGCCGACGTCCTCGCGGAGCACCAGGAGTTCGCCGGTCGTCGCGTCGAACAGGCCCGCGGCGTGCAGGCCCCCGGTCTTCTCGAAAACCTCCTGCTCGGCGCGGAGTCGGTCGGGGAAGGTGATCAGCAGGGCGGGGTCGATCGTGCCGCGGTCGCCGGCGACCTCGTAGGCCGAGAGCGTGCGCACCGCGTCGATGCTGGCCTTGCCGCAGAGGCCGCACGAGCTCGTGGTGTAGAAGTTGCGCTCGAGGCTCGGATCGGGGCGGGGCACTCCGGGAGCCAGGGTGACGTCGAGCACGTTGAACGTGTTGCCGTCGGCGCCGACGTTGCCCTCGGCGCTCACGCAGTAGCGGGCGGCGGCGAAGTCGTCGGCGGACTTGATGACCCCCTCCGAGACGAGGAAGCCGGCGGCCAGGTCGACGTCGTGGCCCGGGGTGCGCATCGTGATGGCGAGCGAGGTGCCCCCGACACGGATCTCGAGCGGTTCTTCGGCGGCGAGGTAGTCTTCGCGTATCGTGCGGGACCCGCCGACGGTCAAGCGGGTGACGCGGCGCCGTGCAGTGATTCTGCCCATGCCTAGAGGTCTATCACCTCGACCTGATCGGAGGACACCAGCTCGTGGCGGAAGTCGTGGATCAGGGTGTCCCTGACAGTGCCCCTGCCGTCGCCGCCGCGACTGCCGCGGGTGCGGATGCGGTCGGCGGGTTCTCCCTCGACGCCGTCGTGCTGGCCGGCGGACGGGCGTCGAGGCTCGGCGGTCGCGACAAGCCTTTGCTCGAGCGGAACGGGCGCTCGCTCCTCGCCCGGACAGTGGATGCGCTCCGCCGCGCGGGCGCGCACCGCATCGTGGTCGTGCGGTCGCCGGTGCCCGGCCTCGGTCCGGACGTCGTGTTCGCGCGGGAGTCGCCGCCCTTCGCCGGACCCGCGGCCGGTGCAGCAGCGGGCGTGGACGCACTGGCTCAGCCCGCCGCGGGCGCTTCGCACTGTTTCGTCGTCGCATCCGACCTGCCGTCGGTGGGCCTCGCCGTGTCGACCCTGCTCGACGCGGCCTCGACTTCGACTTCGACCTCGACCTCCGAGGGAGCTGACGGGTGGATCGCTGTGGACGGAAGCGGGCACCGCCAGCAGCTCCTCCTGCTGCTCCGCACCGACTCGCTCCGCCGCGCGATCGCTGCGAACGGTGGCGCAGCGGGCCTGGCAGACCAGTCGATGCGTCGCCTGCTCGCGGGCCTCGATCTCGTCGAGGTCGCGCTGCCGGATGACGCCGTCTCCGACATCGACACCCCCGAGGCGGCCCTCCACTTCGGCTACGGTGATCCCGTCACCCCTCGGGGCGATCCTTCCGAGTCCCATCCGTCACGACCAGATCGGAGCACATCATGACCACGACAGACGCCACCTCCCCCGCCGAGCGCGAGCCGCAGACCGAGCTGGTCGAGTGGACGGCGATGCTCCTCGACGGCCTCGGCCTCGACCCGTCCGACGTCGACATCGACGCGGTCCTGGCGCTCGCCGGCCGTGCCGCGCACGGCGTCGTGCGTCCCGCCGCCCCGGTGACCACCTTCGCCGTGGGCTACGCCGCCGGGCTCCTGATCGGCGCCGGGCTGCACGACGACGGCGGTGGAGCCGAACGCGTCGACAAGACGGTCGCCGTCGACTCGGTGCAGCGCCGTGCCGACGCCCTCCTCGAGGAGTTCACCGCGCGTCGCGCCCCCCGCGAATGACCCGCGGCGCCGACGCGACGCCCTGGCGCGAGGCCCGCGCACGGGCCCACGCCGCCGGTGCCGCCTCCGGGCTCGACCCGATCGAGGTCCCGCTTGCGGATGCGGCAGGGCGGATCCTCGCGGCCGACGTGGCCTCGCCAGGTGACATCCCGCACTACGCCTCCTCGGCGATGGACGGCTGGGCGGTCGCCGGCCCGCCGCCGTGGCGCCTGGTCGCCGACGGTCCGCGCACCGGGAGCGCCGCGACCGTGGCCCTGTCCTCCGGAGAGGCCTGCCGCATCGCCACCGGCCAGATCGTGCCGCCCGGCGCCACCGCCGTCCTCCGGAGCGAGCGCGCATCCGAATCGACGTCGCCCGGGCCGGGCGGACACGAGATCGACTCGCGGCCGAAGGCAGACGCGCAGTGGGTCGTGCCGGGGGCAGGTGCGGATGCCGCCGAATGGGCCGACGGCAAGCACATCCGGCGCGCGGGAACCGAGGCCGGCGACGGTGAGGTACTCGTCTCCGTCGGTGCACGGCTCAACCCGGCCCAGCTGGCGCTCGCGGCCGCGTGCGGGCTCGACCTGCTGCCCGTTCTGGCGCATCCTCAGGTCGCCCTCGTGCTCACGGGCGACGAGGTCGTCACCGCGGGAACACCCGGCCCAGGACAGGTGCGGGACAGCTTCGGTCCGAGCCTGCCGCCGCTCCTCCGACTGCTCGGAGCCGACCCCGTCGCGACCCGCCGCCTCGGCGACGACCCCGCCGTCACTCGCGCCGTATTCGCCGAGCCGGCTGCCGGTGGTGGCGGCGGCGACGGTGGAACGGGCGGCCACGCTCAGGCTGACCTCTCTGCCGGAGCCGAAGGTCTCGGCCCGGTCGGGGACA
This sequence comes from Herbiconiux solani NBRC 106740, assembly GCF_001571005.1. GTDB lineage: Bacteria > Actinomycetota > Actinomycetes > Actinomycetales > Microbacteriaceae > Herbiconiux > Herbiconiux solani. The sequence goes on along the minus strand of NZ_BCST01000001.1, from coordinate 30,985 downwards.
TCGACCGGCTGCCATGGACCTCGCTCGTCGTGACGACGGGAGGCACGGGCGGGTCGGACGTCGACCACGTGCGGCGCGCGCTCGTCGACGCCGGTGCCGAGTTCGTGGTCGACCGGGTGGCGGTGCGGCCCGGTGGTCCGGCCTCACTCGCGCGACTGCCCGACGGGCGGCTCGTGCTCCTCCTACCGGGCAACCCGCTCGCGGCGATGATCGGCCTGCTGCTGGTGGGCGCACCCGCGATCGCCGGTCTCGCGGGCCGGCCGCTCGACGAACCGGGCCGCATCCACCTCGCCGAGGCGAGCCCCACCACCCGGGCGAGCGCGTTCGTGACGCCCTACCGGCTGAGCCCGGACGGCGCCGTGCCGACCGTGTGGACGGGCTCGGCGATGCTGCGCGGCCTGGCCGAAGCCGACGGCCTCGTCATCCTGGAGTCGACCGACGGCACGCGCGAAGACACCGGCGCCGCTGTCGACGAGTGGCCCACCCTCCCGCTCCCCTGGCTGGGCTGAGTCCGCCCCCGCGAGCGATCGCCGTGAACGAAAGCGGCACGGACGAGATCAGACGAGTTCAGACGAGCCGGACGCCGGAGGCCGCGGCCAGCGCGAGGCGGTCGTTCTGCAGAGCGACGAGGAGCTCGGCCTCGTCGGCGGCGTGCCCGATCCCGGCCCGGCCGACCAGCAGCCGCTGCCGCGCGAAGGCGAGCCGAGTCGCATCCCGGATGAACGCCCGCATCGCCGCGCGCCCGTCGCCCGGCAGCGTGCGCGCCCACCGCTGCGCCTGCCGCCTGGCCGCCCCCGACGAGAGCATCTCGACCTCGCCGGCGCTGAACCAGCCCGCCTGCGCGTACTCGGTCAGCCGGGCTCGGGTGAGCTTCCGCTCCGATTTCCGCAGCAGCACCACGAAGACCACCGCCAGCGCGAACAGCGGCACCTGCACCACGAGGTAGAGCAGGAAGAACCCTCCGATCCCCTCGGCGAGGTAGGTCGACCCGTTCCAGAGCGCGTGCAGCCCCATCGCGAGTCCGAGCCCCACGACGAACAGCCCGACTCCGGCCAGCCGGCTCTTCCGGCGCACCGCGAAGCCCAGAGCCACCCCGGTGCACGCGGTGAACATCACGTGCGCGAACGGCGACAGGATGCCGCGGAGCACGAACGTGAACCCCAGCCCGACCCCGCCGGACTCGATCAGCGCCTGCCCGAAGTAGAGGATGTTCTCGGTGAACGCGAACCCCGCTGCCACCGTCGCCCCATAGACCAGCCCGTCCACGGGCCCGTCGAACTGCCGCCGCAGCACGAGCAGCAGGATCAGGATCCCTGCCGCCTTCGCGCCCTCCTCGACGATCGGCGCCTGCACCACGGACCCCACGACGTCGCCGACTCCGCCCGGATCCCCTCCGGCCAGCTCGACCGCGACCTCGAAGCTGAAGTCGACGATCAAGGCGATCGTGATCGACGCGGCGGCTCCCCAGAGCAGCGCGAACCAGAGCGCCGGCCGCGGCTCGGGCTCCCAGCGGTCGATCAGCGTGATCGCCGTGATGACGACGGCGAGCGGGATGAGGGCGAGCAGCCCGCAGACCACGAACGCCCCCGGTCCGAGCGCGAGCGCCAGGTAGGCCGCGACGAGCAGGAAGAGCAGGCCCAGCAGGATGATGCCCACGATCGCCAGCACCGTCGCCGCCGTGCTGGAGCGGGTCGTCGGCGGCGCCACGGCGGATGCCGGCAGCACGGGGGCGGGAGCGGTCACCACCGGTGCCGCCGCGACCGTCTGCCGGGGATCGAAGAGCGTCACGAGCAATCCTCGCCTTCCTGTCGGTGCCAGCGTAGCCGACCGTGCGGCCTCAGAAGACCTTGCCGGGGTTCATCAGCCCGCGCGGGTCGAAGACCGCCTTGATGCCCTGCTGCAGCCGCAGCTGCTCGTCGCCCAGCTCCGCGCCGAGCCAGCGCCGCTTCAGCACTCCGACGCCGTGCTCACCGGTGAGCGTTCCGCCCAGCCGCATCCCGGCGCGGAAGACCTCGTCGGCCGCCGCCCAGACCCGGTCGGGCACGGCATCCGCCTCGGTCGTCCCCACGCCGGTGACGCCGCCCTCCCCCGCGGGCAGGATGAAGTTCGGGTGCAGATTCCCGTCCCCGGCGTGCGCGATGGTCGGGATGAGCACGTCGTACTCCGCCCCGATCCGCTCGATCTCGGCGAACATCGCCGCGAGCTGCGACCGCGGCACGCAGATGTCCTCGATCAGCATCTCGCCCCGGTCGGCGAAGGCCGGATGCATGCTGCGCCGGAACTGCAGCAGCCGCTCCCCCTCGACCGGATCCTCGGTCGACCGCACCTCGAGCGCCCCCGCGGCCGTGAGCACCGCGCCGATCGCCTCCGCCTCGGCCGCCGCGCCGGGCCCGTCGGTCTGGAGGAGCAGGTAGGTGGCCCCGGGCGCCGCGGGGGTCTCGCCGAGCAGCCGGGCGACCGCCTCGACCGAGAGCGGATCCATCAGCTCCATCAGGGCGGGCCGGATGCGGGCGGCCGTCACCGCGGTGCAGGCCGCCGCTGCCGTCGTCACGTCGGCGAAGAACGCCCCGATCGTGTGCACGGCTCCGCCGGGGATCGGGCGGATGCGCACGGTGGCCGCGACGATCACACCGAGGGTGCCCTCCGACCCGGTGAGCAGCGCGGTCAGGTCGTAGCCGGTGACGCCCTTCGAGGTCCGCCGCCCGGTATGGATCAGCGACCCGTCGGCGAGCACCACGCTGAGCCCGAGCACGGCCTCCCGCGTGACCCCGTACTTCGCGCAGAGCAAACCGCCGGCGTTTGTGGCGATGTTGCCGCCGATGCTCGAGATCGCCTTGGAGGCGGGATCGGGCGAGAACACGTAGCCGTACGGCGCCAATGCGTCCGAGAGGTGCTGGTTGATCACGCCGGGTTCGACCACCGCCAGCTCGTCCTCGAGCGAGATCTCCAGGATGCGGTTCATCGAGGCCACACCCAGCACGATGCTCCCGGGCGTCGAGGTCGAGCCGCCGGCAAGGCCCGTGCCCGCGCCTCGCGGCACGATCGGGATGCCGTGCCGGGCCGCGATCCGCACCGCGGTCTGCACGTCGTCGACCGTCAGGGCATCCACGAAGGCGATCGCCCCGCCCTCGGACCACCAGCCGGACTTGTCGGTGCGGAGCCGTTCGAGCACGGCGGGATCGGTGCTGACCCGGTCGCCCAGAGCCGCGTGGAGCTCGGCGACGGCCTCGGAAGACGTCATCCCCCGATTCTACGGAGCCCCGCCGACACCGCCCGCAGACCCGGCGCGCCGACCCGGCCGCCCGGCCAGCCGCCCCGGCTCAGCGGTCGACGGCGTCGACCTCGATCACCGGGATCGCCTGCGTGATCGCCTCGATCCCTGACAGCCGCGCCGGCGAGAGCAGCTTGGTCACGCGCTCGCGGCTCATCAGCCCGGCCTCGACCACGAGGTCCGCGATGTTCCGGTGCGTCAGCAGCGCGGTCTTCGCCAGCGCCGACGACGCCGCGTAGCCGATGTACGGGGTGAGCGCCGTGACCACGCCGACCGAGGTCGAGACCATCGTGTCGAGCCGGTCGAGGTTGGCGGTGATGCCGTCGACGCAGTTGACCCGCAGCGTCCGCCAGCCCCCCGTCATCCAGGCCAGGCTCTGCAGCAGCGAATGCGCGATCACGGGCTCGAACGCGTTCAGCTGCAACTGCCCGCCCTCGGCCGCCATCGTGATCGTGACGTCGGCGCCCGCGACCGAGAAGGCGACCTGGTTGACCACCTCGGGGATGACGGGGTTCACCTTGCCCGGCATGATGCTCGACCCCGCCTGACGCGGCGGCAGGTTGATCTCGCCGAGCCCGGCCTGCGGGCCCGAGGAGAGCAGCCGCAGGTCGTTGCAGATCTTCGACAGCTTGATCGCCGAGCGCTTCAGCACCCCCGAGAGGGTCATGAACACGCCCGCGTCACTGGTGGCCTCGACCAGGTCGGCGGCGGTGACGTGCTGGAACCCGGTGAGCTCCCGCAGGTGCCGGCAGACCGTGGCGGCGTAGGACGGGTCGGCCGTGATCCCCGTGCCGATCGCCGTGGCGCCCAGGTTGATCTCCCACAGCAGGGGCAGGGTGTGCCGCATCCGCTCGAGGTCTTCGGTGAGGGTGGTGGCGAAGCCGTGGAACTCCTGGCCGAGGGTCATCGGCACGGCGTCCTGCAGCTGGGTGCGGCCGACCTTCAGCACGTGCGCGAACTCGTGCCCCTTGGCCCCGAACGCGTCGCGCAGCAGTGCGTGCTCGGCCATCAGCCGCTCGAGCGAGAAGCACATCGCGAGCTTCACGGCCGTAGGGTACACGTCGTTGGTGCTCTGACTGCGATTGACGTCGTCGAGCGGATGCAGCACGTCGTACGAGCCCGGCGCATAGCCGTGCTCGACGAGCGCGACGTTCGCGATGACCTCGTTCGCGTTCATGTTCGTCGAGGTGCCCGCCCCGCCCTGGATCACGCCGACCACGAACTGGTCGTGGAACTCCCCGTTGCGGATGCGCTGGCAGGCCTCGTCGATCCAATCGGCCTTCCGCGGGTCGAGCACGCCGATCTCGCGGTTCGCACGGGCGGCCGCCTGCTTCACGATGGCGAGGGCGTCGACCAGATCGGGATAGACCGAGATCGGCCTCCGGCTGATCGGGAAGTTCTCGAGCGCACGAGCCGTGTGGATGCCCCAGAGGGCGTCCTTGGGGATCTCGATGCTGCCGAGGCTGTCGGTTTCGGTACGGGTGGCCGTCGTGGGTGTCACGGTTCGCTCCATTGCAGTGTCGTGTCGCTTGTGGCTGGACGGCAATGACTCTACCGCTCAGCTCAGCCTTCGCAGCAGACCCCGGATGAAGCCGTCCTTCTTCTCGGTGAAGGGCGGATACACCAGCCGAAGGGTGTCGGGAACGAGCCGCTTCGTCAGCACCGCCTTCTCGTGACTGAAGGTCTCGATGCTGCGGCGGCCGTGGTAGTTGCCCATCCCGCTCTCCCCCACGCCCCCGAACGGCAGGCCGGCCACACCCAGGTGGGCGACCGGCGCGCCGAAGCCGACCGCACCCGACGAGGTCTCGGTGAGGATGCGGCGGGCCGCGGTCTTCGAGTTCGTGAACGCGTACAGGGCGAGCGGCTTCTCGCCGGCCCGGATGAACCCGATCGCGTCGTCGAGGCCCGTCACCGTGACGATCGGCAGCAGCGGTCCGAAGATCTCCTGCTGCATCACCGGGGCGTGGCGGTCGACGTCGCCGAGGACGGTCGGCGCGAGGTAGCGCGTGCGCTCGTCGGACCGTCCCCCGGTCAGCACGGTCTCGCCCTCGAGGAGGCCCGTGAGCCGGGTGAACTGCTTGTCGTTGATGATCCGGCCGTAGCTCGAGCTCGACCGCGGGTCGCCGTCGTAGAGCTCGGCGATCGCGTCGATCAGGTGAGGCACGAGCGCGTCGGCGACCGGGCGGGTGGCGAGCAGGTAGTCGGGGGCGACGCAGGTCTGCCCGGCGTTCATGAACTTGCCCCAGGCGATCCGCCGGGCCGCGGCCGCGAGGTCGACGGTGTCGTCGACGTAGACCGGCGACTTGCCGCCGAGCTCGAGGGTGACCGGGGTCAGGTGCTTGGCCGCCGCGGTCATCACGATCCGGCCCACGGCGCCGTTGCCGGTGTAGAAGATGTGGTCGAAGCGCTCGGCGAGGAGCTCGGTCGTGATCTCGACGCCGCCCTCCACGACCGTGACGGCCCGGTTGTCGAGGTACTGCGGCACGAGCTCGGCCATCAGCGCCGAGGTCGCGGGGGCCAGTTCGCTCGGCTTGAGGAGCACCGCGTTCCCGGCGGCAAGCGCCCCGACGACGGGGGCGAGCAGCAGCTGCACCGGGTAGTTCCAGGGCGCGATCACGAGCACGACGCCGAGCGGCTCGAGCATGGTCGACGCGGTCGCCGGTGCGAGCCCGAGCGGCACCCGCACCCGGCGCGGCCGGAGCCAGCCCCGGAGATGCGCGAGCGTGTGCTCGATCTCCGCGAGCACGATCCCGATCTCCGTCAGCTGGGCCTCTGCCGGGTTCTTGCCGAGGTCGGCGAACAACGCGTCCTCGAACTCGGCCGAGCGCTCCACGAGCATCCGCTTCAGTGCCTCGAGCTGCCGGGTGCGCCAGCGCAGGGAGCAGGTGATGCCGGAGTCGAACGCGGCGCGGAGCACCGGCACGACGGGACTGCTGGGGACGGTGGTCGACTCGAGCGTCATGACCTCATCGTAGAAGTGCTCAGCCGTGCAGGAAAGGAACGATGAGGTAGATCCCGTAGAGCACCGCGCAGACGCTGAGCCCGAAGCAGGTGAAGGCGAGGACCGTGGCGTAGACCGGGCGGACCGGCTCCCCCGTCGCCGGGTCCGGCCGGGTCAGCCCGTGGAAGCGCAGCCCGAAGGAGTACAGGCTCACCACGACGGCCGTCGCCACCAGCGAGGCCAGTGCGACGACGACGAACGCGCCCCAGTCGATCATGAGGTCGCCTTCCGCTTGCGGCGCGTGGCCTTCGGGCTCCGCACGGCACCGCCGGCGGCGTCGACCTCGCTGATCGCGTTGTTCGAATCGACGCGGTTGCGCCGGGAGAGCACGAAGATCGTCACGATCACGCCGAGGCCGAGGATCAGGTCGATCAGGATGCCGACGGGCCCGATCCGGGCCACCAGCGCGGCCAGGGCGCCGACGATGGCCGAGGCCGGCAGCGTCATCGCCCAGCCCAGCGCGATGCGCCCCGCGGTGCGCCAGCGCACGGACGCGCCCTTCCGCCCGAGACCCGATCCGATCACCGAACCGGAGGCCACCTGCGTGGTCGACAGGGCGAAACCGAGGTGGCTCGAGGCGAGGATCGTGGCCGCCGTGCTCGTCTCGGCGGCGAAGCCCTGGGCGGGCTTGACCTCGGTGAGCCCGGCGCCGAGGGTGCGGATGATCCGCCAGCCGCCCATGTAGGTGCCGAGCGCGATCGCGAGGGCACAGGCGACGATCACCCAGAGCTCCGGCCCGCTGCCCGAGCTCTGGATTCCGGCCGCGATGAAGGTCAGGGTGATCACGCCCATCGTCTTCTGGGCGTCGTTGGTGCCGTGCGCCAGCGCGACCAGCGACGAGGAGAAGATCTGGCCGTAGCGGAACCGTCCGCGCACGCCCGACTGCGAGCTGGAGGCGGGCATCCGGGTGATGGCGTAGGCGAGCCGGGTCGCCACGAACGCGACCACGCCGGCCACCACCGGGGCCACCAGGGCCGGCAGCACGACCTTGCTGATGAGCACGGAGTAGTCGACCACGCCGAAGCCTGCGCCCACGACGGCCGCGCCGATGAGCCCGCCGAACAGCGCGTGGGACGAGCTGGAGGGAAGGCCGTAGAGCCAGGTCACGAGGTTCCAGACGATCGCGCCGATCAGCCCGGCGAAGATCATCTCGGGGAGGATCTGCACCCCGCCGTCGCCCTCCCGGATCAGCCCGCCCGAGATCGTCTTCGCGACCTCGGTGCTGAGGAATGCACCGACCAGGTTGAGGCCGGCCGCCAGGGCGACGGCCACCTTGGGCTTCAGCGCCCCGGTCGCGATCGGCGTCGCCATCGCGTTCGCGGTGTCGTGGAAGCCGTTGGTGAAGTCGAAGAACAGGGCCAGTGCGATGACCAGGACGACGATGAGAACGGGGTCCACCGGCTGCGCTCTCCAGACTGCGTCACGGGACGGGCGCGTGCCTTCTGGTGTTCACGGAGTGTTCACGCGCGTGGGGTGGCCGACCGGCCGAGACGATACTCGCATCCGGTCCGGTCGAGGTCAACTCGGGCGGCGTCCTACGCTGGAGGCATGGCTGACGCTCCTCGACCCCGTGCCCGGAAGGTCCCCTTCGAACGAATCCACCACGGCGACGTCGTCGTCGATCCGTACGAGTGGCTGCGCGACAAGGAGGACCCCGAGGTGATCGCCTACCTCGAGGCCGAGAACGCGTACACCGAGGCCGAGACGGCGCACCTGGCTCCGCTCCGGCAGCGCCTGTTCGACGAGATCAAGGCCCGTACGCACGAGACCGACCTCTCGGTGCCCGTCCGGGAGGGCGCGTTCTGGTACTACACCCGCACGGCCGAGGGGTCGCAGTACGGACGGCACTGCCGCGCCCCGATCGCCGGGCCCGACGACTGGACGCCGCCGCTGCTCGAACCGGGCGTGCCCGTCGAGGGCGAGCAGCTCGTGCTCGACGACAACGCCGAGGCCGAGGGGCACGAGTTCTACTCGCTGGGCTCCTTCGACGTCAGCCCCGACGGCACGCTGCTCGCTTATGCGGTCGACACCGTCGGCGACGAGCGGTACACGCTGCGGATCCGTGATCTCACGACCGGTGAGGATCTCGCCGACGAGGTCACCGGCACCTTCCCTGGTTCGGTCTTCTCCGGCGACGGCGGAAGCGTCTACTACCCGACGGTCGACGACGCCTGGCGCCCCGACACCATCTGGCGGCACCGGCTCGGCACCGAGGCGGAGATCGACGAGGCCGTGTTCATCGAGCCCGACGAGCGGTACTGGGTGGGCGTCGGCCTCACCCGCAGCAAGAAGTACCTCGAGATCGCGATCGGCTCGAAGATCACCTCCGAGGTGCTGCTGCTGGACACGACGGATCCGGAAGCGACCTTCGAGCTGGTCTGGCCGCGTCGCGAGGGCGTCGAGTACTCGGTCGAGCACGCGGTCGTCGGCGGTGAGGACAAGCTCCTCATCCTGCACAACGACGGCGCCCTCAACTTCGAGCTGATCTCGGTCGACCCGGCCGACCCCGTCGACCGGTCGCGCTGGAGCACCGTGCTCCCCCACGACCCGGCGGTGCGGCTCGAGGACGTCGACGCCTTCGCCGGGCACCTCACGGTGGACTACCGGCGCGACGGACTGACCCGCCTGGCCGTGCTGCGCCTCGACCCGGAGAGCACGACGATCGACGGTTCGGCCTTCGCCGAGCTGCAGTTCGACGAGCCGCTCTTCTCGGTCGGCACCTCGGGCAACCCGGAGTGGGAGCAGCCCACCATCCGGTACGGCTTCACGTCGTTCGTCACGCCCTCCTCGGTCTTCGACTACGACGTCGCCTCGGGCAGCTCGACGCTGCTCAAGCAGCAGCGCGTGCTCGGCGGCTACGATCCCGCCGCCTACGCCGAGCGCCGCGAGTGGGCGACCGCACCGGACGGCACCCGGGTGCCGATCTCAATCGTGGGGCGGAAGGACGCGCTCGAGTCCGGACGCCCCGCGCCCTTCGTGCTCTACGGCTACGGCTCCTACGAGTCCTCGATCGACCCCGGGTTCTCGGTTCCGCGGCTGTCGCTGCTCGAGCGCGGCGTCGTCTTCGCCATCGCGCACGTGCGCGGCGGCGGCGAGCTGGGCCGGCACTGGTACGAGGAGGGCAAGACCCTCGCCAAGCGGAACACCTTCACCGACTTCGTCGCCTGCGCCGAGCACGTGATCGCCCAGGGCCTGACCACGCCCGAGCAGCTCGTCGCGCAGGGCGGGAGTGCGGGAGGGCTCCTGATGGGGGCGGTCGCGAACCTGGCGCCGCAGCTGTTCGCCGGCATCCTGGCGCAGGTGCCCTTCGTGGATGCGCTGACCTCGATCCTCGACCCGTCACTGCCGCTGACGGTGATCGAGTGGGACGAGTGGGGCGACCCGCTGCACGATCCCGAGGTCTACGCGTACATGAAGTCGTACTCGCCCTACGAGAACGTCACCGAGCAGCCCTACCCGCGCATCCTGGCCGTCACCTCGCTCAACGACACCCGGGTGCTCTACGTCGAGCCGGCCAAGTGGACGGCACGGCTTCGGGATGTCGGCGCGCCGGTGCTGCTCAAGACCGAGATGACCGCGGGTCACGGCGGTGTCTCGGGCCGCTACGCCCGCTGGCACGAGGTAGCCGACGAGTACGCCTGGATGCTCGACGTGCTGGGCAAGGCGGACTGAGGAGCAACGGAGGCTGCGGCTGAGGATCGGGGTTTCCGGTCCGAGCCATTGGCTGGGTCTGGCAGCGGTCGCGAAGCGAACGCCGGAGATGGCTCGGACCGGAAACCCCGATCCGCAGCCGAAGCCGCAGCCGCCCTAGTCCTCCAGCGCGGAGCGGAGCAGGCTCACCAGGGCGTCGAGCTGCACCGAGTCGGAGGACCCGACCGCGACGTCGGAACCGTCGAGCGCGCGCGCCGCGAGCCCCTGCTTCGAGTCGATGAGCTCGGCGATGCGGGTGTCGATGGTCTGCGCCGCGATGATCCGCCACGCCGTCACCGGCTCCTCCTGCCCGATCCGGTGCACCCGGTCGATGGCCTGGGTCTGCTCCGCGGCGGTCCAGGACAGCTCGGCCAGAACGACGTTCGAAGCAGCCTGCAGGTTGAGGCCGACGCCGGCCGCGGTCAGCGAGCAGACGGCCACGGAGACGTCGGGATCGTTGTTGAAGGCGTCGATCTCGCGCTGCCGGAGCGTCGCCGACTGGTCGCCACGGATCGAGACGGTCTTGAGGTCGCGACGGGCGAACAGGTCCTCCGCCGCATCCATCACGTCGATGTGCTTGGCGAAGAACACGACCTTGCCCACCGAGCGGGCGAGCTGGGCGGTGTAGTCGGCGGCGAGGCCGGCCTTCGCGGTACCGATGCGGCGCACCATCGTGAAGACGTTCAGGCCGTCCTCGGTGGCCTTCGTGTCCTCGAGCTCCTGGCGGGCGACCAGGCGCATGAGGTCGTCGTCCGGCAGTTCGTCGACGTCGTCGCCGCGCGCGTTGGCGCGGGCCGCGATCAGGCGGCGGTAGCGGGTGACCAGCCGGGCGCCGAGCTCGCGCTCGGCCTCGCGGATGGAGCGGCCGAGGTCGTCGTCGAGCTCGACGGGCAGATCGACGATCCGCTTGGCGGGCAGGTCGGCGGCGACGTCGATCTTGCGGCGGCGCACGATGCCCATGTCGATCACGGCTTCGCGGGCCTCGGCGAAGAAGCCCGTGTCGGCCGGGGTGAGCCCGACCTCCTCGAGGCGCTCCATCAGCACGGGCGTCGGCTTGCTTCCGTCGATCCAGCCGAGGAACTGCCAGATCGCGCGAAAGTCGTCGACGTCGTTGATCAGCGGCGTTCCGGTCAGCGCCATCATCAGCGGGTTGCCGCCGGGGGCGGTGTGACGGATGCGGTCGGCCAGCGCGAGCACGTTGCGCGAGCGGAGCGAGGACATGTTCTTGATGAAGTGCGCCTCGTCGACGACCATGCCGCGGAAGCCCATGGTGCCGAGCCAGGAGAGGTGCCGGTCGAGCACCTCGTAGTTGACGACGACCACGTCGGCGAAGGCGTCGAGGTTCTCGCCGTCGCCGTTGACGACGGTGGCGCGGCGGTGCGGGGTCCAGATCTCGACCTCGCGCGCCCAGTTCATCTTGACGACGTTGGGCACGACGGCGAGCAGCGGGTAGGCGTCGGCGACGGATGCGGCCAGCAGCGACTGCGCCGTCTTCCCGAGACCGGGCTCATCCGCCAGCAGGAAGGTGCGGTGACCCGCTTGGACCGACTGCAGGAAGCGGGACTGGTGCACCATGAGCTCGTGGCCGGGAGGCGAGAGCCGGTCGATCGTGGGCGCGTCGGGCAGCTCCATGCTGGCGGCGCGGCCGCCGGCGCCGTACTCGAAGGCGCGGTAGAGCGGGCCGAGCAGCTCCCAGTTCGACAGCCGGCCGACGCCGTGCGGCTTCGCCGGGGTGAGGTCGGGGGCCATGAACGGGTTCGCGAGCTGGCGCGACTTGACCGAGGTGGGCACGACCTGGCGCTCGGCGAGCTCGGGCGGCACGACGGTGGCCGAGGGCGTCGGCGCCTCGGGCTCGTCGTCGGGCACGTCGTACCCGGCGTCCTCCAGGTACTCGCGCTTCATCTTGCGGGCAGCTGGCGAGATGGCGGCGTCGTTCTCGAGCAGCGCGATCAGCGAGGTGTCGCGCGCGGCGGTGCGGGCGAGGATCGAGGCGATGCCGTCGAGGCGCTTGAGCTGCTCGGCGCGCTCGGAGTCGCTGAGCGACTCGTCGGCCTTGATCGAGGCGCGCTCCTCGCGCATCAGCAGCGCGACGACGAGGAACTTCGTGCGGTTCGTGGGAGCGACCTTGCCGCGTTGGGCGGCCGCTTCGACCTCGCGCACCTTGCGGGCGAGGATGGGGATCAGACCGGTGTTGTCTGCCGTGCGCGTTCGGCGGGTGCCGGACCTTGACATCGTTCTCCTGTGGAGTCTGCGGAAACCACGGGAGGCCTGGGCACCTGAGCAACGTGACGGGGGTCACGGTCGGCGCGAAGAGCGGTTCACCCGCGGTGGCGCCTAGTCTACGCGATGCACCTTGATCAACAGTCCACTCGCCACGAACATGATCGCGCCGACGACGTGGGCGATGTACCAGCCGACCAGCGGCAGGTCGAAGGGCAGCACGGGGTTCCAGAGCACCGCCACAGCGACGAGCGGCGGCAGCCACCACCACTGCTTGGCCTGCCCGGCGAACACGCAGATGATCAGCGCCAGGATGCTCACGACGTACCGCGCGATCGTGAACCAGTCGCTGTCGACGACGGCGATGAAGGCCATCAGGGCGATCGCGCCGAGGAGTCCCGGGGCGAGTGCGGGGCGGGTGAATGCCGGTACGGCCTGTCGGTTGCTCATGTCTCGCCAATCCTACGCGGGGCTCGGTAGGGTGAATCCATGACGATCCCCTCGGCCTCCACGACACCTCTGTTCGCCGGTCCGGAAGGCCTGTGGACGGCTGATCCCGAGGAGCTCGCCGCTCGCCTGCTGGTCGCGGTCTTCACCGGCCAGGGCGCCGTGCCGCTGCCGCAGAAAGACGTGTCGGAGGTCTACTCGACGCTCGCCGCACTCGGCGGCTACTCGCTCCCGGACGTCCGCTCGGGCAACACGCAGCCGCTCGGTCTCACCGTGCAGCTCGCCCAGGAGGCCATCCTGATCTGGGAGCGCGCCACCGTGGCGACCCGGCTGAGCGCGGGCGCCGGCCCCGTCTCGCACACGATCACCATGCTCCGCTTCGGTCCGGGCATCCTGACCTCGACCGACCCCGTCGCCGCGCTCAAAGCGCGACTGCACTAGAAAGGCCCCACCGTGGCATCACCCTTCCTCGTCTCCGACGAGGTGGCCGAGGCGCTGCGCGCCGGTCGCCCGATCGTCGCCCTCGAATCGACGATCATCTCGCACGGCCTCCCCCGGCCCCGCAACCACGAGGCGGCGCAGGAGTTCGAGGAGATCCTCCGCTCGGCCGGCGTCACTCCCGCGACCATCGCCGTGCTCGACGGTGTGCCCCGGATCGGGCTCGACGAGGAGGGCGTCCGCCGGATCGCGTTCGAAGACCTCACGAAGGCGAGCGTCCGCGACCTGCCGATCCTCGCCGCCAAGAAGGCGAGCGGCGCCACGACGGTCGCCGCGACCGCCTACCTCGCGGGCCGCGCGGGACTGCGGGTCTTCGCGACCGGTGGTCTCGGTGGCGTGCACCGCGGCGCATCCGAGTCCTTCGACGAGTCGGCCGACCTGAGCACCCTGGCGCGTGCCGGGGTCACGGTGGTGTCCGCGGGCGTCAAGAGCGTGCTCGACATCCCGGGCACGCTCGAGCGACTCGAGACGCTGAGCGTCCCCGTCGTGGGCTACCGCACGACCGACTTCCCGAGCTTCTGGCTGCGGGGATCCGGCTACACGATCGACTGGCAGGTCGACGACGCCGTCGAGATCGCGCGGGTCATGCAGGCGCAGGACGAGCTCGGCGACGGTCAGGGCATCGTGGTCGCGAACCCGCTCCCCGCCGAGCAGCAGTGGGATCCGGCGGAGCACGACCGCGTGCTGGCCACCGCTTTCGCGGCCGCCGACGAGGCCGGGGTCTCCGGCAAGGCGGTCACGCCGTTCCTGCTCGGCTACATCGTCGACGCGTCCGAGGGCCGGAGTCTCGAGGTGAACCTCGACATCGCCCGCAACAACGTGCGGCTCGCCGCCGAGATCGCGATCGCCTGGAGCGGTCTGACCGCCCAGCCCGAGGACTGAGGGTGACGGGCGCGGCTCGGCCGGCCGGTCGCGTCGTCGTCTTCGGCGATGTGATCGAGGACATCATCGTCACCCCGGCATCCGCCATCCGCCCGGACACCGACACCACAGCGCGGATCGAGCGCCGCGCCGGCGGGTCGGCCGCCAACGCCGCCGCCTGGTTCGGCGAGCTCGGCTTCACCACCGACTTCTTCGGCCGGGTCGGTCACGGCACGGCGCCACTGCACGGTGCGGCGCTCCGCCGTTCCGGCGTCACCGCGCACCTGCGGGAGGACCCCGAGCTGCCGACCGGCACGATCGTGGTCATCCTCGAGGCCGACCGCACCCGCACCATGCTCACCGAGCGCGGCGCCAATGCGCTGGTCGGCGCCGACGACGTCGACCGGGCCCTGTTCGGCCCGGGCACCCACCTGCACTTCACCGGCTACTCCCTGTTCAGCGACACCCGCGACTCCCGGCTCGCCGAGTTCGCCCGGCTGATCGCGGCCGCCCGCGCCGCGGGGTCGAGTGTGTCGGTCAACCCGGGCTCGGCCGGCTTCATCGCCGATCACGGCCCGGCCAGCGTGCTCGCCGGCACGGCCGGGGCGACCGTCTTCTTGCCCAACCTCGACGAGGGCCGGGCGCTCACCGGGCTCGACGACGAGAACGCGGTGCTGGATGCCCTGCTCGCGCACTACGAGATCGTCGCGCTCACCCGGGGTCGCCGCGGGGTGCTGGCTGCATCCCGCGACCATGGGCCGGTGGAGGTGCCGGCGCCGCCGGTCGACCCGATCGACACCACAGGTGCCGGGGATGCGTTCAGCGCCGGGTTCCTGGGTTCGCTGCTCGCGAGCGGCCCGGTCACGAGCGAGCAGGTCGACTCCGGCCGGTTGACCGAGGCCGGGGTGCAGGGCGTCCGCTGCGCGGCCGTCGCAGTCACGATCTCGGGGGCGCGACCCCCGGAGGGTGCCGGGGCGCAGCTGGAGCGGGAGAGCCTCCGATGACCGGCGACCGCGTCACAACGGGTGACGACGGCGAGGCCGTCGAGCGCTTCCGCACGCTCCTGCGCATCCCGACCATGTCGAACCTCGATCCGTCCCTGGTGGACGAGGCGGCCTTCGCCGCCTACCGTGACGCGCTCGAACGGCTGTATCCGGCGCTGCACGGCGAGCTCGTGCGGGAGGTGGTCGGGGGCGGGTCGCTGCTCTACCGGTGGGCCGGCGACAGGAGCGATGCCGATTCGCCGCCGGCGACGGTGCTGATGGCGCATTACGACGTGGTGGCCGCGACCGACGAGGGCTGGGAGCATCCGCCGTTCGGGGCCGTCGTCACCGGCACAGTCACCGGCAGCGGGGCCCAGACCAGCACCGGGCAGCTCCTATGGGGCCGGGGAACCCTCGACAACAAGGGCTCGGGCGTCGCGATCCTCGAGGCCGTCGAACGCTCCGTGCGCGCCGGGCTGCGCCCCGCCTCCGACGTCTACCTCTTCTTCGGCCACGACGAGGAGACCGAGGGCACGGGCGCCCTCGCCGCCGCCGAACTGCTCGCCGCCCGCGGTGTCCGGATCGGGCTGGTGCTGGATGAGGGCGGCGCGGTGGTCGAGAAGGTCTTCCCGACGGTCGAGCGGCCGATCGCCGTGGTGGGCGTCGCCGAGAAGGGCACGTCGAGCTTCACCCTCACGGTGCAGCAGAACGGCGGCCACGCCTCGACTCCCCCGCGCGACCCGGCCACGAACCGGCTGGCGCGCGCGATGGTGCGTCTGGCGAAGCATCCGTTCCCCTCGGGGCTGAACGCGGTGACGGCGCGGATGATCGCGACCGTGGGTGCGGAGGGTCGCGATCCGCTGCGCTTCGTCTTCACGAGGGTCGGCGTCTTCCGTCCGCTCATCGTGGCGGCCTTCGAGCGGCTCGGCGTCGACACCGCGGCCATGGTGCGGACGACGATGGCCGTCACCCAGCTCTCGGGCAGCCTCGCGGCCAACGCCCTCGCCGAGCGCGCCCAGGCGGTCGTGAATGTGCGGATCGCGATCGGCTCGACCGTCGACGCGACCCGGCGGCACCTCGAGCGGGCGATCGCCGACCCGCTCGTGGCGGTCGAGATCCTGAGCGCCGACGAGCCCTCGCCGGTCTCGGAGATGGACGGACCGGTCTGGGAGCTGCTCGCCGCAGCGGTCTCGGAGACCTACCCTGAGGCGATCGTCACGCCGTACGTGCAGACCGGAGCCACCGATTCGCGCCGGTTCGCCGGGGCGAGCCGCACGGTCTACCGGTTCAGCCCGTTCGAGATGTCGACGGAGGAGCGCGGGACGCTGCACGCGAAGAACGAGCGGATCCGGGTGGCGACCTGGCTCACCGGCATCCGGTTCTACGAGGGACTGCTGCGGCGGCTCTGAGCCCGCCGACGTCGACACCGAGTCCGCTCAGCCGGCCCTGGCTGCACTGCGGCAGGGCCGCACTGCGGCCGGCCGCCGCCGCTAGTCGACGCTGCCGAGCTCGGGCAGCCGGATCGGGCGCGACGACGGCGGCAGGTCGTGCACCCGCTCGAGCGCGGGGACGAGCTCGGAGAGCCAGGCCTCGTAGCCGGCCTCGTTCAGGTGCAGCCGGTCTTCGGTGTACTCGGGGCGCAGCTCGCCGTCTTCCCGGGCCATCACGGGCCAGAGGTCGAGGTAGTGCGCGCGCACGGTGGCGGCGAACTGCCAGACGTGCCGGTTGATCTCCTTGACGAACTCGGCGTACTCGGCGCCGCGCGGCAGCACCGACTGCACCAGGATGCGCGCATCCGGCATCGCGGAGCGCAGGTTCACCAGCACGGTCTCGATGCCGCGGACCACGTGCTCGACGGCGCGGCGGTTGGCGACGTCGTTCGTGCCGATGAGCAGCACGATCGTGTCGGGGTCGAGGGCCGCGACCTCGTCGATACGCTCGATCAGGCCGTCGGTGGTGTCACCGCCGACGCCGAGGTTGAAGGCCTCGAGTTCGGGGAACCACTCCTGCCATCGTCCGCCCTCCGTGAGACTGTCGCCCACGAACACTGTCTTCGGCTTGCCGGTCATGAATGCCTCCTCTGACGCTCGGTGCTCCCCAGTCTCCCCGTGTTCGGCCGGGAGCGCCAATCAGGCTTCCGCACCGGCGGCCAGCGCGGTCGCCGTGATCCGGTTCGCCATGCCGTTGAAGATGGCCCCGTGGAAGGGCAGGATGGCGAACCAGTACAGCCGCCCGCCGAGCCCGCGCGGGAAGAAGACGGCCCGCTGGTCGTAGACCGATCCGCCGTCGCCGGTGGCGCCGACGCGCATCTCGAGCCAGGCCCGGCCGGGCACCTTCATCTCGGCGCGGAGCCGCAGGAAGGAGCCGCGGTCGATCGCCTCGACCCGCCAGAAGTCGAGCGCGTCGCCCGTGTTGAGGCGGGTGGCGCTGCGTCGCCCACGGCGGAGGCCGACGCCGCCGACCACCTTGTCCATCAACCCGCGCGCGGCCCAGGCGAGCGGGAAGGAGTACCAGCCGTTCTGGCCGCCGATGCCCTCCACGACTCGCCAGACGGCGGCGGGCGGCGCCTTGGTGGTGCGCTGCTTGATGTCGGTGAAGACGGTGTGCCCGGCCCAGTCGGGGTCGCTCGGCAGCGGGTCGCTCGCGGCGCCCTCGACGAACGCGTCCTGCCAGCTGGTCTCGATCTCGCCCGCCTTCTCCTTCTCGAGCGCCAGCCGCACGGCCCGGCGGTAGGGGGTAAGACCGCCCTCGGGGTCGGGGATGTAGCTGCGAATGTCGTGCTCATGGGTCACGCAGTCGAACTGCAGCGACGCGATGATCGGGATGGCGAGGCTGCGTGGGATGGGTGTCACCAGGTTGACCCACTGCGAGGCGAGCCACGGGGTGAGCACGGGCAGCGCGGCGATCGGGCGCTGCTTGAGGCCCGCCTCGAGGGCGTAGCCGTTCATCATCTGGCCGTAGCGCAGGCGGTCGGGGCCGCCGATGTCGAAGGTCCGGTTGACGTCTTCGGGCAGGTCGGCGCTCTTCAGGAGGTAGTACAGCACGTCGCGCACCGCGATCGGCTGGATGAAGTTGCGCACCCACTTGGGCGCCGGCATGTAGGGCAGCACGTCAGTGAGGTGCCGGATCATCTCGAACGAGGTCGAGCCGGAGCCGATGACCACGCCCGCCTGGAGGGCAGCGGTCGGCACGCCCGATTCGAGCAGGATGCGCCCGACCTCGACGCGCGAGCGCAGGTGGGGCGAGAGGTCGCCGGTGAGGGGGTGCAGGCCGCCGAGGTAGACGATCCGCTTCACACCGGCTGCGGCCGCAGCCGATGCGACGTTCTCAGCGGACTCCTTCTCGACCTGCTCGAAGTCCTTCTTCTTGCCGCCCATGGAGTGCACGAGGTAGTAGAAG
Organism: Herbiconiux solani NBRC 106740; assembly: GCF_001571005.1. Classification (GTDB taxonomy): domain Bacteria; phylum Actinomycetota; class Actinomycetes; order Actinomycetales; family Microbacteriaceae; genus Herbiconiux; species Herbiconiux solani. The sequence goes on along the minus strand of NZ_BCST01000001.1, from coordinate 12,615 downwards.
ACGTCCACGTCGGCGGATGCGGTGGCGAGACTGGCGGGATCACCGAGGTCGCCCGTGACGATTTCGACGTCACCGGCCCAGGGCACGTCCCGGAGCTTGTCGGGGTTGCGCACGAGCACCCGCACGGTGAACCCGGCCGCGAGCAGCCGTGGCACCAGCCGCCCGCCGATGTACCCGGTCGCGCCCGTCACCAGTGCCCTGCGTTCTTCGCTCATCCCTTCACGCTAGCCCCGCCCCCCGACAACCGCCCCGCTCCCGGCCCGACTCCCAGCCGCGCAGAGCACCCCCGCAGCAGACGGATCTCTCCGGCCCCGTCCCGCGCCGGAAATGCGCAAGAGGCCTTACGAAACCCAGCCCACGGTGAGCGCGTGGCCGTGCGGCACGACCGAAGGCCGCGCCGCGCGACCGCACGCGAACATGTCGCCCGCGCCGCAGAGGCGGCGGCGCGGAATCAAATAAGACTCTTGGTGTGCCAGACCGTCTTCGTCTCCGTGAACGCCGTGATCCGCCCCAGCGCCGGCGCCGCAGCATCGGGCCCGTCCTCCGGCGGCAGGACACGCTTCAGCGTCTCGGCCGCGGCGATCTCGAGGTCGATCCACTCGAGCGCCCCCGCACCGACGAGGTCGAGCGCGTTGACGTCGGCGTGGCTGGCCAGCCAGGGGGCGATCTCGGCCGGCGACCCGGTGAGTACGTTCACGACGCCCTTGGGCAGGTCGCTGGTGGCGAGCACCTCGGCGAGCGTGATCGCCGAGAGCGGGAAGGCCTCGCTCGCGATCACGACGACGGTGTTGCCGGAGACCAGGGCGGGGGCGAGCGCGCTGACGAGCCCGACGAGGGCCGAGTCCTGGGGCGCGACGATCGCGACGACACCGGTGGGCTCCGGCACGCTGAGGTTGAAGTACGGGCCCGAGACCGGGTTGGCGTTGCCGGCGACCTGCGCGTACTTGTCCGCCCAGCCGGCGTACCAGACCCAGCGGTCGATCGCCTCGTCGACCTGATCGCGCGCGGCGGAGGCCGAGACCCCCTGCAGTCGCACGATCTCGTCTTCGAACTGGGCGCGGCGGCCCTCGAGCACCTCGGCGACGCGGTAGAGCACCTGGCCGCGGTTGTAGGCGGTGGCGCCCGACCAGCCGGAGACGGCCGCGCGGGCGGCGACGACCGCATCCCGCGCATCCTTCCGCGAGGCCTGGGCGGCGTTCGCCAGGAACTCGCCCTTCGGCGTCGTGACCTCGTAGACCCGCCCGGACTCACTGCGCGGGAAGGCGCCGTTCACGAACAGCTTGTAGGTCTTCGGAACAGTGACGTGGTTGCTCACTTGAGCCCTCCCTTGAGGTACGCAGCCAGCCCCTGACGGCCGCCCTCGCGGCCGTAGCCGGACTCCTTGTAGCCACCGAAGGGGCTCGCGGGGTCGAAGCGGTTGAAGGTGTTGGCCCAGATGACTCCGGCGCGCAGCTTGTCGGCGACCGCGAGGATGCGGCTGCCCTTGTCGCTCCAGATGCCGGCCGACAGGCCGTAGGGCGTGTTGTTGGCCTTGGCGATCGCCTCGGCCGGGGTACGGAAGCTCAGCACCGAGAGCACCGGCCCGAAGATCTCCTCGCGGGCGATCCGGTGGCTCGTCGACACGTTGGTGAAGATCGTCGGCGCGAACCAGAAACCGTTCTCCGGCAGGTCGCAGGCCGGGCTCCACCGCTCGGCGCCCTCGGCCTCGCCGATCTCGGACAGCTCGCGGATGCGGGCCAGTTGCTCGGCGCTGTTGATCGCGCCGACATCGGTGTTCTTGTCGAGCGGATCGCCGACCCGCAGCGTCTCCAGCCGCGACTTCAGCCGGTCGACCACGTCGTCGTGGATGCTCTCCTGCACCAGCAGGCGGGATCCCGCGCAGCAGACGTGGCCCTGGTTGAAGAAGATGCCGTTGACGATGCCCTCGATCGCCTGGTCGATCGGTGCGTCGTCGAACACGATGTTCGCCGCCTTGCCGCCGAGCTCGAGCGTGAGCTTCTTGCCGGTGCCCGCGGTCGAGCGGGCGATCTCGCGGCCCACGGCCGTCGAGCCGGTGAACGCGACCTTGTTCACGTCGGGGTGGTTGACGAGCAGCCGCCCGGTCTCCCCCGCGCCCGTCACGATGTTGACGACACCGGCGGGCAGGTCGGCCTGCTGCACGATCTCGGCGAACAGCAGCGCGGTGAGCGAGGTGGTCTCGGCCGGCTTCAGCACGACCGTGTTGCCGGCCGCCAGCGCGGGCGCGATCTTCCACGCCAGCATCAGCAGCGGGAAGTTCCACGGGATGACCTGTGCCGCGACCCCGAGCGACCGGGGGTTCGCGCCCAGGCCCGCGTGATCGAGCTTGTCGGCCCAGCCTGCGTAGTAGAAGAACCAGGCCGCCACGAGCGGCACGTCGACGTCGCGGCTCTCCTTGATCGGCTTGCCGTTGTCGAGCGACTCCGCGACCGCGAGCTCGCGGGCGCGCTCCTGCACGAGCCGGGCGATGCGGAACAGGTACTTCCCGCGGTCCCGGCCCGACATCCGCGACCAGGTCTTGTCGTAGGCACGGCGCGCGGCGGCGACTGCCCGGTCGACGTCGGCGGCGTCACCGTTCGCGATGCGCGCGATCGGCTTCTCGGTCGCGGGCGAGATCGTGACGAAGGACTCGCCCGAGCCGGGCACGAACTCGTTGCCGATGAACAGCCCGTACTCGGGCTTGAGGTCGAGGATCGCCGTCGACTCGGGGGCGGGGGCGTATTCGAGGAATGACATCAGGTGGTCCTAGTCGATCGTGACGTAGTCGGCGCCGGAGTAGTGGCCGGTGCGGAGCTTCTGGCGCTGGAGGAGCACGTCGTTGAGCAGGCTCGACGCGCCGAAGCGGAACAGGTGCGGCTGGAGCCACTCCTCGCCCACCGTCTCGGCGACGGTGACGAGGTACTTGATCGCGTCCTTCGACGAGCGGATGCCGCCGGCCGGCTTCACCCCGATCTTCTCGCCGGTCAACCGGTTCCAGTCGCGCACGACCTCGAGCATGAGGAGCGTGACGGGCAGCGTCGCCGCCGGGGAGACCTTGCCGGTCGAGGTCTTGATGAAGTCGCCGCCGGCCAGTATCGAGAGCCAGGAAGCCCGGCGCACGTTGTCGTAGGTGTTCAGCTCCCCGGTCTCGAGGATGACCTTGAGGTGGGCGAAGCTGCCGTCGGCGCGGCGGCAGGCCTCCTTGACGGCCACGATCTCGTCGAAGACGAGGCCGTAGCGGCCGGAGAGGAAGGCGCCGCGGTCGATCACCATGTCGATCTCGTCGGCGCCCGCGGCCACCGCGTCGGCGGTGTCGGCGAGTTTCACGGCGAGGGAGGCGCGGCCCGAGGGGAACGCGGTCGCGACGGCGGCGACGTTCACGCCCTCGTCCGTACCGGCCGAGTGGGCGGTGCCGAGCGCCTCGACGGCGTACGGCACCATGTCGCCGTACACACAGACCGCGGCGACGCGCGGGGTCGACGGGTCGCCCGCATCCGGAACCAGGGCCTTCGCGACCAGGGAGCGCACCTTGCCGGGCGTGTCGGCGCCCTCGAGCGTCGTCAGGTCGATCAGCTCGATGATGCGGTCGAGGGCCCAGGCCTTCGAGGTGGTCTTGATCGAGCGCGTCCCGAGCGCGGCGGCGCGCTGCTCGAGGCCCACGGCGTCGACGCCGGGGATGCCGTCGAGGTAGCGCTTGAGGGTGGATTCGGTCAGGTCGTCGCCCAGCACCTCGAGGGCTCGCTGGGCGGGGCTGACCGCTCTGTCTATCGTCACGGGGTCTCCGAACTGTTCGTGCGCATCTGTCGATTCTGCCACTCGTCCTCGAGCATGCGGGGGCGGGAGACGACTGCACCGGTGATCAGCAGGGAGACGGCGGTGACGATCAGGAAGATGATCGGCACGGTCCAGCCTCCCGTCGCGTCGTGCAGGATGCCGACCACCAGCGGGCCGAGGGCGCCCAGTGCGTAGCCGAAGCTCTGCGTGAAGGAGCTGAGCGCGACCGAGCCGTCATGGGTGCGGGTGCGGAGGTTGATCAGCACCAGGGTGAGCGGGAAGATCAGCGGCCCGAAGCCGATCATCAGCGCCCAGAGCCAGGTCGCCGCGGTCGGGACGGCGAGGAGGCCGATGTACCCGATCAGGTAGGCGGCGACGCCGGCGATGATCAGCGGGAAGACGTTCTTCATCCGCGCCGCGAGCAGCGGGACGATCAGGGAGGCCGGGAGTCCGGCCACCGAGAACAGCGAGAGCAGGGCGCCCGCGTCGGCCTGGGAGGTGCCGGCGACGTCGGTCACGATCTCGGGCAGCCAGGCGAACATCGCATAGGCGTTCATCGTCGTGAGCGCGAAGGTGAGCATCAGCGACCAGGCGATGGGCGAGCGGAGTACCTTGCCGAAGCTCGCCGACCGCGGCTCCTCGTCGGGCCGGGCGCCGGGCGCCGGCGCGTCGCGCGCATCCTTCTGCTTCGCCGACCGGGAGCCGACGGCGAGCGAGAGCATGGGCACGAGGGCGATCACCGCGAACGCCGACCAGAGGCCGACCGAGGTGCGCCAGCCCGCGGCCTCGGCCACCGGCACCGCGATCAGCGGCGGCAGGGTCGCGCCGATCGCCATCACGGTCGCGTAGAGCGAGGTGACCAGCCCGATGCGATCCGGGAAGTACTTCTTCACCAGCGGGGGCAGCAGCACGTTGGCCACGCCCATGCCGGCGAAGGCGAGCGTGCTGCCGAGCACGAGCACGAGGTAGTCGCCGGAGGCGGCACGGACGAGGTGCCCGGCGAGCACGGCCAGGAGTGCTCCGACGACCACGGGCTCGAGTCCGAAGCGCCGGTGCAGCAGCGGTGCGAACAGTCCCGCCACCGCGAAACAGATCGGCGGCAGGGTGCCGAGGAAGCCGATGCCGATGCTGCCGAGCGCGATGTCCGACGACATCTGGTCGAAGATCGGCGAGAGCGCCGCGACCGCGGTGCGCAGGTTCAGCGCCGTGAACACGATCGCCAGCAGGGCGAGCGTGCGCCCGGCCCACAGCGGGGCCTTCGTCAGCCGGTGCGGCTCGGTCATGTGGTGCTCCCCCGGTCGGCTTCGGTCACTGCTCGTCGTTCACTGCTCGTCGATCGCCGCTCGGCTGTCACTGCTCGGCTGTCACTGCTTGCTGTCACTGCTCGGCGCCGAGCAGCGTCCGTACGCGCTCGACGTCGTCGTCCATCTGGGCGATCAGCGGTTCGATGCCGGTGAACCGCACCATGCCCCGGATGCGCGCCACGAACGCGATCTCGACGACGTGGTCGTAGAGGTCGAGCTCGCGGTCGAGCACGTAGGCCTCGACCTGCTTGGGCGGCACGCCCTCGAAGGTGGGATTGCTGCCGACCGAGATCGCGGCGGGATAGCGCACGCCGTCGTCGGTGAGCCAGCCCGCGTACACGCCGTCGGCCGGGATGAGACCCTCCGACTCGGCCGAGAGGTTGGCGGTCGGGTAGCCGAGCTCGCGACCGCGGGCCGCCCCGTGCACGACGATCCCGCGCACGCTCGGCACCCGGCCGAGGAGTGCCGCGGCGCGGGTGACGTCGCCCTCGGCGAGGAGCTCGCGGATCCAGGTCGAGGAGACCTTGCGGCCCTCGCTGTGCTCTGCTGAGGCGACCTCGCCGGGCGTGAGCTCGGCAGGCGAGCTTTCAGGCGTGACCTCGGCGATCTCGTCGACGTCGAAGCCGAACTCCGGAGCCAGCTCGCGGAGGGTCTGGATCGTGCCGCTGCCCTTCGCCCCGAAACGGAAGTCCTCCCCCACCATCACCACGCGCGCCCGGCACATCGTGCCGAGCACCCGCTCGACGAAATCGCGGGGAGGCATGGCGGCGAGGGTGCCGTCGAACGGCAGCAGGATCGTGACATCCACCCCGGTCGCGGCCAGGAGCTCGAGCCGCTGCTCGTTGCTGACCAGCTCGTCCGGCCGTGCCGCAGGGTTTAGCTGGGCGAGCGGATGGCGGTCGAAGGTGATCACGACCGAGGTCAGACCCTGTTCGCGCGCGACCCGGTTGAGTTCGTCGATCACCGCGAGGTGACCGGTGTGCACGCCGTCGAACTTGCCGATGGTGACGGCGGAGGGACCGAGGTCGGCGGGGATCGCATCCAGCCCGAAGTAGGTCTTCACCGGTTACGCCGCAGCCACAGCATGCCGAGCACGGGCAGCACGAGCGGGATGAAGAGGTAGCCCATCCCGTACCACGACCAGACCGAGGCCTTCGCGAACAGGTCGGGCAGGAAGATGCTGAGCGTGCCGACGGTGAGCACACCGACCAGCTCGAACGAGATGGTGGCCCATGCCACGCGGTACCAGAACCGGCCCGGCGCGATCAGCGCGACGGTCGCCACGATGTACACCACGGCGGCCAGCGCCGACAGCGTGTAGGCCACGGGCGCCTGGTCGAACTTGGCGATGATCTCGTAGACCGAACGGCCGGTGGCCGCGAGGGCGAGGATGCCGTACACGATGATCAGCACCGCCCCGATCCCCCGGGTGCGGGTTCGTCGAGCGGGAGGAGCGAGGGTGTCGTGAGCCATGGCAGTACGAGTTTATGGCACCGCTGCCGGAGGGGTGGCTCAGGCTCCCTGTACGAACCAGATCACGTTCATCCGGTACACCATCACGGCGACCGCCAGGCAGACCGCACCGAGCACGACCGTGCTCCAGCGGCTGCGCTCGATCAGGGCCCAGAAACCGCCGGCGATCGGCAGGAGCACCGCCGAGATCAGGTAGATGTAGAACTCCAGCAGGCTGCCGCTCGGCTGGTTGCCGACGGCCGGGGAGACGATGGCGATCACCAGCTGGGCGATCAGCAGCAGCTCGACCAGCGCGGTGGCGCCCATGGTGAGGTCGGTGGGACGGCGGCCGGCGAGACCGAGCACGATGCAGAGCAGGCCCGCCGCGACTGCGACGGCGACCTGCACGATGGTGAACCACTCGATCATGCGGGGGCTCCTGGCTGGTACTCGTCGGGCGGGAAGTTGACGATGCTCTTCGCGCTGCCGGCCCTGACCTCGAGGAGGCCGAGCAGGCGGCCGTCGGCGGTGATCGCGGCGATCGGCCCGCCGTCCGGACGGTCGAGCGGGATGCGCTGGCCGTGCCCGAGCGCGAGGGCCTGCTCGCGGTCGACCTCCTGCACGGGGAAGAGTGCGCGGGCCACCTCGGCGGCCGGCAGCAGCGGGAGCGACGCGCCCCGCTCGGTCTCGGCTTGAAGGAGTTCGAGCGTCGGCGCATCCTCGACCGGGAAGGGCCCGATCCGCGTACGGCGGAGCGCGGTGAGGTGGCCGCCGACCCCGAGCGCCGCTCCGACATCGCGGGCGATCGCGCGGATGTAGGTGCCCGACGAGCACACCACGCGCACGTCGACGTCGAGCACGTCGGCGCCCGTGCCCTCGGCGCTCTCGGTGAGCGCGGGGCGGGGCGCGCCCAGCAGCTCGATCTCGGCGATCGTCACCGTGCGGCCCGCGAGCACGACCTCTTCACCGGCCCGCACCCGGGCGTAGGCGCGCTGCCCGTCGACCTTGATGGCGCTGACGGTGCTCGGCACCTGGGTGATCGTGCCGACCTGGGCGGCGAAGGCCTCGGCGACCGCCTCGGCGGTGAGGGAGGCGACCGCGCCGGCCGGAGCCGTGACGGAGGTCTCGCCCTCCGCGTCGTCGGTCGTGGTTCCGGCGCCCAGTCGCACGGTCGCCAGGTACTCCTTGTCGAGCCCGACCACGTAGGTGAGCAGGCGGGTCGAGGAGTTCAGGCCCAGGATGAGCAGCCCGGTCGCCATCGGGTCGAGGGTGCCGGCGTGGCCGACCTTCCGGGTGCCGGCCATCCGCCGGGTTCGGGCGACGACGTCGTGGCTCGTCAAGCCGTCCGGCTTGTCGACGAGCAGGATGCCACTCTCGGATGACGACGCAGAATTCACGTCTGCCACGCTAACAGTCCGCGGCCCCCGCGATCACTCAGGACCTGACACAGCGGGGCCCGGTGAGAGGCGGGCTGCCCAGCCTGCTCAGCAGCTGTCGGCGAAGACGCGCCGCGGATGCTCGGGGTCGGCCACCGAGACGATGGCACTCGCCCCGAACCGCGGTCCGGCTTCGGCCTGGTACAGCTCGTCGGCGCCGACGACCTCGGGTGCCAGCCCGAACTGCGAGCCCTCGAGGTAGATCGTGAAGTTGATCTGCCCGCGCAGCCCCGGCCGCTGCAGGAACGGCCCGTCGAGCACCAGCACGGCGTCGGCCGGCGCGGTCAGCCAGCGGGACTCGGCGACCCGGTCGCGGGCGGCGTCGAACGAGGCCAGCTGGAACCCGGTGCTCCCGCCCAGCCGGAACGGCTCGATCAGCACGCGCTTCAGCGTCGAGAGGTCGTAGCGGTCGAAGTAGTAGCCCTCGGCGACGCCGTCTCCGCGCAGTTCCCGTGCCTCTCGGGGCCGCTGGAAGTCGTCCATCCGGGCCCGCACGGTGTGCACGCCGCTGCGCACGAAGGCGGCGGCGAGTCGCTCGGCGAAGGGCCCGGTGTCCTCGACCCCGTCGACCGCGACGATCACGCGGCCGAGGCGGTAGTTGTGCCGGATCTCGCCCACCAGGGCGTCGGCGAAGTCGCTGGCGGGGGTCGCGGGCTGAACCATGTCGAAAGTCTAAGTCGCCTACAGTGGTGGGATGCCCGGGAACGCCGATCTCGCCGGTCCCGTGGTCGACTGGTTCGCCCGCCACGCTCGGGATCTGCCCTGGCGGCGACCCGGTTTCCCGGCCTGGGGCACCCTGGTCAGCGAGTTCATGCTGCAGCAGACGCCCGTGGTGCGCGTGATCCCGCGCCTTGACGAATGGCTGACCCGGTGGCCGACGCCGGACGCTCTGGCCGCCGAACCCGCGGGTGAGGCGGTACGCGCCTGGCAGTCCCTGGGCTACCCGCGACGCGCGCTCAACCTCCACGCCTGTGCGGTCGCGATCACCGAGCGGCACGACGGAGCGGTGCCGAACGACGTCGACGCCCTGCTCGCTCTGCCCGGGGTCGGCGACTACACGGCGCGTGCGGTCGCGGTCTTCGCGTTCGGCGCGCGCCATCCGGTGGTCGACACGAACATCCGCCGGGTCATCGCCCGCGCGGTCGACGGCCTGCCCGAGGCGCCCGCCCCCAACGCCAAGCGGGACCTGCCTGCGATGGACGCCCTCCTCCCGGAGGACGACGACGACGCGGCCCGGTTCAACGCCGGGATGATGGAGCTCGGGGCGATCGTCTGCACCGCGCGCTCCCCCAAGTGCGACCTCTGCCCCCTGGCCGACCGCTGCGCCTGGCGTGCAGCGGGCTATCCCGCCACCGACGTGCCGCGCCGGGCGCCGCAGAAGAAGTACGAGGGCTCCGACCGCCAGGCCCGCGGTGCCATCCTCAAGGCTCTCCGTGCGACCCCGCACCCCCTGGCGGCCGCCCAGCTCGCCGCCGCCGTGTCCGACCCCGCCCAATACAGCCGCGCGATCGCGGGCCTCCTCGCAGACGGCCTCATCGTCACCCCCGCCGACGACACCTTCGCCCTCCCCTGATCCCAGTGGGGACGGGGAGGGCGGTGAGTGAGACTAGTCCTCGTCGGGCTCGTCGGCGTCGGCGTCGTCCGCGATGACCCGCGGCTTGACGTACGGGTCTTCGTCGCCGGCGTAGCGCGCCGACTTCGCGAGCCCCTCGACCTGCGCGTCGCGGGCCTTCGCCTCGGCGAGCAGGTCCTCGAGCACCTTCGCGTTCTCGGGCAGCGCGTCGGCGATGAACTCCAGCGACGGCGTCAGCCGCGCCGTGATGTTCTTGCCGACCTCGCTCCGCAGCATCCCGGTCGCCGACTTGAGGGCCGCGGCCGAATCGGCACGCTCCTTCTCGTCGCCGTACACCGTGTAGAAGATCGATGCGTGCTGGAGGTCGCCCGTGACGCGGACGTCGGTGATGGTCACGAAGCCGAGCCGGGGGTCTTTGATCCCCTTCTCGAGCCGCTTTGCCACGATCACCTTGATGCGGTCCGCCATCTTGGCGGCCCGTGCCGGATCAGCCATGATCATCCTCTCTCTTTGTTTCTATGAGAGAAGGAGTGGTGAGACCTTCGCCTCACCACTCCTTCATCAGGTCATGCCACCGCTAGCTATTGCTAGACGCGGGGCTTCTCCTTCATCTCGATCGTCTCGATCTCGTCGCCGATCTGGATGTCGTTGAACTTGCCGAGACCGATACCGGCCTCGAAGTCCGTCCGCACCTCGGTGACGTCGTCCTTGAAGCGGCGCAGCGACTCGATGGCGAGGTTGTCCCCCACCACGACACCCTCGCGGATGACCCGAGCCTTGGCGTTTCGCGTGATCGTTCCCGACCGCACGATGACACCGGCGATGTTGCCGAACTTCGAGGAGCGGAAGATCTCGCGGATCTCGGCCACACCCGACTGCACCTCTTCGAACTCGGGCTTGAGCATGCCCTTGAGCGAGGACTCGATGTCGTCGAGAGCGTTGTAGATGACCGAGTAGAAGCGGATGTCCACGCCTTCTCGGGCCGCACGCTCGCGCGCCTTCGTGTCGGGTCGCACGTTGAACCCGATGATGATCGCGTTGTCGACGGTCGCCAGGTTGACGTCCGACTCCGTGACGGCACCCACACCGCGGTGGATGATCCGCAGCTGCACGCTGTCGTCGACCTCGATCTTGAGCAGCGACTCCTCGAGTGCCTCGACGGCACCGGAGACGTCACCCTTGATGATGAGGTTGAGCGCTTCGACCTTGCCCTCTTCGAGTGCACGGGTGAAGTCCTCGAGCGAGATGCGCTTGCGGGCCTTGGCCAGCGAGGCGTTGCGCTCGGCGGCTTCACGCTTCTCAGCGATCTGACGCGCGGTGCGGTCCTCCTCGGTGACGAGGAAGGTGTCGCCGGCGCGGGGCACGGTCGACAGACCCTGCACCTGGACCGGACGCGACGGGGTCGCCTCGGTGACGGTGTCGCCGTTCTCGTCGACCATCGCACGGACTCGCCCGTAAGCGGTTCCGGCCACGATCGCGTCTCCGACGCGCAGCGTTCCCGACTGGATGAGCACGGTCGCGACGGCGCCGCGGCCCTTGTCGAGCTTGGCCTCGATGGCCACACCGCGAGCATCCTTGTTGGGGTTCGCCCGCAGGTCGAGCCCGGCGTCGGCGGTGAGCAGCACCGCGTCCAGGAGGTCCTGGATGCCGATGTCGTTGCGCGCCGACACGTCGACGAACATGACGTCTCCGCCGTACTCCTCGGCGACCAGGTTGTACTCGGTGAGCTGCTGGCGCACCTTGGCCGGGTTGGCGTCGGGCTTGTCGATCTTGTTGACCGCGACCACGATCGGCACGTTGGCCGCCTGGGCGTGGTTCAGGGCCTCGATCGTCTGCGGCATGATGCCGTCGTCCGCCGCGACCACGAGGATCGCGATGTCGGTCACCTGGGCACCACGGGCTCGCATGGCGGTGAACGCCTCGTGACCCGGGGTGTCGATGAAGGTGATCGGGCGCTCGATGCCCTCGTGCTCGGTGACGACCTGGTAGGCACCGATGTGCTGGGTGATTCCACCCGCCTCACCGGCGACGACGTTCGCGTTCCGGATCGCGTCGAGCAGACGCGTCTTTCCGTGGTCGACGTGACCCATGACGGTGACGACCGGGGGACGGATCTCCAGGTCTTCGTCGGTCTCGTCTTCCAGCTCCTGGTCGAGGTCGATGTCGAAGCCCTCGAGCAGCTCGCGGTCCTCCTCCTCGGGGGAGACGACCATGATCTTGTAGCCGAGCTCTTCACCGAGTACCTGGAAGGTGGCCTCGTCGAGCGACTCGGTCGCCGTGGCCATCTCACCGAGGTGGAACAGCACGGTCACCAGGTTGCCGGGGCTCGCGTCGATCTTGTCGGCGAAGTCCGTGATCGAGGCACCGCGACGCAGGCGGATGACGGTGTTGCCGTCGCCACGCGGGACGCTGACGCCGCCGAGCGACGGGGCTTCGCGCAGCTCGAACTCGGCCCTCTTCGTCCGCTTCGACTTGCGGGCCTTGCTCTTCCCGCCACCACGACCGAACGCACCGGCGGTTCCACCACCGGGGCCGCGTCCTCGGCCGCCCGCACCCGGACGGGGTGCGAAGCCGCCGCCGGGAGCGCCACCCGGACGGAACCCGGGCGAACCCGGAGCCGGACGAGCGCCGCCACCCTGGGCGGCGCCGGGACGGAAGCCCGCACCGGTGCCGGGGCGCTGGAAGGTGCCCGGACGCGGAGCGCCGGGACGGGGAGCACCCGGACGCGGGGCGCCGGGACGGGGAGCACCGGGACGCGGGATCGCGCCGCCGGCGCCGCCGCCCGAGCCGCCGCGCTGCATGCCCTGCTGGCTCGCGAACGGGTTGTTGCCGGGACGCGGGGCGCCGGGGCGCTGCATTCCCTGCTGGCTGGCGAAGGGGTTGTTGCCGGGACGCGGGATGCCGGGACGGGGTCCGCCGGGGCGAGGGCCTGCGTTGTCGGAGGCCGGCTTGTCCGAACCCGCAGCCGCGGGGGCGGCGGGAGCGGCCGGGCTCGCCGAACCGGCTGCCGGGGTCGACGCGGCGGCCGGAGCCGACGGGGTCGAGGCGGCCGGACGGGACTCGGCGGGGGCCGCCGGAG